>NZ_CP187558.1:955000-3174536 GCF_053502515.1 Sphingomonas paludis | reverse complement strand
GCGCACACCCCCTCCGTGGCGCGGACAGGAATGCCCGCGCGTTGCCATCACCCGTTAATCGTCAACACTTCCCCCCAGCCGGAAGACACGCTCCGCCTGTCAAGAACGACACTTCGTTAAGACCCCGGCCGGATCACCGTCGGGACCGTGGTTTTAGGAAAGGAAAGGAGGGTCGATCAAGTGCCCGTGCGTAAAGAAAGTGAAATAATGGGCATTGACTCAGTGCAAGGCCGGAAATGCGTCACTGAGCCGATTTCTGGTGCAAAACCAATGGTTTGTAGGCGCCTACTTGTCGATGCACCATCCGACTCGCCTGATTCGCTGGCGGGTTGTCGGGACGATTTGCATGAAGCCGATATGACAACGGCCCCGACTGCGGATGCAGCCGGAGCCGTTGGTCAAAAACCTGCGTACATCCCCTTAAGGGATTATGCGAGGATCGACACCGCCTTGGTCAGGCGCGCGAACTTCCGCGACGCAGTATTCTTGTGCAGCACGCCGCGCGCGACGCCGCGGGCCAGTTCCGGCTGCACCGCCGACAGGGCAGCCGAAGCAGCCTGCTTGTCGCCGGCGGCAAGCGCCAGCTCGACGCGCTTGACGAAGGTGCGGATGCGGCTGACCCGCACACCGTTGATTTCCGCGCGGCGCTGGTTGCGCCGGATACGCTTCTTTGCCTGAGGCGTATTCGCCATGCCGTCCGAATCCTTATCGCTTATGCTAAAGGGACGGTGCGGATGCCGTCACTGTCCCATTGGAAAGCGCGCCCCATAATGCGATTGGGCGGGCCGGTCAACCGTTCAGCGCTGACAGACGGGGCACCAAAAGGTCGATCGTCCCGAATCAGTCTGGCGCTGAACCGGCGCGCCGCATCCGCACGGCTCCCCCTCGCGGCCATATACCCGCCATTGCTTGGAAAAATAGCCAAGCTGGCCGTCCGGGCGGGCATAATCGCGCAAGGTGGAGCCGCCGGCCAGGATCGCCGATTCGAGCACAGCGCGGACGGCGTTGACCAGCGCCGCCAGCCGGGGAATGGTGATCCGCCCGCCGGCGCATCGCGGGTCGATGCCCGCCATATTCAGCGCCTCGCAGACATAGATGTTGCCCAGGCCAGCGACGATTCGCTGGTCGAGGAGCAATGCCTTGACCGGCGCCGTCCTGCCCTCAAAGCGCATGGCAAGGTGGGCGGCGTTGAACTGATCGCCCAGCGGCTCCGGCCCCATCTGGGCAAAGGCCGGATAGGCGGCGATGCCCGATGTTCCGGCCAGCAGGTCGACAAAGCCGAACCGTCGCGGATCGTTCAGCGCCAGCCGACGCCCCTGGTCGGTCTCGATGACCAGATGGTCATGGGGCAGCAATTCGACGGGATCGACCCGCCAGCGGCCCGACATGCCCAGGTGGAACAGCATGGCGTCGTCCCTGTCGGTATGGACCAGCCCGTATTTGGCCCGCCGGGTCAGCTGGATCACCCGCGCACCGGTCAGCCGTTGGCGCAGGTCGGCGGGAAACGGAAAGCGCAGGTCCGGCCGGCGCGGCTCGACCCTGGCGATCCGGTGCCCGGTCAGCACCGGGGCAAGCCCGCGGACGGTGGTTTCGACTTCGGGAAGCTCTGGCATGCCGATGCAGCTAGGCAGAGTTTGCGATGGGCTCAACCCTTGGCTAGAGCCGATGGCATCGACCCCGTCGCGGGACGGCCGGTCGAGCGGGTCATCTGTCCCATGCCATCGCTGGGGACCAACGGAAGAGGTCGGTGTGGAACAGGAAACGGTATCGTTCGGATATGAACAGGTCGTCCCTGAGGAAAAGACGCGGCGCGTGGGTAGCGTGTTCTCCAGCGTGGCCGCACGCTATGACCTGATGAACGATGCCATGTCGGGCGGATTGCACCGGCTGTGGAAGGACGCCTTCGTCCGCAAGGTCCGCCCGCGGGGCGGAGAGGCGATCCTGGACATGGCGGGGGGCACCGGCGACATCGCCTTTCGCATGGCACGGTCCGGCGCGGCGGTGACGGTTGCCGACATCAATCCGGACATGCTGGCCGTCGGCATGGATCGCGCCCGCCAGCGGGGGATCGAGGGGCTGGTCTGGCAGGAACAGAATGCCGAGACGCTGAGCTTCGCCGACCGGTCGTTCGACGCCTATACGATCGCATTCGGCATCCGCAACGTGACGGACATCCCCAAGGCACTGGGCGAGGCGCACCGGGTGCTGAAGCGGGGCGGGCGTTTTTTCTGCCTTGAATTTTCCACGACCCAGTGGCCCGGTTTCGCCGATGTGTACGACGCCTATTCGCATCATCTGGTGCCCCGGCTGGGCAAGCTGTTGGCCAATGACGCCGACAGCTATCGCTATCTGGTCGAATCGATCCGCCGCTTTCCGCCGATGCCCGTGTTCAAAGGCATGATCGAGGAAGCGGGTTTTCAGCAGGTGCGGGCCGAACCGATCCTGGGAGGACTGGTGGCGATCCACAGCGGCTGGAAGTTCTGATGATCGCACCAGCAATGCCGTCATCGTCCGGAAAGGCTTCGGCTTCGTGACCGCTTCCGCCGTCCATCTGTGGCGTTTGTTGAAATGGGGCCGCACCCTGGCGCGGCATGGCGCCCTGACCGGCATCGAACGCGATCGCAACGCCCCGCTGGCGATCCGGCGCGTGGCGCGCATCGCCCGGTTCGGCGCGCGCGTGCCCGCCGTGCCGCGCTATGCCGACGCCTTTCAGGCGATCGGCCCGGCGGCCATCAAGCTGGGCCAGACGCTGGCGACGCGGCCCGATCTGGTGGGAGAGGTGGCCGCGCAGGATCTGCTGCGATTGCAGGACCGGTTGCCGCCCGTCCCCTATGAACCGATCCGGGCGGCGATGGAGGCCAGTTTCGGCAGGCCCCTGGATCAATTGTTCGCCAGCATCGATCCCGAACCGGTCGGCGCGGCGTCGATCGCGCAGGTGCACCGGGCGGTCACTACCGATGGCCGCGCTGTCGCGGTCAAGGTGCTGCGGCCGGGAGTCGAGGCGGATTTCCTGTCCGCGATCGATACCTATGAATGGGCGGCGGCCCATGTCGAGACGATGGGCGGCGAGGCGCAGCGGCTCCGCCCCCGGCTGGTGATCGACACGTTCAAGCGGTGGACGCTGCGCGAGCTCGACCTGCGCCGCGAGGCCGCATCCGCCAGCGAACTGGCCGAGGCGATGCGCGCCGAACCCGATTTCGTCGTGCCCCAGATCGACTGGCAGCGCAGCACCGGCAAGGTGATGACGCTGGAATGGATCGACGGGATCAAGCTGTCGAACCGCGATGGCCTGATCGCGGCGGGGCATGACCTGCCCGGCCTGGCCACCAAGCTGATCCGGGCGTTCCTGCGTCAGGCGATTTCCGAGGGTTTTTTTCACGCCGACATGCACCAGGGCAATTTGTTCGCCCTGCCCGACGGCCGCATCGCCGCCATCGATTTCGGGATCATGGGGCGGATCGACCGGCGCGCCCGGGTCTGGCTGGCCGAAATCCTCTATGGCCTGATCACCGGCAATTATCGCCGGGTCGCCGAGATCCACTTCGAGGCGGGCTATGTGCCGCCGCATCATAGCGTGGACGAGTTCGCAACCGCATTGCGCGCGGTGGGCGAACCGATGCGCGGCCTGCCGGTCAAGGAAATGTCGATCGGCATGATGCTGGACAGCCTGTTCAACATCACCCGCGATTTCGACATGCAAACCCAGCCGCATTTGCTGCTGTTACAAAAGACAATGGTGATGGTGGAGGGCGTGGCGACCAGCCTGGATCCCGACGTCAATCTGTGGGAATCGGCCGCGCCGTTCGTGCGCGAATGGATCCGCACCGAACTCGGCCCGGAAACCGCTATTGCCGACCGGCTGATCGAGGATGTGCGCACGCTGGCGCGCCTGCCCCGGCTGATCCGCAACATCGAACGGCATTTTCCCGATCCCGGGGGTGCACCGCCCGAACCGCCGCTGCGCGAAATCCAGCTGGTGCGCGTCGGCGGCGGCTGGCGCTACGCCGCGATCGCGCTGGTCAGCGCCGCGCTGGGCGTGGCGGCAACCTTGGTGCTGGGATGAGCGGTTTCTGGCTGGCCGGGGGAACGCGGCTTGCCGCCGCCGGACAGCGCCGCGCCTTGTTCGCCGCTGCGCTGATCGGGCTGATGATCCTGATTTCGCTGACTGCGCTCGCCGCGCCCGCCCCGCCGCCCGCCGCCCGCGATGCGGCCGGCAAAGTGGAGGCTCAGGCCGATGTGGTGCTTTACGAAACGATCGTGGCCGGCGTGCGGGGCGGCGGCGACTATTATCAGGTCGCGGTGCGCGCGCTGCGGGCGGGCAATTATCCGCTGAAGCCGTTCTTCACCTTTCGGATGCCGACGCTGGCGCGGGTGCAGGCGCTGTTGCCTGACTGGGGGATCGCCGCGCTGCAACTGTCGCTGGTCGCGGCAGTGTTGGCGGCATGGGCCGCGCGCCTCTGGCCGCATCTGACCCGGGCGGCTCCGCGCATCGCCGCCCTGGTCCTGCTGTTCGGCGGGCTGATGGCCTTCGTCCAGTTGGACCTGCGCTTCTTCCACGAAATCTGGGCAGGGCTGCTGATTGCACTCGCCCTGGCGCTGTATCGACCCGACCGCGCGGCCATGGTGATCGCTCTGGGCCTGGCCGCGATGATGATCCGGGAGACGAGCGCATTGTTCGCACTCGTCATGTTCCTCACCGCGCTGGCCGAGCGTCGCTGGCGGGAAGCCGCTGGCTGGGTTGGCGCGGTCGCCGTGTTCGCCCTTGCCGTCGCCGCCCATGCCCATGCCGTGGGCCAGGTCGTCGGCCCGGTCGACCCGGCATCGCCGGGCTGGACGGGCATGCTCGGGCCCGGCCATTTCTTCCGGACCATGACCATTTCCACGGCGCTGACGCTGACCCCGATATGGTTGGGCGCGCCGGTCGTTGCGCTCGCCTTGGCGGGGTGGGCCATGTGGCGCAATCCGATGGCGCTCAGGGTGCTCGGCACCGTGTTCGCCTATGCGCTGCTGCTGGCGCTGTTCGGCAGGGTCGATACCTTTTACTGGGGCCTTCTGATCGCGCCGTTGATCCTGCCCGGCCTGATCTTTCTGCCCGACACCGTCGCCGACCTGACTGCCGCCCTGCTCGACAGGCGGGGACGGCAGGTGCAGAAGGCTGCACCATGAAGCAGATCCTGCTGATCGTCGGCGGCGGCATCGCGGCCTACAAGGCGTGCGAACTGATCCGCCTGATCCGAAAGGCGGGGATGGGCGTGCGCTGCGTGCTGACCGATGGCGGTGCCCAGTTCGTCACGCCGATGACGCTGGCGGCCTTGTCCGAACAGCCGGTGCATACCAGCCTGTGGGATTTGAAGGACGAGGCGGAGATGGGGCATATCCAGCTCAGCCGTCAGGCCGATCTGGTCGTGGTCGCGCCCGCCACGGCCGATCTGATGGCACGGATGGCGGCGGGGATCGCCGACGATCTGGCCACGACGCTGATGCTGGCGACGGACAAGCCGGTGCTGGCCTGCCCCGCCATGAACGTGTGGATGTGGCAGCATCCGGCCACTCGCCGGACGGTCGCCCAGCTTCGCCAGGACGGCATTCGGGTGCTTGACCCGGACGAGGGGGCGATGGCGTGCGGCGAATATGGCCCCGGCCGCTTGCCCGAACCGGACCGGATTCTGGCGGCCATCCTCGAACGGCTGAACGAGCGGCCGGCGGGAAGGCTGGCGGGTCGACACGTGCTGGTCACTGCCGGGCCGACGCATGAACCGATCGACCCGGTCCGCTATCTGGCCAACCGGTCGTCCGGCAAACAGGGGTTCGCCATTGCCGCCGCCGCCGTCCGGGCGGGTGCCCGGGTGACGCTGGTTGCCGGGCCGGTTGCGCTTGGGACACCGCCGGGTGTTCAACGGATCGACGTGGAAACGGCGCGCCAGATGGCTGATGCCGTGTCGCTGGCACTGCCCGCCGATATCGCCGTGATGGTGGCGGCGGTCGCCGATTGGCGGGTCGATCCGGCGCCCGGAAAGCTCAAAAAGGGCGATGGCGGCCCGCCTACCTTGGCGCTTGCCGAAAATCCCGATATCCTGGCGATGGTTGCCGGACGGGCGGATCGGCCCGGCCTGGTCGTCGGCTTTGCCGCCGAGACGGACTCGGTGGTGGAGCACGCGCTGGCCAAGCGCGAACGCAAGGGCGCCGACTGGATCGTCGCCAACGACGTATCGGGCGATGTGATGGGGGGCGACCGGAACCGGGTGCACCTGATCACGGCCACGGGGGTCGAAACCTGGGAAGACTTGTCGAAGGACGCGGTCGCGGCGCGGCTGGTGGAACGGATTGCCGATGCGGTTTGAACGAATGAAGCGACTGGCCATGCTGGCGGGATTGGCCGCGATGACGGGATGTGCCGCCAACCTGCCGCCGATGGACGGGCCGCAGGGTCTGGTTCTTTACGAGCAGGTGGTCGGTCCGCGCCAGAGCCGGTCGGTCGAAACGCTGTTCGTGGTGCTGAACGGCGACGGTGCACCCCAGGCGCGCGGGGATGAGGACGGGTTCATCCGCCGGCTGGCCGAACAGGTGCCGGGCAGCGCCGTCGTCCATGTCCTGCGCCCCGGCTATGCCGATATTTCCGGCCACCGGTCGCCCGGCACCCTGCCCGCCGAAAACGGCGATCAGGCGGCGACGGACGCGATGATGGCGGTCGCGGATACGCTCCGCCGGATCGAACGGCGCTATCCCAACGCCGACACCGTCCTGATCGGATCGGGCGGCGGCGCGGCGATCATCGCCAATCTGGCCGGCACAAGGCCGCAATTGCTGGACGGGATGGTGCTGGTCAGTTGTCCCTGCACCTTGCCCGAATGGCGACGGCTGCGCGCACGCCAGGCCCCCGGCAAGGGATGGGATCAGCCGGTCGAGGCGTTGGATCCGCTGCTGACCGCCGGTGGCGTTCCGCCCGACCTCTTGGCGGCGATCATCACCGGATCAGCCGACAAGGAATTGCCGCCGCGATTTTCGCGGTCCTATGCCGAGGCACTGGCGTTGCGGGGGATCAACACCGATCTGCGCATCCTACCGGACAAGGCCGCACCGCTGCTGAACGAACCCGAAGTGCTCGAGGCTGCCCAGCGGATCGCCAGCCGCCTGCCGAAGGACAAGCAATGAGCGGCGCATCCATCCGCATCCAGCTGATGCAATTGCCGCATGGCCGCGGATTGCCGTTGCCCGCCTATGCCACGGCGGGCGCCGCGGGCATGGACGTGGTCGCCGCCGAGGACGTGACGCTAGCCCCCGGTGCCCGCCACGCCGTCGCCACCGGCTTTGCCCTGGCCATTCCGCAGGGATATGAGGTGCAGGTGCGGCCCCGGTCGGGCCTGGCGCTGAAGCACGGCATCACCTGCCTCAACACCCCCGGCACGATCGACAGCGATTATCGGGGAGAGGTGAAGGTCATCCTGGCCAATCTGGGGGACCAGCCCTTTGCCGTTTCGCGCGGCGACCGCATTGCCCAGCTGGTCCCCGCGCCCGTTCTGATGGCGTCGTTCGAGCAGGTCGAAAGCCTGGACGACACCGACCGAGGGACAGGCGGGTTCGGATCCACCGGGGTCGGCGCATGACGGTGACGGGGGTCTTCCTGGCGCTGCTGGCTCAGGCACAGGCGTTGAGCTTTCCCATCAAATGGGATGTGCTGCCGCCGCTGCCTTATCGGTCCGCGCCTGTGGTCACCCCCGACATGAGCGGATATGTGGCGGGCGAAATGCAGTCCGGGCGCTGTCCGCCGGCACCGCTGCTGGCCGGTCGACGGACCATCCGGGCGGATGTCGCCGTGCTGATCGATGACGAGGGCCTGGTCCGTGCCACCATCCCGCGTGCGATCAAATGCGCGACGGTCGAGCAATATGCCGCCGGAATCGTCGCCAGCGCCGCGCGCAACAACCTGTTGCCCCGCGCCCAGGGTGCCCCGGGCTGGTATAGGGCCAGCGTCATCTTCGACTGGGCGGGATGACCCTGTCCGATGCCGAGCTGGAGCGATACGCCCGGCACCTGATCCTGAAGGAGATCGGCGGGGCGGGGCAGGCCGCGCTGAAGGCCGCGCGCGTGCTTGTCGTCGGCGCGGGCGGCATCGGATCGCCGGTCATCCAGTATCTGGCGGCGGCCGGGGTCGGCACCCTGACCATCGTCGATGACGACCGGGTCGAATTGTCCAATCTTCAGCGGCAGACGATTTTCGGCGATGCCGATATTGGCCGGGCAAAGGTCGATGCGGCGATGGCGGCGGTTCAGCGGATCAACCCGCATATCGAGGTGCAGGGTCGGCAGCACCGGCTGGATGGCGGGAATATCGACGACTATGTGCCGGGAATGGATGTCGTCATCGACGGCACCGACAATTTCGCCACCCGCCTGCTGGTCGCCGATGCCTGTCTGCGCCACCGCGTCCCGCTCGTCTCAGCCGCCGTCGGTCAGTTCGACGGACAGCTGGGCGTCTTTCGCGGCTGGGAAGCGGACAAGCCCTGTTACCGGTGCTGGGTGGGCAATGACCCCGACCGGCCCGATGTCAGCTGCGCCGATCAGGGCGTGCTGGGCGCGATGACCGGCGTGATGGGCAGCCTGGCCGCGATCGAGGCGATCCGCCAGATCGTTCCGTTCGGCATCGATTCGGCTGGAAAACTGCTGTTGGCCGACGCGCTCGATTTCCGCTTCCGCACGCTTGCCCTGCCCAAGGACCCCGGATGTCTGGCATGCGGCGCGGCCTGATCCTGATCGTCGCCACCACCGATCCGCAGCGCTTCGATGCGGCGGTCGCGCTGGCGGCAGCGGAAGCGGCGCTGGGGGGCGCGGCGCTCATCTATCTCCATCGGGGATCTGTCGCATTGATGGGTGAAGCGGTACTTCATTCGGCACTGGATGGCGGCGTCCGCGTGATCGCGTGCCAGACCGGGCTTGCCGAAGCCGGTCTGGACCTGACCCGGTTCGATGCGCGGATCGAGGGGGGCGGGATGGTCGGCCTGTTGATGACCCTGGGCGACGAGCGACTTGTCCTGGCCTGACCGGCATTGCGCGGGGATGGGCCTCCGGCCTATGGCAAGGAAATGGCCTTCGCAATTCTGTCCGCGCTCATCGCGCTTGTCTCTGTCAACAAGGATCAGCCTGTGACCGAATCCGCTCCGATCAATGCCGGCGACACCACCCAGATCATCGAATCGCTGGTGGGCGAGGGGGCGGAGGCCCAGCCGGGACGCATGGTGCGCGTCCATTATACCGGCTGGCTGCTGACGAACGGCGCGCGCGGCACCAAGTTCGACAGTTCGCTGGACCGCGGCGAGCCGATCGCCTTTCCGCTCGGCACCGGCCGGGTCATTCGCGGCTGGGACCTGGGCATCAACGGTATGAAGGTCGGCGGCAAGCGCACGCTCGTCATCCCGGCGGTCGACGGCTATGGCGCGCGCGGCGCGGGCGGGGTGATCCCGCCGGGTGCCGACCTGATCTTCGACGTTGAACTGGTCGGGGTCGACTGATCCGGCGGCGCTTAGCGGGCGTTTAACCTTGTGCCGCTAATCCGCCGCTCATGACCCAGCCCAAAGTCCTCGTTATTTTCGGTACCCGACCGGAAGCCATCAAGATGTTTCCGGTCGTCCATGCGCTTGCGGCGCAGGGCGGCATGACGGTGCGCACCTGCATCACCGCCCAGCATCGCGGGTTGCTGGATCAGGTGCTGGCGATTGCCGGACTGGTGCCCGACATCGACCTCGATCTGATGGAGCCGGGCCAGACGCTCGACCGGCTGACCGCACGGCTGCTGACCGGCCTGGGCGAGGTGATGGACGCAGAGCGGCCCGACCGGGTGGTGGTGCAGGGGGATACCGCCACTGCGATGGTGGGTGCGCTCGCCTCCTATTACCGCAAGGTGCCGGTGGCGCATGTCGAGGCTGGGCTTCGGTCCGGCGACATCTGGCAACCCTGGCCCGAGGAGGTGAACCGCCGGATCGTCGCGCCCATCGCCGATTTGCATTTCGCCCCTACCGAAACGGCGGCGGCTGCGCTGCGTCGCGAGAATATCGATCCGGCGACGATCCATGTGACGGGCAACACGGTGATCGACGCGCTGCACGCCACGAGCGCCCGTATCGCCGCCGAACCGGCCCTTGCCGCCGGACTGGACGGGATCGCGTCGCGCTTTGCCGACAAGCGGCTGGTGCTGGTAACGACGCATCGGCGCGAGAATTTCGGCGATGGCATGGCCCAGATCGCCAGCGCCATCGGCCGCATCGCCGACCGGCCCGATACCGCCGTGCTCTTTCCCGTCCATCCCAATCCGAATGTGGTCAGCGTGATGGAGGCGATGCTGGGCGACCGGCCCAATGTCGCGCGGATCGACCCGCTGGATTACCCGCATTTCATCCGCGCGCTGGGCCTGGCGCACATTGTCCTGACCGACAGCGGCGGGGTGCAGGAAGAAGCGCCTGCGCTTGGCAAGCCCGTCCTGGTGATGCGCGAGACGACGGAGCGGCCCGAAGGCGTCGAGGCGGGAACGGCGAAACTGGTCGGCCCCAACGCGGACAGGATCGTTTCCGAAATCTCAACCCTTCTGGACGATAGCCATGCCTATCAGGCCATGGCGCGCGCGCACAATCCCTTTGGCGACGGTCATGCCTCGGCACGAATTGCGGAGCAGATCGCCCATGGTTTCGGACACCGCCCCTGACGTTTGCGTTCTGGGCCTTGGCTATATCGGATTGCCAACGGCGGCAGTGATCGCCCGGTCCGGCGCCCATGTGCTGGGTGTGGACGTGCACCAGTCGGTGGTCGATACCGTCAATTCGGGCAAGGTGCATATCGAGGAGATCGACCTGGACGGCCTCGTCTCCGGTGTCGTCGCGCGCGGGCTGCTGCGCGCATCGATGCAGGTCGAGCCGTCTGACGTCTTCGTCATCGCGGTCCCGACGCCCTTCAACAACGATCATGCCCCCAATATCGGCTATGTGCTTCAAGCTGCGACAAATGTCGCCGCAGTGCTGAAAGCCGGGGACACGGTGATCCTGGAAAGCACCTCGCCCGTCGGCACGACCGAACAGGTTGCCAAGCTGCTTGCCGGGCTGCGTCCGGACCTTAAGGTGCCGGGGCATTGCATCGGCACGGCCGACATCGCCATCGCCTATTGCCCCGAACGCGTGCTGCCGGGCCGGATCCTGGTCGAACTGATCGACAATGACCGCGTCATTGGCGGCATCACGCCGCGCTGCGCGCGCAAGGCGCTGCAATTCTACCGCCGCTTCGTGCGGGGGGCCTGTGTCACCACCACTGCGCGCGCGGCGGAAATGACCAAGCTGACCGAAAACGCGTTCCGCGACGTCAACATTGCCTTTGCCAACGAATTGTCGCTGATTACCGACAAGCTGGGCATCGATGTGTGGGAGGTGATCCGGCTGGCCAATCGCCATCCGCGCGTCAACATCCTGTCGCCGGGACCGGGCGTCGGCGGGCACTGCATCGCGGTCGATCCGTGGTTCATCGTCCATTCCGATCCCGACAATGCGCGCATGATCCGCACGGCCCGCGAGGTGAACGACGGCAAGACCGACTATACCATCACCCGTGCCAACGAACTGATCGCATCGATGCCCGGCGTGCCCGTCGCCTGCCTGGGCCTGGCGTTCAAGGCGAACATCGACGATTTCCGCGAAAGCCCCGCGCTGAAGGTCGCGGCCGAACTGGCGCGCACGCATGGCAGCCGCGTGCGCATCGTCGAACCCTATGCCACCGAATTGCCCCGCGCGTTCGACGGCACGGGTGCGTCGCTGATCGACGTGGACGAAGCGATCGAAAGCTGCCCGATCTTCATCGTGCTGGTCGATCACGACGTGTTCAAATCGGTCCCGCTGGACGAACGGCAGGGCAAGCTGGTTTATGACACGCGCGGCATCTGGCCCGATCAGCCGCGCCCCGTTACCGAGGCCCTTCCGCTGAAACTGGCGGTCTGATCCGGGTCACTTGCATGAAAAAGGGCCGGTGCCGATCCCGCAGGATCGATACCGGTCCCTTTCGTTCGTGCCGCCGCGCATTGCGCTAGACGCTGATTCAGTAAACCCGCTTTTTCGGCTCGATATACGCAATCTCGTCGGTCAGCGTATAGTCGTGCACCGGGCGATAATCGATCGCGCAGGTGCCGCCCTTGCCGCCCCAGCCGTCGAAGGTGGCGATGGTGTGCTTCATCCAGTTTGCGTCGTCGCGATCCGGGAAATCCTCGTGCATATGCGCACCGCGGCTTTCCTTGCGGTTTTCGGCCGAACGGATGGTGACGACGGCCTGGCCGATCAGATTGTCCAGTTCCAGCGTCTCAATGAGGTCGGTATTCCAGATCAGCGACCGGTCGGCGACGCTGACGTCTTCCATGCCCTTGTACAGCGCGTCCATCTTGGTGACGCCCTCGGCCAGCAGGGCGCTGTCGCGGAATACGGCGGCGTGCTTCTGCATCGCCTTCTGCATGTCGCCGCGCAGCTTCGCGGTCGGGGTGCCGCCCGATGCATGACGGAAATGGTCGAGCCGACCGATGGCCAGCTCCGCCGAATCCTTGGGCAGCGGGTCGTGCGGCGCGTTGGGCTTGAGCAGCTCCTTCAAGCGCAGGCCTGCTGCACGGCCGAACACGACCAGGTCGATGAGCGAGTTGGAGCCGAGCCGGTTGGCGCCGTGGACCGACACGCAGGCCGCTTCGCCCACCGCGAACAGGCCGGGGACCACCGTGTCCGGGTTGCCGTCCTTCACGTGAACGACTTCGCCATGATAGTTGGTCGGGATGCCGCCCATATTATAGTGCACCGTCGGCGTCACTGGCAGCGGCTGACGGGTCAGATCGACGCCAGCGAATATCTTGCCCGTCTCGGTAATGCCGGGCAGGCGCTGCGCCAGCACCGCCGGGTCGATATGGTTGAGGTGCAGGAAGATATGGTCGGCATCCTTGCCGACGCCGCGGCCTTCGCGAATCTCCATCGCCATCGACCGCGACACGACGTCGCGGCTGGCCAGATCCTTGGCGGACGGGGCATAGCGCTCCATGAAGCGCTCGCCCTCGCTGTTGGTCAGGTATCCGCCCTCGCCGCGCGCGCCCTCAGTGATCAGCACGCCAGCGCCGTAGATGCCGGTCGGGTGGAACTGGACGAACTCCATGTCCTGCAGCGGCAGGCCTGCACGCAGGACCATCGCGTTGCCGTCGCCGGTGCAGGTATGGGCGGACGTCGCCGACTGATAGACGCGGCCGCCGCCACCCGTCGCCAGCACGACGGCATGGGCGCGGAACCGATGGATCGAACCGTCGTCCATGCAAAGGGCGACGACGCCCCGGCACACGCCGTTTTCAAAGATCAGGTCTAGCGCGAAATATTCGATGTAGAAGTCCGCGTCGTACTTCAGCGACTGCTGATAGAGCGCATGCAGCATCGCATGGCCGGTGCGGTCGGCGGCAGCGGCGGTGCGCTGAACAGGCGGACCGGCGCCCATATTCTGCATATGGCCGCCGAACGGACGCTGATAGATCGTCCCGTCCTCGTTCCGGCTGAACGGCACGCCGGCGTGCTCCAGCTCGTAGACGGCCTGGGGCGCCTCGCGGCACAGATATTCGATCGCGTCCTGATCGCCCAGCCAGTCCGATCCCTTGACGGTATCGTACATGTGCCACGACCAGTGATCGGGCGTGTTGTTGCCCAAGCTGGCGGCAATTCCGCCCTGCGCGGCGACGGTGTGGCTGCGCGTCGGGAACACCTTGGTCACGCACGCGGTTTTCAGGCCCGCCTCGGCCGCGCCCATCGTCGCACGGAGGCCGGAGCCGCCCGCGCCGACGACCACGACGTCATAGCTGTGGTCAATGATCTTGTAACTGTCGGTCATCAGTCTGCGCTTCCCGTGAATGCGATTTTCGCGATGGAAAACAAGGCGATGGCCCCTCCGACAAACACCGCGGCGTTCAAAAGGATCAGGGCGACGACGCGCGTTTCATCCTTTTGATAATCCTCGATCACGACCTGCAGGCCCAATCGAGCGTGGTAGAACAGGCTGGCAACCAGCAGGAACATCGGCACCGCTGCCCAGGCGGAGCTCAGCCACTCCGTCAGCCGTTCGAAGCTGTAGTCGGGCAGGATGGCGAGCGACGCCAGCAGCCAGACCATCAGGAACAGGTTGGACGCGGCGGTCAGGCGCTGATGCCACCAGTGATGCGTCCCTTCCTTGGCCGAACCCAGGCCGCGTACCCGGCCGATGCTGCTTCCCGAACCCATGTCTTACTTCCCCGAAATCAGCGGCAGCCACTGGCCGTGCGTCAGATAGGCCCAGAACAGGACCGTTGCGGCGACCGAGAACACCATGGTCAGGATCGCGCCGCGCTTGTTGCCCCGCAATTCGTATCCGGCACCCACGTCCAGCACGAAATGGCGCACGCCCGTGCCGATATGCTGGAACAGGCTGAGGGTCAGGCCGATGCCGAACAGCCAGCCAAGCGCATTGAGCGCGCCGTTTTCATAGGTGAACACGTCGCGGAACGCCGCATAGCTGGTTTCGCCACCGGCCAGCGCGGCCAGCCACCAGACAAGCAGGACCAGCCCGACCAGCGCCATCCCCGATCCGGTGACGCGGTGCAAAATGGAAACCAGCATGTGCGGTCCCCATTTCCAGATGCTCAGATGCGGCGAAAGCGGTCGGTTTTTCGGGCGGGCGGTAGCCAATTGGGTTCCCCTGTATGCTGCGCTGCCTATCTACGGCCGTGCGCGCAGGTTTCAAGCCGTATGAACGTCTGCCGTGCCTTTGCCGCTGCGCCACGGATCACCGACGGCAGGCGCTGCGGCTGTTTCGTCTCATGGCTAACCACCCCTTAACACCTGATCCGTTAGCACTGGTGCGACACAGATGGTGTCGATCCATCGACGGAGGCGAGCAGTTCACGTGAGCACAGGTTCCAATGCACCGGATATGCCGCCGCCCGGCCGGATCGCGGCGCAGATCGATCTTGATGCTCGGCTGCGGGTATTCGATACCGACCGGTCGCTGGCTGAAAATGCCCGAGCCGTCTGGGAATTGCTGGCCCACGACATTCGCGCAATTGCCGAGGCCTATTGGCAGCAATGGCTGCGCTGCTTTGCCGATCAACGCATCTGGGCAACCCACGAAACCGAAAAGATGGTCGATCTGGGCGTCGCGTTCCTGCGCGACCGGTTCCTGAATACGGGCCGGCACGACTGGATCGAATCGATCGAACGGTCGGTGGCGGCAGCCTATGGTGCCGGGGTGCCGCCCATGGCGCTGCTGTCGATGATTTCGGCCAGCGATCGCACTGCGCTTGAGGTGCTGGTGCGGCGGGTGCCGGCTGGCGATCCGTTGCTGGTACGGCACGTCGACACGCTGATGCGGCTGTCGGCGCTGGAAAGCGACATCACCGTCGAAATCTATACCGGTTACCGCAAGTTCAGCGCGCAGGCGGCGCGCGAACGGCTGGCCGAGGAGTTTCGCGCCAATATCGGCGCGACGGTCGAACGGGCGAACCATGAGGGGCAGAGCCTGCGCACCCAGGCATCCTACACCTCGTCCTCGGCGCGCGGCATGCTGGGCAAGGCATCGGAAGTGGCGGCAGCGGCCGAGCAGTCGGCGGTGGCGATGCGCGAGGCGGCCCAGACTGCAGCGGGGCTGATCCGGGCGATCGAGGATGCGCGGATGGAGGTGGAGGCTGCGGCCGAGATCGCCACGCGCGCAAGCGGCCAGGCGGGCGAGGCAGTGGGGATGAGCGAAATGCTTTCCGATCACGCAAAGTCGATCGAATCGATCCTTGGCCTGATCCGCGACATTGCCAGCCAGACCAATTTGCTGGCGCTGAACGCGACGATCGAGGCGGCGCGGGCGGGCGATGCCGGGCGCGGCTTTGCCGTCGTGGCGCAGGAGGTGAAGAGCCTGGCCAATCAGACCGCGCGGGCGACCGACGATATCGCCTCGAAAATTGCGGCGATCCAGTCGGCCACCCGGTCGACGGTCGAGACCAACGTGTCGATCCGATCGACCGTCACCGAGGTTCAGCAGAGCGCGAACCGCATCCGCACGGCCATGGAAATCCAGGCACAGACGGTGACGGCGATCACCGCCGCCGTCGATGAAACCGCGCTTGCCGCCGATTCCATGTCGTCGACCATCGCCGCGATCCGCGAGGATACCGAATCGGTCGCCAACGAAATCGACCGGGTGGGGCAGAGCTTTGCCGCGCTGGAAAACGAACTGGGCGTCCTGAAGAACGGCACCGGAGAATTTGTCGTCAAGGTTGCCGCATAATCATAAGCTTGGAGAGGCGGATGTCTGGAATGCGTGCGGTCGAAATCGGCCGATGGGGGCGGGGCGAACTGTCCGCTGGCGAACGGTTGCAGGCATATGACTGGGACGGCGCGCTTGTCGCCAATGCCCGCGAGGTCAGCACGCTGATGGCTGGACGCGAAGGGGACCTGGCCGAAAGTTTCTGGCGGCACTACCTGTCGCTGCCGTCGGCCGAACCGATCCGCAAACACTATGACGCGGCGCGAATGGCCGATGCCGTGCGGTCGGCCAGTCATTACGTCCAGTGCAAATATGCCGATCCTGCTGGCGATGAATGGATCCACATCGCCCGGCGCTTTGCCGCCGATTCGCACCGGGCCAGCATGCCGTTGCAGGCGTTGCTGGCGGCGCTTGCCTATGCCCATTGCCTGACCCTGCAGATCATCGAGGAACAAGTCGGCGACGATGCCGCGCGGATGCGTCGCCTCGCCGAGGTGGTGCAGCGTCTGGCCCTTATCGAAGCCGATGTCATGGCCGGGCATCTGGGCGAGCGCGACGCCAGCCAGACCGACGCGATCAAGCGCGACGACGCCCGTCGGTTTCGCGCCAGCATTGCCGAATCGATCGAGGGCACGTCCGATCTCGGGCGGCGGATCCGGGTGCAGGCGCAATCCGCCTCGTCCTCGGCACGCGGGATGCTGGGCAAGGCATCGGAAGTGGCGGCGGCGGCCGAACAGTCGGCGGTGGCGATGCGCGAGGCGGCCCAGACCGCGGCAGGGCTGATCCGGGCGATCGAGGATGCGCGGATGGAGGTGGAGGCTGCTGCCGAGATCGCCACGCGCGCCAGCGGCCAGGCGGGCGAGGCAGTGGGGATGAGCGAAATGCTGTCCGACCATGCCAAGTCGATCGAATCGATCCTTGGCCTGATCCGCGACATTGCCGGGCAGACCAATTTGCTGGCGCTGAACGCGACGATCGAGGCGGCGCGGGCGGGCGATGCCGGGCGCGGTTTCGCCGTGGTGGCACAGGAAGTGAAGAGCCTGGCCAACCAGACCGCACGGGCAACCGACGATATCGCGTCAAAGATCGCCGCCATCCAGTCGGCCACCCGGTCGACGGTAGAAACCAACGTATCGATCCGATCGACGGTCAGCGAGGTTCAGAACAGCGCCGACCGCATCCGCACGGCCATGGAAACCCAGGCACAGACGGTGACGGCGATCACCGCCGCCGTCGATGAAACCGCGCTTGCCGCCGATTCCATGTCGTCGACCATTGCCGCGATCCGCGAGGATACCGAATCGGTCGCGAGCGAAATGGACCAGCTGGAGCGCGATTTCGTCGAGGTCGACGATCGGCTGGTCGCCCTGAAAGGCGCGGCCGAGCAGTTTTCATCGGCTGACGGCCGCTAAAGGGGGACTTTCCCGCCGCTCCCCGTCCCGGTAACGGGCGGGGATGAAGCAAACCCATATCCTGCTGACCGGTGCGAGCCGGGGCATCGGCGCTGCCATTGCGGCGGCGCTCGAAGCGCCTGGCATCCGCCTGGCGACCCAATCCACCCGCAACGGCCTGGCGGCCGATTTCGCCGAGCCGGGGGCGGCGGCATCCCTATGGGCCAGGGCGCTGGATGCGCTGGAGGGTCGGATCGACGTCATCGTCAACAATGCCGGGATATTCGAGGCGACCCCGATCGATTGCCCGGACGACGAATGGCTGTCGGCATTGGAACGCACCATGCGCATCAATCTGACCGCCGCTGCCGAGCTGTCCCGCCTGGCGGTGCTGCATTGGCAGAAACGGGACAGCGGCGGTCGGATCGTCAACATCGCCAGCCGTGCGGCCTATCGCGGCGACAGCCCGGCGCACTGGCATTATGCCGCGTCAAAGGCGGGCATGGTCGCCATGACCAAGACGATCGCGCGCGGCTATGCCGCCCGGGGCATTCTCGCCTTCGCCATCTGTCCGGGCTTCACCATGACGGGCATGGCAGAGGACTATCTGGCCAGCCGGGGCGGGGACAAGCTGCTCGCCGACATTCCGCTCGGGCGGGTGGCGATGCCCGACGAAGTGGCGACGATGGCCCGGTTCTGCGCGCTGGAAGCGCCCGCCAGCATGACCGGCGCGGTGCTGGATGTGAACGGAGCCAGCTATGTCCGCTGAAAGCTGGAAGCTGACCCTGCCGTGCACGCGGGCCGAGGCCGAGGCGATCGACGCCGATCTGGGCGCGCTTGCGCTGCTGGAGCCGACGCCCGTGCTGATGACCAGCGAATCGGTGGAGGACGATCCCGACAGCTGGCGGATCGAGGCCTATTTCGAGGGCAAGCCCGCCAAATCGGTGATCGCCGCGGTCCAGGCGCTGGCCCCCAGCGCCGCGCGCGCCAAGCCCGTGCTCGAACGGTTGGCAGACGCCGATTGGGTGACGATGAGCCAGGCGGGAATCGAGCCGGTTCATGCCGGGCGATTCTATGTGCATACCGACACGAACCGGGGGGTCGTGCCGCCCGGAGCGGTACCGTTCCTGATCCCCGCCGGACTGGCGTTCGGCACGGGCACGCATGAGACGACCAGCGGCTGCCTGATGATGCTGGACCAGCTCAAGCGTTCGGGCGCGCGGTTCAGGCACGTGGTGGATGTGGGCACCGGCACCGGGCTGCTCGCCTTTGCCGCGATGCATCTGTGGCCCGGTGCGTTGGCGACCGCATCGGACATCGATCCCATGTCGATCGAGGTGACGCGGGAGAATGCACAGGCCAATGGCGTGCCGCTGGGGCGGGGCAAGGGTGCGTTGGCGCTCGCCGTCGCACCGGGGCTGGAGCATCCGACATTGATCGTCCGGGCGCCCTATGACCTCGCCATCGCCAACATCCTCGCCGGTCCGCTGATCGATCTGGCACCAACCCTGTGCGCCGCCGTGGCACCGGGCGGCACCCTGATCCTTGCCGGACTGCTCGACACTCAGGCGGAAGCCGTGACCCGCGCCTATCGGCGGCAGGGGATGCGGCTGGCCGGGCGGATCGACCGGGGACAATGGCCGACGCTGCGCTTCGTCCGTCGGCACCGGTTCGGGGCGCAACGCGCTACCCGTCTGGGGCCGAAGGAGCCAAGCCCCGCGCCGGGATTCGGGAGCTGGTAGCGAGAACCCTCACCCTTCCGCACCTGCGGTGCTCCCTCCCTCTCCCGCATGCGGGAGAGGGAAGGGGCCCGCCGCGAAGCGGTGGGAAGGGTGAGGGTTTTCAGCTTTTGCTCAGCGCATAGGCCTGCGTGCCGCGCGTGATGACATCGTCGCCATCGACGATCGCATCCACGGGATGCGACGGCAGCGGCAAGATTTCGGCATAAAGCGGGGCGAAGTCGGTCTCCACCGTCTGGCGCAGCAGGTCGTCGAAACCGGGGATGACGAAATAGCTCTGCTGGTAATCGTCGATCCGGTAGTCCGTGCGCATCACCCGTTTCATGTCGAAGCGGATGCGGTTGGGACTGTCGCTGTCCAGCGCGAACCTGCTCTCGCCATAGCTCGATACGATGCCGGACCCATAGATGCGAAGGCCGCCCGCCTCCTCGATCAGCCCGAATTCGACCGTGTACCAGTATAGCCGCGCCAGTTGCTTGAGCGCCCCCAGTTCCATGGCGCGCAGACCGCCCCGGCCATAGGCGGCCAGGTAATCCGCGAACACCGGATCGGCCAGCATCGGCACATGGCCGAACACATCGTGGAACACGTCCGGTTCCTGAAGATAGTCGAGCTGGTCCGGCCGCCGGATGAAATTGCCCGCAACGAAACGGCGATTGGCCATATGGTCGAAGAACACGTCGTCCGGCACCAGGCCCGGCACGGCCACGACGCGCCAGCCGGTCAGCGCCTCCAGCCGGTCGGACAGTTCCTCGAAATTCGGAATGCCCCGTTCGGACAGGCGCAGGGCCTCCAGCCCGCGCAGGAATGCGGCACTTGCCCGGCCGGGAAGCAGCTTCATCTGGCGCGCGAACAGCGTGTCCCAGACGCCATGGTCCTCGGCGGTAAAGGCGTCCCAATCCTGGGGGATCGTCCAGTCGGCATTGGCACCGGCGGGCGGGCGATCGAGAACATGCGTTTCACTGGCCATGGCGTTGCTATAGCATGGGCATTCGATGACAAGAAATCGACGCCCGTTCCGCCGCGTGCTGGCCATGCTGATCGTGCTGCCGGCATGCCTGGCGCTGTATCTGGTCGCGGGCACGATCGGCGGCATGATCCCGGCAAATGGCGGATGGGCCCCGCCGGAACGCGGCGTCACCATTTTTGTCGAGGATAACGGCGTTCATGCAGGGATCGTGGTGCCCAAGGTGGCAGCAGGCGTGGACTGGCGGCCGCTGTCTCCGGCATCGGCGCTTCGCGATCCGCGCATGGCCGGGCATGACTGGCTGGCGATCGGCTGGGGCGAGCGCGGATTCTATCAGGATACGCCGACCTGGGCCGATGTGCGGGTCGGCACCATCCTGAATGCCGCGATCGGCAGCGATGCGACGGTGATTCACGTCCAGCATCTGCCCCGGCCCGTGCCTGGCGCTTCGGTGCGCCAACTGACCCTGCGGCCGGCCGAATACCAGCGACTGGCGGCGTTCATTCGCGCGGGCTGGGCGGATCCGAGCGGGGCGGGGCGGCCGGGCCATTTCCGTTCGGACAGCTTTTTCGACGGGCGCGGGCGCTATTCGGCGATCCATACCTGCAACGCCTGGGTGGGTGATGCCTTGCGGACCGCCGGGGTGCGCGTCGGCCGTTGGACGCCGTTCACCTGGGCGGTGCTATGGTCGCTGCCATGAGCATCGACACCCCCCCGCCCGCCCTGTTGTTCGCAGCCGAACCGGCACGGGCCGTGATCGGCCTGACCGAACTGGCGCTCAGCTGGCGTTCGCTGCCGTCCGAGCGGGTGGGGGGCGGCGCCCCGGTGCTGCTGTTGCCGGGTTTGGCCAACAATGATGCGTCCAGCCTGATCCTCAAACGCTATCTGAACCGCCGGGGCTACCGGGCAGAGGGCTGGGGCCTGGGGGTCAATCGCGGCGTGCCGACGGTGGGTGCCGACCTGGGTCGGCTGATCGGGCGGGTCGAGGCGCTGTCCGCTGCATCGGGTGGGCAACCGGTCGCGCTGGTCGGCACCAGCCTGGGTGGCATCCTTGCCCGGCTGGTCGCGCATCGTCGGCCCGATCTGGTCCGCCATGTGGTGACGATCAGCTCGCCCTTTGCCGGGCCGGGCAGGGCGACCAATGTCTGGCGGGTCTATGAATTGCTGGCGGGCGAAAAGATCGACGATCCGCAGGTCCGCGACCGGCTGGCAGAGGCGGTCCGGCCCCTGCCGGTCCCATCGACCGCGATCTGGAGCCGGACGGATGGCTTCGTCCAGGGCGCGAACTGCGTGACGGCGGACGACCCGAACTGCCGCGCGGTCGAGGTGCGATCCGGCCATCTGCTGGTGCAGTCGCGGGCGTCAGTGCTCCGCGCGGTGGCGGAGGCGCTGGCTTAGAGCATCAATTCATCCTTCTGACCCGTTCGACCTGAGCGGTCGTGCGTGGCGGCGCGTTCAAGATTGCGACTTGATCGGGGTTCAATCCGGGCGGCTGGCCACATAGCCGTCATAGGGGCGGCATTCGTCCGGCCGCTGGCGACAGGCCTTTTCCCAGGCACGGCGTTCCTTGCCCTCGCGCGCCTCGCGCTTGCGCATCTCGCGCCCGTAATTGCGGTCGGATTCCTCCTGGCTGGTGGTGGTCCAGTCGACCACCTGCGCACCGGCCCGCACCGGCGCAGTGACGATATCCGCAGCAGTCTTGACGATGCAGCCACCGGTCATCGGAACGGCAAGGGCAAGCAGTGCGATGGCGGCACGACGCATTGGGACTACTCCGACGGGCGGTCGCGGGCGGCGACGGCGATGCCGGGATGATCGCTGAAAACGCCGTCCACGCCAAGAGAAAGAAAGCGGCGAACCTCTTCATCCATCCGTCCGCGTGTGGCAGGGCTGCCGCTTTTCAGCGACGGCGGCAGGAAAAAGCTTTCCGCCCGGAACGTCCAGGGATGCAGCTTCAGACCCGCTGCATGCGCGTCGGCCACAAGGGTGGTCGGCGCACCGTCGCCCGGTTGGACCATCGCCTTTTCCGGGCCGATCCCGACGGCATAGGCGGCGATGGCCCTGAGCCCCGCGGGCGTCGCCATCGCCGCATAGCTGGGCGCAGCCCCGTCGGGCGGCGCACCGGCCCCGGCCAGCAACTGGATCAGCGGCGCCCGGGTCAGCCCCTTCAGCCGCTTGAGGTTGTCGACCTCGAACGACTGGATGAACACCGGCGCATCGGCCCGGTCCCATCCCGCCCCGCGAAGCGCCGCGACCAGCCGTTCCTCCAGCGGCAGGCCGATGGAGCGGAAATAGCTCGGATGCTTGGTTTCGGGATAGATGCCGATGGTGCGCCCCGTTTCCGCCGACCGCCGCTTGGCCAGTGCGATCACCTCTTCCAGCGTCGGTACCTCGAACTGGCCGTCATAGCGGGTATTGTCGGGCCGCAGCTGGGGCAGCCTTTCCCTGGCCTTCAGCGTCTTCAGCTCGGCCAGCGTAAAATCCTCGGTGAACCAGCCGGTCTGCGCCTCTCCGTCGATGATCTTGGTCGCCTTTCGCGCGGCGAACTCCGGACGGGCGGCGACATCGGTCGTATCCGTGATGTTGTTTTCGTGGCGCGCGACCAGATGGCCGTCCCGGGTCGGCACCAGATCGGGTTCGATGAAGTCCGCGCCCTGATCGATGGCCAGGTCATAGGCGGCCAGCGTATGTTCGGGCCGGTCACCGCTGGCCCCGCGATGGGCAATCACGATAGGGCGGCTGGCAGAGGCGGCAATCGGCATCGATCGATCCTGTCCCATGGCGCACGCGCTGGCCAGCAGCGTAAAGACGATCAGTGCCGCGCGCATCATTTCCCCCTTTGCCAGACGCTGCAGCGCGGATAACGCGGGAATGTGACAGATTGGATCAATCATGACCGGCGATGACGCGGTCCTTGCCGCCGGGCTGGCCTGGGCGGGCGAACCGTGCGCCATCGCGACCGTAGTCAGCACCTGGGGATCGGCCCCGCGCCCGCGCGGCAGCCACATGATCGTGCACGCAGATGGCCGGTTCGAGGGATCGGTGTCGGGCGGCTGTGTCGAGGCGGATATCCTGGCGACGGCGGCGGCGGTGATCGCCAGCGGTAGGGCCGAATTGAAACGCTATGGCGTCGCCGATGACGCGGCGTGGGAGGCGGGCCTGCCCTGTGGCGGGGAGATTGCGGTGCTGGTTCAGCCGGTCGCGGCACAGGGTTTCCCGCCCGAGTTGTTCGCCGCCATCGCCGATGCCCGCCAGGCCGGGTGTCCGTTCGATGTCGCCACCAGCCTGGACAGCGGCGTCAGCCAGCCGGGGACGGAGGGCGCATTCGTCAACCGATATCGCCCCCCGCACCGGCTGTTCGTCATCGGCGCTGTCCAGATCGCGCAGGCACTGGTGGGCATTGCCGGGGCCTTGGGGGTGGATACGACGGTGATCGATCCGCGCGGCCGGTTCCTGACCGATGATCGATTCCCGGGCCTTGCGCTCGACGATCGCTGGCCGGACGAAGCGCTGGCGGCGCTGCGCCCCGATGCGGCCAGCGCGGTAGTGACGCTCAGCCACGATCCGAAGATCGACGATCCGGCGCTGATCGCCGCGCTCGGCTTCGACACCGGCTATGTCGCTGCACTGGGATCGCGCAGGAGCCATGCGGCGCGGCTGGAGCGGCTGGCGGCGGCCGGGCTGGATGCTGGCCAATTGGCGCGGATCGATGGCCCGGCGGGACTGGATATCGGTGCCATCGGTCCATCTGAAATCGCGCTGTCGGTTGCCGCCGGCATGGTGAGCGCGTGGCGTGGCAAGGCCTGAGGCCCGGATCGAGCGAAGTGCGCTGATCCTGCTGGCGGCGGGCCTGTCCCGGCGATTTGGCACTGCGGACAAGCTGGCCGCCGATCTGCACGGCAAGCCATTGGCGATGCACGCGGCCGACCGGCTTGGCACCTTGCCCTTTGCCCGGCGGATCGTGGTCGTGTCGGGTACCGCGCTGCCCTTTCCCGGGTGGACGCGCATCGACAATCCCGATCCAGCGGCGGGGCAGGGCCGCTCGCTGGCGCTCGGCATCGCGGCGGCGGCGGCAGGCGGGGCGGATGCGGCGGTCGTGGCACTGGCGGACATGCCATTCATTGCCGCCGACCATGTCCAGGCCCTATTTGCCGCGCTGGACCATCGGGGCGCCGTCGGCACGCAGGGGCCGGGCGGGGCGATGCCGCCGGCATTGTTCACGGACCAGCATTTCGGGGCGCTGACTGCGCTGACCGGGGACCGGGGTGCGCGCGGCCTGCTGACCGATATGCCGCTGGTCGCGGCCGATTTCGACACGCTGATCGATGTGGATACGCCGGAACGCCTGGCGATGATGCAGCGCCGCCGGTAATCGTCCCCCCCTTCTCGGCGCGATGGGTTATTCGTGCCGGAGCGCGTCGATGGGGTTCAGGCTGGCGGCGCGCCGTGCCGGGAAATAGCCGAACACCACGCCGATGATGGCGGAAATGGCGAACGCGCCGAAATTGATCCCCGGATCGAACAGCCAGGGGAGCTGTGCCAGCGGCGCGATCACCGCAATGGCCAGCTGCGCCAGCACCAGGCCCACCACGCCGCCCAGCATCGACAGCACGATCGCTTCGACCAGGAACTGCGTCAGCACTTCGCGCCCCACCGCGCCGATGGCCAGGCGGATGCCGATTTCGCGGGTCCGTTCGGTGACGCTGACCAGCATGATGTTCATGATGCCGATGCCGCCAACGATCAGGCTGATTGCGGCCACCGCCGTGACGATCGCCGTCAGCAGCTGCGTCGTCTGGGTAAAGGTATCGGTGAACTGGCGGCTGTCGAAGATGAAGAAATTGTCGTCCTGGCCCGGCTGGATCCGGCGCCGTTCGCGCAACAGGTCGGTCAGCGCCGATTGCACCGTCGCCGTCTGATACGCCGAGTCGGTGCCGACCAGGATCGCGCCGATATCCCGGTTGCCGGTGAAGCGTCGCTGCACCGTCTTGATCGGCATGACGATGACATTGTCCTGATCGCCGCCAAAGCCGGCCTGCCCGCGCGCCTGGAGCGTGGCGATGACGTCGCAGGAGATGTTGCCGACGCGGATGCGGCTGCCCACCGCCGAGCCGCCCCGGAACAGATTGGTCACCACGGTATTGCCGATGATGCAGACGGCCTTGCCTGCCTGTTCCTCGGCAGGGCTGAACAACCGCCCGTCGGCCAGTTTCCAGGGCTGGATCGAGAAAAAGGCGTTTGTGGTGCCGTTCACCGATGTCGACCAGTTGGCGCCGTTATAGATGGCGGTGGCGCTGGTCTGCGCCGTTGGGGCGACGGATGCGACGCCGGTTACCTGTTCGCGGATGGCGTCGACATCCTGCTGGTCGAACTCGGGCGGTCGTGGCCCGCCGCCGCCGCGGCCAAAGCCCTGGCCGGGGCGAACCTGCAGGATGTTGGTGCCGAGCGACGCGATCTGCTGTTGCACGGCAAGGGTCGTCGCCTTGCCCAGCGTCACCATGGTGACCACCGCCGCCACGCCGATGATGATGCCGAGCGTGGTCAGGAACGACCGCAGCTTGTGACGCAGGATCGACCGGACGGCCAGGGTAAAGGTGGTACCGAGCATCAGTGCGCGACCTCGTCCCCGGGCAGGCGTCCCCGTTCGATCCGCTCGACCAGGCCGTCCTTGAAATGAACGATGGTGCGGGCATAGGCCGCCATGTCGGGTTCATGGGTGACCATCAGCACGGTGATGCCCCGTTCCCGGTTCAGCCGGGACAGCAATTCCATGATCTCGACCGATCGTTCGCTGTCCAGATTGCCGGTCGGCTCGTCGGCCAGGAGCACGTCGGGATTGGTCACGATGGCGCGGGCGATGGCCACGCGCTGCTGCTGACCGCCGGACAGTTCGGCGGGCGTGTTCCTGGCCCAGTTGGTCAGGCCGACCTGTTCGAGCGCGGCCATGCCGGCCGCCTGCCGCGCCTTGCGATCGTCGCCGCGATAGAGCAGCGGCAATTCGACATTCTCCAGCGCACTGGTGCGGGCGAGCAGATTGAACCCCTGAAATACGAAGCCCAGATATTTGCGGCGGAGCAGCGCCCGCTGATCGCGGTCCAGCCGTTCGACATGCACGCCCTTGAACAGGAACTCGCCGCCGGTCGGCACGTCCAGGCATCCCAGCATGTTCATCGTCGTCGATTTGCCGGACCCGGACGGCCCCATCACCGCGACGAAATCCCCCTGTGCGATGTCGAGATCGACCCCCTTCAGCGCCTGGAACGCGGTCGGCCCTTCGCCATAGGTCTTGGTGACGCCGCGCAGGCTGATGATCGGATCGCCGTCGGTGGCGACGGGATTACTGGCCACGCTGGCCCCCGCCGCCGCCCTGACGCTGGCCCCCGCCTTGGCCGCCGCCGCCCTGACGCTGGCCGCCACCGCCGCGCGCCTGTTCGCCGCTGGCCAGCTGACCGGTGATGACCTTCATCCCGGGGCGCAGGCCGCCGCCGGTGACCTGCGTCACCTGGCCATTGCTGTCGCCGGTGGTGATCTGCACGGGCTGGGGCTGGCCGTCCTGGCCCAGGATATAGACCGTCTGTTGCGAGCCGCGGGCGATCGTCGCGCCCTTTTCGGCGCTGTTGCCGCCGAACCGGCGACCGCGCGGTACCAGCGCGCCGGCAACGCCGCCGCCCGACTGGCCGGCACCGGCCTGGGCATTGGCCGCCTGGGGGGTGAAGCGCAGCGCGGCGTTGGGCACCAGCAGGACATTGCTGGCCGAATTGGTCACGATTTCCGCGGTCGCGGTCATGCCCGGGCGCAGCCGCTGCTCCGGATTGGCGACGGTCAGCACCGCGGCATAGGACACGACCTGGTTTGCGGTCGTCGTCGTGCTGGTCGTCCCGCTCGCCGCTTCCTGAGCCGACAGGTTGGACCCCACATCGACCCGCGTGATCGTTGCCGGGAACCGTTCGCCGGGAAAGGCATCGACGGTAAAGGACGCGCGCTGCCCCTGCTTGACCGCGCCGACATCCGCTTCGTCGATAGCGACTTCCAGCTTCATCGCGCTCAGATCCTCGGCGATGACGAACAGGGTGGGCGTGTTGAACGACGCAGCGACCGTCTGGCCCGGATCGACCTGTCGCGCCAGCACCACGCCGTTCACAGGGCTGCGGATGACGGCCCGTTCGCGCTGGGTCTGGCTGCTGGACAGCTGGGCGCGGGCGGCGATCACGTTCGCTTCGGCCACGCGCAGCGCGGCGCGGGCGCGGGCGACCGAGGCACGCGCGGTATCCAGTTCCGTCTTGGCCGGAACGCGCCCCTGCGACAGGCGGCTGACCTCCTCGAACCGGGCAAGCGTCGCCTGGCTTTCGGTCAGCGTGGCGCGCGCCTGTTCGACCTGCGCCTGATTGGCGGCCAGCTGGGCGCGACCCTGCTGGATCTGGTCGTCCAGCTGTTCCGGATCGATAAGCGCCAGCGCCTGTCCCGCAACCACTCGGTCGTTCACGTCCACCACGACTTCGGTCACCAGCCCGGACAGCTGCGATCCGACGGTCACCTGATTGGTCGGCGCCAGCTTGCCCGTCGCCGAAACCGTCACCTGGAAATCGCCCTGACGAACGTCCGTAGTGGTATAATTCGGCCCGGCCTCGCCCTGCATCGCGCGCGTCACGGCGACGCCCAGCAACAGGATGCCGATCACGATCAGCGGCCATTTGACCCAGGGCTTGTCCAGCGTCCGTCGCCAGGCCGGCTTGCGGCTGGTTCCCAGAAAGGCGTCGAGATCGGGGGTGGTTGCGTCTGCCATCAGTCGTTCCGGGCTTGAGCGGCGGGCGTCGCGGTGTCGATCGCCTGAACCGGGGTGTCGGGGGACCAGCCGCCGCCAAGCGCGCCATAAAGCTGGACAAGCGCCGTCGCCTTGTCCGCCCGCGCCTGGGCCAGGCTGTTATTGGCGCTGAGCAGGGTGTTTTCCGCCTGGTTCAGCGTCGTGAAGTCGGTAAGCCCCGCGCGGTACTGGCTGCGCGCCAGGATCGCGGCGTTGCTGGATGCGTCGAGCGCGATCACGAACTCGCGCTCGCGCCGGTTGGCCGAATCCAGCGCGATAGCCGCATTCTCGATATCCTCGAGCGCCTGCAGCACCGTGCTCTTATAGGCGAGAAAGGCGCCGTCCGCCGCCGCCTCTGCCGATCGGGTCTGCGCACGCAGGCGCCCGCCATCGAAAATGACCTGCGCGATGCTGGCGAACAGCCGGCCATTGACCACGTCGAACAGCGAACCGATGGCGTTGGCATTGCTGTCGACCGTGCCGCCGATATTGAGCGCCGGGAACAATTGCGCCCGCGCAACGCCGATCTGGGCCGTGGCGGCCGCCAGATTGCGTTCGGCGACGCGGACATCGGGCCGCTGGCGCAGCGTGTCCGCCGGGATGCCCAGTGCGATGCCCGCCGGGCCGACCGGGATCGCCCGCGCCTCGGCCAGCCGCGACTTCAATGCGCCGGGCGCCTGTCCGGTCAGCACGCCCAGCCGGCTGACCGCTGCGTTGTAGCTGGCCTCGATCTGCGGGATGGAGGCGGCGGTCTGTGCCCGCTGGCCGCGGGCCTGTTCGGCATCCAGCGACGACACCAGCCCCGCCTGGACCCGAAAGCCTGCAATCTCCAGATTTTCGTCCTGAATGCCCAATGCGGCGCGGGCATTGGCCAGCTGGACCTGCGCCAGCCGGGCCTGCACATAGTTGCGGGCGATTTCGCCCTGAACCGCGATCAGCACCCCGGCCACGTCATAGCCGGACGCCTCATATTGGGCGAGCGCCGCGCGGACGCTGCTGGCATTGCCGCCGAACAGGTCGATCTGATAGCGGGCATCGGCACCGACCGAGAAATTGGTACTGCCGCCCCCCGACTGGATGATCGTGCCGTCGGGCAAGGTGGTGGTGCGCGTGCCGCCGACAAGCGGTTCGTTGCGCGATCCGCTGCCCGAAGCCGACACGCTGGGCAACCACGCCGCGCGAGAGGAAACCAGCTGTTCGCGTGCTTGGCGCAGGCGGGTCAGCGCCTGCGCGACGTCCAGGTTGCTGTCGGCGGCGCTGCCGACCAGTTCCTGCAACAGCGGATCGTCGAACTGCGTCCACCACCGGGTCAGGTCGACCGGGGCCGTGGCGGTCGTGGCAACCGAATAGTCATCCGGAACACCGAGCGCGGCCGGGGCGGCCTGGCGATACGCAGGCCCAACCGAACAGGCGGCCAAAGGCAGAGCGGCCCCGAACAGCCACAGGGATCGTTTCACCAGCATCCCCCCACGCATGGGGCGTGCCCGCGCCCAAGTCCAAGGATATTGTGTCGCAAAATGTATCGCCTGGGATTTTGTTCCTGCGGCGTATCGACTTGCGGCGCCGCCAGACGGCGGAAAATCCCGCTGCGGCCATCAAGCGGCTTGCCAAGGTCCGGCCCAGCGGGGAAACAGCCGGGCGACAACAAAGCCGGAGAGCAAGCATGGCCGAACCCGCACGTTATCCCGTCCCCGATGCCTGGAAGGGCAAGGCACGCGTGGACGCGGCGGGCTATGAACGGCTTTACGGCCGTGCCTTGGCCGATCCGGGCAGTTTCTGGCTGGAACAGGCGCGGCGGCTCGACTGGATGAAGCGGCCCGAAATCGCCGGCGACTGGTCGTTCGACGAGGCCGATTTCAAGATTCAGTGGTTCGCAGACGGGCGACTCAACGCATCGGCCAACTGCATCGACCGGCATCTGGCGACGCGCGGCGACAGCGTGGCGATCATCTGGGAACCCGATGATCCCGCCGCCGAACCGCGCCGCATCACCTACCGGGAACTGCATGCGGAGGTATGCCGCTTTGCCAATGTCCTGAAGGCGCAGGGCGTCGAAAAAGGCGACCGGGTCACCATCTATCTGCCGATGATTCCGGAGGCGGCGTTCGCCGTGCTGGCGTGCGCCCGCATCGGCGCGATCCATTCGGTCGTGTTCGGCGGTTTTTCGCCCGATGCGCTGGCCGGGCGCATCACCGATTGCGACAGCCGCATCGTCATCACCGCCGACGAAGGCCGCCGCGGCGGCAAGCGCGTTCCGCTGAAGACCAATGTCGATGCGGCGGCGGCGCGGGCATCGGTCCTGGAAACGGTGATCGTCGTGCGGGCGACGGGCGCCGACGTGCCGATGACCGGGGGGCGAGACATCTGGTATCACGAGGCGGCGGCAACCGTCGCGGCGGAATGCAAGCCGGAACCGATGGGGGCGGAGGACCCGCTGTTCATCCTCTATACCAGCGGATCGACCGGCAAGCCGAAGGGCGTGCTGCACAGCACCGGCGGCTATCTGCTCTGGGCCAGCCTGACGCACGAGCTCTGTTTCGATTATCGGCCGGGCGACGTGTTCTGGTGCGCCGCCGATATCGGCTGGGTCACCGGGCACAGCTATATCCTTTATGGTCCGCTGGCGAACGGTGCGACCACGCTGATGTATGAAGGGGTGCCGAACTGGCCGGATGCCAGCCGCATCTGGCAGGTGGTTGACCGGCATCAGGTGCATACGCTGTTCACCGCACCCACCGCGCTGCGGGCGCTGATGAAGGATGGCGACGATTATGTGAAATCGACCAGCCGGGCGTCGCTGCGCCTGCTGGGCACGGTGGGCGAACCGATCAATCCGGAGGCATGGCGCTGGTATCACGATGTCGCGGGCGAAGGCCGCTGCCCGATCATCGATACCTGGTGGCAGACGGAGACGGGGGGCGCGATGATCGCGCCGCTGCCGGGGGCGACCGAACTCAAGCCCGGATCGGCCACGCGCCCGCTGCCGGGGGTGGAGCCGCAGCTGGTCGATGCGGAGGGCCGGGTGCTGGACGGGGCGACCGAGGGCAATCTGGTCATCGCGCGCAGCTGGCCGGGCCAGATGCGCACCGTCTGGGGCGATCACGACCGCTTCTTCCAGACCTATTTCACCACTTACCCCGGCAAGTATTTCACGGGCGACGGTTGTCGCCGCGATGCGGACGGCGATTACTGGATCACCGGGCGGGTGGACGATGTCATCAACGTGTCCGGCCACCGGATGGGCACTGCCGAGGTGGAAAGCGCGCTGGTGCTGCACCCGAAGGTGGCCGAGGCCGCGGTGGTCGGGATGCCGCACGAGGTGAAGGGGCAGGGCATCTATGCCTATGTCACGCTGAACGCGCGGGTGGCGGCGGACGATGCGCTTCGGGCGGAACTGGCCAAATGGGTGCGAAGCGAGATCGGCCCCATCGCCACACCCGACGCGATCCAGTTCGCCCCCGGCCTGCCCAAGACCCGGTCGGGCAAGATCATGCGGCGCATCCTGCGCAAGATCGCTGAGGGCGACGTGTCTTCGCTGGGCGACACATCGACCCTGGCCGATCCGGCGGTGGTGGACGATCTGGTGGCAAATCGCGTCGGCTGACCATTGCGGGGGCGGAACGACATTAACGCGGCCTTAGTCATGATCGGCTATTGGTCCCGCCATGATGGTTCGGCGAAATCCTTTCCATGATCCGCTTTACGCCTATGGCTCGGCCGATCCGGCAGCCCATAGCGCGACTGACCGCCAGCCGGGTCCATTCGCCACGGCCCGGCGCTATGCGACGATCCTGATCGGCGGCTTTTCGGCGATCGCATTGCTCCTTTGGCAATCGGGCGCATTCGAACCGGCATCGGTCGGGGCAAGCACGGAAGCCTTTGCCCGTGACGATGCGCCGGCATCCAGCAGCGGGCCGGGCGGGACGCGGGGGGTGGCCATGGCCAGGGCCGCGACGTCTGAGCCAGCAGGGCCGCAAACCGCGGCGGCCATCACCCTCGCAGCCGCGCGACCGCGCGAACAGGCTCCGGCGCAGCCAATGGGGGATGCCGGAACCGGCACGCGGAGGGACGCTTCATCGCAGGGTCGGGTTGGGCAGCAGGACGATAAGGGTTCGGCATTGGCGGCACGTCTGTCCGGCATGCTGCCCGGGCCGCAGACCCAGACCTTTCCAGTCTTTGGCCGGTGCGGCGGCGGCGGTATCGACTGCGTGGTCGACGGAGCCCGGTTCCGCTGGGGCAAGCTGACGATCGAACTGGCGGATGCCGAAGTACCGAACCTGCGGCTCCCCGCCTGTCCGGCGGAATCCGTTGTCGCCTCCCGGGCGCAGGCGCGGCTGGTCACCTTGCTCAATCAGGGCCCGTTCGTCGTTTCGCGCGAAGCCTATGGCGAGGGCGCGCGCGGCAGCGAGCGGCGGCTGGTGACGCGCGGTGGCCGGTCGATCGGTGTCATGATGATCGATGAGGGGCTGGCGCGTAAGCCCGGGGCTGCGACACCGCGCTGGTGCTAAGGGCACCGGCACAGACCGCCACTGCCAACAATAAGGCCCGCCGGATCGGTTCCGGCGGGCCTTGCTGTTCACGGGGAAGGCCGGATCAGGCGCCCTGAGGCGAGGGCGATCCGAACGGTCCCTTGGGGCGGCGGATCTTGGGAACCGCCGCGCCGCCGGGCTGGATCGGCCCGTTCAGCGTCGCGGTGACCCCGCCCTTGTCGATGCTGCCGCCGTCGAGCAACTGCTTGATCTCGTCGCCCGAAAGCGTCTCGAACTCGAGCAGCGCCTCGGCCAGCTTGTGCAGCTGGTCGATATGCGTGGTCAGGATCTGCTTGGCACGATCCAGCCCGCCCTCGACGATCGACTTGATCTCTGCATCGATCAGCTGCTGAGTCTGGTTCGACATGCGCGCCGGCTGACTGGACGAATAGCCAAGGAAGCTCTCGCCCTCCGGCTGCGCATATTCAACCGGGCCGACCTTATCCGACATGCCCCAGCGGGTCACCATGTCACGGGCCAGGCCCGTGGCATACTGGATGTCGCCCGAAGCGCCGGACGAGACCTTGTCGTATCCGAAGATGATTTCCTCGGCGACGCGGCCACCCATGGCGACGGACAGGTTCGCGTACATCTTGTCGCGGTGATAGCTGTAGCTGTCGCGTTCCGGCAGGCGCATGACCATGCCCAGCGCACGGCCGCGCGGAATGATCGTCGCCTTGTGGATCGGATCGGACGCCGGTTCGTGGACCGAGACGATGGCATGGCCCGCTTCGTGATAGGCGGTCATGCGCTTTTCATCGTCGGTCATGACCATGGAGCGCCGCTCGGCACCCATCATCACCTTGTCCTTGGCTTCCTCGAACTCCTGCATCGCCACCAGCCGCTTGCCCTTGCGCGCGGCGGTCAGCGCAGCCTCGTTGACCAGATTGGCCAGGTCGGCGCCGGAAAAGCCCGGCGTGCCGCGCGCGATGGTGCGCGCATCGACATCGGGCGCCAGTGGCACCTTTTTCATGTGGACCTGCAGGATCTTCACGCGGCCTTCGATATCCGGGCGCGGCACCACGACCTGCCGGTCGAAACGGCCGGGACGCAGCAGCGCAGGATCGAGCACGTCGGGACGGTTGGTCGCGGCAATGATGATGATGCCTTCGTTCGCCTCGAAACCGTCCATTTCGACCAGCAGCTGGTTCAGCGTCTGTTCGCGTTCGTCATTGCCGTTGCCAAGCCCCGCGCCACGGTGGCGTCCGACCGCATCGATTTCGTCGATGAAGACGATGCAGGGCGCCGACTTCTTCGCCTGTTCGAACATGTCGCGCACGCGGCTTGCGCCGACGCCGACGAACATCTCGACAAAGTCGGAGCCGGAGATGGTGAAGAACGGCACGCCCGCCTCACCCGCAATGGCGCGGGCGAGCAGCGTCTTGCCGGTGCCGGGCGAACCGACCAGCAGCGCGCCCTTGGGGATCTTGCCGCCCAGCCGGGCGAACTTGGTCGGGTCCTTCAGAAACTCGACGATTTCCTGCAATTCCTCACGCGCTTCGTCGATGCCGGCGACATCATCGAAGGTCACGCGGCCTTCCTTCTGGGTCAGCATCTTCGCGCGCGACTTGCCGAAGCCCATCGCGCCGCCGCCGCCCGCATTCTTCTGCATCTGACGCACGACGAAAAACGCGATGCCGAGGAACAGGACGAAGGGCAGCGACTGGATCAGCAGCACCTGCCAGATCGAGGTGCGCTCCTGCGGCTGGCCGTTGATCGTTACGCCCGCCTTGCGCAGCGTTTCGGTCAGGTTGGGATCGGGCACGGCATAGGTGCGGAACCGCTGATCGTCGGACAGGGTGCCGGTGATCACTTCGCCGGACACGTTCACCGTCTTGACCTGGCCCTGTTCGACCCGGTCGAGGAACGCGGAATAGGGCAGTTCGCTGCCCGCAGCCGTACCCGTGCGGGATTCACCCAGCAGCGTCACGAACAGCGCCAGCGCTGCAAGGATGCCCACCCAGATGCCCAGGCTTTTCATCCAGGCATTGTTGTTGCCGCCACCCCCGTTGCCGGGACTGTTGGGACCGGAACCATTCGGCTTGTCACTATCGCTCATGAACCAGACACCTTTCGCTGATCCCAAGATAGGCCAGCGACCCTTAATAGCAATGGAACAGTGTCGATCAGGCTGATCGACGCGGCGGTGCGGGGCGAAAGTGCCACAACTGGCCCTTCACGCTGGCCATCACCCCGGCCTGGGTGGCCGATCGGCCCGATTCAAGCGCCGAAAGCAATGGCTGGACGTCAGCGTCCGGCGAAAACGGGGGCGAATCGATTCCCGTCAGGCACCGCGCCTCTGCCAGCGCCTGCCGAAGCAATCGTCGCCGCAGCTCCAGCGGCACGTCGGACACGTCGATCCGCACCGTGCCCGCCGCCGCATCGCACTGGCTCCGTTCCTGCCATAGCCGGTCGCGCACCGCGTCCAGCGCCTCGTCCGCCTCGGCCAGGCGCTGCCCCGTCCGCGCCAGCATCTCGGGCCGCAGCCAGGGATGGTCGGCCAGCATCGCGCGGGTCCGCACGCGTTCATATGCCGGATCGGCATTGCCGGGATCATCGGCAAACGGGATGCCCCCCGCCTGCACCAAAGCGCGCAGCTCCGCGCGGGTCCAGCGGAGCAGCGGGCGGATGAGCAGGGTGCCGTCCAGCAACCGGCGTGCCGGGATGGCGCGCATCCCGCTCAACCCGACGCCGCGGGCGGCGCGCATCAGCATGGTCTCCGCCTGATCATCGGCCTGATGCGCGGTCGCCAGCCCCGCCGCCCCCGCTGCGACGGCCCACTGCGTCAGGGCATTGTACCGCCCCTCCCGCGCCCGGGCCTGAACCGCCGGGCCGGGGTTCAGCCCGATCAGGGTAAGCGTTGCGTGCGGCACGCTCAGATGGGCGCAATGATCGGCAACCATCGCCGCCTCTGCCGCCGATTCAGGCCGCAGCCCGTGATCGACCGTCGCAGCGACGATCCGCCCCGGCTCGCCGCTGCCATAGGCCGCATGGGCCAGGGTCAGCATCGCCATGCTGTCCGCCCCGCCGGAAACCGCCAATGCCAGGGGGGCACCGGATCGCGGTTCTTGCTGCAGCAATGCCTGCACGGCGATGCGAAACCGCTCGATAACGGGTTCAGGCAACAGACCTGTCATGCCGGCCATGGTTCACGCCGCACCGATGCGGGGTCAAGCCGCCCGGCGCGGTTCAGAGTTGCAAACCCATCGCATCCTGGGCCTGGCGAAGCGTCGGTGCGGCAAGCGCATTGGCCCGGGCCGCACCCTCGGCCAGCGCCTTGCCGATCGCCGCCCGGTCCGCCAACAGCGCGGTCATGCGGTCGCGGATCGGCCCCAGCGTGGCGATCATCCGGTCGGCCAGCGCCGGCTTGAACTGGCCAAAGCCCTGGCCGGCGAATTCGGCCAGCACGGCGGCGGGGCTGCGCCCGTCCAATGCGGCATAGATGGTGACCAGGTTCTTTGCCTCCGCCCGGCCCGCCAGCCCGTCCATCTCGCCCGGCAGCGGTTCGGCATCGGTGCGCGCCTTGCGGCATTTCTGGGCGATCAGGTCGTCGTTGTCGGTCAGGTTGATGCGCGACCCGTCCGACGGATCGGATTTCGACATCTTGGCGGACCCGTCCCGCAACGACATGACCCGCGGGGCGGCTGCACCGATCATCGGTTCGGGCAGGGGAAACAGGTCGATGCCGAAATCGGTGTTGAACTTGGTGGCGATGTTGCGGGCCAGCTCCAGATGCTGCTTCTGGTCCTCGCCGACCGGCACATGCGTTGCCTTGTACACCAGCACGTCGGCCGCCTGCAGCACGGGATAGGTGAACAGGCCGACGCTCGCGCCCTCGCTGTTCTTGCCCGCCTTGTCCTTCCACTGCGTCATCTTGTTCAGCCAGCCCATCCGCGCCGTGCCGCCCAGCAGCCAGGCAAGCTCGCTGTGTGCGGGAACGCGCGCCTGGTTGAACAGGATGGACTTTGCCGGGTCGATGCCCGCTGCCATCAGCGCAGCCGCCATTTCGATCGTCGCATTGGCCAGCGCCGCCGGTTCCTGGTGCACGGTCAGGGCGTGCAGGTCGGCCAGGAAGAACAGCGACTGGCCGCCGCCCGATGCCACCTGATCCTGCATTGCCACCCATTGCTTGATGGCGCCCAGATAGTTGCCGAGATGAAGGTTGCCGGTGGGCTGGATGCCGGAGACGACACGCATGATGTTCGATCAATCCTCTGTTGGGGGTACTGGCCGCCGCCGCGACACCAACGCACGCAATTCGGCCGGACGGAATGCGCCGGTGGCCAGGCTGGCCACGCCATAGATCAGGCATCCGCCGGCGACCAGCGCGGCCATGCCGACGATCCGGACCCACAGGTCGCCGGTGGTCCAGGGCGCGATCAGCCGGTCGATCCAGAACAGCGCAAATCCCATCAGGATGGCCGCGACGAACAGGCGGGGGATGCGGCGGCGAAGCTGGGCGTCCGCCTCGAAATCGCCGCGCTTGCGCAACGTGCGGTACAACAGGCTGACATTGACGATCGCCGCCAGCGTCGTGGCAAGCGGCGGCCCCAGATGCCCGATCGTCGGGATCAGCGACAGATTGGCGATCAGGTTCACCCCGATCGACAAGGTGGCGTAGCGCACCGGCGTCCTTGTGTCCGACCGCGCATGATAGGCGGGGGTCAGCAGCTTGATCAGCACATAGGCGGGCAGGCCCAGCGCAAATCCGCCCAGCGCCAGCGCGGTGGCGCGGGTATCGCCGCTGTCGAACATGCCGTGCTGGAACAGCGCCCGCACGATCGGCTCGCCAGCGACGATCAGGGCAACCGCCGCGGGCAGGGTGAGCAGCAGCGCCAGTTCGATCCCGCGATTCTGCGTTGCCATCGCCTGCGCATGGTCGCCACCCGACAATTGCCGGGACAGGGTTGGCAACAGGATCGTGCCCAGCCCGATGCCGATCAGGCCCAGCGGCAGATCGGACAGCCGGTTGGCGTAATAGATGTGACTGACCGATCCGGTATCCAGCAGGCTGGCGGCAAGCGCGGTCGATACCACCAGGTTGATCTGCATCGCGCCGGCCCCGACCGCCGCCGGCACGATCAGCCGCATCAGCTGGCGGATATCGGGGGTCAGCCGGGCCATGCGCAGGCGCAGCGACACACCGGACATCCGGCAAGCGATGATCAGCCAGATGAGCTGCAACACGCCTCCAATCGTGACCGCCACCGCCTGGACCGTCGCGGTGCGATAGGGATCGTCGCCATGGAACAGCAACAGGCCGCCGACCATCGACAGGTTGAGCAGGATCGGCGCGGCGGCGTTCGCCCAGTATTTCTCGAACGAATTGAGGATGCCGCCCAGCAACGAAGTGAGCGAGATCAGCAACAGATAGGGAATCGTGATCCGCGACAGCATCACCGCATAGGCGAAATCGTCCGGGCTGGGATCGTTGAACCCCAGCGACAGGGCATAGGTCAGCGGCCATGCGGCGATCAGCATGACCGTCGTCATCGCGACCAGGACCGGGAACAGCACGGCCAGCGCCTGTTCGGCGAACAGGATACCGGCCGGTCGCCCGCCGCCTTCGGCGATGCGCCGGTTGAACATCGGTACGAACGCCGCCGAAAACGCCCCCTCGGCAAACAGCGCCCGGAACATGTTGGGCAGGCGGAACGCGACCAGGAACGCGTCGGAGGCAAAGCTGGCCCCCACGAACGCCGCCTGCAACGTGTCGCGGCCAAGCGCCAGGAACCGGCTGACCAGCGTCAGCCCGCCGACCGATCCCAGCGATTTAACCAGATTCACCGGGCGGCCCCCCGTCGCGCGGGATCAGGCCTGGCCGCTGGTGGGAAAATCGCCGCCGATCTGACCCTGGCCACCCTGCGCCGCTGCCTGCTGCATGTACAGCGCGCCGAAATCGATCGGCTCCAAGAGCAGCGGCGGGAAACCGCCGTCGCGCACCTGGTCGGCCAGCACGCGGCGGGCAAAGGGGAACAGGATGCGGGGCGCTTCGCCCAGCAGGAACGGCTGAAGATGATCCTCGGGGATGTTGCGCAGACCGAACAGCCCGGCAAAGGACAGGTCGACGATATACATCACGCGCCCGTCGATTTCGGCCCGCGCCTCGATCTTCAGGACGACCTCGTGCACGCCGTCCCCGACCTGCGACGCACCGATATTGAACTGCACGTCCAGCTTGGGCTGGCCTTCCTGCAGCTGGTAAATGGCCGGCGCATTGGGATTTTCGAAGGACAGGTCCTTCACATATTGCGAAATGACGCTGGCCGCGGGGGCCGTGTCGGCACCATTGGCCATCGGCGCCTCATCCCCGTCATTCTGCTCGATCGCCATTGCCCTGTCCCTTGATGTTCACTGTGGAAAAGCGCCGGAGATGTCCCTCCCGGCTGCGAGCGCCCGCGCCTAGCAGGGGCAGGCGGCAAGTTCAACGGGGGCGGGGAACCGAACAGGCCCAAGGTTCATTTGAAACCCGGCGCACTTCTGCCTATGTTGGATCGATCATGACCGGTGGCCCCATTCTCTTCATCGTCCTGCTCGCAATGGTTGCGGGCTTCTTGGCACTTCGCCTGTATTCCGTGCTGGGCAAACGGACGGGGCATGAACAGCCTCTGCCGAAACCCGCCGAAGAACGGGGGCCGATGCCGGTCTCGCAGCGTCCGGTTGAAAAACCCGGCGATTTCCGCGAGCCCGCCGTCCGCACGGTCGAGCCCGGCGCAGAGGCCGGTGTCCGCGCCATCATCGATGCCGACCCCCGGTTCGACGTCACCCAGTTCCTGTCGGGTGCGCGTTCGGCCTATGAGATGATCCTCGACGCCTTCTGGAAGGGCGACCGGGACTCGCTGGCCTGGCTGGTCGAGGATGACGTGCGCGAGGGGTTTGAAGCCGCCATCGAAGAGCGCAATGCAGCCGGGCAGGTGCTGGACAATCGCGTGGTTGCCATCGAACGGGCCGTAATCACTGCGGCACGGCTTGAATCGGGCGTGGCCGAGGTTATCGTCCGGTTCGATGCCGACATTGCTGCGGTGACGCGCGACCGAGACGGTGCGGTGATCGCGGGATCCCTGTCCGATGCGGTGCAAACCCATGACATCTGGACGTTCAGCCGCCGGCTGCGCAGTGACGATCCGAACTGGAAGCTGAGCGAAACCGACGAAGCCTGAACGAACGGGAGCAGCATGGCATGACGGGGAGGCAACGGGCAGCGCTGGCCGGTATGCTGGCGCTGTGGACGGCCGGTTGTGCCAATACGCTGGTGCCCCGCGCCGATGGTGCGGCTGCGCGGCCCGCGACGCTCCCTGCTCGTGTTAACCCGCCCACCGCTCAACCAGCGGCCCGGCCTCCCGCCGGCTCTACCCCCATCGCGCCTTTGCCCGCACCGGCAGTGACGGCCGCGACGACCAGCGCGTCGCAGGCAGCGTTGACGGCCGGTCCATCGCTGACCACGCTGCCGCTGGACGACGCGGTGGCCGAACGCGCGCTGGCTGCCTTTCGCCTATCCTGTCCATCGTTGATCCGCCGCACGGACGCCTCGGGGCTGACGCGCGGGGCCGACTGGCAAGCGGCCTGTGCCGCCGCGACCGGTGCGCGCAATGCCCGCCAGTTTTTCGCCGATCAGTTCGAAACGGTCCAGGTCGCCGATGGCAAGGCCTTTGCCACCGGCTATTACGAGCCCGAAATCGCCGGGTCGCGACGACGTGGCGGGCCATACCAGACCCCGGTCTATGCCCGTCCAACCGATCTGGTCGATGTCGCCTTGGGCGATTTTTCGGACGATCTGAAGGGCAAGACGGTGCGTGGCCGCGTGGTCGACGGCAAGCTCGTTCCCTATCACGACCGCACCGCGATCGAAAACGGCGCGCTGGCAGGGAAGGGGCTGGAACTCGGCTGGGCCGCCGATCCGATCGAATTGTTCTTCCTGCAGATTCAGGGGTCCGGGCGGCTTCGGCTGCCGGATGGCGGGGTGCTTCGCATCGGCTATGCGGGGCAGAACGGCCATGCCTATACCGGCATCGGTGCGTTGATGCGCGACCGTGGCCTGCTGGCGCCCGGCCAGGCGTCGATGCAGGGCATCATGGGCTGGTTGCGCGCCAATCCGGCCGAGGGCCAGGCGATCATGCGCGAAAACAAGAGCTATGTGTTTTTCACGGAACTGACCGGGGCGGGGCCGCTCGGGGCGATGGGCCTGCCGGTCACCGGCCAGGCGAGCGTCGCTGCCGATCCGAAATTCGTGCCGCTGGGCGCACCGGTATTTCTGTCGATGGACCGGGCCGATGCAAACGGCCTGTGGGTGGCACAGGATACCGGCGGCGCGATCCGTGGCCCCAACCGCTTCGACACCTTCTGGGGCGCGGGCGACACCGCGCGGGCGGTTGCCGGGGGCATGTCTGCGCGCGGCACGGCCTTTCTGCTGCTGCCAAAGGGGACGCTGGCGCGGCTCGGGCGCAATGCGACGCCTTGATCCGGCGGAGGCCGCGCTCTGGGCACGGGTGATGGCCAGCGTCCGGCCCCTGCGCGCTCCTCGGCCCGTCCAGGCCCTGTCCGGGCCGATGGTCGCGGCAGCCTCGCTTCCCGGCGCAAGGGCGAAACCCCCGGTCGGCGCGGCGCAGCCGCCAAAGGGCCGTGTCCCGCAGGCCCGGCCCGTCCCCCCGGCCCCGCCGCCGCCCCGGTTGATCGACGGATCGCTGGACAGCGGCTGGGAACGTCGGATCGCACGCGGACAAGTGCAGCCCGACAGCAGCATCGACCTGCATGGTCACAGCCTGGCCGAGGCACATCAGGTGCTGGATGCGGGATTGAGCCGGGCGTTGGCTCGCGGCGACCGGGTGCTGCTGCTGGTGACCGGCAAGCCTCCCCGGCCCGAATCCGAAAGACCGCACGCCCGGGGGGCCATCCGCGCCGCCGTGCGCGATTGGCTGGCCATGTCGCGCCATGCGGATTCGATTGCGGCCGTGCGCGCCGCCCATCCGCGTCATGGCGGTGCGGGGGCATTGTACATCGTGCTGCGAAGAAATGCCGCGGGCGGCCGGCGCTGATTGAACTTTCTTAACGTCTCGGCCTGAAAAGGCGCGCTTCGGCCGGTGCCATCCGGGCAGCGCCGCAGTCAGGGGCCCGTGCCGGATTCGATGAGGCATCGTTCGTGCAGGATGCGTGCGGGCGGCCTTGCCTTGCTGGCGGGGACGTTGACGTTCGCGTTGATCCTCCTCATCGCCAACGCCCCCCCAACTGCGGACGGATTTGGCGCTGCACTGATCGCGGCGACGCTGTGCTCGGCATCTGCATGGATCGTCGCGCAACGGACGCTTGAGGCGACGGATACGGCCCTGTCGGCTGCGATCGACCGGATCGACCTGGCGGGCGGCGGCGATCTGGCCAGTCCCGTCCCCGATACCATCGACCGGGAAATGCCGGCGCTGGCCACGGCGATGCGCGGCCTGTTCGCGCAGATGGAGGCCAGTCTGGACAGCGTACACCAGCTGGCGCTGTTCGATCCCGTCACCGGCCTGCCGAACCGATTGCATTTTCGGCGGAGTTGCGAGCGGATGTTGAACGTCAACGGCATGCAGGGGGCGTCGGCATTGCTGTTCGTCGATCTCGACCGGTTCAAATCCGTGAACGACCGGTTCGGCCACGCCTGCGGCGACCAGTTGCTCGGCATGGTGGCCGACCGGCTGCGCGGAGTGGGTGACCGGTTTCGGGTGATCCTGAACGGCGAGGGCGGTTCCCCGCCGCTGATCGGGCGGCTGGCGGGCGACGAGTTCACGCTGTTCGTGCCTGCACTGGGCGATCCGGCACAGGCGCAGCGGATGGGCGATGCCATCCTGACGGCGCTGACCGAACCCTTTCCCATTCAGGGGCAGGACGTGCAGATCGGTGCATCGATCGGCATCGCCATCTGTCCGGATCACGGTACCAGCCTGACCGAATTGATGCGGGCCGCAGACACGGCGATGTACCGTGCAAAGGGCGATGGTCGCGGCCGTACCGCGCATTACAGCGAAGCCATGGCGGAGGCCGCGCAGCGGCGGGCCATGCTGGAACGCGAACTGCGCGAAGCCGTCGAGCGGGAGCAGTTCGAGTTGCATTTCCAGCCCCAGGTGGCCGCAGCCGGTGGCCGCGTGATCGCGGCTGAGGCGCTGTTGCGGTGGCGGCATGCCGACGGGTTGCTGCTACCCGGCGCATTCATCGATTGTGCCGAGGAAACCGGGCTGATCGTCGAGATCGGCGAACAGGTGATCGACCGCGTGGCCAATACGATCGTCCGCTGGGCCAGGATCGGCGCCGAACAGCGGCTGACGGTCAATATCAGCCCGCGTCAGATCGACCATGCGAGCTTTTTCCGGCGCCTGCGCAGCGCGTTGATGGCATCGGGCGCGCCGGCGTCGCTACTGGAACTGGAGCTGACAGAGACGCTGGCGATGACGTGCAGCGACGATGTGATCGACGCCATCACCGCCCTGCGCGCAGACGGGGCGACCATCGCCATTGATGATTTCGGCACCGGCTATTCCAACCTCGCCCGGTTGCGCGCATTGCCGATCGACCGGATCAAGCTGGACCGCAGCCTGATTCAGGACATCGCCGAACGGGCCGACGCGCGGGCGGTGGCCCAGGCGGTGATCGGGCTGGTGCACGGTCTTGGCTGTACGGCCGTTGCTGAGGGAATCGAAACCGAAGCGCAGGCCGAAGTGCTGCGGATCATCGGTTGCGAGGCATTGCAGGGCTATGCCATCGCCCCACCGATGGACGAGGTGGTGTTCATGCGCTGGGTCGCCGAACAGGCCGAAGTCAGGATGCCGCCCCCAGCGCTTCGCGCGTGATGTCGGCATAGATTGCGGTCAGCGCGATCAGATCGTCCAGCGCCACCGCCTCATCCAGCTTGTGCATCGTGGCATTGAGCAGCCCGAACTCGATCGTCGGCGCGATCCGGGACAGGAAGCGCGCATCGGAAGTGCCGCCGGTGGTCGACAGTTCCGGACGGATGCCCCGGTACCGTTCGATCACATCGGCGACCATTGTCGACAGTGCACCGGGCGGGGTCAGGAACGCCTCGCCCGACACGACGGGGCGGACGACGGCTTCCGGGGCATGGGCATGGACGATGGCGCGGATGCGTTCGCCCAGTCCGGCGCCGGTATGCAGGTCGTTGAAGCGGATCGACAGCCGGGCCGATGCCTTGGCCGGGATGACGTTCGTCGCCGGGTTGCCGACCGTGATGTCCGTCACCTCAATATTCGACGGCTGGAACCAGTCGATGCCATCGTCCAGCACCACCGCGTCGATTTCGGCCAGCGCGGCGATCAGGCGCGGGATCGGATTATCGGCCAGGTGCGGATAGGCGACATGACCCTGCTTGCCCGGCACGTCGATCCAGATGTTCACGGACCCGCGCCGCCCGATCTTTACCATGTCCCCCAGTCGCGCAACGCTGGTCGGCTCGCCCACCAGGATCGCGTCGGGCACCAGGCTGCGCTCCGCCATCCGGTCCATCAGCGCGCGGGTGCCGAACACCGCCGGTCCCTCCTCGTCGCCGGTGATGATCAGGCTGACCGTGCCCGCTTCGGCCGGGATTTGCGCCACCGCAGCGACAAAGGCAGCAATCGCGCCCTTCATGTCCACCGCGCCGCGACCATGGAGCAGGTCGCCGCGCACCTGCGGCTCGAACGGATCGCTGGCCCATCCCAGCCCCGGCGGCACGACATCGACATGCCCGGCAAAGGCGAAATGCCGCCCGCCCGTGCCGCGTACCGCCAGCAGGTTTTCGACCGGCCCGTCGGGTGCGTCGCCCGCCACAAATCGCTCGACTGCAAATCCCAGCGGGATCAGTGCGGCTTCCAGCACGTCGAACACTGAACCCGTCGCCGGGGTGACGCTCGGCGCAGCGATAAGCTTCTTGGTGAGTTCGATGGGATCGGGCAACAAGGGGTTTCCGTCAAAGCTGAGTGCGTTCAAGGGGACGATCTTCCTCCCGCTCGTGCGGAGCTTGTCGAAGCACTGATTTTCTTCTTCCGTGCCGTAGACTCGCCGATCGGAACAAGGACAATGCTTCGACAAGCTCAGCATGAGCGGGTCAAGTTCAACGCTCGATGCCCTAGCGCAGGATTCGCCGATGCCCAAGCTGGACCTTGATGCCGTGCCTCAGACCAATGCCACCGGCTATCCGCCGCCCTTCGACGCGCCGGTGCAGGGGCGCTGGTATCGTCGCCTCGCCCCAGCCGCTGGCCTGACGCAGTTCGGTGCCAGCCATGTCGTGCTGAAACCGGGTGCATGGTCGTCGCAGCGCCATTGGCATGATGGCGAGGACGAGCTGGTCGTGATGATCGCCGGTGAAGCGGTGCTGATCGAGGATGGCGGCGAGACGGTGATGCGGGTGGGCGACATCGCCGCTTTTCCGGCGGGGTCGACGAATGGCCATCATCTGGTCAACCGCAGCGATGCCGATTGCGTGTTCGTCGCCATCGGCGCGGGCGACCGGGCGGCAGGCGGCAGCTATTCCGACATCGACATGCGGTTCACGGCCAACGGCTATCAGCACAAGGACGGAACGCCCTATCCGGTCGAGCGGCTCCGCTGAGGCACGCTGTAACCGATCGCATCCACCTCACGCCCGTTCGTGCTGAGCTTGTCGAAGCACTGCCTTTTCTTGCGGCGGTGAAGGGAAAAGGCAGCACTTCGACAAGCTCAGTGCAAACGTGTCAGATTCAAAGCTCTATGCTTTGGATCAGCCCTGAACCGGTCCCTCATATTTCTCGATCACCCAGTCCTCGGCCTGGGCACAGGCGATCCAGTCCTGCATCCAGGGATGGGTCAGCACCGCGTGCATATAGGCCGGGGCAAAGCGCGCGACGGGGAGCGAATAGGTGACGAGGCGCGTCACGACCGGCGCGAACATCGCATCGGCTGCGCTGAACTGGCCGAACAGGAATTCGCCGTCGCCGCCGAAGCGGGCCCGCGCCTGTGCCCAAAGTTCCATGATCCGCTGGATATCCTGCAGCACGTCCTCGTCCGGCTTTTGCGGGGGATAGACCTGACGGATATTCATGCTGTGCTTGCGGCGGAGCGCGCTGAAGCCCGAATGCATCTCCGCCGCCATCGACCGCGCCATGGCGCGCGCGGCCGGATCCTCCGGCCAGAACCGGCCATTGCCCGATTTCTCGTTCAGATATTCGACGATCGCCAGGCTGTCCCATACGACGATGTCGCCGTCCCACAGGATCGGTACCTTGCCCGATGACGGCGCGAACTCGTCGCCCTCACGACGCTGGTCCCATTCGGCGTCGTAGAGGGGAACGACCACTTCCTCGAACGGCAGGCCCGACAGCTTGCAGGCAAGCCAGCCGCGCATGGACCATGAGGAATAGGCCTTGTTGCCGATATAGAGCTTGAGCATGGCTTGGGCTTAGCCCGGCGGGGCAGGGGCGGCAACCGTCCCTATTGCTCCCTCTGCCGCAAGGGGAGAGGGAAGAAAGGGGTTAGCCCGCCTGCTTCACATAGACCCAGGCTTCCGTGCCGCTTTCTAGCGTCACCCGCACCCGAGCATAGTTCTCGCTCTCATAGATATCGGTCGCGGTCAGTTCCTCCGGCGTCAGGTCGAACACCATGCCCGTAACAGCCGGTGCATCCGCGTCCGGTTCCAGCGCCAGATGCTTCTCTATTCCGCTGGCGTCGAGCACGTCAGGGTCCCGGATGATTACGGTGCCCATGCGCCAGCCGGTCAGGCTGTCCGCCCGGCCGGTGAGCAAGCGGCCATAGGTGGCACGCTGAACGCCCTCCTGTTGCAGCGTGCCATAGGAAAAGACCTGCTCGGTTGCCCGGGCGTGGTCCATGCTCAGGCCGTCACCGCCTCGATGACGGCAGCGCGCAGCTCCGGGATGCCCATGCCCTTTTCGGACGAGGTGGGGATGATCTCCGGATGCGCGGCGGGGCGTTTGCGAGCCTCCGCTTCGGTGCGGGCGAGGACGGCGGCCAGATCGGTCGCCTTTACCTTGTCCGCCTTGGTCAGCACGATGCGGTAGCTGACGGCCGCCTTGTCCAGCATGTCCAGCATTTCGGTATCGACATCCTTGATGCCATGCCGCGAATCGATCAGCACCAGCGCGCGCTTCAGCACCACGCGGCCGCGCAGGAAGTCGTTTACCAGGTATCGCCAGCGGCGGACCATGTCCTTCGGCGCCTTGGCAAAGCCGTAACCAGGCATATCGACCAGGCGAAAAGCCAGCGGGCTGCCGACGTCGAAATAGTTCAGCTCCTGCGTCCGCCCCGGCGTCACCGACGTGCGGGCAAGCGAGGTGCGGCCGGTCAGCGCATTGAGCAGCGATGATTTGCCGACATTGGACCGCCCGGCAAAGGCGATTTCCGGCACCGTCGCATCGGGCAGGAATTCAAGCGCCGGCGCGGATTTCAGGAACGCGATCTGCCCGGCAAACACCTTTCGTGCCGTCTCGATCTCCGCTGCCCGTGCATCGTCCTCCGTCATGCCGGTTTCTGCTTGAGCGCCGGATGCCGGGAATAGAGCCACTGCTGCTGAGCGATGGTCAACAGGTTGGACGTGATCCAGTAGATCTGAAGGCCAACGGCGAACGGCGCCATCATGAACATCAGCATCCACGGCATGATCGCGAACACCTGTTTCTGCACATCGTCCATCGGCGCGGGGTTCAGGCGGAACTGCGCCCACATCGAAATGCCGAGCAGGATGGGGATGACGCCGATCGCAAGGAAACCGGGCGGCGTGAAGTCGAGCAGGCCGAACAGGTTCACCGGCGTCAGCGGATCGGGGGCACTCAGGTCGCGAATCCACAGCGCGAACGGCTGGTGCCGCATTTCGATCGCCAGGATCAGCACCTTGTACAGCGCGAACAGGATCGGAATCTGAATGAGCGTGGGCAGGCATCCGGCCAGCGGATTGACCTTCTCCGTCTTGTACAGCTCCATCATCTTCTGCTGAAGCTGCGCCTTGTCGTCCTTGTAGCGTTCCTGCAGCGCCTTCATCTTCGGCTGCACTGCGCGCATCGACGCCATGCTGGCGAACTGCCGCTGGGCGATCGGGAACAGCACCAGCCGGATGGTGAAGGTCAGCAGGATGATCGCCACGCCGAAATTGCCGACCTGGGTGAAGATCCAGTGCAGGAAATGGAAGATCGGCTTTTCCAGAATTTCGAACCAGCCCCAATCGATGGCTCGGCCGAAATGCGGGATGCCGCTCTGTTCCTCGTACCGGTCCAGGATGTTCACTTCCTTGGCACCAGCAAACACGCGGGTAGTCTGGGTCAGCTGCTGACCGGGGGCAAGCTGTGCGGCGCTGGCCGGTTCGGTATCCACCTGGAACGACCGCTCGCCGGCTGAGATCAGGCGGAGCTCGGACGCCACCTTGGGGTCCGGGATCACGGCCGTCAGCCAATAGTGATCGGAAAACCCGGCATAGCCGCCACGCGTTTCGAAGCGTGTGGCAGTGGGCGTGACTTCGTCATAGTTGATGTAGTTCGCCTTTTCCGCCGTTGCAGCGATCGCGCCGACATGGGCGGTCCACTGATCGACGTCGGCGGACTTCTCGGCCCGGCTCAGATAGCTGAACGGCACGACCTGCACCGGCTGGCCCCCGCCATTGCCCACGGTCTGGGTCGCGGTGAACATATAGGCGTCGTCGACCGCAAGCTGGATGCGATAAACCTGTGCACCCACCTGGGCCGAAAGGGTGACGGGCTGGCCGGGCTTGAGAACGGGCGCGCTCGCCTGCCACACGGTGTTGGCATCCGGCGCGGTCAAGCCGGTGCCGCGCCAGCCGAACCCTGCGAAATAGGCCTTTTCGGTGCCGGAGGGCGAGAAAAGGCGGATCGGCGGGCTATTGCGATCGACCGTCTGGTCATAGCGGGTGAGCACCAGATCGTCGATGCGCGCGCCCTTCAGGTTGATCGATCCCTTCAGCGTCGGCGTGTCGATGGCGACGCGCGGCGTTTCGGCCAGCACCTGATTGCGGTCGCGGATCGCGGCGGGCGTGTTGGCGGCGGGATCGGCGCCCGGATCGGGCTTTGCGATGCGTTCGCCGCCGGCAATCACTTCGGTCGGGCGGGTCACTGCACTGGGATAGACGAAGCGGACGATCGGTTCCCACGCGAACAGGATCAGCGCGGCGATCACCGCAAAGATCAGGAAATTCTTCTGCTCAGTCTTCACCAGTCAGTCCTTGCTTGGCGCTCATGGCACCGGATCATGGCCATGGCCGCCCCATGGATGGCACCGCGCGATCCGCTTGACCGCCAGCCATCCGCCCTTGATCGCCCCATAGCGACCAAGTGCCGTGATTGCATAGGCCGAACAGGACGGGGAATAGCGACAGCTGGGCGGCAGGATCAGCGACGGCCCCAGTTGCCACAACCGGGCCAGACCCATCAGCGCCAGTGCGGGAAGGGACGGCCGGGTCACGTCCCGGCCGCTTTCGGCCGTGCCCGGTCCAGCGCCTTTTTCAGGTCGGCGACGAGTTCGGCAAAGGGGTGTTCGATGCCCGATTGTCGGCCGATCAGCACATGATCGGCCCCGGCAATGCCGTGCGTTGCCAGCACGTCGCGCGCCAATGCGCGGAAACGCCGCTTCATGCGGTTGCGCACGACGGCGTTGCCCACTTTCTTTGATACGGTGTAGCCGATCCGCATCGCCGGATCGCCGTCAGCCCTGTCGCGCACGAGCAGGAGAAACCCCTTGGTCGGTGCGCGCCTGCCGTGATTCGCGGCGAGAAAATCCGCCCGCCGCGTTAGGACGGTCAGGCGGACAGCTTGTTCCGGCCCCGCGCGCGACGCGCGCGGATGATGTTGCGGCCACCCGGAGTCGACATCCGCAGACGGAATCCGTGACGGCGCGCCCGCACCAGGTTGCTCGGCTGAAAAGTCCGCTTCATTGTCCATTCCCGGTAAATCAGAACGAAAAAGGGCCGCCACTTGGACGGCCGGGTTGTGCGCGGCCTTATGCCAGCCGATCGCCAAAGTCAACGCAGAGGGCAGGATCGCCATATCCGACCAGATGGGTCTGGTGTATTGCGTGGACAATACGCCTGTCCTGTTTTTTGCGCTGTGCCCTCTGGCCAGCCCGGCGAAAGCGGGTAAGGTCTGCGCCAACCGGGGTGTTGGGGGAACAGGGCCGTTGGTCGCGATCGTATCGACGGTGGCCTATCTGGGGCTTGAGGCGCGCAGCGTCGAGGTACAGGTATCGCTGGCGCCGGGCCTGCCCAATTTCATCGTGGTCGGCCTGGCGGACAAGGCGGTGGCGGAAAGCCGCGAGCGGGTGCGTGCCGCCATCGCCGCCATCGGCCTGTCGCTGCCGCCCAAGCGGATCACGGTCAACCTGTCGCCCGCCGACCTGCCCAAGGAAGGATCGCATTACGACCTGCCCATCGCCATGGCGTTGCTGGCGGCGATGGGCGTGGCGGACGCGGAAGCGCTGGGCGATTACGTCATCGTCGGGGAACTGGGGCTGGACGGCCGGGTTGCGCCGTCACCCGGCGTCCTGCTGGCCGCGCTGCACGCCGCAGCCGAGGGCAAGGCGCTGATCTGCCCGGCAGGGCAGGGGGCCGAGGCCGCCTGGGCCGGATCGGCGGGCGTGGTGCCCGCAACCGACCTGCTGGGGTTGCTCAATCACCTGAACGGCCTTCAACTGCTGTCCCCGCCGGAGCCGGGCATGGCGGTCGCGGCGGGCAGCGGGCCGGATCTCAACCAGGTGAAGGGCCAGGAGACCGCCAAGCGCGCGCTGGAGATCGCTGCCGCTGGGGGCCACAACCTGTTGATGGTCGGGCCGCCGGGGGCCGGCAAGTCGCTGATGGCGGCGTGCCTGCCCGGCATCCTGCCGCCGCTCGATTCGGCAGAGGCGCTGGAGGTGTCGATGGTCGCCAGCGTCGCGGGGACGCTGGAGGGCGGGCGGATGACGCGGGTGCGCCCGTTCCGCAGCCCGCATCATAGCGCATCCATGGCGGCTTTGGTCGGCGGCGGGCTGAAGGCCAAGCCGGGCGAGGTGAGCATGGCGCATCTGGGCGTGCTGTTCCTCGACGAACTGCCCGAGTTTCAGCGCGCGGTGCTCGATTCGCTGCGCCAGCCGCTCGAGACGGGCACCGTCAGCATCGCGCGGGCCAATGCGCATCTGACCTATCCCGCGCGGGTTCAGCTGGTGGCGGCGATGAATCCCTGCCGCTGCGGCCATCTGGGCGACCCCGCCCTGGCGTGCAGCCGCGCGCCGCGCTGCGCCGCTGATTACCAGGCCAAGGTGTCCGGGCCGTTGCTCGACCGCATCGACCTGCATGTCGAGGTTCAGCCGGTGACCGCTGCCGACCTGATCCTGCCGCCTCCTTCGGAGGGCTCGGCAGAGGTTGGGGGACGGGTGGCGGCGGCGCGGGCGGTTCAGCAGCGGCGCTACGCCGATGTCGCCGCCAGGACCAATGCAGAGGCGGATGGCGACGTGCTGACCGATCATGCGACGCCCGACGATGCTGGCCGCGATCTGCTGGCCAAGGCGGCGGCGGCCATGCGCCTGTCCGCGCGCGGCTATACCCGCGTTCTGCGCGTGGCGCGCACGATTGCCGATCTGGCGGGCAGCGACACGGTGAGCCGCGTGCATGTAGCAGAGGCATTGAGTTACCGGCGACAGGCGCCGCGCGCCTGAGCCTTCCGAACGATCAACCGGGGGAGATGAGCTGTGGAATGGATGCTGATGCCGCTGAAGCGATATGCGGATTTTCAGGGCCGGTCGCGCCGCATGGAATTCTGGATGTTCATGCTCGGCTATTTCGCCGTCGTCGTTGTGATGACCGGTCTTGCCCTTGCGATGGGCATGATGTCCGACTTTGAAACGGGGGAGTTCAGCGCTGGCGTCTGGGTGATCTTCGCCCTGCTCGGTCTGTTCCTGCTGGCCGTGATCATCCCGTCGATTGCGGTGCAGGTCCGCCGTCTGCACGATCAGAATCTGTCGGGTTGGTGGGTGCTTGCCGCCTATGTCCTGTCAAACGTCCCGTTCGTTGGGTTTCTGGTGTCGATCGCCTGGCTGGTCGTCCTCTGCCTGCCCGGCACGCGCGGGCCCAATCGGTTCGGTCCAGATCCGAAAGACCCCTATGGTCATGAGGATGCCGCTGCTACGTTCGGTTGAAGCGCGACCGCTTGCAGCCCGGCCCGCAATCGGTTAGCGCGTCCCCCCGCGACAGGCCCCTGTGGTGAAATTGGTAGACGCGCTCGACTCAAAATCGAGTTCCGAAAGGAGTGCTGGTTCAAGTCCGGCCAGGGGCACCAGTCGCGGCGGTTCGCCGGTTTAGCTCAGATGGTAGAGCAGCGGTTTTGTAAACCGAAGGTCGCGGGTTCGATCCCTGCAACCGGCACCATCGCACCCGGCCCGCCATCCATCCGGATCAATCGCGCACCGGCACGCACGGGCTGACCCGGCCACAGGCGGAACGCGCCTCCGACTGGCTGGCAAAGGGGCCGACCAGCAGCCGGGTCAACCGACCCGACCGGGGATAGCTTGGCTGTCGGCCCGGGAAGCGACCGGCCACCTGGGTCCAGAGCCGCCGCGCATTGCCGGGATCGCCGAATGCACCCAGCTGGACGCGCCAGCCGCCGTCGACCACCGCAGGTCGGACCGGCCGTGCCGGGGGCGCCGCCGGGCGCTGGGCTACCGCCGCTGACCGCTCGCTGACCGCCGGGATCGCCTGCCGCACTGGCTGGGGCGGCGGTGGCATGGCGGCATCGTCCGTCCCGGCCGACACAGGATCGGCCGACGTCGCGACCGTCGATGGCGGCAGCTCGGCCACCTGGATGGGCGTCGCCGGCCGGGGGGCGGTGCGGATCGGCATGGCCGGTTCGACCTGAGCCGCCGCGGCGTCCCGCTCATAGGCTGCGGCCAGCTGCGCGCCCCGCTGGCGATCGGGCATGGCGATGTAGCGGTCGATCTGGGCCAGGGTCTGCGTTGCCTGAGTGATGCCCTGAGCCGATGCGCGGCTCAGCAGGGCAAAGGCGCGGGCATGGTCGCGCGCGACGACATCGCCGTTGAAATACATAGTGCCCAGGACATATTGCGCCCGCGGCTCTCCCCGGCGGGCCGATGCCTCCAGCCATGGCACCGCCGCCTGCTTGTTGCCGTTCTGGAACAGTGCCAGACCGTAGAAATCGGATGCCTGACGGTGGTTCTGCTGGGCCGCACGGCGATACCATTGCTCGGCCTGGGCCAGATCTTGGGGCACGCCGCGACCCAGCCGATAGGCCTGGGCCAGATTGAACTGCGCATCGGGATCGCCGCGTTCGGCATCGGCCCGCCACTGGCCCACGGCGGCCGCATAATCGCCCCGCGCCCATGCCTCCAGTCCCGCCTTGACGTCGGCCTGAGCCGGGGCGGCGGCAAGCGTGGCCAGCATGATTGCACCAAGCATGGATCGTCCGTTCATCCCGCGCATCCCCCTGATCGGACAAAGAATAACGCGCGTTAACCGCGAATGGCAAAGCAATCCTAACCGCAATGCCGCAGAAATTGGGCCAGACACTGACGCCGTTTACCAATTCTTATGATCCGGCATGGCATTTCCAAGGCTGGACTGGCGGGCATCAGGGGATTTCATGCGCGTTCTGGCGATGGCTTCGCAAAAAGGCGGATCGGGCAAGACGACCCTGTCGGGTCATCTGGCGGTACAGGCACAGCGTGCCGGTGCCGGCCCCGTCGTGCTGATCGACATCGATCCGCAAGGGTCGCTGGCGGATTGGTGGAACGAGCGGGAGGCCGAGTTTCCGGCCTTTGCCCAGACCACCGTGGCGCGGCTGGCGTCCGATCTGGAAGTGCTGCGTCAGCAAGGGTTCAAGCTGGCGGTCATCGATACGCCACCCGCCATCACCATGGCCATTCAAAGCGTCATCCAGGTAGCCGAACTGATCGTCATTCCCACCCGTCCCAGCCCGCACGACCTGCGCGCGGTCGGTGCGACCGTCGATCTGTGCGACCGGGCCGGCAAGCCGCTGATCTTCGTCGTCAATGCCGCCACGCCCAAGGCACGGATCACCAGCGAGGCCGCCGTCGCGCTGTCGCAGCACGGCACCGTTGCGCCGATCACGCTGCATCACCGCACCGATTTCGCATCGTCGATGATCGATGGGCGCACGGTCATGGAAATGGACCCGAACGGCAAGTCGTCGGCCGAGGTGCAGGCGCTGTGGTCCTACATCCACGACCGGCTGGAAAAGAATTTCCGGCGCACGGTCTTTGCCGCGCCGGGCGTTGCCCATGCCATGAACCCCGTACGCCAGGGCGGCTTTGGCCGCCGGGTCGTCAGCTGAGGCCATGGGCATGTTCGGAACCATGAAACCTGCCGCATCGCTCTCGTCGGGCCTGCTGGCGCGCAAGGGCCAGGCAAAGCCGGCCATGCGGCCGCAGGGCTATGTCGGCTTTGGTCCCGATGCCGCTGCGCTCGACGATCTGGGCTGGAACGACATGGGCGAGGCAGCGGCCGAAAGCGCCGCTCCCGTGCCCGAGGTAGTTCGGCAGCGCGAGGTGCTGGCAGCGGAATTGGCGGCGGCAGCGCCTGTTGCTGTCGGTGCGCCGCAGCCCGAACTGCGCCCGGTTTCGGTCAAGACGGCCCAGCGGTTTCAGCGCGAAACCCGCCACAAGGGCCGCAAGGCCGCATTCACGCTGCGGCTGGACGAGGATCGCCATCTGAAATTGCGGCTGGCCAGCGCGTTGCACCGCGTTTCGGCCCAGCAGCTTGTGACCGAAGCGTTGGATCAATTCCTGACGACCGTGCCCGAGGTGGAGGCGCTGATGGATCAGCTTCCCAAGGGCAAGGGCCGTTGACGGTGGGGGGAAAGATGAAGACCCGGACCTTTACGATGCTGAGCATGTCGGCCCTGATGCTGGGGACCGCCATGGTCGGCTGTTCGACCAAGCCGATGAACCTGGCTAGCCTGGGCAGCACGGCCGTGACCGCCGACGCCAAAAAGGCACTCCGTACCAGCCAGCAGGCCGAAAAGGCGCTTGCGGCCGGCAAGATCGATCAGGCCATCGGCCATGCCGAGGGCACCGTTGCGCTGGCGCCGCAGGACGCGACCTATCGTGCGTTGCTGGGCCGGGCCTATCTGGCGGCGGGCCGGTTCGAATCGGCGGCTCAGGCATTTTCGGACACCCTGGCGCTGGACCCGGCCAATGGCCGCGCCGCATTGAACCTGGCCCTTGCCGAAACGGCGCTGGGCAAATGGTCGACGGCGCGCGAGACGCTGACGCGGCACAAGGATCAGATCGCACCGGCGGACCGGGGCCTGGCGCTTGCGTTGGCGGGCGATCCCGAAGGGGGCGTGGCCATCCTGTCGATTGCGGCGCGCGATCCGGGGGCAACCGCGGTGACGCGACAGAATTTTGCGTTGGTGCTGGCCCTGTCCGGTCGCTGGCGAGAGGCTCAGGCGGTCGCGTCGGTCGATCTGCCGCCGGCCGAAGTTGAAAAGCGGCTGATCGAATGGGCCGGGTTTGCCCGGCCGGAAACCGCGTCGGATCAAGTGGCGGCCATGCTGGGCGTCGCACCCGTCGAGGATCCGGGCCAGCCGGTCGCGCTGGCGCTGAACGCGGTGCCGCCGGTTGCCGCCGCAGTCGAAGTCGCGGACGCGTCGGTTGCCGAACCGGCCCCGCTGGTCGATGCGCCGGTCGAAATCATTGCGCCGGTTATCGAACCGGTTGTCGAAGCGCCCGTCGCGGTTGCCGATGCATCGCCCGCCCCGCTGTCCAGCGAAGGCGCGGCGCCGGGGGTGAGTTTTGCCCCGCGTGGCGAAGTCGTACAGGCGACGCCCGCTCGCGTCCGCCCGGCGACCCCGCGCGCCGTTGCCGCTGTTTCGGCCAAGCCGGTGCCCGGTGCTGGCAAGCCGGCGATGTTCAAGCCCGCTCCCGGCGAATTCTTCGTCCAATTGGGGGCGTTTGACAGCGATGCAATCGCCAAGGATGCGTGGGGCCGGCTGGCCGGCCGCGTCGCGCCGCTCAAGGGGCTGGTCCCGTCGGGGATGCCCGTCACTGTCGGCGGAACCACCTATTACCGGTTGTCGGTGGGCGGATTTGCCCGCCCGGACGCCGACCGGCTGTGCGCTGCGGTCAAGCGCGGCGGCGGCAAATGTTTTGTCCGCACCGGAGCCGGCGACAAGCTGGCGAGTTGGGTGCGTTCGGGCGTGCGTGCCGCGTCCAAGTAATTCCGGTCACTCCGGGATAACAGAGCGAACTTCAGGCGGCGTCGGTCCCCGGATCGGCGCCGTCCTTTTGTTCAATCGGCCAGTGCGCCGCCCTTCATGACCATCAGGACGCGGCCCTGCACCGGCAGGCCGTCGAACGGGGTGTTGCCCGCCTTGGCCCGCATCCGCTCCGTATTGATCTGCCAAGGCGCGCCCTCATCCACCAGGATCAGGTCCGCCGGTGCGCCGATGGCCAGAGTCCCCGTGTCCAGCCCCAGGATGCGGGCCGGATTGCGCGCCAGCATGGCGAACAGGCGGGGCAGGTCGATCACGGCGTCCCGCACCAGTCCCAGCCCCAGTGCCAGCAGGGTTTCCGCCCCCGCCGAACCCGGCGCCGAATCGGCAAAGGGCAGCCGCTTCGCCTCCGGCCCGCGCGGATCGTGGCCGCTGGTCAGCACGTCGATCGTGCCGTCGCGCACAGCCTCGATCGCGGCCCTGCGGTCGCTTTCGGCCCGGAGCGGCGGGGAAAGGTGGGCAAAGGTGCGGTAATCCGACACGGCGATGTCGGACAGGAACAGATGCGCAGGCGTAATGCCGCAGGTCACGCGCACGCCCCGCGCCTTTGCCGCGCGGATCAGGTCGAACGCACGCGCGGTAGTGATCTGACGGAAGTGCAGCCGCGCGCCGGTATCTTCGGCCAGCATCAGGTCGCGGGCCACGGCCAGCGCCTCGGCACAGGCCGGGGCGGCGGGCAGGCCGAGCCGCGTCGCCGTTTCGCCCGCCGTCGCCACGGCATCGCCGGTCAGGCCGCCATCCTCGGCATGAGCGATGACCGTCAGGCCAAGGTCGGCGGCATAGGCCAGCACCTTGCGCATGACGCCTGTATCCGCGATCCAGCGCCGCCCCGTGGCGACGGCGCGCGCGCCCGCCTCTGCCAGGATCGCCATTTCGGACAGGTCGCGGCCGGCCAGACCCTGCGTCGCGGCGGCGATGGGATGGACCCACAATTCCGGCTTGCCCATGGCGGCGGCACGCTGGACGATGCCGGGATCGTCCAGCACCGGCGACTGATCGGGCATCAGCGCGACGCGCACGATCCCGCCCGCGCGAAACGCCGCCTTGTCGATGGCGAACGCGCCCAGATCGACGATGGCGGGGGCGATCAGCTTGCCGGTGGCATCGATCCGGTTGGTGGTCGGGCCGTCGAGGGCAATGACCTCGCCATCCACGCGCAGGTTGCCCGTCGACACCCCGGCATCCGGGCAGACCCGGGTCGCGTTTGCAAAACAAGTGCTCATGCCCAGCCCGCCACACCGCGCTCGGCACGGGTCAGCACGTCAAGACACGCCATGCGGACCGCGACGCCCATCTCGACCTGCTCCGTGATCGCCGACCGTGCCCTGTCGTCCGCCACCACGCTGTCGATTTCCACCCCCCGGTTCATCGGGCCGGGGTGCATGACCAGCGCGTCCGGCGCGGCAAGGGCCAATCGCTCCGGCGTCAGGCCAAAGCGGTGATGGAACTCGCGGGTGGACGGAATGAAACCGCCGTTCATCCGTTCATTCTGCAGCCGCAGCATCATCACCACGTCCGCGCCCGCCAGTGCCGCATCGAAATCGCTATAGGGCGTGACGCCCATCCGTTCGATCCCGTCGGGCATCAGCGTGGCGGGAGCAACGACCCGCACCTCGGCCGCCAGCGCGGTCAGCAGCAGGATGTTCGACCGCGCGACCCGGCTGTGGCGGATATCGCCGCAGATGACGACGCGCTGATGCGCGATGCTGCCCCGGCGGCGGCGGATGGTCAGTGCGTCGAGCAGCGCCTGGGTCGGATGTTCGTGCCAGCCGTCGCCGGCATTCAGCACCGGACAATCCACCTTGTCGGCGATCAGCTGCACCGCGCCCGAACTGCCATGGCGGATGACGATGACATCGGCGCGCATCGCGTTCAGCGTCATCGCGGTGTCGATCAGCGTTTCGCCCTTCTTCACGCTGGACTGAGCGGCATGCATGTTGACGACGTCTGCACCCAGCCGCTTGCCCGCGATTTCAAAGGACAGGAGCGTGCGGGTCGAGTTTTCGAAAAACGCATTGATCTGGGTGATGCCGTCGAGCCGCCGGTCGGATTTGGCCCGCGTCCGGTTGGCCTCCACCCATTGTTCCGCTTCGTCCAGCAGGAACAGGATTTCGTGCGGCTGCAACCCGTCGATCCCGGTCAGGTGCCGGTGCGGAAAGGCAAGCCGCCCGGGCAATTGCGCGGCGGGGCTGTGATCGATGGCTGGCATTAAAGGCACCGCCTAAACCGGGCAGGGCGGGGGTGCAAGCGGGCGCTATCCCGAAAACGCCCAGCGCAGCGTCCGGGCAATGCCGGTCGCGCCCGCGCGCACCAGGGGACGCGCGACGATCGGGGAATTGAGGCCGTGCATCGCGCGCGCCCAGCGGGGCAGCAGGTCGATGCCCGCCTGCATCGTCAGCCGCTGGACCGGCAGGGCGGCGGGCGAGGCGGCGCGCTGCGCGAGCAACAGCCGCAATACTTCACGCGTGCGTTCGTCGACGCGCAATTCAGGGCGATAGCGGGCGATCATGCGTTCGGCCTCGATGCGGCTTTCCGGCACCGGATCGGCACCGAGCGCGCGGCCGATCCGGGCCATTTCGGCGAAATAGCGGTCCTGGTCGGCGCGGCGCATTCCCGGTTCGCCGTAGCGGATCCAGCCGTCCAGAAAGCTGGTCGTTTCGGTGACGTGCACCCAGGCCAGCAGATGCGGATCGTCGGCGCGATAGGGCGTACCATCGGGCAGCGAACCGCCGACCGCGCCGTGGATCTTCCGCACCCGCTCGATCGCTGCCTGCGCCGCGCTGCGCTCACCATAAGTGGTCTGCGCGATGAAGCGGGCGGTGCGGCGCAGACGGCCATGCATGTCGGCGCGGAAATTGGAATGATCCCATACCCCGGCCAGCACGCGCGGATGCAGCATCTGCATCATCAGGGATGCAACCCCGCCTGCCAGCATCGATACCACGTCGCCGTGCACCCGCCAGGTCACGTCGTCGGGCGTGAACAGCGCATCGGCGCTCCGTTCGACCGGCGCCTCGCCCCGCGCGGTATCGTTGAACATCGCCCGCACCTCGCGGATGATCGCCCGGCGGACGGGAAGGGTCAGGGGCGATGCGGCCATGTCGTGAACATAGGGTGTCGGGCCGGATATTGAATGGACTCGCCGAACCGGCGGTTCAGGCCGAAAGCCGGCTCAGCCGCTCCTGCAGCCAGGCGGGATAGGGCCTTGCCGCCGCAATCGCCGCCTCGATCCCCGATTGATGCGCGGAACGGGCTGCGGCCAGTTCGGACGGGGAAACGCCGAGCGCCCGGCCGCTGATGCCGCGCGGGATACCGATGCCGGCCAAGAGCTGTAGCCACAGGTCGGTGGGGATGCTGTCTTCCTCGAAATAGGGAAGCCGTCCGCGTCGGCTGAACTCGAGCAGGGTGTGGGTCAGTCCGTCCGATCGCATCCGATTGGCCCAACCGCTCCAGAACGGGCCGTCCGGGGGCGTGGCGACCGCGTAATGCGCCGCGACATAATCGCGCACCCGGTCGGCAAGCTGGCCAGCGCGTCGATTATATTCCGCCCGCTCTTGCGCGATGATGTCGCGGCCGGGCAGCAGTTCGACCAGCAGCTCGATCTGCGCCATCGCCAGATGCAGGTTGGTCCAGCCCAGCGGCTCCAGCGAGGCTGCGGCATCGCCCAGCGCGACCAGATTGTCGACAAAGGGCCGTTCCAGCCGCCCGGCATGGATCGGGATGATCGCACCCGGTTCCGCCCCCGTCGTCCGCGCAAGCGCAGCCCCGGCCGCCGCGTCGTCCGTCACCGCGCTGGCATAGCCCAGCATCAGATGGGTCCGGTCGCGGCCGGGCGAAACCGAAATCCAGCCCTCTGCTATGGCGACCCAGTCATCCACCGGTGCCGTCATCGGCTGGGCGGGATGGCGGGGCAGCATCAATCGGTCGCAGCCAAGCTGGCCGCTCCAGTCGATCCGGGCTTCGGCACCGGCCAGCGCGAACAGCCGCGCGGTCGGCCCCGTGCAATCGATGAACAGGTCGGCGGCCACCGATTCGCCGCTGGCCAGCCGCAGTGCGTCGATGCGGCCGTCCTCGCCGCGCTCGACGGCAACCGGCTCACCGCCGCCGCCGGTAACGCCAGCACGCTGCGCCAATCCCATCAGCAATCGCAGATAAGCCGCCGGATCGACCCGCAAGGCATAATCCAGATCGCGCAGCGGCGACGTCGCATCGTCGACCGGTTCCGCAAAACGGCCCAGCGCCGCCAATGCCGCCGCCGGCCCATTGGCGGGCCTGTCGGCGTCACGGGCCGCTGCGTGGCCCGCCCATTGCCCGACAAATCCGGTGGCGACGGGATCGGGTGCGGCACCATGGCCGGTGAACCAGGGGTGGTCCGACCCCCAGCCGCGATAGCGGCAGGCCAGTCGGTGCGTTGCGCCGGCGCGGGTCAGCAACGTCGCCTCGTCCATGCCGATCCGTTCCCTGAACCGTTCGGTCATGGGCAGGCCGGTATGCGCCCGGTCGGCCATCGCGCCCTCCGGCTCGCGCGGCACGATGACGCGGATGCGGGCATTGGGCACGCTTTGCGAAAGCGCCACTGCGGCCGACAGGGCCGTGGTGCCGCCACCGACAATGACGATGGCGGTCAATGCCGCACGCGATCCTGAACCCGGAACGGTCATGCGGCGGCCAGGCGTTCCGCTTCGCGTTCAAGATAGGCGCGGTGGCTGGGCATCGCGGCGACCCGCGTCTCGATCTCGCGCGCAAGCCCGCCCAGGGCGGCGTTCAAGCCCGGCGCCGGGGGCAGGTCGGCACGCGGATCATAGGCATCGGGTAGGACGCCCTGGCCCAGATAGACGGCGATCCAGCTCGGTTCGAAAAACAGACCCTCGCCATATTTCGCCACCCGCGCGGCCCGCCGCCACAGGTCCAGCTTGTCCGCCAGGCTGTCGGGCAGCGTCATCGTGCGCACATGGTTCCAGAACGACGAATCCGTCCGGCGGGTGGCATTGTAATGCAGGATCAGGAAATCCCGGATTCGGTCATATTCCATGTCGACCAGCCGGTTGAACTCCATCCGGTCGGCCGCATGAATGCCATCGGCGGGGAACAGGTCGATCAGCCGGGTGATCGCCATCTGGACGAGGTAGATGCTTGTCGATTCGAGCGGTTCCAGAAAGCCCGAGGCAAGGCCGATGCCGACGACATTGCCGACCCAGCTTTCGCGCCGCCGTCCGGCCCGGAACCGAAGGATGCGCGGATCGGCCAGCGGCTTGCCTTCAACCGCCCCCAGGATGGCGGCGCACGCCTCGTCCTCCGACAGGTGGTTGGACGAAAAGACATAACCATTGCCGACCCGGTGCTGCAGCGGGATCCGCCAGCGCCATCCGGCCGACATGGCAACGGCGCGGGTATAGGGTTCGATCTCGCCCGGCGGGGACGCACAGGGCAGGGCGGCAGCGCGGTCGCAGGGCAGCCACTCGCCCCAGTCTTCCCATCCCGCCTCCATCGTTTCGCCGAGCAGCAGGCTGCGAAAGCCCGAACAGTCGACGAACAGGTCCCCTTCGATCACTGCGCCATTGTCCAGCCGCAGGGCGGCGACATCGCCCGTGTCGCCGTCGCGGACGACCTCGACCACCTTGGCCTCCGTCCGCCGGACGCCGCGCGCTACGGCATAATCGCGCAGGAACGGGCCGAACCGGGTGGCATCGAACTGATAGGCATAGCCAAAGGTCGATCCGACGCTTGGATCCAGCGGATCGGGCAGGGCGAAGCGCTTTGCCTCGGCAAGCATCACGCCCATCGAATAGGCGCTGATCGGCACATTCGACCCCTCGGCCCGGGCGCGCAGCCAGAAATGATGGAAACCGACGCCGGCCTGTTCCTGGCCATAGGTGCCAAAGGGGTGGATATAGCGTTCGCCGATCGCGCCGAAATTCTGGAAATCGATCCCCAGCTTGAACGTGGCATTGGTGGCGGCCATGAACGCCGCTTCGTCGATGCCCAGCCGCGTCACGAAATCGCGGATATGCGGCAAGGTCGCCTCGCCCACGCCGACAATGCCGATTTCAACCGATTCGATCAGGTGGATGTCGGCAATGCGGCCCAGATGCCGCACCAGCGCCGCCGCCGTCATCCATCCCGCCGTTCCGCCGCCCAGCACGACGACGCGCTTGCGGGGGGGCAGGTTGGGGTCGGTACCGTCGCGGATCATGGTCGCTACTGTGGCAAGAAAGCCGCGCCGCCGCCAGTGGGGGAATTGGCTGCGTTGCAGTGGTCCGCAACGCCCGGCTTGCCAGAACAGGCCAAGTCGTTCATTCATCAGATAAATAAGCGGAAACCGCGATCGGGAGGGGATGAATGAGGCAGGCTCGCTTTGCCGCGGCTGTGGCCGTGGCGACATTGCTGGTTGCGTGCGGCGGCGCATCGGGGTCGTCCGGCGGCGGGGGCATTTCCGGTCCCTTGCCCGCGCCGTCCCCGGCACCTTCGCCGACCCCCGCTCCCAGCCCGTCTCCGACCCCGACCCCGACGCCATCACCGACGCCAGTGCCCAGCGCACAGGTGGCGGCGCAGATCGGCGCGTGCGTGAACATGGCAAACCATCTGGAGGCGCCCAAGGAAGGCGATTGGGGCCGTGCGATCGCGGATGACGATTTCGTCCAGATCAAGTCGGTCGGGTTTCGCACGGTCCGGTTGCCGGTGCGTTGGTCCGCCCATGCCTCGGCCACGCCGCCCTATGCGATCGACGCGACCTTCATGGCGCGGGTCGAGCGCGTCGTTGGCCTGGCCCGGGCATCGGGGTTGCGCGTGATCCTGAACGACCACCATTACGACGCCCTGTTCATCGAACCGGATGCAAACAAGGCGCGCTTCACGGCGATCTGGAAACAGGTGGCAGCCCAGTTCAAGGACGTGCCGAACGACGAATTGTGGTTCGAACTGCTGAACGAACCGCACAACAACATCGATGACCGCAACCTGCTGTCCATCCTGAACCCGGCACTGGCCGAGGTGCGGGCGACCAATCCGACGCGCAAGGTGGTGATCGGCGGCCAGTTCTACAGCGGCATCAATTCGCTGGCCACGCTGCCGCTGCCTGCGGGCGACCCCAATCTGGTCGCGACCTTTCACTATTACGATCCGTTCAATTTCACGCATCAAGGGGCAAGCTGGGTTTCCCCGACGCCGCCGCTCGGACGGACATTCCCCCAGGCGGGTGAACTGGATCAGCTGCAGCGCGACGTTCAAAAGGCGCGGGATTTCTATACGCGCACCGGCATTCCGGTCTTTCTGGGCGAATATGGCGCGTTCGACGTCATCCCGGTCGCCCAGCGTGCCGGATATTACAAGGCGGTGACCGATGCGTTCAAGGGCGCGTCGGTCGATGGCTGTGTCTGGGGATACACCAACAGCTTCGCCTTCCGGACGGGCACGACGTGGAACCAGACGCTGCTGGACGCCATCGGCCTGTAGCCGCGATCTTGCACATCGTCGACGGCACCGGCATGGCCGTGGTCTTTGCCATTGCATGAGGGCCGTCATGTCCAGTGCCAGTTTTGCCATCGACGGGTTCGACTTGGATGCGTTCGTCAGCGCGACCCTCGCCGAAGACTTGGGGCCGGGCCAGGATGTGACCAGCGCCGCCGTCATCCCCGCCGATGCCCGTTTCGAAGGGGTGATGGACAGCCGCGACGCGATCAGCGTGGCGGGGCTGCCCATTGCCCAGGCCTTTTTCCGGGCACTGGACCCGGATGTGGAAATCGAGCTGCTGGTGGGCGAGGGCCAGCGGGTATCGCCGGGAACCGATCTGATGCGGCTGCGCGGGTCGGCGCGAGCGATGCTGACGGCCGAGCGGTCGGCGCTTAATACCGTTCAGCACCTGTCGGGCATCGCCACGCTGACAGCGGCCTATGTCGATCGGATCGCGGGCACGGGCGCCACGCTGCTGGACACCCGCAAGACCATTCCCGGGCTGCGCCTGCTCGAAAAATACGCGACCCGCATGGGCGGGGCGACCAATCACCGCATGGGTCTGTGGGATGCGGCGATGATCAAGGACAATCACGTCGCGGTCGCCGGATCGGTCGGCGCTGCGGTTCGCCGGGCGGTCGATGCTGGCATCGCGCGGATCATCGTCGAGGTGGACCGGATCGACCAGATCGAACCGGCACTGGCGGCGGGCGCGACCCATTTGTTGCTGGACAATATGGACCCGTCGACGCTCCGCGATGCCGTCGGCCAAATCGCCGGGCGGGTTCCTGCCGAAGCATCGGGCGGCGTGACGCTGGACACGATCCGGGCGATCGCCGAGACCGGCGTGACCTATATCAGTGTCGGGCGGCTGACCCAATCGGCACCCGCTGCGGATATCGGACTGGATTTCGTCGCATATTAGACCCGTTCCCGGTTGCTTCGGTCCGCCCGACGGTTAGGATCGGGGTACGCAACCGTCAGGGGGACCGCATGACGAAGCCACAGTCCATCGTTCAGTTCGACCGTTTCTATCTTGCCTCGATCGTCGTCTGGCTGGTCGGCGTGGTCACCGGCTATGGTGCGTCGATGCAGATGATGGCGGACAATCCCGCCTTTGCCGCCAACCCGCAGATGCTGGAAATGATGCCCGCCATCACCATCGGGACCGCCGTGCTGGGCCTGGCCATTTCGGTGCTGCTCTGGTGGCTCGTTTCGAAAAAGGCGAGTGCGGTCGGCAAGTGGATCATCGTCGTGCTGTTCGCGCTGCAGGCGCTGGCCTTTCCGTTCAGCCTGATGAGCTGGGGCGTGGCAGGCACGCTCAATTCCATCCTGGGCGTCGTCGTGTTCGTCCTGCATCTGGCGGCGGTGGTGATGCTGTTTCGTGCCGATTCGTCCGCCTGGTTCAACCGCGGCGAAGCGGGCGAGCCGGTCGACCGCACCTTTGGCTGACCGGCGCTGAGCGAACGATTGCTGGCGGGCGACGGTGAACCCGGCGCCCGCCTGTTCGCTTATTGGTCGATGACGACGCTGGCCGGGTGATGCTTGTCCAGATGCCGGCGGATGATCCGCAGGTTGCGGGTGTTGGACCGGAAGAACAGGTCTGGCACGGCACCGATCCACGGAATCAGGCCGATCAGCCAGTCGAATGCGACATTAGCTGACATGCGCAGCATCGCGCCCTTACCCATGTTCAGGTTGCGCGCTTCCCAAAGCATATAGCCGCCCATGATCGCGCCGATGGTGGTGCCGCCGATGGGCAGCAGGTTCAGCAGGACGTCCAGTCCGATCCGGTAGTTGATGCCCGGTATCAGGATGGATCGTTCCAGCAGATGCTCCATCGCCTCGACCCGGCGGCGGACGGACGCCGCGTCGGTGCGGACGGGCAGGGCGGATGCCATGCGGGCGAATGCCTCCGGTCCCATCCCCTTGGTGCCAGTCATCGGTGCGTCACTTCCTTTCGCGCAGCTGGTCCAGCGGGTGCCAGGCACGGACATTGGTTTGGAACCTGCCCAGCCTGAGCGCGACCAGCGACCAGCGCAGCGGTCGCGCGATGGGGATATAGGCATGGTCGGTGGCGAGCGCCACTTCGGCCGCGTTCAGCCGATCGCGGTGGATGGACGGATCCGTGGCGTCGCGGGCGGCGCGGATCGCATCGCGCGCCTCTGCGCTGCATGGCCGGCACGCCGTTTCCAGATACCAGCGCGCCTGATCCGATGGTGCGACCTGATCGACGATGCGCAGGTCTGCCTGGGCGGAGGGTGCTACCCGTTCGACCCGGATGCCGATATCGGCGAGCATCGGTCCGATCGTTGCCCATAGCCGGTTGCCGCCCCAATCGGGCGGCAGCGCAAGCCGGATCACCGGCGCGCGGCCGTCATTGCCTGCGCGCCAGACGCTGACCCTAGCCCGGGCCAGCCCCCGACGCTCGGCAAGCGAAGTGCCCAGCCATTCCGGACGAGTCGGCGGCCGGCCGAGGTCGAGCGGGTCGGGCAACAGGGTTTCGGTGAACGTCCATTCGCGGCGGAATGCAGCGGTGACGGCGGCGGCATCGATGGCCAGGGCCAGCGCCTCCCGGTTGGCCGCATCGGCCAGAAACCCCTCGCGGTTGACGATGGCGATGCCGAACAGGCCATGGGCGGGATCGACCTGAACATTGCGGTTGGCAACACCCAGTCGATCGATCAACGCCCAGTCCCGATAACTGCCCCCGAGCACCAGGTCGCTACCCTGCCGGACGAAGCGAGCCACCGCCATCGCAGCCGATTCGCCGCGCAGCTGAACCAGGTCGGCGGGAGCCGGGTTCTGTTGATCGACCGCTTCCGGCTGGGTCGGATCGAAGGCGGGGGCAAGGGTGAATAGCCCGCGTTCACGTTCCCGCACGCGCATCGGTCCGGTGCCGCCGCCGGCACGGATCGCAAAGTCGGGCTGCGCCAGCCGCTGCAACAGATCGGGGATCGGTCGAGCCAGCCGCAGTTCGACGATCTGCGGGGTCATCGCCTCCGCTTCCCGCACCGGCGCCAGCAGCGACCGACCGCCGGGGAAGCGGCGTCCCGCGGCCAGGGCGGCAACCGCCGATCCGGCGGTAACGGGGCGGCCATTCGGCTGCTGCCCCTCGCGCAAGCGAAACACGATGCTGCGCCCCTGGTCGATCACCGTCCAGCGGGCGGCAAGGCCCGGTTCGATCGCGCCTGCGGCATCGAACCGGACCAGCCCCTGCGCGGTTGCGCCCAACAGCACGCGCTGCGGTTCATTGATGGACACCCCGGCGGTCGGCTCGACCAGCGCCGGGCCGATCACGCTGACGGTGACCGGAATATCGTCGGGCCGGCGACCGCAGGATGCGGCAAGCAGCGCCGTCAGCGCGATGGCAAGCCCGGTACGACGGAAAGCGACCATGATCGGGGTCTACGGCGTTGCGGCGGTGGTGCCAACCGTTTGCAGCGCAAATCGCCGGTTCCGCCTGGCTCAATGGAAATCCCGCGATCCAGGCAGGATACGGACGTCGCGGGGGTGGCGGTTCTGGCCGACGGGTCGGGCGACCTCGTCCACTGGACACAGCGGCGGGCGGGGCGGCTCGTCCGCCAACAGGCCGAGCAACCCGGTGCGATCCTGAACCCGGTTCGCCATCAGATGAACGACCCCCTCAGGACTGCGCTGCACCTGGCCGGACACGACCATCAGCCGTGAAGCCATCACCTCGCGGCGGAACCGTTCGAACAGCCGCGCCCAGAGCAGGATGTTGGTAACGCCGGTTTCGTCCTCGATCGTGATGAAGATGGCATTGCCCTTGCCCGGCCGCTGGCGGACCAGCACGACGCCGCCCGTCCGCACGAACGCCCCCGCCTTTGCCGCGCTGGTTTCGGCACAGGTCAGCACGCCTTCGCCCGCCAGCACGGGCCGGATGAACGTCATCGGATGATCCTTCAGCGACAGGCGAAAGCTCTGATAATCGGTCGCCACTTCCTCGCTCAACGGCATGGCGGGCAGGGCGAGGGCCGGCTCCTCGCCCAGTTCGCGCGCGCGCGCGGCGGCGAACAGCGGCAGTTCCCCCGATGGCGTCCGCCGTGCCTCCCACAAGGCCGCCCGACGGTTCAGGCCCAGCGACCCCAGTGCATCGGCATCGGCCAGCAACCGCAGGGCACGGGCCGGCAGGCCGGCGCGCCTGGCAAGGTCTTCGGTCGTGTCAAAGGGCCGCGCGCCGCGCGCCGCGACCATGGCGTCCGCCCATGCCTCTCGAAACCCGTCGATCTGGCGCAGGCCCAGCCGCAGGGCGAGGGCATGGCTCGTGCCCTCTGCTTCCATGCTGCAATCCCATCCGCTGTGATTGACGTCGATCGGCCGCACCGCGACGCCGTGTTCGCGCGCATCGCGGACGATCTGGGCGGGGGCATAAAAGCCCATGGGCTGCGAATTGAGCAATGCGCAGGCAAAGATGCCGGGGTGATGGCATTTGATCCAGCTGGATACATAGACCAGCCGGGCAAAGGACAGGGCATGGCTTTCGGGAAATCCATAGCTGCCGAACCCCTCGATCTGGCGAAAGCACCGCTCGGCGAATTCGGCGGTATAGCCGCGCGCGGTCATGCCGCCGATCATCTTGGCCTTGAACCGGTCGATGCCGCCATGATTGCGGAACGTCGCCATCGCGCGGCGCAACTGATTCGCCTCTGACGGGGTGAACTCCGCCGCGACGATCGCCAACTTCATCGCCTGTTCCTGAAAGATCGGCACGCCATAGGTCCGGCCGAGCAGGTTCCTCAGCTCATCGGGATCGTGCGGCGGGCAGGGCGATGGATATTCCGCCGCCTCGAGTCCCGCGCGGCGGCGCAGATAGGGGTGGACCATGTCCCCCTCGATCGGGCCGGGCCGCACGATCGCCACCTGTACGGTCAGGTCGTAGAGCGAACGCGGCTTCAGGCGGGGCAGCATGTTCATCTGTGCCCGGCTTTCCACCTGGAACACGCCGATGCTGTCGCCTTTTTCCAGCATCGCATAGACGGCGGGATCGTCCGCCTTGATATCCACCTCCAGCGTCTGTTCGCCCAGGCCGTGCTCGGCCATCAGGGCGAAGGCGCGGCGGATGCAGCTGAGCATCCCGAGCGCCAGCACATCGACCTTCATGATGCCCAGCGCGTCGATATCGTCCTTGTCCCATTCGGCGAAGGTGCGATCCGCCATCGCGGCATTGTGCAGCGGCACCGTTTCGTCCAGCCGGTCCTGGGTCAGGATGAAGCCGCCAACATGCTGGGACAGGTGCCGGGGAAAGGGGGCCGCGAGCAGTTGCTGGGTCAGGTCGATCAGGCGGCGGACCTCCGGCGCATCCGGGTCGAATCCGGCATCGACGAAGCGTTTCTCGGGCATGTCGCGGCTGAAGCTGCCCCAGACGGTGGAGACGATGCGCGCTGTCACGTCCTCGCTCATCCCCAGCGCCTTGCCCACTTCGCGCACCGCGCTGCGTGGCCGGTAATGGATGACCGTCGCGGCGATGGCGGCGCGGTGGCGGCCATAGCGGCGATAGACATATTGCATCACCTCCTCGCGCCGTTCGTGTTCGAAATCCACGTCGATATCGGGCGGCTCGCCGCGTTCCTCGGACACGAAGCGGGAAAAGAGCAGGTCATGCTCGAACGGGTCGACCGAGGTGACGCCCAGCAGGAAACAGACGATGGAATTGGCGGCACTGCCCCGTCCCTGGCACAGGATCGGCGGATCCTGTCGCCGCGCGAACGCCACAAGGTCATGGACGGTCAGGAAATAACAGGCGAATTTCTGTTGCCGGATCAGCGCGAACTCCTCGGCCAGCCGCCTGCGGACATCGGCGTTCAAGTCCGGACCGTAGCGGGCATGCGCCGCTTCCATGACGATATGTTCCAGCCAGGCCTGCGGCTCCCATCCCTCCGGCACCGGTTCGTGGGGATATTCATAGGCAAGCTGTTTCAGGTCGAAATCGATGCCGTCCAGGAACCGGATCGTTTCGGCAAGGGCCTGCGGATGATCGCCGAACAGCCGCGCCATCTCCTCCGGCGGCTTCAGATGGCGTTCGGCATTCACCTCGATCCGGGTGCCCGCCTCAGCGATCGTCACGCCCTCGCGGATGCAGGTGAGGATATCGTGCAGCGGGCGTTCGTCCGGCGTGGCGTAGAGCACATCGCCGGTGGCGAGGATCGGCACGCCCGCCGCCCCGGCCAGTGCAGCCAGCCCCGCCAGCCGCCGCCCGTCGCGCCCCCGCCGCGCCATGGTCGCGCCCAGCCATACGCGGCCCGGCGCCATCCGTGCGAGCCGGGCGAGCAGCGCCGCCAGCCCCTCCGGCTGGACCAGCGCCAGCGGCGGCACCGGACCCGCGCTGTCATGTTCGACCGGATTGCGGCGCGGGCGTTGCGGCGTGGCGGTGCTGGTCGGAAGGACGATCAGCTGCAGCCCCTCCTGAAACGCCAGCAGGTCGGACAGCCTTAGGATGCAGTCGCCCTTTTCGGCGCGCAGATTGCCGGTGGTGAGGAGCCGCGTCAGCCGGCCCCAGGCGGCACGATCTACCGGATAGACGACGATGTCGGGCGTGCCGTCGACGAACACCAGCCGTGCGCCGACGACGAAGCGGGGCAGGGGACGGGTGTCGCCGCATTGTCCTTGCGCTTCCCGGGCGCGTTTCAGCGCGCTCCAGGCACGGACGACACCCGCCACGCTGTTGCGGTCGGCAATGCCGATCCCGGCGAGCCCCAGATCGACCGCGTGCGCGATCAGGTCGTCCGGATGCGATGCCCCGCGCAGGAAAGAGAAATGCGTGGCGGCGACCAGTTCGGCAAAGGGCGGGGGCGTGTCGGCACCCTGTCCGCGCCGCCGTTGCGCCGGGACAAGCTGGACGATGCTGCCCGATCCTGTCCCACCGGGGTCGGGGTTATGGTGTATGACCCGTCCCGCCTTCCCGTCGTCATGCTGAACTTGGTTCAGCATCCATTTCACCTTTGCAGGCGAGCGCGCCTGAGGCGCGATGGACCCTGAAACAAGTTCAGGGTGACGGGATGAGAACCGGTCTCTGCGTCTATGCGCTCCCCCTGCCACCAGAGAGAATGATGCCCTTTCCCCGCTCACGCGAACAGGCCGTGGACATACCAGCGGGGGTCGGCATGGTCGTCGCCATAGAGGCCGTGGCGGAACAGCCAGAAGCGGCGGCCGCGGACATCCTCTACCCGGTAATAATCGCGGCTCAGCCCTGGATCGCCCGGCGCGCGCCGCCACCACTGGGCACCGATCCGCTCCGGCCCCTCTGCCCGTGCCACTTCGTGCAGCGTGCGTCGCCAGCGAAAGCGCTGGGGCGGCCCGTCGGGCAGGCCGGCGATCACCTCGACCGGCTGGGGCGGATCGAACAGGTGGATGGGGCGCAGCGGCGGCTCGCCCGCCTCCGGTTCGGGCCAGGGGGCAGGGGTGGCAATCGCTATGGCGGGCAGGGCGAGCGAAGCCTGTTCGGGCAGATGGCTGTCGCGCGGCACGAACCGGCGCACCCGCTGGCGGCCGACGCGGGTGCTCAACCGGTCGATCAGCGCCGCCACGGCCTCTTCCCGCGCCTCGCCCCCCTCCAGCGCCAGCTGCGCTGCGGCCAGCGGTTCGTCCTGCGGCACAGCCAGCCGGATCATGTCGAACCCGAACCCCGGATCGATGGGATCGGCCAGTGCCCCGACCCGTTCCTCGAACAGGCGCTGGATCCGCGCGGGATCGCGCAAGGGCAGGCCGCTTTCGACCGCCAGGTCGATGACATGGCCGTCGCTGCGATACAGGCGCGCGACAAAGCGGCGACCGCCACGGCGACGTTCCTCAAGCGCCATCGACGCCTCGCCCGCCAGTTCGCCGATCACCGCCATCGCCGTATCCGCTGTGCCGATCGGCTCGGCAAAGCGCCGTTCCAGCAGCAATGCCGGCAGTGCGCGGCGCGGCGTGATCCGGCTGTCGCTGCGCCCCAGCACCCGGTTCAGCCGGTCGATCGCTTCTGCCCCGAACCGCGCGGCCAGCGGCGCGGCCGGCCGGTCGGCAAGGTCGCCGATCGTCTTCAGCCCCGCCCGGCGCAGGCCACGCTCCGCCTCTGCATCCAGTTCCAGGGCGGCAACCGGCAGCCGGCGCAGCGCCGCTGCCTCATCGGGTGCGGGCGCGGACTGGAACCGGGCGAGGGCGCGGGCACCCTCTGGCGTTGCCGCCATGGCCAGCCGCAACTGGCTGGCCCAGCGCCGCATCGCCGCCTCGACCGCCGCGATCAGCCCCGATTCCCCATCGAACAGATGCAGGCATCCGGTCATGTCCAGCACCAGGCCGTCGGGCGGCTCCGCCTCGACCAGCGGCGTGAACCGATCGCACGCATCGGCAATCCGCTCCAGCCAGCGCCGATCCGCTGCCGGGTCGGCCTCCACCGCGATCATCCCCGGCACCCTGGCCCGCGCATCGGCCAGGGTCATGCCGGGGGCCAGGCCATGCGACAGGGCATCGGCATCGCACGCGGTCAGCCGCATGGCGCCGCGATGCCGGTCGATCAGGGCAAGCGGGCCGTCAGCTCGCCCGGCGCAGGGGCGGTCGCGCAACAGCCGGTCGGTCGACAGGAACGGGAACCACAGCGCCAGGAAGCGCCGCTGCCCCTTCGTCATGCCGGTCGCATAATCGTCCCTGTTCACGGTTCCACTCCACGCGCCACCGGCCGCCATCGGGGCGACCGCGCTGGCGCAACAATTCGATATCCCAGGCCGGATGGCCGGGGGCATTGGCGGCCAGCGGGGCCGATGGGGCCGCCGATACCCGCCACCGCGTCTGCGCGGCATTGGGTGCGGCCTTGCCCCCCAGCCTGAGCAGGATGGCGGTAACGCCGTGCGTTTCCGCCGCCAGCGCCAGCCGCCTGCTGGCAGTCAGGTCAAGCGCGCGCGGATCACCCGCCAGTTCGATCACCACCCCGCCCAGCGCCGGACAGCGAAGGCCATCCACCGCCGCGCGCAGCACCGCCGCCGCATCGGGCAGCACGCCAATGATCAGCCGCGCCGGATCGATGCCGATATCGGCCAGACCCGTGGGGTGCAGCGCCCCGGCCTGTCGCCAGGTGCATTGCTCGACCAGCCACAGCGCCTCACCGCCGATCAGCCGCGTCAGCAGCGCGGCAAAGCCCGTGCCGCTGCCCGCATCCTGTCCATCGGCCAGCACTTCGTGCAGCCTGGCCCGCATCAATCCGCCATCCAGCGCCGCGTCGACGCCCGGATGCCCCGTCGGCACCATCCGCTCCGCCTGCGGCTGACCCTGCAGGCCGCGACCCTCGATCGACGCGATCCGGCGCTGGATAAGGCGGAGCGATTCGGACATATGTTCTACTTATGTTCCAACTCGGCCCGTCGTCAATCATCCATTCCCATTGAACCGGCAGTCCGAGGCGGCGCCTTAGTCTATTTCATCCGGATCGACAGGCCGGCCGCCATCCATTCAACATGATCGGCCGCCGCCGCCACCCGTTGATGCAGCCGGCCGGCATGATCGCGGAACTGACGGGCCAGTGCATTGTCGGGGACGATGCCCAGGCCGACTTCGTTGCTGACGACGAACAGATCACCCTGCACCTGGATCAGCGTATCGGCCAGCGAATCGATCGCGCCTTCGACATCCGCTCTGGCAAGCAGGATGTTGGACAGCCACAGGGTCAGGCAGTCGATCAGTACCACCTGGTCGGTACCGGCGTGGATGCGAAGCGCGCCGCTTAGGTCGACCGGCGCCTCGACCGTCTGCCAGCGCTGGTCGCGGTCCTGGCGGTGCCGGTCGATCCGATCGGCCATTTCGGCATCGAATGCCTGGGCGGTGGCGATGAAGACATGGGTTCCCGGCACCGATTCGGCCAGCATCTGCGCCCGCCGGCTCTTGCCCGATCGTGCGCCACCCAGAATGAAGGTCAGCAAACCGCCCCCGCCTTTCGTCTTGCGGGATCGCCCGCATCATCCTAATCAAACCAAGCGTTTGGTTCCCGGAGACGGGATTAATAGGGAACGCGGAAGCGGGCGACCAGCCCGTAAGCCGCGGCTGTCCCCGCAACTGTGACCGGCGAGCGGTCGCTTCACATGCCACTGGCTCCGGCCGGGAAGGCGAAGCGGACGTGATGACCCGGGAGCCAGGAGACCTGCCAGCCGCAGTCGGTCCTTTGCGCGGACGGGGTGTTCAGCGTGATCGGGGTTCTTCCTCGCGTGACGACATCCGGTTGGGGTGGCGCGTTCGGAGGACGTCCGGCGACATGCGTTCGTGCGAAGTGCGCGCAGCCCCTTTGTTGTTGAAGAGGGGAAACCATGCGCAGGACTATTCTGAAAACCACCATTCCGTTGCTCGTCCTTGCCACCGCCGGTGCGGCGCAGGCGCAGGACAGCGAGCCCGATGCAGCGGCGTCGACCGTCATCGTCGTCACCGCCAACCGCACTGCCCAGCCGATCGACCGGGTCGGCCAGGCCCTATCGGTGATCGACGATGCCGAATTGACCCGCCGCCAGACCCAGACCGTCGCCGACGTGCTGCGCACGGTGCCGGGGGTCAGCATTGCCCGGAACGGCGGCATCGGCGGCACGACATCGGTATTCATCCGCGGCGCGGAAAGCGACCAGACGGTGGCGCTGATCGACGGCGTCAAGTTGAACGATCCCTCCACTCCGGGTGGCGGGTTCAATTTCGGCAACCTGCTGGTCGGCAATATCGAGCGGATCGAGGTGCTGCGCGGGCCGTCTTCGGTGCTGTGGGGCAGCCAGGCGATCGGCGGTGTGGTCAACATGATCACCCGCGCGCCGACGGACGCGCTGAGCGTGAACGCCCGCGGCGAATATGGCTGGCGCGACACGGGCCAGCTGGTCGGCAACATCGCGGGCAGGGCAGGGCCGCTGTCCGCCAGCCTGGGCGGTGGCTGGTTCCGCAGCGACGGCATTTCCGCGTTCAGCGAGGCGCGGGGCGGCACCGAGCGCGACGGGTATGAAAACCTGGGCGCCAATGCCAATTTCAACCTTGCCCTTGCCGACACCGTGTCGGTGGATGCGCGCGGATGGTATTCCGATGGCCGCGTCGACATCGACGGCTTTGCGCCGCCGACCTTTGCATTCGGCGATGTGAACGAACAGTCCCGCGTCCGCGAGCTGGTTGGATATACCGGCATCAACGCTGCGCTGTTCGACGGGCGTTTCCGCAACCGGCTGGGCTATGCCCATACCGACACGCGGCGTCGCAGCCTCAGTTTCGACGGACCGGAAACCGAGACCTTTGCCAGCCATGGCCGCAACGAACGGTTCGAATATCAGGGCATTTTCGACATTGCCGACGACTGGCAGGCGACCGGCGGGCTGGAACGGGAAACCTCGCGCTTTTCCAGCAGCAGCTTCGGCGCGCCGGCGACCATCGGCCGTGCACGGATCGACAGCATCTATGGCCAGATCGTCGCCAGTCCGGTCGACGGACTGACTCTGACCGGCGGCGTCCGTCACGACGATCACAACCGGTTCGGCGGCGCGACGACCTTTGGCGCCAGCGGCGTGTTTGCGGTCGCCGGGACCGGCACCACCCTGCGCGCCAGCTATGCCGAGGGGTTCAAGGCACCGTCGCTGTTCCAGCTGCAGAGCGATTTCGGCAACCAGTCGCTGCGCCCCGAACGGTCGAAGGGATGGGATGCCGGCGTCGCCCAGGCGCTGGTCGAGGGCAGGCTGCAGGCGAATGCCACCTATTTCAGGCGCGAATCGACCGATCTGATCCTGTTCGTATCCTGCACAGCACCGCTGACCGGGATCTGCGCGGGTCGTCCGTCCGGCACCTATGACAATGTCGCGCGCGCCCGGGCCGAGGGTGTGGAGATCGGCGTGACCATGCAGCCGGTCGATGCCCTGCGCTTTCAGGCAAACTATACCTATACCGATGCGACCAACCGTTCGCCGGGCGATGCCAATTTCGGCCGCAAGCTGGTCCGGCGGCCGCAACACAGCGTGACGGCGTTGCTGGACTATCGCTGGGCGTTCGGGCTGGAAACGGGCGCGACGGTGACGCATGTCGGATCCAGTTTCGATACCGCCAACAACAGCCGCGTCGTCGAGGGCTATGTGCTGGCCGACCTGCGTGCCGCGATGCCGGTCACGAACCAGGTCCAGCTGTACGGCCGGATCGAGAACCTGTTCGACGAACGCCATGAAACCATCTTTCGATACGGGTCGCCCGGCCGGGCGGGCTATGTCGGCGTGCGGTTGAGCTACTGACCCATGGCGATGGCGCGCGTTCCGGTTCATCCCTTTGCCGTTCATGGCGGGCGGATCGACCTGGCGCGCGCCACCATGCCGGACGTGGACGAGTGGACCGACCTGTCCACCGGCATCGCCCCATGGCCCTATCCGATGACGATCGATGCCGCCGGCATGACGGCACTGCCCGATCCGGCCGATCTGTCACGGCTTGAGGCGCTGGCTGCCAAGGCCTTTGGCGCGCCAGGGGACCGGGTGATGGCAGTGCCGGGCAGCGACCTTGCCCTGCGCTTGATCGGCCTGACGCTTGGCGGCCCTGCTGAATGGCTGGCCCCCGGCTATTCGGGTCACCGGGCGATGTGGCCCACAGGGCAAGGCCGCCCGTTCGATCGACATGCGCTGCCCAGCCTGGCGAACGGCGATGGTCATGTCGTGCTTGCCCGGCCGAACAATCCCGATGGCTGGGTGGCCGACCGGGCCGTGCTGATCGAGCTGGCCGGGCAATTGGCGGGGCAGGGGCGGTGGCTGATCGTGGACGAGGCGTTTGCCGATGCCGGGGCCGGCGACAGCCTGGCGGCGTGCGACGCGCCGGGGCTGGTGGTGCTGCGCTCGTTCGGCAAGTTTTTCGGACTGGCTGGCCTGCGCCTGGGCTTCGTGATCGCGCCACCTGACCTGGTTCGGCAGTTGCGGGCCTTGATCGGCGACTGGCCGGTTTCCGGTCCGGCGCTGTCGGCCGGGCTTGCAGCCTATGCCGACCGGGCATGGCAGGCGGATCAGCGGGCGCGGCTGAACGCCGGGGCGCGTCGCATGGCGGCGCTGTTTGGCGAACATGGCCTGGCAATCATCGGCCAGACGCCGTTCTTTACCCTGATAGAACATGTGGATCGCGATGCCCTGTTCGCGCATCTGCTGTGCCACGGGGTCCTGTCCCGTCCCTTTGCCGACGAGCCCTGCTGGCTTCGTCTCGGCCTGCCCGGCACCGAATCCGACTGGGCGCGGCTGGAAAAATCCCTTGCCGACTGGAGCGCCCGATGACCGAAACGCCCGAGGATTACGCCCGTCACAATGCCCGGATGAAGCGGATTCAGGCTGCGCGCGAACGCATCCAGGCGCGCCACACGCTGGAGCGCGGGCTGTTGATCGTCCATACCGGCAACGGCAAGGGCAAGTCGTCCGCAGCCTTTGGCATGGCGATCCGCAGCCTGGGCTGGGGGATGAAGGTCGGCATCGTGCAATATGTGAAGGGCAGTTGGGAAACGGGCGAGAAGACCTTTTTCCAGGCCAATCCCGACCTGTTGACGTTCGAGGTGATGGGCGAGGGCTTTACCTGGGACACGCAGGACCGCGCCCGCGACATTGCGGCGGCGCGGGCGGCGTGGGAACGGTCAAAGGCACTGATCCTCGACCCCGACTATGAATTCGTGATCCTCGACGAACTGAACATCGTGCTGCGTCAGGACACGCTGCCGATCGACGAGGTGGTGGCGTTCCTGAAGGATCGCCCGCTGACCAAGCATATCTGCATCACCGGTCGCGGTGCCAGGGACGAACTGATCGACATTGCCGATCTGGTCACTGAATTCGCCGAGGTGAAGCACCCGTACAAGGCCGGGTTCAAGGCGCAGAGGGGGGTCGAATATTGATCCGCGCCGCACTCCTGTCCGTTGCCGTGATGGCATTGGCCGCATGCGGGGGGCAGTCCGTCCAGCGCCCGGCCGGGCGAAGCGCCCCCGCAGGCGCGCTGCCCCGGATCGTGTCGATCAATCCATGCGTCGACGCCGTGCTGATGCAGATCGCCGATCCTGCCCAGATCGCCGGAATCAGCCATTATTCCAGGGATGCCCGCGCGACGTCGGTGCCGCTGGCCTGGGCGAACCGCTTTGCCGCCGTATCGGGCACGGCCGAGGAGGTGGTGGCGCTGGCCCCCGACCTGGTCATCGCGGGCGGCCATGTCGAGCCGTCGACCATCGCCGCGCTTGACCGGATGGGCATTCCGCTGGTGCAGATCGGCGTGCCCGAAACCGCCGAGGAGAGTATCGAACAGGTTCGCACGATCGCCGGGGCGATTCATCGGACCGTCGCTGGCGAAACCCTGATCCGGCGGATCGAACAGGCGATCGCCGGTGCCGCCCCGTCCGGCGGTCGGCCGGTGCCTGCGCTGATCTGGCAGGGCGGGGGGTTGGTGCCGGGCACGGGCACCTTGGCCGACGATCTGCTCAACAAGAGCGGATACCGCAATATCAGTGCCGATTACGGGTTGAAGCAATGGGACGTGCTGCCGCTGGAGCCCATGATCGCCCGGCCGCCGCGCGTGCTGTTGTCGGGCAGTGCCAAAGGCCAGGGCGACCGGATGCTGGGGCATCCCGTGCTGGACCGGTTGAAGCAGCGGATTGCGGTGCGTCCCTATCCCAATCGGCTGCTGCAATGCGGCGGGCCGACCATCATCGACGCGGTCGGCCGGCTGGCCAGCATCCGGCGGTCGCTGTGACCGGCATGGTCAGGCTGAACCTGATGCTGGCGATCGGCATCGTGGCGGCGGTGCTGGCATCGCTTTTCGCGGGCAAGGTGTGGATTCCGCTGGACGGTTTCGTCGTGGGCGATCCGCGCTGGCCGATCATCGCCGAATTGCGCCTGCCCCGCACGCTGCTGGCCGCGCTGGTCGGCGCGGCACTTGGCGTGTCCGGTGCGGTGATGCAGGGCTATCTGCGCAACCCGCTGGCCGATCCAGGCCTGTTCGGGGTGTCGGCAGGCGCAGCGCTGGGCGCGGTCATCTCCCTCTATTTCGGCTATGCGGCGCAGGCCTGGCTGCTGCCCGCCTTTGCCCTGACCGGTGCGGCGGCGACCATGGCGCTGCTGGCGTTGATCGTCGGGCGTTCGGGCAGCATCACGGTGTTCACCCTGGCCGGGGTGATCGTATCCAGCGTCGCCGGATCGCTGACCGCGCTGGCGATCAGCCTGGCGCCGACGCCCTTTGCGACATCGCAGATCGTCACCTGGCTGATGGGTGCGCTGACCGACCGCAGCTGGGACGATGTGCGGCTGGCGGTGCCTCTGATCGCGCTCGGCGTCGGATTGCTGGCATTGACCGCCCGCACGCTCGACGTGCTGACGCTGGGCGAAAGCGCCGCGCGGTCGATGGGGGTGGATCCGGTGCGGCTGCAGATCCTGGTCGTCGTCGGCGTGGCGCTGTGCGTCGGCGCGTCGGTGGCGACGGCGGGGGTCATCGGCTTTGTCGGCCTGATCGTGCCGCATATCGTGCGGCCGTTCGTCGGTAACCGGCCATCGGCGGTACTGCTGCCTTCGGCGCTGGCGGGTGCGCTGTTGCTGGTGGTCGCGGACAGCGTGGTGCGCGCGGTGCCGACCGTCAGCGAATTGCGGCTGGGCATCGCCATGTCGATGCTGGGCGGGCCGTTCTTCCTGGTCCTCTTGGTCCGCATGCGGCGGAAACTGACATGAGCGCGCCGATGCTGTCCGTTGACGGGATCAGCCTGTCGCTGGCCGGTCGCGCCGTGCTGCGCGATGTCACCGTCGCCTTTCGCCCGGGAGCGGTGACTGCGCTGCTGGGGCCGAACGGGGCCGGCAAATCGACGCTGCTCGCCTGTATCGCGGGTCTTCGCCAGCCGGACGGCGGTGAGGTGCTGCTGAACGGCCGGCCCCGCGCCGACCTGGCCCGGCGCGACCTTGCCCGCCGGATCGGCCTGTTGCCGCAGGTCGCCGATGTGCACTGGGATGTGGACGTCGCCACGCTGGTTGCGCTGGGCCGCTATCCGCACCGTGCGAGGTGGGGCGAGAGCGCCGCTGACCGAGATGCCGTGGCCCGCGCGATGGCGGCGACCGATGTGACCCAGTTTGCGGATCGGCCGGTGTCCGCCCTGTCCGGTGGCGAGCGTGCGCGCGTGCTGCTTGCGCGGGTGCTGGCCGGGGAGCCGGACTGGCTGCTGGCGGACGAACCGCTCGCCAATCTGGACCCCGCCCATCAGCACGATGCCCTGGACTGCCTGCGCGCCGTGGCTCGCGCGGGCGCCGGTGTGATCGTGGTGCTGCACGACCTGAACCACGCGCTGCGCATCGCCGACCGGGTGGTGCTGATGGCGCGGGGCGCAGTCGTGGACCAAGGGGAAGTGGAGGACGTACTGACGCCGGAGCGAATCCGCGAAACCTATGGTGTTACCGTGGAGCGCGCGGTCACGGCCAGCGGCCAGCCCGTGATCGTGGCGACGGGCCGGGCCGGCCGGGAATGATCGGCCGGCCGGAACAGGTGCTGATCGCGCTGGTCGGAGAGGCGGCATTGGGATACCCCGCCGGGGTGTTCGCGGCGATCGGCCATCCCGTCACCTGGATGGGGGCGGGCATCGCTGCACTCGACCGCCGCTGGAACCGGGGCACCCCCGCCGTTCGGCGCGCGGCGGGGGTGGCGGCGATGCTGTCGGTCGCTGCCGTCGCCGCAGGGGCGGGATGGGGCATCGAAGCGGTGTCGGGCAGCGGATGGGGCGTCGCTGCCCTGATCCTGATCGCCACCACCGGCCTTGCCCAGCGCAGCCTGGACGATCATGTCCGCGCGGTCGCCCGGCCCCTGCGTGCGGGCGATCTGGTCGGGGCACGCGCGGCGGTGGCGCGGATCGTCGGCCGCGATACGGCGGGGCTGGACGAGGGCGGGGTTGCGCTGGCCGCGACGGAAAGCCTGGCGGAAAGCTTTTGCGACGGCGTGGTCGCGCCGGCATTCTGGTTCCTGGTCGCCGGGTTGCCTGGGCTGTTCGTCTGCAAGGCGATCAACACCGCCGATTCGATGATCGGGCACCGCGACGACCGCTATCGCTGGTTCGGCTGGGCGGCGGCGCGGATGGACGACGGGGCCAATTGGGTGCCCGCGCGGCTCGCCGGGTTGCTGATTGCGGTTGCGGGCGGTGGCGGTGCCCGGGTCATGTGGCGGGATGCGCGCCGCCATGCCTCGCCCAATGGCGGCTGGCCGGAGGCCGCGATGGCGGGCGCGCTGGGGCGCAGGCTGGGCGGTCCGGTCAGCTATGACGGCGCGTCGGCGTCGCGCGCCTGGCTGGGGGACGGGCCCTTGCCGGATGCGGGCGACCTAGCGCGGGCGCTGTGGATCTATCGCCGGGCCTGCCTGCTGCTCTGGCTGATCGTGGGGGCGGTCGCATGGCTGCGGTGATGCTGCAGGGCACGGGGTCGGACGTCGGCAAGTCGGTGCTGGTCGCCGGGCTATGCCGGCTGTTCGCTAATCGCGGGCTGACCGTGCGCCCGTTCAAGCCGCAGAACATGTCGAACAATGCCGCAGTGGCGCAGGGCGGCGAGATCGGCCGGGCACAGGCGCTGCAGGCGCTTGCGTGCCGAACCCCGCCGACCACGGACATGAACCCCGTCCTGATCAAGCCGCAATCGGATATCGGGGCGCAGGTGGTGATCCACGGCCGGGTTGCCGGGCCGTTGCACGCCGCCGACTATGCCTGTCGGCGCGACCATTGGCTGGCCGCGATCCTGCAATCCTGGCATCGGCTGCGGACCGAAGCGGATCTGGTCATCGTCGAAGGGGCAGGCAGCCCGGCGGAGATCAACCTGCGCGCCGGGGATGTTGCCAATATGGGCTTTGCGCGCGCGGCCGGCGTGCCGGTGGTGCTGGTCGGCGATATCGACCGGGGCGGCGTGATCGCGTCGGTGGTCGGCACCAAGGCCGTCATCGACGCGGAGGACGCAGCCATGATCCGCGGCTTCCTGATCAACAAGTTTCGCGGCGATGTGCGCCTGTTCGACGATGGCTATGCCGCGATCGAACGAATGACGGGCTGGCCCGGGCTGGGCGTCGTCCCGTGGCTGGCCGCGGTCCGCGACCTGCCTGCCGAGGATGCCGTCGTGCTCGACCGGGCGGAGCCGGGGCCGGGCGCGGTGACGATTGCCGTGCCGATGCTGTCCCGCATCGCCAATTTCGACGATTTCGATCCGCTGGTGCACGAACCGGGCGTTCGGCTGGTCATGGTGCCGCCGGGCCGCCCGATCCCCGCCGATGCCGCGCTCGTTATCCTGCCTGGGACCAAGGCGACGATCGCCGACCTCGCCTTTCTGCGCGCGCAGGGGTGGGACATCGACATTACGGCGCATGTCCGGCGCGGCGGGATGCTGCTGGGCATTTGCGGCGGCTATCAGATGCTGGGCGACCGGATCGACGATCCGGACGGGATCGAAGGCCCGGCGGATTCCGTCGCGGGGCTGGGCTATCTGCCAGTATTTACCCGCCTGACCGCAGACAAGCGCGTGGTCGAGGTGACGGGTGCCAGCGTGGCCGACGACGCGCCTTTTTACGGATACGAAATCCATGCCGGGCGGACCGATGCGACCGCGCCCGTCCAGCCGCTGCTGCGCTTCGCCGACGGGACGACGGACGGGTGCATCACCGCCGATGGCCGCGTAGCAGGCTGTTACGTCCACCGCCTGTTCGACCATCCTGCACAGCGCGCGGCGTGGCTGGCGCGGATCGGCGTGGTGTCGGACGGCGTGGTTCAGGCCGACCGCGTCGACCACGCGCTGGACGCGCTGGCCGACCATCTTGCCGCCCATATCGATACCGACCGACTTTTGCAGATCGCCAGGAGCATGTGATGATCGACGAAACCGCCATCTGGGCGCATCTGGATGCGATCGCGAAACCGCAACGCAGCCTTGGGCGACTGGAGGCGCTTGCCGTCCGCCTGGCGAGCGTCCAGCAACGGCTGGACCCGGTGACCAGGCCCCGCCGCATCGTCCTGTTCGCCGCCGATCACGGCGTGGTGGCGCAAGGGGTGACCGCGTGGCCCCAGGCGGTGACCGGGTTGATGGTCGCCACGATCCGCGATGGCCGCGCGACCAGTTCGGCGCTGGCCGCTGCACAGGGATGCGATCTGCAACTGGTCGATGTCGGCGTTGCGATGCCGCCATCCCCGCCGCACCCCGGCTTTTACCGCGATGCCAGCATTGCGCCGGGCACGGCCGATCTGGCCACCGGCCCGGCGATGACGCTCGCGCAATTCGACGCGGCATGGGCGGTGGGCGCGGACGAGGCGCGGCGCGCTCATGCCGATGGCCATGCCATCTTGATCGCCGGGGAAATGGGCATCGGCAACACGACGCCCGCCGCCTGCCTGACCGCCCTGTTGACCGATGCGCCGCCGGAACGGGCAGTCGGGCGCGGGGCGGGCGCCGATGATGCGATGCTGGCGACAAAGGCCCGCGTGGTTGCCGATGCCGTATCCCGCGCATCAGCGACTTTTTCCGACGATCCTCGCGCTGCCATTGCCGGCGTCGCCGGGTTCGAGATTGCCGCCATTGCCGGCTTTTTCGCGCAAGGGGCGGCGCAGGGATCGACGCTGCTGCTGGACGGTTATGTCGCCACGGCTGGCGCGCTGGTTGCCGAAACCCTGGCCCCCGGGACCCGGCATAAAATGATCGCTGCCCACCAATCGGCCGAACCGGGCCATGGCGCGGCGCTGGGGCGGCTTGGCCTGGACCCGCTGCTCGATTGGCAGATGCGACTGGGCGAGGGCACGGGGGCACTGGTCGCGCTGCCGATGCTGGACAGCGCGGCGGCCCTGTTGCGCGACGTCGCCCTGTTGTCGGATCTGGGCGTCTGAAATGGCGCGGCCCTGCCCCTGGTGGGCGCCGCCGGTGCTGGCGGTCCAGTTCCTGACCCGCTTGCCGGTTCCCGGAACTGCCCGGCTGACCGCTGATCAGGTGGCGTCCGGGCTGGTGAGTGCGGTCGGCTGGTTTCCGCTGGTCGGCGCCCTGATCGGGGCAATGACCGCCGCCATCGCCCTGGCTGCGGCCAGTCTGTGGCCCGTCCCGGTCGCGGTCGTGATTGCGCTGGCGGTGGAGGCGCGGCTTACCGGCGCCTTTCACGAAGATGCCGTCGCCGATTTCTGCGACGCCTTTGGCGGCGGGATGACCGAAGAGGATATCCGGCGGATCATGAAGGACAGCCGGATCGGCACCTATGGCGCGGTCGGCCTGATCGGGGCGCTGGCCCTGCGCGCCGTGCTGATGATGGCGGTGCTGGAGGCGATGCCGCCGACGATGGCGGCGGCGGTGATCGTCGCATCCGCTACGTTCGGCCGCCTGGTCGTTGTCGCGCTGATGGCCGTGATCGCCCCTGCGCCCGGCGGCACCGGCCTGGCCAAGGATGTCGCATCCGGCGTCGACACATCCATCCTGCTGATCGCGGTGGCGACGGCGGTCCCCGGTCTGGCGATGTTTGCGGTGGCGATGCCGGTGCCGATGCTGGCAGCGCTGGCGGCTTCCGGCCTGTTCCTGATGTGGTTCCGCGCGCTGCTGATCCGGCGGATCGGGGGCAGCAGCGGCGACTGCCTGGGCTTTGCCGCCTATGTCGGCCAGTTGATCCTGTTGCTGTCGGCGACTGCGGGTTGAGCGGCGATGTCGTGATGGTCCGGCACACGGCCGTGGCTCTGGCATGGCAGGGCCGGTGCTATGGCATCAGCGACGTGCCACTGAGCAGGCAGGGCCGGGCCGACGCCGCTGTGCTGGCGGCGGTGCTTGCCGCGCGAAACCCGCAATGGGTGGTGCATGGCGGCCTGGCCCGCACGCGCATCCTGGCCGCCCGGATCGCAAGCATCGGCCATTGCCGGCTGGATACCGACCCCGACTGGCGCGAACGCGATTTCGGAAGTTGGGAGGGGCAACGCTGGACCGCGATCCATCGCGCCACCGGCAATGCCATGGACGGCATGATCGACCTGCCCGACCGGTTCCGCCCCGGTGGCGGCGAAACGACGTTCGAACTGGCCGATCGGGTCGCCCGGGCCGCGCAGCGGTTGCCCGGCGGGCCGGGAATCGTCGTCACGCATGGCGGACCGATTGCTGCCCTGCTGGGCCGGGAAAGCGGCGATCCCGTCGCCGAATGGCCCGCGCTCGTCCCGCCCTGTGGCGGACAGGCTGTCCTGTCGGGCCAATGGCGCGCCCGGCAGGATTCGAACCTGCGGCCCCAAGCTTAGAAGGCTCGTGCTCTATCCAACTGAGCTACGGGCGCGTTGGCAGGGCGATAGCGCGGATTGCGCGACTGCGAAACCATTCGCATAACGCTGTGATGAGCACAGGGGCAGAATCGCAGCCGCGCCATGTCGCGGCGGGCGCGGTGGAACGCGGCCAGTTTCGCTATTTCGATGTGGTGATGGCGGCGTTCTGCGTCGTCCTGGTCCTGTCGAACGTCATCGGCGCGGCCAAGCTGTCGCAGATTGGCGGATTCGTGTTCGGGGCGGGCATCCTGTTCTTTCCGGTCAGTTACGTGCTGGGCGACGTGCTGACCGAGGTTTATGGCTATGCCCGCGCGCGTCGGTGCATCTGGGTCGGATTCTCCGCGCTGTTGTTCCTGGCGCTGATGAGCTGGGTCGTGGTCAGCCTGCCGCCCGCCGACGGGTGGGAGGGGCAGGCCGCATATGAGGCGGTGTTCGGTCAGGTGTGGCGGATCGTCATCGCGTCGATCACCGCATTCTGGGCGGGCGAGTTCGTCAATTCCTTTGTCCTGGCCAAGATGAAGCTGATGACCGGCGGCAAGTATCTGTGGACGCGCACCATCGGATCGACGGTGGTGGGGCAGGGGGTGGACAGCCTGATCTTCTATCCGATCGCGTTCCTGGGCATCTGGTCGACGGAGCAGGTGCTGACCGTGATGGTCACTAACTGGGCATTGAAAGTGGGCTGGGAGGCGGCGCTGACGCCGGTCACCTATGTGGTCGTCGGCAGGCTTAAGGCGGCGGAGGGAGTGGATCTGTTCGACGAGAACACCGACTTCACCCCGTTCAGCGCCAAGGTATAGGGTGACGACCAACGGGGATCGAACTGGTATTGCCTAGTAACCCCGCGCCAGATCGACCCGATTTTCCATCTGCTGCCCGTCCATGAACGCAGACAGGTTGCGCAGGAACAGCGCCGCCCCGCGCTGGAACATCGTCGATTGCGCCCGGCCCGACAGGTGCATGGAATGGATGACGTTGGGGGCCGACCAGAGCGGATGTTCGGGCGGCAAGGGTTCGGGGTCCACCGTGTCGAGGAAAGCCCCCGCGATGCGCCGCCCTCGCAGCGCGTCGATCAGCGCGTCCTGATCCACCAGATCGCCGCGCGCCACATTGATCAGCCAGGCAGTCGGCTTCATCGCGGCGAATTCGGTGGCGCCCAGCATTGCCCGGGTATCGGCCGTGGACGGCGCGGCCAGGATCACCCAGTCGAAATCGCCCAGCCGGTCGCGCCACGCATCCGGCGTCAGCATGTCGTCGCCGCCCGACCGGTTGACGCCGGTGACGCTGACCGACAGGCCAACGAGCCGTTCGGCAACCGCTCGACCGATCCTGCCCATGCCGATGACCAGTGCCGACGATCCGGTCAGTTCGGCAGTCCCCGGCGACGCATTCGGCCATTCGCGGCGGTCGGCCATCCGCACGACCTGATCGAAGCGCTTGGCGGCGACCAGCATCCCCATCACTGCATATTCGGCGACCGCGATCGGGTTCAGGCCGTTGCCGTTGGTCATCACGACGCCCCGCCGGGCCAATTCGGTCAGGTCATAGCCGTCCAGCCCGGCGCGGATGGTGAACAGCCATTTCAGCCGTTCGCCGTGCAGCGCCACCCGGTTGGACAGATCGGTTTCGTGCCAGTCGACCCAGGCGATATCGGCATCGCGGATGGCATTGGTCGCATCCTCCGGCGTCTGGTGCCAATGGACCGTCAGGTCGGCGGGCAGGCTCGTCTCGATGAGCGGCCGGGCCAGCGCGGGCAGGACGGCCTTGATCATCGGATCAGAACCACGCCTTGTCGCCCTCAACATATCTGCGACGCCAGTCGTCCTCGGAAATCGCCAGATAGATGATGAATTCGATGAACGCGATGACCGCCACGGCCACCCCGGGCACGACCAGCAGCCAACCGATCGTGCCGCACAACAGCATGACGACGCCGGTGCCGATGCGGCCCAGATAGAATTTGTGGGCGCCGAACACGCCCAGGAAAAAGGCGAGGATCGCCGCGATGTACTTGTTCTTGTCACCTGCCAGCAGATTGTCCGACGGAATGGCGAAGATCGATTGGGCCATGCCGTCGGCAGTTTCGAAATCCACGGTCTGGCCGTTCACCGGATGCGCCTGCATCCGCCACTCTGACGGGACGAACCGATAGCGCACGCCGTCGTCGCCGCTGATGAAGCCTTCGCCCCGGTCATAATCGAACGCCAGTACCTTGCCGCGCATCTGCCCCGTTCCCCTGTCATGGCGCGAATCATGGCGCCCGGTGTCTCACTCAAGCAAAACGGCTGCGGCTTTGCCAGTCAGAGCGTCGGCCGCCAGTCCCAGCCGAGCGGATCGCCGTCCATCACCTCGATCCCGGCGGCGGTAAGTTCGTCGCGGATGGCGTCGGAACGGGCGAAGTCCTTTGCCGCGCGGGCATCCTTGCGCTCGGCCAAGCGGGTTTCGATCTCCGCCTCGGTCAGCGTGGCGCTGGCAGGGCGGACGCGCAGCGCCTCTCGGCTGAGGGTCGCAAGCCCTAGGCCGAGCACATCGTCGAACGCCGCAAGCGTCGCCAGTCGGTCGGGGGCGGACAGCCGCTTGTCGACCAGCATTTCGTCCAGCACCGGCAGTGCACGGGGGGTGTTCAGGTCGTCGCTCAGCGCCTCGTCCAGCTGGTCGAGATAGGCGCCGGCCACCGTGCCATCGCTGGCGTCGCCCAGCTTTCGCACCGTCAACACCAGTCGCTTCAGCCGCGTCTGGGCCGCCAGCACCTGTTCCGCGCCGAACTCAAGCTCGCTGCGATAATGGGCGGACAGGCACATCAGGCGATAGGAAAGCGGATGAATGCCCGCACCTTTCAGCGCCTCCAGCGTGGCGACCGATCCCTTGGACTTGCTCAGCTTGCCCGTGCGGTCGACCAGAAAATTGTTGTGCATCCAGAAACGCGCGCCGGTGAAGCCCGCCGCGACGCCCTCCGGCGACGTGCAACCGCAGAACGCCTGATTCTGGGCAATCTCGTTCGGATGGTGAATCTCCCGGTGGTCGATGCCGCCGGTATGGATGTCGAACGGAAAGCCCAGATATTTGCCGCTCATCACCGAACATTCCAGGTGCCAGCCCGGCGCGCCGCGGCCCCAGGGGCTGTCCCATTCCATCTGGCGTGTCTCGCCGGGCGGTGTCTTGCGCCAGATCGCGAAATCCTGCGGGTGGCGTTTGCCGGATACGGGATCGATCCGGCTTTCGCCTGCGTCATCCTGCCCCCCGGCCAGACGACCATAATCCGGCACGGTGCTGCTGTCGAAATAGAGGCCGCTGTCGATTTCGTAGCAATGGGCGGGTGCGATCCGGGCGGCGAAGTCGATCATCTCATGAATATGATCGGTCGCCACCGACCATTTGGCAGGTTCGCCGATGTTCAGGTCGCGCAGATTGCCCTTGAATACCGCCGTGTAATGCGCGGCGATGTCCCATGCCGACTGGCCGCGCCGCTTCGCCGCGGCCTCCATCTTGTCGTCGCCCGCATCGGCATCGCTGGTCAGATGGCCGACATCGGTGATGTTGATGACATGGGTGAGCGGATAGCCTTTCCACCGCAGCACGCGCGCCAGCGTGTCGGTGAACACATAGGCGCGCAGATTGCCCAGATGCGGATCGGAATAGACCGTCGGCCCGCAGCTATAGACGCGCACGCCCCTCTCGGCATCGAGCGGGGCGAAATCCTCGACCGTGCGGGTCAGCGAATTGTGGAGCCGGAGCTGGGTCATGGTGCGGCGCGTTTAGGCCCCTTCGATCCTCCCCTGCAAGGGGAGGTGGCTGGCGCAGCCAGACGGAGGGGTGTCGCCCCATCGAGAGCGGGATACCCCTCCGTCATGCTGACGCATGACACCTCCCCTTTCAGGGGAGGAATTTTCGAAGCCACCCCCGATCCTTCAGCACCCGCATCGCCGCATTGTGCCCCGGTGCGCCGGTCACGCCGCCGCCGGGATGGGTACCGGAACCGCATAGATACAGGCCGGGCAGCGCGCCGCGATACTCCGCCTCGCCCAGGAAAGGTCGCGCGGCCCAGAGCTGGTCGAGGCTCATGCGGCCATGAAAGATGTCGCCGCCGATCAGGCCGAACTTGCGTTCGAGATCGAGCGGCGAATGGATCTGCGTCGCCACGATCAGCTTGCGAAAGCCGGGGGCAAAGCGCTCCACCGTGTCCAGTACGGCATCGGCGGCGGTATCCCGTGCGTCATCCCAGCTTCGCCCGTCCGGCAATTCCGGTGCGAACTGTTGACAGAACAGGCTGGCGACATGTGCGCCGGGCGGGGCCAGGCTGTCGTCCAGCATCGATGGAATCAGCATTTCGACAATCGGTTCGCGGGACCAGCCATAAGCGCGGGCATCGTCAAACGCCCGCTGCATATAGCCAAGCGAAGGCGCCAGGATGATGCCCGCGCCCAGATGCGGTCCCGCCTCTGGCAGCGCCGTAAAGCGGGGCAGGGCGGAGAGCGCCACATTCATCCGGAATGTGCCAGAGCCAGCGCGATAGCCCTGCGACCGGGCGAGCACGCCGTCGGGCAGGTCTTTGGGGTCGAAAAGCCGTTCATAAAGCAGCTTCGGCCCGACATTGGCGATGATCCGGGCGGAGCGAAGTTCCTCGCCGCCCCTCAGCCGGACGCCCGTCGCCCAGCCCGCATCGTCCACCAGCACCCGGTCGACCCGCGCATCGGTGCGGATTGCCGCACCCGCCGCCATCGCCGCCTGCGCCATTGCCTGCGTGATCGCGCCCATCCCGCCGATGGCATGGCCCCATTGCCCACGCTTGCCGTTCACTTCGCCGAACACATGGTGCAAGAGGACATAGGCGGAGCCCGGCGTATCCGGCCCGGCATAGTTGCCGACCACGGCATCGAAGCCGAACAGCGCGCGCACTGGCTCGCTTTCGAACCAGGGGTCAAGGAACTCGCTGGCCGACAGGGTGAAGATGCGCAGCAATTCGCGCTGGGTTGCCAGCGGCAGTCGGGCGACGCAGCGCGACTGCCTAAGCGCCGCCAGCACCGCACCGGCGCCGCCGCCGACATTGGGCGGTGCCTGCAGTGCCAGATCGCGCAGCACATCGGCGATCCGCTCCAGCATCGCCGAATAGGCGGGCAGGCGCTCGGCATCGCGGGCGGAGAACTTGGCGAACTCGGCCGCCGTGTCCGCCTGTCCGCCGGACAGCAAATGGCGGCCGTCGGGCAGAGGCAGGAAATTGCCGACCGGCCGCTCGACGATGCGCAGCCCATGGGCATACAGGCTCATGTCGCGGATGATGCGGGGTTGCAGCAGGCTGACCGTATAGCTGGCGGTGGAATTGCGGAAACCGGGCGCGAACGATTCGGTCACCGCCGCGCCGCCGACCACGTCCCGCGCCTCCAGCACCACCGGTTTCAGTCCGGCGCGGGCCAGGTAATAGGCGCAGACCAGTCCGTTATGCCCGCCACCGACGATGATCGCGTCTTGGCGATGGGTAGCGGCGGGCATCGGATCCTTAATCAGGCAAGCTGGACGACGGAGCGTTCCTTCATCGACCGATAAATGGCCTCGATCAAGCGGATGTCGCGCAGTCCCTCTTCACCCGCAACGATGGGCGTGGCGCCGGTTTGCGCACAGATCGACAGATGGTCGAGCATCCGCGCGAATTGTTCGTCGCCGGTGCTGCCCAGGTTGACGGATTCGGTCTTGCCGCCCCGGTTCAGCCGCATGGCGTGGCCGCCGTAAAAGACCGACGGTTCCAACTCCACCCAGCCTTCGGTGCCCACGGCCCGATAGCGGCCATGGCCGGAACTGTAGGACGACACGCAATTGGCGACCACGCCCGACGGGAATTGCAGCATGAAGGACACGCGGTCCTCCACCTCCGCAAAGCGCGGATCGGACCGGTCGGTGGTTTCGATGGCGGTCACTGCCACCGGCTCCTCTCCGGTCAGGTACCGGGCGGCGTTCAGCGAATAGATGCCGATGTCCATCATCGATCCGCCCCCGGCCTTGGCCTTTTCCAGCCGCCACTGGTTCGGCCCGATGGGAAAGCCGGTTTCGACCTGAACCGTGCTCAGCATGCCGATATGGCCGCCGCGCGCCCAGTCCATCGCCTGCCGGTTATAGGGCTCGAAATGGCAGCGATAGCCGATCATCAGCTTGCGGTCGGCCGCCCGGGCCGCGGCGATCATCGCCGTGCATTCGGCCGCGTTCATCGCCATCGGTTTTTCGCACAGCACGTGCTTTCCCGCCTGACTGGCGCGGATCGAATATTCGGCGTGCATGAAGACCGGCAGCACGACATAGACGATGTCGATATCCGGATTGTCGCGGATCCGGTCGAAATCGGCATAGCTGTAGCGATGGCTTTTCGGGACGCCATATTCGTCGCCGTACCGCTCAAGCTTGGCCGGCGTGCCGGAGACCAGGGCAACGATCCGGCTGTGTTCGCACAGCTTCATCCGGGGCATGATCTGACCGGTGGCATAGCTGCCCAATCCGACGATCGCATAGCCCAGTCGCCGGTTTCCAGTCTGTGCCGAACGTGCCGCGGCGGGCAGGACAGCCGCCACTGCGCCCATGCCGATCCCCTGCAGGATCTGCCTTCGCCTCTGATTTCCGATCATCATCCTCTCCGCTGGCCGTCCGGCATCATAGCGGGCGAGGTGGCGAGCGTAAGCCCGCACCGCTGGTGAAGGACGAGAAAAAAGAAGATGGAGGCCCGACCGGGAATCGAACCCGGGTGCAAGGATTTGCAGTCCTCTGCGTCACCACTCCGCCATCGGGCCGGGGAGGAGCGCGGCAATGCGGCCTGCCCGGCGGCTTGTCAACGCCGGGCCGTGCAAAAATGAGTTGCGCGTAGACGCTTGGCGGCTATGCCGCAGCGCGGTACCGTCGCGTTGCAAATAGTGTATTGCGAGACTAAAACAGTTGTGTCACAGGAATTGCCGATGAACGACGCATCCACCCTTGCCCCCGATCATGCCGCGATGCGCCATGCCATGGTGGTAAGCCAGCTGCGCCCCAACGGGGTCAGCGATGCCCGGATCGTCGCGGCGATGGGGCGCGTTGAGCGCGAGGCGTTTCTGCCTGCGGCGCACCGCGACATCGCGTATCGGGATGCGCTGTTGCCGCTGTCCGGCGGGCGCGTGCACAACAGCCCGCTGGCGACCGCGCGGCTGCTGAACCAGGCCCGGCTGCGTGCCGGCGACCGGATGCTGATCGTCGGCGCGGCCGGCGGCTATGCCGCTGCCGTTGCGGCGGGAATCGTCGGCGAGGTCGTTGCGCTTGAGGATTCGGCGGAGCTACGGGCGATTGCCGGGCCTGCGCTCGGCGGGACCGCCAACGTCGCGCTGGTCGAAGGGTCGCTGGCCCAGGGCTGGGACGCCGGTGCGCCCTATGATGTCGTCATGATCGACGGCGCGGTCGAGCAGGTGCCGGCGGCGATCGTCGACCAGTTGCAGCCCGGTGGCCGGATCGTCACTGGACTGGTCGATCGCGGCATCACCCGTCTGGCGGCGGGCGAGCGTACCGAAGGCGGTTTCGGACTGATCGATTTCGTTGACCTGGACTGCGCGATCCTGCCGGGCTTTGCCCTGCCGCGCGGTTTCACCTTCTGAAAAGGGGTTCGATGCGCCGCCATTTCGTCCTGATCGGCGTCAGCCTGATCGCTGTCGCGGCCCCGGCATCGGCCGAAACGCTGCGCGAGGCGCTGGTGCGTGCCTATCGCACCAACCCGACGCTGACCGGCCAGCGCGCCCAGTTGCGCGCGACGGACGAGGGCGTGGCGCTAGCCCGCGCAAACGGCCTGCCCGACATTCAGGCGAACGGGCAGTATTCCGAGGATTTCGTCCAGGCGAACAACCAGTTCATCCGGCCGGAACGCAGCCTGACCGGCCAGGCGCAGCTGACTGTTCCCGTGTATCTGGGCGGCGCGGTCAAGAACGCCATGCGGGCGGCCGAATCGCGGGTGCTGTCCGGCCGGGCCACGCTGCGCGGGACCGAAGCGGATCTGTTTTCCGCTGTGGTCAACGCGTACATGAACGTCATCCGCGACGAGGCGATCGTCGAGTTGAACCGCCAGAATGTGCGGGCGCTTGAGATCAACCTGCGCGCGACGCGCGACCGGTTCGAGGTGGGCGACCTGACCCGGACCGACGTTGCCCAGTCCGAGGCGCGCCTGCAGGGCGCGATCGGCCAGCTGCGCTCGGCCGAAGCGACGCTGATCGGCAGCCGGGAAGCCTATATCCGCATCGTCGGCAGCGAACCGGGCACGCTGGAGGCGCCGCCGCCCCTGCCCGGGATGCCCGATGGTCCGGTGGAGGCCGTGCAGGTCGCGCTGGAAAACAATCCCAATCTCGAATCGGCCCGCCGTGCGACGGATGCGGCCGGATTCGACGTCGAGGCCGCCCGGGCGGAACGCAAGCCCCGGGTCAATTCGTTCCTGCGCGGCAGTTATTTCAACTATCTGGGATCGCTGGGCGTGGCGGCGCAGGAATCGGGTACCGCTGCCAGCGCGGGTCTGCAGGTGACCGTGCCCATCTATCAGGGCGGCGGGCCGGCCGCTTCGGTTCGGCGGGCAGAGGCGCTGGAAGGCGTGTCGATCGAACAGGTCACGTTGATCGAACGATCGATCGTTGAACAGGCGCGCGGTTTGTTTGCGAGCTGGCAATCGGCATTGCAGGTGATCGAGGCGTCCGAGGCGCAGGTATCCGCCAATCGCCTGTCGCTGGAAGGCGTGCGGGCCGAAAACAGCGTCGGCACCCGTACCATCCTGGAAATCCTGGATGCCGAGCGCGAACTGCTGAACGCGCAGGTGCAGCTCGTGTCGGCCCGGCGCGATGCCTATGTCGCCGGGTTCGCACTGCTGGCCGCGATGGGCCGGGCCGAGGCGCGCGACCTGGGCCTGGACGGCGGCCCGCTATACGATCCCGAGGTCAATTACCGCCGGGTCAAGCGCGGCATCTGGGATTGGGGCACCGGCCCGTCGCCGACGCCGGAGGCGACATCGACGGTGAACAGTGCGCCGCAGACCCCCGTGGTCACCCGTCCGCTGGAACCGGAATTGCAGCGCGACATTGACAGCATGAGTTCAAACGTCGATCAATGACGTCGTTCGGTACCCGCTCGGTTGGGAGCGGCCGGTTGGATCGGGGCGCATGAGCGATATCAGCAGCGAGACGTCGATGGAGGACATCCTTTCTTCCATCAAGCGGATCATCGCCGAAGAGGCCGAGCCGATCTCCAACCTCAACCGTCCGCGCCGCCAGAACCGAACGGCGGAACCAGCGGCCGATGCCGAAGCTGACCGGGTAATCCCGGCGGATCGGGACGATATCCTAGATCTCGACGCCTTCGCCGCCGCCGATCGGGTAGAGGCACCGGTGCCCGCGCCTGCCCGCCCTGCACCCGCGCCGAAAGCCGAAGCGACGGCTGCACCTGCGGAACCCATCCTGTCCGACACGGCTGCGATCGCCACCAGCCGTTCGCTCGAGGCCCTTTCCCGCATGATCGTGCGGCCGGAAGTGCAGGGGTCGGACACGCTGGAGGGGCTGGTCCGCGAGATGCTGCGTCCGATGCTGCGCGACTGGCTCGACGCAAATCTTCCCCCGATGGTCGAAAAGATGGTCGCCAAGGAGATCGCCCGGATCGCTAGTCGTCAGGGCTGATTTCGGATGATGGCCGGGATGTTGTGCGTGAAACCAACTGGGTTTTTGAATCGTTGGTTGTCGCATGAGTAGCGACGATCCGATGCACGGGAATGCTCCTGCCCGGTCCGGCCATGGGCCGATCGGCGGCCGTCCCGGCGTGCCGGAACCGCACCGAAACGACATCTTCTTCGCCGCCGTCGAAACGACGCGGATGCCGATGATCGTCACCGACCCGCATCGGTCCGATAATCCGATCCTGTTCTGCAACGCCGCTTTCGAGCGGATGACGGGTTATTCACAGGCCGAGATCGTCGGCAAGAATTGCCGGTTCCTCCAGGGTCCGGAAACGGACCAGGCGGCGGTGTCGATGGTCCGCGACGCCATTGCCAAGCGCGAGGAAGTGGCGGTCGAAATCCTGAACTATCGCAAGAACGGGTCCACGTTCTGGAATGCGCTCTTCATCTCGCCGATCTTCGACGAGCAGGGGGAATTGCTGTATTTCTTTGCCAGCCAGCTGGACATTTCCCGGCGAAAGGAAGCCGAGGAAGCGCTGCATCAAGCGCAGAAGATGGAAGCGGTGGGCAAGCTGACCGGCGGCATCGCGCATGATTTCAACAACCTGCTGCAGGTGATCCTTGGCTATGTCGACCTGCTGGAATCGCGGGTGGACGAGGCCGACCGGGCTTCGCGCCGCGCCGTCGACGCAATTGGCATGGCCGCCGGCCGCGGCGCGCAACTGACCCAGCAGCTGCTGGCCTTTGCGCGGAAGCAGGAATTGCGGGATCGGTTGTTGAACGTGAATACGTTGATCACCGATTTCGCCCCGATCCTGGAGCGCAATCTGGGCGACGGCATCGTCGTCCAGCGGCAGTTCCATGAAGATGCCTGGAATGCCCGGATGGATCCGGTGCAGGCCGAAATGGCGTTGCTGAACATCCTGGCCAACGCCCGCGACGCGATGGACGGCACAGGGCGCGTGACGATCCGGACGGTCAATCTGGTATCCACGGCCGAAGACCCGCTGGCCCCCGGGCTGGAGGCGGGAGAATATGTCGCCATCGTCATCGAGGACGACGGTCCGGGCATTCCTCCCGACGTCCTTGGCAAGGTGTTCGACCCGTTTTTCTCGACCAAATCCGTCGGCAAGGGCACCGGCCTTGGCCTGTCCATGGTGTACGGCTTCATGCGGCAGACCGGCGGCGGCGTTGCTGCGGAAAACAGGGCGGAGGGCGGCGCCCGCTTCACGCTTCTGTTCCCAAGGGCCAGGGGGCTGGTCGAGCCGACGCGCGAGGTAACCGCCAGCGTCAGCGGCAATGGCGAGCGGATCCTGATGGTCGAGGATCAGCCGGAGGTGGCCGAACTGGGCAAGGCGATCCTCGAAAATCTGGGCTTTACGGTACGGCATGTGTCCAATGCCCAGGCGGCACTGGACGTGCTGGAACAGGATCAGGATTTCCAGTTGCTGTTCACCGACATCGTCATGCCCGGCGAATTGACCGGCGTCGCGCTGGCGCAGCGTGTGCGGGCCGATTTCCCGACCATGCCGATCCTGTTGACCACCGGCTATTCCGATCGCGCGCTGGATGCCGAAAGCCGTGCGTTCGAGCTGGTCCGCAAGCCCTATCGCCGGGCGGACCTGGCCGTCCGCATCCGCGCGCTTATCGAGGGTCCGAACGGGATCAGCTGATCCGGGTCAGCCGACCATTCGCTGCGGCGGAACATCGCCATTGTCGTGAAGCAGCGCGTAGATCGCATCGGCGGTGATCGGACGGCTGAAATAATAGCCTTGGATATGGCTGCATCCCTGTTCGCGCAGGATGTCGAGCTGTCCTGCGTTTTCAACGCCCTCTGCCGTCGTTTCCATGCCCAGCGCCTCGGCCAGGGTGGTGATGGATTTGATGATCGCCGTCGCGCCGTTGGAATTGAGCAGGTCGATGATGAAACTGCGGTCGATCTTCAGCTTGTCGAACGGAAAACTGCGCAGATAGCTGAGCGAGGAATAGCCCGTGCCGAAATCGTCCAGCGCGACGCGCACGCCAAGGCTGCGCAGGCTGTGCAGCGAGGCGAGCGTGGTTTCGGGATTGTCGATGAACAGGCTTTCGGTGATCTCGAGTTCCAGCCGTTGCGGCGGCAGGCCGCTTTCGGTCAGCGCCTGAAGAATGACGCTGTTCAGGCCCGGATTGCGGAACTGAACGGGGGAGACATTCACCGCCACCCGAACATGATCCGGCCAGGTGCGGGCCGTGCGGCATGCCTCCCGCAACACCCATTCGCCGATCGGCACGATCAGCCCGGTATCCTCGGCCAGGGGAATGAAATCGACCGGCGACACCATGCCGCGTTCGGGATGCGTCCAGCGCAGCAGCGCCTCGAACGCCGATACCCGCCCCTCGGACAGGTTGAACAGCGGTTGGAACATCAGCGACAGCTGGCCCAGCCGGATCGCTTCATGCAGGTCCATTTCCATGGCGCGACGGGCCTGAGCCTCCGCATCCATAGCGGGTTCGAAAAACCGGTATGCGCCGCGGCCGTCCTGTTTGGCCCGGTACAGGGCGAGGTCGGCGTTCTTGGCCAGCGTGACCGCGTCGTTCCCGTCGGCACCGATGATCGCGATGCCGATGCTGGTGCCCGGAACCAGCCGGTGGCCGTTCACGATGCATGGTGCACGGATCGCGTCGATCAGGTCGTGGGCAATGCGATCGAACGGTTTGTGCCTTTCATCGACGATCAGCGCGAATTCATCGCCGCCCAGCCGGGCGACGAACCCGTCCCCGGCGATTGCGATCAACCGGCCGGCGATCTCGCAGAGCAGCGCATCGCCGGTGGGATGGCCCAGCGTATCGTTCACCGCCTTGAAATGGTCGAGGTCGAGGCAGAACAGCGCCTGGCGGCGACCCGTGCCGGCTCGTCCGGCCAGCAGGGTCAACTGCTCGCGCATCAGCTTGCGATTGGGCAGGCCGGTCAGCGCATCGTGCAGCGCCATGTGAGTGATCTGGCGTTCGCGCTCGGCGATGTCGTCGACCATCCGGTTGAAGCTGCGGGCGAGCCGCCCGAGTTCGTCGCGGGTCGTCACCGCAACCTGGGCATGATCGCCCATCGCCACGCGCCGTGCCGCTGCATCGAGCGCAACGATTGGCCGGGTCAGCCGTCGGGCCAGCAGCCAGCTGCCCCCGGCCGCCAGCAGCACGCCGATGATGCCGCATGCAATCAGCGACCAGACCATCGGGGCATATTGGTCGAGCGCTCGGGTGACGCTGTGTTCCAGGAGCAGCGCTTGGGGCTCGTCCGACCGAAAGGATCGAATGGGCAGGGCCCTGACCAGCATTCGCTGGCCCTGTCGACGTTCCTCGATCAGCGATCCCAGCGCGTTGCCATTCGGCAGATCGCCAGCCGCCAGGATGCGGGGACGCAGATCAATCGCGGACAGGCCGGACAGTTTCGCCATTTCCCGCCCGTCCAGGGCATTGGCGAACACGACCCAGCCAATCGTCATCGGCACGCGCACTGGCGCGGCGGCGGCGTTGAACCGGGTAGAACCCAGGCGCAGGACGCCGGTGTCGGCATCCTGTTCCAGCGCGGACAGCAATTGTTCGGTGTCCCCCGGCGGCAGGGAGCCGGAAAAGCCAACCACTTCGCCGTCGACGGAAACGTAGAAAGCCTGGTCGATCCGCAAGCGCCCACGCAGCGAATCCAGCGCCGATGCGATGGTGGGCGCATCGCCGGTTGCGGCTGCGGTGCGAAAGCCGAAATCGGCCGCAAGCACGCGGCCTGCATCGCCAAGCTGTTCGTAGCGCATCGTCGTCACGCGGTCGAACACCTGTGCCCCGGCGGCCATTTCGCGTTCGATCATGCGTTCGGCATAGAGGGTCATGCCATATTGCGCGCCCAGGACGATCAACGTCACCGCCAGCGCGAACAGTCCGCCGTAGAACAGCGTCAGCTTGGCCGACAGCGACGCGCCCAGCCGCCGCAGCCAGCGTCCCGGAAGGAACGGGCGGGTGCGCGTCACGATCAGCGCAATCCGACCGTGATCTGGCGCTTGAACGTGCCAGCGGCCGGAATCGCCACGTCGAACTGGCTTTGATTGTCCTTGGCGCGCATCCGTGGGTGCCACACCGTCACTTTCGCCGCGCCGGCGGGCACATCATCGATCGCAAGATACCCCGCACTGCCGGTTTTGGCGGCAAAGGGGGTGTCGACGACCTTGATGAAGCCGCTCATCAGATCATGGATGTTGCATCCAAGCGCCACCGCCCCGGCGGTCTTGAACGTATAGCTGCGGGTTTCGTCGCGGCCGAACAGCTTGATTTCGAACCGCGCAGGTTTCGAAAAGGAATAGATGTGGTGGCGCACCTTGTCCTGGTTGGGAAAGGTGACGGTCGCGCCGACCGGCACGATCAACGTTCCGGGCACGAACTGAACGTCCTTTTGCACCATTCGCGTCGGCCAGGGAAAGCGGATGGGTCCGGCAGGGATGCCGGAGGCTGGATGGATCGTGACGACAGCATCGGGGACCGGTCGCCCCTGATTGTCCTTTACCTCGATCCGGACGGCCGCGGCATGGGCCGGCATGGACAGCAGCGCGCCGATCAGCATGAAAAAGCCTATCTTCATGCCCCTGCCATGGCGGATAAACGTCAAGCACCTGTAAATGACAGTCGCGAATTGCGCGAAACACGTCGCTGAAAACTTTGTTAACCGTGAATCGCGTAATTTACGCACATGTTCACCCGATCCTGTTCCCTGCACGTCCTGTCGATCGCGCTGGCCAGCGTGCCCGGCATCGCCCTTGGCCAGACTGTTGCCGATGATGGCAAGCTGTTGCTGACCAACGGCATCTCCTCGATCGAGGGCGCGGCCGGCGGCGGACTGACGCCATGGGCGGTCATCGCCGGCAATGCGACAAAGGACGGCATCGGTGCGCAGGCAGCGGTCACCGGCGTCGAGTTGAAAGACTATGACGTGCGCAGCTATTCGGCCGCGATCGGGTTTTTCGACCGGGTGGAGCTGAGCTATGCGCGGCAGGTGTTCGACACCAATGGCATCGGCGGCGTGCTGGGCATCGGGAATGATTTCAAGTTCGACCAGGATATCGTGGGGGCCAAGGTCAAGCTGGTCGGCGATGCCGTTTACGGGCCGGAGTTCCTGCCGGCGGTCGCTGTCGGCGCGCAGTACAAGAAAAGCCGCGACGGCGGACTGGTCCAGGCGCTGGGCGCGGCGGACGACGAGGGGGTCGATTATTATCTGTCGGCCACGAAGCTGTTCCTGCGCTGGTCGTTGCTTGCCAATGCGACGATGCGGGTGACCAAGGCCAATCAGAACGGCCTGCTCGGCCATGGCGGCGGGTTGAACGATCGGCATCGGATCGAGGCCGAAGGGTCGGTCGCCTATCAATTTTCCCGCCGGTTCGTGGTCGGGGCGGAATATCGGTCCAAGCCGAGCAACCTGGCCATCGCGCGCGAGGACGACTGGTGGGATGCGTTCGCCGCCTATGGCGTGAACCGGCATCTGACGGCAACCGTCGCCTATACCGATCTGGGTTCCATCGCCACGGTCGACGGACAGCGCGGCGTGCTGTTCCAGCTGCAGGGAAGTTTTTGAATGACCATCCTCCTGTCCATCGCGCTGTTGATTTCCGGCACGGCCCAGGACGCCGCGCCGCCCCATGCCATGCCCGGCGAAGAGGCGGTCGACCCCTATACCGCCGATCCCACCAATGCCGGTGCCGAGCCGTTCAGGGGCGACGCCATGGCCCGTGCCTTTGGCGGCCAGGACGGGATCGGTCGCATCGTCGACCGGTTCGTCGCGCTGAACTTCGACGATCCGCGCATCGGCGAGATTTTCATGAACCATGATCGGGTGCGCCTGCGCCGGACGCTGTTCGAACAATTCTGTTATCTGTTGAATGCCGGGTGCACCTATAGCGGACGCGACATGAAATCGTCGCACAAGGACCTGGGCGTCCAGCAGGCCGACATGAACCGGCTGGTCGAGAACCTGCAGGCGGCGATGGCGGCCGAGGGCGTATCCTTTGCCGCGCAGAACCGGTTCCTGTCCAAATTGGCCCCGATGCGCCGCGACGTGGTGGAACGCTGACGGCGTTGCCTTGCGATGCTCGCCTGCGCTAAAGGCCGGGGCAAGGGAGAGGCGATCGGACGATCCAATCCTCCGGTTGACTGACGAGCAAGGGACACGAAGATGAGCGACGACGGACCCCAGGGTCCGATGCCGACGCTGTTTGCCGCGATCGTGCGGCGGCAGTGCGTGACGGCGACCTATAATCGCGGCCAGGTGCTGCTGGCCCCCCATATCCTCTACACCAAGCATGGCGTGCCTTATGTCGACGCGGTGACGGTGCTGCGCGACGGCAACATCCCGCGCGAGGAAAAGCTGGGCGCGTTTAAGGTCGACGGGCTGGGCGACATCCAGCTGGCGGACCGGGCGTTCGACATGAGCCGGCTGTACGATGCCCATGCCGACAAATATGCCGGCGTGACCTTGTTGTCGGTGGAAGGATGAGCAACCGGCGCGCCGCGATGCGCGGCGTGCTGGCCCTGTTGTATCTGGCTGCGGGCATTCTGCACCTGTTGGTACCCGCGCCCTTTCTGTCGATCATGCCCCTTTGGGTGCCGGCCCCTGAGGCTGTCGTTGCGTTGACCGGGGTTGCGGAGATCGCAGGGGCGGTCGGGTTGATGCTGCCGCGGTTCAGGCGGGCGGCGGGCTGGGGCCTGGCCGCCTATGCCCTGTGCGTCTGGCCGGCCAATTTCCAGCACGCGATCGACGACCTGAGCAGCGGTACCGGCCTGTCGGTCTATTATCATCTGCCGCGGCTGGCGCTGCAGCCCGTGATCATCGCCTGGGCATTGTGGGCGGGCGGGATCCTGGGCCGCGATTAGGATCAGGCGGCGAGCGACACCCGGTTGCGGCCGGCGCGCTTGGACCGGTACATCGCCGCATCCGCAAGGCGGAGCGCTTCGGCGATGCCATCGGCACCGGTAACGGGTGCCAGACCCAGGCTGATCGTGGGGCGGACGGTGATGCCGTCGCATTCGATCGTCAGCGATGCGACCGCGCCGCGCAGCCGCTCCGCCAGCTGATGCGCCTCTGCCTCCGACAAGCCGCAGGCCAGGATGGCGAATTCCTCTCCGCCCAGGCGACCGCACAGATCGTCCGATCGGATCGTCCGGGCCAGAGTCGATGCGACCGATTGGATCACCCGGTCGCCGACCGGGTGGCCGTGCCGGTCGTTGATCGATTTGAAGCGATCGATATCGGTCACCAGCATCCATGCCAGGCGCGGCGGAAGGGCATCGGCACGGGCGAGAAAGGCGGTCCGGTTGAGCAGGCCCGTCATGCCGTCGCGCTGTGCCAGATCGGCCAGCCGCGACAGCGCGCTTTCGAGTTGCGTCGCCAGCCGCCGGTTCGCCTCTCCCTGCCGGACTAGGATGATGCAGACCGGCAGCGACACGAGGGCGGGACAGGCGAGGCCGAACCCCCACCAGATCGGCGGGATGGACCCGTCTTCTTGCCCGATCGCGAGGGAAAGCGCGGCCATGCCGATCGCCGTGCACAACACGGAAAAGGCCACCCCTGCCGCAATCTTCCCCAACCCGTTCATGACGCTGGCATAACGGTTTTCCGTTAAGCATTGGTTGGCCATGACCGGCTTGACCCAGGGCGGCGGGCGCGGCACTTGTATGAGTTATAACATTGGAGGGATGAGCGATGGCTGGGCTTCGCAAATTGGGACTGGGAATGGCGCTGGCCGGGATGCTGCTGGGCACTGCCCCGGCTGCATGGGCGCAGGACGATCGGATGACGCCGATCGCCATTCCGGCGCAGCCGACGGCGATTCCGCTGAACACCGGGCCGCTGCCGGACGCCAAGAACAAGGAAGTGTGGCACAGCCAGTATGGCAGCGTGTTCGCCCGCAACGTGACCGAGGCGACGCTGACCCCGTTCCTGCCCGATCCGGCCAAGGCGACCGGCGCTGCCGTAGTCGTCGCGCCGGGTGGCGGTTTCCGCACGCTTTCGATGGAAAACGAGGGCTGGGACGTGGCCAAGGCGCTGGCGGCGCGGGGCGTCGCTGCGTTCGTGCTGAAATACCGGTTGAACCAGACCCCGGCGACGATGCCGGCGTTCGAGGAATCGATGCGCCAGATGTTCGCGCCGGGCGCCCGTCCGCCGCGCGCCGCGCCGGGCACCGAATCGGCCGTGCAGCTCGCCCCGCAGGTGGCCGATGCGCGCGCCGCATTCGCGCTGATCCGGTCGCGCGCCGGCGAGTGGAAGATCGATGCCGACCGGATCGGCATGGTCGGCTTTTCGGCCGGCGCCATGCTGACCATGACCACGGCGCTGGCGGGCCAGGATGCCAAGCCCGCATTCATCGGCAACATCTATGGTCCGCTTTCGGCCGTGAACGTCCCCGCCGATGCGCCGCCGCTGTTCGTGGCGCTGGCCGCCGACGATGGCCTGTTCACCAATGCCGGGTTCGGTGTCATCGAAAGCTGGACCAAGGCCAAGCGCCCGGTGGAGTTCCATTTCTATGAACAGGGTGGCCACGGGTTCGGCATGTACCAGAAGACGACGACCAGCACCGGCTGGTTCGACGCCTTTGCCGCGTGGCTGAAGATGCACGGCTATATGGACAAGAAGGGCGCGGGCATGGCGACGGCCAGCGCGAATTAGGCATTGCAGGGGCGGGGTGGGTGTCAATCCTTGCCCCGCAACCTGACAAAGTTGCGCGCAACGCGCTTCATTCTGTCATCTTTGGCAGCCGGGTCGCCGTCGCTGGCGGGTAGACGGGATCGGAGAGTACCGCCATCGCCATCCGCAGATCGGGGCGCGTGACCGTGCCGACCGGGCGCCCACGATAATAGCGGGGCGTGGTGACGCCATTGAGCGCCCGATCCATCGCCATTTCGAAAACGCGGTCATACCCGATCAAAAGCGCGTTATCCCATGCCCGCACGAAGCTGGCCGCATCGGGCCGGGCGCGCAGGGTGTATGCCGACTGGCGGCTGAGCCCCACGGCTCGTGCGGCGCGGCCCACCGTGCCCGTGGCGGCAAGGGCGCGGATGAAGTCGCGCTGTCGGCGCGGCGTCCAGCCGGTAGCGCGGGGCGCCATCGCGACGGGGGTGAAGGCGAGGATGGCTTCATCCTCTTCGGCGAGCGGGTGCGGGTTCTGGTTCATCCGCCAGTCTGTGCCGCGTGACCGGAGCTGTAGGACAGCGAAATTTGCAGCATTGCCCGGCGTTGCGGCGAGGGGCCGACACCCCATATCCGGTTGATGCCCGAACCCCATGTCATCGCCGCCATCGCCTGGGCCGTCATCCTGGGGGTGGGCGGCGGCCTGTTGACCACCATCGGGCCATGGTACCGCAACCTGCGCAAGCCGAGTTTCCAGCCGCCCGACTGGCTGTTCGGCCCGGCCTGGACGGTGATCCTGGGCCTGGCGGCATGGGCGGTGGTGCTGGCCTGGGACGGCGCGGGCGGCGATCCGGCGGGCCAGCGGGCGATCGTCATCCTCTATGCCGTGAACTTTGTCGGCCATTTCCTGTGGTCGCCGCTGTTCTTCACCGTCAAGCGGCCCGACTGGGCGCTGATCGAGGTGGTGTTCCTGTGGGCGTCGGTGCTGGCGCTGTGCATCGGCCTTCGGACCTATTCGGAGCTGGCGAGCTGGCTGATCGTGCCGTACCTGATCTGGGTCAGTTTTGCCGCGATCCTGAACGGCGCGATCGTGCGGTTGAACGGGCCGTTCGGGCGCGCTGCATAGGGATCGGCGAAAAGCTTGTCGGGCGGGGTCGGATGGCTGGTTCTGCCGACACTCCCATCAAGGTCATGGTCGTCCGCTAACAAGGGGCCGTGCCAGCGGGTGAGACGACCGCGATCGGGTGGGAAGCGGCATGGCGGCTGGCCGACGGTAGTTCGCTGGAGCGGTCGTGTTCGGTCAGTGGGGCGCCAGCCCCATCTCGACCCCCGTCTTGTCGTGGAGCGCAAAGCGATCGACGATGTCCGCGCTCGCGCGGTTATATCCGATGACCTCGACGTCCCGGCCTGACGCGCGCAGCCGCGCCACGATCTTGTCCAGCGCACCTACCCCGGAAATGTCCCAGAAATGAGCGCCGGAGACGTCGATCGTCACGCGCTTGGCGCTGTCCTCCGCCTGAAACACCCGGGTGAAGCGGTCGACCGACGCAAAGAATATCTCGCCGTTCACGCGGTAGACCGCTTCCATCCCATCAGCGGATTGCGCGCGCTCGATGGAGAACATGCGCTGCACCTTGCCGGCGAAAAAGATCCCAGAGAGCAGCACGCCCGCCAGCACGCCAAGCGACAAATCATGCGTCGCCACGACCACCACTACCGTCGTCAGCATGACGATCGACGATGGCAGCGGGTGACGGCGCAAATTCGGGATCGAGTTCCAGCTGAACGTTCCGATCGACACCATGATCATCACCGCTACCAGCGCAGGCATGGGGACGCGTCCGACATAGGGGCCAAGCACCGCGAGCAGGAACAGAAGAAGCGCACCCGCGACGAAGGTGGACAGCCGTCCGCGCCCGCCCGATGTTACGTTGATCACCGATTGTCCGATCATCGCGCAACCGCCCATGCCACCGAAGAATGCAGCGACGATGTTCGACCCGCCCTGTCCCGCGCATTCCTGCCGCTTGTCGCTGTCGGTATCCGTCATGTCGTCCACGATCTGTGCCGTCAGCAGTGATTCGAGCAGACCGACCGCTGCCATCGTCAGCGAATAGGGGAGAATGATCCGCAGCGTTTCGAGCGTGAGCGGCACCTGTGGCAGCGCGAAGCTGGGCAGCCCTTCCGGAAGCCTGCCCATGTCGCTCACCGTGTTAACCGGCATCCCCAATGCGATGCTGACGCCGCTCAGGATCAAGATCGCGACCAATGGCGACGGAATGGCCGTGGTCAGGCGTGGCAGGCCGTAGATGATGGCCAGCCCCGCCGCCACCATCGCGTAGGTCTGCCAGCCGACATTGGTGAGTTGCGGCAGCTGGGCGAGAAAGATCAGAATGGCGAGTGCGTTGACGAAGCCTGTGATGACCGAACGCGACACGAACTGCATGACCAGATCAAGCCGCAGCAGGCCGGCAACGATCTGGATCAGCCCCATCAGGATCGTCGCGGCGAACAGATACTCCACGCCGTGATCCCGCACCAGCGGAACGACCAGCACCGCAACGGCGGCGGTGGCGGCCGAAATCATACCGGGTCGTCCGCCAATGAAGGCAATCACCATCGCAATCGCGACGGATGCGTAAAGGCCGACCCGCGGATCGACCCCGGCGATGATTGAAAAGCCGATTGCTTCGGGGATCAGCGCAAGCGCCACGACAATGCCCGCCATGATGTCGCGGCGGGCAGCGGAGCCGTCAGTAAACCACTGACGACGGTAGGCAGAAAAATCGAATGTCATCTGAAATCCACAACAGGGCACAGGGCGTCGATGGCGCGCAACGAGAGGTGCGTGTTGTTGTCCGGCGGATCGGCGGCCGGAATAGCCACCCGGAATTTCACCGGGTCCTTGCGAATGCGCGCCATGTAACGGGACGTCAGCCGAGATGCAATCGGCCCATTTGCTTCCGCCCTAAGCGCCGGTGATCGCCATTCAGCACATCTGCAACGGGGTCGATTCCGGAATGGCGGCTCTTTTCACGCAACCATGCCGGAGCCGCCGCTGAACTGCAGTTGAAAGATTTCCACACCGCCTGGGTCCCGGGAACGGAGGCCGCTCACCCCAGCGTCACGAAGCTGTCCAGTACGCGTTTCCGGCCCGCCTGTTCGAAGTCGATTTCCAGCTTGTTGCCCTCGATCGCGGCGACGGCGCCGTAGCCGAATTTCTGGTGGAACACGCGCATTCCCAATTCGATATCGCCCCGGCCCTTGTTGCCCAGGCTGACCGCCGGGGTGTTGCTTTCGCGGACGCGGGCCGGTTCGCGGGTGAAGGTGCGGGTGCTGACGGTGCCGCCGGGCTTCTTGAGGTCGACGCCCGCCGCGCGTTGCCAGCCGGGGCCGCGCCCGGTGCCGCGTGCCACATCCGCGAACGGATCGGCGCGTTCGGACCAGTTGGCGCGCCACAGGCTTTCGCCGCCGGACATGGTCGTCTCGCTTTCGATATGCTCCGGCGGCAGTTCGCCGACGAAGCGGCTGGGCAGGCTTGAGGTCCACTGGCCATAGATGCGGCGATTGGCGGCGTGGATGATGGTCGCCTGTCGCCGCGCGCGCGTGATCGCGACATAGGCCAGGCGGCGTTCCTCCTCCAGGCTGGCGAGGCCGCCCTCGTCCAGCGCGCGCTGCGACGGGAACACGCCCTCTTCCCAGCCGACCAGGAAGACGGTGTCATATTCCAGCCCCTTGGCGGCGTGGATGGTCATGATCGTCACCTGCGGCCCGGCGCTGGCGGCCTCATTGTCCATGACGAGCGAAACGTGTTCGAGGAAAGCGCCGAGATTTTCATATTCCTCCATGGCGCGGACGAGTTCGGTCAGGTTTTCGAGCCGGCCGGATGCCTCGACCGATTTCTGCGCCTGAAGCGCGCCGGTATAGCCGCTTTCGTCGAGGATCTGTTCGGCCAGCTGCGGGTGGGCCATGCCGCCCGCCATGTCGCGCCAGCGGGCGATGTCGCCGATCAGGTTGCCGAGCGCGCGCCGCGCCTGGGGCGTCAGTTCGTCGGTGTCGAGGATGCGCGCGGCGGCCAGCGTCAGCGGGATGTTCTGTGCCCGGGCGAGCTGATGCACCTTGGCCAGTGCCTTGTCGCCAAGGCCGCGCTTGGGCGTGTTGACGATCCGTTCGAAGGCAAGGTCGTCCGCCGGCTGGTTGACGACGCGGAGGTAAGCCAGGGCATCGCGGATTTCGGCGCGCTCGTAGAAGCGAAAGCCGCCGACGATGCGGTAGTTGAGGCCGATCTGGATGAAGCGGTCCTCGAACTCGCGGGTCTGGTGCTGGGCGCGGACCAAGATGGCGATGTCGGACAGGCGGGTGCCGCGCCGCTCCGCCGCCTCGATCTCCTCGCCCACGCGGCGCGCCTCTTCGGGGCCGTCCCAGACGCCAATGACGCGGACCTTTTCGCCCGCGTCGAGCTCGGTCCAGAGATCCTTGCCGAGGCGACCACCATTATGGGCGATGACGCCGGAGGCCGCGCCGAGGATATGGGGCGTGGAGCGATAATTCTGTTCGAGGCGGATGACCTTCGCGCCGGGAAAGTCGCGCTCGAACTTCAGGATATTTTCCACCTGCGCGCCGCGCCAGGAATAGATGGACTGATCGTCGTCGCCGACGCAGCAGATGTTGCGGCGCTGCTGCGCGAGCAGGCGGAGCCAGAGATACTGGACGCTGTTGGTGTCCTGATATTCGTCCACCATGATGTAGCGGAAGCGGTTCTGATACTGCTCCAGCACCTCGCGGTGATCCTTGAGGATGGTCAGGCTGTGCAGCAGCAGGTCGCCGAAATCGCAGGCGTTTACCGCGCGCAGCCGGTCCTGATAGGCGGTGTAGAGTTCCTGTCCCCGGCCGTTGGCGAACAGCTCGCTTTCCCCCGCACCCAGCATGGCGGGGGTCAGCCCCTTGTTCTTCCACCCGTCGATGTGCCCGGCGAGCTGGCGGGCGGGCCAGCGTTTCTCGTCCAGGTCGGCGGCGGCGATGAGTTGCTTGAGCAGGCGAAGCTGATCGTCGGTGTCCAGGATGGTGAAATTGCTCTGCAGCCCGACCAGTTCGGCATGGCGGCGGACCAGCTTGGCGCCGATCGAATGGAAGGTGCCGAGCCAGGGCATCCCCTCCACCGCATCGCCGATCATCCGGCCGACACGCTCGCGCATCTCGCGCGCCGCCTTGTTGGTGAAGGTGACCGAGAGGATTTCGGATGGGTAGGCGCGGCGGGTGTAGATCAGGTGCGCCAGCCGCGCGGTCAGGGCCGCCGTCTTGCCCGTGCCTGCACCCGCCAGGACGAGCACCGGGCCGTCGGTGGTCAGCACCGCCTCGCGCTGCGGGGGGTTGAGTCCGCGCAGATAGGGAGGATCGTCGGGGGTGGGGGCAGGAACGGTCATGCGTGAACAGTTAGGGAACGACGCTTCCCGGGGCAAGCGAGCTGTCGGGGGCGGATGCCGGCGGCGGCGGGCGATGTGCGACGGTCCGCCGGCTATGGTCGACGGACATCGGTGTCCTGGCTTTCCGGCTGTCATCATCCTGTTATCGTTCCGCACCAACATCGGCGCGAAGTCAGTGGAGTATGCGTATGTCGATTGGCCGTCGGGATGTGATGATTGGCGGGGCCGCCGCAGTGCTGGCGGCGGGACCGGCCAGGGCGCTGGCACAGGGTGGCGGGGCCGGGGTGCCGATCCGGCTGACCGACAGTCGGTTGCTGGTGGCGGGATCGATCGGCCAATCGCCCACGCTGCCGATGGTGATCGACACCGGCGGACAGTTCGGTTTGATCCGCACCGACCTTGCGCGCCAGCTGAAGCTGCCGAAAATCGGGAGCCGTAAGCTGCGCCTGTCTTGGGGCAATACCGATTACCCCATCTACCGCGCCAACGGCCTGTTGCTGGGCGGGCGGTTCGAGGTGCCGGTGCTGGCGCTGGCCGGGATCGACCGCGGCCTGGGCGACGGGGCGGCGATCTCGTTGCCCGGGCGCGTGCTGACCGTGATGGACGGCGAGCTCGACATGGATGCCGGGCAGTGGCGCGTCTATCCGGGCGGGCTGGGCGACATGTCGGGCTGGACCCGGTTCGACAAGGGGATCGTGCAGCGCGGGCAGAGCGAGGACAGCCGGTTCCTCTATGCCGATGCGAGCATCAACGGCGCGCCGCCGATGCGGTTCGGGCTGGATACGGGCATGCCCCCGGTGATCCGGCTGTATCGCAAGGCGGCCGAGGCGGCGGGATTGTGGAACGCCGCGAAATGGGCGCCCGCTGCACCGGACGGCGAAACCCGCGTGGTGCGGGCCGAACAGATCGAACTGGCCGGGGCGGTGATCGAACGGCCGCTGGTGTTCATCAAGGACCGGCCCGACTGGAATGAGTTCGAGAACGGGATCATCGGCCTGCCGCTGCTGCGGCTGTTCAACATCGCCACCAGCAACCGCGACAATGCCGTGCTGATGAAGCGCAACCGCCAGACGATGCAGCCCGATTATTACAACCGGACGGGCATCTGGATCGAACGGGCGGGCGATGCCATCGCCATCGGCAAGGTGGGTGCCGGAAGTCCGGCGGAGCAGGCGGGGCTGCAACCGGGCGACAGGATCCGGGGAATCCCGTTCGAGACCTTTATTCAGCGGATCTATGATCCGGCGGGAACTGTGCTGAACCTGACGGTCGAGCGAGGCGGGGCCAGCCGCGCAGTCCCGCTGACCCTGACCGATTACCTGTAGGCCCGCGCGCGCGGAAAGATTTTTCGCGTGCTGTCGAAATCGTCCCCTCTCGCGGCTCATCCATACAGGCGGTGCTGGTGCCGCCGGTGATGAGGAGTGCGGACGATGCGGATTTGGAAGGGGGTGGCGCTGGCTGCCCTGATCATGGCGGGGATCGGCGTGGCCCGGGCCGAGCCGTTCACGCTGACGGTTTATGAAACCGCCGACCAGCTGGCGCTGCGCAGCGATGCGGGCGAGCCGGGCAGGGCCTATTGGGGAAGCTATGCCGCCGCTGGCGACGCGATGGCCAAGTCCGGGATCATGCGCGGCGGGGCGGCGCTCGTGCCGGTCGCTGCGCCGAAATCGGGCGAGCTGACGCTCAGCGGCTATTTCATCATCGACGTGAAGGACCGCGCAGAGGCCGAGGCCTGGGCCCTAAAGCTGCCCGCCGCGCGGACTGGCCGGGTCGATGTGCGCGCGCATGTGCCCATGCCCGGCATGAACTGATTGCCCCCACACCCGAAACAAGGAAGGATCATCCAATGCAATATATGCTCGTCTACCGCGAAAGCCCCGCCGAAGTCGCCAAGCGCGCCGATCCGGTTGCCGCCGGACCCTATTGGGGTGCCTGGACCGCCTATATGGGCGCGATCGCCGCCGCCGGGATCATGGTCAATGGCGATGGCCTGCACCCGCCCGAAACGGCGACGCTGGTGGGCGTCGGCGCCGATGGCCGGACCATTCAGGACGGGCCGTTTCCGGGCACCAAGGAACAGCTGGGCGGCTATGTCGTGATCGACGTGGCCGATCTGGACGCAGCGATCGAATGGGCTGCACGGGCACCCTGCGCCAGCGATACCCCCGTCGAGGTGCGGCCGGTGCTGCCCCCGCCGCCCCAGGGCTGAGCCCCGGATGAGCGACATCGCGCGCCGCGCCGCCGAGCGGGTGGCGCGCGAGTCCCATGGGCGGCTGATCGCGCTGCTCGCGGCCCGCACACGCGACATCGCGGCGGCGGAGGATGCGCTGAGCGAGGCGTTCCGCGCGGCGCTGGCCACCTGGCCCGAACGCGGCGTGCCGGATCGGCCCGAGGCTTGGCTGCTGACGGCGGCGAAGCGCACGCTGGGTCACGCGCGGCGGCATGACGGCGTGCGGGCCGCAGCGGAGCCGATGCGCGCGCTGATCGAGGCGGAGCGGGAGGCGATGGACGGAACCCCGTTTGGCGACCATCGGCTGGGCCTGATGTTCGCCTGCACCCACCCCGCCGTTGCTGGTGATATCCAGGCGCCGTTGATGCTGCAGGCGGTGCTGGGGCTGGACGCCGCGCGGATCGCCGCCAGTTTCCTGATCGCGCCGACGACGATGGGCCAGCGCCTGTCGCGCGCCAAGGCGAAGATCAGGGATGCGGGCGTGCCCTTTGCCGTGCCCGATCCCGCCGAGGCCGGACCGCGCATGGCGGCGGTGCTGGCCGCGATCTATGCCGCCTATGGCACCGGCTGGGACGACCGGTTCGCGGGCAACGCCACCACGCGGGGACTGGCGGAGGAGGCGCTGTGGCTGGGGCGGCTGGCGGTGGCGCTGGCCCCGGCGGATGCGGAGGCCATGGGGCTGCTGGCGCTGATCCTTTATTGCGAAAGCCGGGCGAGCGCGCGTCGGGACGCGGGCGGCGCGTTCGTGCCGCTGGACCGGCAGGACCGGGAACGCTGGGACGCGGCCATGATCGGGGAGGCGGAAGGCTTGCTGCGTCAGGCAGCGGCGCGACAGGTGCCGGGGCGGTTCCAGATCGAGGCGGCGATCCAGTCGCACCAGATGGTTGCCGCCAGCACGCGTCATGCTGCGCCGCCCGATACGGCGGCGATGCTGCACGACTTGCTGGTCCGCATCGCCCCGTCGATCGGGGCACAGGTCGCGCGGGCGGTGGCGCATGGCGAGGCGGGGCGGGCGGCGGAGGGGCTGGCGATGCTGGAGGTGCTGGGGGAAGCGGCGCATGGTTATCAGCCATGGTGGGCGGCGCGGGCGCATCTGCTTGGCCTGCTCGGCCGGGCGGACGAGGCACGGGCCGCGCGGGTCCGTGCGGCGGGGATGACCGACGATCCGGCGGTCAGGGCCTGGCTGCTGGCGCAAGAGTGAGTGGTGTGGCCCGACCAATGCACGAAAAACCGTACATGCTGAGCTTGTCGAAGCATTGTCCTGATGCCTAGGAGCTACCGACCACCGCAAAGAAAGGCAGTGCTTCGACAAGCTCAGCACGAACGGGCATTGAAGAGCACCAAAGCTGACACAATTGATCGGAGAATGGCTCGCGATGCCCATCAAGAACCGCCTTGTTCGCAAGATCGCCTTTGCCCTGATCTTTGCCGCGATGGCGCTGCTCGTCTGGCGGATCGGCGTGGCGCAGGGCTGGTTCCCGGACGAGAGCAACTGCACCGAGGATCGGCTGGAAGAGCGCGACGCCAAGGGCAATGTGACCAAGATCACGCGCAAGACCTGCGTATCGCGCACCTGACATAGCGGAGAGGGGAAAAGCGGACCATGCCGACGGGACAATGCCATTGCGGGGCCATCCGGTACGAGATGCCGGCGACGTTCCAGCATCACGCCATCTGTCATTGCAGCGATTGCCGCCGCCATGCGGGTGCGCCGATGGTCGCATGGGCGCTGATCGGGGCGGACGAATTGAAGGTGACGGGCGATCCGGTCGTCTATGCATCGTCCGAGCATGGCAGGCGGCATTTCTGCGGGCGGTGCGGCACCGGGCTGTTCTACACCAACGAAGCGATCTTTCCCGGCAAGGTCGATGTGCAGTCGGCGACGCTGGACGACCCCGACGCGCTGGCCGCACCGTTCGGCCATATCCAGATGGCCGAGCGCATCGGATGGATGGACGGGGCAGAGGCGCTGCCGAAGTTCGACCGCTATCCGGGCTGAGTATCGTGGCCCCTCCCCTGAAGGGGAAGGGCCCTTCTTAGAAAGCAGCTTGCGCATCACCCCTGCGCTGCCCGGCGGAACAGGCCGGCGGCCACCAGCCAGCCGGTGATGCACAGCGCAATGAAGGGGATGACGCGCGGTTCGATCATTGCGGCGAATACCGCCCCGACAAGCTGGACCAGCGCCGCCGCCATCAGTCCCACCGCAACGCCGCGCGCCCGGAACCGGCCAAGCGCTGCCCCGGACAGCGCGACCGGTGGGGCGAGCATGTGGAAGAAATTGGCCCAGTGGTCGCCGTCGCCGATGATGCCCACCGCACCGTTGATCCAGACGATCGCCAGCGTGACCAGCAGGGCAATCGCGGTCCCCGCCCGCAGCGCCCAGTTGCCGCTGGCCCGCACCACCAGTTCCAGCGCAACGCCGATGCCGCCCAGCACCACGATGGCGAAGCCATAGTCGCTGGCCGTCCAGTTCACCTCGTCCGTAAAGCGCATGGCGATGGTCGGCGCGATCAGCACCGCCGCCACCGCGCCCCAGCCGAGCCAGCGCCAGCCCCGCCAGCCCATGATGCCGACAACCCCATGATCGGCCGTTCCCTGCTTCACCGCCATTGCTTGATCCTCCATGATGTGACGGGCATGGCATGGCGCGCATGGCGGTGAAGGGCATGAGCATTGGATGAGGAATCGCTGAAAAGCGCGGCGGCCATCCGGTTCGGCCCGTTCCTGCTCGATCCGCGCGAACGGCGGTTGTGGCGGAGTGGCGAGCCGGTGGCGGTGAACGCCCGCTATCTCGACGCGCTGATCCTGATGGCGAGCGAGCCAGGCGCGCTGGTGACCAAGGACCAGTTCATGGCCGCGGTGTGGCGCGGCGTGCCGGTGACCGACGAGGCGCTGACCCAGTGCATCCGCACGCTCCGCCGCGCGCTGGGCGACGATGCCAGCGCGCCGTCGATGATCGAGACGGTGCCGAAACACGGCTATCGCTTCATCGCGCCGGTCGAGGCAGCTGGGGCGGATGCGGCGGTTTCCACCGCCGCGCCCGCGCCCTGGCTGTCCCATGCGCTGGGCGGCACGGCGGGGGCGGGGCTGGCCGGGGGGATCGGCGGCGCTGCCTATGGTGCACTGGCGGCGGGCGGCGAGGGTGCGGCGGCGATGGGTGCGCTGTCCGTGCTGCTGGTGCTGACCATCGTGACGCTGGCCGTGGCCCTGTTGGGCGGGGCGGGGGTGGCGACGGGTATTGCGCTGGCGGCGGGGCGCGGGTCGCCATGGCTGCGCGTCATCGGCGGGGCGGGTGGCGGTGCCGTGGTGGGCGGGCTGGTCAAGCTGATCGGTACCGACAGTTTCCGCCTGCTGATCGGGGCGTCGCCGGGCGACATCACCGGAGCGGGGGAGGGCGTGGTGCTGGGTGGCGCAGTCGGGCTGGCGGCGGCGCTGGGCGCGCGCGCGGCCGCTTCGCCGCGCAGGCAAGCGGTGATCGGCGCGCTGTGCGGGGCGGGGGCGGGCGTGCTGATCCCGCTGATCGGCGGACGGATGATGGCAGGGAGCCTCGCCACGCTGAGCCAGAGCCTGCCCGCCAGCCGGTTGCGGCTGGACCCCATCGGCGCGCTGACCGGCGAGGCGGGGCTGGGGCCGATCGCGCAGATGGTGACGGGGGCGGGCGAGGGTGCGCTGTTCGGTGCGCTGATCCTGTGGGGCATGGCCCGGGCGTCGATCAGACCGGCGCGGCCGCCGGTTCCGACCAGCCGCTGACGCTGGCCCCGCCGAACACCACATGCTGGCGCATGGCGGGGGCGGACAGGCCATAGAGCATCGGCAGATCGGGGGCGCTGGCGGCGTCGAGCGCGGCGCGCTGTTCGGGTGGCAGGGTCAGGTCGAGCGCGGAGATATTGTCGTGCAGCTGCGATACCTTGCTGACCCCGACCAGCGTGGTGGCGATACCGGGGCGACCGACGACCCAGGCTAGCGCCACGCGCGCCATCGATTCGCCGAGTTCAGCCGCGACGCCGCGCAAGGCATCGACGATCCGCCAGTTGCGTGTCGTGAACAGCATGTCGCCGAAGGGGTTGGCCCCATCCAGCCGATTGCTGTTTTCCCCCGACCCGGCACCCATGGTCAGGCCTCCTGCGCGCGGCCCCGCCGCTTCCACTGACGCGCGGTCATATTTGCCGGTGAGCAGGCCATAGGCGAGCGGGCTCCATGGCATCATCGCGAGGCCCGTGTCGCGGGCGAGCGGCAGATGCTCGGCCTCCACCTCGCGGCTGACCAGCGAATAGAAATATTGGAGCGCAATCGGGCCGGGAAGGGCGTGGGCAGCGGCCAGGGTGACCAGCCGCGCGACATACCAGGCGGGGGTGTTGGAGATGCCCCAATAGCGGATCTTGCCCGAGCGGACGAGCGCGGCCATCGTCTGGAGCAGTTCTTCCGCCGGGGTCACGCCGTCCCAGACATGGACCCAGTACAGGTCGACATGATCGGTGCGCAGGCGGCGGAGCGAGGCGTCGAGCGCGGCATGGATGTGATGCGCGCCGTTGCCGCCCGCCGCCGGCCCCTTGCCCATCGCGAAACCCGATTTGGTCGCCAGCACCAGATCGTCGCGGATGCCGCGTTCGACGATCATCGCGCCGATCATCGCCTCGCCCTCGCCGCCTGCATAGACATTGGCGGTATCGATCAGGTTGCCGCCAGCCGCGACATAGGCGTCGAACACGCCCTCCGCCGCCGGGCGGTCCATGCCCCAGCGCGCGACGCCGAAGGTCATGGTGCCGAGTGCCAGCGGGCTGACGGCAAGACCGGAACGGCCGAGGGTGCGATAGTGACTGAGGGGCATGGTGCAGGCTTTCATAGTGTTCGTTACAGAACCCATGGCGACCATTGCCGGGTGAAGTCAATGATTCTATAACAATCGCTATGGAAATGACTTTGGACCGCCGTCGCACGGGGCGGCCGCGCAGCTTTGACCGCGACGGCGCGCTCGACGCGGCGATGCGGCTGTTCTGGGCGCATGGCTATGAAGCGACGTCGATCGCCATGCTGACCGCCGCCATGGGGATCACGCCGCCCAGCCTTTATGCCGCGTTCGGCGACAAGCGGGCGCTGTTCCGAACGGCGGTCGACCGGTATCTGGGGGGCGGAGCGGAAGCCATCGCAGCGGGGATCGCCGCTGCGCCCGATGCGCGGACGGCGGCGCGCGGCCTGCTGATCTCGGCGGCGATGGGCGATACGCGGGACGACGCGCCGCCGGGGTGCCTGCTGGCCAGCTCGATCGTCAGCGCGTCGCCCGAGGCGGCGGATGTGCGCGAGGAACTGGCGGCGATGCGACGGGCGATCCAGGCGGCGTTGCAATTGCGGATCGAGCGCGACGTGGCGGCGGGGATGATTCCGGGCGACATCGATGCGGCCGCGGTCGCCGCGCATCTGTTCGCGGTGGTGCAGGGGATGTCCACCCTGGCCAAGGACGGGGCGGACCGCGTGACGTTGCTGGGGATCGTGGATCAGGCGATGCGGAATTGGCCGGGCCGCCAATCGGATTAGTCCCGCGAAACCCCACCTCAAACCGGCAAGGTCAATCCGAAGCCTGTAGATTCGTTCGCCGCTTCGACTAGCTCAGCACGAGCGGGTTCTGGGACAAACGGACTGGACGAGCCGACCTGATCGCGGCAGGGGGCGCGGGCAGTTCGGGGGGAAGGCATGGATAGCGGGTTGGCTGGGGGCAGGCGAGCGGCGGGGATGGGGCGGATTTTGTTCGCCAGCCTGACCGGCACGGCGGTCGAGTTCTACGACTTCTATATCTATGCCACCGCCGCTGCGCTGGTCTTCGGGCCGCTGTTCTTTCCTTCGACCGATCCGGGCGCGCAGCTGCTGTTGAGCTATGCGAGCTTCGGGCTGGCGTTCTTTGCGCGCCCGCTGGGTGGTATCGTGTTCGGGCATTTCGGAGATCGGGTGGGGCGCAAGTCGACGCTGGTCGCGTCGCTGCTGCTGATGGGTGGGTCGACGGTTCTGATCGGGTTCCTGCCGACCTATCAGATGGTCGGCTGGGTCGCGCCTGTGCTGCTCTGCATCCTGCGGTTCGGGCAGGGGCTGGGGCTGGGCGGCGAATGGGGCGGGGCGAGTTTGCTGGCGGTCGAGAATGCGCCGCCGGGGCAGAAATATCGCTGGGGGATGTTTCCCCCGCTGGGCGCGCCGGTGGGGTTCATTGCGGCCAACGGCTTTTTCCTGATCCTGGGCGCGCTGCTCGACGATGCGGCGTTCCGCGACTGGGGCTGGCGGTTGCCGTTCATCGCCAGTTCGGTGCTGGTGATCCTGGGCTTGTGGGTGCGCCTGAGCCTTACTGAGACGCCGGCGTTTGCCGCGGCTGAGGCGAAGGGCGCGCTGCCCAAGGTGCCGATCGGCACGCTGCTCGCCCAGCATCCGCGCGAGACGCTGGCGGCGACGGGGGCGACGATCGCGTGCTTTGCGCTGTTCTATCTCGCCACTGCATTTGCGCTCGGCCATGCGACGGGGACGCTTGGGATGGACCGGGAACTGGTGCTGGCGATCCAGATCGCAGCCATCCTGTTCCTGGCGCTGGGCGTCGTGGTGGCGTGCGTGGGCGCGGACCTGCTCTCGCCGGAGCGGATGCTGGCGGTGGGCTTTGCGGGTGCGGTGCTGGCCGGGGTGCTGATGGGGCCGCTGCTCGGCCGGGCGAGCGCGGGGGGCGTGTTCCTGTGGCTGGCGATCGCGCTGTTCCTGATGGGCTTTGCATATGGCCCGCTGGGGGCGTGGCTGCCGTCGCTGTTCCCTGCCGGAGTGCGCTATACCGGCACGTCGATCGCGTTCAACGTGGGCGGCATCCTGGGCGGCGCGCTGGCCCCGGTTGCGGCACAGGCGCTGGCGGCGGACGGCGGGATTGCGCGGGTGGGCGTGTATCTGGTCGCGGCGGGCGTGGTCAGCGCGGTCGGGCTGGCGGTGGTGCCAAGGCAGGTGGGTGGTTGAGGCGATTGGCTTCGACCCATTATTGACGGCTATCGGTGCCGGTTTCCTAGGGGGCGTGGACAAATTTGAGCCAGTATCTGGCGGTGGCGAGGTGGACCATGCCGAGGAAGCTGCTAGCCAGCTGGTCGTAGCGGGTGGCGATGGCGCGGTTGATCTTGAGGTGGCCGAACATGCGCTCGATGCGGTTGCGTTGCTTGTAGAGCGTCCGGTCATGCTCAATCCTTACCCGGCGGTTTGAGCGGCCGGGGATGACGGGTTCGATGTTCCGTTTCGCAAGGTCTGCACGGATGGCGTCGGCATCGTAGCCCTTGTCGGCAAGCAAGACATCCGGCCTGCGCTCGGGCAGGACGATCAGGGCGTCATAGGCCTTGCAGTCTGCCGCCTCGCCGCCTGTCAGGTGAAACGCGAGCGGTCGCCCGAGGGCGTCAGCCAGGCAGTGAAGCTTACTGGTGAACCCGCCCCGCGAGCGGCCAAGAGCGCGTCGATAAGCCCCCCTTTTCCGCCCGCTGCCGAGACGTGGGCGCGGACCGTGGTGCTGTCGATGCTGTAGTGGCCAGTATCCGCCATGATCTCGGCCAGCGTCACCGCTACAATCTCCCAAACCCCGGCCTCGCTCCATCGCCGGAACCGCCGATAGATGGTGTTCCAGCTCCCGTATTTAGGTGGCACGTCGCGCCACGGCGCACCGCACCGTAGCCGCCATAGTATACCGTTGATGATCGCACGGTTCTGTTCGGGAGGTCTGCCCCGGCTCCGGTTCTTGCGCTCAATCGGCAGCAGGTCCTTCATAATGCGCCATTCAACCTCGGTGAGATCGCCCCGGCTCAACCCTGCCTCCAAAAGGCAGCCTTGAATCAATCGTTCGGAGCATCGTCAATACACTCGGCCGAAACAGACTTTGCCGGTGTTCGCAGGTGCTGGTACTTGAGGCTGATGAAACAGAGGTCCGGCTACGATGCGCTCATGCACGAAGTCTGCATCGAGCACGGTTGGTGTGGTGGGATCGTCAACGGGCATCCATCGCATGTCGACGACCTCATCCCCGAACAAGGACCCGTCACTGCCGATCAATTTGTCGATTGGCTCTTCGTGGCGGACGGTATGGACCCAGATGCCGAGCCGGCGAAGTGGCGTGAGCATAAGCAAGACCTGCGAGATGCCTTCATCCGCCACATGGGGCATGACACCGTCGATGCTTCATCGCTGAAATGGGCCCACGACTAACCGTCAGATGTCGCCTGTATAATTTGTCCACGCCGCCTAACGACCGACTGTAGTATGAACACGCCGTTCAGTCTGGCCCAAACACCTGGATGTCGAAAGGGACCGAGGGACTTAACGCGGCACCAAACTTCTCAAATGCACATTGGCGATGGGCGAAGATCTCTTGCACCGCTCCACCTGATCCCCCCCATAAACCAGAAAGGACAATGCGCACCGCGTCAGCGTCATGCTTGGCGATGCCATGATCGCAATAGCAGCACTGATAGTTGAGTTTCACCATAATGGCACTGGTATGGATAACCCGTCGCTCGTCCGCAATACGGTCGGAAACAGACGGGCAGCATTGTCGGCCGATAGCCAAACCAGTCGTGTCTCGACTTCGCTCGACACGAACGGGTGGGGAGGCGTTTGGTCTACCCCCGCTCCCGCGCAACCTCCCGCCAGCCGATGTCGCGGCGGGCGAAGCCGGTGGGGAAGTCTAGCGCGTCGACGCCGCGATAGGCGGTGGATTGGGCCTCGGCGACGGTGGTGCCTAGCGCAGTGACCGCCAGCACGCGGCCGCCATTTGCAACCAGCCCGTCATCGGTCATCGCGGTGCCGGCGTGGAAGACCTTGGTGCCCTCGGCCTCGGCGGCTTCGATGCCGGAGATGCGGCCGCCCTTTTCCGGGGTGCCAGGATAGCCGTTGGCGGCAATCACCACGGTCAGCGCGGGGCGGGGATTGAAGCTGGCGGGGGGCAGGTCGCCCAAAGTGCCGCGATCGGTGGCGATCAGCAGGTCGAGCAGATCGCCCTCCAGCCGCATCATCAGCACCTGGCATTCCGGGTCGCCGAAGCGGGCGTTGTATTCGATCAGTTGCGGGCCGGTGTCGGTGAGCATCAGCCCGGCATAAAGCACGCCTTTGAACGGCACGCCGTCCGCCGCCATTGTTGCCACGGTCGGTCGGACGATGCGCTCGATCGCTTGTGCCTCCAATTCGGGCGTCAGCACGCGGGCGGGGCTGTAGGCACCCATGCCGCCGGTATTGGGGCCGGTGTCGCCGTCGCCGACGCGCTTGTGATCCTGCGCCGATCCGATGGTCAGGATATTGGTGCCGTCGGTCAGGACGAACAGGCTCGCTTCCTCGCCGGTCAGGAATTGTTCGATCACCGCCTCGCCGCCCGGTTCAGCGAACATGGTGGTGAGGGCGGCGTCGGCATCCTCTGCCGTCTGGGCAATGGTCACACCCTTGCCCGCCGCGAGGCCGTCCGCCTTGATGACGACCGGCAGGCCGAAGTCCGCCAGCGCCGCGCGGGCAGCGTCGAGCGAGGTCACGCGGACATAGCCTGCGGTCGGGATGTTCGCGCGGGCGCACAGATCCTTGGTAAAGCCCTTCGACCCTTCAAGCTGCGCCGCCGCGGCGCTCGGCCCGAACACGCCGATGCCCGCTGCGCGCAAGGAGTCGCCAAGGCCATCGACCAGCGGCGCTTCGGGGCCGATGACGACAAATTCGATCCGCTGTTCGGCGCAGAAGGCGATGACGGCGGCATGATCGGTGACGTCCAGCGTCACGCACACCGCATGATCGGCGATGCCGGGGTTGCCGGGTGCCGCATAAAGCGTCGATAAGGCGGGCGACTGGGCGAGTTTCCACGCCAGCGCGTGTTCACGCCCCCCAGATCCGACCAGCAGGACGTTCATGCCCGATCCCTTTTCCGATGAAACTTCCGAGCGGCGGCTGCTAGCCCAAAGCCCGCCCGGCGACAACGCCGCGCCGGAAAGCGTGACCGAATTGTCGGGCAGGCTGAAGCGGATGGTCGAGCGCGAGTTCGGGCAGGTGCGGCTGCGCGGGGAAATCTCGGGCTACAAGCGGGCGGCGTCTGGGCATGTCTATCTGGCGCTGAAGGACGATGGCGCGGTGATCGATGCGGTCATCTGGAAGGGCGCGGCGGCGGCGATCCCGTTCGTGCCGCAGGACGGGCTGGAGGTGGTGGCGACCGGCAAGGTGACGACCTATCCCGGCCGGTCGAAATACCAGATCGTGATCGACCGGCTGGAACTGGCGGGCGAAGGCGCGCTGATGGCGCTGCTCGAACGCAACAAGGCGCGGTTCGAGGCGGAAGGGCTGTTCGCCAAGGGCCGCGCCCAGCGGCCGATGCCGTGGCTGCCGCAGGTGATCGGCGTCGTCACCTCACCCACCGGCGCGGTGATCCGCGACATCCTGCACCGGCTGGCTGATCGCTGGCCCAGCCATGTCGTCGTCTGGCCAGTGCTGGTGCAGGGGGACGCGGCGGCGGGGCAAGTGGCCGCCGCGATCCGGGGGTTCGATGCTCTGATGGCCGGCGGGCCGGTGCCGCGCCCCGACCTGTTGATCGTCGCGCGGGGCGGCGGGTCGATCGAGGATTTGTGGGCGTTCAACGAGGAAGCGGTGGTGCGCGCCATCGCCGAATGCTCGATCCCGACCATTTCCGCCGTGGGGCATGAGACGGATACCACTTTGGCCGATTATGCTGCCGACCGGCGCGCGCCGACGCCGACTGCGGCGGCCGAAATGGCGGTGCCGGTGCGCGCCGAGGTGCGGCTGGCTGTCGAGGGGCTGGGCGCGCGGGCGGAGCGGCTGGCGCGGCGCTATGCCGAGCGGGCGGGGGAGCGACTGTCCGCCATCGCGCGGCTGATGCCGAAACCCGACCTGTTGCTGAGCCCGCAGCGCCAGCGGCTGGACGAAGCGGGGCAGCGGCTGGGGCTGGGGCTGGAGCGGCGGATCGCGCTTGCGCGGCGGCGGCTGGATCAGTTCGATGCGCGGCTGCGCCCCGATGTGCTGGCGCGCAAGGCGGCGCTGGCGGACGAGCGACTGGCGACGCTTTCCGCGCGGCTGACCCCGATGGTGATCGAGCGGCGGATCGCGGCGGAGCGTCAACGGCTGGACGGACTGTCCCGCCTTTTGGATGCGGCCAATCCCGACAATCTGCTGGCCAAGGGCTATGTGCGGGTGAGCGCGCGGATCGGCGACAAGCCGGTGGTAACCGCGGATGCGGCGCGGGCGACGGGCGCGCTGGTGCTGCATTTCGGCGACGGCGATGTCGAGGCACGGGTTGAGCGCGGCGGCGGCAGGGCCTATCCTGATGCCAAGCCCGAACAGCCAAACCTGTTGTGACCTGACCCAGAAAACGGACGCGAACTCATGTTGATGTCGAACACCCAACGCCCGGCCAAGCTGCATTACATGGCCAATGGCTTTCGCGTGCTGGTGAACGGCGACCATGTCGTCTGCGCACGATCGGGCGCTCCGATCCCGCTGGACGAGTTGCGTTACTGGTCGGTCGAGCGGCAGGAGGCCTATGCCAGCGCCGAACTGGCGACCGAGGCGCTGAGCGGCTGATGCGGGCATGGCGGCGATGGGCGATGGCCGGTCCGGCGCTGGTGGCGCTGGGCAGTTGCGTCCTGCCGCCGCGCATCCTAGCCAGTGCCGATGCAGCGCCGCCGTCCGCCGCCGAGATCGAGGCACGGCTGCCCGCCGAACCGGCGACAGTCGACCCGGCAATGCAACCGGTGGCTCAGCGTCCCGCAAACGGCTTTTCGCTGACGGGGGAGATCGTGCAGGGCGGGGTGGTGCGCGGGATCGCGCCCGCCGGTGCCACCGCGCTGACCCTGGACGGCAAGGCGGTGCCGATGGCGGCGGACGGCCGGTTCCTGATCGCGTTCGACCGGGATGCGCCGATGCAGGCATTGCTGGCGGCAACATTGGGCAATGGGCGGCAGGTCGTCGAGACGCTGGCGGTCGACCGGCGGGCCTGGCGGATCGAGCGGCTGAACAGCCTGCCGCGCGTCAGCCAGCCAAGCGCGGAGTTCGCCGCGCGCCGCCCCGCCGAGCTGGCGCAGATCAACGCCGCCCGCCGGATCGCGTCGGACAGCCCCGGCTGGCGACAGGATTTCATCTGGCCGGTGACGGGGCGCGTCTCCGGCCTGTTCGGATCGCAGCGCGTCTATCGCGGCGAACCGGGCAGCTATCACAGCGGGGTCGACGTCGCCCGGCCGACGGGTACGCCCATCGTCGCGCCTGCCGACGGCGTCGTCATCCTGGCCGCCGATGCGCCCTTCACGCTGGAGGGCAATCTGTTGATGCTGGACCATGGCATGGGCCTGAACAGTGCGTTTCTGCACCTGTCGCGGATCGACGTGAAGCCGGGACAGGCGGTGAAGCGGGGGCAGGCGATCGGAGCAATCGGCACCACCGGGCGATCGACCGGCCCGCACCTGCACTGGGGCATGAAATGGCGCGATGTCCGCATCGATCCGCTGTTGATTGCCGGGCCGATGCCGGAAAGCTGATCCGCCCACTGGAACTTATTGCGCCCCCGGTTCATTCATCCCCGTGACAGGAAAAGCGCCAAGGCGGAGTGAGCGACATGAACAAGGCAATGTGGATGACGATGGCGGGCGCGGCGATGCTGGCGGCGTGCTCCGATACCGGCGGCATGGCGGCGATGGATGCGGCCCCCGCCGCTGCCCCGGCCGGAGCACAGGCGCTGAGCGCCGATCTGCGCACCGGGGCCAATGTGCCGGTGGGCACGGTGACCGCAGCGGCCGCGCCGGGCGGCGTCGTCATCACTGTTGAGGGCATGGCGATGCCCCAGGGTCCGCACGGCGTGCACGTCCATACCGTCGGCAAGTGCGATGCGCCCGATTTCACCACGGCGGGCGGGCACTGGAATCCCGCCGGGCGTCAGCACGGGCTGGAAAACCCCGCCGGTTCCCATGCCGGCGACCTGCCCAACCTGCTGGTCGCGGCCAATGGCCGGGGCACGCTGACCTATACCATCCAGGGCGCGACGCTGGCGGCGATGATGGATGCCGACGGATCGGCGTTCGTCGTCCATGCCGGGCCGGACGACATGAAGAGCGATCCCGCGGGCAACAGCGGCGGTCGCATCGCCTGCGGCGTGTTTTCGGAAGGGTAAGGACGGGTGCGGGGCCGTTTGCTGAACGGTCCCGCCTGGCTTGCGACAGTTTTCGACACATTTGCAGCATCGCTGACACAGGTCAGCGACAGGCGGGCACCAGATTGCTCCTCGACCACAAGGTCGCAACGAGGAGACGAGCCATGAAGAAGATGATCCTGATCGCCGCCGGCCTTGGCCTCGGCGCGGCTGCCCTGCCTGCCGCCGCCCAGGCCCAGCCCTATCACGCACCGGCCCATGCCGTCCGCTATGACGCCGGCAACTGGCAGTCGATCAACCAGCGTCAGTCGAACCTGTACAACCGCATCAACACCGCCCAGCGGCGCGGCGCGATCAGCGCGCGGGAAGCGAATGGCCTGCGCACCCAGTTCGGCCGGCTGGCGCAGCTCGAGAACCAGTATCGCCGGTCCGGCCGTGGCCTGACGGTGGCGGAACGCCGCGACCTCGACCGCCGGTTCGACCAGCTGTCGGCGCAGATCCGCTATGAACGGGCCGACCGGAACAACCGCCGCGGCTAAGCCCGAACGGGTAAGGTCGGACCGATAACGGGGCGGGGAGGGGCCATGGCGGCCCTTTCCCGCCCCAGTCGTTCGATCAACCCTGAGGCGGCGGGCCGTCCGACTGGCGACGGACCAGCAGATGGTCCAGCTCCACCCGTTCCGCCGTATCCGCTTCCCCATTGATGGCGCGCAGCACCCGTTCGAACGCGGTCCGGGTCAACGCCTCGGTCGGCTGGCGGATGGTGGTGAGCGCCGGCCAGATCGTCGTGGCGAGCGGGGTGTCGTCGAAGCCGCAGACCGACAGATCGTCGGGAACGTCCAGCCCGCGCCGATGGGCAACGGCCATCGCCGCCGCCGCCATGTCGTCGTTGCTGGCAAAGATCGCAGTCGGCGGGTCGGCCAGATCCAGCAGCAATTCGGTGGCCGTCATGCCCGACTGATAAGTGTACATTCCCGCCGCAACCAGCGCCGGATCGAGCGGCAGCCCCGCCGCCGCCAGCGCATCGCGATAGCCGTCCAGCCGGAACTGGGACGAGGAATGGTTGGCGCGCCCGGTAATCATCCCGATCCGCCGGTGGCCGAGCGCCAGCAGATGGTCCGTCATCGCCCGCGCCGCCGCCCGGTCGTCAATCCCGACGCTGGCCAGGCCGCTGTCGGTGTGGATCGATCCCGTAACCACGGTGGCCAGCCCGGCATCCCGCAACAGGCCGATCAGTTTAAGGTCGTCACCCATCGGCGGCGCCAGGATGACGCCGCGAATCGCATCCTGTTGCAGCTCTGCCAGGGTTTCGGCCTGTTCGCCCTCCGCCACTTCATGCAGCACGATGCTGGCATGGGCGCGCGTCGCGGCCTGAAGCAGATGCACCAGAAACGAACCGAGCGACCCGGGATTGGGAAAGCGGTGCAGCAGCGCGACCCGCGCCGGTGCGGCATTGGACAGCGCGCGGGCGGCCGGATTGGGGGCGAAGCGGAGCTGGCGGATCGCCTGTTCCACCAGCGCACGGGTTTCGGGGCGAACGGCACGGTCGCCATTCACCACCCGCGATACCGTCATGTGCGACACCCCGGCATGGCGGGCGACGTCGCGCATGGTTGCGGTTCGGCCCGGTTCGCTGTCCTGCCCGGCGTCAGTCATTCCTGCTCCTTCAACGGCGACCCCGGCCGTCCCCCGCGACGACCATGATCAGCGGCAACCCCGCTCACAAGCGGCTCATGACGTCCATGTCATGAACATTTTGATGTTCCCGCGAACATTGCACAATTGACAAAGGCTGCGAAATGCTATTTCTCCGATGTTACCGCGAACATAATCGGCGCATCAAATGACGCCGACGTGGGGGGTTTAGATAGCAGGGAGAGGATGATGGCACGCAATTCAACCGCGCTGCGCCGGAGCGCCGCGATTTCCGCAATGCTGCTGGCCGGATGCGCGTGGCCCGCATTGGCGCAACAGGTCGACCCCGCCGCAGGGACGGTGCAGGACCAGCCTGATACGCCAGAGACCGATCCCGCCGCCCCGGCCGAAGCGGGCGAAGAAATCGTCGTCACCGGTTTCCGCCAGTCGCTGCAAAGCCAGGTGCGCGCCAAGCGGGATGCCGTCGGCTTTACCGACAGCATCTTTGCCGAGGATATCGGCAAGTTCCCCGACACCAACATCGCCGAATCGGTCAACCGGATCCCCGGCGTGACGATCACCCGCGAAGTGACGGGCGAGGGCACCAACGTCGCCATTCGCGGCCTTGGCACCAATTTCACCCGCGTCCTGCTGAACGGCGCGCCGGTTGCCGTGGCATCGGTCCGCTTCGATGCGCAGAGCACCAACCGCGAGGTCGATCTGGACCTGTTGCCGACCGAACTCTTCACCCAGCTGACCGTCAGCAAGTCGCCGACCGCCAGCCAGGTGGAAGGGGGCGCCGCCGGCACCGTCAACCTGCGTTCGGCGCGGCCGTTCGACAATCCGGGCGTCCATTTCAACTATGGTATCCAGGGCAGCCAGGTCAGCACCACCAACGACTGGGGCTATCGCGGCTATGCGCTGGCCAGCGCGACCTTCGGCGATTTCGGCGTGCTGATCGGCGGCACGATCGTGCGCAACCGGTTCCAGGTGAACGGGTATGAGACGATCGGCTTCACCAACCCGAACCTGACCGCCGCGCAGAACACTGCGACGAACCGCAATTCGACCGGCGGCGGCAACTTCACCATTCCCGCGACCGTGCCGATCAACGCCGGCAACGGGCTGACCCCGGGCCGGGTGATCGACCAGGCGTTCCTGCTGGCCAACAATCCCGGCGCGTCGATCACCCAGATCGACAACGGAATCATCCCGCGCCTGAGCCGTCCGCGCACCGAAGTGGGCGACCGCAACCGCGAAAACGCCATCGCGTCGATCGAATGGCGGCCCAGCGACAATCTGCGTTTCTATGTCGACGGCATGTACGGGTATCGCACGAACAGTTTCGACCGGGCCGCGATGAACTGGGTCGGCCGCAACGGCGCGGTTATCCCGCTGAATACTACCTATGACCGCGACGATTGCAGCCAGGGCTGCACGGTCACCAGCGGCACCTATGCCAACGCCCAGTTCTTCCTGGAATATCGGCCCTATGACGACTGGGTCGATTTCTATGGCGTGAACCCCGGCATGGAATTCACCCTGAACGACTGGATCAGCGGCGACGTCCAGGCCAATTACACCAAGTCCAATTTCCGCCGCGAAAGCCCGACCGTACTGGTCATCACCCCGCCCAGCAGCGGCGTGACGGTGGATTACGACAACACGTCCGGCGGAATCCCGACGGTCACCACCAATATCGACCTGAACGACCCCCGCAATTTCGGATGGGCCGGCGGTGGCCGCGTCAACCTGAACGGCGAAGAGCGCCGGACGGAAACCAAGGGCGTTCGCGGCAGCCTGTTGTTCGGCGATGCCAGCCGGTTCAGCGCACGCGTCGGTGCGGCCTATGACGAAACCAGCCGCCGGATCACGCCGTTCGACAATACCGGTCCGTGGCAGAACGCGATCTGCGGCAACGGGCCGAGCGTGCTGTTGCCCGGACCCAATACCGCCACGACGCCGTGCACCGGCCTGAACCAGCCGGGCACCGCGACCCCGGCCGGATTCCCGACCTATCCCGGCTATGGCACCAACTTCACCGCTGGCGCCCCACCGATCACCTATGCCGGATCGCTGGTTCCGACGGCGGCGGTTCCCGGATACCTGCTGCCCGGATCGAACGGGTTCGTTACGGTGGACTGGGACCGGTTCAAGGCGGATACCGGCTATGACGCCCTGCTGGCCAATGCCGGCGAAACGGGCACGGGCAGCAGCGGCGCCAATGGCGGCCTGATCGACGAGCGCGTCACGGGCACCTTTGCCGAACTGAACGGCATTTTCGACATCGGCGAGAACCGGCTGCGGCTGAACGGCGGCCTGCGCTATGTCCGCACCGAACAGATCGTCGGCGGGCGGATCAGCGTTCCCGATCCGCGCAACACGCTGCCGGGCGGTGCGCAGATTCCCGATGGCGGCCGTTATCCGAACACGATCAATTTCGCCCGGACGCGCACCGTCTATTCCAACTTCTTGCCATCGGCCAGCGCCGCGCTGGAAGTGGGCAGCGACCTGATCGTCCGCGCATCGGTATCGCGTACCATGACGCGGCCCGACCCCAATTCGCTGTTGCCGGGGGCCAGCTTCGTCGCGCCGTCGGCCGATGTCGGTAATGTCGGCAACAATGCGCTCGACCCGTTCATTTCCGACAATATCGACCTGGGCGTCGAATATTATACCGGGGGTGAAGGCGTCATCGCGGTGGCGGCGTTCCGCAAATCCATCACCGGATTTACCGTCAACGGTCTGACCAACCAGCCGTTTTCGTTCCTGGAACAGTTCGGCATCACCATCGAATCGCTGACCGCCGCACAGCGCGAGGCGCTGCAGGCGCGGGCAACGCCGGGCCAGGCGCTGCGCGACGTGCCGATCGTCATCCAGCAACAGGTCAATTCGGACGGCAAGCTGATCGTCAACGGCCTGGAATTCCAGCTGACTCAGCCGCTGGATTTCGCAACCGAATGGGCGGGCATCACCGGTTTCGGTTTTCAGGGCAACCTGACGATCATCGACCAGAAGGGCACCGGCACCGGGGCACCGGCGGTCGCGCTGGGTGTTGCGCCGACCACCTATGTCCTGACCGGATATTATGAAGGCGGCGGTCTGGATGCGCGGTTGACCTATACGTTCAACGAAGGGTCGCAGAATTCCGGCCCGAACCAGAACGGCATCCCTGCCGCCGCGATCTTTGGCCGCAACTACGCGCAGCTGGATTTTTCTGGCAATCTGGACCTGAGCACGGTGTTCGGTGCGGAGTTCCTGCCGACGCTGACGCTGAACGTCATCAACATCACCAAGCAATCGCAGAGCAGCTATTTCCAGTTCGAGAACGCGACCTTCAACGAATACAACCCGGGTCGCACCGTGCTGGTAGGTATTCGCGGGCGCTTTTAAGCACCGGCGATCAATTGACGGTTCCTTGTCGGACTCTTTCCCCCCTGAATGGGCAGCTTCCGGTGGAGGCTGCCCTTTTTTTGGCCTTGCGGAGGGGGAAAGCGGACCGACGTGGCGACGAAGGGGTAGGGGATGGGCGGGTTGAACCGTAAGCAGACGATCGCGGGATGGGGCATCGCCATGCTGGCCGCGGCGTTGATGGCCCTGGCTCCTGACAGTGCGACGGCGCGTGATCGGGTGCTGCTCGATACAGGATGGCGCTTTACCAAGGGCGAACCGGCGGGCAGCGGTGCCGGCCTGGCCTATGATGTTCGCCCGGAAGTCACCGAAAGCGCCGATGGCAAGGTGGCGGATGCGCGGCCCGATACAGCGGTCGCCATCGATGCGCGGAATGCCCGCGTGCTGAAGCCGTGGATCCTGCCCAGCGCCAATGCCCTGATCCGCAATGTGGCCCGCCGCCATGTCCGTCCGGCGGGCGATCCGGGCAGCGACCATCCCCATGTGCAGGCCGGTTTCGACGACAGCGGATGGCAGGCGGTCACGCTACCACACGACTGGGCGATCACTGGCCCGTTCCTGGAAACCGGCCCTTATGGCGGGATGGGTCGCCTGCCCAGCTGGGGCATCGGCTGGTATCGCCGCGTGCTCGACGTGCCCGCCGGGGATCGGGGCAAGTCCATCTTTCTCGATATCGACGGGGCAATGTCCTATTCGACCGTGTGGCTGAACGGTCGGCTCGTCGGCGGCTGGCCCTATGGCTATAACAGCTATCGGCTGGACCTGACGCCGTTCGTCCGGTTCGGTCAGGCGAACCAGCTGGCGATCCGGCTCGACAACCCGCCGGAAAGCGCGCGCTGGTATCCGGGCGGTGGCCTTTATCGCAATGTCTGGCTCACCAAGACCGACCCCGTCCATGTCGCGCATTGGGGCACGGTGGTCACCACGCCGGAAGTCTCCGCCGAGCGGGCCATGGTGAAGCTGGACGTGACGATCGACAATGACGGCGCGAGCGCGGCCGATGCCGAGGTTTCGACGACGCTTTATGTGCTGGACGGTCGGGGGCGCCGCACCGGCAGGCCGGTGGCGAGCATCGCCCGCGCGCCCGTGCGCGTCGCCGCCGATGGCCAGGCGACGGCCAGCGGCAGCGCCGTCATCGCCAAGCCGCGCCTGTGGGGACCGCCGCCGACGCAAGCGCCGAACCGCTATGTCGCGGTCACCCGCGTGACGCAGGGCGGGCGTGTGGTGGACGAGGTGGAAACCCGTTTCGGCATCCGCACCATCGCCTTCGATCCCGATCGCGGTATCATCGTCAATGGCGAGCATGTGCGGTTTCAGGGGGTGAACAATCACCACGACCTGGGCGCGCTGGGCGCGGCGTTCAACACGCGCGCCGCCGAACGCCAGCTGGAATTGCTGCGCGACATGGGCGTGAACGCCGTCCGGATGAGCCACAATCCGCCAGCGCCGGAACTGCTGGAGCTGACCGACCGGATGGGGTTCCTGGTGATCGACGAGGTGTTCGACAGCTGGGAGCGGAAAAAGACGCCGCTCGATTTCCACCTGATCTTTCCCGACTGGCACGAGCCGGACCTGCGCGCGATGCTGCGGCGGGACCGCAACCATCCCAGCATCGTGCTGTGGAGCGTCGGCAACGAGGTGGGCGAGCAATATACGGGCGAGGAGGGCGCCGCCATCGGCCGCAAGCTGGTGCAGATCGTGCGCGAGGAGGACCTGACCCGCCCGACCACCAGCGCGATGAATTTTGCCAAGGCGGACATGCCGCTGCCCGGCACGGTCGATGTCTTGAACATCAATTATCAGGGGCATGGCATCCGCACATTGCCCAGCCAGTATCCGGCGTTCCGCGCGCGCTTTCCCGACAAGGCGATCCTGCATTCGGAAAGCGCGTCGGCCCTGTCCAGCCGGGGCGAATATCTGTTCCCCGTGCCGGGCGCGATCAGCGCCAGCGTGCGCCCCGGCGTGGGCGGCGATCCGGTGACTCAGCAGGTCAGCGCCTATGAGCTGTTCGCATCCGATTTCGGATCGTCGGCAGACCGGGTCTGGGCGCTGGATGACCAGCATCCATGGAATGCGGGCGAGTTCGTGTGGACGGGCTTCGACTATCTGGGGGAGCCGACGCCCTATTACGGCGCGCGCAGTTCCTATTCCGGCATCCTCGACCTCGCCGGTTTCCCCAAGGACCGGTACTGGCTGTATCTGTCGCGCTGGAAGCCGGACCTGAAATTCGCGCATATCCTGCCGCACTGGAGCTGGCCGGGGCGCGAAGAGCAGGTGACGCCGGTGCATGTCTTTTCCAGCGCGGACGAGGCGGAACTGTTCGTCAACGGCACGTCGCAAGGGCGGCTGAAGCGCGCGCCCTTTGCCTATCGTTTCCGCTGGGATTTCGTGACCTATCGGCCGGGCGAGATCCGGGTGGAGACGTGGAAGGACGGCAAGCCATGGGCCAGCGCCACGCGGCGGACCACCGGCGATCCCGCGCGACTGTCGGCGACGGCTGACCGGTCGAAAATCGCGGGCGACGGCAAGGACCTGTCGTTCGTCACCGTCCGGGTGCTGGACAAGGACGGAGCGGTGGCACCGCGCGCGATGACGCCGCTGACCTTTGCCATAGAGGGGCCGGGCGAGCTGGTCGCCACCGACAATGGCGATCCCACGAGTTTCGTACCGTTCCAGTCGACCAGCCGCGCCGCGTTCAACGGCATGGCGCTGGGCATCGTGCGGGCGTTGCCGGGGCGGCGCGGGCCGATCACCGTTCGGGTGACGGGCGAAGGCGTGCAGCCGGCCACCGTGACCCTGACCGCCGGGGAGGGGGTGACCGCTGACCCGGGCTAAACCGGGACAGACGGGGCAGGGCCGGGAAAGCGAACGGTGGCGATCAGCCCCGAATGGTCGCTGCGATCCGCCAAGGTGATCGACGCGCCGTGGATGCGGGCGATGCGAAACGCCATGGCCAGCCCCAGGCCGGTGCCGCGCGTCCCGGCGGTGTGCGATCCGCGCATCCCCAGCGTGCCGATGGCGTCGGGCAGCGCGGCCCGGCCCGGCCCGGCGTCCGTCACCGAAACCCGTGCCCCCCGCGCATCCGCTCCGACGGACAGGGCGACCATGGCGTTCATCGGCGAATATTTGATCGCATTGTCGATGAGATTGGCGAACAGCCGCATCAGCAGCGCCCGTTCGGCGGTGACCACCGGCTGGGCCGTGCAGTGCAGGTCGATCCGGATGCCCCGTTCGGCCGCCGCATCGGCATAGAGTTCGACCAGATCGGCGATCAGCGCCCGGAGCGGCACCGATTCCTGCCGAAGCGGGCGTTCCTCCATTTCGGTCAGCAGGATGACGGCATCCATGGTTTCCATCAGCTGCACCAGCACGGGTTCGACCCGTTCCGCCTGAACGATGCCCTGACTGCCGCCCGATCCCCGGATCGCCTGGACGGCGTAGGCGACGGGGGCGCGCAGTTCGTGCACGATCTGTTGCGCGATGCGTTCGTGATGGCCAAGCCGGGCCGCGATCAGCGACAGCATGCCGTCGACCGACTGGGCAAGCTGGCCCAGCGCATCGCCGGTCGTGTCCGCCACCCGCGATTCCAGCGCGCCGCCGCCGAACCGGTCCATCGCGTCTGTGATTGCAGCGACGCGGCGCGAAAACCGGCGGGCGGACTGACGTTCCGTCAACCACAGAATGGCGAACAGCCCCCCGATCGCCAGCGCCAGCGCCGGGGCGAAGGACAGGACACTGTCCCCCATTCCCTGCGTCGGCCGGCCGATGAACAGGTGGAAATGATCGTCCAGTTTCAGCGTCGATCCGGCCAGGCCATCCACCACCGTCACCGGCGATGCGCCGATGCGGACCGGGGGCGCAAAGCCGCGCGGCCAGGCGCCCAGATTGCCGGCCAGCCGGTCGCCGGTTTCGGGATCGATCAGGATGTAGAGCAGCCGTTCCGGTGTATCCAGCGCGCCGGAACGGGCATCGATCAGCGCAAGCGCCGCGATCAGTCCGGACGTGTCGCTGAGCGTGGCGACGAAATCCCGTTCCGCCGCAACGCCGCGCACCACCCGGTCGCTGGCCTGTCGATGTTCCCGCCAGCCAAGCCCGGCGAACAGGATCATGACCAGGATCAGCAGCCCGGCGGCGCGCAGGGACATGGGGCGTTCGCGCCTAGTCAACGACCAGCCTGTAGCCGCGTCCCTGGACCGTCTGGATCAGCCGGGCCGAGGTGACCGCCGCGATGTCGCGGCGCAGGCGGCTGATCCCGGCCTGGATCGCATCCATCTGAGGCGGCAGGCTGTTCCATTTCGACCAGACCCGCGCCCACAGCGTTGCATAGGATACGACGTCCCCCGGCGTTTCGGCGAGGGCGCGCAGAATGTCGAAGCCCATGCTGGACAGTTCCAGCCGCCGGTCGAACCAGTGGACGGTGCCGTAATGCAGGCTGATCCGCAGGGCGCCGGACACCAGTTCCGACCGGTCATAGCCGGGCAGCCGCCGGGTAATGGCGCGCAGCCGGGCGATCAGTTCGGCGGCATCGAAGGGTTTGGCCAGATAATCGTCGGCACCGTCGTTCAGCGTGTCGGCCGCCTGATGCATCCCGGCAAATTGGGTCAGCACCAGGACCGGGGTACCGCATCCCTGGTTCCTGAGCCGGCGGACGACATCCATTCCCGTCAGCGATTGATCGCGCAGATGCACATCGACCACCAGGGCGTCGAACCCGTCGGCCAGCGCGGATTCGCAAGCCTGGCTGGCCTGATCAAAGCGGGTGACGCGCCAGCCGGCATCGGCCAGCGTGCCGGCGACCAGATCGGCCCAGTGCGCTTCATCCTCCAGCAAGCCAATGTGCATGAGCCATCCGTCCCCCGATGCGGCGTCGCGCCCGCGCACGACCATCATGCACGACCGCCCCGGTTGCCCAATGGCCGGCCGGTTGCCTGACGCGATTTGTCGGATTGAACCGATCGGCCGGGCCGTGAGGGCAGCAACCGGCCGGCATCGTCAACCGCGCGTGCCGACCAGCACGAAACTGCGCCAGTAGCGGGGATCGCGCCACCGGCCGCCCTCCATCCGCGCGAGCCGCCGGATCGCGAGGCGCAAGGCCCGCGCAGGCGACAGATCGGGCTGTCGCGCCAAGATCCGGAACAGCTGACGCGTCAGGGCGGCGGTCGCCGCGTCGTCCACGGGATCGATCGTCACCAGCACCGCGTCTGCCCCGGCCATCAGGAACGCCCGCGCCAGTCCGGAATAGGGGTCGGCCGACAAGGTGGGATCGGGTGTCGCCGTGTCGCAGGCCGCCAGCACGACCAACCGCGCGCTCAGCCGCATCCGCGCAACCTCTGCCGCGATCAGGAAGCCGTCGCGCGCGCCCGGATCGCTGGCCGCCTCATCGGGTTGCAGCACCAGCCCCGGTTCGCTGCGCCCATCCAGATCGGCAGTGACGGCATGGGTCGAAAACAGCAGGAAATCGGCCTGAGCCAGCGCGTCCGATCCCGTCAGCGCGCCTTCGGTCGCGGCGGTTCCGGCAAGGACCGTCCCCCCGTCAAAGGCACGGGCGGCATCGGCCATTTCGCCGTCCGCATGGATCAGCGGAGCGAGCGGTCGGCCATCGGGATAGCGGGACAGGGTAGGCGCGCCGATGGCGAACAGACGCGCCGGCCGGTCGGTTCGCTGCGCCCCGCCGGTGCCCAGGCCCGACACGCTGGGCAAATGGACCAGCGCCCGGTTCATGCCCAGCATCGGGCCGCCCTGCGACCCAGTTGGCAGCGCGGCGAAGGAGACACGCTGCAAGCCGGCATCGGCGCTGATGAACACGGTCTCGATCCGCTTGCCAGCGGGCAGATCGGCCAGCAGCCCGTCGGGCATCGCCCCCGGTGCCTTCGCCGCGCCATCGATGCGATCCACCCGGCCGCGCGGCGCGATCGGCGTTGCGTCCGGCCGAACCGATGTCGGCGGCGTCGACCGGTGCCAGGCCCAGCGGGCGGTGTCCGAAGTGATCGTCCATACGAACATGCCGTCGCCGTCGGGCACGACGAGCAGCAGCGCCTGATCCGGTGCCAGTCGCTGCTGCGCCTGATCCAGCGTGAGGGGCGCAGGTCGTCCGATGGCTGCCTCGGCGCCGGCCAGGGTGCGGGCATTGGCATCCAGTTCGGCCAGCTGGGCATCCAGCGCGCGGCGGCGATCGATGGCGGCGGCGATGGGCCTGTCGCCGTCGCCCCGGACCAGTGCCGCGTCCAGCCGTTCGCGGTCGGCGATCAACGAATCCCGCCGGCGACCCAGATCGGCCAGCGGCCCGGGCAATTGCCGCGTCATGGCCACCGCCGAAGCCGTTGCCAGCTGGGTTCCCTGTTGCGCGGCGACGAATGCATCCGCACAGGCTTGGTCACAGGGCCGCGATCCGTCCCCGCCGGGCCAGTTGGCGCGAACGGCAAGGGCATAGAGACCGCGGAACCGGGCCAGTTCGCGCTGGGCCAGCACATCGAACCAGCGCAGCCCGTCGAGTCGCCGGGCCAACAGGTCCATTGTCGCGGCGATGCCCGTCCGGGCGGCGGCTGGATCGTCGGGCAGCATGGCGGCGGCCAGGGTCGTGCGCGCACCGATGGTAACGGCATGGCCCGGCAAGCCGAGCGCCTCCATTCCCGCCACGGCGGCACGGGCATCGGCAATCGCCGCCGCCCGGTCATCCGTGCGCAGCATCGCCTCTGCCCGGAGCGCCAGCGCCTCGCTCCGGTCGAACCGGTCGCTCGGCCGGTCGGTCAGCAGCGCAAGACCGCGTTCGATGGCCGTGCGCGATTCCCCGGGTCGTCCCAACAGCAACAGCGCCTCCGACACGGCCTTGCTGGCCTGGGCCACTCGTGCCGGATCGGGCGGATCAACACTGGTTTCATGGCTGAGCGACGCCTCGAAATGCTCCAGTGCCGCCCCCGGATCGCCCATCGCAAGCTGCGACCAGCCGATCGCGGCATGCGATGCGCTGACCTCCATCCCGCCGCGCGTTTCGTTGGACCGGCCGATGGCCAGCGACCGTTCGGCCAGCTGGATGGCGATGCGGTGCCGCCCCTCCATCCGCGCATTATGGGCGAGGGCGTTCAGGGCAAGCGCCATGCCGCGCCCGTTCGTGCCGTTGGTCGCGCTGTAGGATTCGACCGCTTCTTCCAGCAGGGGGCGGGCTTCGCGGTACCGGCCGAGCGTCTGGAGGTTGGTGGCGAGATTGGACAGGGCGTTGGCGATCGTGGGGTGATGTTTCGGGAAATTGGCGCGCAGCCGCCGCAACCCTTCCCGATAGGCAGCCTCTGCATCGTGCCACCGCCCGACATTTTGAAGCGTATAGCCCAGATTGGCATGAACCTGCGCCACCAGCGGGTGTTCGGCGGGCAGCCCGACCAAGGCCTGTTTCACCGCTTCCTCGCGCAGCGCCAGTGCCGCTTCGTACCGGCCCTGATAATCCAGGTTGGTGGCAAGGTTGATGTAGGCGACGATCGTGCCTTCGTCCGCAGGGCCGTTTACCGCCAGGTTGATGGCCAGGTCGCGCCGGATCAGCGGTTCCGCCTCGTCCCGCCGTCCCTCGCGGCTGAGCACGATAGCATAGTCGGAATAGGCCCCGCCGGTTTCCACATCGTTTTCGCCATAGGCTGCGCGGGCGATATCCAGCCGCATCCGGGCCAGCGGTTCGACCGTCGGACCGGGCGCGTAAAGCGACAACAGCACATCGATCCGCGCCGCCAACAGGTCGTAACAGGCGATGGTTTCGCCATGTGCCTTCAGGCAGGCATCGGTTGCCGGTGCCAGCGCTGCGTCCGCGGCCTGATAGTCGCCGCGCTCATACGCCGCCTCCGCCGCGGCGGGCAGGGGCACGCGCGGGGTGGACGTGCTGTTCCCGGCCAGCAGGACTGCCCCCGCCAGCCACGCCGCTACGAAAGAGGCGCGCCGGATGCGGCGGCTTTGCGGCGATTGCGGATCGGCCATCCCGCCCCCCGTCAGTTCGTGAACAGCTGGAACGTCATCGGCGCGGCGACCGGATCGGCACGCGTGATCAGGACATCGACCGGCGCGGTGCGTTGCGGCCGCCATTTGCACAGGATCCTGCCGCTGCGCCGCTGTTCGGAACAGATGGTCCGGCCGCTGGCCGACCGCACCGTCAGCCGGACCGGCCCTGCGGCGCGCAGATAGATGACCGCCGGGGCATCGCCGCGAAACGCGATGCGCCGTTGCCAGCCGGCGCCGACGATCAGACTGGATGCCATTTGCAGCGGCCCGTCGACATGGCCACGATCCGCCTCGACCTGCTTCAACCGGGCGAGCAGGCGGGGATCGTCGGCGGCTGCCCGATGCGCCTCTGACAGTCGGTCGGTAACGTCGATGGCGACCGGATGCCCATCGGCATCGAACAGCCCCCGCCGTGCAGCGGACAGGCAATGGGCGGATTCGACCAGCCGTGCGCCGTCCCCGTCCTCCTGGAACAGTGCATAGAGTTCATCGGCCCGGTGCAACGCCTCTGCCGACGAAATGGGCTGACCCGCACAGATCAATGCCGCCAGCAGGATCATTTCGACTTCACGCGCACAACCCCCGGCGACTCGTCTTGCCCCGCGACGTTGTCGAGCAAGACCAAAACAGAAATCAAGTCGGTATTGGCAGAAAACGGCTGCGAACTTTGCAATCGGCGTAATATTCGTTGGCCATCGCCCGTTAGCCGGCAAGTCTGCGTCAAGAGTCCTGACAAGCCCCGTCAGAAAGCGGGCGGTGCGACGACAAGGCCGCCCGTACCCCCATAATCCGGCTGTTTTGCGAGCGCGTGGCGCGGGGCCACGCGTTCGCTGGGTCGGCGGGCAAGTCCGGGCGGAAGGCCAGGGCCAGGAGCGGGGACGGTGCAGGCGGGGCGATGACCAACGACGCGACCTTCGATGCCGGGCTGATCGGGCGGGGAACGGATCGTGCCCCGACCGGGGGTGCGGCCGCCACCGGCGCGCGCAGCAGCCGGCGGCGGCTGGTCGCGCGCGCCGCGCTCTGGCTGGCCGCCGCGTGTTCGGCGGGTCTGGCGATGGTGCTGGCGTGGCTGGCGCTGTTCGTGCCGGTCGACAAATCCGCCCGCCCGCTGGTGCAGCCCCGGATCGTGATGCTGACCCGGCAGGGTCAGCCCTTTGCCCGGTCCGGTCCGCTGATGGACCGGCCGGTGGCGGTGTCGGTGCTGCCCGATCATGTCGCCCAGGCATTTTACGCCATCGAGGACCGCCGGTTCCAGTCGCATTGGGGGATCGATCCGGTCGGCATCGGCCGGGCGCTGGTCAGCAACCTGACGGGCGGCCCGCGCCAGGGGGGCAGTACGATCACCCAGCAGCTGGCCAAGAACGTGTATCTGCGCGACGCGCGCGGCGGGTTCGAGGAAGGATTGTGGCGCAAGGCCAAGGAAGCGGCGATCGCCTTGTGGCTGGAGACGTGGCTGACCAAGGATCAGATCCTGGAACGCTATCTGTCGAACGTCATGTTCGGCGATCAGGTGTATGGCCTGCGCGCCGCTTCGCTGCATTACTTCTATCGCCAGCCGGAGCGCCTGACCCTTGCCCAGGCGGTGATGCTGGCCGGTCTGGTGCAGGCACCCAACCGGTTTCAACCGACCCGCAATCTGGGACGGGCGCAGCGCCGCGCGGCGATGGTCGCACGGGCCATGGCGGCGGCGGGGTATATCAGCGCGGCAGAGGCAGCGGCGCTCGCCCCGGCCGCGCTGGACGTGCGCAATCCCGGCCTGGCCCCGAGCGGGCGTACCGGCAGCTATTTCGGGGACTGGGCGCGGGGCGAATTGCGGTCGCGGGCGGTCAGCGGATATGCCGAGCAACGGATCGTCACGACCCTGGACGGGGACCTGCAACCCCTGGCCGACCGGGTGATGGGCACGGTGCCGCCGGGGATCGGCGGCGCGCTGGTGGCGATGCGGCCGAATGGCGAGGTGGTCGCCATGGTCGGTGGCCAGGATTATGGCGGCGTCGAATATAATCTGGCCACCGGCGACGGTCGCCAGATGGGATCGACGTTCAAGCTGTTCGTGTATCTGGCGGCGCTTCGTTCCGGCATGACGCCGGACACCCCGGTGTCGGATGCCGCGTTCGAAACGGGCAGTTATCGGCCCCGTAACAGCGATGGCCGATATGAAGGCGCCATCCCGCTTAGCGATGCCTTTGCCCGGTCAAGCAACGTCGCCGCCGTCCGGCTGTACCAGCGGATCGGGCACGAGCCCGTGATGGCCGCTGCCCGCGATCTGGGGCTTTCTGCGGTGCTGGAGCCTGCGCCCAGCCTGGCACTGGGCACGGCCAATGCGTCCCTGCTCGAACTGACGGCGGCATATGCGGCGATTGCGGACGGCCGATATCCGGTTCGACCAACGGCACTGCCGGGGACGCAGGGCAATTGGATCAGCCAGTGGTGGGATGACCGCCAGGCAATCGACGCGGCTTCGCTGGACGGAATGCGCAGCATGATGCGCGCCGTGGTCGAGCGGGGCACGGGCCGGTCGGCGACGCTGCCCGTTGCGGCGTTCGGCAAGACCGGGACGACGCAGAACAACCGCGATGCCTGGTTCATCGGCTATGCCGGTGATCTGGTGGTCGGCATCTGGCTGGGCGACGATGCCGGACAGGCACCCGCTTGGATGAGCGGAGGCGCCGGCCCGGCCCGGCTGTGGCGATCCTTCATGACGGCGGCGCTGGCCGCAGGCAAATTGAGTGCGGCCCCGGCCGTGGCGCAGCCCGGACCGCTGGACAGCGATGCCATCGCAGCGGCGGTGCCGATGGGTGTGGCGGGAAGCGCCGCAGGGGCAGTTCCCCGCCCGGCCGTGATGCCGAACGACGGCCTTGCCGCAGATGGCGGTGCCATCGGCGATCCGGGGAGCGCCGCATCGGGCGAAACGGGCGTGGATATCGGCACCGGGCGTGCGGGGGGCGTCGATCCGGACAGCGCCGACCGACCCATCCGCCAGACCGGCATGGCAGATGCCGGGCGCACCGACCGCACCGGGGGTATCAGTCGGCCCGACCGCGGGTCAGCAGCGCGGACTGTCGTTGCTGGGCAGGGGCGCGGGGAACCGGATCGCCCGCGCCGTGCGCCCGGCGTCGCATCGGCAGTGCCGACGGGCGGTACGGGTGGGCGCCCAGCGTCCAGGCCGGCGCAATCGGCGGCATCTTCCATGCAGCAGCCCGCCAGGCGGCGGCTGGCCGATGGCAGCGTGCTGGAGACGCAACTGGTCGAATGACGGGGGCATAATCGATGAATCGGGGGAATGGCATGAGCGTTGGTGGACAGGGTTTGGTGGCGTGGATGGCGGCTTTGGCGATGCTGGGTTGCGCAACGCCCGTGTCGGCGCAGACGGCAAAGCCGGTGATCGGGGTGGAATCGGTCAAGGGCGGGGAACAGGAAGTCCCCAATCTGCGCACCATGATCGAAACGTCGATCATCAACACCAACCGCTTCACGGTGATGAACGCGGGCCAGGTGGAGGTGCTGGAAAAATCCGAGACGCTGTGCGGCACGGGCATGATCTGGGAACGCGGCAAGTGCGTGCGCGGCAGCGTGAAGCTGCCCGATTACCGGATCTCGGCGCAGGTCACCTCGGTCGGGATCAACCGCTCGAACGGCGTCAACCTGATCTCGATCCTGGCAAAGGATGCCCCGCCCTGCATCATCCAGGAACCTTATCTCTCGGTCGATATCCGCGTCACCACATCGGCAAACCAGATTCAGGCGGGCGAGGCGATCACGCTGAAAGGCCCCAAGGTAACGGCGTGCGACGGATCGGAACCCAATGCGCGGTCGGCGTTCGACAGCCTGTTGCGCAGCATCGCCGAGCGCATCACGCAAAAGCTGGTGCTGACCAGCTACCCGATCGAGCTGATCGACCTGCAGCCCGGCAACCGCATGATGCTGACCTATGGCGAGGATGTGCTGGCGCAGAAGCAGCAGGTCGTCGTGCTGCGCAAAGGACCGGTGCGGACCGACAGCCAGGGGCGGCAATTCCCCACCGAAATCCAGGTGGGCGTTGCCGAAGTCGTTACCCTGTCGCCCAGCTCGTCGATCGCGCAGCTGATCTGCACCTATGGCGGCGGTGAACCCGCGATCGGCGATATCGCCCGGCTGGCCCCCGCCAAGCTGCGCGCCCAGCGCCCCGCCAAGGGGTCCACCCTGCCCGGGGAGTGCCGCTGATGCGCATGATGTCCGCCATCGCCGCACTGGCCCGCCATTGCGGCCGGGCCGTCATCGTGGCCATCGGCCTGTTCGGCGCTCAGATGGCCGCAGCGCAGATCCAGGGGTGCGCGAGTTGCGCCAAGGCCGCCGTGCTGGACATGGATAGCACCCAGCAATGCGAATATTTCGCCGGGCAATGGGGGCGGGTGTTTTCGTGCACCGACGGCTGGCGCGCGTTTCAGGCCAATCTGGAAACCGCCATCACCCAGACCCGCAAGCTGCAGGTGGTCGAGCGCAACCAGCTTTATCGCATGATGGACGAACAGGCGGTCCAGAGCTTTTTCCGAAGCGCCGGGCGCAAATGGTCGTTCACCACCACGGGGGCCGATTATCTGGTGTACGGCAACATCACCGAGGTCGGGTATCAGGCGCGCGAGTTCAACGATCGCACATCGTCCAACCGCAACGTCGTCGGCACCTTTGCCGTCGATGTGAAGTTTGCCGAAACCCGGACGGGCAAGATCTTTTACGCGGGCACTGTCCGGGTCGAGGAAACGATGGCCGGCGGGTCGGCATCGGCCAGCAGCAGCAGTTCGACCACGACGTCCCTCGGCGCGCTTTACGGTGCCCTGCAACGAAAGGCCGCCCGGGCCATCGCGCTGCAACTGGTGACCCAGGCCTATCCGATCCGCATCCTGCGGGTGACCGGGGACAGTGCCATTCTGAGCTATGGCGGCGGCGTGCTGGAACGCGGCATGATCCTGGACGTAACGGATGGGTCCGGTGGCGATCTGGTGGATCCGGATACCGGCCGGGTGATCCGGGGGGCGGGGATTACCGCCGCGACCCTGGTCGTCACATCCGCCAATCCCGATTTTGCGGTGGCGAAGCTGCGCACAGGGTCGCCCGGCGCCCTGAACGCGGCAGCCCGCGTCCTGTTGTCCGAAGAAGTGCCCGAGGCGGGGCGGCCGATGACCGGGGGCGAATGGGCCGATCCCTGATCCCATCACCCCAGTTCCGATTGAGTGCCGAGTGGCTTTAGCAGGAGAGGATTGACCATGGCTGTAATCATCGTTGACGATTATGTGGTGGACGAGGCGCAATCCTTTGTCGACGTGGTCATCCGGCTGAGCGAGCCGGTGGATGGGCCGGTTTCGGTGCGGTTCGGCACCGATTCCGGCACGGCGGGCCTTTCCGATTACACCTCGACCAGCGGCACCGTGAGCTTTGCCGCTGGCGAGACGGTCAAGGTGGTGCGCATCGCGCTGACCCCCGATACTTTGCGCGAGGGGACGGAAAATTTCGAGATCGAATTGTCGAATGCGGTGGGGGCCGCGATCGGCCGCAGCGTCGGGCTGGTGACGATCATCGACAATGACGGGACGACCGGTTCGCCGACGCTGCGGGTGTCGGACCCCGTGGTCGACGAAGCCGCCGGGGTGGCGCGGTTCGTCGTGTCGCTGGACCGGCCGTCGACCGGCGCGGTCAGCTTTAGCTATTCCACGGCAGACGGCTCCGCCCGGGCCGGCAGCGATTACAGCGCGGTGTCCGGCACCATCACCTTTGCCGCCGGCCAGATGTCGCGGACGATCGAGGTGCCGATCACCAACGATGCGCTGGACGAAGGAGTCGAGGGCTTTTCGCTGCTGCTGACCAATGTCGTCGGAGCGGCGGTCGCCGACACGAACGGCACCGCCCTGATCGCGGCGAGCGACAATGCGCGCACCCAGCGCCCGACGATCAGCGTCGACCCCGCCGTCATCGGCGAGGGCCAGGGCTATGTCGACGTCGTGGTCCGGCTGAGCGCCCCGTCGGCCGACGAGGTGGAAGTGCGCTATGGCACGGATTCCGGTACCGCCGGCCTGTCCGATTACGGATCGACGAGCGGCATCCTGCGCTTTGCGGCGGGCGAAACCGTGCGGACGGTCCGCATCGCGGTAAGCGACGATGCCGTTGCCGAGGCCATCGAATCGTTCGAGGTGGATTTGTCCAACGCCGTGAACGGCGTGATCGGCCAGTCGGCCGGTGTGGTGACGATCATCGACAATGATCGTGCCGCCGGTCCGCCGGTGATCAGCCTGCGCGATGTGGTGGTCGATGAAAGCGCCGAGTTCGCCGATGTCGTCGTGACGCTGGACCGGCCGTCGACCGGACCGGTCACGCTGACCTATCGCACCGCCAACGGCACGGCCGCTTCGGGCAGTGACTATGCCGCGCAGACCGGCACCATCGTGTTTGCTGCCGGCGAGACCGTGCGGACCATCCGCGTGCCCATCGCGGACGACAGCGTGCTGGAGGGGATCGAGACGCTGCAGCTGGAACTGGTGACCGCGACCGGCGCGACGGTGACCGACCGGGCGGCGACGATCCATATCGCGGCCAGCGACCAGGCGGACCTGTTCCTGCCCACCGTCAGCATCGGTGCCGCCGTGATCGGCGAGGGCCAGGGATTCGCCGAATTGCTGGTGACGCTGAACCGGCCATCCACCGGCATCGTCGAGGTTCGGTACGGAACGGGCAGCGGGACCGCAGGATTGAGCGATTACACCGGCGGGTCGGGCGTGCTGGCCTTTGCCCCCGGCGAGACGGTGAAGACCATCCGGGTGCCGATCACCGACGACTTGATCGGCGAGGGCGTCGAGACGCTGTATGCAGAATTGTCCAATGTCGTCGGCGCGGTGCTGGGCAATTCGGTGACCACGGTGTCGATCATCGACAATGACGGGGCGGCGCGCCAGCCGGTGATCCGCATCAGCGATCCGATCGTCGATGAAGGTGGCGGCTACCTGAACTATGTCATCTCGCTCGACCGGCCCAGCACCGGCGTGGTGCAGGTCGATTATGCCAGCGCCGGGGGTACGGCCGGCGCCGGGGATTTCACCCCGGTGCAGGGCAGCATCAACTTCGCGCCGGGCGAAACCAGCCGCACCGTCCGGGTTCCGATCACCGACGACGGGACAGTGGAGGGCGCGGAGACGGTGCAGCTCGTCCTTTCCAACGTGGTGGGCGCATCGCTGATCGACGCCGGCGGCACCGGCATCATCGCAGCCAGCGACGGCGCGACCGTGCTGTTGCCGAGCATCGTGATCGAGGACGGGTGGAGCAGCGAAGGCCAGGGATTCGTCGAATTTATCGTGCGGCTGACGGCACCCAGCGAAAGCGCGGTATCGGTGCGGTTCGGCACGAGTTCGGGGACGGCCAGCCTGTCCGATTTCGATTCCGATTCTGGCACGCTGACCTTTGGTCCTGGCGAAACGATCAAGACGGTGCGCATCCCGCTGGTGACCGACACCGTGGCGGAACCGATCGAATCGTTCGAGGTCGAGCTGAGCAACGTCGTCGGTGCGACCATCGGGCGCAGCACGGCGACGATGACCATCGTCGATGCCAATGCCGCCAGCGGCACGCCCGCCATCCGGATCGGCAATGTGACGGTGGATGAGGAGGGCGGATTTGCCCGGTTCGAAATCCTGATGGACCGACCCTCCGTGACATCGGTTTCGGTCAATTTCCAGACGGTCAACGGCACGGCGGTCGCGGGCAGCGATTACACCGGGATTGCGGGGGCGCTGACCTTTCACCCCGGAGAGACGGCGCGCACGGTGACGGTGCCGATAACCGGCGATACGCTGGCCGAGGGCGCAGAGGCCTTTGCCCTGATCCTGTCGGGGTCGACGGGCGCGACCATTGCCGACGCGGTCGGCATCGCCACCATCGCCGCCAGCGACCAGGCCGCCACGAGCCAGCCCACCATCACGATCGACGACATCGTCGTGGCCGAGGCGAGCGGCATCGCGGAGTTCGTCGTCCGGCTGAGCGCGCCGTCCACTTCGGCGGTATCCGTGCGCTATGGCACCTCGTCCGGCACGGCCAGCCTGTCGGATTTCAACAGCACCAGCGGCACGCTGACCTTTGCGCCGGGGGTCACGATGCACACCGTCCGGGTGGCGATCACCGACGATCTGTTGAACGAGGGGCTGGAATCCCTGTCCATCGGCCTGTCCAACGTCGTTGGCGGGATCATCGGCACATCGACCGCGACGGCAACCATCGTCGACAATGACGGCGGGCCGCAGCCCGGCCCCGTGATCCGAAACGGCGGCAACCTGAACGACCTGCTGATCGGATCGGATTTTCCCGACCAGCTGACCGGCGGCGGCGGCGACGACCTGCTCGACGGGCGGGGCGAGGGCGACGTGCTGCGCGGCGGCGTGGGCAACGACATCTATATCGTCGATGCCGCCAGCGACGATGCGCGGGAAAATGCCGGAGAGGGGATCGACACCATCATCAGCACGCTGGCGCTGACGACGCTGGGCGATCAGTTCGAAACATTGGTGCTGGCCACCGCCGGCAGCGAAGGGATCGGCAATGCCCTGGCCAACACGTTGATCGGCAGTGCGGGCAACGACATCCTGCGCGGTCAGGGCGGTGATGACGTGCTGGATGGCGGGTTGGGCGAGGACCTGTTGTTCGGCGGCGCTGGCAACGACCTGTTCCGGATCAATTCGGCGGGCGACCTGGCGTTCGAGGATGCGGGTGGCGGCACCGACACCGCAGAGGCGTCGATCAACCATTATCTGTTCGCAAACATCGAAAACCTGGTGCTGACCGGTACCAGCGGCCTGTTCGGCGTCGGCAATGCGCTGGCCAATACGATCACCGGCAATGCGGGCGAGAACCTGTTGATCGGGGGTGCCGGCAACGACACCATCCGCGGTGGGGGCGCGCGCGACGCGATCTTTGGCGAGGATGGCGACGACAGCCTGTTCGGCGATGCGGGCATCGATTATCTGGTCGCCGGGATCGGCAACGACACAGTGGATGGCGGCGCGGATGCCGACGAAATCTATGGCGAGGCCGGCAACGATACGCTGATCGGCGGCGGGACGTTCCATACCGACATCCTGGTCGGCGGGCAGGGCGACGACATCCTGCGCGGCGACAGCGGGCTGGGCGATTTCGACCTGCTCTACGGCAATGCCGGCAATGACCGTTTCTATGTCGACACGCCCGCCGACCTGGCGTTCGAACAGCCGGGCGAAGGGACCGACACCGTCTATGCCGGCATCATCGGTGCCGGTTATTACCTGTACGACAATATCGAGGATCTGGTGCTGCTGGCCGAAACGCCGTTCGGCGTCGGCAACGCCCTGAACAATCGCATCACGGGCAATGCGATTGGCAACACGCTGCTGGGCGGGGCGGGCAACGACGTCCTGAACGGCGCCGGCGGCAACGACGTACTGTTCGGAGAGGCGGGCGCCGACCAGTTCGTGTTCCAGCGTTCGTCCGGCATCGACGTCATCGGCGATTTCCAGCGGGGCACGGACCGGATCGACCTGAGCGCGTTCGGATTGACCTTTGCCCAGTTGCAGGCGTTGTTCGTCCAGAATAGCGGCACGGGCGCGATCCAGTTCGTCACTGGCGAAGTGCTGATCTTGCAGAATGTCCAGATGAGCCAGCTGGCGGCGTCGGATTTCATCCTCGCCTGATCCCAGGGCGCCCCGCCCCCTGTCCGGCATGGATCCGGTGGGGGGCGGTGCGGCCCGGCATCATGATGATGTGGCGGAGACGGAGGGATTCGAACCCTCGATACGGTTTCCCGTATGACGCTTTAGCAAAGCGTTGGTTTCAGCCACTCACCCACGTCTCCGGCTTGGCTGGAGGCAGGGCTATAGCCATGCGAACCGGCGGGATCAACGGGTGCCGATCCCCTTTTTTCGGGTCGCAACGGCCATGTCGGGCCGGTTCGGCGCAGAATCGATTCGGGTCGTCGTCTGTTCATTGCTCCGACAGGGGCGGACTGGTTAATGAGGCCGATGATCGCCCGGGGGATTGTCATGAGGAAATTGCTGTTCAGCCTGATGCTGGCGATGGGCATGAGCCTGTCGGGCGTCGCACAGGCCCAGATCGAAACCGTCGATCCCAATGTGGTGATGGACCAGGATCTGCAGGGCGCGCCGCGCACCCCGCCGCCGCCGGTACCCACGACGGTGCCGCCGGCGACGGTCGACCCGTCGGTGATGCAGGACGGCGTGCCGACCGACGATCCCTATGCCGATGCGCGCAGCCCCTATGGCCAGCCCTATGGCGGGCAGGGTAGCGGGACCGCCGCCGCGCCCGGCGTTCAGCAGGGCGATATCGGCCAGACGTACGAGGAAAAGGACCTGATCGGGGCCGCCGAGGGCGTGTTCGGCGAAGGGGCCGAAGGGCTGGCCGGCATCATCGAGAACATCCTGAAGGATCAGGGCAGGCCCAGTGCCTATATCGCCGGGCGGGAAGCGGGCGGCGCGTTCGTCGTCGGGCTTCGCTATGGGTCGGGCACGATGAGCCACAAGGTGCTGGGCCAGTCGCCGGTCTATTGGACCGGGCCGTCCGTCGGGTTCGATGTCGGCGGCGACGCGGCCAAGGTGTTCGTGCTGGTCTATAACCTGGCCGAGCAGAAGGAACTTTATAAGCGGTTCCCGGCGGCCGAGGGCCGCGTCTATTTCGTCGGCGGTTTTTCGGGAAGCTATCTGCGGCGCGGCGATACGGTGTTGATCCCCATTCGGCTGGGCGTCGGCTGGCGGCTGGGCGCGAACATCGGCTATATGAAGTTCAGCGAAAAGCAGCGCTGGCTGCCGTTCTGACCGATGGCAGGTCGGCAATGTCCGACCGCCCGCCATCGGTCCGGCCAGCGGCGCGAAGCGCCGACTGACGGCACGGGCTTTGCCCGTGCCGGGGCTGATCGGGAAACAAAACCCTCACCCTTCCCATCCCCGCTTTCGGGGGGACGGGCTCCTTCCCTCTCCCGCAAGGGGACGGGGAGGTTCAGTTCACCCGGCCAAACGCCAGCCGAGCGTTTCGCCCGCATGGAACGGCACGACGCTGGTCCCTGCCGCCGCGATCGACGCGGTGACCGTTTCGCCGCCGCGCGTCAGCGTGATCGTCCCCTCGTTCACCGGCAGGCCGTAGAAGGCGGGGCCGTTCAGCGAGGCGAACGCCTCCAGCTTGTCCAGCGCGCCTTCCTCATCGAACACCTGGGCATAGCTTTCGATGGCATAGGGCGCATTGAAGATGCCGGCGCATCCGCAGGCCGTTTCCTTGCGCTCGATGGCGTGCGGCGCGCTGTCGGTGCCCAGGAAGAACCTGGCCGAGCCGGAAGTGGCGGCGCGGCGCAGCGCCAGCCGGTGCCGCTCGCGCTTCACCACGGGCAGGCAATAGGCGTGCGGGCGGATGCCGCCATCAAAGATGGCATTGCGGTTGAGGTGCAGATGCTGCGGCGTGATCGTCGCTGCGATGCGGACGCCGGAGGATTCGACGAACTGCACCGCATCCTCGGTCGTGATGTGTTCGAACACGATGCGGAGGGCGGGAAAGTCGCGGACGATGCCGGTCAGGATGCGGTCGATGAACACCGCCTCGCGGTCGAAGATGTCGACGCTGTGATCGGTCACCTCGCCATGGATGAGGAGCGGCATGTCCGCCGCCTCCATCGCGGCGAGCACGCCGTGGATGTTCGCCACATCGGTGACGCCGTGCGAACTGTTGGTGGTGGCGTGGGCGGGATAGAGCTTGCACGCGGCGAAGGATCCGCGCCGGAATCCCTCGACGATCGCCGCCCCGTCGGCTCCGTCCGTCAGGTAACAGGTCATCAGCGGGGTGAAGTCGGTGCCCGGTGCGACCGCGGCCAAAATGCGGTCGCGGTACGCATCCGCCTGATCCGCAGTCGTGACCGGCGGGGCGAGATTGGGCATGACGACGGCGCGGGCGAACTGGCGCGCAGTGTACTGCGCCACCGCCTGCAGCATCGCGCCGTCGCGCAGATGGACGTGCCAGTCGTCGGGGCGGCGGATGGTGATGGTGTCGGTCATGGGCACGCGCGTTACACCGATTTTCAGGCGGATTGAACCTCCGGATCGTCCCTCTGCCGGGAACGGGATGGCGTGCGGCGTCGACAGACCTATATCTGCCGAATGAATGACAATCCCAGCCTTCTGGCCGACCGGGCCGTGATAGCCGTGCGCGGGGCGGAGGCGCGCGCGTTTCTGCAGGGGCTGGTGACCAACGATACCGCCGCTGTCGCACCGGATCGGCCGCTCTGGGCGGGTCTGTTGACGCCGCAGGGCAAGGCGCTGTTCGATTTCATCCTGTGGGGCGATGGCGCCGACGTGCTGGTGGATTGCGAGGCGGGGGAGGCAGAGGCGCTGATCCGGCGGCTGACGCTGTATCGTCTGCGCCGTCCGGTGACGATCGAGCGGAACGCGCTGGCCGTGCATTGGTCGCCCGATCCGGGGCAGGGGGTGCCCGATCCGCGGCTGTCCGCGCTGGGCTGGCGCTGGCTGGGCGAGCCGGGCGGGGGGGATGCGTCGCCCGCCTGGCGGGTGCACCGGTTGGCGCTGGGCGTGACCGAGGGGGCGGGCGAGCTGGGGCAGGACAAGACATTGTGGCTGGAGGCCAATGCCCGCGAGCTGAACGGGGTCAGCTTCACCAAGGGCTGTTATGTCGGCCAGGAAAATACGGCGCGGATGCACCACCGGTCGAAGGTCAACCGCCGCCTGATGGTCGCGCCGCTGGGCGAGCCGGGGGAGCGGACGCGGGCAGTGTATCCGGAACTCGGCCTGATGGTCGAGCATCGCCGTGTCGAGGCGCCGGGTGATGCGCTGGTGCCGGGATGGTGGGGGGTGGAGGTTTGACGCTCCATATTAGCGTTGGACGATCCCCCTCTCCAAGCGTCGCTAGCCGCTGAAGCGGCAAGCTCTGCTATCCCCCCCCCTCAAGGGGGAGGCGTTCAGCGCCGCGCCCGCGCCAGGCGTTCGATCGCCGCGTCCAGCGTCGCGTCCGACTTGGCGAAGCACAGCCGGACCTGGGTGGTGACCGGGTCGGCGGCGAAGAAGGCGGAAAGCGGGATGCTGGCGACCCCGGCATGGTCGATGGCCCATTCGCTGAACGCCACATCGCCCATGGCGATGCCGCTGGCAGGCAGATCGATCGACAGGAAATAGGTGCCTGCGCTCGGCGTGGTGACGAACCCCGCCTGTGCCAGCCCCGAAGCCAGCCGGTCGCGCGAGCGCTGCAGGTCGGCGGCCATTCCCTCGATCCAGGCGCGTTCGTGCATCAGGCCGTGCGCCACGCCCCATTGCAGTGCGGGCGGGGTGGTGAAGGTGAGGAATTGGTGTGCCTTTGCCAGCACGGACGAAATGGCGGGCGCAGCGCAGAGCCAGCCGACCTTCCAGCCGGTCAGTGCGAACAGCTTGCCCGCCGAACCAATCTTGACCGTCCGCTCGCGCATTCCCGGCTCGGCGATCAGCGGGCGGTGGTGGCGGCCGTCGAAGGTCACGCCCTCCCACACCTCGTCACAGATGGCGATCACGCCATGCTCGACGCACCAGCGGGCGATCATCGCGCGGGTGGCGTCGTCCATCATCGCGCCGGTGGGATTCACTGGATCGTTCAGGATGATGAAGTGCGGCCGATCAGCGGCTGAATCCAGCATTTGGCGGGTCAATTGCCAGTCGGGCGGGGCGAGCGTCACCAGCCGCGCATCGCCGCCCGCGCGCTGAACGAGGGGCAGATAGGCGTCGTAGAGCGGCTGGACCAGCACGACCTGATCGCCGGGCGAGACCAGCGCCAGGATCGCGGCGGCCAGCGCCTCGGTCGCGCCGGAGGTGACGATGACTTCGGCAGGCGACAGGTCGGTCCCCTGCGTGTCGTTGTACCAGCCTGCCACTGCGTCGCGCAGCACGGGCAGGCCGGGCATGGGCGGATACTGGTTGGATTTCTCCGACAGCGCGGCGGCGGCGGCGGCGATGACGGAGGGGCAGCCATCCTCCTCCGGAAAGCCCTGGCCCAGGTTGATCGCTCCGGTCTCTCTCGCGCGCGCCGACATCGCCTCGAAGATGGTGGTGCCGAGCGATGCATAGACGGGGTTCAACGGGCGAGGTCCTCAAGGATTGAAGTTGCCTTGACCGTTGCCTGCCGAAAGGACGCTCCGCAAGGGGGAGCCGTCCCGTCCAGGTCGTCCAGTGCCTCGCGCGGGATGCCGGGACAAGTGTGGCATGGCGGCCGAGAAGAAGCCCTCACCCTTCCCACCGCTGCGCGGCGGGCCCCTTGCCTCTCCCGCAAGCGGGAGAGGGAGGGAGGCGCACCAGCGCCGGAAGGGTGAGGGCTTTTGTCTGGGTCATGCCATCGCTGTTTCTCTCGGCTTGCCGCTGCACCGGCCCGGCCTTACAATCCTCGCATGACCCTGACCGCCCTGAAGCCGGAACAGCCCGACCCCCGCATCGCCGCGCTGATCGCGGCGACGGCGCGGCTGGATGCGCGGGGGCTGGCGGCGGCGACCAGCGGCAATCATTCGGTGCGGCTGGATGCGGGGACCATCGCCATCACCCGGTCGGGCACGCACAAGGGGCGGCTGACCCCGGCGGACCTGATGCGCGCCACCCCGGCGGGCGAGCCGCTGGAGGCCGGGCGGCCCTCCGCCGAGACCGCGCTGCACGCGCTGATTTACAGGCAATTTCCGGAGACGGGCGCGATCCTGCACTGGCATTCGCCGGGCGGGGTGGCGCTGAGTCGCGTCGTCGGCGATGCGCTGATGCTGGCGGGGCACGAGATGCTGAAGGCCTATCCGGGCGTGGCCACGCATGACACGGCGCGGACGATCCCGGTGGTCGACAACAGCCAGGACATGGCGGAGATCGAGGCGGCGCTGGGCGATCGGCTGAGCGCGCCCGATGCCGCGCCTGTGTTCATCATCCGCGCCCACGGCATCTATGGCTGGGGCCGCGACGTGGCGGAAGCGGAGCGGGTGGCCGAGGCGACCGAGTTCATGATCGCGGCCGAGATCGCCGCGCTACAGATCAAGGGAGCAGGACGATGAGCCGACTTCGCATCTATGCAGCGGATGCGCCCGAAGCGGTGCTGCTGGACACCGAGGATGGCGACGCCATCGCCCGCGAACTGGCCCCGATCGGCGCGCATTTCGAGCGCTGGCCACTCCGCGACTTGCCCGAGGGGGCGGACAACGACGCCATCCTGTCGCTCTATGCGCCGGAGATCGAGCGGCTGAAGGCGGCGGGCGGATACCGGTCGGTCGATATCGTCCGCATGGTCCCCGACCATCCCGACCGAGCGAGCTTGCGCACCAAATTCCTGGACGAGCACGCCCATGCCGAGGACGAGGTGCGGTTCTTTGTCGAGGGGGAGGGGCTGTTCACCCTGCACGCCGGGGGTCGCGTCCATGCGATGCTGTGCACGGCAGGCGACCTGATTTCGGTGCCGGCGGGCATGACCCACTGGTTCGACATGGGGCCAAGCCCGCGCTTTACCGCGATCCGCCTGTTCGTGAACCCGGACGGCTGGGTGGCAAAGTTTACCGGCAACGACATCGCCAGCCGCTTTCCCCGGCATGAGCCGGTGGCCGCTTAGCAACCAAATCCCGTTCGCGCTGAGCCTGTCGAAGCGCTGCCTTCCCGTGCTCACAGAAAAAGGACAGGGCTTCGACAAGCTCAGCCCGAACGGTTAGGGGCAAAGGCGCATGACAAACGTCCCCAAAGCTTTGCTGCTCGATATCGAGGGCACGACCTCTTCCATCGCGTTCGTTGCCGATGTGCTGTTTCCCTATGCCAGGGCGCGGCTGCGGGATTGGGTGGCAGCGCATCCCGAGGCCGCCGCGGCCATCCTGTCCGAGGTTCAGGCAGCGGAACCGGGCGATCCGGTCGATACGCTGATCCGCTGGATCGACGAGGATCGCAAGGCGACGCCGCTCAAGGCCATTCAGGGGATGATCTGGGCCGATGGCTATGCCGACGGCACGATCCGCGGCCATGTCTATCCCGACACCGTTGCCGCGCTGGTGCGGTGGCGTGCGGCTGGCGTGCCGGTGCATATCTATTCGTCCGGCTCGGTCGAGGCGCAGAAGCTGTTGTTCCGCCATTCGGAGGCGGGCGACCTGACGCCCTGTCTGGGCGAGCATTTCGATACGCGGGTGGGGGCGAAGCGGGAGGCGGCGTCCTATGCGGCGATCGCCGCCGTGCTGGGGCTGGCGGCAGGCGACATGCTGTTCGTCAGCGACATGATGCCCGAAGTGGCGGCGGCGCGGGCGGCGGGGATGCAGGCGCTGCTGATCGACCGGGCGGGCGGGGCCGGGGACGTCGCCTCGCTGGCGGAGGTACGCCCGTGAAGCTGAACGGGGTTGCCACCCGATCGATCATGCGGACCGAGGACGGGGCGGGGTGCCGCATTCTCGATCAGCGGCTGCTGCCCTGGGAAATCCGCTGGGTGGAAATCCGCGATGCAGCGACGGCGGCGACCGCGATCCGCGAAATGTGGACGCGCGGCGCGCCCTTGATCGGGGAAACCGCCGCTTACGGCCTGGCCATGGCGCTGGCCGTCGATCCTTCGGACGAGGGGCTGGCGCGGGCCGATGCGCTGCTGGGGGCGGCGCGGCCGACGGCGGTCAATCTGCGCTGGGCGCTCGACCGGGTGGGGCGCATGGTCCGCCCGCTGCCCCCCGAGCAGCGGGCAGCCGCCGCCTTTGCCGAGGCGGATGCGATCTGTGACGAGGAAGTGGCGATCAACCGTGCCATCGGCGAGCACGGGCTGAGGCTGCTGCGCGACATTTCGGCGGGCAAGGCGGATCGCAGCGTCAATGTGCTGACCCATTGCAATGCCGGCTGGCTGGCCACCGCCGATTACGGCACCGCGACCGCGCCCATCTATCTGGCGCATGACGAGGGGGTACCGGTGCATGTGTGGGTGGACGAGACGCGGCCGCGCAATCAGGGCGCGCTCTTGACCGCGTTCGAGCTGGCCGGGCACGGTGTGCCGCATCACCTGATCAGCGACAATTCCGGCGGCCTGTTGATGATGCGGGGGCAGGTCGATGCGGTGATCGTCGGCACCGACCGGGTGACGGCGAACGGCGATGTCTGCAACAAGATCGGCACCTATCTGAAGGCGCTGGCCGCGCATGACAATGGCATACCGTTTTACGTCGCGCTGCCCTCGACGACCTTCGATCCCGCAACGCCGAACGGCGCATCGGTGCCGATCGAGGAACGGTCGGGCGACGAGCTTGCCTGGCTGACGGGGCCGACCGCCGATGGGCGGATCGAAACGGTGCGGGTGACCGGATCGCCCGCCGCCAACCATGCGTTCGACATCACGCCCGCGCGGCTGGTGACGGGATACATCACCGAACGCGGCGTGCTGGACCGGGACGGGCTGGCAGGGTTGCACGAGAGCGGGTTGCCAGCGTAGGTCATCCGCGAAGGATGGATCGATTGACGAAGCCGCCGCCCCGCCTGACCTCTGTCGAACTGGCCGAACGCGCGGGCGTTTCGCAGCCGACGGTGTCGCGTGCGCTGCGCAACGACCCAAGCGTCGCGGCGGAGACGCGCGAGCGGATTCAGGCGATCGCCCGGGAAATGGGCTATTCGCTGAATGTGCCCGCTTCCCGGCTGCGCACCGGCCGCACGCAGACGCTGGCGCTGGTGGTGCTGGCCCCGGCCGATGGCCGGGCGGCGGACGTGAACCCCTTTTACCTTTCGCTGCTGAGTGCCGTGTCGGTGGCGGCGGCGGATCATGGCTACAGCCTGCTGGTCAGTTTCCAGGGGGCGGGTGGCGATCCCTATTTCGGCGCTTATGAGGATTCGGGGCTGGCCGACGGGGTCATCGTCATCGGATCGGGGCAGAACCGGGACGGCTGGGCCTTTTTCGCGGCGGTGGCGGGGCAGGGCAAGCGTGTCGTCGCATGGACCGGTTCGGTGAAGGGCATCGCCGCCGTTCATGCCGACAACCTGGCCGGGGGACGGCTGGCGACCGAGCGGTTGATCGCGCGCGGATGCCGCCGCATCCTGTTCGTCGGACCGAGCGAAAGCGGGCTGCCGCAGTTCCGCGACCGGCATCGCGGCTATGTCGCGGCGATGGGCGCGGCCGGGCTTGCCCCGATCGAGGTGGACGACATCGCCGTGCCGTTCGGCGGCGACCGCGAATCCTATGGCGTGGCAGTGATCGACTGGGCGCTGGGCATCGGCCTGTCGTTCGACGCGGTGTTCGCGACCAGCGACCTAGTGGCGCTGGGCGCGATGCAGAGGTTGCAGGAAGCCGGGATCGCGGTGCCCGATGCGGTGCCGGTGATCGGGTTCGACGGCATCCGCGCCGGCCTGTACGCCAGTCCGCCGCTGACCACCATCGAGCATGATTATGACCGGGCGGGCGAGGCATTGGTCGCCAAGATGCTGGCCATGCTCGACGGGCGATCCTTTACGCCCGAGCCGGTGCCGGTCCGGCTGCTGGAGCGGGCCAGCGCCTGACCCGGTCCCGGCCACCGACCGGGACCGAAACGGCATGGCCGTTACTTCTTGCCCTTGCCGCGATTGGCATAGAGCAGTGCTGCGACCAGTGCGGCGGAGCCGACGCCGATCCCGGCCGCAATGCCGATGGTGCTGGTCGGCCAGCGGCGAACTTCGTCAGCCGACTTGGCGGGATCGCCGGCATTGGCTTCCTCGATCGCCTCGCGGGTGGCCTTGGCGCTCAGCGCGACGTCGGTGATTTCGTTGCCGTTCTTTCGGGTCGGTTCGTCAGTCAAGGCTTCTCTCCAGCGCGTCAATTCTGTCGCCCGCCAGTATAGCGGGTGCGGAAATCCGTTGCGAATGCCGTCAACCGCCCCTGGGCGATGGCGTTCCGCAAATCCTGCATCAGCGCCTGATAAAAGGCGATATTATGTTCGGTCATCAACATGGCCCCCAGAATCTCGCCCGATCTGACGAGATGGTGCAGATAGGCGCGGCTCCATTTGGTACAGACGGGGCAGGCGCATTCGGGATCGAGCGGCCCCTGATCCTCGGCAAAGCGGGCGTTGCGGATGTTGATCGGGCCGGATCGCGTAAACGCCTGGCCCGTGCGGCCCGACCGGGTTGGCAGCACGCAGTCAAACATGTCGACGCCGCGTTCGACCGCACCGACGATATCGTCGGGCTTGCCAACGCCCATCAGATAGCGGGGCTTGGCGGGATCGAGTTGCGCGGGCGCATAGTCGAGCACGCCGAACATCGCCTCCTGCCCCTCGCCCACGGCAAGCCCGCCGATGGCGTATCCGTCGAAACCGATGTCGAGCAGCGCATCGGCGCTCGCCTTGCGCAGCCCCTCGTCCAGCGCGCCCTGCTGAATGCCGAACAGCGCGTTGTTGGCGGCATGATCGCCGCCCGCATCGAAGCCTTGGCGCGAGCGGCGCGCCCAGCGCATCGACCGTTCCATGGCGGCGGCCTGAACCTCGCGCGTCGACGTGGTCGGCACCAGCTCGTCGAACGCCATGACGATGTTGGAACCCAGCAGCCGCTGGATTTCCATCGATCGTTCGGGGGTGAGCAGGTGGCGCGAGCCGTCGAGATGGCTTTTGAAGACGATGCCGTCCTCGCTGCGCTTGGTCAGGTCGGACAGGCTCATCACCTGATAGCCGCCGCTGTCGGTCAGGATCGGGCGGTCCCAGCCCATGAAGGCGTGAAGCCCGCCCAGCCGCGCCACCCGTTCGGCGGTGGGGCGCAGCATCAGGTGATAGGTATTGCCCAGGATGATGTCGGCACCCGCCGCGCGGACATCCTGGGGCTTCATCGCCTTGACCGTGGCGGCGGTGCCGACCGGCATGAAGGCTGGGGTGCGGATGGTGCCCCGTTGCATGGCGATTTCGCCAGTGCGGGCACGGCCGTCGGTGGCGTTGATGGTGAATTGAAAACGGGATGGCATGACGCGCGCCTTAGGGCCTAACCGCGATGAAATGAAGCGCGCCCCTGCCGAAAGCGGGAGCCAAGCATTCCCCGGCCGCTGGTCTCTATCGCTCTGGGTTCCCGCTTTCGCAGGAACACAAGGAACGAGCTACCGCCCCAGCACCGTTTGCACGACGTGATCCGGGCCGGTGAACAGCCAGTCGGGCTGCATGGCGGTCAGGATGCCCGGATTGGCATAGCCCCACAGCACCGCGCCGCAGCGCACCCCGGTCTTGCGAGCTGCCGTCACGTCGCGGGTTTCGTCGCCGACGGACAGGGCATCGCCCGGCGCGACCCGCAGCTTGCGGAGCAGGCGGCGGAACTTGCGCGCCTTGCCGAACAGGCCGGCGCCGCATTCGAAATGTTCGATCAGCGCGACATTGGCCGGGCCGAGCACTGCCTTGGCATTGGCTTCGCTGTTCGACGTGCACAGCGCAATGCGGATGCCGCTGGCGTGCACCTGTTCCAGCATTTCCGAAACGCCGGGAAACAGTTCGATCCGGTGCGCATTTTCGGCAAAGCGCGCCTGGACGTAACGGGCGATGGCGGGCAGTCGCCAGCGGGAAATGCCGAGCGTGCGGATCACCTCGCGCGTGGTGCGACCGCGCAGCATCTCGATTTCCTCTGGCGTCACATGCGGAAAACGGAAGCGGTCGGCCAGTTCATCGACGATGGACAGGAACCAGGTGCCGCTGTCCGACAGGGTGCCGTCGAAATCGAAGATCACCAGGCGGCAGATCGGGTCCGACGGCACGGCCAGGATCGCGGGCGCGAGCGGTGCTTCGTCCGCGCTCAACAATGCCCTCCATGCAGCCGACATTCCGTTCCGGTTCCCGTTTCCACCTGGACCGTGATGTGCCCGATCCGGTGCTCGCGCGCCAGCCGATGTTGCAGCGCCACAAGAAAATCGTCGCCGGGATGCCCGTCCGGCATGACCAGATGCACCGTCAGCGCAGCCTGGGTCGTGCTGATCGGCCAGATGTGCAGGTCGTGGAGCCGGGCGACGCCGGGCAGCGCGCCGAGCGTGGCGGCGACCGCGTTGCGATCGATGCCCTGAGGCACGCCGTGCAGGGCCATGGCGACCGATTCGCGCAGCAATCCCCAGCCGGACGCCACGATGACCAGGGCGATGGCGATGCCGGTCAGCGGATCGATCCAAGATGCACCGGTCCACAGGATCAGGGCACCGGCGATCACCACGCCGCCGGAAACGGCAGCATCGGCCGCCATGTGCAGGAACGCGCCGCGAATGTTGATGTCACCCCGCCGCCCCCGCGCGAACAACAGGGCGGTGCCCAGATTGATGACGATGCCGATCCCGGCGACGATCATGACGGTGGTGCCCGGCACCGGGGCGGGATTGGCGAGCTGGTGCAATGATTCGGCGGCGATCGCGGCAATCGCAAGCAGCAGCAACAGGGCGTTGCCAAGCGCCGCCAGGATCGATGCCGCGCCCAAGCCATAGGTGAAGCGGTCCGTGGGTGCCCGCGCCGCCAGGCTGGCCCCGATCCAGGCGATCACCAGCCCCGCCACATCGGTCAGATTATGGCCGGCATCGGCAATCAGCGCCGTCGATCCGCTGACATAGCCCACGCCGCCTTCGACCAGGACGAAGCCGAGATTGAGTGCGGTGCCGATCGCAAAGGCGCGGCCGTAATTGCCTGGCCCATGCGCATGGCCGTGACCGTGGCCGTGATGATCGGGGTCGTGGCTGAAATCCCCGTCGTGTCGATGGTCGTGCGCGCCGCCCATGGGCCGGATCAGCGACGCCGCGACCGCGGGCGGCCCGGCCCGCCCGGCCCGGCGGTCGTGCGGATCGTCAGCAATTCGGCCCGGGTCAGCCGCCCGTCGCTGTCGCGGTCCATGCGCGCAAAGGCGGCAGTCAGGGTTGCGGCGAACTCGGCGGGCGTAATCCGGTTGTCGCCGTCCGTATCCACGCCAAAGGGGCTGGGCAGGGCGTTGCGATCCCCCAGGTGCCGTTCGGCCCAGTCGCCAAAGGACAGATACCCCGCCGCCATGCCATCGCGGTCAAGATGGGGCAGCAGGCTGGACTGCGCACAGGCATCCAGTTCCGCGCGGGTGACCACCGCGTCCCGATCGGCGTCGCAACCGACCAGGAACAGCGCCAGCGGCTCGGCCATCATGCTGGCGCGGGGCATCGGCATGGATTCGGGAGCAGGCATTGCCCCGCGCTGTCCGGCGGCCGGATCCTGCAGGGCGGTCAGCAGCAGCGCGATCAGGATTGCAGCCATCAGCCGACCGTGGCGGCGCTTTGCCGGACGCGCAAGGGGTCAGGCGGCCTTGGCCGGACAGTATCCCGCCACGAAATCGGCATGATGCGGCATCTGGGCGACGGCCCGGTCGATCTGGCTTTTGAGATCCGCAAGCGATCCGGCCAGCCTGTCGCGGGGAATCATGCGGCCAACGGCATGCCAGTCCCGGGGCTCGACCCGCTGGCCGAACAGCACCTGCATCCAGCTGTCGACCCGGAAGATATCCTCGCCGGCCTGAAACGCCTGGGCGCTTTCCCGCCACAGCGCCATCCGCGAGCGAAGGCTGTCGGGCAATTCCATGCTGCGGCAGCGCCGCCAGAACGGGCTGTCATCCCGCTCCGTCGCGGCATAGTGCAGGATGATGAAATCGCGCACCCCTTCCAGTTCGGTGATGCCGATCGTGTTGTAACGCTCGGCCAGCGCCGCCGCGTTGGTCCCGGCAAAGGGGAACATCTGGATCAGCCGGGTGACGGCGATCATCATCAGGTGGATGCTGGTCGATTCCAGCGGCTCGAGGAATCCGCTCGACAGGCCCATGCCGATGACATTGCGATCCCACAGCCGCTCGCGTCGGCCCGTGGTAAAGCGCAACTGGCGCGGCTGGGTGAGCGGGCGACCCTCGATATTCGCCAACAGCCGCTCGCGCGCATCGTCGTCGGACAGATAATCGGTCGAATAGACGATGCCGTTGCCGACCCGCGATTGCAGCGGAATCTGCCACTGCCAGCCGGATTCATGGGCGATGGCGCGGGTATAGGGGCGGGCAGGCCGAACCGCCTCGGTCTGCACCGCCTGGGCCGCATTCATCGGCAGCCACTGGCTCCAGTCGACATAGGGTACGCCCAGCGTATCGCCGAGCAGCAGGCTGCGAAAACCGGTGCAGTCGATGAACACGTCGCCCGGAATGACCGTGCCATTGTCCAGGTGAAGCGCGGTGACGTTGCCGCTTTCGCCATCCTGTTCCACGCGGGCGATCCGACCCTCGACCCGGCGGACCCCCTGCCGCTCGCTGAGCGTGCGCAGGAAGCGCGCATAGGCCGTGGCATCGAGGTGGAAGGCATAGCTGATCTTTGCCTGATCGGAGACATAGAAGCGTTCGGCATCGGCCGCCTGATGCTCGAAACAATAATCGCCCAGCGGCCCGGCAATGCCCTGACGCCGCGCCTCAAGCCAGATATGCTGGAAATCCGCCATCCAGGTCGATTTGCCGACGGTGCCGAAGCTGTGGATGTAGCGGTCGCCCGGCCGCGCCCAGTTTTCGAAGGCGATGCCCAGCTTGAACGTCGCCTGGGTGGCGGACATGAACTCGCGTTCGTCGATGCCGCACAGGGTATGAAAGCTGCGCACGGTGGGGATCGTCGCCTCGCCGACGCCGACAGTGCCGATTTCATCGGATTCGACCAGGGTGATGTCGATCAGCGCGCCAAGCTGTTTGACCAGCGCGGCGGCAGCGCACCAGCCGGCGGTGCCGCCACCGGCGATGACAAGGCGGGTGCGGGGCGGATCGGACTGGGTCATCGATTCATCTTCTGTAGCACCATCGCGCGAAGGGCGCGCGCGGTGAGGGGGTCGAGCGGGGCGGCCAGCGGTCCCCGTGCATCGGGGGGCAGATGCGCGCCCGCCCGGTCGGCCGGGCCAAAGACATAATGGTCGAACAGGGCACGCCACGCCAGTTTTTCGGCATCCGGCCGGTCGCGCAGGGAAATAAGGGCGTGGAGCAGGGTGTTCATCGGCGTGTCCATGTGCGGCGCGGCGACATTCCACCAATAGTTGATCATGGCGTTGAACGGATCCAGCGCCTCGACCTGATGCCACCACAGCGCCGGATAGATCAGCCCGTCGCCAGGCTCCATTTCCGCCACTTCCGCCGCAGCCAGCGCATCGGCAAAACCGGGATGGCGCGCGAGATCGGGGGTATCGAAATCGACGGTGCTGACCACCTGGCCTGCCGGGGTCGGGTCGAGCGGGCCGGGATAGAGGTTGCCGACCTGATCGGGGGGGAACAGGGTGAACCGCCGCCGCCCGACCATCGTGACGGCGATGTTGTTCGACATGTCGAAATGCGCGCTGGCGATGGTGCGGTTGCCGATCCAGATGCTGACCACCGGCGGGTGCGCGGCCAGGGTCGGATCGGCAAAGGGCAGCGCCGCTTCCTGGCGCAGGCCGGGCAGATAGCGGTCGAGATCGGTCGATCCGACATACAGGCTGGGCTGGTCCGCCGATCCGCCCGTCGCGGCGATCCGATCGAGCGTGGGGGACAAGGGCACCCGTTCGGTCTGAAAGTTCAGCGCGGCAAAATCGGATCGATAGCCAAACCGGCTGCGGATGGCGGGGTCGCCATGATACAGGGTGATCGGGCGGCCGCCGTCGAACTGTTTCAGATAGGCGATGGCATCGCCCGCGCCGCGCAATCCCGCCTGGACCAGCGGCAGGTGACGGCCGATCCCGCGCAGGATCGCCGGTCGCCCTTCTGCGATCAGGTCGGCCACGGGCAGGGTGGCGGCATCCAGCCCCTCGATCACGCGGGTCCTGCGCGGGGTGGGCAGCGCCATGGCGGCTATTCCGCCTGCTCCGCCAGCCGGGCGACCTTGCGATCGATCAGCGCGCTGATGTTGCCGAGCGATGCGATGAGGAAGAAGGCCGGGGCCAGGAAACCCCGGGCGTGAAGACCGGCCAGCTCGTCCCCCGACAGGTCGGCAAAGCGCCCCTGGCTGATGGTCAGATAATCCTCGACCGCATAGACTTCGCGGTCGTTGAGGGCGAGTTCGAGCGACACCGGCTCGATCAGGTCCAGTGCCTCCCACGCGGCATAGCATTCGTCGGCGATGGCGTGGCCGGTGTGCAGGGTGCCCAGTACGTCCAGCACGGCATCCAGCACCGGGGCGTTGCCCCCATGCGGCAGGAACAGCGGATGGCCCGCGCTGCCGTCGCTGACGATGCGGGGATGATCCAGATCGACGTTGATGACCGGATGGCGTTCGCCCTCGCGTTCGACAAAGCCGATCATGAACGGGCCGCGCGCGATGCTGGCCGGGATATAGCGGGCGACCCAGCGGTCGCCGTCGATGAACAGGTTTTCCTCGCGGTCCATGCCCAGCATCGCCACGGCCTGAAGCGGGCCTTCGGCCGTGCGGGACAGCAGGATCGCATAGTCCCGCTGTGCCGCCTCGAACTCGTTGGGCAGCAGGATCGCCTGGTTCACCGCATCGCCGAAGCGTGCACCATGGCCGGGCGCCAGGCGAAGGTCGGCATGGTCGATGTTGTTGAGCAGGACCGGGTTCATCAGGACAATGCTTTCACTGAAAGGGATAAAGGAAAAAGGCCGCTACGAATAGCGGCCTTTCCCCATTTTACCGTTGATGCCGCAAGGATCAGAAGCGGAAGCGGCCGCCCACCAGGATGCGGGGCTTCAGTTCCTGAGCGAACACCAGGTTCGTTTCGGTGCGGGCATATTGCCGCAGCGATTCGCTGGTCAGGTTGATCGCTTCCAGCGAGACGGCGAAGTTTTCGCTGATGTCATAGCTGATATTGGCATCGAGCGTGCCGAACGCCGCCGTGAACAGCGGGTTGCGGTTCGCGCCCTGGTTGGTCGCCGACAGGAACTTGTCGCGCCAGTTGTACGACACGCGGGCCGACAGGCCACCCTTGTCGTAGATGCCGGTCAGGTTGGCGCTGTCGCCAAGACCGGTCAGCGCGAACACGTTCTCGTTCGGGTTGGCATAGGGATCGACGTTCACGTCGCCGTTCACCTTGGTGTACGACGCAGCGAAGCCGAAGCCGCTGTCTCCGAAGAAGTGGGTCCAGGCCACTTCGAAGCCGTTGATGCGGCCCTCGCGGTTGTTGATCGGCTGCGACACGGCGAAGTTGAACAACGGATCGTTCGGATCGGCAACGATGTCGACCTGAGCCAGCAGCGTGTTGACGAACGCATCGTTCAGCGCGCCGTTGGCATAGTTGGCATTGAACGCCGCCGTGGCCGCAGCCTGGTTCCCGTTATTCTGCACCAGGAGGGCAGTGTAGGAAAACAGGTTGATGTCCGACACGTCGTAGTTGTTGGCGCGCAGGAAGGCGAGTGCGGTGCCCGAACGGCTGCCTGCCGCGCCCGAGGCGGGGTCACGCAGGCCGAACAGGTTGCGGTTGGTCACGCCCGTGCCGATGAAGTTGCGCACGCGCTTGTCGAAGAAGCCGACCGACACGAAGCTCGAGGGCTGGTAATACCATTCCAGCGAGACGTCGAAATTGTCGGACAGCAGCGGCAGCAGACCCGGGTTCTGCGAGCTGCCGGTCGGCACGCCGCCCGTTGCCGTCGGACGCGGCGGAGCGCCGGCCGTGGCAGTGGCGAACAGGTTGCCATAATCGGCACGCGCCAGCGTCCGGCTGAACGACACGCGGCCAACCAGATTGTCGACGATGTCGATGTTGAAGTCGAGCGACGGCAGCAGGTTTTCATAGCTGCCCGAGCCGACCACTTCCGAACCGGCGCCACCGGCGTCGACGAAGAAGTCGTTATCGGCCGCCCAGCGGATCGCCGACGGAATGGCCTGAATACCGACCGAACGGACGTCCGTCTGTTCGTAGCGCGCACCGATCACGGCCTGTGCCCGGCGACCGGCGATTTCGCCGTTCCAGGTCATCTGGCCGAACACCGCCCAGGTCTTTTCAGCAACCGAATCGTCCGACGGCGGGTTGGGGCCGACGGGCTTGCCACGCTGGGCATAGTAGGGGCTGAAGACGTTGTTCAGATCGACGGCGTTGCCGCGGAACGCGATCAGCGCCGATCCGGTGGAACCCGGATTGAACGAATCGAACTTGCAGGTCAGGCAGTAGGTGCTGACCAGATCGCCGGCCAGCTGGTTGACCAGACCGGTGTCGGTGATGCCCCAGTCACCCAGCGTCTGGGTGGTCTGCGACGTAGTGGAGCGCATGTTCGAATCGACATACTGACCGCCGAAATCGAAGCGGCTGCCATCGCCGAAATCCCATGCCAGGCGGGCAGTCGCACCGTTGATGCGCTGTTCCTGACGCGAGGTCACGGTGCGGCCGACCTGGGTACCCAGATCGCCGAGGTCGAGCACGCCGTTGCGGTTGCCGCCACGGTTGGTCGCGTCGTTGATGGTTTCGGCCTGCTGCGGGAACCCGTCGACATAGGTCAGCGAGTGGCTGGAGCGGACCGGCGCGCCGATGGCGACCAGCGTGGCCGACGTGCCGTTCGGGTTGTTCGGGTTCGAAACCGACTTCGAATGATAGCCGTCGACGAACAGCGACAGGTTGTCGGCGAATTCCCACTTCAGGTTGCCGCCGACCGAGTAGAGCTCGGTCTTGGTCGAGAAGCGCTGCTGCTCATAGCCCTTGTCGGCCTGGATCGCTTCCTGAAGGAAGATGGCCGACTGCATCTGCGGATCGTTGTCGAAGCGGATGCGGCCGAACGGACGCTGGAACCAGTTGGTCTGCTCGCTGCGGTCTTCCTCCAGCGTGTTGCGCGCATACAGTGCGTCGATGCTGAGGTCGATGGTGTCGCTCGGACGGAATTGCAGGACGCCCTGCGCGTTGATGCGCTCGCGGCGGTTTTCCGAGAACTGGTAGCGGCTGTCGTTTGGGATCTGAACGAACGACGTGGTCGGACGGTTTTCGACCACGGTGTTGGCATTCACATAGGTGCCCGAGTTCAGGAATTCGGCCAGCGGCACGATGTTCCAGTAGTTCGGGTTCGCCTGAACCGAGGTCGAGTTACGCAGCTGGTAGCTGCCGAACAGGGTCGCGCCGAAGGTGCTGTCCTCGTTGGTCCAGTTCAGCAGACCCGACAGTTCCGGGGTGACATGGCTGCGGTCGTTTTCGGCGTCGGACATCGACACGTCGTACAGCGCCTTGGCGCCGACCGAGCCGGTGAAGCCGGTGTCGCGCGAATCGAGCGGCTTGCGGGTCACGATGTTGATCGCGGCGCCGATGCCGCCCGACGGCACGCTGGCGCGGCCGGTCTTGTACACCTCAAGCGCGCTGACGCCTTCCGATGCCAGGTTCTGGAAGTCGAACGAACGGCCCGTGCCGCGCGCAAAGGCGTTGCCGGCGCTGGTATCGACGTTCGATGCCGGCAGCTGACGGCCGTTGATGGTGACCAGGTTGAAGCCGCCCGAGAAACCGCGGACCGCGACCTGCGAGCCTTCGCCGTTCACGCGGCTGATCGACACGCCGGTGATGCGCTGCAGCGATTCAGCCAGGTTGGTGTCGGGGAACTTGCCGATGTCTTCGGCGGAGATGGCGTCGACGACGCCGGCGGAGTTGCGCTTGATATCGATGGCGCGCTGGATCGAGCCGCGAACGCCGACGACGACGATATCCTCGTCGGCAGGATCCTGGCCCACTTCGGCGGCGTTGGGATCAACGTCCTGCGCAAAAGCGGCGGCCGGGACGGCCAGGCTTGCAGCCACGGCGATCACAGACGCCGAGCGCACCAAAGCTGTGGATAGCGTGAATTGCTTCATATTCCCCCTCCTAATGGTCGGGCACATATTTGCCCGCCGGGTATCGTGTTACACGCGAGTCCGTTGAATCGCGCTGTTAGCGGTATCACAGTGGCCATCACTGTCAATCCGCGCCCTAACGATTTGTCTTACGTTGTCAACTGAAGCATGAATGCAAAACTTGCAATGCTGTTCAAAAATCCGGCCAATTATGAAACCTGGTTACGCCGCATAGGTCGAGGGCGCAATAAAGTTCCAAACTGGCATATTTGTATGAGTTGATCGCTGCAGTTTCATCCCGCAGCGTTGCCCGGCAGCAACAGGCTGGCGTCGCCATAGCTGTAGAAGCGGTATTCCGACGCGATGGCATGGGCATAGGCAGCCTGCATCCGGTCCAGACCCATCAGCGCGGATACCAGCATGAACAGGGTGGAACGTGGCAGGTGGAAATTGGTCATCAGGCCGTCGATGCCGCGAAACCGGTAGCCGGGGGTGATGAAGATGGCGGTATCCCCCTCGAACGGGCGGATGACCCCGTCCTCGCCAGCGGCGCTTTCGATCAGGCGCAGGCTGGTGGTGCCGACCGCGATGATGCGCCCGCCGCTGGCGCGCACCCGGTTCAGTCGATCGGCGGTTTCGGCGTCGATCCGGCCCCATTCCGCGTGCATCCGGTGGTCCTCGGTGTCGTCCGCCTTGACCGGCAGAAAGGTGCCGGCCCCGACATGCAGGGTCAATGTCGCCGTTTCGATCCCGGCCGACGCGATCGCGGCCATCAGATCGGGGGTGAAATGCAGCGATGCGGTGGGCGCGGCAACCGCTCCGGCTTCTCGCGCGAACATCGTCTGATAGTCCGCCCGGTCGCGGTCGTTGATCGCCCGCTTCGACGCGATATAGGGGGGCAGGGGTACCGTGCCCGCGCGCTCCAGCAGCAGTTCGACCGGTTCTGCCCCCTCGAAGGTCAATGCCACGCTGCCATCGTCGCCGCGCTCGTCTGCAATGGCGCTGACGCCCGCGCCGAAATCGATGCGGTCGCCGTCGCGCAGGCGGCGGGCATTGCGGACAAAGGCGCGCCATCGGCGCGGCCCTTCGCGCTTGTGCAACGTCGCCCCGATCCGGGCATCGCCGCGCAACCCCTGAAGCTGGGCTGGAATGACGCGGGTGTCGTTGAACACCATCAGATCGCCGGGGCGAAGCATCCCGGGCAGATCGGCGACATGGCGGTCGAGCGTCGCCGCCCCGTCGAGCACGAGCATCCTCGCGGCGTCGCGGGGCTCCGCCGGACGCAGAGCGATCCGATCGTTCGGCAGGTCGAAGTCAAAGGCGTCCACCTTCATCGGCGGCGGACCGTCAATTGCCGGCGGGCGGGATCACCAGGTCGGCATCCTCGTTTGGAACCGCCTGTTGCGTGCTGTCCGGCTGATAGGGTGGGGGATTGTCTGCCGCGATCCAGGCGCGAAGGATGCGGGCGGGCTGGGCCGGCGGTTCGCCGCGCGGAATCGGATCGACATATTGCATGCCGTCGAGCACGCGGCCGAACACGGTATAGTCGCCGTCCAGCGACAGGCGCGGGGCGAGCATGATGAAGAACTGGCTGTTGGCGCCGTTTTCCGCCTTTTCCCGGATTTCGGCGGGTGCACCCTGCGGCGCGCCCGGCCGTGCCGCCGAAACGGCACCTCGGACGTGCGGCAGGTAATTGAACTCCTTGGTCAGGTCCGGCAGGTCCGACCCGCCCGTCCCGTCGGCCTTTGGATCGCCGCCCTGGGCCATGAAGCCGTCGATGACGCGGTGGAATACCGTGCCGTCATAGAATTTCTGGCGGGTCAGCGTCTTGATCCGTTCGACATGGCCCGGCGCAACATCAGGCCGCAGCCAGACGGTGACGCGACCGCCGGTGGACAGATCAAGGAGCCACAGATTTTCCTTGTCCGTGGTGGAGGGCGCAGGCGGCCGGTCGCTCGGCACCAGCAAGGTCTGCTGGGCCATAGCGGGCGCAGTCCACAGGGATGCCATGGCAAGAAACAGGATGGACAGGAAACGCATCGAAACCCCGATCATAGGATGAACGGCGGCGGCTTAGCCCAATTCGTCCGTCAGTCCAATGCCGTCACGCCGGACTGCCCTTGCGACCGATCCGATCGACGCGCGCGATGACCTCGGCCTCGACTGCGGGCGTGACGAAGCGGTGGATGGGGCCGCCGAACAGCGCGATTTCCTTGACCAGGCGGCTGGCAATGGGCTGCAACGCGACGTCCGCCATCAGGAAGACGGTATCGATGCGGTTGTTGATCTGCTGATTCATGCCCGCCATCTGATATTCATATTCGAAATCGGCGACGGCGCGCAGGCCGCGCACGATGATCCCCGCGCCCTCCCGCTCGGCAAAGTCCATCAGCAGCGAATCGAAGCTGACCACTTCGATCTCGCCCTCGATTGCCGCCACCTCGCGCCGGACCATCGCCATCCGCTCGTCGACGGTAAACATGGGGTTCTTGGACGGGTTGGTGGTGACGCCGATGACCAGCCGGTCGACCAGCTTCGCGCCCCGCCGGATGATGTCCATGTGACCCAGCGTGATCGGATCGAAGGTGCCGGGATAGACGCCGGTGCGGGGGGACGTCACCGGTCGCGTTCCAGGACGTAGCGGGCAATGGCGCGGAGCAGGTCGGCTTCCTCGCCATAGCCGTGGAGATGGGCGATCGCCTGATCGACGAGCAGCCGGGCCTGTTCGCGGGCGCGTTCGATGCCGAGCAGCGAGAGGAAGGTTTCCTTGCCCGCCTCGCCGTCCTTGCGCAGCTTCTTGCCCGCCGCTTCCTCGTCGCCCTCCACGTCGAGCAGGTCGTCGGCGATCTGGAACGCCAGGCCGATGTCGCGGGCATAGCCGCGCAGGCCGGTGCGCCCTTCCGGCGGCACGCGGCCCAGGATCGCGCCTGCCTCAACAGAGGCGGCGATCAAGGCGCCGGTCTTCATCGCCTGAAGCCGGGTGACAGTGGCGAGGTCGAAGGTCGTTTCCTCCGCCTTCAGGTCCATCATCTGACCGCCGCCCATGCCGGCCGGGCCGGCCGCGCGGGCAAGATCGGCGATCAGCTCGACGCGGACAAAGGGGTCGGCGTGGGTGTCCTCATGCGCCAGCACATCGAAGGCGAGATCGTGCAGGCAGTCGCCCGCCAGGATCGCCGTCGCCTCATCGAAAGCCTTGTGCACCGTCGGCTTGCCCCGGCGCATATCGTCATCGTCCATCGCGGGCAGATCGTCATGGATGAGCGAATAGACATGGATCGCCTCGATCGCCAGTGCGGCACGCGCCATGCAGCGCCGGTCGACCCCGAACAGCCGCGCGGTGGCGAACACCAGCAGCGGACGAAGCCTTTTGCCGCCGCCAATGCTGGCATGGCGCATCGCGCGATACAGGTCGGCGCGGGCATCGTCCGGCACGGGCAGCAGCGCGTCGAACTGGCGGTCGATTTCCTCGCCGACATCGGCGAGCGCTTCGACGAGCAGCGGTGACATTCCCCCCATCGCGGCCGTTATCCTGCGGCGAAGGGTTGGGTACCGGTCGCCTGGCCATCGGCCCCGGCGCGCACCGCCTCGATCCGCATCTGCGCGCGCTCCAGCCGTTCGGCGCACTGGCGACGCAGGGCATCGCCCTGTCGATACAGCTCGATCGCGCGGTCCAGCGGCACATCGCCGCTTTCCAGCTGGGTCACGATCGCTTCCAGTTGCTTCAGCGCATCCTCGAACGAGAGCTGCGCGACTTGAATATCCTCGGCCATGGGCGCAGCTATGCGGCAGGCCCCCGATCGTTGCAACCGGGCTGATGCTGGTCATCAATGGGATGCGGAGCGAGCATCAAGCAGAAACCCGTTCGTTCCGAGTGCCTTCGAGCCTGTCCAGAAGGCGTATCGAGGAACATTCCGGGAGCCTGTCTCGATACGGCGTCTCGACAAGCTCGACACCTACTCGACACGAACGATTTGGGTAAAACGCTTGAAGCTGAAAGTTTAGTCCCGGCTCCTATCGACCATCACCTCCGCGATCAGGTCCTTGCGGCTCAATTTGCCGATCATCGTCTTGGGCAGGGTCAGGCGGATGGTCACGCTCGCCACCCGCTCGTGCTTGCCCATCTGGGCGTTCAGCCAGTCGCGCAGGGTGTCGCCGTCCACCGGCTCCGCTTCGGGATGCAGCGTGACATAGGCGTGCGGTCGCTCGCCCAGATAGGCGTCGGGCAGGCCGATGACGAGCGTCTCTTTCACCGCCGGATGGTGATAGAGGATCGCCTCGATCTGGCTGGGAAACACCTTGAACCCCCCGACGGCGATCATGTCCTTCAGCCGGTCGACGATGCGGACGAAGCCGTCGGCATCGATGGTGCCGACATCGCCGGTGCGCAGCCAGTGACGGCCGGGCACATTGGTGTCGGGATCGTCGATGAACACCTCGGCATCGGCCTCGGGACGGTTCCAGTATCCGCACATGATCTGTGGCCCGCACACCACGATTTCGCCCGGCTCACCCTTCGGCGCGGGTTTCGACGGATCCTCCTTGTCCACCAGGCGGATGCGGGTGCCGATGATCGGCTGGCCGATGGTCCCGGTCTTGCCCTCCGCCTCATAGGGATTGGTCGACACGACGCCCGAGCTTTCGGACAGGCCATAGCCCTCCAGCACGCGGGCGCCGGTCTTGGCCTCGAACGCGGCCTTCAGTTCCGCCGCCAGCGGGGCGCCACCGGAGATGCAGATTTCAAGCGACGACAGGTCCGTTTGCGCCAGTTTCGGATGGTCGAGCAGCGCGCGGTACATGGTCGGCACGCCGGGCAGGGCGGTACAGCGCGCCCGCTGGATCGCCGCCAGCGCCTGGCCCGCGTCGAAGCGGGGCAGCATCACGATCTCGCCGCCGGTCACCACGGTGCGGTTGAGGACGCAGGTGTTGGCGAAGACGTGAAACATGGGCAGCACGCCCAGCACCCGGTCGGCGCGCTTGCCCAGTTTCGGGTCCAGCCAGGCGACCTGACGGGCATTCGCCGACAGGTTCTGATGGCTGAGCATCGCGCCCTTTGGCGTGCCGGTGGTGCCGCCGGTATATTGGATCAGCGCGATGTCGCATTCGGGATCGAGCGCGGGCGCATCGAAGCGGCCGTCATTGGCGATCAACGCGGAAAAGGCAGTGACGCGGGCGTCGTCCGGCTTTTCGGTCACCTCGTTCTGGCGGAACAGGCGATAAAGGATGGACTTGCCCGCAGGCAGCGCGCCAGCGACCGATCCGACGATCAGCCGTTCCAGAGAGCTGCGCTCCAGCACCTTCAGCGCAGTCGGCAACAACGCCGTGGCCGACAGGGTGAACAGCACGCGCGTGCCCGAATCCGCCACCTGCGCCGCCAGCTCGTCGGCGGTGTAGAGGGGGGAGAAATTGACGACCGTCGCGCCGAGTTTCAGGATGCCGTAATAGGCCGCGACATAATGGGGGACGTTGGGCAGGAACAGGCCGATCCGGTCGCCCTTGCCATAGCCCATGGCGGCAAGGCCGGCGGCGACGCGATTGGCTCCGTCCAGCGTTTCGGCATAGCTGTAATGGCGGCCCATGAAATCGATCAGCGGGGCAGCGCCCTTCGCCCGTGCCGTCTGATCGAACAGGGCCACCATGCTGGTCGGCGGCAGCGCCTGATCCCAGGGTCCGGGATGCCGATAATGCGCACGCCAAAGAGGATCAAAATCCGTCATTGACACAGGTGTAAGCACGGGTTTCAGCCCGCGCAAGCGTGGTTGCGCTAACCGAAACCGGCCAATTCAACGGCGTTCCGGATGACGCTGCGTCAAGCTGGCGCGACGACGCGCCGCGCGGTCCAGGTGATGAGCACATTGACGGCGAGCACGCCCAGATCGACCGCTGCCTGAATGCGATGCGGGGCGGAATCACCCGAATCATGGGTCATGATGCGGATATCGGCGCTAGGCTGACGGATGGCGACCATGACGAGCAGCGCAAGCGCGGCCCCGAGCATGATCCGACGTTTCCGCACCGCGCATTCTCCCCGTTTTGTGTCAGCTTGCTTTAACCTGAATATCGCTGAACGACAAGTGAACCGGGGGCGAAACGATATGGCCGTGCACGGCTCAGGCGGCAGCGGATGATCGGGCGTCGCGCACCCGGTCGCGGCCCGCCGCCTTGGCATCGAACAAGGCACGGTCTGTCGCGCGATACAGTTGTTTCCAGTCGCGTTCGTCCGACAGCGGGCCGACGGAACAGCCGATGCTGGCCGTAACCGTCAGGTCGAACGGCATCCGGGCCGTGCGCAGGCGGTCCAGGATGGTGTCGGGCCGGACCGCGCGGGCGGCATCCTGAACCAGCGCGAATTCCTCGCCCCCGATCCGTGCCGCCAGTGCGCCCTCGCTTGCCACCTCGCGCAGGACACGGGCAAAGATGCGCAGCACCTCGTCCCCGCCATCATGGCCCAGCGTGTCGTTGACCCGTTTGAAATGATCGATGTCGATGATCATCAGCTGCTGGTCGCCGGTCCGCCCGATGGCGCGCGACAGAAAGGAGCGGCGGTTGAGCAGCCCGGTCAGCGGATCGGTATCCGCCAGCAACTGTGCCGCCACTGCCCCGGCAAGCGCGGCATCGCGTTCCCGGCTGAGCAGATGGATGCGATAGGCGATGGCCAGCGACGACAACAGCGCCTCTGCGGACATGGCAATGATCGTGGAATTGTCGAGCCAGAAGTTCCAGGGGATCAGCCCCAGATTGGCGGCGGTGCGCGCCAGTCCGGACAGGACGGGCAGGCCCCACGCGATCGAGAACATCAGCCGGTAATCGCTGCGCCGGTGCCAGCAGGCCCAGGTGAGCACGCTTGCCTGGAGCATCAAGCCTGCGAAGATCAGCGAATAGAGCCGGTCCGCCAGCCCGATCGACAGCATCGACAGCGGGGCAAAGCCGATCCCCGCCGTCACCAGCGCCCCCATCACCACCGCCTGCAACCGGCCGACCCAGCCGGCGGTGATCCGCGGTTCGAAATAGCGGTTGGCAAAGGCCAGGGCCGCGGCAGCCGACGTCGCCAGAAAGAAATGATTGATCCGCAGCCGGTCGTTGTTCGCCAGATCCGGGATCACCCAGGCGAGCAGGCCGGACGACGACACCATATAGCCGATCAGCAACGCCACCATGATGCAGTATTGCGCCTGAAACCGGTGACGCAGCGCCGCCCACATCGCCAGATTGTAGATGATCAGGGCCAGGGCCAGCCCGACAAAGCCGGCATAGATCGCGGCCATGCGCAGATTGTGGTAATCGACCGACCGGTGGTCCAGGATATGCGCACCCAGCAGCACCCCGCGCAGATTGGCGCTGTCGTCCACCCGCCAAACCAGCCGCTGCAGCGGCGCTTTATGGTGCGGCAGTTCCCATTCGATCAGCGCGCCCAATTGGATATGCTGGCTGATCCCGCGATTGTTCAGCGACTGAGTCACCTGTCGCCCGTCGGCGTAGATGGCAGTGAGTGCGATGCGATCCTGCCAGACGCTGGCGATGCGGACCCGCATCGGATTGTCGATCGAAATCCGGTCGTTGAGCGGTTCGGATACCGCCCAGAAATCGCCCGGGCCAAGCCGTGTCTGATCGGTGCCGCACATCGCCCGCCGCTGAACTGGCGATGCCGGCGTATCGCCGGGCTGAACCGCGGAGATGCAGACCGTCAGCGTTCGGACCGCACCGATATCGGATGCCTGCGACGCCGCTGGCGTGCATACCAGCATCAGCATCGCGATCAGGCACAGGGTCAGGCGAAACGACATCGGCGCGGGGATAGCCGTCCGTTCGCAAAGATCGGGTAAACGCCCGCTTCACCAATCGGCGATCGATCCGCCTGCCGATGGGTCAGCAGATGCTTCCGCCAAGCAATCCACCAAGGCTGGGGCGGCACCGCTTCTTCTTGGGCTCGGGCGTCGCTTCGCTGGCGGGTGCCTCGGTCCGGTCTTCGGCGTCGCCGCCCATTACCGACATATCGGGCATCCCTGGCATCACCATCGTCGTCGACTTGAACCGCACCTTTGCCGTCCAGATCAGGTTCCAGGGCAGTTTCGGATCGGTGGGACGGGGCGGATAGGCAAAGTCGGCCTCTGGCCCGTAAGCGGTCATGAAGGTGACAATGGCGTCGCCCGCCGCCCGCTTGGCCTCTGCCGGGACGGTGCACTGGGTGACGGTGGGGGCCATCACCACCTTGTCGCCGATCAGCCGCCGGACCGTGGCGGGGGACAGCCAGTCGGACAGGCCGCCGCCGAATTGCTGGGCCGCCGCCGATGTCCACCACACGATGTCGCCGCTGCCGCTTTCCATCCCCTTGCCGCCGACGGCCCAGGCATAATAGCCGGTGGCGTCGGTGACCGGTTGCCAGTTCAGGTCGAGCGTTCCACTCGGGCCGTCGGCCGCGCTGACGGTCAAGGCGGGCATATAGTCGCGGGTCAGGTCGAACCGGATTTCCGGGCTGTAATTGCCGGCGATGCGGTGCGTGCCGATCAGCGATACCGGCGGCTTCGTGGCCCGACGGTCGAGCGCGTTGGGCCAATGGCCATAGGTGCGGCTGTTGGCGGATGAAGGGCCGCGTTCGGCGGGAACGCTGGTGGTGAACAGGCCCGGCGGGAACTGCCCGGCGGCGACCTTGGCGAAATCGATGACGACCGGCTGGCCCGGCCCCGCCTTTGCTCCGCAACCCCAATAGATCAGCAGGCGACCCTTTGGCCGCTTGAACTCGGTGGAGTCCGGGCTGCCGGTACCGCTGCGCGGGGTATCCAGCGGGACCGAGGCCCCGATCCGCGCGGCTGGCGGCATGAAATGATCCGCCTTCGGCCCGGCGGCGGGGGCTGCCGTGTTCGAGCCCAGATGCAGTTCGACGCGGTGCGCCGCCTTGGGCGGGCCACCCCCGGCCATCATTGCCATCATGTCCATGCCGCCGCCCATTGCGGCCATTCCGCCCATGGTTTCGGCATCGATCCAGTAACGGGCCACCGGCCCCGACGTCACCTGCGCCGCCGAGTCGCCCGCCAGCAACGCCATCGGCAACAGGCACGCGCCGCCCATGGCGGCATGAAAGCCATTTGATTTCATGCGATTATCCCCCCGAATAGTCGCCCCGGCACTGTCGCCAGCGCGCCCTTGCCTTACCCAGCGCCAGTATAGTCCAAATCAAGCCGTTCGCACATCGTGCCTCTTCGCAGCTGCAACGTGCCGATTTTGCAATAGAAGCCCCGGTCGGAATGAAATAATGCAACATCACCCGAACGTCGCAACCGGTAACGACCGGGCGGCGTTATGGGCGGACGTGATACGGCGATAGCCGACGCGCCGAAGAACATAAGAATACCGCAGAAGCAGGAGACGAGAACAATGACCCGCACCTTGATGCTCGCCGCGGCAGCCGCCGTGGCGACCGTTGCTGTTCCGGCGATGGCCGATCAGCGCGTTGTGTCCACCACCATCATGCTGGCCGACCTCGACCTCGGCATGGCCGCCGACCGGGCCGAACTGAACGACCGGGTGGGCACGGCCATCCGCCGTATGTGCCGTGGCTATGGCAAGCAGACCGAGGCCGAGCGGCTGACCAGCGAAGGCTGCATGGTCGAGGCGCAGGCCGACGCCAATGCCAAGCTGCGCTCGCTGGGCGCAGGCGTGGGCGAGGTGGAGGTGACGGCGCTGATGCGCTGATCCTCTGATCAACCCATGTTCGACAAAGCCCGGCGGGTCGACCGCCGGGCTTTTTCGTTTGACCGATCGTCGGGCGGCGGATGATTGACACACCGGCAGCGCGCTTTGATGGTGCGGCACCAGTCCCGGGGGAAATCGAAGATGATCCGTGCCATTGCCGCCGCCAGCCTGTTATGGGCCACGCCCGCGCTTGCCGACCCCGTCCGCGACGCGACCGCGCGGGAGATGCCGTCGCTGATGACCTTGTACCGGACGTTGCACGCCGCGCCCGAGCTGAGCCTGCAGGAAGTCAAAACCGCCGCCCGAATGGCCGAGGAAGTGCGCAAGCTGGGGTTCGAGGTAACGGAAAAGGTCGGCGGCACCGGCGTCGTGGCGGTGATGCGCAACGGCCCCGGCCCGGTCGTCATGATCCGAGCCGACATGGACGGCCTGCCGGTGACGGAGGCGACCGGCCTGCCCTATGCGTCGAAGGTCCGCGCGACGACGGCCGACGGGGTGGAAACCGGGGTCATGCACGCCTGTGGCCACGACACGCACATGGCAAGCTGGGTCGGCACCGCGCGCAACCTGGCGGCGATGAAGGGCGAGTGGTCCGGCACCGTCGTGATGATCGCCCAGCCGGCGGAGGAAGTGGGCAAGGGCGCGCGGATGATGCTGGCCGACGGCCTGTACACCCGGTTTCCGAAGCCTGCCCATGTCATCGGTTTCCATGACAGTGCCGGGATGCCCGCAGGCGTCATCGGCATGAAGGACGACTATATCTTTGCCAATGTCGATTCCGTCGACGTGCTGGTGCGGGGCAAGGGCGGACATGGGGCCTATCCGCACACCACCCAGGATCCGATCGTGCTGGCATCGCGGATCGTCGGCGCGTTGCAGACGCTGGTGTCGCGCGAGCTGGACGTGCAGAGCGAACCGGGCGTCGTGACGGTCGGCAGTATCCATGCCGGCGCCAAGCACAACATCATTCCTGACGAGGCCAAGCTGCAGATCACGGTGCGCAGCTATTCGGATTCCGTTCGCAAGAAGCTGCTGGACGGCATTGCCCGCATCGCGAAGGGAGAGGCGATCGCTGCCGGGATCCCGGACGACCGGTTGCCGGTGGTGACGGTGCAGGATGAATTCACGCCCGCCACCTTCAACACGGCACCCCAGACCGGCCGGCTGCGCACCCTGTTCACCGGCCGGTTCGGCACCGACCGCGTGCGCGAGGTACCAGCGACGATGGGCGGCGAGGATTTCAGCCGGTTCTGGCTGGCGGACAAGGGCATTCAATCAACGCTGTTCTGGGTCGGCGGCGTGCCGCAGGATCGCTGGGCTGCGGCCGAGGCGGGGACGGCAGCGCTCCCGTCCCTCCACAATGGCGGCTGGGCGCCCGATGCGGAAAAGGTCATCGCCACCGCGACCGAGGCGATGACCGCCGCCGCGCTTGACCTGTTGCCCCGTCGCTGACCGAAGGGCGGGCGAAAAAAGGGGCCGCCGGTCTGCGCCGACGGCCCCGTTGCTGGATGCTTGATATCGTTTGGCAGGCCCGCAGATCAGGCGGTGCAGCTCTGCTCCGACTTGCCCGGCAGGGTGACGGTGACCGACTTGGCGGTGCCCGACAGCGCGTAACCCTCGGCGACAAAGGGTTCGCCGGCGGCAGGCGCTTTCAGCTGAACCGGCGTTGCGGTCGGCTCGGTCTTGAGGTTGACCTGCTGATCGCCGTTGAAGAAATCGACATAGAGCAGGCTATTGTCCTTGCACCGAAAGGTCACGCTTTCGCGGATCGATGGCGGCAGCTCGACCGGGCCGGCCTTTTTGCGCGCTTCGGCATAGGGATCGGGCGCCCGGCTGGAAACGACTTCCGGTTCGGAATTGCAGGCGGAAAGGGTCGCAGCAAGCGCTGCCGCGACGGCGAGCAGGGAGAGGTTTTTCATGGTGCAGAACGCTTCGCCCATGCAGCATATATCGTCAAGCCCGGGGAACGTCGCCGCGATGATCGTGCGCCGGGGATCAAGTTTCCGGCGCTCAATCGTGAAACTCGTGCGCCTCCGGAATGCGGCCAAAGGCGATCTTTGCCCCCACCCGGTCGAGCCGCCCGCCCGTCATCGGCCCGACGGAGACGGCATGACGCCCGAACCGTTCATTGATGCGGTCCATCGCCTTTGACAATTTGAGCGTCCGCGTTTCGCGCGCCAGCGGATCGTCCGGGTCCAGCGCGGCGAACAGGCTGGCCTGTTCGCCCGCCAACGGCTCTATTTCCATCAGCGTGACGCCGATCATCCGCACCTGAACGCCCCTGGGCCGTTCGGCGGCGGCGGCGCGCAACCGGGGCAGCAGCTGTTCCAGCGCGGAAAGCACGACGAAGCTGTCCTGCGTCGCTGGCAATTTGATGCTGGTCTGGAACTTTGCCTTGTCCTCGAACCGGGCATGCAGGACCAGCAGGCGGCTGAGATACCCCTTGCGCCGCAGCCGGCTGGCAGCCTTCAGCGCCAGTCGCCGGGCGGTCAGGCGCACGGGTTCGGCCCCACGCCTTTGCGGCGACAGGACGTGGCTGTGCCCGATGGTTCGCGATTGGGTCGGCTTTTCCGGCAGGTCGACGCCGTGGAGCAGATACCAGAGCCGGTCGCCATTGGTGCCGCCCCAGGCGGTGCCCGCATCGCGGGGGCGGCGGGCGCAGAGCTGGCGGATGTCGAGCACGCCGTCGCGCGCCAGCCGCCGCTCCATCTTCGCCCCGATGCCGGCGATGTCGCGCAGCGGCACGTCGAACAGGCGCTCGGGCAGCTCATCCCCCTCGAACACCACCAGTCCGTCGGGTTTCTGCATGTCGCTGGCGAGTTTCGCCAGCAGCCGGTTGGGCGCGATGCCGACCGAACTGGTCAGGCATTCGCCGACATTGGCCAGGATCCCCGCCTTGATCCGCCGGGCCAGCGCCACCGCCTGTTCCCGGCTGTTCTCGTTATCCAGCAGGCGGCAGGCGACCTCGTCGATCGAGCAGACTTTGGTGACGGGAATATGCCGCCAGATCTCGGCAACGATCGCGTCATGCACCTCGACATAGCGGTGATGCCGGGCGGGCGTGATGCGGATGTCGGGGCACAGCCGCTTTGCCTCCCACACCGGCGTGCCGGTGGATATGCCGAAACGCTTTGCCTGAACCGAGGCGGCGATCGCGACCGTTGTGTCGCTGTCCACCGGTGCGACGATGACCGGGTGGCCGCGCAGGGCGGGATTATCCTGTTGCTCCACGCTCGCGAAATAGCTGTTCAGATCGAGGAACAGCCAGCGCAGCGGGCGCGGAGGAAGGTCGGGGCGACTCGACATGACGACGGAACAATAGCAGAACAAATGCCGTTTCTGTATCGGTGATCAGCAGACGGACCCAACTAACCCCTCCCCTGAAGGGGAGGGGCTTTATGATGGGCGCCAACTTGTTGTTGCTGGGCACCCTCCCAGAAATCAGCACGCGCTTTTTCCGTTGAAAGCGGTTATGGCGCGCACGAACCGGCCGAGTGCCGCCATGGATGGGTGAGCGAGAGGCCCTGTTCCGGCGACCGGCCTTTACCCCTGTCCCCTCCCGCCCCGCGCGTCTGCGCCGGGCCGACCGTTTGCGAGATTCATGTCCTTTTCCGATCTGCCCCCCATCCTTTCCGAAGCCTTGGCCGAACGGGGCTATGCCGAGCCGACCGCCGTGCAGGCCGCCGTCATGGCCCCCGAAGCCGCAGGGCGCGACCTGATCGTTTCCGCCCAGACGGGATCGGGCAAGACCGTCGCGTTCGGCCTGGCTATGGCGGGCGACCTGCTGGATATCGACGGCACCGCGCCGCCAGCCGAACGGCCGCTGGCGCTGGTCATCGCGCCGACTCGGGAACTTGCGCTGCAGGTCAGCCGCGAACTGATGTGGCTTTATGGCAAAGCGGGCGGGCGCGTCGTCACCTGTGTCGGCGGCATGGACCAGTCCAAGGAGCGGCGGGCGCTTCGCGCGGGCGCGCATATCGTCGTCGGCACGCCGGGGCGGCTGCGCGATCATCTGGAGCGGGGGGCGCTCGACCTGTCGAGCCTGCGCGCCGCCGTGCTGGATGAAGCGGACGAGATGCTCGACATGGGCTTCCGCGACGATCTGGAGCAGATTCTGGACGGTACGCCCGAGGGGCGGCGGACGCTCCTGTTCTCCGCCACCATGCCGGGGCCGATCGTGGCGCTGGCCAGGCGGTATCAGCGCGATGCGCTGCGCATCTCGACGGTCGGGGACGAGCGCGGGCATGGCGACATCGCCTATCAGGCGGTGACCGTCGCACCTGCCGAGATCGAGGCGGCGGTGGTCAACCTGCTGCGCTTTCACGAGGCGGAGACGGCGATGCTGTTCTGCGCCACCCGCGACAATGTGCGCCATCTGCACGCGACCTTGCAGGAGCGCGGGTTCGGCGTCGTCGCCCTGTCCGGCGAGCATAGCCAGTCGGAGCGCAATCAGGCGCTGCAGGCGTTGCGCGATCGCCGGGCGCGGGTCTGCGTGGCGACGGACGTAGCAGCGCGCGGCATCGACCTGCCGACGCTCAGCCTGGTCATCCATGTCGAGATTCCGCGCGATGCGGAGACGTTGCAGCACCGGTCGGGCCGCACGGGGCGGGCGGGCAAGAAGGGGACGGCAGTGCTGATCGTACCCTATCCCCGTCGCCGCCGGGTCGAATCCATGCTGCGCGGGGCGCGCATCGCCGCCGAATGGATCGAGGCGCCGAGTGCCGAGGCGATCCGGGAGCAGGACCGCGAACGGCTGATCGCGGCGCTGCTTGCGCCGGTGGAGGTGGATGACGAGGACCGGGCACTGGCCGCACGGCTGCTGACGGAAAAGTCTGCAGAGGATATCGCCGCTGCGCTCGTTCGTGCCCACCGCGCCGCCATGCCGCAGCCAGAGGAGCTGATCGAGAACACGCCCGATGCCCGCCGCGCCGCGCAGCAGGAGCGGCACCGGCCGGGCTTCGACGATACGGTGTGGTTCCGGCTGGACATCGGCCGGCGCCAGAATGCGGATGCGCGCTGGATCCTGCCGCTGATCTGTCGGCGCGGGCACATCACCAAGAACGAGGTCGGTGCGATCCGCATCGGCCAGCATGAGACGCATTTCCAGATTCCCCGCGCCATCGCCGCGAAGTTCCAGGCGGCGGTGATTCGCACGGGCGAAACCGAGAGCGACGAGGAAGTGGTCCGCATCGAACCAGCCCAGGGCGGGCCGGAGGCCGGTGCCCGGGCAGACCACCGCGCGGGGCCAGTGCGGGCACGCCCGACGCTGCACAAGGCGCAGCCCAGCCGACCGGCAGGGCCGCCGCGCGGCGGACCCAAGCCGTTCCGCAAGGGGCCGGGCGCAGGCAAGCCAGCGCATCGGGGTCCGCGTCCGAAATGAGTTTACGCATCCTGGTCGATGCCGATGCCTGTCCGGTCAAGGACGAAATCTACAAGGTCGCGTGGCGGCACGCGGTGGCGGTGACGGTGGTCAGCAACAGCCATTTGCGCGTGCCGGATCACCCGCTGATTGAGCGTGTCGTGGTTAGCGACGGGTTCGACGCCGCCGATGACTGGATCGCCGAGGCGAGCGATGCGGCCAGCATCGTTGTCACGGCCGATATCCTGCTGGCGGACCGTTGCCTGAAAGCGGGCGCGACCGTCCTGGCACCGACCGGCAAGCCGTTCACGACCAGTTCCATCGGCGGCGCCATCGCGACCCGCGCGATCATGGCCGACCTGCGCGCCGGGGGCGATCAGCTGGGCGGGCCAAAGCCGTTCGGCAAGGCAGATCGTTCCGCCTTTCTGCAGGCGCTGGACACGGCGATCGGGCGGCTGCGGCGCCGCTGACGGGGTTGCATCGGGGCGGGGGGTGGTCCATCGGGCGCCCGACGCGATCGTGAACCATTTGTGACGGCGGAGGGGTTTTTCGTGACAGAAATGTTGCAATATGCCCCGCTGCGGCGGGCGGGCGGTGCGCTTGCCATCGGTGCCATGGCGCTGTTCCTGCCGGTCGATGCCGCACGGGCGCAAACCGTCGAGGAACTGCAACGACAGATTGACGAGCTGAAGGCGACGGTAGCCGAGCTGAAGGCGCAAATGGCAAAGCAGCCTGCCGCGCCGCAGCCCGTGCCCGAACCGCGACAGGCATTTGCAGCGCCGTCGGCCGCTGTGACTGCGGTGGAAGCGCCGGTGCAGCTCGCCGTAGCCGAGGCACCGCTGAAGCCTGCCAATTGGTATGATCGCATCCAGTTGCGCGGCTATACCCAGTTGCGGGTGAACGAGATTGTTGCGGGGGACGCGACGGCACCGGACGGTGTCGCTCGCCTGCGTTCCGTAGCCGATGGTGGGATCAGCGACCGTGGTAATTTCAGTTTCCGGCGCATCCGGCTGGTCCTGCAGGGCGATATCAGCGACCGGATGTCCTTTTACTTCCAGCCCGATTTCGCCGTTGCAGTCAGCAACCAGACAGCGGGCGAGCCGCGCGAGGCCTATGCCCAGTTGCGCGATGCTTATGTCGACTGGTTCCTGGACGACGCCAAAAGCTGGCAGGTGCGGTTCGGCCAGGCAAAGGTGCCGTTCGGTTGGGAAAACCTGCAATCCTCGTCCAACCGGGTGCCCATCGATCGGACGGATGCCATCAACAGCGCGGTGCCCGGCGAGCGCGATACTGGCGTCACCCTGTTCTACACGCCGCCCCGGTTTCAGCGGATCTGGGACCGGCTGGAGGAGGATGGGCAGAAATTGTTCGGCAATTACGGCGCGTTCAGCCTGTCGGTCTATAACGGGCAGGGGAGCAATCGTCGGGAAAGCAACAACGGCCTGATGACCGTGGCGATGGCGACATGGCCCATCGAACTGGGCGGCGTGCTCGGCGGTCAGGTGGTGGAGGTGGGCGGAGCGCTGCTGCGCAACGACTTCCAACCCGAATTGCGCAGCGGCGGCGTCAGCGCGACGGCGTTCAGCGAGGAGCGGGTGGGGCTGCACGCCATCCTGTATCCCCAACCGTTCGGCATCCAGGCGGAGTGGAACTGGGGCAAGGGGCCGGAATATGACATCGCGCTGGGCGCCATCGCCGAAAAGCCGCTGACCGGCGGCTATGTGCAGACAATGTTCCGCATCAAGGACAGCCCGCTGGGCGAGGTCACGCCCTTTGCCCGCTGGCAGCATTATCGGGGCGGGTGGAAGGCCGCGCTGAATGCCCCGCGACTGGAGACGGACGACTGGGAGATCGGTGCCGAGTTCCAGTTCGCCGACCCGATCGAGTTGACGCTGGCCTATGCCCATATGCGGCGGCGCGAGGCGGACGAGCGGCGCACCGGTCAGGCCGAAGGCGACGTCATCCGCGCGCAGCTGCAATGGAATTACTGATCCGTTGAACCTGTTGAGGCAGCGCAGGGGTTGACGGTCAGCCGTCGCCAACCCGCTCGATATCGGCACCCACCCCCTGCAGCTTTTCCTCCAGCCGCTCATAGCCGCGATCCAGGTGATAGATTCGGCTGACCTGCGTTTCGCCCGCTGCCGCCAGCCCGGCGAGGATCAGGCTCATCGACGCGCGAAGATCGGTAGCCATCACCGGCGCGCCGATCAGCGGGCTGATGCCGCGCACCACCGCCGAGCGCCCGGTCACCTGAATATCGGCACCCATGCGCGCCAGTTCGGGCACGTGCATGTAGCGATTTTCAAAGATCGTTTCGGTCAGCACGCTTGCCCCCTGGGCCTGGGTCAGCATCGCCATGAACTGCGCCTGCATGTCGGTGGCAAAGCCGGGGAAGGGAGCGGTCGACAGGTTGACAGGGGCCAGCGGGCCGCACGCTTCGACGAACAGGCTGTCCGTGCGTTGCTCAACGGTGACGCCTGCATCGATCAGCGCCTGGATCGTCGCCCGCATGTCGCCGGCATCCGCGCCGACCAGTTCCAGCGCGCCGCCGGTGATCGCGGCGGCACAGGCATAGCTGCCCGCCTCGATCCGGTCGGGCATCACGCGGTAGGTGGCGCCGTGCAGCCGGTCGCGGCCCTCGATGGTGAGCGTCTCAGTGCCCACGCCGTCGATGCTTGCGCCCATGGCGATCAGCAGGCGGCACAGATCGACGATCTCCGGTTCCCGTGCGGCATTCTCCAATACCGTCGTACCCCTGGCGGTGACGGCGGCCATCACCGCGTTTTCGGTCGCGCCGACCGAGACGACGGGAAAGGTGAACCGCCCACCGGGCAAGCGGCCGCCGGGGGCGACTGCCTTTACATACCCGGCGGCCAGTTCGATTTCGGCGCCCATCGCCTCAAGCGCCTTGAGGTGCAGGTCGATCGGCCGGTTGCCGATGGCACAGCCACCGGGCAGCGACACGGTCGCCTCGCCCATCCGCGCGATCAGCGGACCGAGCACCAAGATCGATGCGCGCATCTTGCGCACAATGTCATAGGGCGCGACGGTCGAGGTCAGACGCCCCGCCCGCATCGTCATCACGCGGCCGAACTCGTCGGGTCGCGTGCCTTCGATCATCGTCGACACGCCGAACTGGTTGAGCAGGTGCCCGAAGCTGTCGACATCGGCGAGACGCGGCAGATTGCGCAGGGTCAGCGGCTCGTCGGTAAGCAGCGCGCAAGGCAGCAGGGTCAGGGCGGCGTTCTTTGCGCCGGAGATGGCGATGCGGCCGGACAGGCGATTGCCGCCGCGGATGAGGATGCGGTCCATCGGCGGCTTAGTAACGGGTAAGGTGGCGGAGGCAAGAGGGCGCAGCGCGCCCGGCGTTCAGGCCTTTTCCAGCGTGCACTGAAGCGGATGCTGGTTCTGCCGGGCGAAGTCGATCACCTGGCTGACCTTGGTTTCGGCCACTTCATAGCTGAACACGCCACACACGCCGACGCCGCGCTGATGCACATGGAGCATCACCTGGGTCGCTTCGTCCCGGGTCATGCGGAAAAAGCGCTGGAGGACGAGGACGACGAATTCCATCGGGGTGTAATCGTCGTTGAGCATCAGCACGCGATAAGGCGTGGGTTTCTTCGTCCGCGTCCGCGTCCGCGTCGCCACGCCGATCGACGCGCCCTTGCCGTCTTCGTCATCGGGCGTGTTGGCCATTGTCGGGGTCATGGGCTGCGGGTGAATCATCGTTCGCAAAATATGGCAGTGCATCGGCAGTGGGCAAGGGGTTCGCAACGAAAATGCCAAACCGTGGGTCGCCAGTCGGCAAAAAAGGAACGGGCGGCCGTACCGCTGGGTACGACCGCCCGTTCCATTCGATCGATGCGATTACGCGGCGATCTTCATCTTGTCGGCGGCAACCGCGACGCGGTTGCTGATCGGCTGGGCGGCGTCGCCGGCCAGCTTCATCATCGCTTCGGTGTTCTTCGAGGTTTCGGCGACCATCGTGTCGAACAGCGAGCGGAAATAATCGCTCTGCACCTTGACGAAGTCGGTCGGCGACTTGGCCGATGCCAGGCTCTTCAGCATGGCAGTGGCCTGCTCGAACTGCTTGCGGCTCAGCTCGACCGCATCCTGGCTCATCGATTCCAGGCCCTTGGCAGTGATCTTGCCGCTTTCGACCATCGCTTCGACATTGCCCTTGGCGAGGTCGTTCATTTCCTCGACCAGCTTGGCCTGCTTTTCCATCGCGGTCTTGGCGCGCTCGTTCATCTCGACGAACATCGCCTGGCTCTTTTCGGTCATGGTTTCGATCGTGTCGGTCATGGTCTTGATTTCCTTCTTGGCGGCGGGGGTTGCTGGCTTGGCAGCCTTGGCGAGCGGCGCAGTGACGGTAGCCGCCACCTTGACCGCTGCCTGCTTGACCGCCTCGACCACCTTTTCTGCGGGCTTGGCGGCGGGTGCCGGCGTTTCGGCGACGATCGCCGCGGCCGGTTCTGATCCCTTTTCGATCGTCTCGGCAGTCGCCTTGACCGCCGATTCGGCAATAGCGGCATTGGCCTCTGCCACCTGGGCGGCGGCCTCGACGGGAGCGGCGATCGTGCGCTCGACGGCGGGTTTCACCGCCTTGGCGCTGGGCGCTGGCTTGGCGGCGCCGGTCTTGGGACCCTTGCTTGCCATGGTCTGGCTCCTCGAAAATGCTGTGTTGCGACGCAGCATATAGCGAGGCTTTCGTCGACAATCAAGCCATTATGGTGCACTGCAACAAAAACGTAAAATCGGCGAAAAATCTGGCGATTGATAATGATTGGCTCGCCCTGAATGCGCCGCTTGTTACCGTTTCGCTATCGCAACCGCACATATTGGCCGGGGGCATCGTCGAGCGTCGCGCCCTTGCCCGCCGCCGGGTTACGCGCGCCGGTCGCGTTGACTCGCGCCGGGGCCTGTTCCCCGATCCATTGCACCCAGTCCGGCCACCAGCTGCCCCGCGTCTCCCGCGCGCCGGCCACGAAGGCTTCGAGCGAATCGGCCTGGGTGTCGCTGGTCCAGAATTGGTATTTCTGTGCCGCTGGCGGGTTGACCACGCCGGCGATGTGGCCCGACCCGGCCAGCACGAACCGCACCGGCCCCTTCAGCTGGCCCGTCAGTTTCCAGACGCTGGCCGCCGGGGCGATGTGATCTTCCTTGCCGGCCTGGATGTAGGCGGGCGTCTTGATCCGGCTGAGGTCGATGGGCGTGCCGCCGATCGACAATGCCCCCGGCACGACCAGCCGATTGTCCCGGTACAGATCGGTCAGATAGCTCAGGTGCCAGCGCGCGGGCAGATTGGTGACGTCGGCGTTCCAGTGAAGCAGGTCGAACGGCGGATAGTCGTTGCCCAACAGATAATTGTTGGTGACATAGTTCCAGATCAGCTCGCGCGCGCGCAACAGGTTGAAGGTCGCCGCCATGTAGCGGCCGTCCAGAAACCCTTCGGCCGAGATCGACCGGATGAATTCCAGCTGCTCGTCGGTGACGAACAGCGACAGGTCGCCTGCCTCGCTGAAATCGACCTGGGCTGTGAAGAAGGTTGCGCTCTTGACCTTGTCCGCCTGTTCGCGCGCAGCCAGGACGGCCAGCGTCGCCGCCAGCGTGGTGCCCGCGACGCAATAGCCGATGGTATGGACGCCATCTACCTTGAGCAGCGAGCGCACCGTATCGATCGCGTCGATCTGACCGCGTTCGACATAATCGTCCCACACCACATCCTTCATCGTGGCATCGGCCGATTTCCAGGAGACGACGAAGACGGTCAGTCCCTGATCGACGGCCCATTTGATGAAGCTTTTTTCCGGGGTCAGGTCGAGGATGTAGAATCGGTTGATCCAGGGCGGGAAGATGATCAGCGGCGTTTCGAACACCTGCTTGGTCGTCGGGCTGTACTGGATCAGTTCGTACAGGTCGGTGCGGTGGACGACCTTTCCCGGGGTCGCGGCGATCGTCTTGCCCAATTCAAAACCGCTCGAATCCGCCTGGGTCATCTGGCCGCGGGTCAGGTCGGCCATCATGTTCGACAGCCCCTTCAACAGGTTTTCGCCGCGGGTTTCGATGATCCGTTCAACGACGACGGGGTTGGTCGCGGGATAGTTGGACGGGCTGATCGCATCGATGAAGCCTTGCGTGGCGAACCGCAGCGGTTCCTTTTGCTTGGGATCGATGCCGTCCAGCGCCTCCACGCCCTTCAGCATGTGATCGGCGATCAGGAAATAGCTTTGCCGCAGGAAATCGAACAGCGGATTGTCCCGCCACTGCGCGTCCTTGAACCGGCGGTCCCGCGCCTGTTCGGGGGTTTCCGCCGACGGTCCTGCGGCTTCCGGATCCAGAAAGCGTTGCCACAATTTCATGGTGTCGGCCCAGAAATCGGCGGACGCCCGGGCAAAGGCAGTCGGATCGCCCCATGCGGACATCGGCGACGCATTCAGCGTGTAAAAGCCCTGTTCCAGCATCATCTGCTGGGCGCGGCCAAGCACCCAGGTCCAGTGCTGCAGGTCCTCCAGCTTTGGCGGCGCGGCGGGCTGGTCGGTCATCTGGGCTTCCCTTTATCCGGTGGCCACAGGGTCTTAGCCAACCGGCGACGCCGCGTCAGCCCTTTACCGGGATTGCTGCCTGCGGACCGGTTGGCGCGAGGGAGGGCGCAAGAGAAAAAGCGGCAAAGCAAATGATTCCCGTACGCTTCGAAACCGGTTAAGGTCCGGTCCTTCCTCCAACCGAAAGAATGAGGTCAATGTCCGACGAATTCTACCGCATGAAGCGCCTGCCGCCCTATGTCATCGCCGAAGTGAATGCGATGCGCGCGGCAGCACGCGCAGGCGGAGAGGACATTATCGACCTGGGCATGGGCAATCCCGACTTGCCGCCGCCGGACCATGTGATCGAAAAACTGTGCGAGGTGGCGCGCAAGCCAGACGCGCATGGATACAGCCAGTCGAAGGGTATTCCCGGGCTGCGCCGCGCCCAGGCCAATTATTATGGTCGCCGCTTCGGCGTCGAGCTCGACCCCGAGCGCGAGGTCGTCGTCACCATGGGGTCCAAGGAGGGGCTGGCCAGCCTGGCCACGGCGATCACCGGTCCGGGCGATGTCGTGCTGGCACCCAATCCCAGCTATCCCATCCACACCTTTGGGTTCATCCTGGCCGGCGCGACGATCCGCAGCGTGCCGACTACGCCCGACGAGCATTACTGGCGTTCGCTCGATCGCGCGATGGCGTTCACCGTGCCCCGACCATCCATCCTGGTGGTGAATTATCCGTCGAACCCGACCGCCGAGACGGTGGGGATCGATTTCTACGAACGGCTGGTCGCGTGGGCCAAGGAGAACAAGGTCTGGGTCCTGTCCGACCTGGCCTATTCCGAGCTGTATTTCGACGGCAAGCCGACCGTTTCGATCCTGCAGGTGCCGGGAGCGAAGGACGTCGCGGTCGAGTTCACGTCGCTGTCCAAGACCTACTCCATGGCCGGTTGGCGCATGGGATTCGCGGTCGGCAACCAGAAGCTGATCGCGGCAATGACGCGGGTGAAGAGCTATCTCGATTATGGCGCGTTCACGCCGATCCAGGCGGCGGCGTGCGCTGCGCTGAACGGTCCTCAGGACATCGTGGAAAAGAACCGGCTGCTCTATCACAAGCGCCGCGACGTGCTGGTCGAAAGCTTCGGCCGGGCGGGGTGGGAAATCCCGTCACCCCCGGCGTCGATGTTCGCCTGGGCCCCGCTGCCCCCGGCGCTGGCGCATCTGGGCAGCCTGGAGTTTTCCAAGCAGCTCTTGACCCATGCCAAGGTCGCGGTCGCGCCTGGCGTCGGTTACGGCGAGGACGGTGAGGGGTTTGTCCGCATCGCCATGGTGGAGAATGAACAGAGGCTGCGCCAGGCAGCACGCAACGTCCGCAAATATCTGCAGTCGATGGGCGTCAATACCGGCGCGAAGCAGGCGGGATAGGGCGCATCGCCGCGCCCCGGATGCGATGCGGCGTCCGGGGCGTCGCGGGCAAGATTGTCATTCGGCCTGGTTCGAGCCTTCGGTCGCCATGTCCATGGCATTGACGTCCAGCATGTCGGCCGCTTCGTTCAGCGCCTGCGCTTCCTCGACCGAAACGCCGCCCGGGCCGGGATCGCTGGCGGACGGGCCGCACCCGGCGAGCAGCGTGGCCGACGCCAGCAGGAAAAACGTTTGCGCGGATCCGATCTTGTTCATCCGCAGACCCTAGCGCGTTGCACTTGCCAAAGTCGAGCGCGGGCGAAAGGCGGGGGCGGCTCGCCGATAACGGGTAAAAGCAAACGGCCGACGCATTGCAGCGCCGGCCGTCTGATGCATGTGATGCCGAAAGCGGCTTATTCGCCGTCGCCGTCCATATCGACGCGATTGTCGACATCTTCAGCCTCGCGTTCGATCGAATCGCCGACATTGTCGAGCGCGCGCTCGGCACTGTCGAACGCCTGGTCGACATCGTTCGCGGCTTCGGCAGCGGTCGATTCGACGTCCGAGCCAATGGCTTCCGCCGCTTCGCCGGTTTCGTTCTGGGCCTGTTCGGAACAGGCGGTCATGCCGAACGCGGCAAGGGCGGCAATGGGCACGAAAAGCGACTTACGCATAAAATTCTTCCCTTCCTGTTGCGTGAGGAGGACTGGCCCCGCTCCGGCCGGTCGTTCCGGCCTTGATGCCACATAACGCGAAGCGCGCGGACCGGTTGCACGCCGATCGACGGCATTGACGCGTTGACCTCATATAAAGAAATCTTTATATCACTCGTCATGGCCCCCGCCCTCGATATTTTCCGCGCTTTGGCGGATCCGACCCGGCTGCGCATCATGGCGTTGCTGCGACGGATGGAATTATCGGTCGGCGAACTGGCGCAGGTGCTGAACCAAAGCCAGCCGCGCGTGTCCCGCCACGTCAAGATCCTGGCCGATGCCGGACTGGCGATCCGTCGTAAGGAAGGCAGCTGGGTCTTTGTCGCGCTTGGCGCTGTCGATACCGTGGCCCCGGTTCTGTCGGCGCTGGATGCCTTTGCAGCGCCCGCCGACCGGGCATTGATCGATGCGGACACCCAGCGTCTGTCCGACGTGCTGGCCGACCGAGCCGCTGCAGCGGCCCTGTGGTTCCAGAGCAATGCCGGGCAATGGGATGCGATCCGCAGCCTGTACATCGCCGAAAGCGAGATCGAACAGGCGATGGCGGCGGCGCTGGGCGACGCCCCCCTGGGTCGGCTGGTCGATATCGGCACCGGTACCGGGCGGATGCTGGAATTGTTCGGCCCGCGCGCGGATGCGGTGACAGGCATTGACCGGTCGTCGGAAATGTTGCGGCTGGCGCGCGCCAAGTTGATGGAGCGGGGGCTGGATCGCACCGAGTTGCGGCAGGCGGATTTCTATGCCCTGCCGATCGACGATGCGGGGGCGGACGCCGCGATCCTGCACCATGTTCTGCATTTTGCGCATTCGCCGGAACGTGTCCTGGCAGAGGCCGGGCGGGTGCTGGCAGCGTCAGGGCGGTTGCTGGTCGTCGATTTCGCGCCGCACGCCCGCGAAGAATTGCGAACCCGCGACGCCCATGCCCGGCTGGGATTTTCCGACGAACAGATGCTGGCATGGTTCGATGCGGCAGGGCTGGCGGCGGAACGGATCGAAACGCTGGGCGGCGGCGAACTGACCGTGAAATTATGGTTGGGCCGCAAGCGCGGTCAGCCGATGATGGAGAAGAAGGCGGCATGACGATCTCGGTTTCCCAGCTGGAAGAGGCGCGTCGCGCCCTGGAAGCGCCGCTGTTCGCCGACCTGGCGGGCGATGCGGCGGTCAGCTTCGAATTTTTCCCCACCAAGACGGAAAAGATGGCCGAAGCCGCATGGGACGCGCTGATGACGCTGGCCCCGCTTGGTCCGCGCTTCGTTTCGGTGACCTATGGCGCGGGCGGATCGACGCGCGACCGCACGCATGAAACCGTGGCGCGGATCGCCCGCGAAACCGCCATTCCCGCCGCTGCCCACCTCACCTGCGTCAGCGCCAGCAAGGAAGAGGTGAACGCGGTCGCCCGCGAATACTGGGCCGCTGGCGTGCGTCATATCGTTGCGCTGCGCGGCGACATGCCGGTGATGGGCGAGAAGTTCGTGGCGCATCCGCAGGGTTATCAGAACGCAGCCGACTTGGTCGCCGGCCTGCGCGCGCTGCATCCGTTCGACATTTCCGTGGCAGCCTATCCGGAGTGTCATCCGGATTCGCCCGACGTGACGGCGGACATCGACAATCTGAAGCGCAAGATCGATGCCGGGGCGAACCGGGCGATCACGCAATTCTTTTTCTCGCCCGAGACGTTCTTCCGGTTCCGCGATGCAGCGGCTGCGGCGGGCATCAATGCAGAGATCGTGCCCGGCATCCTGCCGGTTTCGAACGTGGCACAGACGCGCAAGTTCGCCGGGATGTGCGGTGCCGTGATCCCCGACTGGATGGACCGGTTGTTCGAAGGGCTGGACGATCATCCTGCCGCGCGTCAGCTGGTGGCGGCGACCGTCGCTGCTGAAATGTGCCGGCGTCTATATGCCGGGGGCGTTCGGCATTTCCATTTCTACACGCTCAACCGCGCGGAATTGAGCTTCGCAATCTGCCATCTGCTGGGTCTGCGTGGACAGCCGGCAGAGGGGCGGGCAGCGGCCTGACTGAAACCCGGCAACCCATCCCGGTTGCCAACTGGACCCCGGCACATGGCCGGGGTGACGGAGAAAATGATGAGTGCCCGCCAAGCCTTTCTCGACCTCGCCCGCGAACGCATCCTGGTGTTCGATGGGGGATACGGCACCGCGATCCAGAAATTCGGCCTGCAGGAGGCCGATTATCGCGGCAACCTGGACCTGCCGATGGATCAGAAGGGCAATAACGACCTGCTCGTGCTGACCCGGCCGGACATCATCAAGGGCATCCATGCCGCCTATTTCGACGCTGGCGCCGACATGGTGGAAACCAATACCTTCAGCGGCACCCGGATCGCCATGGCCGATTATGGCTGCGAGCATCTGGTGGACGAGATCAACCTTGCCGCCGCAAAGCTTGCCCGCGAAGCCGCGGAAGAGGCGACCGCGAAGGACGGCAAGCGCCGCTTCGTCGCGGGGTCGATCGGCCCGACCAACAAGACGCTGTCGCTGTCGCCGGACGTGAACGACCCCGCGTACCGCGAAGTCAGCTATGACGAGCTGAAGCAGCAGTACAAGGAACAGTGCGCGGCACTGATCGCGGGTGGGGTCGACTTCATCCTGATCGAGACCTGCTTCGATACGCTCAACGCCAAGGCGGCGGGAATGGCGGCGAAGGAAGCCGAGGCCGAAGCAGGGCGCGAGGTGCCGGTGATGGTCAGCTTCACCATCACCGACATGTCGGGCCGCAACCTGTCGGGCCACACGATCAACGCCTTTTGGTATTCGCTGCGGCATCTGAAGCCGCTGACGGTCGGCGCGAACTGTGCGTTCGGCGCGGATTTGCTGCGCCCCTATCTCAGCGAGCTGTCGAAGAGTGCGGACACGCTGATCCTGGCCTATCCGAACGCGGGCCTGCCCAACGAGCTGGGCCAGTATGACGAGCTGCCGGCGCGCACGGCCGAGCTGATCCAGGAATGGACGCGCGAGGGCCTCGTCAACGCGGTTGGCGGCTGCTGCGGCACTACGCCCGATCACATCGCCGCCATTGCCCGCGCCGTCGCCGGCGCCCCGCCGCGCGTGGTGCCCGAAGTGCCCGTCGCCATGAAGCTGTCCGGCCTGGAGCCGTTCACGATGGCGGCATGACCCAGCCAAAGCCCTCTCCCCTTCAGGGGAGAGGGTTGGGAGAGGGGCCGTGCCACGGCTGACCCGCTCTCCGACTTCCCCTCTCCCCGGCCCTCTCCCCTGAAGGGGAGAGGGAGAGAAGAAAGAACCGATGACCACCACCTCCGCCACCCAGTTCATCAACATCGGCGAACGCACCAACGTCACCGGCTCTGCCGCGTTCAAGAAGCTGATCATGGCCGGCGACTATGCCAAGGCCGTGGAGGTCGCGCGCCAGCAGGTGGAGAACGGCGCGCAGATCATCGACGTCAACATGGACGAGGGGCTGCTCGACGCGGTCGAGGCGATGACGACCTTTCTGAAGCTGATCACCGCCGAGCCGGATATCAGCCGGGTGCCGGTGATGATCGACAGCTCGAAATGGCATGTGATCGAGGAGGGGCTGAAATGCGTCTCCGGCAAGCCGATCGTCAATTCGATTAGCATGAAGGAGGGCGAGGAACAGTTCCTGGAGCACGCCCGCAAGTGCATGGCGTACGGCGCCGCAGTCGTTGTCATGGCGTTCGACGAAGTGGGGCAGGCGGACACCCGCGACCGCAAGATCGAAATCTGCGAGCGCGCCTATAAGCTGCTGACCGGTATCGGCTTCCCTCCCGAGGACATCATCTTCGATCCCAACGTCTTCGCCGTCGCGACGGGGATCGAGGAGCATAACAATTACGCTATGGATTTCATCGAGGCGACGCGGGAGATCCGCGCCCGCTGCCCGCACGTCCATATCTCCGGCGGCCTCTCCAACCTGTCCTTCAGCTTTCGCGGCAACGAGCCGGTGCGCCGGGCGATGCATTCGATCTTCCTCTATCACGCCATTCCGGCGGGGATGGACATGGCGATCGTCAATGCCGGGCAACTCGACGTCTATGACACGATCGATCCCGAGCTGCGCCAGGCGTGCGAGGATGTGATCCTCAACACCGATCCCGAGGCTGGCGAGCGGCTGGTCGCGCTGGCGGAAAAGTATCGCGGCACCGATGCGGCGACCGAAAAGGCCGCCGCCGAATGGCGCGGCTGGCCTGTGGTCAAGCGCCTGGAACATGCGCTGGTCAAGGGCATCGACATGTACGTCGTCGACGATACCGAGCTGGCCCGCCAGGAGATCGCTGCGCGCGGCGGCCGTCCGATCGAGGTGATCGAAGGGCCGTTGATGGAGGGGATGAACGTCGTCGGCGATCTGTTCGGTTCCGGCAAGATGTTCCTGCCACAGGTCGTCAAATCCGCCCGCGTGATGAAGAAGGCGGTCGCGCACCTGCTCCCCTATATCGAGGCGGAAAAGGCCGAGGGCGACAGCCGCGGCAAGGGCCGCGTCATCATGGCGACGGTCAAGGGCGACGTGCACGATATCGGCAAGAACATCGTCGGCGTCGTGCTTCAGTGCAACGGTTTCGAGGTCGTCGATCTGGGTGTCATGGTCCCCTGGACCAAGATCCTGGAGGCGGCGAACGAGAACGATGCCGACATGATCGGCCTGTCCGGCCTGATCACCCCCTCGCTCGACGAAATGGTCACCGTGGCGGAGGAAATGCAGCGCGCCGGCATGACGATGCCGCTGCTGATCGGCGGGGCAACCACGTCGAAAGTGCATACCGCGCTGAAGATCGCACCGGCCTATGCTGGGCCGGTCGTCCATGTGCTCGATGCCAGCCGCGCCGTCGGCGTTGCCACCACGCTCGTCTCCGACACGATCCGCGACGATTACGTGACCAAGATCGCGGCGGAATATGAAGCCGTTCGCCTCGCCCGCGCCGGCAAGGGTCAGAGCGAACTGGTGCCGCTGGAAGCCGCCCGCGCCAATGCGTTCGAAGCGGACATGAGCATCAAGCCGCGCAAGCCCATCCTGCCCGGCGTGCACCGTTTCCCCGACTGGGATCTGGCCGACCTGCGCGACTATATCGACTGGACGCCGTTTTTCCGGGCGTGGGAACTGCATGGCAATTACCCCGCGATCCTGGACGATGCCGTCGTCGGCGAAAGCGCCCGCAGCCTGTTTGCCGATGCGCAGAAGATGCTGGACCGGATCGTTGCCGACCGCTGGCTGGTGGCAAAGGGCGTTGCCGGCCTGTGGCCTTGTGCCCGCGAGGGCGACGATGTCGTCGTCCATGTGGAGGACGAGGACCATGTGCGCCTGCCGTTCCTGCGACAGCAGGTCGCCAAGCGCGAGGGCCGCGCGAACATGTGCTTGGCCGACTTCATCGACCGCGACGGCGACTGGATCGGCGGATTCGCCGTCGGCATTCACGGGATCGAACCGCATCTGGCCAAATTCCGGGCGGCGCATGACGATTATTCGGACATTTTGCTGAAGGCGCTGGCCGACCGTTTCGCCGAAGCCTTTGCCGAACGGCTGCACCAATATGTCCGCAAGTCGCTCTGGGGTTATGCAGAAGGCGAACAGCTGGACAACCATGCCCTGATCCGCGAGCAATATCATGGCATCCGCCCCGCGCCCGGCTATCCCGCCTGCCCGGACCACAGCCTGAAACCCATCCTGTTCAAGATGCTGGGTGCGCATGACGCCACTGGCATTTCGCTGACCGAAAGCTTTGCGATGCTGCCGACGGCGGCAGTCAGCGGCTTCTATTTCGGCCATCCGGACGCCGCCTATTTCGGGGTGGCGCGCGTGGGCAAGGACCAGGTGGAGGATTATGCCCAGCGGCGCGGGGTCGACCTGGCGACGACCGAACGCTGGCTGCGCCCGAACCTGGATTGATCGCGGCGTTAACGAGTGACCATAGCGGGGATCACGCCGCCGCGTCGTTGCCTGCCGCGACCGCAACCTGGTTCCGACCGCCATTCTTGGCCGCGTAGAGCGCTGCGTCGGCGGCGGCGATCAGGTCGTCCAGCGGAACGCAGCCGGATGACACGCACACCCCGATACTGGCCGTCACTGCGCCGCAGGGGATGAACTGGGTTTGCTCGATCGCCTGACGCAACCGCTCGGCCATGGCCATTGCGGCTTCGCCGGTCAGACCGGGACAGATCAGGATGAACTCCTCGCCCCCCCAGCGGCCGATCACGTCGCCCGGCCGCATCGTCTGTTGCAGGACACGGGCGATGCCGATGATGACCCGGTCGCCGCACAGGTGGCCATAGGTGTCGTTCAGCCGCTTGAAGCGATCGAGGTCGACCATCATCACGGCCAGCGGCCCGGCGTCGGCATCCAATCTGGCTTCGGCCAGCCCGCGCCGGTTGAGCAAGGCGGTCATCGGATCGTGGCGGGCGGCGATCATGGCCTGATCCGCCTCGACGCGCGCCAGATCCGCCAGGGCACGGCGATGCTCGACTTCGCCCCGCAGGCGCAGGATGCGATGCGCAAGATGCGCGCCGATCGCCAGCACCCACAGGGCCAGCAGCCCGAGATACCATTGATCGCGGGTAAGGGCGCTTCGACGGATCTCGATGGATTCGACCGCGAACCGATGCTTGCCAAGCGGAGCGTTGCTGCCGCTCTGAATGTCCAGGCTGACGATATTGTCGAATTGGGCGTGGCCCAGTTTCGGCGGGATGTCATGCAGCGCGAGCCACCAGTCGGCGACGCCGAAATCCAGTCGGTCCAAATGGATCGACGTCATCTTGCCTGGCGTGATTTCGTGTTCCACACGGTTGAATTTAGGCGTGTCGTCCAGCACCGACCGGGCATAGGCCGGATCGAAGTTTTTCATGTGCATCCGCACGCTGTTTGCCGGGCCGTCATAGCGAAGCTTTAGCGTGACCGATCGCAGATTGCTGAGGTCGATACCCCGTTCCAGTTGCTGACGCCCGAAATAGATTTCGTAACCGCAATAGGGATAGGCGAACCCCGCCTTGAGTTCGCATTCCCAAGCGAGCGGACTGGTTTCGCGTGCGGTGGATTGCCCATCGTTGAATTGGTCGCTCAACGGCGCGCGCTGCATCGTTGCAACCGTGTCCTTGTCCAGGATCAATCGGCGCTCGAGCAGGGTGTCGCCGCCGAGCACCGCAGCGACGGTCAGGACAAGCAGCGCCATCAGCAGGAGTTCGGTGCGCAGAAAGTCGACCCACCGAGCGCGCGCCGATGAATTGCCAATCGTCCGCGCGCCGCGCGGCGCCATCGTCAGACGCCGGTCATATTCCATGAAGCCAGCATCGCCATATCCCCCCTGAAATTCGGTTAACGCCGTCATCCGAAAAAGGCCGCAAATACGCATTGTCTTGCCCGAAGCGGCTGGATCGGCCAGCGTAGGCCGGGGAAGCATTCCGGGGGAACCAATGGCCGAAGCCGCCATGACCGACGACACTGTGCCGCGCGAACCAAGCGCCAAGGAAATCCGGACCGTCATCACCGCATCGTCGCTGGGAACGGCGTTCGAATGGTATGACTTCTTCATCTATGGCACGCTGGCTGCGTCCGGCATCATCGGGCGCACCTTTTTTCCCGGGGGAAACGAGGTTCTTCAGACCCTGCTCGCCTGGGCGGGCTTTGCCGTCGGCTTCGGGTTTCGGCCGCTGGGTGCCGTGTTGTTCGGGTTTCTGGGCGACAAGCTGGGACGCAAATACACGTTTCTGGTCACGATCACGCTGATGGGCATTGCCACTGCAGGTGTCGGTCTGGTGCCGAGCTATGCCAGCATCGGCATCGCCGCTCCCATCCTGATCATCCTGCTCCGCATTGCGCAGGGGCTGGCGCTGGGCGGCGAATATGGCGGAGCGGCGATCTATGTCGCCGAACATTCGCCGCCGGGCAAAAGCGGCTATCACACCAGTTTCATCCAGGCATCGGTGGCGGGCGGCTTCATCCTCAGTCTGATCGTCGTGCTCGGCTTCAAATCCTCGATGAGCAGCGAAGTCTGGAACGACTGGGGCTGGCGTGCGCCGTTCCTGTTCTCGCTGCTGTTGCTGGCAATTTCGCTGTGGATGCGGGTCAAGCTTTCCGAAAGCCCGGTGTTCAAGGCGATGAAGGCAGCGGGCGAGACGGCGAAGAACCCGTTCCTGGAAAGCTTCACCTATCCCGGCAACTGGAAGCGGCTATTCGTTGCCCTGTTCGGCATCGCCGCCGGGCTGACCGTCATATGGTACACCGCGATGTTCAGCGTGCTTAGCTTCCTGCAGGGGCCGATGCGAGTGGACGAAACGACGGCGCAGCTGATCGTCGGAGCCGGCGCGCTGGCCGGGCTGTTCTGGTTCGTGTTTTTTGGCCGGCTGTCCGACCGGGTGGGCCGGAAGGCCCCGATCGTGACCGGCTATGCGGCAACGCTGCTCCTCTTGTTCCCGATTTTCTGGACGATCGGCCATGCCGCCAATCCCGGCCTGGCCGATGCCGCCGACCGCGCGCCGGTGGTGGTAACCGGCCCTGCCTGCGCCTTCGATCCCTTCTCGGCGACCCAGAAGGATGCGTGTGGCCGCGTGCTCGACCATCTGTCCAAAAAAGGTGTCCATTACACCACGATGCGCGCGCCCGCCGTCACCCTATCGATCGGCGGACTGCCGGTCGGATCGACCGAACCGCAATCGATCGATGCCGCGCTGGAGCGAGCGGGATACCGGCTGGACCGGGTGATCCCGTCGCCGGGCAACATCGCCATCATCCTGGTGGCGATCGTCACCCTGTCCATGCTGGCGGGTGCAACCTTCGGCCCTGTGGCAGCCTTATTGTCGGAGATGTTTCCGCCGCGAATCCGCTATTCATCCATGTCGATCCCCTACCACATCGGCACGGGCTATTTCGGCGGGTTTCTGCCCTTTATCAGCGCCTATATGGTCGCCCGTTCCGGCAATGCCTATGCCGGGCTGTGGTACACCATGGCGGTGGTCGCATTGGCGCTGGCGGTATCGCTCTGGGGCCTGAAGAGTGGCCGACCCGAACCGTTGAAGGATTGAGCGCGGGGCCAAAGCGGGATAGCGGCAGCTCGGATGATCGCTGAACCGCCCCCGCCGCCCCTTCGCCTGGTCATCGATGGCGACGCGCTGGTCGGCAACTGGCGCGCCCTTGCCGCGCGTCATCCGGCGGCTGCATGCGGCGCTGCGGTCAAGGCGGACGGCTATGGCCTGGGCGCACGGGCCGTGGTGCGCCGATTGGCGGCGGCGGGGTGCCGCGACTTCTTCGTCGCCACCTGGGCCGAAGCGCTGGCGATTGCCGATCTGGCCCCGTCCGTCGCTGTGCTGCACGGGGTGCGGGATGCCGACATGGCGGCGGCCGTTGCGGCGCCAGCGCATGTGCGTCCCGTACTGAACACGGCTGGTCAGGCCGTCCGCTGGCGGCAAGGCGGGGGCGGGCGGCGATGCGACCTGATGGTCGATACCGGCATGAACCGATTGGGTGTCGCACCGGACGAGGCGGCGGCACTGGCCGGCGGTCTGCGGATCGATACGGTCATGAGCCACCTGTCCTGCGCCGACGAGTCGCATCCGTTGAACGAACGGCAGCGTGCGACATTTGCGGCGCTGGTGCCTCAAGTGCCGGCGCGGCGGGCCAGTCTGGCAAACAGCGCCGGCATCCTGCTGGGCGATGGATATGGCTTCGACCTGACCCGACCCGGCCTGTCGCTATATGGCGGGGTGCCGACGCCGACGGCGGCGGACCTGATCCGTCCGGTCGTCCGTCCCGAAGCCGAGGTGCTTCAGGTTCGGGAAGTCGCGGCGGGGGCGTGCATCGGATACAATGCGACGGCAGTCGCCGATCGGCCGATGCAGCTTGCCATCCTGAACATCGGCTATGCCGATGGCTATGGGCGTGGATTTTCCAATGTCGGCGCGGCCATCGGACCGGAGGGTCAGCCGCTGCCGGTGATCGGCCGGGTTTCCATGGACCTGTTGACCGTCGACATCGGTGCGGCGCCGGATGTGGGCGAGGGGGACTGGCTGCCCATCCAATACGATCTGGCGCAAGCGGCGGCCCAGGCGGGACGGTCGCAATATGAACTGCTGACGGGGCTTGGCCAGCGATACGAACGGGTCTGGCGATCGTGATCGGTTATGTCGGGTTCATGCAATCTGCGTTAGGATGACAAATCCTCCGTAGGAGAAGCGACAATGAACCCTGCTCTGACCGCAATCATCGCCTGCGCCCTGACCGCTGCCGGTTCAATGCCTCTGCCAGCATCGACCAAGGACCGACCGACCGGTGAGGCGGCGCTGGCCGAGCGGCTGGACGGACGGGTTGCGGACAAGGCCCAGAGCTGCGTTTCGTTCCGCCAGCTCCGCGGCACGACGATGTACCGGGGTGTGGGCATCCTGTATCAGGGTCCGGGTTCGACCCTGTACCTGAACCGGGGCAAGGGCGGATCACTGGATCAGTTGAGCGACGACAGCATATTGGTGACCGTGACGCCGCTGACCCAGCTTTGCGCCAATGATACGGTGCGGCTGGTCGACCGTGTGTCGGGGTTCGATCGGGGCTTTGTCATCCTGGGCGATTTCGTGCCCTATCGCCGGGCCCCCGCCGCCGAATAAGCCCCGTTAGCGCAGCGGCTTCCCGCTATTGGCCCAGCGCGGCAGGATCGGCGACTGGGGAAGCGTGTCCGGCACCGGCTGAACCGTGCCGGAAACCGCAAGATCGATCGGCGCGGGATCGGTTGCCGGTTGCACGGGTGACGTAGTGATAGTCGTGGCAAGCGGCGTTGCAATAATCGCCTGATCCAGCGCCAGGGCGGCCACCGACACCGGCAGGGGCCGATGCGGGCCAGGGACGGGTTCATCCCCCGCATAATGGTCGCGGAACGCGGCTGCGGTGCCCCAATAGCCTTTCCACCGGTGAAAGAAGTGCGCGCCGTAAACACCGGTCATGACCAGGCTGCTGGCCCAATAGGGCTTGACCGCATAGGTGTGGTAATGCGTCGCCAGCCCGACGCCGGCCATGACATAACCGTCAAGGGCGCGCTGGGCGGAGCGCCGGGCGCGGTCCCAGGCGGAAGCCATCGGCTTGCGCGCCATTGCGCCGTCGCAGGCAAAGCTGAACTGGCACCCGCTGCGTTCCGACCCCTGATAGATGACGCCGCAGACGGTGTTGGGAAAGGCGGGATGGCGGACGCGGTTCAGGATGACCTGAGCAACTGCGGCCTGGCCGTCGTCCGGTTCGCTGGCCGCCTCGTAATAGATGGCGGTCGTCAGGCATTGCAGGGCGCGGGCACGGTCGGATTCGGTGCCGGCCATGAAAAAGGGGCGGGCCGGGCGGATGGTGCCGCCGCCCAGCACCGCAGCCGCGTCCTCCCGGTAATCGGCCGGAACCGGAAGATCGGGCAATGCCGTCGTCCCGGTGACGCCCGGGGCCAGTGCATCGCCATCCTCGATCGAAAGCAGCAAGGCGGCACCCGGAAAATGGTCGTCCGCTTCATATCCGCTGGGCAGCCGTTCCGGCATCGGCGGCGGCGCGGCCTGTTTCAGCGATGCATAGCCCGCATGACCCGAAAACCCAGCTCCGATCAGCGATACGAGCAATGCCGCGACCACACCGCGCGATTGCAGGAAGGACCAGTGCCGCCAGTTCATGGCCGCGCTGATACGCGATTCGGATAACGCTTTCCTCAGCGGATTTTCGACCGTCCCAGTGCGCGACACAATGTGGTTAATGCAAGCATTGCGCGCGGTTCAGCGCATCAGCACTAGTTCCTCGGCCATGGTCGGGTGGATCGCGACGGTCGCGTCGAACGCCGCCTTTGTCAGTCCTGCCTTGACCGCCACTGCCGCTGCCTGAAGGATTTCGGGCGCGTCCGGCCCGATCAGGTGGATGCCAAGGATGCGCTCGCTCTCCGGCTCGCAGATCATCTTGTACAGCGCGCGTTCGTTGCGGCCGGCAAGGACGTTCTTCATGGCGCGGAAGTCGGAGGTATAGACCTTGACCGAGCCATATTTCATCTTGGCCTGGCTTTCCGTCAGTCCCACCCCGGCGATCGGCGGATGGCTGAACACGGCGCTGGGGATGCAGTCGTAATCGACGGTCGTCGGCTTGTTGCCATAAAAGGTGTCGGCAAAGGCCTGGCCCTCGCGGATCGCGACCGGCGTCAGCTGAACGCGGTTGGTGACGTCGCCCACGGCAAAGATGCTGGAGCAGGACGACCGGTTTTCGGCGTCCACCTTGATCGCGCCGCCATCGTCAAGCTCGACGCCCGCCCGATCCAGCCCCAGACCGCTGGTATTGGGAACGCGGCCGGTGGCGAACATCACGCAATCGACGTCGATGTCGGCATGGCCGGACATGCTGACGCGCAGGGTGCCGTCGGCCTGTTTCTCGATTCCCCGGAAACTGGCGTTGAAGCGGAACTGGATCCCCTTCATCGTGCTGATCTGCAGCAGCCGATCGCGGATCTGTTCGTCATACCCGCGCAGGATCATGTCCGAGCGGTTCATCAGCGTGACCTCCGCCCCGAATTCGTTGAAGATCCCGGCGAACTCGTTGGCGATATAGCCGGCGCCCGCGATCAGGATGCGCTTCGGCACCGCCGGCAGATGAAATGCCTCGTTCGAGGTGATGCCATGTTCGGCCCCGGGACAATCCGGGACATGGGGACGCGCGCCGACCGCGATCAGGATGCGTTCGGCGGTGATTTTCCGACCCGAAGCCAGCGTCACTTCATTCGGGCCGGACACGGTGGCGCGTTCGTTGAATATCTCGACCTTGTTGCTGTTCAGCGTGGTCGTGTAGGCGCCGTTGATCCGGTCGACTTCCTTGAAGACATTGGCGGTCAGCCGCTGCCAGTCGAACGGCACGTCCTTTGGCACGTCCCAGCCGAATTCGCGGGCATCCTTCAGATCCTCGGCGAAATGCGCGCCATAGACGAGCAGTTTCTTGGGCACGCAGCCGCGAATGACGCAGGTGCCGCCGACGCGATATTCCTCGGCAATGGCCACGCGCGCGCCATAGGCGCCGGAGACCCGGGCCGCGCGCACGCCGCCGGAACCCGCACCGATGACGAAGAGATCATAGTCGAAAGCCATTTGCCGTCCCCGCTGAACCAGACCGCGCATTTAGGGTGTCGCGGGTCGCCTTGCCAGATTCATCCCATGGCGCGGGCGATCAGGGCATTGGTGCTGGCATCGAAATCCAGATCGCCCGCATCCGCCGCCTTGGCCATTTCCTTGCCCAATTCGACGCCGAACTGGTCGAAGGCATTGATGCCCAGCAGCACCGAATTGACGAAAGTGCGATGCTCGTAAAACGCGATCAGCGCGCCCAGCGTACGCGGGTCGAGCGTGTCGAGGAGCAGGGTGGAGGAGGGTCGGTCGCCGGGATAGGCCCGGGCGGCATCGTCATTGGCACGGCCCGCCATCAGCGCCGCGCCTTGCGCGAAACAGTTGAGGAGCAGCTGGCGGTGATGTGCCTCTGCCAGCGTGTCGCCCGGTTCCTTGACCGCGATGAATTCGACCGGGACGATGTGCGTCCCCTGGTGCAGCAGCTGGAACACGGCGTGCTGGGCATCGGTGCCGACGCCGCCCCAGGTGATCGGCGCGGTGGCGCGGGTGACGGGGGTCCCGTCCACCGTCACGCCCTTGCCGTTCGATTCCATCTCGAGCTGTTGCAGATAGCTGGGCAGCAGCCGCAGCCGTTCGTCGTAGGCGAATACGGCGCGGGTCGCGCAGCCCTTGACCTGCGTGTAATACAGGTCGGCAAAGGCGGCGAGGACGGGCGCGTTCCGATCAGCGGGAGTCAGGCGGAAATGCCGGTCCATTTCGGCCGCGCCCTCCAGCAGTTCCTCGAACGCATCCCAACCCAGACCGAGTGCCGCAGGAAAGCCCAGCGACGACCAGAGCGAATAGCGCCCGCCGACGCTTTCGGCGAAGGGCAGGATGCGGGTTTCATCGACGCCCCAGGCCACCGCCTTGTCCGGTGCGGCGGTCAGCGCGATGACGCGGCCATAGGGATCGGCGACGCCCCCTTCGGTCATCCAGCCCAGCGCGCTTTCGGCGTTCAGCAGCGTTTCGGTGGTGGTGAACGTCTTTGACGCGACCAGCAGCAGGGTGGCGGCGGCATCGAATCCCTTGACCGCTTCCTCCAGCGCCAGCCCGTCGACATTCGACACGATGGCGACATCATAGCGGTCCGCATCGCGGCCCAGCGCATCGACGATCAGGTCCGGGCCGAGTGCCGATCCGCCGATGCCGACATGCAGGATGTGGCGGACGGGGCCGAGCGCCTCTGCCTCGATCGCGTCGATCAGCGCACGCATCCGCGCCTGAAACCCCCGCGCCCTGGCCACGCTGTCCGGATTGCCCTCGCCGCGTTCGGCGGTGTGTTCGACCGAGCGCCCTTCGGTCACGTTGACCACCGCGCCGCTGAACAGCGCATCGCGCGCCGCCGACAGCCCGGCTTGGTCCGCCAGCGCCGTGAAGGCGTCGATCGCGGCCGCATCCAGATGAGTTTTGGACCAGTCGAAATAGATGCCCGCAACGGTCATGCCGAACCGGTCGACGCGGCCGGCGTCGGCGGCGAACAGGTCGGTCAGGCGGGCGGGGCGCAGCGCTTCGATCGCGGTCCAGGCGGGATGGGTCATGCTCGTCTCCTGATGTCCGCTGCCCTGTAGCGACGCCGGCGGCGCGATGCCACCCGAAAGGCGGCTTGACGCCCCGGCGGCCGCCCGCGATGGAGGGGCATGGCCCATGCGTCCCGAGCCGCAGCCCGAAAGCCGGGCAAGCGTTCCGAATTCGTCGAAACCGTGATCTTCCTGCTGAAGCTGGTCGTGATTGTGGCGATCGTCCGCAGCTTCGTGTTTTCCGCCTTCAGCATCCCCTCCGGATCGATGCTGCCCCGCCTGCTGGTCGGCGATTACCTGTTCATCACCAAGTGGAATTACGGGTATTCGCGTCATTCGCTGCCATTCAGCCTGCCGTTGATCCCCGACCGCATCCTGGCCAAGACGCCCGAGCGCGGCGACGTCGTCGTGCTGAAGGCACCACCGGAGGACCGGGAGGACTGGATCAAGCGCGTCATCGGACTGCCGGGCGACACGGTCCAGATGCGGGGCGGTACCCTGATCCTGAACGGTCAGCCGGTGCCCAAGGACCGGATCGCCGATTTCATCGTCCCTGTCAGCCCGAACAGCCCATGCGCCGGCCCGTTCCTGGACAAGGACGCGTCGGGTGCGCAGTTCTGTCGCTATCCGCAGTTTCAGGAAACATTGCCCAGCGGTCGCAGCTACCGGGTGCTGGACCAGGGCCTGTCGCCTGATGCGGACGATACGCCGGTCTTCACCGTGCCGGCGGGCCATGTGTTCCTGATGGGGGACAATCGCGACGATTCGACCGACAGCCGGTTCGAACCGCAGCTGGCCGCATTTGATGGACGCCATCGTGGCGGATTGAGTTTCGTGCCGATGGAAAATCTGCAGGGGCGGGCGGCGGTGGTATTTTGGTCCACCGACGGCTCGGCGGAATGGCTGCTCCCCTGGACCTGGTTCAGCGCGGCGCGGTTCGAACGGATCGGCGAGGGGTTCTAGGCCGTGGCTGACGCCGCCGGATGGATCGCCGCGACCTTTGGGGTCGAAGGCGCGATCGGCGATTTCGAACGGGCGCTGACCCATGGCAGCCAGGCGGCGGCGAATTACGAGCGGCTGGAATTCCTGGGCGACCGGGTGCTGGGACTGGCCATGGCGACCTGGCTTTACGAACGGTTCCCCGCCGAGCCGGAGGGGGCGCTGTCCCGCCGGTTCAACGCGCTGGTGACCGGGGCCATCTGTGCCGAAGTGGCGCGGGAGCTGGGCGTCGTGCCGCACCTTCGCCTGGGCAAGCAGGCGCGGGACGACGGGGCGGCGCAGAGCGACAATGTGCTGGGCGACGTGATGGAGGCTCTGATCGGGGCGCTGTACCTGGCAAGGGGGTTCGATGCGGCGACGGCATTCGTCCGCACCGCCTGGGCCGACCGGATCGAGACGCAGACCAAGGCACCGCGGCATCCCAAGTCCGCGCTGCAGGAATGGGCGGCGGCGCATCAGCGGCGGCCCCCGGAATACAGCCTGGTCGAGCGCAGCGGACCGCAGCATGCGCCGCGTTTCGTGGTGAAGGTCAGCATCGGCAAGCTGGCCGAGGCGAGCGGCGAGGGGGCGAACAAGCAGGAAGCGGAAACCGCAGCGGCGGCGGCGTTACTGGCGGAACTGGAACGATGACAATAGCCATGAACTCTCCTCAAAAATGCGGCGTCGTCGCCGTGCTGGGCGCGCCCAATGCGGGCAAGTCGACCCTGGTCAATGCGCTGGTCGGCCAGAAGGTGGCCATCGTGAGTCCCAAGGCGCAGACGACCCGTGCCCGGCTGATGGGCATTGCCATCGAGGGGGCGACGCAGATCATCCTGGTCGATACCCCCGGCATCTTTGCCCCTGAACGCCGGCTGGACCGGGCGATGGTCGCGGCCGCCTGGGGCGGGGCAGAGGGCGCGGACGTCATCGCGCTGGTCGTCGATGCCAAGGGCGGGCTGCCCGAGCGCGTCATGGAGATCGTCGACGGCATCGCGGCGCGGCCGGAGCCCAAGATCCTGATCCTCAACAAGGTCGACATTGCGGACAAGCCGCGCCTGCTGACCCATGCCCAGCGGCTGAACGAGCGGCTCAGCTTTGACGAGACGTTCTTCGTGTCCGCCACCAGTGGCGACGGGGTGGCGGAAATGAAGGCCGCGCTGGCCGCCCGGATGCCGGAGGGGCCGTGGCACTTCCCCGAGGACCAGGTATCGGACGCGACCGACCGGATGCTGGCCGCCGAGGTGACGCGCGAGCAGCTATACCTGCAGCTTCACGCCGAGCTCCCCTATGCCAGCGCCATCGAGACCGAGAAATATTCGGAGCGCGAGGACGGATCGGTGGAAATCCACCAGCAGATCTTCGTCGCGCGCGATACGCAGCGGGCGATCGTGCTGGGCAAGGGCGGGCAGCGGATCAAGGAGATCGGCGCGAGGGCGCGGGCCGAGCTGGAGCGGATCATGGGCGTGCGCGTGCACCTGTACCTGCACGTCAAGGTGAACCCGCGCTGGGAAGAGGACCGGAGCCTCTATCGCGACATCGGGCTGGACTGGGTGGACTGACGCCGGCCGGATGACGGCGCGTTGACGGTTTTGACGAAAACAGCGGGTTTTGCGAGCAAGGCGACCGCGTGACGACGGCGACGCGGCGGGAATGCGACCGGGACGCGACAGGCACGCGACAAGCGCGCCACCGTCGTCATGCCCCCGTCCGGTCCGGCGCGAACGGATCGGCCGCCCGCCGCGCATAAAGGGCCAGCGCCCGATCCCATCCGATATCGAACGGCGTTCCGGCCAGCCGCGCCCGCAGCCGGTGCGCGCTGGACCGCGACAGGCCCGCCGCCCGCGCGGCGGCGGCGATGCTGCCGGTATCCGACAGGGCGACGAGAAAAATCCGCTGCCGAGCGGGCGTCCAGCGGGCGCGGCGGGCGGGCGGGGCGGCGGCCGGTGCAGACCGGTCGGGGGTAGGGACAGGCGGTTCCATCGCCAGGGGTGAAGCAGAATCGCCCCGTGTAGGACAGCCGCCCGTCAGCGCTGCGCGGTGGGCGATGCGGCATAGGCAGCCATGATCGCCGCGAGCAGCCCCGGAAAGCGTGCATCCACCTCGGCACAGCGGGCATGGTTGTGCATTTCGACGCCGCGGCGTTCGGAGCGGATCAGACCCGCCTCCCTCAACACGCGGAAATGATGCGACAGCGAGGATTTGGGGATCGTCCGCTCCCCCGTGTCGGCAAGCTTCGCGCACCCCTGAACACAGCCGACGCCCGCGATTTCGGCGTAGATCCGGGCGCGTTCGGGATCGGACAGGGCGTGCAGGATCGCCTGGGGCGAGACGCGGTCCATATCGGGGTGGATGAAAGGGCGCATGATAAATTTCAGATAGTCCCCCTTGTCGCTTCGTTCAATAGTTCCATATTCCCGAACCATCGCACCAAGCACGCCGATCCCGGCGACGGTGCGAACAGGAAAAGGACAAGGATCATGCGCAAGCTTTCAGACAAGGTCGCCATCGTCACCGGCGCATCCAAGGGCATCGGCGCGGCCATCGCGCGGGCGCTGGCCGCGGAAGGCGCGGCGGTGGTGGTCAACTATGCCAGCAGCCGCGAAGGGGCCGACGCCACCGTCGCCGCCATCGAAAGCGCGGGCGGCCGGGCGATCGCGGTGAAGGCCGATGTCGCCGACGCCGGACAGGCCGACGCGCTGATCGAGGCGGCCAAGCGCGAATATGGGCGCATCGACGTGGTGGTGAACAACAGCGGCGTTTATGCCTTTGCCCCGATCGACGCGTTCGATCCGCTGGAATATCACCGGATGTTCGGCATCAATGTGCTGGGCCTGCTGAACGTGACCAAGGCCGCCGTCCCGCACCTGACCGAAGGGGCGAGCATCATCAACATCTCGTCCAACATCACGCGCATGCGGATGCCCGGCGCATCGCTCTATACCGCGACCAAGGCGGCGGTGGACGCGATCACCCGCGTGCTTTCCGCCGAACTGGGCCCGCGCCAGATCCGCGTCAACGCGATCTCGCCCGGCATGACCATGACCGAAGGCACCGACGCGGCGGGCATCGTCGAGGGATCGGATTTCGTCAGCCAGATCGTCGCGCAGACGCCGCTGGGCCGGGTGGGCCATGTGGACGACATCGCGGTGGCGGCGGTGTTCCTGGCATCGGACGAGGGCCGGTGGATCACGGGCGAAGTCATCGGCGTGAGCGGGGGAGCCTGATTGGGGGGGGCATCAACGAGGTCGGCGCACCGTCTCCTTTTGCGGGATAGGCGTACATTAGCAGGCGTTGGCGCCGCCAGAGTCGCCTATTTCTTGGTTTCTCGTGCTACTTTAGTAATCGTCGCGTGAGCCCGCTCGTTTTGCACCAATGTTCGAATTTTATCCCTGAGATTTTCAATGTTGCCTATACTACGCATTGATCCGCGTGGAACTTGAAAACGCCCTATGGCAATTGCTTCTAAATCACTTCTTGTCAGCTCGTTGTTATCTACAGCTGCTTCTACATGGCTTAGTGACAGTCGAGAAGCAGCCTCTATCTTCTCGCGCTTAGCTCGATCCTCTCCGGACGGACGAGCACCTTCTATAATTCGATAGACCTGACTTTCCGGAAGCCGATGAAGGTGCCGAACAATTGCATCAAAAGAAGAAATTAATTCAGCATCAGCGCCGGCCTCCGACAGCAGCCGACGCTGCCCGTCAATTATCTTAACGACCACCCTAAATTGTGATATTTTAGTCATACTTTTCATAAGGAATCTATTTTTACCTTCAGCTCTGAGCATATATTATTCATCATAGTTCTCACCCCACGCTTAGCGTTTTGACCCCAGTAGTTCCAAACAGGCAAGCCCGCGTTGGTCGCCTCAGGAACACCTATGTAATGTTTACCAACGGTGTTAACGACAGATGCGCCCCATTGTCGTCGTAATGCTGCCAATTGTTCCGTATGTATGTTTGTCATTCCTGAAGCTGCATTGCCCGCAGATTTTACAAGCGAGGGAACAATTGCTGCCATCTGGGTATCAGGAACATAGGCATCTGGAATTTGATCTTCCGGAATACGAGCGGAGTTGCTTAGAAATTTAAGCTTTTCGTCAATTTTGTTCTCCACGAGCGCAGAGAAGTGAGTGACGCCGCGACTCGAAAGTTCGTCAGGTATAACCGGAACGATATATCCATCGCTGCATGCCAAGGCGTTCTGGCTCACAATTTTGGTGGCTGGTGGGCAGTCAAAAAGCACATAATCATAATTGGCGTCCGCGTCGATGCTGTCGAGCCAAGCCGCCAGCAAGGTTCGCTTTTCCCAGTCCGAAAGTGCGGGGTTCCCAGAAAACGTCGATGCGAGATCAATCTCTGTGTCATCAAGTTCAAACTGGGCCGGCACAAGATCCAAGCGGGGATACATGTCGAAACTTGGCCCCCTACGCATCGGGTTTCTAACGATTATTTCATCCCCCGGCATTGGAATGCGACGGTTCGTAAATGATTCGAAAATCCGATTCACCGTAAGCCCCGACGCCACACGCGCTTGCCATGCTGAGCGTAAAACAACGAGCGAAAGGCTCGATTGATGGTCAACGTCGATTAGTAGCACCCGGTTGGACCGGGCCAGAAAACAGCTCAAATGGAAAGAAAGGGTCGTCTTACTGACGCCCCCTTTAAAATTGATGATCGATACTGCCTTCATCCTCCCCTCTCCCTACCATTGAGTCAAACCTGAGCTTATCAGTCTCATGTAAGAAAGCACATCATTCTAAATTGAATTTATCTGTTGCCGCCGCTAACCAGGGTCATCATAACTATGCGCCAGCTTTGAACTCAATCATGCTCCCGGTCCCCTGCCCCCAGATACAGCTCGCGCCCCATTTCTTTCATACACTCGCCTCATTTCCGCCAGGCCCGCAAGGGCTGCGGCCTTACTGGCGGCGGCGGTTTCGGCGCCGGTGGGGCCGATGGGGATGCAGCTTTTGGCCATTTGACGGTCATCGAACGCAGTGGCTGTCCCCTACACATGTTTCCCCTACGGTCTTACCCCTTCGGTTCCGCCGGTTCTGCTACATCGACGTCGCGTTCCCAGCCTTCGTTCTGAAGGACCAAGGTCTGGATGGCGACGGCGTTGGCGGCTGCGTCGAGGTCGGGCAGGGCGGTGTATTCCGATGGCCAGCAGCGAAAGAGGCGATAGGCGAGGACGAGCTGGCCCGCTTCGTTCATCAGTTCGATGACGACATCCTTGCGGAAATCGGCCAGCGCCATTTCACTGCCCGCCCCGGCATCGAGCCGGTGGACGCGATTGGCCCAGGCTTCGAATTCGCTGTCATGGGTGACGCCGCGTTCGATGGTGACGGGTTCGTAGCGCGACGCGCCGGGGGAGCGGCGGACGCGCGACGGGTCGCCGCCCTCGCGGTGCTCCACCACTTCCGTGATTCGCTTGAGCGCGCTGATCTTCGAGACGCCGGCGACGTATCGCCCGTCCCATTTCACCCGGAACTTGAACCCCTTATAGGGATCGTGACGCGCCGCATTGACCGTGAATTTCGCCATGAGCCTGCCCCCCGTGCCGCATTCGCCGCAAGATGAGGCCGCAGGGGCGGGCGCGTGTCAATTGCCGAGGATGGGGAGCGCGGGCGCGGCGCCTTCCGCCGCGTCGAGCCGGATGCCACCGACGGAAAGCGCCAGCCACGGTTGAAGCGGGACTGCTCCGAGCGTCGCCCAGAGCGCGGTGACGGTTTCGACGGGCAGGGATTCCAGGACGAGCGGCGATGCGGATGCGGTGCCCGCCGCTTCGTCGCCCGTGGCGAGGACGGCGTGATCCTGAATCGCGAGGGCGAGCGTGCCGAGCGTGCCGTGCGCCGCGGCCTGATCCGCGCCGGTGACGCTCAACAGATAGTGCGCGGTCAGCGACAGGCCGGGTCGCGCCCGATCGACCGGGCCGAGCCGACGGACGTTGCGGGCGCTCGCGTCCTGTTCGATCCGGTAGAGCCAGAGCGCGACCGACAGACCATCGCCGTGGGCGAGGGCGGGCGGGCCGATGCGAACGTCCGCAAGGGGCACCGCCGCGCGGGCAAGATCGGCCAGCGCCAGGCTGATCGCGGCGATGCCGGTGGTCATGGCCGGCGCGGTCCCGGGTGGTGGCGGATCAATCGTGCTCCCGGTCCCCCGCGCCCAGATAGAGTTCGCGGCCCATTTCCTCGTACACCCGGCTCATCTCGGCCATGCCGGCCAGCGCGGCGGCCTTGCTGGCGGCGGCGGTTTCGGCGCCGGTGGGGCCGGAGGCGATGAAGCCTTCGACGCTCTGGTTCTGTTTCGAGGCGAAGTCGCGGACTTCCTGGCTGATCTGCATCGAGCAGAATTTGGGGCCGCACATGGAACAGAAATGGGCGGTCTTGGCGCCTTCGGCCGGCAGCGTCTGATCGTGATACTGCTCGGCGGTTTCGGGGTCGAGGCTGAGGTTGAACTGATCGCGCCAGCGGAATTCGAAGCGGGCCTTTGACAGGGCGTTGTCGCGCATCTGCGCCGCGGGGTGCCCCTTGGCGAGGTCCGCTGCGTGGGCGGCGAGCTTGTAGGTGACGACGCCGACCTTCACATCGTCGCGGTCGGGCAGGCCCAGATGCTCCTTGGGCGTGACGTAGCAGAGCATCGCCGTGCCGTACCAGCCGATCATCGCCGCACCGATGCCGCTGGTGATATGGTCGTAACCGGGCGCGATATCGGTGGTGAGCGGGCCGAGGGTGTAGAAGGGCGCTTCGCCGCACACCTCGAGCTGCTTGTCCATATTCTCCTTGATCTTGTGCATGGGGACGTGGCCCGGCCCCTCGATCATCACCTGCACGTCCTGTTTCCAGGCGCGGTGGGTGAGTTCGCCCAGCGTGTAGAGCTCGCTGAACTGCGCCTCGTCATTGGCGTCGGCGATTGAGCCGGGGCGGAGGCCGTCGCCGAGGGAATAGGCGATGTCGTACGCCTTCATGATCTCGGTGATCTCGTCGAAATGCTCGTAGAGGAAGCTTTCCTTGTGGTGCGCCAGGCACCATTTCGCCATGATCGAACCGCCGCGCGAGACGATGCCGGTGACGCGCTTGGCCGCCATCGGGATGTACGCCAGGCGGACGCCGGCATGGATGGTGAAATAGTCGACGCCCTGCTGCGCCTGTTCAATGAGGGTGTCGCGGAAGATTTCCCAGGTCAGTTCCTCGGCAATGCCGCCGACCTTTTCCAGCGCCTGATAGATGGGGACGGTGCCGATCGGGACGGGGGAGTTGCGGAGGATCCATTCGCGGGTGTCGTGGATGTTGCGGCCCGTCGACAGGTCCATGATCGTGTCCGCGCCCCAGCGGGTGGCCCAGACCATCTTGTCCACCTCCTGTGCCACGTCGGACGCGACGGCGGAGTTGCCGATATTGGCGTTGATCTTGACCAGGAAGTTGCGGCCGATCGCCATCGGCTCGGTTTCGGGGTGGTTGATGTTGTTGGGGATGATGGCGCGGCCGCGGGCGACCTCGTCCCGGACGAACTCGGGGGTGACGTAGTCGGGGATGGCGGCGCCGAAGCTTTCACCGTCGCGGACATATTCGCGCAGGCGCTCGCGGCCCAGATTTTCGCGGGTGGCGACATATTCCATCTCGGGCGTGACGATGCCGCGACGGGCATAGTGCATCTGGCTGACATTCATGCCGGGTTTCGCGCGAAGAACGCGGCGGCGGACGTTCGGGAAGGGCTGCACCCCGCCGGAACGGTCGGGGCCGAGCTGGCCGTTATCTTCCGGGCGCACCTCGCGCTGTTCGACCTCCTCCACGTCGCCGCGCGCGCGGATCCAGTCGCGGCGCAGCTCGGGCAGGCCGGCCATGATGTCGATCGCGGCGCTGGGATCGCTGTAGGGGCCGGAGGTGTCATAGACGCGCAGGGGTGGCTCGCCGGAGGTGGGTTCCAGGTCGATCTCGCGCATGGCGACATTGAGGGGGCCGACATGCACCTTGCGGCTGCCGCGAATGGGGCCGGTGGTGACGCGCAGTTCGGTGCGGGCGGGGATGTCTGCCATCGTGTCTCTCCTTGGGCGGGGGAGGGATGGCCTGAGGGGACAAGCGCTCCGCTCCCTACGCCGGTGTCAGCCGGATCAGGTTCAGCGGGTCGGGGGCTGCCGCCCCCCTCTCAAGCGCCGCGTCAGCGCTCCCCCGGGGATCAGCCCGTGGTAGCGCATTCCGACCAGCCAAGGAAGCCCATGCCCGGAATTGCATGCGCATCGTCTGCGGCTTTCGTGATACGCTTCCCGACCGATAACTTGGTTTTACTTTCATGACGGCAGCAACAGGAGGGCAGGCGATGGGAAAAGGGAAGTATGCAGCGTTGGCTTTAGCCACGGGTGCGTCGATCTGGGGTGCGGAAGCGGTTGCACAAACGGTTCCGACAACGATCACCGACGATCCGCAGACCGTTTCCATTTACGAAACGAGCTGTGCAGGCGGGTTTTTCGCCAATCCGGGCCAAACCTGTACCTTCGATGGTGACTCCCGCACCGTCACCACCGTCACCGAAACACGCACGACTACGCCATCGGGCAATACCCGGATCCAGAATGGCGTGTATGACGTCGACATCGTCAACTGGAACGTGAATCGCACCGTCAACCTGGGTGGGACATCGAACAGGAACATCACGGCGAGGACGTCGCTGCAGTATACGGGGCAGTTCAACGATTTCCTGTTTGTCGGAGCCGTGCCGCCGGGCAGCGAATTTGCCGCCTTTCCCACCTATCTGAACCGAAACCTTCAGCTTGATTTCCTGGACGTTTCGGGGCGCGAGCAGCTGGACGGCTTTGCCTATACGTACCGCACCGTCGATGGCAGCCAGATCATCAACAACAACGCCACCCGCATTGTCGGGCGCTTTTACGATACCAATACCAACGATGGCCTTTCCTTTGGCACGGTGACCGGGTTGGCCACGCTGGGGGCCGCCCCGGTGTCGCGTGTTGGACCGGTGCAGTCGGACCTGGCCGACCTGTCGTTCGTCACGACCACGCATCTGGACGAGACGGGACTGATCACGCCGCGGATCACCGTGAGCCAGGGCATCGACATGAGCGGCAGCCGGATCACCAACCTGGCGGCGGGCATTGCCGCGACCGATGCGGTCAATGTCGGCCAGCTTCAGCAGGAAACGGCGGCCCGCACCGCCGCCGATACGGCACTGGCGGGCGCGATTGCAGCCGAGGCCACGACGCGGGCCAATGCCGACACGCAACTGGCGGCCGCCATCACGAGCGAAGCGACAGCGCGGGCGAATGCCGACACGCAATTGGCCGGCGCGATCGCAAATGAGGCCACGACGCGGGCCAATGCCGATACCGCCCTGGCGGGCGCGATTGCCAGCGAATCGGCAACCCGCGCCAGTGCCGACACCCAGCTGGCCGGGGCGATCGTCAGCGAATCGACGGCGCGGGCCAACGCGCTGTTACAGGTATCCCAGCGCATCCAGACCCTGGAGTCGGTCGACAATTCGCTGGCATCGGCGCTGGCCAACGAGAATGCGGCGCGGATCGCTGCCGACAATGCCCTGTCGCTGCGCGTCGATGCCGTGGCGAGCCGGCTGGACCAGATCGATTCGCGGCTCGACCGGATGGACGCAAGCGTGGCGAGCGCCGGCGCGATCGCGACGGCGATGGGCGGCGCCGTTTTCCTGCCGGACATGAAGTTCAACCTGACGGCGAACGTGGCGACCTATGACGGTGCCCATGCCGGTTCGATGCAACTGGGCGCGATGGTCACGCGGAACGTGGCGGTGAATGTGGGGGCAGCGACGGGCTTTAACCGGGGCGGCAAGACGGCCGCGCGGGCGGGCATGACGATCGGGTGGTGAGGAGCGGCGGGCGCGGCATGGTGGCGGACGTGCCGCGCCCGTCCGGTTCCGCCTGACCAGCGCGGATCGATGCGCTGCCGGGAAGGGTCGGCGGCTAGTCGTTCCTGGCGGTTGTGCCCAGCGCGGCGTACCATTCGGCATAGGGCGTGTTCTTCGCCAGGTGGCGGTTCCAGTCGGGTGCGCCGTCATCCCACCAGGGCGGGCCGCGTTCGCCGAGCGCGCGCTTGGCGGCGTCGACGCGGGCGCGGGCATCCGGCGCATGGTCGCGGACGGCGCGGCGAGCGGCCATCAACTCGCTGACCAGCGCCTCGCGCCGGTCGGGCGGCAGAGCGGGATCGCTCATCCGCCATAGACGCCCGCGCACGACGAAATACCGCCCGTCCGGTGTAACCGGATGGTTCAGAAGGTGTAGGTGAGGCCCAGGCCGGCGATCCACTGGTCTGCCTTGCCCGCCTCTGCCACGATCGGCGAGCGCTTGTAGTCGCCGAGCATCTGATAACGGCCGACGACGCCGACCAGGCTGAGGCCGCCGGTCAGGTCGCCGGTCAGCGACTGGACGGCGAGGGCGTTGACGCCCCAGCGTTTCCAGCCGGAACCGGCCGCGCTGTAGGGCGACAGGCCGCTGGCGGCCGCGCCCGCTGTGCTCACGTCGAAATAATAGTCGCCATAGCCCTTGCCCACATAATCCGCGAGGACGGAGACACCGACGAACGTCTGGGTCGACAGCGGCGTGCCATATTCGACGGTGGGGGTGACGATATAGCTGCCATGCGCGCCGGCCACGTCGCTGGCGACGCTGATGCGGGCGGACAGGATGTCGTAATCGCTGGTGATGACGCCCGTCTTGGTCACGCCGACCCAGCCGCCGAGTTCGACGGCAGTGTCGAGCTTGCCCAGCGCCTCAACCTGAGGATCCTTGATCAGCGTGGTGCGATCGAGCCGCAGGCCGATGGTCGGCCCGGCGCCGATATCGATGCCGTTCGGATTGCCCTGATCCCGTACGACATCGACGAACAGCATCGGCCCGCGCGAGAAGAAGGAGAATCGCGACACCTGACCCCGCAGCACGAATTCGGGAATGACGATGTTTTCGTCCGACCCTTCATAGCTGGGCACGGTGATCACGCCGGTGCCGATCGACAGCGTATCCCGATTGGGATCGAGGTCGGGCGCGCCGGCCCCTTCCTGCGCCAGAGCAGGGGTGGCACACAGGATCAGCGCGACAAGCGCACCGGGCAGGGCGACGTTCATGGGACGGGGATACTCCAACGGTTTCAGCCGCGTAACGCCCCGCCCATGCCGCAGGTTCCAGCCGGTCAGAACATATAGCGGATGCGGACATCCTGTTCGACGCGGCCACCGGCCTGAAGCGCGAACTCAGCGGAGGAAAAACGCGGCGGGCCGAAGCGGATCGCCGGATTGCGGGAAAAGCCGAATCCCTCTCGCGGGATGCCGGCAAAGGTATCCAGCTTGGCATTGCCGTTTTCGTCGTGGATCACCGACAGGGCATAGCGCCCGCCGGACAGGCCGTCGAAGCGGACCGAGCGTTCGCTGGCCGGAACCGACCGGGTAACGGCGTTCTTGTCATCCAGGCAGCCGGGAAAATTATCGGGATCGGCGGTCAGGCAGAGCCGCAATATCCCCTTTTCCGAGCGCAGTTTCGAAACATCGACGTCCAGCCCGCCCACCGGCGATGCGCCGGGCAGCAGCGCGATCAGAATCAGCGCCGCGCCAAATCGCCGCGCCATCCGGTGTCCCCGTCCCGCTTCACCCCATTCCCGTGCCAATTGCGCCCCCATTTTTATCCATGCGCGCCGCCATCCCCCGATGCGGCGTCCGTTTGCCGAACTGGCCCAGGCCCTGATCCGTGCGACAGAGCCGGTCCCAGAAGCGGAAGTATAATCCGTAATTGCAACCATATCGTTCATGATGCCGTTGGTGATGTGACGCAGTGATCAGCCACTTCCCCAATGGCCCATCCCAGATGAACCGGGGGAAAACCTCCCAGCCCATATGGTTGGTGACGCCCATAATCGTCATCACGCTCAGCACAACCGCCAGCGCACCGACATGGATGGGAATTGCGAAGACGAGTGCCGGAATCACGACGGCCCCCGTCAGCGCCTCGACCGGATGAAAGGCCATGGCCGCCCAGGCGGTCGGCGGGCGGCTTTGATGATGCACCGCATGGGCGATGCGGAACCATTTGGGCCGGTGCATCCAGCGGTGCGTCCAGTAGAACCAGGTATCGTGCGCGAACAGATACAGCAACACGCTGACCGGCAGATACCAGAGCGGGTAATCCGCGACGTCCGTGTAAATCCGGGTCCAGCCGCGATTCTGCCAGCCCCAGGCGACGATGCCGGCGGGAACGCCGTAGATGGCGGCAGAAGCGAGCGACCATTTGATTTCCCGCACGATCTGTTTGTCCAGCCCGTCATACAGGCCCGGAAAGCGGATGCGGGTGGCGAGCGCAAACCCACCCGATGCCGCGAGATAGCGGACGCCGACGATCACCGTCATGGCGATGGCGGACAACAGGATGGCAAGAGCGACCGACATTGCATGGCAGCATAGCGGGGTGGGGCGGGGGACGCCATGGGGATCGATACCGACCGGCGGCAACAGCCCGCAGAAAACAGCGGCCAATGTCTGGGCCCCCAGCCATAGCGGGATCTGTCCACTGCTGAGCCTTGGATGCCGGAAGAGGTCTGGCATCACAGGTAGGTCGAGCGGGAAGAAAGGCCCTCACCCTTCCGGCGCTCCCGGACCCCATGAAAGTATTACTTTCATGGGAACCCTTCGCGCCTCCCTCCCTCTCCCGCTTGCGGGAGAGGGAAGGGGCCCGTCGCCGTAGGCGGTGGGAAGGGTGAGGGTGTTGCTTCGGGCCTGACCGCAGCGTCGCGGATGCCGACGCGCACCCACTATCGCCTGCCGACGGCTAAAGCGGCACCGACAGCCGATTAAAGACCTACTATCTTGATAGGATATACGGCCGGCGGCATTATCCTATCTAAATAGTAGGAGATTCAGGGATGGTTTCGTTCGCCGGTTTGTTGCTCACGTCCACTGCGCTGGTCGCGCCGCCGTTGGCGGACCCAGCTCCGGCACCCGCGCCCGTCCAGCGGTCCGACGCCGCGGCGGAATCCCCGGTGGCGGACATGGCCGAGGGAGCGGACGACCAGGCGGGGGAAATCGTGGTGACCGCGCGGCGGCGGTCTGAAAATGTGCAGGACGTGCCGATCGCGGTATCCGTGCTGTCGGACGAGACGCTGACCCAGACCGGCGCGTTCAATATCCAGCGGCTGACCCAGTTGCAGCCGACGCTGCAATTCTACAGCCAGAACCCGCGCAATACCTTCATCAACATTCGCGGCATCGGCGCGCCGTTCGGGCTGACCAATGACGGGTTCGAACAGGGCGTCGGCATTTACATCGACGATGTCTATTACAACCGCATCGCGTCGGCGACGCTGGATTTCGTCGATATCGAGCAGGTCGAGACGCTGCGCGGGCCGCAGGGCACGCTATACGGCAAGAACACCACGTCGGGCGCGATCAACATCACCACCGCCGCGCCCAGCTTTACCCTGGAAGGACGGGGCGAGGTGTCGTTCGGCAATTACAATTTCAAGCAGGGCAAGCTCTCCGTCTCCGGCCCGCTGGCCGACACGCTGGCCGCGCGGGTGAGCATTGCCACCACCAGCCGACAGGGGACGATCCGGAACCTGGCGACCAACATCGCCATCCAGTCGATCGACAGCATCGCGGTGCGCGGGTCGCTGTTGTGGAAGCCCGCCGATGATCTGCGAGTGACGGTCAGCGGCGACTGGAATTTGCAGGACCCGATCTGCTGCGCGCTGCCGTTTTTCCGCTATGGCGCGACCCAGCGGGCGGCGAACCGGCAACTGCCCGCGCTGCTGAGCTTTTTCCCCGGCTATCCCCGCGCCGATTACCCCATTCCCAACGTCAATCCCTATGACCGGACGACCGATGTCGATGCGGAACTGACCGCGCGCAACGAGCATGGCGGCCTTTCCGCCCGCGCGATCTGGGACCTGGACGACAACAATACGGTGACGTCGATCACTGCCTGGCGGTATTGGGACTGGGGGCCGGCGAACGACCGCGACTATGTCGGCCTGCCGGTCTATACCAAGGTCAACAACCCGACGATCCAGCACCAATATACGCAGGAATTCCGGTTCAACCATGTCGGCACCGGCTATGACTTCGTCGTCGGCCTGTTCGGGTTCCACCAGAATATCCGGACCAGCGGCGTCCAGGAAACCGGCCCGGCGGCGAGCAAATGGCTGCTCAATCCGACGAGCGCGCTGTCCGACAACCCGCAGGTGCTGAACAATCTGAGCGCGGTGAACGACATCCGGCTGGACAACACCAGCCTGGCGCTGTTCGGCAAGCTCAACTGGAACCTGACCGACCGCCTGACCGTCTCGCCCGGCATCCGCGTCAATTACGACAAGAAGCAGGGGCTTTACGATTCGGTCGTGACCGGGAATGCGTCCGACGGGACGCGGCAGGTGGTGTCGCCGGTGCCGGGTTCGCCCTATTACACCGATCCGTGGATCGCGGCGGCGCGCGGCGTGCAGGCATCGCAGTTCTTCGAGCCCGAATTCAGCGCGTGGAACCTCTCCTACGACCTGAACCTGCGCTATGCGGTGACGGACGACGTGAACCTGTATGCGACCTATGCCAAGTCGTTCAAGACGGGCGGCATCAACCTGAACGGCGTGCCGGCCGATGCCAATGGTGTGCCGATCGCGTCCGTCTTCACCATCAAGCCCGAAAAGGTCGACCATTTCGAAGCGGGCGTGAAGACGCAGTTCTGGGATCGCCGGGTGACGTTCAACCTCACCGGCTTCTGGACCGAGATCAAGGATTTCCAGGCCAGCGTGTCGAACGGGCAGCTGGGCACGGTGCGCGGCTATCTCGCCAATGCCGACCGGGTGCGGTCGCGGGGCGTCGAGGCGGACCTGTCGGTGCGGCCGAGCGAGCGACTGAACGCCTATGTCAGCCTGGCCTATACCGATGCGACCTTCCGCGAATTCTGCGACGCGCCGCCGCCGCCGGAACTGGCGGGCGGATCGTCGACGGGGATCGTGGTGACGGGCCGCTGCACCTTTACCGGCGCGGTCGGTGCGCCGGGCGTGGCAGGGGCGGTCAGCCCGCCCTTTGTCGACATTTCCGGCGCGGTGCTGCCTGGCGTGTCGAAATGGGCGGCGAGCTGGGGCGCGGAATACAACCTGCCCGGCAGCCTGTTCGGCGATGAGGGGCAATTCTATCTGGGCTATGACGGCAGCGGCCGTTCCAGTTTTTCGTCCAACCCGTCGCCGTCGATCTATACCAATGTCGATGGATACAGCCTGCACAATTTCCGTCTGGGCTATCGCGGCGAGCGGTTCGGAGTGTTCGGATGGGTCCGCAATGCGTTCGAAAAGGATTATGTCGATTTCCTGCTGGCCGGGACCGGCGGCAATACCGGCCTGATCGCCGGGCAGATCGGCGATCCGCGCACCTTTGGCGGCACGGTGACGTTCAATTTCTGATAACCCTGTTGTTACTGCCAAGTAACGAGGCGCGCTGACTGCATGTTGTTCCGCATCATCGGAAACAAAGTTAATTGCGCAATTCACGTAATGTTGCCGATGATGGCTTGTTAACTGTGGGATTGCATCGTGGCCGCTCATTGATGAGAGATGGCCATGTTCAACGTGCTGGAGTGCATTGTCGATCAACATGACCAGCGGCTGGTGACGCTGGCCGCCATGATCTGGCTGATCGGCAGTGTCACCTTGTTCCTGTTGCTGCGTCGGTCGGCCGAATGCATCGAGGCACGACGGCGGCAATGGATCGCGGTGGCGGCGCTGGCCGCCGGGGTCGGCATCTGGGCGACGCATTTCGTTGCGATGCTCGCCTATCGCGGTGCGGTGCCCATCGGATATGATGTCGGGATCACCGCGCTGTCGGTGGGGATCGCCATCATGTTCTTCTGGGGCGCGCTCGGCCTGCTCGGTCGCCAGCCGGGTACGGGCCGGGCCGTTGCCGCCGGGCTGGTCGCAACGCTGGGCGTCGCGGCAATGCACTTCACCGGCATGGCGGCGATCATCGCGCCGGTGCGCATCACCTATGATCCAGCACCGATCGCGGTGGCCGCGCTGCTGGGTACGGCGGCATTTTCGCTTTCCTTCATCGCCTTTGCCCGGCTGCGGCGCTGGTGGCGGATCCTGGTGCCCGCCGCCGGCGCCGTCCTGGCCGTGGTCGCGCTGCATTTCACCGCCATGTCCGCGACGATCCTGCGATACGACCCGACCCGAGCGGACCTGATCGTGCCGGTGCATACCGAATGGCTGGTCGTCGCCATCGTCGCGGCGACACTGGGCCTGATCCTGCTGGTGCTGGCGGGTGCGTTTCTGGACCGGTTGCTGACCGACATGCACGGCCTGACCGAGGCGAGCCTGGAGGGGCTGGCCATCGTGTCGCGCGGGCGGATCGTCGAGGTGAACCGGCGGCTGGCGGAGATGATGGGCGTGCCGCCCCGCACGATGATCGGCACCGCGCCCGACCAGTGGCTGGAGGCTGCCGACGGCCATCCCATCGGACTGGAGCGGCACATGCCGTTCGAGGGGCGGGCGCTGGGCGCGCGGCACCCGGACGAGGTGCTGGAAATCGGGGTGCATGGCATCGAATATCGCGGGCGGCCCTGCACCGTGTTCGCCGTGCGCGACCTGACCGAGCGCAAGCGGGCGCAGCGGCAGATCGAGCATATGGCATCGCATGATTCGCTGACCGGCCTGCCCAACCGGGCGCATCTGGAACGGGTGCTGGACGACCGCATCGCCAATCCGGTCGGCGGCTTTGCGCTGCTGGCCATCGACCTGGACCGGTTCAAGGCAGTGAACGATATCTTCGGCCATGCCGCCGGGGACGATGTGCTGCGCCGGGTGGCGGCGATCCTGCGCGATTGCGCGCGCGACGGTGATCTGGTCGCGCGGATCGGCGGCGACGAATTCGTCATCGTGCAGTCGAATACCGAGCAGGCAGCGAATGCGCACATGCTGGCGCGGCGTGTGCTGAAGCGCTTTGCGACCGACATGGACATCAGCCGCGATCCGATGGCGGTGGGCGTCAGCATCGGCGTCGCCATGTATCCCGGCGACGGGGTGCAGGCAGAGACGCTGCGCCACAATGCCGATGTCGCGCTGTATCACGCCAAGGAGGGCGGGCGCGGGCGCGTATGTTTCTTCAGCGGCGAGATGGACAAGATCGTGCGCGCGCGCCGTCAGCTGGAACATGATTTGCGCCAGGCGCTGGTCCACGATCAGTTCAGCCTGGCCTTTCAGCCGCTGGTTTCGACCACGGGCGGGCTGGTGATGGGGTATGAGGCGCTGATCCGGTGGAACCACCCCGAACGTGGGTTCGTGCCGCCGGAAACCTTCATCCCCGTGGCCGAGGAGATCGGCGCGATCGTGCCGATCGGCGAATGGGTGCTGCGCGAGGCGTGCCGGCAGGCCGCAACCTGGGAACAGGACCTGACCATCGCAGTCAATGTATCGCCGGTGCAGTTCCAGCTTGCCAACCTGGCCAGCGTGGTGCGCGACGCGGTGTTCCAATCGGGGCTGGACCCGAAGCGGCTGGAACTGGAGGTCACGGAAAGCGCGCTGCTGCGCAACCGGGCGACGACGCTGGCCACGCTGCACGCGATCAAGGCGATGGGCGTACGGATCGCCATGGACGATTTCGGCACCGGTTATTCGTCACTGAGCAACCTGCAGAGCTTTCCCATCGACAAGATCAAGATCGACCGGAGTTTCGTGTCGAGCGTGACCGACGACGATGCCGCGCGGTCGATCGTGCGGGCGATCGTCGGGCTGGGCCGCAGCCTCAATCTGCCCGTCGTGGCCGAAGGGGTAGAGACCGAGGCGCAGCGGCGCATGGTGATGGAGGAAGGCTGCCCGCAGGCGCAGGGCTTCCTCTATGGTGAGCCGATGAGCATGCCCGGCGCACGGATGCCCCAGCTGCGCGTGGCGAGTTGAAGGGGCGGGGAGCGGTAAACCGGCACCACCGGGGAGTGTTTTGAGCCAGTCCGCTTTGACTGCAATGGTGTCGAAAGCCGACAGGCCCCTTTATCCCCCTTTGCGCCCCCTAATTCCCCATGCCGCCGAACGGGTTCTGGCCAGCCTCCAGCATCATCGCGGCGAGCGCGCCGAGGTCGAGGCGGGCGACGAGGGCCATGAGGCCGCCGGCGACCTGCGGGTCGGACAGGCGTTCCTGAAGCGCGAGCTGGGCGATGCGGGAAAAGCCCTGTTGCAGCGCGGCCTGGCCGCCGGTGCGCGCCGCAGCGGTCATTTCCGTCTTGCAATCGGTGAAGGCGAGCCGGTTGAACACAACCGCCGCCGCCTGGGTCGCGGCTTCGCGCTTGGCGGGCGTCACCTGCGCCAGATCGGCGAGATCGGGGCTGAGCGCGGCGACTGCGAAGGTCCAGCGGACCATCGCGGTGCGATCCGCGCGCGTCGTCTTTGCCGACAGGCAGCGGTCGAGCGCCGCCGCCTGCTGACCCTGCGCGGCGGCAGGGCTGGCCGATGCCAGCGCCAGCGCCGCTGCAATCGCCCCAGCTATCGTTACGCCTTTGCCGATGCGATCCATGCGTTCACCTGTTCTTCCAGCACATCCAGCGGCACGGCGCCGCCGGACAAGATGACCTCATGGAAGTCGCGGATGTCGAATTTGGGGCCGAGTTCGCCTTCCGCCTTTTTCCGCAGCTCGGCGATCTTCAATTGGCCGATCATGTAGCTGGTCGCCTGGCCCGGATTGTTGATGTAGCGGTTCACCTCGCGCTCGACATCGCCCTTTGAGATCGAGCTGTTGTCGAGGAAATACTGGATCGCCTGATCGCGGGTCCAGCGTTTGGAATGCAACCCCGTATCGGTGACCAGGCGGATCGCGCGCCACATCTGGAGCGAGAGCATCCCGAATTCGGAATAGGGATCGGCGTAACCGCCCATTTCCTTGCCGAGCCGCTCGGTATAGAGGCCCCAGCCCTCCGAATAGGCCGAATAGCCGCCGAACAGGCGGAAGCGGGGCAGGCCCTGTAATTCCTGCTGCCGGGCGATCTGGAAATGATGGCCCGGCGCGCCTTCATGGACCGAAATGCCCTCCATCTGGATCTTCTGCGTCTGGGTCATGTCGACCAGATTGACGTAATAGATGCCGGGGCGAGAGCCGTCCGGGGCGGGGCGGTTGTAGAAGGCGGTCGACGCCGTCCCTTCGCGCCATTTTTCCACCGCGCGCACCTCAAGCGCCGCCTTGGGCAGGGTGCGGAAGAACTCGGGCGCCTTGGCCATCATGCGGGCGATGACGGCGCGGGCATCGGCGAGATACTGGTCGCGCCCGGCCTGGTCGTTGGAATAGCGGAACTGCGGATCGGTGCGGACATGGTCGAAAAAGGCCTTCAGGTCGCCTTTGAACCCCACCCGATCCTTGATCGCCTCCATTTCCTTGCGGATCGAGGCGACCTGATCGAGGCCGATCCGGTGGATCTGGTCGGCGCTCAGGTCGGTGGTGGTGTAGGCGGAGAGGCGCGCGTCATAATAGGCCGCGCCGTTGGGCAGGCTCCATGCGCCGTTATTGCCGGTTGCCTTGGGCTCGATCTCGTCCAGCACCGCGAACAAGGTGTCGAAACCGCGTTTGAACGGGCCGGTCAGCGCGGTCGAGGCATCGGCGATCAGCTTGTCCTTTTCGGCTTGCGGGATCGAGAGCGCGGTCACCTTCTTGCGGAAATCGGCCAGCACAGTGCTGTCCTCTCCGCTGGCGAAGGGCGCGCCCTGTAGCACTTTCTGCGCATCGGCCCGGGCGGGGGCGAACACCATCTGCGGCGGCACGATGCCCTTTGCCGCCTGATCGCGCATTTCGGCGGCGACCTCGCGCATCACGCGTTCGGTCTCCGCGATGCGGGCGACATAGGCGCGGGCGTCGTCGGCGGTTTCGATGCGGTGGTTGTTGATCAGGAATACCGGGATCTGCCCGGCGGGTGAGCCATTGGTGCTGACCGGGAAGCCATAGTCGCGGAATTGATACTGACGCCGCTGATTTTCGACCGACTTTTCATAGAGGCGATAGCTGAGGCGGCCCTGGGGCGAGAGTTTTGCCGGATCGAACCGGGCGCGCATGGCGGCCAGCGTTTCCTCGGCCAGCTTCATCCGCTTTTCGCCGGCGGCGGGGGTATAGTCGTCGAGCTTGTCAGTGTTGGTCTTGAGGCCCAGCGCGGTCTGGGTTTCGGGGCTGAGCGCCACGCCCTTGTTGAAGGCTTCGTCCAGGAAGGCGGTGAGGCGCGCGTCCTCCGCCTGGGCGGAGGCTTGCACGACAGGTTCGCCGGGCGCGGTGGCGAGCATGAGCGGGGCGGCGGAAATCATAAGCAATGGCAACAGCTTGCGCGACATGGACGGCCCTTTGGCTTCGGAGTTCGTGGATGGGCGCGAAGCTGGCCGATTGCGAGGCGCGGGGCAAGGGGGTGTATGCGTCCGCTACGTCACTTCCCCCTCTCCAAGCTGCGCTAGCCGCTGGGGCGGCAAGCTTCGCTATCCTCCCCCGCAAGGGGGGAGGAGGGGGATGCCTTGTCGGGCAAACGATCCGGTCAGTCGTCCTCGTCCTCGAAGCCGACGAGATCGAGGGCTCGGGCCTTGATCTGGTGGGTCTGGCACCAGTGGACGAGCGCATCCTCGCGGCCGTGCGTGACCCAGACCTCGCGGGGGGCGACTTCGCGGATGGTGGTGGTCAGTTCGTCCCAGTCGGCATGGTCGGACAGGATGATCGGGAGTTCGACGTTGCGCTGGCGGGCGCGCTGGCGGACGCGCATCCAGCCGGATGCCATGGCGGTGACCGGATCGGGCAGGCGGCGCGACCAGCGGTCGTTGAGCGCGGAGGGCGGGGCGAGCACGATGCGGCCGGCAAGGTCTGCCTTGGTCGCCTCGCTGGCCGGGCGCAGTTCGCCGAGATCGACGCCGTGGGCGATGTACAGGTCGCAGAGGCGTTGCAGCGCGCCGTGCAGGTAGAGCGGATCGTCGAACCCGGCGTCGCGCAGTTCGCGGATCACCCGCTGTGCCTTGCCCAGCGCATAGGCCCCGACCAGCACGCAGCGCGTGGGATCGGCGCGGACGGCGGCGATCAGCTTGGCAACCTCCGACGGGGTGTCGGGATGGACGAAGACGGGCAGGCCGAACGTCGCCTCGGTAATGAACACGTCGCAGGGGACGACTTCGAACGGGGCGCAGGTGGGATCGGGGCGGCGCTTATAATCGCCGGTGACCACGACGCGCTCGCCGCGATGCTCCAGCAGGATCTGGGCGGAGCCGAGGACGTGGCCGGCCGGGACGAAGCGGATGTCCACCTCGCCCAGGCGGATCGTGTCGCCATAGCCGACGGGGTTGCCCGATTGCTCGCCGTAGCGGACGCCCATGATCGCCAGCGTTTCGGGCGTCGCCCAGACCGCGCCATGGCCGCCGCGGGCGTGATCGGCATGGCCGTGGGTGACGAGGGCGCGGGGCTTGGGCTGGCTGGGGTCGATCCACGCATCGGCGGCGGGGACGTAAATCCCCTCCGGTCGCGGGTCTATCCAGTCGCCGAGCCTTGCCATGGCGGGGATATGGGGCGGGGGAGGGGCGGAGGGAAGAAGGCCCTAACCCTTCCCACCGCTTCCCTCTCCCGCAAGCGGGAGAGTGAGGGAGCGGCTTCAGCCGCGGAAGGGTGAGGGTTCTTTCCTGCAGCCCGCACGGTTCAGCGCGGGGATTGGCGAAGCGGCGGGGAGGGGCCACATGGGGCGCGTGAGCGACCTCTCCCCCATCCTGACCGACTGGTTTGCCGCGCGGGGATGGGCGGTGCGGGATCATCAATTGCGGATGCTGGCATCGGCGAGGGCGGGGCGGCATGCGCTGCTGGTCGCCCCCACCGGCGCGGGCAAGACCATGGCGGGGTTCCTGCCGGTGCTGGACGACCTGATCCGCGCGCCGGCAGAGGGGCTGCATACCCTTTATATCAGTCCATTGAAGGCGCTGGCGGTGGACGTGCGGCGCAACCTGATCGCGCCCGTCGAGGAGATGGGGCTGCCGATCCGGGTCGAGACGCGGACCGGTGACACGCCGAGCGACCGCAAGGCGCGGCAGCGGGCGAAGCCGCCGCAGATATTGCTGACGACGCCGGAGTCGCTGAGTTTGCTGATCAGCTATCCCGACAGTTTCGAACTGCTTAGCGGATTGAAGACCATCATCGTCGATGAGGTCCATGCCTTTGCCACCGGCAAGCGGGGCGATCTGCTGGCGCTGGCGATGAGCCGGTTGTCGGCGATTGCGCCGGATGCGCGGCGGGTGGCGCTGTCGGCGACGGTCGCTGACCCGGACGGATACCGCGCCTGGCTGGCCCCAGACGGCGATATCGACGCGGTCGATCTGGTGGCGGGCATTGAAGGGGCGGAGCCGGACATCGCCATCCTGTTGCCCGAAGGGCGGGTGCCCTGGTCCGGCCATTCGGGACGATACGCCGCGCCGCAGGTGATGGCGGAGATCGAGACGCACGAGACGACCATCGTGTTCTGCAACACGCGGGGCCTGGCCGAGCTGATCTTTCAGGATTTGTGGAAAGCGAATGAGCTGAAACTGCCGATCGGGGTGCATCACGGCAGCCTGTCGATCGAGGCGCGCAGGAAGGTGGAGGAGGCGATGGCGCGGGGGGAACTGCGCGCCTTGGTGGCCACCGCCAGCCTGGACCTTGGCGTCGACTGGGGCAATGTCGATTGCGTCATTCAGATGGGCGCGCCCAAGGGATCATCGCGGCTGCTGCAGCGGATCGGCCGGGCCAATCACCGGCTGGACGAACCGTCGGAGGCGGTGCTGGTGCCGGGCAACCGGTTCGAATATCTGGAGGCGCGCGCGGCGCTGGACGCGGTGCGGGCGGGGGAGCTGGACCCCGATATCTTTCGCCCCGGCGGGCTGGACGTGCTGGCCCAGCATCTGATGGCCTGTGCGTGCGCCGCGCCGTTCGATGCTGCAACCATGTTGCGGGAAGTGCAGTCGGCGCTGCCCTATTCGGGGCTGGATGCAGAGACGTTCGACCGGGTGCTGGGGTTCATCGCCGACGGCGGTTATAGCTTGCGCGCCTATGACCGGTTCAAGCGACTGACCAAGGGGAAGGACGGCCTCTGGCGCGTCAGCCATCCGCAATTTGTTGCGCAGCATCGGTTGAATGCCGGGATCATCGTCGATGCGCCCGTGCTGGACGTGCGGTTCAAGAACGGGCGCAAACTGGGCACGGTGGAAGAGTATTTTGCCGCACAATTGTCGGTCGGTGACACGTTCTTCTTTGCGGGCACCAGCCTGGAGGTGGAGCGGATGGACGCCGCCGAGCTGATCGTGCGGGCGACCAGCCGGCCGGCGCGCATCCCGACCTATGTCGGCGCGCGGATGCCGCTCTCTACCAACTTGGCCAATCGGGTCCGCCATTTCCTGCACGAGCCGGAGGAGTGGACGCGCTTTCCCGCCGATGTGCGCGAATGGCTGGAGATGCAGCAGCGGCGATCGCGACTGCCCGCGCCGGGCGAATTGCTGGTGGAAACCTTCCCGCGCGAGGGGCGGCATTACATGATCGCCTACAGCTTCGAGGGGTGGAACGCGCACCAGTCGCTGGGGATGCTGATTACCCGGCGGATGGAGGCGCAGGGGCTGAAGCCGCTGGGCTTCGTGTCGAACGACTATGCGCTGGCCTGTTATGGGCTGGAGCCGATCAATGATCCGGCGGCGCTGTTTTCGCGCGACATCCTGGAGGAGGAGTTTGTCGACTGGGTGCAGGGATCGTCGCTGCTGAAGCGGGCGTTCCGCGAGGTGGCGGTGATCGGCGGGCTGGTCGAGCGGCAATTGCCGGGCAAGCGCAAGACCGGGCGGCAGGTGACGTTTTCGACCGACCTGATCTATGACGTGCTGCGCAAATACGAGCCGGGGCATCTGCTCCTGCAGGCGGCATGGGCGGACGCGCGGGCGCGGATGACCGATGTGGGGCGGCTGGCCGATCTGCTCGACCGGGCGGCGGACACGATGCTGCATGTGGAGCTCGACCGGATCAGTCCGCTGGCGGTGCCCGTCATCGTGCTGATCGGGCGCGAGAGCGTGGCGCAGGGGACGGCGGACGACGAACTGCTGATCGAGGCGGAGGCGCTGGCGGCGGAGGCGATGGGGTGAGGGCGTAAAGGAAGTCCCTCACCCTTCCGCGCCTGACGGCGCTCCCTCCCTCTCCCGCAAGCAGGAGAGGGAAGGGGCCCGCCGCTTAGCGGTGGGAAGGGTGAGGGCGTTCGTTCTTCCCGTCATGCCGGACCTGTTCCCATCCAGGGCGCAGCAGCGGCGGTATGGCGTGAGGTGCGCTGGACCCCGGCACGAGGCCGGGGTGACGGCCGGGTCATGTGGGCGGGAAAAACGCACGCATAGGTCGGCAGATCCCGGATCGATCGGGCGATGAGGTCGCCTTGCAGGCCTTGCTGCACCGCATGATTGTCGGCGGCTGTGGACGGGCGTAGCATGGGGGCATGAACGTCTGGCTGTTGACGGTGCTGGCGATGATCGGGGCAGGGGGCGACGACCGGCTGCCCCAGGCCGCGCCGTTGCCGGCACAGGCTTCGCCAACGGCGGACAGCCCGCCGAGCGAGGCCGAGGTGCTGGCCATCGGCTATCACGAGCAGCGGATGACGGTGCCCGTCGGCATCGGCGATGCGGGTCCGCACGCATTCATGATCGATACCGGTTCGCAGCGTACCGTGATCGCGCGGCAGCTGGCCGAGCAGTTGCGCCTGGCCGCAGGGCCGACGGTCAGCCTGACCGCGATGAGCGGGACGAGCAGCGTGCCGACCGTCACCATCCCGTCGCTGCGCCTGAGCGAGCGGAGCCGTTCGGCGGCGATCACAGCGCCCGCTCTGGAGGCGCATCATGTCGGCGGACCGGGCCTGCTTGGCATCGACGTGTTGCAGGGGCACCGGGTGGTCATCGACCTGGACGCCAATCAGATGCAGCTGATCCCGTCGCGCAAGCGGGCGCGGCAGCGGGCGGGGCGCGACGAGATCATCGTCACCGCGCGTAATTATGCCGGTCAGCTTATCCTGACCGATGCCTTTTATTTCAACACCCGGGTCCGGGTGGTGGTGGATACCGGATCGTCGGTGACCATCGGCAACAGCGCGCTGCGGCGGATCATCGCGAGGCGCGGCGGCACGACCGAGCCGCTGACCATGCTGAGCGTTACCGGCGGACAGGTGATTGCCGATTACGGCGTCATCGACCGGTTGCGGCTGGGGGGCATGCAGTTTTCCAACCTGCCCATGGCGTTTGCCGATGTGCCGCCCTTTGCCCGGCTGGCGCTGGACAAGCAGCCCGCGCTGCTGCTGGGCATGGACGTGATCCGCCAGTTCCGCCGGGTGGAGGTGGATTTCGCCAACCGGCAGGTGCTGTTCCAGATGCCACGCGACCACCGGGTGATGCCGACGGGGATGGCGACGCCGCTGAGCTTGTGACTTGCGGGGCGCGACATGGCGCGGCATAGCGGGGGCATGGTTCCCTTTTCGTTCGCAGGGCACGGGCTGGCCGCGCTGGCCGAGGGTGCGCTTTACTGGCCGCGCCGCCGGGCGCTGATCGTTGCCGACCTGCATCTGGAAAAGGCGAGCTGGTTCGCGGCGCGGGGCCAGATGCTGCCCCCCTATGACAGTGCCGCCACGCTGGCGGCGCTGACGCGGGCGGTGGAGCGCACGGGAGCGCGGGAGGTGTGGTGCCTGGGCGACAGTTTCCATGACAGCGCCGGGGTGGAGCGGTTGCCGACCGAGGTGCGGGCCGGGCTGAAGCGGCTGATCGGCGCGCGGCGCTGGGTGTGGATCGCGGGCAATCATGACGGCGCGGTGACCGACGGGCTGGGCGGCGAGATCCTGGACGAGGCGGTGGTCGAGGGGCTGACGCTCAGGCACGAGGCGGTGCCGGGCGATCCCGCGCCGGAGCTATCCGGGCATTTCCACCCGAAGTTCCGGGTGCAGGTGCGCGGGCGGCTGGTATCGCGGCGATGCTTCCTGACCAGCCCGACCAAGATCGTGCTGCCCGCATTCGGCGCGCTGACCGGTGGGCTGGACGTGCGGCACCCCGAACTGGTGCGCGCGGTGGGGCGGGATGCCGAGGCGCTGGTGGCGTTGGAGGACCGGTTGCTCCGCTTTTCCGTGGCGGCGTGAGGGGGGTGCGGGCGGAGCCTCGAGCGGCCGCTATCAGAAGGACGTGCGAGTGGCAGGGATTGGGTGGTAAGCGGACGTCACGCGGCGGCTGCGAGAGGCAAGAATTTACCGACCGCTGCGCGGACGCGCTCTATCCACTCTTCTTTCTCACCAACCGGAGCGACGTAGTGGATTGCATCTGCCGCATCTTGCCATGACGCTCCACGCGCAATCATCCAAGCCGCGAGATATTGGGAGGACAGGCACCCGCCCGCCGTTGCTACATTGTCATGTGCAACAAACGGCGCGTCGATGACCCGCACGCCAGCCTCAACTACCCAAGGCTTTGTCGTAAGGTCTGTGCAAGCAGGAAGATCGCCGACCAATCCGAGCTTCGCCAGCAGCAATGTTCCAGAGCACTGGGCGGCAACAAGCTGGCGCTTAGGGTCAAGCTCAAGCTGACCAAGCAGCACCGGATCGGCAGCAATGTCGCGTGTCTTGATCCCGCTGCCGATCAGCACGGCATCGGCGTCGTTCGCAAAGGATAGAGGCCGCTGACGCGTGACCGTAACTCCGTTCATCGACGTCACCTGCTCAGTTGGAGAGGTGATGTACGCTCCCCAGCCTTTCCCTTTCATCCGGTTAAGGATGCCAGAAGCGATGAACGAGTCCAATTCGTTGAAGCCGTCGAAAGTTACAACAGCGATTTGCATTTCGGCCAACCTTGAAGTGCGGAGCGAGCCTTAGCCCCATGTGTTCTGAATGGGAACCTCGGTAATGGGGTCAATGACGTCCCTGCTTCACTCGCTCATCCTGAGTTGGTCGAAGGATGCGCTCCGACACCGGCGCCGATCAGCAGATTGTCGTCGGTAAAGCCTACCGCCCGTCGCCCCTGCCGCAGCGGATCGGGGCGGATGACCGAAGCGCGGCCGAATGGCCGGGAACGGGGGAGCGACGGTGCGGCTCTGCCCGCCAAGCCCGTGCCGATGCCTTTTCCCTTTACATGCCAGCGAAGGGATTGTTAATTGGTACGGTCGCGCAACTGACGCTGCAAGGTGGATAACCACCGGGAAGCGCGACGGGACCGCCGCGCGTCTGGGCAGAACTCTGATACCGGAGACGCCCGATGCCCGATCTGACGAACCTGTTCACCTTTGCCGCGATCGCCCTTGGCATGGTTCTGACGCCCGGACCGAACATGGTCTATCTGATTTCGCGGTCCATCTGTCAGGGCAGGAAGGCCGGATTGATCTCGTTAGGCGGGGTTGCGCTGGGTTTCGTGTTCTACATGCTGTGCGCAGCTTTTGGTATCACCGCTTTGGTGATGGCCGTTCCCTATGCCTATGACGCCATCCGCTATGCCGGTGCCATGTATCTGCTGTGGCTTGCCTGGCAGGCAGTGCGGCCTGGCGGCCGATCGCCATTCCAGGTTAAGGACTTGCCGATCGACAGCCCCGGCAAGCTGTTCACGATGGGGTTCCTGACGAATCTGCTCAACCCCAAGATCGCGGTCATGTATCTGTCGTTGCTGCCGCAATTCATCTATCCGGCGAACGGCAGCATCCTGGGGCAGGCCCTGATCCTCGGCACGACGCAAATCGTCATCAGCGTCGTCGTCAATGCCGTGATCGCAATCTCTGCGGCATCCATCGCGGTGTTCCTGACCCGGCGCCCGACATTTGCTGTGGTGCAACGCTGGGTCATGGGCACCGTGCTTGGCGGACTGGCCGTGCAGATGGCAACCGAAGCGCGACGCTGACGGCAAGTGCGACCCCGGTGGCAGCGCACCGCTTTTCCCATGGCCGAGCCCGGGAGTTGTAACCCTTACCGTTCCCCGCCCTTGCCGCAGCGGATCGGGGCGGGGCCGGTGACGCGGCATTCGGGATTGCCGCCGATGGTGACGCTGCCCAGCCCGAGGCCGCTGACATCGGCGCGGTAACGGGCGGTGAGTTCGATGGTGCCGCTGCTTTCCGAACGGACCCGCGCTTCATCGGCGACCAGCGGAAAGCCGCCGATGCTGCCCCCGCCATTGGACAGGATGCGCGCCGACCGGGCCGTGCCGGCCATGGTGATGCGACCGGTGCCGATCACGGTCGCCTGAAGCTGGTCCGCCTCCACCGCGCCGACCGCCATCGTGCCGGGGCCGTTGACGACCAGTTGCACCCGGGCGCCCCCGATCCGGTCGATCGCCACGCTGCCCGCGCCGATGACGGTCGCGCCGTCGAGCGTGGGCACGGTGACCCGGATGACGGGGCCGTCGCCCGACAGCGCATCGTCGGGCCAGCCGCCGCGCGCATCGCGCATGGGAGAGACGATCAGCACGCCCCCTTCCTGCCGGACCTGCACCGTCTCCATCGCCTGACGCGTGCCCGTGACGACCGCGCCGGGGCTGGTGCCGGTCGAAACCTCCACCCGCCACGGCCCGTCGACGCGCAGCCGGTCGAACCCGGACAGGACGACACGGCGTTCCAGCACCGGGCCGCCGGCTTGCGGCGCAGCGACGGCGTGCGACGCTGCGGCAGGCAGCAGGGGAAGGGACAGGGCGAGCAACAGGGCGGTGCGCATGGCCATGGCATCGCACCGGCGGGCCGTGGTTGGCAAGCGGGGATGGGATGGTGGGCGCTGACGGGCTCGAACCGCCGACCCTCTCGGTGTAAACGAGATGCTCTACCAACTGAGCTAAGCGCCCGGCCGTGCCGGTGGCGGTGCCCTTAGGCGAAGCGGGCGGCGGCGGCAAGGTGGTTGGCGGCCTGCCCGGCGGCGGGCCGGTTCAGGGTATCGGCAGGCCCTGGGCCGCCAGCGCGCCGAGCAGGCGGCGCATCCGGATGCCGGCGTCGGCCGTCAGCTTGATGTAGCTGCGCCGCCGGTCGAGCGCATCCGCCTCTCGCGTCAGCAGTTTCTGTTCGGTCATCTGGCCGATCCAGCGGAGCGCCGTTGTGGGCGGCACGGCGGCGGCGATGCACAGGCTGGATACGGGGACGCGACGATGCTCGATTTCGGCCAGCATCAGATCGAGCAGGATGTCCCAGGCCGGATCGCCGAACAGATCGGCCGGGAAATACCGGTCGCGCAGGCGGCGCGCGCGGATCGCGGCGCGCAGGTCGGATGCCGCCACGGCGGGGACCGGGGTATCGCCCGCATCGGATGGCGGGGCGTCGTAATCGCGGCGGCGATCGGCCAGTGCGCCCGATCCGGTGGAGGCCAGTTCGGACAGGACGCGCGCGATGCGGGCGACCTCTTCATTCAGCTGGCGAAGCTGCGCCTCCACATCCTCGCCGCCCTCGCGCAGCGATGCCGGGGCAATTCGGTTGAGCGCGACATGGATGGCGGCGATCCGGTCGACGTCGCCCGGATCGCACAGCAAGACCCCGCCATGGTCCGCAATGCGGGCGGCGGCATGATCGAGCAGGTCGAGCGGCGCGCTGACGATCCAGCGCGCATCGGGCGGACCAAGATCATCGAACAGCCGGTCGACGGCGTCGGCAGTCATGCCGGCCAGATCGACGAACCGCACCGGCGCGACCGCCATCGCCAGCGGCCCGAAGGTGGACAGGCTGTTGGCGGCGATGCCGGCATCGGCCAGACGCTGGGCCAGCAGCGCGCTGTCCTGCCCGATCAGGTCGATGCCGGCCCGCACCGGAACGGCATGAAAGGGCAGGGCACCGGTCATGCGTAGACTTCGGCCAGATCGTCATGCGTATCGGGTTGCAGCTGCAGATAGGTATCGGCGATGCCCGCACCCATCATCACGATCCATGCGGTCGACACGACGCCGCCCAGCACCCAGGCGATCACCGAAAAGGCGGTGACGTTGGTGAAGCGTTCGACCATCATCCGCTGCACCGCCTCTGGATCGCCGCCGGGGGTGAACCCGGCGAACATGCCGCCGAATTGCAGTGCACTGACAATCTGTCCCGCGATGCCAAGCGCGATGATCAGCACCAGGGCGGTTGCGAACATCGACCAGAAACGGCCGCGCGACAGCCGCCATGCCTCGCCCAGCGCGACCCGCCCCTCTGCCACCGCAATCGGCCAGGCAAGGGCGAAGCGGACGCCGATGAAGATGAAGGCAACAAAGACCAGCAGCATCAGCGCAAAGGTCGTCAGGACGATGCCCGCCCCCGGCTCTCCCCCGGTGGCGGCCGACGCCCCGGCCATGAAGCCGACCGGCAGGAAAATGGCGAGCGTCAGGACGATAGCGACGATGGCGGTGATCAGGCCGAGCAGGAACAGGCGTCCTTCATCGCCGCTGATCCGCAGAAAGGCAACGTTCGCTTCATCCGGGCGAAACACCGCGCGATAGACGGCGCCCCAGATCGCCAGCTGAACGATCATCGCCGCGAACTGGACCAGATAGAGCGTGCTCATACCCTGCATCACACCGCTGATGTCGGGGCTGGGGTTGCCCGCATTGGCCATGATCGCCCCGAACATGGACGACAGGCCGAATTGCGAGAGCGCCGCCAGCACGACGTTGATCGCCGTCCAGACCGCGACGGCAAGCGGGTGAGCCTGAACCAGGCGAAAACCGGCACCCAGTGCCCGGCCGATATCCATGCGATGTTCCCCCGTTAAACCTGGTCAGGCTAGCAGCGGGCCGTCGGGGAGCAAGCGGATTTGCGGCGTCAGTCCAGCGCCTTGACGATTTCCTCGACCATTTTCTTGGCATCGGCCAGGAGCATCATGGTGTTGTCGCGGTAGAACACCTCGTTGTCGACGCCCGCATAGCCGACGCCGCCCATGCTGCGCTTGATGAACAGGACGGTCTTGGCCTTTTCCACGTCTAGGACCGGCATCCCGTAGATGGGGCTGGTCTTGTCGGTCTTGGCCGCCGGATTGGTCACGTCGTTCGCGCCGATGACGAATGCGACATCGGTCTGGGCGAATTCCGAATTGATGTCCTCCAGTTCGAACACCTCGTCATAGGGGACGTTCGCTTCGGCCAGCAGCACGTTCATATGCCCCGGCATCCGGCCCGCGACCGGATGGATTGCGTATTTCACGCGGACGCCGTGTTCCTTCAGCTTGTCGCCCATTTCACGCAGCACATGCTGGGCCTGGGCCACCGCCATGCCGTAACCGGGCACGATGATGACCTGTTCGGCCTGTTGCATCAGGAAGGCCGCGTCGTCGGCGCTGCCGCGCTTCCACGGGCGGTCGACAGCGGCGGCACCGGCAGGCCCGCTGTCGGTCGCGCCGAAGCCGCCGGCGATCACGCTGATGAAGCTGCGGTTCATCGCCTTGCACATGATGTAGCTGAGGATCGCGCCGGACGATCCGACAAGCGCGCCGGTGATGATCATCGCGGTGTTGCCGAGCGTGAAGCCCATCGCCGCGGCGGCCCAGCCGGAATAGCTGTTCAGCATGGAGACGACGACCGGCATGTCCGCGCCGCCGATTGGAATGATCAGCAGGAAGCCGATGGCGAAACTGAGTGCCAGGACAAGCCAGAAATCGATGCTGTGCTGGCCGCTGACGAAACCGACCGTGAAGATGACGATGGCCAGCGCGACGGCGAGGTTGATGAAGTGGCGGGCAGGCAGGAGGATCGGCTTGCCGCTCATGTTTCCGTTCAGCTTGGCAAAGGCGATGACCGAGCCCGAAAAGGTGATGGCGCCGATGGCGACGCCCAGGATCAACTCGACCCGGCTGGCGGTGAAGATCGAGCCCGTGGCGTCCGCGATCCCGAAGGCGGTGGGATTGAGGAAGGCGGCGGCCCCGACCAGCACGGCGGCAAGGCCGACCAGCGAGTGGAACCCCGCGACCAGCTGCGGCATGTCGGTCATCGCGATCCGCCGCGCGGTGACGATGCCGATGGCGGCACCGATGCCGATTGCGACCAGGATTTCGGGCAGCGCGGCGATCTCGTGCGTGATCAGCGTGGTGACCACCGCGATGGTCATGCCGATCATGCCATAGCGATTGCCCGCGCGGCTGGTCGACGGACTGGACAGGCCGCGCAGCGCCAGGATGAAGCAGACGCCCGCCACCAGATAGGCGAGGGCGACCCATGGATTTACGGCAACCGCTTCGTGCATCGAACCCTTACCCCCAATTCGTCATTGCGAGCGGAGCGAAGCAATCCAGCCTCACGCTGCCCGCTGGATTGCTTCGTCGCTGCGCTCCTCACAATGACGAAGCAATATCGGTCTATTTCGCGGCAGGCCGCTCTTTCTTCTTGTACATCGCCAGCATCCGTTCGGTGACCGCAAAGCCGCCGAAGATGTTGACGCTGGCCAGCACCACGCCGAGCAGCCCCAGCCATTTCGCCACCGGCGACCCCGCAGCGGCCGCCGCGATCAGCGCGCCGACGATGATGACGGAGGAGATGGCGTTGGTCACCGCCATCAGCGGCGTGTGCAGCGCGGGCGTCACCGACCAGACGACATAATAGCCGACGAAACAGGCCATGACGAAGATCGACAGGATCGAGATGAAGTCCATGAATTCAGGCTCCCCCCTTTTGGGCGATGGCTTCCATCTTTTCCAAATGGCCTGACATCGATTTGATTACGTTCATTAGGTAACGCTCGGACTCCGGCCCATCTGGTTCCGCGCATTCGACCAATGTGATCGAACGGAAAAAAGCCTCATCAGCTTCGGCGACGGCAAGATCCGTGGCGAGGCGCGTTCCTACTATCTTGGATTTCAGCTGTTCCAGCCGTTCCCTCATCGGCGCGTATTTATCCAGCATTTCTGGTCGCTCCGACATCGGACATACCGGATCAATGTTTCCCATCACTTCGCGGGCGAAATGTCGAAACTCGGCTCCCGGTTTCGGGTCAAAGTTGCTGATGGCTGAGTCGCATCCCGAAAGAAGAAAAGCGGACAACACCGCGATCCTCACCCGACCAGCCTCTCGTTCACGACCTTGCCGCCCTGGGTCAGGCGGATGGCGGTGCCGATTTCTTCGTCGAGGACGGGCTTGCCCGTTTCCTTGTCCCAGAAGGCGGAGAGGAAGTTGAACAGGTTGCGGCTGAACAGGGCGCTGGCGTCGGCGGCGAGGCGGCTGGGGACGTTCCTGTGGCCGACGATCTTCACGCCGTGGATGTTCACGACTTCGCCCGCCTTGCTACCCTCGACATTGCCGCCGCTTTCCACAGCCAGGTCGACGATGACGCTGCCGGGGCGCATCGAGGCGATCTGGGCATCGCTGATAAGGCGCGGGGCGGGGCGGCCGGGGATCAGGGCCGTCGTGATGACGATGTCCTGCTTGGCGATGTGGGTGGAAACCAACTCCGCTTGTGCCGCCTTGTATTCGTCGCTCATTTCGGTGGCATAGCCGCCCGAGCCTTCGCCCTCGATGCCCTTTACCGCTTCGACGAAGATCGGTTTCGCACCCAGCGACAGGATCTGCTCCTTGGTGGCGGAGCGCACGTCGGTTGCCGAGACCTGAGCGCCCAGTCGCCGGGCGGTGGCGATCGCCTGTAGCCCCGCCACGCCGACGCCCATGACGAACACCCGAGCGGCGGAGACGGTGCCCGCCGCGGTCATCATCATGGGGAAGGCGCGGCCATATTCGGCGGCCGCATCCAGCACCGCCTTGTATCCGGCCAGGTTCGCCTGCGACGACAGGATATCCATCGACTGGGCGCGGGTGATGCGCGGCATGAATTCCATCGCCAGCGCCTCGATGCCCAGAGCGGCATAGGCGTCGACGCGGGCGCGCTCACCGAACGGGTTCAGCGATGCGGCAAGCCATGCGCCGGGCTTGATGCCGGTCAGGCTGGCCGGATCGGGGCCGGCCACGCCCAGCAGAATGTCGGCATCGGCGATCACGTCCGCGCGCGATCCGATGGTCGCGCCCGCATCGGCATAGGCCGCATCGGCGATGCTGGCATGAGCGCCCGCGCCCGCCTCTACAGCGACGCTGGCGCCCAAGCCGATATATTTCTTTACGGTTTCCGGCGTCGCCGCCACCCGGCGCTCGCCATCGGCGCCTTCCTTGAGAACGCCGATCTTCATGTCCGTCAGCCCGCGATCAACCAGAGGACGAAGGCCACCGCGATCGCCACGATCACGCTGCCGATCTTGGTCATCCGCATGAAGCCGTCATAGGTGCGCCGATCGACGCTGCCGCTATTGCCAGTGCCAGCCATGGCCGGTCCTCTCCTTTCGAGCAGGGGTAAATGATGCCCCGTCCCTAGCGAGTGCATCCCGCCTGCTCAAGCATTACGCTAAACGAACATCGGGCCGCGTCCAGCATCAATTCGTCGCGGGTCGCTTAAGCTGCGCTTTACTCCTTTCGGATACCTCATCCGTCCTGATCCGGGACAAGAGGGGACCCAAGGGCCAATGAATCGCAACGGCCAGCGCCAATTGATGCTGATCGACGACGAGCCGGCCCAGCGCCGGCTGATCGCGGCGATCGCGGCCCGGCGGGGATGGCGCACGATCTTTGCCGGCGACCATGAAACCGCGCTGGCGATGCTGGGCACGCCCGACGGCATGATGCTGGATGCGATCATGCTGGACAGCTGGGCGCAGGAGCTGGAGACGACCGCACTGATCGCCGAGCTGCGCGCCAACCGGCCGCAATTGCCGATCCTGGTGATGACCGCCAACAGCTCGGTTGCAGCCGCGGTCGAGGCGATGCGGGCGGGGGCGAGCGATTTCCTGGTCAAGCCGCTGGCGGCGGACCGGTTGCTGGCGGCGCTGGATGCGGCGGTGGGCGAACGCACCGCCGGCGAGTTGCGGCCGCTGACCGAAAAAATGTCCGCCCCGCTGGGGTTCGACGAGATTGTGGGTTCCGCCCCGCAGTTCCGCACCGCGCTGGCCATTGCGGCCAAGGCGGCCCGGGCGAGGGTCGCGGTGCTGATCGAGGGCGAAAGCGGCGTCGGCAAGGAAGTGGTGGCGGAGGCCATCCATGCCGCCAGCCCCCGCGCCCGCAAGCCGATGGTGCGCGTCAATTGCGGCGCGATCCCCGCGAACCTGGTCGAAAGCGAGCTGTTCGGCCATGAAAAGGGGGCATTCACCGGGGCGTTCGAGCGCAAGATCGGCCGGTTTCAGGAGGCCGACGGCACCACCCTGTTCCTGGACGAGGTGGGCGAGATGCCGCTGGAGGCGCAGGTCAAGCTGCTCCGCGCGCTGCAATCCGGCGAAATCCAGCCGCTGGGCGCGCGGCACAGCTTTACCGTCGACGTGCGCGTCGTGGCGGCGACCAACAAGACGCTGAGCGAGGAGATCGAAGCCGGGCGGTTCCGCGAGGACCTGTATTACCGGTTGAACGTCGCTCAGGTGTCGATTCCGCCGCTTCGCGAACGGCTGGGCGATATTCCGGCGCTGGCCCGGCACCTGATGGCGCGGATCGCCGAACAGCCGGGGCTGCGTCCGCTGGGCATCACCGACGAGGCGCTCGCGTTGCTCGCGACCTATGACTGGCCGGGCAATGTCCGCCAGCTGCAGAACACGCTGTTCCGCGCATCGGTGCTGTGCGACGGCCAGGCGCTGACCCGTGCGGACTTCCCGCAGCTGGCGCGGCTGGCCGAGGGCGGGCCGCCAATGACCCATGGGCAGCGGACGCCGGCCAATTCGGGCGGCGTGACGCTGTTCACCGCCGACGGCAATCTGCGCGCGCTGGAGGAGATCGAGGCGGATGTGATCCGGCTGGCGATCGGCCATTATCGCGGGCGGATGACCGAGGTGGCCAGACGGCTGGGGATCGGCCGATCGACGCTGTATCGCAAGCTGACCGAACTGGGGATCGACCAGAGCGCGGCCTGACCCCGCTGCACGGAGTCGCAGCCGCCGCTTGACCATCGGCCGTTCGGCACGACAAATGCGGCCCGACCGGTATCCAGCCGGTGGGGAGCAAGATGCCGCGATGAAACCTGTTTTGCTGATGCTGCTGGTCGCCGGCACGATCCTGAGCACGCCTGTGGCCGCACAGCGCGCCGTGACGCCCGACGACATCGCCCGCATTGCCCGCGTCGAGGATCCGGACGTCGATCCCGCCGGGCAATGGGTCGCCTATTCGGTGCAGACGACCGATGTCGATGCGGACAAGACCGACAAGCATCTGTGGATGACCCGGTGGGACGGCAGCGGCACCGTGCAGCTGACCAGCCGCAAGGGCGAGCGGGAATCGACGCCGCGATTCAGCCCTGATGGCCGGTATCTGGCGTTCCTGTCGGGCCGCGCGGCCGAGGACGACAAGGAGGGCGACGCGCTGTGGCTGATGCCGCGCGCGGGCGGGGAGGGCGAGAAGCTGCCCGGCATCAAGGGGTCGGTCGACGATTTCGCCTGGTCGCCCGATGGCCGGCAACTGGCGCTGATCGTGACCGATCCGGAACCGGAGGCGGAGGAAAAGGACGGCAAGACGGCGGAGAAGGCCGACGGAAAGGCCAAGGACCGGCCCAAGCCGATCGTCATCGACCGGTTCCAGTTCAAGCAGGATTATCAGGGCTATCTGAACCAGCAGCGCCAGCGATTGTGGCTGTACGACCTGGCGACGCGGACGGCGCGGCGGCTGACTACCGGCGATTTCGACGAAAGCCTGCCCGCATGGTCGCCCGACGGCAAGCGCATCGCCTTTGCCTCCAACCGGTCGGCCGATCCCGATCGCAATTACGACAGCAACCTGTTCGTGGTGACCGTGGCTGACAAGCCCGCCGAGCCAAAGGCGCTAACCATTTTCGAGGGTGCGGACGTCGATGTCGGCGGCGACAGCTATCCGGCGTGGAGCCCGGACGGGCAATCTATCGCCTATATCCAGGGCGGTCCGGTCAAGCTGATCGGTTACGGGGTGCAGGTGCTGGCGGTGGTGCCGTCGGCAGGGGGCGCGGCGCGGGTGTTGACCCCGGCGCTGGATCGCAACGTCACCCGGCCGCTATGGACCGAGGATGGCGGCGCGATCCGGTTTCTGATCGAGGATGACGGCAATGTCCGCATCGGCGAGGTTGCCCCGGCCGGCGGCGAGGTGCGCGACGTGGCGCGGGTGACGGGCACCTTTGGCGGGATGGACACCGGACCGTCGGGCGCGCTGGTGGCGCTGCATTCCAATCCCGCCCTGCCGGACGAGGTGTTCGCCATCGAGGGCGGCAAGCCCCGCCAGCTGACCCGCCACAACGAGGCGTGGCTGAAATCGGTGAAGCTGGCCAAGGTGGAGCCGACCCGCTTTGCCTCTGCCGACGGGACCGAGGTGCACGGGTTCCTGATCACCCCGCCCGACGCGGTGAAGGGCCGCCGCCTGCCGACGATCCTGTACAATCATGGCGGGCCGCAGGCGCAGTTTGATGCAGGATTCGATATCGGCTGGCAGGTGCTGGCGGGTGCCGGATATGCGATCGTTTCGACCAACCCGCGCGGCAGCACCGGGCGGGGCCAGGATTTCGCCGCCGCGCTCTATGCCGATTGGGGCGGACCCGCCGTGCCCGACGCGCTGGCCGGGGTGGACGACGCAGTGAAACGCGGCATCGCCGATCCCCAGCGGCTGTATATCGGCGGATGGTCCTATGGCGGGATGCTGACCAATTACGTCATCGCCAGCGACACCCGGTTCAAGGCGGCGGTCAGCGGGGCCGGCATCGCCAACGTCCTGGCCGGATACGGGACCGACCAGTATATCCGCGATTACGAGATGGAACTGGGCGTCCCCTGGGCCAATCTGGAGACGTGGCTGAAGATCAGCTATCCGTTCTACAAGGTCGACCGGATCAAGACGCCGACCCTGTTCATGGTCGGCGAAAAGGACCTGAACGTGCCTGCGCTGAACAGCGAGCAGATGTATCAGGCATTGAAGAGCCAGAAGGTCGAAACGCAGCTGGTCGTCTATCCCGGCCAGTTTCACGGGCTGACCCGGCCGAGTTTCCAGAAGGACCGGATGGAGCGCTGGCTCGCCTGGTTCAAGGCGCATGGCGGGGTGTGACAGGCGGGTTGTGCTCCTGCGAAAGCAGGAGCCCAGTGCCGCATCGGCCGTCTTCCGTTGCTCTGGGTTCCCGCTTTCGCGGGAACATGGGGTTGGCTAACCCGGCACCCGGTCGCGCCAGGCGGCGACCATGGATTTGACGTCCACCCGCGCCTTTAGCCGGGCGGCGAGCAGGGCGGTGCCGCTGATCTTGCGCTGGGCGAACAGGGTTTCGATGGGCGGCAGGTGCCAGACGGCGCGGTCGGCGGCGACGGCCATCCCCTGTTCGCGCAGCGCATGGACGACAGCGCGGTCAGCGAAGTCGAACGGGCCGTCCCGACCGAGTTCGCCCATCACCGCGCCGATCATCTGGCGGACGGTTTCGGGGTGCCGTTCGACCAGCGGTTGCGACATGAAGCCCGCCGCCAGCGCCGCATCGCGCACCCGGTCGGCATCCATGTCCAGCCCGGCCATCAGCATCCGGTGATAGCCGAGCGCGGTGGCGGTCGTCACCGGTCGCGCGGCGCCGAAATCCAGCAGCACCAGCCGCCCGGTTTCCGGCTGAACCCGGTAATTGGCGAAGTTGGGATCGGTCTGCATCCAGCCGAATTCGAACAGTTCGCGCAGGACCAGATCGATGAGGTTGGTCATCAGCCGGTCGCGGGTCGCCTGATCCGCGTCCGCCATCCGCTCGATCGGCACGCCCTCGACATAGGACATCGCCAGCACGCGGTCGGCGGTGAATTCGGCATCGAGCGCGGGCACGACATAGCGGTCGTCGCCGGTCAGCAGCGTGCGGAACCGCTCCATCTGCTCGCCTTCGCGCAGATAGTCCGCTTCCTCGTGCAACTGGCGCTTGGCCTCGGCCAGCAGCATGTCGAGGTCGATCGTGTCGGGCAGCAGGCCGGTCAGGCGGAGCAGGGTGGCGACATTGTCGACATCGCTGTCGATGCTTTCGCGGACGCCGGGATATTGCACCTTGATCGCCAGGTCGCGGCCGTCCCGGGTGGTGGCGCGGTGGACCTGACCGATCGAGGCGGCGGCGATGGGCCGCGGGCCGAACCGCGCGAAGCGGGTGCGCCAGTCCCGGCCCCAATGCTGGGCCAGCACGCGCTGAAGCTGGTCGGGCGGCATGTGCTGCGCGTCTGCACGCAACCGGGCGAGGATGTCGGTCAATTCCTGCGGCAGCACATCGCCCGCATCCATCGAGACGAGCTGGCCGAGCTTCATCGCCGCGCCGCGCAGCTGGGCGAGCTGTTTGGTGACGCGCATGGCATTGGCGGGGGTGAGCAGCAGGTCGGTGCGGCTGGGCCGCTTGCCGGCCGCCAGCTGCCGCGCCCCCTCTGCCAGCATTCCGCCCGCCACGCCGCCCGCCAGCGCGCCGAAACGGGAAAGGCGGGCGATCCGCCCCTGCGGGACTGCGCGCCCGCGCTCGTCGACTGGGTTGCTTGCCATGGGGCGGATATGGGGGGCGATCCACACCCGACAACATGGGCTTTAGGCCGTGTGCCGCATCAGCCGAACAGCCATGCACCCATCATCCGGTCGCCGGCAAAGCTGAACAGCCCCGCCAGGAACAGGCCGCCGAAATAGAGGCCCGCCAGGTGAAAGCGGTGCTTGTCGATCCGGCCGGTGCGCGCGGCATGGACCGAGCGGACGGCACCGATGATCGTCATCGGCACGAACAGGTGAATGAAGCTGAAATCGCCGTGATTGACGTGGCGGATGAAGATGGCGGAAATGGCGGTGGCGATCATCAGCCCGACCCAGATGCGGCCGAGCAGCTTGTGCAGCTTTCCGCCCTTTCGCGATATCAGGATGTAAAGGCCGAGCGGCGCGGCGGGCACCACGGTCAGGACATGCAGCACGACGGCGGTTTCCTTCCACGCCGGATGGGCCGGGGCCAGGCCGAGCATTGCCCGACCGACCGCCGCCAGCGCCAGCACGGTGATGATCGTCGCCGATGCGATCAGCCCCCAGCGGACCAGCGGCGGATAGTCCATCGCCACGGAACGGGCGGGACGCGGCGTGGCGGGCGAGCGGGAAAGGGCGGTGGCGGTCGTCATGGTGTGGCTCCGTCTTGGATGACAGGGCCGGTTTGCCAGCGGGCATTTCACGGGCAAGCGCGGCTGCGCGGACGGAGCAGCCCATGCGCCAATCGCGCGGAAATGCGGCGCTTTGCCCCTTCACGAAGCGTGAAATGGCAGCCATGGTCGGGCCATGCCGTCGCTGCGCCAGATCCTGATCGACCTGACCATCCTGATCGTCATCGGCATCGCCATGGCGCTGATCGGTCCGTTCGGCAGTTTTCGCGCCTCCTTTGCCTGGCGGCTGGTTTACTGGTGCGGGGTCATCGTCGCCGGATATGTGTTCTATCGGCCCGCGGGCAGCATCGCCGCCTGGCTGTCGCCGCGATTGCAGGTGCCGGAATGGACCATGTGGATCGCCGCGTGCGTCGTGGGCACGGTGCCGATGTCCGCCGTGGTCTGGATGACAGGATGGCATGGCGGGACGGTGCGCCTGCCGACGCTGGAACAGGCGGTTGCGCTTTATGGGCAGGTGCTGGTGATCGGTATCATCGTCACCATGATCTTTTTCCTGATCGCGCAGCAGCAGCGGGCGCGCCGGGCGCTGGCCGGTGTCGACATCGAAGCATCCCCCGTCGCGGTGCCTTTGCCAGCGTCCCCGGCGCCGCCGCCATCCGGCCCTACTGCGCCGTTTCTCGACCGGTTGCCGCCGCGACTGGGGCGCGTGCTGATCGCGCTGGAAATGGAGGATCATTATGTCCGTGCGCACACGACGACCGGCAGCGACCTGATCCTGATGCGGATGCGCGACGCCGTGGCCGAACTGGACCGGCTGGACGGCGCACAGGTGCATCGCAGCTGGTGGGTGGCGCGGGCGGCGGTGACGGGGGTGCGACGCGACGGGCGCAATTTGCGCCTGATCCTGACCGGCGGGCTGGAAGCGCCGGTCGCGCGGGGCAAGGCAGCCGAGCTCGAGGCAGCGGGCTGGTGGTAATCACTGGGCGTCTGGTCAGTCGCCCGCCGCAGGGAGCAGTGGAATGACGATCATCCTGACGGTGTTCGCCGCATCACCCGACCGGGGCCGGGGCCTGGCCCGCGACATGCCGGTGCGCTGGGCACTGGAAGAGGCTGGCCTTTCCTATCAGGTGCGGCCTCTATCCTTTGCCGAGCTGAAGCATGGCCCGCATCTGGCGCGGAACCCCTTTGGGCAGATCCCGACGCTTGAGCAGGATGGGCTGATCCTGTTCGAATCGGGCGCGATCGTGCTGCATATCGCCAGCCATCATCCGGGATTGCTGCCGAGCGAGGGCGATGCCCGCGCCCGGGCAATCGCATGGATGATCGCGGCGTTGAACACGGTCGAGCCGCCTATCGTCGAGCGGGACCTGGCGATGATGCTGGAGCGCCATGCGCCGTGGCATGCCGAACGCCAGCCGATGCTGGACGACCGGGTGCGGCTGCGGCTTGGCGCCCTTGCCGACCGGCTGGGGGACGGCGAGTGGCTGGACGGTCCGTTCAGCGCAGGCGATCTGATGATGATCGCCGTTCTGCGGCGGCTGCAGGGGGATGGCCTGCTCGCTGCGTTCCCGGTTCTGGCGGAGTATGTCGCACGCGGTGAGGCGCGGCCCGCTTTCCAGCGTGCATTTGCCGCTCAGCGCGCCTTGTTCGAGGCCGGCGAGGGTCAGCCCGGGCGGCCGACCAGCGCCTGATCCTTGCACCCGCGCCACACGCGGATGGCCTGCACCGTTTCGGCGACGTCGTGGACGCGAAGGAGCTGGCAGCCCGCCTCTGCCCCACGGATCGCTAGCGCAACCGAGCCGCCGAGCCGACGGTCGACCGGTGCCTCGTTATCCAGCGCGCCGATCATCCGTTTGCGGCTGGCCCCCAGCATCACCGGGCAGCCGAGCCCGTGGAACAGGGTCAGGCCGTTCAGGAGCGCCAGATTGTCGGTCAGCGACTTGCCGAAGCCGATGCCGGGATCGATCACGATGTTCGACCGCTGAATGCCGCGCGCCGTGACCGCAGCGATCCGCGCGGCCAGCCAGTCATAGACCTCGATCAGCGGATCGGCATGGCCGGTGCCGCCATGTGGGCCATTCGCCGGATCGGGCGAGTGCATCAGGATGACCGGGCATCCGGCCGTCGCCACCACCTCCACCGCGCGCTCGTCAAAGGCGAGGGCGGCGACGTCGTTGACGATGTGCGCCCCGGCGGCCAGCGCGGCCTCCATGACGGCGGCCTTGCGCGTGTCGATGGAGATGGCGACGCCGGACGCAGCCAGCCGTTCGATGACGGGGATCACCCGCTTGATCTCATCCCCCTCCCATACCGTCGGTGCACCGGGCCGGGTGGATTCGCCGCCGACATCAATCAGCGCGGCCCCGGCGGCGCTAAGGTCGTATCCGGCCTGGGCGATGGCGAGCGGATCGTCGCCGTGTCGGCCGCCGTCGGAAAAACTATCCGGCGTGGCGTTCAGGATGCCAGCGACGAGCGGCTGGTCGAGGCGGAGGGTGCGTTCGCCGGCGCGGATCACCGGGCGCGGCGCGCTGATCGTGGCGGCAAGCGTGCGCAGATGCGCGGCCTGAACTTCGGGCAGCCCGGCGATCAGGGCGGGCAGCCGTTCGACGGGGATCAGTGCCTGTGCGGTGCGGCGCGTGCCTTCGACCGCGATCAGTTCATAGGCGGCGAACCAAGACATGCCTCCGGCCAGCCGGGCGACCTGGCCGTCGAGGCCGATCGGGCTGTCGATAAAGGCGGTGGGGCGAAGGTACAGCCGCGCAGAGGCGGCGAATGCCGGCATTTCCATGCCCGACCCTTAACCCAAGGGTCGCGGATGCGGCACCCGAAAAAAACGGGGCGGACCCGAAGGCCCGCCCCGAAAGCGCATTAGTTGCCGCCGCCAAAGGCGACACGGACGCCGCCGCCGACGATCGACTGGCGCGATTCCACGCCCAGTCGCGCAGGCAACAGGGACACGTCGGTTTCCGCCCGGTCCGGCGTCGCGCGCCAGGTGTACTGGGCGAACACCTCGAAATTGTCGGACAGCTTGTAGGTCGCGCCGCCCATCAGCTGATAGGCGAAGCGGGTCTGCTTGTCGTTGACGACCGCAACGCCCGACGGGCTGTAGTCGACATCGACGCGAACCGCGCCCAGACCCAAGCCGAAATAGGGCTGGAACCGGCCCTGGCTGTTGATGTCGTAGAAGACGTTGCCGAAGCCGTAGATCGTCTTCACGCTGCCCGGATCGGTCGAGAGCACCGCGCCGACGGTCGGGTTGGTGGCGGCCGGAGCGCCGCGCGTCAGGACGGCGACGTCGACCGCGTCGATCACCGCACCGCCGACGGCCAGGTTGCGGTGGCTGTCGACCTTGCTGTCCGAATAGCCGCCCTCGATCTCGACCCGCAGGCCGTCGGCGAAGCGGTAGCCGATCTGGCCCGACACGTCATAGCCGGTTTCGAAGTCGGTTTCCCAACCCAGCGAGGTGCCGGCCGGGATCGCGCCGAAATCGGTGGTGGCGGGGATGGTCGCGGTCGTCTGGCCCTGATTGGTCGAGCTCTGGTCCAGCGTGGCACCGCCGCGCACACCGACATAGACCTGAGCCGCAGCGGGCATGGCCGAAAACAGGGCGGCGGTGGCCGCGCCCAACATCAAAATGCGCATATAGGGTCCTCTTGCGTTAATCTGTCACCGACCCGTCGCCGGGCGAGGATGCCCGGGCGAGGTCAGGACGCAAAACCTGCAAGCGCCGCGATCGTTGCGCATCCCGTCGCTGATCTCGTCGCAAACTGCGGAACTGTTGCCGCAGTGCAACACTGCCCCTAGGGCTGGGTTGACAGCAGATAATCCTGCCGGATCAGATCGATAGGCCGCAGACCGGTCGCGGTTTCGGTGTGCCAGAAGGTCCAGCCGTTACAGGCCGGCGCATCCTGAACCAGCGATCCGACCTTGTGGATCGAACCGGAATGATCGCCACAGCAAATCGATCCATCGGCCAGGATGGTGGCCCGCCAGCGGCGTTTTGCATCGGTCAGCACCTGACCCGGCGTCAGCATGCCGTTTTCGACGAGCAGGCCGAATGCGACGCGCGGCGGCTTCTCCGCCGACTTCATCGATCGAAGCGCGCTTTCGTCCAGCGGCAGGGCGGCATCGATGCGCGCCTGTGCCGCCGCGACATAGGTCGCGTCGCGTTCGATACCGATGAACTTGCGGCCCAGGCGGCGGGCGACCGCGCCCGTGGTGCCAGTGCCGAAAAAGGGATCGAGCACGACATCGCCCGGCTGGGTGCTGGCCAGCATGATGCGATAGAGCAGCGCCTCCGGCTTTTGGGTCGGATGGACCTTGTGCCCGCTATCGTCCTTCAGCCGTTCCTGACCGCCGCAGATGGGGAATTCCCAGTCGGACCGCATCTGCAGTTCGTCGTTCAGGGTCTTCATCGTCTTGTAGTTGAAGGTGTATTTCGCCTTTTCCCCCATCGACGCCCAGATCAGCGTTTCATGGGCGTTGGTAAAGCGCGTGCCCTTGAAATTGGGCATCGGGTTGGCTTTCCGCCAGACGATGTCGTTGAGGATCCAGAAGCCCTGGTTCTGGAGCACATAGCCGACGCGGAAGATGTTGTGATAGCTGCCGATCACCCAGATGGAGCCACCCGGTTTCAGGATGCGGCGCGCCTCGCTCATCCATGCCTCGGTAAAGCGGTCATAGGCGGCCAGGCTGGCAAACTTGTCCCAGTCCTGCGTCACCGCATCGACATGGCTGCCGTCCGGGCGGTGCAGGTCGCCGCCGAGCTGAAGGTTATAGGGCGGATCGGCAAAGATCATGTCGATCGATGCGTCGGGCAGCGACTGCATCGCGGCCACGCAATCGTCCATCAGGATTTCGTCCAGCGGCAGCCGGACGGGTACCGTTACCGCTGCGCGCTGGCCGCGCTTGACCTTTTCCAGAACACCCATGACCAACCCCGGTTAACGACCCCGCGGCCAAAAAGGCGAAAGGCGGGACTCCCGTCAAGCAAACAATGGTTAACGAAAATCCTTGGGATTCCGTTAACTTCCGGAACATTCCGGGGGCGGGGGCAGATGTTGAGTCCGGCGGTTATCCACAGCCCCTAGGGGTTGGGGTGTGGCGAAAAGGACTCATCGATCCGGGCGTCCTTTGCCGCCCCCACCCCGACCCCTCCCCTGAAGGGGAGGGCTTAGGGAAAGGCCCTCACCCTTCCGGCGCGTTGCGCCTCCCTCCCTCTCCCAATGGGAGAGGGAAGGGGCCCGCCGCGAAGCGGTGGGAAAGGTGAGGGTGTTCGGGTCCATCACAGCAGGACCGCCTGCGCGACGGGAGCGAAGCTGCGGCGGTGGAGGGGGGTGGGGCCGAGGGTGCGCAGCGCGGTCAGGTGTGCTGCGCTGCCATAGCCCTTGTTGCTGGCCCAGCCATAGCCGGGATGCGCTGCGTCCGCTTCGCGCATCATCCGGTCGCGGGTGACCTTGGCGACGATGCTGGCGGCCGAGATGCAGGGTTCGATGGCGTCGCCGCCGACGATCCAGCGCGAGCGCCAGCGCCAGTTCGGGCAGCGATTGCCGTCAACCAGCACCTCCGCCGGGTCGCGGCCAAGCCCCTCGACCGCGCGCTCCATGGCCAGCATCGTCGCCCAGAGGATGTTGAGCCGGTCGATCTCCTCCACCTGCGCGACGCCGATGCCGACGGTGCAATGCGCGAGGATCAGCGCGAACAGCGCCTCGCGGCGACGCTCGGTCAGTTTCTTGCTGTCGTCCAGCCCGGGGATGCCGTCAGGGCACAGGATGACCGCCGCCGCCACCACGGGTCCCGCCAGCGGCCCGCGCCCAGCCTCGTCAACACCGGCGATCATTCGGGCGCTGATTCCAGCCGCCAGGGGGGGAAGCGGCGCATCTCGCCCGCCTGATACAGGCAGACGGGATTGCCCGACGGGTCGGTCAGCCGCGCCTCTCGCCAGCCCCAGCGTTCGTCCACCGGCTGTTGCGCCACCGAAATCCCCTGCGATTGCAGATAGGAGACGGTCAGGTCGAGATCGGCACATTCGAAATAGACGACGGCGCGCGCGCCCATCTTTTCCGGGCGTTCGAGCGAGAAGGTGGCCCCGCATTCGCTTTCGAAGCGGGCATATTTGCCGGGGGTCGAGACGATCTGGGTGAGGCCCAGCAGGCGATAGAAATGCTCGCTGGCGGCGATGTCCTCTGCGGGCACCGTCACCTGGTTGAACGCGGGGGCATAGGGGCTGGCGGGCAGATCCAGCCGGACGTTGGCATGGCCCATCGGCCCGTTGCCGCCGCCAAGGTCCGGCGCATCCAGCATGGCGAGGCGGACGAACAGCCGCGCCCGCTCGACCGCGCGGGGCAGGTCCCAGTCCTTGGCCAGTTCCGTGGCGAGCGCGCTGGACAGGGTGCAGCCGGTGCCGTGGGTGGCGCTGCTGTCGATGCGCGGGGCCTGAAACGCGATTTCGGGCGGGCCGTCGCCGGCGGGCTGATAGAGGCGATCGGTGACGATGGGATCGTCGCCATGCCCGCCCTTGACCAGCACCGCCGTGCCGTGTGCCGTGACCAGCGCCGCCGCATCGCCGCCGAGCGCGGTCAGTTCAGGCAGGTTGGGCGTGGTGACGCTGGCGACCCGCATCAGCCGCTCGAACGCGCCGATGGTGGCATCATTGGCCAGCGCCGCGCCGCTGGTGGCGACCATCACCGGATCGAACACGATGGGGATGCCGCGCAGTTCCGCCAGCCGGTCGGCGACGGCCAGCGCGGTGCGGGCCGAGCCGATCATGCCGATCTTGACCGCATCGACGCCGATATCGCGCACCACGCTGTCGATCTGCGCCAGCACCATGTCGGTGGGGACGGGGTGGACGGCATCGACGCCCAAAGTGTTCTGGGCCGTGATCGCGGTGATCGCGGTCATGGCATGGCCGCCCAGCATCGTGACGGTCTTGATATCCGCCTGAATACCCGCGCCGCCGCCGCTGTCGGACCCGGCGATGATGAGGATGCGGGGGATGCTCATCGATTGACGGTTTTGACGAAATGAAAGGGTTTTGCGGGCGACGCGCCGGGGACGCGACGGTGACGCGACAGGGATGCGACGCGACCGACAGGCGCGCGGGGTGGGCAAGGCGGGGAGGAGATCATCGCCAAGCCATGGCATATCGGGGCGGGGGTAGGAAAGGGTGAGCGGGCGGTTGATGGGCGGTCCGCGCTTGCATCGACGGGGCGTCGCGATAGTCTTGGTCGCGTCGTCCTGCCATCGATGAGTGTCCCGATGAACCTGCGTGCCTGTATCTCGGTCGCCGCTCTTGTCTCCGCCGGTATTTCGATGGCCGCGACTGGCCGGGAAGCACCGGGGCGGACCATCGAGGTGCGCAGCGGCGAGACAGTCGAGATGACGGTCAATGGCCAGCCGGTGCGGTTTCGGATGGTGCCGGAGGCGATTTCGGTACCCACCGTCAATGCCGACACGGCGGAGCGCATCGGGCTGAAACCCAGCCTGATCGGCTATGTCTACATCATCGGGCCGGAGCAGATCGGCTTTCGCACGGACAATGTCCGCTATGGCGAGGGGAAGGCATCGTTCCGGGTCCGCACCGCGTTCAGCCAGCGGCAGTTGGTGGCGGGGGCGGACGGGATCGCCGGGCCGGAGACATTTCCGTTCGGCAGGACGAAATTCATCCTGCGCGGCCCGCAGCCGGGCGACCGGGCGATCTCCTTTCCGCTCGATCGCAAGATGGGGGACAGCCAGACCAGCGTCCGCATCGATGTGGGCGGCCGCCCGGTCTATGCCGCGTTCAGCATCGACCGGGCCGAAAGCCTGGTCTCCGCGACGGGCGGCCAGTGGATCGCCGACGCGCATGGCGGGTATTTCGAGGGCGAGGCGCTTGCCGCACCGATCCTGTACGGCGTGTCGCGCCCGGTCCGGTCGCTGAAGCTGCAACGCCCGCTGATGCTGGGCGAGCTGGAGATCCGCAATCTGGCGGTGCGCGTGTCGGACATGGGCAATGCCAGCCGAATCGCCGAGGGTGCAGCGCCTGAGCCGGACCCCAACGAGATCGTCGTCACCGCCGACAGAAAGCGCAAGGTGCCCAATCAGCGGCTGTATATCGGCATGGATACGATCGGGCATTGCGCGTCGATCGACTATGACTTTGCCGCAGGCACCGTGACGCTGATGTGCCCGCCCCGGAGCTGACCGGCGGGGCGGGCGCTACCCGGCGGGGTTACGCCGGGCAGAGGGCGACGCGGCGGGTGCGCTGGTCGATCAGCAGGGTGAAGTGCTGAAGCGCGTGGGCGCCGACGAGCAGTTCGGGGAAGCGATCCGACACGCGAACCTCGACATCGGACAGGGTGGCGGCGCCGATGCGGAAGGGGCCTTTCATGACGGCGCGGCCGGTGCTGATCGACCCGTTGGTCAGCCGCCCCTCGCCAGCCGCCGTCACTGCACTGCCGTCGATCCGGTCGAACAGCGGCTGTGGCAGGACGAAGGCGACGTTGGCGCCGGTATCCAAATTGCCCTCCACCACGGTGTCGCCGATGCGGACGGGCACGCGGAAAGCGCGTTCATAGGACAGTATGCCAGGCCCCTCGCCGGTCAGCGAGACGGCGCGGGTGAAGGTGAGGCGGCGGGCGGGATAGTCGATGACGAGCAGCCCGTCGTCGAAGAAGCCGCGCCCAAGGATGCCGGCAAAGGCGGCGTCGGCGCTCGTCCGACTGGCATAGTCGCGGGTGATGACCTCCAGGTCGCGGCGGACAAGGCCGCCAAGCTCGACCGAGGCTAGGCGGACGGTATCGACGTCTGCCGTGGTGACGCCGTCGGACGACCGGCCGGAGCCGGTGACGGAAAGGCCGAGCGTGCGGACCAGCGCGGCATCGGCGCGGCCCATGCCGCTGGCCCCGGTATCGACTGCGAAATTGTGGGGGCCGGTGCCGTTGACCATGGCAGCGACGTAGATGCGGCCATCGACGACACGGAAGGGCACGCTGACCAGCGGATCGGCGGTGTGGGCCAGGGCACAGGCTGGGGGCGGGGCGGCTGGCTCATCCTGAACGGGGGCATGGGCGGCGAGTGCTGCGCCGATCAGGATCAGGGTGCCGAACATTCATCCTCCGCCCGGTGTGAGTTAGTGTAGTAATACACATCGGACGCCGCGGCGCAATGGCGGCAGGATCAGCTGCGGTGTCGGCGCTCGGTGGAGGCCGGATGGCGCCTCAGCGCGTCGCCGGTCCGGGTTGGCCGGTCCATCAGCTCGCCGCCGCAATTGGGGCAGCGATCGTCCAATGCTTCGGCGCATTCGGTGCAGAAGGTGCATTCGAAGGAGCAGATGAATGCGCCGGGGCGGGCGGCGGGAAGGTCCGTGCCGCAGCGTTCGCAATCGGGGTGCATGGCGAGCATGGGGGCGGGTTAGCGGTTGGGCGAGGGGAGGGGAAGGGCTGGGGGGCTAGGGTGGACGTTCCGGTGAGGGTTTCCGTCGCGGCACGCTGGATGCCGGAACAAGTCCGGCATGACGGGTGAGTAACATTCATCTATCGTCACCCCGGCCTTGTGCCGGGGTCCAGCGGGCGGCAGGGTGCGGGCATGAGGGAGCGGATGCCCTGTGTCTATATCCTGGCCAGTGGTTATTATGGAGCGCTGTATGTGGGCGTGACGTCCGACTTGATCGGGCGGGTGATCCAGCATCGGGAGGGGATAACGGGCGGTTTCACCGAGCGTTATGGTGTGAAGCGCTTGGTATATTTCGAGACGGCAGAGACGATGGAGGCCGCCATCGCGCGCGAGAAGCAGGTGAAGCGGTATCGGCGGGAGTGGAAGCGCAATTTGATCGAGCGGATGAACCCGGAATGGAACGACCTGGCGGTTGGCCTTGGGCTGCCGCCTCTGAGGGAGTAGCGCGCCGAGGTCTGGACCCCGGCAAGAGGCCGGGGTGACGGCGTATTGCGCTGGCTTCTGGATAACCCGTCATGCCGGACTTGTTGCGGCATCCAGGGTGCTGCTGGGCGACAGCTCGAGCGGGATCGCGTGCTGACCGCTGGACCCCGGCACAGGGCCGGGGTGACGGAGGGTGTTAAGCCGCCGCCGCCGCCCTTACCGCGTCGCAGATGCGGTCGACTACCGCTTCCACCTGCGCTGCGTCGTCGCCCTCCGCCATTACCCGGATCACCGGTTCGGTGCCCGACGGGCGGATCACGAGGCGGCCGGTGCCGTTCAGTTCGGCCTCTGCGGCGGCGATGACGTCCTGGACGCTGGTCGCTTCGAGCGGCTTGCCGCCGGCGAAGCGGACATTCTTCAGAAGCTGCGGCACGGGGTCGAAGCGGTGGAGCACTTCGCTGGCGGGCGCGCCGGCGCGCTTGACCTCGGCCAGCACCTGAAGCGCTGCGACCAGGCCGTCGCCGGTGGTGGCATAATCCGACAGGATGATGTGGCCCGACTGTTCGCCGCCGACATTGTATCCCTGCGCCCGCATCGCCTCCAGCACATAGCGGTCGCCGACTCCGGTGCGGATCAGGTCGAGCCCGAGGGTGGCGAGGTGGCGTTCCAGGCCGAGGTTCGACATCACGGTCGCCACCAGGCCCGCTCGGGTCAGCCGCCCGCTGTCCGACCAGCCGCCGGCGATGGTCGCCATCAGCTGATCGCCGTCGACCACGCGACCCTGTTCGTCGCAGACGATCAGCCGGTCGGCATCGCCGTCGAGCGCGATGCCGATGTCCGCGCCGGATGCGACGACGGTTTCGCACATGGTTTCGGGATGGGTGGAGCCGATGCGGTCGTTGATGTTCTTGCCATTGGGATTGACGCCGATAGCGACGATTTCAGCGCCCAGTTCCCACAGGGCCGAGGGCGCGACCTGATAGGCCGCACCATTGGCGCAATCGACGACGATCTTCATGCCATCCAGCCGCAGGTCGTCGGGAAAGGTCGATTTGGCGAAGTGGATATAGCGGCCGCGCGCATCCTCGATCCGGCGGGCACGACCAATATCGCCGGAAGGAGAAAGCGGCACGTCGCTGTCGATCAGCGCCTCGATTGCCGCCTCGTCCGCGTCGGACAGCTTGTAGCCGTCGGGGCCGAACAGCTTGATGCCGTTATCGGCATAGGGGTTGTGGCTGGCCGAGAGCATGACGCCCATGTCGGCGCGCATCGAGCGGGTGAGCATGGCGACGGCGGGCGTGGGCATCGGGCCGACCATCACGACATCGGTGCCGACGCTGGTGAAGCCCGCGACCAGCGCGCTTTCGAGCATATAGCCGGACAGGCGCGTGTCCTTGCCGATGACGACGCGGTGGCGGTGATCGCCGCGGCGGAAATGCGCGCCCGCCGCCATGCCGACCTGCATCGCCATGCGCGCGGTCATCGCGCCGGCATTGGTCGCGCCCCGGATGCCGTCGGTGCCGAAATATTTCCTTGCCATCGCGCGAGCCTGCTCCACCTTGCCGCCATGCGTTGCGGTGCGTCATAGCGCGATGAACGGTTAAGGGCGAGTATGTCACAGGCGACACGGATATTGGCGGCACTGGTCGCGGGACTGGTGCTGGGGATCGGCATGGGGGAGTGGGCACCCGATGCCGCGCTGCGCGTCGTGGGGTGGACCGATCCGGTCGGCACATTGTGGCTGAACGGCCTGCGCATGACCATCGTGCCGCTGGTCGTCGCGCTGCTGGTCGTCGGCATCGCCAAGGCGGCGAAGGCGGCGAGCGCGACGGCCTTTGCGGGCAAGGTGCTTGCGCGGTTCGTCGCGCTGCTCTGGCTGTTTTCCACGCTGGGCGGACTGATGACGCTGGGGTTGCTGGAATTGTTTCCGATGCCGCGCGAATCCGCCGATGCGCTGCGCGGGGCGCTAAGCGGAGCGGGCGATGTCGGCGAGGTGCCGCCGTTCGTCGAGTTCATCAAGGGAATGGTGCCGACCAACCCGATCACAGCGGCGGCAACCGACGAATTGCTGCCGCTGATCGTGTTCACGCTTGTCTTCGCCTTTGCCGTGGTGCGGTTGCCCGAGGAACAGCGCGGGCGGCTTGTCGGGCTATTCGATGCGATCGGCGATGCGATGATCATCATCATCAATTGGGTGCTGTGGCTGGCCCCGATCGGCGTGACGGCGCTGGCATTCGGGCTTGGTGCGCGGACGGGCAGCGCGGCGCTGGGGGCGCTGGCTCATTATGTGCTGATCGTATCGTCGGTGGGCGTGGCGATCTTCCTGGCGGCGTTTGCGGTGGCGGCGGCGGGCAAGCGGTCGCCCGGTGCCTTTTCGCGGGCGATGCTGCCGGTCTGGGCGGTGGCGATCAGCACGCAATCGTCGCTGGCAAGCCTGCCCGCGATGCTGCGCGCGGCGGAAACGCTGAAGGCACCGGCGGCGCAATCGGGCGTCATCCTGCCGATGGCGGTGGCGATTTTCCGCGCGACCAGCCCGACGATGAACGTCGCCGTCGCCTTCTATATCGCCCATTGGTACGGGATCGAGCTGACCCCCTATAGCGTCGCCATCGGCATCGCGGCGGCGGCGATCACCACGATGGGATCGGTGGGGCTGCCCGGCACGATCAGCTTCGTCACCTCGATCGCGCCGATCAATTCGGCAATCGGCGTGCCGATCGAGCCGCTGGCGCTGCTGGTGGCGGTGGAGACGATCCCCGACATCTTCCGCACGGTCGGCAATGTGACAATGGACGTGGCGGTGACCGCCGCCGTGGCGGGCGAGGACGAGGCGGCGGCGAGCGGCGGGTCGGACGTGCCAATCGGCGCGGCGTGAGGGCGCTGCACAATATTGCTTAACCGGTCGGCGCATTGCCTTAGCCAGTCTGTGCAATCGTTCCTCCATCCTCCAGGCGTAAGCCATTGGAGAGAAGGAGAGGATCATGAAGATCCGCGTGCTTGTCGTCGATGATTCCGTGACCATCCGGGCGATGCTGGACAGCGTTTTCGAACGGGATCCGGAGATCGATGTGGTTGGCGAGGCGGCTGATGCCGCCCAGGCGATGACGATGATCCGCAGGCTCTATCCCGACGTCGTGACGTTGGACATCGCCATGCCGGGCATGGACGGCATCGCGCTGCTCGACCTGATCCTCGCCACGACCAAGGCGCACCCGGTGATGCTGAGCGGACGTGCGGAGGCGCGGTGCGAATCCATGGATCACGGCGCGCTCGGCTTTTTCGACAAGGCGCAGATCATTCGGCGGGCGCCGGAGCTGCGCCGATTGATCAAGCGGGCGGCCGAGGGAAAGGTCCAACCGCAGGTGCAGACGTGAGGGGACGAAGCTGTCGCGGCTGGTCGGTCGTCGGGCAGGTTGAAGCGCGCATTGCACGATAGCTTGACCGGTGCGCAGGGACGGGCGATCACCGGTGGTGATGGACGCCCCCGCCAGCCTGCCGCCGCGCCGCCGCGTCTCCACCCGCACGAGCACGCTCTATGGCGCAGGGGCCATCGCCTACGGCGTCAAGGATTTCTGTTTCTCGACCTTTCTGCTGCTGTTCTACAACCAGGTGCTGGGCCTGTCGGCGGCGCAGGTGGGGCTGGTGATCGGGGCCGCGCTGATCATCGATGCCTTTGTCGATCCGGCGATCGGATTTCTGTCGGACCGGACGCGCAGCCGTTGGGGGCGGCGGCATCCGTGGATGTACGGCGCGGCGCTGCCCATCGGGCTTGGCTGGCTGATGCTGTGGAACCCGCCGGAATGGACTGGCGGCGCGCTGCTCGGCTGGCTGTTCGTCATGGCGGTAGTCGTGCGCAGCGCCGTGTCCGCCTATGAGGTGCCGAGCCAGGCGCTAAGCCCCGAACTGACCGCCGATTACGACGATCGCACCCGGATCATGGCCTATCGCTACGTCTTTGGCTGGCTGGGCGGGCTGGGGATGCTGATCCTGACGTACGGCGTGTTCCTGAACGGGCCGGACGGGGTGCTGGACCGGCAGGGCTATGTCGGGTTTTCGCTGGCCGGAGCGGCGCTGATCGTGGGGGTGATCCTGTTGTCCGCCATCGGCACCCACCGCGAGATCGGGCGGTTGTCGCGCCCGCCGGCCGAGCGGCAGACGCTGGCCGGATATCTGGGCGAGATCGGCGCGAGCGTGCGCAACCGGGCGTTCCTGATCCTGATGGGCGGCGGCCTGTTCTATTTCGTGGCACAGGGGGTCAGTTTCGGCCTGTCCAATTACCTGTATGTCCATGTGTGGCGGATGGCCGGGGCGGATTTCACCTGGCTGGGGCTGGTGCTGCTGGCAGGCGCGGTCGCCGCGTTCGTGATCGCGCCGCGGCTCGGGCGGCGGCTGGGCAAGCCGGTGGCGGCGATGACCACCATGGCGCTGACCGCGGTGCTGAACGGCTTGCCCTATTGGCTGCGGCTGGCGGGGCTGTTCCCGGAACCGGGCGACCCGATGCTGATGCCGGTGCTGTTCGCCCTGTATTTCATCAACGGCGCGACGGCGGTGAGTTCCACCATCCTGCTGGCATCGATGCTGGCCGATGTGGTCGAGCATTCGGAAGCGGATACCGGGCGGCGGTCGGAAGGCCTGTTCTTTGCCGGGCTGTTCTTTGTCCAGAAATGCACCAGCGGCGTGGGCATCGCCGTGGTCGGCGCCATCCTGTCCGTCATCGAATTCCCCACCGGGGCCGCGCCGGGCACGGTGCCGGTGGCGGTGATCGACCGGCTGAGCTTCGCCTTTGCCGCCATTTACCTGAGCCTGGGGCTGGTGGCGGCGCTGTTCTACCGCGCCTTTCCCTTTGGCCGGGTCGAGCATGAGGCGCGGCTCGACCGGCTGGCGGGCCGCTGATCCCGGATGATGCGCCGCCGCCCGCCGAATCGGTCGCTGGGGGCGCGGATCGGCGGCGGCATTGCAGCGGCGATTGCCGGGCTTGGCCTGATCGCGGCGGTTGTGGTGGGGTTGCGGGTATCGGGCGTGGTCGAGGCGGGCGGGGCGCTGGACGTGTTCGACGTCGCCATCCCGCCGCCGCCGCCGCCCGCGCCGGTCCCCGCCGCCGAGCCGGTAATGGGCGAGGCGGAGGGTGCGGCGGCACCGCCCGCGCTGCGCGCCCGGCCAAAGGCCGTGGTGGCCCCGCCCGTCCCCCGCCCGCGCCCCGCGCCGATCGCAGCGCCGCCGATTGCGGGCGAGGGTAATCAGGCCAGCGCCGGGGCCAGCGACCGGGCGGGGCCCGGCACCGGCGCGGGGGGCAGCGGCAACGGGACGGGCAGCGGCGGCACCGGAACGGGCACAGGCAGCGGTGGCGGCGGGCTGAAACGGGTGGCCGGCAGCATCAGCAACCGCGATTATCCCGCCAGCGCCTATCGCGCGGGCGCGGGCGGCCGGGTGATCGTGACGCTGGACGTGGATGCGCGCGGGCGGGTGACGGGCTGTGCGGTCATGCGGTCGAGCGGGACGCAGGCGCTGGACGATGCGACCTGTACCCTGGCGCGCAAGCGGTTCCGATATACCCCGGCGCGCGATGCCGACGGGCGGGCCGTGGCGGGCCAGGCGGGATACCGCCAGGACTGGTGGCTGGAGGGACAGGCGCGACCGCCCGAGTAGCGCGGACCGCACATGCGAAAGGGGCGGCGGGACCATCGCCCCGCCGCCCCCGGCATACCAAACGGCGTGAGCCGATTAGTTGGCGCTGCCCATCGTGCTCGACACGTTGTTGAACGTGGTCTTCAGCTCGTTGCCCAGGCCCTGCATCGCGGCAATCGCGGCGACGGCGATCAGCGCGGCGATCAGGCCGTATTCGATGGCGGTGGCGGCCTTCTTGTTCTTCAGGAACGTGCGAATCTTCATCATTTTCCGGTCTCCAAGATTGAAAACGTCTTCAATTTTACCCGGCTCAACCGGGCGTCTTTCCCGGATCAGCAAGGGCATTTAAGCGCGACAGGGTTGAAAATTGTTTAAGCAGACCGTCGATTTCTGCGTATTTTCCGTCGCCCGCATCGACGGTCAACTGGCGTTGACGACCTTGTCGGACACGTCGTTCCACATGGTCGTCGTGGTATCGGCCAGGAAATGCACAGCCCCGATCATGGCGATCACGACCAGCGACACGATCAGGCCATATTCGATCGCCGTCCCGCCCCGCCGATCGCGGGCCAGGCACATGAGCGCTTTGACAAGGCTGGCAAACACCGCGATCTCCCGCATGAACGCCGCAGGCTAGCAAAAGGGGGTTAACGAATTGCGCAACCTGGATCCGGAACATGGGGCAAAGCTGCTGCTGGTCACGGCCGCCGCGATGATCGATGCCGATGGCCGGTTGCTGGTGCAGCAGCGCCCGCCGGGTACTGCCATGGCCGGGCTGTGGGAGTTTCCGGGCGGCAAGGTGGAGCCGGGCGAAACGCCGGAGGCGGCGCTGATCCGCGAGCTGGACGAGGAACTGGGCGTGACCGTCGATCACAGCTGCCTGGCCCCCGCCGTATTTGCCAGCGAGCCGCTGGACGGACGGCACCTGCTGCTGCTGGTCTATGTCCTGCGCAAATGGACGGGGATCCCGCAGGCGCGCCATGCGACGGCGCTGGCGTGGAAAAAGCCGTTCGAACTGCACGCGCTGGCGATGCCGCCGGCGGACCGGCCGCTGATCGGATTGCTGGAGCTGCTGGTCTAGTAGAAGCGGGCGAGGGTGAGTTGTCGCTGCCCGCCGTTGCACAAGGCGACGGAAAGGGCGCGGCCCGGCGTGCCGGCCAGCACCGACAGGTCGGCCTGAGCCGCCTGGGTTCCGTCGACCGCGCAGATGCGGTCGTCGGGGGTGAATCCCGCCTGTTCCGCCGGGCTGCCGCGCATGACGTGGAGGACGGTCAGCCGGTCGCCCGCCCGGCCAAGGATCAGGCCGCTGGTCGAGCGCAGCGGGCTGGTATCCGGTTCGACCCGGCCGAGCACCATGCGCCCGGCACCGGGGTCGAGCAGCACGCGGAACCGCTGAAGCAGGCCGGCACCGATGCGCGCCGACAGGCGGCGGTCGGCGATATGGCCCCCGGCATCCTCGATCCGCGCCTCGACCTGGCGGGTGACGACGTCGCCCAGATCGGCGCGCTCGATCACGGCGATCCCCGTCGTCACCGCGCCGCCGACCCCCCAGCCGATGGTCGTGGATTCGCCGTCATGCCGAAAGGCCGCGCGGTCCCATCCCTGGCGGCTGAGCGTCAGCGCGGCACCGTCGCCGGTGTCGATCAGCGCCGGGCCGATGGTCTGGCCGGCAAGGCCGAGCGGCGTGACATAGCCCGGTGCCAGCGGCAGGACGCTGCCCGCAAAGCTCAGGCGGCCGCTGGGCAGCAGGCGGAAACGGCGGGTGGCGAAATCGATGTCGAGCGCATGATCGCCAAGGATATCGGCGCCGATCACCATGGATACGGGTCTGCCATTGCCGGTGGCGCGGCCGGGCAGGGCCAGCACGGCCAGTTGCCGGTCGCCCAAGGTCAGCGCGCCGAGGCCGATGGCTGCAACCTGCGTCCAGCGCAGCGATGCCCGGCCGCCGATCGCATCTGCCCGGCCCTGGCCCCGCAAGCGCAGGTTCAGCGCAGCGGCGGCCTGTGCGTCGATGACGCTGTGGCTGGCGCCGGTGTCGAGCAGCGCATGGAGCGGGCGGCCATCGACGGTGAGCAGAAAGGCGATCTGGTTGCCGGGGGTGCGATCGAAGGCGATCCAGCCGCTGTCGTCCGCTCGGGCAGGCGCGGCCAGGGCCAATAGCGCGAACAGGGCGAGAAGGAGCCGCATATGTGCAGGCTAGGCGGGGCCTCGGCCACGCGCCAGCCGCTTCCGCCGCTGGTTAATGTCCCGCAATGGGCGGGCGGGGGTCGATACCGGGCAGTGAGGCGACTGTCGTGCGACCCGACCCCACCCCAACCCCTCCCCTGAAGGGGAGGGGCTTTCCGGGGGTCAGAGGCAGGCTTCGAGCAGGGCCTGGTCGAAGCCGTACTGCTTGGCCTTGTCCAGCGTATAGGGGCGCAGGCCCATGGAGCGATATTCGCCGATGATCTTGCCCTCGGCGGATTCGTCCAGATATTCGAACTTGAACAGCTCCTGCGTCACGATGACGGGGCCTTCCATGCCGATGACCTCGGTGATGTTGGTCACGCGGCGCGAACCGTCGCGCAGGCGCTTGACCTGGACGATCAGGTCGACCGAGTCGGCGATCTGGCGCGAAATGGCCTCCTTCGGCACCTTGATGTCCGACATCATCACCATGTTTTCCATACGCGCCAGGCATTCGCGGGGGCTGTTGGAGTGAAGCGTCGCCATCGAGCCGTCATGGCCGGTATTCATGGCAGCGAGCAGGTCGAAGCATTCGCTGCCGCGGATTTCGCCGAGGATGATGCGGTCCGGGCGCATACGCAGCGCGTTCTTGACGAGATCGCGGATGGTGATTTCGCCCTGGCCTTCAAGGTTCGGCGGGCGGGTTTCGAGCGGCAGCCAGTGCGGCTGTTGCAGGCGAAGTTCGGCCGCGTCCTCGATGGTCAGCACGCGCTCGCCCGGATCAATCATCTTGGACAGCGCATTCAGCATCGTCGTCTTGCCCGAGCCGGTGCCGCCGGAGATGACGATGTTGAAGCGGCAGGCGCCAGCGACCTTCAGGCACGTCGCCATCTTGTCGGACATCGATCCGCCCTTGGCCATCATGTCCAGCGTGATCGGCTTGGCGGAGAACTTACGGATCGAGATCGCCGTGCCCTTGAGGCTGAGCGGTGGGACGATCACGTTGACGCGGGATCCGTCCTTCAGGCGGGCGTCGGCCAGCGGCGTGGTCTGATCGACGCGGCGGCCGACCGAGTTGCAGATGCGCTGCGCGATCTGGAACAGATGCTCCTCGTCGCGGAAATTGATGTTGGCCAGCTCCAGCTTGCCCTTGCGTTCGATATAGGTCTGTTCCGGCCCGTTGACCATGATGTCGCTGACCGCCGGATCGGACAGCAGTTCCTCAAGCGGACCAAGGCCAAGCAGTTCGTCGACCAGCACCTTTTCCAGCGCGAACTGTTCGCGCCGGTTGAGGGTCAGCTTCAGTTCGGCCAGCACCTCCCCGATGATCGGGCGGAATTCCTCGGCCAGCTCGTCCTTGCCCAGCGTCGCCGCGGCTTCGGGATCGACGCGTTCGAGCAGGCGCGGCAGCACCTGTTCCTTGATGCGGTGGATCGAGCTTTCAAAGCCCTCGACCCGGCTGTTGCCCGCTTCGCCGGACGAGGATTGCCGCTCTGCCAGCCGGGCCAGCGCATCGGCATTGGCCCCCGACATGCTGCTATTGTCCATCGGCTCGTTCAGCCCGACGGGCATCGGTGCCTCTGCAACGGCCGGGAACTGGCCCGCGCCGTCCATGTCGTGCGATCCGGCAGGAGCACCCTGCATCGGCCGCGCCACGCCAAAGGCCGGCCTGCCGCCGGTGCCGTTCGATCCACTGCGTCGCCCGAATGCGCTCACGGTCTCAGTCTCACCCCGGTCGAAATTGATTGACCCACAGGGGTAAGCAACAAGCCTTACGATTTACCTAACCAATCCAGATTCCATGGATCCGGGCGAGGCCGGGCGGTCAGATCAGGGGCGGGTGGACGTCGGCCTGGTCGTGCGCTTCGACCGCATTATAGCCAAGCGTCGCGCGGCCCTGCGCGCTGCCGGCGATGTCGGCGACCAGATAGAGCGGGCGGCGTTTCGATTCGATGTACAGCCGCCCCAGATATTCCCCGATCATGCCCAGCACGAACATCTGCGCCGCGCCCAGGAACAGGACGAGCAGCATCAGCGACGTCCAGCCGGCGACCGTACCGCCCAGCGCCCAGCTGGCCAGGATATACAGCATCAACAGGCCCGCCGCGACGACGAGCCACAGGCCGATATGGCTGGCGAGCCGAAGCGGCGCGGTGGAAAAGCCGGTGACCGCATCCAGCGCGAACCGGATCATCTTGGCCAGCGGATATTTGGTCTCGCCTGCATGGCGTTCGGCGCGGTCATAGAGGAACGGCACCTGCCGGAAACCGACCCAGGCGACCATGCCCCGGATGAACCGCGCCTGTTCCGGCAGGGTCAGGAACGCATCCAGCGCCCGGCGGCTCATCAGGCGGAAATCGCCGGTATCCAGCGGGATCGGCGTGTCCGTGACCCGATCAAGCACGCGGTAGAAGGCGGCGGCGGTCAGTTTCTTGAACACGCTTTCGCCCTCGCGCTTGCGGCGGACGGCATAGACGACATCGGCGTCCTGTTCCGCCATCACGCGGCGCATGTCGGCCAGCAGTTCGGGCGGATCCTGAAGATCGGCATCGATGATCAGGATCTGCTGTCCGGCGCACAGATCGAGCCCGGCGGTCAGCGCCAGCTGGTGCCCGTGATTGCGCGACAGGTTGATGCAGACAAGGTGCGGATCGGCGGCGGCCAGCCGCTGCATCACCGCCCAGCTGTTGTCGCGCGATCCGTCGTTCACCAGCACGATTTCATAGGAATCGCCGACCGCCGCCTCAGCCGCCGCGGCGATGCGGGCGTGCAGGATGTCGAGGCACGATTCCTCGTTATAGCAGGGGACGACGATCGAAAGGTCAGGCCGGATCATGACAGCGCGCCTTAGCGCGGGGCAAACGCCAAGTCATCGGCAAATCAGGCGGCGCGAAGATCGGCGATGAACCGTTCCGTCACGCGGCTGAGCGTGGCTGCGGTATCGGACAGGCTGTTGGCCGCCCCGGCGACGGTGCCGGACAGATGTTCGGTCTGAAACGCGACTTGGGCGATTTCCTTGACCTGGTCGGCCATGACTTCTGCGCCGCTGGCGGCATCGCGGGCGTTGATTTCGATGGCGTCGGCCGTTGCGTGCTGATGCTGGACGGCAAGCCGGACCGATTGCGCCGCGTCGGCCAGATCGGCGACCATCCGTGCGATTTCGGCGAGCGCGGTTTCGGCGACGTCTGCCTCGCCATGGATCGAGCTGGCAAGCGTGCGGATTTCGTTGGTTGCGCCCGATGCCTGACCCGCCAGCTGTTTCACCTCGTGCGCGACGACGGCAAAGCCGCGCCCGACCTCGCCCGCCCGGGCGGCTTCGATCGTTGCGTTCAACGCCAGCAGGTTGGTGCGCGCGGCGATATCGTGGATGGATTCGGCAAAACCGCTGATCGTGTTGGTCCGTTCGCCCAGCTGGCCGACGGCGAGCGTCCCGGCGCTGGAGCTGTCGCGGGCATCCGCGCTCAACTGTGCCTGCTGTTCGGCGGTCGCGGCGATAGCGGTGATGGATTCGCTGAGTTCATGGATGCGGGCAGCCAGCCCGGCGGCGCCGGCGGAGGAGCGGCGCGCCGCCTCTGCCACCTGGGCCGTTTCGCGGCTGGCGCGGCTGGCCAGATCGTTCAGTGCCCCGGCCGACAGGCGAAGGTCGTCGGCGGCCGCACCGACCGTGTTGACCAGATCGGCGATCGATTCGCGGAAGCGTTCGGCAAAGGCGATCATTTCCTGACGTCGCTCGGCACGCTGTTCCGCCTGATGCTGTTCGCGGCGGCGGCGTTCCTCGTTCGCGCGCGCCTCTGCGGCATGGGTCTGTGCCATCGCCCGTTCGACCTGGTGCCGCCGTTCGTCGGCCTCCAGCGCCATTGCCTCGCTTTCGGCGCGTGCCCGGTCCTGTTGAGCGAGCAGCTCGCCCAGACGGGTGGTCAACCGGGCAAGAACGCCGAACTGGAGCAGGACCGCCACCGCGTGAATGACGACGCGACCGATATTTTCGGTGCCGTTGAATACCCAGGCCGGCATCAGCCAGCCGAGCACCAGATGGTGAACGGCGATCATCCCGCTGGCGAGCAGGATGGGCCGCCAGTCGCACATCACCGCCAGGGCGGCGAGCGCGACGAAGAAGTACATATGGGCATCCATCTGCCATTCATGGCCGGACAGCAGGAACAGCCCCAGTGCCGGATAGATGGCCGCCAGCGTGCCGATCACCATGCGCGCCTGCGCATCGCACCGATTGGCCAGGAAGTAGCGGGTGGGAAGCAGCGTCGCCAAGACGGCGATCACCAGGGCAATGGCGCCCATGGGCGCGCCGGTGCCGAGCCCGATCAGCCCGATCGCCCCGACGCATCCCCAGCCGCAGACGACCAGCAGGCGGGTGCCGGTCAGCCGCAACTGGTCGAGGCTGGACAAGGGCGCGGCGCTCATCGCGGTGCTTCGCATCCGGCACGGGGTGCGCGCAGGATCAGCGCGCCGCCGACCCCCGCCGCCAGCCGGTCAAACCTGCCATGGACGATGATGGAGCCGGGCAGGGGGCCGAGATCCACGAGCGCAGCGCCCGCATCTAGCGCCGGGGCAACCACATCGGCATCGCCCACCGGCACGATCAGCATCGCGCCTTCGGCAGGAGGCAGCACGCCCAGCCCAAGGATCAGCATCAATGCCCCAAAGGATTGGACGGTCCAGGCGGGCGGACAGGCTGGCACGCGCAAGGTCATGCGCCGTCCCTAGTCCAAGCTGGTTATCGCATCGTTAACCGCAGTTGCGCGAATTGCGGGATTGCCGCCGTTCAGGGGAGGAAACGAGCAACGATGTCGCGGGCGACGCGCACCGGGCGGCGCGTGGTCGCATCGAGCGCGCACCAGCTGCTTTCCACTTCTGCCAGCACTTCTTCGCCGCGGCGGATCAGCGTGCGGAACGCAGCGCGTGCGCCCTGCACACGTTCGGCAACCACGGTCGCAATCACCTGATCGTCCAGGAAAGCGGGGCGGCGATAGGTGATTTCGTGTTTCAGCGCGACCCACAGATGCGCCGCCACCGCCTCTGCCGGGGCGACCGCCCGCCAATAGGCGATGACGGCATCCTGAACCCAGGTCAGATAGACCGCATTGTTGACATGACCCATGAAATCAATGTCGCCGGGCGCGATCGAGACGGGATGTTCGTGGCTGGTGACGGCTGCGGTCATGCGGTGCAGCATGGGCGTTGCTGACAAAGGTGTCAATGAATGTGCGCAGTGGGGCGGGGCGTTCAGGCGCGTTCGGCGGCGCTGACCGCATCAGCGGCGCGCAGGGCGGCCAGCAGCCGCATCAGATGGCTGTTGTCGCGCACCTCGACATCGATCACGTTGGTGTGAAAGGTCGTGTCGCGATTGTCCATGCGCAGGCCGAGGATGTTGGCGCGGTGCGCACCGATGATCGTCGCGGTGGCCCCCAACGCGCCCGGTTCGTTCTTGAGCGTGACCGCGATCCGGGCGACGCCGCCCTCCGCCTTGTCCCCCCAGTTCAGATCGACCCATTGCGCATCGTTGAAATGGTCGAGTTCGGGGCATTCGATGGCATGGACGGCGATGCCGGCGCCGGGCCGCCGGATGCCGACGATCCGGTCGCCGGGGACCGGGCGGCAGCAATCGGCCAGATCGAACGCCACGCCGGGGGTCAGCCCCTTGATGATGATGGCGTGGCGCTGGGGCGGCATCTCGCCGGCTTCGTCCAGATTGGCCGATCCGGGCATCAGCGCGTTCATCACCTGCGCATCGGTCAGGCTCTGGCGCGCAATCGCCTGCATCAGCGCCGATTCGTCGGCCAGTTTCAGCCGTTTCAGCGCAGCGGCCACCGCGTCCGGCCCCACTTTGGCCGGCAGCCGTTCGATGATGTTGTCGAACAATTTGCGGCCAAGCTGGTCGCGTTCCACCCGTTCCTTGTGACGCAGGTGACGGCGGATCGCGGCCCGTGCCTTGCCGGTAATGGCGAAGTTCATCCACGCCTCATGCGGGCGCTGCGCCTTTGACCGCAGGATCTGCACCTGGTCGCCATTCGCCAGTTCGTGGCGCAGCGGCACAACGCGGCCATTGACCTTTGCCCCCACCGCCTGATCCCCCAGATCGGTGTGGACGGCATAGGCGAAGTCGATCGGCGTCGCGCCCTTTGGCAGCTGGATCAGCTCGCCCTTGGGCGAAAAGGCGAAGATACGATCCTGGTACATCGCCATCTTGGTATGTTCGATCAGTTCCTCGGCGCTTTCGGCATTTTCGAGGATTTCGACCAGATCGCGAATCCAGCGCACCTGGGTATCGGGGCGGACCGCATCCTGTTTGTACGCCCAGTGCGCCGCCAGGCCATATTCCGCCTGGGCATGCATTTCCTGGGTGCGGATCTGGATTTCGATGCGGGTGTCGCCCGCGTGCATGATCGTGGTGTGTAGCGAGCGATAGCCGTTGCGTTTCGGCGTCGAGACATAATCCTTGAACCGGCCGGGCACCATCGGCCAGCGGCGATGGATGATGCCGAGCGCGCGGTAACATTCCTCTTCCGTTTCCACGATGGCCCGGAACGCCATCACGTCGGACAGGGATTCCAGGCTGACATGGCGTTCCTGCATCTTGCGCCAGATGGAATAGGGATGCTTTTCGCGGCCAGAGAGTTCCGCCTCTATGCCGGCGCGGGACAGGAGCAGTTTCAGGCCCGACGCGATCTTGGCAATGCGGTCGCCGCCGCCTTCCTTGAGCGCGGCCAGCCGGCGGGTGATCGATTCATACCCCTCCGGCTCAAGCTCGCGCATGGCGAGCGTCTGCATCTCCTTCATGAATTCGTACATGCCGATCCGCTCGGCAAGCGGCGCATAGATATCCATGGTTTCGCGGGCGATGCGCTTGCGCTTTTCCGGCTTGGCGATGTGGTGGAGCGTGCGCATGTTGTGCAGCCGGTCTGCCAGCTTGACCAGGAGCACGCGGATATCGTCCGACATGGCGAGCAGGAACTTGCGCAGGTTTTCGGCTGCGCGCTCGTTTTCGGACTGGGCCTCGATCTTGGACAGCTTGGTCACGCCATCGACCAGCCGCGCGACCGATGGGCCGAACTTGGCCAGGATTTCCTCCGGCGTGGCGACCGTATCCTCGATCGTATCGTGAAGGATCGCCGTCGCGATCGTTTCGTCGTCCAGCCGCAGGTCGGTCAGGATGCCGGCGACCTCGATCGGGTGGCTGAAATAGGGGTCGCCGCTGGCGCGCTTCTGGCTGCCATGGGCGTGCAACGAGAACACATAGGCGCGGTTGAGCAGCGCCTCGTCGGCATCCGGGTCATAGCTTTTGACCCGCTCCACCAGTTCATATTGCCTCAGCACGCCGCCAATGTGGGGCGGCGTGCCGGGACTTTGCAAGCGGTTAGTGGCACGGAATATGGCGCAAAAGGCACAGTTCCGGGGAAATCAGCCCTTGGCGCGGGCGTTGCACCGGGCCAGCTGATCCGCGTCGAAGGCAAGCCCGTCGACCGAAAAGGCGGTCAGCGCGCCGACTTCGCGGACGGTCAGTTCGCACACCACCTTGGCCGGGCTGCTGCCCTTTGGCGCGATGCAGCCCGTGTCGGTGCAGCGCCACATGACGCCGCGCGTGATGAAGCTTTCGCCAGCCTTGGCCGCGACCGGGGCGGCGATGTAGCCCGCGCGCGACTGAGCGGCGGCAGGCGTAGCGGCGACGAGGGCGGCGGTGGCGGCAAGCACGGCAAGGCGGATCATGCGGAAACTCCCCTGAATTCGGCGTAAACTAAGTTGCAGGACGATACTTACACCCATGTTTTTACGCAGGTGCACCATAGGTTGCAAGCGGAAACGAGTATGTTCCCACCGGATAAGTTGCGTTTCCATTTTGTGATGGATGCGGCTAGACGGGACGCAATGTCCGAACGGCTTCGTGAATCCCTGCGGGAACTGGCCGCGAACTGCAGTCTGCCCGCCGCGCTGGAGGCGATGGGCGAACGCTGGTCGTTCCTGATCCTGCGCGCCGCATTCAACGGCTTGAAGCATTTCGAGGAGTTTCAGTCCGAGCTGGGCATTGCCCGCAACATCCTGGCCAACCGGCTGGCGCGTCTGGTGGGGCACGGCATCCTGGAGCGTCGGCCGTGCGAGGATGACCGGCGCAAGGTCGAATATTGCCTGACGGAAAAGGGGTTCGCGCTGCTGCCCACCATGGTTGCCTTGCGGCAATGGGGCGAGCGGTGGGAAACCGGGGTCCGCGCCAGTCCGGTGCTGGTCGATGCGCGCGACCGGCGGCCGGTGCGCGACGTGGCGGTGCTGGCGCATGACGGCCGGACGCTGGGCAAGCACGACCTGGTCTGGGCACTGGCCGAGGATGTAGCGGACCCGGACGGCGACCACGCGGGCTGACCGGATCGCGGCATCTGTCGCGGCGGGTTTCGGACGGGCGCGCACCCTGCTATCGGCCCGGCAATCATGCTGAACCTCAACAACATCACCGTGCGGCTGGGTGGCCGCACCATCCTGGACGGTGCGAGCGCCGCATTGCCGCCGCGCAGCCGCGTCGGCCTGATCGGGCGGAACGGCGCTGGCAAGTCGACCATGGTCCGCGTCATCGCCGGGATGCTGGAGCCGGACGGCGGCGGGGTGGAAATGCCTCGCGGCGCGCGGCTGGGCTATATCGCGCAGGAAGCGCCGTCGGGCACGGCGACCCCGTTCGAAACGGTGCTGGCCGCCGATACCGAGCGGGCCGCGCTGCTTGAGGAAGCGGAGACCCAGACGGACATGGACCGGCTGGGCGATGTGCACGAGCGGCTGATCGCCATCGACGCCTATGCCGCGCCTGCACGGGCTGCCCGCATCCTGGTGGGGCTGGGGTTCGACGAGGAGATGCAGCAGCGGCCGCTCGACAGTTTTTCGGGCGGGTGGAAGATGCGCGTGGCGCTGGCCAGCCTTTTGTTCAGCCAGCCCGACATCCTGCTGCTCGACGAGCCGTCCAACCACCTCGACCTGGAAGCGGTGATGTGGCTGGAGGATTTCCTGAAGGCCTATCGCGCGACCATCGTCGTGGTCAGCCACGAGCGCGATTTCCTGAACAATGTCGTCGACCATATCCTGCACCTGCAGGGCGGCAAGGTGACGCTCTATCCCGGCGGCTATGACGCGTTCGAGAAGCAGCGGGCCGAGCGGATGGCGCAGCTTGCGGCGGCCAAGGCGAACCAGGAGGTGCAGCGCGCCAAGCTGCAGGACTATATCGCGCGCAATTCCGCCCGCGCATCGACTGCGAAACAGGCGCAGTCGCGGCAAAAGGCGCTGGCCAGGCTGACGCCCATTGCCTCGCTGGCCGAGGATCCGTCGCTCAGCTTCGATTTCCCGGCGCCGGACGAGCTGCGTCCGCCGCTGATCACGCTGGACATGGCGGCGGTCGGCTATGGCGAGACGCCGATCCTGAAACGGCTGAACCTGCGGATGGACCCGGACGACCGGATCGCGCTCCTGGGCCGCAACGGCAACGGCAAGACGACGCTGGCCCGGCTGCTCGCGGCGCAACTCGCTCCGATGGAAGGCGCGATGAACGCGTCGGGCAAGATGAAGGTTGGGTATTTCACCCAGTATCAGGTCGAGGAACTGGACGTCACCGACACCCCGCTCGACCACATGACCCGCCAGATGAAGGGCGCGACCCCGGCAGCGGTGCGCGCGCAGCTTGGCCGGTTCGGCTTTTCGGGGGACAAGGCGACGACCAAGGTCGGCAAGCTGTCCGGTGGCGAGCGCGCGCGGCTGGCGCTGGCACTGATCACGCGGGATGCGCCGCACCTGCTGATCCTGGACGAGCCGACCAACCACCTGGACGTCGACGCGCGCGAAGCGCTGATCCAGGCGCTCAATGCCTATACCGGTGCCGTGCTGCTGGTCAGCCACGATCGGCATATGCTGGAGACGACCGCCGACCGGCTGGTGCTGGTCGATCAGGGCATGGCGCGCGAGTTCGACGGGACACTGGACGATTACATCGCCCATGTGCTGGGCCAGAGTGCGGCTGAAAAGGCATCGAAAAAGGACAAGAAGGCCGACCGGAAGGCCGCCGCCGAGGCGCGCGAGAAAGAGGCCGAGCTGAAGAAACAGGCCAAGGCGGCGGAGGCCGAGGTGACGAAGCTGACCGCCGAGAAGCAGGCGCTGGATCACGCCATGTTCGCCCCCGCCGAGGCGCAGGCTTCGCTCGCCAAGCTGCCGATGAGCGAATTGATGAAGCGCCATGCCGATGTGGTCGCCCGGCTGGAAGCGGCGGAGGCGCGCTGGCTGGAGCTTGGCGAGGCGCTGGAGCAGGTGGCGGGTTAAGCCGTCCGGCACATTCATACCGCTCGTGCTGAGCTTGTCGAAGCATTGTCCTTCCCCCCAGGCCGCTGGTGGAAGAAGGGCAGTGCTTCGACAGGCTCAGCACGAGCGGGTGAGGGGTGCGTCGAGTAACTCAGGGCCGGGGCAGTCGCCGCCCCTTGGTCCGGCTGGTCAGGTGGAACTGGCCGCACCGGTCGCAGCGATAGGGGAACAGGGCAAGACCGCTGCGCCCCGCCGCCTCTGCCGCATCGCCGCCGCTGGCGTAGCGGGCCTTGCGCGCGCAGATGCTGGCCCTGGTTCGCATGATCGGCTCCCGTTGCGCTGCCTGGCGCGGTCGATAGAATGGCCGGGAGAGGATCGCAAAGCCATGGCTGCTCCCATCCGCCATTATGCCGAATTCTGGCCGCATTATCTGCGCGAGCATGGGCGGGCGGAGACGCGGGCGATCCATTATGCGGGCACGGCCCTTACCTTTGTCGCGCTGGCGCTGGGGCTGACCGGTTCGGCCTGGTGGTTCCTTGCGATCCCGCTGGCCGGATACGGCTTTGCCTGGGCCGCACATTTCGCTGTGGAGCGCAATCGGCCCGCGACCTTCACCTATCCGCTCTGGTCGCTGATCAGCGATTACCGGATGTTCTTCCTATGGCTTGCCGGGCGGCTCGGCCCGCATCTGCGTGCGGCAGGGGTGGCAAGCCGCGCTTGATGCGCTCGCAGCAGCCCTTGCTTGCGGTGGGCAGGCGGGCGGCATAGCTAACGGGGCATGACCATTATTTCCGATACGCTCGCCCTGATCGGCAACACCCCGCTCGTGAAGCTGAAGGGGCCGAGCGAGGCCGCCGGCGCCGAAATCTATGGCAAGTGCGAATTCGCCAATCCCGGCGCGAGCGTAAAGGACCGCGCGGCGCTGTTCATCGTCGAGGATGCGGAGGCGCGCGGCGCCATCCAGCCGGGCGGCACCATCGTCGAGGGGACGGCGGGCAATACCGGCATCGGCCTGGCGCTGGTCGCCAATGCCAAGGGCTACAAGTCGATCATCGTCATGCCGGAAACGCAGAGCCGGGAAAAGATGGACACGCTGCGCGCGCTGGGCGCCGAACTGGTGCTGGTGCCCGCCGCGCCCTATGCCAATCCCGGCCATTTCGTGCACACCAGCCGCCGCATCGCGGAGGAAACACCCAACGCGGTTTGGGCCAACCAGTTCGACAATATCGCCAACCGCCGCGCCCATATCATGGGCACCGCACCGGAAATCTGGGCGCAGATGGACGGGCGGATCGACGGGTTCACCTGCGCGGTGGGCACTGGCGGCACGCTGGCCGGGATCGGCCTGGGCCTGAAGGAGCGGGACGAGCGGGTGCGGATCGCGCTGACCGACCCGCACGGTGCTGCGCTCTATCATTACTATGCGCACGGCGAATTGAAGGCCGAGGGATCGTCGGTGGCCGAGGGGATTGGGCAGGGGCGCATCACCGCCAATCTGGAAGGCGCGCCGATCGACACCCAGTACCGCGTGTCCGATGCGGAGGGGATGGAATGGGTCCGCCGCCTGCTGGACGAAGAGGGGCTGTGCCTGGGCCTGTCGTCCGGCATCAACGTGGCAGGTGCGGTGCGGCTGGCGCGGGAACTGGGGCCGGGATCGCGGGTGGCGACGATCCTGTGCGATACCGGGTTCCGGTATCTCTCCAGCCTGTACAACCCGGAATGGCGCGCGGCGAAGGGGCTGGACGTGCCCGAATGGGCCGGCCGCTGATCGGCGGTCCAATCGATTTGCCACATCCGGTGGACAGGATGGGGCTTCGCTGTTACCTTCGTGCAACAGTGCTGCAACAATCGACATCCGACCGGGGGCAGGTGCTCCAGCGTGTACGTGTTGGGCTGACCGGCCTGACCATCACCGTTCTGCTGATCCTGGCGGCTGCGATCGTCTATCGCTCGGCATCGCGCGAGGAACCGACCAAGATCGTCGGACAGGCCAATCCCGACGTGGTGGCGACGATGACAGCGCCGACGCCGATGGCCAATGCGACCACCGATGCGACGCCGGACGAGCCGCTGGCGACGCTGGGCGTGACGCCAGCCGAACGACCCAAGGGCGGGGATGCAACCACCCCGCCGACCGAACCCCAGACCCCCTGAGATTCGCCGCGCATCCGATTCCCGCGATAGGGCACCGCATCCCGCACCAGGAGCATCGCCGACCAGAAGGACCCGAACCGACCAGACCCAATGGATTGCCCATCACACGGATCAAAGCAAGAACTAAGTTAGAACATTGCTGCTCCGGAGCAAAAAGTGGAGCGAAGTGGGGCAAATTCCCGCCAAGAGGCGTTGTATCCCGCAGCCATTTGCGTTAGCGAAATTGGCTAACAGGGCATTTTCTTTCCGCGCCAGATTCATCGATCCGGCACGCCATGCGGGCGTGACTTCGGAGCTGGCGGAGCTTTGCCCAGAGGGGTGCGAAAACGGGCGTGAGCGGGGGGCTGGGATATTTCGGGGTCGCCGTGCAGACGGTGGACGACAAGGGCCGGGTGGCCCTGCCCGGACAGCTGCGCTCGACCGTCGAAATGGTGCTCGGGCCGGATGCGATGAACAAGGACATGCGCCGGCTGACCATCGCCACCCATGAAAAGCAGCCCTGCCTGGTCGCGTACGACCCCGCCAGTTTCCAGCGCCACCTGGCCGATGTCGATGCCCGCGCCCGCGCCCATGCCGGGCCGGACGGGGCGATCAACGACCAGCTGCTGCGCAATGCCATCGGCGTGCCGGAATATGTGACGTTCGACGCCAATGGGCGGTTCGTCCTGCCGCCCTATCTGCGCTTTCGGGCCAAGATCGACCGCTATGCCTTTTTCTGGGGCGGCAACGACCGCATCGAGATCTGGAAGCCGGAAACGCTGATGGCGCTGGACCATGTGTCCGAGGACCTGCGCGGGGCGTGCCAGTTTCACCTCGAACGGCTGAAGGCGGCATGAGCATGACCGGGCAGCCGCATATCCCCGTCCTCTTGGAGCCGGTGCTGGCCGCGCTGGCGATTCGGCCGGGCGAGCGCCATGTCGATGCGACGTTCGGCGCGGGCGGTTACACGCGGGCGATGCTGGCGGCGGGTGCGGAGGTGATCGCATTCGACCGCGATCCCGATGCGATTGCCGGCGGCCAGGCGATGGTCGAGGGCAGCGACGGTCGCCTGACGCTGATCCACGCGCCCTTTTCGGCGATGGCGGAGGCTCTGGCCGGGATCGGCAAGGTGCCGGTCGACGGGGTGGTGATGGATATCGGCGTATCGTCGATGCAGCTGGACCAGGCGCATCGCGGCTTTTCGTTCCAGGCGGAGGACGGTCCGCTGGACATGCGCATGGCGCAGGAAGGCGACAGCGCGGCGGATTTCGTCAACACCGCGGACGAGGCGGACATTGCCGATGTCCTGCACCGCTATGGCGACGAACCGCGTGCCCGCCGGGTGGCGCGGGCGATCGTCGCCGACCGTCCGTTCCAGACGACGGGCAAGCTGGCATCCACCGTTCGCCGGGCACTGGGCCATCGCCCGCACGACAAGAAGGATCCCGCCACCCGCACGTTCCAGGCGATCCGCATCCATGTGAACCGCGAGCTGGACGAGCTGGCCGAGGCAATGGACGCCGCCGAGCGGGTGCTGGCCCCCGGCGGGCGGCTGGTGATCGTCAGCTTTCATTCGGGCGAGGACCGGATGGTCAAGCGGTTCCTGCGCGAACGATCGGGCAGCGAGCCGACCGGTTCGCGCCACCGGCCCGCGCTGGCGGCAGCGCGGGCACCGACATTCGAGACGCCGGCGCGGGCGGTGCGCGCCGATGAAGTGGAACTGGCCCGCAACCCGCGCGCCCGTTCGGCCACGCTGCGGGCGGCGCGGCGGACGGCGGGCGCACCATGGACAGGCAAGGGAGAGGACTGATGGCGATCAGGGGCTTTCGGGGGCTGGGCTGGCTGGGCGGGGCGGTGGTCGTCGCGCTCGGGTGCAACATGGTGTCGTCGCATGTCGATGCGGAGCGGCAGCGCGTGGTGGCGCTGGACAATGCCATCGCCGCGACCGAGGCGGATATCCGGATGCTGGAGGCCGAGTTCATGACGCGCGCCAACACCGCCCAGCTGGAACGGTGGAACGGCGAGCTGATGCGGCTGAGCGTACCGGCGGCCGGCCAGTTCATGACCGGCGAGGCGGCGCTGGCCCAGCTGGAACAGCCGGGCGAGGCGGGCGACCGCCAGTTTGCGGGCTATATCGTGCCCGAAGCCGTCCCTGCGCTGGCGGCCAAGCCGCTCGAGGCAGCGGACGTGCCGCAGGTTGCCAAGCCTGCGCCGCAGGTCGCCGCCGCCACGACCGCAGCGGTCGGCCCGGCCCCGACGCCCCAGCCGATCGCGCCAGCCCAGACGGTGAAGGTCAAATCGGTCGTCACTCCCGCCGCCGCCCCGCGTGCGGGCAAGGGCGCCGGGCGTGCCGCGCCGCTTGAGGACAAGCTGCTGCGCGATACCAGTTTCAGCGATCTGTTGCGCGGTTCGGCCGCCGGCGGAGCGACCTTGCGGTGACCACATTGCTGCTTGGCCGCGATCTGGCGCTGGAGCCTGCCAACCGGACGGCAGCGCCGTTGCCTGCCCCGCCGCTGGGGCTGGTGCCGGTGGCCCATGCGCGCATGGCCGTTATCCTGGCGCTGTTCGTGCTGGCGGTGGTGGCCGTGATCGTGCGGCTGAGCTGGCTGGCGATGACCCCCGAGGCGGAAGCCGGGGGGCGGACCGGCATCGCCGTCAATCGCGGCGACATCGTCGATCGCAACGGCGTGCCGCTGGCCCAGACGATCCTGGTCCCGTCGATCGGGGTTCAGCCGGACAAGGTCATCGGCGACAAGCGCGACCTGGCCCGGCGGCTGCACGCGCTGATGCCCGAGGAAAGCGAGGCATGGTATTATGCCCGGCTGACCAGCACCGCGCCGTTCCAGTTCCTGAAGCGTCATGCCCGGCCGGAGCTGGCCGAGGCGGCGAACGCGCTGGGCGATCCGGGCATCCGCATCGGGCGCGAGCCCGAGCGGCTCTATACCCAGTCGGCGACGGCTGCGCACATCCTGGGCTTCACCAATGCGCAGGGCCGGGGCGCGCTCGGCATGGAGAAGTTCCTGGACGGGCGGCTGACCGATGCCGCGCTGGCCAAGACGCCGGCTGCGCTGTCCATCGACCTGCGCGTCCAGTCGGCGCTGGAAAGCGAGCTGGGCCATGCGATGATCAAGCATCAGGCACTGGGTGCGGCGGGCATCATCCTGGACGTGGATACGGGCGAAGTGATGGCGATGGTATCGCTGCCCAGTTTCAATCCCAACCATGTCCGGTCGCTTGACGGCCAGTTCAACAACGTGACCAAGGGCGTTTACGAACTGGGATCGACGTTCAAGCCGATCACCGTCGCCGGGGCGATCGACGCCGGGGTCGTGACGTCGATGCAGCGCCGGTACGACGCGGTCGAACCGCTGGCCGTCGGCCGGTTCCGCATCAAGGACGACCATGCCCAGCGCCGGTTCCTGAACGTGCCGGAAACGCTGGTCCATTCGTCCAACATCGTCACCGCGCGGCTGGCGGACGAGATGGGCGAGGACCGGATGAAGGCGCTGTTTCGCAGCCTGGGCTTTCATCAGCCGCTGGACATCGAGATCGAACGCAGCAACCCCCGTTTTTCGGAAGAGAACTGGAGTCGTGCCCGCGTGCTGACCAGCGGATATGGCCACGGCGTCGCCGTGACGCCGATGCACCTGGCCATCGCCTATGCCGCGCTGGTCAATGGCGGCGTGCTGCGGCCCGCCACGCTGATGCGGCTGGCCCCCAGCCAGGTGCCGGAGGGCAAGCGCGTGTTCAGCGAAGCGACCAGCCACCGGATGCGCCAGCTGTTGCGGCTGATCGCGCTGAAGGGAACGGGCAAGCGCGGGGATGCCCATGGCTACCGCGTCGGCGCAAAGACCGGAACGGCCGAGCGGCTGAGCGCGACCGGCGGCTATTCCAAGACGGTGAACGTTTCCACCTTCGCAGCGGCTTTCCCGATGGACGCACCGCGATATGTGGTGGTCGCCATGCTCGATTCGCCCAAGGCAAGCGCCGATACCTATGGCCAGACTTCGGCGGCATGGACCGTCGCCCCGGCCGTCAGCCGCACGATCCAGCGCACCGGCCCGATGCTGGGCGTGCTGCCCGAACCGGCGAAGGACATCGACGTCGGCGAACTGGAGCCGTTGCTGTGGTCGCCGCGCGGAACGGCGGTGGCAGCGGAATGAGGCTGTCGTCGCTGATCGGCGGGACGGACGAGCGCACGGTCACCGGCTTTGCCATCGACCATCGCAAGGTCGCGCCCGGCACCATCTTCGGGGCATTCGAAGGACTGCGCGTCAACGGCGAGGATTTCATTCCCGCCGCGATCGAGGCGGGCGCGGTTGCAGTGGTCGCCCGGCCCGGCGTACGGGTGGAGGGGGCGGTCCATATCGCCGACGACAGCCCGCGCGCCCGGTTCGCCCGGCTGGCGGCGCGATTCTTCCAGCCCTTTCCCGACACGGCCGTCGCCGTTACCGGCACCAATGGCAAGACCAGTACGGTCGAGCTGACGCGCCAGCTGTGGCGGATGGCGGGGCACCATGCCGCCAGCATCGGCACGCTGGGCGTCACCACGGCGGACGAGCGCGTCGTCACCGGCCTGACCACGCCCGATGTCGTCACGTTCCTGTCCAACGTCGCCGGTCTGGCGCGCGAGGGGGTGAGCCATCTGGCGTTCGAGGCGTCGAGCCACGGCCTGGCGCAATACCGGACCGAGGGGCTGCCGGTGCGCGCTGCAGCCTTTACCAACCTGTCGCGCGACCACCTGGACTATCACGGCGACATGGCGGCCTATTTCACCGCCAAGCTGCGCCTGTTCAGCGAGGTGCTGGACGCGGACGGCACGGCGGTGATCTGGGCCGACGATCCCCATGCGGAGCGGGTGATCGACCTGGCACGGCATCGGGGCAACCGCATCCTGACCGTGGGCGAGCATGGCGATGCGCTGCGACTGGTCGACCGTGAACCGTCGCTGTTGGGCCAGAAACTGGTTATCGAGGTGGAGGGCACGCAGCACCGGGTGATGCTTCCGCTGATCGGCGCCTATCAGGCGGCGAATGCGCTGGTCGCCGCGGGGCTGGTCATCGCCACGGGCGGCGATGCGGGCACGACCATCGCGGCGCTCGCCCGGCTGGCCCCGGTGCGCGGTCGGCTGGAACGGGCGGCGATCACGCGGGATGGCGCGCCGGTCTATGTCGACTATGCCCATACCCCCGATGCGCTGGCCGCCGCCATCGCCGCGCTGAAGCCGCACACCGCCGGGCGGCTGATCGTGGTGTTCGGGGCAGGGGGTGACCGGGACGCTGGCAAGCGGGAGGAAATGGGCGCGGTCGCCATCGCCGCCGCCGACCGCGTCATCGTGACCGACGACAATCCGCGCAGCGAGGATCCGGCCGCGATCCGCGCGATGGTGCTGGCCGGCGCACCCGGCGCAACGGTGATCGGCGACCGCCGCGCCGCCATCGCCGCCGCCATTGCCGAGGCGGGGCCGAACGACATCGTGCTGATCGCTGGCAAGGGGCACGAACAGGGCCAGATCGTCGGCGACCGCGTGCTGCCGTTCGACGACGTGACCGTGGCGCGGGAGTGCGCCGGGGCATGAGCCTGTGGACTTCAGCCGACATCGCGGCCGCGACCGGGGGCACGGCATCCGCCGACTTTACCGTCACCGGCGTCACGTTCGACAGCCGCGAAGTGCAGCCTGGCGACCTGTTCATCGCCATGCAGGGCGAGGCGAGCGACGGGCATCGCTATCTGGATCAGGCGATGGCGCGCGGCGCGGCGGGCCTGATCGTCAGCCAGCCGACCGATCATCCCCATGTCCGGGTGGCGGACGGCTTTGCCGCGCTGAACGCCCTGGGCGTCGCTGCGCGGGCGCGCATGACGGGCACGGTGATCGGCGTCACCGGATCGGTGGGCAAGACGGGCACCAAGGAAGCGCTGTTCGCCGCATTGGACCGATGTGCGCCGGGCGGGGTCCACCGGTCGGTCAAGAGCTACAACAACCATACCGGCGTGCCGCTGAGCCTGGCGCGAGCACCCGCCGACAGCCGGTTCGGCGTGTTCGAGATGGGCATGAACCATGCGGGCGAGCTGGCGGCGCTGACCCGGATCGTGCGCCCGCATGTCGCCATCATCACCGCCATTGCGCCGGCACATATCGAGTTTTTCAAGGACGAAAGCGGCATCGCCGATGCCAAGGGCGAGATTTTCCAGGGGCTGGAGCCGGACGGCACGGCCATCGTCCCGTTCGACAGCGTGCACCGCGATCGGTTGATCGGTCACGCCCGGCCCCATGCGGCGCGGATCGTCACCTTCGGTCACGGCGAGGGCGCGGATGTGCGCGCGCTCGAATCGATCCGCACCCTGACCGGCGGCAGCGAGGTGACGGCGCAGGTGGGCGACCGGCAGCTGACCTTTACCATCGGCCTGCCCGGTGCGCACTGGGTGTCCAACGCGCTGGCAGTGCTGGCGGCGGTGGATGCGGCGGGCGGCGACCTGGCGCTGGCGGGGCTGGCGCTGGCCGACATGGCCGACCTGCCGGGGCGCGGCGCGCGGATGAGCGTGGCCGTCGGCGAAGGCCATGCGCTGCTGATCGACGAGAGCTACAACGCCAATGCCGCATCGATGCGGGCGACGCTGGCGGTGCTGGCCGCCGAACCGGCGACGCGCAGAATCGCCGTGCTGGGCGAAATGCGCGAGCTGGGCGACCAGTCGGACGCGCTGCATGGCGGGCTGGCCGAACCGGTCGTCGCAGCGGGCGTGCATTTCGCCGTATTGGTCGGCGAAGCGATGGCGCCGCTGGCCAGGACGCTTGAGGGGCAGGTGGATTTCGTCCATGTGCCCGACGCCGCAGCGGCCACGGAAATCATCCGGGCGCGGCTCGCACCCGGCGACGCGGTGCTCGTCAAGGGATCCAATGGGGTAAGGCTGGCGACGCTGGTGGCGGCGCTGGCGGGGACAAACTGATGCTGTATCTGCTGGCCGAGGCGCTGGGCTTTCCTGGCCTGCTCAATCTGGTGCGCTATCTGTCGTTCCGAACCGGCGCGGCGGTGGCGACGGCGCTGTTCATCGGGCTGGTCATCGGTCCGCGCTTCATCGGCTGGCTGCGCGTCCGCCAGGGCAAGGGCCAGCCGATCCGCACCGACGGGCCACAATCGCACCTGGCAAAGCGCGGCACGCCGACCATGGGCGGGCTGATGATCCTGACCGCGATGAGCCTGGCCATCCTGATCTGGATGGACCCGCGCAGCCCCTATGTCTGGGCGTGCCTGTTCGTGACGTTGGGCTTTGCGTTCATCGGGTTCCTGGACGATTACGACAAGGTGCGAAAGGCGAGTACGGCCGGCGTTTCCGGCCGGATCCGGCTGGCGGGCGAGTTCCTGATCGCGGCGATCGCGGCCTGGATCATCACCGGCCAGAACGGGACGCAGCTCTATGTGCCGTTCTTTTCGAACATCGCCATCGACCTCGGCTATTTCTACATCGTCTTTGCCGCGTTCACGATCGTGGCGTTCGGCAATGCGGTGAACCTGACCGACGGGCTGGACGGGCTGGCAACGATGCCGGTCATCATCGCCTGTGTCGCGTTCATGCTGATCGCCTATCTGGTCGGCAATGTGAAGTTCGCCAGCTATCTGGGCATCCCGCACGTGGCGGGGGCGGGCGACCTGGCCATTTTCTGCGGTGCCATTGTCGGCGCGGGCCTGGCGTTTCTGTGGTTCAACGCGCCCCCGGCAGCGGTGTTCATGGGCGATACCGGCAGCCTGGCGCTGGGCGGGGCGATCGGCACCATCGCGGTCGCCACGCATCACGAGATCGTGCTGGGCATCATCGGCGGCCTGTTCGTGGTCGAGGCGCTTTCCGTCATCATCCAGGTGTTCTTCTACAAGCGGACGGGCCGCCGCGTGTTCCGCATGGCGCCGATCCACCATCATTTCGAACAGCTCGGCTGGAGCGAGCCGACGGTCGTGATCCGCTTCTGGATCATCGCGTTCGTGCTGGCGCTGGCGGGGCTCAGCACGCTGAAGCTGCGGTGACGTTTCAGATTTCCCAGTATCCCCGCGAAAGCGGGGATCCAGAGCAACGGCCGACGTCGCCTGGGGCTCTGGGCTCCTGCTTTCGCAGGAGCACGGGCTTGTGATCGTCTCACCTGACTGGCGCGGCAAACGCTATGCGGTGCTCGGGCTGGCGCGGTCCGGCGCGGCGACGGTGCGCGCGCTGCTGGTGGGCGGGGCCGAGGTCACGGCCTGGGATGCGGACGAGGGACGGCGTTCCGCCATTCAAGCCCCTCCCCCCTGGGGGAGGGGTTGGGGTGGGGGTGTGGGGCGGGCTGACTGCACCCCATCACCCCACCCCAACCCCTCCCCTGAAGGGGAGGGGCTAAGCTTTGCCGACCCCTTAACCCTTGACCTCACCGGTTATGAAGCCGTTGTCGTGTCGCCCGGCGTGCCGCTGAACCGGCATCCGATTGCGGCCCATGCCGAGCGGTTCGGGGTGCCCGTCATCGGGGACATCGAGCTGTTCGCCCAAGCCCGTGCCGACCTGCCGCCGCACAAGGTGGTCGGCATCACTGGCACTAATGGCAAGTCCACGACGACGGCGCTGACCCATCACATCATCGCCGGGGCGGGCATCCCGACGATGATGGGCGGCAATATCGGCCTGCCGATCCTGGAGCAGGAGCCGCTGGCGGCGGGGGGCGTCTATGTCCTGGAGCTGTCCAGCTATCAGATCGACCTGACGCGGACGCTGGACTGCGAAGTCGGGGTGCTGCTGAACATCACGCCCGATCATCTGGATCGGTATGACGGGTTCGACGCCTATGCCGCGTCCAAGGAACGGCTGTTCGTCATGCAGTCGAACGATCATTCCGCGATCGTCGGCATCTTCGACGCAGCCAGCGCCGCCATCGCCCGCCGCCTGTCGCGGCGCGGCGAGCGGCTGACCAAGATCGCGCCCGGTTTCTGCATGGACCAGTCGCGCTGGCCCGCGCTTCAGGGGCCGCACAATGCGCTGAACGCGCTGGCCGCGATTGCCGCGTGCGAGGCGCTGGGCGTACCGCGCGACGCCATCGACCGGGGGCTGGAGACGTTCCCCGGCCTGCCGCACCGGATGGAGCGCATTGCGACCGTGGGTGGCGTGGCATTCGTCAATGACAGCAAGGCGACCAATCCCGATTCCGTCGCGCCCGCGCTGATGGCGTTTCCCCGGATCCGCTGGATCGTGGGCGGCCAGGCCAAGACCGATGATCTGGAGGCATGCCGTGCGGGATTCCCCCATGTCGTCAAAGCCTATACGATCGGGCAGGCAGGGGCGCGCTTCGCCGAATTGTTGAAGGGGGAAATGGCCGTGGAGGAACTGGGCACGCTGGACCGCGCCGTTGCCGCTGCAGCCGCCGAAGCACGGCCGGGCGATACGGTGCTGTTGTCGCCCGCCTGTGCATCGTTCGACCAGTTCCGCGATTTCGAGGACAGGGGCGCCGCATTCCGCGCGGCCGTGGAGGCGCTGAAATGACCGATATCTGGCGCGGCGGCCCGGCGGGCGTCACCCGGGCGCTGACCACGCGCAGCCGCAACAGCTATGCCGCCTGGTTCCACGAGATCGACCGGATGCTGGTGGCGACCACGCTGGTGCTGATCGCGTTCGGGCTGTTCGCGGTGGCGGCGGCATCGCCCGCCTCTGCCGACCGCTATTCCAGCGCAGCGGTGCAATATGCCCCGATGCATTATTTCTGGCGACAGGCGGCGTGGGTGACCATGGCGTTGCCGGTGCTGTTCGCGGTGTCGATGCTGCCGGTGAAATGGGTCTGGCGGATCGCCATTCCCGCGCTGCCCGCCTGCATGGCGCTGGTGTTGCTGGCGGCGCTGATCGGGGGAGAGGGGACCAATGGCGCATCGCGCTGGATCCCGCTCGGTTTCTTTACCGTGCAGCCGTCCGAGTTCCTGAAGCCCGCATTCATCGTCGCCACGGCATGGATGCTGTCGCTGCGCGCCGATGCGCCCTATCTGCCGATGTTCACCGTGACCGGGGGCATCACCGCCGTCTGTGCCGGCCTGTTGATGTTGCAGCCCGATTTCGGTCAGGCGTTCCTGCTGTGTACCATCTGGCTGATCATGGTCATCCTGGCCGGAATCCCGTTCCGCGCCATTGCGGCGCTGATCGCGGCGGGCATCGGCGGCATCGTTGCGGCCTATTTCTTCTATGGCACGGCCCAGCGGCGCATCGACGCGTTCCTGTTCCCGTCGAGCGAGGATACCGAGGCGACGCGGTTCCAGATCGAACGGGCGATGGAAACGCTGACCGGCGGCGGCCTGCTCGGCACTGGCCCGACCCAGGGCCAGGCGAAGTTCAAGCTGCCCGAGGCGCACACCGATTATATCTTTGCCGTGATCGGCGAGGAGTTCGGGCTGGTCGCCTGCGGGATCATCGCCGCGCTGTTCATGACGCTGATCATCCGTGCCGCCGTCCGCCTGTTCGACGAAACCGACGCCTTCCGACTGCTGGCAGGGGCGGGGATCACGGTGCAGATCGGCTTGCAAGCGCTGATCAGCATGATGGTCAATACCGGCCTGGCCCCGTCAAAGGGCATGACGCTGCCGTTCATTTCCTATGGCGGGTCGTCGATGCTGGCGATGGCCGTTGGCACCGGCCTTTTGCTCGCCTTTACCCGCCGAAACCCGTATCTGGCCCAGTCTCCCTATGGGGCAAGGTGGAACGGACGATGAAGAGAACCCGCCATTTCGTGCTCGCCGCCGGCGGGACCGGTGGCCATATGGTGCCCGCGGCTGCACTGGCGGCCGAACTGATGAAGCGCGGGCACAGTGTCGCGCTGATTTCCGATGCGCGCGGGGTGCGTTTTCCGGGCCTGTTCGACGGGGTGGAAACGCATGTCCTGCCCGCCGGGCGGCTGGCGGGCGGGCCGCTCGGCTGGCTGCGCGCGGTCAACCAGATGCGCCAGGGCCGGGCGCGCGCCATCCAGATCTACACCAAGATGCGGCCGACCGCCGTCGTCGGCTTCGGCGGATACCCCGCGCTGCCCGCGCTGCTGGGTGCGTTCAGCAAGCGCATCCCGACGATCATCCATGAACAGAATGCCGTGCTGGGCCGGGTAAACCGGTTCGTCGCGGGCCGGGTGGACGGCATCGCCACCAGTTACGACACGGTCGAGCGGCTGAAGCCCGGCCTGGCACCCAAGGTCCATCTGGTCGGCAATCCCGTGCGCCAGGCGGTGCTCGACCTGCGCGCGCGGCCCTATCCGCCGCTGGATGCCGACAGCATCTTTCGCGTGCTGGTGACGGGCGGCAGCCAGGGGGCGAGCGTGCTGAGCCAGGTGGTGCCCGACGGCCTGGCCCTGCTGCCCGTGCATTTCCGCCAGCGGCTGCAGGTGACGCATCAGGCGCGGCCGGAGGATGTGGACGCGGTGCGCGCCAAATATGCCGCGCACGGCATTCCGGCGGAAATCGCCACCTATCTGCCCGACATGCCCGACCGGCTGGCCTGGGCGCATATCGTCATCGCGCGGGCGGGCGCATCGACCATTGCCGAGCTGACGGCGGCGGGGCGGCCCGCGATCCTGGTGCCGCTGCCCAGCGCGACCGACGATCACCAGACGGCGAACGCACGCGAGATGACCGAGGCGGGGGGCGCGCGCACGATTCGCCAGTCGGCATTCACCGCCATGGAACTGGCCAAGCAGATGCAGAAGCTGGGGCTGGAGCCGGAGGCGCTGGCCAATGCCGCCGCCCGCGCCCGCGCGGTGGGGCGCCCCGACGCGGTGCGCGATCTGGCCGACCTTGTCGAAAGCGTCGATGCGCCCACGGCACCCGTCGGCAAGGTGCAGTCCAGCCCCAGCCGGGAGGCTTACGCGTGAAGGGGGTCGGCACCGACATCGGCACGATCCATTTCGTCGGCATCGGCGGCATCGGCATGTCCGGCATTGCCGAGGTGATGGCCAATATGGGCTATGCCGTGCAGGGATCGGACGTTGCCGAGGGCTATGTGATCCAGGGCCTGCGCGAGCGCGGCATCCGCGTCGCGATCGGCCATGACGCGGACAATCTGGGCGACGCCGCCGTGGTCGTCACCTCGACCGCGATCAAGCGCGGCAATCCGGAGGTCGAGGCGGCCTATGCCCGGCGCATTCCCGTGGTCCGCCGCGCGGAGATGCTGGCCGAGCTGATGCGGCTGAAATCCACCGTCGCGGTGGCGGGCACGCACGGCAAGACGACGACGACCAGCATGATCGCCGCGATCCTGGATGCCGGCGGCATCGACCCCACGGTCATCAATGGCGGCATCATCAACAGCTACGGCAGCAATGCCAGGCTCGGCGCATCCGACTGGATGGTGGTGGAGGCGGACGAAAGCGACGGCAGCTTCCTGCGCCTGGACGGCACCATTGCGGTGGTCACCAACATCGATCCCGAGCATCTGGATCATTACGGGTCGTTCGACCGGGTGAAGGATTGCTTCGTCGAGTTTGTCGAAAACGTCCCTTTTTACGGCGCGGCTTTGCTGTGCCTCGACCATCCCGAGGTTCAGGCGATCATCCCCAAGGTGCGCGACCGGCGCATCGTCACCTATGGCTTTGCCGCGCAGGCGGACGTGCGCGGGCTGAACGTCGCCCCCTATCCCGGCGGCAACCGGTTTGACGTGGTTGCCCGCGCCCGCGACGGATCGACCCGCACGATCGAGGCCGTGGACCTGCCCATGGCGGGCCGCCACAATGTCCAGAACGCGCTGGCCGCGATCGGCGTCGCGCTGGAACTGGGCGTGGATGATGCAACGATCCAGCGGGGTTTTGCTCGGTTCAGCGGGGTCAAGCGCCGCTTTACCAAGGTCGGCGAGATCGGCTTTGGCGATGGCCAACCGCCTGCGCTGGTGATCGACGATTATGGGCACCATCCCGTCGAGATCCGCGCCGTCCTGTCCGCCGCGCGCGAAAGCGTGCAGGGTCGGGTGATCGCGGTGTGCCAGCCGCACCGCTATTCGCGGCTGGGCAATTTGATGGACGAGTTCGCCACCGCGTTCAACGACGCCGATGCCGTCATCGTCACCCCCGTCTATGCTGCGGGCGAAGCGCCGGTCGAGGGCGTGTCCGCCGATGCGCTGGTGCAGGCGATCCTGAACCGTGGCCACCGGTCGGCGCGCACCGCCGACAGTGCCGATGCGCTGGCGGCGATGCTGGCGGTCGAGGTCGGGCCGGGCGACCTGATCGTGTGTCTGGGCGCGGGCGATATCACCAAATGGGCGGGGGGCCTGGCGGGGGCCATCGAAGGAACACGCACATGACCGACTGGTTTTCCACCGCCATCGAAATGCAGCGCGAGATCATCCGGGCGCAACAGACGCAACTGGATGCCGCACGGAAGCTGGTCGATTCCGGCAGCGCCATGGTCGACATGCAGGCCGCCGGGAAAAAGGCGATGCAGGCTGGGCAGCAGGCCGCAGAGGCGAACATGAAGGCGTGGAACGCCTGGGCGAAGCTGTGGGGATGGAAGTGAGCGGGGCCCCTGCCGCGCTCCTGCGAAAGCAGGAGCCCAGAGCGGCGTCGGACGCCCTTCGATACCCTGGGCTCCTGCTTTCGCAGGAGCACTGGATTGATATCACAGGGGTCGCGGGATGACCGTTCTTGCCTCCCCCGAAGTGCGCGGGAAACTGACGCCGAACGCGCCGCTCGCACCGCTCGTCTGGTTCAAGTCGGGCGGCGCGGCGCAGTGGCTGTTCGAGCCGGCGGACGTGGACGATCTGGCTGCGTTCCTGCGCGATCTCGATCCCGCCACCCCCGTCATGGCGCTGGGCCTTGGCTCCAATCTGATCGTGCGCGATGGCGGCGTGCCCGGCGTGGTCGTGCGGCTGGGCAAGGCATTCGCGCGGGTCGAGCGGCTGGACGACACCACGCTTCGCTGCGGGGCGGGGGCATCGGGCATCTTGGTTTCGTCGACCGCGCGCGACGCGGGCATTGCGGGGCTTGAGTTCCTGCGGTCGATCCCCGGCACCGTAGGCGGCTTCGTCCGCATGAACGGCGGTGCCTATGGCCGCGAAGTCAAGGACGTGCTGATCGAGGCCGACGTGGTGCTGCGTACGGGCGAGCGGCTGACGCTGCCGCTCGATGCGCTCGGCTTCACCTATCGCCACAGCGCGTTGCCCGAGGGTGCGGTCGTGGTCGGCGCGGTGTTCCGGGGCGATCCGGGCGAGCCCGCCGCGATCCAGGCGGAAATGGACCGGATCGGTGCTGCGCGGGAAGCGTCGCAGCCGCTGCGCAGCAAGACCGGCGGATCGACCTTCAAGAATCCGGATGGGGAGAAGGCATGGGCGCTGGTCGATGCGGCCGGCTGTCGCGGGCTGACGCTGGGCGGCGCGCAGGTCAGTGAAAAGCACACGAATTTCCTGATCAACACCGGCGATGCGACCAGTGCCGAGATCGAGGCGCTGGGCGAGGAAGTCCGCGCGCGGGTCAAGGCGCATTCGGGCGTCGACCTGCATTGGGAAATCCAGCGGGTGGGCGTGTTTGCCGATGATCGTGGCGATGAACGGGTCGAGGTGACGAAGTGAGCCTGGCGCATCATCCCGCTCGCTCTGAGCTTGTCGAAGGGCTGCCGCTTCTTCGCCCACGCGACGCCAAGGCAGGACGGGGCTTCGCCAAGCTCAGCCCGAACGGAGACATGCTGTGAGCGTATCGGTGTCCCCCCTCCACATCGCGGTCCTGATGGGCGGCTGGTCCGCCGAGCGGGAGGTGTCGCTGATGTCGGGCGCGGGTGTCGCCGTCGCGCTGGAATCGCTCGGCCACCACGTCACGCGCATCGACATGGACCGCGATGTCGCGCTGCGGCTGGCCGAGGCGAAGCCCGATCTGGTGTTCAACGCGCTGCACGGTACTCCTGGCGAGGACGGGTCGGTGCAGGGAATGATGGACCTGATGGGCCTGCGTTACACCCATTCGGGGCTGGCCACTTCGGTCATCGCCATCGACAAGGTGCTGACCAAGAACAGCCTGGTCCCGCACGGCATCCCCATGCCCGGTGGAAGGATCGTGCGGACGGAGGAGCTGTTCGAGCGCGATCCGTTGCCGCGTCCCTATGTGCTAAAACCCGTCAACGAAGGATCGTCGGTCGGCGTCGCCATCGTCACGGACGAGGGCAATCTGGGCAATCCGATCAGCCGCGATGCCGCCGGTCCCTGGCACGAATTCGACGAATTGCTGGCGGAGCCGTTCATTCGCGGGCGCGAACTGACCGCGGCGGTGCTGGGCGACGCGGCGCTGGGCGTTACCGAACTGCGGCCAAAGAGCGGATTCTACGACTATGACGCCAAATATACCGACGGCATGACCGAGCATGTCTTTCCCGCCGACATTCCCGATGAGATTGCGCAGGCGTGCAAGGCCATCGCGCTCCGCGCCCATCGGCTGCTTGGCTGTCGCGGTGCATCGCGATCGGACTTCCGCTGGGACGATCATCAGGGCGTCGAGGGACTGTTCCTGCTGGAGGTGAATACCCAGCCGGGCATGACCCCGCTGAGCCTGGTCCCTGAACAGGCGAAGCATCTGGGCATCGATTATCCGCAACTGGTGCAGCGCATCGTCGATGAGGCGATGGCGGGTGCGGCGATGGTGGAACCGGCCTGATGGCGCGCCAGTCCACCCGCCGCGCGCCGCAGCGTCCGCCGGTCAAGCCGAAGCGCAAGCCGCAGACGAACCGTGCCCAGCGCCCGGGCATCCTGGATCATGCCGTGGCGGCGATGCCCGGCGGGCAGGACATGATGCGCCGGATCGCGGCCTTTACCATCAGCGGGGTTGCGCTGGCCGGGGTGCTGATGCTGGCATCGTGGAGCGGCGCGCTGGCCGGGGTCGGCGGCGCGATCGGCGACGGGATGGGCGCTGCGGGGCTGAAAGTGCGGTCGTTCGAGCTGATCGGTGCCAAGCGCATCGACAAGACCGTAGTCTATTCGGTGCTGGCGACGCAGGAATCGCGGCCCTTGCCGTTCGTGGATCTGGACGGCCTGCGCGAACAATTGCTGCAGGAAGGGTGGATCGCCGATGCGCAGGTATCGCGCCGCTATCCCGACGCGCTGGTCGTGCGCATCCGCGAGCGGGTGCCCGCCGCCATTTGGCAGAGCAACGGCCAACTGATGCTGATCGATGCGGCGGGAACGCCGCTGGAACCGCTCGATCCCAACCGGCTGCCCGACCTGCCGATGGTGGTCGGGGAAAGCGCGAACGATCATTATGACGATTACCAGCGGCTGATCGCGGCCGCCCCGGCGCTGAAACCGATGGTGCGGGCCGCCAACTGGGTCGGCGACCGGCGCTGGACGTTGACCTTCGTCTCCGGCGAGCGGCTGATGCTGCCCGAAGGGGTGCGGGAAAGTTCGGCGGCGCTGGTCAAGTTCGCCGAATGGGACGGCACGACCGGCCTGCTGGGGCGGGGGCACCGCCATTTCGACATGCGCGACGTGACGCGACTGGTGATCCAGCGCGGCACGGGCGATGTGTCCACCCGGCTGGTGGGCGATACGGGCGAGTGACGCTGAGGACAACGGGGGCAGGGACATGGCGAAGGCAGTATCGGAAGGGCTGATCACCGCGCTGGACATCGGTTCGTCCAAGGTGACCGCGATGATCGCGCAGCCGCTCGACGGCGGCGAACTGCTGGTGCTGGGCACCGGCCAGCGCGAGAGCAAGGGCGTCAAGCGCGGCTATGTCGCCGACATGCGCGCCGCCGAAACCGCCGTGCGTCAGGCGGTGGAACAGGCCGAACAGGTCGCGGGCGTCAGCATCGAGGATGTGTGGGTCAGCTTTTCGGCCGGCGACATGGACAGCCATATCTTTCGGCGCGAGGCGTTGCTGGACGGACGCCGGGTCGAACAGGGCGATGTGGAAAGCCTGTTGCGCACGGCGCGCAACGGCATCGATCCCGGCCAGCGCATGATCCTGCACGCCCATCCCATGCGCTATTCGGTCGACGGGCTGGCCGGGGTCAGCGATCCGCGCGGCCTGCATGCCGACCGGCTGGGGGTGGAGGTGCATCTGGTGTCGACCGAGGGCTCGCCGGTCCGCAACCTGCATTTGTGCGTCGGTTCGGCCCATCTGAACGTGCGGTCGATCGTTGCCGCGCCGGTGGCAACCGGCCTGGCCTGCCTGACCCCGGAGGAGCGCGACCTGGGCGTGGCGCTGGTCGAAATCGGCGCGGGGCTGACCAACGTGTCCGTCTATGCCGGCGGCGTGGTGACCGGCATCGCAACCCTGCCGATGGGCGGCGGCGACATTACCGACGACATCGCATCGACCTTCGGCACGGCGCGCGTCCATGCCGAGCGGCTGAAATGCGTGAAGGGTTCGGCCAATGTCAGCCCGCGCGACAATCACGAGATGCTGGAGGTGCCGCCGCTGGCCGATGACGACCCGTCCGAATTCAATCGGATCGCGCGGGCACAGTTGATCGCGGTGATCCGCACCCGGCTGGACCGGCTGATCGCCGAGATCAAGCGCGAGCTGGAGCGGCTGGAATTCACCAACGGCATGGGACGCCAGGTGGTGCTGACCGGCGGCGGGGCCGAGCTGAAGGGGATCGCCGATTATGCGCAGCAGGCGCTGGGATGCCCGGTGCGGATCGGGCGTCCGCGCGGGCTGACCGCGCTCCCCGATGCGCACGGCACCCCCGCCTTTGCCACGCTGGCCGGGCTGGCGATGTTTGCGGCCGCCGATCCGGTCGATCTGCGCGCGGTGGAATCGGCCACGCAATTGGTCGTTCGCCCGCGGATTGGCGAATTGCTGCGCAAGATGGTCTGGGCGTTCCGGACCAATTATTAAAGAATTGCTACGGTTTTTGGCTGCCGGGACTAGGATCGGCAGTCCAGTTGGTGCACAATCCTAGGGGCATAAGAGCAAAAAGGCATCGGCTCCGGCCGGGTCCGTGGAGATGACGACAATGAGCATCGAATTCCTGCCGCCGGACGGCGACGAACTGACCCCCCGCATTTCGGTGATCGGCGTGGGCGGCGCGGGCGGAAACGCCATCGCCAACATGATCCGCGCGGACGTGCAGGGCGTCGAGTTCCTGGTCGCGAACACCGATGCCCAGGCGCTGAAGCAGTCGACGGCGGCGCAGCGGATCCAGCTGGGCGCGAAGATCACCCAGGGCCTGGGTGCCGGTTCGCGGCCGGAAATCGGTCGTGCCGCGGCCGAGGAGACGATCGAGACGGTGCAAAAGGCGCTTGAGGGCAGCCATATGTGCTTCATCGCCGCCGGCATGGGCGGCGGCACCGGCACCGGCGCTGCCCCCGTGGTGGCCAAGGCCGCGCGGGACATGGGCATCCTGACTGTTGGCGTCGTGACCAAGCCGTTCGCGTTCGAGGGCAAGAAGCGCTCGCGCTCTGCCGATGCGGGGATCGAGGAGCTGCAAAAGGTCGTCGACACGCTGATCGTCATTCCGAACCAGAATCTGTTCCTGATCGCGGATGCCAATACCACCTTCAAGCAGGCGTTCGAACTGGCCGACGAGGTGCTGCAGCAGGGCGTGCGCGGCATCACCGACCTGATGGTCATGCCCGGCCTGATCAACCTCGACTTCGCCGACGTCCGCTCCGTCATGCAGGAAGCGGGCAAGGCGATGATGGGCACCGGCGAAGCGTCGGGCGACGGTCGCGCGATCGAGGCCGCACGGATGGCGATCGCCAACCCGCTGCTGGACGGCGTGTCGCTCAACGGGGCCAAGGGCGTGATCGTTTCGATCAGCGGCGGCGACGACATGCGGCTGATGGAAGTGGACGAGGCCGCCCATCACATCCGCGAACTCGTGGACGAGGATGCGAACATCATCTGGGGTTCGTCGTTCAACCCCGATCTGGAAGGCAAGATCCGCGTATCCGTGGTCGCCACCGGCATCGAGGACGGGGCCGCCGCCAGTGCGCCCACGCCCCAGGCCGATCTGTCGCGCAGCTTCAGCTTTGGCGCGCCGCGCCGCGTGCCGGTTGCAGCGGCGCCGGTGGCCGACGCCGATCCGTTGCCCGAGCCCGGGTTCAGCGAAGAGCCGTCGGCTGAATCCGATCCGCTGACCCTGGAGCCGCCGGTTGCGGAAACCGCTGCGCCGACGCCGCAGGCACCGCCGCGCGTGTTCGCGGACGACGGGCTGGAGGACGAACCGACCGGCGACGAACTGGTGCTCGATGAAACGGCGCAACTGGCCGAGCCGGAGCCGCTGCCCATGTCAGGGGCCGGGCGTCGACGCTGGCTGACGCCGGGGGCCGAGGAAGCGCCAGAACCGGAAGCGCCGAAATCGGGCGGCACACTGTTCGAACGGATGGCCAATGCCGGCCGGTCGCTGGGCCGGAACGAGGACGAAACCGCCAAGGACAGCGGCCTGGACATCCCGCGGTTCCTGCATCGCCAGAACAACCAGTAACCCGTCAATCATGGCACGCATCGGGCCGGGCGAGCGATTGCCCGGCCCGTTTCGTGCCCGGCCCGACCGTCGGTTCATTGCCGGATCATTTGCGGTCTGGCACAAGCGCAGCAAGATGATCGTTCGTTCACCGTATTGCCGCGCGGCAGGGCTGATTTCCGCGCTGTTGTTGAGTTCCGCCCCGGCAATGGCATGGCAGGATGCGGCCCCGGCCGCCCCCGTGACCCAGCCCCAGCCGACGCCGACTGCCGACCGGCTGATGGAACAGGTCCGCCTGCTGGCGACCAATCCCCGCAATCTGGAAGCATTGCTGGTAGCGGGAGAGGCGAGCGTCCGGTTGAACGATCCGGTCGCCGCGATGGCATTTTTCGCACGGGCCGACCAGATTTCGCCGCGCCATCCCCGCGCGCTGGCGGGGCGCGCATCGGCACTGGTGGCGATGGAACGGCCGGGCGAGGCGATCTGGCTGTTCCGCGAGGCGGAGCAGCGCGGCCTGTCGGTCGAGGCGATGGCGCTGGACCGGGGCATGGCCTTTGACCTGTTGGGCCGACCCGATCTGGCGCAGCGCGATTACCGGATGGTGCAGGGTGGACCGGACGGCGAAGAGGCGACCCGCCGCCTGGCCCTGTCGCTCGGCATTGCGGGCAACCTGGCCGAAGCGACGCGGCTGATCGATCCGCTGCTGCGCAAGAACGACCGGTCGGCGTGGCGGACCTGGGCGTGCGTGCTGGCGATGAACGGCGATCCGGCACAGGCCAAGGCGATTGCGGCGGGCAGCCTGCCCGGGTTCGGGCCGTCGCTGGCTCCGTTTTTCGACCGGCTGGCGGCGCTTGCCCCCGCCGACCGCGCCCATGCCGCGCATTTCGGCCAGCTGGGCATGACTGCCGAGCGGCGGGCCGATCTGGCGCTTGCGCCCGACTTGAAGGCGCTGACGCCGCAACAGGGCGGGCCGGTCCGAATGTCCTCGCTGGACCTGGTGGCGCGCGAGCGTCCGCTGGCCACCGCTGCCGTAAATCTGGCACCCGTGCCCGTGCCGCCGTCATCGGTTGAACCCGCGCCACCTGTCACGACTGCAACACAGGTTCAGCCGACTGCGCCGGTCGCCACTGCGCAGGTTCAGCAGACCCCGCCACCTGTCGCTGCCATGCCCGCGGCACCCGTCGCTGTCGCGCCGGTCGCCGTGGCGGCTCGTCCGCCCGAACCCGTTTTGCCGGCATCTGCCCCGGCGGCCGCTCCGGTGTCCGTCGCCCAGCCGCCGGTGACCATCGCTGCTGCTCAGCCGGGCATCGACGCCGTGGCGCCATCCGTGGCCGACCGGGTGCCGGCTGCTGTTGCCCCGGCTGTGGTCCAGACGGTGGCGACGGCTCCCGAACCCGCCGATCCCGTCGCCCAGCGCGCGGCGGCGCGAGCCGAACTGGCCGCGATCGTCGCCCGGCTGGCCGGGGATGCCGATCCCAATCCCGAGCCGATTGCCCTGCCGCTGCCGTCGCGGGAACCGCCGCCGGGGGCCAGGCCGATGGTCGTCGCTGCAAAGGAAGCCCCATCAGCGACGCCGGAAAAGCCGGTGGCCAAGCCCGCCGCGCCCAAGGCTCCAGCGGCAAAGCCCGCACCGGCAAAGCCCGACCCCAAGAAGCTGCATCCGTCGCGCATCTGGGTCCAGGTCGGCGTCGGCGCCGATGAGAGCAAGCTGCCCTATACCTGGCGCCAGCTGAACCGGACCGCGCCGGATGCGTTCAAGGGCAAGCAGGGCGGATACGTGGCGGCCGGACGCACGAACCGCTTGCTGGTCGGTCCCTTTGCCAGCAATGGGCAGGCGCGCGCCTTTCTTGAGGCGATCGAGAAAAAGGGACTGGACGGCTTTCAATGGACCAGCGGCGCAGGGCAGCAGATCGAATCACTGGCGGTCAAGTAATCCGCCGCGCTCCATGGGCCGCGGACCCGGCCCGGTCGCACGGGCGGCTGCACCCCGAAGCGGGCGGCGAACAGCGCGGGCCGCGTGACGCATTCCAGCGGGACCGGGACCGGATCATCCATTCGATCAGTTTCCGCCGCCTGCGCCACAAGACGCAGGTGTTCATGGCCCCCGATGGCGACCATTTCCGCGTCCGGCTGACCCACAGCCTGGAGGTGGCTCAGATCGGGCGGACGATCGCCCGCGCGCTCGGCCTGAACGAGGATTTGACCGAAGCCCTGTGCCTGGCGCACGACATCGGCCATCCGCCGTTCGGCCATGCCGGGGAACGCGCGTTGAAGGATGCGCTGGGCGGGGCAGGGGGGTTCGACCATAATGGCCATACGCTGCGCGCGCTGACCGAGCTGGATTGCCCCTATCCCGGCTGGCGGGGGCTGAACCTGACCTGGGACATGCTGGAGGGGCTGGCCAAGCATAACGGGCCGGTGCGCCACCCCGGCTGGGCGATGCAGGCGGCGGATGCGGCCTTTCCGCTGGCGCTGGACGACTGGCCGTCGCTGGAGGCGCAGGTGGCGGCGGTGGCGGACGACATCGCCTATGATAATCACGATATCGACGACGGCATCCGCGCCGGCCTGTTGACGCTGGACCAGCTGCTGGCGGTGCCGATGGTCGCGGCACTGTGGGACAAGGTGCGCGCCCGCTTTCCCGACAGCTCGCCCGCGCGGCTGATAAGCGAACTGACACGCAGCCAGATCGGGTTGATGGTCAATGACTTCCTGGCCGAAACCCGGCGGCGCATCGGCGAAAGCGGGGTGGAGACGGTGGACGATGTGCGCGCAGCCGATCGGTGCCTGGCGGGATTTTCGGACGAGATGCAGGCGACGGAACGCGACCTGAAGCGGTTCATGTACGCCAATCTGTACCACCATCCCCGTCAGCTGGCAGCGGCGGAGGCGGCGCGGACGGTGGTCGGCGGGCTGTTCGCCGCCTATGCCGACGATCCGTCCCGGATGGCGGAGGGGTGGCGCGACACCGTGCCGGCGGACGAGCCGGGGCGCAGCCGCCATATCGCCGATTTCATCAGCGGGATGACCGACCGCTATGCCATCCGCTGCTACCGCGAGGTAGTCGGCCCGATCGAGATGCCTGAAGGATTCTGACCGCCGCCGGTCCGGCTGCTACCGGTCCGGACCATTGCGAACCCATGAAAAGGGCCGCTTTCCCGATAAGGAAAGCGGCCCAATTCATACCGGTTGCCCGGTCGTCGGATCAGAAGCGGACGCGGGCGCTCGCCTGGAAACGACGACCCAGCAGGTCGTTGAAGCTGGAGGGGTGCAGCTCCCCGAAATATTCATAGCCCTGACGGTTGAACAGGTTCGTCACCGAGAAGGCCAGGCGGAAATTGTCCGTCGGATCGAAGAACACGCCGCCGCTGACCGTGGCAAAGCCCGGCAGACGATCGAGTTCGCGGGCGTCAGGACCACCGCCGGGAACCGACGCATCGCGGTTCAGACGGCTGAACAGGGTCTGGCCCTGCCAGTTGATGGTGGTGTTGATGCCGAAGTCTTCCTCGATATAGCGAATCCGCAGCTGGCCCGCGAGGACCGGATCACCCAGGACGCCATGGCTTTCCGCCGGGGCGACGCCGGTGATGTCGACCAGGCGCCGTTCGACGAACTGCGCATCGCCGCCGAGCAGCAGGTCGCCACCGAACAACGGGAATTGGTAGGCGATGGTGCCCTGGATGCCGCTGAACTCGATCGACTGGCCGTTGACGAAGCCCGCAGTCACTGCCGGGTTCTGCGGATCGCCGACAACCCGGCCCGTGGTCGGATTGCGGTTGATCAGCGAGCAGAACGCGTTGGCGTTGAGCACATTGCTGGCATCAAAGGTTTCGTTGTCGAAACAGCCGGACACGATCTGCGGCACGGTCAGGTTGGCGATCGGACCGGTCAGTTCGATGTTCACATAATCGACGGCCAGCGACAGGCGCGGGATGAACCGCGGTTCGATGATGACGCCGAAGGTGTAGCTGTTGGCTTCTTCGTTCTGTAGGTTCGGGTTGCCGCCCGCACGTGCCGGAACCGATGCCGTCGACGCCGGATCGGGCGTGGAGTAGTCGGTGCCGGGGAATGCGGCCCGGAACGCGTTGCAGTTGCGTTCGCGGATCGTGGGCACCGGGCCGCCACGGATCGAGGCGTCCTGGCACAGATCGGCCACGAACTGGAACGTGTTCACTTCCGGCAGGAACAGTTCGGTGATCGCGGGCGAACGGAACGAACGGGTGATGTTGCCGCGGAACGCGATATCCTCGACCGGTGCGATCGTGCCGCCAGCCGTATAGGCAAAGAAGCCGCCGTTGATCGAGTTGTCCGAATAACGGCCACGTCCGAATGCCTGCACGCGGTGCAGCAACGGGATGTCGTTTTCCGGCGAGATGATCGGCAGCACGACTTCGCCGAACACGTCATGCAGCTGGTAGCTGCCCGACAGCGGGGTGATGGCGACCGAACGGCCGCGACCTTCCTGCTGGAACGAGCTGGGCGTGAAGCTGGCGAATTCGCGGCGATATTCGTAACCGACGTTGAAACCGGCCGCACCGGCACCCCACAGGTCGAACAGCGCACCACCGATATTGGCGTTGAACACCGTCTGTTCCTGGATGCTGACGGTGCTGAACTCCTCGATCACGTAATCGCGGGCGGCGGGGTCCGAATTGAACCGGCCGAACACGTTCAGCGGACGACAGTTCGGATCAGCGATCGGCGTGCCGCCGGGGGCGGCAAAGCCGGTGCCCACCGTGGGCGCCGTGGTGCAGACGATGTTGCCGTTCACGTCACGCGCGACGTTGACGGCGTTGATGAAGTTCTGGGCGTTCAGATCCTGGCCGTTGTCCTGGCTGCGGGTGCGGCCATGGCTGCCATAGACTTCGAAGTTGAAGGTGGTGCCCAGTGCATTGATGTCGCCCCGGATGCCAGCGGTACCGAAATAGATCTCGGTATCGTTGAAGCCGGTCAGGTCGGCGAAGTCATCCGATGCGCGCGACACCTGGAACCGGGTCACGCCGCGCGAAACCAGCGCGTCGCGCGCCTGCTGCGTCAGGAACGGGTTGTCGACGCTGTAGGTCAGCGCGCCGCTGAGGCCGCCGAACAGCGAGCTGTTGAACGTCGGCTGCTGCGTCAGTTCGTCGGCGCGCGACTTGAAGAACGTGCCTTCCGCAAAGAATTCGAAACCAGGCGTGAATTCGAACGTCAGGAAGCCGTTCAGGGTCGTGCGACGCAGGTCGGAGGTGATCTGCGTATAGTCGGCGAAGGTGAAACCCTGGCCGCCCGAGCCGGAGGTGCCGGGGAACACGACGCCCTGGTTGAACGGGATCAGGCTGCCGTCCGGTGCGAACTGAAGGCCACGGGTCGTGGCAACGCCGAACGGAACCGCGGGGTTGCGCGGATCGGCAGTCGTCAGGTTGGTCGCGGTGATCAGGCCGCCGGGGGTCAGGAACGGAATATTGACCTGACGGATCAGCACCGTGCCCGGATTGCCGTCGGTCTGGCTGTTGTTGAACCCGATATTGGGGTTCACGCGGCCGTCGTTGCTGGCGCCGAGCGACAGGCCGGGACGCAGCGACGTGCCCTGAGCCGAGGTCGGGTTGGTCGCACCGCCGATGCGGCGACGCAAGAATTCGCGATCGTTATAGACGACGCCGTCGACATTGTCGTGCTGGCCCGCGATCGTGATGTTCAGGCGGCCGTCCAGGAACGTCTTACCGGCGATACCGGAGAAGTTGTAGGTGCCGTTGTCGCCTTCCTGCGTGATGCCGGTGGTCGCCTGCAGTTCGACGCCTTCATACTTCGACCGCAGCTGGACCAGGATGGTGCCCGAGATGGCGTCCGAACCGTAAAGCGGCGCGCCGCCGACGCTGATCGTGTCGATGCGGTCGACCAGGATGCTGGGCACGGTGTTCAGGTCGACCTGAGTACCGGCGCCGGCATTGTTGAAGATGGTGGCGACGTTCGAGCTGACGAAACGGCGACCGTTGATCAGGGTCAGTGTGCGGTTCGAGCCGAGGCCGTAATTGTTGATGAAGTTCGTGCCCTGACCAAAGCCCTGCGCACCGGCCGGGGTCACCGAACCGCGCACGCCAGGCAGTTCGTTCAGCGCGTCGGCGATGTTGGTGAAGTTCCGCTCGCGCAGCTGGGCATTGTCCAGCGTGGTGATCGGTTCGGGCGAGGTCAGGTTCGGCAGGCGGATGCGGGTACCGGTGACGACGATGTCGTTGGTGGTTTCTTCCTCATCCTCGTCAGCCGCCGTCTGGGCCGGATCGCCGACGGCGGGCGTGTCCTGGGCCAAAGCAACCTGTGGGAGGGTAAAGGCGACGCTGGCAAGCGCGGTCGCCGTCAAAAGGCGTGAGAGTCTCATCGATGTGCCCCAGATATCGTGCCGCGCGGGGGTGCACGGCCTGGGGCCAGACAATTGCATTGTTCATGCTGTGGCAAGGCTTCTGGCGATTGTGCGCCCGATTTCGCCCCAATGCTGTTGCGGCGATGTCACAGTACTGCAACGCAAAAATGGCCGCGCGAAATAATCGCGCGGCCCATGGCCCATCGGACTTTACGAATGTTGCGCCTGCTCAGTGGGTTGAGATAGGACAGTAACCGTGTCGCTTTTGCGGCAACAGCAGGGTCACCGTTCAATGCACATGGCGATTCCCATGCCGCCGCCGATGCACAGCGTGGCCAGCCCCTTTTTCGCATCGCGCTTGTGCATTTCATAGATCAGGGTGGTCAGCACGCGGGCACCCGACGCGCCGATGGGATGGCCGATGGCGATGGCCCCGCCATTGACGTTCACCTTGTCCGCATTCCAGCCCATATCCTTGCCCACCGCCAGCGCCTGCGCGGCAAATGCTTCGTTCGCCTCGATCAGATCCAGGTCGTCGATCGTCCAGCCAGCCTTTTCCAGCGCGCGGCGGCTGGCCGGAACCGGGCCGATGCCCATGATCGACGGATCGACCCCGGCGGACGCCCAGCTGGCGATGCGGGCCAGGATGGGCGACCCGCGCCGTTCCGCTTCCTCGCGGCTCATGACGACCAGTGCGGCGGCACCGTCGTTCAGGCCAGAGGCGTTGGCGGCGGTGACGCTGCCGTCCTTCTTGAACGCCGGGCGCAGTCCCGACACGCTGTCGATCGTGGCGCCTGCGCGAATATATTCGTCCTGATCGACGATCGTGTCGCCCTTGCGCCCCTTGACCGTCACGGGCGCGATCTCGTCGGCAAAGCGGCCCGATGCGCGCGCGGCTTCGGCCAGGTTCTGCGAGCGGACGGCGAAGGCATCCTGTTCGCCCCGGCTGATCTGGAATTGTTCGGCCAGATTTTCGGCGGTGATGCCCATGTGATAGCCGTTGAACACGTCGGTCAGGCCATCCTTGATCATGGTATCGACCAGGCCCAGGTCGCCCATCTTGGTGCCGGGCCGCAGATTGGCGGCATGGGCCGAAAGCGACATGGATTCCTGACCCCCGGCAACGACGATGCGCGCATCGCCCGTCGCAATCGCCTGAGCCGCCAGCGCGACGGCACGCAGGCCCGATCCGCAGACCTGGTTGACGCCCCATGCCGGCACCTCCTTTGGCACGCCGGCGGCCATCGATGCCTGCCGCGCCGGGTTCTGGCCCTGAGCCGCGGTCAGCACCTGGCCAAGGATCACCTCGGACACCTCTTCGCCCGCGACGCCCGCCTGGGCCAGCGCGGCCTCGATCGCGGTGCGGCCCAGCTCATGCGCGGGCACGGCGGCGAATGCGCCCAGGAAACTGCCCACCGGCGTACGCTTGGCGGCGGTGATGACGATATCGGTCATGGGGGTCGGCTCCTGCTGATGACGGCCCGGTTGCCTCCGGCCCGCTTCTGTCGGGGGCCTATCTAGCGAAGGGGAGGCCGCTTAACCAGTCGCTGAGCGGTTGCCACAGCTGTTCGCGCGCGCGCCCGCCGACGACCATGCCGACATGGCCGGCGGTCAGCCGCCGCTGATCCGGCAGGCCGACGGCGCTGGCGGCGGGCACGATGCGGTCGGTGGTGGACACGAACTCGACCGCAGGACAGTCGAGCGCGGCGGGATCGACCGTCCGCCCGGCCACCTGCCACAAGCCGCGTCCGGTCACGTCCGCACCGATCAGATCGTCGAACAGTCCCGCACCCGCCGCAAAGGTCAGCGGCGCCCCGGCATTGGCCCAGTCTTCCAGCACCACGAACTGCCGCGCGGCATCGCTGTCCGGGTCGAGCGTCGCAAAGCGGGCATATTTGTCGATGGTCCGTTCGGGATCGATCCGCCAGAATCCGGCCTGCAGCACCTCCATCGGCACCAGCCCGAGCGCAGCACAGGCATCGCGCGAACCCTGCCACCCGCTGGCGATATCCGCCCGGCCGCGCGCGCCATAGCCTGCGAAATGCCAGGGTGCGGCAATCGTCGCCACTCCGGCGACCGGCCGCAGCATCGCCGCCGCCAGCGCCAGCGTGCCGCCCAGGCAATAGCCGACAAGCACCGGCGGCCGCCCGAGGCCGTCCATCAGCGGCAGCAGAGAGGTTTCCACATGCCCGGCCAGCGTCAGCCCTGCCTCGCCCGCATCCGGCGTGCCCCAGTCGAGCAGCAGCACCTGCCGCCCGTCCCGTGCCAGATGGCGGGCGAGCGATGTCGTCGGGGTCAGGTCAAGGATCGATGGAGGATTGATCAGCGATGGCACCAACAAGACCGGCGGGGCGGGGTGCCCCGGATCGCCATGCCCGGTCAGCCGGGCGCGCCCATGCTGCGCGAAAATTGCGCCCTGTCCATCGCCATTCGGCCGTGCCGCCCGCTGATAGGCGGCCAGTCCGGCCAGTGCCGCCGCCAGCCGATCCGGCGTTGCTGCGCAGTAATGATGCAGCATCGCAAGGAACAGCGGCAGGGGCCTGGGGCCGTGTTGCGGTGCGGTATCCATTGATGCTAAGGCTGGCCCAGTCATCGCGCGAGGGTCCCATGAAAAGAGCTGCTGCCGGCAACGGTCCCGTCATCATCAAGAAATACGCCAACCGTCGTCTGTATAACACCGAGACGTCCAGCTACATCACGCTGGAGCATCTGGCGGCGATGACGCGGGAGGGCCGGGATTTCAAGGTCATCGACGCCAAGTCCGAAGACGATATCACGCACAATGTCCTGACCCAGATCATCATGGAAGAGGAACAGCGTGGCCAGACCATGCTGCCGGTCAGTTTCCTGCGCCAGTTGATCGCGCTGTACGGCGATTCGATGCAGGCGATGGTCCCCGGCTATCTGGAGGCGTCGATGGAAAGTTTCCGGCGCAACCAGGAACAGTTCAAGTCCGCCGTCGAGGGCGCGTTCGCCAACACGCCCTTTGCCGAAATCGCCAAGCGCAACATGGCGATGTTCGAGGCTGCCGCCGGCGCGTTCAAGGGCCAGGGCATACCCGGCGCGCCCACCACAGCCCAGGCTGCCGCCCCCGACAGCGATGCGAAGGACGACGAGATCGCCGCGCTGCGCGCCGAGTTGGCCAAGCTGCACGACAAGGTCGAAAAGCTGGGCAAGTAAGCCCGACGCCTGTCCCCCGCCCGGCACATGCCGGGGCGGGGGCGCGCGGTCTTTAGTTGGCGGGTTTCACGAATTTCAGCGTCATCCGGTCGCTTTCGCCGATGGCGGCGTATTTTTCCCGGTCCTTGTCCTTCAGCGCATAGCTGGGCGGCAGGGTCCAGACGCCGTCGGGCCAGTCGGCCGTATCCTTCGCATTGGCGTTCACCTCTGACTTGCCCGCCAGCTTGAACCCCGCTTTCTCGGCAAAGGCGATGACCGAGCTTTCCTTCATATAGCCCGATTTTTCCTCGGCCGCCGGGTCGCGCCCCTCGGGCAGGCGATGTTCGACCACACCCAGCACGCCGCCGGGCTTCAGCATCTTGAAGATGGCATTGAAATTGGCCTGCGCCGCATCCGCCCCGCCGAAACGCCAATTATGGACGTTGCGGAACGTCAGCACGACATCGGCCGCGCCGTCGGGGATGCCGGGGGCGTCGGCATTGGCGGGAAAGCTGGCCGTCTTGACCTTGCCATACACATCCGGCTTGGCCGCGATCAGCGCGTTGACCCCGTTCAGGCCGCGCGGGCTGGGGGCGGCGACATGCAGGGAACCGCTCGCCGCCAGATAGGGGGCCAGGATTTCGGTGTACCAGCCGCCGCCGGGATAGAGTTCGACCACGGTATCGGTGGGTTTGACGCCGAAAAAGGCAAGGGTTTCCGACGGGTGGCGATACCGGTCGCGCGCGGTGTTGGCCGGGGTGCGGCTGGGCGCGGCGACGGCGGCCTTGATCGCGTCCGACGGGGCTGCGGCATGATGATCGGGCATCAACGCGACGGCGGCGCCTCCGCTCGCCATCAGGGCAGCGACGATCGCAAGGGTCAGGGTCTGGCGCATTCGACTCTCCTTCACCAATTATGGGTTTGACTGGCGTGGAATGGGTGTTGGGGCGCAGCGATGCAAGCGATTTGGGGCGGCGTGGCCGCGATGGCGATGCTGGCCGTGGTCGGTGGGGTGGCGGAACACCGGCGGGTCAACCGGGACGATCCAGACCGGGTGAGCGTCGTGCCGTGGACGACGGTGCAGTTCCTGGCGATCCTAATCGGCTTCCTGCTGGCCGCCTTTGCCCTGACCGCCTGACGCCCCGCATTCAGGACCGGGGTTTCAGCGCGTCCAGCATCGATGCCGTGGCCGATCCCCGCCGCGCCGGTTTCGGCTGGCTGTCGTCGGGCGCCCACGCGGTCAGGTACACGATGTCGAACCGTTCGGCCGTCCGCCCGTCCGCATCCGCCATGTCGGCGAACGCCGCCGCCGCCCGGCCCAGGGTCGTGCGGGTCAAGGGCACCCGCGCGGTCATCAGGTTGGTGGCCGCCATCGCGCGCAGGTCGTCGAGCAACCGGCCGAGCGAGCCGTAGCGGACCGTCAGCGGCTCGACATCCGCCACCGGCAGGGCAAAGCCCGCCCGCTGCAACAGGTCGCCCGCCGATCGCACGTCGACCTGCGGGTGGACCCGCGCCGCCGGGCGCTCCGCCTCTGCCGCCAGGAAAGCAGCCTTCAGACTGGACAGGCTGCCCGCCCCGCAAAATGCGCCGAGGAACAGCCCGTCCGGTCGCAGGGCACGGCGGATCAGGGCCAGCGTGCCCGGCAGGTCGCTGACCTGATCGATCAGACCGGCGGAAACGATCAGGTCGAACCGGCCAGTACCCAGGTCGAGCCTGTCCTCGTCCATCGCCAGGCCACCCGCCATCGCCGCATAGCGCGGGCCGGGATCGATCCGGGTGACGGCAACTCCGGCGGGAAAGGGGAACAGCGGCGGCGCACAGCCGATTTCCAGCGCATCGGCAAAGGTCCGCGTGACCATACCCAGCCGGTCGGCCAGCCCGTCGATCATCACCGCGCGCAGGAAATCATCGGCACCGCGGGCGGCGGCACGGTCGCGGCGCAGGCGGCGCGCATTGCGATCGAACAGGTTCGGGACGCTCATCGCGCGGCTTGTGCCGGGTGCGGGGGCGCGCGACAAGGGGGCTTGGGCCACGGCAAGGGGTGACGCGGGGCAGGCCATGGGGCGGGGCAAGGCGGCGGCAGACTGGGCGGCACGGGCCGGGGCAGGCATCCTCGCGCTGGCATTGCCGCCACGATGCCCGGGATGCGGGGAGGTGGTGGAGGCGGACCATCGCCTTTGCGCCGATTGCTGGTCGGGCCTGCGCTTTCTGGGCCAGCCGGCCTGTGCCCTGTGCGCCGAACCGTTCGAGGCGGACCTAGGCCCGATGGCGCAGTGCGCGCCCTGCATGGCGTCGCCACCCGTCCATGACGGGCTGCGCGCCGCAGTCGCCTATGGCCCCGTTGCGCGCCAGATGGCGTTGAAGCTGAAATATGGGCGGCGGATGGCGCTGGCCCAGACCATGGCGCGGATGATGGCCCGTCACCTGCCCGACGATGCGCACCTGTTGGTGCCGGTGCCGTTGCACCGCTGGCGGCTATGGTCGCGCGGGTTCAACCAGTCGGCGCTGATCGCGGCGGCGTTGGGTCGTATCGGAGGCGTGCCGCACGATACGCAGTTGCTGGCGCGCATCCGGCGCACGCCGGTGCTGCGCGGAATGGACGGCAGCGCGCGGCGGCGGGCCGTGCGCGGCGTTTTCGGGGTCGATGCGGCAGGGCGTGCCCGCATCGCCGGGCGGCATCTGGTGCTGATCGACGATGTCCATACCAGCGGCGCGACGGTCGGTGCCTGTGCCGCCGCGCTGAAGCGCGCGGGGGCCGCGCGGGTCAGCGTCCTGACCTTTGCCCGCGTCACCCATGTCGAGGCGGATTGACAAGCGCGGGCAGGCACCACAGCTAGAACCCATGGCAAAGGTCGAAATCTATACCAAGGCATGGTGCCCCTATTGCATCCGGGCCAAGCGGCTGCTGGACGGCAAGGGCGTATCGTTCGAGGAACACGACATCACGATGGGCGGTCCGAAACGCGCCGAGATGATTGATCGGGCTGGCGGCCGGACGACCGTGCCGCAGATCTTCATCGGCGATACCCATGTTGGCGGATCGGACGATCTGGCCGCGATGGACCGCGAAGGGCGGCTGGACGCGCTGTTATCGGCATGAAGGTCGCCGTCCTGCAGATGACGAGCGGTATCGATCCCGCCGCCAATGCCGCAGTGATGGTCGATGCCGTGGCCGCGGCAAAGGCAGAGGGTGCGGCAATGCTGTTCACCCCGGAAATGAGCGGCCTTCTGGATTCAGACCGGGCACGCGGCTCCGTGCATGTGACGCAGGAGGATCTGGACCCCGTGCTGGCCGCCGTGCGGTCGGCTGCGGCGGCGCAGGGCATGTGGGTGCATATCGGCAGCCTGGCCGTGCTGGCGGGCGATGGGCGCTATGCCAACCGCGCGTTCGTGATCGACGATGCTGGTGCGATCCGTGCCCGTTATGACAAGCTGCATTTGTTCGACGTCGATCTGGCGACCGGAGAGCGGTGGCGCGAATCGGCCAGCTATCGGCCCGGCGAGGGGGCGGTGGTGGTCGACACGCCGGTCGGCGCGATCGGCCCGGCGATCTGTTACGACATGCGCTTCCCCGACCTGTTCCGGGCATTGACCGATGCGGGTGCCGAAATCCTGTCCATCCCGGCTGCATTCACCCGTCCCACGGGCAAGGCGCACTGGCATACCCTGCTGCGCGCCCGTGCCATCGAGGCGGGGGTGTTCGTCGTCGCGGCGGCACAAACCGGGGTGCACGAGGATGGCCGGGCGACCTATGGCCATTCGCTCGTCATCGATCCCTGGGGCGAGGTGCTGCTGGACATGGGCGAGGCGGCGGGTCTGGGCTTTGCGGAAATCGACGTGGCGCGCGTTGCGGAAGTGCGCGGCCGGGTGCCCGCGATCCGGCATCGGCGACACATTCCGGCGGTGGACCGGGCGGGATGATCGTGTTCGACCTGCGATGCGGGCGAGGCCATGTGTTCGAAGCATGGTTCGGATCGTCGTCGGCCTGGGAGGAACAGCGCGCCGCTGGTCTGGTCGAATGTCCAGTCTGCGGCGACGGTTCGGTCGAAAAGGCGGTGATGGCCCCCAATGTCGCGGCCAAGGGCAATCAGCGCCAGGCGGTCGAGCCAGCCCGTCAGCGGCCTGTACCGATGACCAGCGGCGGCCCTTCGATACCCCCGCCGTTGCGCGAGGCGATGGCCGCGCTGGCGCAAGCCCAGGCAAAGGCGCTGGCGGACAGTCAGTGGGTGGGGGATGATTTCGCGCGAAAGGCACGGGCGATGCATTCGGGGAAGGAGCCGGATTCGCCGATCCATGGTCGCGCCGATCCGCAAGTGGCGCGCGAACTGGCGGAAGAAGGGGTGCCGGTGATGCCGCTCCTGGTGCCGGTGGTTCCACCCGAACAGCTGAATTGACCGCAAAGTCCCGCTCGCCTACCAGCCTGTGCCAGTGCCCTCGTAGCTCAGCCGGATAGAGCAACGGTTTCCTAAACCGCAGGTCGGAGGTTCAAGTCCTCTCGAGGGCACCACGCCCCCATCCCGTGTTCAGGCTGCGCGGACGTTCGCGCTTACCAGCACCGCGCGGGCCTGCTTTTGCGCTTCGGCGATTTCGCGGGCCGTCATGTCCTCGGCGATTTCGGCGCGGCATTGCTGGGCGCGGATATCGCCGTGGCGCGCCGCCAAATTGAACCATTTATGCGCTTCGATCAGGTCGATCGATTCGCCGCCAGCCCCGCTTGAATACACCATGCCCAGTTCGAAACAGGCATCGGTATCGCCCCGCATCGCGTCGCGCATCCGGCTGTCCATCAGGAACTGTGCGCTTTTCACGCTGTTGCCCATGTCGCCCCCTTGAAAGCATTGCTTCCTTAGCGGGGTCCGTTCTGGCCGATGAACTTCAACAAATGGTTAACGGCGTTAACCCTGTTCGGTAATGGGTGCAGCAACCGCCATGTTGTCGATCAGCCGCGTTCCGCCGATGCGCGCGGCCGCCAGCAGGCGGCGCTCCCCTTCGCCGGGTTCGCCCAGGGTCGCGGCATCGACCAGCGTCACATAATCGGTGGTGAAGCCCGCCCGTTCCAGCTGTTCGGATGCCTGGGCCAATGCGGCATCCACATCGCCGCCTGCTTCGATCTGCCGCTGCGCGACGCCCAGTGCGCGGGGCAGGGCAGTGGCGGCGCTGCGTTCCTCCGGCGTCAGGTACAGGTTGCGCGACGACAGGGCCAGGCCGTCATCGTCCCGCTGCGTCGGCACCGAAACGATGTCGATCGGCATGTCCAGATCGGCAACCATCCGCCGGATGACCGCCAGCTGCTGGAAATCCTTTTCGCCGAACAGTGCCAGATCGGGACGCACCTGATTGAACAGCTTGGTCACCACCGTCGCCACCCCGTCGAAATGACCGGGCCGGTGCGCGCCATCCAGCCGTTCGGTGATTCCCGCCACGCTCACCCGGCTGGCGAACCCGTTGGGATACATGGTCTCGACACTGGGCAGCCAGGCGATGTCGACATTGGCATCGGCCAGCATCCGCAAATCGGCGGCTTCCCGCCGGGGATAGGCGGCCAGATCCTCGTTCGGGGCGAATTGCATCGGATTGACGAAGATCGACACGACGACGCGCTGCGCCTGGCTGCGCGCGGCCTGGACCAGCGCGATATGGCCGGCATGCAGCGCCCCCATCGTCGGCACCAGCGCGACCCGATCGCCCCCGGCTGCCATGGCCCGGATTTCGGCCCTCAGGCGATCCAGCTCACGGATAGTTTGCACGGTAACCAGGCCTCCGATACAATGTCCGCAACGGATGCGGGCGGCCATCTAGGCTGGCGAACAGGGTCCGGCAACAAGGGATATTCACGCTTGGGCATCGGCAGCAAGGGCCTGCACGTCATCGTGTTCGCCAACGAAAAGGGCGGGACGGGCAAATCGACCACGGCGGTTCACGTCGCCATCGCGCTGGCGGCGCGGGGCGCCCGCGTCGGCTGTATCGACTTGGATCACCGGCAGCGCACGCTCGGCCGCTATCTGGACAATCGGCGCGAGATCATGCGGCGCAACCAGCTGGATCTGCCCATGCCGGCCTATGAAACGCATGACGGCGAAACCATGGCCCGGTTTACCGGCCTGCTGGAACGCATGAGTGCCGACACCGATTTCCTGGTGATCGACACGCCCGGCCGCGACGACCGCTTTGCCCGGATCGCGGTTACCAATGCGGACACGCTGGTCACGCCGATGAACGACAGTTTCGTCGATTTCGACCTGATCGGTCAGGTCGATCCCGATACGTTCAAGGTGACGCGGCCCAGCTTTTATTCCGAACTGATCTGGGAAACGCGCAAGACGCGGGCGCGGGCGGACGGGGCGACGATCGACTGGGTCGTGCTGCGCAACCGCGTTCAGCATATCGAGGCGCGCAACATGAAGCGGGTGGGCGAGGCGATCGACCAGTTGTCCAAGCGTGTCGGGTTTAGGGTGGTGCCCGGATTGTCGGAACGCGTGATCTACCGCGAATTGTTTCCCAAGGGGCTGACGATGCTGGACGCCGGCGCGTTCGGAGAGATGGGAATTGCCCATGTCGCCGCGCGCCAGGAGTTGCGGGAGATGATGGCCGGGCTGGCGCTGCCCGACCTGGCTCCCGGCGCGACGCCGGACGCACCGTCGATCCCGCGCGTGGCCTGATCCCCCACGGTCATGATCTGGAAATTGCTGATCGCACTGGCCGTTGCCTATGCCGGGTGGTGGATATGGCGGATGCCGGTCGTGCGTCAGGACCGGTTCCGGCGACCGCGACCCTCTGCCCCGTCCGCGCCTTCGTCCGCGCCTGCCCCTGCGGTTCGTCTGGCGGACGAGGCGGCTGCGGCCCGTGCGGTGCTTGGCGTCGGGCCGGATGCGGACGCGGCCCAGATCCGCGCCGCACATCGCCGGTTGATCGCGGCGGTCCACCCCGACCGGGGCGGTTCGGCCGAGTTGACGCGCACGGTCAACGCGGCGCGGGACACATTGCTGAAACAAATCGGCTCTTGAACGATTATTGCGCTGCGGCAATAGGGCTTTGGGTGCCGCGCACCGGCAGGGGAGATCCGCAATGACACATCAGTTCCATCCGACCAGCCTGCGCGAATACGACATTCGCGGCATCGTCGGCAAAACGCTTGGGCCGGACGACGCGCGCGCGATCGGACGCGGCTTTGCCACGCTGATCCGCCGGGCGGGCGGCACGCGGGTCGCCGTCGGCCGCGACGGCCGCCTGTCCTCGCCCAGCCTGGAAGCGGCGCTGGTCGAAGGGCTGACCGCCAGCGGCGTGGACGTCGTCCGCGTCGGCCTGGGCCCCACGCCGATGCTCTATTACGCCGAAGCGACGCTAGAGGTGGATGGCGGCATCCAGATAACCGGCAGCCATAATCCCGCCGACTATAACGGCTTCAAGATGGTGTTTCAGCACCGTCCGTTTTTCGGCGCCGATATCCAGACGCTGGGCCGACTTGCGGCCGAAGGCGATTGGGAGGAAGGCGCAGGCGAGGTGACCGACGCCGACATTCTCGACGCCTATGTCGACCGGCTGGTCGAGGGGTTCGAGGGCAACGCATTCCGCATCGGCTGGGACGCCGGCAACGGCGCGGCCGGCACCGTCATCGAAAAGCTGGTCACCAAGCTGCCCGGCGAGCATTTCACACTGTTCACCGAAATCGACGGCACGTTTCCCAATCATCACCCGGATCCCACCGAAGAAAAGAACTTGGCCGATCTGAAGGCGCTGGTCGCTGACAAGCAGCTCGATTTCGGTCTGGCATTCGACGGCGACGGCGACCGGATCGGCGCGATCGACGGGCAGGGCCGGGTGATCTGGGGCGACCAGCTTTTGTCCATTCTGGCGGAAGCCGTGCTGGCCGACGTGCCCGGCGCGACCATCATTGCGGACGTGAAGGCCAGCCAGGCGCTGTATGACCGCATCGCCGAACTGGGTGGCGAGCCGCTGATGTGGAAAACCGGTCACAGCCTGGTCAAGACCAAGATGAAGGAAACCGGATCGCCGCTGGCCGGCGAAATGTCGGGTCACATCTTTTTCGCGCACCGCTTTTACGGCTTCGACGACGCGCAATATGCCGCCGTCCGCCTGATCGAGGCGGTCAGCAAGATCGGGAAATCGGTGACCCAGTTGCGCAGCGAAATGCCGGCGATGGTCAATACGCCGGAAATGCGGTTCCAGGTCGATGAATCGCGCAAGTTCGCCGTCATCGACGAAGTGCTGGCCCGGCTGAAGGCCGAGGGCGCGACCGTCAACGACACCGATGGTGCGCGGGTGAATACGCCCGATGGCTGGTGGCTGCTGCGTGCATCCAACACCCAGGACGTGCTGGTCGCGCGCGCCGAATCGAACGATCAGGCCGGTCTGGACCGGCTGATGGCGATGATCGATGCGCAACTCGCCGCCAGCGGCCTGGAACGCGGTCCGCAGGCCGGGCATTGATCGCGGCCTGATTGATTGTCGTCGTCCCCGCGAAGGCGGGGACGACGGGGTTGCGGTGGGAACCCGGTCTGGCGCGCATTCAGCATTTGCACTGGCAATCGGGGCCGGCACGGCCCATCTGTCCGGGATGCGTCCCACCCCCCAGATCGTCCGGGTAATCGACCTGGAAACCACCGGCTCAGCGCCGCCGACCCATGCAGTCATCGAAATCGGCTGGCAGGATGTGGCGCTGGGCGAGGATGGCCGGTGGGAATTGTCGGGCGATGGCGGCTCGATGCTGGTCAATCCCGGTCGGTCGATCCCGCCCGTTACCCAGGCGGTGCATCACATCCTGGACGAACAGGTGGCGGATGCGCCCTGGTGGCATGATGTCGCGCGACAGGTGCTCGACCCCTGGCCGCGCCGGGTGGCGCTGGCCGCCCACCGCGCGAGTTTCGAGGAGCAGTTCTGCACCCCGGCGCTGACCCGGTCGGCAGACTGGATCTGCACCTGGAAATGCGCGATGCGGCTATGGCCGGAAAGCCCGGGCTTTTCCAATCAGATGCTGCGCTACTGGCGCAAGCCCGACGGCATGGAGCATGAACGCGGGCTGCCGGCGCACCGCGCCTTTCCCGACGCCTATGTCACTGCCTTTCACCTGCGCGACATGCTGAACCAGGCGAGCGTCGCCCAGTTGGTCGAATGGTCGAACCAGCCCGGACTGCTGCCCCGCGTCCGCTATGGCCCGGATCGCGGCCGCGACTGGCGCGAACTGGAGAACGAGGTGCTGGCCCGGTACCTGACCGACCGGGACGAGGATGTGCGCTATACCGCTAAGCTGGAACTGGAGCGGCGCAACAATGGCGGCGCGATCGGCGCGGACCCGGAAAGCGTGGAGCGGTTGTTGCTTTAAGGCGCGATGTCGAAATGCAGCACGTCCTCGCGCTCGCCGAGCTTGCTGTAGAGCGCGACAGCGGGCGGATCGCGGTGATCGGCCTGGACATAGACGACCCAGGCACCGATTGATCGGGCGATTTCCCGCAGCGCCTCGATCAAGGCAGTGGCCACGCCCTGCCGCCGCCGGTCCGCTGCCACCGCCAGATCGTAGAGATAGATTTCGCGCCGTTCCTGTTCGAACTTGGTCAGGACATAGGCGGCGGCACCTATGGTCCGGCCATCCTCCATCGCCGCGAGCGCGATGAAGTCGGGGCTGGCCAACCGCTCGGCCAGCCAGTCGTCCCCGGGCGGGGCATCGGTATAGGCATCGCCGCCATCGTTCCCGAACGCTTCGGCAAACAGCGCGTTGACCGCCCGCATGGCGGCAAGGTCAGCCGCGCCGAGGCGGCGGACGATCATGGCCGGGTCAGCACCGCCGACCAGGCATAGCCGCGGAACAGCGGCCGGAAATCGGCGGTCATGCCCTGTTCCGACGCGATGCGTTCGACGGCTGCCCGCATATCCGCGCGGGGCGTCACATGGAACTTGTCCAGCCAAGCGAACAGCGCGGCACGAAAGGGGGCGGGCAGGCGTTCCTGCTGGCCGAAATCGACGATATGCAGCGCGCCGCCGGAATTGAGCCTGGCTGCTGCCTCCGCAATCGCCCCCTGCCAGTCGGGGATCATCGACAGGGTATAGCTCATGAAGATGCGGTCGAACCCGTCTAGGCCGAACAGGGCGGACGGGCTGAACGCGGTGGCGTCCCCCTCTGCCAAGGTGATGCGACCCGCCAACCCGGCCTTTGCGACCTTGTCGCGCGCCGTTTCCAGCATCGCGGCCGAAATGTCGAAGCCATGGCAGCGCGCACCGGGATAACGCCGGGCAGTCAGGATCAGGTTGCGCGCCGTCCCGCACCCGACCTCCAGCACCGTGCCGCCCGGCGGGGGTTGCAATGCATCCAGCATGCGGTCGCGGCCCAGCAGATAATATTTGCGGGTCAGGTCATAGATATGGCGTTGCGCCGCATAGATCGCATCCATGCGGCGGCCATGATCGGCCGGGCTTTGGTCGTTCATGCCTTCAGAACGTACAGGTGAACGCCGCCATAGATCGCCGATCGGTCGCGGCGGGTGTAATCCAGCGATTCGTCCGCGCGATAGTCCCACTGGTTCAGCAGCACGTCGGGGATCCGGCCGGGCAACAGGCTGGGCGCAGCGGCGGTGCGGAACAGCACGCGCGCGCCGGACTTTGCCGTGCGGGTGATCTCGCTCCACAGCTTCGTCAGCTGTTCGTCGGTCATCCAGTCCTGCGCATCGAGCAGGATATAGCGGTCGAGCGATCCGGCCCCTTGCGATTCAAGGAAATGCACCATGTTTTCGTGGCGAACATCGACGCGGTCGGCACGCGCCCGTACCGTTTCGAAATTGTCGGCCTGCAGATAGGGCGGCAGCGACGCGCCCGGCGCCTTGTCGTACCCGCGATTGAACGCCTGCCACGCGAAATAATTGTCCTTAAGCGGGAAATCGCAGGCCAGCTTGCGCAGCCGCTCGATCAGCACCGCGCGCATCCCTTGCGGATCGTCGCTGGCCAGCGATTCATATTGCGCCGGCGGGATGCCCAGGCCGAACAGGCTGGCGGGCTGATCGACCAGCCAGCGGATGAAGCCCTTGTCGAACACGGTCTTCAGCCGGGTGTCGAAGATGCGCCGCTGTTCGGCCATGTCCCTGGCCGCCAGGATTTCGCGGGGATCGACACCGTACAGCTTCGACAGGAAATGGGCGAGCGCGATGAAATTGCCCAGCAGGCCGCGGCGATAGAATCCCTTGGCAAAGCCGCCGATCCGCTTGCGGCCGATCAGGTCGCGACCCTCCCAATAGGCGCGGCTGGTGGCGTCCAGGTTGGGCGCGATGTGGCGGCGATACAGGTCCAGATTGTCGGCGCGGTCGGCATCGGCGAAAAACCGGTGGAACGCCGCCTGGTCGGGCAGGTGGCGCGCTGCCACCAGCTTCATCTTGTTGAGCGCGATATGCGCCGGGTTCAGGTCGACGACCGTGATCCGGGCCGGATCGGCGGTCAGGTACGACATCATGTTGCAGCCGCCCGACGCAATCGTCATCACATGGCTGTCGCGCGTGATGGCCAGCGCTTCCATGTCGACGACCGGGTCTTCCCAGATCTGCGCATAAACCAGCCCGCGAAAGGCGAAGGTGAAGGCCCGTTCGAGCAACCCTTCCTTCGACAGGTGGTCGTGACGATGAACGGCACCACGGACCGCTTCGTTCTTGGGCGACTTGGCAATCGAACGCATCAACGGCTTCCCGGAACTGGTTGCGGCCGCACCATAGCGGTTTCACGCGCGCCTAGACATGACATATGACGGTTCCGCGTCACAGGGGTGATCGAAGGTCAATCGTCGCCAAGCCGGCATAGGCGCCCGCTAACCGCTGGGGTCAGTCGCGGCAATAGCCTTCGCCCGATTTGACGTAGATGCAATCCGACTTTTCGGCCAAATATTTCATGCCGGTGGCGGCCCCGTCGCCGCGTTTCAGCACCTGATCGCCGTCCGGCCGGGTGAAGCGCAACGTCTCCCCATCCGTCACGGCCTGGAAATCGCCGGCCATGGAATCGTCCAGCCCGTATTTCATGTTGATCCGGTAATGGCCCGGCCCAACCTCTTCGTCCGGAAGGATGGTGGCATAGGTGCCCTCCGGCCCGATCCAGCGGCCGGTCCATTCATTGGCCACCGCGCTTTCGTTGCCGATGGCGTCATTCCCCTCGACGGGCAGATCGACGATCTCGTTCGGCATGGCATCGGCTGCATCGGTCACGGCGGGGTTCTCCGTCCCGCCGCCACAGGCCGCCAGGGTCATGGTGAGCGGCAACAGTAGTGCGGGGAACAGGGTGCGCATGATCTTCTCCAGGCGGGGGTGATTGACTTCAGCCTAGTGCTGAACGCCCGAAGCGCCTAGATGGACGCATCGCCTTCGTCACGGGAACGCCATGACCCATCGCATCGCCATCGCATCCGACCATGCAGCCGTCGAGCTGAAGGCCATGCTTGTGGCCTGGCTGGGGGCGCAGGGCCATGCGGTCGAGGATCTGGGGCCGCATGCCGCCGACAGCGTCGATTATCCCGATTACGGCTATGCGCTCGCGGAACATCTGGCCGGTGGCGGGTCGGATTTCGGCATTGCGCTGTGCGGATCGGGCATTGGCATCTCGATCGCGGTCAACCGCCATCCCGGTTGTCGCTGCGCGCTGGTGTCGGAACCTTTATCGGCCCGGCTGGCGCGCGAGCATAATGACGCGAACGTCATTGCGATGGGCGCGCGGCTGACCGGACCGGACATGGCCAAGGCGTGTATCGAGGCGTTCCTGGCGCAGCCATTCGGCGGCGACCGCCATGCCCGCCGCGTCGAAAAGCTGGGCCGCGTCCTCGGCTGAGCGCGCGGGTCGGCAGCCCTAGACCACCGGCGTGGCGAATCCGCTGGCGATCAGGGTCAACAGGCCCAATCCGATGGACAACGGCACCCGCAGCCCCATCCACCAGGCCGGGGTCAGCCGCTGGCGGTAGAACCACGCGTCGACGAACGGCGAGGCCAGGATCGCGACACCCAGCAGGAACAGAGAGGGTTGCGGCCACGGGTCGCCGACCAGCCAGGGCCAGATCGTCGCCAGCGCGACCAGCGACGGCACCACCGCGATGGCGAACAGCCCCGCCGACGGCTCCTGATGCCGCGCGGCAAGGCCCCACCAGGTGCCGCCCAGAAAGCTGAGGATCAGCGCGCCGTACAGCCATGCGATCGCCAGTGCGGCAAAGCGCCATTCGACCGAGCCGGAAACCAGCACTGCGACACAGGCCCCCTGCGGCAACAATCCCGCCAGGCCCAGCCATTTCGCGCCGGCAGGCATCCCCACCAGGGCGGGCAAGTTCGGCGTCATGCGCCCCATGCTATTCCTTTCGTGCGATCGTTCCGGCCTGCCCCTATAATGGGCAGTGGAAATCGGCGCGCCAAGCGGATAGATGGCGCGGCGAAGCATGAAGGCGGCTCAGCCACGCGCCGCCCCGAAATCAAAGGTCCGGCCGATGAGCACCCAGCCCCTGACCCTTTCCCCCCGCGCGCTGTCCGATGTTCAGCCCGACGGTTTCTTTACCCGCGGCCTGGCCGATGCCGATGCCGAGGTATTTGCTGGCGTGGCAGAGGAACTGGAGCGCGAGCAGACCCAGATCGAACTGATTGCGTCCGAAAACATCGTCAGCCGCGCGGTGATGGAGGCGCAGGGGTCGGTCTTCACCAACAAATATGCCGAGGGCTATCCGGGCAAGCGCTATTATCAGGGCTGCCACCCGTCCGACACGGTCGAGACGCTGGCGATCGAGCGGGCCAAGCAGCTGTTCGATTGCGGCTTCGCCAATGTCCAGCCGCATTCGGGCGCTCAGGCGAACGGCGCGGTGATGCTCGCTCTGGTCAAGCCGGGCGATACCATCCTGGGCATGAGCCTGGATGCGGGCGGGCACCTAACCCACGGCGCAAAGGCGGCGATGAGCGGCAAGTGGTTCAACGCGGTCCAGTACGGCGTCGATCCGGTCACCCACCTGATCGATTATGACGCCGTCGAGGCGCTGGCGATCGAGCATCAGCCAAAGCTGATCATCGCGGGCGGATCCGCCTATCCGCGCGTTATCGACTTTGCCCGCTTCCGCGCGATCGCGGACAAGGTCGGCGCGTTCTTCATGGTCGACATGGCGCATTTCAGCGGCATCGTCGCGGCAGGCCAGCATCCCTCCCCCTTCCCGCACGCCCATGTCGCCACCACGACGACGCACAAGACGCTGCGCGGCCCGCGTGGCGGCATGATCCTGACCAATGACGAGGCGCTGGCCAAGAAGTTCAACTCGGCCGTGTTCCCCGGCATGCAGGGCGGTCCGCTGATGCACGTCATCGCCGCCAAGGCGGTGGCGTTCGGCGAGGCGCTGCAGCCCGATTACAAGACCTATATCCGCGCCGTCGTCGAAAACGCCAAGGTGCTGGCCGCGACGCTGAAGGAGCGGGGGGCCGACGTGATCGCGGGCGGCACCGACACGCATCTGGCGCTCATCGACCTGCGCCCGCTGGGCGTCACCGGCAAGGACGCGGACGAGGCGCTGGAGCGGGCGGGCATCACCTGCAACAAGAACGGCATCCCCAACGATCCGCTGCCGCCCGCCAAGACCAGCGGCATCCGGGTCGGGACGCCTGCGGGCACCACCCGCGGGTTCGGCGTCGCCGAGTTCCGCGAGATCGGCCATATGGTCGCCGATGTGCTCGATGGTCTGAAGGAAAAGGGCGAGGGCGGCGATCCGGTGGTCGAGGCCGATGTCCGTGCCCGCGTCCGCGCGCTGTGCGCCCGTTTCCCGATCTACGGTTGATTTGACGCGCTTGCGCGTGTGAGCGGTGCCGGTTCGATCCTCCAATCGGTGGAAAGGATCGGCACCGCATCCGTCAGGACCAAGCAATGCGTTGCCCATTCTGCGCCAACGAGGCGAGCCAGGTAAAGGACAGCCGCCCGACCGAGGACGGCACGGCGATCCGTCGCCGCCGCCAGTGCGAGGGTTGCGGCGCGCGCTTCACGACCTTTGAACGCATCCAGCTGCGCGAGCTGACCGTGCTCAAGTCCGAGGACCGGCGCGAGCCGTTCGAGCGGGAGAAACTGGTGCGATCGGTGTCCATCGCCTGTCGCAAGCGGCCCATCGCCGGAACGCAGATCGAGCGGCTGGTCAGTTCGATCCAGCGCCAGCTGGAAACCCAGGGCGAGGGCGAGGTGACGTCCACCCGCATCGGCGAACTGGTGATGGACGGGCTGAAGGCGCTCGATTCCGTCGCTTATATCCGGTTCGCCAGCGTCTATAAGGACTTCCGCGAAGCCCGCGATTTCGAGGAATTTGCCGGCTCGGTGACGGAAGTGGGCAAGGCGTAGGCCCCTGTTTCGATCCGGGTTCACGATATGCACGAACCCTGAGCGGAACGAGCGGCTTTGGAGCGTCGGTTAAAATATCCGTTCGGCCCGAGTAGCGATCGAGCTTGTCGAGAGCGCGTATCGAGGGCTAGGCCGCAGCATGGCTTTTTGGACTTACATCCTGCGCTGCGCGGACGGAAAATATTACACCGGTCACACAGACGATCTCGAGCATCGGATTGCACAGCATCAGAGCGGTGAGGTCCAGGGGTTCACCCGCATCCGGTTGCCGGTCACGCTGATGTGGTCACAGGAGTTTGTCAGCCGACCTGAAGCGATCGAGGCGGAGCGGCGGATCAAGGGTTGGAATCGTGCCAAGAAGGAGGCGCTGTTCCGGGGAGACTGGGATGCGATCCGTAGGCTGGCCAGCAGGTCGGTGCTTCGAGACGAGGCTTCCCCCGGATCAAGTCCGGGGTCAGCCTCTCCTCAGCACGAACGGGGTATGGGGGGCGGCACCTTTTTCTCAACCGTTCGTGCTGAGGAGGTGCTGAGCGCTAGCGAAGCGCCGTCTCGAAGCACTGCTCGAACCGCCACCCCGCCCCCCGTCATCGTGCTGGTCCGCCCGCAACTGGGCGAGAATATCGGCAAGGCCGCCCGCGCGATGCTCAATTTCGGCCTGACGGAAATGCGGCTGGTCGCTCCGCGCGATGGCTGGCCCAATCCGTCGGCGGGGCCGGCGGCATCCGGGGCGGACGTCGTGCTGGAGCGCGCCCAAGTGTTCGACACGGTTGCCGATGCGGTGGCCGATTGCGCCCATGTCTATGCGACCACGGTGCGCAAGCGCGGCGTCACCAAGCCGGTCGTGACGCCCGAGGTGGCGGCGCGGGCCATCCATGCCGGGCCGGGTCGCTCCGCCTATCTGTTCGGGCCGGAACGATCGGGCTTGGAAACGGACGATGTGGCGCTTGCCCGCACCATCCTGACCGTGCCGATCAATCCGCAGTTCGGTTCGCTCAACCTGGCGCAGGCGGTGATCCTGTGCGCCTATGAATGGTCAAAGGGTCAGGGCTTGGCGCAGCCGCCACTGACCGAGCTCGATCCGCCAGCGCCACAGGCCGAGCTGGAGGGGATGATCGAACAGCTGGAGGGGATGCTGGCCCCGGCAGGCTATTTCCATCCGCCGGAGCGGACCGAGGTGACGCGGCGTACACTGCGCGGACTGCTGACCAAGCCGGGCTGGAATGCGATGGAGGTGCGGACGATGCGCGGCGTGCTCAGTACCCTGGCCCGGCCACGGCGGCGGTAGCATCCCATCTCCGTTCGTCCCGAGTAACCTTCGAGCTTGTCGAGAAGGCACATCGAGGGACATTGCCGGGGCCTGTCTCGATACGATGTCTCGACAGGCTCGACACCTACTCGACACGAACGGCTGAAGCGGCAGATCGATGACCCGGGCACTAGCCCTTCAGCGCGTCGAACTGCTCCATCTCATGGGCGATCGACGCCTCGACCAGCACTTCCCACAGCGCCGCTATGCGATCGGCGGGCGCGCCGAGCCGTTCCGCTTCCGCCCGGGCCTGATCGATGACCGCTGCCTTGCGCGCCTCGTCCCGCACCTGATTCCGGTCCGGCTTGATGCGGGCGGCGGCGTCCATATAGGCGAAGCGGGTGGCGAGCAGGGCGACGATCCGGCGGTCGAGCGCATCGACGCCCGCGCGGACCTCCGCCATGGTGGTGCAGCTTTCCGGGGATGGTTCCGGGGACAAGGGATCGCTCATTCCCGTCGGTTAGGCGGGCCGGGCTGGCCTGTCCAGCTTGACTCGGCGCGTGGCCGACGCTACGCGCCCGCCTTCGCAATTGGTCCCGCACCCCGGTGAAGCGGCGACCCTGACCGGGCCATTGGCCCCGGTCCAGGCGATGACCGGGATCGCGGCCGCCCTCTTGGGATGGTGGTCAACGTCGTTGGAAGTTGCAAAGGAATATCCATGTCGAAGCGCCAGAGCGCCAAGTATAAACTCGACCGCCGGATGGGCGAAAACATCTGGGGTCGTCCGAAATCGCCGGTGAACAAGCGCGAATACGGCCCCGGCCAGCACGGCCAGCGCCGCAAGGGCAAGATGTCGGATTTCGGCATCCAGCTGCGCGCCAAGCAGAAGCTGAAGGGCTATTACGGCGACATCACCGAAAAGCAGTTCAAGCGCACCTATGAGGAAGCGTCGCGGCTGAAGGGCGATACGGGCATGAACCTGATCGGCCTGCTGGAACAGCGGCTGGACATGATCGTCTATCGCGCCAAGTTCGCGCCGACGATCTTCGCCGCCCGCCAGCTGGTCAGCCACGGTCACATCCGCGTCAACGGCGTGAAGTGCAACGTCGCGTCGCGCCGGATCAAGCCGGGCGAGGAAATCACGCTGGGCAGCAAGGCCAAGGAAATGGCGCTGGTCCTGGAAGCGCAGGGCCTGGCCGAGCGCGAAATCCCCGATTACGTCGCTGCCGATGGCAATGCGAAGGTCACCTTCACCCGCGTGCCGTCGCTGGACGAAGTGCCGTATCCGGTGAAGATGGAACCGAACCTGGTCGTCGAATTCTATTCGCGCTGATGGCTGGATTTAGCGCGAGCTGAATCCACCTTGAAATCAGCGCGAACGGGCGGCGCCGCTTCAGCGGCGACTGACGACGCGGCTTCGCCGCGACGTCATAAAGCCAAAAAAGGGCGGTCCCATCCGGGGCCGCCCTTTCTCGTTGCATCCTGGCGGATACCGCTCAATTCGCCGTGGCAAAGGCCCGGTCGAACAGCACGGTGCTTTTCGCCAGCATTTCGGTTCGCATGGCGCTATCGTCGATATAATGGTCGCGGTCCTTGAAGATGACCAGTTCCGATGCCTTGCCCGCCGCCTGCAGCCGCGACTGCATCAGCCGGGCATGGCCGACATCGACGTTGCGGTCGAAATCGCCGTGGAACAGCAGGACCGGCGCCTTGATCTCGGCCGCGCGGCGGGCGGGTGACCCTTCGGCGACATGCGGGCCGGTCCCGACGAAGCGGCTGACCAGATTATAGTCGGACCAGTTGCGGCGATCCTCTTTCAGCCGTTCCAGGTCGGTCACCGGGGCGATGGCCACCACCGCCTTGAACAGGTCGGGGTCGACCGCCGCGGATTGCAGTGCCGCATAGCCGCCATAGGACCATCCGACCACGGCAAGCCGCCGCTGGTCGGTCCCCTGGGACAGCAGCCACCGGGCACCGTCGACAATGTCGTTGATTGCCGTCTGCCAGTTCTGAAACCCGTTCTTCTGGAACCATGCCTCGCCATATCCGGCCGATCCGCGGAAATTGGGTTGCAGCACGGCATAGCCCTGTGCGGCATAATATTGGACCATCCAGTCAAACCCCCATTCGTCGCGCGATCCGGGGCCGCCATGCGGCATCACGATGGCCGGCAGGCCCTTGGCGTCGGTCTTGCCCGGCGGCAGGGTGAGGTAGCCCGGCACGGTCACGCCGTCGCGCGCGGCATAGCTGACTGCCTTCATCGCGCCGAGCGGCCGGTTTTCCATCTGCGGCCGGACCAGCGCCAGTTCGTTCAGGCTCTTGGCCGTCCGGTCGAAAAGGAAATAGCGGCCCGGATCGATGTCGCTGCCTGCCCAGACCAGCAGCTTGCTTTCGTCCTCGTTGGTATCGACCACGCGGATCAGCGGCAGGCCGGGGATCGCCTTGGACAAGGCGCGGGTCATCGACGCAATGCCCTTGTCGAAATACTCGGCCTGGGCCTGATCAGTAACATAGCGCACGCCGATCACCCGGCCGCGCCGCCCGACGCGGATAAAGCCGGATACATCCACCTCCGGATGCGCAAAGACCAGGGTTTCGGTTCCGGTGCCATCCAAAGCCTTGGTATAGGCGGCCATCCGGCCGTTCAGCGGTTTCAGGCCATAGGCGACATTCTTTTCCCGATCGACGGCATAGGGATCGAATCCCCGATCGGTCGCATTGATCGTGCTGAGCAATTGCCAGTTCCCGCCATCGACCCCGCGATGGAAATAGCGCCGTTCGTCCCGATCGTATCCGGTGGCGTCGCTGACCTTGCGGATGCCCTTGATCCTGACCGCGCCATAGCCGTCGGAGATGAACTCCGTGGCTTCGTCGTCCGGCTGGACCAGCACCGTGGTCGCCATCGTCATGGTGTTGATCCGGTCGACGCCAAGGCCGCTTTTCGTCTGGGCCAGCCGCGTGCCGCCGGTGCGGGCTTCCGGAATGTAATTCCGGGTCATCAGCACCTCGCCCTCCTGATCCGGGTTCCAGTCGATCACGGTACCGCCATAGAGCGCTGCGCCAAGGCGCTCGCCGGCCCCGCTCTTGACCTCGATCACCTTCAGGTTGCCGCCATCGGCATCGACGGCGATCATGCGCGAGGCATAGACCGCATCGCCGTCCAGCTTGGTCGCCATATAGACCGAACACATCAATCGCGTCCGCCCCGTCCAGCGACAGGACGAGATGCGATGCGGATTGCCGTCTGCCACCAACGCCGTCTTGGGCGGCAAATCCGGTTTTGCGAGATCGTGGATCATCAGCTGCGATCCCTGGCCGGCGCCCGCCGACAGATAGGCCAGTCGGGTTCCGTCGGGCGACAGGCTGGCCTGTTCGATCGATTCGCGCGCGCCGAATATGGCGGCATCGCCCGCGCTGTCCTGTCCATAAGCCGGTGCCCCCACTACGGCTGCAATTCCGGCAGCGGCAACCCATGCCGCGTTCCACGTCCTCGTCATTTCGATTGCCCCCATACGCAATAACCCCAGGGGGTGATGCTGGATCAATCCCGCCGGGCGCACAAGGCCCTATCCGCGCCGGAATGGACGATCCGGCAATGCGGAAATCCAGCCGGTTCAATCGATTGGCGGATGGCCGGTGCGACCGTGGATGGACGCGACGGCCTTTTCGCTCATGGCCATTGCCCCCGGCCGCCGCCAATGCCAGCATCACGCAATCATCACTGGAGGCTTGCATGCGTTTTCTGACCCCCGCCGTGCTGATCGCGCTGCTTGCTGCTCCGGTTACGGCGCAGGATGCACCCGCGCTTTCGATCGACGCATTGAAGGCGATGACGGAGACGCTGGCGTCCGACGAATATGAAGGGCGGGCACCCACGACTGCGGGCGAGGAAAAGACCGTCGCCTTCCTGATCGAACGGATGCAGGCGGCGGGGCTGAAGCCTGGCAACAAGGGCGAATGGACGCAGGACGTGCCATTGGTCGAACTGACCGCCGGGAATGTGCAGCCGCTGACGATATCCGGCGGCAAGACGCCGCTGTCCTTTGCCTATCGAACCGACGTGGTGATGGGTACGTACCGCGTGGTGCCGAACGTGGCGGTAAAGGACAGCGAGGTCGTGTTCGTCGGCTATGGCATCAACGCCCCCGAACGCGGCTGGAACGATTATGCCGGCGTCGACGTGAAGGGAAAGACGGTCGTCATCCTGGTCAACGATCCCGACTGGCAGAGCACGAACCTGGACGGGCCGTTCGGGGGTCGCGCCATGACCTATTACGGTCGCTGGACCTACAAATACGAGGAAGCGGCGCGGCAGGGCGCGGCAGCGGCGATCATCGTCCATGATACCGAACCGGCGGCCTATGGCTGGGGCGTCGTCCAGTCCAGCTGGACCGGCCCGCAGCTGATCCAGGATCCTGGCGACGAGAATCCGGGTGAAAGCGCCGTCATTGGCTGGATTCAGCTGGATGCCGCACAAAAGCTGTTCGCCAGCGCCGGGCGGGATTTCGCGGCACTGGCCCTGTCGGCCCGGCAGAAGGGGTTTCGCGCGGTGCCGCTGGGCGTGCGCGCCAGCACGGGCTTCGACCTGAATATCCGGCGACAGGCGTCGAAGAACGTGATCGGCATCCTGCCCGGCACGGCCGCGCCCGATGAATATGTCCTCTACACGGCGCATTGGGACCATCTGGGCCGCTGCGACGCAGTGGACGGCGACGACATCTGCAACGGCGCGCTGGACAATGCGACCGGCACTGCCGGGCTGATCGAGCTGGCCAGCGCCCATGCCAAGGCTGGAGCCGCCAAGCGCAGCCTGGTTTTCCTGGCGGTGACGGCCGAGGAATCGGGCCTGTTGGGATCGAAATATTATGCCGAAAACCCGGTCTATCCGCTCGCGCAGACGGTCGGGGGCGTGAACATGGACGGGCTGAACATCGTCGGCCCCGCCCGCGATTTCGTCGTGGTCGGTGTCGGCAAGTCGGAGCTGGAGGATCTGGTCCGGCCGATCGCCGAGGGGGCGGGGCGGGTGATCCGGCCGGAACCCAGCCCGGAAAAGGGCTATTATTACCGCTCCGATCATTTCAGCTTCGCCAAGCTTGGCGTGCCCATGCTCTATGCCGAAAGCGGCGAGGATCTGATCCAGGGCGGGCCTCAGGCGGGCGCAGCGGCGGCGGCGGATTATGTCGAGCGGCGCTATCACAAGCCGCAGGACGAATATGATCCCGCCTGGAACTGGGACGGGGCGGTGGCCGACCTGTCCCTCTACTACGCGCTTGGTCGGCAATTGGCCGAGGGCGATGCGTGGCCAAACTGGTACCCCACCGCCGAATTCCGCGCGATCCGCGACAAGAGCCGGGCGGGGGCGCAGTAGAATCCCCACCCGTTCGCACTGAGCCTGTCGAAGTACTGCCCTTCTGCCTATTCGCCGCTGGCAGAAAAGGGCAGTGCTTCGACAAGCTCAGCACGAACGGATGGTTGGGCTTGCTGGTGAATAGATCCAGGATCGCGCCAATCACCTGGCGCCGCAAACACCCTCTCCCCCGCGCGGTCATTCGCTCCTATATGGCGGCGCATGAGCACGCCGCCCCCGCCGCCGCCCGCCGAATGGGCGCATCACGATGCCGTCTGGATCGGCTTTCCCAGCCATCCCGAGCTGTGGGTCGACGACCTGGAGCCCGCGCGGGAGGAGGTGACGGCCTTTGCCCAGGCGGTTCATGCCGATGGCGCTGGCGAGAAGGTGATCCTGGTCGCTGCCGATGACGAGGCGGCCGAGGCTGCGGAGGCGCTGGCCGGCCGTTTCGCCCAGATCGTCGTGGAACCCTTCGGCGACATCTGGCTGCGCGATACCGGGCCGATCATCGGCGGCGATCATCACGCGCATGATTTCGGCTTCAACGGCTGGGGCGGCAAATACGACCTGCCCGGCGACGACACCATCGGCCAGCGGCTGGCGAACCGGCGGCACTTCAAGGCGATCCGCCATGACTGGGTGCTGGAGGGCGGTGCAATCGATGGCGACGGCACCGGCCTGGTCGTCACGACCGAACAATGCCTGCTCAACCCAAACCGCAATCCCGGGCTGTCGCAGCGGGACATCGAGGCGCGGCTGACCGCCGACCTCGGCTTCACCCGCTTCCTGTGGCTGGGCGAGGGGCTGCTAAACGACCATACCGATGGCCATGTCGACAATCTGGCGCGCTTCGTCGGCGAGAACCGGCTGGCGATCCCGCAGGCGGCCGAGAATGATCCCAACTGGCTGGTCTATCAGCACGCAGCCGATGCCGCCCGCGTGGCCGGGGTGGAGCTGGTGCGCATCCCCTCGCCCGGCCGAGTGCTGGACGAGGACGAACAGATCATCCCGGCCAGCTACATGAACTTCTATATCGGCAATGCCGCCGTGGTCGTGCCGCTCTATGGCCAGCCGAACGACGATGCCGCGATCGAGGCGATCCAGGCGCTGTTCCCCGACCGCCGCATCGTCGGCCAGCGGGCCGACCATATCCTGACCGGCGGCGGCAGCTTCCACTGCATCAGCCAGCAAATCCCCAGCCGCTGAACCCGGCACCGGAGCATATCATGACCCAGATCACCGTTGCCGCGCTTCAGCTTGGCTTTGGCCCTGACATCGACCGCAACATCGCCAACGTCGCCCGCATGGTGCGCGAGGGCGCGGCGAAGGGAGCCCAGGTCGTGCTGCCGCCCGAATTGTTCGAGGGGGAATATTTCTGCCGCGTCGAGGATGAGGGGCTGTTCGCCACCGCAAAGCCGGTGGACGAGCACAAGGCGGTGCTGGCGATGCAGGCGCTGGCCGCCGAGCTGAAGATCTGGATACCGACCAGCTTTTTCGAACGCGAAGGCCCGCACCATTACAACTCGCTGGCGATGATCGATCCCGATGGCCGGGTGCAGGGCGTCTATCGCAAGAGCCATATCCCGGACGGTCCGGGCTATGAGGAGAAATTCTATTTCCGCCCCGGCAATACGGGGTTCAAGGTGTGGAAGGGGCCGCAGACGACGCTGGGCGTCGGGGTATGCTGGGACCAATGGTATCCCGAAACCGCGCGCGCGATGATGCTGATGGGCGCCGAAATCCTGTTCTATCCGACCGCGATCGGATCGGAGCCGCATGACGAGGGGCTGGACACCGCCCGGCTTTGGCGGCGCGCGATGGTGGGCCATGCCGTGTCCAATGTCGTACCCGTGGTCGCCGCCAACCGCGTCGGCACCGAACATGGCCAGACCTTTTACGGCACCAGTTTCATTACCGACGAACGCGGCGACATCCTGGCCGAGCTGGACCGCGAGGAAGAAGGGGTCATCACCGCGATGCTCGACCTGGATCTTGCCCGCCGCCACCGCGCCGCATTCGGATTTTTCCGGGACCGGCGGCCGGAACTGTACGGGCGGCTGGTTCAGGATATCTGATGCGGGCGGCGGTCCTGTCGGCGCTGCTCCTGGCGCTGGCGGGCTGTCATCATGCGGGGGTACGACCGATGAATCCCGTGGGCTATTTCGAGCTGCCGGTCAGCGACATGGACCGCGCCGTCGCCTTCTACACTCGCGTCCTGGGCACCGATTTCGAACGGGCTACCATCGACGGGTATCCCATGGCGCTTTTCCCCGCTGCCAATGGCGCAGCGGGCGCCAGCGGCGCGCTGGTCAAGGGCGAAGTCTATGTCCCCGGCAAGGCAGGGCCGATCCTGTATTTCAGCGTCGACGACCTCGATGCGACATTGGCGCGGGCGACGGCGGCGGGTGCAGCCATCCTGTATCCGCCCAAGGATCTGGGCGAGCTTGGCCGCGTCGCCGAGATCGAGGACAGCGAAGGCAACCGCATCGCGTTGCACCAGGCGGCGGAGTGACTCATCCGTGCTCCCGCGAAAGCGGGAGCACGGAAAGGTTGATGTTGAGCCGTCAGGGACGCAATGCCACCGCCCGCGCGAACACCGCTTCGAACATCTCGGCGGTCAGCCGACCGGTGTTCGTGTTGTACCGGCTGCAATGATAGCTGTCGATCAGCACCCGGCCGTCCGGCATCCGGTGTTCGGCCAGGTGCCCGAACCGGGCCTTGGGCAAGCGCCCGCCCAGCACCTTGACCGCCGACTGGTGGGCGATCTGGCCCAGCGCCACGAACACCCGCGCATTCGGCAGCGCCGCGACCTGCCCCTCCAGAAACGGGCGACAGGTGCGGATTTCCTCCGGCGTCGGCTTGTTCTGGGGCGGCAGGCACTTGACCGAATTGACGATCATCGCGCCCTTCAGCGTCAGGCCGTCGTCGATCCGGGCATCATAGGTTCCCTCGCTCAACCCGAACTTGGCCAGGGTGGCGAACAGCAGGTCGCCTGCATAGTCGCCGGTGAAGGGCCGCCCGGTGCGGTTCGCGCCGTGCTTGCCGGGGGCCAGGCCGACGATCGCCAGCCAGGCAGCCGGATCGCCGAACGCCTGCACCGGCGCATTCCACCAGTCGGCATATTCCGCACGGCATGCCTCGCGGTACGCGACCAGGCGGGGACAGAGTGGGCAGTTGTGCGGCGGTTCGGTTTCGGGCAGCGGGGATGTGGGAATCATGGGCGCGGGCTAGGGGGAGCGGGTGGCAAAGACAAGCTATGCCATCGGCATCGGCTCCAACCGGCCCGGCCGTCACGGCCGGCCGCGCGCGATGGTGGCGGCGGCGATCAAGGCCATCGGCCCCGTCACAGCCATCGCGCCGCTCACCGAAACCGCGCCGGTCGGTCCGTCGATCCGCCGCTTCGTCAACACCGCCGTCCTGATCGATACCGCCGAACAGCCGCCCGAACTGCTGGCCCGGCTTAAACGGATCGAGACGGCGTTCGGGCGGCGGCGCGGCCAGCGCTGGGCGGCGCGTCCCATCGATCTGGATATCCTGTGGTGGTCGGGCGGTGCCTTTGCCTCGCCCCGGCTGATGATCCCGCATATCCTGTTGCGGGAACGGGCGTTCGCCCTTGGCCCGCTGGCGGCGCTGATCCCCGATGCCCGCGATCCGGTGACCGGGCGGACCATGCGCCAGCTTCTTGCCCGGCTCGGTTGACGCACCGGCCCAGTGCCCCTAGGTGCGTCGCCGATGGTCGGGGTCCGTAGCTCAGTTGGTAGAGCAAGCGACTTTTAATCGAGAGGTCCCGGGTTCGAATCCCGGCGGACCCACCATCCACTCACCGCCCCATCGCTTGCATCGGCCACCGATCACGGCATTGTCGTGCGCGACGATCAACGGGATGCGGAGAGGGGCGATGGACAGGCGGATGGTGTTGGCGGCCATGGGCGGCGCAGCGCTGGTTCCGCCGCGCGCCCTTGCCGGCCCGACCGATCAGGCCGGATGGATGAATCCGCCGCGCGTCTGGCGCGAACAGGACGGCGTGCTAATGATGCGTGCCGAACCCAAGACGGATTTCTGGCGAAAGACCTATTTCGGTTATGTCACCGACAATGGCCATTTTCGCAGTCAGCGGGTGACCGGCGATTTCGTGGCGACGGTCAATGTCGTCGGCGACTATGCCGCGCAATATGACCAGGCGGGGCTGATGGTCCGGCTGGACCATGAAACCTGGTTGAAATGCGGGGTGGAACGGGTGGATGGCGTCGCGACCGTCAGCGCGGTCTTCACCCGCGATTTTTCCGACTGGTCCGGCTTTCCGATCGATGCCAGCCCCAACGACCTGTGGTTCCGCCTGGCGCGAAAAGGGTCGACCTTCACCTATAGCTGGAGCGCAGACGGCAGGACTTGGCGCGAGGTCCGGCAGGGTCACCTGACCGATGCGACGACGCTGGACGTCGGTGTCATGGCCGCCGCGCCGGAAGGATCGGGCTTCGACGTCCGGTTCCGCGCGCTGACCATCCAGCCGCCGGCGGTGCAGGCCGGCGCCTGATCCGCCAAACGCCCCCTCCCGCTGCGCGTCCAGGATCGCTAAAGGCGTTGGCATGTACAGCTTCGAAATCAATTCCGGCGACAAGCCTGCAATGTATGCCGCGCTGGCCGACGCGCTGGACGGGGTGACCGCCGGCGAGCCGGACGGCATCGCCAACATGGCCAACGCCGCCGCCCTGATCTGGCAGGTGCTGCCCGACCTGAACTGGGCCGGATTCTACCGCAACGTCGGCGACGAACTGGTGCTCGGCCCGTTTCAGGGCAAGGCGGCGTGCATCCGCATCCCGTTTGGTCGCGGGGTATGCGGCACGGCGGCTGCGACGCGGGAAACGCAGCTGGTGCCCGACGTCCATGCCTTTCCGGGCCACATCGCGTGCGATGCGGCCAGCCGGTCGGAACTGGTCGTGCCGATCCTGTCGTCCGATGGGGACCGCGTGCTGGCTGTCCTGGACCTGGACAGTCCGTTGCCCGGCCGGTTCGACGATCAGGACCGGATCGGCTGCGAACGGCTGGCGGCCTTGCTGGCCGCGCGGATCGGCTGACCCGGAACGGGACAGTCCTTAACCAAAGCGCGGCGTAGGCACGGCCGCCCTGCGGCTGGTAAATCAATCGGCAACCATGTTGCGGTCCCGGATTCGGGTCCGCTTCGTTCAACAGGAGTTGCCGATGCGCCTCATTGCCCTGTCCGCTGCCGCGCTGGCCGCCCTTGCCACCGCCATGCCCGCCGAAGCACAGGTGGCGCATCGCGGTCGGCCCGGCGGGGGCATGATGCCGCATCGCCCGATGATGCCGCACCGGCCGATGCCGGGCCATCATCGCTGGGGCGGGGCGATGCAGGGCCGCTGGTATGGCGGCTTTGGCGCGCCCGGCGGCTGGGGCGGCTATATCGCGCCGACTCGCGGGTTCATCCTGCCCAGCTACTGGATCGCGCCGCAGTTCCAGATCAGCGACTGGAGCCGGTACAGCTTTGCCCCGCCGCCGCGCGGCCGCACCTGGGTACGCTATTACGACGATGCGGTGCTGGTCGATCATCGCGGCCGGGTGGAACAGGTTCAGCCGGGCGTCGAATGGGAACGCTATGACGGCCCCTATTATGACGGTGCCTATAGCGGCGGCGCGGATGCCGGAATTGCCGGCCGGGACGGCTATTACGACCGTTACGAGGCCGCGCCGGTGCCCAAGGACAGCAATGTCGAAGGCGCGGTGGCTGGGGCGGTGGTCGGCGGCGTGGCCGGCAACCTGATCGGCGGGCGCGGCAATCGCCTGGCCGGTACGCTGATCGGTGCTGGCGTCGGCGCAGTGGCCGGTGCCGCCATCGATTCGGCCGAAAACAGCAATTCGCGCCGCCGGGGGGCGACCTATGACCAGCCGGGCTATCCCGATGGCCGGATGGTTCCGCCCAGCCATGGCGGCTATTACGGCCGCGAAGAGGGTCATGCCGAGGGCTATGACCTCGACGAACGCTATGCCGTGGAGGACGGTTACGCCGCCCGTGACGGCGAATGGCGCTATGGCGGCGAGGTGTTCGGCCCCATCGGCAGCCGCCGGACCCGCATCGTGCGCGAAGGCTATGCCGCGAATGGCTGGTATTATCCGCCGGTCATCGAAACGCAGATGGTCGTCGGCGTGCCCGGCGAAGCCCGCCACGAAGCCGTGATCATCGAGGAATCGCATCCCGGCAAGATGACGCCCCGCGCGCCGATCAAGCGGGTGTATCGATCCAAGGGCAAGTAAAGCGCCCGGCAATCGCCGGATAGCGCGAACGGCGCGGCTTCGGGGGGAGCCGCGCCGTTTTTGCGTTCACCGCCGCATCTTGTCCCGCCATCGGCTAGCGCCTGTCGGTTGAGAGGGCGCAGTCAGGGCCGACGCACCGCCCGCCCGGCAAAGGCCACCACGCTTTCGGCACCCGTCTCGCTCAGCGCGGACACGCCGACGAAATGGTCGTCGACCACGATGTCCTTCAGCACCGCCGACGTGCCGGTCACCTCCAGCTGGTCGGTCCAGTCCTGCGCATCGTTGCGCCGCCAATGGACCCGGTATTTCGCGGCACCCGGCACCGGATCCCAGCTGACGGTGGTATCGGTCGCCAGCGCGCCTTCGATGGCGGCGTTCTTCGGGATGCCCGGCGCGGATGCGAACTGCCGCGCGGCGGCGATATTCAGGGCCGTCACCTTGGCCAGATAGGGGAAATCCATCTTGTCGATGGTGTCGCCATATTCCCTGCCGCCTTCGGTGCGCAGATCCTGGTGCTGCTGGTCGTAATTCTCCGCCGCCACCGAAAAGCGGATCGCCGGATAGCCGAGGCGCAGGAACGCCTCATGATCGCCGCCGCGCCCGAATCGGTCGGGGCGGCGCACCACGAACACGTCGAGCGCGCCGGGGGTCGCCGCGGCCAGCCGGTCGATCGACTTGGCCAGCGACCGGCTCGGCCCGTCATCCTCGCCGCCATTGCCGCGCCGTGCCTTCTGCTCGTCCAGCGTCTCGATCTGGCGGATGCCTTCCGAAAACACGCGCACCCGGTCGGCGACCCGCACGCCGTTCTGCCCCACCGTGTTGCCGACGATATCGTTGTTCAGCACCGCCGAGACTTCCCATCCCGCCGCCTGTGCCGTCTCGGCCAGCAACTGCCCGCCCCAAAGGCCCTGTTCCTCGCCGGACAGCGCGGCATAGATGATCGTCGCCTTGAACTTCTCCTTTGACAGGATACGCGCCGTCTCCAGCACCAGTGCGGTACCCGACGCATCGTCATTGGCCCCCGGCGCGTCGCTGGTCGCGTCCATCACGTCGGACACGCGGCTGTCGATATGGCCCATGATGATGATGACGCGCTTGTTTTCCTCGCCCGCCTGAAAGCCAAGCACATCGACGACATTGACGCCGTTCGGCGCGCGCGGGCCGTTGAAGGTGCGGGCAATGTTGCTGACGGTGATGCACCCGCCGCATTTTTCGCTGATGCCGTTCAGTTCATTGGCGAACCAGCGCCGGGCGGCACCGATGCCCCGCGTCGGATGATCGGGGTCGGATGCGGTGTGACGCGTGCCGAAAGAAACCAGCTTTGCCACATCCGCCTCAAGCCGGGCGGGGGAGGGCGCTTCCTGAGCGATGGCGGGAACGGCTGCGCTCAGCAGCAGCGGGGCAAGGACAAGGGTGCGCATTGCCGGAACGTGGCGGGAAAAGCCGCGCGGCTCAAGGGGCGAATGGTTTCTTCCTTCCCCTTGGCGGGGGGAGGAAAGGCAGGACCTCAGCTCAACCGGTCGAGCGCCTCGTGACTAAGCCCGCCGGGCACGATCATCACTGGTACGCCAAGCGTTCCGGCCTCTGCCGCGAACAGGGTGACGAGCGGGCCGGGCGCACCCTCCGCCGCCGCGCCCAGCACCAGCGCGGCGATTTCGGGATTGCCCGCAATCGTCTCGCGCACCGCGCGGGCACCTTCGCCTTCATGCACGATGATGCTTGGCGACAGCCCGGATTCGTCCAGCAAGGTGCCGGCCGCCGCCGTCACCAGCGCATCGACCCGCTCGCGCGCCTCTGCCTCCATCTGGGCCATCACCCCGCCCCATTGCACGAAATCGGGCTTCGGGATCAGCGCCAGGATTTCGACATGCCCGCCCGTTTTCACCGCGCGGCGCGCGGCAAAACGCAGGGCGATTGCTGCCTCCGGGCTTTCGTCGACCACCACCAGATAGGTGCGCACGCGCCATCCTCCCCTGTCGGGCGGCATCGCCCGAATACGAATGAAAGGGTAAGCGCTGGCGCGTCCAGTGCAAGGGGCGGGCTTGACCAGCCTTGCCATGACGGCAAAGGAAGGCCACTCACAGGACCAGTAACGGGACAAGCCATGTCGATCGAACTCAAGATGCCCGCCCTGTCGCCGACGATGGAGGAGGGCACGCTTGCCAAATGGCTCCTCAAGGAGGGCGATGCCGTAAAGGCGGGCGATGTCATGGCCGAAATCGAAACCGACAAGGCGACGATGGAGTTCGAGGCGGTCGATGAAGGCGTTATCGCCAAGATTTTGGTCGCCGAAGGCACCGACGGCGTGAAGGTGGGAACCGTGATCGCCATCATCGCCGAAGAAGGCGAGGATGCGAGCGCGGTCGAGGCAAAGCCCGCCGCTTCCGCCGCGCCGGCCGCTGCCGAGCCTGTAGCCGCCGAAAAGGGCTATGGCGCCCAGCCCGCCAAGGACGCGCCCCAGGCCGAGCGCGCCGAAGCCAAGGCTGCGCCCGCGCCAGCTGCGTCCGGCGACCGGGTAAAGGCCAGCCCGCTGGCCCGCCGCATCGCCGCCGACAAGGGGCTGGACCTGTCCGCGCTGCAGGGCACCGGCCCGAACGGCCGGATCGTCAAGGCGGACGTCGAGGATGCCAAGCCGGGTGCCAAGCCCGCCGCCGCGGCACCTGCGCCCGCCGCTGCTCCCGCAGCCGCGCCGACCGAGGCCAAGGCCGTGTGGTTCGACGACTCGATCCCGCACACCGCCGACAAGCTGTCCAACATCCGCAAGACGATCGCCCGCCGCCTGACCGAGGCGAAGCAGACGATCCCGCACATCTACCTGACCGTCGATATCCGCTTGGACAAGCTGCTCAAGCTGCGCGGCGAGTTGAACAAGGGGCTGGAATCGCGCGGCGTGAAGCTGTCGGTCAACGACCTGCTGATCAAGGCGCTGGGCGTGGCGCTGGAACAGACGCCGAAGTGCAACGTCACCTTCGCGGGCGATCAGCTGATCAGCTACCACCGCGCCGACGTGTCGGTCGCGGTTTCCACGCCGACCGGCCTGATCACCCCGATCGTCCGCGATGCCGCCAACAAGTCGATGGCAAAGATCTCGGCCGAGATGAAGGAACTGGCGGGGCTGGCCAAGGAGGGCAAGCTGAAGCCCGAACAGTATCAGGGCGGTACCGCGTCGCTCTCCAACATGGGCATGTTCGGCATCAAGCAGTTCGAAGCCGTCATCAACCCGCCGCAGGGCATGATCATGGCGATCGGCGCCGGCGAAAAGCGGCCCTATATCGTGGACGATGCGCTGGGCGTGGCGACGGTGATGAGCGCCACCGGCAGTTTCGACCACCGCGCCATCGACGGTGCGGACGGGGCGGAGCTGATGAAATTGTTCAAGGAACTGGTCGAAAGCCCGCTGGGCTTCATCGCCTGAGACGGCCGCGATGCGGGTATGGACTGAACTGGCGTTCGTCGCCCTTGGCCTGATTGCAGCGCTGGTCATCGGCGCGCTGTCGGCCTGGTCCTATCCGCAGGGAGCGGGCGACATCTGGCTGGTGACGGGCGCGATCACGGTCATCTCGGTCGCCATGGGTATCGGCCCGGTCCGCCGTGCCATGGCCGCCGAGCGCGAAGGGCGGGGCAATCATGGCTGAACGCGATCCCGGTCGCCCGCCGTCCGGCGAACCCGCGCTGCGCGTGACCACCATGCCCGCCGACGCCAATCCCTATGGCGATATCTTTGGCGGCTGGCTGATGAGCGTGATGGACATGGCGGCGGGCCTCGTCGCCTCCCGCTATTCGCGCGGCCGCGCCGTCACCATCGCGGTCGACGCCATGCAGTTTCACCGCCCGGTCGTCGTCGGCGACGAGGTGTCGGTCTATGCCGACATGGTCAAGGTCGGCCGCACCAGCATGACGATCCAGGTCGAAAGCTGGTGCCGCGACCGCCACGGCGAACAACTCTGCAAGGTGACCGAGGCGCGGTTCGTGTTCGTCGCCATTGACGAAGCGCGGAAGCCGCGTGTGATCGGCGAATGAACGGTCTCAACCCAAACCCCTCCCCCCTTGCGGGGGAGGGAGGGGCCCGCGCCGAAGGCGTGGGAGGGAGAGGGGGGCTGATAGGCCGCGCCCGTCAGCTTCGGCGCGATACTACAGACGCCGAACGCAAGCTCTGGTCGATCCTCCGCGCCAAGAAGCTTTCCGGGTGGAAATGGCGTCGCCAGCAGCCGCTGGAACGCTACATCGCCGATTTCGTCTGTTTTGAAACGCGGCTGATCGTCGAAGCCGATGGCGGCCAGCACGCAGACAGTCAGGCCGACCTTGCCCGCGATAAATGGCTCACCGATCAGGGCTTTCGTATCATCCGGTTCTGGAACAACGATATTCTGACCAATCCCGAGGGGGTCGCCGACCGCATCCTCGCGGCGCAGGCCGGTGCTGTTGCATCGACCGATGCGCCTGCGGCACCGCCCCCTCTCCCCAACCCCTCTCCCGCAAGGGGAGAGGGGCTTTTGCAGGAGCACAATCGTGGCTGACACTTACGACCTGATCGTTCTCGGCTCCGGTCCCGGCGGCTATGTCGCGGCGATCCGCGCGAGCCAGCTTGGCCTCAAGACCGCGATCGTCGAGCGGGAAAATCTGGGCGGCATCTGCCTCAACTGGGGCTGTATCCCCACCAAGGCGCTGCTGCGCTCCGCCGAAATCTATCATTACATGCAGCACGCCAAGAATTACGGTCTGGTCGCGGAGAAGATCAGCGCCGATCTGGACGCGGTGGTCAAGCGGTCGCGCGGCGTGGCGAAGCAGCTCAATCAGGGCGTCACGCACCTGATGAAGAAGAACAAGATCACCGTCCACATAGGCGATGGCAAGCTGACGGCGAAGGACAAGCTGACCGTCACCGACAAGGACGGCAAGACGACCGAGCTGACCGCCAAGAACATCATCGTCGCCACCGGTGCGCGCGCCCGGGAGCTGCCCTTCGCCAAATCGGACGGCAAGCGCATCTGGACCTATCGCCACGCCATGGTGCCGACCGAGATGCCATCGAAGCTGCTGGTCATCGGATCGGGCGCGATCGGCATCGAGTTCGCCAGCTTCTACAACGACATGGGCGCCAAGGTGACCGTGGTCGAGATGATGGACCGCATCGTGCCGGTCGAGGACAAGGATGTCTCGACCTTCCTCGAAAAGGCGCTCGTTAAGCAGGGCATGACGATCATGACCGGCGCCGGCGTGAACGGGCTGGAGGTCGGCGTGAACGGCGTGAAGGCCAAGCTGAAGGACAAGGCGGGCAAGGAAACCACCGAGGAGTTCAGCCATGTCATCGTCGCGGTCGGCATCGTGCCGAATACCGAGAATATCGGGCTGAAGGAACTGGGCGTCGCCATGGACGATCGCGGCTTCCTGAAGACCGGGCCGGACTGCGCCACCAACGTCCCCGGCATCTGGGCGATCGGCGACATCACCGCGCCGCCATGGCTGGCGCACAAGGCGAGCCATGAGGGCGTGATCGCGGTGGAGGCAATGACCGGCGGCCATCCGCACGCCATGGACCCGCGCAACATTCCGGGCTGCACCTATTGCCACCCGCAGGTCGCATCGGTCGGCCTGACCGAAGCCAAGGCGAAGGAGCTGGGCTACAGCGTCAAGGTCGGCAACTTCCCCTTCATCGGCAATGGCAAGGCGATTGCGCTGGGCGAGGCGGAAGGCTTCATCAAGACGGTGTTCGACGCCAAGACCGGCGAGCTGCTGGGGGCGCACATGGTCGGCGCGGAAGTGACCGAGCTGATCCAGGGCTATACCGTCGGCAAGACGCTGGAGACGACCGAGGCGGAGCTGATGAACACCGTCTTCCCGCACCCGACCCTGTCCGAAATGATGCACGAAAGCGTGCTCTCGGCTTATGGCCGGACGCTGCACATGTGATCCGAACGGCTTGGCGCGCCTGGATACCGTCTTGGCGCGCCAGTCGTTTTTCGCCTAGTCATTTGGTCGGGATAAGGCATTCTGTCGGCGCATCTGTGCCGGAGACTCGCCATGACCTCGCTTGCGCTGCATCGTCCCGACGCTGTTTCCCTGATTTTGCTGCCCGACCGCCGTGGATTGCCGCCCGTGCTGGCCGAACTGGTCGCCGGACGGTTTCCGGATGCTCGGACGCTGCCGTTCCGGGGGCGGAGCGTGCCGGAGCGCAACCGCTGGGCGGCCCAGCTTGACGAAGCGGTGAACCAGGCCGCCCGGCCCGCGCTGCTGCTCGCCAGCGGGGCGGCTTGCTTTGCCGCCGCCTGGTGGGGCCGGCTGACCCCGCGCTATTATGTCGACCGCGTCGTGGGCGCGCTGATGGTCGATCCGGTCGAGGATGATCGCATCGCCAGCCTGGCATCGCCGCGGATCCCGCTGCCCTTTCAATCGATGCTGATCGATGGCGAAGCGCTGCTCGGCAGCGATGAGCGGGTGCAGATGCTGGCCGGCACATGGGGCGGCGAAGCATCGGTTGTCGCGGGACCGACGGGCCTGGGCACGGCATTCAGCCATGCGGTCAATCGCTGGATGCGCCGCGTGGTGGAACGCGACGTCGCGCTGCACGGGATTCGCACCGAAATCTGACGGTGCGCGATTGACAGGAGCGGCGGCCCGGGCACAGGCTTGCCGCCTGTTCCGTTGGCCGGGGGTACCCTGATGAAATCGATGTTTGCCGGTGCCGTATCGGCCCTTGCCCTGTTCGCTGCGCCGGCGATGGCGGAGGATGTCGTGGTGACCGCCGACCGGATGGTCGATGTGCTGACCGGCAAGATGGTCGAAAGCCCGGCGGTGTTCATCACCGATGGCCGGATCACCGGCATTGCCGACGCGCGCATCGTCCGCTGGAGCAGCGACGTCCGCCATATCGACCTGTCCGGTCAGACGATCCTGCCAGGCTTCATCGACATGCACGTCCATCTGGACAGCAACCCGAAATATGGCGGCTATACCAACCTGCAGTTCACCGACAATTTCTGGGCGGTGCAGGGCACAGCCAATGCCCGCGACATGCTGATGGCGGGGTTCACCACTGTCCGGAACGTCGGCTCGGAAAACTATGACGATGTGGCCTATAAGCAGGCGATCGACGAGGGGCTGATCCCCGGCCCGCGCATCGTCCCGGCGGCGCATTCGCTCGGCGCCACGGGCGGGCACTGCGACAGCACCTATCTGCCGCCCTCGTTCAAGGCAAAGGGCGTGGCAGTGGGCGACAGCCCGGACGAACTGCGCCGCATCGTCCGCGAACAGCGAAAATATGGCGCGGAGGTCATCAAGGTGTGCGCGACCGGCGGCGTATTCTCCCGCAATACCGAACCCGGCCAGCAGCAATTGTCCGAGGGCGAATTGCGCGCCATCGCTGACGAGGCGCATCAATGGGGCCTGCGCGTCGCCGCCCATGCGCACGGCGCAGCGGGGATCAAGGCCGCGATCAAGGCGGGCATCGACACGATCGAGCACGCCAGCCTGGTCGATGACGAGGGCATCAAGCTGGCCGTCGAGCGCAAGCAGCCGGTCTGGTTCTCGATGGATATCTTCAACACCGACTATACTCAGGCAGAGGGCGCCAGGAACGGCGTGCTGGAGGACAATCTGCGCAAGGACCGGGAGATCGCGCAGATCCAGCGCGACAATTTCCGCAAGGCGCACAAGGCCGGTGTGCGGATGGTGTTCGGTTCCGACGCGGGCGTCATGCCGCACGGCACGGCGGGCGGCCAGTTCCGCGTGATGGTCCAGTACGGCATGACCCCGATGGAGGCGATCCAGGCCGCCACGCGGAACGCCGCCGAAGCGCTTGGCCGGGAAAAGGATGTCGGCGCGATCGCCGTCGGCCGCTATGCCGACATCGTCGCGGTGCCGGGTGATCCGACCCGCGACATCGGCCTGCTCGCCGGACCGGTGACGGTGGTGAAGGGCGGGGTGCTGGTGAAGGAGTAGGGTAGGGGAAAGGCGGCCGAAGCCTGCCAATGCCTCCTCCCCGCATGGCGGAGGGGGAGGCGGCCCGCCGCGTAGCGGTGGGCAGGGTGAGAGTGTCCTGTTCGCCGAGCCTCTCGGCCCGCCTTATTCCGCCGTATCGCTGACGATGGTCACCGGCGCGATCGGCTCCGGTGCCTCCATCGGTACCGCCTTTGCCGCCTGTTCGGCGATCACGGCCATATGCTTCAGTCGTCCGTCGATATGGCCGCCGGTTTCGATCGTGATCTGATCATATTCCACATCGCCGTTGATCCGGGCGGTGCGGTCGATGGTCAGGTTCTTGACCCGCACCGTCCCGTCCACCGTTCCCGCCAGCCGCGCGGTATCGGCGGTGATGACGCCCCCGATCCGGCTTTCCGGCCCCTGGATCAGGCTGGCGCAGGTAATGTCCCCCTCGACCCGGCCATCGATATGCAGGTCGTTCGATGCGGTGACGTTGCCGGTGATGACGATATCGGCACCGACGACGGAGAACATTCCCTTTCGCCCCGCCTGCTGGTTGGCGGGCGCCGGCGACGGGGTGACGGACACGGGGGCGGGCGCCGCGAAACGGTCCTCACGGTTGCGGTTGTTGTTGAACATGATTCGGCTCCCCCCGTTTCTGCGCCGTTGCGCGACCGACAATGCCATAGCAGGGGGCGGCGGGCGTGTCGCGGATTGCGGCCACGGCCGGGCGCACGGATGGCGCGGAATGACGCGCAGCGGCCCATTGACCCGCGCCGTGCCCCTGCGTATAGGCGCGCCATCCACATCTGACCGGACCATGGGTTCGGGCATGGGGATTTTTTTGAGCTGAACATTGTTGGAGACGCCAGGGCCCGGAGGCCGGCAAGGCCGTCAGGGTCCTTTCGTATTTTCCGGAATCATGGCTCCAGCAAAGTAACCATTGGAAGGTGAAGGGCTTCATGCCGACGATCAACCAGCTGGTCCGCAAGGGCCGCGAACCGCAGAAGGCCAAGTCGAAGGTCCCTGCGATGGAGCAGAACCCGCAGAAGCGCGGCGTCTGCACCCGTGTCTATACCACGACCCCGAAGAAGCCGAACTCGGCGCTGCGCAAGGTGGCCAAGGTCCGCCTGACCAACCAGCGCGAAGTCATCAGCTACATTCCGGGCGAAGGCCACAACCTGCAGGAGCACTCGGTGGTGCTCATCCGCGGCGGCCGTGTGCGCGACTTGCCCGGCGTGCGCTACCACGTCCTGCGCGGCGTGCTCGACACGCAGGGCGTCAAGGACCGCAAGCAGTCCCGTTCGAAGTACGGCGCGAAGCGTCCGAAGTAATTCAGCCAGAGTAGGCCCCGGACGGGTTCCGGACCGGCCGAAGTTCTAGAAGGAAATCTAAGATGGCTCGTCGTCGTCGTCCCGAAAAGCGGGAAATTCTGCCGGATCCCAAGTTCGGGGATGTGGTGCTGTCCAAGTTCATGAACAGCGTGATGCTGGACGGCAAGAAGTCGGTCGCGGAAAGCATCGTCTATGGTGCGCTGGAAACGGTGGAAACCCGTGCCAAGCGCGATCCGCTGGGCGTGTTCCACGATGCGCTGAACAACATCAAGCCGGGCATCGAGGTCCGCAGCCGCCGCGTCGGCGGTGCGACCTATCAGGTGCCGGTCGAGGTGCGCCCCGAGCGTGCCCAGGCGCTGGCGATCCGCTGGCTGATCACGTCGGCCCGCAACCGCAGCGAAAACACCATGGCCGCCCGCCTGTCGGGCGAGCTGATGGACGCCGCCAACAACCGCGGCAACGCGGTGAAGAAGCGGGAAGACACGCACCGGATGGCTGAGGCCAACCGTGCGTTCAGCCACTACCGCTGGTAAGTTTGGGTTACTATATGGGTGGAGCGCTCCGGCGCCTCCACCCATCACCGTTCGCCCTGAGCTTGTCGAAGGGCTGCACTTCTTCCCCGGAAGAAAGGACAGGGCTTCGACTGGCTCAGCCCGAACGGAAATAGGTGCAGTCCTTTTTCGAACGCCGTTAGGCATCAGGAGTTAAGATCATGGCCCGCAGCCATCCGCTCGAGCGCTATCGCAACATCGGCATCATGGCGCACATCGATGCCGGCAAGACGACGACGACCGAGCGTATCCTTTATTACACCGGCAAGTCGTATAAGATCGGCGAAGTTCATGAAGGCACGGCCACCATGGACTGGATGGAGCAGGAGCAGGAGCGCGGGATCACGATCACGTCCGCTGCCACCACCTGTTTCTGGAAGGCGCAGGACGGTCAGGGCGAAGAGCACCGGATCAACATCATCGACACCCCCGGCCACGTCGACTTCACCATCGAAGTCGAGCGTTCGCTGCGCGTGCTCGACGGTGCGGTCGCCTGCTTCGACGGCGTTGCCGGTGTGGAGCCGCAGTCGGAAACCGTGTGGCGTCAGGCCGACAAGTACGGCGTGCCGCGCATGTGCTTCGTCAACAAGCTCGACCGGACCGGGGCCGATTTCTATTACTGCGTGAACTCGATCATCGAGCGCCTCGGCGCACGTCCGGCGGTCCTGTATCTGCCGATCGGTATCGAAGGCGGGTTCAAGGGCCTGGTCGACCTGGTCGAGAACCGCGCGATCATCTGGCTCGAAGAATCGCTGGGTGCCAAGTTCGAATATCAGCCGATCCCGGACGACATGGCCGAAAAGGCCGCGAAGTATCGCAGCGAGCTGATCGAAATGGCCGTCGAGCAGGACGACGAGCTGATGGAAGCCTATCTTGAAGGCAACGAGCCTTCGGTGGCCGACCTCAAGAAGCTGATCCGCAAGGGCACGCTGGAAATGGCGTTCGTGCCGATCGTCTGCGGCTCGGCGTTCAAGAACAAGGGCGTTCAGCCCCTGCTCGACGCGGTGATCGACTATCTGCCGTCGCCGCTGGACGTGCCGGCGATCAAGGGCGTGAAGCTGGACGGCGAGACGCCGGACGAGCGTCCTTCGTCCGACGAGGCGCCGTTCGCTGCCCTGGCGTTCAAGATCATGAACGATCCGTTCGTCGGCACGCTGACCTTCGCGCGCATCTATTCCGGCAAGCTCGAGGCCGCTTCGACCGTCACCAATTCGGTGAAGGACAAGAAGGAAAAGGTCGGCCGGATGCTGCTGATGCACGCGAACAGCCGCGAGGACATTCAGGAGGCGTTCGCTGGCGACATCGTGGCGCTTGCGGGTCTGAAGGACACCACCACGGGCGATACCCTCTGCGCGCAGAGCGCGCCGATCATCCTTGAGCGGATGGAGTTCCCCGAGCCCGTGATCGAGCTGTCGGTGGAGCCCAAGACCAAGGCCGACCAGGAAAAGATGGGTGTGGCGCTCAACCGTCTCGCCCGCGAGGATCCGTCGTTCCGCGTATCGTCTGATTCCGAAAGCGGCCAGACGATCATCAAGGGGATGGGTGAACTTCACCTGGAAATCCTGGTCGATCGCATGCGGCGCGAGTTCAAGGTGGAAGCCAATGTCGGTGCGCCGCAGGTGGCGTACCGCGAATATCTGGCGAAGCCGGTCGAGCTGACCTACACGCACAAGAAGCAGTCGGGCGGCTCCGGCCAGTTCGGCGAAGTGAAGGTCAAGGTGATCCCTGGCGAACGCGGATCGGGATACCAGTTCTTCGACGAGATCAAGGGCGGCAATATTCCCAAGGAATATATCCCCTCGGTCGAAAAGGGCTTCCGCGAAACCGCCGAAACCGGCTCGCTGATCGGCTTTCCGATCATCGACTTCGAGGTTCACCTGGTCGACGGCAAGTATCACGACGTCGACTCCTCGGCGCTCGCCTTCGAAATCTGCGCCCGTGGCGCGATGCGCGAAGCGGCCCAGAAGTCGGGCATCAAGCTGCTTGAGCCGATCATGAAGGTCGAGGTGGTGACGCCGGAGGATTATCTGGGCGACGTCATCGGCGACATGAACTCGCGGCGTGGCCAGATCCAGGGCACTGACAGCCGGGGCAATGCTCAGGTGGTCGAGGCGATGGTGCCGCTGGCCAACATGTTCGGTTACGTGAACCAGCTGCGCTCGTTCACGCAAGGGCGGGCGCAATATTCGATGCAGTTCAGCCATTATGACGAAGTGCCGCAGAATGTGGCCGATGAAGTGAAGGCGAAGCTCGCCTAACCGACAGGTTGGTGCTGGCATAAACGTTAATCAGCCGCTATGGGGCCGCGTTCCGGCGATTTCCCTTGGCGGCGCGGGATAAGATCAGAAGGTAGGAAACAATGGCAAAGGCAAAGTTTGAGCGGAACAAACCGCACCTCAACATCGGCACCATCGGCCACGTCGACCATGGCAAGACGTCGCTGACCGCCGCGATCACCAAGATCCTGGCCGAAAACGTCGCCGGCAACGCCGCCGTCGATTTCGCCAACATCGACAAGGCTCCGGAAGAGCGCGAGCGCGGCATCACCATCTCGACCGCGCACGTCGAGTATGAAACCGAAACGCGTCACTATGCGCACGTCGACTGCCCCGGCCACGCCGACTATGTGAAGAACATGATCACCGGCGCGGCACAGATGGACGGCGCGATCCTGGTGGTTGCCGCGACCGACGGCCCGATGCCGCAGACCAAGGAGCACATCCTGCTCGCCCGCCAGGTCGGCGTGCCGACGATGGTCGTGTTCCTGAATAAGGTCGACCTGGTCGATGACGAGGAAATCCTCGAGCTGGTCGAAATGGAAATCCGCGAGGAACTGTCCAAGCGCGAATTCGACGGCGACAACATTCCGATCATCCGCGGTTCGGCCACGGCCGCTCTGTCGGGTTCGGACGACAAGCTCGGCAAGGACGCGATCCTGGCCCTGATGGCGGCGGTCGACGAATCGATCCCGCAGCCGGAGCGTCCGCTGGACAAGCCGTTCATGATGCCGATCGAAGACGTGTTCTCGATCTCGGGTCGCGGCACGGTCGTCACCGGCCGCGTCGAAACCGGCATCGTCAAGGTTGGCGACGAAGTCGAAATCATCGGCATCCAGGAAGCGGTCCGCAAGACCGTTGTGACCGGCGTCGAAATGTTCCGGAAGCTGCTGGACCAGGGTCAGGCGGGCGACAACATCGGTGCGCTGATCCGCGGCGTCGGCCGTGAAGAAGTCGAGCGTGGCCAGGTTCTGGCCAAGCCCGGCTCGATCAAGCCGCACACCGAGTTCCAGTCGGAAGTGTACGTGCTTTCGAAGGACGAAGGTGGCCGTCACACGCCGTTCTTCGCCAACTATCGTCCGCAGTTCTATTTCCGCACCACGGACGTCACCGGCACGGTGGTTCTGCCCGAGGGCACGGAAATGGTCATGCCCGGCGACAACGTCGCGCTCGGCGTCAAGCTGATCGCCCCGATCGCCATGGACATCGGCCAGCGCTTCACCATCCGTGAAGGCGGTCGTACCGTCGGCGCCGGCGTGGTCGCGTCGATCGACAAGTGATCTGACGCCCGCAAGGGCTGAGACAGAAAGGCCCGGCTTCCCCATGGGGAGGCCGGGCTTTTTCGTGATCCGTTCGGCCGTTTCGAAATGCGGCCCGGCCAGCGAAGTATCTCTGCCAATAGCGGCAGAATCCGTGTCCCACCCCCTTGCCATCCCGGCTTCTGCCCTGTAATGGCCCGCCTCCAGATCAACACAACAGCATGAACCCCGCCCACGGGGTCCGCTCTTTCGCATCGGTAGGGACCATGGACGCTCAGAATATCCGTATTCGCCTGAAGGCTTTTGATCACCGCGTGCTCGATCAGGCCGCCGGCGACATCGCCGACACCGCCCGCCGCACCGGCGCGCTGATCCGTGGCCCCATCCCGCTGCCCACGCACATCGACAAGTTCACCGTCAACCGCGGCCCGCACATCGACAAGAAGTCGCGCGAGCAGTTCGAGACGCGCACCTACAAGCGCCTGCTGGACATCGTTCAGCCGACGCCGCAGACGGTCGATGCGCTGATGAAGCTCGATCTGGCCGCCGGTGTCGATGTCGAGATCAAGCTCGCCTGAGCGAGTTTGCGGTTACCCCCGGCGAAGGCCGGGGTGGCCGGACCCATCCTGCAAATGCAGGGTGGACAAGGAAGCGAAGCTGACCTATTAGCCCGCCTCCACCAAGAGATTCGCGCTCCCCTTGATCGGGTGAGCGGCCTAGCCCAGGCGGCGATGACGCCGATACGGGGATAGCGCAGAGGGCGAAGCCCTCTCATGAATTCGGGATACCGCCAGGCTTGCCTGGGACTGCGTCCCCCGTCTTGCGCCGCTTCGGCAGCGCAAACCAGCCCGGACGGGGGCTCGCATCGCTTTACGGGTTGGGAGCACGCCCGCGTCGGAATCGTCCGTCGCGGGCCTCTGTATGGGAGCATGGTCATGCGCACTGGCGTGATCGTTAAGAAACTGGGGATGACCCGCCTGTTCCAGGATGACGGCCGCCACGTGCCCGTTACCGTCCTGGCGCTTGAAGGGGTTCAGGTGGTTGCGCATCGCACCGCCGAACGCGACGGCTACACCGCCGTCCAGCTGGGCGCTGGCAGCGCCAAGGCAAAGAATGTCGCCAAGCCGCAGCGCGGCCATTTCGGCAAGGCCGAAGTGGAGCCGAAGGCGGTGGTGCACGAATTCCGGGTCGCTGAGGATGCGCTGGTCGATGTCGGCGCCGAAATCTCGGCCGATCACTATGTTGCCGGCCAGTTCGTCGATATCCAGGGCCGCACCCAGGGCAAGGGCTTTGCGGGCGGCATGAAGCGTTGGGGCTTCGGCGGTCTGCGCGCCACCCACGGTGTTTCGGTCTCGCACCGTTCGCTCGGTTCGACCGGTCAGCGCCAGGATCCGGGCAAGGTCTTCAAGAACAAGAAGATGGCCGGGCACATGGGCGACAAGTATCGCACCCAGCAGAACCTGGAAATTGTGGGCACCGACGTCGAGCGCGGCCTGATCTTCGTCAAGGGCTCGGTGCCCGGATCGAAGGGCGGCTGGCTGTTCGTCAAGGATGCGGTCAAGCAGCCGCGCCATGCCGATGCGCCGTTCCCCGCCTCGATCAAGAGCGCGAGCAACAACAACGACGCCCCCGCCGACACGCCCGCTGAGGACGTGAACGCGGTCGAGGCGACCGAAGGCCAGGAGGGCTGAACGTGAAGGTCAAGGTTCAAACCCTCGATGCCGCCGACAAGGGCGAAATCGAACTGAAGGACGAAGTGTTCGGCGTCGAGCCGCGCGCCGACATCCTGCACCGCGTCGTCACCTGGCAGCTGGAAAAGCGTCGCGGCACCGCTCGCGGCACCCGTGAGCGCAGCGATGTGGCGCGGTCGGGCAAGAAGCTGGGTCGCCAGAAGGGCGGCGGCGTCGCCCGTCACGGCGATCGCCGGGCTCCGGTGTTCGTCGGCGGCGGCAAGGCGCACGGCGCCCGCGTTCGCGACTTCGATCCGTCGCTGAACAAGAAGATCCGCGCACTGGGCCTGAAGATGGCGCTGTCGAGCCATGCCAAGGCAGGGTCGCTCGTGATCATGGAAACGCTGGGCGGCGCTGAAAAGACGGCCGAGCTGAAGGGCAAGCTGGCCAAGCTGGGCTTCGGCAAGACCGCGCTGGTCATCGATGGCGAGCAGGTCGAATACGGCTTCGCGCTCGCCAGCCGCAACCTGTCGGGCATCAACGTCCTGCCCGCCGTCGGCGCGAACGTGTACGACATCCTGAAGCATGACACGCTGGTGCTGACCCGCGCCGCGGTCGAAAAGCTGGAGGCCCGGTTCAATGGCTAAGCAGCCGACCAAGGCGGCGGTCGATGTCCGTCATTACGACGTGATCGTGGCCCCCCACATCACCGAAAAGTCGACGCTCGTGTCCGAGCACAATGCCGTGGTGTTCAAGGTGGCGGGCGATGCGTCCAAGCCCGAGATCAAAGCGGCTGTCGAGGCGCTGTTCAACGTGACCGTTACGGGCGTGAACACGCTGGTGCAGAAGGGCAAGACCAAGAAGTGGAAGGGCGCCCCCTACAAGCGTTCCGACGTCAAGAAGGCGATCGTGACGCTGAAGGACGGCGATTCCATCGACGTCACGACGGGGATCTGAGGCAATGGCACTCAAGCATTATAATCCGACCTCGCCGGCCCGTCGCGGGCTGATCCTGGTCGACCGTTCGGGCCTGCACAAGGGCGGCCCGATCAAGGCGCTGACCGAAGGCAAGCGCAAGACCGGCGGCCGCAACAACAAGGGCCATGTGACGTCGCGCGGCATCGCGGGCGGCCACAAGCAGCGGTATCGCATCATCGACTTCAAGCGTCGCCTGTGGGATGTCGAGGGCACCGTGGAGCGGATCGAATATGATCCCAACCGCACCGCGTTCATCGCCCTGGTGAACTACGGCGCCGACGATGCCGGCCAGGACCGCCTGGCCTATATCATCGCGCCGCAGCGTCTGGGCGTCGGCGACAAGGTGATCGCCGGCAAGAAGACCGACGTGAAGCCGGGCAACGCCATGGAGCTGGGCCAGATGCCGGTCGGCACCATCGTCCACAATGTGGAGATGAAGCCGGGCAAGGGCGGTCAGATCGCGCGTTCGGCGGGCACCTATGTGCAGGTCGTCGGCCGTGACAAGGGCATGGTGATCGTTCGCCTGAATTCGGGTGAGCAGCGCTATATCCACTCCAACTGCATGGCGACGGTCGGCGCGGTGTCCAACCCGGACAACGCCAACACCAACCTTGCCAAGGCCGGCCGCAACCGCTGGCTGGGCAAGCGCCCGCTGACCCGCGGCGTCGCCAAGAACCCGGTCGACCACCCGCACGGCGGTGGTGAAGGCCGGACCTCGGGCGGCCGTCATCCGGTCACCCCGTGGGGCAAGCCGACCAAGGGTGCGCGCACCCGCCACAACAAGGCGACGGACAAGATGATCATCCGGTCGCGTCACGCGAAGAAGAAGGGCTAAACGCAATGGCTCGTTCGGTTTGGAAGGGTCCGTTCGTCGACCTTCATCTGCTCAAGAAGGCGCAGGTCGCCCAGGAGCAGGGCACCCGCGCCGGTCCGATCAAGACCTGGTCGCGCCGCTCGACGATCCTGCCGGATTTCGTCGGCCTGACGTTCAACGTCTATAACGGTCGCAAGTTCGTGCCGGTTTCGGTCAACGAAGACATGGTCGGCATGAAGCTCGGTGAATTTGCGCCCACGCGCTATTTCCCCGGCCACGCTGCCGACAAGAAGGGTAAGCGCTGATGAGCAAGCAAGCAGCTCCGCGCCGCGTCGCCGACAATGAGGCGCTGGCCGTTGGCACCACCATCCGTGGTTCGGCCCAGAAGCTGAACCTGGTCGCGGGCCTGATCCGCGGCAAGAAGGCGGGTGATGCGATGAACATCCTGGCTTTCTCGAAGAAGGCCATGGCGGTCGATGCCCGCAAGGTGCTGGCGTCCGCCATCGCCAACGCGGAAAACAACCACAACCTCGATGTCGACGCGCTCGTCGTCGCCGAGGCGTCGGTCGGCAAGTCGATCACCATGAAGCGGTTCGCCACGCGCGGTCGCGGCAAGTCCACCCGCATCCTCAAGCCGTTCTCGCGGCTGCGGATTGTCGTGCGCGAGCAGGAAGAGGCGTAAGTCATGGGTCAGAAGAGCAATCCGATCGGTCTGCGCCTGCAGATCAACCGCACCTGGGACAGCCGCTGGTTCGCGGAAGGCCATGATTATGGCCGGCTGCTGCTGGAGGACCTGAAGATCCGCAAGTACATCATGGAAACGCTGCCGCAGGCCGCGATTTCCAAGGTGGTGATCGAGCGTCCGGCCAAGCTGTGCCGCGTGTCCATCTATGCCGCACGCCCCGGCGTGATCATCGGCAAGAAGGGCGCCGACATCGAAAAGCTGCGCAAGAAGCTGGGCAGCCTGACCTCGAGCGACGTCAGCCTGAACATCGTCGAGATCCGCAAGCCGGAAATCGATTCCAAGCTGGTAGCGCAGGGCATTGCCGATCAGCTGGAGCGCCGCATCGCGTTCCGCCGCGCCATGAAGCGCGCCGTTCAGTCGGCGATGCGTCTGGGCGCAGAGGGCATCCGGATCAACTGCGGCGGCCGTCTGGGCGGCGCAGAAATCGCGCGGACCGAATGGTATCGCGAGGGCCGGGTGCCGCTGCACACGCTGCGCGCGAACGTCGATTATGCCGAGGCGCAGGCGCACACTGCTTATGGTGTCTGCGGCGTCAAGGTGTGGATCTTCAAGGGCGAGATCCTGGGCCATGATCCGATGGCGCAGGACCGTCTGATGCTGGAATCGCAGACGTCGGGCGTTCGCCCGGCGCGCGACGACCGGCGCTAAGGGGCTAGAAGACAATGTTGCAGCCAAAGCGCACCAAGTTCCGCAAGGCCTTCAAGGGCCGGATTCACGGCGATGCCAAGGGTGGCACGACGCTGAACTTCGGTTCCTATGGCCTGAAGGCGATGGAGCCGGAGCGGATCACCGCCCGTCAGATCGAAGCGGCCCGCCGCGCGATCACCCGCCACATCAAGCGCCAGGGTCGCCTCTGGATCCGCATTTTCCCGGACGTGCCGGTATCGTCCAAGCCCGCCGAAGTCCGCATGGGCTCGGGCAAGGGTTCGCCGGAATTCTGGGTCGCCCGCGTCAAGCCGGGCCGCATCCTGTTCGAGCTGGACGGCGTTGCCGGCCCGCTGGCGGCGGAAGCATTCGAGCGTGCGGCGATGAAGCTGCCGATCAAGGTCAAGGTCGTGGCGCGTCTGGGCGACACGTCGCACCTGGAGGGTTGAGGACAATGACCAAGCCTGCAGATATCCGTGCGCAGAGCGACGACCAGCTGGTCGAGACGCTGGGCCAGCTGAAGCGCGAGGCATTCAACCTGCGCTTCCAGGCCGCAACTGCGCAGCTTGAAAAGGCGAGCCGCGTCCGCGAAGTGCGCCGCGACATCGCCCGTATCAAGACCATTCAGAACGAGCGTTCGCGCTCGGCTGCGAAGTAAGAGGAAGAACCATGCCGAAGCGCGTGCTGACCGGGAACGTGGTTTCCGACAAGGGCGACAAGACCGTGGTCGTGCTGGTGGAGCGCAAGGTGAAGCACCCGCTCTACGGCAAGATCATCCGTCGTTCGAAGAAGTATCATGCCCATGACGAGGGCAACGAGTATCGCGAGGGCGAAACCGTGCGGATCGAAGAGACCGCCCCGATTTCGCGGCTCAAGACGTGGAAGGTCGTGGGGCGCGTCGGCGCCGACACGCCGGCCGCGTAGTGGGAAGCAGACCCTCACCCTTCCGCGGCTGACGCCGCTCCCTCGCGCTCGCGGGAGATGGAAGGGGCCCGCCGCGAAGCGGTGGGAAGGGTGAGGGTTTTGGATTTAAGGCGGGGCAGGGTCGGTATCCTGCCCATTGGTAAGAAGGAACCGGATCGATGATCCAGATGCAGTCGAATCTCGACGTCGCTGACAACAGCGGCGCGAAGCGGGTGCAGTGCATCAAGGTGCTGGGCGGATCGAAGCGTCGCTTCGCCTCCGTGGGCGACATCATCGTCGTCAGCATCAAGGAAGCACAGCCCCGTGGCAAGGTGAAGAAGGGTGACGTTCACCGTGCGGTGATCGTGCGCACCGCCAAGGACGTGCGCCGCGCCGATGGCTCGGTGATCCGTTTCGACGGCAACGCCGCCGTGCTGATCAACAAGAACGAGGAGCCGATCGGCACCCGTATCTTTGGCCCGGTCGTCCGCGAGCTGCGTTCGCGCGGCTTCATGAAGATCATTTCGCTCGCGCCGGAGGTGCTGTGATGGCTGCCGCTCGCATCAAGAAGGGTGACCAGGTCATCGTCCTGTCCGGCAAGGACAAGGGCAAGACCGGCGAAGTCGTGAAGTCGATGCCGAAGGACGGCAAGGTCGTCGTGTCCGGCGTCAACATCGCCGTTCGTCACCGCAAGCCGACCCAAGCGAACCCGCAGGGTGGCCTGGACCGCGCCGAAGCCCCGCTCCACGTGTCCAAGGTTGCGCACGTGACCGCCGACGGCAAGCCGACCCGCGTCCGCTTCGAGGAGCGCGACGGCAAGAAGGTACGCGTGGCCGTCAAGACCGGAGACGTGATCAATGGCTGACAAATACACCCCCCGCCTGCGCAAGCTGTATGACGAGCAGATCGTCAAGGCGATGACCGACAAGTTCGGCTACAAGAACGCGCTCGAAGTTCCGCGGATCGACAAGATCGTGCTGAACATGGGCGTCGGCGAAGCGACCCAGGACAAGAAGCGCGTCGAACAGGCCGCTCAGGAAATGGAGCTGATCGCCGGTCAGAAGCCGGTCGTGACCAAGGCCAAGAAGTCCATCGCCCAGTTCAAGCTGCGCGAAGGCATGGCGATCGGTTGCAAGGTGACGCTGCGTCGTGAACGGATGTACGAGTTTCTCGACCGTTTCGTGACGATCGCGCTGCCCCGCGTCCGCGACTTTCGCGGGCTGAACCCGAAGTCGTTCGACGGCCGCGGCAACTATGCCTGCGGCATCAAGGAACAGCTCGTGTTCCCCGAGATCAACTATGACCGGATCGACAAGGTTCGCGGCATGGACGTGATCGTGACCACCACCGCAAAGACGGATGAGGAAGCTCGCGAGCTGCTCCGTCTGTTCGGCTTCCCCTTCATCGGCATGACCGGTGAAGAGAAGCAGGCCGCGTAAGACTTTAAGGAAAGAGAGCTTAAGTCCATGGCGAAACTGAGTTCGATCAACAAGAACGAGCGTCGCAAGCAGCTGGTGAAGAAGTACGCCGGCAAGTATGCGAAGCTGAAGGCGACGGCGAATGACCAGTCGCTGGATGAAACCGAGCGTCTGATCGCGCGGCTCAAGATGGCCGAGATTCCCCGCAACGGGAATCCGACCCGCATCCGCAACCGCTGCGAACTGACGGGTCGTCCGCGCGGCTATTATCGCAAGTTCCGTCTCGCCCGCGTCATGCTGCGTGAATTGGCCAATAAGGGCATGATTCCCGGCGTCACCAAGTCGAGCTGGTAAGGATCACTGGTATGGCATTGACCGATCCCCTGGGTGATATGCTCACCCGCATCCGCAACGGCCAGCGCGCGCGCAAGGACAGCGTCCTGACGCCGGCGTCGAAGCTGCGTGTCCGTGTGCTCGACGTGCTGCAGCGCGAAGGCTATATTCGCGGCTACAGCGAAGAGCAGATGGGCCCGGCTGCGGGCATCCGCATCGAGCTGAAGTATTTCGAGGGCCAGCCGGCGATCAAGCACGTCGCTCGCGTGTCGAAGCCCGGCCGCCGTGTCTATTCCGGTTCGCAGGAACTGCCGCGCGTCCGCAACGGCCTTGGCATCACCATCGTCTCGACGCCTCGCGGCGTTCTGTCCGACGCCGAAGCGCGCGAACAGAATGTCGGCGGCGAAGTGCTGGCGGAGGTATTCTGATGAGCCGCATTGGCAAGAAGCCGGTCACCGTGCCGGCGAACGTCACCGCCAGCATCGACGGGCGCACCCTGTCGGTGAAGGGGCCGAAGGGTACCCTGACCCTGCCGCTGCGCGACGAGATCAGCTACACGCTCGAGGATGGCGGCATCGTCGTCCAGCCGGGCAATGGCACCAAGCAGGCCCGCGCCTTCTGGGGCATGCAGCGCACCCTGGTGCAGAACCTGGTCACCGGCGTGACCGAGGGCTTCACCAAGAAGCTGCTGATCACCGGCGTCGGTTATCGCGCCGCGTCGCAGGGCAAGGTGCTGAAGCTGCAGCTCGGCTATTCGCACGATGTGAATTTCGACATTCCGGAAGGGATCGAAATCAAGACCCCGGATCAGACCACGGTCGAAATCTCGGGCATCGACAAGCAGAAGGTCGGTCAGGTGGCCGCGGAAATCCGTCGTTGGCGCAAGCCGGAGCCCTATAAGGGCAAGGGCATCAAGTATGACGGCGAGTTCATCTTCCGCAAGGAAGGGAAGAAGAAGTAATGACCAAGGGTCTTTCTCTGTTCGAGAAGCGGCGTCGCCGCAACCGCACCGCGCTTCGTGCGCGGGCCGGTGGTCGTCCGCGTCTGTCGGTGCATCGTTCCGGCAAGCACATCTATGCCCAGGTGATCGACGATGCGCAGGGTCGTACCCTGGCGTCGGCGTCCACCCTGGAAAAGGACGTGCGGGGCCAGTCGGGCGCCAACACCTCGGCCGCTGCCGAAGTCGGCAAGCGCCTGGCCGAGGCGGCGAAGGCCGCCGGGGTTACCCAGGTGGTGTTCGATCGTGGCGGCTTCCTGTTCCACGGTCGGGTCAAGGCGCTGGCGGAAGCCGCGCGCGAAGGCGGATTGGAGTTCTAAGGCATGGCTGACGAAATCATTCAGGGCGCTCAGCCCGAAGGCGATGCCGCCGGCGCTCCCCCCCGTGGCGGACGCGGTGGTCGCGGTCGTGGCGGCCCGGGCGGCGACAATCGCGGCCGGGGTGGCCGTGACGGCAATCGCGGACGGCGCGACGATCGTCGCGGCGGCGCGGAAGAGGGTGGCGAAGAGCTGATCGAAAAGCTGGTCCACATCAACCGCGTGTCCAAGACGGTGAAGGGCGGCAAGCGCTTCGGTTTCGCCGCGCTGGTCGTGGTGGGCGACGGCAAGGGCCGGGTCGGCTTCGGTCATGGCAAGGCGCGCGAAGTGCCGGAAGCCATTTCCAAGGCGACGGCGGCTGCCAAGAAGAAGATGGTCCGCGTTCCACTGAAGGAAGGCCGGACGCTGCATCATGACGGTGCGGGTCACTTCGGCGCTGGCTGCGTCTATGTCCGTTCGGCCCCAGCCGGTACCGGCATCATCGCGGGCGGCCCGATGCGTGCGGTGTTCGAGGCGCTGGGCGTCGCGGACGTCGTGACCAAGTCGATCGGCACGTCCAACCCTTATAACATGATCCGTGCGACCTTCGAGGCGCTGGTCGAACAGACCAGCCCCAAGTCGGTGGCGCAGCGTCGCGGCAAGAAGATTGCCGACCTGCTGGGCCGTGGCGGCGCGGACAAGGCCGAGGCAGAAGCCGACGCCGCAGCGGTCGTGGAGTAATCGACATGGCGAAGATCAAAGTTCAGCAGATCGGCTCGCCGATCCGCCGCACCAAGGATCAGCGCGCGACGCTGATCGGCCTGGGCCTCAACAAAATGCACCGGGTCAGCGAGCTGGAGGACAGCCCCGAGGTTCGGGGCATGATCGCCAAGCTGCCGCACATGGTGAAGGTGCTGGAGGGCTGAGGCCCCGAACACCGTCCCGCCCCGCTTTAGCGGGGTGACAAATACCGGACGGGGGGCTAATGGCCCCCCTTCCATTTTTCCGAAGCGCGACAAAAGCGAAAGCGAGTGCACCACATGAAACTGAACGACATCCGCGACAACGAAGGCGCCCGTCACCGCAAGATGCGGGTCGGCCGCGGCATCGGTTCCGGCAAGGGCAAGACCGCCGGACGTGGCCAGAAGGGCCAGAAGAGCCGCGAAGGCGTGTCCATCAAGGGCTTCGAGGGCGGCCAGATGCCGCTGCACATGCGGATCCCGAAGCGCGGCTTCAACAACATCTTCGCCAAGGATTATGCCGAGGTGAACCTGGGCGCGATCCAGAAGGCGGTCGACGCGGGCAAGCTGGAAGCCGGTGCCACCATCGATCATGCCGCGCTGAAGGCGGCCAGCCTGGCCCGTGGCGGCAAGGACGGCGTGCGCCTGCTGGGCAAGGGCGAACTGACCGCGAAGCTGAGCTTCGTCGTGGCCGGTGCGTCCAAGTCGGCGGTCGAGGCGGTCGAAAAGGCCGGCGGCTCGGTCCAGGTGATCGAAGTCGTGCCCGCGAACGAAAAGGCCGCTGCCAAGAAGGGCAAGACCCGCGAGGCGCGCCTGGCCGCGAAGGCCGAGAAGAAGAAGGGCTGATTGACAGGGGCGGGGGGACTTTCGGGTTCCCCCGCTCTCCACGTCGGGGGGCGGGCCTGCCAGCGCCCGGTGCTTCCCCGTTAGACATCCCCGTGCCAGCACCTATATGGACGGCGGGAGGGCGGCAGGATATCCGCCGCACGTGTTTCCGGGACGAACATTCATATGGCATCCGCAGCCGATCAACTGGCCACCAATCTGAGCCTGTCGAAGTTTTCGCAGGCGACCGACCTGAAAAAGCGCCTCTGGTTCACCATCGGTGCGCTGATCGTGTTCCGGCTGCTCAGCTATGTGCCGCTGCCGGGCATCGATCCCGTGGGGCTGCAGGGCCTGGCCGATCGTGCATCGGGCGGTGTGCTCGAGTTTTTCAACAATTTCTCAGGCGGTGCGCTTGAACGGGCCAGCCTGATCGCGCTGGGCGTCATGCCCTATATCACCGCCTCGATCGTGGTTCAGCTCGCCAGCTCGCTGGCGCCGCAGCTCGCCGCCCTGAAGAAGGAAGGGGAGAGCGGCCGCAAGAAGCTGAACCAGTACACCCGCTATGGCACCGTCGGCCTGACCATGGTGCAGGGCTGGTTCATCGCCACGGGGCTTGAAGCGGGCGGCGCGGTGGTCGAGCCGGGGATGCTGTTCCGCATCGGCGCGGTCATCAGCCTGGTCGGCGGCACCATGTTCCTGATGTGGCTGGGCGAACAGATCACCAGCCGGGGCATCGGCAACGGCATTTCGCTGATCATCATGGCGGGCATCGTCGCCAACCTGCCGGTGACCCTGGCCCAGCTGTTCGAAGGGGGCCGCACCGGCTCCACCTCGCCTTTGGTCATCGTCGCCACCATCGCGGCGGTTGCCGGGCTGGTGCTCATCATCTGCTTCATGGAGCGTGCCCAGCGCCGCATCCTGATCCAGTATCCCAAGCGTCAGCAGGCGCAGGGCCGGGGGATGCAGGCGGAGCGCAGCCATCTGCCGCTGAAGATCAATACCGCGGGCGTCATTCCGCCGATCTTCGCCTCGTCGCTGCTGCTGATGCCGCTGACGGTCAGCCAGTTCGCCGGCGCCTCCGCGACCAGCGACACCTGGTACGGCAACGCCATCGTCACGCTGAACCAGTATCTGACGCATGGCAGCCCGGTGTACATGGCGCTCTATGGCCTGGGCATCATCTTCTTCTGCTTCTTCTACACCGCGATCGTGTTCAATCCGGAGGAGACGGCGGAGAATCTGAAGCGCTATGGCGGGTTCATCCCCGGCATCCGTCCGGGCAAGAATACCGAGAATTATTTTGATTACGTGCTCACCCGCATCACCGTGATCGGGGCGGCCTATCTGACCTTCATCTGTCTGGTGCCGGAATATCTGATCGCCAGCCTGGGCATCCCCTTCTATCTGGGCGGGACTAGCCTTCTGATCGTGGTCAACGTAACCATGGACACGGTGACGCAGATCCAGTCGCACCTGCTGGCCCACCAGTATGGCGACCTGATCAAGAAGGCGAAGCTGAAAGGGGGCCGCCTGCGCTGATCGGCATGACCGGTCGGTGACGGGTGGCATCAAGAGGGGATTGCAAGGCGTGAACATCATCCTGCTGGGGCCGCCGGGCGCGGGCAAGGGCACCCAGGCGGCTCGCCTGGTTGCCGAACGCGGCATGGTACAGCTGTCGACCGGCGACATGCTGCGCGCGGCGGTAAAGGCCGGCACGCCGACGGGCCTGAAGGCAAAGGCAGTGATGGAGGCCGGCGCGCTCGTGTCCGACGAGATCGTGTCGGGCATCATCGGCGAGGCGCTGGACGCGCTGTCGGCGGGGCAGGGCGTCATCTTCGACGGTTATCCCCGCACCGCGCCGCAGGCCGCATCGCTCGACACATTGCTGTCCGACCGTGGCCGCGCCCTTGACCGGGTGATCGAACTGGTGGTGGACGAGGACGCGCTGGTCGAGCGGATTGTCGGCCGTTTTACCTGCGCCAGCTGCGGTGCGGGCTATCACGATCAGTTCCATCGCCCGAGCACCGACGGCGTGTGCGACGCGTGCGGCGGCACGGAATTCAAGCGCCGTGCGGACGACAACGAGGAAACGGTGCGGACCCGCATGGCCGAATATCGCGCCAAGACCGCACCGATCCTGCCCATCTATGAAGCGCGCGGCATCGTCGACCGGGTCGACGGCATGGCGCCGATCGGACAGGTTACCGAAGCGATCGAGGCCATCCTCGACCGTCAGCCCGCCTGATCTCGTTCCCTCGCCGTTGACGGAGCGATGCCAGAGGGCGCATCGTCCGGGCGCGGGGAGGGGATGGCATGAACCGGATTGTGCTGGTGGCGGCCTTGTGTGCCGCTTCGCCCACCGCTGCCGAAGTGGTCCGCCGCGGCGACACTCACTTCACCGTCGAGCACAGGATGACCGTCGCTGCGGATGCCGACCGGGTCTGGGCGATGATCGGACAGCCCGCGCGCTGGTGGTCCGGCCAGCACAGCTGGTCGGGCGACGCTGCCAATTTCTCGATGGAAATGCGCCCCGGCGGTTGCTTCTGCGAACGGCTGCCCGGCGGCGGCGTTGAACATGCACGAATCGTCTATCTGGATCGCGGCCGGTTGCTGCGATTGTCGGGCGCGCTTGGTCCGCTTCAGGCGAGCGGCGCTTCGGGCGCGCTGACCATCGAACTGGCACCGGCTGATGATGGTGCGACTCAATTGACGATGCGCTATGCGGTCAATGGCGATGCCGGGGTTCCGGTGGCGACGTTGGCGCCGATTGTCGATGGGGTGATCGGCGAACAGGCACTCCGGCTGAAAAAGGCCGTCGAGACAGGGTGATGACTCGTCGGGATCGGACCGGAATATCCGTCTTGACAGGCCGTGGTTCGCTTGACAGCCGAACCGCACCCCTCTAGTGGAGCGCATTCCCGGTTCGACGGCGGTGCCGACGGCGCGTTTATCGCGTGCCCGTCGCTGTCGTGCGTTCCGGGATGCAATGCTGAGAGATAGGGCATCCGTATCGCCATGCGATGCCCTGTGGAGCTGGGAGAAACAAATTCATGGCACGTATCGCGGGTGTTAATATCCCGACCAACAAGCGCGTAGTGATCGCGCTGCAATATATTCACGGAATCGGCCCGGCAAAGGCCCGTCAGATCACGGACAAGCTGGGCATCGCTGCCGAGCGTCGCGTCCAGGACCTGTCGGATCAGGAAGTGCTGCAGATCCGCGAATCCATCGACGCCGATCATACGGTCGAGGGCGATCTTCGCCGCGAAACCGCGATGAACATCAAGCGCCTGATGGACCTGGCCTGCTATCGCGGGCTGCGGCATCGCAAGGGTCTGCCGGTTCGCGGCCAGCGCACGCACACCAATGCGCGCACCCGCAAGGGCAAGGCCAAGCCGATCGCCGGCAAGAAGAAGTGAGGTTGAGCCACCGCTGGTCGGTGGCTCCCCGATTGCAGACAAGGTCAGGATCATTTCATGGCACGTGAACCACAGCGCATTCGCCGCCGCGAGCGCAAGAACATCACCTCTGGCGTCGCGCATGTGAACGCCAGCTTCAACAACACGATGATCACCATCACCGATGCCCAGGGCAATGCGATCAGCTGGTCGTCCGCCGGCATGATGGGGTTCAAGGGCAGCCGCAAGTCGACGCCCTATGCCGCGCAGGTCGCGGCGGAAGACGCCGGCAAGAAGGCCGCCGAACACGGCGTGCGCACGCTGGAAGTCGAAGTGAAGGGCCCGGGTTCGGGCCGTGAATCGGCGCTGCGCGCGCTGCAGGCGGTGGGTTTCCAGATCACGTCGATCCGCGACGTGACCTCGATCCCGCACAACGGCGTTCGTCCGTCCAAGCGCCGCCGCGTCTGATTGCGTGATTGCCGTCGGATCGGTCGGCGCGGATGCCCCGCGCGGCCGGTCCGTTTCGGATTATTGGCGGGAGCCGCCCAATCCCGCCCAACCTAGGGGAAGCCCGTGTCTGTCAACGCTAAGAACTGGCAGGAACTGAAAAAGCCCAACGGCCTCGAGAAAAAGGCTGCTGGCGATCCCAAGCGCAAGTCCACGTTCGTTGCCGAGCCGCTGGAGCGCGGATTCGGCTTGACGCTGGGCAATGCGCTGCGCCGCGTGCTCCTGTCCTCGCTGCAGGGCGCGGCCGTCACCTCGATCAAGATCGAAAACGTGCTGCATGAGTTTTCGTCGCTGGCCGGCGTGCGGGAGGATGTCACCGACATCGTCCTGAACGTGAAGCAGATTGCGCTCCGCATGCAGGGCGAAGGCCCGAAGCGGTTGCAGCTGTCGGCCACCGGCCCGGCCGAAGTGAAGGCCGGCGACATCGCCGTGACCGGCGATATCGAGGTGATGAACCCCGATCTGGTGCTGTGCCATCTGGACGACGGCGCCACGCTGAACATGGAACTGACCGCGGATACCGGCAAGGGTTATGTCCCCGCCACCGCCAACCGTCCGGCCGATGCGCCCATCGGCCTGATCCCGGTCGATGCGCTGTATTCGCCCGTTCGCCAGGTCAGCTACAAGGTGGAGAACACCCGCGTCGGCCAGGAACTGGACTATGACAAGCTGACGCTCAGCATCGAAACCGACGGCACCATCACGCCCGAAGATGCGCTGGCCTATGCCGCGCGCATCCTTCAGGACCAGCTGGCGCTGTTCGTCCATTTCGACGACTCGTCGATGACCCGCGCCGCCGCACCGGTGGCCGGCGTCGCCGCCGCCGCGCCCGAAGCGGCCGGCGACACCGCGACGATCAACCGCTATCTGCTCAAGAAGGTGGACGAGCTGGAACTGTCGGTTCGCAGCGCCAACTGCCTGAAGAACGACAACATCATCTATATCGGCGATCTGGTTCAGAAGACCGAGGCGGAGATGCTGCGCACGCCGAATTTCGGCCGCAAGTCGCTCAACGAGATCAAGGAAGTGCTGTCCAGCATGGGCCTGCGTCTCGGCATGGAAATCCCCGGCTGGCCGCCCGAGAATATCGAGGAAATGGCCAAGAAGCTGGAACAGGAGATCCTCGGCTGATCGCAGGCAGATAGTTCCGCTATCTGCCGCTGCAGCGATCAGCCCGGCCAGCGGAGCCGCAAGGCTCCGTCTGACGGCGTGGCTTCGCCACGCCGGGCCTGACAACGAACAAGGGCTTCGGCTTTCAGCCGGAGCGACGGCATCAACCGGTGGCCCGCCGTCCCACCAGGCTTGGGGTTCCGTCAAACGGCCCCCTGACGAACGAAGGAAGGAATTACCATGCGTCATCGCGTCGGCGGCCGTAAGCTGCAGCGTACCTCGGCCCATCGCGCCGCCCTGTTCCGCAACATGGCGGCTGCGCTGATCAAGCACGAACAGATCACCACCACCACCGCCAAGGCAAAGGAGCTTCGCCCCTATGTCGAGCGTCTGGTCACGCTGGCCAAGCGTGGCGGCCTGTCCAATCGCCGTCTGGCCCATGCCCGGCTGCTGGACGATGCCCAGCTGGTGAAGCTGTTCGACGTGCTGGCGGCCCGTTACGCCGACCGCGCCGGCGGCTATACCCGCATCATCAAGGCGGGCATCCGCGCGTCGGACGCCAGCCCGATGGCGATCATCGAATTCGTCGACCGCGACGTCGATGCCAAGGGCCAGGATAGCGGCCCGGTGATGACCGACGAGGGGCTGGACGAAGCCGCCTGATCGGCACTTCAGCCACGATGAAAGGGGGCGGTCGCAGCGATGCGGCCGCCCTTTTCTCGTTCAATGGCAGGAGGGTGGGGCAGTGCTCCCGCGAAAGCGGAAGCCCAGAGCGGCAGAGCTGTATCCCTTGAAACCCTGGGCTCCTGCCTTCGCAGGAGCACACGCTTCCAATGTAGGCGTTGCCGTGATCTAAGCTGGTCATGGCCCATCCAATGCCCTTCGCGTTCAGAGCATCGCAGGTTCAAAAGCCGGACGAGGCGCCGGCATGGCTGCATCTCGATCATCGCGTGGTTGTCACCGCGCGCAAAACCCCATCCATTTCGTCAAAACTGTCAATGCTCGCCCGCTTGACGGTCCGGCGTCTGCCAATAGGGTGACGCCATCCCGAAACCGGAGATCCCCATGCGTCGTTCTACGATCCTCGCCCTGCCGCTCCTGTTCGCCAGCCCGCTGGCCGTCGCGGCCGATCACCACAAGGAAGCAACGCCTGCCATGACTGCCCCCATCGCCTATCCCGAAACCCGCAAGGTCGATCTGGTCGAGGATGCGTTCGGGCAAAAGGTCGCCGACCCCTATCGCTGGCTGGAAAACGATGTCCGCACCGACAAGGACGTCGCCGCCTGGGTCGAGGCGCAGAACAAGGTGACCGACGCCTATCTGGACACGCTGCCCGGCCGCGACGTCTTTGCCGGCCGGTTGAAGGCGTTGTTCGATTATGAGCGGTTCGGCCTGCCGGACAAGAAGGGTGGTCGCTATTTCTATTCCCGCAACTCGGGGCTTCAGAACCAGGCGGTCCTCTATGTCCGCGACAGCCTGGACGGGGAAGGCCGGGTGCTGATCGATCCCAATGGCTGGTCGGCGGACGGCGCAACCGCGCTGGCCGAATGGCTGCCGTCGGAGGATGGCAAGAGGCTCGCCTATTCCATCCAGGACGGGGGCAGCGACTGGCGGACGATCAAGGTGCTCGACGTCGCCACCGGCAAGGTGCTGGATGACGAGGTGAAATGGGCCAAGTTCACCATGGGTGCTTCCTGGGCAAAGGATGGCAGCGGCTTTTTCTATTCCCGCTATCCCGAACCGCCCGCCGACGCCCAGTTCCAGGCGCTGAACGAGAACCACAAAATCTATTTCCACAAGCTCGGCACGCCGCAAGGCGCCGACCGGCTGGTCTATTCGACGCCGGATGCGCCGAAGCTCAGCCATTATTCGGGCATGACCGACGATGGCCGCTATCTGGTCATCAGCACGACCGAAGGCACCGATAATCGGAACAAGGTGCACATCGTCGATCTGGAAAGCGGCGACTGGACGGCAAAGCCGATCATCGCTGAGCTCAAGAACGACTGGTCGGCGATCGGCAATGTCGGCACGACCTTTTACTTCTCCACCGATTTCGGCGCGCCGCGGGGCCGGATCATGGCGATCGACATCGCCTCTGCGGACCTGACCCCCCGCGAGATCGTGGGTCAGCAGGAAGCGACGCTGGGCGGGGCGAGCATCGTCGGCGGGCGGTTGATGCTCAGCTATCTGGTCGATGCCAAGACAGAGGTCCGCCGCTATGCGCTGGACGGCACGGCGGACGGTACCGTCGCGCTGCCCGGCATCGGCACCGCATCGGGCTTTGGCGGCGATTCGAAGGATGGCGAGACCTTCTTCGCCTTCACCAGCTTCAACTATCCCACCACCATCTTCCGCTACGATGTCGCCAGCGGCAAGGCGACGCCCTGGGCACAGCCAAAGGTCGATTTCGACCCCGCGCAATATGCCGTCGAACAGCGTTTCTATGCGTCGAAGGACGGGACCAGGGTGCCGATGTTCGTCGTCCGCAAAAAGGACGTGACCGGCCCAGCGCCGACGCTGCTTTATGCTTATGGCGGGTTCAACGTTCCGGTGCTGCCCAGCTTCTCCTCGGCGCGCATCGCCTGGCTGGAACAGGGCGGGGTGCTGGCGGTCGCCAACATCCGCGGCGGCAGCGAATATGGGAAGGCCTGGCATGACGGCGGACGCCTGGCCAACAAGCAGAATGTCTTCGACGACTTCATCGCGGCCGGCGAATATCTGAAGGCGGAAGGGATCACCGGCAAGGACGGGCTGGTCATCCAGGGCGGATCGAATGGCGGCCTGCTGGTCGGTGCCGTCACCAATCAGCGGCCGGACCTGTTCGCCGCGGCGCTGCCCGCCGTGGGCGTGATGGACATGCTGCGTTTCGACCGGTTCACCGCCGGGCGCTACTGGGTGGATGATTACGGCTACCCATCGAAGGAAGCGGACTGGAAAGTGCTGCGCGCCTATTCGCCCTATCACAACATCGCCGCCGGCAAGGACTATCCGGCGATCCTGGTGACCACCGCCGACACCGACGACCGCGTGGTGCCGGGCCACAGCTTCAAATATGCCGCCGCGATCCAGGCGGCGGACATTGGCGACAAGCCGCACCTGATCCGCATCGAAACCCGCGCCGGACACGGGTCGGGCAAGCCGACGGACAAGGTGATCGAGGAATATGCCGACCTCTGGGCCTTTGCCGCAAAATGGACCGGGCTGGAGGTAAAATCCCGCTAAGCCCCAACCCGCTCATGCTGAGCTTGTCGAAGCATTGCCCTGTTCTTCCGGTGCAGTGCGCGCACTGAAGAAGGCGGTGCTTCGACAGGCTCGGCACGAACGGCCATGATACGCTGGCCATTCAGCCTTCGGACAGCACGACTCGTCCATTCCGGCGTCAGAACAAGCGCGGCCCATCCTGGATGGGCGGGAAGAGGGAAGACGGAAATGGCGAGCGGCATGATGCGGTTTGGCGGCGGGATGGCGGCGGCGCTGGCGGTGGCCAGCATGGCTGCCCCGGCCGAGGCACGCGACTGGCGCGGTCGCGGCGGCTGGGGTCACGACCGGCATCGCGGCGACCGGATCGATGGCGGCGACGTCCTGCTGGGCGCGCTGCTGGCGGGTGGTGCCATTGCGGTTGCCTCAGCCATTTCCCGGCCGCGCCAACCGCAGCCGGTCTATCGCGACGCCCCGCCGCCCCCGCCGCGTCCCGACTACGACAATCGCGACTATTCGGACGAGGGCGGCTATGCCGATGATGGCTATGCCGATGTGCCGCAGGGTCCCTATGGCGACCGGACGCCCGGCGGCTTTGCCGGCGGGGATGCCGATGCCGCGACCGACGCTTGCGCAACCGCTGCCGAAGCGGAAGGGCGCGGCTTTGCCCGGGTGGCGCAGGTCCAGTCGATCGATGCCGTCGATCCCGACAATCGCGGCGGCTGGTATGTCGCCGGAACGCTCGGTCTGCGCGACGGGTATCAGGGCGGTTCGACCCGCAGCTATCGCTTCCGCTGCATGATGCCGGGCGATGGCCAGCCCAATGTGCGGATCGACGGAATTTGAACTAGGCGCTCTGGCTGGACAGGTTGGAACGGGGTGATTATCGCCCCGCCATGAGCCAGCCCAGCCAGACCATCCTCATCGTCGATTTCGGCAGCCAGGTCACCCAGCTGATCGCCCGCCGCGTGCGCGAAGCCGGGGTCTATTCCGAAATCGCCCCCTTCACCAGCGCCGCCGAGGCGTTCGAACGGATGCAGCCCGCCGGCGTCATCCTGTCCGGATCGCCCGCGTCGGTGCTGGAGGATGGCAGCCCGCGCGCGCCCCAGGCGATTTTCGACAGCGGCGTACCGGTGCTGGGCATCTGCTATGGCCAGCAGACGATGATGCATCAGCTGGGCGGCACGGTGATGCTGGGCGACAGCGGCGAATTCGGCCGCGCGTTCATCGAAATCCAGGATGGCTGCGCGCTGTTCGACGGTCTGTGGACGACCGGCGAAACGCATCAGGTCTGGATGAGTCACGGCGACAAGGTGACGGCACTGGCCGATGGTTTTCGCGTCGTCGCCACCTCGCCCGGCGCCCCCTTTGCCGTCATCGCCAATGACGATCGCCGCTATTATGCGATGCAGTTCCACCCGGAGGTGGTGCACACCCCCGATGGCGCGAAGCTGCTCGCCAATTTCGTCCGCCATGTCTGCGGATGTTCCGGCGACTGGTCGATGGCGGAGTTCCGCGCGACCAAGATCGCCGAAATCCGGGCGCAGGTGGGCAAGGGCCGGGTGATCTGCGGCCTGTCGGGCGGGGTCGATTCGGCGGTCGCGGCGGTGCTGATCCACGAAGCGATCGGCGAACAGCTGACCTGTGTATTCGTCGACCACGGCCTGATGCGGGCAGGTGAGGCGGATCAGGTCGTTTCGCTGTTCCGGGGGGCGTACAACATCCCGCTGGTCCATGTGAACGCGGAGACGCTGTTCCTGTCCGGTCTGGCCGGGGTCACCGACCCGGAAGCCAAGCGCAAGTTCATCGGCAAGACCTTCATCGACGTGTTCGAGGATGAGGCGCGCAAGGTCGGCGGCGCGGATTTCCTGGCCCAGGGCACGCTCTATCCCGACGTGATCGAAAGCGTCAGCTTCACCGGCGGGCCGTCGGTAACGATCAAGAGCCACCACAATGTCGGTGGCCTGCCCGAGCGGATGAACATGCAGCTGGTCGAGCCGTTGCGCGAACTGTTCAAGGACGAGGTGCGGGCGCTCGGCCGCGAGCTTGGCCTGCCCGATATCTTCGTCGGACGGCATCCTTTCCCCGGTCCCGGCTTGGCCATCCGCATTCCTGGCGAGGTGACCAAGGAGCGCTGCGATATCCTGCGCAAAGCGGATGCGATCTATCTGGAGGAAATCCGGAATGCCGGTCTGTATGACGCCATCTGGCAGGCGTTCGCCGTGCTGCTGCCGGTGCGCAGCGTCGGCGTGATGGGCGACGGCCGCACCTATGACAATGTGCTCGCCCTGCGCGCCGTCACCTCGACCGACGGGATGACGGCAGAGGCGTTCAGCTTTCCCGGCGATTTCCTCCCCCGCGTCGCCACCCGCATCATCAACGAAGTGCGCGGCATCAATCGCGTGACCTATGACTATACCAGCAAGCCCCCCGGCACGATCGAGTGGGAATGATTTTTGCCCATCCGGGCGTATCCAAAAATGCGCTATGATGCGACATAAGTGACTGCAATATATAAATAAATATCGCAGAATCTTTCGGCGTCTATCGCTGGGTTAGCCTCCGGAATGACGGTATGGCTGACGGTATGGCGCATCTTGTCTCAGTCCAAAATCGCATATACCGTCAGGGCCAAGAGAGCTTCTGACGGTATATTTCTTGGCGTAACGCGCTGTAAAAACAGGCAAAATATCCGATCAGAAGGGCCACTTATGGCCTGACGGTATAATTGGGCGCTCTCCGGCATGTTTTGACCAATCTGGAGGGTGTGGATGTTGACCGACGCCGCCATTAAGGCTCTGAAACCGAAAGATAAACTATACAAGATCGTGGACCGTGACGGTATGTATGTCGTGGTCCAACCCTCGGGCGCGATCGTGTTCCGCCTGGACTACCGGCTGAACGGCCGCCGGGAGACGTTGACGCTGGGGCGCTACGGTCCCGCTGGGCTTTCCCTGGCTCGGGCGCGTGAGAAGGTGGTCGATGCCCGCCGGGCCATTTCGGAAGGCCGCTCGCCGGCGCAGGAGAAGCAGCGCGAGAAGCGCCGCCTCCAGGAGGCCAAGAGCTTCGGCCAGTTCGGTGAGCGCTGGCTTCAGGAAGCGCGAATGGCGGACAGCACGCGCGCCATGCGTCGATCAATCTTCGAGCGCGACATTCTTCCAGCGTTTCGCAACCGGCTGCTGCCGGAGATCCTGCCGGAGGATTTGCGCGGGCTGTGCGCGAAGGTGAAGGAGCGTGGAGCTCCGGCAACGGCGGTCCACGTCAGGGACATCGTGAAGCTCGTGTTCGCCTTCGCTATCCTGCACGGCGAGAAGGTCGCTAATCCGGCTGACGAAGTTGGCCCGGCGTCGATCGCGACCTTCGTGCCGAAGGACCGATCCCTGTCTCCGGCGGAGATCCGCATCATGCTCGGCCAGATTGAGCATGTGGCGACGCTGCCGACGATTCGGCTCGGGATAAAGCTGATCCTGCTGTCGATGGTACGAAAGAGCGAATTGCAGGACGCGGTTTGGGATGAGGTTGATTTCGAGAACGCCGTCTGGTCGATCCCGAAGGAGCGGATGAAGCGCTCGAAGGCGCATAACGTCTATCTGTCCCAGCAGATGCTCGATATTTTCATCGCCCTCAAGACCTGCGCGGGTAACTCGGAATACGTCCTGCCGTCGCGCTACGACGCTGACGCTCCGATGTCGCGAGCGACGTTCAATCGGATCACGACGGCGGTGGTGGAGCGGGCCAAGAAGGAAGGGCTGCCGCTGAAGTCCTTTACGGTTCACGATCTCCGGCGCACCGGCTCGACCCTTCTGAACGAGTTGGGCTTCAACAGCGACTGGATTGAGAAGTGTCTGGCGCATGAGGACGGGCGGTCCTCACGGGGCATCTACAACAAGGCGGAATACGAGCATCAGCGCCGGCATATGATGCAGGAATGGTCCAACCTGGTGGACGCCTGGGTCGCCGGCCAGAAATACACGCCGACCCTCTATCCGCCGACGACGGAACTGCTTACGCCCGAGCCGGATGTTTGATGGGGCGGGTCTTGCGGAGCTGAACGTCCGGAATGGGCGCGCGCTTCACCGCCTTGGCGCGTGAAGCTCGGCGCCGTTCTTCCAACCAGGCTTCGACCTCGGACAGATCCCAGACCACGCAGCGGGACGTGAGATAGAAGCGCTGGGGAAATTCGCCGCGCTGTTCCATGTCATAGATCGTGGTGTCTGCGAGAGGGACCATTTCCCGGAGTTGATGCCGCCGGATGGTGCGCTTCATAGCGGGTTCGACTTGCTGCCTCACTTCAACTTCCTTCAACCGCCTATCTAAAAGGATAGAAGGCGATAGATGATGCTGAATGGAAGCTCGAATATACGAGCGTAGCAGAGCGTCGTATCGTGGCGTGCAAATCGGACAAGCCCGAAGAGCACGGCGACTGCATCTCTTCCCCGGCAATCATGCAGCGACTGTCCCCGAATGCGGCTTCTGTTATCCCGGCGTCCTACGACACCGTCCTTTCCGCCGCGATCCGACATAGCTGATGAGGTCAGCTGCCTTGAGGGAGGCGATGTCCCGGCGCGCGGTTTTCAGGCTCACCGTCCAAGCCGCCGCGATCTCGTTGGCGCCGCACCGGCTGTCCGCGACTCGGTCCAGGAACCAGCGTTGTCGCTCGTTGAGTTCCGCCCGATCAGGGACATTTATAGGGTCGCGTTCAGGGACACGATCACGGTCATTATGTTGCGCGCCTGTTGCTGGCCTTCCGCCAGCGGCTCCGCCGGCCACGTAGGCTTCCCGGGCTCTTGCGAGCGAAATGCGATCCACCGGATCTGTCAGCGGGGTTGCCGCAGGTCCTTCGATCAGGCCGAGAACGAAGGCCCTGATGACAGGTGACGAAACCACGAGACGGAGGAAATAGACCGTATCCGGCCCGTGTTGCCCTGAGAGCCAATGCTTGACGGTCCTCTCACTCGCCTCGGTCTGGCGCATGAGCTGCTTGATCGCGCGATGGCTGTCGCCATGCTCCTTGCGCAGCAGCTCCGCGATGGTCTGCGCGTAGATTTCTCGCCCTCCGAGGACGCCTGTCCATAGGGGTAATTTCCTGCCCTTTTTCGGCAACATCTTCCGTATTCTCCGCAGTTACACTGGCTTCAGTGCGGAGTGACGGCTGAGGCCCGTCATGCGCTGCGGCGGTAGGTCGCCCGGACCGCCGCAGTCGATTTCAGGAGGGCGTGATGTGACGAGCCGGAGACTTCACGACGACGATCGGTCCGGGCAGCCTGAACGTCTTCTTCGGGCTGCCGAATACGTCCGCATGTCGACGGACCATCAAAAATATTCGACCGAAAACCAATCCGACGCGATCAAGAAATATGCCGAAGCTCGCGGGATAGAGATCGTCCGGACCTATGCGGACGCGGGAAAGAGCGGCCTGAAGATTGAGGGGCGCGATGCGCTCAGGCAGCTCATCGAGGACGTGCAGTCCGGGAGCACTGATTTCACATTGGTGCTCGTCTATGACGTCAGCCGTTGGGGCCGCTTTCCGGATGCCGACGAGAGCGCCTATTACGAATATATCTGCCGACGCGCCGGCATCGCCATGGAGTATTGCGCCGAGCAATTCGACAACGATGGCAGCCCGATCTCCACCATCGTCAAAGGCGTCAAGCGCGCGATGGCCGGCGAATACAGCCGTGAACTCTCAACCAAGGTGTTCGCGGGTCAGGGCCGGCTGATCGAGAAGGGCTATCGTCAGGGTGGGCCGGCAGGATTCGGCCTGCGACGGACCCTGATCGACGAGCATGGCGCCACCAAGGGCCTCCTCGAACGGGGTGAGCAAAAGAGCATCCAGACCGATCGGGTGATCCTAACGCTTGGCCCGGCGGAAGAAGTCGATCTGGTGCGCGGCATCTACCGCGCCTTCGTCCATCAGGGATACAGCGAGCGGGGAATTGCGGCTGATCTCAATGAACGGGGCATTCCGACCGATCTCGGACGCCCTTGGACCAGGGGGACCGTCCACCAGATTCTGATCAATGAGAAATACGTCGGCGACAACGTATGGAATCGCCGGTCCTTCAAGCTGAAGAAAAAGCGCGTCCAGAACGATCCGGAGATGTGGATCAGGGCGCAGGATGCTTTCGCGGCCGTCGTCGAGCGCGAACTGTTCGAGGCGGCAAGGACCATCATCGGCGCGCGCTCCTTTCGTTTGAGCGACGAGGAGATGCTGCAATCTCTGAGGAAGCTGTACCAACAAAGGGGTTTGCTATCCGGCATCGTCATCGACGAATGCGATGGGATGCAGTCCAGCAGCGCCTACAGCTCCCGCTTTGGCAGCCTACTTCGCGCCTACAGCCTCGTGGGTTTCACGCCGGATCGCGATTACCGCTACGTCGAAATCAACCGCGAGCTGCGTAAGCTCCATCCCGGCATTCTCCGTGAGGTGCTCGACGGATTGCAGGCTACGGGCAGCGCTGCCTGGCAGGATCTTGAGACCGACCGGGTGATCGTCAACGGCGAGTTCAGCCTTTCCGTGGTGGTGGCCCGGTGCATCGAGACGCCGACCGGGCTTTTGCGCTGGCAGTTGCGCTTCGATACCTCGCTCGCGCCTGACATCACCATCGTCGTGCGGATGGACAGCGCCAATCGGGCGCCGCTCGACTACTACCTGTTCCCGCGCATCGACATGCTCTCCGAAAAGCTGCGGCTGGGAGAGGACAATGCGCTCGGGCTCGATGCCTACCGCTTCGACGACCTCGACCTTCTCTACGACATCGCTACGCCCATTCCTCTTGCGGAGGCTGCCTGATGCCTGCCGTTCGACCGAACCGGATCGAAATGATCCCCATCTCCCGGATCACGGTTCTGAACCCACGCGCGCGCAACAAGCGCCAGCATCGGGAGATCGTGAACAACATCGAGGTCATCGGCCTCAAGCGGCCGATCACGGTGAGCCGCCGTGATGGAGCTGGCGGCCCACGATATGATCTGGTCTGCGGTGAAGGCCGGCTGGAAGCCTTCCAGATGCTGGGCCAGACTGAGATTCCGGCCGTGGTGATCGAGGCCAGCGAGAGCGAATGCCTCGTGATGAGCCTGGTCGAGAATATCGCACGACGCACGCCGCGCCCCATCGACCTTATTCGTGAAATCGGTGCTCTACGGTCCCGCGGCTATAGCGATGCGACCATCGCCGAGAAGATCGGCGTCGGGGCATCCTGGGTAAACATGATCGCTTCGCTCCTCGAGCGCGGCGAGGAGCGGCTGGTGGCCGCGGTCGAAACCGGACTCATTCCGATCACCCTGGCGATGGAGATTTCCAAGGCCGAGACGGAAGAGGCGCAGAATCTGCTTCTCGACGCCTATGAGACCGGGAAACTCAGGGGCAAGAAGCTCGCCGCCGTCCGCCGCCTGCTCGACATGCGTATGCGGAGTCAGCGCAAGGGCGGATTGCCCGTCGGACGTTTGGGCCGGAAGACGAGCAGTCGACGAATGACGGCCGCCGATCTAATGCAGGTCTATCAACGCGAAGCCGAAAAGCAGCGTCTCCTCGTCAAAAAGTCGGATTTCACCCAGATCCGGCTGCTGTTCGTTGTCGAGGCGCTGAAGGATCTGCTCGGCAATGATGGCTTCATCAATCTGCTGAGGGCGGAGGGGCTGGCGACCATGCCGCGGGCGCTCAAAGCCCGCGTATCGGGCGACGATCATGGCTGATGAACCGAAAGACCGGGAGGACGGTCGTATTCACCTCGCCTTCGACCGGGATTTTCTGACGATTCCCGTCGCGGCGATCGTTCCGCTCAAGGCGTTGCCGGATGGCGCCCGGGCGAGCCGGTCCTATTCACAGGTGCTGAGTTCTATCAAGGCGATCGGCCTGATCGAAGCGCCCGTCGTCATGGCGGACGCAAAGAACGCCGGAACCTGGTTCCTTCTGGACGGCCATCTGCGGCTGGAGGCACTGAAAGAACTCGGCATCGCCGAGGTCGAATGCCTGCTCGCCGCTGACGACGACACCTATACCTATAACAAGCGCGTCAACCGCATCCCCCCGATCCAGGAGCATCGGATGATCGCGCGCGCGATGGATCGGGGCGTGTCATCCGCCGACATCGCCGCCGCCCTGAACCTTCAGGTCGAGTCCGTGCTGCGGCGTTTCCGGCTTCTGGAGGGGATCAGCCCGGAGGCCGCAGAGATGCTGAAGGACACGCCTTGCTCGATGAAGGTGTTCGACATTCTGCGTCAAATGACGGCCGTCAGGCAGTTTGAAGCCGCTGATCTGATGATCGGTCAGAACAATTTCACGGTCATGTTTGCCCGCGCTCTGCGCGCAGCCACCTCCGAGAACCAGCTCGCTACGACCAAGAAGGGCAAGGGCGCCGGGAAGCCGACGCCTTCGGGTCAACAGATTGCCCGTATGGAGCGCGAGCTGGCGACGCTTCAAACTCAGGTGAAATCAATCGAGGAAACCTACGGTATCGACAACCTGCATCTGACCGTTGCGCGCGGATACATCGCTAAGCTCCTCGCGAACAACCGAGTGGTTCGCTGGCTGGCCACCTACCAGCAGGACTATCTCAGCGAGTTTCAGAAGATCGCCGAGATCGACACGCTCGGTCCAATCGGCGAAACGCCGGGCGCCTGAACAGAATGGGGACCCGGACCCGAAAAGCGCGGGGACCATGGGAGAAGCCGCACGGTGGGGAGGATCAAGCATGGTGGTGGGAATGGCGGCGAACCCGCATGAAGCCCACTAGGCCGGTCGTCATATGATCCGGCCGCGTGAGGGGCTGCTTGCCCCGCATGAACAGGACGGGCGTGCCGGGAGCGCCGGCCGGCACGCCCGCTATTCATCGAGGCGCTTCTCTCGTGAGAATGCGGACAGATCGAGGGTCAACGCCTGCAGCGACCGCGTCGTTTCCACGTCGTGATGCGTCAACAGCTCGACCAGGTCCTCCTGGTCCGGCTGTCCCAAAGCAAGGCGATAGAGCAGCCTTTGCGTCCGCAACTTCGCGAACCGATCAATGTCGCGACTTTGGGGAAGCGCGAACAAATGCCGCTTTAGGTCCGCGCCTTCCATCGTCCACCACGGGCTGAGGCCGGTTTTGTCATCCTCGAACGCCTTGTCGGCGTCGCGTGCGATGATGTCCCATGGTGACGATGCTTGGCCTCGTGCCTGCGCCAAGGCTTGTTCGCCTAGCTTTCGGGCGAGTGGTTGGCGCACAGTCAGCCCACCGAAGCGCTGAACGCGGCCTTCTCGTTGCTCCAGGTCAACCGGGCTGGAACAAAGATCCCAGTGGCCGAGCCTGTCGCACCAGCTATGAAAGTCGAGACCTTCCTGTCCGACGGAGGTCGTCGCCAGGACGTGGGGCCAGAACGGTGTATTGAACGCGCTGCGGATTTCCTCAGAGCGCGCTGGTGGCGGTTCATCGACATCATGGTCCTGTCGATGCGTCTCCGTCTCGGTGCCGCCAAACGGCACCGCGGCGTGACAGCGGATACGGATCTTGTCCTTTTTCTTCGCGCCCTTGAACCCGAAGGTGCCGACGTTTGCTGCGAGCGCGGCCGACAAGTCCTCGATCAGCCCATCGGGGTTGACCTTAGATTTGCGTAGCCAGAAATGTTCATCCAGGACCGCTTCCAAGCAGCCATCAACGCACGCATTCTGATATTTCTGCGTCGCGTCTTCGCCGGGCAAAACAGACCAGAAAACAGGGCGGTCCAGATAGGTGCGCAGCCGCGTCCAGCAGAAGTTCACAAGCCGTGCGAAATGCTGCTCCTGGAAATCGAAAAGCTCTGGAAGGTGGCGATAGAGTGCTCGGCCCGTCACGACCCCGGGAGCGCCGAGAGCCATATCGACCAGGGCGTCGAGTTCCCATCGGCTCAGCCAGGTAATCGGGTCGGCCTCTTGGCGCTGTTTGAGCAAGGTTTGAAGCGTTGCGTCCTTCGGCGCGACCCGGCCCCAGCTCTTCTGGACCGCTGCGAACTCCCGAGCCAGCGGCGCCTTCTGCGCGCGTTCTATGGCCGCGAGGATCGCCCAGGCCGGTTTGCGCCGCCGGTTGCTGCGCGCATTCGGTGCCTCGGGCGCGATTGACGCGGGCAGCGCCCTAATAATCTGCTGCCGCGTCCTGGCTCTGATCTGCTTCACGGTCGCCTTCCCCTTCACATCGAGGGGATCGACAGCTCGGATTAGGAAAGGACTCGGGTGAAACAGGGCGAGCGTGGGGCCTTGGTTAGGCTTCGGGTTAAGGTGCCGCTTCTTCCACGCGGCGGTGTAGGGAAGATTGCTCTTTCCAACGCATTTGCGCTCGACCTCGAGGCTGACGAGGGCTGCCAGACTTTGTGGTGTTGCTCTGAACCTGCTGAAGATCAGCATCTTGGGCGATTGCGTCATCTTCGCCCATGGGCCTGAAGGCGTCCACCAGGTCAGCGATGGCAACACCCAAGGGAGCGCAAGCACCTCTGTCGGTACAAGGCTATTGAGGGCTCGGAGCTTGGCGCTTCCCCAGCCATCCTTTGGCGGCTTGAAGCAATTGGTGACCCCGAGGCGGGGAACGCTGCGCGTGGCGGGAAAGTCTATATCGCGAGAAATCTGATAACGGTCCCCCAGCGCCTGCGCAGGGAGCGGCACTGAAAGCCAATAGCTGACCGCGCTGCCTGCGAGCTTGGGCGATACGTGGTCGGTAAAATGGCGATAGACGTCGAGATCGTGCGGCTCGATCCTTACTGAGGGCGGCGCAGGCTCTCCGGTATGGTCGGAAACCGGGCGCTCGGTCCGCGACATGAGCGGTGTGAGGAGCGTCTCCAGATGATGCTTGAGGGCTTGGGCCTCTTCGATCGCCGCCTGCCGACTGTCGGGCGGCAGATGACCGATCAAATGCAAGAGATCACCAAACCGACGAAATTGGGTTTCGGCCTCAGCGCGTGCAGCCGCCCCGCCCAGAAACTCGATAATCTTGAAAAATTCGACATGGGGAGCGGCTCCGACGCCGCTTTCCCAGCGCTCCGCATAGAAGCGGTAGGGCGTGGCGGACAGGAGGAGGATCGGCGGCGGCGCCTCTCCATCGTTACCCGCCAGAAGTTGGCGCGCTAAAGGGTTATCCGCGCCTGCGTCGAGCAACTCGCGATAGCATTGGAACTCGTCGAAAATCACGAGGTCGGGCGGGGCGGAATCCAAAGCGGCTTGAGCTAGCGCCTTTCGCATCCGGCCCAAGCTCTGACCATATTTGCTCGTCGCGATCGCACGCAGAATGTTCTCGCGGGCCGGCTTGCCAAATTCCGTGCGTAGCGCTCGGCCATAGGCCGTCTTGAAGAGGGCGGAGACGTTGTCGAATTTGCCCTGAGCCTCCTCGCACGCCCATGGCCAGCCTGAGGTCGCGCCATATTCGATATAGCCTTCAGGAAAGGCATCGGTCAGGCCGGGGTATAGCTCATCCAACAGGAGCTTGATGAACGCACGCTCGACAGCCTTTCCGCCGTAGAGGCGCTGCGAACTGGAGAATGATGTGGTGGGCGTAAAGGCGTAGAGCCGTATCTTCCCCTTGCGCCGTTCCTCAAACGGAATGAGGCCGACGCGGTCGATGGTGGAGAGTGCGTCCTTGGCTTCGTTCTTGTCGAGGAACCGGAGCAGCTCGACCTTGTTCTGGTCCGCGACCTTGAGCCCGCTCGTAATATAATAGACCGTGAACTTGCGCGCTTTGCTCGCCAGGGCTGCCAGCGTGTCACGGGCGACGACGGTTTTGCCGAGGCCGACCTCGTCCGCGACCAGGAACCGGCGTAGCGGGTTGCCTCCTGACAGCGCGGCCGTTGCAGCCCTGACCGTTGCGGCCTGGAAGGGTTTCGATCTGGCGCTCATGAGGCAAGCTGGGTCCGCGCGATGGCCCAGATCTGCGCGAGTTCGTTCAAGTCAGCTTTCTCCCTTTCGCTCAGATTCTCACCGTGGGCGAGAAGGGCGTCGACATAGGGCGCAAAATGACGATCGGCCCGACCGAACGCTTTGCGGTCGCGTGCCCAAGCCGTGAGGATATCCTCGAGCGTGAGGCGGTCGTATCCCAGGCTCTGGGGGCGGTTGCTCTGCACCCCGGCGTCTTCATCCCATGCGCCACCGCCGATGGGCAGTGTGTCGCCGCTAAGCATCGCGCGCATCCAGTCATGAAATGCACGAAGCCCCATGTGGCTGGCCAGCGCGGCCAGATCACGCTGCTCTTCGAGAGGCGGATCGACGGTGACACGCTGCATCCATCGCAAAGCGCCGTCCGGGCCGCTGATCCGAGCCTGAATGAAGGCGGACTGGAGTGACAAGGGGATCGTGCCAAGATCGAGGCGGACGGCGTCGGTCGGCCAAGCCAGCAGGTCGCCATTTGCAGGTCCGGCGTGCAGCACGTGCTCGGGATAGGCAAGCGAGGGAACTGCCCCCGCATCGATCGAGAAGCGCTCCCCGTCGCGTCGCAGAACCGGGTTCCAGGATGCCATCAGCACTTTGCGCGACTCTTCCAGGGCATCGGCCGCGCTCGTGCTGGACGGATCGGCGACGGCGAGATCCTCGATGGTGACCGGCGTCGCTTTACCGATCAGGAATGCCAGGCCGGAGGCGAACGCTTCGCCTGCCTCGAGTTCGACCATGATTTCCGCGTTGCGCCCCGACCAGGCCCTCTCGGTCGCATTGGCGCTCCCGACCCTCAAGATGGTCTTCTCGCCCGAGTGGAAGCAAAAAATCTTGGCATGCAGAGCAAGGGGGACCGGCTCCGCATCATCCTCGGGCGCGGGCTCGACGCCTGGCAGCGCAAGCGGAGCTTCGTCAGCGAGCACGTCTGGCGCAGCATAGGCGAGGATTTTGGAGAATCCGGCCAGCGGCTTGCCGGGCCGCCTCGCCATGTCTGTGAGGGCCGGCATCGACGAGATCAGCGTTCTGGAAGCAGCCGTCCCCCAGTTGCCTGCCTTCTTCAGAAAATCGGGCGACAAGAACGGACTGATGATCGTTATGCCATCGACCGCGCCGGCTGGTGGTTCCGATGGCAGGGCAACGCCTCCATCCAGTCCATTGAGCAGGCTGCGCAGCTGAAACCCGTCTGGGGCATCCCACCAGACCGCCTCCAGTTGCTCCGCGATGCCATCGGCATCCTTGCGCGACGCGGAGCGCGCGAGAGTGGCCCCCAGTGCTCCGATGCCTGGGAGCCGAACTCGTCCTTTCGCGCGCTTTTCGCTGCCGTCCAGCAAAACGCCCGCCTCGAGATCCTGCGATCGGGTGAGGTTCCGGCTGCCAATCCAGAGCTTCCAGCGGGTTTCCCCTTTGGGACCGTTGTAGGCGACCAAAGCAATCTTTGGATGCCAGCTGCGCTCTCGTTCATCGTAAGGCTGCTCGACGATGAACTGATCGAGGATGCCCGCGATACGGGGAAGCGCTATCGGCCGGGCTATCCGACCGCGCTGGATTATGATCCTGACGCGATCGCGCAGCTTGTCGATCGCCTCGGCAAAATCGACCGCCGTGCCGCTGCCCTTGTCATTGTTGCGAGCAATCAGGGCGAGCAACGCCGCCGCGACCGCCGACAGATCGACTGAGTAGGTCGCAAACAATGCGAGCTTGACCGTCTCCAGTCGCCCAGGCCGCATCTCGTCGAGATAGGGTTGACCGGACCATGCCTGAGGATCGCTCATGCGACGTCTTCCAGATCGCGCAGGAGCCGCTTCACATTCCCCCAGCGATAATGGAGCGGCTCGGCGCGGCCATGGTGCTCGCCTTGCCATTCCATACGCCGGTCGACCCCGAACTGATTGCTGGCGAGACGCGCGCGATTGTCTTTCCTGCTGACTTCCGCCCGCGCGTACACCTCGAGAAGCTGCATGGGGTCCTTGCCATTCGCCCTGACCCAGGCCGAAGTTTCTTTCAACACACCCTCCACCGCAGGCGGGAGGTGGCCGATTTCGGCGAGAAACAGGTCCATATCCAGCCGAGCGGCCTGCTTGCCCCATTGCTCGATCGCGTCGTTCAGTTCGGCGCGGTGCAAATTTGGCTGTGGCCGCTTGTCGCGGGTTTCCTTGAGCGTCTCGACCTGAGCCGCATAGATCGCCCTGCCGATGGCCGAAAGCGCGGCAGCCTGGCCGGCCCGCTTCAGCATGGCGGCTTCCCTGCCGGCGAGGGCTAGGATTTCGTTGTCCCAGCAGTGATCTGCCCCGCCGAGTGGCTTTCCAACCAATTTCGACAAGAGCGACGGCTCACTTGGATCGGTCGGCGAGCGAACGGCGCGAAGTTTGGTCGCGAGATAGATCTGCTCTGGGGGTGAAAGGTCGAGCGCTAGTTTTCCTTGGTCATCCTGGGAATACCGGTCATTCCAGTCACCCCAAGAATCCCAGTCCTTGGGTGCATCGATCAGCCCCGAGATGGGCCAGGCGACTGTTTCTAGGGGCTTTCCGTCATCGTCATGGTGCGCGCGCTTGCTGGACGCTGCCAGGAGCTTCGCCATGTCCGGGCGGCTCCACGGCCGGCCATCGGGGCGGGCGCCGATCAGTCCCCATTTGGTGAGCGCCGTCCAATAGACATAGGCTGGCGGCTGACTGATCGTGCGGGGGAAGACCTCCCCTCCGATCACGCCATCCTTCTCGCCGCCCACGCCCTCGACATATTTGAGCCGGCCGGTCAGCTCATGTTCGAGATCAGAAAAGGCTTGGCCAAAATCCTTGGGAACAGGGCGTTTCGTCCGCAGGCTTTGGTAAAGCCAGGGGATGAGAAGCGCGTAGCGCAGCCGTGTGTGCAGAACCGATGTGCCGGGGAAGAAGTGATCTGCGTAGCGCTGGTGGACGATGAGGAAACCAACCTCATCGCGCACTCCCGCCGCGCCGCCGAACATCATCTGTTCGGCCTGGCCCAGCGCTTTGCGCGATAAAAAAGTGAACCCAAAAGTTGACACGAAGCCTGCCCCCAAGGCTTGAGAAAATTCACAGCATAAGAAGATTTCCGATGCCCCTAGGCATCATTCATTTCCAATAACTTTCAGCCTCATGGCGCGGGTTTCGAGTAGGTAGGTTTCGACGCCGGCGAGCAGATGCAGGCCTTCTTCGCCGATGGCTTGTCGGGATAGCCCCGGCTGCACAATGCGGACGTCGAACTCGAAGCGGTGATCTTGCCACCCGACCTTGAGCTTCTTGATCGCGGCGGCTGAGCCCTGCTCGATTCGCGAGCTGAGACCACGGTCGCGGCGCATCTTTTCGCGTCGCAGCATGTGTTGAAGCATGCGGTTTGGCCGGTCGCGCCACCGAGCGGATTTCTGAGCCTGTCCGCAAACCTCATAAAGGTCTCCGAGGCGCCCACCTGGCGTATCCGCCCCTGAATATTTGCAGTGGTACAGGGTCACGGAAACGACGCTGTCGGTTATGCGCAGCGCCACGACATCGGCGATTTCGCCTTTGCCATCATCGTCGAAGATCACGTCATAGGGATCTGGGTCGGCCAACAGGGTGTCGATGACCAGACGCTGGACAGAGTCGGCGCGCTTGTCCTTGCCCTGCGATTCGACGCAAATATTGGCCTTCGACCAATCCCATGCCTCGATCTTGTCTGACGGGTACGGCTCGATCGTTTCGCCCTCGGGCAGGGTGTAGAGATGGCTGTAGATGAGAAGCGAGCCATCACCGAAGTCGATCTGAGGCGAGTCCTCGCCGAAGGATTCCGAGAGCGTCTGGACCTTGCCGCCGATCTTGATCGTCGCCTTGGGGCCGGCGCGTTGGGGGTAACGGGCGTGGCCGTCGCTGAAGACGATCTCGAACTCGGCCGCGTGGTCGTCGCTTCGCACGGCGAAGCGCAGCGGCCCGGTGCGCGCGTTATCGAGCAACTCGATATCGCATTCGGCGAAGGTTACCGGCACATCGCCAAACGAGATCTCAATCCGCTCCTCGAACTGTGTGATCAGAGATTCAGGCCAATGGATCGCCACGGGCGGAACAGCCGGTCGTTGGCTGATCTGGTGGGGGCGCATCGCGCTCTTGAAGACGCCGTCGGTCGTGATGCTGGGATCGTTCACGGTGCGGCCGACATCCTGGCACCAGTCCACCCAGTCGGTCAGGTCATTGACTTTGGCGCTGGACCAGAACTTGCCCTTGGCCGAGCATCCACGTGAGGCAGGAAGGCCGTCGAGGAAGCCGGTGGCGAAGATGTTGTTCTTGATCCTCAACTGGGACTTCGCACTGTCGAGCCCATCGGCGACATCCACGCCCATATACATCGAATAGCGGACGCCTCGTCCCTGATGGTGGGTGAGGCCGAGATTGCGCAGGATGAGCCGCTTGAACCCGTGGAGGCTGCGGAACACTTCCTCGCCTTCCACGCGGCGCGTCGTATCGCCACAAACCGCCTTTGCGAGCCGGTCAAACGGCCCCTTGGCAGAACTGCTGATATAGAGCACACCGCTTGCCTGATCCCAGTGAAGCATGTGCAGGTCCCAGGTGACGTTCACTGCCTGCTGCGCGGAGGTCCAGCGTGCCTGCTCCTCCGCCCGAGTCACGAAGATCGCGACCCGTTGATGCGGGTTGAGCTTCATGCCGAGATATACGCCGGGGTCGTAGAGTTCCTCTGCGCGAAAGGGATCCCAAGCGTCGCAAGAGGTCCGGTGTAGGACCGCGTTCATTTTTGGTTCGAGGGTCTGGAGCGGAATGTCGCTCAGATCCCCCGAAAAGCCCTTGAACATCTCCGCGCGGCGAACCTGGCGTTCGATCTTTGCGGAACTGAGCGCCTCCACCAACGCATTCCAGTCGGCGTCTTCGGCGTAGAGCTTGGCCAGCGCGCGATCGACATCGTCGATGCCGGTATTGGCGATCACCGTGGCATCACCCAGTGTCGGGTCCTGGCGGGTGAAGCGGCCGACGAACTGGATCGTCACCGCGACGCTCTTGTGATGATCGTGCAATGCAGCGATCTTCAGCTCGGGCAGGTCGAAGCCCTCGCCGAGCATATCGACGCAAACGATGATCCGGCTCTCAAAACGGCGTAGCGCGGCCAGATTTTCGCGCCGTTCCTTCAGCGATTGCTGGCTGTGGACGATGACTGGCCGAAAATCCGGATAGATCGCTGCATAGAGGCTGTGGAGGTGCTTGGCCCGTTCGATCGTGTTGCAACGGGCCATCGCCAGATGATTGAGGCCGGCGTCCAGGTCGGTGGCGAGCACTTCGCCGAGCTTGTGGATGATGGCCTGGTCAGTGTCAGGCTGGTCCAGACCGAAAACGGCTTCGAAGCGGATCGGCTTGAAATAGCCCTCCTGCTGCGCCTTTTTCAGCGGGTAGGTGTAGATGAACTCGCCATCGACACGGCCTCCGTCCTCGCGAAACGGCGTAGCGGTGAACTGGATCACCGGGATCGGTGGCTCGTGCTCGACGAAGAGCCCGCGGAAGGACTTCCACGTCCGTGCCCCGATATGATGCGCCTCGTCGATAAAGAGCGCTGAGGCGCGGGCCGCCATCCGCTCCTGCACCGGCGCCTCGGCGCGGCCAGCGATCTGCATCGTGGTGACGACGACATTGGCGCTGTCGAAGATTTCGTCGACTTCGGCCTGGCTGGTCGGAATATGCGAGAGCCGCATGACCAAAGGGAAGGCTGAGGTCTCATCGAGGCATTTCTGCTGTTTCAGGACGCCGAAGGTCTCGAATTTGCCCGCGATCTGCTCGCGTAGCGCGTCGGTCGGCACTACCACCAGCAGGCGTTCGAACCGCCGGTTGGCATTGAGCGCCAGCATTGTCTCGGTCTTGCCCGTGCCCGTCGGCATGACGATGGTGGCCGGATCCGTCGATCGCGTTGCATGGGCAAGCGCGGCATGAAGCGCGCCGACCTGTGGACGCCGCAAGCCAGGCTGCGCGGGCTGGCCGTCCGCCGCGGCTCGCCCCTCGCGCAGATGAAGCGCGTCGACCCAGGAAGCGGAGACAGCCTTCAGGCGCTCGCTGCGCGCGGAACGATCCAGCGTGTCGATGCTGGTGGGCGGTACATTCATCCACCGGCCTTCACCCAGTTCGAGCGCCGCGGCGATCCGTTCCGGCTCCGTTGCGCCGGGCACAAGGAGAATGAGATCGGCTTCCAATGGCGTGGCCGTCTTCGCGCTGATGACCTTCAGAATCTCGCCGGATTCCAGGGTCGTCTCGTGACCATTGACGCGGCGGATGGCGAAGGGGCGCAGTCGGCAACGCACGCGCCGCGCTGGAACAGCCAACTGGCGCACAGGGCTTTCCAGCACCTTGCCGTCAATGGCAAGCCGAGCCGGCAGCAGGAGTTCGATCTCGGGGTTGAAGAGATCGTCCTGGTTGGAGCCGGTGGGGCGCTTGCGGGAGGCCATTGTTTCTCCCTCCGTCAGGCCGCCACCGTCTGCGGCGAGGGCGAGACGGCGACTGCCGTTCCCCTCGTCATCAGGACGATCAGTCCGCGTTCGGCGCCGGTCATATCGAGATAGGCGCGGACCTGAGCCCGATAGTGGTCGAGCGTCTGAGCGTCGGGGTTCACGTCGCTCTTCCAGTCGACGACCACGACCGGGCGGCCAGGCGGTTGTAGAGATCGAGCGCTCGGGCAGCGTTCTCGGGCGTGCCGACGTCGAGCAGGCACGAGAAATGGGTGAAATAGTCGGCCATGACAGGCTCCTGAAACGAGAAAGCCCGGCGCGATGGCCGGACTGAATTGGGGGGAATCGAAGGCGGTCAGTAGCCGAACCGCCAGGATGGCCAGGGCTGGCCGTCGTCGTCGGCGGCGACGGCTTCCGGCAGGTAGCCGGCATCGCCTTCGACCAGGGATGGATCGCGCACCGGCGTTTTGTCGATGACAGTGACGCAAACGACGAGACCGTCTTCGACCTCGACCTGAACGGGCACGAGATACTGAAAGACGACGCGGCGCGCGGCGGACGGGGCGGGTTCGATCATGGAGGGTCTCCTTGCGACGATGCGGGGAAGCGACCTCAAGCCACTTCCCCGCCGTGATGGTCATTCGGCCGCGATCGTCAGGGCGTCGTCGTCCTCGATCTCGTCGGCTTCCTCGTCGTCGCCATCCTTGCTGAGGAAGTCCGGCAAAGCGGCATCGTCTCCGGCGTCTGCCTCCGTGCCCGGTTCGATGGTCTGCCCATCATCGAGGTCGACCAGGCGCAGCGGCTCCGGCAGCCAGCCGGTGTCGGCCACCAGGCGGTCGAGCAGGGCCGGATCTTGCAGCCATCCGCCATCGTCCGACTGGAACAGGTCGCGCAGCACGATGCCGCCGGCCGCCTCATAAGCCTCGACGCCGATGAAGACGGCCCGTCTGTCGGAAGCCCGCACCGTGGTCTCGGTCAGCATCTGGCGGATGTGATAGGGCTCTTTCTGCCAGCCATCCTTGATCGCGTCCCAGACCTGTTCCTGGCGGGCATGGTCGGAACTGACGGTGAAGGCCATGAGCTGTTCGAGCGTCATGCCATCCTCGGCATAGATCTCGAGCAACGCCGGCGAGATGGAAGCGAGACGCAGGCGCTGCTTCACGACATTGACGCCGACGGAGAAGGCGGCGGCGATGGCTTCCTCGGCCATGCCCTTTTCGCGCATGGCCTGGAAAGCACGGAACTGGTCGAGTGGATGCAGCGGCGCGTGCTCCATGTTCTCGACCAGCGAGACCTCGTCGACCAGGATGTCGCTGTTGGCGTCGCCGACGACGCAGGGCACCAGCGAGGTCTTGGCCAGGCGCTTCTGCTTCGCGAGCAGTTCGAGCGCCCGATAGCGGCGGCCGCCGGCGGGCACCTCGAACATGCCGCCCTCGGCGCCATCGGCGTCGAGGACGGGACGGACATGGAGGCTCTGGATGAGACCGCGCCGGGCGATGGACTCGGCCAGCTCCTCGATCGAGACGCCGGCCTTGACGCGCCGGACATTGGACTGGCTCAGCACCAGCTTGTTGAATGGGATGTCGCGCGCCGACGACAGGGTGATCTTCTGAATGGCAGTCGCCATGTTCGTTACTCCGCGACGGGCGGCCGGGAGCCTCTCTCTCGACCTCCAACCCGTCACGAAGCGAAGCGCCGCCCTCTCACTCTCGGAGGGCAGCGCCAGGCGGGCGGAAAGGCGTAAAGCCGGAAGCCCGCTTGTACGCCTTTCCGGTCTTCGAAGATCATCACGCCGCCTGCCGTTCGTCGTCGGCCGCATCGACATCGGCGCCAGGCAGAAACCCGAGCAGCCAGTCGGCGGCCTTGCTGGCCTGGGAAGCCGCGCGCACGATGGCGCGATTGTCCTCGCGCAGCACCTCGAGCCAGGAGCCGATATAGTCGGCATGGCGGACGGTGGGCGTGATGCCGAGCGAGGCGCAGCAGAAAGCCGCGTTGATCTCGGCGACCAGCTCCTCGAAGGCGTATTTCTTCGAGCCGAAGGAACCCGAGAAATCACGATTCAGGCGCGAGGGGTGGCCTGTGGCGTGCCCCAGTTCGTGCAGGGCCGTCCTGTGCCAGTTGATCGGCTCGAAATACGCCTGGGGCGGCGGCACCTGCACATAATCGAGCGCGGGGACATAGAAGGCGCGGTCCCCGCCGATGCGGAAGTCGATGCTGGTGGCCCGGATCAGGGCCTCGACCTGCGGCTCGATGAGGCCGGGCGGAGGTGGGGGAGCCACGATGGCCACATCCTCCGGCAGGCCATCGCATTGCGCCGCGTTGAACACCGTGAATCGTTTGAGGAACGGGATCGCGGCAGCTTCCTCGCCGGCCTCGCGGGCGCGTCGCTTCTCGTCCTCCGGCGTGAAACGGTCGGCATAGACGACGGTGGTGCCGCGTTCGCCCCGGCGGACGTTGCAGCCGAGTGACAGGGCTTGGCGGAAGGTCAGCCAGCTCTGGCCGGGAAAGCCGTGCTGGATCACCGCGCCCCAGAGGATCAGCACATTGATCCCCGAATAATGCCGCCCGGTTGCGGCGTTCCTCGGCATGGCGAGGGGCGCCTTGACCGAGGCCGATCCCCAGGGCTGGACCCAGGGGAAGCGGCCTGCCTCCAGCTCGGCGATGATCTTGCTGGTGATGTCGTCATATAGGCTCGCTCGGTCAGAGCCGGCACGCCCGTTGCGGTCATTCCTGAACATCGCGGTTCTCCGCGACGGGCGCCGGAGACCTCTTCTCCAGCCCTCAACCCGTCACGGAAAACCCGGTCTGCACTCTCACTCTACCGGGGGCGTTGCGGGGCTTTCCCCGCAGAAGGGGTGGGCCGAGACCTTGGCTCGGCCGCAGGGGAAGGCCTTCCCCCCTTTATCCGGTCATGTCCCTTCAGAAGGGTTCCTTGAAAAATGTCAGAAAACCGCGTATGTTTCTAACAGGAGAAAGAGTATGACTCGGCTGACCGAACAGATTTTGTCGCATTCGACGGGCTTGCCCGAAGGCGCTCCTGTGTCCGCCAAGAGTCTGCTGCACCTCGGGAACCGGGCGGCCGTGGATCAGGCGTTGTCGCGCCTGACGGAGCGCGGGCAGCTCATCCGCGCCGGTCGTGGCGTCTATCTGCGCCCCATCGCCAGCCGGTTCGGCACACGCACGCCTTCGGTCGAGCAGGCTGTCGAGGCCCTTGCCACCCAAAAGGGGGAGGTCATCGTCTCGAACGGCGCCGCCGCGGCGAACGCCCTTGGCTTGACGACGCAAGTGCCCGTCCGCTCGGTCTATCTGACCTCCGGGCGCAGTCGAAAGATGCACCTCGGCAAGCAGGTCGTGGAACTGCGGCATGCACCGCGCTGGCAACTGGCCCTGGCCAACCGGCCGGCAGGGGAGGCCGTGCGGGCGTTGGCCTGGCTCGGCCCGGAAAAGGCAGAGGCAGCGCTCACGACATTGAAGCGGAAGATGCCGCCGGGCGTGTTCGGCGAATTGGTCGCCGCCGCGCCGCAGCTTCCGACATGGCTCGCGCAGAGCGTCGGAAAGGCGGCGTATGGCTGACGTCTTTCTCCAGCTTTCGGCCGAGGACCGTCGCGACGCGCTGGGCGTCGCGGCCGACCGTTCGGGCCGTCCCACCCATCTCCTCGAAAAGGATGTCTGGGTGGTGTGGGCGTTGGCGACCCTCTACGCCGCGCCGCTTGGCGAACATCTGGTGTTCAAGGGCGGCACGTCGCTGTCGAAAGCCTATCAGGTCATTCGCCGGTTTTCGGAGGACGTGGATCTGACCTACGACATTCGGGCGATTGCGCCCGATCTGGTCGGGGACAATGGCGAGGGTCTGCCGAAAACGCGGAGCGAGGAAAAGCGCTGGTCCAGCGAGGTCCGTCGGCGGTTGCCGACATGGGTCGCGGAAACTGTGCAGCCCGTAATCGTGACCGCACTGGCCGCCGAAGGTCTGGCGGCGGCCATCCGCGTCGAGGATGACAAGCTCTTCATCGACTATGAGGCGACCGCGGCCGGGTCCGGCTATGTCGCGCCCAGCGTCATGCTGGAGTTCGGCGCCCGCTCGACGGGCGAACCGGCGAGCCTGCGCGACGTCTCCTGCGACGCCGCCGGTCTGATCGACGGATTGGTATTCCCGACGGCGCGGCCGCGTGTCATGCACGCGGAACGGACCTTCTGGGAGAAAGCGACCGCCATCCACGTTTTCTGCCTTCAGGATCGACTACGCGGCGATCGCTTCGCACGGCACTGGCATGATGTCGTGCGCCTGGACGAAGCTGGTCTCGCGGATGCGGCGTTGGCGGATCGGGTGCTGGCGAATGCGGTCGCGCGGCACAAGGGGATGTTCTTCGCCGAGAAGGCGGCCGATCGCAGACCGATCGACTATGCGGCTGCCGTCAACGGCGGGTTGGAGCTCGTGCCCGGCGGCGATGCTGCCAAAGCGCTGGAAGAAGACTATGGCCGCATGGTCGAGGATGGGCTGCTGCTGGAAGATGCAGAGCCGTTCGAGGCGCTCATGACGCGCTGCGCCGACATCGCCGCGCGAGCCAATCGCGCGGCGGAATAGAATCGTGGGGGGAGATACGTGTGCGCATATCGCGGGTGAAGATCAGCAATTTTGCCAACTTCTCTGAGATCGACGTCGAGACTGGCGAGAGCATCGTCATCGTCGGCGAGAACAAGGTCGGCAAGAGCAACTTCGTCCGGGCCCTGCAGCTGATCCTCGATCCGGGTCTCTCCGAACGCGACCGGCAGCTCGGGCTCGAGCATTTCTGGGATGGCCTGGGCGAAGACAAGCTGGGCGAGAAGATCGAGGTCGCGGTCGAGCTGACCGACTTTACGGACGATCCGAGGTTGATGGCACATCTCAACGATTGCGTGGTCGATCCCGGCCCGCCGATGGTCGCGCGGCTCACTTATCGCTTTCAGCCGAAGGCCAATCTCGGCCGCGATCCCGAGAGCTTGGCCGACTATGAGTACATCGTCTTCGGCGGCGACGATCCCGAGATGGCGATCGGCTCCTCGCTCAGGCGGATGCTGCCGCTCGACGTGCAGGTTGCCCTGCGTGATGCCGAGAAGGACCTGTCGAGCTGGCGCAATTCGCCGCTCAGGCCCCTGATCGAGGAACTGGCGACCTCGCTCGACGAGGATGCGCGCGCCGAGATTCAGGAGCAAGTGAACGAGGCGCAGGCTGAGCTCGTCAGCCACGATGAGGTGGTCGCCACGGCGGGACGTATCAGCGCGCGGCTGATCGCCATCGCCGGCGAGCAGCATGCCGTCCCTTTGACGCTCGGCCTCGCGCCGACGCGGATCGATGCGCTGCTGCGCAGCCTGCGCCTCTTGATCGACAATGGGGTGCGCGGCATTCCCGACGCCAGCCTCGGCACCGCGAACCTCATCTTCCTGACGCTCAAGAGCCTTGAGCTCGATCGTCTCGTGGAAGATGGCGAGCGAGATCATACCTTCTTCGTGGTCGAAGAGCCGGAGGCGCATCTCCACCCGCACGTCCAGCGTCTTGTCTATCGCTACTTCCTAGGCAGTGGCGGAGATAACGAGGAAGACACGCCGCCGCTGACGACGATTCTGACGACGCATTCGCCGCACATCGCCAGCGTCACGCCGATCCGTTCGATCGTGCTGTTGCGTCATGACGCGGAAGCCGATGCAACGGTCGCGGTTTCGACCGCCGCGGCGCCGCTCGACGCGCGCGACGAGGCGGACCTTCAGCGCTACATCGATGTGAGCCGCGGCGAGATATTCTTCGCCCGGGGCGTGATCCTGGTCGAAGGCGATGCCGAGCGGTTCCTGGTGCCGGCCTTTGCCGAGGCGCTGGATATTCCGCTCGACATGCTGGGCATCACGGTGTGCTCGGTCGGCGGCACGAATTTCACGCCTTACGTCAAGCTTCTCGGCCCGCAGGGCCTCAACATTCCACACGTGATCCTGACCGACCGAGATCCGAACGGAGATCGCCCGCCGCTCGTTCGCCGCCGGCTGATCAAGTTGTTGGAGCTCCTCGAAGAGGACGAGGACTATACGGCGCTCGGCGCCGATGCCGTGATCGCGCGCGCCGCGCAGTTCGGCTATTTCGTGAACGGCAACACGCTCGAGCCGGAGCTCTTCACCGCGGGGCTCGCCGAGGCGATGCAGGAGGTCATCGGGCAGGAACTGGCGATCAACCAGGCCACGCGCGACCGCATTCAGGGATGGGTCGACGATCCCGAGGAGCTTGATGAGGAGCGTTTTCTCACGCTGATCGAGCGGATCGGCAAGGGACGCTTTGCACAGGCGCTCGCGCCGCATGTCAGCGACGATAATTGCCCGGACTATGTCCGGCAGGCGCTGGAGCATATCCGCGATGCCGTTGCGTAGCGTCAGTGCCGCCTATCTTACGCAGGCGGCGGATCTGGCGGGCAATCCGGGCCAGCAGGCGGCCTATGATTCCACGGGCAACTGCGTGGTGCTGGCCGGACCCGGCAGCGGCAAGACCAAGACCCTGGTGCTCAAGCTCGCCCGGATCATGGCGGAGGACGTGCGTGCACCGCGCGGCGCGGCATGCATCACCTATAGCCAGGAGTGCGCGCGCGAGCTGACGCGCCGCCTGGAGCGGCTCGGCCTGCGCGAAGCGCCCAACCTGTTCATCGGGACGGTGCATGGGTTCTGCCTCCGACACCTGCTCATGCCCTATGGCCGACTCGCGGGTTTGCCGGCACCATTCCCGCTCATCGTCGCGACGCAGCGGCAGAGCGATCAGGCGATGCGGCAGGTCGGGGACCGGCTGTTCGGCGTCGGCCACCCCAACAAGGTGATGGACCTCGGCCGGCATCGGCGATCGGTCTTGAACAGAAGGTCGCGCGCCTGGGCCAGCGAGGAGGAGCTTGCGGCATGGGCGGAAGGCTATGAAGCCGAACTGCGCCGGCAGGGTCTGGTCGACTTCGATGATCTGGTGATCTTCGGGCAGCGGCTGGTTTCGGAGCATGACTGGGTGCTGCCGCTGCTCCAGGCGAAATTCCCGGTCCTCGCGGTCGACGAATATCAGGACCTGGGCGTGGCGCTGCATCGCATCGTCAAGCGCGTGGCCTTTGACGGCGGAGTGCGGCTCTTTGCGGTCGGGGACCCGGATCAATCGATCTACGGGTTTACCGGCGCGGACGGGGCCCTGCTTGAAGAACTGGCCGAGCGCGATGATGTCGAGTGCGTCCAGCTCCAGCTCAATTATCGCTCGGCGTCGCGTATCGTCAGCGCCTCTGAACTGGCGCTCGGCGAGGCGCGCGGCTACGCGTCCAACGACCCTGACCGTCAGGCGGTCATCGAATTCGTCCAATGCAACGATGGGCTCGAGGGCCAGGCGGCGCATGCGGTCGCCGAGATCATCCCGGCAGCGCTCGCCGCCAAGCCGGGGCGCGCGCTCGGCGATATCGCCATTCTCTATCGGGACTATCGGGCCGGCGACGTGGTGGCGGAGGCCGTCGCTGCGGCAGGCCTCGATTTCGTCCGCGTCGATACCGCGGCGCCTTATCGGAAGGTTGCGCTTACGAGTTGGATCGAGGACTGCGCCGCCTGGTGCGCGGGCGGCTGGCGCGAGGCCCGGCCGCAATTGCGCGGTCTGCTGGATCGCTGGCTCGGATTTCATCGCGCCCGAATTTCCGACGCGCAGGCGCGGGATGAGGCACAGCGCCTGACCGAGTTGCTTTGGTCGCTTCGCGTCGAGGAGGGGCTTGCCCGCGAGTTCGTGACACGCCTGCGCGCCGCGATGCTCGATGCGCTGATGGGGACCGAACCGAGCCTCGCCGATCAGCGCGAGCAAGTCGAGCGCATGTCCGCGGCGCTGGCCGCCGGCGGCGCGCTGGCGGACCTTGACGTGGCGAGCCTTGGCGGCCGCGATGGCTCGCCGCTCCACCTGAACCTCCTGACGCTGCATTCTGCCAAGGGGTGCGAATATGATGTCGTGATCATCGTTGGGCTCGACTTCGGGAGCCTGCCATGGCGCAACGAGCTGCCGGCCAACCGCCGCGAGAGCCGGCGATTGTTCTACGTCGGCCTCACGCGTGCTCGCGACGAGATCCATATGCTCTATTCCGGCTACGTGGACACGGCCCGCGGACGGATGCACTGGGGGCGCTCGCCATTCCTCGATGAACTGGAAGCGCGGATGAAGGAGGCCGAGGGCGAATAGTCCATGCTGTCATTTCGCGAAGCCCAGGCGGTCGAAGACCTGGCCGATCTTCTCTATGACTTCCTGCCGGGAAGCGGAAACAGCAGGACCGCCTTTCCGCTCGCGGCCGCGCAGGCTGGCGTTGCCGACCTATGGGTCCGGGTAGCAAGCGGCCTGCGATCGTCCAGCTTTTGACCGCGACGCTCGAACAACGTCGCTCCAACTTCACCAAGCTGATCGTGGCGGTCGTCCGGCAGGCGATGACCTATCGGCGCGGCAAGGGTAATTCCTTGACCCGCGCCGAAATCGACCGGCTGAACAGCCTCCTTCCCGGCGTGCAATTCAAGATCCCGGAGCTGCTCGATCCGGGCTTTCTGAGCAGTTTCGGGGAGGCCAGCGTAGCGGAGGCTGCGCCGCAGGCGACAGCGACGTTGAGCGCGACGAAGGCGCAGGAACTCGCCACGCTGCTGATCGAAATCACAAAGCTGGATCCCCAGGCGCGGGGTCTGCGCTTCGAGGGCTTTCTGAATGAGCTCTTCGCCGGTTTCGGGCTGGAACCGCGCGGCGCCTTCCGCCTCGTGGGCGAGCAGATTGACGGCAGTTTCAGGCTGAGCGGCCAGACCTATCTGGTCGAAGCGAAATGGCACGGGCCGCAGATCGGTTTTGCCGATTTGATGACGTTTTCCGGGAAGGTCAGCGGAAAGGCGGCCTGGTCGCGTGGGCTATTCGTGAGCAATTCCGGCTTCACCGCCGATGGTCTGGAGGCGTTCTCGCGCGGGCGCCAGACCAACCTGATATGCGCCGATGGGCTCGACCTCTACAAGGTGCTCTCGCGCCAAGCCTCGCTGATCGACGTTCTCGAAGCGAAGGAGCGTCGGGCAGCCGAGACGAACCGCGCGTTTGTCGCCGTGCGTGACCTCAATCTTCGCGGAAACTGAGGGCGCGCGTCTTTGGCCCAAGCCGATGATGCAACGACCTGTTGCACAAGTTCGTGGTCGGACCCGATCAGCGTCAGGAGTAGAGCGCTGCGACATCAATGTCGATCTTGACAATCTCGGTGCCGAGAAAGCCGTAAACGGGCAAAGGCGCAAAGGCGTCAATCACCTCTTTCAGGGTAATGCGGACGGGCCCGATGGTCGTGCCTAGATCGCCCATCGACGGATCGTAGCCCGGGACGTCCGCGAATGGGATTTCTCGGGCGACCTGCAATGGCTCGTAGAGGTTGACGAATATGCCGATCGTGTCGGCGTCCGTCACTGTCCACTCATTATAGTCCTGGGAGTTGGCGAACGTCTGCTCGACGGTGTCACGCGAAAACGGGACGCCACTGCCGGCGCGCTTTCCGGTCCCGTCGAACGAGGTTCCGGAATCGTGCGGGCTGACGGATGTGATGGACGCGACCGAGCGTGGTCGCAGGATGATCCCGATCGCGCCGAATGTCTTCACATGGGCGGGCCAGACAAGCGAGCAGCTGAGTTCGCGGCTCTCGTTGGCGCAGATGCGGATGGCAGTCTGCAGGTCCTCGGGGAAGAGCAAGCCGTCCTCGCCGACATCCCCCTTTCCCGGCCGAGAGCAATGGACGATGAGGGCGCGTCGCTGGTTCAAAAGCTCGATCAGCTCTTCGTCGTTCATGTCGTCCTCAGTGAGTGGCGGGATCGGGGTTGACGGTATAATCGATACCGCACAGGCAAACAGGCATCGTAGCGCCGCGTACAGACGACGGGATGGGCCTGAACGTCGCGACGTCGTGGTTACGGACTGCGTCTGGCGATAGATGGCGGAAGGTGGGTTGCGCGAAAGCGGGCGAAAACGCCAATGTTTTCAGTAGGGGATTTTTCTGACGGAATGCCTGACGGTATGAAGTGACGCAAAAATATTTTTTCGCTTTAATTTCAATGCGTTATGTGGTCAGCAAATAATCGAGTGGGAATGATTGGGCGCTGATCCCTGAACCCGGCATCTGAACATCGCACTGGATCGACCGCGCATCCGATCGATGACAGCGCTGGTCAATTTGTATTCCGGGCGGTAGCATGGGCACATGATCCGATTCCGGTCCCTGCGAAATCCGTTGTTTGCCTTCGCGTCAGCACTGGCGATCCTTGGCCCATTGCCCGTATCCGCTGAGCCAGCGGCGGACGGCCTGTCGCTTGAGGTGGCGTTGGACAGCGGGCGCGTTCGCGGGGTCGAGCGCGATGGGGTGGATCAGTGGCTTGGTATCCCTTTCGCCGCGCCGCCCGTCGGCGAGCTGCGCTGGCGCGCGCCCCAGCCGGTTGCAGCATGGACCGGGGTTCGCGATGCCAAGGACTATGCGTCCGATTGCATGCAATTGCCGTTTCCCAGCGATGCGGCACCGCTGGGCACCGCCCCGGCCGAGGATTGCCTGTATCTGAATGTTTGGCGGCCCTCGTCGGCCAAAGCGGCTGGAGGCAGGCTGCCGGTGATCGTCTGGATCTATGGCGGGGGCTTTTTGAACGGGGGCGCATCACCACCGACCTATTCCGGCGCGAATGTCGCGGGTCGCGGCGTCGTGTTCGTCAGTTTCAATTATCGCCTGGGACGATTCGGCACCTTTGCCCATCCGGCGCTGACCCGGGATCAGGCCGGGCGCGAACCGCTCGGCAATTACGGGATGATGGATCAGATCGCCGCGCTGCAATGGGTGCAGCGCCATGTCGCTGCATTCGGCGGCGACCCCGGCAATGTGACGATCGTCGGCGAAAGCGCGGGCGGCATGTCGGTTCACGCGCTGGTCACTTCGCCGCGCACTAACGGGCTGTTTCACAAGGCGGTGGTGATGTCGGGCGGCGATCCGTTGACGCCATTGCCGAATGCGGACGACCCGCGCGCCCAGCTGGCTCAGGCGGAACAGACCGGTGCCCGGTTCGGCGAAGCCATGGGCATCCGACCCGACGCCCCCGATGCGCTGGCCCGGTTGCGGCGGCTCAGCGCCGATCGGATTGTCGACGGCCTCAACCTGATGGCGCTGTTCCAGCCTGATGCAAAGCCGCAACCGTTCAGCTGGCCATTCCCCGATGGCACGGTGCTGGCCAACAGTGCGGCGGTCTATGCCGGACCGCAGCTGCCGCGCATTCCGATGATGATCGGCGCGACAGACGCGGATATCGGCGGGATGACTGGCTCGATGGTGGCTGGCGCCCGGGCAACCGCTGCCCGGATCGCGGATGCGGGCGTGCCGGTCTGGTCCTATCGTTTTGCCTATGCCGCCCAGTCGCTGAATCAGCCTGGTGCGCAACATGCCACCGACATCCCCTATTTCTTTGACACGGTGGCGGTGAAGTATGGCGAGCAGACGACGCCGCTCGACCGCGCCGTGGGCAAGACGGTGGCGGATTATCTGGTCAATTTCGTGCGCAGCGGCGATCCGAACGGCCCTGGTCTGCCCGAATGGCCGGGCTATTCGGCGCGGGCAGACCGGTTGATGATCTTTCAGGCCGATGGCAAGGCGGTGGCTCAGCCCGATCCATGGGCAAAGGCGATCGACGCGGCGCGGGCCGCGCCCCGGCCCTGATCCCCGTCAGGACTGTAGATCAGTCCAAACGGGTGCTGTCGCGCACGATCAGCTGCACTGGACAGCAGATCCTTTCGGTGCGGCTGCGCCCATCGCCGACCAGGGCAGCGACGGCATGGCGGGCAAGGTCGCTGATGGGCTGGCGCACCGTGGTCAGGCTGGGCCAGGCAAGAGGGGCCATGTCGCTGTCGTCGAACCCGACGATGGCCAGATCCTCCGGCAGGTTCAGCCCGCGCTGACGGGCCGCGAGCATCAATTGCAGGGCAATTTCGTCGTTGAAGGCAAAGACTGCCTCGCCTGGCCGCATACCGTCCAGCGCCGACCGGACCGCACGGGGCACTTGATCGACCTCATGCTGCTGATCCAGGGCCAGGACATGGATATCGTCGGCGGCACCTCCGGCTGCGACGATCGTTTCCACAAAGGCATCCCGCCGCACGGTTGCCGATGCATGATTGGCCGGACCGGCAATCACGGTGAACCGGCGACGGCCGCTTTCCCACAGATGCCGCGCAACCGCCTCGGCACCGCCCCGGTCGTCGGGAAAAATGGCGGTCGAACGCCCGATGTCCAGCGAAGGTGCCAGCCGCACATATCGCACCCCGTCCCCGTCCAGCGTATCCAGTAACGCCAGATCGTCGGATATCGGGGCGGGCAGGATGATCCCGTCGCAGCCGATCATTCGCAGGCCGTGCATGTAGAGCGGCAGAAAGGAATCGTCGCGGTGGTCGAACTCTTCCAGCACCAGGTGATAGCCCCGGCTTTTGCCTTCGCGTGCCGCAGCCCGGTACAATTCGCTGAAATAGAAGGATGGCCGGTTCATCGTGAACAGGCCGATCAGGAAGGACCGTGCCCCGGCCAGGGCACGGGCGGCATGGTTCAGACGAAATCCGGTGGAGACGATCGCCGATTCAACCCGTTGGCGGGTGGCCGCGCTGACCGGGCCGTCGCCGTTCAGGACGCGCGAAACCGTCTTGGGGGATACGCCTGCCAGCATGGCGACATCGGCCAGGGTAGCGCGTGTCAGCGCTTTGCGTGAATCGGGGGACGAGCCGGTCATTCCGCCCGTGTAGCCATCCCAAAGGCGTCAGGTCCACGACCTGATTACGGTTGACGGCGGCCGGGGACCGATCGAGCGCATCTTTCCCGGGTCAGTGCGGGATCAGCAGCGTCCAGACGGACTGCGGCAGCGGCCGTTCAGGCGGCACCGGGGCGGGCGCTTGCCACCGGGAGCCGCCGGACGGGCGCCCGAGACGTGCGGCCGTCCAGGCGATCAGGGCGGGGGAGGGCGCACGCACCGGGGATGCCCGCCCTATTTCAGCACCACCGGATTTACCGGAGCGCCCGTGCCGCCGACAACCTTTAGCGGCGCGGCGACATAGAGGAACGTCCACTGGCCATCCCCGGCACAGTCGTCCGCCAGCGGATCGAGCTGAGCGATTTCGGTAAAGGTCACGCCCAGGTTGCGCATCAGCGAATGGTGCATGGCAAAGGACACGCCGGATTCGGGGTGGATCGCCAGTTCGTTGGCGATGGTGTCTGTCACCAGATTGGGAATTTCCATCGTGTGGAACCATTCGACCAGCTCGCGGCTGAAACACAGGCCCGGTTCGGCGTAATTGTCGTAAAACTCGGCGGCGTCGCGCTGATAATAGGATCCGATCCAGCCGGTGCGCAGGATCAGGATGTCGCGCTTTTCGATGGTGACGCCCTGCGACTCGGCGGCGGCCAGGATGTCGTCCAGCCCGAACGCCTCGCCGCGCTCCAGCCAGGGCTTGCCGCGATGCCGGGCAATATCGACCAGTACCGCGCGACCTGCGATGCCGCGTTCGGCCAGCGGCAGCACGCTCGCCTTGGCCATCGCGCCGATCGTCGAGCGCGCATCGTATCCATTGTATAGCTGGTCGTCATGCCAGACATGGCCCAGCGCGTCATACTGGGTCGATCCCTGCAGATACAGGATCATCATGTCGTCCGAATATTCGGTGCCGCCGGGGATTTCGGGCATCTTGCCCGACAGGAAATCGCCCTTGTCCAGCACGTTGACGCGGTGGGCCTGTTTGCGGCCCGGCCAGACCGGATCGCCCTTTTCATGGCCCATCGGGATTTGCAGCGTGAAGGTCTTGCCCGAGCGCACCGCCGAAACCCCGCGCAGCACCTGAGCCGCGTCCAGAAAGTTCAGCGCACCCACCTCGTCCTCGGCGCCCCAGCGGCCCCAGTTGGTGGGCAGGCCGGCCAGCAGGGCCTTGGCGCTGGGCGTGGCGGGGGCATGGGTATCGCACATGGTTCCGGTTCCTCTCCCTATCGGTCTGTTTGGCCGGATCATGCGGCGTTTCGCCGTCGCAATCCAGCATTGACCAATTCGATATCCCCACTTTATACAAACAAACGTTCGTATCAATAACTGATTTGGGGAGAGGGGATTTGAGCGCCCATCCAAAGGCGTACATCGCCGGCATATCCGAGCATCCGGTCCGCAAGGCGACCGACCTGTCCACTGCCCAGATCGTTGCGGATGTCGTCCGCTGGGCATTGGCCGATGCAGGCCTTGATCATCATGCGGTCGACGGGTTCCTGTGCGACGCCGAAATGCCGGGGTTGGGCGTGCTGTCCATCGCCGAATATCTGGGCCTGCGCCTGACGTTCATGGACAATACCGATCCGGGTGGTTCGGCCTATCAGATGCATGTCGCCCATGCGGCAGAAGCGATTGCGGCGGGCAAATGCAACGTCGCCATCGTCGTGCTGGCGGGGCGTCCCCGCGCGGCGGGGGCGGGGGCCGATCCCAAGCCCGATTTCAACGTGCCGGAACTCGCCTTCGAGCATCCATACGGATCGATGGTGCTGAACCAGTATGCGATGGTCGCCCAGCGGCACATGCACGAATATGGCCTGACCAGCGAACAGCTCGCCTGGGTCAAGGTCGCGGCATCGCACCACGCCCAGCACAATCCGCACGCCATGCTGAAGAACGTCGTGACGGTGGAGGAGGTCGTCGAATCGCCGATGATCGCCGATCCACTCCACCGGCTGGATTGCTGCGTGGTCAGCGACGGCGGCGGCGCGATTGTCGTCGTTTCGCCCGATATCGCCAGGTCGCTGAACCGCCCGCTGATCGCCATTCGCGGCGCTGGCGAGGCGGTGAAACACCTGAACGGCGGGCGCATCGACCTGACCTACAGCTCGGCGCGGGAGGCGGGGCGGATCGCGTTCGAACAGGCGGGGGTAACCCCGGCCGACATCAAATATGCCTCCATCTACGACAGCTTCACCATCACCGTGGTGCAGCAGCTGGAGGATCTGGGCTTTTGCGAGCCTGGCGGGGGCGGGCGCTTTGTCGCCGATGGGAACCTGATCTCCGGCGTCGGCAAGCTGCCGTTCAACACCGATGGCGGCGGCCTGTGCAGCAACCATCCCAATAATCGCGGCGGCATGACCAAGATCCTGGAGGCCGTCCGCCAGCTGCGGGGCGAAGCGCATCCTGCGGTGCAGGTGCCGAACTGCGACCTGGCGCTGGCTCAGGGCATGGGCGGCTGGCTGGGCAGCCGCAACGCCAGCGGCACGCTGATCCTGGAAAGGGAATGATCCGATGACCGATGCTTTGCCAACACTTCCCGCCCCCGCGATCAGTGCCGAGGTTGCCCATTACTGGGCGGCGGCGGGCGAGGGGAAACTCGCCGTGCGTACCTGCAATGCCTGTGGCGAGCTGCACCATTATCCGCGCGCCATCTGTCCCTTCTGCCATTCCGACCAGCTCGACTGGCGCGAGGCGGCGGGGACGGGCACGATCTATTCGTTCAGCGTGATGCGCCGCGCGCCCGTGCCCTATGCTATCGCCTATGTGACGCTGGATGAAGGGGTGACGATGCTGAGCCATATCGTCGGCACCGATTTCGACGCCATCCGCATCGGCCAGCGCGTAACGGTGGATTTCGCCCCGACCGAGGGGGATGGGCCGAAGGTGCCGGTGTTCCGGGTGGTCGATTAGGGCACCGCCTAACCTCGATCCGCTCGTGCTGAGCCGGTCCGGTATTTTCCGGGATCAGGATCACATCCACGTCATTGCGAGCGCAGCGAAGCAATCCATCGCCGCCCCTGGATTGCTTCGCTGCGCTCGCAATGACGAAACGAGTTTGTCTAACGTCATCACGCTATGGAACGATCGGGGGGAGGGCTTAGTCGGTTCTAAGTTGCACCAGGCCCTGGTCGATCGCCACCACGTCGCGCTCGACCACGACGAGCTGGAACGACAGCGTGTCGCCGTCCATCCAGATGCGCGCCTCAAGCGTTTCGCCCATGAAGATGGGGGCAGTGAACCGACCCGCGACATGGGCGACCCGCTCCGGCTTATCACCCACCGCCTCGCCGATCACCGCGCGCAGGGCCATGCCATAGCTGCACAGGCCATGCAGGATCGGCGCGGGAAACCCGGCCGCGCCGGCAAAGTCGGGATCGACGTGCAGCTGATTGTAATCGCCGGACAGGCGATAGAGATGGGCCTGGTTGGGCGCGACCTGCCAGCGGCGCTGAAGGTCGCATGGCCGTTCAGGGATGACATGCGGCGAAGGCCCGCCCTTGGCAGGCCCGCCAAAGCCACCATCGCCGCGGGCGAACACAGTCGAGAGCAGGGTCGCCAGCGGATCAGCCACCCCGTCCTCGTGAAGTACGGTCTCCACATAGAGCAGCGCGCCCTTGCCCGGCCCCTTGTCCACTGCCTCGACGATGCGGACGGTGGACCGGATGCTGGCGGCCGGCGGCAGGGGGCGGTGCAGGGTAATCCGCTGTTCGCCGTGCACGATGCGGGTGGCATCCAGGCCGAGCCGGTCGATCCAGCTGTCGTCCCACGCCACCACGGTCGCCATGGATGGGACGACGCGGGGCGATGGTCCGATCAGATAGGGCAGATCGGCGACGGCGCCCGTCTGGCCCAGCCCGATGCCCAACGCATAAAGCCGGGTGCGTTCGGCATCATAGGTGAAGGTGCGCTCGGGAAACGGCGAGGCCAGCGCCTCCAGGGTCAAAGGCATGCGGGATCCACATCCAGCAGGGTCCGGTCGAGCCGCTCGACAATGTCGAGCCACGGGCCGACCCGGCCCAGTTCATAGGCGAAGAAGAATCGCGTCGCCGCCAGCTTCCCCTCGTAGAAACGCTTTGCCTCGGCGCCCGGCCTCTGGTCCAGCGCGTTGAGCGCCACGATCGACTGGCGCAGCCACATCCAGCCGATGCAGATATGGCCCAGCGCGTCCTGGAATGCGGTGGCATTGGCGATGCGCAGGCTCGGCAAGTCGGCAGTGGCGGCCAGCACGGCGGCCACGGTGCGCTCCGCATGGGAAAGCGTGGCTTCCAGCGCATCGGCATGGTCGGTCAGCGCGGCATGGCCATGCGCTTCGGCCAGGGTCGAGCGGATTGCACCGGTCAGTTCGGACCAATAGGCACCCCCCTCCGCCGACAATTTGCGGCCGATCAGGTCGATCGCCTGAATGCCGTTGGTGCCCTCGTGAATCAGGTTCAGCCGGTTGTCGCGGTAATATTGCTCCACCGGATAATCGAGCGTGTAGCCATAGCCGCCCAGCACCTGCATCGCCTGCTTGTTGGCTTCCAGGCAGAATTCGGATGGCCAGCTCTTGACCACCGGGGTCAGGATGGCAAGCAGGCGGCGGGCGACCTCGCGTGCCTCTTCCTCCGGCGCGGTCTGTTCCTCATCCACCAGATAGGCGGCGTAAAGGCACAGCGCGAGCGCCCCTTCGACGAAGGTCTTCTGCATCAGAAGCATCCTGCGGACATCGGCATGTTCGGTCAGGGGCACCGGCGGCGTCGCTGGATCCTTGTCCTCCGGCAGCCGACCCTGCAGCCGCTCGCGCGCATAGTCGAGGCTGTAGCGATAGCCGGCATAGCCGAGCATGGTCGCGCCCGCGCCGACCGAGATCCGCGCCTCGTTCATCATCAGGAACATCGGCGCCAGGCCGCGATGCGGCTCGCCCACCAGATAGCCTATGCAGTCGCCATTCTCGCCGAAGTTCAGCACCGTATTGGTCGCGGCCCGGTAGCCCATTTTGTGGTTCAGGCCGACCAGACTGATATTGTTGTCCTCGCCCACCGACCCGTCGCTGTTCAGGCGGCGCTTGGGCACGACGAACAGCGAAATGCCGCGCGTGCCGGCCGGGGCACCGTCGATCCGGGCGAGGACGAGGTGGACGATATTCTCGCCCAGTTCATGCTCGCCGCCGGAAATCCACATCTTGGTGCCCTGAATGCGATAGCTGCCGTCGCCATTGGGAATGGCGCGGGTGCGCAGGTCCGCCAGGCTGGATCCGGCGTGCGGTTCCGACAGGCACATGGTGCCATGGAAGCGCCCCTCCAGCATCGGGCGCATATAGAGTTCCTTTTGTTCCTGAGACCCGTGTGCGCGCAGCACATTGGCGGCGGACACGGTCAGGAAATAATAGATGGTCGCGCCGATGTTGCACCCTTGGAACATCGCATAGCAGCTTTGCAGCACCGTCCAGGGCAGCTGTTGCCCGCCCTCTTCATAGGGCAGATGGGCCGACATGAACCCGGCCTCGGTAAAGGCGCGGATCGCCTCGCCGATTTCGGGGACCAGCACGACCTTCCCGTCCTCGACATAGGGTTCGTTGAGGTCGCTCTTGCGATAGCCGGGCAGGAAATGATCGACGGCCACACGCTCCGCCAGATCGAGCGTCGCGTCCAGCGTCGAACGGTCATGGTCAGCGAATAGTGGGCGATCCGCCAGACCGATGGTCGGCAGCACCTCGAAAAGCTGAAAATTGAAATCGTCGCGGCTGATCGGTGAAGTGGGCGTCTGCGCCGCCATGACCTGCTCCCTTTGAAATCCGTCGACGGCTCTTGACGGGGCCGTTGCAACGGACTTAAACAAACGAACGTTAGTTTGCAAGAGAGGAGAGTTGGCGTGGCGATCCGTTTTGACGACCGGACGGCGATCGTGACCGGGGCGGGCAGCGGGCTGGGCCGTGCGCATGCACTGATGCTTGCGGGCCGGGGTGCGAAAGTGATCGTGAACGATCCGGGCAAGACCGCGTCCGGCGACTGGCTGGCCGATGCGGTGGTCGAAGAGATCGTCGCGGCGGGCGGCCAGGCGGCGGCCAATCACGAATCGGTCGCATTGGTCGATGGCGCGCAGCGGCTGGTGGATCAGGCGGTCGAAACGTTCGGCGGCCTCCACGTCCTCGTGAATAATGCCGGCATCCTGCGCGACAGGAGCTTTGCCAAGAGCGAGATGGCCGATTTCGACCTGGTCGTCGGCGTCCACTTGCTCGGTTCCGCCTATTGCAGCCGCGCCGCCTGGCCAGTGATGCAGCAGGCCGGATATGGCCGCATCGTCATGACCCTTTCGAACACCGGGCTGTACGGCAATTTCGGCCAGGCCAATTACGGCGCGGCCAAGGCCGGGCTGATCGGCCTGATGAACGTGCTGAAGATCGAGGGCCGCAAATATAACATCCTGGTCAACGCTCTTGCCCCGATGGCGGCAACGGCAATGACCGAGGCGACGATGACGCCCGAAATGCTTGCCCGGTTCGACCCTGCCTTCGCCTCGGCCGGCATGGCCGTGCTGGCGAGCGAGGGCTTTGCCGAAAGCGGCACCATCCTGTCCGCCGCAGCCGGTCATTATGCCAAGGTCCGCATCGTCAGCGCGCCGGGAGTCCAGTTCACCGCGGATGCCGTCACCCCGGAAGAGGTGCTGGGCGCATGGGACCGGATCGGCGACCTCAGCAATCCGGTGCTGTTCGACAGCGCGGGGGATGAGGTCGCCTATGTCGCCGAACGCACGATGAAGGCTGCGGCGACTGCGGATTGAACCGATGACGGAATAGCCCGAAGGTCGTTTCGGGTCGCAAAAGACAGAGCCTCCGAAAAACGCAAAGCGAAGAGGGGACGGGGACGATGGAGAGGAATGATCCGGCACTGCGCCACGAACTGTTGTTCGGCGAACGGCTGGTGCGGTGCTTTGCGGATCGCCCGGCGGATGTCTGGGCGATGGCGGCCGAAAGCGCCGCCGATGCGCCGGATGCGCCGGCGCTGCTCTGGGGCGATGACGGGCGGCTGGAATATGCCCAACTGATCGCGCGGGCCGAGGCGCTGGCACAGCGGTTGTCGGCGGAAGGGGTCAGGCGCGGGGACCGGCTGGCGACCTGGCTGTCCAATCGGCCCGAATATCCGGTCTGGTTTCTCGCCTGTTGGCGGCTGGGCGCGGTGCTGGTGCCGATGGACACCCGGCTGAGCACCAAGGAGGCGACCTATCTGCTCGACCATTCGGGCGCTGTCCTGCTGCTGAGCGAAGCGGCGATGGCGGACAAGCTGCCTGCTTCGGACGAACTGCCCGACCTGCGCCGCGTCGTGCTGGCCGAGGATATGGCAGCCTGGATCGACAATGGCCCGCGCCCGGTGCTGCCCCCGCATGCGGCCGACGAGGAGGCGCTGGCCGCCATCCTCTACACCAGTGGCACGACCGGCGCGCCGAAGGGCGTGATGCTGGCCCATGTCAACATCATCCATTCGGTGCTGCATTTCGAGGGGAGCTGGGGCCTGCCCCGCGGAAGCCGCACCTTGCTGGCGATTCCGGGTTGCAATGTGACCGGGCTGATCACCGAGTTTCTGACTTTTTTCCGGCTTGGCGGGGCGGTCGTGCTGATGCCGCCGTTCCGGGCGGCGACCTTTATCGAGGAAGCGGCCAGGCACCGGATCGACCATGCCTTCATGGTGCCAGCGCAATATAAATTGTGCCTGATGAACGATGCGCTGGCCCTGCACGACCTGTCGTCCTGGCGGCTGGGGTCGTTCGGCGGCGCGCCAATGCCGGCGGCTTTCATCGCCGAGCTGCGCGAGCGGTTGCCGGCACTCAGCCTGTCCAACGGCTATGGCGCGACGGAGACGGCTTCGCCCGTTGCGCTGTTGCCCGCTGCCCTGACGCCGGACAATCCCGATGCGGTCGGGGCGCCGTTGCCCTGTGCCGATGTACGGGTGGTGGACGAGGATGGCCGGGAAGTGCCGCCGGGGACGCCGGGCGAACTCTGGGTCGCCGGGCCGATGGTCGCGCGCGGTTACTGGAACAACCCCGATGCGACCCGTGCGGCCTTTGTCGGCGGGTACTGGCGGTCGGGCGATGTGGTGACGATGGGCGCGGATGGCCTGATCCGCCTGCACGACCGCAAGAAGGACGTGGTCAATCGCGGCGGATACAAGATCTACAGCGCCGAGGTGGAGGCCGCACTGGCCGAACATCCGGCGGTGGCCGAAGTCGCGGTGGTCGGCCGTCCCGATTCGGTGCTTGGCGAACGGGCGCATGCCTTTGTCTGCCTGAAAGCCGATGCTGCAGCCGATGCGGAAATCATGGCGCAGTTCGCGCGCGAGCGATTGTCCGATTACAAATGCCCGGAGGGGTGGACGATCGGCCATGATCCATTGCCGCGCAATTCCAACGGCAAGCTGTTGAAGCGCGAGCTGCGCGATACCCTGATCGAACGGGCGGAGGCCTGAGTCCCATGTCGAAGTTGCGTTTGGTGCCTGTCGTGCTGTTCGGCCTGTTGCTGCTCGTCGTCGGCGGCCTGCTGGCATGGGGCGGGGCGCTTCTGATCGGGGCGGGCGGTTCGGCCTATTATCTGCTGGCCGGTATCGGATTGCTGGTCGCGGCGCTCCTGTTCCTGATGCGCCGATATGCCGGATTATCCGTGCTGGCGGCGGTGGTGACGCTGACCCTCCCCTGGGCGATCTGGGAAGGGGGATGGGATTTCTGGGCGTTGTTCGCCCGGATGTTCGCGCCGCTGGTGCTGCTGGCGCTGGGCGGGCTGGCGGCGCTGGCCCTGCCGAACCGGAGCCGGGCAGGCGCCGGTGCCACCTTGTTGATCGGCGGGGTGGGGGCGGCGGCATTGTTCGGTGCGATGTTCTGGGAACATGGGGGCATCCGCCCGGCCGACTCCGCCCGGTTCACGACCGCGACCACCGCGCCCGGCGACTGGCGCCATTATGGCCGCACCGGCGATGGCAGCCGCTATGCCCCGGCGGGCCAGATCACGCCCGACAATGTTTCCGGGCTGAAGGTCGCCTGGACGTTCCGCACCGGCGACAGCGGCGCGGGCGAACTGTTGTCGGAGGATCAGAATACCCCGCTTCAGGTTGGCGACACGCTCTATGCCTGCACCCGCAACAACCGGGTTTATGCGCTGGATGCCGATAGCGGCGCGGTACGATGGTCGTTCGATCCCAAGCCGGTGCCGCCGCCGCTGTGGCGTCGCTGCCGCAGCCTTGGCTATCATGAGGCGGCAGAGCCTTTGCCGGCGGGCGATCCCGCTGGCCAGTGCCAACGCCGCATCCTGCTGACCACCATCGACAATCGCCTGATCGCGCTCGATGCCGCCAATGGTCGCCCCTGTGCCGGGTTCGGCACGGACGGTACGGTCGACCTCTCCGTTCAGATGGGGCCGCTCAAGCCCGGCTATCTGATCCCCTCGTCCGGCCCGACCGTCATCGGCGACATCGCCATCGTCGGCGCCTGGGTGTTCGACAATCAGGAGGTGAACGAACCGTCGGGCGTGGTGCGCGCGTACGATGTCCGCACCGGCGAACTCGCCTGGGCGTGGGACATGGGCGCGCCCGACCGGATCGGCGCCCCGCCGGAAGGGCAGATCTATACCCCCGGCACGCCGAACATGTGGTCCGTGCCCAGTTTCGATGCGGCACTCGGCCTGGTCTATCTGCCGATGGGCAACCAGACGCCGGACTTCTGGGGCGCGGACCGGACCGAGGCGGCCGAGAAATATTCCGCCGCCGTGGTCGCGCTGAACATCGCCGATGGCCGCCCGCGCTGGGTCTATCGCACCGTCATTCACGACCTGTGGGATTATGACGTGCCCGCCCAGCCGGTGCTGCACGACCTGCCCGACGGCAGGGGCGGGACGATCCCCGTTCTGGTGCAGGTGACGAAACAGGGCGACATCTTCATGCTCGACCGGCGGACGGGCCAGCCCGTCGCCCCGGTGACGATGCAGCCGGTGCCGCAGGACGCTCAGGCTGGAGAGACGCTCTCGCCCGTCCAGCCGCGCTCGCTCGCCATGCCGCAGATCGGCAACCGGACGCTGACCGAAGGGGACATGTGGGGCGCAACCCCGCTCGATCAGCTCGCCTGTCGCCTCGCCTTTCGCCAGGCGCGGTACCAGGGGCTGTTCACGCCCATCACCACCCGCGAATGGACGCTGCAATTTCCCGGATATTATGGCGGCATGAACTGGGGCAGCGCCGCGATCAACAAGGCGAACGATACGCTGATCGTCAACGATCTGCGCATGGGCATCCTGTTGAAACTGGTTCCTCAGGCAGAGGTGGACCGGGTGACCCCGCGCCAGGGCGACCATGACGGCATCGGACCGCAGACCGGTGCGCCCTATGCGATCAATCGCGAAAGCTTCGTCTCGCCGCTCGCCGTGCCGTGCCAGGAACCACCCTATGGCACGATGACCGCCATCGACCTCAAGACGCGGAAGGTCGTCTGGCAAAGGCCGCTGGGCACGCTGCGCGACACCGGGCCGCTGGGCATTGCCACCGGGCTGGACGTGCCTATCGGTATGCCGTCGATCGGCGGTTCGGTGACGACGGGATCGGGCCTGATCTTCTTTGCGGGCACGCAGGACTTCTATCTGCGCGCCCTGTCGGTCAGCGACGGGCGCGAATTGTGGCGCGGTCGCCTGCCGGTCGGATCGCAGGCGACGCCGATGACTTATATCTCGCCTAAATCGGGCCGCCAATATGTCGTCGTTTCAGCGGGCGGGGCACGTCGGTCGCCGGTCAAGGGCGACTATCTGATTGCTTATGCGCTGCCGGGCGGCGGCGAATAGCTGGTCGGCACCAGCAACCGGCTGTCCATGCTGGCGATCATCGGGCGGATGATCGCCAGGCATTCCTGCCAGCGTGGGTCCGCCGCCAGCCGGGCGCGTCGCGCCTGCCGCTCCTCGAACGAAGGATAGGCCCAGAGATGGACGAGGCTGTGCAGCCCGCCCACCTCGACCGTATAGGCACCGATCAGCCCGCCCAGGATCGCCCGCTGCACCGGCAGGCCGATCCGTTCATACGGCTCCATATAGTCGGCGAGAGAATGGACGGGCGACAGGCGATAGGTGCGTTCCTCGACGATCATGCATCCGCTCCGTGATTGACAGGCAAACTGTTTTTATACAAACATACGTTCGTATAAACGGAGGATGCAATGGCAGCAACCATGGTCAGCGACAGCGACCTTCACCCCTATATCCTTGAAAGCCAGGCCGGACGCGGCCGTATCGTCGTCGGCAATTCGCTGACCTCTTTCGACGAGGGGGAATGGCGGAGCGACGTGCTGCTGGGCGCATCGTTTGCCGGAGCGCCGACGGGGGCAATTCCGCTTCGGCGCGGTGCGCGCGGCTGGATCGCGCATGAAGGCGGGCCGGGCATGGACGAGGCGGGCATCGCCGGCCTGCCGCTGTCCGACCGGTTCGGCGTGCCCGCCGCCGCCATCGCCACCATGGAGGCGCGGTTGTCCGATGGCGATTCGCTGCTGACCGGGCGAGTATCGCGCGCCAATGCCGCAGCCACCGCCATCGGCGTCGTGCCGGGCATGACCGGGCTGGAGGCTGCACGGGTGATGCTTGCCAACGGACCGGACGGTGCGCCCGCCGATGTCGATGCGCTGGTCGACGAGGAAACACGGATCGTCCACCGCGCGCCGAATGGGGGGCGCATCTTTTCCTGCTGGTCCTTCTCCCGCGTTGGCGAATCGACGCCCGACGACGTGTTCTGCGTCGCCTCGCACGGTGCGCGACTGATGGCCCTCTATGCGCTTCGCATCCGGCCAAAGGGGCTGATCTGCAACGATGCCGGGCGCGGTCTGGACGATCTGGGGATCGAGGGGCTGGCGATGCTGGACCCGGACGGGATCGCGGCGGCTTCGGTCGGCACCGACAGCGCGCGGATCGGCGATCCGACCAGTACCTATGAGCATGGCATCATCTCGGCGGTGAACGAAACCGCCGCCGCCATGGGCATCGTGCCGGGCATGAGCGCGCGCGACGCCGTGCACCGGATGCTGGAAGGCTGAAGAGGGAGACGTCGCCATGACCGCCACCGAAACCGAACTGGCCGCGGACGGCCTCGGCCCGCTCGCATCGCGCTATGTCGATGTCGCATCGCTGCCGTGGAAGCCGACGCCGACGCCCGGCATCGACATGAAGGTGCTGATGGCCTTTCCCGAAACCGGCCTGCTGACCGCCCTGTTCCGCTGGCAGCCGGGCACCACCCTACCGCTGCACGAGCATGTCGAGGTCGAGCAGACCTATGTGCTGGAAGGCAGCATCGTCGATGACGAGGGTGAGGTGCGCGCCGGGGATTTCGTCTGGCGTCCGCGCGGCAACCGGCATCTGGCGCGGTCGCCGGACGGCGCGCTGGTGCTCAGCTTCTTCCTGAAGCCCAACCGCTTCATCGGCGGGGAATATGACGGCCAGGAGCTGAAGTGAGCCAGCCGGATGCCGACGTCATCGTCGTCGGATCGGGGGCGGGGGGCATGTCGGCGGCGGTCACGGCCGCGCGGCTCGGCCTGTCGGTCCTCGTCATCGAGAAATCGGATCTGGTCGGTGGCACCACCGCGCGGTCGGGCGGGGTGCTGTGGCTGCCCGGCAACCCGGTCGCGGCGCGGGCAGGCGTCACCGACGATGTGGCGGCGGCCCGGACCTATATACAGGCGATGGCGGGCAACTGCTTTGATGCCGAACGGGTGGATGCCTTTCTGGCGACCGGGCCTGAAATGGTCGAGTTTTTCGAGCGCGAAACCCGCGTCGCCTTCGTCGCCCAGCCCGGCTTTCCCGATTACAATGCCGATCGGCCCGGTGCTTCTGCAGGGGGACGCTCGATCGTCGCCGCGCCGATGGACGGGCGCGAACTGGGCCGCGACATCCGCCGTCTGCGGCCGCCGCTCAAGGAAATCACCTTTGTCGGCATGATGTTCAACGCCAGTCAGGAGGTGCAGCATTTCTTTCGCGCCACCCGATCCTTGACCAGCGCCGTCTATGTCGCTCGGCGGCTGGCGCTGCATGGCTGGGAAATGCTGCGCCATGGCCGGGCCATGCGGCTGACCAACGGCAATGCGCTGGCCGCCCGCCTGTTCGCCAGCGCACTCGACCTGGGCGTGAAGGTCCGCACGGGCACCGGCCTGGCCGAACTGATCGAGCGGGACGGGCGGATCGCCGGTGTGCTGACCGATGGCGGAGAGAGACTGCTCGCCCGCCATGCCGTCGTCCTGGCGGCCGGCGGGTTCCCCCGCGGGCTTGCCCGCCAACAGCGGCTGTTCCCCCATGTAGCGGCCGGTGGCGCGCATCTGTCGCCAGCGCCGGAAACGAACCGCGGCGACACCCTTTCGGCGGCCGAGTTGGCGGGTGCGCGTGTCGCCGACGATCTACCTAATGCCGCCGCCTGGATTCCCGTCTCGTCGGTCCCGCGCCGCGATGGTCCGCCGGGCGTGTTTCCCCACCTGATCGACCGATACAAACCCGGCATCATCGCGGTCGACCCAAAGGGTCGGCGGTTCGTGAACGAAGCCAACAGCTATCATGATTTCGGGCAGGCGATGCTGGAGCGGTGCCGGCACCAGGGCGGCGTCCACGCCTGGCTGATCGCCGATCACCGGGCGCTGCGGCGCTATGGCCTGGGCATCGTCAAACCCTTTCCCATCCCGTTTGGCGGCTGGATCCGCTCCGGTTACCTGAAGCGCGGGCGCACCGTGCGCGATCTGGCGAAGGCGATCGGCTGCGATCCGTCGGTACTGAACCTGACGCTTGCCGAGTTCAACGGACCGGCCGAATCGGGCCATGACCCGCAGTTCGGCAAGGGCACGACACCCTATAACCGGTATCTTGGCGATCCGGAGCACCGGCCCAACCCCTGCGTCGCGCCGCTCGACGATCCGCCCTATTATGCTGTCCGGTTGGAAATGGGCGATCTTGGCACCTTTGCCGGACTGGCGACCGATGCACGGGCGCGGGTGCTGGACCGGTCCGGACTGCCCGTGCCCGGCCTGTACGCCGCCGGCAACGATGCCGCCAGCGTGATGGGCGGCGCCTATCCCGGCGGCGGCATCACGCTGGGTCCGGCGATGACGTTCGGCTATATCGCCGCCCGGACCATTGCGGATGCGGCGGGACTGGAAAACTGAACCCGGTTGGGGCAGCACTGTTGCGACGATTTCCGCAAGAACAAGGTTGAATGCAGCTTATGCCCGCAACGAAAAGCGACAGCATTTTCAAATCGACTGATCGCCCGTCGCGGGAGAAGGGTCGGGAAACCCGCGAAATGCTGCGCCATGCTGCAATCACGCTGTTTGCAAAGCATGGCTATCAGAATGTCAGCCTGAGGATGCTGGCGCAGCATATCGGGATCCAGGCCGGATCGATCTACAATCACATCACCAACAAGCAGGAGTTTCTGTTCCTGCTGTTACGGTCGATCATGGACGAATTGCAGGCCGAGGTGCAGGCGGCGGTCGACCGCGCAACCACCCCGCCCGAGCGGCTGGATGCGTTCATTCGCACCCATGTGCATTTCCATGCGATCAACAAGGAAGCGGTGTTCATCGGCAATATGGAACTTCGCAATCTGGAGCCGGAACATCTGGACCAGATCCTCGACATGCGCCGCGCCTATGAAGTGCGGTTCAGCGAAGCGATGCTGGATGCCGCCCGCCATCACGGGGTCGGCATCGACGATGTCCGGTTCATGACTCGCGCCGCGTTCTCGATGATGAACGGAGTCGCCAGCTGGTACAGCCGAAAAGGCCCGATGAAGAGCGACGCCATCGCCCAGGGCTTTGTCGACCTGATCCATCGCATGGCCGGTATCCCGCAGGAAAGCTGAACCTTTTCAATCCTCTCCGACCCAACAGAAAAATTAGACGAACGTTTGTAAGTCTATTGCAGCGTCATTGCGCTTGCATTATAAACTAACGAACGTTCATATATATGCGATGGATCGGCAGGATAGCCGACCACGCACAGGAGAGGGGATTTCCATGAAGAAGAGCGTGATCCGTTCGCTGCATCAATGCGTTGCCATCTCCGCATTGACGGTCGCCGGCATCGGCACTGCCCAGGCACAGGATGCCACGGCGCAGGCCGCAGAGTCGACGCAGGCGGAGGAGCAGGACGGGCTGGGCGACATCATCGTCACCGCCCAGCGCCGTTCCGAAAGCCTTCAGGACGTTCCCATCTCGATCACCGCCTTCGGTACCGAGGATCTGCAGACGCGCGGTATCGCCAATGTCAGTGATCTGGCCCGCGTCGTGCCCGGTTTTCAGGCGGCGGAATCGGGCCTGAACACGCCGATCTATACCCTGCGCGGCATCGGCTTCAACGAATCCAGCCTGTCGGCCACCAGCACGGTCAGCGTCTATGTCGACGAAGTGGCGATCCCCTTTCCAGCGATGACGCTGGGCGCGACCCTCGATCTGGAGCGGGTCGAGGTGGTGAAGGGGCCGCAGGGAACCCTGTATGGCCAGAACACCACGGGCGGCGCGATCAACTATATCGCGGCCAAGCCGACCGACACGGTCGAGGGCGGCGTGACCTTCGGCTTCGGCCGGTTCAACGCGGTGGAAACCGCAGGCTATCTGAGTGGCCCGATCACCGGCAATCTGAAGGCGCGGCTGGCCGTCCGCACCGACAATGCCGATGACTGGCAGCGCAGCCAGCTTCGCCCCGGCGACGGTGCGGGCCAGGTCAACCGGCAGAGCGGTCGATTGACGCTGGAATGGGAACCGGCGCCCACCCTGCGCACCACGCTGGTCATGAGCGGCTGGCTGGACCGCAGCGACACGCAAGTACCCCAGATCCGTCAGGTCGATCCGGTGTTTCCAGAGGCGGTCAATCCCGATCTTGCCGCCTATCCGATCGCGCCGGAGGGCGATGTGCGCGCCGCCGACTGGGATGCCGGATCGGATTTCGCCCGCGACAACTGGTTCTGGCAGACGTCGGGCCGCGTCGACTGGGACCTCAGCCCCGACGTCACCCTGTCCTCGATCACCGCCTATGCGCGGTTCAAGGACGAGAGCTTCAACGAATATGACGGCACGCCCGTCACCGTCTTCGACTTCAACACCTTTGGCCGGATCAACTCGTTCCAGCAGGAATTGCGCCTGACCGGATCGTTCGAGGGGGTGGCCGACTGGGTCGTCGGCGGCAATTATTCCCATAGCACCGTCTATGCGGAACAGACCTATCGCACCGGACAGACCAGTTCCAACCGGATTTCCGGCGTGCAGTCGGCGGAGAACTTCACCGACCAGACCCTGACGTCAAAGGCGGTATTCGCCTCGATCGACTGGCAGCTGTCGGACCAGCTGACGCTGACCACCGCCGCTCGCTACACCGATTTCAAGGTCGATTTTCAGGGATGCAGCGGCGACACGGGCGACAATACGCTCAGCCCCATCATCCAGTTCGTCAGCGGGCTGATCCGCGAAGGGGCGGGCCTCGACCCGCTGCCGGCCAGCCAGTTCCAGCCGGGCCTGCTCAGCAACGGCAACTGCACGACATTCATCGATCCGCGCGGCGACATCAACCTCACCGCGACCCCGGGCCTCAGCGTCAACACGCTGGCCGAGGACAATGTGTCGTGGCGCGCCGCGCTCAACTACAAGCCGGTCGACGACCTGCTCTTCTATGTTTCCGCCAGCCAGGGCTATAAATCGGGCAGCTTCCCCAACGTCGCCGCCACCGGCTTTCGCCAGTACGAACCGGCGACCCAGGAAAAGCTGCTTGCCTATGAAGCCGGGGTGAAGGCCAGTTTCGGTCGCACGGCTCAGGCGAATGCCGCTGTCTTCTATTACGACTATACCGACAAGCAGCTGCGCGGCACCTTCCTCGACGAGGTATTCGGCCCGCTCAGCCTGCTGATCAACATCCCGAAATCGCATATCATCGGGTTCGAGGTCGATACGACGATCGTCCCGACGCCCGGCCTGAAGTTGACCGGTGCCGCCGCTTACCTCGACACTCGTATCGACGAATATGTCGGGCTGGACGTCAATGGTGTGCTGACCGATTATGAAGGCGGGGTGCTGAGCTTCGCGCCGAAATGGTCGCTGGATTTCGATGGCCAGTATGACTGGGATATGGGCAATCTGGGCTTTTTCGCCGGTGCCAGCTGGTCCTATCGTTCGACCGCATCGGCGGTGTTCGGCGAAGATCCGCGGCTCGATCTGCCCTCCTACGACCTGCTGGGCCTGCGCGCCGGGTTCGGCGATGAAGCGGCGGGTTGGCGGCTGACCTTCTGGGGCGAAAACCTGACCAACAGCTATTACTTCAACAACGTCCTGCCGCAGTTCGATACGATCAAGGCCTATGTCGGACGGCCCGCCACTTACGGCGTCCGGTTGAACTACGACTTCTGATATTCCTCCTCGCGCCCGGGCCATCAGGTTCGGGCGCATTTTTTCGGGGTGTACTGCTGCATGTCATTGCTGTTCGATCTTCCCGTCAGCTCGGTTGCGGTCGTCGGGGACGATCGCCGGTTTCCGGTCCGCCGCATCTTCTGCGTTGGCCGCAACTACGCCGCCCATGCGCGCGAAATGGGCATGGACCCGGTCAAGGATCCACCCTTCTTCTTCACCAAACCTGCCGATGCCGTGGTCGATGACGGCGCATCCGTCCCGTATCCGCCGCAAACCGCCAATTTTCATTACGAGGCGGAACTGGTCGTCGCTATCGGCGCGGCGGCGGAAAACATCGCGCCCGACGCGGTGCAGGACGTGATCTTCGGCTATGCCGCCGGCATCGACCTTACCCGCCGCGACCTGCAACTCAAGGCACGCGACATGGGCCGCCCCTGGGACTGGGGCAAGGCGTTCGACCGGTCGGCGCCCTGCGGCCCGATCCTGCCTGCGGACCGCCTGGCGGGTGTGCCGGAGGCGGGGGCGATCCACCTGTCCGTCAATGGCGAGACGCGCCAGTCGGCGGACCTTGCCGACATGATCTGGGGCGTGCGAGACATTGTGTCGCTGATCTCGCAGAGCATGGCGCTGCGGCCCGGCGACCTCATTTACACCGGCACGCCGGAGGGGGTGGGGCCGCTGGTGCCTGGCGACCGGGTCGTCTGTTCGGTCGAGGGAATAGGGGCGGTCACGATCGACATCGCCCCGGCCAGGGGAGGAGAGCAATGAAGCGCAAGATTGCCGTCATCGGTGCGTCGGGCCTGATCGGCCAGTCCTGCATCGCGCATTTCGCCGCTCAGCCGGACACCGAAGTCATCGGCGTTTCGCGCCGCCCGCCCTTTCACCTGCACGGCGCCGAATTCGTCTCCACCGACCTGCGCGATCCGGCATCGGTCGCGGCGGCGTCCGCGACGCTGAGCGGCGTCACCCACCTGATCTATGCCGCGCTCTACGAAGCGCCCAGCCTGGTCGCGGGATGGTCGGATCAGGACCAGATTCGCATCAATGCCGAAATGCTCCGCAACCTGATGGAAATCGGCATCACCGATCACGCGGCGCTCCGTCACGTGACCCTGCTTCAGGGCACCAAGGCATACGGCGTCCACATCCGCCCGATGGTGCTGCCCGCCCGGGAAAACCGGTCGGAAATGCGGGAGCATCCTAATTTCTATTGGGAACAGCAGGATTATCTGACCGAACTGGCCGGAATGCGCGGCTGGCACTTCACCGTATTGCGCCCGCAATTCGTGTTCGGACATTCGCTCGGCGCGCCGATGAACCTGATCCCGGCGCTCGGTGTCTATGCCGCGATCCTGCGCGAGCGGGGCGAGCCGCTGCACTATCCCGGCGGCCCGATGGGTATCCTGGAGGCGGTCGATGCCGACCTGATTGCTGAGGCGATCGACTGGTCGCACGGCGCGGAGACTGCGCGGAACGAGGTGTTCAACATCACCAATGGCGACATCTTCCTGTGGAAAAACTTGTGGCCCGCACTCGCGCAATCGCTGGGGATGGAGCCGGGCGAGGACCGGGCGATGGAACTCAGCACCGCCATGCCCGCCGCCGCCGCCGAATGGGATGCGATCCGCCAGCGTCACGGCCTGACCGCGCCCGCCATCGACAAGTTCGTCGGATCGTCCTTCCAATATGCCGATTTCGCGCTCGGCTATGGCCGCACCGTCGCTTGGGAAGACTCCATCGTCTCGACGGTGAAGCTGCGCCGCGCCGGGTTCAGCGGCGCGATCGATACCGAGGAAATGTTCGACAAATGGTTCGCCCGGCTGCGCGCCGACCGGTTGCTGCCGCCGATCGACTGAGATTTGGCGACTGATCCAGGGAAATGACGATGAAGGTGCTGGTACCGGTCAAGCGTGTGCTTGATTACAATGTGAAGCCTCGGGTGCGGGCTGACGGGTCTGGTGTGGATCTGTCGAATGTGAAGATGAGCATGAACCCGTTTTGCGAGATTGCGGTCGAGGAGGCGATCCGGCTGCGGGAGCGGGGTGCGGCGACCGAGGTGGTGGTGGTCTCGATCGGCGAGGCGAAGTGCGTTGAGACGCTGCGCACGGCGCTGGCGATGGGGGCGGACCGGGCGATCCATGTGCTGAGCGAGACGGTGGTGGAGCCGCTGGCTGTGGCGAAGATCCTGGCCGGGATCGTGAAGGAGGAGCAGCCGGGTCTGGTGATCCTGGGCAAGCAAGCGATCGACGGCGACATGGGCCAGACGGGCCAGATGCTGGCGGCGCTGACCGGCTGGGGCCAGGGGACGTTCGCCAGCAAGGTCGAGGTGGACCCCGGCTCGGAGGCCGGGGCAGGGGCCGTCACCGTGACCCGCGAGGTGGATGGCGGGCTGGAGACGGTGCGGCTCACGCTGCCTGCGATCGTGACCACGGACCTGCGCCTCAACGAGCCGCGCTATGCGAGCCTGCCCAACATCATGAAGGCCAAGTCCAAGCCCTTGGCCAGCAAGACCCCCGAGGACTACGGCGTCGACGTGACCCCGCGGCTGACCACGCTGAGCGTTGCCGAGCCGCCGAAGCGGACTGCGGGGATCAAGGTGGCGAGCGTCGATGAACTGGTCGAGAAGCTGAAGGCGATGGGAGTTGCGGCATGAGCGTGCTGGTATGGGTCGAGCATGACGGTCAGGTCGTGAAGGATGCGACGCTGAGTGCGGTCACTGCCGCGTCGAAGCTGGGCGAGGTGCATCTGTTGGTCGCGGGCGAGGGCTGTGCTGCGGTCGCGGACGAAGCGGCGAAGATCGCGGGCGTTGCCAGGGTGCATCTGGCCGATGACGCGGCCTATGGCCATGCGCTGGCCGAGAATGTCGCGCCGCTGATCGCCGGGCTGATGAGCGGGTTCGATGCGTTCGTGGCCCCTGCGACCACGACGGGCCGGAACATCGCGCCGCGGGTCGCAGCCCTGCTGGACGTCATGCAGATCAGCGACGTGCTGTCGGTGGAGAGTGCCGACACGTTCACCCGGCCGATCTATGCCGGCAACGCCATCGCCACCGTCCAGTCGAGCGATGCGAAGAAGGTGATCACGGTGCGCGGCACCGCGTTCGACAAGGCGGCGCGGGACGGCGGCTCGGCCGAGGTGGTGCCCGCCGCCGCCACGGGCGATGCGGGCCTGTCCAGCTTCGTGTCCGCCGAGCTTGCCCAGTCGGAGCGGCCCGAGCTGACCAGCGCGAAGATCATCGTGTCCGGCGGCCGGGCGCTCGGCTCCGGCGAGCAGTTCCAGGCGCTGATCGAGCCGCTCGCCGACAAGCTGGGTGCCGCGGTCGGCGCGTCCCGCGCGGCGGTGGATGCAGGCTATGTCCCCAACGACTATCAGGTCGGGCAAACGGGCAAGATCGTGGCACCGGAGGTCTATCTCGCCATCGGCATCTCCGGCGCCATCCAGCACCTGGCCGGGATGAAGGACAGCAAGACCATCATTGCCATCAACAAGGACGAGGACGCCCCCATCTTCCAGGTCGCAGACATCGGACTGGTCGGAGACCTGTTCACCATCGTCCCCGAACTCACCGAAAAACTGTGATCCCGCTCACTCCGCGAGGATGCGGGGCAGGCTGGCGATCGGTTCGACGGTGATGTTGCGGAACCAGGTTTCCGCGCCCTCGGACTGAAGCTGGATGCGGCCCTGGGTCAGCGGCTGGCGCGATCCGTCTGCGGCGATCGTCGCCATGTCCCCGATCTGCGCGACCGGAACGCCGTTGACGACGTGCACCGCACGATCGCCGACGACATACAGGTCGAGCGTGTTCCACTGTCCCCGCGGCAATTCGGCATCGCGCGCCGCCTCGACATTCCAGGTCGGGGTACCGTTGACCAGATCGATTTCGCGGCCGCCCAGTTGAAAGCGCAGGTGCGGCTCGATCAGGCTGGCGTCATGGGCGACGGTCGTGCGCCCGCGCAGGGCCGTTCCCACCGCCACCAGCATCCCGGTGGACCCTTCCATGATCTCGAACTCCATCGATGGCGACCAGGTGCCCCAGACGGTGCCCGGCTGGCCATGGGTGTGATAGAGCAGGCCGTTGTTGCGCGGCAGCGTGGTGCGCGGGGCATAGGTCGCCTCGCCCCATTTGAACTGCATCCGCAGGTGATAATTGCTGAGGACATCGCTGTGGACCAGGCTGCCCCAGGTTTCGCCCTTGACCCACATCGCCGGTTGGCCGTCGACCATCCGCACCGCAAAATCGCCGCTCATGTCGCGCCCGGTGCCGATCGGCGCTGCGCCGGGATCGCTGCGATAGGTGACTGCCGGATCAGGATAGCCCAGCCAGCCCTGCCAATTGTTCAGGTCGCGGCCGTTGAACAGATTGCGGGCAGGGCCAGTCGGGGTCGGCAGGTCGACCAGGCGAAGGCGCTGCGGCGTGGCTGCGATGCCACCGCTGACCGCTCGCGCCCGATCGATCGATGTGGCCTCGGTCCCCGCGTCCGTCGGCATGGTCTGCGTCCCGGCACAGCCACCGCTTGCCAGCAGGGCCGCCGCCAGCGTGATCTTCCAAACCGTCATCGCATCCCCCATCCCGATCTATCGGTATGGCCTTAGCGCATTGTCGCACCTGGCACGACGCGAAAAATCGCTGTCCTTCAACGGCATGCGAATGTCGACAAAGCTTCGCCGTGGGCGGGTTGGTGTCGTTCGAAACCGGCTTAAGTCGCTTGCTTCGATATGCTAGGCCCCGCCAACCGGGCAAAGGCGGACGCCCGGAAAGGCGCAGCGTCGTGCCCAAGCTCCGCTCCTTGAACGTCGCATTTGCGGCGAGGAGCTTTGTTGGCCATGACCGATGCACGTCCCGTCGACTATTCCATACCGTCTCTGTTCCTGCGCTTTCTTGGGTTCGGGTGTCGGGCCTTTGGCGGTCCGGTGGCGCAGATCGCCATGGTTCGCGAAGCGCTGGTGGAACAGGAAGGCTGGATCAGCCGCGAACGGTTCAATCGCTTGCTCGCGGTGATGCAGGTGCTGCCCGGGCCGGAGGCGCATGAGCTTTGCGTCCATCTGGGCATGGTCAAACAGGGTCGCATCGGCGGCCTTGTCGCCGGGCTCGGCTTCATGCTGCCCGGATTTGCGCTGATGGTGGCTTGTGGCTGGGCCTATACCAAATTGATCGCAACGCGTCCGGGGATCGACGACGCATTGCTGGGGGCGCAGATCGCCATTCTGGCGATCATCGCTCGCGCGGTGCAACGGATCGGCGGACATATCCTGGTGGGTGGCATGGCATGGGCGCTCGCGGCGCTGGGCTTTCTGGCGACCCTTGCCGGGCTGCCGTTCTGGATGGCGCTGATCGCTGCGTTGTTCGTTCAGCTGACAGAGCGGCTGACGCTGCTGCGCCTGAGCATCGCCGCGCTGTCGATGGCTGCCTATTGGCGCTGGGGAATGGATTTCGGGGCGGGGCCAGTTGCCGATGGCTTGCCCATTGCGACCCAGGCGACGATCATCGCACTGTTCGTGGCCGGGCTGAAGGGCGGGCTGCTGACGTTCGGCGGCGCATACACCGCCATCCCCTATGTCCGCAGCGATACCGTGGGACGGGGATTCCTGACCGACGGGCAGTTTCTGGACGGGGTGGCGATTGCCAACGTGTTGCCCGCGCCGCTGGTGATCTTTGCCACCTTTGCCGGCTATGTCGCTGGCGGGCTGCCCGGCGCGCTGGCCATCACGGCGGGCATGTTCCTGCCGGCATTCGCCTTTTCCATGATCCTCTATGAACGGCTGGAATCGCTGATCGACAATCCTGCACTGCATCGCCTGCTCGACGGCGTGGCGGCCGGGGTGGTGGGCATCATCGCCGCCACGCTGGTCGATTTGGCCATCCAGACCTTTGGTACCGTGGCCCAGCCGGTGGCGGCGGCGATGATCCTCATCGCATCGGCCATCGCCGTCTGGCGGGTGAAGGGGGCGGTCGTCGCGCCCCTGGTGATCGCCGCTGCCGCCCTGATCGGCTGGGGCGTGGACATGGCCGGCATCGGCTAGCGCGTGTCCGCAGGCCCGCACTCGGGTCGGGCAGAGCGATACAGCGTCGCTTACACAGTGATCGTGCATTTGCCGACAAGTCGCACGCCACGCGTTCGGCTATGACGATGGCAACGATGCCCAAGGGAGTTACGCCATGTCCGTCACCGATCTGTTGAAACCCGTGTCCGGCGATGCGGCGTGGCGCGGCGATCACCTGGCCGGGGGATCCGACTGGATCTACCTCTTGTCGCCCGATCAGATCGAGGAACTGGAAACGCTCGGCAGCCGCTTTGTGGAACTCAGCCCCGACCTGCGCACGGTGCAGGCGTCCGACTATCCGCTGGTCGCCACGGCGGATGCCGTCGATGGCTGGCGGGAAACCGTCGACTTCGGTCGCGGGTTCGTGCTGGTGCGCGGCTTGCGGACGCACCTGTATTCCGATGCGCTGTCCGCCGCGATCTACTACATCCTGGGCCTGCACATGGGCGATCCCATTCGCCAGAACGAGATGGGCGACGTGATCGACCATGTCTATGCGACCTCGGACAAGACCATGGACGACCCGACCGCCCGGTCGTCAAAGGTGCGCGACAAGCTGGTCTATCATTCGGACAGCTCGGACATCGTGGCGCTGATGTGCCTGCGCCCCGCGCGGGAGGGCGGCCTGTCCTGCCTGGTATCGGGGGCCGAGATCTATAACGAGATCCTCCGCCGCCGTCCCGATCTCGCGCCATTGTTGCTGGAGCCGTTCCACTGGGACTGGCGGCGGCAGGATTCGGAATCGCCCGAGCTGACCTATACCTCTCCGGTCATTTCGATGACGGAGGGCGTGTTCAGCATGTATGCCGGGTCGCTCTATATCCTGACGGCACAGGAATATCCGGGCGTGCCGCAATTGACCGCCGACCAGATCGAGGTGCTGCGCCTGTTCGACGAGATCACCTATGAACCGGGCATGGCGATCGAGATGGACTTCCGTCCCGGGGACATCCAGTGGCTGTCCAATTACGCCGCGCTTCATGCCCGTACGTCGTTCAGCGACTGGCCGGAGCCGCAGCGCCGCCGTCACCTGCTCCGCCTCTGGCTCAGCAGCAAGACCGATCGGCCGGTCGTCCCGAACTTTGGCAAGAACGGCGTCGTGCAGCATCGCAGTGCGCCGCGCGATGGGGCAGCGGAACATCCCGAGGCGCGCTTCGACATCGTCACCGCAGCAGTGCCGCGCCTGATTTCGTGAGGATACGGGCGGAGGAAGGCCGTTCAGCCGCCCCCGCCAAAGCTGCCGTGATAGACCAGTTCAGTCAGCGGCCGTCGACCGCTCGGCATCTCGCGGTTCCTCAGGTTCTCGGGCAGGGTGGCAGGATCGCCGATCCGGCCGATCGCCACCGCCGCCTCGATCCGGTATTCATCCGGCACGCCCAGCACCGTGCGTGCCTGTTCCTGGTCGAACCCCGTCATGCCATGCGCGAACAGCCCGGACCGGACGGCCTGCAGCGCAAGCTGGCACCAGGCAGCGCCGGCGTCGAAGGAATGGCTGTAGGCGGGGGCCTTGGCTGCGCCGTCCGCATCCCGCGTCCAGGCATCGGACACGATATAGACGAGCGCCGACGCACTTGCCGCCCAACCCCGGTTGAACGGGATCAGCGTCGCCAGAAATTGGTCCCATTCCGGGGTATCGCGCACCGCATAGATGAACCGCCACGGTTGCATATTATAGGCCGATGGCGCCCAGCGTGCGGCCTCGAACAGGGTCATCAGCTCGCTGACGCCGATCGCGCTGCCATCGAATGCGCGGGGCGACCATCGGTCCAGAAACAGCGTCTCGATGGGATAGTCGGGGGCGCGCGCGCCAAAGCCGCTCATGCGTGTTCTCCAACAGGATAAGCCATCAGACCGGCCGGTCGCCCTTGATCGTCACGCGATAGCCGGAGCGGGTCTGGGGGAAATAGTCCCAGATCGCCGAATGCTGGACGGCCCGGTTGTCCCAGAATGCGATGGAATTGGGCCGCCAGCGGAACCGGCACTGATATTCCGGGCGCTGGACATGCCGCACCAGGAACTGCAGCAGCGCGTCGCCCTCATCCTTGGGCAATCCGTCGATCCTGGCCGTGAACTGCTTGTTCACGAAAATCGCCTTGCGGCCGCTGACCGGGTGCGTGCGGATGACGGGGTGCGAAGAGACGTTGAACCGCGTGCCCGGCGGGGCGATGGCCCCGAAGACGCGGGCGGCATCGTGCGTCGCCGTCAGCCTGTCCAGCATCGCCTTCATCCGATCGGACAGTCCGTCATAGGCGAGGAACATGTTCGAAAAGGCGGTATCCCCGCCCGTCGGCGGCACCACCGCCATGTGCAGGATCGATCCCAGCGGCGGTTCCGGATCGCAGGTCATGTCAGAATGCCAGTCCTCCCCGGCCACGAACTTCGAATCGGCATCGGCATGGATGCGGACGACCTCCGGGTGGCCGGGAACTGCCCACGCCGCCGATGCCGGTGCGACATGAATCTCGCCGAACACGCGGGCCAGCGCCTTTTGCGCGTCGAAATCGATCGCCTGGTCTCGAAAGAACAGCACCAGATGATCGGTCAGCGCCTGGCGCAGCAGTTCGGCCGTCTCCGGACCGATCGGCTGCATCAGATCGATGCCGAGCAGTTCGGCACCCATATGCGGGGTCAGCGGCTCGATCGTGAAGGGCGCGGTCATTGTGGGTGTCACTCAACCGGGGTCGGGGCCGATGCCGGTGCGGCATGGGCGGTGGACAGCGACAGGGATTCCCATCGCTTCATTTCGGCGTCCAGCATGTCGAAATGCTCGCGCGCGTGGCGCAGGGCGTCCTCGCCCAGGAACAGGTGACGGGGCGGCGGATCGGCCGCCAGCGCCGACAGGATCGCGGCGGCGCATCGGTCCGGGTCGCCGGTTTCCTGCCCATGGCCGGCCAGCAGGCTCAGCTTGGACTGCCGAGCGCCGTCGTCATAATCCGCAATGTGCCCGCTGGCCTCGATCAGGCTGCCGCCCGCAAATGCCGTCCGCATGCCGCCGGGGGCGACATTGGTGACGGCGATGCCCAGTGGGGCGACTTCCTGTGCCAGCGTCTGGCCGATGCATTCCAGCGCATATTTGCTCGCGCCGTAGATGCCGGTGCCCCACCACGGCGCAAAGCCGCTGAGCGAGGTGACGATCACGATATGGCCGCTGCGCCGCGCCCGCATCGCCGGCAATGCGGCCTGGATCATCGCCACCGCCCCGAACAGGTTCACGTCCATCAGCGCGCGCGCCTCGGCGATGGCGGTTTCCTCGATCGCGCCGACCATACCATAGCCTGCATTGCTGACCAGCACATCGATCCGGCCAAGCAGTTCTTCGGCGGTCGCGACCGCTGCCGGGATCGACGGGTGATTGGCAAGATCGACGATCAGGGCATGGGACCGGCCGGGAGCCAGTGCTTCGAACCGGCGTCGATCGGCGTCGGTGCGAACCGTGCCGACCACCTGATCCCCGCGCCGCAGCGCCGCCCGGGCCAGCGATCGACCAAGTCCGCGGCTTGCCCCCGTAATCAGCCAGTTCGTCACAGTCGATCCCATTCGTTGCACGCTCATGGATAGGGTCAGGCGGGCCGACGAGCTTGGCGATCATCTCCGGAAAAGTTGGCGAAGGGCGCACATCCCTTCACCGTGCTTGCGCGGAGGCCTCGGCTGGGCTTGCCTGACGGTCAGTCGAGGAGAAAGCGATGCCCGTCGATGTCCATGTCCTGGGGTCGATCAATGTCGATCATGTCCTGTCCGTCGATCGGCTGCCGCGCCCGGGCGACACGTTGATCGCCCGGACCATCCGTCGCTTGCCGGGGGGCAAGGGCGCCAATCAGGCGGTTGCCGCCGCCCGGATGGGTGCACGGGTCGCCATGACCGGCGCGACGGGCGACGATAGCGACGGAGCGTGGATGCGCGAGGTTCTGTTTGCAGAGGGCGTCGACCTGTCGGACGTCGATCGGGTGCAGGCCGCGCCGACCGGTGCGGCGTTCATCGCGGTCGATTCGGATGGCGAAAACCAGATCATCGTCAGCCCCGGCGCGAACGCGCAACTGACCCGTGGTGGTGCCGCCGATGCCCGCGTCGTCCTGGCCCAGCTGGAAATCCCGCTGGCGGTGATCGAGGATCGGTTCGTCGGCAACGCTGCGCTTAGGCTGCTGAACGCCGCGCCCTACGTGCCGGATGCGGTGCGCCTGTTTCCGCATTGCGATGTCGTGATCGTCAACGAACATGAGCTTGCCGGCTATGCCGGACGCGGCAGCGCGGACGACCTGGCTGCGATCATCGACGATGCCCGCAGCCTGATCAGCCGGTCAGACCAGACAATCATCGTGACCCTTGGCGCGAAAGGGGCGATCAGCGTGACTCAGGGCGACCATCATGCTGTTCCGGCGCTGCCGGTGGTGCCCCGCGATACCGTGGGCGCGGGCGATTGTTTCTGCGGCAGTCTGGCCGCACAACTGGCGATGGGCGTGCCGCTTTCCGATGCCTTGCCCGTGGCGAATGCGGCGGCGGCGCTGTGCACCCAGGGGGACGGGGCCATTCCGGCAATGCCGTTTCGTACGGCGGTGGATGCCATCTTGGCAGGCGGGCCAGTCCCCGCCTGACCAACAGAATATGCGCTGGCGATCAAGTATCGCTCCGCATCCCGCCTAGACTGATGGCGAGTAGCGGAGGGATGGAATGACGCAGTTGCCACGGCCCGAGGAATTCGATCTGCCATCCGACACCGGTGGCAAGGATCTGGGCGTGTTCCTGCCCATGGCGAATGGCGGCTGGATCATGTCGAAGAACGCGCCGCCGCTCGACGGATCCTATGCCTATAACCGCCAGGTCGCCATCGCCGCCGAAGCTGCCGGGCTGGACTTCGTGATGGCGATGGCCAAGTTCAAAGGCTATGGCGGCGACATCCGGCACTGGGAAAGTTCGCTGGATTCCGTGCTGCTGATGGCGGCGCTGGCCGAGGCGACGAGCCGGGTCAAGGTGTGGGCCACCATCCATACCATCCTGCAAAATCCCGGCGTCGCGGCCAAGATGCTCGCCACGCTCGATCAGATCAGCGAGGGCCGGGCCGGACTGAACCTGGTCACCGGTTCCTATCGCGGCGAATTCGCCCAGTTCGGTGCCTGGCCGGAGGGGGTGGATCATGACGGTCGCTACGATCTGGCCTATGAATGGATCCGTGCCATCAAGCGGTTGTGGTCCGAACCGTCGGTGACCATGGACGGCAAGTATTTTCAGCTGGAGAACGCGACGTCCTGGCCAAAGCCGGACAAGGCGCCGTTCACGGTCTGCGCCGGCACGTCGGCCAAGGGGATGCAGTTCACCGCCGACGAAATGGACGCCATCTTCCTGTCCGGCGGCGATCCGGTGGGGCTGGGCAAGAGCAGCCAGGCGGCCAAGGAAGCGGCGGCTGCAAAGGGCCGCTATATGCGTACCTATTCGATGATGACGGTCGTGTTCGGCGATACCGATGCCGAGGCGCAGGCGACGGCGGATCATTTCCGCGCCGGGTTGGACGAGCAGGCGCTGCAGGGAATGCTGCGCGCCTATGGTTTCTTCGATACCGAACAGGGCGGCAAGGAAAACGCCTTTGTGCAAAAGGCCAGGTCCACCTTCATGGCGCCCTATGTGCTGGGTACGCCGGATACCGTCACCGACAAGCTGACCGAGCTGTTCGAGGTATCGGGGACGGACGGGCTGATGCTGATCTTTCCCGATTATCTGACCGGCATTCCGATGTTCGGACAGGAAGTGCTGCCGAAACTGCGCGAACGGTTTCCGGCGCGGGCGAGTGAACTTGTCCATGGCTGATATCGATACCCTGCCGCATGTCGATGGGGGCGCGCTTGCGGCCATGCTGGATCCGGCGACCACCGCGCTGATCGTGGTCGATGTCCAGACCGATTTCGCATCGCCTGATGGTCTGCTCGGCCGGGTCGGCGTCGATCTGTCGAGCGTGCCGCCTGCGCTTGCCCGCATCCAGGCACTGATCGCTGCCGCTCGCGCCGCCGGGGCGACGATTGCCTTCATGCGGGTCGTGACCCGGCCGGAAACCGATTCCGATGCCCTGAAAACGCTGATGGTGCGCAAGGGGATGCCCGGCGGCGAAGCGATCTGCCGGATCGAGGATGGCGGCGCGGATTATTTTGGGGTCGCGCCCGAACCGGGCGACATCGAAATCGACAAGCTGCTGTACAACAGCTTCCACGGCACCGACCTGGATGACCAGCTTCGCGCCCGGGGCATCGACACCCTTGTCATGACCGGGTTCAGCACCGATTGCTGTGTGGACCAGACCGCCCGGGCGGCGTTCCATTTCGGCTATCACGTCTTCATCGTGTCGGACGCGACGGCTGCCTATGATCCGGCGCTGCACGCCAGCGCGCTGAACATCCTGTACAAGAACTGCGCCCTGCTGGTGACCGCCGATGACGTGCTTTCGGCATGGCAATAGCCCGATTTCCGGCATTCTTCATTCCTGTGAAGCCGCTGGCATCGCTGCCTGGCTCCGCATCCATCATCGGAACCTGTCATGGACACTGTTGAACCCGTCGCCGCCGATCTGCTGATCAAGCATTGCTGGATTGTCACGATGAACGGGGCGCGCGAGGTGTTCCGGGACGGCGCCATCGCGATCCGGGGCGACGTTATCTTGGCGGTCGGCCAGAGCGATGCGGTCGAACGCGCCGTCGTGGCGACGGAGGTAATCGACGGCAGCAACCGGTTCGTCGTCACGCCGGGGTTCGTCAACTGTCACATCCATATCACCGGCGAACCCATTACGCGCGGTAACGTGCCCGACGACACCGACTGGGCGACCAACGTCTTTCAATGGCTGGTGCCGTCCTATCTGGCGCAGACCCCGGCGGACGAGCGGGTATCGGCGCAGCTGGCCGCGCTGGAGATGCTGCGCACCGGCACGACCTGTTTCATCGAGGCGGGGACGATCCTCGATCTGGATGCCGTGGTCGAGGCGCTGGCTGAAACGGGCATACGCGGCAGGGTGGGGCAATGGGTTCAGGACCGCGCCTTTGCCCCCGACGACGATCAGGCGACGCTGACCCGCCAGGCGATCAGGACGATCGAGGACGAGCTTGCCCGCTATCCCAGTGCGGGCAATCCGCTGCTCGCGGCGTGGCCCTGCCTAGTCGGGCACAATACGGCCACCGACGATCTGTGGCGCGAAGCGACGGCGATGGCAGCGGCAAGCGGTGCGGGCATCAGCGCACACATGAGCGCCGACCCGGCCGATCCCGATTACTATCTGGCGACCGCCGGTCGGCGGGCCATCGCACATCTGGGCGATCTGGGCGTGCTGGGTCCGCATCTGTCGCTGACCCACGCCATTCATCTGGATGAAGAGGAGGTGGCGTTGCTGGCGGCCAGCGGCACCAATGTCACCCATTGCCCGATGACCGCGATGAAGGGCGCTTACGGCGCAACGGCCGTGGGGCGGTTCCCGGAAATGGCAGCAGCGGGCGTCAACCTTCAGCTCGGAACCGATGGCAATAACAACGGCAATGCCGCCGACATGATGCGGGCCATGTTCGTTACCGCTGGCCTGTTCAAGGATGCGCGCCGGGATGCCAGCCTGTTTTCGGCCTACAAGGTGCTGGAAATGGGCACGATCAATGGGGCGCGGGGGGCGGGACTGGCGGACAGCATCGGCTCGCTTGAGCCGGGCAAGAAGGCCGATTTCGTCCTGCACGACCGGGATCGGCCCGAATGGCGGCCGCTGTTCAACGCCGTCAACCAGCTGGTCTATTCGGCGGACGGACGCGGGGTGCACAGCGTCTGGGTGAACGGGCGGCGGGTGGTCGACAGCTATCGATCGACCCTGATTGACGAGGAAAGGCTCTACGCCGATGCGGAAGCTGCGGGGGCAGCCGTGCTGGCGCGTGCTGGCCAGCAGACGCCCAGCCTGTGGCCGGTCTTGTGAGCATCGCCCCGTCCCGCGACCGCACCGGCGTCCTGATCGCCTGTACCCTGGGCAACGCGGTCAGCACGACGCCCGCCGTCCATGCGGTATTCGGCCTGTTCCTGTTGCCGCTGTCCGCCGAATTCAACTGGCCCCGCGCTGCCATTTCGGTCGTGCTGGGCATCATGGCGCTAACCGGGGCTATCATGTATCCCCTGGCCGGCCGGTTTGCCGACCGGCATGGCGCGCGGCGGATGCTGATCCCCGGTCTTGCACTGTTCGCTGCCGCCGTTGCCGCGCTATCGACGCTGACCGGGTCGCTTGTCCATCTTTATGCCGCCTTCTTCCTAGTCAGCCTGTTCGGCAGCATCGCGTCAACGCCGATCTATTCCAAGGTCATTGCCGAATGGTATGATCAGGGGCGGGGCACGGCCCTGGGCATTTCGGCGGGATTGGGCAATGGCGCCGGTTCCGTCCTCTTTCCCGTCGTGGCGGCCATGGTGGTCGCCAGCCAGGGGTGGCGGGCGGGATATCTGACGGTCGGGGCGATGATCCTGCTGCTCGGGCTTCCGGCACTGATGTTTCTGTTGAGGGATGCGCCCGTCGATCACCAGCGCATCGGCAGTGGCGAAGCGCCGTCCGAGGGGATGACCCTGGCCGAAGCGATGCGGACGCCGGCATTCTGGATCATCACCGTCGCCATCGCATCGGGCGCCGGGTGCACCACCGCCATTTTCAGTCATGTCGTGCCGATCCTGGCCGACCGTGGATATGGCGTCGATGTCGGCACGGCGGTCGTCAGCACCTTTGCCCTGACCACTTCGGCATGGCAGATTGCGACCGGTCGCCTGCTCGACATGATCCAGAACCCGCGCGTGGTGATCCCGATGGTCGCCATGGCGATCGTCGGATTGGCGCTGCTGCAATATGGCGATGGCACAGCGGTGCTGGTGTTCGCCGGGATCGCGCTGGGCATCGGGATGGGCACACAATATGGCGCGCTGCCCTATTACCTCGCCCGCTATTTCGGCACGCGCGCCTTTGGCAGCATCATCGGGATCATGTATTCCGCCGTGATCGCGGCCCAGGGTATCACGCCGGTCCTGCTGGACCATGCGTTCGACGTGCAGGGCAGCTATCAGCTTGCCGTCGTCATCGCCTGTTTCGCGCTGGCCGGTGGAGCCGCGCTGTTGTTGCTGCTGCCCCGCTATCCCGTCGATCCCGTCGTGCTCGAACCCGGTCTTGCGGGGGTGCCGGCATGACCGGCGCGCCCTTTGCCGATCCGGCCCATGCGCCCTATGCGGTGACCGATGCGGAGCGAGCGGCGCTGGCCGACGCCATCGACAGCGACGAACTGGTCCGGCTGGCGCTCGACCTGGGTAACATTCCCGCACCGTCACGCAGCGAGGCGGCGGCGGCGCAATTCGTGTTCGACTGGATGCAGCGCGAGGGATTTCGTCCGCGAAAAGTCGGCGCGACGCCCGAACGGCCGAACGTCATCGGCGAATACGGCGGACAGGGCACCGGCGCCAATCTGTTGCTGACGGCGCATCTGGACACCGAAAGTCCCAGCGGCATCGCGCATCAGGACCGGTTTCGATACCGCGAGGCGACGCTGGCCGACCCGGAATGGACCCAGTGCTGGCTGGATGAGGACGGGCGGCTGCGCGGTTATCCGATTTCCAACGATCGCGGCCCCATGTCGTGCTTCCTGATCGCGGCAAAGGCGCTGAAAAAGGCGGGGATACAGCTGGCGGGCAAGGTCTGGCTGACCGCCTGTCCGGGGGAGATCGGGCCGGAACCGATCGAGGAATATGAAGGCGTCCAGTATCTGGGCAAGGATATCGGTGCCCATTATCTGTTCCACCATGGCGGGGTCGCGCCCGACTATGCGATCGCGGCCGAGGGCACCGATTTCGGGCTGACCTGGAGCGGTTGCGGCTATGCGCTGTTCCGTGTCCGCATCTTTGGCCGCGGCGTGTTCACCCCCATCCTGGACGCACCCGAACATGCTGCCGATCATCCCAATCCGATCTATCGGCTGGGCCCGGTCATCGACGCGCTGCATGGCTGGAGCCGGGGGTGGGAGGCGGCATCCATCCATGAAACCCCGGGCGGGCGGGCGGTGCCAAAGGTTCAGATCGCCTCCATTCGTGGCGGTGCGCCGATGGATTTCGGTGCCGGTACCGAGGTCTGCGCCCTTTATCTGGACGTGACCCTGGCCCCGAACCAGAAGGCGGCGGACGCCATGCACGGCATCGTCGCCGCCATGCGGACGGTGAATGTCGAGGCGTTCGACGTGGAACCGGTGGTGGTCCGGCATGGCTTCGAAGCGGATGCTGCAGCGGTCTCGCCATTGGCAGGGGCGGTCGATCTGGCCACCCGGATGGCGCGGGGGACCCCGCTGGAGCGGGCGCATCCGGTCTATTCCAGCATGTGGCGCGATCACAATGTGTTCAATATGCAGCGCATTCCGGCCGTAACGACGGGCATGCCCCGGTGGCGGCCGACGCCGGAGGATCTGGCATCCAGTGCACTGGTCTATGCCCTGACGATCCTGTCGGTCTGCGGTCGCGGGCCGGACGCGTCGTCGGATCAGGGTCCGGGATCGGTGTACGGGGATGATACGGCACCGTTCAGCTGAGCGGGGCACGAGGGAATTGACCATCGACTGCGATGCAGCATAACTTTCCCGCATGGCCAGGCGTTAGACCCGGCCATGCCGGAGCAGGATGCCGCATATGGGGAACGGTATTCGTTGCGCTTCACCACCAATGCCTATCCAAAAGAGCAACGACGGGATGCCTGGCGCTTTGCGCTTCAGCGACTGTCCATCCGGCTCGATGAGGCACTGGACGATGGCTATGGCGAACTGGTCCATTTCCGAAGCAGCCAGTCGATCGATTTCATTCGGCTGACCGGCACCGCCCAAAGCTGGGCGATCGAATTCACCGAAACCCCGGGTGCCTGCTGGCTGCTGCTCGTCCTCGACGGTGCGGCGCGGGTTCAGGCGGGCGTGGGCGATCTCGACCTTGCCGATGGCGATATCCTGGTCGGGCGGAGCGAACAGGTCGCCCGGATTTCCTTTTCCGGCGACCACCGCGCCATGTTGGTGCGGTTGCCACCCGCCGCCATTACCGCCCGGCTGAAGGCGCCATTACCCGATCAGCCGCGCCAGATCAGCACGGAGGGCGGGTCGGGTCGGGTCTTTTCGGGAATGCTGCGCTACCTGGCGGACACGATCATGGAAATCTCGTCCGATCACGCCCGGCCGGTCGAACTCGCACTGCCCGAATTCCTGCTGTCCAGCCTGCTCGACAATGCCCCGACAAAGGCGATGGGCGGTGCTGCCGGGATGCGCGCGGGACTGCTTGAGCGCATTTTCCAGACGATCGAGATGCGGCTGAGCGACCCCAATCTGAATTATCAGCAGATCGCGACCGAACACGGCATCTCGCCCCGATATCTGCAGAAACTGTTTGAATCGATCGACGACAGCTTCGGTCATTATGTGAAGGTGCGGCGGCTGGAGCGATGCCGGCTCGACCTGCGCAGTCCGCTGCACGCGCAGAAATCCATTTCGGACATCCTGTTCCAATGGGGGTTCAACGACAGCGCGTCGTTCAGCCGGGCGTTCCGCGAACAATATGGCGTCTCTCCCCGCGAATATCGCAAGGGCATCGGCGCCGACATGCAGGAGGATATGCCCCGCCGGGGCCGACCCGCCCGGCGGGACCGGACCGCGCCCGATCCGGCGTTCCTGGTGGAGGAAGAGGATGGCGGCGATGGCGCGTCCCTTGCCACGGATGAAGTGCTGCCGGTGTCCATGCCGGTGCGCCATCATCACCTGCCTGCCAATCCGCAGACGGTGCATTGGGGGTATTTCAGCCGGACTCTGAAGCCCGCACTGACGATCCGGTCAGGCGATTTCGTCACCATCGAAACCTTGACCCACCACGCCAATGACGATCCCGAACGCATGGTGCAGGGCGACCCAGCGGCCGAAAGCGTGTTCCATTGGACCGCCGAGCACAAGGCCGTCGACCGGCGCGGGGCGGGACCGATGGATGCCAGCGCCTTCGGCCGCGGCCCCGGCGAAGGGTTCGGCGTCCATATCTGCACCGGCCCCATCGCCATAGAGGGTGCGCGCCCCGGCGACGTGATCGAGGTCCGCATCCTCGATCTCAAGGCGCGGCAAAGCGGCAATCCCCGGTTCGCGGGCAAGGCGTTCGGCAGCAACGCCGCAACCTTTTGGGGCTTTCATTTCTCCGACCTGCTGACCGAGCCGAAACAGCGCGAAGTCATCACCATCTATGAGGTCGAGGACGGGCGGGGCCGGCCGCCCACCGCTCATGCGGTCTACAGCTATCGCTGGACCCCGCAGACCGATCCGTCGGGCCGCGTCCATCTGCGCTACGATTATCCCGGCGTGCCGGTGAACCCGGCGACGATCGAGCGGAATTACGAAATCCTGCGGAACGTCGAAATCCCGATCCGCCCGCATTTCGGCGTGATCGCCGTCGCGCCCGCCCATTCCGCCCTGGTCGATTCGGTGCCGCCCAGCGCCTTTGGCGGCAATCTGGACAATTGGCGGACCGGGCCCGGATCAAGCGTCTTCCTACCGGTGCAGGTGGCGGGTGGATTGCTGTCGCTGGGCGATCCCCATGCGTCGCAGGGCGATTCCGAGCTGTGCGGCACCGCGATCGAATGTTCTATGGACGCGTTGATCCAGGTGGTGCTGCATCCGGCCAGCGAACTGCGCGAACAGATCCGCGATCTGGACTATCCGCTCATCGAAACCGCGACCGAATGGGTCATCCTGGGGTTCAGCCATGCGGATTATCTGAAGGAGCTGAGCGACGATCCGCAAAGCGAGGTGTACAAGAAAAGCACGCTGGATGCCGCGATGCGCGACGCGTTCCGCAAGGCGCGCCGCTTCCTGATGACCACGCGCGGATTGTCGGAGGACGAGGCGATTTCGCTGTTGTCCGTCGGGGTTGATTTCGGGGTGTCGCAGGTGGTCAACGGCAATTGGGGCGTGCACGCCATCATCCGAAAGGCGCTGTTCACCGCCTGACATGCGACCTCAATAGGGCCGGTCTCCGGCAATCGTTACCCGCGTTCCCGTCCGCGTATCGGGAAAATAATCCCACACCGCAAAATGCTGGGTGCAGCGATTGTCCCAGAAGGCCACGGAATGCCGCTGCCAGCGGAACCGCACCTGGAAATTCGGGTCCTTCACATGTTCGGCCAGAAACCGCAGCAGTGCCGCGCTTTCGTTCTTCGACAGCTCGTTGATCCGCGTCGTCTTGGATTCCGAAATGAACAGGCATTTGCGCTTGGTCACCGGATGGGTGCGCACCACCGGATGCACGTTGCGCGGATAGGTTTTTTCGACCTCCGGAAACAGCTCCCGGTAGATGTGGTTGGAATCATGCACCGCCGTCAGCGGCTCCAGAAACGCCTGCATCGCCGGTGACAGCGCGTCATAGGCCTCATACATGCTGGAAAACAGCGTGTCCCCACCGGTGTCGGGCAGCGTGTGCATGTACAGGATGCTGCCCATCGGCGGTTCGGCATGTTCGCTCAGGTCCGAATGCCAGTTTTCACCCGCGACGAAGGTGCTGTTGGCATCGGCGTGGATCGACACGATTTCCGGATGGTCCGGCAACCCGGCAACGCCGCTGTGCATCACCAGCTCGCCGAAATAGCGGCCGAACCGCTTGTGCGCGTCATGCGTCAGTTGCTGGTCGCGGAAAAAGATCACCTGATGCGTCATCAGCGCATCATGCACCGCCTTGACCGTGGCCTGGTCGAGCGGCTGACCCAGGTCGATGCCGAAGATCTCGGCCCCGATGCGGCGGGTGAGCGGACGGACTTCAAGCGCCGTGTGCGACATGGTTCATCTCTCCGGCCTGGTCGTCCCGCCGCGCATGGCGCCCGGCGATGATCGAGCAGACGATCAGTTGCAATTGGTGGAACAGCATCAGCGGCAGGATGATCATGCCCACTTCTGCGCTGGGGAACAGTGCGCTGGCCATCGGCACCCCGCTGGCCAGGCTTTTCTTCGACCCGCAGAAGGTAAGGACTGCCGCATCCGGCCGCTCCAGCCGCATCCAGCGCCCGATCAGCCCGGTCAGGCCGAGCACAGCGGCCAGCAATGCTGAACTGACCAGCATGACCATCCCCAGATCGCCGGCGGACAGGCGGGTCCACAGTCCCTCGACCACAGCGGCGCTGAAAGCGGTATAGACGACCAGCAGGATCACGCCGCGATCGAACCGCATCACCCATGGGCGGTGCCGGTCGATCCAAGCGCCCAGCCAGGGCCGCGACACATGACCCAGAATGAATGGGCCGAGCAGTTGCGACGCGATGGTTACGACCGCGCTCAGGAAAAACGAGCCATCCGCCATTCGGCCACCGATCAGTAATGCCGCCAGTAGCGGCGTCAGGACGATGCCGATCAAGTTCGACAGCGACGCGCTGCACACCGCGGCCGGCACGTTGCCCCGCGCGATCGCGGTAAAGGCGATGGACGACTGGACGGTGGAGGGCAGGATGGCCAGGAACAGGATGCCCGTCCCGATCAGCGGATCGATGGCAGTGCCGACCACGGCCAGCGCGGCCAGGCCAAGCAGCGGAAATAGGCCAAAGGTGGTGAACAGCACCGCCAGATGCAGTTGCCACGCGCCGATCCCCGCCAGGATGGCGCCGCGCGACAGCTTGGCCCCGTGCAGGAAAAACAGCAGGGCAATCGCGACGTCCTGGATCCTGTCGAACGCGCGCGCGGCGTCGCCGCGGACGGGGACGATGCTTGCGAGCGCCAGCACGGCCACCAGCACGATCAGAAACGGGTCGATCTTCAGCCGTGCCAGCATCAGCCGTGCCCGCCGATGCGCCAGGCGGGATCAGCCTGGATCACGAACCGACCCCTTTGCCCCGAAAATGCGACGGTCGATTCGGCAATGAATGCCCTGGGTGCCGTCGACCACCTGCGTGACGCCGAAATCGCTCGCCACGCTCATCAGCGAATAGGCGTCGTTGCGCGACAGCCCCTGATGTTCGGTCAGCAAATGCAGCATGTCCATCGACGCGCTCTTCATCGCCTGATCCAGGTCGGCACCAAAGCCGTGGACGATCCAGCAATCGCCGGTTTCGAGCAGCGGCGAGGGGAAGCTGAAATCCTTGCGCAACACGATCTGGAACAGCACGTCCAGCGAAGCCTCGATCGCCGTCCCGCTGATTTCACCGTCGCCCTGGCTGATATGGGGATCGCCGATGGAAAACAGGCCGCCGGCAACCTGGACGGGATAATACATGCGCGCACCCGCCCCGATGCGCCAATTGTCGATGTTGCCGCCGTGCAGGCCGGGCGGGATGGTGCTGACCGGCTCGTTGACGGCAGGCGCCACGCCCGCCGTGCCCAGATGGGGGCGCGCAGGGATGGTGATGCCCGGCAGGGCGGGCTGGCGATCGCATTCCGGGCAGTTGGTGATCCGGCCCGGCACCACATATTTTTCGGCCACGTCATAGGCATAGAGCGCGCTCGCCGTGTTGGCATTGGCATCGATGCGATAGATGGTGACGCGTTCGGTCTCCCCGAATTCCTGATACAGATGGCCCCAATTGGCCTGCAGGTTCGATCCATAGTTGAACCGGGGGACCATGTCGAAATAGCGGACCTCCAGCATGTCGCCGGGCTCGGCGCCCTCGACAAAGATCGGGCCGGTCATGATGTGGCATCCGGGCGCGCGCGTTGCGGGATCGACCTCTTCGAAAATTCGCCGGATCGATTCGTCGAACATCAGCGCGGGATCGTCGCCGGCATGGTGGGTGACAGCCTGGGCCTGGATCAGGTCGCCGCTGCGCACGGTAAGCGCAGGGGGAATGTCGGGTGAGAAATAGCCCCAGTGGATCGTTTCGGGCGTGGCGCGCAGCCGGTGGAGCGCCGTTGGCTGGATGGCGTCGCGGATCGCACCGTGCGGGATATGCAGGCCCATAGATTCCCCCTTCATTGCAAGCTGTTGGACGGCCGCGTTCAGTGCGCGCCGAACACGATGCTGGTCATGCCGATCGATTTGTAGTGGATGACGTCCGGCCCCACTGCGGCCGGCTCGCCCGGCATCCGGGCGCCAAGGACATAGAGCAGCGGCAGGAAATGATCGGGATGCGGCACTGACAGAAGCGCATCCTGACCGAGCAGTTGATAGTTGATGACCGTCTCCGCCTCATCCGCGACGATCGCGTCGACCATGGCGGTATTGAACCGACCGGCCCAGCCGTGCGGCTCGCCGGACGCGCTGGTCCAGTCCATTTCCCTTAAGTTGTGGACGATGTTGCCGGTGCCGATGATCAGCACGCCCTCGTCGCGCAGCGGCTGAAGCCTGCGCCCGATCGCCCAGTGTTCCGCAGGTGTCAGATTGGCATCGATGCTGAGCTGCACTACCGGAATGTCGGCATCGGGATAGGCATGGGTCAGTACCGACCAGGTGCCGTGATCCAGGCCCCAATCCATGTCGACCTTTACCGGGGTCGGCGCGAGCAGCGACTGGATTTGAAAGGCCAATTCGGGATCGCCCGGTGCGGGATAGGAAATGTCGAACAGCGCGGCAGGCAGCGACCGGCCGAAATCGTGGATGGTTGGCGGTGCCGCCATGCCGGTCACTGCCGTGCCGTTGGTGAACCAGTGTGCGGATATGCACAGGATGGCACGGGGGCGTTCGATCCCGTCGGCGATCACGCGCCAGCGACGGGTAACGTCGTTGTCGTCGATCGCATTGGTCGGACTGCCATGGCCGAAAAAGATGACGGGCATTCGGGTCATTGGACACCTGCTGCGAACGACAAAAACCAACTCTGGGGCAACTCGCGGGCCGCGCCGTTTTCCCCTTGATGCGCAAAGGCTATGTCACCGGCCGAGCCCGGGTCTTGAACCGGAGCGCACAAGTCCTTGTCCAGGCGGGGAGAATGGCCGGTCATTCGCGGGTGAAATCGGCCGGAATCTCCGGGTTTTCGCCTGCCTTGCCCCACAGCACGATTTCATTGCCCCACGGGTCGGCAAAGGCGTGGTTGTAGCCGTTGAATTCGGACCAGTAATGGTCCCGCCACAGGATGGTCGCGCCCAGCCGTTCTGCCGTCCCGAGGATGCGGTCGGCGCTGTCGTCATCGCTGATCAGCACCCAGATGCGGGGCTTTCGGCCGGGCGGCGCAATCGTGCGCGGCTCCACGCCTGCGGCCTCTGGATGGGGCCGCGCATTGGCCGCGTCGAAGATGCCCAGATGCAGATTGCCGATCTGGCTGTCGCTGCCGTCCTTGTGCTTGAAGAAGCCGCCGGGGACCATGCGATGATACACGCCCTTTGGCCGGGCATCGTTTTCCCACCCGAACACCTCGGCATAGAAATTGCCGGCTGCATCCGGGTCGGTGCTGGCCAGATCGACGAAGATCAGCGTGTTGGTCATGATGGTCTGTCCTGTGATGGCGACGGCGGGACGCGGCTCTGCGCCCGGCTGTCGAACCGGTGGTCGGGATTTGGGTCGATGGGTGGCTCAGCGCGCCTGGCGAAGGTGACTGACGGGGGCGGCGGGGCCGCGGCGCCGATCCCATTCGGCGCGGTAACGCTCCACCAGCCAGACGTTGAACTGGCGCTGGGCATCTTCCTGCCAGCTATACCGCCCGCGCGGGGCGAAGCGCGAGTTCAGCCCCTGCTGGATCAACAGATCGACGTGCAGGTCCTGTTCGACGATGTGCGCGGTATATTCGTCGTTCAGCCGGCGCTTTTCCTCGAACGCCGGGTCGTCGAACGCCTCGGGCAGATACAGGCTGCCGAAGGTCAGGCCGTGGCTGTCCGCCGACCGCGCGTCCATGATGATATAGATGACGACGTCGTTCAGGATGACCAGCGACAGCGTGGGCGGCAGGTTGACGAACAACAGGCGGCTCTGCTCCGCCTCCGTCAGTTTGGGAAAGACCGGGAACAGCGCCTTGCCGGTGGGATTGAAACTGGCATTGGGATGGGTGGATCCATTCAGCCGGTAATAGCCCGCCGTTCCCTCCGGCACTTCGGGAAAGCTTGCCAGCGAACTGGGGATGTAATCGTGCAGCCCCTTGTGCAGGCGATTGGCGTGATAGCCGTCATTGTTGTTTTCGAACTGGACCTTCCAGTTCCAGGCGAATTCGTGGCTGGCCGGTTCCGGGCCGCGCAGGCGCTCAAGCTCGTAATTGGCGACCACCGGTTCGATTCCCGTCAGCCGGGACGCCAGCGACGGCGCATCGGGATCGAAATTGACGAAGATGAATCCATGCCACAGCTCGACCTTCAACTGGGGCAGGCGATGCTCGCTCTTGTCGAAATTGCAGGTGCGGCCCATTGCCGGGGCACCGACCAGCGCGCCGTCCAGATCATAGGACCAGTGGTGATAGGGACAGGTGAACCCGCGCGTATTGCCCTTGCCCTCGGCAACCAGCATCGCGCGGTGCTGGCATACCGCCGACATGGCGCGGATGGTGCCCTCACGATCGCGGGCAACGATCAGCGGTTCGTTGGCATGGGTCAGCGTGAAATAGTCGCCCGGCTTTTCCACCCATTCCTGTCGCCCGGCGCACAGCCATTCGCGGTAGAACAGCGCGTCCTTTTCGAACTGAAAGAACGCCTGGTCGGTATAGCAGGCGGGCGGCAGCGTTTCCGCATCGACCGTGGGCAGCGTCGAGCTGATCAGGCTGTCGAAAAAGGGGTCGGTCAAAATCGTCATGATCGGTTCCGGTACGTGAATCGGGAAATCATTCGGCGGGCACCAGCGCGTCGATTAGCGGTGCGGCAGCCGGTTGCGGATGCTGGTCGATGTCGATGGCGCGGGGTTTGCGCAGCAGAACTGCGGTTGTCAGGACGACGACGGCCAGCAACGCGGCAAACACCACGAACACGGGCACGAAACTGCCGGTTACATCGGCAACCCGTCCGGCGCTGAGCGGGCCGAGCACCGCGAAGGTGGTCGCCATGGTGGCCGCAGCCGTCAGGTCACCGGCAAGCGCCCGGCCGAAATAGCGCATCAGCAGGATGTGCGCGCTCAGCCATGCCAGGCCCCAGCCAATGCCGAACAACAGCGCCGCCGCGATGGCCAGCAGGGCGAGCGGCGTTGCCGCCAGCAGCAGCAGCGCGCCGCACTGCATCGCCAGCCCCAGCACCAGCAGACCCTTTGGTTCGTATTTCTCGGCCAGCGCGCCGGTGGCGCCCTTGGCCAGCGTACCGGTCAGCGCCAGCATGCTCATCGCCACCGCACCCGCCGTGCCGACCCCGCTTTCGCCAAGTGCCGCGACATGGGTCACCAGCACGGAATGAAGCGTTGTCACGACGGTCTGAACCACGATCATCGCCAGCGCGATGACCACGAAACTGGGCGTCATCATCGCGCGCCGCACCGTCCAGCCGACCGGCTGGTCGTCGATGGCGGGACCGGCGGCTGCGTTGCGCACCTGATCCGTGCTCTCGACCGTCACGGCATCCCGGACGGCGACCAGGAACAGGACGCCCAGCAGCAACGCCGACACGCCCATCACCGACCAGTGGACCCGCCAGCTGCCGGTCAGGGTAACGATGCCGCCAACGATCAGCGGGCCGACAACGCCGCCGATCGAACCAGCCATGAAATAATAACCCATCAGTCGGCCGGGTCGGTCGGGGAACCATGTCGCGATCAGGAAGACACCGGGCGACGGCGCGATCAGCGAAAAACCTGCGCCCATCAATGCCGTCGCCAGAAAGAACAGCCCGATCCCCTGGACCACCGAGGCGAGGAAAAAGCCGGACGCAAGCACCAGCGCACCGGTGAACAGCGTCATCCTGGACCCCAGCAGCCGGATCAGTACCGCAGGCAGGGGACTGCCCAGCCCGCACGCCAGGCCGAGCAGGGCAAAGCTGGTCCCCGCCGCCGCCTGGGACCAGCCAAGTTCGGCGACCATGGAATAGAGGACATAGCCAAGCGAGGTGAAGGTGGTTGCCGTCACCAGGGAAAACCCGATGCAGACTGCGATCAGAACCCAGTGCTTGCGTGCCATCGGCGATCTCCCTCGGTCCGGCCCAGCCATGGTGAGAGACTAGGGATAACTGCGCGGCTGACTTGATCGGCTGCGCCCGAACAGTTGATCGGGCGGGGAGCGCCGCCTGCGCGTACGTCGCAAAAAAAAGGCGGCGTGGGATCACGCCGCCTTTCAGGTGCCTCGATGCGCCTCGAGTATCAGAAGCGATAGGCAATGGTCCCCAGAACCTGGCGCGGCGGGATGAACGTGTCATAGGTCTGCGCGCTGCCATAGGGATCGGAAAAGCGCGAATTGATCCCGGCACGATTGAACAGGTTCGTCGCAGTCAGGCTGAACGACAGGTTGGTGCCGTTCGGTTCATATTGGGCGAACAGATTGACCTGCGCATAGCTTGGCGTGGTGTCGAACGCCGAGTTGTTGAACAGGCGATACTGATATTCGCCGCGATAGATCACCGTCGCCTTGGTGGTCAGGATGCCGTCGCCCAGCGTGTCGGTGTAGCCGATGGTGGCGCTGCCCTGCACATCGGGAATCTTGGGCACGCTGTTGCCGTTGATGTTGGCGCGGGCGCTATCGCGAGCGAGGGCGGCGGGGAAGAAATTGGCGAAAAACTCGCCGGTCCCGTAATAGCCCGCCGCGTTCTGGGCCAGAACCGCAGCCGCCGGGTCCAGCGCCAGGAAATCGGCGTTGAACTTGCCTTGCGTGAACGACACCGTGCCGGTGAAGCTCCAATGGTCGTCGGGGCGGAAATTGGCTTCGATCTCGACACCATAGATTTCGGCGCTCGGCGCGTTGGCAACGCCCTCGCCGAACAGGATCGCGTCCTCGTCCAGGAATTGCAGGTTGTTATAGTCGTAATAGAATGCCGAGGCGTTCAGCGTGCCGGCACCGTTGGCAAAGCTGTTCTTGGACCCCAGTTCGAACGAACTGACCGTTTCGGGCTGATAGGTGGGCCGGATGCCGTTGTCGAAACCCAGGACCTGCGGTGCCGCCCCGGCGGCCGAACCGTTCAGCCCGCCCGGTTTGAACCCGCGCGTATAGCTGAAATAGACCATGTTGTCGGGCGTCAGCTTGTAATCGATCGCTGCCTTGCCGGTCCATTCGGTGGTGTTCAACCCGGGGATGGGACGCTGTTGCAGATAGGCGCCAGATGTCAGCGTCGGTCCGCTGCCGTTGGTGTCGGCATTGCCCGAATATTCGTCGTAATTGTAGCGGACCCCCGCCGTCAGCGTCAGCGCGTCGGTGACGTCGAACGTCCCCTCGACATAACCGGCATAGGCCTTGCGCTTGATGTCGGACAGCTCGGCATAGGTGACCAGCGGCACCAGCGGGCTGTTGAACGGCGTGGTGACCGGCAGCGCGTCGGCATAGGGGTCGCCGGTATTGGCGCGATATTCGACGATATACTGCGAGTTTTTCGACCATAGATAGACGCCGCCGACGATCCAGTTGAACGGTCCGTCGCCATTCGATGCCAGGTTGATTTCCTGCGTCCAGCTTTCCGTCGTCTGCTGCCACAGGGGGATGTGGTCGTACCGCGCGCCCAGCCGCTCGGGATTGCCGTTCAGCGGCGGGCGATAGCCGCCCAGGATGTTGCGTTCGAACAGGTCGCCGGTCAGCCCGTCGCCGTCCCAGGACTGGCGGCTGAACAGTTTCTGATAGCTGGTGATCGATTTGGCGATGACCGGCCCGGCATCATAGCGGATGACGCCGTAGTAAAGTTCGGTATCGATGATCGACCGGGCGGGATAATCCTGGGTCAGGATGCGCGGGTCGGGCTCGGGATCGAGCACATTCTTCTGCGCCGGGCCGTTGATGTCGCTTTCATACTGGATCGTGCTGAGCAGGATCGAGAAATTGTCCGTCGGCTCCCAGATGCCCGCCAGTTTCCAGCCGATTTCATTCTGGTCGTCCAGATCATATTCGTCGTTGCCCGGCGTCCCGGTGGCGATAGCATAGCCATTGCGCTTGAGGTGCTGAACGGCACCGCGGATGGCGAACTGGCCGATCGGCACGTTGACGGCGACATTGCCCTGGGTCAGCCCGTAATTGCCGACGCTCGCACTCACTTCGCCAGTGAACGCCCGGGTGGAGGGCTGGTTGGTGACGACGTTGATCGTGCCGCCCGTCGAACCCTGACCGAAGGTCGTCCCCTGCGGTCCGCGCAGCACCTCGACCTGCGCCACGTCGATGAACGCCGCGTTCGCCGCGATCGAATTGAAGATATAGACGCCGTCGACGTGAAAGGAGACGCCGGGCTGGGTATTGGCGTTTTCGGGCGTTTCCGAACCCACGCCGCGGATCGAGATCAGCCGTTCGCCACCGCCGCTGCGCGCGACGACCAGGCCGGGCACGATGCCGTTCAGGCCGGTGACTTCGGTGATGTTCGCTTCCTTCAGCGTTTCCGCCGTCACGGCAGTGACGGACAGGGTGGCTTCCTGAAGGCTGGTATCGCGCTTGGACGCCGTGACCACGATGTCCTGGGTTTCGTCCTCGTCAGCCGCCATCCCCTCGGCCGCCGGAATGGTGTCGCCAGTGCGCACTTCCGGTTCGCGCGCGTGCGCTGCCACCGAAAACATCGCCGTCGAAGAAACCAGGGCTGCCATCAGCAGCCGGCGTCCGCTCAATCCGCTCGTCATCGCCATCCCCCACAATTCCCTGATCCTCCCGGTAAGGGGCTTCCGTTGGACCGGAATGCTCCTGAAGTTGGGTGGAGTGAGCCAGCCGCAGCGATCCGGGTCTTGTGCACAAGCGAATAACAACTTGACAAAGTAGCCGGCTTTGCCCCGCGCCGATATCCATGCGCGGCACGGCCCAGCGTGCCACGGTTCCAGGCGACATTCGTCGGAAAACCGCCGCTGCCCGTATCGCAGCGGCGGGGGTCAGCCGTCGATCAGCGCCCGGCGCTTAAGATCGGCAAAGGCAAGGACCTGATGGCCGAGCGTTTGCAGCTGCGCTGCAACGCCGTCATCGCTGCACTGCACATCATCGAACTGGCACAGCGACGAATTGATCGTGACGCCCAGCGGCGTCGGCCATCCGCGCAGTGCGTGCGCGATCGAGCGCAGCGCGGCCAGCGTGCTGCCCGTCGCCTGCCAGCCATAGGCGGTAACGATCAGGCCGACCGGCATCCCGTCCAGATAGGGCCGCGCGTCGCGGGACGTTTCCTCGAGATAATCCAGCGCATTCTTGACGATGCCCGACACGGATCCGTGATAGCCGGGGCTGGCGATAATCACACCGTCGGCGGATCGAACCGCTTCGACCAGCGCAGCCCCCGTGCCGTCCGCAGCGGACGCAGGCGTCAGATAATGGGGCAGGGCGGCGAGCTCTTGACCACCGAACAGGGTGGTTTCCGCACCAGCAGCTTCGGCAGCCGCCAGCGCAAGACGGAGCGCCCGTTCGGTCGAGGATTCAGCGCGGGCGGTGCCGCCAATGCCAACGATCTTCATTCCCGCTCAGTCCCCCTCGCCCGTCCGTGCATCGGCCGATTCGATACAGTCCTGGCGGATTGGGCACTGGGCGCTTCGCGTCAACCCGGGCCGGCACCCGTGCGCGGGGGTTCATCCTTTTGGGTGGATCGCGACAAAATCAGGCCAGTGTGTACCGGAGGACCACCGGGGGCGGATAGCCGTTCGGGTAAGGTCGATCGTGGAGTTGGTCACGCCGGCAATTGGCGTGCCGTATGGCTTGCCCTTTTCACCCGACCATCCGGACCATATTCCGTCGGCTTGGCCAGGAGCCGCCGTTCATATTCGTCAGCCATTTTCAGATGAGCCATCGCAACGCTGCTGTCTTCGCAGGCGGCAGCACGTTCCCGCTCCTGCTGTGCGCGCTTGCGGTAATAGGATTGATCCTCAGACGTCATGTCCTGTCTCCAGGCAATATTTTGATCGGATGGCCAAAATATATCTAAGATATCCACGCTTGCGTAACAATTGATAATTATCAAGTTATCAAATAAACCACATTGAATATTTTGGAACAATATTCGTTCATTTCATATCTGAATTGTTTAGGCGGATCATTAATTGTTCTCTCCGGCGGCTATGAGAAGGGGCGATCCACCCGGCTGTCGGCCAACTCGTCCGGGGTGGGCATCCGCATGATGTCGATGGCATCGCCGCTGCGCTCGATCAGGCCCATCGCCTGAAATGCGTCCAGCCATCCTTCCATCGGCCAAAGCTGCCAGCGATGGTGGAAACGGCGGGCGTTGCCGATGATATCCGCGAAATGCTGCAGCGGTGGATCGTGCGCGGCGTGATGCTGATGGAACGCACCGACTCCGCCGATCAGCTGGTGGTCAACACCGGCACGGCGAAGACGAAAGGCGAAATCGGTGTCCTCTGCCCCATAGCCGGTGAAATCGGCATCGAAGCCAGCGATGGCGGCGAACCGATCGGCGGTGATCCCGAAGGCGAGCGACCAGAACAGTGCATGATCGGCGGCGACCGATTGGCCGGGTTCGGGAAATCGGCGGGCCGGATGGGGGATTGCGCGCGCAAGAAGGTGCGTTTCCGTCCACCCGTCCGCGACGGGACCGGGCGGCAGGTACCGAACCTCTGCGCTCAGCAGGGCGGCGTGGTTCGCATTCGCCGCTTCCATCGTTTCGATCAGCCCTGCGGCGGGAATGCAGTCCACGTCCAGAAAGACCAGGAGCGGCGCGCTGGCGAGGCTGGCGGCAAGGTTCCGTGCCTCTGCCAGGGGCAGGCCCGGGCGATCCAGGAGCGCGGTGCGAACCGGAAAGGGCTGGGGCGGCAGCGTGATCGGCGGATTGCTGGCCATGTCGACGACGATCAGCTCGTCCGGCGGGCGCGTGCTGCGCGCAAGGCCCTCCACCAGCCGCTGAAGGTGCGCGGCGCGGTTCTTGACCAGGGTGAGAACGCTGACGCCGGTCATCCGGCGCGCCACAGGTCAAGCCGGTAGCGTTCGGCCCGGTCGTGCCGGGCAATGATCAGGTCGCGGCGGATCGCGGCGCGCAGCTTATCGACCGCATCGTCCGCCGTCTGGGGATAGTCGGTTTCGCCGGTATAGTGGACGAGCAGGACATCGCCGTCATCCGCCAGCGCGCGCGCGATGAATTCGCCTGCGGCGGCAAGATCGGCATCGCTCCAGTAATAGGCGACTTCGGACAGGAGGATCAGATCGAAGCATCCGTCGGGCTGTTCGTCGGGAAAGCGCATGCATCGGACGTCAACCGAGGGTTCGCGGCGCATCCGTTCGCGGGCAGCGGTGACGGCGGTCTTGCTGATGTCGATGGCAGCCAATCGGTCGCACTGCGGCGCGATCCGTTCGGTCAGCGCGCCGTTCGCGCAGCCGACTTCCAGCCCCAACCGATAGCGCCTTTCGACGAGTGCAGCGACCGTCGCGTCGAACTTGGCATGTTCATAGGCGCTCGATTCAAGGCCCCAAGGATCGCTGTCCCCCCGAAAGATGCCTTCGAAATAGTCTGGGCCAAGGCTGTCGCGCGTCATCGGCGCGCCTCGTGGAACCTGTCATGGGCGGGGGACCAGCCGGCCTGCATCGGCAGGCGAAAGCCGGGGCCGTACGCGGCCGAACGCTGGCTGCGGTGCGCGGCGAGCGCGGTACGGCGGATGCCGGGCGTGAGCGGTCGGCTTCGCCAATAGCGGCCCGCGTCACCGCCGCCGCCCGACCATATGCCATATTCCAGGATGCGAATCGGCGAGCGTGCGGCTGTGCGGACCGCATGGGCCAGCGTGGCGGCGGCACCATGATCGCAGTGGGGGTCGCGCGGCGACGTCACTGCGATCCTGCCGATGCGGTATCGTGTGCACCAGGCGGTCAGCCGGCGGACGGTGCGACGATGTTCGGATGATCCGTCGGCAAACGGCTCAGCATCGCGCCAGCCGAGCGTCGGCGGCAGCATGGCCCGCTTGTCGCCAAGCCGGGCGAGCGCCAGCCGCGCCTCCCGCCGCCGCGCCCGCACCAGCCGAGCGCGAGCCGAAGGGTCCGAGGTGGGGTGAGAGGCACCGCCATCGGTCAGATAGACGGTCGTGCCGTACCAGCCCTCGGCAATCGCCTGATGGATCAGCGCAGCCGCGCCCAGCGTCTCGTCATCCGGGTGGGGGGCGAGCACCAGCAGGCGGTTGCGCGAGCCGTACCCTCGGGTCAGCAGGCGGGCAGCACGCATCACCACCATGCGTCCTCGCCCCATGCGTCGTGATCGAGCCACGCGGTTGCAGCGCGGTCGCGGGCGTGATCCGGCCCGGCCTGACGCAGATACAGGCTGAGGTCGCGGATGATCTTGTCCGCGCGGTTGCCCTCCATCGCGCTGCGTGTCCCCAACAGGCGGCTGGCAATCTCGATCAGGTCCAGCGCCGCCCGCTCGACCACGCCGCGGGTCATCAGCACGAAGGGGATGGCGTCGTCGTCGTCGCGGGAGGCGCGCTCCATCGCCTGTCCTACCCACAGACAGGCCGTGCGAGCCGCGACCACGGCATCGGCGAACCGGGCGCGTGCCACAGGGCTGTCGATCGCCGCCGCAGAAAGATCGGACCGGATCGCCTGAACCAGCGCCTCGACACCGCCCAGTTGCACCGCGCAGAACCGCCAGGCACCGGCGGTGAAGCGCGGCTCCAGATCATAGTCGCCCGGTTGCCCCAGCATGGCGACGGCATCCGGCTCGATCCCGTCGAGCGTATAGCTGCCGCTCATCGTCGCTCGCATACCGCGCACGCGCCAGCGGCTATTGTCGGTCCGCGCCTGGTCATCGGCGCGCACGGTGACAAGGCGACGGTGCATGCCGACACATTCTGCGGTCACGATTGCATAGGCATTGCCGCCCGCCCCGCTGGCAAAATGCTTTGCCCCCGACAGGACGGACGGTTGAGGATCCCCGATCAGGCGGACGCCGGGGCTGGGTTCGCTCGCCCACACGCCGAAGATGCTGCCCGCTGCCAATTGCGACCCCAGCCAGGCGCGCTGGGCGGCGTCGCCGAACCAGTCGTAGAGCAACAGGGCGTTGACATGCCCTTCATACAGGCGACCGATGCTCAGATCGGCGCGGCCGATCCGGCGCAGAACCTCGAACATGGCGCGGTGGCGGCCGGCCTCGTCCAACCATGCGATCCCGCCGGATTCCGGGGGGGCAAAGGCGAACAGCAAGCCCGCATCGTGCAGCATGGCCACGCTATCGTGGGGATAGGCTGGCGCAGCGTCATACCCCATGCCCAGCTCGATGAGTGCCGGCAGGATCGCGTCGGTGCGGACGATCAGGTCGGCGAGTGGGTCGCCGGCTGGCGGGTCGAGGCGAGAGGGCAGGGTCATGCGGCGACGCGATCGGCCAGGGCCTCGATCCAGGCAGCTGCCTTTGCAGCACCCCGGGGGTCATGCAGATCGGCGGGGCGACGGGCGGCGCGATCCACCGCCTGCATGACCAGCGCGTTCCATTGTTCGGGCAGCGGCCATGCATCCAGCACCAGCGCGGCATTCAATGCGGAGAGCGCAGCCGCCTTGGCGGTCTGTTCGCCATAAGGGCGCGGTTCGGGCAGGCAGATGAACGGCGTGGCCGTCGCCAGGACCTGACCGACCAGCCCGTCGCCTGCCCCCCCGGCGACGCAGCTCGACGCCGCGATCGCAGCGGGAACATCGTCGATCCAGCCAAGCAGGCGGAGGTTTGGCGGGCAATCGGGCAATTCGGGCACGTCCCCTGCAACAGCGATTTCCAGGTCGGGATTGGCGCGGGCGATTGCGACAAAGCGGCCCCCATCTAGCGGGCCACCACCCCGTCCCAGGACGAACAGCAACCCGGATCGATCGGCCGGGGGAGCCGGACGATCCTGGCCCAGCCCGGCGAAATACTGGGTCTTGTCGATAACCCAATCCGGCAACCCGGGCTGGTCGAGGTGCCGGTCGAACGGTGCCAGCAGAGCCGTCGCCCCGCGAAAAGCGTCAAGATGCGCCGGATCGCTACGATCGCCGCTCAACCGGACATACACTGTCGGCACCGAACACAGCCGGGCGAGCATGGCGATCTCCACCGACACATCGACCACCATCAACGCCGGGCGGGCCTCGGCGATCCAGCCGGCAATGGCTGCCACCCGCGCGCGGATGCCGGGATGGTCATGGGGGGCATAATGCAGCGCGTCGGGCCGATGCGCCTGGCCGTCACGGCCATCGAACGCGGGACCGTCGGGTTGCCGATCATCCGGCAGGTCGAGCGTGTCGATCGCATCTATCGGCGACACCCCGGTGCCGATCAGCGTAATCGGGCCCTGCATCGCTGTTGCAATCGATCGGGCGCGGTGCTGGTGGCCAGCGCCGTGGTGATGGACATAATAGCCGATCAGGCGGGTCATGCCGCCTCCGCTGGCAACAACCAGTCATGCGGCATCGGCGCAAGCGCATGTTCGAGCGCAGGTATGTCTGCCGCCCGGCCACGATCGCGCAGCGCGCGTCGCCACCGGGCGCGATTGCGCCAATGGTCGAGCGCCGGCGCATACAGGCCCTCGTCACTTGCGAGCGCCTGCATCGCGGCCGCCATGCCCGCCTCCGCGCGTCCCACGGTGCGCGGCGATACCCGCGTCCAGACAGTCAATGGATGGCCGAGCCGCGCACCCAGACCCAGTGCCGTCGCAACCAGCGCACGGTCCTCACCGGTCCGCACCTTCGGCACGCCGCCGCAGCGCCGGTACCATTCGACCGTGATCGCCAGGCTGGCACCGCTATGGTCCCCATGGCGGGGCGGCGCATCCCAGGCGACGGGATCGATCGCATCTTCGATTGAGCGCACTTCGGCCCAATAGGCATCCCAGCGAAGCCGACGTTCGGCCAGCATCGGCGGCATCGGTTCCCGATCGTCGATCACCAGCCGGCCACCGACCAGATCAAGGCCGCCATCGATCGCTGCGCGATTTGCCGACACCCAGTCCCGGGGCGGGCGAGTATCGGCATCGGTCGAAATCAGAACCGCACCCGGCTGATCGCGCAGCAGGGTCGCACCCGCATCCATCGCCAGTGCCCGCGCAGCGCCTGCATTGGGCTGCGGATCGTCGAACCGGATGTCGACGACGCTCAATGTCAGCTGGCCTGCATGGGTGCGGGCGAGCCGGTCGAGCAGCATCGCCGATCCGTCGTCGCAGTTGTTCAGCGCAACGCTTACGAAAAGCGGGTCCTCGCCCGTCTGATCGGCCAACGCCTGGATCAGGAGCGGCAGGCGCGGCGCCTCGTTTCGGGCGGGGATGCAGACGCAAACCGGGCGCGTCATGCGTAGGCCTGACCGGCGGCCTGCTGCCGATGCGCCGGGATGGGGAGTTGGTGATGCAGGGATTGTCCGGCCTGTCGAATGCAATCGCGGTAAAGCGCTTCATAAGCGGCCGTCATGACGGTAGCGTCGCAAAAAGTCTCGGCGCGCTTCCGGCAAGCGGCGCGATCGAGCGTTGCGGCCTGCATCGCGGCCTGCCCAAGCGCATGGGCATCGTCCGGCGGAGCGAGCACGCCGGTTTCAGCCGTGACGATTTCGGCAATGGCACCCCGATCGAATGCGGCAATGGGCACGCCGCAGGCCAGCGCCTCGGCCACGACAAGGCCATAAGGTTCATCCCAGCGCGGCGTCACCAGCGCGGCCCGCGCACCACCGATCAACTGCGCGAGGCGATCATGGTTGAGATGCCCTTCATACCGGATCTGATCGCCCAGCAGAGGTGCGACTTCGGTATCGAAATAGTGCCGGTCGGTGATCGGCCCGGCGATGCGCAGCCGATAGGGGGTCGAAAGCGCCGCCTGGATCGCCAGATGCGTGCCCTTTTCGGGAACGATCCGGCCATACCAGATCAGATATGGGTCGAAATCGGCATCGGGCGCAAAGCCGAACTGGTTCAGGTCGATGCCGTTATGGATGACGCGGTCGGCAGCGACGACATGGTTCCACATCCGGGCAACGGCATGCGACACGCCGACAAAGCTGAGGTTCGCGGCGCTGGACGATCGAACGCCGCTTTCCAGCCAGCAAAAGGGCGGCGTGTGCAGCACGGTGACCATCGGCACGGGCAGCGTGTCGGCCATCGCGATCGGCAGATAATGGAGCGAATTGTTGTGGATGATGTCGAAATCGCGCCCACGCAGCATCGTCATCAATTGCAGATAGGCGTGATGCTCGCGGAAAAAGGCGATGTCGTTGGCCTCTGCCGTGCCGACGCCGTCGATTGCGGTCCGGCGGCAGATGGGCTCGACATTCAGCCGATGGTCCGAGCCATCGGCCGCGAACAGGGTCACGGCATGACCATTGGCCCGAAGCTGGCGCACCAGCAGATCGGTATGCATTTCCAGCCCGCCGGCAAAGGGTTCGGCGATCGGATATTTCAGGTGAGCGATGACGCCGATCTTCAGCGGCGCAGCGGATGGCAGGCCAGCCCCGCACGCAGGGTAGGGGATCGACATCCACATCCTTTCCGTCGAGCGTGCGGGCGCCGCACGGTGCAGCGGCCATCACTCCGCACCAATCCCCCGCGGCACCGAAAGTTGCGCTACCGATACGGAACTTGATTATTATCAATGAGATTTAGGTCCATCGCCGTGAAAGGCATCGCTACGCTGGGCGATGCAGCGGCCGGAGCATGGCATGATTTTTGACCGATTTCTGACGAACCGACGCGGATTCGAACTGACGGCCGAAGAGTTGCGCCTGCTGGACGGCGCGGTCAGCGAGGTGCGGATCGTCGATGCGCGCACGACGGTGATCGAAGCGGGCGAGCGCGTGACCAGCAGCACGCTGCTCGTCCGGGGGTTCATGTCGCGCTACATCGACGATCCGGCGGGGCTCAGGCAATTGGTTGCGGTGCATGTCGCGGGCGAATTCGTCGACCTTCACGCCTATCCGATGCGCGAACTCGACCACAGCATCGGCACCCTGACCCGGTGCGAGGTGGCGATCGTCCCGCATGACGCGCTGAAAGCCGTGTTGGAGGGGCATGAAGACCTGTCGCGCAAGCTGTGGTTTTCGACGCTGCTGGATGCGGCCCTGCACCGTGCGTGGCTGTTCCGCGTCGGCAGGCTGGATGCGGTCGGCCGCGTCGCCCACCTGTTCTGCGAAATGAACGCGCGGCTGGAAAGCGCGGGGCTGAGCGATGGCGAGACCTTTCAGCTGCCGATGACCCAGACCGATATCGCCGAGGTGTGCGGCCTGACCCCGGAACATGTCAACCGCGTGCTGCGGCAGTTGCGCGAGGGCGAGCTTTGCCAGTTCAAGTCGGGCAGCGTAACCCTGATCAATCCCGCAGCGCTGGCCCGCCGCGGCCATTTCGATCCGCATTACCTGTATCTGAAAACCGCTCCGAAGGCGCGTTGGACGGACTGATCTAACGGCGGGTCGGTGGAGGGGGCATGATCGCATTGCGGGATTAGGCGTCGGCCGGGCGTTCCCATTCCGTTCCTGAACTGCTAGGTCGGCGCGATGGCCGGTCCGGGCATCCGCAAGATCATTCACGTCGACATGGACGCGTTCTTTGCCTCTGTCGAACAGCGCGACGATCCGTCTCTGCGCGGGCGCCCGGTGGCGGTCGGCCATGCTGCGGCGCGCGGAGTGGTGGCGGCGGCAAGCTATGAGGCACGCAAGTTCGGGGTAAGGTCGGCCTTGCCATCGGTCACCGCACTGCGGCGCTGCCCGGAGCTGGTGTTCGTGCCGCCGCGCTTCGATGTGTACCGAGACGTCTCGCGCCAGATCCACACAATCTTTGCGCGCTATACCGACCTGATCCAGCCCCTGTCGCTGGACGAAGCCTATCTGGACGTGACCGACAACAAGCGGGGCATTGCGACCGCATGGCTGACGGCCAAGGAAATCCGCGCGGCGATCCTTGCGGAAACGGGCCTGACCGCATCGGCTGGCATTTCCTACAACAAGTTCCTGGCAAAGCTGGCATCCGACCATCGCAAGCCCGATGGCCAGTTCGCGGTGACGCCCGACATGGGCGCTGCCTGGGTCGAGACGCTGCCGGTCGCCCGTTTCCACGGCGTCGGCCCGGTGACTGCCGCCAAGATGAAGGCGCTGGGCATCGAAACCGGTGCCGACCTGCGCGCCAAGCCTTTGGAGTTCCTTCGGCGCCACTTCGGCAGTTCGGCCGAATGGTATTACGGCATCTCGCGCGGCCAGGACGATCGCCCGGTGAACCCGGACCGGGTCCGCAAGTCTTCGGGATCGGAGACGACCTTTGACCGCGACCTGTTCGATCCCGACGAGATCAAGGCAGGCGTCTGCCGCATGGCCGATGATGTGTGGGGCTGGTGTCAATCCCGCCAGTCGTTCGGCCGCACGGTGACGGTGAAGATCAAATTTGCCGATTTCCAGCAGATCACGCGCAGTCGCAGCCATCCCGTTGCCGTCGCAACGCAGGACGCGCTTCGGCACGCTGCGACCGAGCTGACGCAATCGGTTCTGCCGACCCCCAAGGGGATAAGGCTGGTGGGCGTGACGATATCCAATTTCGCCGACCCATCGCCGCCCGACGCGGTCGGTCTGCCCATCTTTGCCGCTGTCGGCGAATGACCCCGGAACAATCCCGTTCGCCCTGCGATTCCGACTCTCTGGAACAAGGGGCATGGCCATGGCGGCACGGGCATATTGGCGGGGACAGATCCGGCTGGCGCTGGTTTCCATCCCGGTGGAAATCTATTCGGCCACCAAATCCGGCGCGGCGATCAGCTTTCGCCAGATCCACGAACCGTCGGGCAAGCCCATCAAATATGAAAAGGTGGTGCCCGGCATCGGTCCGATCGACCGGGACGACATCATCAAGGGGTATGAACTGGCCAAGGGCAGTTACGTCCTGCTCGATGAAGAGGAAATCGAGGCGGTAAAGCTGGAATCGAAGCGGACGCTGGAACTCGTCCAGTTCGTCGATGCCGATGCGATCGATGTCCTTTATTACGAAAAGCCGTACTTCGTCGTGCCCGCCGACGAACTGGCCGAGGAAGCGTATATCGTGCTGCGCGAGGCGCTGCGCAAAAGCCGCAAGGTCGGGCTGGGCCAGCTGGCGGTGCGGGGCCAGGAATTGCTCGTCAGCCTGAAGCCATGCGGTCGCGGCCTGATCCTCGAAACGCTGCGATATGCCGACGAGGTTAACCGCGCGAGCGGGTTTTTCCGCGACATCGGCGATGCCAAACCCGATGCCGAGCTGCTCGATCTGGCTACCTCGCTGATCGACAAGAAGGCGGGCGACTTCAATCCCGCAGACTTTCACAACCGCTATGTCGATGCCCTGCACAGGCTGATCGAGAAAAAGGCCAAGTCCAAGGGCAAGCGGGTGCTGGAAGAGGTCGATGAGCCGGCTGGGGCCGGCGGCAAATCCAATGTCATCGACCTGATGGCCGCCCTGAAAGCATCGGTGGACGACAAGAAGGGCAGTGGGCGAAAGACTGCGGCTGCCAAGAAGGCCCCGGCGAAGGCGGACGCGAAGCCAAAGGCGTCCAGTCGGAAGCGGGCCTGATGCCGCGGCGCGCCGACCCGCTGGCGGAATATAATCGCCGCCGCGATTTCGCGGCGACGCCGGAGCCGGCTGGCAAGCGCGAAACGACGCGCGGCAACCGGTTCATCGTTCAGAAGCACGACGCCACCCGCCTGCATTGGGATTTGCGGCTGGAACTGGACGGCGTACTGAAAAGCTGGGCGGTCACCGCCGGTCCCTCGCTCGATCCGGCGGACAAAAGGCTGGCCGTCTGCACCGAGGATCATCCGCTCAGCTATGCCGAATTCGAAGGCGTGATCCCCAGGCGCGAATATGGCGGCGGCACCGTGATGCTGTGGGATCGGGGAACCTGGACACCGATCGAGGGGAAGTCCGCGTCGGATATCGAACAGGGCCATCTGCATTTTCACCTGTCCGGCGAGCGAATGAAGGGCGAATGGCTGCTGGTCAGGATGCGGGGCAAGCCGGGCGAGAAGCGGGAAAACTGGCTGCTGCGCAAGATTGCCGACGATCATGCGGGCGCGCGCGGCGACCTGATCGAACGGTGCCTGACCAGCGTTTTGACGGGCCGCTCGATGGCGGAGATCGCCGCAGACGAACCGCCCAGGGAGGGAACCAAACCCGGCGCAGAAGAGAAACCGATCGCCGCGACAATGGCGCAGCTGGAGAAGGACGAGGCAAAGCCCGCGCCCGCCAGCCGGAGGCATCGCGCGCCTCTGCCCGCCTTTCGTCCGGTTCAGTTGGCGACCCTTGTCGACCATGTGCCGACCGGCAACGACTGGATGCACGAGATCAAGTTCGACGGGTATCGCGCGCTCGTCGCGGCAAAGGGCAGGGAGGTCCGCATCCACACCCGCAACGGCCATGACTGGACCGACAAGTTCGGGGCGCTGGTGGAGGCGATTGCATCGCTGGACCTGGCATCCTGCCTGATCGACGGTGAGATCACCGCCCCGGGGCCGGACGGCAACCCAAGCTTTTCCGCGCTTCAATCCGTCCTGAAGCGGGGGAAGGGCGCGCAGGGCAGGGAACAGTCCCTCGATCTTCATGCCTTCGATCTGCTCTCGCTCGATGGCGCCGACCTGACGCCGCTGCCCGCCATCGAGCGCAAGGAACGGCTGGCTGCGTTGCTCGGCGCGGCCAGGCCGCCCATCCGCTTGAGCGACCATGTCATCGGCGCCGGAGAGCGGCTGTTCGATGCGATGTGCGGCGCCGGCCAGGAAGGGATCATCGCCAAGCGGATCGATGCGCCCTATCGCGCAGGCCGGACGACCAGCTGGGTGAAGGTGAAATGCACCCGCCGCCAGGAATTCGTGATCGTCGGCTGGGTCGAATCCAGTGCAAAGGGCCGGCCCTTTGCCTCGCTGTTGCTGGCGCAGCGGGTGGGGGAGGAGCTGGTGTACAAGGGCAAGGTGGGGACCGGGTTCGACGCCGACACGATGGCGGATCTGGCGCGGCGCCTTTCCCGCCTGGCTCGCAAGACACCGCCGGTTGCCGTTCCACGGGCAGAGGCAAAGGGTGCGCACTGGACCCGCCCGGAACTGGTCGCGGAAATCGCATTTGCGGAATTCACCGCCGACGGCCGCGTCCGCCACGCAAGCTTTCTGGGGCTGCGCAGCGACAAGCCCGCGCGGGACGTGCGACCCGAGCGTGCCTCATCGCCACCGGCCGCCACACCGGTCGTTGCGATCTCCAGCCGGGACCGGGTGATCTTCCCCGACAGCGGCCAGACCAAGGGCGACCTTGCCGACTGTTACGCGGCCGTCGCCCCGCTGATGCTCGCACATCTCGCCCGGCGGCCGATCAGCCTGGTTCGATGTCCGCAAGGGCGCGCGCGGCAATGCTTTTTCCAGAAGCATGACAGCGGGAGCATGGGCGACCATGTCCACCCGATTCCGATCCGCGAAAAGGACGGCGGATGCGAGGATTACCTCTTTGTCGAGGACGCCACGGGTCTGTTGCAATGCGTCCAGATGGGCACGATCGAGTTTCACGCCTGGGGCGCACACACCGATCAAGTCGAACGACCGGATCGCATGATTTTCGACCTGGACCCCGATGAGGGGCTGGATTTCGAGGATGTGAAGCGGGCTGCCGGCGATCTGCGCGACCATCTGGCCGACCTGGGCCTTGCCAGCTTCGCCATGCTTTCGGGGGGTAAGGGCATCCATATCATCGTACCGCTTAGCCCCGGTCACGACTGGCAGGATCATACGGACTTTGCGAAGCGGTTCTCGACCGCGCTGGCCATGGCCGAGCCGGAACGGTTCGTCGCAACGATGAGCAAGGCCAAACGCAGGGACAAGATCTTCATCGACTGGCTGCGCAACCAGCGCGGTGCCACGGCCGTGCTTCCCTATTCGGCGCGCGCCCGGCGCGGCGCTCCGGTTGCAGCGCCAATCGCATGGGAGGAACTGGCAGGCATCGATCGTGCCGGACGCTGGTCGATTGGCGATGCCGATCACCTGATCGAACGGTCAGCGGCCCCGTCGCTGCGGGGCTGGGGTCATGCCGTCCAGAAATTGCCGAAGGTGTAAACCGCCCATCAGCCTTCGATCGTTTTCGAAATATCGCTTGAGCGTGTTCCGTATTGGGTTATTTCGATATTTCTCGAAAGGTAACGGCGATGGATGGACTCAGCACACAGGTTTGGGCGGTGGATGCGCTCGGCGCACTGGCGCATGAGACGCGGCTGTCCGCGTTCCGAATGTTGGTCAGGGCTGGCCCGGATGGCATGATCGCCGGTGCAATCGCTGAACAATGCGGTGTTCCGCCGTCCACCATGTCGCACCATCTCGCGACGCTGGAGCGGGCTGGGCTGGTGCGGTCGGAACGGGAGAGCCGCCTGATCCATTACCGCGCGGACTATCCCGCGATGCGTCGCCTGCTGACCTTCCTGATGCAGGATTGCTGCCAGGGTGCGCCCGAACTGTGTAGCGACCTGATGACCGGCATCGGCTGCGAACCCCGTATCGAGGCCGCGCATGAACGATAAGGCGTTTACCGTGCTGGTGCTGTGCACCGGCAATTCCGCGCGCTCGATCCTGGGCGAAGCGCTGTTCAACCAATTGGGACAGGGCCGGGTGCGCGCGTTCAGTGCGGGGAGCAAGCCAAAGGGAGTGCCCCATCCCGGCGCACTTCGCCTGCTCGCACGACGGGGGATCGACACGGCGGCTTTCCGCTCCAAGAGCTGGGACGAGTTTACCGCCCCCGGCGCGCCGCCCATCGACCTTGCGATCACCGTCTGCGGCAATGCCGCAGGCGAGGCATGCCCGGTGTTCACGGGCAGTCCGCTAAAGGCGCATTGGGGCCTGCCCGATCCTGCCGATGCAACCGGCAGCGAGGCCGAAGTGGATGCAGCCTTTGAGGAGACCTGGCGGCTGCTCGACATGCGAGTGCGGGCCTTCCTTGCGCTCGACCGGGCGACGATGGACATGCCCGCGCTCGAGGCCGCGCTTGCCGAAATCGGCGCCATGGAAGGCGCGGCATGAGCGACGCCGCTTCCCCGCTTGGCCTGTTCGAGCGCTATCTGTCGGTCTGGGTGCTGCTCGCCATCCTGGCAGGGCTGGGGCTGGGGCTCGCCGCGCCCGGGACGGTGGGCATGCTGGCGGAACTCGAATATGCCTCGGTCAACCTGGTCGTCGCGGTGCTGATCTGGGCGATGATCTTTCCGATGATGGTCGGGGTCGATTTCGGCAGCATCCGGGACATCGGCCGCAAGCCCAAGGGGCTGGTCATCACCCTTGTCATCAACTGGCTGGTCAAGCCCTTCACGATGGGGGCGCTCGGCGTGCTGTTCTTCGATTATCTCTATGCGGACCTGCTGCCTCGGGCGGACGCGCAGCAATACATCGGCGGACTGATCCTGCTCGGCGCGGCGCCATGCACCGCGATGGTGTTCGTCTGGTCGCAGATGACCCGCGGCGACCCGGCCTATACGCTGGTGCAGGTCGCGGCGAACGATCTGGTGATGATCGTCGCCTTTGCGCCCATCGTGGCCCTGCTGCTGGGCGTGACCGACATCGTCGTACCGTGGGAGACGCTGCTGCTGTCGGTGGTGCTGTACGTCGTGATCCCGCTGGCAGCGGGCGCCTGGACGCGGGCGCGGGTGATCGCGGCGCGCGGCGGCGATGGGGCGGCGGTCGATGCGTTCACCGCGCGACTGAAACCATGGTCGATCATCGGCCTGCTGGCGACGGTGGTGCTGCTCTTTGCCTTTCAGGCCGGAACGATCCTGGCCAATCCCGTGCTGATCGTGCTGATCGCCATCCCCATCATCATCCAATCCTATGGCATCTTCGCTGCCGCCTATGCCTGGGCCTGGGCGTGGCGAGTGCCGCACAGCATCGCCGCCCCCTGTGCACTGATCGGCACATCGAACTTCTTCGAACTCGCGGTGGCGGTCGCCATCGGGCTGTTCGGCCTGTCCAGTGGTGCTGCGCTGGCGACGGTGGTCGGCGTGCTGGTCGAGGTGCCGGTGATGCTGTCGCTGGTCGCCCTGGCGAATCGCACTCGCGCTCGATTTCCCGGAGAGCCGACATGACCGACCATCCACGCCTGCGCAACCTGCCCGATCCGGCGCACCTGCCAGCGCTCAGGCCGGAATACGCGCACGCCCGCCCGGCGCTCGGCCTGGGCCCGCTCGACCCGCCGCCGCGCGTGCTGCTGCTCTACGGCTCGCTGCGCGAACGCGCCTTCTCCCGCCTTGCGGTGGAGGAGGCGGCGCGGCTGCTGCAATTCTTTGGCTGCGAGACGCGCATCTTCGATCCAAGCGACCTTCCGCTGCCCGATCAGGTCGCGGGCGACGATCATCCGGCGGTGCAAGAGTTGCGCGACCATGCGCTGTGGTCCGAAGCGCAGGTTTGGTGCAGCCCGGAACGGCACGGCACGATCACCGGCATCATGAAGGCGCAGATCGATCACCTGCCGCTCGCCTATAAGGGGATGCGCCCGACGCAGGGCCGGACCCTTGCCGTGATGCAGGTCAATGCAGGGTCGCAGAGCTTCAACACGGTCAACACCCTGCGCATCCTTGGGCGCTGGATGCGGATGTTCACCATCCCCAACCAGTCCTCGGTCGCCAAGGCATATCAGGAGTTCGACGAAGCCGGGCGGATGAAGCCGTCAAGCTATTACGATCGCATCGTCGACGTAATGGAGGAGCTGGTGCGCTTCACCGTGCTGCTGCGCCGACACGCTGACCTGTTGGTCGATCGTTATTCCGAACGCGTCGAGCGAGACCAACCGGTAGATACGCCTGCGGACGAGGCGAGTATTGTGTAAGGCTGAGAAGGCGACATCCAAATTCCAACCTAGTTACCGCCATTCCAGTCTACCGAATCGAACAGCAGCTTTCTTAAAATCGGGCAACGCGACTGAATGACTGATATTGGGGCGCGAAGCCGACCGGCCGCTGATGCCAAAAAAAGCCCAGCGGCTCGTGGGCCGATAACGGAATGGCGGCTTTTGGCCGAGCATTGAAACAAGCGATCGATAGGCTAACCAGCAGAACAAGCACCGGACCTGGGTTTGCGGCCGCCAAATCAAGCGTGTTTCGCCTGAGGTCCAATTCAACCGGTTTGAGCAAACACATCGGCGTCGAATGGAACGGGAATGTCGCCGGAGCCGGTGACAAGGCCTATTTCGGCTATGCCACCCCCAAAACCATTGGCTGACGTTCCAGCTCATGCACGACTGCCGCGCTGCCTCTATCAACTGGCACCCACGCTACCATATAGGATTTATCGCAGCACCTGCTACGAGCGCCGCTGCGACTGAGAGATGCTTTGTGCTCCCGGCTCGATCGAGGAGACACACTATGGGTATCCAGCAAATCAATGCACCGGCAAATGGGGGGCAATCCGTGCCGGTTACGGCGTTGGGGTTTGCCGGATCGGAGGCGGACGCACTCGAAATTGCGCTTGCGGACATGATCGCCACCTTTTCCGGCGATTTTGTCAACGGGCGGATTGGTGCTCGGCACAACACCTACGGGCACCGCTCGCGTATCCTGCGTCAGATGACCGAAAGGCTCGTGGCGTTGCGAGCGCTAGACGCGGGGGCGCCGTCTTGAACGCACGTTTCAAGGCCTGGATAGCCACGCCGGACGGGGGTTTCGAAATGACGAGCCGTCGGATGACACGCGCATCCGCGCGAATGATGCATCAACAGGAATCCCGCTATTTCAGACTGAGTGAGATCATTGCGCAGTCGTAAGGTGTCACGAATGCCTTGTAGCGCCCGACATAGCTGCCTGCCGCAAGCTTATTGCGGCGGCGGCCGGCTTGCGTCGTGGGTGCGCTGCTCCCGGCGCAAGCGGCGGCGGTAGGTGCGTTTGCGCGAGTAATAGATCTGGTATGCGGCGATGCACGCCACCAGCAGCGTCACGATCAGCATCAGGCTGTAGGCGATGATCAATCGGGATTCCATGGTCCGTCCTTCAAGTTGAGAACGGCGCGGTCAGTCGAGACCGTGACTTCCACTGTCATGCCGATAAAGGCGTCTGCGTCGCCGACATATCGGCCATCCACAGGGCTTAGCTTTGCAATGTCGCGGCCGACCGCGACGGGCACCAGATGCGCCTCGCCCATGCGGCCATTGGTCGGATCGAATGCCACCCAGCCGGCGCAGGGTAGATAAACTTCGGCCCAAGCGTGGGTCGAACCGTGCTGGCCATCGGGATTGGCGTCGTCCCCCGGTATGGGAGGATCATACAGATAGCCGGATACGGCGCGCGCACCGAAACCGAGGTGCCGAACGGCGTCGATGAACAACGTCGCCAGATCGCGGCACGACCCCGAACCAAGATCAAGCGTCTGATGCGGAGATTGTGTCCCGACCTCTTCCCGCGTGACATAGGTCATGCCGATAAGGGCCGCTGCATTGACGTCCTTCAGCAGCGACAGCGTGTCGGTTCGTTCCCCGAGCACCTGGGCACGGGCCCAGCGAGCGAGCCGGGCATAGGGATCGGGATATTCCGGGACGAGCAACGCGCCGAGGTCGGTTCGTTCATCGCTGGAATAATCGAACGGAAAACTGTGCGCGTGCGGCGCTATGGCCAGGATCGGCCATGGGTCCGCATTCTGTTCAACGATCACCCGATTGGTGATCGTCAATCGATCGGCAGGCTCACGAAACGACGCGGTAGCGATCAGGTTGCCGAAAACATCCTGCGTCCACGACATCTCCGCCCCTGGATCGCAGGTCAGGTCCGCTGCGATCGGGCGAAGCGCGTTGGAGCTTCGCGGACTGAGCATCATGCGATGCGCAAGCAGCTCGACTGGCACTCGATAGGCGTAGGTGCTGACATGGTCGATCCGTAGCCGCATTCCGTCACCTCCCGCATGAACTGCGCCAACCGCGCAGGGTGTCAGTGGCCCTCGAAATGTCCGCGGTCTGGGTTTTCGCTGAGCGCGCGGACATCGGCGGGCGGCGGTTCAACACCGATCGCCAGCGCATTTGCCAGCGCAAGCGTGCGAAGCTTTCTGGCTTCGCGAACATCGGCGGCGACCCCTTCCTTGTCCCAGGCCAGGGCGGCCACATTGGCGATCTGCCTGACATTTTCGAGGGTGGCAGCATTGGCATGGGCATGATGGCGGGCTGCCTGATCCCGGCAAAGGGTGGACGATGGCTGCATGAAACGGGCCTTTCGAAACAGTGGATGGATCAGCCCTTTTCGGGCCTGTTCGGCTGAGGCGTTCCCTTTAGCGATGGATTTGACGCATTCTGTTTTGGCGGTTCCGGCTTTTTAGATTTTCGCGCTTCGCGATTTCCGCGTTGTTGGCCTTTTGCCATGGTGGAATTTCCTTGATTGCGTGCGGGGGAATGCTGAACGCCGGATCGGCTGGATCAGCGTTGATGGAATGCTCCACGCCCCTGTGCAGGAGAGCAGAGGGGTGGCCGACCGAACGCTGCGCGTGCGTCAAACCTTCCGAGCGATTGGCTGGACGGAAGCCCGTGCCGATAGGCCGGATGTCCGATTTGAAACGGGCGTGAGGAATGGAGAGCATCGGTAAGCTCCGCATCAGAGCGGGAGCATGAACTACTCTCAGTCGCGACCAGGCTCGAAATGGAACGGCGCGATTACAGATATGTAGGAACGATGGTGCCGCGGCACTACCCCCCAGGCTGCTCGGACGGCGATTAAACAAACCAGGTGGTTGTGATCCCGCGGCTCACCCACGACATCCTGCTCACGATCCTGAAGCCGATGCCTCGGCTTTCGTGCCGCGTGGAGCGGCGAGAGGATGACCGCCGATGTTTATGGACGATCGCGACGCGCCGCCTGTCAACGGTTTGGCATTGCCCTGGAATACCCAGCCCTCCAATCAGGGATCCCGCGAATGCCGATGGTGCTGGCGCTTCATTTATGCGCCAGCGCTCCCGTGTTCGACAAAGGCGATTCCGGGACTTGCCGACATGGCAACCACTTCCGGCTCTGGCGACCGGTGCAGATGGGAACTGACCACCCGCCATCTAACTGAAAAATTGAATGAAGACGGCGCGCTTGCGTGCTGGGGACCATCATAACCGGTGTTGATGAGGGGCAAGTTTCAAGCCTCGGCCGATGGCTCTGCCCTTCACGAGGTGGAACAAAATTCGAACGATCGTGTTGATTGTGCGCTGCAGCAATCGCAGCGGATCGAGTTTGGTGACATGGCGGTAGTCGTGCCCGGGAGAACCTCACATGTCACGTCTCAACGATACCATTCGCCGTCTGTCTGCTGTGCGGCAAAGCGTTGGCCATCATCCCATGGGCCTTGTCGGCGAAGACCGGTTGTCGGATCTCGGTCCATTCGGCTCAAATCCCGGCGCTTTGCGGGGCCGCGTCTATGTTCCCCAATCCATCGGGCCATCTTCGGCGCTGGTTGTCGTTCTCCACGGGTGCACGCAAAACGCCGCCGGGTATGACCATGGGGCTGGCTGGTCGCGACTGGCCGATGAACATGGGTTCGCCCTGCTCTATCCAGAGCAACAGCCTGCGAACAACGCCAATCGCTGCTTCAACTGGTTTCAGACGGGCGATACGCGGCGCGGCGCTGGTGAGGCACTGTCCATCCGCCAAATGGTAGCTGCGATGGTAGCCGAGTATCCGATCGATCCGGCCCGAATCTTCGTAACGGGGCTTTCGGCTGGTGGCGCAATGGCATCGGTGATGCTGGCCGCCTATCCTGAAGTGTTTGCCGGGGGAGCAATCATCGCGGGTCTTCCCTACGGAACCGCGACTTCGATCCCCCAGGCATTTGACCGGATGCGTGCGCATGGCGGTCCCCCGGCAACGGCCCTTGGGCAACTGGTCAGGAACGCCTCCCAGCACACCGGTCCCTGGCCGACGATATCCATATGGCATGGCGACAGCGACGCGACCGTGGATCATGCCAATTCGGCGATGATCGTCGAACAATGGCGCGGGATTCACGGCGTCGAACGCGAGCCCGTGAGCGAAGTCGTCAATGGTCATATTCGCCGGGCATGGCTTGATGCGCATGGACGCGAGGTGATCGAGGAATATCGGATCGACGGCTTGGGTCATGGAACGCCGCTGAGCACGGCAGGAATGGACGCATATGGTGCGGCTGGACCATTCATGCTTGAGGCCGGGATTTCCTCGACCCATCGCATCGCTGCATTCTGGGGCCTTCTGACATCGCCGGCCATGGAAGAGCCGGGCCCAATGCCGACTGGCCTGGTGACTGCAGGTCGGCATCTTAGCTCGCGCCCATCTACAGCACCAAACGAAGCGCCGCGTGCATCCAGGCCAGTGTCGCATGGTGTCGGGCAGGTGATCGAAGATGCCTTGCGTGCGGCCGGTCTGATGCGCTGATCGCATCGACGAGAGGAATCTTTTTGGCCATTTCGCATGTTGTCTACCTGCTTGTGCTGTGCGGAGCAGGTGCGCTGATCCTGCTTACGGCCTGGTTGCCGTTGCTACTGCGCAAGGCACCGTTATCGCTGCCGATCCTGTGCGTTGGTGCGGGCGCGATTTTGTTCGCGCTGCCCCCGCTCAGGCCCTTTGCGGTCCACCCGCTGAAATATCCGATCCTTGTCGAACGGATCAGCGAACACTCTGCTTCATACCATCAGCACCGAGTTGCATAGGCGCGGAGTTCCAGAAGCGCAGATCGATGCGGCGGCCGGTCACAGCGGCGATTCAACCAACAAGCGCCATTACCGCCATCTCCGACCCGGCTATCTCAAAGAGTTCATCGAGGGGGTCGAAGCCTTCTGGGCTGATGTCGGGAAGCACACCGATTGTCATCTGCGATACCGTTGCGATACCACCATCTACGATCGGGCAATCGGTAGCGCAGTACGCACCACTCTAACCCGCTAATTTTCGTCGATGTGAATGGTGCCGCCTACAGGACTCGAACCTGTGACCCCCGCATTACGAATGCGATGCTCTACCAACTGAGCTAAGGCGGCAAGGGCGCGTGTCCGCTGCCAAGGCGGGGGCGCTTATCAGCCTTCGGTTTAGCTGGCAAGCATTGACGAAGCGTTGCCGGCGCCTTTGCGTCCAGCTTTCCCGAAACCGCATTCGGCCGGACGCGGGTGAGCCCGGGTCCGGTCCTTTACCCCCTGTTTACCACGCCCGTCGCACAACAGGGCGGAGAGGGTGCGGTGCGCCCGAGCGTAAGGATGATTCCATGGACACCGTTCGCGGCATCGATGACCGGATTGACGAGCATGACGGGCTGGATGACGGCGTGGCGTCGGATCGCTCCAATGGCATCGGCACCGACGAGCGCCGGATGCATGTCCGCGCCTATAATTACTGGGTGTCGCTGCTGGATGGGCGGCCTTATCCGTCCATCGACGACCTGAACCCGGAAAGCCTGGCCGATTTCGGTCCGCACAGCGTCCTCCTTGATTTCACTGGTGGCATCGAAGATCCGGCGATCCGGTTTCTGGGCGGGCGGCTGCGCGATGAATGCGGCGTGTCGGCCAGCATCGGCAAGATTTCCGAGGTGCCCGGCCGGTCATTGCTGTCCCGGCTGACCGACCATTACCTTCAGATCATTGCCAATCGCGCCCCCATCGGATTCGAGGCGGAGTTCGTCGGTCAGCGCGGCCACAACACCCTGTATCGCGGCATCCTGATGCCCTTTTCCTCGCGCGGCGACACGATCGATTTCATCTACGGCGTCATCAACTGGAAAGAGATGGTCGACGCCGAGACGCAGGCACAGCTGACCGCCGAAATCGACGCGGCCCGGCGTGTGGCCCCGCCGCCGCCCCCGACCGAGCCGATCTGGGCCGATGGTCCAAGCGGCGGCCTGTCGCGCGAACCGGATCCCACTGCGGATTCCGCGATCGAGGAAGATGATCTGAATGGGCAGCCCGCCACGCTGGCCGACCGGCTGATGCTGGCGCGTGAAAGCGCCGCTGCCGTTCGTGCCGCCGATACCCGCAGCCGCGCTGCCCTGTACCGCGCGCTCGGCCGGGCTTACGACGTCGCGCTGGCGGCTGAAACCGATGCGGACGGCTATCGCCGGGTGCTGGCGGAAACCGGTATCCGCGAACAGGCACGGGCGCCGATGACGCCTGTCGTCAAACTGGTTTTCGGAAGCGACTATGACAAGGCGCGGGTGACGGAGTTCGCTGCCGCCCTGTCCTATGCCCGGCGCACCGACGTCGCGGCGGGCGGTCTTGCCGGGTTGCTGGAGGCGAGCGAGGGCGGGGTCAAGGCGCTGGTCCGCGCCGAACGCGATGCCCGCCGTCCCGCGCCGACGACCGACCGGTTCGACCAGGCCACGCGGTCGCTGCGGTCGGCGCCGGCTATGGCGCGGCTGAACATCGATGCGGCGGATGCGGAATTCGTGCTGTTGATCGCCCGCGCGAACGGCAGCGACGGGATCGACGTGGTCGGTCGCGTATCCAATGCCCCCGCGCTGGTGCGGCAGGCAATTGTGCGCGCTACCATCTGAAATCGGCGGCCCGGGCGGGGCCGGAAAGGCAAAATTGGCGGTGTTCGGGCCTTGAGCCCGGCTCTTGGCGGGCGCATAGCCGGGACCATGACGACACAGATCGACCCCTCGCTGATCGAGGAACTTGCCAGCCGCCTGACCGATGGCGCGCTTCCGGGAGAGACTGAAGGATTTGACGAGGAGGCCCGGTTGCGCGCGGCCCGGTTCGTCGCCGACGTCGCCAGCCACCGAGCCGATGGCAGCGCGGCAATCCGCATCGAAAGCATTGGCAGCGAGGGGCAGGCGGGTACCCGGATCGCGGTGATCAATGCCGATATGCCGTTCCTGGTCGATTCGATAGCGGGAACGCTGGCCGCACAGGATGTGGCGATCGACCGGATCATCCATCCGGTGCTGCCGGTGGTCCGCAATGCGGACGGCACCATGGCGGCGGTTCGAACCGGCGGATCGCCGGAATCGATGATCTATCTGGAAACCGAGCGGGTGGATGCGCGGGTTCGCCGGACGTTGGAGGGCGAACTGGCGCGCGTGCTGGATCAGGTCCGCCATGCCGTTTCCGACTGGGCGCCATTGCAGGCCGCGATGCTGGACGATGCCAAACGGATCGCCGATCCGGAGGGCGCGGCCCTGCTGCGCTGGTTCGTCGACCGCAACCTGACGCTGCTGGCGCATGAATGGTGGGACCAGGAGCGGGGCACCGAATCGCAGCTTGGCATTGCCCGCGGCGTTCTGGACGTACCGTTGCTGGCCGATGCGTCGCGCAGGCGGGCGGTCGAGTGGTTCGAGGCGGGCGGGAAGCCGCCGCTGCTGCTGAAATCCAATTGCATCTCGCCCGTTCATCGCCGCGTGCCGCTGGACCTGGTGCTGGTGCCGGTCATGGATGGCGGCCGGGTCAGCGGACTGTCGATCCATGCCGGGCTGTGGACCAGCGCCGCATTGTCCGCCGCGCCCGACGCCGTGCCGGTGCTGCGCCGGGCGATGGCGGGGCTGCAGGAGAAATTCGGCTTCGATCCGAAGGGGCATACGGGCAAGGCGTTGACCCATGCGCTGACCCAGTTGCCCCATGACCTGACCATCGCATTCTTACCCGCCGATCTGGAAACCGTATCGCTGACCGCAATGTCGATCGCCGATCGGCCGCGATCGCGGCTGATCCTGGTTAAAAGCCCGCTGGGTCGGCATCTGTTCGCGTTCGTCTGGCTGCCCCGCGACGAGGTGTCGACGCTGCGCCGCACCGCGATCGGCACGATGCTGGCGGATGCCGCCAACGCTACGGTCCTCAATTGGTCGATCGAGCTGGAGGACGGGGCAGCGGCACTGATCCGCTTTACCCTGGACCTGCGCGCCGATGGGCGGATGCCGGACCAGGAGGAACTGAACGACCGGGTTCGCCGCATGGTGCGCGGGTGGCGGCCGGCGGTGGCGGCGGCGCTGCACGACCGGGTCGGCGCGCGTTCCACCCGGCTGGCGCTGCGCTGGGCCAATGCCTTTCCCGCCAGTTACCGCAGCGTCCATCAGCCCGAAGATGCAGCCGACGACATCGTCGCCATCGCCGCGCTGGAAAGCGAGCGCGACCGGGCGGTGCGGATCGTTCCCGGCGATCCCGACGGCGATGGGCTGTTGCAGCTGAAGGTCTATCATCTGGGCGGGCCGCTGCCTTTGTCGGAAGTGGTGCCGGTCCTGGAAAATTTCGGCCTGACGGTGATCGAGGAACGGCCGACCGAACTGGACGACGAAAGCCGTCTGTACATCCATGATTTCCAGGTGGCGCTGAACACCGGCCATCCGGATACCGCGCCGTTCGATCCGGCGGTTGCCCAGGCGGCGATCGAAGCGGTGCTGGACGGACGGGCAGAGAATGACCGGTTCAACCGGCTGATCATGGAGGTGGGGCTGGCGCCCAGCGCCGTGGTGCTGCTGCGCGCCTGGTTCGCCTATCTGCACCAGACGGGCATGAATTATGCCAAGGCGACGGTGGTCGACGCACTGACCCGCGCGCCCCAGATCGGCACCGCGCTGATCGACCGGTTCACCGCACTCCATGATCCGTCGCGGCGGATCGTCGCCGAGGCGGCGGACCAGGCGGCGGCTGCCGCTCAAGACGCGATCGATGCGGGGCTGGCCAAGGTGTCGGCCATCGACGACGACCGGATCCTGCGGGCCTTTCGCGGCGTGATCGACGCAACGGTGCGCACCAACGCCTTTGCCCCGGCAGCCGACGAGGCGCTGGCATTCAAGCTGGATAGCGCGCGGGTGCCGGGCCTGCCCAAGCCGTTGCCATGGCGCGAGATCTTCGTCTATTCGCCGCGGGTGGAGGGTATTCACCTGCGTGCCGGACCCGTGGCGCGCGGCGGCCTGCGCTGGTCCGACCGGCGCGACGATTTCCGCACCGAAATCCTGGGCCTGATGAAGGCGCAGCGGGTGAAGAACGCGGTCATCGTGCCGACGGGCGCAAAGGGCGGTTTCTATCCCAAGCAGTTGCCCGCCCCGTCCAACCGCGAGGCATGGCTGGCCGAGGGGACGGAAAGCTATCGCATCTTCATCCGCACACTGTTGTCGGTAACCGACAATATCGTCGACGGGCGGGTCGTCCATCCGGAAGGCGTCGTCATCCATGACGGAGAGGACCCCTATTTCGTCGTCGCCGCCGACAAGGGGACCGCGACGTTCAGCGATGTCGCCAATGCCATCGCGCTGGAACGCGGTTTCTGGCTGGGCGACGCCTTCGCCAGCGGCGGATCGAACGGATATGACCACAAGGCGATGGGGATTACCGCGCGTGGCGGATGGGTGTCCGTTCAGCGCCATTTCCTGGAAATGGGCGTCGATGTGCAATCAGAGCCGGTCCGCGTCGTCGGCTGTGGCGACATGTCCGGCGACGTGTTCGGCAACGGGATGCTGCTGTCCAGGTCGCTGAAGCTGGTTGCCGCGTTCGATCACCGGCACATCTTCCTTGATCCCGAGCCCGATCCGGCAACCAGCTGGGCCGAGCGCGACCGCCTGTTCAAGCTGCCGCGGTCGAGCTGGGACGATTATGACAAGGCGCTGATTTCGGCAGGGGGCGGTGTGTTTGCCCGCACTGAAAAGTCGATCCCGCTATCGCCCGAGGTGCGCGCCGCGCTGGATGTGGCAGAGGACCGGATGGAACCGTCCGAACTGATCGCTGCGATCCTGAAGGCACCGGTCGACCTGATCTGGTTCGGGGGCATCGGCACCTATCTGAAGGCGGCGTCGGAAAGCAATCTGGACGTCGGCGATCCGGCGAACGACCGTAACCGGGTGAATGCCGAACAGCTGCGCGCAAAGGTGGTGGGCGAGGGTGCCAATCTGGGCGTGACCCAGGCGGCACGCATCGCCTTTGCCGCGCGCGGCGGACGCATCAATACCGATTTCATCGACAATTCGGCCGGCGTCGACTGTTCGGATAACGAGGTCAACATCAAGATCGCGTTGAACGGCGAAATGACCGGCGGCCAGCTTGCCTTGGCCGACCGCAACGTCCTGCTGGTCGATATGACCGAGGATGTCGCCCATCTGGTGCTCGAGGACAATCGGCTGCAGACGCTCGCTTTGTCCCTGATGGAGGCCGATGGCGCGGTTGCGCTGCCCAGCTATCTGCGCGCCATCGAGATCCTGGAGGCGTCGGGCCGATTGGACCGGGCGGTGGAGGGGTTGGCCCCGAACGATGAGCTGCTGCGCCGCGCGCAGGATGGCCGGGGGCTGACCCGGCCCGAACTCGCCGTGTTGCTGGCCACGGCCAAGCTGGCGTTGCAGGACGCGATCGAAGCGCGCGGGCTGGGGCATGATCCGGCGCTGACCGCCGACCTGTTCGCCGCCTTTCCCCCCGCGATGCGCGACCGCTTTGCCGCAGCGATCGAGGGGCATCGCCTGCGCGGCGAAATCGTGGCGACCAAATTGGCCAACCGGATCGTCAATCGGCTGGGCGTGCTGCACCCGTTCGAACTGGCGGAGGAAGAGGGCGCGTCGCTGGGCGAGATCGGTGCGATGTTCGTCGTTGCCGAAATCCTGTTCGGCGTGCCCGACCTCTGGCGGGCCATCGAAACCGAATCCATGCCGGAAGCAGCCCGGCTGGCGCTGCTCGACGAGGTGGCGGTCGCCATGCGTTCCCAGATCGCCGACTTGCTGCGGGTCGCGCGTGCCGGCGACACGCCGGGCGCGATCGTCGACCGGCTGGGCGGGGGCATCGCCGCACTGGATGAACAGGCCAAGGCATTGCTGCTGGCGGAGGCACAGGCACAAAGCGACCGGATCAGCGCCAGGCTGGCCGATGCCGGCGCGCCCGCGCCCCTGGTCGAGCGGGTTGTCCGGCTGTTCCAGCTGGACGGTGCGGTTGGCCTGGCGGATCTCGGCCAGCGCCGCGGCATCGACGAGGCGGTGCTGACCCGAGCCTTTACCTCGCTCGGCCAGCAACTGGGGCTGGATTGGGCTCAGGCCAATGCGGCGCGGATCACGGCGGGCGATCCCTGGGAACGGTTGCTGATTGCCGGGCTGGCACGGGATTTCCAGCAATTGCGGCTGGATTTCCTGGCCCGCGCCGATGGCGGCGATCCGCAGGCGGCGGTCGATGCCTGGCTGGCCGTCAACCGGGCGCGGGTGGACCAGTTCAATGCGCTGGTCGCGCGCGCCCGGCTGGCACCCCAGCCGAGTGCGGCGATGCTCGCCCAGATTGCGGGTCAGGCGCGGGTGCTGCTCGGGCGGTAGGGGGGCTTTGCGCCAGCCCCCCCGCCGTTCGTACTTAGCGAGCGTGCGATGGGTTGGCGGTCGTTCACTCCGCCGGGGCGAGCCTGGCCCGCTGCCGCTGGGCCAGTTGCTTGCGCCATTTGCGCGCGCGGGCCCACATGATGATGCCGGTGACCGACAGGATCGCGGGCAGCACGCCGCCCAGGAACACGATGACCTGCCACCAGAACGGCATGCCCGATCCGTCATGGATCTGGCGCATCAGCCGTGCCGTCGTCACCGGCTGATCGCGGCCCCCGGCGGGTGCGGTCTCCGGCTTGGCCTCGCCGGTTGCGTCGGCAATCTTGATAGTGACCGGGCGACCCTGTGCCGGTGCGGTCTGCACGCTCCATTCGGGCTGTACGTCGGTCGGCCATTGCACCGAACGCACCGTGCCCGGTGCCGCCGATTGCGCAGCGGCGAGTGCGCGATCCAGCGGCGTTGCGGGCGCGGGCAGGGGCTTGGCCCGCATCAGCGCGGCCCGGTCCGGCCCGGCGGGGCGGGCGGGGCGCGGCTCGGCCGGCTTTGCCTCGAACTGGCTGAACACGCCCGGAAAGCTGATCCACACACCGGTCAGCGACAGCACCGCCAGCGGCACCGCGATCCAGAATCCCAGCAGGTTGTGCAGGTTGTAATCGGTATTCTTCGGATGCCGCCGCCAGCGCAGGCCGCGCAGGAAGCCGCCGACGGTCGGCCACCACAACCAGATGCCGGTCAGCGCCGATACCAGCATGGCCACGCCGATCCAGCCGACGATCGGACGCCCCACCTCCGGAATGAACAGCGATCCGTGCAGGACGTGCATGAACCGGATGGCCCCGGCATTGCTGGCCGACACCTCGATCACGCGCGCATCGGCGGGGTCCATAAAAACGAGGGTGCGGACCGGGCGGCCCTTGGCCGGGCCGGGGCGGGCGGCGCTGACCTCCACCGGCTCGCCGCTTTCGGACGGCAGGACGATACGGGCGATCTGCTCGCCCGGGGCCAGTCGAGCGGCAGCCGCCTGGGCATAGGCAGCGGCCGGGAGTGTCGCCAGCCCGGTGACCGAATAGCGATCCGGGTGCAGCCAGCGCTCCAGCCCGTCATGCCAGACCAGCGCCGCGCCCGTGATCGAAATCGGGATGATCGCCACCGCCAGCGCCAGGCCGATCCATTTGTGGAATTGCAGCCACAAATTGCGCCATTGCCCCTTTGTCATTTCCCGCCCTTTTTCAAAGTTCCGCCCAGCGGCGGATCAGATTGTGATACAGGCCCGTCAGTTCGATGACCGACCGGTCGTCCTGGCCAAGCTCCCCGCCCAGCCGCTGCACCGTGCGGTCCAGATCGAACAGCATCCGCCGTGCGCCATCGTCGCGCACCATGGACTGCAGCCAGAAGAAGCTGGCGACCCGCTCGCCGCGCGTCACCGGCTCGACGCGGTGAATGCTGCTTGCTGGATACAGCGCCATGTGCCCGGCCGGCAGCTTGACCCGCTGTTCCCCGGTCGGATGCTCCACCACCAGTTCGCCGCCGTCGTAACTGTCCGGGTCGGCCAGGAACAAGGTGCAGGACAGGTCGCTGCGGATGCGGAAATCGGTGCCGCGACGGATGCGGATGGCATTGTCGATATGTGCGCCGAACGCCTGCCCGCCGGCATAGCGGTTGAACAGCGGGGGATAGATGCGGGCGGGCAGGGCGGCGGCAACGAACAGCGGCGTGCGGCCCAGCGCCTCCAGCACCAGTGCGCCCGCCGCCCGCGCCGCCTCGCTCCCCTCGTCCAGCTGATCGTTCCGCTTGGCCAGCGCTGACTGGCCGCCCGACGTGGCATTGCCATCCACCCATGGCCCGGCGTCGATGGTCTGGCGCAGCCGGGCCACGCCATCGGCATCCAGCACGTCGGGAATGGCGATCATCATGCCGACGCCCCTACATCCGCACGCGCAGGGTGGCCATCGCCGTCCGCCCTTCGCCGGGGACCGCGATGACATAGCTGTCATTGGCGCGGATGCGGTTGATATAGGCCGCGTCGAAGATGTTGTTGACGTTCACCTGCACCGACAGGCGCGGGTTGAATTCATAGGCAAGCATGGCATTGGCCAGTACATATTCGTCCAGCGCCCATGCAGCCTGAGCTGCCGTCGAATTGCGGGTCACCCGTTCGCTGACATAATTGACGCCGCCGCCGATCTGGAACGGCCCCGCCTGATAGCTGGTCCACACCGTGCCCGAATGATTGGGGGTCAGCGCCAGCACCTCGCCCTCGGTCAGTTCGCTGCCCGTCGCGGCGCGCAGGATTTCGCTGTCCAGATAGGCATAGGCCGCGAACAGCTGCCATCCCGGCGCCAGCTGGCCGGTTGCGCTCAACTCCACGCCCTGCACCCGCTGGCGCCCGGCCAGCAGAACGTCCGGGCCGACTGCGATCGGCTGATTGACCCGTTCGGTCCGGAACAGCGCGGCGGTCAGGCTCAGCCGTTCGGCCAGCACATCCCATTTCGCGCCGACCTCGTAACTTTCGTTCTTCAGCGCCGGCAGCGCCAGGTTGGCGGTGGTGACGGTGCCTGTCGACGTGGCCGACAATGCCTGGGGCTGTTTCGCGTCGGAATAGCTGAAATAGATGGAGGCTGCCTCAACCGGCTTCACCACCACGCCCGCCTGCCAGCTGAACAGATTGTCCCGCACGGTCCTGTCCGTCAGCGCGGCATAGGCGGTGCCGCCCAGCTCGACATCGAACCGTTCGTACCGACCGCCGACATTGAACTGCAGTCGTTCGTCCAGCAGCTTCAGCGTATCGAAGGCAAAGACCGACAGGCGTTCGGCCTGGGTATCATATTGGCCAAAGGTGCGGGTCTGGCTGAATGCGCCAGTAAAGTCGGGGGTCGGCGCGAACAGGTTGCGCACCGTCCCGGCCAGGCCGGTGGTGGAGATGGTATCGCGGGAAAAGCTTTCCCGGCTTGCTTCGGCACCGACGACCAGCGTGTTGCCGATGCTGCCCGTCCCTTGCGGCGTGTCGATGGTCAGGGTGGTGCGGTTGGTCAGCACGTCGTTGCTGGCAATCCGGCCAAGTCCCTGAGGACCGCCGACGGTGTAGTTCGCATCCTGTGGACGCCCGGCGGCGATGGCGGCGGCGGCGGCATTCAGCGATGCGGCATCGATCGGACGGGGCGTCGACCAGACGGCGGTGCGGTCCACCCGGCCCCAGCGGGTCGCGTTGACCAGTTGCACCTGTTCGCTGAAATCATGTTCCAGTTTCAGGGTGGCCAGCAGCACCGTCTGGTCCTCCCGGTCGATATTGCGCCAGCCATAATAGTTGCGGATCGGCGCCGGGCGGACGCCCGTGGTCAACAGGGGGATGCCATAATCCGGGATGTTTTCATCCTGTTGCCAGAACAGGCTGACGGTCGCCCGGGTCGGCCCGTTCAAGCCGATGGCAAAGGAGGGCGCGACGCCGAACCGGGTCTGGGTGATCTGGTCGCGCCGGGCCACGTCCTGATCATGGGCCATCAGGTTCAGGCGGAATGCCGAACCGCCCATGTCGTCCTGGGCGATGTTCGCGTCGAGCGTCGCCCGTTTCCACTCGCGATTGCCGAGGCTCAGGTCGGCATTGACGAAATCGGTCAATCCCGGTGCCTTGCTGGCCAGGTTGATCTGGCCCGCCGCGCCGCCGGCACCGGACAGGGCCGTGTTCGGACCCTTGTACACCTCGATCTGTTCGACGTTGAACACGTCGGAGCGGCTATATTGCAGCCGATCGGCAAAGCCGTCGATGGCGATATCGTTGCTGGCGTCGAACCCGCGCAGGTTGATGAAATCGCCCGATCCGGCGCCGCCCTCGCCCTGACCCAGGGTGATGCCCGGCACGTTGCGCAAGGCATCGGCAAAGGTCACCGCACCGGTATCCGCCAGAAACTGCTTGTCCAGCACCGTGACGGTGCGCGGCGTATCGCGCGGCTTTTCGGTCAACAGGGGATTGGTCGGCTTTTTTGTCTGTTCACCGTCGACCAGAATGACGTCGCGCTGCTGATCTTCCTCGCTCAGCGGCTCGCTGGCCAATGCAGGAGCGGACAGCAGCATCCCGACCGCAGATAATGCCAGAAATGCCGATGGCCCCGATCGCTCGTTCACTGAAACGCCCCTTATATTGAAACTCACTCGCAGGGCACTATTGCGAGCCGTTCGCAGAGTCAACGCTGTTGCGAACAATTTTCAAAAAGAGTGCGGGTAGGGCATCCGCTGCCCGATTTTCGTGGTGTCCGCAGGACGAACCATCGCCCCTCATTCGGCCAAAACCGGACCGAAATTATGCAACCATTTCGCGGCTGACGCGCTTTCATTTCACGTTCAGCTAAGCTAGAACGCAGGTGGAGGGGACCGCATCTCTTTCCGTCCTCGGGACGAAGAAATGATTGGAGTGGACATGAAGGCAACTGGAACACTGGCTAGCGTAATCGTGCTTTCCACCCTGCTCGCTGCCTGCGGCGGCGGCGGTTCCGAAACCAAGAGCACCGAAACGGCTGCCACGCCCGCAGCTGAAGCCCCGGCAACCCCGGCTGCCGCTCCGGCACCGGCGCCTGCGCCCGCCGCCGCTGCTGGCGCTCCGCCGGCAAGCGATGTGGCGACCGTCGACGGCACGACCTTTGCCAGCTTCACTGGCACCGCTGCCGCCGGCAAAACGGTGTTCGCACAGTGCCAGACCTGCCATGCCGTCCAGGAAGGCGTGAACAAGGTCGGCCCGTCGCTTCACAACATCATCGGCCGCGCCGCTGGCACCGTCACGGGCTATAATTATTCGAACGCCAACAAGACCAGCGGCATCACCTGGACCAAGGAAAAGCTGTTCCAGTATCTGGAAAAGCCGCAGCGCGTCGTGCCCGGCACGAAGATGGCGTTCGCCGGCATCCCGGATGCGCAGAAGCGCGCCGACCTGATCGCCTATCTCGAAAATCCGAACTGATCGGCTTCGACCATCAGGCATGAAAAGGCCGGGCAGCGATGCCCGGCCTTTTTTATGGGTTCGTGCAGTCGGGGGCTGATCGTCCCGATCCGTGTTGCCGAACTGGCTAAGGCGAGCGCAGGCGGTGTCGATCGTCGGCGGTTTCGACGCTCAATGGCTTGATCGCAGTGAACGGCACGATGACCCGACCCTCACCGGGTCGGATCATCCTGTGCCGCTCGCAATAACGGAAAACCGATCCCGTCAGGCCGCCATGTCGCGCCGCGCCAGTTCGCAATGCGACCAGATATCGCTCAGCGCCGTCAACAGCCGGTCGATATCCGCATCGCTGTGCACGGGCGACGGGGTCAGCCGCAACCGTTCGGTTCCGACCGGCACCGTGGGATAATTGATCGGCTGAACGTAGATGCCATGATGATCCATCAGCCAGTCGCTGATCATCTTGCACTTGCGCGCATCGCCGACCATCACCGGGATGATGTGGCTGGGATTGGGCAAATGCGGAATGCCCATCCGATCGAGTGCACCGCGCACCCGTTCGACCCGGTCCCGCTGCTGATCGCGCTCGACCTGGCTTTCCTTCAGGTGACGGATGCTGGCGGCTGCGCCCGCCGCCACGGCGGGGGGCAGGGCGGTTGTGAAGATGAAGCCGCTGGCAAAGGTGCGGACGAAATCGCACAGGTCGCGAGACGCGGCGATATAGCCGCCCATGACGCCGTAAGCCTTGCCCAGCGTCCCTTCGATCACGTCGATCCGGTCCATCAATCCTTCGCGCTCGGCAACGCCGCCGCCGCGCGGTCCGTACAGCCCGACGGCATGGACCTCGTCGATATAGCTCAGCGCGCCGTGCTTTTCGCAGACCTCGACGATCTCGGCGATCGGCGCGATATCGCCGTCCATCGAATAGACGCTTTCGAACGCCACCAGCTTTGCCCGGGACGGATCGATGTCGGACAGCTTGCGGTCCAGATCCTCTGGCGAGTTATGTTCGAAGATCATCCGGTCCGCGCGGCTGTGGCGAATCCCTTCGATCATCGAAGCATGATTCAGTGCATCGGACAGGACGACGCAATTGGGCAGCTTGCCGGCCAGCGTGCCCAGCGCCGCCCAGTTGGAGACATAGCCGGAGGTAAAGAGCAGCGCGTCTTCCTTGGCATGCAGGTCGGCCAGCTCGGCCTCGAGCAGCACATGCTGGTGATTGGTGCCGGAAATATTGCGGGTGCCGCCGGCACCGGCGCCACAGCTGTCCAGAGTGCGGTGCATGGCGTCCAGCACCTTTGGATGCTGGCCCATGCCCAGATAGTCGTTGGAACACCAGACGGTCACGTCGCGCGTCTCACCGTCGACATACCGGGTCGCCTGCGGGAACTGCCCGACCTTCCGCTCGATGTCGGTAAAGACGCGGTACCGGCCCTGGGTGCGGACGGAGGTCAGCTCTTCGCTGAAATAGCTTGCGTAATCCATGACTTCATTCCCCTCCGGTCAGACCCGTCTTGTTTTGTTGATGGCGTTCCATGGCCCATCCCCACAGGGCGCTGTCCCGAAAGGGCAGGGCCAGGAACAGATGCTCGATCGCGCCCAGCAGGCTGAGGCAACACAACAGCGCTGCCTGTGCCGCCGCGCCCGGCGTCGACGCGGTCAGTGCCGACCATCCGAATGCCGTGGCGACGGCAGCGATGGCGGCGATGGTCAGCGGCAGCATCAGCGTCATGCGGCGCGGCCCGAAATAGCTTTTCAGATGATCCAGATGCCGCGGCAGCAATTCGTCGCTCAGATGCGGCACCCCCCAATACAGGTTCAGCTTCGACGACAGGCGATAGGCGAACAACAGGGCAAAGGCATAGGCACCGGTTGCATTGGCCGTGGCCGCGGCCAGGGTCAGCATCAGCCCCGCCGTCATCGCCAGCGCGACCTCGTGATGGATCAATGCCATGCTCGCCAGCGAAAACCGCCGCCATCCCCGAACGCCCGGCGGGCAGGGCAGGGTGTTCGGCCCGGCGACCGCGCCGGTCAGGAACGCGATTTCATGCCAGCTCCAGATCAGCAGCCCGCCCAGGAAAGAGGCATAGACTGCCCAGACTTCGGCTGAATGCGTGCTGACGACGATCAGCGCCAGCCCGGCAAAGGCGCACAGGCAGGCAGCCGTCAGCGCGCGGGACAGCGACGCGCGCAGCCGGTGGTTCAGCATGGCGACCAGGCCGGTGCTGACGAACCACAACAGGAATACCGCCGCAAAGGGCAGGGCAAGGCTGCCCGCAATCACCATGCCGGCTGAAGCCGGATCGACTGCGGCAGTTCGTTCGCACGCGGCCGCATGAAATACATGCCGGCGAATGCAGCCCCCGCACGGGCCATGTGCCCCTTGTGCGCCAGCCAGCCGCCGATGCCCCCGCGCGCCTTGGCACTGGCCATGGCTTCGGATGCGACCCGCAGCCGTTCCATCGCTGCGCGGAACTGCGGATCGTCGGTATCCAGTTCCACCGGAAAGACCTGGCGGCTGATTTCCGTGGTGATCGAAAACACGCGGTATCCGTAATCGGCCGGGTGCACGCCCAGCGCCGCGTGAAAGACGGGCCGGTTGTGGTCGCGCACATACATGGTCGCATAGACGGACAGCAGGAAGAACCGGATCCACAGCTTGTTCATGCCCGTCAGCAGCTTGGGATCGGCGCGCAGCAGCATGGCGAACGCCTCGCCATGCCGAAACTCGTCGTTGCACCAGTCGTGGAACCAGTCGAAGATCGGGTGGAACTTGTTCTGCGGGTTCTGCGCCAGATGGCGATAGATGGTGATGTACCGCGCATAGCCGATCTTTTCCGACAGATAGACCGCGTAGAAGATGAACTTCGGCTTGAAGAACGTATATTTCTTGGTCTTGGTCAGGAAGCTCAGGTCGATGCCGATCCCGGCGCCCTTCAGCGTTTCGTTGATGAAGCCGGCATGGCGGCTCTCGTCGCGCGCGAGCAGCTTGAAGATGCGCTTGACGTCCGGATTGGTGGCCCGCTTGGCGATTTCGGCATAGAGGATGCAGCCGGAAAATTCGGACGTCAGCGAACTGGCCAGGAAATCGATGAACTCTGCCTGCAGCGCGGGCTCCAGCCCCTCGATCACGCCGTCAAAGGCATCGGTCTTGCGGAAATGCCGCTTGTTGGCATCGGCGTCCATCTCGTCCAGCAGCGCGTCCCATTCGGCGCGGACGGGCGTCACGTCGATGCGATCCATCGCGGCATAGTCGGTGGTATAGAAGCGGGGCGACAGCACCGTTTCCTGCCGGGCGATCTGCATGGTATCATGCGTGGCGGCCAGCGGCGGCTGGATGCGGGCGGGTGCGTTCATGATAGCCTCCCCGGCGTGAAACTGACTTCGTAAAGCTCGGTGATCTCGAAATTGCTGGCAAAGCGCGTCCATGCCCGCCGGATCAGCCCGGCCCGCTGCACGGTTGCTCGGCGGTCGAACACGCGCCGTTCGCCAAAGCCGATCGTGATCGGCGCGCCGTGCACCCGCACCCGGTCGCCCGGCTGGATGTCGACATTGCCCGCCAGTTCGACATGCGCGTGAAAATGTTCCGGGCTTTGCTCCACCTCGATCCGGCATTCGGTGTCGAACCGCTCGGTGGAAAACAGGCGGGTCATGCCGATGGTCCTTCCAGCATCTGCGCAAAGCTGCGGACATGGTCCGGACCAAAGCCATAGAGTTCGGCGGACTTGCCGGTCACCGGATCGGACAGGGACAATGCGCCGTTGCTCCACCGGGTCAGGCGGAACGGGGTCTGCGGGCCGGCCCCTGCGGCGGTGCGCGCCTTGGCGAGCCGCCGCACGGTCGCGCGGACGAAGCCGCCCTGGCCCGGTTCAACCACCGCCACCTGCACGCCGGATGCGGCATCGGTCACGATCACCGCACCATCGGCCCGGTCGGCAAAGCGCAGTTCCCGTTCCGCTGCGGCATGGACATGGCGTTCCGCACGCAACGCGTCGGGGTCGGCCGATTGCGGGATCAGGCCGAAACTGGTCGCGCCGGTCAGGGTCAGCGTGACGGCCAGCATCGCCGCCGCCCCGATCAGCGCGCCACGCGGAACCGTCGGGTCGTGGTTGTGGGCGTGGCTCATGCCCGTGCTCCGACCAGGGTCCCGCCGGGTACCGGGCTGTCGCTCGGATGGGCGACGGCCACCTGTTGGATCTGCTGCGTGGCGCGTAACAGGGCGCGGGCGACGCCCTGGGCATCGGGAATGGCGCGCAGCATCGGTTGCGGCCGGACGATGCGTAGCGTCCGGGCATGCGGCCACAGCATGGGATAGCCCAGACGCGGTAGTCCCTTGAGCGACAGCACGATATGGCCGTGACCGTCACCGACCAGCTTCAGGTCGGCGCGGTCGATTTCGGACAGCGGCAGGTTGACGCATTTGTTCAGCGCCACGCCGATGCGCAGCACCAGGCGCCGGTTGGTCAGCGTATAGATGCTGGTGCGCGCGACGGCCCAGGCAAAGGCGACGAACATGCCGATGGCAACCAGGCCAGAGGCCCCGACGACCAGCGCCGCGATCCAGTCCCCGCGCACGATCATCCACCCGGTGATCGCGGCGAAATACACTGCGATCAGCCGGATGTGCCAGGCGCTTTGTACCATCTGCCTGAAATCCGGTCCGCCCTGCCACACGATGCGTTCGCCATCCGGCGGCACCCCGGGCAGGCCGCGCACCGGTTCATGATCATATTCGCTCATAGCAGCGGCTCCTGCCGGGCTGCGTTGGCGTAGAGATAGCCGCCGCCATAATAGGCCATGATGCGCTCTTCCTCGTAAAAGGTGATCGCATCGGGCTTGGCGGTGCGCGGGACGGCGGCGAAATCGGCGGCGTTGATCGCATCGATCTCGACCGTGCGCGCCCGGCCCTTCACGGCGGCGGTGCCCATCGGGGCCAGCACGGTCCCGGCGGCGGTATCGATCGACAGATAGCGGATGACATGTTCGGCCCGATCGACCCAGATGTCGCCGATCGTGCCCACTTCCACGCCGTCGGCTGCGATCACGCGCATGCCGCGCGGGTCGGGATCGCGCGAATTGACGACGATATGCGGGGTCAGGCCGATCGGCACGATGCGGTTATGCCCCTCTGCATCCAGGTCGGGATGGTCGGCACGGTTGGCCCATGCGGCCGGGCCCATGCCGTCGACCAGCGGGTTGCCGGTGGGCACATAGGGCGCGCCGACCGAGCGGAAGCTGCGACGGGCGGGCAGGTCCACCGGTTCACGGCCCTGGGTCGGCGTGAACACGGTGCCGCGGCCATGGGGCATCAGAAAACTTTTCGGGCCGCCATCGATCAGGACGCCGCCCGGCGTGTCCAGCCGGCCGGTGACTTCATCCTCCAGCGGATAGCCCTCGCGTCGGTCCTCGCGCCGCAGATAGACGATCAGCCCGAAGAAAAAGAGGACAAAGGTCAGGAACACCAGTTCGGTTACGTCCAGCGTGCCTACAAGTTTGAAATCGTCCATTGTCGTTCTCCTGCCCGCACCCCTTCAGGTCGGGAATTCAGTCAATCCAAAGCGTTCACGCGTCATCATTCGTCCGTTGCGACCCATGCCGACCACCGGCCCCAGCACCACCAGTGCCACCAGCAACAGGGCGATTTCGATCAGATAGACGGTGCCGAACCCGGTCGCCCGGCCGGCCAGGGTCGGGCCCATCACGTCGTTCAGCGCCATCAGCGTGGTGGCGTCGCGGATCACGCCGCCCATGGCCACACCCAGTCCCGCAGCGCTGGCCTGCACCGCGCCCCATGCGCCAAGCGCCAGCCCGGACGATCCGTCGCGGGAGAGGCCCATCGCCGCGATCAGCGTACCGACCGAAAACAGGCCTGTGCCGAAGCCAATGGCCGCTGCGCCCGCGAACAGCAGCGGGATCGCCGCCAGCGGTGCCGCGAACAGCGTCATCAGGAATGCGCAGATGCCGATGACCGCGCCCAGCCCGGCCAGGCGCAGCGGATCGGCGCCGCGCGACAACTGGCGGCCGCTATGGGCAAAGGCGATCAGCGCACCTGCGGCCCAGGCACCGGTCAACGCCGTCGTCGATCCGACGCCCATCGCCAGGATTTCGCCGCCATATGGCTCCAGCAGGGCATCCTGCATCGAAAAGGCCATGGATCCCAGGCCGATCGCGGTCAGCAGGCGGCGGGCATTGGGCTGGCTCGTCAGCGCGCGCCACAATTCGCCGAAACCGGGCGACGCCTCTGCCGCCGGGGCCGGTCCGCGATGGCGCGCCTCCTGTTTCCACAGGGCAACGACGTTCAGGACGACCGTCAGCACCGCTGCGCCCTGAATGACCTGAACCAACCGGGTATAGCCGAAATCGGCCAGCAGGCTGCCGATGGTGACGGCCGCCAGCATCATGCCGGCCAGCAGCATGACATAGAGCAGGGCAACCACCCGCGGACGGCTGTCGGCCGGTGCCAGGTCGGTTGCCAGCGCCAGTCCCGCCGTCTGGGTGACGTGCATCCCCGCGCCGGTCAGCAGAAAGGAAAGGCAGGACGCGCCGACGCCCAGCGCAAACGTATCGGCCCGGGTCAGCAGGATCAGGGCAAAGGGCATGATCGCCAGCCCGCCGAACTGCCCCAGCGTCCCGAACCAGATATAGGGAACGCGCCGCCAGCCCAGCACCGAACGATGCGTGTCGGATTTGTGCCCGATCAGCGCCCGGAACGGCGCGACGCCCAGCGGAATGGCGATCATCAGCGCCACCATCCAGGTCGGCGCTTCCAGTTCGACGATCAGCACGCGGTTCAGCGTGCCGTTCAACAGGACGGTCGCAATCCCGACGCTCACCTGAAACAACGCCAGGCGGAGCAGTCGGCCAAGCGGCAGATCGACGCTGGCGGCATCCGCAAACGGCAGGAACCGCGCCGCAACCGATTGCCAGGCCGTGGCGGCCGAGGGGCGATCCGCCGGCTGCATCAGCTGCTGATCCCCATCGCTTGCGACTTGTAGAATCCGCTGGACACGCGGTCACAGAAATCGATGCGCCAGCCGGGCAGCTGGGTCGCGATATCGGCGCTCAGCCGGCCGCTGCCCACAGGGCGGATGGCGGGCGAACGGTCGCTGCGCGGGAACGCCTTTCCTGCGATATGCATGGCGCGCAGCAGCGGGGTCGCAGGCGCGAACGTATAGGCGATATGGCCCGTGCGCTGTGCCCACGCCTTCAGCACGCCGACCAGATCGGCCCGGTCATAATGGATGAGCGAATCCATCGCCACGACATGGTCGAACAGGCCCAGCGTGTTGCTGCGCATGTCGCCGACCCGCCAATCGATCGACAGGCCGGCGGGTGCGCGGTCCTGTGCCACGTCGATCAGACCGCGCGAGACATCGATCGCCGTCACCCGAGCTCCCCGCCGCGCGGCCTCGATCGCCAGCGCACCGGTGCCGCATCCCGCATCCAGCAGCCGCTGGCCCGTCATGTCGGCGGGCAGGGCGGCCAACAGCAGGTCGCGCATCGCATCGCGTCCGGCACGCACCGTCGCGCGGATGCCGCTGACCGGCACGTCGGACGTCAGATCCTCCCATGCCTTTCGTGCCGTACGGTCGAAATAGGTTTCCAACCGCTCGCGGCTTTCCTGATAGCGGGTGGAGGCGACGCCAACGTCCATCATTCGAACCCCAGGAAATCGAAGATCTCCCGGTCCTTCATCGGCCGCGCATCGACATCCGGCACTCCGGCCCACAGCGTGCGGGCCAGGTTCAGATATTCCTCGCGCGCGGCGATGACGTCGGGGCTGTCCGGCATTTCGAACAGCGTGCATTTCTTGAGCCGCGACCGGCGGATCGCGTCGACATCGCCGAAATGGGCGAGGCGGCGCATGCCCGTTTCCGCGCCGAACCGGTCGATCTCGTCCGTGGCGGCCGAACGGTTGGCGACCATCCCGGCCAGGCGAACCTTGTAGTTCTTTGCCTTGGCATTGATTGCGGCCATGATCCGGTTCATCGCAAAGATGCTGTCGAAATCATTGGCGGCGACGACGATCGCCTGGTCCGCATGCTGCAGCGGGGCTGCAAAGCCGCCGCACACCACATCGCCCAGAACGTCAAAGATGACGACATCGGTATCGTCGAGCAGGTGATGCTGTTTCAGCAGCTTGACCGTCTGGCCGACGACATAGCCGCCACAGCCCGTGCCCGCAGGCGGGCCACCCGCCTCGACGCACATCACGCCGTTATAGCCGGGGAACATGAAGTCCTCGACGCGGAGTTCCTCGGCATGGAAATCGACCGTCTCGAGGATGTCGATGACCGTAGGCACCATCTTGCCGGTCAGGGTAAAGGTGCTGTCATGCTTGGGATCGCATCCGATCTGTAGCACGCGGTGACCCAGCTTGGAAAAGGCGGCGGACAGGTTGGACGAAGTGGTCGATTTGCCGATCCCGCCCTTGCCGTAAACGGCGAACACCTTTGCCCCGCGGATCTGGTCCTGCGGGTCGAGCGCAACCTGGACGCTGCCTTCGCCATCGGGCGGGCTGCGGTCGGTGTCGAGAAGGTTCAGGGTCATTGATTTGTTCCTGTCATTCTGCCGCGATCAGCCCTTCGAGCCGATCTTCTAGGTCGTCGCTGGCCGCTTTCAGTCCGGCCAGCGTCGCTGCATCGGGGGTCCACAGCTGGCGCTCGCATGCCTCCAGCAGCCGGTCGGCGACGCGCGCCGACGCCTTTGGATTGAGTGCGGCGAGCCGCGCCCGCATTTCGGGATCGAGCACGAAGGTTTCGCTGATCTTTTGATAAACCCAAGGGGAAACCTGACCGGTGGTCGCTGACCAGCCCATGGTGGTCGTCACCTTGGCCTCGATCTCGCGCACGCCCTCGAACCCGTGCTTAAGCATCCCCTCATACCATTTGGGGTTGAGCATCCGGGTACGAGTTTCCAGGTCGATCTGCTCGCCCAGCGTGCGGACCTTGGCGGCGCTTTGCGTCGCATCGACCACATAGACGGGCGCGGCGCTGCCCCGCGCGCGCTCAACCGCGCGGCTCATGCCGCCCAGGCCATCGACATACTGGTCGATGTCCGTCACGCCCAGTTCGACCGATTCCAGATTCTGATAGGTCAGATCGACGCCCGCCAACTCGCTTTCAAAGAGCTTGCGGTGCTGCACCGGCTCGCCGCGGCGGCCATAGGCATAGCCCTTCTTGCTCTCGAACATCTCGGCCAGTTCGGCCGGATCGGTCCATGCGCCGCCGTCGATCATCTGGTTGACGTTGGCACCGTAAGCACCCTGGGCGTTGGAAAAGACGCGCAGGGCGGCTGTTTCCTCGTCGCAGCCCAGTGCGGCCTGATGCGCCAGGCTGTGCTTGCGGACGAAATTCTCATCTTCTGGTTCGTCGGCAGTCGCAGCAAGCCAAGTCGCCTCGGCGATCATTCGCGTCTGCAGCGGCAACAGATCGCGGAAAATGCCCGACAGGGTCATGACGACATCGATCCGCGGCCGACCGAGTTCGGCCAGCGGGATCAGCGACGCACCCGCCAGCCGACCATAATCGTCAAAGCGCGGGCGCGCCCCGATCAGCGCCATCGCCTGGGCAATCTGGGTGCCTTCGCTTTTCAGATTGTCGGTGCCCCACAGCACCATGGCGATGCTTTCGGGCAGTTGGCCGCCATCGGCCCGGTGCCGGGCGATCAGCTGTTCCGCCTGATCGCGGCCCTGGGCACAGGCAAAGGCGCTGGGAATGCGGAACGGGTCGAAACCGTGGATGTTGCGCCCGGTGGGCAGCACGTCGGGACTGCGCACCAGATCGCCGCCGGGGGCAGGCCGGACATAGCCGCCGTCCAGGGCATGGACGACCGCGCCCAGTTCGTCGTTGCTGTCCAGCCGCGCGGCGAATTCGGCCTGGTCAACGTCCGGCGACGCAGCAGCGACCGCTGTCAGCAGCGAAGTGCGCTGCTCCTGCGACAGTGTGCTGCCCAGGACGTGCAATCCTTCGGGGATCAGCGCGCGTTCGATTTCGTACAGCCGGCCGGGCAGGTCGCTCAGGTCGCCAGCCTCCAGATCCAGCGCATCGCACTGGTCGCGGATCAGCGTCGCCAGATCGTCCCGTTCGTCGCCATCCTCAATCACCGACCGATACCGGTCCAGCGTGGCCTTCAATTCGCCCAGCCCCTTGTACAGGCCCGCTTCGGCCAGCGGCGGCGTCAGGTAGCTGATCAGCGTCGCCCCCGAACGGCGCTTGGCGATCATGCCCTCTGACGGGTTGTTCGACGCATAAAGGTAGAAATTGGGCAGATCGCCGATCATGCGGTCGGGCCAGCAATCGCCGCTCATCCCCGCCTGTTTGCCGGGCATGAATTCCAGCGCGCCGTGCGTACCGAAATGCAGCACCGCATCCGCGCCGAAATCCTCTCGCAGATACCGGTAAAAGGCCGAGAAGGCATGGGTCGGGGCAAAGCCGCCCTCGAACAAAAGCCGCATCGGATCGCCTTCATATCCAAAGGCAGGCTGCAGGCCGACGAACACATTGCCGAACTGTGCACCCAGGACCTGGATGGAGCGGCCATCGCTTTGCTGGCGACCGGGCGCAGGCCCCCATTGTGCCTCGATCTGATCGAGATAGGGTTCGCGCGCGACATGATCGTCGGCGGAAATCCAGGCGGCGATGTTTGCCTCCGCGCCATAGCGCGGGGCATTGCCTACAATAAGGGCGTCGCGCAGATCGTCGACCGTTGCCGGTACGGTCACGTCATAGCCAGCCACAGCCAGCCGGGTGAGCGTTGCATGGAGCGATTCGAACACCGCCAGGAACGCTGCCGTGCCGATTGCGCCAGCATTTGGCGGGAAATTGAACAGCACGATCGCCAGCTTGCGCTCCGCCCGCTCGCTCTGGCGCAGGCGGATCATCGCCGCAATCCGCGCCGACAACGCCGCTGCGCGTTCGGGACAGGCCCGCATCGGGCGGACATGTTCGACCAGCGAAAAGGTGCAGTTCCGCGCACAGCCGGTGCATCCGGTTGCCGATCCGTCGGCACGACCTCCGAACACCGAAGGCATGATTGCCCCGTCCAGTTCGGGAATTGCCATCATCATCGTCGTTTCCAGCGGCAACAAGCCCGCGCGGCTGGCGCCCCATTGCTCAAGCGACTGGAACTCGATCGGATGCGCAGCGACATAGGGCACGTCCAGCGCGCCCAGCGTCGCCACCGCTGCGTCGACGTCGTTATATGCCGGGCCGCCGACCAGCGAGAAACCGGTCAGGTTGACGATGGCATCGACCTGCGTGCCGTCGGGACCGGTAAAATAGCGGTCGATCGCCGGACGGGCGTCGAGACCGCTGGCAAAGGCTGGAACGACCCGCAACCCTGCGGCTTCCAGCGCGTCGATCATGCCGTCATAATGCCCGGCATCCTTGCCCAGCAGATAGGAACGCAGCATCAGGACGCCGACGGTGCCGGTGGCTCCGGAGATCTGGGGCAGGCGCGATGCATCCTCGGTGATCCGTTCCGGCAGGCGCGGATGATAGAGCCCGACTTCCGGATATTCGCGCGGCGGACTGGCCGGCATCCTGCCCTTCAGCGCGGCACGCTCACCGGTTGCGTACCGGTCGATCAGGCCGCGCACCATGTCGATCAGATTGTCGTCCGATCCCGCCAGCCAATATTGCATCGTCAGGAAATAATGCCGCACGTCCTGGGCGGGGCCGGGTATGAAGCGCAGGATTTTGGGCAGGCGACGCAGCATCTTCATCTGCCCCGCGCCGGAACTGCCCCCCGGCTTTCCTGATCCGCGCAGTTTTTTCAGCAGCGCCAGCGGACCCTTGGCCGGCTTGTCCATCCGGTAATTGCCCAGGCGGGTCAGCTTGACCACCTCGGCCGCCGACATCAGACCGACCATCGCGTCGCATTCGTCGCGCCTGGCCGCCAGGGCTGGGTGGATCGCCCGAACATGATCGTCGAGGAACAACATCGTGGCGATGACGATGTTCGCGTCTGCGATGTCCGCCTTGGCCCGCTCCAGCGTCGCTGGATTGTGATCCCAATCGGAAGCCGCGTGCAGACCGATGCTGATCCCGTCGGCCGCCATCTCTCGATTGGCGCGCTCGACCGCACCGGCCAGATGGTTGTCCAACGTGACGATGGCAATCCGCACAGGGGGGGAGCGATCAGCGCGCATAATGGGCCTTTGCCTCATAGAGGGTGGCCAGTTCGATGGTGGAAAGGCCGCGCTCGCTGGCGAACAGCTCGGTATTCCGTCGTGCCTTGCCCCGCACGAAAAAGGGGATCTTCTTCAACTCCTTTTCGGCATCTACGCTCCAGGATGCAGCCGCTTCGGCTTCTGCCGCCGTGGCCGGCACCGGATCGGGGGCAGGGGCGGAATGACCCGGTCCCAGGTGCGATGCGCCCGCGCCGTCATGAAATTCGAAATCGTCGCGGAACATCGTCAGCAGATGTTCCTCCAGCCCCATCACGAGCGGATGGACCCAGCTGTCGAAAATGACGTTCGCGCCCTCGAACCCCATTTGCGGCGAATGCCGTGCCGGGAAATCCTGAACATGGACGGGCGACGAGATAACGGCACAGGGAATGGCGAACCGCTTGGCGATATGCCGTTCCATCTGGGTGCCGAGCACCAGTTCGGGCTGCGCGTCCTTGATTGCCTGTTCGACGATCAGGTGGTCGTCGGTGATCAGCGCCTCAAGCCCCAGCGCCTTGGCGGCGGCGCGGACGTCGCGGGCATATTCGCGGTTGTAACAGCCCAGCCCGACGACCTTGAAGCCCAGTTCCTCGTTGGCGATGCGCGCCGCGGCAACCGCATGGGTGCCATCGGCAAAGATGAAGACGCGCTTGCCCGTCAGATAGGTGGAATCGATCGACCGGCTCCACCAGGACAGGCGCGAGCGCCCCTTGTCCAGCATCGCGCTGTCGTCGACCCCGGCCAGCTTCGAGGCCTCGGCGATGAAGTCCAGCGTCGCACCGACGCCGATCGGCGTGGTGCGGGTATAGGGCTGGCGAAACTCGCGCTGCAGCCACTGAGCCGCTGCCTCGCCGGTTTCGGGATACAGCACGACGTTGAAATCGGCCGCACCCAGCCGGGCGATGTCGGCCACCCCGGCGCCCAGCGGCGCTACCACATTGATGTCCACGCCCAGTTCGGCGAGCAGCGCCGTCACCTCGATCAGGTCGTCGCGGTGGCGAAAGCCGAGCGCGGTCGGGCCGAGGATATTGGCCAGCGGACGCCGCCCGGCGCGGTCGGTGGCGCGGACCGCCTTGTCGGTCAGCGTGCGGACGATCTGGTAAAAGGTCTCCGACGCGCCCCAATGTTCCTTGCGCTGATAGCTCGGTAGTTCCAGCGGGATGACCGGGACCGGCAGACCCATTTTTTCGACCAGCCCGGCGGGATCGTCCTGGATCAACTCCGCCGTGCACGACGCGCCGACCAGCAACGCATCGGGCGCATGGCGGGCAATGACGTCATGGGCAGCGGTCTGGAACAGCTCGGACGTGTCGGCCCCCAGGTCGCGTGCCTGGAACGTGGTATAAGTGACAGGCGGGCGATGGTCCCGCCGTTCGATCATGGTGAACAACAGGTCGGCATAGGTATCGCCCTGTGGCGAATGCAGCAGGTAGTGAACGCCGTGCATCCCGGTGGCCACGCGCATCGCCCCAATGTGCGGCGGCCCTTCATAGGTCCAGACGGCGAGCTGCATGGTCCTATATCCTCAACACGTCGCGGCGGCGGAGCGGCCGTGCGAACAATTCGGCAAGATCGCCCGCTTGGTCGAAACCGTGGATGGGAGAGAAGACCAGTTCGATCGCCCATTTGGTCGACAGGCCCTCCGCCTCCAGCGGGTTGGCCAGCCCCAGGCCGCAGACCGTCAGGTCGGGGCGGGCGGCGCGCACCCGGTCAAGCTGCCGGTCGACATCCTGACCCTCGCTGATCTGAACCCCGGCGGGCAGGGCGGCCAGTTCCGCCGCCAGATGACGCCGGTGCAGATAGGGCGTGCCCACTTCGGTTAGCACCATGCCCAGTTCGTTGGCCAGGAACCGGGCAAGCGGGATTTCCAGCTGTGAATCCGGCATGAAGAAGATCGACCGGCCCGCCAGCCGCTGGCGCTGGTGCGCGATCGCCTGTTCCGCCCGTGCCTGGTAGGGGCGCAGGACGGCCGCGACATGATCCCGGTCGATGCCGAACGCATCGGTCATGGCGGTCAGCCAATGGGTCGTTCCTTCGATGCCGAAGGGGAACAGCGCTGGGATCAGCGTCGCTCCGCGCTTTTCCAGCATCTGACCGGTTTCCCCCAGAAAGGGCTGGGCCAGTGCGAAGCGGGTATTGGGCCCGATGCCGGGTAGATCGGCCAGCGTGCGGGCGGGCAGGCAACCGACCTCGGCAATGCCCAGTTCGTTCAGGATCCGACGGAACTGATCCTCGACGATGTCGGGCAGCGATCCGGCAATGACCAGATTGGGCGCGGCATCGGCACCCAGCGCGGGCATTTCCGGCACCAACGCGGCCAGGCACGCATCCTCGCCCTCGGTAAAGGTCGTCTCGATGCCGCTGCCCGAATAATTCAGGACTCTGACCTGCGGGGAATAGGCCGCGCCCAGCCGCTGGGCGGCCTTGGCCAGGTCCAGCTTGATGACTTCCGACGGACAACTGCCGACCAGGAACAGGGTGCGGATGTCGGGCCGCCGTTCCAGCAGCTGACGGACGATCCGGTCCAGCTCCTCATTGGCGTCGGCAAGCCCGGCCAGGTCACGCTCTTCCATGATGGCGGTTGCGAAACGCGGCTCGGCAAAGATCATCACCCCCGCCGCCGACTGGATCAGATGGGCACAGGTGCGCGAACCGACGACCAGGAAAAACGCATCCTGCATCTTTCGGTGCAGCCAGACGATGCCGGTCAGGCCGCAAAACACCTCGCGCTGCCCGCGTTCCCGCAGCACCGGCGGCGTAGCTGCGGGCTGCGAAGGGGTCAGGGCGGGGGCGTTCATGCCGCGTTGGCCAGCAATGCGGGGCCGTGCAGCCGGGCCATCCGCAGCTTCCACAGGAACTGGGCAGCGTTGACGACATAGATTGCGTAACCGGCAAGCGCGACCGCCATCTGCTGCTGCGGCGAACCGATGCCCGCGAACAGCATCACGACATAGGCGGTATGCAGGGCGATCACGCCCATGCTGACCACGTCTTCCCAGAAGAACGGCCGAGCGAAGAGCCATTCGTCGAACACCGCCTTTTCCCAGACGGAACCGGTGATCATAATGGCGTAAAGCGTCGCCGTCTTGGCCAGGATCGACCATTCGGCCGCATCCTTGCCCATGTCGGTCAGCATGAACCGGGCGACCAGCACCAGGCTGATCAGAAAGACGAGGAACTGGGCCGGGGCCAGAATGGCCTGAACCAGGGTCCAGACCGAGTCGTCACGACGCTTTCGCTGTTCGGCGGTATAGAGCGGCGCAGCGGATGCGGCATATGTGGTGCCGTGCTTGCTCGCCTTGTCACGTTCGTGCCTGTTCACGGCACCTTCTCCCTATCCCAGCCACAGGAATAGACGGCGAAAGGGAGTGAGTGTCAAGAAAAATGGACATCAACAAAAATGGACAGATAGGCTTTTGACCGAAACGAGATTGTTCTGTAGTGTACTCGGAATATAGCAGCGGAACTCTCTCCGCTGCCCAGGCCGACGTCGTCGAACGCCGACCAGACTTGTTAGGGGAGTCTGCAGATGGCCTTGGTCTTTGGCTTGGCGGAATTGCGGTCGCGGATCAGCGAATGGCGGTCCGAGCGTCGCGGTGGGGGTCAACGGGGCCGGTTGAACCTGCCATTCGCCGATATGCTGCGGACACCCGGCTCAGTTGCCGGCGATGATCCCGAAATCTCGTTCATGATAAAGCATCAGGTCATTCCGCTGCTCGCCCAGACCGTTGGCGTTCCGTCCGCGGCGTCCAGGCCGGTCGCCGAATTCGACTCAGCAGGGGCGACCGACCGGGACCCAACGACTCCGGCACCTGCCATTACTGATCAGGATGTCGTCCTGTTCGCAGCCTTGTCGGTCGATGCTGACACGGGCGCGCTCATGGATTTCATCGACGCGCGCATTGCCGCCGGCCTGTCGATCGATTCGGTGCTGGTGGACCTGCTGGCACCGGCTGCCCGGCTGCTCGGCCGATATTGGGAGGATGACAGCCGCGATTTCGTCGACGTCACGATGGGACTATGGCGGATCCAGGAGGTGCTGCGCCAGGTGACGGCACTGGTGCCGCCGCCCCGGCGCGGCGGCAAGATGCAGCGGCGCATCCTGATGTCGACCATGCCGGGCGACCAGCATAGTTTCGGCACGCTGATGGTGGCCGAACAATTCCAGCGCAGCAGCTGGTATGTCGACGTGCTCATCGATCCGACCCGGTCCGAATTGCATGAGAAAATTGCCGAATCCCATTATGATGTCACTGGATTGACGCTCAGCTGCGACTGTCCTACCGCGACCGTCCGCAGTCTGGTTTCAACAATCCGGGCGGTATCCCGAAACCCGGAACTCCGAATTCTGATTGGTGGTCGCAACGTGAACGAGCGCCCTGCTCTGGTTGAAGAAGTGGGAGCCGACGGTTCTGCCGTCGATGCGGCGGGCGCAGTTGTGCTGGCCGAACATCTCGTGGCGGGCGTGGATGCACATGCCGCAGACATGATTTAGGGCGGGCGCGGTTCATGCACAAACCGTCCGCCAGCGGCCAGCATATTCCGTTTTCCGACCCGGAACGGCTGGTCGCGGCATTCGACAGCCGCGACATGTTCGATCTGGCCTGTTCGGCCGGCGATATCGTCCTTGCCATCGACCAGCACCGGGTCATCCGGGACATCGCCGTCCAGTCGAGCGATCACGGATTTGCCCATCGCTGGGTTGGGCGCAAATGGCAGGAAACGGTAACCGTCGAGAGCCGGGACAAGATCGATCAGATGCTGGATGTATCCGGCGGAGCGGTCACCGTCTGGCGCCAGGTCAATCACGAGCTGGATGGTGAGGAACTGCCCGTCAATTATCGCGTGATGAAGCCGCGTGGCGATTCCGGCTGGTTCCTTGCGATCGGTCGGGACCTGTCGTCGCTGGCGGCGCTGCAGCAGCGCGTGCTGAAGGCGCAGCAGGCGATGGAGCGCGACTATCTGCAGCTGCGTCAGGCGGAGACCCGCTATCGCCTGTTGTTCGATACCATCGCCGATCCCGTGGTCATCACCGATGCCGAAACGCACCAGATCCAGCAGGCGAACCTGGCCTTTCACGCGCTGGCCGGGGTATCGGCCGGTGCGCTGGACGGACGGTCGCTGATCACGCGCATTGCCGAGCCGTATCGGGACGACGTCATCGCCTATCTGGGGGCGGCGCTGGTCAATCCCGCGATCGATCCCGTTGCGATCCAGCTGATCGGGCAGGATCGTGACATGAAGCTTACGGCCACCGCGTTTCGCCAGGCGGGGCGTCAATTCTGGCTGGTCAGCCTGATCGACGGCGGCCATCAACCCGTGGCCAGCCAGTCGGAACGCGACGTGCTGGAAATGGTCGATCGGATGCCCGACGCCTTTGTGCTGGCGGACGATAAACAGGCGATCATTCTGGCGAACCGGGCCTTTGCCGACCTGGTGCAGGCGGGTTCGGTGGAACAGCTGCGCGGCATGTCGCTGGTCGGTCGGCTGGGTCGCGGCGATGTCGATCTGACGCTGCTCCGCAAGCAGATGGCCGGCAATCAGCTGGTCCGGCATTTCCCCTCGATCGTGCACGACCTGAACGGCGGCGAAGAGGCGGTGGAGATTTCGGCGGTGCGCATCGACCGCGACCGGCCGATTTATGGCTATACCCTGCGCAACATCAGCCGCCGCGAACGCGACCTGCCGGCGGCATCGGTCGATGCGCCGCGATCGGTGGATCAGTTGACTGGTCTGGTCGGACGAAAGACGCTGAAGGCAATCGTGCGCGAAAGTACCGACCTGATCGAACGCATGTGCATCGAGGCGGCGTTGGTCCACACCGCCGACAACCGGGCTTCCGCTGCCGAAATCCTGGGACTGAGCCGACAAAGCCTCTATGCCAAGCTGCACCGGCACGGGATCGGCAACCTTTCCGAACGCGACTGACGCGGTGTCATCTGTCGTCCATGGTTGACGCAAGTGATGTCCAATTAAATTGACACTGGGTCGGCCGGGGCATAGCCTTCGGCCATGTCAGACTCCGCGCTTCCCCATCCGACGACTGGCACGCCTGCCTGGCGCGATGTGGTGGAACTGGCCAAGCCCGTCACCTGGTTTCCCCCGATGTGGGCATTCATGTGCGGCGTGGTTTCCGCCGGAGTGCCGATCGTCGATCACTGGCCGTTCCTGATTGCCGGTATCGCGCTGACTGGACCGCTGGTCTGTGGCACGTCGCAGGTGATCAACGACTGGTGCGACCGGCATGTCGACGCGATCAACGAGCCTGGCCGCCCCATTCCGTCCGGCCGGGTGCCGGGACAATGGCCGGTGCTGATTGCCGTCGCCGGGTCGGCGGTGTCGCTGGCCGTCGGCGCGCTTCTGGGCAGTTGGGTGCTGGCCGCCACCGTCGTCGCGCTGCTGTGCGGCTGGAGCTACAGCGCCCGGCCGTTCCGGTTCAAGCGCAGCGGTTGGCTCGGCCCGGCGGTCTGCGCGCTCAGTTACGAGGGGCTTTCGTGGTTCACCGGGGTCAGCGTGATGCAGGGCGGCCTGCCCGCGCCCACCGTGCTGGCGGTGCTGCTGTGCTACAGCGCAGGTGCGTTCGGCATCATGACGCTGAACGATTTCAAGGCGGTGGCGGGCGACCGCGAAACCGGCATCCGATCCTTGCCGGTCACGCTCGGCGTTCGTCCGGCCGCGCTGATCGCCTGTATCGTCATGGCCGCGGCTCAGCTGGCGGTGATCGCCCTCCTGATCCGGGACGGCCTGTGGTTGTCGGCGGGGATCGTCGCATTGTTCACGCTGGTGCAGGGGGCATTGATGGTCCGGCTCGCGGGTGATCCTGCGCGGCTCGCCCCGTGGTACAATGCAACCGGCGTTTCGTTGTTCGTCCTGGGGATGCTTGCGGCGGCACTCGGCCTTGGGGGCTATTGGTGATCGCGCTTGCCCCCGCCGCCTCCGGTTCGGCCGGGCTGGGCTGGTTCGGCATCGTCCGGCTGGGCGCGGTGCAGGCAGCGATCGGCGCCATGGTGATGCTGGCCACTGCGCTGCTCAACCGCGTGATGGTCGTCGAATACGGCATCGCCGCCGCGATTCCCGCCGGGCTGGTCGCTTGGCATTATCTCGTCCAGTTGAGCCGACCGCTGTGGGGCCATCGATCCGACCGGTCGGCGCGGCGTACGCCCTGGGTGCTGACGGGACTGGCCGTTCAGGCGCTGGGCACCATCCTGGCCGTCGATGCAGCAATCTGGATGGGCGGCGGCGGCGCGGCGGCGCTGATCCTTGCGATTGCCGGATTTACCCTGATCGGCGTCGGCGTCGGCATGGCGGGCACGGCACTGCTCGCGCTGATCGCATCCCGCGTGGCGCCAGCCCGCAAGCCCGCCGCAGCTGCTATCACCTGGAGCATGATGATCGCCGGCATCGTGCTGGCCGCGATCCTGTCTGGCGCGTTCCTCGATCCCTTTGGCGAAACCCGGCTGGCGATCGTCACCAGCATGGTGGTGCTGATCGCTTTTGCCCTGGCGCTGGTGGCGATTCCCGGGGTGGAGGCGCGGTATCCGCCGGTGGATAGTCCCACCGCCGATGCGCAGACGGCGTCGTTCGCGGCGGCGTTGGCCGAAATCGGTCAAGACGCCCGTGCGCTTCGCTTCACCGGTTTCGTCTTCATGTCGATGATCGCCTATTCGATCCAGGACCTGGTGCTCGAACCCTTTGCGGGTCTGGTGTTCCAGATGACGCCGGGTCAATCGACCCAGCTGGCCGGGCTGCAGCATGGTGGCATCCTGGTCGGCATGGCCGTCGCCGGGTTGGGCGGTTCGCTGCATGCGCGGCGATATGGCCGCAATCCGGCATTGTGGATCATTATCGGCTGCACCGGATCGGCGGCGATGCTGGTCGGGCTTGCGCTTGCGGCGGTGCGGGGCGGGGATTGGCCGCTGACCGCCAACATCTTTTGCCTGGGGCTGGCCAACGGGGTGTTCGCCGTGGCGGCGGTCGGCGCGATGCTGACCATGGCCGGTGACGGCCGACTGGCGGGCGAGGGCGCCCGGATGGGTGTATGGGGTGCCACTCAGGCGGTGGCATTCGGCGCAGGCGGCCTGATCGGCGCGCTGCTGCTGGATGTCATGCGGGGCAGGGGGACAGACGACATGGCCTTTGCCACGGTATTTGCGGTGGAAGGGGCGATGTTCCTGCTCGCCGCCGGCCTTGCGGTGGGCGTCCGCCTGCCGCGCAAATCATTGCAGGCGGGGGCATGGACATGATGCGCAAAACGGATTTCGACGTCATCGTGGTCGGGGGCGGCCCATCGGGTGCAACCGCCGCACATGAACTGGCCCAGGCCGGGCACCGGGTGATGCTGCTCGACCGGGCGGGCCGGATCAAGCCATGCGGCGGGGCGATCCCTCCGCGGCTGCTGGCCGATTTCGATATCCCCCACAGCCTGTTGGTCGCCCATGCCCGATCGGCGCGGATCATCGCACCGTCCAGCCGGGCGGTGGACATGCCGTGCGGCGGCGAAGGCTATGTCGGCATGGTGGACCGCGACGTGTTCGACGAATGGCTTCGCGAGCGGGCGGCCGGTGCCGGTGCGGTGCGGGTGACCGGACAGTGCGAGGGCGTGGACGACAGCAGCGGCATCGCCCGCCTGACCTATCGCACCGACCGCCGTTCGCCCGAACAGGTGGTGACCGCGCGTGCCGTGATCGGGGCCGATGGCGCCCGGTCGCTGGTTGCCCGGCAATGCATCCCCGGTGGCGAAAACGTCCGCTGCGTCTTTGCCTATCACGAAATCGTCGAAGTGCCGGCCGATACCGGCCCCGATTACGATCCGTCGCGCTGCGACGTTTATTATCAGGGGCATTTGTCGCCCGATTTCTATGCCTGGATCTTTCCCCATGGCGGCACCGCCAGCATCGGCCTGGGCAGCGCGAACAAGGGATTCGGGCTGCGTGCCGCGACTGCGGTGCTGCGCCGACAGACCGGCATGGACGGGTGGAAGACGCTGCGCGAAGAGGGCGCGCCCATTCCGATGAAGCCGCTGAAGCGATGGGACAATGGGCGCACCGCGCTGGTCGTCGGCGATGCGGCGGGGGTGGTGGCGCCGTCGTCGGGCGAGGGCATCTATTATGCGATGACCGCCGGGCGGATGGGCGCGCGGTCGGTCGACCGGTTCCTGGCCACCGGCAATGCCCGTGCCCTGGGCGATGCCCGCCGCGCGTTCATGAAGGCGCATGGCCGGGTGTTCTGGATTCTGGGGATGATGCAGTATTTCTGGTATCGCAACGACAAGCGCCGCGAACGCTTCGTCAAGATGTGCGCCGACCCGGACGTTCAGCGCCTGACCTGGGAGGCGTATATGAACAAGGAACTGGTGCGCCGCGATCCGCTGGCGCATATACGGGTCTTCTTCAAGGATCTGGGCCATCTGGTCGGATTGAGGACGGTCGAGGAACGATAGTCGCGCATGAACAGAGCCGCGTTTTTTCCGATCCTGATCGCCGGATCGCTGGCATTGGTGACGGCACTGGTCGGGGGGACGCTGACCGTCCTGGACGAATGGTATTATCAGCTGCGCCAGCCGGCATGGGCGCCGCCCGATTATGCGTTCGGCATCATCTGGACCCTGATCTTTGCGTTGATCGCCCTGTCCGGCGTGCGAGTGTGGCAGACCGCGCCGACGCGGCGCGACGCGGAAATCGCCATCGGCCTGTTCGCGCTCAACGGCTTTCTCAATCTGGGGTGGAGCTTCATCTTTTTCCGGCTGCACCGCCCCGATCTGGCCCTGGCCGAGCTCTGCCTGCTGTGGCTTTCGATTCTTGCACTGATCCTGTTCTGTCGCCGGTTCAGCCGCGCGGCGGCGGTGTTGCTGGTGCCCTATCTGATTTGGGTGACGGTGGCGGGCGCACTCAATTACCAGGTCGTCCAGCTGAACGGACCCTTCGGCTGACCGTGCGATGATGCAGGCCCTGTTCGCCAGCGGTCATGCCGTCGATCTGGTGCTGGCCGTGCTGGCGGTTGAGGCGGCGGTGCTGCGCTGGCGTGGCTGGGCATGGCGCGACCTGATCGCGGCCCTGCTGCCCGCGGTACTGATGATGCTGACCCTGCGCGCGGCGCTGACCGGATGGTCATGGCCCTGGTTGGCGGTGCCGCTAGCGCTGTCCTTTCCCGTCCACCTGATCGATCTGTCCCTGCGCCGCCGGCGGCACGCGGAGCGGCGGGACGACGCGATCGCCCGCCCCTGATCGGGGAGCGATTGTCGGCGAAAACCCTGAGCAGCGCTTGGATCTGACCGCCCTCCACCGCAGCAGCGCGGCCTGACGCTACCCGCCCGATCGATTACAGGCGCTTATTTTGCCTATTCAACAACTGGAGTCCGGGCCGTTAGTCAGCCGATCAAGGCTGACGGACGCCAAAAAGCCCGGCCGTTTCCGACCGGGCTTTCCGGGGGTCGCCGCCCGTCACCGAGCAGCGGGGTGAGCCGCGGCGTTCAGTATTCGGGGGCGTAGCCGTGCTCGATTGCCCAGAGGTACCAGTTGTCCACCACGGTGCCGGTCAACAGGATGCCGATACCGCCCGTCACGGTCGTTAGTACCGCGAACCACCACGCCCAGCGATGGATCGATTCCATCGTGGCGTTGAAGCCCATGGTCCAGCGCCAGAACAGCGCGGCCCGTTCCGATGCCGTACCGCGATCGGTGATCTGTTCCAGCTCGCGCTCGCCGCCATAGCGGCCGACGGCCAGGATGGTCGCGCCGTGCATGGCGAACAGCAGGGCCGAGCCATAGAGGAACGCGATCGAGAGCGCGTGGAACGGATTGTAGAACAGGTTCCCGTATTGCAGCGAGAAGTTGTTCGTCCATTCCAGGTGGGGAAAGATTCCGAACGGAACCGCTTCGGCCCAGCTGCCCAGGAAGAAGGGGCGAATGAACCCCAGCACCAGGTAAAGCCAGATCGCGCCGGCAAAGGCCCAGGCGACGTGCGTGCCCATGCCCAGCGCCTTGGCCCGGCGATAGCTGCGCGCCCACCAGAGCAGGATCGACAGCGTCAGGAAGAAGCCGGCGAGGATCCACCAGCCGCCCTCGTTCAGAGGTACGAAGGGCGTGAAGCCATATTCGGCCGATGGCGGGGCCAGGCCCAGCCAGAAGAACTGTCGAACGAACTCGACCGGATCCCAGTTGACCGATGCGGCCATGTTGAACCCGATGATCTCGATCGCGAAGAAGCCGAAGAGCAGCGAGGCCAGGCCCAACCAGCCCAGATAGATCGGCCCGATCTGTGCCTGGCCGAACTTGCCCATCCAGTAGCTGGCACCGGTCGCCACCACGCGGGGTTCGTCCCCGTGCGGCAACGGCATGCCCAGTTCGGGAGCGCCGGCCAGCTGAACCTGGGTAAAGATGTTCTGATAACGCGCCATGTCCGTACCCTCCCGTTAAGACCAGATCGGAATGTTGCGCCACCATTCCCACCATTCGGGCCAGCTGCCCGCATACAGGGGACCGGCGATGACGATGCAGACCGCGCTCCAGAACCCGGCGTTGAGCGCCAGGAACAGGCCGACCCGGTGGATGCCGATGGTGCCGACGGAATAGCCGATGAAGTCACGAAAGAACGTGTCTTCATATTCCGGCGTCTTGACCGGCGTCCCCTTGGCCGGGTTGACCGCGGACAGGATCAGCGACCCGTGCAGCGCCAGCGCCAGACAGGTGGTGAAAAAGAACGTCACGGCGATCATGTGCGCCGGATTGTAGTGGAAGTTCACATAGGCGTAGCCCGTGTTCGACACCCAATCCAGATGGCTGAAGATGCCGTAGGGAAAGCCATATCCCCATGCGCCCATCAGTACCGGCCGAATGATCACCAGCGTGACATAGGCCAGGATGGCGACGCCGAACGCGATTGGGACATGATAGCCCATCCCAAGCTTGCGGCAGATTTCGACCTCACGCAGCGCCCACGACACAAAGGCCACGGTCGCGCACATCGTGATGATCTGCCAGAAGCCACCCTGTTTCAGGGGCGCGAGGCTGAGGCCATAATCGATGGCCGGCGGCGCGATGGAAATCAGCCACGGGTTCCAGGTGTCGCCCTGCGAAGCCGCGTACAGGATCAGCGCCGTTCCCAGGATCGCCGAAATTGCCGTGATGACGCCGAAAAAGCCGACGTAAAAGGGTCCGATCCAGAAATCGAACAAGTCGCCGCCGATCAGCGTACCGCCACGCACGCGGTACTTTCTCTCGAAGCTTAGCAGTGCCATAGCACACCCCCGCCACCCATGATGATGGCTTTCCTTGAGGAAATATTCGGTCCCGTTTTCCGCGCCGTTGAGGATCGCGGCACAATCGCCCCGCGATCCTCAGAGCCGGAAGGGACGATCAGGTCAGCGCCGGAGCGGGAGCCGCCGGGGCGGTCATCGCGGCCTGCGCGGCCTTCGGTCCTTCGATCCAGTTGAAGCGATCGGTGCTCAACAGGATGAAGTGGATCAGCAGCGCCAGGACGAACAGGAACGCCGCAAGGGCGACCAGCGTACGACGCGGATCAAAAATCAGCCAAAGTCTCCACATGGTCCGGTTTCCTTATGCCAGAAAGGTCGTGATGGCGGTGCTGGCGACCTGGGTCGCGTCGTGCAGCATCGCGTAGCCGTTCGGGCCCGGCAGCCACGACCGCCACGACCAGACCAGCACGTGCGCGATGATCGCGATCACGGTGAAGCCGAGAAAGCTCGACACAAAAATCTTGTGAAACTCTTTTGCCTCTTCGGGGGTCAGATAGGCCCCCGGTCCGAAGCGTTCCGTATCGCTCATGATTCATCCTCCAACCATGCCCGGTCCGAACCGCAACGCGCGGCTCTTCCGGGCGCCCTCCCGCAGCATCGATCGCTGCAAAGGCCCCTGACATCCGGCAAAAGGCCGGGTGAAATGTTTGGACGGCTCATTGGCCGGCCCCTTCCGAAATTGCGGTAGCCAGCCGGTCCGCAGTCACGCGGTCCTCGCCGGCGCGGCGCGCGCTGCGCTCGGCGGCATCGCGGATGCGCTTGGCCATGGAAATGCGGACCAGCACCGGCGCGCGCTCGACCACCGCGTCCAGTTCGGTCTTGGCGGCGTCGTCCCAACGAACTTCGCGTTCCATGCGGGCAGGCGTCGGCTCGGCCCTGTCGAGCTGTCCGGCCAGCGGCAGGATGTGGAACAGCGCGTCGAACAGCGCATTGCACACTTCCTGGACCAGATAGGTCGCGCCCGAATAGCCCATGAACGGCGTGCCGGTGTGACGGCGGATGACTGCGCCGGGGAAGCTGGCGGGGATATAGACGCCCCGGCCCCCGGCCTCGGCCATGTACATCCGTTCGTTGAAGCTGCCGAACAGGATGAGCGGCGGATTGGTGGCGATCTGGTCCTTGATCGACTGGTTGTCGGACTTGGCCCCGGCACAGCGCGATACCGCGAAGGTGCAGGGCAGGCCCATATCGTCCTCGAGGAACTTGCGGATGCCGCGGGCATAAGTGTCGGTGGCGACGATGCCGAAACTGGCGGTGCCGAAGAAATCCTGGGTGACCGAGCGCCACAGATCCCATAGCGGCTTGATCGTCGTGTGCTTCTCGCGTTCGATGAACGTTTCCGGGTCCAGGCCCGTCAGCTCGCCCAGCTTGCGCAGGAACAGGGTGGTCTGTTCCAGCCCGATCGGTGCCTGCAGATAGGGACGCTCCAGCGCCTCGCACAGGCCGCGACCGAATTCGCGGTACATGCAGACATTGACCTGGGCCAGCGCCAGTTTCTTGATCTCGGCCAGATGGCTGCCCAGCGGGAACACGAGGTTCACCTCCGCGCCGATCCCCTCGATCAGGCGGCGGATTTCCGCCAGGTCGGACGGCATGTTGAACGTGCCGTACATCGGCCCGATGATGTTGACCTTCGGCTTCTGGCCAATGAGCGGCGGCTTTGCCGGCGCCACCTTTTTCGGGCCGAACTGGGTCCAGAGCCAGGTGAGGGCGCGGTCGCCCGACTGCCACTGATCCTCGTCGATCGTGCGCGGCAGGAAACGCTGAATATTGGTGCCCTCCGGCGTCACGCCGCCGCCGATCATCTCGGCGATGGATCCGGTGACCACCACGGCGGGCAGATCGGGGTCGAGCGTCGCCCAGGCGCGCTTCATTGCGCCCTCGGTGCCGTCGCGGCCCAGTTCCTGTTCGCCAAGTCCGGTGACGACGATGGGCAGCTCATGCGGCGGCAGCCCGTCGGTATAATGGAGGACCGACGTTACCGGCAGATTCTCGCAACCCACCGGGCCGTCGATGATGACCTGCAGCCCCTTGATCGCAGTGAACGCGTATACCGCGCCCCAATAACCGCCCGCCCGGTCATGATCGATGATGAGCGTCATGCGGCGTCTCCCGCCGCGATGGCGATCATGACGAAATCGTCGGTGCCGTGATCGATGATCAGGGTCATGTGCCGATATGCTCCTCGGCCTTGGCCGCGGCGATGCGCTTGGCGGCGTACTTCGCCTTGAAGTCGGGGCGGTCGACGGGGGTATCCTCCCACACGCCGGCCGTCGGGCCGCTGCCGACGCCCTGGAAAAAGGCAGTCATCCGGTCGAAGCGGTGCTGGTTGGCCAGCGCGGCGTTGACGACCATGGCCAGGCTGCCCGCACCCGCCGGACCCATCAGGGGCCGGGCGGAGATCAGGTTGGTGAAATAGAGCGCCGGGATCGAGCGCTGCTTGGCATGTTGCACCACCGGCGTCGTGCCGATGGCCAGATCGGGGCCATATTCGGCGATCGCGGCGATATCCTGTTCCAGGCTGGCGCGGTACTGCACGCGGCAGCCATGCGCTTCCAGCCATTCCCGGTCAGGATCGGACCAGACGGTGCGCGGGCAAGCGGTGCCGACATAGGGCACGTCCGCGCCGCTTTCGATCAGCAGCCGCGCGACCAGCAGTTCCGACCCTTCATAGCCGGAAACCGTGATCCGGCCCTTGACCGGCTTGGCGGCAAGCGCGGCGGCGATGGCAGGAAGGAACTTGTTCTTGGCCGCATCCACCTTGTCCTGAGCGATGCCGCAGGCCTTGCCGATCGCATCCAGCCAGGCGGCGGTGCCGTCGCGCCCGACCGGCGCCGAGCCGACCACGGTGCGGCCTGCCGCCTCGAACTCGCGGATGCTGGCAGTATAGAAGGGGTGGATCGCGCCGACGGCGGCACAATCCAGCGCCTGATACAGCTCGCGCCATTCGCGCGTCGGCACGACCGGACCGGCCGCAAGGCCCAGCGGTTCGAGCAAGAGCCCGATGCCTGGCGGGTCTGCCGGGAACATCTCACCCAGGAGCGTCACGGTAGGCCGGTCCGATCGTTGCTTGGGCGCGGCGACGGGGCCGGTTTCGGCCTCCTTGCGCGCATAGCTGAGCATGGCGCCCGCCAGGATATCCTTTGCCTCGGCATGGGTCGGCACGCCGAACCCCGGCACGTCGATGCCGATCACGCGCACGCCGTTGATCTGATCGGGCAGCAATTGCAGCGGCACGCCGCTTGCGGTCGGCACGCACAGATTGGTGACGACGATCGTGTCGTAGAGCGCCGGATCGGCAAGATCGTGGACGGCGTCGCGGATATCCTCGAACAGCTTGCCGGTGACCAGCGTTTCCGAGCTGAACGGCACATAGCCGACGCTGCGCTTCGCGCCGTAGAAATGCGCGGTGAAGGTGAGGCCATAGACGCAGCAGGCCGAGCCGGACAGCACGGTCGCGGTGCGCCGCATCCGCAGGCCGACGCGCAGGCTGCCGAATGCCGGGCACATCGACTGCGGCTGATCGTGCGGACCCTGCGGATAATCGGCGGCGTAGCGGTCGAGCACGTCGGATTTGCCGGCGCTGATCGCCGCTTCGCGCAGCGTATCCTTCGACGCGCAGGCCCCTTCGCCCGTCGCGCCGCCCGGTGCGGGAAGGTCGAGGCGATCCTTAGACCGCATCATAGACCACTTCCAGGCTGGGCTTCACGACGAAGTCGACGCCGCGCATATCGGCCTGGGTCGCGGGCTTCAGCGTGAAGTCGGCGCCGGTAACGTCCGCGCTGAACAGGTTGAGCAGCCCGTCCTGGTCGAGCGGGGCAGGGCGCAGCGGCGGCGCCTCCGCCACGTTGATCGCCAGTTCCTCGAACAAGGGCGCCCATTGGCCGCCGGGCTTGCCGATGATCTGATAATTGGCGGATTTCTTTCGGATATCCTCGTTCGCCGGGATCGCGCAGAGTACCGGGATGCCGACGGCTTCGGCAAAGGCATTGGCCTCTCCGGTGCCGTCATCCTTGTTCAGGATCATGCCCGCAACGCCGACATTCCCGCCCATCTTGCGGAAATATTCGACCGCCTTGCAGACATTGTTGGCGACGTAGAGCGATTGCAGGTCGTTGGAGGCGACCACGATCACCTTCTGGCACATGTCCCGCGCGATCGGCAGGCCGAAGCCGCCGCAGACGACGTCGCCGAGGAAATCCAGCAGGACGTAATCAAAGCCCCATTCGTGGAAGCCCAGCTTTTCCAGCGTTTCGAACCCGTGGATGATGCCGCGCCCACCGCAGCCGCGGCCGACCTCCGGCCCGCCCAGCTCCATGGCGAATACGCCGTCGCGCTGGAAACAGACATCCTCGATGCCGATCTCCTCGCCCGCCAGCTTCTTCTTGGAACTGGTCTCGATGATCGTCGGCGTCGATTTGCCGCCGAAGAGCAGGCTGGTGGTATCCGATTTGGGATCGCAGCCGATCAGCAGCACGCGCTTGCCCTGCTGCGCCATCATGTAGGACAGGTTGGCCAGGGCAAAGGACTTGCCCGAGCCGCCCTTGCCGTAAATGGCGATGATCTGCGTTTCCTTCTTCACCTCGCCGGTGTGGACCGGATCGGGCTCATGGGACGCTTCTTCGCGCAGGGCGTTCAGGTCGAGCATGGTCACGCGCAATCTCTCCAGTCGAGCAGCATTTTCAGGCATTCCACATCGTCAAATGCCTGCGGATAGGCGGCGTCCGCTCTCGCCACCGGCTCAATGCGGGAAATGAGGCCGCCCAGGTTGAGGTCGCCGCTAGCCACCAGGGCGCGCACGGAGGAAAGATCCTCGGGCTGCCACTCGGCAGCGATGCTGATCCGCGCTTCGCGCATGAATGCGGGGGCAAAGGCGAACTGGATCGGCTGGCTGTAGAATCCGGCCAGGACGAGCTCGCCCCCACGGGCAAGCCGCGCGATGAATCCGTCAATGGCGGACGCATCGCCGCTGACGTCGTAAATGGTACGATAATCGCGGCGATCATCGTCATCGGGATGCACGACAAGATAGCCGGTGGCCCCCGTCTGCCGCCGCGGATCGGTTTCCCAGACCATCGGTGCCGGCCCGCCTGCGGCCAGGGTCAGCCGGGCGAGCAAGCGACCCAGCACGCCGTGCCCGATGATCAGTTCGGGCAGCGCCGCCCGGCCCATGGCATGCAGCGCCGTCGCGGCCAGCGCGAACAGCACCCCTTGCTCGCCCATCGATTCCGGAACGGCATGGGCGCGAGCGCCCGGGACGATCAACCGGCTGCACGCCCCGCCGAACAGCCCGCGCGCATCCCGGTAGCAACTGGCACCGGGCACGAACACCCATTCGCCGATGCGTTGGCGGTGATCGGTGCCTGCATCGATGATCCGTCCCACCGATTCGTATCCGGGGATCAGCGGATAGCCCATGCCGGGAAAGCTGGGCATGCGGCCCTGCCACAGCAGCTTTTCGGTGCCTGTGCTGATGCCGCTGAACGCGGTTTCGACCAGGACATCGCCAGCGGTCAGGGCAGTCAGTTCGGTTTTGCCGACCGTCAGGCTGCCGGGCGCGTCGATAATGATGGCCGAACCGTGCACGCTGCCCCTCGTCCTTTCCCGCCGCCCATCCAGCCAGACCAGCCGGACGTGCCGCGTGATGTCACCATATGCTTACGCCTAGGGTTGTCAACTTTAATTGACAGTATGGAACGATCGCTCGCTCTTAGCGCGTGGCTGCCAAGGCGCTCGTGATTAGGGGCAGATGCGTGCGCACCACCTCGCTGCGCGAAAAGCCCGCCTGGTTCAGCATGGTGCGCAGCATCGCAGCGCTGCGCGGCCTGCCTTGCCCCATCGCCCACAGATACAGGCCGAAATAGGCGTCGCCCATCCGCTCCGCCCCGCCGACTCGGGCCATCGGCTCGATGATCAGCAATTTGCCGCCCGTCGGCAGTGCTCGGTGGATTGCCGCCAGCAATGATGCGACCACCTCATCGTCATGGTCGTGCAGGATGCGGACCAGCGTCACCAGATCATGGTCCGGCGGTACGGGATCGTCACGGAAGCTGCCCGGAAACAGCGTGAACCGTCCCGCATCGGGACGTTCAGCGATCCGTTCGCCAGCCTGGCCGATGACGCCGGGCAGGTCGAAAATACCGATGGCGGCTTTGGGTGCTGCATCGGCGACCGCCATCGCAAAGCCCCCCGAACCGCCGCCGATATCCAGGATTCTGCGATGGCGGCCAAAGGGATAGGCGGCAATCGCCTGTTCCGCGATCATCGGTTGCGTGGCGGCCATCAGCGCCGAATAGGGCCGAGTCGTTGCCGCATCCGTGCCGCCATCCCCGTCCTTTGCCGCATAGGACCAAAAGGACGACAGCGCAGTATCCGAACGGCGGTCGCGTGCCAGCAGGTCGACCGGATCGGCCAGGTCGCGGTACAGCAGCGCATGGTGCCGGATCATCGCCATGGCCCCGATATTGGCGGATAGAGCCGCGCCGGCCTCGCCCAACGTCCAGATTGTTGCCTCCGGCGACTCGACGAGCTTCAGCGCTGCCGCCGCGTGGAGCAGGCGCGCGGTTGCCGCATCGCCAAGCGACAGGAAGGTCGCGACCTCCGCGTCCGTGCGCGGGCCGCTGCGCAGCCATTCGACAAGGCCGGTTTCGACACAGGCGAACAGGATCTGCGAATAGACGAACCCCGCAACCAGATCGAACTGCGCCGCCGCCTTTCGCCGCCCGATGGCGCGCATTCCCGGAGTGCTGCACGCCCAACGCTGGAATGCGGCGCTGCCGAGCACGGCATTGCGCCACAGCACCCAGCGGGTGCGCCATGCAAATGTGTCCGTTTTGGTTGACATAATTGAATGTCCATCAGGATGAACTTCTGATAGCATCGGGTCAAATCCAAACTTCCTCCGACGGAACAACGGTGGCGATGGAAGGCGAACGGATCATTGTGGTGGGAGCGGGGATCGGCGGCCTGGTGACGGCGCTGCTGCTCGCCGCGCGCGGCGAAGCGGTGACCGTGATCGATCGTGCCGACGCGCCGGGGGGCAAGGTGCGCCAGCTTGCCGTGGAAGGCGTGCCGGTCGACGCCGGTCCGACCGTCTTTACCCTCCGTAGCGTGTTCGACGCGATTTTCGACGCTGTGGACGAGCGGGTGGACGATCACCTGCGCCTGACCCGTGCGACGATCCTGGCCCGCCATGCCTGGAACGACCGCGAGCGGCTGGACCTGCATGCGGATTTCGAGGCGAGCTGCGATGCCATCGGCCAGTTTGCAGGGGCGCGGGCGGCCGCGGGCTTTCGGAGCTTTTCGGCCGAGGCGCGGCGAATCTTCGACATTCTCGATCGCCCGTTCCTGCGCGCCAGCAAGCCATTGCCGCCCGCATTGATGTGGCGGGTGGGGCTGTGGCGGGTCGGGGCGCTGCTGGCCATCCGCCCCTATGAAAGCCTGTGGAAGGTGCTGGGCGAACATTTCGACGACCCGCGCCTCATTCAGCTGTTCGGCCGATACACCACCTATTGCGGGTCCTCGCCGTTCCTGACGCCTGCCACGCTGATGCTGGTCGCCGATGTGGAGGCGCAGGGCGTATGGGCCATCGACGGCGGCATCAGTGCGTTGGCCAATGCGCTGGAGCGCCTGGCCAGAGCGCGCGGCGTTGCGTTCCGCTATGGCCAGACGGTCGACCGGATCACGGTGGACCGGGGACGGGCGACGGGGGTTTCCTTGGCCGACGGGCGCTGGATGGCGGCGGACCGGGTGGTGTTCAACGGCGACCCGGCGGCGCTGGCGGCGGGGCTGCTTGGGCCGCAGGTCGCCCGTGCCGCCCGCACGATGCCGGAACGGACGCGTTCGCTCTCCGCGCTCGTCTGGCTGGCGCGGGGGCGGCCGCAGGGTTTCGACCTGGCGTTCCACAATGTCTTTTTTTCCGGCGATTACCGCGCCGAGTTCGCGGACATCGCCGCCGGGCGCCCGCCGGCCAGCCCCACCGCCTATCTGTGCGCGCTCGACCGGGGCGGGGGCGCGACGCCGGAGGGACCGGAGCGGTTCCAGGTCATCGTCAACGCGCCCGCCAATGGCGACCGCCACCTTTATTCTATTGCGGAGAAAGACCAATGCACCTCGATCATGCTGGATCGGCTGCGCGCCTGTGGCCTGACGCTGGAACAACCGCTGGCGCACCGGCTGATCACGCCGACGGATTTCGCGCACCGGTTTCCGGGGACGGGTGGAGCCCTTTATGGACGGGCCTCGCACGGGTGGGCGGCAAGCTTCCTCCGGCCCGGCAGCCGGACAGCGATCCATGGGCTTTATTGCGCGGGCGGGGCGACGCATCCTGGCGCGGGCGTCCCGATGGCCGCCTTGTCGGGACAGCTGGCGAGCGAGGCGATCCTGGCCGACCGTCGTTCGACGCGGTGGTTCCACCACAGGGCTATCGTTGGTGGTATATCGACGCGACCAGCGATGCCGACGGACCCGATGGAGGGCGTTTCGGGCTGACCATCATCGGTTTTATCGGCAGCGTTTTTTCCCCCTATTACCGACGGTCCGGCCGCGCGATTCCATTGGACCACAGCTGCCTGAATTTCGCGCTTTATGGCCCGCGCTCACGCTGGGTGATGACGGAGCGGGGGGCGGGCGCGACGATCCAGGAACGCGACATGCTGGCCATCGGGCCGAGCGCCATGCGCTGGGACCGCGACCGGCTGATCATCGATATCGAGGAGCGCGACATCCGGCTGGGCGTGCCGTGGCGGCGGCGGGTGAGTGGGCAGGTGATCCTGCACCCCGAGGTGCTGGTCGGCCGCAGTTTCCGGCTGGACCCCTGGGGCGTGCATCACTGGCACGCCTTTGCGCCGCGGGCACGGGTGGAGGTGCGGATGCGCGATCCCGACATCCGGTGGCAGGGCAGCGGCTATCTGGACGGCAATGACGGTGCCGAGCCGCTGGAGGCGGGCTTTAGCAGTTGGCACTGGTCCCGCGCGCATCTGGGCCGTGACGTGGCGGTGTTGTATGAGGGCGAACGGCGCGACGGCACCCATTTCGGCAGCGCGCTGCGCTTTGCCCCGGACGGCAGCGTGATCGAGGACGAACTGCCGCTGGTCGCGCCGCTGCCGCCCAGCGGCTGGCTGCTCAAGCGCCAGACGCGCGCCGATCGCGGCCTGGCGTCGGTGATCCGCACATGGGAGGATGCCCCCTTCTACGCCCGATCGACGCTGGACACCCGCATCTTTGGCGAGCGGGTGATGGCGGTTCAGGAAAGCATTTCGCTCGACCGGCTGGTCAACCCGGTCGTGCAGTTCATGCTGCCGTACAAGATGCCGCGCGAGCCAGGCTGAAACCGCCCGGCTGATCGTTCAGCGCGGTTCGCCCGGATCGGCCTTCTGCGCTGCCTTTTCCCGGTCCTTCGCGATTTCCCGGTTGATCGACCGCAATTGCCAGAAGCCCAGGCCAAGCGCCACGACCGCGACGAAGATCAGTTCGATGAAGCCGTAATTTTCGAGCATGTCGCAATCGCCTTGCTTCGCACGGCCCGGGGCCGGTCCGGCAAAGGCTAGGCGGATTGGCCGGTCGGTGCAAATGCCGTGATCAGCGCCGCCACCCCTCGCGGATCCTCCTCATGGGCAAGATGGCCAAGTTTCGGCAAGCCGGTCTGCTGCGCCCCCGGGATCAGGGCGGCAGCCGCAGTCACCGCCGATGCCGGGATCGCCGCATCATTGGCCGGATGCACCAACAGGACCGGCCCGGTAAGTTCCCCAAGCCGGTCGCGCAGCGGCTCGAGCCGCCAATTGGCCATCATCCGGATCGCTCCATCGCAATGGCCCGATTTGCTGAACAGCCGTCGGTAATAACGCTCGCCATCGGCATCAATCCGCGATCCGGTCGATCGCTTGAGGAACTTCGCAGCCTCGCCCGGGGCGGCCGCCATGCGCGAAAAGATGATCGAGACGAAAGGGTTGGTGAACAACAAAGTCGCCAGTTGCGGGAACAGCTTTGCCGCCAGCCCGGGAAAGGGCATCAGCGCCGGGGCCAGCCCGATCAGCGGCATTCGCCACCCCCGGTCGAGCACCAGCTGCGCGCCGATCGCTGCGCCCGCGGAATGGCCCACGATCCGGTCCGGTACGATCCCCAGCGTGTCCAGCAACGCGCCCACTGCCTGTGCCATGCCCTCCAAGGTCGGACGATGGCTGGAGAGCGACCGGGTAAAGCCATGGCCGGGCAGGTCGATGGCGACGACGTCATGATGTTCGGCCAGGATCGGCATCAGGTCACGCCAGCTGTGCGTCGCCGCGCCGGTGCCGTGCAGCAGCAGGCAGACCGGGCCATGCCCCATCCGCTGTACATGCCAGCGATAGCCGCCCGATGCGACGAAGCGGCTCGCTGTGCGATTCGGCCAGTCCTGCCCGTCCACTTCCCAATCCGGATGTCGCCCGCTCATGCCGCCAGCTCCGCACCGATCCGATCGATGGCGGCGACCATGGCGGCGCTGCCCGCCATCGGCAGCGGCAGATACCGCCCGCCAAGCGCATGTGCCAGCTGGGCTGCTTCGGGCCGCGCGCGCGCTGATATGTCGATGACGATGCTGGCGATGCCCGCCGCCGCTATCGAGCGGGCGGCGTCCATTGCCTCCGCCATCGCGATCACCCGGTCGGCGCGCCCGTCCTGGGTCACGTTCGCCTTGCCATCGGTCAGGATCGCAACCACCGGGGACTGGCCCCGTTTGTGCCCGGCCTCTGCCAGCGCCTGCGCTGCGATCAGCCCGGCCGCCAGCGGGGTGCCGCCACCGCCGGGAAGCGCCGCCAGCGCGCGCCGGGCGCGGGTCAGCGACCGGGTGGCGGGCAACAGGATCTCCGCGCCCTGGTGCCGGAACGCGACCAGCGCGACCTGCGCCCGCTTCACATAAGCCTCGGCCAGCATCAGCTCGACCGCGCCCTTGGCCTCGGCCAGACGGTTCATCGCCGAGGACCCCGACGCATCGACCGCAAAGACGGTCAGGGCCTCGCGCCGTTCGCGAAACGCCCTGATCCTCAGGTCCGATTTCCGCAGCTGGATCGGGCGCACATCGCCGGGTGCCGCATCGCGGCGGCGGATGCCCTGCCACGGGATCGCCGCGCGCAGGCTGTCCATCAGCGCCAGCCGCCGGCCATCGCCGGGAATGCCCGGTCGCGCCCCCATGGGCCGTCCGCGCAGCGCGGGTTTGCGACCGCCGCCGCCCCTTCCGGTCCGGCCCCTGGCCGTGCGGCCCGCATTGCCGTCGATTTCGCCCAGCAGCCGCCTGGGGAGCGCCGCTGCCGCCGCCGCCAGCAGGATGTCGTCCAGATCGGGCGTGCCCTGTTGCTGCGGGGGCGGGTCGTCGGCCGTGCGGTCGCCCGCGTCGTCCGACGGCTCCGGCGGCGGTGGATCGGCGGGGGGCGTTGCCGCATCGGGCTGTGGCGGCTCGGCTGGCGGGGGCGGCGCGCGCCGGGCGCGGGGGGCAAGCACCAGTCGGACGGCTGCGGCCAGATCGTCGTCGGTCGCGTGGTCGCGGCCGTGCAGGGCGGCATGAGCCAGCGCTGCACGCTGAGCGAACAACAGCGCGCGCATCGATCCGACGTCCATCGCATCGGCAATGTCGATCAGCGCGGCGCGCTGTTCGTCGTCCAGCGGCGCAACATTTGCCAGTTCGTGGCGATCCGGGCGGGCGGGGGCCGGGTCCACATCGCGCAGCAGCGACAGGTCGCAGTGAAACGCCATTCGTTCGGTCAGCAGGATCGGCGGCGCCTCTGCTTCGTCGGCCCGGTCGTCCAGCAGGATCGCCGCGCACTGGCCCGCGTCGACCGCGCTGGCGACCGGCACCGCGATCTCCGGCGCGATGCGTTCGGCCATCGGCAGGATGACGATGCCGCCCGCCGCCTCTGCCAGGATGCCCGGTCGGGTGACGGCCCGGCCCGTGGCCAGCGTGGCGGCCAGATCCAGCCCGCCGGTCAGCCGTTCGATGTCGATGCTGGCCGGGATGCGCCGCACCGGCCCGGCATCCGCCATTGCATCCTGCATTCCGGCGATCAGCGCGTCGCGCGCCGGCCCGCCCCCGGTCAGCATGATGCCCCCCAGGGCGCCGAGATCGGACAGCAACAGCTGCAGGGCCAGCATCGCGTCGCCCGCGGGCGCCTCGCCGGCCAGGGCGGGCATCATCCGAACAACTCGGTCAATGCCCGTTCGATGCGCACGGTCGATCCGGTTTCATCCAGCACGTTGCGCCGCAAGCGGTGCCGCAGCGCCAGCGGCGCGATATCCCGGATATGCGCCCGAGTGACCGATGGTGCGCCGTCCAGCGCCGCCAGCGCCCGGCTGGCGCGCATCACGGTCAATTCGCCGCGCAGCCCGTCAGCGCCGACCGCCTTGCAGAGCGCGGCGATATCGCCAAGCACGGCATCGGGCGTCTCGACGGCGGGCAACGCCGTCTTTGCCCTGGCGATCCGGCGCAGCACCTTGGCATCGGCGGCCTTCCAAGCTTCGCCAAAGGCGGCGGCATCGCGTTCCTGCGCGTCGCAGCGCCGCATGATCTCGACGCGTTCGGCAACCGATTCCGGCGTCCGCACCTCGACCGACAGGCCGAACCGGTCCAGCAATTGCGGGCGCAATTCCCCTTCTTCGGGATTGCCGCTGCCGACCAGGACGAACCGGGCGGGATGGCGGATGCTCATGCCGTCGCGCTCGACCCTGTTTTCCCCGGACGCGGCGACGTCGAGCAACAGGTCGACGACATGATCCTCCAGCAGGTTGATCTCGTCGATATAGAGGAAGCCGCGATGCGCCCGAGCGAGCAGCCCCGGTTCGAACCGGCGCTCGCCGTGCGCCAGCGCGCGTTCCAGATCGAGCGTGCCGACCACCCGGTCCTCGGTCGATCCCAGCGGCAGATCGACAAACGGCACCGGCATCTTGCGAGCGCGCTTGCCCGCGCACGGCTCCGGGCAGTCATGGGGATGGTCGGGATCGCAATTATACCGGCTGCCCTCGACCATGCGGATCGGGGGCAGGGCAGCCGCCAGCGCACGGGCAGCCGTGGATTTGCCGGTGCCGCGATCCCCGAAGATCATCACGCCGCCGATGCGCGCATCGACCGCCGCGATCAGCAGCGCCCGTTTCATTTCGTCCTGGCCGACGATCGCGCTGAATGGAAATCCGCCCATATTCTCCCCGTCCCCGGCCCCGCGCGCGCCCGACCGTCAAGCCGACTTGTCGCCCATTGCTGTCAGGGAAGCAATGACTTTGCCATTCGATGCCGGATGGATGCGCGCGCGGGCGATCCCATAGACGGTCGGGCGGGACGGACTTTACGCTGCCTTTATGCGGGGCGGTCGCCATCCCCCGCGCCGCTTCATGCCCCCCGGCCCTATGTCCGGCGTCTCATATGGAGGAACGCCATGTCATTTGAACTCTGGGCGGGGGCGCTCGTCGCGGCCGTCATCCTTGTCTATCTGCTCGCCGTGCTGGCGCGGCCCGAGCGATATTGAGGGGGGCGCGGCGATGACCCTGTCCGGCTGGACGCTCATCCTGGTGTTCACCGCGCTTGTCGTGGCCCTGGCCCGCCCGGCCGGCGCTTGGTTGTTCCGCCTGTACGACGACCGATCAATGCCCGGCGAAGCGGTGCTGCGCCGCCTGATCGGCGACCAATCGCTGCGGGAGCAGGGATGGGCCGGCTATGCCGCCGCCGTGCTGGCATTCAACCTGGCCGGTATCGCCCTGTTGTTCGCCATCCTGAAGCTGCAGGGGGGATTGCCGCTCAACCCCCAGGGGTTCGCCGGGGTCGAAAGCTGGCTGGCGTTCAACACCGCGGTCAGTTTCGTCACCAATACCAACTGGCAGAATTACGGCGGCGAAACCACGCTGTCGCACTTCAGCCAGATGGCGGGCCTAACGGTCCAGAATTTCCTGTCCGCCGCGACCGGCATCGCCGTGGCTTTTGCCTGTATCCGCGGCTTTGCACGGTCGGGCGCGGCGACGATCGGCAATTTCTGGACCGACCTGACGCGGGTGACAATTTACCTGCTGCTGCCCGCCTGTGCGGTGCTGACCCTGGCCTATGTGGGCATGGGCGTGCCGCAGACGCTGGCCGCGTCGGTGGAAGCCATCACGCCCGAAGGCGCGCGCCAGACGATCGCGATCGGCCCGGTCGCATCGCAACTGGCCATCAAGATGCTGGGCACCAATGGCGGCGGCTTTTTCAATGTCAATTCGGCGCACCCGTTCGAAAATCCGACCGCACTGTCCAATCTGATCCAGATGCTCAGCATTTTCGTGTTGGGCGCGGGGCTGACGCTTACCTTTGGCCGGGCGGTCGGGCGGATGCGCCAGGGCTGGGCGATCCTGGCCGCGATGCTGGTGCTGTTCCTGGCGGGCGTGGCGGCGCTCTACTGGGCGGAAGCGGCAGGCAATCCGGTGCATCAGGCGCTGGGGGTGGCCGGCGGGAACATGGAGGGCAAGGAGGTACGCTTCGGCATCGCCGCCACCGCCCTGTTCGCGGCGGTTACCACGGCTGCATCCTGCGGAGCGGTGATCGGGATGCACGACAGCCTGATGCCGATGGGCGGGCTGGTCACGCTCCTCAACATGCAACTGGGCGAAGTGATCGTCGGCGGCGTGGGCGCGGGATTCTATGGCATCCTGATCTATTGCATCCTGGCGGTGTTCATCGCCGGGCTGATGGTCGGACGGACGCCGGAATATATCGGCAAGAAGATCGAAGCGCGCGAAATGAAGCTGGCCGTCATGGCCATCGCCGTCCTGCCGATGTTCATCCTTGGCCTGACCGCGCTGGCCAGCGTCACTGCGGCCGGGCTTGCGGGACCGCTTGCCAGTGGGCCGCACGGGTTCAGCGAGATCCTGTACGCCTATTCCAGCGCGGTGGCGAACAACGGGTCGGCCTTTGGCGGCCTGACCGGCAACACGCCATTCTACAACATCACCCTGGCGATCGGCATGGTCGTCGGTCGGTTCGGCGTCATCCTGCCGGCACTGGCCATCGCAGGCGGGTTGGCCGCAAAGCAACGGATTGCGGCCGGTCCGGGCACGTTCCCGACCACCGGGCTGTTGTGGATCGGCCTGCTGGTCGCCGTCATCCTGATCGTTGGTGGCCTCACCTTCCTCCCCAGTCTCGTTCTCGGCCCCGTCGCCGACCAGTTCCAGGTCGCCAGCGGCCAGCTGCTCTAAAGGAACGACTTCGATGTCCCCAGCATCCATCTTTTCCGCGGCCCTGGTCGGCCCGGCGATCCGCGACGCCCTGATCAAGCTCGATCCGCGCCATCTGATCCGCAATCCGGTGATGTTCGTCACCGCGCTGGTCGCGGCCCTGTCCAGCCTGTTGCTGGTGCGCGGGCTGGCGACGGGCACCGGCAATGCGCTGTTCGAGGGTCAGCTGGTGTTCTGGCTGTGGCTGACCGTGCTGTTCAGCAACTTCGCCGAAAGCCTGGCCGAAGGGCGGGGCAAGGCACAGGCCGCCAGCCTGCGCGCGACCAAGGCAGAACTGACGGCCAAGCTGCTGACCGGCGTCGGCGAAACCTGGCAGATGGTCGGGGCCAGCAGGCTGGAGGTGGGGCAACTGGTGCTGGTGGAAACCGACGACCTGATCCCCGCCGATGGCGAGGTGGTCGAGGGCGTGGCCAGCGTCAACGAATCGGCGATCACCGGCGAATCCGCCCCCGTCATCCGTGAAGCGGGCGGGGACCGTTCGGCGGTCACGGCGGGCACCCGCGTGATTGCCGACCGGATCAAGGTGCGCGTGACCGCCGCTGCGGGCCAGGGGTTCCTCGATAGGATGATCGCGCTGGTCGAGGGCGCATCCCGGCAAAAGACCCCGAACGAGGTGGCGCTGACCATCCTGTTGGCCGGGCTGACCCTGATCTTCCTGATCGCTGTCGGCACGCTGCCCGCCTTTGCCACCTATGCCGGTGGCAGCATCGCGGTGCCGGTGCTGGTGGCGCTGTTCGTGACCCTGATCCCGACGACCATTTCCGGGCTGTTGTCCGCCATCGGCATTGCCGGCATGGACCGTCTGGTCCGGTTCAACGTGCTCGCCAAATCGGGCCGCGCGGTCGAGGCGGCAGGCGACATCGATACGTTGTTGCTCGACAAGACCGGCACGATCACCGTCGGCGATCGCCAAGCGACCGAGTTCCGGCCGCTGCCGGGCATCACCCATGCCGATCTGGTCGCCGCGGCCCGGCTGGCCAGCCTGGCCGACGAAACGCCGGAGGGACGGTCGATCGTCGCCCTGGCGGGGCCGGGCGAACCGATGCCGGCCGGGGCGGAGCCGGTCGCCTTTACCTCGCAGACCAGGGTATCGGGCCTGACCATCGGCGACCGCGTGCTGATCAAGGGCGCGTCGGATGCGGTGCTGAAACGGCTGGGCAGTCCGGCGGGCGCCGATGCCCTGCGCCGCATCGCCGACGACATTGCCCGCGCGGGCGGCACGCCGCTGGCGGTGGCTGACAATGACCGGCTGCTCGGCGTCGTCCACCTGAAGGACATCGTCAAGGCGGGTATCCGGGAACGTTTCGGCGAACTGCGTCGCATGGGCATCCGCACCGTGATGATCACCGGCGACAATCCGCTGACCGCCGCAAGCATCGCCGCCGAAAGCGGGGTGGACGATTTCCTGGCCGAGGCGACGCCTGAGGACAAGCTGGCGCTGATCCGGCGCGAACAGGCCGATGGCAAGCTGGTCGCAATGTGCGGCGACGGCACCAACGATGCGCCGGCACTTGCACAATCGGACGTCGGGGTGGCGATGAACACCGGCACCCAGGCCGCGCGAGAGGCGGGGAACATGGTCGATCTGGACAGCGACCCGACCAAGCTGATCGAGATTGTCGGCATCGGCAAGCAGTTGCTGATGACCCGGGGCGCGCTGACCACCTTTTCCATATCGAACGACGTCGCCAAATATTTCGCGATCCTGCCCGCGATCTTCGTGGTGCTGTATCCAGGCCTTGGCGCGCTGGACGTGATGCGACTGGGCAGCCCGGAAAGCGCGATCCTGTCGGCGATCATCTTCAACGCGGTCATCATTCCTCTGCTGGTCCCGCTGGCGCTGAAAGGGGTTGCCTATCGCCCGGCAGGGGCGGCCGCGATGCTTGCCCGCAACCTTGCCGTCTATGGCCTGGGCGGCCTGATCGCGCCCTTTGCCGGCATCAAGCTGATCGACCTGGCCGTCACCGGCCTCAACCTCGCCTGAGGAACCCTTCGTCATGTTCACCGAACTTCGCACCGCGCTGCGCCCAGCGATCATCCTGTTGCTTCTGCTCACCGCAGTCACCGGCATCGCCTATCCGCTGGCTTTGACCGGCCTGGCCCAACTGCTGATGCCCGCACCGGCCAATGGCAGCCTGATCCGCGCAGAGGATGGGCGCGTGATCGGTTCCGAACTGATCGGCCAGCGCTTTGTCGGCGCAGGCTATTTCCATGGCCGTCCTTCGGCGGCCGGCGAGGGGAACGACGCCAGCGCATCGGCGGCGACCAACCTTGCCCCCGGATCGCGCGACCTGCGCGATGCCGTGGCGGCACGGGTGGCCGATGCGCGGGCCGATGGATTGACCGGGGATTTCGCTCCGCCTGACCTGGTCACCACTAGCGCCTCGGGGCTTGACCCTCATGTCAGCCCCGAGGCGGCTTTTGCCCAAGCCCGCCGGGTGGCGGCGGCGCGCGGCATGACCGAGGCGGCGGTTCGTGCGTTGGTCGCCCAGTCGATCGAGGAGCCGATGCTGGGATTTCTGGGGGAGCGCCGGGTCAATGTGCTTCTGCTCAACCGGCGGCTGGATGCCGGGGCGCCCGGTCGACAGCCACCCCCGGCCGCCGCTAATGATCGTCCGTGAACTCGGCCCGGCGACCCGATCCTGAAACGCTGCTCACGCTGGCCAACCGGGCGGCGCGGGGGCGGCTGAAGATTATCCTGGGTGCAGCCCCCGGAGTCGGCAAGACGTTCGAGATGCTGCGCGAGGGCGCTGACCTGTTGCGGCAGGGCAGGGACGTCGTCATCGGCGTCGTCGAAACCCATGGCCGCGCGGATACGGGCGCGTTGACCCAGCCGTTCGAGATCCTGCCGCGCCGGACCATCGCCCATGGTCCCCATACCCTGCATGAATTCGACATCGACGCCATGCTGCTGCGACGCCCCGATGTCGCGCTGATCGACGAATTCGCCCACAGCAATGCGCCGGGCAGCCGCCACCCGAAACGGTGGCAGGATGTCGAGGAACTGCGCAACGCCGGCATCGACGTCTACACGACGCTGAACATCCAGCACGTCGAGAGCCTGAACGATGTGGTGACCGGGTTCACGCATGTGCGGGTGCGTGAAACCGTTCCCGATCATTTACTGGACGATGCCGAAATCGAGGTCGTCGACCTGCCCCCTGACGAGCTGATCACGCGGCTGCGCGATGGCAAGGTCTATATCCCCGAAGAAGCGTCGCGGGCGCTCGGCCATTTCTTTTCAAAGGCCAATCTGTCGGCCCTGCGCGAACTGGCGCTGCGTCGCGCGGCCCAGACCGTCGACCGGCAGATGCTGGATCAGCTGCGCGCCAGCGGCGATGCCGGCCTGTTCGCAAGCGGCGAACGCATCGTGGTGGCGGTGGGCGATCAGCCGGGGAGCGACGTGCTGGTCCGCACGGCCAAGCGGCTGGCCGATGCCCACGGCGCTGCCTGGACCGCGGTCAGCATCGAAACGCCGCGCAGCGCGACGCTGGACGCCGCTGTCCAGCGCCGGATGAGCGATGCCCTGCGGCTGGCCGCGACCCTGGGTGGCCAGGTGATGACCATTGCGGCGACCGATGTCCGTTCGGGCCTGCTCGACTTTCTGGTCGAACAGCGCGCGACGATGCTGGTGATCGGCAAGACGCCGCGCAGCCGATGGTTCGAATTGCGCCACGGCGCGGTGGTGGACCGGCTGGTGCGGGAACTGCGCGGCATTTCCGTGCATGTCGTGCCGATGGCCGAAACCGACGATGCGCCCGCATCGCCCCGGACGGCGACGCCGTGGCGCGGCATCGTGATCGGCATGCTGCTGGTCGCGGCAACCACGCTGCTGGGCGCGGCGCTGCACGGATCGATCGGGGTCGCTGCGATCGACCTGCTCTACATCGTCCCGGTCGTCGCTGCGGGCACATTGTTCGGACTGCGCCCCGCACTCGCGACGGCGGTGGCATCGGGCCTTGCCTACAACTTCTTCTTCCTGCCGCCGCTCTATACGATGACGATTCAGGAGCCGCAGAACGCGATCACCTTTGCCGTGTTGATCGGAGTCGGCATCGTCGCGGCGCAACTGGCAGGCCGATTGCGTCGCCAGGCGAATGTCGGTGCGCGGACGGCCAGCGAGAACGCTGCCATCGCTGCCTTTGGCCAGCGGCTGGCCGCCATCGCCGATGAACAGGCGACCGCCGCTGCGGTTGCCGAAGAGGTCGCCCGGTTGATGCAGGTATCGGCCATCGTGCTGGCCATGCATGACGGCACGCTGAGCATCATCGCCGGTGACAGTCCGGGCATGACGATGGGGCCGGTCGATCTCGCCGCGGCGGAATGGGCGTTCGATCGCGGCGAAATCGCCGGGCGGGACAGTGCGACGCTGACCGCCAGCGACTGGCAGTTTCATCCGCTGACGACGTCGCTCGGCACGCTGGCGCTGCTGGGCGTATCTGCGCCCCATGCCGGGCCGCCGATCCCGCCGGACCGGCAGTTGCTGTTCGCCACGCTGAAGGGTCAGGCGGCGCTCGCCTATGAGCGGATCAAGCTGGAACGCGATGCGCGCGAAGTGGCGGCGCTGCGCCAGCGGGACGATCTGCGCGCGACGTTGCTGTCGTCGATCGGCCACGACCTGAAAACCCCGCTGACTGCGATCGTCGCGGCGGTCGACACGCTGGGGCAACAGGACGAGGCCTCGCCCACCTTGCGCCTGTTGCGCGAGGAAACGAGCCGCCTTCGCCGGTTTTTCGACGACCTGATCGAAATGACGCGGCTGGAATCGGGCGCGCTGACCCCGCGCATGGAGCCCATTGACCTGGTCGATGCGGTTGCTGCGGCCACGCATGATCTGCGGAGCGAGCTGGCCGGGCGGGCGCTGCAGCTGGACGTGCCGGTCGGCCTGCCGCTGGTCGATGCCGACCCCCGGCTGCTGCACCACATCCTGATCAACCTGATCGGCAACGCCGCCAAGTTTTCCCCGGAAGGCAGCCGCATCACCATCGCCGGCGCACGCACGCCCGATGGCGTCACCCTGTCGCTGCTGGACGAAGGACCCGGCCTGCCCGGCGATCCATCGGCGCTGTTCGATCGCTTTGCCCGGGGCGAAGGCACCGACCGGGCCGGCGGCACCGGCCTGGGCCTGGCCATCGTCAAGGGATTTGCAGAAGTGATGGGATTGACGGTCAGCGCCGGCAATCGCGCCGGGGGCGGGGCTGCGTTCGGCATTGCATGGCCGGGAGCGCTGGTGCGAAAGGGGCGTGGATGACTGCGCCGATCCTGATCATCGACGACGAACCTGCCATCCGCCGCCTGTTGCGCGGCGCGCTGGAACGGGGCGGCTGGCGGGTGGATGAAGCGGCGGACGCCGAAAGCGGCCTGGTATCGGCGCGGCGGCCGGGGTGCCAGCTGGTGATCCTGGACCTGGGCCTGCCGGACCGCGACGGCATCGAGCTGGTGCCGTTGCTGAAGGCGGCGGACCGTGCCGTCATCGTGCTGACTGCCCGCGATGCGACCGCGGAAAAGGTAACCGCCCTGGACCTCGGCGCAGACGATTATGTCACCAAGCCGTTCGATACGCAGGAGTTGCTGGCCCGCGTCCGCGCAGCACTCAGGCACCGGACCAGCCGGTCGAGCGAGCGAATCGAGGCGGGCGAGCTGACCATCGACTTGGCCGGACACCTGGTCACGCGTCACGGCCAGCCTGTCGCTCTGACGCGGAAGGAATTCGCGCTGCTGGTCGAACTGTCGCGCCATGCCGGGCGGGTGCTGACCCATGCCGCGCTGCTTCGCGCCGTGTGGGGCGATGCCCATGTCGACGATATCGAATATCTGCGCGTCGCCATCCGGTCGCTCCGCCAGAAGCTGGAGGGCGACCCGTCCCGACCCAGGCTGATCGTCAACGAACCGGGCGTCGGTTATCGGCTGGCCGCCTGAACCCGAACGGCGCTATCGGCGGAGATAGCGGAAGTACCACACCTCATGCCCCTGGCGCCGGGCCTTTCGTTCATAGCGGGTTTCCGGCCAGTCGTCGGGACGGGTCAGGAAATCGGCGGCGCTGCCGGCCTGCCACTCGAAATCGCTGCGCTGGTTCATCACCATCATCGACCAGCGGCAATAGGTGGGATCGTCGGTGCCGAGCCGGAATTCGCATCCGGGTTTTAGCTTGGCGGCGATCAGGTCCAGCGGGCCGTGATTGACCATGCGGCGCTTGGCATGGCGCGCCTTTCGCCACGGATCGGGGTGGAGCAGATACACACGGGTCAGGCTGGCATCGGGCAGCCGCTCGATCACCTCAAGCGCATCGCCCATGTGCAGCCGGACATTGGTCAGATCGCCATCGCGGATATGGCCCAGCGCGCCGACCACGCCGTTTAGAAAGGGTTCGCACCCGATGAAACCGTGATCAGGCCGCATCGCCGCCTGTCCGGCCAGATGCTCGCCAGCGCCGAAGCCGATTTCCACTTCCAGCGGGCGGTCGTCCCCGAACAGCGTCTGCGCATCGATCGGCCCGCTGTCGGGCACGCTGACCTGTGGCAGCAGTTCTTCGACCAGCGCGGACTGGCCCTGACGCAGCTTGTGCCCCTGGCGGCGGCCATAGAGGCGGCGGATGGTCGTCGGATCGTTCATGGGCGTGCGCTTTGGCCGGATGTCGCCGCCGGGGCAAGTCGCCCATGCCCGGGGATGCTACCCTTTCCCCGCGAACAGCGCTGCCGCGTCGTCCACCCCTGCATGGGCCGCCGCCATGTCCGGCACTTCGCTGTCGTCGCCGAACCCGAAATAATCGTCCTCGCCCAGCGGCTGCACCACGATCCCGTCGCGCCGGGCCAGCACCGACAGCTTGCGGTAATAGATGCCATAGGTGACGCCCGGCTGGGGCAGCAGCCAGGCGATCTGGCCGCGCACCGGCACCAGTCGTTTGTCGTCGAACAATGCCCGGGCGGCATAGCCGGTGCAGTTCATCACCACAGGTTCGGCAATGCGGCGCAGGTCGCGCACGCTCTTGAACTCGTCGCGCACGAACCGGCCCCCGGCGGCCAGGAACTCCGCCTCCAGCTGGCGGCAATAGGCCGCGACATTATAGGTCATGGTCGAGGTCCGCCGGGCATAGGCGGTGGGAAAGGGGTGCTGATCGGGGGTCAGCGGCTGGCTTTTGGGCACCATGTCGGCAACCAGGGGGTCCAGTTCCGCAAAATGCGCGCGGCCGGGATGGGCCGCCTCCATCGCCGCCAGCCGCGCCGCCCTCGGCTCGGCGGGCGTATCGGACAACAGGTATCGGTCGGTCCATTCCACCGGATCGCCGGGCATCCCCAGATAGCTTTGATGCATGGCAAAGCTGGCCCGCGCCATCCGTTCCCACAGCCCGGGGAAATTCGGCCCCGCGGGTTCGGCATGGGCGATGCGCGACGATGGCGTCCAGGCGCCAGTCGCCCACGCGGACCGTGTGTCGGGAAACCGGTCCTTGGTATAGATGGTTACGTCAGCGCCCATGCGCTGCGCCGTGATCGCGCTGGTCAGGCCGATGCACCCGGCGCCGATAACCGCGATCCGCCGCCCCTGGGCCAGCGCCAGCGGCACCGCGACCTGCGCCGATCCCCAGGATAGCGACCAGCCACTGCCGCCATGGCCATAATGATGGACGACCTGCTTGCCGCCGACCCGTTCCAGTTCGATCCGCGGCCCGGTGGCGAGGAACGGGCGCAGGCAGACGGTTACGCGGTACATCCGGTCGCGGCGGGCGATGACGGGGATGATCGGCGGGGGCGGGGCGAACGCCATCCCCTGTGCGCCTGCCGCACGTGGTCCGGCGCCAAGTCCGACGGCGGCAACCCCGCCGCCCAGGATCAGGCTGCGCCTGTCGAGCATCTTGGTTCCCCCCGTCGTCTTGACTGATTTCCGGTCAGCTTAACGTCGCCGGCAGAAAGCGAAAGGGGGGGCGTCGCCCGGCTATTCCGTGAACGCACCAGCGTCGATGTTGATTTGCCTTTTCTTGCCGACTGTGTTGACCGAACTGATCGGCTTTTCGTCGTTGAACAGGCTCAGTGCCCGTGCAGGTGAGGGGAGCGCATCCTGTGTCGGCAAAACATAAGTCGTTTCCAGATCGACGAAGCGCACTACCCAGCCGTCTGCCTCATCGTCCCCAAGCTTCAACTGCGGGGTGACGCTGAGGCCAAGTCCATTGTCGGATGTTGCCAGGAAATAGGCGTCATTCGCGGCATCGGCGCGGTACACGCCATCGTCGCCCAGCTTCGGATCGCGGCACCACGTCACCGGCTGTCCCGGTTCCCCCTCATCTTCTACTCGGAATTGCGCCGCCGCCATCGACAGAAGACTGCCCAGTATTGCCGACGCCCCATCGTCCTTGACCGTCTTGGTCGATTCCGCTGTGGCGATCGCCGACGCACAATTGTCCACTGGTTTAAGCACAGACGGCGGCATGTCCCGCTTCCGAGGTTTTGGCCAGCGCAGTGAGTGGATCGCCTGGATCGCGCGTTCGCGGGCTTGTGCTGGCGTCCCCGTCTTGCTGGAATAGCGGACCTTAATGATCCATCCCTCAATGCCCGTCATGGCAACAGCCGTTGAGCGATAATTCTTCTCGGTCAGATATGCGGCGACCAGCCCGGCTTTCGCGCTCGGCTCATTGCCCTGAAAGGTCAACGGGTCATTGCTCGGCACAGGCGTGCCATATGCTTCCGACCGATGTTCGATCGACCAGCGAGCCCGATCAAACCAGATCGGAATGGACCCGCCCGCCAGCCGATAGACATAGATGGAGTAAAGTTCCGATCCGTCCTCCGCCTCATACTGGAACGATATGTCGCTTTCTGTCTGCGTCAGGTCTCGCGCGCTTTGCATTCGCGCACCCATGACTGTCCCCGGTATCTCGATCCGGCTGGGTTTGTGGCGATAAGGATTGCCCGGCTTCACCTTAAGCTCGCGCGCCTGTTGAGCCGCCACTGGCAGCGACGCTGTCAGCAGCAACAGCGAAGACGCCAATCGAATCATCATGCTACGCCCCTCCCGACCATGTCGCAGGAGGGTGACGACAAGGCCGGTACACGGCAACCGGATTTTCCGGCGATCTGGTGCCCGCCAATGAAAAAGACGGCGCCTCCCCGTGGAGGCGCCGCCCTTTCCTTGGTTCGTTGCCCGGCGGGGGTTCAGGCCAGCGCGGCCTTCAGGTCGTCGACCAGGTCAAGCCGCTCCCACGGGAAGAAGTCGCCTTCCGCCGTGCGACCGAAATGGCCATAGGCGGCGGTCTTCTTGTAGATCGGCTTGTTGAGGCCGAGATGCGTGCGGATGCCGCGCGGGGTAAGGCCGCCCAGCTTTTCGATGCTCTCGATCGCCGCTTCGATCCTATCGTCGCCGACCGTGCCGGTGCCGTGCGTATCGACATAGAGCGACAGCGGCTTGCTGACCCCGATGGCATAGGCGATCTGGATCGTGCAGCGCTGGGCCAGGCCCGCCGCAACGACGTTCTTCGCCAGATAGCGCGTGATGTACGCCGCCGAACGGTCGACCTTGGTCGGGTCCTTGCCGCTGAACGCGCCGCCGCCATGGGGGCTGGCGCCGCCATAGGTGTCGACGATGATCTTGCGGCCGGTCAGCCCGGCGTCACCGTCCGGCCCGCCGATCTCGAACGCGCCGGTCGGATTGATGTGATAGACCGTCTCGTCGCTCAGCAGCTCCGCCGGAATGATGTCGGCGATCACCGACTTCACATAAGCGTTGAGTTCTTCATATTTCGCCGGGTCGGCGTTTTCGCCGGTCAGGCAATAGCCCGGCGCATGCTGGGTGGAGACGACGATCGCGGTGCAGGCGACGGGCTTGCTCCCCTCGTAGCGCAGCGTCACCTGGCTCTTGGCGTCCGGTTCCAGGAACGGGGCCTTTTTCGAATGGCGGTCGGCCGCCATCTGCTCCAGGATCTTGTGGCTGTAATAGAGCGTGGCCGGCATCAGGTCGGGGGTATCGTCGGCGGCATAGCCGAACATGATGCCCTGGTCGCCCGCGCCCTCGTCCTTGTTGCCGCTGGCGTCCACGCCCTGCGCGATATGCGCCGACTGGCCGTGCAGGTTGTTTTCGAACCGCAGCGTCTGCCAGTGGAAACCGTCCTGCTCGTACCCGATTTCCTTGACGGTGTTGCGGACCGTCGCCTCGATCTCTTCCTTGGCGCCCGGTGCCCATTCGCCATTTTCATAGACGCCCTTGCAGCGGATTTCGCCCGCAAGAACCACCAGCTGGGTGGTGGTCAGCGTTTCGCAGGCGATGCGCGCTTCGGGGTCCTTGGACAGGAACAGGTCGACGATGGCGTCGGAAATCTGGTCGGACACCTTGTCGGGATGGCCTTCGGACACCGATTCGGACGTGAAGAGATAGCTGGAACGCATGGGAATCCTCTGATCGGGATGAATGTCATCGGAAAGCCGGGCCGTTGCCATGCCCATATAAAGCTTTCCTTATATGAGCCTCTAGCGGCGGAAACGCCGGGCCGCAAGGGCAAGACTGGCGAGCAGTCCCGCAGCGATCAGCACCATCCAGTTGCCGACCCGCGAAAACAGGGTGGGGGCAAGGGCATCGGGCAGCGGCACGTCGATCACGCCGCGCTGTCCGTGCGGCACCGTACCGATCAGGCGCCCGTGCGCGTCGATGACGGCGGAAATGCCGTTCGGCGTGGAGCGGAGCACGGGCAGCCCCTCTTCGATGGCGCGCATCCGCGCCTGCGCCAGATGCTGCGGCGGCCCCCAGGCGCCGAACCAGCCGTCCAGCGAAGGGTTGACGATCATCCGGGGCCGCTGTGCGCCGACAGTCTGGCCCGAGAAAATGATCTCGTAACAGATCTGGACGCCGACCAGCCCGAACCCCGGCACCGCGATATTGGCCGGGCCGGGGCCGGGGCGGAAATCGACATCGCCCATCACCAGGCGGGACAGGCCAAGCGGCTGCAGGATGGCCCGCATGGGCAGATATTCGCCGTAGGGGACCAGATGCGCCTTGTCATAGCGCGCGCCAAGCGTGCCGTCCGGGCGGATCAGGAATACCGAATTGGTCGCATCGTCGATGATCGGATCGTCGCCGAACAGCAGCGCATTGCCCCCGACCAGGGCATTGTCCTGCGGGCGCAGGCGGGCGGCGATCCGGCGGCGGGCGATCCCGGCGGGCAGTTCGTAATACCAGCCGTCGGGATAGCCATCCTCAAGATAATATTCGACCGACCCCTCCGGCCATACGACCAGCGTGGGTTCGGGATGCTGTGCCGGCGTCATGTCGAGCAGGGTGCGGAAGATGCGTTCTTCATATCCCGGATCGCGCACCGACTCCTGACCGATATTGGGCTGCAGCACGCGGACGCGGGTCTGAACGGCTCCCCCCGATCCGGTCGGGCGTGTCATCCAATGTTCCGGCGACAGTGCAGGTGCGATGGCGGCCAGCGCAATTCCGCCAGTCAGCAGGGCGGGCAGCCGCCATCGGCCATTGGCGATCATCAATGCCGCGCCCGCCGCCAGTATCGTCAGCCCGGACAGCGCATAGCTGCCCACAGCCGCTGCCAGCTGCGCCACGCCGCCGACCGGCAGCCATGCGACCGACAACGGGTTCCAGCTATAGCCAGTGAACAAGCTGGCGCGCAGCCATTCGGTGACGATCCACGCCGCCGCCGCCATCAGCACGAACGCCGCGCCGGGCCGGTCGCCCGTCCGCCCGAACCGCCAGGCCAGGCCCCCGGCCAGCATCGGATAGACCGCCAGATACAGCGCCAGCGCGACCACCGCGAAATAGCCGAGCACCGGCGGCATCTTGTCCTGAAAATCAAAGGCGTGCTGGATCCAGTTGTTGCCGACGGTGAAATGCCCGACGCCGAACAGCCAGGAACGCCAAAGGGCCGATTTCAGCGTCGTCGCGCCATGAAGCGTCCACAGCCATACCGCCAGCGCGACCAGCAGCACCGGCCACAGGTCGAGCGGCGCGAACCCGACCGGCGATACAAGGCCGGCCGCCAGCGCGATCCAAGGAGCGAAACGGGGGGGAGGGGTCATGGTCCGGGGCTTAGCCGATCGGCTTCCCGCTTGGGAGTGCCTATCCTCGACCCTCGCGGTCGATCGATCCTTTTGCTAGAGGGCAGGGCATGACCAGTCTGCGTCCCTTTCACCTTGCCATTCCCGTTCACGACCTTGCCGCCGCGCGCGCCTTTTACGGCGGATTGCTCGGCTGTGCCGAAGGGCGGTCGGACAGCCACTGGGTCGATTTCGACCTGTTCGGCCATCAACTTGTCGCCCATGTCAGCGCCAGCGCTCGCCCGGCCGAAGCGAGCAATCCGGTCGATGGGCACGACGTGCCTGTGCCGCATTTCGGCGTCGTGCTGACCATGGATCAGTGGCAGGTGCTGGCCGACCGGGTTTCGGCGGCTGACGTGCCGTTCGGCATCGCCCCGCATATCCGGTTCAAGGGGCAGCCGGGGGAACAGGCGACGATGTTCTTTCGCGATCCCAGCGGCAACGCCATCGAGTTCAAGGCGTTCGCCGACGACACCATGTTGTTCGCCCGATGAGCGCACCGATCGAGGTCGATCTGCCCCATCGGCTGGGGCGGCAGGCAGCGCGCGAGCGGATCTGGGCGGGCATCGGCAAGCTGGCCGAATGGATCCCCGGCGGCAGCATCCACGACCCGCAATGGGATGGCGACCGCCTTGCCTTTGCCGTCATCGCGCTGGGGCAGCGGGTGGAGGCGAGCGTGGATGTGGCGGACGATCATGTCCACCTGATCCTGGACCTGCCGCCGATGCTGGCGCTGGCGGCCGGGCGCATCCGCGACAAGCTGGAGCGTGACGGGCCAAAGCTGTTGACCTGACGGAACCTTTGGCCTGAAACTGCGATAGGAGAGGATGAGCGACAGCAGTTCGATGGCCAGACGATCGATCCGTCCCGTTGTGATTGCGCTCGGCCTGACCCTGGCCGGCGGCGTGATCGGTGGCGGCATGCTGGCGGGGGCGGTCCGCTCCACCCTGCCGAAACCTTATGAATGGCGGGCCCCGGCGTTGGCGGAACTGGGTGCTGCGGAGCGGGCGCGGAACGGATATGAACAGGCACGGGCCGATGGCACGCTGGTCGAACGGCGCGGATCGAGCCATTGGGGCGGACTGCGCACCAATGCCGCAATCGTCGATCCGGCCGTGCAGCCCGCCTTTTCCCCTGCCGATTATCAGGCCGTAGCCCGCTGAACCTGGTCCAGTAGCCAGCTGCGGATCGCGCTGGCCAGATTGGGCGGATCGTCCGCTGCGATGCGGGCGGCGTCGATGGACGCGATCAGTGCGGACAGCGGCAGGTGATGGTCCGCCGCGGCCCGTTCCAGCGCCACCCAGAACACGGGTTCAAGACTGATCGAGGTTTCGTGCCCGGCAATGGTCACGCTGCGTTTGACAGGCCCCACAAAGCCGCCCGGCGGTGCGACGACCACCCGGTTCATTGCGCGTCGAAGAGCCCCGCCAGCTGTTCCACCATCGTGCCGGCCAGCTGGTCCGCATCCATGATCGTGACCGCACGGGCGTACCAGCGGGTCACGTCGTGGCCGATGCCGATGGCAACCAGTTCCACCGGAGACCGTGCCTCGATCCAGCCGATCACCTGGCGCAGATGCCGGTCTAGATAGGAGCCGCTGTTCACCGAAAGAGTGGAATCGTCGACCGGCGCACCGTCGGAAATGACCATCAGCACCTTGCGATCCTCGGCCCGGGCAATCAGGCGGCTGTGCGCCCAGAGCAGCGCCTCGCCGTCGATATTCTCCTTAAGCAGCCCCTCGCGCATCATCAGGCCCAGCGACTTCTTCGCGCGGCGCCACGGCTCGTCGGCCTGTTTATAGATGATGTGGCGCAGGTCGTTCAGACGCCCCGGCTGAGCCGGACGACCGGCCGCCAGCCATGCCTCGCGGCTCTGCCCCCCTTTCCAGGCGCGGGTGGTGAAGCCCAGGATCTCGACCTTGACGCCGACGCGTTCCAGCGTGCGGGCCATGATGTCGGCACTGATCGCGGCGATGCTGATCGGGCGGCCGCGCATCGATCCCGAATTGTCGATCAACAGCGTGACGACCGTATCCTTGAAATCGGTATCCCGTTCGATCTTGTAACTGAGCGATTGCATGGGATTGACCACGACCCTGGCCAGGCGGGCCGCGTCGAGCAATCCTTCTTCCTGATCGAAATCCCAGCTGCGCGCCTGCTGCGCCATCAGGCGACGTTGCAGGCGGTTGGCCAGTTTCGTCACCGCGCCCTGAAGATGGGCCAATTGCTGATCCAGATAGGCGCGCAGCCGGGTCAGTTCCTCCTCGTCGCACAATTCGGTGGCGGTCACGATCTCGTCATGCGCGGTCGAAAAGGCGCGGTAATCGAATTGCGGGGGCAAGTCGGAAATCGGCCGATTGGGACGGACCGGCAGCATTCCGTCCTGTCCGTCCTCGCCCGGTTCGCCATCGGCATCGTCGATGCCGTCCTGTTCCTGCTGGCTGGTTTCGCCGCTCTGCGTCTCGTCCTGCGACTGTTCGCCCCGCGCCTCCATGTCGCCCTGGCCCTCGGCAGAGCTGTCGCTGTCCTGTTCGGCGTCGTCGGTGTCGTCGTCCCCGTCCTCGGTGCCTTCGTCGTCGGAGCCGCCGGCCTCCTCGTCATCGGGCGTGACCTGTCCCTCGACCAGGTCGAGATCCTCCAACAGGCGGGTGGTCAGGGCCTGAAACGCCTGCTGGTCATCCAGCGCCATCGGCAGCGCATCCAGATCGGCGGCGGCGCGATCCTCGATCCAGTCGGACACCAGCGCCATCTGAACCGCCAGGCTGGCAGGCGCAGGCTTGCCCGTCAGTCGCTCGCGGATGATGAGCTGGACGGCGGTGGACAGCGGTACCTCGTCCCGGTTGCGCGCCCGAGTGATCGGATCGGACCGCAGCCGCATCATCAAGGCATGATCGAGATTGTCGGCGATGCCGGCATAGCCTTTGCCGCCAAGCGCCTCGATCCGAGCGGTTTCCGCCGCGTCATATACGGCGCGCGCAACCGGATCGGCCGGTGCTGCGCGCCGATGCATCGCGCTGTCGTGCAGGCGAAGCCGCAACGAAAAACTGTCCGCGAAGCCCCGTGCCTCCGCCACCTGATCGGCGGGAAGGGTCCGCGAGGGAAGGGGAACGCGCAGATGCCGGCCCGACTGCGCCGGCGCATCGGGGGTAAAGGCCAGTTCGACCTCTGCATCGCCCGACAATGCCCGGCACGTGCCGCCCAGCACGGATTTGAACTGATCGATGGGGGAGTCACTGGCCATAGCTGCGTTGTCGGGACTGATGCGCCGGGATGCAAGGGGGTGCTACCAGGGCAGGTTCCGGGTTGGCACCCCGGCCATAGCGGGATACATTCGTGTTTTAGAAAAACAGGTATGGAGAGCATCGCCGATGGACGTCAGCACGCTGTTCCGGCTGGATGGCCGCGTTGCGCTGGTCACAGGCGGGTCGCGCGGGATCGGGCGAATGATCGCTGCAGGCTTCGTGGCATCGGGTGCGCGGGTCTATGTCTCGTCGCGCAAGGCAGAGGCGTGCGTGGAGACGGCGGCGGCACTGGGTGAGAACTGCATCGCGCTGCCCGCCGACATCTCGACCGTTGCGGGGTGCAAGGCACTGGCGGCGATGATGGCCGAACGCGAGGAGCGGCTCGACATCCTGGTCAACAATGCCGGTGCCGCCTGGGGCGAGCCGTTCGAACAATTCCCGGAAAAGGGGTGGGACAAGGTGATGGACCTGAACGTCAAGTCGCCGTTTTTCCTGACCCAGTCCCTTCATTCCTTGCTGAAGGCGTCGGGCACGAGGGATCGGCCGGCCAAGGTCATCAACATCACCTCGATCGACGGGCTGCGGCTCAATCCATGGGAAACCTATAGCTATCATGCGTCCAAATCCGCGCTGATCTATCTGACCAAGCGGATGGCGGCGCGTCTGGTGCGGGATCGGATCAACGTCACCTCGATCGCGCCCGGCGCGTTTGCCAGCGACATGAACAAAGCGGCGCGCGATCACGGCGATGCCGTGGCGAAGGCGATTCCATCCGGCCGGATCGGGGCGGACGAGGACATGGCCGCCGCTGCACTGTACCTTGCCAGTCGCGCCGGGGATTATGTGGTGGGCGAAACGATCGCTGTCGATGGCGGGCTGGTCAATGCGAGCCTTGGCGGGAGTAAAGACGGGTAGCAAAGCCAACCGCGCTCCTGCGAAAGCAGGAGCCCAGGGTAGAGAGGCTTTCGCTTGCCGCTCTAGGCTCCTGCTCTCGCAGGAGCACTGGATTGTCAGGTCATTATTCGACGCCTAGCGTCCAACCTTCCGCCTGCGCCACCCGCGGCGTCAGCCCTTCGGGTCGCCAGATCCCCGCGTCGCCGACCTTGGCGCGCAGCCAGGCGGCGGTCATGAGCACATCCGTCTGGTGGTCGCTGAGCGTATCCGGCCCCTTCCAGGGCGCCGATCCGAATGCCGCCAGTGCCATATTCAATGCTTCGGTATGGCGCAGCTTGGACAATCCCTTGCGCAGTCCCGCCGCCCGCGCCGCGATGCTGGTATAGATTTCCACGACCACCGCGCCCCGATCCGTCACCGGATCGAAGGGCCAGACCGGCACGTCGCGGCCCAGATGGTGGAGCAGGCGCATTCCGGCAAAGCTGGCCTTTGCCACCTGAGCCGCGCCGATGGCGTCATAGACGGTGGATGGCTTGCCGCCGCCGCTCGCCCGATAGTGCTGCTCGCACCGACGGAAATGCATGAAGCGCGCCTTCATCCCGTCTGCTGCGCCGAGGTAGAAATGGTTGCCGCGATGCCTTTCCAGAAAGCTCGCGGCGCCCAGATCCGCGTCGCCGCACTGTTCGTCCAGCCACGCCCAAAAGGGCCGGGCCGTGGTCGGCGCGTCCAGTCCCGGCAGATAGGCCCCCCGATCGATCAACGGCGGGGCGAAGCTGAAATCGAAACCGATCAGCATATCGGTGTCCAGCTGCGCCCGAACCCAGTGCAGCACCTCCGTCCGCGACCATGCGCCGCCGGGCGGGTCGATCAGCTTCGGTGCGTCATCGCCCGGTTCGGCAACAGCGATGGCAATCCCCCGGTGCCGGTGCCCCTTGGCCCCCGACCAGTCGATCGCGGCAAAGCGGGTGAAGCGATCAGCAGGCAAGACTTTGCGGCCCGCAACCCGTCGTTGCGAGCGCAGCGAAGCAATCCAGTCCTGTCGCTGGATTGCTTCGCTTACGCTCGCAATGAGGATGCATTTCAGTCGCCACGCAAAGCCTGGCGGCGTTCGTCCCACCAGGCCATGCGCTCGGCGATGCGCTTTTCCATGCCGCGATCGGTGGGCGTGTAGTAGCTCTGCGGGGAGAGTTCCGATGGCCAGTAATTCTCGCCGGAAAAGCCGCCTTCGGCATCGTGATCATAGGCGTAGCCCTTACCATAGCCGATGTCCGTCATCAGCTTGGTCGGCGCGTTGAGAATGTTCTGCGGCGGCATCAGGCTGCCGGTTTCCTTTGCGCTGCGCCAGGCGGCCTTTTGCGCGACATAGGTGGCGTTCGATTTGGGCGCGGTGGCGCAGTAGAGGCACGCCTGGACGATCGCCAGTTCGCCCTCCGGCGAGCCCAGGAAGTCATAGGCGTCCTTGGCGGCCAGGCACTGGACGAGCGCCTGCGGGTCGGCCAGGCCGATATCCTCGCTGGCGAACCGCGTCAGGCGGCGAAGGACATAGAGCGGCTCCTCGCCGGCGGTCAGCAGCCGGGCGAGATAGTAGAGCGCGGCCTGTGGGTCCGACCCACGCAGCGATTTGTGGAGGGCGGAGATGAGGTTGTAATGCCCCTCCCGATCCTTGTCATAGACGGCGACGCGGCGTTGCAGGAACTGGCCGAGACCGGCCGGATCGAGCGATGCGTCGAAGTGGACCGAGAACAGCGTCTCCGCCTGATTGAGCAGGAAGCGGCCATCGCCGTCGGCGCTGGCGATCAGCGCGGCGCGGGCATCGCCATCGAGCGGCAGGGGGCGTTCCATGATCGCCTCTGCCCGGTCGAGCAATTGCCCAAGTGCGGCGGCATCCAGCCGGTGAAGGATCAACACCTGGGCACGGGAGAGCAGCGCTGCGTTCAACTCGAACGAGGGATTCTCCGTCGTCGCGCCGACCAGGGTGACTGTGCCATCCTCGACATAGGGCAGGAAGCCGTCCTGCTGCGCGCGGTTGAAGCGGTGGATTTCGTCAACGAAGAGCAGGGTGCGCTGGCCGATGCGGGCATGGTCGCGGGCCTCGGCAAACACCTTCTTCAGATCGGCGACCCCGGAGAAGACCGCCGAGATCGCCGCGTAGCGCAGGCCCACGGCACCGGCGAGCAGCCGGGCGATCGTCGTCTTGCCGGTGCCGGGCGGTCCCCACAGGATCATGCTGGACAGCTTGCCCGCCGCGACCATGCGGCCGATGGCGCCCTCCGCTCCGGTCAGGTGATCCTGGCCTACCACTTCGTCGAGCGCGCGGGGGCGCAGGCGATCGGCGAGCGGCGCATCGGGCGCGGGATCGTCCGTGGCGGGTTGTTCGGGATCGGCGAAAAGGTCGGCCATGAGAGAACAGATAGGGACGATGCCGCCGCTTGCCCATCCCGGCGTCAGCGGGGGGGCAGCAGCTCCAGATAGGCATCCAGCACCGCCTGGTTCGCCGTATCCCAGACGAAGCGCTGGGCGGCGCGGTGGCCGGCCGCCCCCGCCGAGCGGCGAAGCGCGGGATTTTCCACCAATGTCTGGATGGCATCGGCATAGGCGCGGACGTCGGTTGGCGGCACCAGGAAGCCGGTTACGCCTTCCTCGACCAGATCGACCGCGCCCGTGGCCCGTGCCGCCACCACCGGCACGCCCGCCGCCATCGCCTCTGTCGTCACATTGCCGAAAGTTTCGGTGACCGATGGCATGAAGAATACGTCCATGCCGGCGACTGCCCGGCCCAGATCGTCGCCCGACTGAAAGCCGGTAAAGACTGCTTCCGGCACGCGCTCGGCGAACCAGGGGCGGGCGGGGCCGTCACCGATCACGAGCACCTTGTGCGGCACGCCGCGCGTCTTCAGTTCGGCGATGACATCGGCGAAGATGCCCAGCCCCTTTTCCAGCACCAGTCGCCCAAGGAAGCTGACCGCCACGTCCTGATCCCCGATCCCTAGCGAGCGCCGCCAGGCGAGATCGCGGCGACCGGGATTGAACCGGTCGTGATTGATGCCGCGCGACCAGATGCCGATAGGCGTGCGGACGCCCCAGTCGCGCAGCACGTCGCCCATGCTGGGGCTGGGCACCATCACCCGGTCGACGCGATTGTAGAAGCGGGTGGACAGGTTGATTGCCAGCGGCTCCAGAAAGCCGATGCCATAATATTGGGCATAGGTTTCGAACCGGGTGTGCAGCGAGGCGAGCGTCGGAATCCTGCGCCGCCGTGCCCAGGTAACGGCGCGGTGCCCGCTGACGTCCGGGGCGGAGACATGGACGATGTTCGGGGCAAAGGATTTGAGGTCGGCGCGCACCGACATGGGCAGGCCGAGGCCCAGGCGATATTCGTCGCGTCCGCCGGGCAGGGCGAGCGCCGGAATGTCCACGACTTCGCCCGTCGGCTCGAACGCCGGTTCGGGCACGGTGGGCGAATAGACGCGGAGCGTGACGCCGCGTTCCAGCAGATGCCCGGCGAGCAGGTTCAGCGCTTGGTTGGCGCCGTCGCGGACATAATTGTAATTGCCGCTGAACATCGCAATTCGAAGGTCGGTGGGCTGCATGGCGCGGGGCGATAGCCCAAAGCCGCGCCCAAGGGAACGCTTTGCCCCCGCCGGGCGTCTTTGCCCCGGTTTATGATGGAGAGCCCCATGTCCAACAGCTTCAAAAAGGGTCAGTCGGTCAAATGGTCGTGGGGCAATGGCACCGCGAAGGGCAAGGTGGAGGAGCGGTTCGACCGCCGCGTCCAGCGGACGATCAAGGGCAGCAAGATCGTCAAGAACGGCACCACGGACAACCCCGCCTATCTGGTCGAGCAGGAGGACGGCGACAAGGCGCTGAAGAAGGGCAGCGAGTTGAGCGCTGCCTGATTCGGGATCGGAAGGTGGCGAAAGTGGTGCCACGTCCCCTTTGAAATCAGCCCCCGTAATCGTCCGGCGGCGAAGCGGGGTCAGGCCGGGGGCGGAACTGCCCATCCGGCGAGACTAGCCCGGCGATCGCCGTGTAGGACAGCGCCGACGCTTCGATATTCCCTTTTTGTTCCATTAGTGCTAGCGCACGTAAATGGCCAAGCCGAAGAAGCGCTATGTCTGTCAGCAATGCGGCTCCGTCACTTCGCAGTGGCAGGGGCAGTGCGGCGATTGCGGGGAATGGAACAGCCTGGTCGAAGAGGCTGGAGCGGTCGTCACGCCGTTTCAGGCCAAGCATAACCTGCAATCCGGCGGAAAAGCGATCATGCTGTCCGGGCTGGACAGCGATATCGCGCTGCCCGACCGGATGGCGACGGGCATTGCCGAGCTGGACCGGGCGCTGGGCGGCGGGTTCGTCGAGGGGTCGGCGACGCTGATCGGCGGGGATCCCGGCATCGGCAAATCCACCCTGTTGTTGCAGGCGGCGGCGAAGCTGGCGCTGGCGGGGAAGGCCGTCGCCTATGTCTCGGGCGAGGAAGCGGCGGATCAGGTGCGGCTGCGCGCGCGGCGGCTTGGGCTGGGCAAGGCACCGGTGCAGCTGGCCAGCGCGACGAGCGTGCGCGATATCCTGACCACCTTTGGCGACCGGGGCGAGGCACCCGACCTGCTGGTCATCGATTCCATCCAGACGATGCACAGCGACCTGATCGAAGGCGCACCGGGCACGGTGAGCCAGGTGCGCGCCGCATCGCAGGAACTGATCCGGTTTGCCAAGGAACGCGGCACCGCCGTGGTGCTGGTCGGCCATGTCACCAAGGACGGATCGATTGCGGGCCCTCGCGTGCTGGAGCATATGGTCGACACCGTACTCAGCTTCGAGGGCGAGCGCAGCCACCAGTTCCGTATCCTGCGCGCGGTGAAGAACCGGTTCGGGGGCACGGACGAGATCGGCGTGTTCGCGATGGCGGGCGAGGGGCTGACCGAAGTGGCCAACCCGTCCACCCTATTCCTGACCGACCGTGCGGAAAGCGTGACGGGATCGGTGGTGTTTCCTGCGCTGGAGGGGACGCGGCCCGTGCTGGTCGAGGTGCAGGCGCTGGTCGTGCGGCTGGCCAGCGGGGCGACGCCGAGGCGGGCGGTGGTCGGCTGGGACTCGGGCAGGCTGGCCATGATCCTGGCGGTGCTGGAGGCGCGCTGCGGCCTGAGTTTCTCGACCTGCGAGGTATATCTGAACATTGCGGGCGGATACCGGGTGCAGGATCCGGCGGCGGACCTGGCAGTGGCGGCGGCGCTGATTTCCGCGCTTGCCGAGCGGCCATTGCCGTCGGACGGGATTGCGTTCGGCGAGATCGCGCTGTCGGGCGAAGTGCGGCCGGTGGCGCATGCGGGGCTGCGGATGAAGGAGGCGGCGAAGCTGGGCTTCAACCGCGCCCTCGGCCCCGCCGCGCAACCGTCGGATAAGAGCCCAATGCGGCTGTCAGGCTTTGCGACGCTGAAGGCGTTTGTCGATCACCTGCTGGCGCGGGGATAGCGGACCGACGAGCGCGCCAGGATGGGCCGTTCGACGCGGACTCCGGCCGTCAGCAAACCGATCCTCCCCTGTAAGGAGAGGTGGCGCGCGTAAGCGCGACGGAGGGGTGACCCACTATGGATGGGCCGACACCGCTCCGTCAGGCCTTCGGCCTGCAACCTCCCCTCGCAGGGGGGGATATTGAAAGGGGGCGGTTGAATGATTTCTCCCGTGCTCCTGCGAAAGCAGGAGCCCAGGGTTGCCGAGGACTGCGCCCCACATGCTGTGCTTCCCCTGAGCGGGCACGAAAAAAGCGACGGGTACGGCTGGCTTTGCTCCCTGCCGCGATCCCTCAAATGCGGGAGGCAAGGATTGCGGAGGGAAGCCTTCGCCGCTCTGGGCTCCTGCTTTCGCAGGAGCACGGATGGGTGAAGTGGTTGGATCGCTCTATGCCTCAAGCGGTGCTTCATTTCGCCTATCGAAGCCGCGTCTCGACTTCGCTTGGGGCAAGCGTCTAGGGGTTGCGGGCCGCGCCGAGCGGGATCGAGGGACTTTGGATGGAATTGAGCGCGCTGGACATCGTCGTGCTGCTGACCGTGGGCGGGTCGGCGGTGATGGGGCTGTGGCGCGGGTTCGTGACCGAGGTGCTGTCGCTGATGGCGTTCCTGTTCGTGATCGTCGCGCTGCGTTTTGGCCATACGCCGCTGACCGCCGCGCTGGCCGAGCCGGTGGGGACGGATGCGGGGGCGGCGGTGCTCGCCTTTGCCATCATTGCGGGCGTCACTTATCTTGGGGGGCGGCTGGTGGCCAACGCCATCGGATCGCGGACGCGCAATTCGATCCTTGGCCCGATCGACCGGGCGCTGGGTTTCGGCTTTGGCGGGGTGAAGGGGCTGATCGTTGTCAGCCTGGGTTTTCTGCTGATCGTGCTTGTCATCGATACGGTCAGCGGCGGGCCGACGCGCCGCCCGCCATGGATGACCGACAGCACCAGCTATTCGCTGCTGAACGCAACCAGCGCGGGGATCGCTGAGTTCGTCGACAAAAGGCGGCGGGGGGAGCCGGTGTTTCCGGACGAGGCGCCGCCCCGTCGCTAGCGCGACAGCGGGCAACGGCGAACGGGCGGATCGACTCTGCGATCTTTCGGTCCTGCAAAACATCGCTGCTCCCCCTCGCGCTTGGCAGCAATCCCGCCTATCTGTCGGGGATGGCGGGGCAGCTCTACAATACCGAGATTCTGAGGCTGGCGGCATCGACCGCGGCGATCGCGCGGCTGGAGCGGCCGATGGCGACGGTCGAGAAGCGTTCGCCGGTGTGCGGCAGCCGGGTGACCGTCGATGTGGCGCTGGACGATGAGGGCAGGCTCGCCGAGCTGGGCATGGTGGTGCGGGCCTGCGCGCTGGGCCAGGCGTCCGCTGCGCTGATGGCCGCCGAAGCGCCGGGCAAGTCGCAGGCGGAGATGGCCGAGGCGCGCGATGCGCTGACCGCCTGGCTGGCGGGCGAGGGGCCGGAGCCGGACTGGCCGGGCCTGGCGATCTTCGATCCCGCGCGCCCGCATAGCGCGCGCCATGCATCGATCCGGCTGGCGTTCGAGGCGACGGCCGAGGCGATGGCTGAGGCGATCGCCGCGCGAAAGGCAGCCTGATGGAGGCGCATCACGGGACATCGATGAGCGCCGAGTTTGCCCCGCTGCTGGGCTTTGCGCTGGTATTCGTGCTGTTGTTCCGCAAGCTGGGGCTGGGTGCGACGCTTGGCTATCTGGTCGCGGGGGCGATTGTCGGGCCGGAGGTGCTGGGCATCGTGGGCGATGCGGAGAACAAGCTGGTCATCGCCGAGCTTGGCATCACGCTGCTCCTGTTTCTGGTCGGGCTGGAGTTGAGCCCCGCGCGGTTGTGGGCGCTGCGCAAGGATATTTTCGGCCTTGGCCTGGCGCAGGTCGCGCTGTGCGGCGTCGCGCTGACCGGGTTGATCGCGGCCTATGCCGGGTTCAGCTGGGCGGCGGCGCTGGCGCTCGGCCTGCCGCTGGCCCTGTCGTCGACCGCGCAGGTGCTGCCGATGCTGCAATCCGCCGGGCGATTGCGCACCCCGTTCGGCGAGCGGGCATTTTCGGTGCTGCTGTTCCAGGACCTGTCGATCGTGCCGCTGATCACGATCATTGCCGCGCTTTCCCGCAATCCGGCGGATGCTGGCGGGCCGCCCGGATGGCAGCTGACGCTTTATACCGTGCTGGCGATTTCGGGGCTGGTGCTGGCCGGGCGCTTCGTGCTGCGACCGATGTTCAAGCTGATCGGCAATCTGGGCGAGCGGGAGATGTTCGTCTTTGCCGGGCTGTTCACGGTGATGGCGAGCGCGGCGATCATGGAATCGCTGGGGCTATCGACGGCGCTGGGTGCATTCATCGCTGGCGTGATGCTGGCCGACAGTCCGTTCCGGCACGAGCTGGAGGCGGATGTCGAGCCGTTCCGATCGATCCTGCTCGGCCTGTTCTTCCTGGCGGTCGGCATGATGCTGGATCTGGGCGCGATCGCGGAGCGGCCGGTGTTCGTCCTGTCGATGGCGGCGTTGCTGATCGTCACCAAGGCGGCGGTTATCACCGGGCTGGGGATGCTGTTCAAGATGGGGTGGCGGCAGGCGCTGGCGCTGGGGCTGCTGCTCAGCCAGGGCGGCGAATTCGGCTTCGTGCTGTTCGCCCAGGCGCAGAGCGCGCTGCTGATCGCGCCGGAGGCGGCGAGCGTGTTCGGGGCGATCATCACGATCAGCATGGCGACGACGCCGTTCCTGATGATGTTCACACGCCGGTTCCGCGCCGAGCCGGCGGCGGGCGACGGCCGGTCGCGCGAGGAGCCGCGGCATGACGGGGCGAGCGCCATCGTGGTCGGCTATGGCCGGTTCGGCCAGACGGTCGCGCAGATGCTGATCGGTCAGGGGATTGCCGTCACGCTGATCGACCGCGATGTGGAGATGATCGACGTGGCGGGCACGTTCGGCATGAAGGTTTATTATGGCGATGGGCTTCGCACCGACCTGCTGCGCCGCGCGGGGGCGGAGGATGCAGAACTGATCATGCTGTGCCCCGACGGCGACGAGATCGATGCGGAGAAGCTGAACCAGATCCACGAGGCGTTTCCGAACGCCATGGTGTTCGTCCGCGCCTATGACCGGCGGTCGGTGATGAAGATGTATGGCGGCCAGGTGCAGGGCATCGTGCGCGAGGTGATGGAAAGCGCCGTAGTGATGGCGCGCAAGGCGATGGAGTCGCTGGGCGTCGATCCGGGCGAGATCGACCGCACCGAACAGGAATATCGGGACCGCGACACCAAGCGGCTGAAGCGGCAGAAGGAAGCGGGCGACCTTTATGCGGGACGCGAGGTGATGTTCAGCCAGAACAGCCAGGGCGGCAATGTATCCGTCCATTCCGACGAGGCGGTGCGGCCGTGAACGCGCTGTTGATCGTCGCTGCCCTGTCCGGGGCCATGGCCGTGGCGGCGGGCGCGTTCGGGGCGCACGGGGCGAGCGGCCAGGCTCAGGAATGGCTGAAAACCGGCGGGATGTACCAGCTCATCCACGCCGTCGCCGCGCTGGCGGCGATGCAGGCGGGCGCGCGGGGGCCGGGATGGGCGTTCGTCATCGGCAGCGCGGTGTTTGCGGGGACGCTGTATCTGATGGCGCTCGGCCTGCCACGCTGGCTGGGCGCGGTGACGCCGATCGGTGGCGTGGTGATGATCGCGGGCTGGCTGTGGTGGGCGTGGATCGGTATCAGGGGATAGGGGGCAGTGCGGAGTATGCGTTCCCATGTTCAGAGTTCTGCTTGCCGTCCTTGCCGCGATGCCCCTGCCCGCGCTGGCGCAGTTGCCGCCGCCGCCGATCGTTCCGGAACGGTTGAAGGCACCGCTGGACGGCTATAATCTGGCCAATGCCTTTGGTCAGTGGGTCTGGCATGTCGAGGCGAAGAAGGGCCCGGCGATCGATGCGCTGATGGCCGACGCTGCCCCGGTCGAGGGTCTGGTCGCTCAGGCCAGGCCGGTCGTCGAGTTTCGCAAGTTCAACGATTACGGGCATTTTCTGACGGGCGAGATCCGCCGCTATTGCCCGGCGGGGCGGGCCGTGAAGCGGCGTGCGGACGGGGCGTGCCGCTTGGTGCTGCGCCGTGCCTATGTCGGCTTGGCCGCGTCGGTTTATGGCGACGACGACAATCCCGTCGCGCGGTGGACGCGGGAGCAGTTCGACCCGCAGGCCTTTGTCGCGCAGATGCGGACGCTTGGCTTCAGCCCGGAAAAGGCGCGGACCTGGCCGCGACCGCTGTCCGACAATTTCGCCAACCAGCCGGTGCCCGACCGGGTGCTGCGCGACAATGCGACCATCGTGACGCTGGATTCGGCGGAATGCCCCGCCATGGCAGAGACGCTGGCGTCGCTGGAGCGCCAGATCCGGCGGGGCCGCGTCGATCCCGCCGCCATCGCAGCTGGCGATCCCGGCCCGCCGCCGCCGCCCCATGCCATCCGCGTCGAAACCGTGCTGCGGATGCCGGATGCCGATCGCAGCAAGGAAGTGCGATCGTCCGGCCAGCCGATCCGGACGCTGATCGCCCCGGTGCTGGATGCCGCCGATGCGTGCGAGGCGAAGCGCAAGCGCGCCGCGCCCTGATCATTTGCGCTTGCCCTCGCGTCGGCACCGGTCGGAGCAATAGACGACGTTTTCCCAGTCCCGCTCCCATTTCTTGCGCCAGGCAAATGGGCGGTTACAGGCCGGGCACATCTTTTCCGGCAGATGCTGTTTCTTTACCCCGCCGGGAATGACACGCCCTCCAGCGTCCGAGGCTGCGCGTCGAGGAACGCGGCGACTTCGCCCAGGTCCACCGACTTGTCGAGATAGGTCTGGCCGATGCCGCGTGCGAGCAGGAAGGGCAGGGTGCCGCCCGCCATCTTCTTGTCGTGCAGCATGTGGCCGACCAGCGTTTCGCCATCGGCATGGACATGCGCCGCCGCCAGCCCGTCGGGCAGGCCGCTGGCGCGCAGATGCGCCGCGACGCGGCCGGCATCCTCGGGGGGGCAAAAGCCCTTTGACGCGGAATAGGCAAAGGCCAGCGCCATGCCCGCCGCCACGCCTTCGCCGTGCAGCAGCCGGTCGGAAAAGCCCGTCTCCGCCTCCAGCGCATGGCCGAAAGTGTGGCCGAGGTTCAGAAGCGCGCGGGTGCCCGTCGTCTCGCGCTCGTCCGCGCCGACGATCCGCGCCTTGGCCCGCACCGAGCGGGCGATGGCATATTGGCGCGCGACCGGATCGCCATCCAGCAGCGCTGGGCCATGCTCCTCGCACCAGGCGAAAAAATCGGGATCGTCGATCAGCCCGTATTTGACGACCTCTGCATAGCCCGCGCGAAGCTGGCGGGCGGGCAGGGTGTCGAGCACGTCCGGGTCGATCAGCACGAGCGCGGGCTGATGAAAGGCACCGATCAGGTTCTTGCCAGCGCCGGTGTTGATCGCGGTCTTTCCGCCGACGCTGCTGTCCACCTGTGCGAGCAGTGTGGTCGGCACCTGGACGAAGTTGCAGCCGCGTTTCAGGATCGCGCAGGCAAAGCCGACCAGATCGCCGATCACGCCGCCGCCCAGCGCGATGACATGATCCGACCGCTCCACGCCCATGTCGAGCAGCCGGTCGGTCAGCGTCTCCAGCGTATCCCAGCTCTTGGTGCGCTCGCCCGGCGCCAGCACGATGCGTTCGCTGGCAATCCCCGCCGCCGCCAGCGATTCGCCCAGCCGTTCGGCATGGATGGCGACATTGGCGTCAGTGACGATCGGCATGGGCCGCCCGCGCGACAACGGGGCCAGCGCCTCGCCCGCCCGGTCGATCAGGCCGCGTTCGATTCGCACGTCGTAACTGCGGTCGCCCAGTGCGACGGGAATGGTCGTCATTGGCGGATGGCCTCCATGATCTTGTCCACGGTCACGTCATGCGGTGCCTGCTGGCTGGCGATGCGGACCGGAGCCAGCGCATAGACCGGATTGCGCACCGCCGCGAGGTCGCGCAGCACCTGTGCCGGATCGCGTCCGCGCAGCAACGGGCGGTGGTCCCGCTTGCGCACCCGTTCGACCAGCACGTCGATGTCCGCATCCAGCCAAATGGCCAGCGCCTGTTCCAGGATCAGCGCGCGCGTATCGTCCTGCATGAACGCGCCGCCGCCGGTCGCGATGACGCGCGGCCGACCGTCGATCAGCCGGGCGATCACCCGCCGTTCGCCGTCGCGGAACTGCGCCTCGCCATAGCGATCGAAGATTTCGGCGATGGTCATGCCCGCCGCCGCCTCGATCTCGTCATCCGCATCAACAAAGGGCAGGCGCAACCGGCCGGCGAGCCGTTTGCCGATGGTCGATTTGCCGGCACCCATCAGCCCGACCAGCACGATCGGCTTGCCGGTCCAGCGGGAATCGGTGGGGCGTGGCTCAAACATTGCGGCGGGGGCTATACATGGAGGGCGGCTGTCGGGCAAAAGGCCCGCCGGATTGACCCCTTTGGACAGGAACCCGACCCCCATCATGGCCCGCCGCAATGCATTTTCCAGTACGCCTCGCCGTAACGCAGGGCCGATGCGCCCATTGGTGATCGGTGCCATCATCCTGGTCCTGCTGGTCGGCGGTATCCTGTTCCTGGCCGGACGATCGACGGAGCAGCCCCAGGTCCGGGTCGAAAAGGAAGTCTCGCTTGAGAATCTGGCGCAATAGCCCTGCCATCCTGCTGGTGACCGTGGCGGCGGCGGGGCTGACCCTGCCGGCGCTGGGTCAGGACGCGCCCGAAAGCCTGTTGCCGCCGGGATTCGACGATCCGGCACCGGCACCAGCCCCGGCGCCCAGGCCGGCACAGCCGCGCCCGGACGCGCCGCGCTCGGCCACCGCCGTTCCCGGCCCGACCCCGACACCCTTTGCCGCGGGCACGCCGACGCCTGGCGGCACGCCCACGCCCGGTGCCACCCCCAGTCCAACGCCGAGCCCGGCCTTGGCCCTCTATGCCCTGCCCGAATATGCGCGGCGCGGCACCGCACAGGTGGGCGTGGCGAATGCCGGCAGCCTGTCCGGCCCGGTCTATGGCGGCGTCAACGGGTCACTGATCCAGCAGTTCATGCGCCGGATGGATGCGCCCATCGCCTCGCGCTGGCTGTCCATCACCCTGCGCCGGGTGCTGCTGGCGCCAAGCGACACGCCGCGCGGTTTGAATGGCGCGGATTTCGCCGCCGAGCGTGCCTGGCTGTTGCTGCGCATGGGCGAGGCCAATGCCGCGCGCGCGCTGGTCCAGTCGGTCGATGGCGAGGATTATACCCGTAAGCTGGATCAGGTGGCGATGCAGGCCATGCTGGCCAGCGCCGATCCGGCGGGCATCTGTCCGTTGGTGGAGCCGGCGGCCGCGCGGTCGCAGGAGCGGGGCTGGACCCTGGCGAGGGCGTGGTGCACCGCGCTGGAGGGCAAGGCGGTCGAGGCCGGGCGGATGATCGATGCCGCGCGCCGGGGACGCGTGGCCGGGGGCATCGATCTGGGCCTGGCCGAAAAAATGCTGAGCCGGGGCGCTCAGGGCAGGCGCGACGTGACGATCGAATGGGACGGCGTCGAACGGCTGACCAGCTGGCGCTATGGCCTTGCCACTGCCCTGGGCGAAACGATCCCGGACCCGCTGTTCGGCGGCGTCGGGCCGCAGGTGCGCCATTGGCAGGCACAGGCAGCGATGGTTCCGGCCGAATCCCGGCTGCCAGCGGCGGAGGGCGCGGCCGCCGCCGGTGTGCTGTCGGCCGCCGCCTATGTCGACCTGTTCGCGGCCATCGATGCAAGCGGCGTCGATTCGCCGGCCGCCGTGGCGATCGCGACCGATGTGCGCACGGCCCATGTTGCCCCCACCATCGGTGCGCGGCTGGATGCGCTCCGCCAATTGTGGGACGAGCCGGATACGCGGGCGGGACGCTATGCCCGGTTGATCCTGACCGCAGGGGCCGCGTCCGCGATTGCGCCGGGCGAGGCGACGGTCGGGGATGCGGACCGGCTGGTCGCCGCCATGCTGAGCGCCGGCCATGACCTGCGTGCCGTCCGCTGGACCCGGCTTGCCCCGCGCGGCGGCGATGCGTGGGCCATGCTGGCGCTGGCCGACCCGGCGGGCGGGCGATTGTCGCGTGGCGATGTCGACGCCTATCAGGGCGACGAGCGCAAGCGGCAGCTGTTCGTCGCGGCGCTGGCCGGGCTGGGCCGGGTTTCGCCCGGGGATGCGGAGGCGCTGGCCGAGGCGGCGGATGTCCCGATCGGCGCAGAGAATCGCTGGTCGCGCGCCATCCAGGCTGCGGCACGCGCCCGGCAGCCGGGCACGGTGGTTGTGCTGGCGGGGCTCGGCATGCAGACCCGCGACTGGCGGGGCGTGCCCGCGCATCACCTGTTCCATATCCTGGCCGCGCTTCGGGCAGTGGGGCTGGACGCAGAGGCGCGGATGATCGCCGCAGAGGCCATCGCGCGAGCATGACCGGGGGCGGGGACGTGGCGCTGATCGGCCGGTTCCTTGAGATGATGGCAGCGCAATCGGGCGCGGCGCACAACACGCTGATCGCCTATGCCACCGACCTGCGCCTGGCATCGGACATGCTGGGCGGACGATTGGCGGATGCCGACCGCGCGGCGCTGACCGCGCTGGCCGATGGTTGGCAGTCGCTGTCGTCGGCGACGGTGGCGCGCAAGGCGGCGGCGCTGCGGCGGTTTTACGGGTTTCTGCTGGACGAGGGTATGCGGGCCGACGATCCGGCGGACGCGCTGCCCCGGCCCGGCACGCGCCGACCGCTGCCCCGCACGCTGTCGGTGGCCGATGTCGACCGGCTGTTCGCGGTGCTGGTGGAGCGGACCGGGCATCCGGTCGTGCGACCGGCGGACCTGCGGCTGTCGGCGCTGGTCGAACTGCTGTACGGATCGGGCCTGAGGGCCACGGAGCTGGTGTCCTTGCCCCGCAATGCAGTGGCGCCCGACCGCCCGTTCCTGATCTTGCGCGGTAAGGGGGGGCGGGAACGGCTGGTGCCGATTTCCGACCGCGCGCGTGCCGCGGTGGCGACGTGGCGCGACCATGTGCCGCCCGCCAGCCAGTGGCTGTTTCCCGGCGGCAAGGCGCATCTGTCGCGCGTCCGGCTGTTCCAGCTGATCCGCGCGCTGGGGTCCGAAGCGGGGATCCCGCCCGACCGGATCAGTCCGCACGTGCTGCGCCATGCCTTTGCCACGCATCTGCTGGAGGGCGGCGCCGATCTGCGCGCCCTGCAATCGATGCTGGGCCATGCCGACATCGCTACCACCGAAATCTATACCCATGTCGATGCCAGTCGGCTGGTGGCGCTGGTCAATGCGCGCCATCCGCTCGTTGACGGCGCGCGCACGCGGCCCTAACCGGACCGACGACCATGACCATGATGTTCCTAGATTTCGAAAAGCCAATCGCCGAGCTGCAGGCGCGGATCGACGAACTGCGCGAAACGGCGGCCGACGGGTCGGTGGATATCGGCGCAGAGATCGCCAAGCTGCAGGGCAAGTCGGACCGGCTGCTGAAGGACACCTATGCGCGGCTGACCCCGTGGCAGAAGACGCAGGTCGCGCGGCACCAGGATCGGCCGCATTTCAAGCATTATGCCGCCGGACTGTTCGAGGAGTTCGTCCCGCTGGCCGGCGACCGCGCCTTTGCGGACGACACCGCGATCCTGGGCGGCTTTGCCCGGTTCATGGGGCGGCGGGTGATGGTGATCGGCCATGAAAAGGGCGACGATACCGCCAGCCGGCTGCGCCACAATTTTGGCATGGGCAAGCCGGAGGGATACCGAAAGGCGATCCGCCTGATGGAACTGGCCGGCCGGTTCGGCCTGCCCGTCATCACGCTGGTCGATACATCGGGCGCCTTTCCCGGCATCCAGGCCGAGGAGCGGGGCCAGGCAGAGGCGATTGCCCGTTCGACCGAGGCGATGCTGAACCTGGGCGTGCCGGTGATCGCATCGATCCTGGGCGAGGGCGGTTCGGGCGGCGCGATTGCGCTGGCCGCGGGCAACCGGGTGCTGATGATGGAACATGCGGTCTATTCGGTGATCTCGCCCGAGGGGTGCGCATCCATCCTGTGGCGCACCGCCGACCGCGCGGCGGATGCGGCAGAGGCCATGAAGGTGACGGCGCAGGACCTGAAGGCGCTGGGCGTCATCGACCGCATCGTCGGCGAACCCCAGGGCGGTGCGCACCGCGACCATGCGGCGGCCATCGCGGCGCTGGGCCAGGCGATCGACCGGGAATTGACCGCGATCGAGGGCGATTCGCCCGAATCGCTGCGTTCGGCCCGCCGGGCGAAGTTCCTGGCGATGGGTCGCGTCTGAAACGACGGGCCATCGGCCGGACGGGCAGTGCAAGGCATTGCCCGGTGCACTATCGATGATGAAAGCCGCGCCGGCCCATCGGCGCTGACGCCGGTGCCGATGCCCGGGCTTGCGGGGGATTGGTTGCGCCGATCAGAAGGGCTGCCCGTGGCTCTCCTGCCCGACGAACCTGGCTTGTCCGGTTACCGGGCGGTCCAATCCCGATAGCGCACGAAAAAGGCCGGGCGGTACGTGCCGCCCGGCCTGTTCTCCTCTCCAAAACCGATTCGGCGGGGATCAGCCCGACGACTGGAGATTGACCGCAGCCATCTTGCCGCGACGATCGACTTCCAGTTCGAATTCCAGACGATCGCCTTCGTTCAGCGTGCTCATGCCGGCACGCTCGACGGCGGAGATGTGCACGAACGCATCCGGCTGTCCGTCATCGCGCTGAATGAAGCCGAAGCCCTTCATCGCGTTGAAGAACTTGACGGTTCCCGTCGCCTTTTCCCCGGTCAGCTGGCGCTGCGGAGCGGCACCGAAGCCACCGGCGCGCGGACCGGCATCGCGGTCGCGCGGCGGGCCGCGATCGGTGACGGGCATCGGCTCGCCATCGATCTTGAGGTCGGTTGCCGAAATCTTGCCGCCCCGGTCGACCAGGGTGAAGCCCAGCGGCTGACCCTCGGCCAACCCGGTTAGGCCGGCCTGTTCGACCGCAGAGATGTGAACGAACACGTCCTCGCCGCCGTCATCGCGCACGATGAAGCCGAAGCCCTTTTGTCCGTTGAAGAACTTGACGATGCCCGTGCCCTCGCCAACGACCTGGGGGGGCATGCCGCGACCACCGCCGCCGCCACCGCCGCGGAAGCCGCCGCCACCGCCGCCGCCGCCGAATCGGTCGCCGCCGCCAAAGCCGCCACCACCGCCGCCACCGAAGCGATCGCCGCCGCCAAAGCCGCCGCCACCGAACCGGTCACCACCGCCGAAGCCGCCGCCGCCGAACCGGTCGCCGCCGCCGCCGAAACCGCCCTCGTCACCAAAAGAATCGCGCTTGTCTCTGCCGCGCCCGCCGCGTTCACCCCGGCGCCCTCGATCAAAACCCATTGCCCTGTTCGTCTTCCGTGCTCGGCCTCATTTTCATCATCAACCCAGGGCGTCGGACGAGAAACGCAAGGGTTCCGGCGCTAAACCACATTGCGCCTGATGTTGTGCATAACGCAAAAAGCCCGGCGCGGCGAATGAAATCGAAGCAACTCATTCGGTTATTGCCTAGCCGTGGCGGTTGCGCGACAGGATGCATCGAACAGGGAGTTTCCAATGTCCGAAATCGCCACGTTGATCGTCGATCCCGCTGCATGGGCCGCACTGGTGACGCTGGTCGTGCTCGAAGTCGTGCTGGGCATCGACAATCTGATCTTCATTTCGATCCTGTCCAACAAGCTGCCCGCCCATCAGCAGCAGCGCGCCCGCCGGATCGGCATCGGCCTGGCGCTGGTGATGCGGCTGGCATTCCTGTCGATGATCGCGTTCATCGTTTCGCTGACCACGCCGGTATTCGACCTGGGGCTGGTCGGACCGCTGGACGAGCATGGCGCTCCGGCGTTTGAAACCGCGTTTTCGTGGCGCGACCTGATCCTGATCGCGGGCGGCCTGTTCCTGGTGTGGAAGGCGACGAAGGAAGTGCATCATACCATGGACCCCGAACCGTCGGGCGCGGCGCTGGACAAGAAGGGGCCGGCGTCGCTGGGGTTCGGTGCGGCCATTGCGCAGATCGTCGCGTTGGACATGGTGTTTTCGATAGATTCGATCCTGACCGCCGTGGGCATGACCGAACATGTCCCGATCATGATGACCGCGGTCATCATCACCGTCGCGGTCATGCTGGTCGCCGCCGATCCGCTGGCCAAGTTCATCAACGCCAATCCGACGGTCGTCATGCTGGCGCTGGGGTTCCTGTTGATGATCGGTGCGGTGCTGATCGCCGACGGGTTCGGCGTGCATGTGCCCAAGGGGTATATCTATGCCGCCATGGCCTTTTCCGCCGGGGTCGAGACGCTGAACATCCTGTCGCGCCGGTCGCGGGCGCGCAAGGAAGCGGCGCGCGGCGGCAGCGTCCACTGACCGGCCGCGACGGCACTGACGAGAAGCATTGAGCCGGGCGGGCTTTGCCGCTAGTCCGCCCGGATGACCGTTTATTTTCATGAAGAAGACCTGCCCGACGGCGCGCTTGGCCCCGGGCCGGTGGCCGTCGATACCGAAACCATGGGCCTGATCACGCCGCGCGACCGGCTGTGCGTGGTGCAGATCAGCGACGGACGGGGCGACGAGCATCTGGTCCGCTTCAATCCCGGCAGCGACTATGCGGCACCGAACCTGAAGGCGGTGCTGGCGGATCCGGCCCGCCTGAAACTCTATCATTTCGCTCGGTTCGACCTGGCCGCCGTCCAGCATTATCTGGGCGTGGTGGCGGCTCCGGTCTATTGCACCAAGACGGCGTCCCGCCTGGTCCGCACCTATACCGACCGGCACGGGCTGAAGGAGCTGGTGCGCGAATTGCTGGGCGCCGAGCTGTCCAAGGTGCAGCAATCGTCCGACTGGGGCGGCCCGGTGCTGAGCGATGCCCAGCGCGACTATGCCGCATCGGACGTGCGGTATCTGCACGCGCTGAAGGCGGAACTGGACGTGCGGCTGGCCCGCGAGGGGCGGACGGCGCTGGCCCAGGCCTGTTTCGATTTCCTGCCGCATCGCGCCGCGCTCGACCTGGCGGGATGGCCGGAGGTCGATATCTTTGCCCATGTCTGATGCCATCGTGCCCGCAGCCGCCGCGCGGCAGGCGGGCGCCCGCTGGGCATTGCCCGGCGGGCGGCACGACCGGATCGTCGGGCTGTTGCAGACCGTGCTGCCGATCGGCATCGGCGTGCTGGCCGCGTTTCTGGTGATGGCGCCGCTGACCATGGGCGGCGACGTCAGTTTCATCCTGGACAAGAACAAGGTCGAGGTTGCGCCGGAGCGGTTGCGGATCGAACGCGCCCAGTATCGCGGCGCCGACAGTGGTGGGCGGGGGTTCCAGATTAATGCCGGTTCCGCGGTTCAGAAAAGTGCGGCCGAACCGATCGTGCAGCTGAACGATCTGGCCGCGCGGATCAATCTGGACGATGGCCCGGCGGCGCTGACCGCCGAGCGGGGACGCTATGACATCGACCGTCAGCAGGTGGCGATCGACGGTCCGATCCGGTTCCGGGCCGCCAATGGCTATGCGCTGGACACACGCGATGCGCTGGTCGACTTGCGCACCAAGCGGCTGCGCAGCGGATCGGCGGTGACCGGCACGACGAATATGGGCAATTTCAGCGCCGACCGGCTGGATGCCGACCTGGAGGCGCGAACCGTTTCGCTCAGGGGCAATGCGCGCTTGCGTATTTACCCGGGCCGCACGAAATAGCGGGCCATGACGCGCGCACTTGCCTATTCTGCGGCCCTTGCCCTGATCGGGGCGACGGTTGCCCTTTCCGGTTCGGCAGTGGGGCAGGTGCGCCATGATTCGAACGCACCGATCGATTTCGAGGCGCAGCTGATCGACCTGCAGGACCGGGCGAACCGCGCCGTCCTGTCCGGCGGGGTCAGCATCCGTCAGGCGACGATGCGGCTGAACGCCGACCGGGTGACGGTCGCCTATACCGGACAGGTGATCGGCGGTTCGCCGCAGGTGTCGCGGCTGGACGCGGCTGGCGGCGTCACCGTCGTTCGCCCGGACCAGTCGGCGCGGTCGCAATATGCGGTCTATGACCTGAATGCCCGGCGCATCACCATGGTCGGCAATGTCCGGCTGACCCAGGGGACCAATACGCTGAACGGCGGTCGGCTGACCATCGACCTGGATACCGGGCGGGCGGTGATCGACGGGCGGGCGACCGGCGCGGGCGCGGCCGGCGCGACGACCACCACCGGTAGCGGCCGGGTGTCCGGTCGCTTCTCCGTTCCCGAGCGGCGGCAATAGCGCCGTAATTCCAGATATTTGACGCAAGGCTGCCGGGTGCCCCTTGGCAGGGCCCTGCAAATCATGCAGGATTCCTGCCAACCCGATGGCCGCGCTCCTACCGGATAGCGGCGACGCAGGATGGACCAGAGGCGGGACGGAACAAGCAATGACCGAAGTGATCGCGCCCTTGGCGGCCGATGTGTCCGCCCAGCCCGCCGAGCCGAGCCTGGACAAGGGGCTGTCGGTCGTTTCGATCGCCAAATCCTATGACAAGCGCAGCGTCCTGTCGGACGTGTCGCTGAACGTCGGCAATGGCGAGGTGATCGGCCTGCTCGGCCCGAACGGTGCCGGCAAGACGACGTGCTTTTATTCCGTCATGGGCCTGGTCAAGCCGGATGCGGGCCGCATCCTGTTGGACGGGACCGACATCACCGGGTTGCCCATGTATCGCCGGGCGGTGCTGGGCCTGGGCTATCTGCCGCAGGAAACGTCGATCTTTCGCGGGCTGAGCGTCGAGAAGAACATCCTAGCGGTCTTGGAGCTGGCGGAGCCGGACAAGGATCGCCGCCAGGCACGGCTGGAACAGTTGCTGGACGAGTTCGGCTTGACCCGGCTGAGGGATTCGGCGTCGATGGCGCTGTCCGGCGGCGAGCGGCGACGGGCCGAAATCGCCCGCGCGCTGGCCGCCAATCCGACGATCATGCTGCTGGACGAACCCTTTGCCGGAATCGATCCCATTTCGATTTCCGACATTCGCGACCTGGTCAAGGACCTGAAGACGCGCGGCATCGGGGTGTTGATCACCGATCACAACGTGCGCGAGACACTGGAAATCGTCGATCGCGGCTATATCATTTATGGTGGCCGCGTTTTGTTCAGCGGGTCGCCGGCGGAGCTGGTCGCGGATGCCAATGTCCGTCGCCTGTACCTGGGCGAGGGGTTCTCGCTGTAATGGTCTTGATCGCAGGGCGGGCCGGGGGCGGGGGCGGATAATGTCGCTCGCGCCGCGCCTCGACCTGCGCCAGACGCAATCGCTGGTGATGACGCCGCAGCTGCAGCAGGCCATCCGCCTGCTGGCGCTGTCGAACCTGGAGATAGAGGGGTTCATCGCCGAGGAGCTGGAAAAGAACCCGCTGCTCGATGCGCAGCGCGGCGACGATGACGGTTCGGGCAGTGACGGAGACGGGGGCGAGTTGACCGCCGATCTGGTCGAGCCGCGCGACGGCCCGGCGGACGCCAGCGAATTGCTGACCGGCGGGGGCGGCGGTGACGAAGCTGCGCTGGACGTCGATTTCACCACCGAGACCTTTCATCACGACAGCGCATCGGATTCCGTGGGCGGCATGGACGGGGCGCTCGGCGTATCCGGCCTCAGCGGGGCGGGGCCGGAGGACGGCACCGATTTCGACAGCTTTGCCGGGGCCGACCTGTCGCTGGCCGAACATCTGACGGCACAGGCGGGACAGGCGCTGGCGGGTGCGGACCTGTTCGTCGCGCTGCACCTGATCGACCAAATCGACGAGTGCGGATACCTGACTGTATCGCTGCTGGATGTTGCCAACCGGCTGGGCGTGCCGCTGGTGCAGGCCGAGGGGGTGCTGGCGACGATCCAGACGTTCGATCCCAGCGGCGTCGGCGCGCGGAACCTGGCCGAATGCCTGGCCATCCAGGCGAAGGAAGCGGACCGGTACGACCCGTGCATGGCGCGGCTGATCGACAATCTGGACCTGCTGGCGCGAGGCCAAATCGCTCAGCTCAAGCGCATGTGCGGCGTCGATGACGAGGACATGGCCGACATGATCCGCGAACTGCGCGGCTATGATCCCAAGCCCGGTTGCCGGTTCAGCAGCGACGCGACGATGGCGGTCACGCCGGACGTGTTCGTGTCGCGCCGTGGCGCGGGCTGGGCCGTAGAGGTCAATTCGGCGACCTTGCCCCGCGTGCTGGTCAACCGCAGCTATTATGCCGAACTGTCCGGCAGCGCGGGCAAGGACAAGGCGGGCAAGGCGTGGCTGTCCGATTGCCTGGCCAGCGCCAACTGGCTGGTCAAGGCGCTGGACCAAAGGCAGCGGACGATCATCAAGGTGGCGAGCGAGATCGTGAAGCAGCAGGAGGCGTTTTTCCTGCATGGTGTTGCCCATCTGCGGCCACTGACGCTGGCGCGGGTGGCGGACGCGATCGAGATGCACGAGTCCACCGTCAGTCGTGTGACCAGCAACAAATATCTGAGCTGTGCCCGGGGGCTGTTCGAGCTGAAATATTTCTTCACGAGCGCGATTCAGTCGGCGGATGGCGGCGATGCGGTGTCGGCGGAGGCGGTGAAGGCAGCGATCCGGTCGCTCATTCAGGCGGAGGATCCGAAGAAGATCCTGTCCGACGACACGCTGGTCGAGATGCTGAACGCCAAGGGGTTCGACATCGCCCGGCGGACGGTGGCGAAATACCGCGAGGCGATGGGCATCGGTAGCTCGGTCCAGCGGCGGCGGCAAAAGGCGCTGGGAGGATAAGTGCTCCTGCGACAGCAGGAGCCCAGAGTGGTTGAGCGTGGCCCCTTGTGGCTCTGGGTTCCTGCTTTCGCAGGAACACGGAGGGGTTATCGGGCCGCCAGCACCGCCTCCACCCATTCGGGCACCAGGTCGCCCGCCCGGCCCAGGCGGCTTTCGTGGAAGAAGATGCTGCCCGCCGAGGGATCGAGGTTCATTTCCAGCGTGTGGGCGCCGATATGGCGGGCGGTCTGGACGAAGCCGGCCGCCGGATAGACCGCGCCGGAGGTGCCGATGGAGACGAACAGGTCGGCGTCGCGGATCGCGATTTCAATTTCGTCCATCCGGTAAGGGATTTCGCCGAAGAACACGATGTCGGGGCGCAGCGCCGGCGCGGTGCAGACGGGGCAGACGCTGCCGGGCGGCAGGGCATCGGGCCATGGCTGGCGATGGTCGCAGGCAGCGCAGAGGGCGGATTTGAGTTCGCCATGCATATGAATGAGCCGCTTCGCCCCGGCGCGTTCGTGCAGGTCATCGACATTCTGGGTGACGATCAGGAGGTCGCCGGGCCATTCGGCGTCGAGCCGGGCAAGGGCATGGTGGGCAGCGTTCGGCTGTACCGTTGCCAGCGCGGCGCGGCGCAGGTCGTAGAAGCGGTGGACGAGATCGGGGTCCGCCGCCAGCGCCTCCGGCGTGCAGACATCCTCTACCCGGTGTCCCTCCCACAGTCCGCCGGGGCCCCGAAAAGTGGCGATGCCGCTTTCGGCCGAGATGCCCGCGCCGGTCAGGATGACGATGGAGGGGACCGAACGGGTCATGGCTGACGGTTGACAGTTTTGACGAAACGGATCGGTTTTTCCTGCCCGGCGATTGTCAGGCAAACCGGCTTCACGATGCCGTTGGCGAGGTAGTGGGCAAGGCGAGGAGCGGGCATGGCGGCACTTAAGCAGGCCAAATCCAACATTGCGAGTGCCCCCTGCATCAACGCCGTCAGATCGCGTTGACCGGAATGCGCAGATAGACCTGACCCTGCAGGTTTGGCGGTGGCATGGCACCGGCGCGGATGTTCACTTGCAGGGAGGGCAGGATCAGGCGCGGGGCGTCGAGCCGGGCGTCGCGGGCGGTGCGCATGGCGACGAACTCCGACTCGCTCACCCCGTCATGGACATGGATGTTGCGCGCGCGCTGATCGCCGACGGTCGTTTCAAATGCATAGTCGGTGCGCGACGGCGGCAGATAGTCATGGCCGACGAACATCCGGGTTTCGGGGGGCAGGGCTAAAAGCCGCCGGATGGAGCGATAAAGGGTCGTCGCATCGCCGCCGGGAAAGTCGGCGCGGGCGGTGCCATAGTCGGGCATGAACAGGGTATCGCCGACGAATAGAGCATCGCCGACATGATAGCTGACACAGGCGGGCGTGTGCCCCGGCGTGTGGATGACCTGGATCGCCATATCACCGAGCGGTAGCGTGTCGCCGTCGCCGACCAGACGGTCGAACACGCTGCCGTCCGGGGTCACGTCGTCCGCCTCGAACAGCGGCGCGAAGATGTGCTGCACGTCCGCGATATGGCCGCCGATGACGATGGGCGCGCCGGTCTGTTCGCGCAGCCAGTGCGCCGCCGACAGATGATCGGCATGGGCGTGCGTTTCCAGCAGCCACTGGACGGTCAGGCCGTGGTCGCGGACATGAGCGAGCAGCGCATCGGCGCTGGCCGTGCCGGTGCGGCCGTTGTTGGGGGTGAAGTCGAGCACCGGGTCGATGATCGCGGCCATGCGGGTCGCGGGATCATGGACGACATAGCTGACCGTGTTGGTGGCGGAATCGAAAAAGCCGTGGACGATGGGGTGCATGGTCAATCTCCTTGGCCATCATATTAGAACTTGCTAAATTAGAATCAACTTATATATTCCGCGTCATGCTTGACCTGACCCGTTTCGACCGCACCGTTTTCGAAGCCAGCGCTTCGCGTGCAGCGGCGCTGCTCCGCCTGCTCGCCAATGAGCGGCGGCTGATGGTGCTTTGCCAGCTGGCCGATGGCGGCGAATTGCCGGTGAGCGAATTGCAGCGGCGCGTCGGCATCAGCCAGTCGGCGCTGTCCCAGCATCTGGCGATGCTGCGCGAGGACGGGGTGCTGGCCACCCGGCGCGAGGGGCAGACGATCCATTACCGGATCGCCGATCCCGCCGCGCTGAAGGTGATGGGCACGCTGGCCGAGATCTATTGTCCCCCCGAACCGGAGTCCCTTCAATGTCGCTGATTTCCCTGACCCCCGAACAGGCGCGTGCCCGCATCGATGCCGGGCAGGCCGTGCTGATCGACATCCGCGAGGCGGACGAGTTTGCCCGCCGCCATGTGTCGGGTGCGCTGTCGCGCCCGCTGTCCGCCGGACAGTTCGTTGCGCCCGCCGGGGCGGAGGCGATCTTTACCTGTCGCACGGGGATGCGGACGGCGGGGGCGTGCGACCGGTTGGCCGCCGCCGTGCCGGGCACGGCCTATGTCCTGGCGGGCGGTGTCGATGCATGGGCACAGGCCGGGCTGCCGGTCGTCACAGATGCGAAGGCACCGCTGGAAATCATGCGGCAAGTGCAGATCGCGGCGGGTTCCCTGGTCCTGATCGGCGTCCTGCTGGGCCTGTTCGTCGCGCCGGGCTGGTTCGGGCTGGCGGCGTTCGTCGGCGCTGGCCTGACCTTTGCCGGGGCGACCGGGTTTTGCGGCATGGCGCGGGTGCTGATGCTGGCCCCGTGGAACCGCCGCACGGCCTGATGCGATGGGCGCGGCCGAAAGCCTGATGCTGGCGGCGCTGGGCGGGGCGCTGGTCGGCCTGCTGCTGACGCTGTTCGGCGGGGGCGGATCAGTGTTGGCGACGCCGTGGCTGATCTATGTCGTTGGCGTGGCCGACACGCATCTGGCCATCGGCACGTCGGCGGCGGCGGTTGCGGTGAACGCCGCCGTCGGCCTGACCGCACAGGCGCGGGCGGGGACGGTGAAATGGCCGTGCGCCAGCGTGTTCGCAGCGGCCGGGCTGGCCGGTGCGATGATCGGCGCGGAAATCGGCAAGCGCACCGACGGCGCGGCGCTGCTGAACTGGTTCGCGCTGGCGATGATCGCGATTGCCGTGTCGATGATGATCCCGCGCAAGAGCGAGGGTGACCCGGCGGTGCATCTGTCCAGCGCGATGGTGCCGAAACTGGCGCTGGCGGGGATGGGCGCGGGGCTGGCCGCCGGGTTTTTCGGCATTGGCGGCGGGTTCCTGATCGCGCCGGGCCTGATGGCGGCGACGGGCATGACGATCGCCAATGCGGCGGCATCCAGCCTGGTGTCCGTCGCCCTGTTCGGCGGAGCGACCAGCGCCAGCTATGCCCTGTCCGGGTCGGTCGACTGGGCGCTGTTCGGCGCGCTGGTGGCGGGCGGGGCGCTGGGCACGGTGGCGGCAATGCCGATGGTGCGGTGGCTGGCGAGCCGCGCTGGCGTGGCCCGGCGTCTGTTCGCGCTGATGATCGTCGCCGTGGCGAGCGCGATCCTGCTGGGGTGAGGGGCCGGGCGGCGTCCTTCGACAGGCTCAGGACGAGCGGGGAAGGGGTGCCGACCGGCCAGCGCCTTCCCGACCGTCATGCCGGACCTGTTCCGGCATCGAGCGTGCGGCATCGGGTGGAATGGCGAGGACCAGGCTGGACCCCGGCACAAGGCCGGGGTGACGGATGGGAATATCCGCCCTTGGGTCGTTGTTTCCGCGCTGCTATGCCCCTGGTCGATTGCAGCGGACACAAGGAACGGCATGACCGGCATCGGCATTTTCGGCGCGGACGGGCGCATGGGGCTGGCCATCGCGGCGGTGGCGGCGCGCATGGGCGTGACAGTGGCAGCCAAGGCCGATGCGGGCGGCGATCCGGCGGCGGTGGCGGCAGCGGCCAACGTGCTCATCGACTTTTCGGTGCCCGCTGCGCTGGAGGCCAATCTGGCGGCGGCACGGGGGGCGGGCAAGCCGATCCTGATCGGCACCACCGGGCTCACGGACGCGCAGCACGCGATGATCGATGCGGCGGCGGGCGAGATTGCGGTGCTGCAAACGGGCAATACCTCGCTTGGCGTCACGCTGCTGACCGACCTGGTGCGCCAGGCGGCGGCGCGGCTGGGCGAGGGATGGGATATCGAGATCGTCGAGGCGCATCACAGCGCCAAGCGTGATGCGCCATCGGGCACCGCGCTGATGCTGGGCGATGCCGCGGCCGAGGGGCGGGGGACGACGCTGGCAGAAGTGGGCGTGACCGGGCGGGCCGGCCTGACCGGCGAGCGGGTGGCGGGCACGATCGGTTTTGCCAGCGTGCGCGGCGGGACGATCCCGGGCGATCATAGCGTCATCATCGCCGGGCCGGACGAGGTGATCGAGCTGAACCACCGCGCCTATGACCGCACCATCTTTGCGCGCGGTGCCGTGCGCGGCGCGCTGTGGCTGACCGGCAGGGCGGCGGGGCGGTACACCATGCGGGACGTGCTGGCGCTTTGAAGAAGGCGGACGTCATCGCCTTTTACGAGGTGCTGGCGGCGGCGAACCCCGCGCCGGAGACCGAGCTTGCCTTTGGCAATCATTTCCAGCTGCTCGTCGCGGTCGTCCTGTCGGCGCAATCGACCGATGTGGGCGTGAACAAGGCGACAAGGCGGCTGTTCGCCGAGGTGCATACGCCCGAACAGGTGGTTGCGCTGGGTGAGGAGGGGCTGAAGCAGCACATCAAGACGATCGGCCTGTTCAATGCCAAGGCGAAGAATGTCATCGCCCTGTCGGAGGTGCTCATCCGCGATCATGGCAGTCAGGTGCCGAACGACCGCGACGCGCTGGAGGCGCTGCCCGGCGTGGGGCGCAAGACGGCGAATGTCGTGATGAACTGTGCGTTCGGGGCCGAGACCTTTGCTGTCGATACGCATATCTTCCGCGTCGGCAACCGCACTGGCCTGGCGCGGGGCAAGACGCCGCTGGCGGTCGAGAAGAAGCTGGACAAGGCGACGCCCGCGCCGTTCCGGCTGCACGCGCATCACTGGCTGATCCTGCATGGCCGCTATGTCTGCAAGGCGCGGACGCCGGAATGCTGGCGATGCGACGTTGCGGCATTCTGCGCGTTCAAGCCCAAGACGCCGCCACCCGCCCCGAAGCGCAAGGCCGCCTTGCAGGAGAATTGAACCATGCGCCGCACCGCGTTGATTTCATGCCTGTTCCTGGTGGCCGGATGCGTGGCGACGCCCGACCGGGCCGGGCAGGATGCGGCCGAGGTGACGCCGCGCGCGACGCCGGTGGGCGAGCCGGTGTCGTGCATTTCCACCATCCGCCTGCGCCAGACGCAGGTGCGGTCCGACCGGGTGGTGGATTTCGAGATGCTGGGCGGCGAGGTCTATCGCAACACGCTGCCCAATCGCTGTCCGCAACTGGCGGTCGAGCGGCGCTTTGCCTATGAACCGCGGGTCAACCAGCTGTGTTCGGTGGACATCATCCGCGTACTGACCAATCAGGGCGGGGGGTTGCAACCGCTGGGCGCGTGCGGGCTGGGCAATTTCCAGCGGGTGGAGATCGAAGGACGGCGACGCTAAAACAGGCTGGCGCGGCGCGGAATGCTCTGCTAACCGGCCTGACCACGCACCCATAGCTCAGCTGGATAGAGCGCTGCCCTCCGAAGGCAGAGGCCAGAGGTTCGAATCCTCTTGGGTGCGCCATTTTTCAATGACTTAGACTGCCTAATTTAGCGCTGCACGGAAAAGATACGGAAAAGCTAAGTCACCGCAGGGGCTGTCCGCGATGTCGGCTGAATGGGTTCAAGCGATTGCTGGCGTTGCTACAATGCTTGCCGCCATCGCCGCTTTAATCATTGCTGCTAAAACGCCTCGCTTAGCGGCCCAATGGGCCGAGCAATATCGCAGGGAAACCGCAGAGGCCGACGCGAAACGTCAAATCCAGCTGAACGTGTTTTACGCGCTGATGAAGTCTCGTGTCGAAATATTAAATGTCGATGCACGTGCTGCTATCAATTTGGTTGATGTTGTATTTTCCGATAATTTAGAAGTCCGGAGCGCTCGTAACCTTTTCATTCAGGCATCTTTGAAAGAGCCATTTGAGCCTAACGTTATGGTTGAGCGATACCATCAATTAATTGAATCCGTCGCGCGCGCGGTAGGGCTTGGATCGGCGATCAATGGCTTTGATATCCGACAGGGTTACTATCCTGAAGCCATGGCTAAACTCGATCAGGCCGCTGTGGCGGACGCTGAAGCTCGACTGGCCGCAGTTGCAGCAGCTAAGGCCAAAGTCGATCAAAGCTAGCGCCCAGCCTGTCGCCCTTGCACATAGGCCGCGCGGCGGTCCCTCTCGACAATGACTTGCGCCGCGCCGCTGCGGCTCTCGGCTTGGATTTGCTCCCAGAACTCCGGCGTCAGCAGATTGCCCTTGATGACGTAGGTGTTGCCAGCGCCGCCGCCTTTAGGATCGACCGTCACCCGCTCGCCAGACGAAACCATCGCCTGCGGAATATCATTGATAGAGAGCACGTTGCGGTCAACGCCCGGTGCGCCGCCAACCATGAAGGAACCGCCGTTTGCGAAGCCTGGCAACTTAGGCGTTGACGTTGGCAGCGGCTGATCGCCCGGCAGGATGCCGCTTGTGCTGCCACCCAGAATGCCCCCGAGCGAATTACCCAAGGCGCTAACAATGCTCCTTTGAAGGGCAATCCGCAGAAGATCCCGGATGATCTGATCGGCCACATTCTTGAACACATCCGCCAGTGACCGCGCACCAGTGATAGCATCCGCAATGCCGTCAGTCACAGAACCCAGCCCATCGGCGGCAACTCGCTGATACGCCTCGTTCAATTCCTCTGCCGTGCGCGGCAACTCATCAATGTAACGACCGAGCGGGCCAAGATTGCGGCGCTGAACCTGTGCCTGATCGCCAGAGCGAAGCCCGTCCAGTGCGTCCATGCGCTGCTTGGCGATAGCCCTTTCCACCTTTGAGCCGTGTTCAAGGTCTAGGATCGCTTGAAGGGTGGCGCGCTCGCGCTGATAGCCTAGGTCGACTAGCGCCGCCTCAATCCGCGCCCGCTCCGCAGCAGAACGCGCGCCCTCCAATTCGTGCCGTAACACCTCCGCGCGCAAATCGAACGCTGCATTGGCCAGGTCCAGGCCCTCGCGCATCAGCCGTTCGTCAAGCTGGCGGTTGACTAGACCGGCCTGCATCTCTGCGTTCTGATCGAATTGCAACCGCAGCGCCTCTGCCTGCGCAGCGGTCAATTCGCCTTCAGCGACACGGCGGGCAAGCGTAGTCTCAAACCCGTCGCGTTCCATCGCCAGCCTTTGATGCTCGAACATTGCCTGTTCGCGCAAATCGACTGACATTTCCTGACGCAGCGAAAGCTCCTGTTCCTGAAGCCGGGCAAGGTCGTCCTGAAACCGCTCTAGGTTACGCTGCGCTTCCTGTGCGCGGCGTTCGGCTTCGCGGGCCGCGTTGCTGCCGCTTCGCCCCCCAGTCGTGCTAGCTGGCGTCGGAAACGCGGCGCCCTGTCGTGCTGCCTCTGCCTTGCGGGCGGATGCGAACGTGCGCGCGACGGGTTGCGCCGCCCGTGCCTGTGCCTCCCGATAATACATTTCGCGGGCACCCTTGGCCGCATCTCCGCTGGCCTCGCCTCCCCAAGGCGTCCAGCCGATGCTGGCGCGCACCGCTTGCTTGAACTTGAATGCCCATTCATCCAATTTGCTGATCGCACCGCCGATGCCCACTGCGATCTGGCCGAAGCCGTTGGCCAGCGAAGTCAGGGCGTCGGCATTGTCGGCAATTGATGCGGCGAAACTCGCGTCAAGGATCAGCCGCATCCGGTCTAGCGCGTCGTTCGCTGGCCCGGCCTTCCGCAACACGCCTTCGTCAATGACGATGCCATAACGGTTCGCCTCGTCTGCTATCGACCTGAAGCCTTGCGACCCTTCGCCCATCAGGGCCGTGAGCGTAGCGGCCGACTTGCCGAACACCTGAAGCGCAATGGCATTGCGCTGGGCAACGGAGGGCAACTTGGCCAGTCCGTCCATGGTCTGCCGAAGCGCCGTGTCGAAATCGCGCGACGTGACGCCAAGGCTGGCCAGCAAGTCGGCCTGCTTCTTGCTGCCTGACTCGGCCAAACCAAGGGTGCGGGCGAACTTGCCGACTGCGTCGTCCGCCGTCGCAACGTCCGATCCGCTCATCTGTGCGGCATAGCGGAACTCTTGAATGGCCTTGGTCGATGCGCCGGTTCGGTCGGCCAAATCGACAATGGCGTCGCTATAGTCGAGAGCGGCTTTAGCGGCTGTCAGGAAACCCGACGCCAACCCGGCAACCGCCAGCCCTTTGAGCGTGTTGCTCAACTGGGTCGTCGCGGTCGTAAACTCTTTCTGGATCCCCTGCGCTTCCCGGCGCGCGATAACACGCGCTTTCTTTGCGCCCGCCTCGAACTGTGCCGAATCCAGCCCAAGGGATACTCTAAGCGCCCCGATCAAACCGGTCATTTCATGTTCGCTTTGTTCATTTGATCCGCTCCGCTGGCGGGAAAGGTTAGGGGGCGGTTCAAGCCAACCGCCCCCCGGCGTAATGAGGGAGAAGCGGTCCCGTTACGCCTTCACGCCGATCAGCTTGCAGAAGCTCGCTTCGCGCGTGAAAGCCACGTCCGCGCGCATACGTGCCCAAAAGCCGACCTGTCCGTTGGCCGCGAAAGTCTGGTCCAGGCGGATGATGGTCAACTGTTCCCGGATGGCCAGAATCGCGTCGGCAAAATTGCCCATCAGGACGGTTGAACAGATGCCCGCCGCCGTGCCCTGCGTCTGATCGATGGGCACGGCGGTTGTCGCCAGCTTGGGCATGGATGCCACCGGCTCAGGCGCGACAAGCGGCTGGTTCGTCGTATCCTTCAGCTTGCGATAGGTGCGGGCCGTGCGGGGATGCCAGATTGCCGCCGTGGCCGGTCCCGCGTTGTCCAGCTCCATTTCGTAAACCATGTCTAGCAGGTCGTCGTAATTGTCCGGCGTCCCGCCATCGGTGCCCATCGAAACGCTATTGATCGAGCGTCCGAACAGGCCCGCCGGCTCAAGCCCGCCAGCGCCGAACATAGCCGCCCGGTCCAACTCGGTCGAAAGCGCGCCGATCAGGGCCGTTTCCAGGATTTCAGCGATGTTCACGCCGTCCTGCAAAAGCTCGTAAGGCACCTTAACAAGCGTCGAAAGCGAACGGGCGTTCATGCTGATTGCGCCGAATAGCGCATCGCTGTCGCCGATGCTGGCATTCTCAGTGCGCCAGGTCGCGGTCGGGTCGCCTTCAAGCCGGACGATCTTCACGTTGGCTTCGTCCAGCGTCATCGTCCGCGCGCCAGCCTCGACAAAGACCGATCGTGCCCGCAGCTTGTCGATGAACTCGCTCATCAGCATCTCTGGCACGGTATAGCCGCCCGCCGTATCGGTGCCGCTTTCCAGCGCGTTGCGCACTTGATGGTTGCGGGGGCCGACAAGCATTCCCTCCAGCAGCGCGCCAACGCTGATATCGGGGCGCGGCTTATCGGCGCTCAACTTTTCGTCGGGCTTCAGCAGGCGGATGGGTTCTTTCGTGCGGGCGTTGATCCAGCCCGAATCGGTCCCGGCTTCGCCAAAGCGGCCCGCGCCCTTCAGCGCCTCCAGTGCAGCGACTTGATTGCTGATCGTGCCGTCGCAGATATCCAGGAAGGCCAGTGCCGCGTCATAGGCGGGCTGGTCGCGCTCCGGGTTCCAGTCGGGCTTGTCGGTATGATTGGCGATCCAGCTCGCCGCCTCTTGCCGAATGCGGCGAAAGTCAGCGACGTGTGCGCCGTTGGACTTCGCTTTTTCCAGCTTGGCGTGAAGCGTATCGAACGTGTCGCCCGCAACCGCCTTCAGCTTGCCGCCGTGCCGGGCCATGATCTCGCGGCATTCCTGAAGGCCGCGCGTCGTGTGAGTAGTCATGTGATTGTGTCCCTGAACGCCGACGCCCATCTGTCGCGTCGGCACGTTGATCCCTGAGGCAAAAGCCCCAACTCGTGCCGACGCCAGGGCCATGAACAGGGGTCCAAGGTGGAGGCGTCACCGCGCTTTAACCGGAAGGGCCGGGAAGCGCGCCAATCGCCAAAAGCTAAAGCACAAGATGGCGAAAAAGTCAATCGCCGTCATCATCGAACAGGTGCAGTGCCACGTCTGCAAAATACTGTTTCGTGCGCTCGGCCCCGATATCCTTCAGCGTTATTCCAGCCGCTACAGCGATCAGGGCTTGCACCACTTCGCTAGAGCTTGCGCCCAGGTCGATCAGCCTTTGCGCGAACGCCTCCGTTGCATTTTGAACGGTCAATGTCGGCTTGTCGGTCATGTCTGTGTCTCCAAAAATGGGCTTATGCGGCTGGTTCGAACTCACGCTGCGACCATGGCCGATCCGGGTTGCCGTGGTGATGCTCGCTGCACCACCGTTCGTGTTCGGTGCGGTTGTCCCAAGCGTCCATGATCTGCGCCCGGCACCGCTCCCAATCGGCGCGCATCGCCGCCACAACGGTTGCTTGTTCCTCTGGCGATAGCTGATTCCAATGGTCGCTACTGGCGAACTGCCCGCAATAGCCGCAGCCGTTAATCAGGGCCGATCCGGGGCCGTGAAAGTGGTCGTCCAGCTCTTCGCTGTCGAGCTGCTTCCGGGCTTTGCCCGCGCGTCGCTTAACCGGCATGGGTCTTTCTCCTGTTCGATTGAAGGGCAGGGGGTCGGGGGCTTTCGGCTGGTGCGCCAGCGTCCAGGTCAAGCTCGCGCACAAGGCGGGCAAAGGCGACGCGCGCATCCCGTTCCATGGCAACGCATGGATGCGCCCGGATAACGCCGCGTTCGTCGGTGAAGGTGAGCGCGCCATGGTCGGCCAGTGTCGCCCGCGCCTGTTGCATCCGGTCCCATGCTTCAGCCGCCGATTGCAGCAGGCGAAGGTGATGCGGTTCCAAGGTGTAATCGCGCAGCACCTCGCGCCACCATGCCGCCGCGTCGGGGGATAGGTGTTCGGGCGGTTCGCGCCGATCTGTGTCAGTCATGTTTGCCTCCAATGCTTCGCGCGGAACCAACCGGGGCAACGCGCATGGTTTTGTCAGTCCCGCATCGGTTTCCCGAATGACGGCCCCAGGGTTCGGATGGCCCCCCGGTCATGCCGCTGCACTCAGGATCGATGCGAGCGAACGGCGGTAGCGATCAGGCAAGCCGCGCCCGCCAATGAACTTGGACAGGGTGCCGCCAGGGATGCCAGCTTGGCGGGCAAGGCTGGTCTGCGTTCCGGCTGGCGATGCGCTCAGGCGATGGCGCAAACTCTCGCGCAACGCGTCCAAGTCGACGCCGTTTGCAAAATCCGCGAAAGCGCCATTCGCATAATCGGCCTGTTTCCGTTGACTGGAATTGCCCTCGTTCGGCCCCTGCCCCTGGCTAACTACTTGTGTAGCAATATTTGAGCATGAAACGGCTTTGGAAACGTCGCTCGTTTCCGTGTCTCCCGTCCCAATATTTGCGACCGGGGCATTCTCGTTTCCATGTTTCCGCGCAATATTTGCGACGGCACCGCTCAATTTTTGCGACGGAAAATCTTTTCCAATCGGCTCCCATTTTTCAAAGTCGCGGGTCGGGGGATAGCCGGGCGCGCCGACCCATGTCAGCCGCCATTGCGTTGCTTTACTGGCCGATCCCCTGAAATAGCCCTTCTCGGTCGGTGCGATGAAGCCATGTTGCTCTAGCTCGGCAAGGCACCTGTGCGCCGTGTTTGTGCTTAGGCCGGTTTCCAGTGCCGCCTTGCGGGCGGACATGAACAGCTCCCCATTGTGCCCGCCCTTGTCCATCCGCGCCAAGGCGATCAGCACCTTGACCGCGTTGCCCGACAAGTCGCGCCATGCCTCGCATTGCGTGATCGAATTATACAGGCGGACATGGGCAGGCTCTTGCCGCCGTCCCTTATGGTTGACGTTCTTTGCCATCAGCCATGGTCGCCCGCCTGATCGATGACGGGCCAGCCCATCGCCTTGCTGAGCTGGTCGGCATAGGCGCGGGCGTCGGCATAGGCGCGGAACTCGCGGTCGTGCCCGATGCCTTGCGGTGGCGGATTGACGGTAACGTCAAAGCCATAGCCGAACGGCTCCGGGGTGACGGCGATCAGGTGCGGGGGCTTCACTTGCTGCCCTCCCGCGCCCTTGCGCTCCGGTCGCGCCGTGCCTTTGCTCGCCGCGCCGCCAGCGACACAACGTCCGCATCGGGCGCGCAACACACTCGCCAGCCGTCCGTCATGATCTGGTGACGAAACCGCAGCGCGACATCGGCGGGGATATGAAACCGATATTCCGTCCCCCCGGACGTGAAGGTCACGAGCATCCGCCCGGTCGTCGCGTCGATATCCGCTGCCTCAGTATAGATGATGCCGGTCATTGCCCGGCCTCCCGTTCCCCGGCGAACAGCTCGGCCATGGTAACGCCAGACGCATCGGCGGTCGCCAGCATGGCCCGGCATTGAATTAAGCGGATCAGGTTGCGGGCGTTGTCGATGAAGTCGCCCAGCCCCTCCAAGCCGTCGAGCAGGCTTTGCACGGGCGGTTCGTTTGTCCGGTCCATTTCTCGAATGATATCGGCCAACGCCACCCGGTCATGGGTTCCGGCAAACAGGATGATGCGGAACGTGTCGCGCCAATCGTCCCACTTCGCCGCGATCTGTTGAAACTCGGCCTTATCGAACAGCGGGCCAAAGCTCGCTTCCAATTCGGCCATCACGGTATCGTCTGGCGTTTCGTCAGACTTTGGGGTAGGGACCATGGTGTCGCCCGCAACAGTGACACCGGCCCCTGCGCTTCCCGCGCGGGGGTCATCTTTTTGGGTCATGCGGCGCGCTCCCGCGCTTCAATCCGCGACTGAATCCAGGCGTCAATGTCCTGAACTGGCCAAGCGTTGATGCGCCCGCCAATCTTTACGGGTTTCGGAAAGTCGCCCTCTGCCATCAAGTTATAGAGCGCCGACCGTGAAAGCGCCGTGCGGCCCATCACGTCGGGGAGTCTGAGTAGCTGCATCGGTATGGCTCCGTTCTGTTGAACGGCGCTCTATTTATCTGGACGCTGGGACGCGTTCCAAAGGAGAAAACGGGCTATTCAACCGCCCCATTTTTTCCATCGCATTTTGCAGGGATAATCTTAATGACTGCCCCGGACGCCAAAGGATCTATACCCTTGCGGCGCTCATCAATCGCCAGTTTGGCGGCACTCTCAGCACTAGCGCGCAATCCTGTTGCAGCAAATACATCTGCGAGAAACTCGACGAACGGTCCATAAGCCTTGGCACTTTGGTGATCGGTTCTTACGGTCGCGCGCTGATTGGTCAGACTTTCAAAATTGTGGATCGCGACATGGGCGACGTGATTAGCCCCGACGCTTGGTTTGCGGCCTTGCCTCGGTTCGCTAGGCGACAAGTCATCTAAGGCCGCTGCCGCCGCTTCGCCTAAACGCCGCACATCAAACTGAACCGACGTGATCGACCAAGCAGGTTGGCACTGCCTTTCTCCGCGGGGGTTGGCTCGGATATCGATTTCGCTCCGGCTGTCGAGATGCATTGTCTCGATATGGTTATACAATTGCGCTGTCAGCTTCATGAGCTTTTCCAGCTCTCGGCGCTTCTCATCTTTGCCGCGCGTTAACTTCGCCATCGGCAAATCGTTCATCAAAATAAAGCCGATCTCTAAGCTCATCCAGCGGGCATATCGTTCGACTTCAGCCAACTTACCCTCAGCCAATGGCAATCGCCTCATTGCGGTGGCTAATGCCACTTCGGTTGGTTCCGCTTGCGGATTCATAGTGCCAGCCCCGCCAGCGCCTCAGTCGCCGCTGAATTGCTCCACTGGCCATAATGCCGTTCGATCATCTCGACACTGGTGTCGCTGATCTGTGCGATGGTCAGCAGGGGCAAGCCGCCGCGCGCAAGGTCGGTGATGACGCTATGGCGCAAGGTGTAGGCGGTCACCCCGGCGGGGAGCTTCGCCGCCGTCACCGCGTCGGCAATCGGAACCTTCCAACTGTTCTTGTCCCATGCCGTGCCGTTCGCCCGCATGAACAGGGGAGCGCCGGGGAGCTTCCCCTTCGCCTGTTCCGCGAACAGCTTCGCGGCGGCGGCTGGCAACACCACTTGCCGGGGCTTGCCGTTCTTGTCCTTGCCGATGGTCAACAGGGACGTGCGCTTGTCATAGTCGCCTGCGGTCAGCCCAGCCACCGCGCCGGGGCGAAGGGGCAACAGGCACATGGCCCGAAAGAAAGGCGCGGCCTCCGCTGTCAGCGCCGCTAGGAGGTTCTGGCGCTGCTTTCGGTCAAGATAAAGGGTCCGTTGCCGATCCGCGTTCTCAATCGGCTTCAGCGCCTCTTGCCATGCCGCTTCCGTGCCCGGGTTGCCGGGGGCCAGCACCTTGTTCAAGGCCGCGCGTAGGGGCGTCATGTCCCGATTGATCGATGACGGGGCGCGCTGGCGGGTGATGCGCTCGCCTTCCTTCCTGCGGCTTACCTGCGCCGGGGTAGTCGCCAGCCGCTCGCGCCAGTCGATCAGGTGATGCCTTCGCAGCTTGGCCAGCTTCAGCTTGGCGATGGGGTCGCTATAGACGTAGCGCCGGAACCGGGCTTCGGCATCCGGCCTGTTCTGGCCGTAGCGTCGGCAAGCCTGTTCGACAGTCTCAATTTTGCTTTCGCCACCGCCTTCAATCCGGGTGGCAAAGGATTCGGCCTCCACCTTTGCGAGCGCGAAGCGATCCCGGCTGGGTTCGCTGCCAAAGTCACCCAGCGCCTTCAACTTATAGGCGCGGGCCTGTTCATCATACGCGCGGGCGATCCATGTCCCGGCCCCGCCGCGCGCCGAAGGGCGATAGCCGATGAAACAGCCAGGGCGAAGCCGCTGCCAATAGGGTTCCCGGCTCGGCTTGAGCGCCTCCCGATCCTTCACCTTGCCTAAGTCCATCCCGCTATCTCCCATTCCGTATACGGAAAAAATACGGAAAACATCGCGGGAAATAGGTGGACGCCTAGGGATAATAAGTCAAGCTATTCAGCCGTTTCTGGCATCCGGCAGGGTCCGACAACGTGCTGATAATCTGCCCTCCGAAGGCAGAGGCCAGAGGTTCGAATCCTCTTGGGTGCACCATTTCGGTTCAAAACCACGAACGCCTAGCACCGCCGCCTCTACGCCAGAGGCGGCGGTCAAGGTTCGGAGCAGTTCGCTGCGCTGACCGCGAATGCGGACCTCTGTTTTGCTGACCACTTCGACTCGCTGCGCGACGGCGCGGATATGGTCGCGTGCGAACGACCCATCGTTGTTGCGCAGCTTCTTCCGGGACGCCTTCGCGAACGCCCGAAGGCTTTCCGCTGTGATCGTCGGCCCGATCTTCTCGATGTGCGAGACCGCCCGGTCCGCGTCTCCTCTGGCCTGATCGCGCGTCGCCGCCAGTTCGGCAATGCGATCCTTAAGCGACGGATCGCTCATATCGAGCACGCCGTTCTCGATTGCTTCATAGAGCCGCTTGAGTTTGGCTTCGGCCTCGGTTGCCCGACGCTCAAGATCAGCGACATGAAGTCGGCGCTGGGCCACCCAGTCGTCCCTGCGTTCGAGGATCTGGTCCATCAGCGCTTCCAACCGTGCAGGTTCAAGTAAGCGTTTCTCGATATGCGCGATTACCGCGTCATTCAGCCGGTCCATCGGCACGGTGATGCCAGGGCAGCCCGTCACGCCCTGTCGGGCCTTGGTCGCGCAGGTGTAGTAGCGATATTCCTTGCCGGTGTTGCTGGTGCCGGTGCGCAGCGTCATCGCACCGCCGCAGCACGCGCAGAAACAGATGCCGGTAAGCAGTGTCGGACCACCCACCGCCATCGGCGGCATCATCTTCGGGCTGCGGGCCTTCAATGACCGCTGCACGGTCTCGAACTCGGCCTCGGAGACGATGGCAGGCACCTGCATGATCGCGTGCTCGCTCTCCGGCTTCGGACGCCGGGTCTTGTGGTCGCGCGTATTGAACCGGTGCTGACCGATGTAAGTTGTCCGGGTCAGTATCTGGTGGACAGCACCCACACCCCAGCGCCCGCCGTCACGGGTGCGAATGTTGTTCTCGTTGAGCCAGCTTGCGATCGCCTTGAGCCCCATCGGCCCTCGATCTTCGACCCCGTTCAATGCCATTCGGTAAATGCGCCGCACCGTTTCAGCCTGAATCGGATCGACTTCCAGCGCCTTCTTGATCTTCGCCCCGCGCTGCCCGACTGCCACGATCCGGTAGCCGATCGGTGCCCGTGCGCCATTCCAGAAGCCCTGCCGGGCGTTCTCGTTCATGGCGCGCAGGGTGTGCTTGCCGTTCTCTTTCGACTGATACTCGTCGAACAGGGTCATGATCTGCCGCATCATGACGCTCATCGGATCATCGCCAAGGTCCTGGGTGATCGAGACAAGCCTCACCCCGTTCTTGGCCAGCTTGCGGACATAGAACTCGAATTGGAACTGATCGCGGAAGAAGCGCGAGAAACTGTGAACGACAATGACCGTAAACGCAGGCGGCTTGGTCATTGCCGCTTCGATCATTGCCTGAAATGCAGGTCGGCGATCATCGGTGGCCGTGTTACCCGGTTCAACGAATGTATCCGCAACCTCCCAGCCGCGTGACAGGCAGTAGCTCTCGATCTGGCGACGCTGGTCGGGGATCGAGAGGTCGCTTTCAGCCTGCTTGCTGGTCGAGACGCGCAGATAGAGCGCAGCGCGTTCCGTAGCGGAGACCGACGCCTTGTCCTGATCCGTTCGGCGGGCGGCGCTGGTCATGGCTTGCTACTCCTTACCTCACGGCAACGGACCGAACAGCTTGTCGAGTTCGCTGCGTAGATGGCCTTCGATGACCCGCAGTTCGGCGTCGGTAATCGGAACCTGATCAGGCCAGTCATCGAAGACAGCGATCTCTGTCCCTGCCTTACCCACGCATGCGCGCTGCGGTGGTGCCTGCACGTAGTCATGCAGATCGCCAATGTCTTGCGACCATTTGCGCGGCGCGCGGATCCGGCGTTTGCGTGGCAACGGCATCGGACGATGCTGTCGCCCTCCATCGTTGCGAGCAAACCCTGATTGCCAGCGTAGCGCAGATACGTGCTCACGGCGCTTCCGGCGTGGCCGCCTCCAAACGCTTCTGCACTTCAGGATCGCTTGCCGCCGCAATCAGTGCAGCCCAATCATCAGGCGGGTTGCCGCCGTCTAGCATCTTGCGGAACACGGCATAGGCATCGGACTTCGAGCCATAGGTCCGCAGGGTGTTCTCGTCATTGACCCACGCGAACACGATCACCTTGGCGCTGCTGCTGTATCGGAAAAACAACCGGAACCGCCCGCCGCCGAATTTGGCGCGGAACCAGTGCTTACGTGCATCGCCGAGCGTTCCGCCCTGGCGGTATTCGGGACGGGTGGGATCCTGCGGGATCGTCTCGAACACCAACTGCCGCAGGGCGGCGAGCAGTTTCGCGTTGGCCGACTTGCGCCAGCCACGCGGGTCTTTCGCTCGCGCTTTTTCGACCGCACCCGCCAGCTTCTCGATCTGATCGAGAAACAATGGGTGGGCGAACAGCTGCCACCCGTTCACCTCGAGCATTACAGATCGACGTCGCCGTCGATTGGCGCATTGAGATCGACCTTCATGCCATCGGTCAGCATATTAATACGCTCGGCCAATACAGGCGACAGCGCTGTGACCGCTTCGGGCCGCCGGGCGATGTCATTGGCAAGGAATGCCAGAAACCGGTCGATGGCGGGGTCTTCGTTATCGACCTCCGCGCGGTGGACCGACACGCCGCGCTCGTCGACCCGGAACGCGATCTTGCCGCCATAATCGACGCCAAGCGCGGTCCGGACCGACTTCGGAACCGTGGTCTGGCCCTTGGCGGTGATGGTGCTGATCTCTTCGAGCATTGCGGACATGGCGGTCTCCTACACGCCTGCTGTTTGTAAGGAGATCGCATTACAAAGTCAAGGAGAGAGGAAGAGGGCGGCGGCTGTCGCCGTGACGGTTCGAGTGTCGGGAGAGAGGCTCCCGGCCGGGCCGTCGCGGAGACATCTCATGACACAAGTTCAAGTTCTTGACGCGAGCCCCGACCGGAGCGGTGGCTACAAGGTCGATGTGGGCCGCGGCCAGCGTATTGGGCGAGTATCGTCGGAATGGTTCAGCCGTCCCGCCGATGAGCGCTATTTGTCGCTCGATGCGCTGATGGCGTCGGTGAAGAGCCGGGCCGAGCGCAGCCGAACGCGCACGGTGGAAAGTGCGGCAGTGCGGGTCGAAGCCAGCCGCGACAATGCTGAACGGCTCGATCTGATTCTGCCCGGTGCGGAACAGCCAATTGCACCGACGCATTGGAGCTTCGGCCAGCTGGCAGCTTTGGTCGGCGCGCCAGCGGCATATCTGCGCCAACTTCCGGCTCCCCTCGCCGGCATCAACCTGCAATATGGCTTGACCAACCACCGCGCCGAGCAGGTCAAGACGCTGGAAACCGACGATGGCCGGCTGGAACTGCGCGCCGTCACCGGCCCGGATTACGGCCGCATCTACGACCATGAGCTAGTTGCCGCCGTGCAGCGCATCGCTGGCAACGGCACAGGCGATACGCGCTGGAAAGTGCCCGGCGTGCTCGACTGGTCGACTGGCATTTACAACCCGATGGTCGATATCAGCGCCGACACGACCACGCTTTATGCGTCCGACCGCGACGTGTTCCTGTTCCTGGTCGACGACCTCAACCCGATTGAGGCGGGCAAGCTGCCCGACGGATCGCCCGACCTCTACTTCCGAGGCTTTTATTGCTGGAACAGCGAGGTGGGAGCCAAGACTCTCGGCATCGCCAGCTTCTATCTTCGCGCGGTCTGCCAGAACCGCAATCTCTGGGGCGTCGAGGACTTCGAAGAGATCAGCATCCGGCACAGCAAATACGCCGCCAACCGCTTTGCGTATGAGGCGGCACCGGCGCTGACACGGTTCGCTGATTCCTCGCCACTGCCGTTCGTCAACGGCATCCGACAGGCGCGCGAGCGCATTGTCGCGCGCTCTGACGAAGACCGCACCGATTTCTTGCGCAAGCGCGGGTTCGGCAAAGCCGAGACCGCCAAGATCATCGACACAGTACTGGCCGAGGAAGGCCGCCCGCCCGAGTCTGTGTTCGACTTCGTTCAAGGCATCACCGCCTTTGCGCGGGGCAAGGCGCAGCAGGACGCCCGGCTTGATCTGGAGGGGCGGGCCAAGAAGCTGTTCGACCGGGTGGCGGCATAGCTCTCCTTTTCAACGTCATCCCAGTTTGCGGCGTCGCTCTCTTCAGAGGAAAAGGGCGGCGCTTCGCTTCGTGACGGTTCGAGGTGTCGGGAGAGAGGCTCCCGGCCGGGCCGTCCGGAGAAGTGTCATGCCCAAGTCCAATCCCAAGCTCGCGCTTAGCGTTTCGCGCGATATCCCGTTCGACAAGCTGGTGCTGTCGCAATCCAACGTCCGCCGGATCAAGGCAGGCGTCGGCATCGAAGACCTTGCCGAGGATATCGCCCGGCGCACGCTGTTGCAGTCGCTCACCGTGCGCGCCGTCGTCGATGCCGATGGCAACGAGACCGGCATGTTCGAGGTGCCCTCAGGCGGTCGTCGCTACCGGGCGCTCGAATTGCTGGTGAAGCGCAAGCGCCTCCCGCGCAATGCGCAGGTGCCGTGCATCATCCGCACTGAGGGCGATGCTGAAGAAGACAGCCTGGCCGAGAATATCCAGCGGGCACCGCTGCACCCGCTCGACCAGTTCCGTGCATTTCTGGCGCTCCGCGAGAAGGGTCAGTCCGAGGAGGAGATCGCCGCGCACCAGTTCGTATCGGTGGCGGTGGTCAAGCAGCGCCTGAAGCTCGCCAGCGTGTCGCCGAAGATCCTCGACGCCTATGCCGAGGATGAAATCACGCTCGACCAGTTGATGGCGTTCACGGTCAACGGCGATCATGAGCGTCAGGAGCAGATCTTCGAACGGCTCGCCGGCTCCTACGACAGCCAGCCCTACGCGATCCGCCGGATGCTGACCGAAGGCGCGGTGCGAGCATGCGACAAGCGCGCCCGTTTCATCAACATCGATGCCTATATCGAGGCGGGCGGCGGCGTCATGCGCGACCTGTTTCAGGGAGATGATGGCGGCTGGCTGCAGGATGTCGGCCTGGTCGATCTGATGGTCTCGGAACGGCTTCGCGATGAAGCGATGAAGGTGCAGGCCGAAGGCTGGCGCTGGATCGATGCCGCGCCCGACTTCCCCTATGGCCACACCTATGGGCTTCGCCAGTTGCGCGGCACGCCGGTGGAGATCACCGCCGAAGAACAGGCCACGCGCGACGCGCTCCAGGCCGAATATGATGCACTGGTCGCTGAACACGAAGACCTGCCCGAACTGCCTGATGAAGTCGACGAACGGCTGGGCGAACTGGAAACCGCAATCGAGGCGCTCGATCAGCGACCGCTGGCCTATGACGCCGATGAGGTGACGCAGGCCGGTGCCTTCATCAGCATCGCGCCGGATGGCAGCTTGCGGATCGAGCGCGGTTTCGTTCGGCCCGAGGACGAACTGCCCATCGAGCCCGAGCAAGGTGCTGTTGTGGATGGGGACCACGACCATGCCGACAACGGCACCGACGGCGGCGGCGATCAGGTCGGCATCGACATCGATGTCGAGGTGGCGCCTGAGCCGGAGGAGGATGAAGGCCTGCGCCCAATTCCCGATCGGCTGATGTCCGAACTGACCGCGCACCGCACGCTTGCGCTGCGGGACGCAGTGGCCCGGTCGCCGGAGGTGGCATTCCACGCCTGCCTCCATGCGCTCGTACTGCGGCTGTTCTATCGCTATTCACTCGACAGCTGCCTCGAACTCGACGCCAAGCATGTCGGGTTCGGGCAGCGGGCACCGGGGCTCGGCGATACGGCGCCCGCGCAGTCGATCGATGCGCGGCACCAGGCGCTTGCCGATCTGCTGCCCGCGCAACCCGAGGCGCTGTGGGATGCGCTTGGCGATATGGACGGCGAGCAGCAGAAAGCGCTGTTCGCCCACTGCGTCGCCTGCACGGTCAACGCCATGTTCGAGGCTTACAACCGCAGGCCGCGTGCACTCGCCCATGCCGACCGGCTTGCCCGAGCGGTCGACCTCGACATGGCGGCGGCGGGCTGGACGCCTACGGCAGACACGTTCCTTGGCGGCGTGACCAAGGCGCGCATCTTGCAGGCGGTGGCCGAGGCGAAGGGCGAACGGACGGCTGAAAGCATCGCGCATCTCAAGAAGTCGGACATGGCGGCGCGCGCCGCTGTGCTGCTCGAAGGCAGCGGCTGGTTGCCCGAACCGCTCCGCACGCCCGGTCGCGCCATTCCAACGCCGGTCGAGAGTGAGGGCGAGTCGCCCGCCGATGAGGCCATTGTCGATACTGATGACAATGGCGAAGCGCCGTCGGCGGCAGATGACGGCGCACGGTCCGTGGCGGACGAAGCGCCGATCGACGACAATGCCGAGGCCGAGGGCGACACCCCCTTCGCCGTCGCCGCCGAGTAGGTCGCGCTCCCCAGACCCGCTCGCAACTGAGGGTCCGCCGTGCATCGGGGTCCCCGCGAAGCCTGCTTCGTGGGGATTGCTTGGGCGCGGCGGACCCTTTTCTTGTCTCAGGAGGATCAGATGCCAGATGCATCCGACCTTGCCCGGCAGCTTGCTCGCACTGCCGAGAGCGTATGTCGCCATTATCTTCCGCAAGGCCGCCGACAGGGCCGCTACTGGCTCATCGGCGATGTCGAAGGCACGCCGGGGCGCAGCCTGTTCGTCCGCCTGACCGGACCCGACACCGGCAAAGGCGCTGCGGGTAAATGGACCGATGCGGCCACCGGCGAGCATGGCGACCTGCTCGACCTCATCACTGCCAACCAGCGATTGGCTTCGCTCGCCGACACGCTCGAGGAAGCGCGGCGCTTTCTGGCACTGCCACCGCCAGAGCCAAAGGCATTTGAACCGCTGCCGCCCGTACCGACCGGATCGCCGGAAGCTGCACGACGGCTGTGGGCGATATCGCAGCCGATCCATGACACGCTTGCCGAGACCTATCTGCGCCAGCGTGGTATCATCGACCTGCGCGAGTGCGGCTCGCTACGGTTCCACCCCAACTGCTGGTATCGCGCCGATGACGACGATTCACCTGGCACGCCGAGCGCGTTCCCAGCATTGATTGCAGCAGTCCGCAGTGACGACGGATTTTTGACCGGCATCCATCGTACCTGGCTCGATCCGAACGGCAGCGGAAAGGCGCCCGTCGTCACTCCGCGCCGCGCCATGGGTAATCTCCTCGGCAACGGCTTGCGGTTCGGTCGGGCCGGATCAGTCCTGGTCGCCGGAGAGGGCATCGAAACGATATTGTCGCTCCGACAGATCATGCCGACCATACCCATGATCGCCAGTCTCTCAGCGGGTCACCTGTCCGCGTTGCAAATCGCGCCATCGCTGCGCCGCCTCTATATTGCGCGCGATAACGATCCCGCTGGACAACATGCGGCTGACACGTTGGCCGAGCGCGCGATCGGGGCTGGTATCGAGCCATTGATGCTGACTGCCAGCCTTGGCGACTTCAACGACGATTTGCAGCGGCTTGGCCGGGACGAGATGCGAGCAGCGGTGCGAGTGCAGCTTGCGCCGGAGAATGCCGAACAGTTCATGGGCTGAGCATAGGCGGTGACGTCTCTGTGCTGGGCTATGTTCGCCATGATCCGTCGCTCCCCTGAAAGAGCCGCGCCTCTGCCTTCGAGAGGGGCGAGAGAAGCGGAAGCCGACCGGGCCGGCAATGGCTGCGCGCGACTTTCTTCCCCGCCCCGTGCCGGGGCTCCTCGCGCGCCAAGAAACTCGTGCTCGCCATCCTCCGTTGCGCTTCGGCCACAAGGGTGCCGACCCGGTCTGCCCTCGCTCGTTGCTCGCCCATGAAGGCCGCGAGAGGCGCGGTCCAACAACGGAGCGACCGCCATGACCGATCCCGACGAACCGCAGGAGCAATCCCCCACCGCCCATATTCTCGATGAACTGCAGCTTTACGGCTTCCGTCCATTCGAGGACGAACCCGACCCGCGACCACTGCCAGAAGGCGATCGCGTCGCAGGGGCCGTTGCTGACATCTTCGACGCCCTGATCGGCACGCTTGCCGACACGCGGCTCGAACCCGATCTCGACGATCTGCTCTGGTCGACGGTCAACCTGTTCCACCGTGCCGCCGAGCGGGTCGAACGCGAACTCGACGACAATGAGCAGGCGCAGCGTCGATCACAGCGCGAGCAGGACGGCTCCGAGGTCGCCTCGGTCGAACTGGAACGATTGTTGGCCCAGGGCCTGACATTGATCGAACGGCGCAATGCCCATGAACTAATGCGTGATGCTGCCTGCGATCTCTATCGCACCCATACCGGTTCGGCCTGGCATCCCCGCCATGGCAGCCTCGTCAACCGCCGCGCGATAACTGCAGCGATGGTCGATAGCCGCGACTTCATCGCCGCCCGCCACCGTGCCGAAGCCGAGGTCATGCTGCCTGCTGGCCCCAAGGTTGCCTTTACCGGCGGCAAGGACTGCAATGATACCGACGCCATCTGGGCGGCACTGGACCGGGTGGTTGCCAAACATCCGAACATGGTGCTGTTGCATGGCGGCGCGCCATCAGGCGCCGAGCGGATTGCTGCCTGCTGGGCTGACAATCGCAAGGTCACGCAGGTGGCATTCAAGCCCGATTGGGCCAAGCACGCCAAGGCGGCACCGTTCAAGCGCAACGATGCCATGCTCGATGTCCTGCCGATCGGCGTCGTGGTGTTCCCCGGTACCGGCATTCAGGACAACCTTGCCGACAAGGCCCGCAAGCTCGGCATCCCCGTGTTCGACTTCCGTAAGGGTCAGCCGCCGACCTGATCAATGGGCATTGCCTGATCGCTGGCAGGAGCACCGCTCCGATGGTCAACAGCGTGAGGGGCACGACAGCAAAATTCCGGGCGGATAACCGACACTGCATCCCGTTCCGAACCGGGAACGCCCCGCTCTCTCTGACTTACCTCTGACCTATGCGCTGCCTTGTGACGATCAACCCGCAAGGGGTCCGCTAAGCACAGCTTGCGGCCTTCAGCTTCGCCTCCGGTGATCGCGGCCGCGCGTCGGTCGCCTGTGCGCCTGTCGAGCGGGGACGGTCCCCGCTCCGGAAACAGGAGCAATGATCATGTCGCTTCCCACCGCCCAGAAATTCGCCTGGAACCTCGCCAAGACGCTGATGACCTGTGTGGTTCTCATTCAGACCAGTGACGGCTATGCCGTGATGACCGATGCCGATTATGATGGCGATCCGATGCTGATCGTTCAGGTGTATGACCCGTTTTGAACAACTCAGTCCAAAAAGAGGCGGTACCCGAAATACGGTTTTCGTCAGCGCATGAAACGCCGTCCAGCACTAAACACCAACTCAGTTTAGGCGATAGTCATCGAGAAAGGATGGGAGATGTCCATCGCCATACTTTATGCCATCCCGTGATAGCACAAGACAGCGAGACGCACTTAATGAACCCTATGCCCAAACTTTTCAATTGGTCAGGGCGTTTCGCAGACCTTGACTCTGGCCACCAGAATGCAATCGCCCAGCTGATCCAAGAAGGTGGTGCGATCAACGGCACCAAGGAAGAAATTCTGTTAAGGCTCCAGCGCACTCGCAAAATCGCTGTCCTGAGCGAACGCGAGAATGGTCGTGTTGTCGGTGTTGCCGCTCTAAAGACACCCACGCGCAACTACCGACAAAAAAAGTTTACCGACGCGGGGTTTGCAATTACGGGTTTCGAAAAGGCTCTGGAGCTCGGCTATATTGTAACACATGCTGACTGGCGGGGACACCAACTTTCGGGTGGTCTCATCGACCTAATCCTACACGAAATCACAGCACCGGCTTTCGCCACCACCGACAGCGACACTATGCGAAAGAACCTAACCAGGTCGGGCTTCACTCGCGTCGGTCGAGACTGGCAAGGCAACAAGGGTGCGCTTTCACTATGGATTTTCATGCCGACCTGATCGGATCGACTACCAGACAATTTCCCGTCTGGTTCCAGAGATCTTAGAAAAAACTATGACTGATGATGCCAGTCCAGGTAACATTCAGCCTTACATGGTCCAAGCGTGGCGTCTATTTGTGTCTCGATGCACGCGCTCAATTGGCTCTCCGAGAACAAGCATGAGAACAAGCCCTGAAGACCCTGACTGGACGGCACCCAAGACGGGTTGGGATTGGCGAGACGACAAAGTGCTTCTCGCCAGTGCGTGGTTCGCGGAGCTCGTCCCCCGACGTGCTTGGCAACGTCGGCTCGAATCAACCCGCGACCGTTTCCTAAGGGCAAAGGACAGCTGGGCAAGGGGCGAACCGGTGCCGTTCTATGATCCAGCCGACACCGCAGCTTGGTACGTCTTCCAAGCCAATGCCTATGCAGCGGATCGCCTGAACTGGGTGCCAGAAGAGGCGGTCCGCATAGCCCCGACCTTTACCCGGATTGGCGAGGAGTTGACCACGTTGCTTTCGATTGGCGGCGCCGAAGACCGGGCCGCCCGGCTGATGAACACCGATCGCGGCCAGCCCGATGGAGGACTGTTCGAGCTGCTGGTCGCGCTTGCATACCGCCGGGACGGTTGGAACACAGTCTTCGTCCCTGAGCGGCCCGGCGTCGCCAAGACCCACGACCTCAACGTTAGCAAGGGGCGGCAGAGCTGGGCTGTTGAATGCAAGCGTATGGACCGTTCGAGTTACGATGCGCGGGAACGTGCTCGCGGCCAGGTTCTCGCTCAGCCAGTCCATCGGCTTGCGCTAGAAGCCTATCGGTCAATCTACATGCAGGTCGCGTACGATGCGGAGCTAAGTACGATCCCTGAGGATTACCTTGCCCGACATGCATCGGACTATCTGAATGGAGCTGGGCCAAGTTATTGGCGCGATAGCCACGGCATCGGCACGATCCGCGAAATCGACTGGTCGCTGGCACATCGCGTTCTTGCCAAGGACGAGGTTTACTACGGTTCGAGCCGAATGATAGAATTGCTGATCGGTCAGTATGATCACGACTTCGCCCATTCGATGGCAGGGAAATGGCGACCTAGCAGAAGCCGTCCATTCTGGGCGGACATGGTTTATCATGCGAGTGTTATTGCGTGGCGTAATCAATCGCGGGAGGCGATCCGCCTGAAGGCGCGGCATTTCCGATCGACAGTGGCGAAAGCGGCCGCACAGCTTCCCAAGGATCGGCCCGGCGTTGTCCATGTGGGCGTTGAATCCTGGGCGGGCAGCACAGCTGACGGCGTCCGACATTTTCGCAATAAGCTCGAGATGCTCGACTTCGATCCAGGCGATACCCGCCTGCGCTGGGTCTACGGCGAGTATTTCGCGCCAGAAGTCACAACGCGGGCCGACGAGAGCTGGGCGATCGAGGAGACCTCGGCCTCCTATCGCGTTGGGCGTCACCGGACGCGTGAGCCGCTGCCGTATCACATGCTTCTGACCCCGGAGGCGAAGATCAATCACGGCGTCCATTGGGATCCGGCCAGCCAGTCCCCGCTCGAGCGATCACGATCGTGAGCCCCGCCTCCGTCTCCGCGGTGGCCGGACTTGGCACAGCGGGCTACGCCGAAGGATCCGTCGGCAACGGGCCGATCTGCTGAAGGACGTCGGAGACCTGGCGGCAGTACTCGGGGTTTGCGGCCAGGAAATCTTGGAGCGAATGCCTAAATGGTGGCGGGCCGCCCTGGATCGATCCGGTTTCGTCCAGCCAATCGACGACAGGGAGGAAGCCGTGGAGTTCGTTGGCCTGCTCGTAGCGGGCGTCATCGACCGCACTCTCCATGCTCAGCCTGGCCCAGACGACGTCACCGTAGATCCGCCCTATCGTTGCTTGCGCGTCCGTCGGACAAGTCTTGCCGTCCCACGCATAGTATCCATGCAGACCAGTGAGCACGACGTCGCCGGCGCGCACGATGATCTCGAAATAGCTGAGCATCGTTTCCTCGTGAGACTGAGCCTGGTGGATTGCATAGGCCAGATGCTTCTTGTCGAAGGCGTGCAGTTCTACGCTGACTTCGTTGTCCGAAAGCACCTCCAAATACGAGCGGGCCGCCTCCTGCCAGACCGGCTCGAAGGCGATGAACCCGAGGAAGGCGTGGACCGCCATCTTCCATGACGTTGCAACGGCGGGTGTGACAGTCGCTCGGTAGCTATGCCGGTTCGGTCGCTCGCTCCCTCCGAGCGGTGAAGCTGCCAGAGCCGCTCTCAGGATCCTGGCGTCATCATTGATGAATTCGAGCCTTGGCCAGTCGCCGACTCGTTCAACCCGAATTAGCGCGTAGCGCTTCTGCAGCGCATGGAGCTTCTCCGGCGTTCCGTGGGTCCAGCCGTTCGCGAATTCCGGAACCTGATCGTGCGGGACGTCGCCAATCCAGTCCTTCGCATCAGCTTCGGGCTCCCAGCCGGGGGCAGCATAGGGGAAGTCCTCCCCGATCCGTTTGCCGATTACCGCCTCGATGCGATCGTGGAGCCCGTCCGGCACGCGCCAGACACAAATTATCATGGGATAGGGCGATCGTCCCTTTCTCAGCGGCTCCTTGGGTTCGAACAGCAGCAGGGCGAGCCGCATGAACGGCAAACGAGCCGCGCGTGACCTGATGAAGGCGACGTAGCGCTCCCGTGGCTCGAGTGTGTCAAACCAGATCAAGTCCATGTCGGGACTGAGCTGCGGGAGGAATCGCAGGGTCTTGAGCGTGACCGGACGCAGAACGACGGTGCCACCGTTCGACGCGGCCTGCAGCGCCGTGACATCGACGCCCGTCGAGTAGGCAAAATAGGACAGCGGCAGGAGCAGTTCGCTCCAGTGGGTCGAGTCGACGACGCAGCGGATCATCTCCCTCGGAACCCGATCTCGCTCCACGAGAAGAGTAACGTATTTGCTCAGCTCATTGAGCGTGCCGCGTGCGCTGTTGTCGCTCCGTTTGATCTCGATGCAAACAATGTGGTCGAACGCATCGCGAGCAAGGATATCGATGCGACCGCCGGATCCCTCGGGGTTGTCGAGCCCATACTCCGTCTTGAGGAGCGTAAGCCCAGGCTCAACGAGTTCCAGCCGCTCGGCCAGATGGTCCCGAAACTCTTCTTCATTGGAAAAGAGGTTCAATACCGGCTTCGGTGCATTTTGATCCGGCGGGCTGTTCATGACTCGGTTGATAGCCGAGATCGATGTATCGAGGGAGAATGATAGACGTAAACGAGATGAGAGATTCCATTCTGGCGGCCTGCGACCTGCCAAACGTCGATGAGCGCTATACCTTCTATTACGATGAGACAAACAACGTCCGAAAGCTGCATCTCACATCAACCGGGATGAATATCCGCCGACCGGACTGTTTCGTGCTGGGCGGGATCGTTCATCGAGGTTCTCCGCGGCCGATTGCTCTCGCCGAGCTCCATGCGGCGCTGCGCCTCCAGCCATCGGTGAAAGAGATCAAGCTGAAGCATCTAGGCGCCGGTGGTTTCCTCGATCTGCTCACCTCATCGAAGCTCGAGACGTTACTTGAGTGGCTGAGGGCGCAAGAGTTTCTGCTGCACTATCAAGTGATCGATTTGCTTTATTGGTCGATCGTCGACATCGTGGACTCGATCGTCACAGGAGTCGGACAGCCGGTGCTGATGGCGGCGCATTTGCTCCTTAAAGATAGCCTCTATACCGTGCTGCGCGACGATGTAGACGGCACCGCCGAGCTGCTCGGCCGCTACAACTACCCAGATGTCGGACGCGAGCGCCGATCGGCCTTCATTGCCGAGCTGCGGGACCTGGTCGAGCATCGCGAGCCGCTGCTCGAGCATTTTCCCTTCTATATGTTGAAGGGCTTGTTGCAGGCGGCTAGGGGACTGGAGTCCCTGCCTTATCTAGAAGACGAGACGCCCAACGTCCTTATCGACGGCTTTGGCTCGTTCTTTTTGAATCGGCTTTGCCTCTTCACGAAGGCGCAGCACATCCTCGACGACGAAAAGCAGATCGAGGCATATCTCAAATCGCTCCCCTTGAGCGACAACGGCGTTCCGCTCCGCCACTTCCGGTTTGCCAATTCCCAGTCTGAGCCAGGCGTGCAGTTGTCGGACCCTGTGGCGGGACTACTTGGCAAGCTGTTCAGCCACCTCAATCGCACGCCGCTCGACGAACTCGAGGAGGAGATGGCCAACTTGACGAATCAACAGCGGCGCAGTCTCAGGCTTCTGGCTCGATTGCTCGATGCATCAACAGACGAATGCCCGGCGTTCGCGCAATATGTTATCTCCGCAAAGGATCGCCATCGCGCCAGCTTCATACTTGAGGGTGAAGCTCTCACTTTTGAGAGATGAGATTGAGTCGTTCGCCCAAGGGTTTAATCGATTTCCGCTGAGTATAGCCTTCCAACGAGGAACCTCGGCTTCAATGACTTCGATGCAGCGACGGAAATTCCAAAATTAAGTGATAGCACCAAAATTCGGGAGGATATGGCTTTCCAGCCGGTACGGTTCGCACATGCTTCGACGACCTATTCGTTTCCGTGGGCAAATCGGTGACCTCCTCAAGCGCAACTCCCAGCTTCCCGGCGATCGCTTTGAGCGCGTCATCAGGCGTCCCGGTCAGGAGATAGGCCAGCATTGCCCCCGATTCCGAAAACGGCGCGTATCGGCATGTCAGATATTCGTCAGTCACGTCACGCACGTAAGCGGCCACGCTGCCCGGCGTCTCAAGCACCTTGGCTTCAAGCGGCCACATGATCCGTTCGTCGGCACGAAGTACGAAGGCCAGGTCGTATTCGGGCGGTTGAGCGGGTGGGGCTCTCATCGTTTCACGTTCGAAGGGGCCATGCTGGACGTAAAAGGGTTCATCCCCCGTCATCGCGTCTCTCACACGCGGTTCCAAAAGCTGGGTGATGCTTCTCTCCAAGTCCCGCCCGTCAATGGTCGGTTCGGACGTGACGAGATTTTCGTACGCTAGCCAAATAAACGCGAGAAATTGCCGTGCAGGATCTTTCACCCATGATCGTGCCAATTGGACGAAGGCAGGATCGACTGAGCGTGGCAAAGTCCCTGCTGCGGCGACAGACATCATTGAACCGCCTCGGGCCTCTCGTCCTCTTCCCGCCCCCATGTAAACAGATCGAGAGCAACCTCGTCTGCGTCTTGCAGCCCGGTGCTACGGGTCCAGAACCGCTTCTGATCGGGCTTGATGATAAACACCGTAGGTATGCCGCTGCTCGCGTCGTAAATGCGAACGAAACGTTGATTGTAGATACCGCCGTCTTTGCCCTTTGAAGCAAGATTCAGTTGCTGAAACTCGTTTAGCAGTTCTGCCGAACCAATCCTCTTCACATCGATTGACTCGGCGGATTCACCACCCAGCGTGAAGGCGATTAATCTATACGGCATGCCTTCTTTATCAGATTGAAAAATCGTCGCAGCGATCGGCTTGTCTGCACCGAAGCCCGCCTTCAGCACCCTTATAAAGAAGCTGCAATAGGATCGGAGGTGCAATTCATCGCCATTGTGATCCGTGTTGGTGCTTTGTCTCCCGATCGACCGCTCACCCTCAAGAAAGTCGCTAAGCGTAAAGCCCATCATGTCCTCAATGAGCACGCGCTCCGCGTCCTTGAGACTGAATAGATCGAAGACAATCGGATCAATATCCGCGTGGGAGCTTACATCATCTAGTTGGCCGACACCATGGGGCGGCAGCGGAAGGCCGAGAAGCTCCGACTTTGATGGCTTGGGTATGAACAGGAATCTGCCGCTCGTAAGCAGAAGAAAATATACAGCCAGGTGGCTATTGAACACCATGCAGGCCACTTCAAGATCGCTGCGACAGGCCGAATGCAGAGAATAGTAGCTCTCGTTGCAGAGAAGTGCGGCTTGACGCGCAGAACGAGTCAGCCGGGCATGAAAACGACCGGTCGGCTTGCTCCAGCTTTGCTTCACAATGAGCTGTGGCCACGCAAACGCTGCGACACTGGTGGACGCTTGCGAATGCACTTTTGCATCACCGAACAAGGGAAAATCCTCGACAGCCAGGAACGGAAAATCCTGCTCTTGAGGAAACATGCCCGCGCTGAAGATGCGCAGTTTTGCAAAGGCGGGCACGCTCTTTTTCCGGTTGCCAAACTTGACCCCCTGCACGCTTTTTAAGCCGGCAATATCCTGCACGGTCCTAGACGCCCGAAGCTTATTGACGAGTTGAAGGTCGCGCCTCGTTCCCCACATCAGCTTTGACCATATCGCGGGATCTTCGATCGCCTCGGCGACCGTCAGCGTTTTGCGGTCTTGCGGCTCGATGACGATTGTAAACTCGTCCAATAGGGGCACGGTGTGCTTGGGGCTGACGTAGCTTATGACGTCTTCCCGCGATGGCGCGGTTCGCTCAAGAATAGCGACGCAACAAGGCGACACCGATGTCTCTGTGGTATGCGTCTTTCGCTTGAAGACGCTAAACCGCAGCGCAGACAGGTTATATATCTTCCGCACTCTGTGCTGGGAGAACAGCGCTTTCCGAAACTTTACTGCCGGACCGCTAATGTTAAACAGGAGCGAGTTTGCCGATTGTATCAAGGCAATCCTGCCCTCGGGCTTCGAAAGTACTGCGGCCTTTGCCAGAAACAGGCCGCCAATGTCATTGTTGGCAACGGGCCACTCGTGCGATGGATCGCTCGCCCAGCCCTTGGCGGTATCGGTGATAACGCCGTCGCCCCAAGGGGCGTTGCCGATGACCAGATGATAGGACTGGTCATCGTCCTTTGACCGAAAGCCTTCATGGCTCTCATCAAAAAAGTCCCCGCAAATCAGCCTGCGCTGGCGCATCGTCGGAAATGTCACCTGAGTCCAATAATGCCTCGGCTCTATCTCATCACACATCGCCAGGTAGAGACTGAAACATGCCACGCGAACGGCGTGCGGATCGATATCAACACCGAATATGTTTCGCTCCAGCAAGCGCCGAAGAGTCTCCGCTCGAATTGGCTTGTCCGGGTTCGCATTCCTCCACCGATGAACAAGCCGCTGGAAGGCTTTGACCAAGAAGACACCCGATCCGCATGAGGGATCGATGATCTTGAGATCCCATTCAGCACCATCCCAAGGCAGAACTTCATCCAATACGAAATCGACAAGGTATGGTGGGGTGTAAAAAATGCCGTCGCGCGCAGCACGCTCCGTAACGAACGTCTCATAAATACTACTGATGAATTCGAGCGGGATGACGTCGAAAGCATATTGTGGCCAGAGACACATCTGCCGGGCAGGCATGTCCAGATCGCCGCGGATAAAATCCGCCAAGAGTGCGAGATGCTTGGGCTTGACGACCTGCTTCTCCGTCGCCCAGCCTACTGCGCGTTCCTCTGGAGTTGCACCCTTGCCGGGAAACAAGTCCCCGTTGAACTTGGCATTGAGCCAGTCAAACAGGTGATAGGTGTCCCCATAGTCGGAAAGCAGTCCGTGGAACGAGTCGTGGACGTTGGAAAGGACGCCCTCTTTTTGCAACCGATGCAGGCTTGCGACTGTCAGCGCCGGGTTTCCGTCTTGGTCCTTCCGATCGAATAGGAACTGCACGAAAATGATACGTGCAAGAAGGTCATGGCAGATATCGTCATTTGTTAGCCCGAGCTGCGAGAGCTGGTCACGAATGTACCGAAGGTTGCCGAGCAGCATTTGGTCGGCACGACCATCGCGATCAAAGCGGGCCGAGTGCTCCGAAAAGAATGCCCCGGACACCAAATTGATCCAGTGCAGCGCCCGTGCAGCCTGCAACTCCAGCGCCTGCGTGCGATCGGCTTGGAGTTCGTCTGCCCGCAATTTACGAACGAGGTAGTCTTCGAGCGCGCGATTCTCGTCCGGCGCCTCACAGCAACTCCAGACCCGCAACAGGGATGGCTCAATCGTTACCAGTATGGGGACATGAGAGAAGTTCCAGCACAGACGTTGCAGCTCCCTAAGACTGTCCTCACTGGGGCCGTTTTGGAACTCTGCGACTACGGCTAACGGCGGTTCAGAAGAGCGTGCATCAGGGTTGGCCATGAGAACCCCGACGCGGGTCTCATCGCCGTCGCACAACCTTTGTAGCGCGCGTCCGATCTTGTTTCGAACAAGCGAGGCGAAGACCGACGCGCCCGCTCCGGACGGATGCGTGACGGCATCCGGCGTAGGCCAGCCAAGAATGTCATGCGTCCGTTCGAGTGATAGAGCCGGAGCGTCTGTCATGACCTCAGCTCCAATTGCGTTTGCGGATCGCCGCCGAACTTGCCAATTGCCGCGCTGCCGCGAGACTTTTTCTTGTTCACGTCAACTCGATCGAAAACCGGCTCGTGCGCGATGCCTTTGAGACGAAGTTCAGCAAGGAGCGCAGCGATTATTCCGAGGTGCGACGATACCTCTCCACGTTTCGAATAGTTTGAAACGGAATTTGCCCTCATACCGACCAGCGCGGCAAACTCTCGGACACTCAGACCCGCTTTCCCCAACTCCAATATGAAATCATCGTACGACATCGCATCCCATTTGAATCCTCACTTTTTTATGAGAATGACACATAAAAAGATGAGCGTCTACCCCATCCGCGACTGTGGCAGAATGGTGAATTGACGCGCTCTTGTTCTGCCGTTGACCTTTCAGCACCGTCGAGCCATACCCCTGCCCAATAGCACCCGGTTGACGCAAGTTTCTGGAGTTTGCCGGACCAACACGCGAATAAGTCGCAACGCGATCGCATGAGCACGGCGATTATGCCAATGTGCGCCACCGAATTGGCGGTTGAAATTAGCGCGCGTCGTAATGCCGAGCCGCTAACCCGGCGCTGATGGTTGCCGGCATGCCTCTTTGCCGTGTCCAACCGCCTGACTACGATCTCTTCACGGGTTTGATCTGGCTGGGACCAGCTTCGCCTCGTCCGCCTAGCCGCAACGGCGGGCTTGCGACTTTCTCCCCCTCACCTTCGGTCATTCCTCGCGAAACAAGAAACTCGCCGCCCTCCGTCCTCCGCTGACGCTGCGGCCGCAAGCGGTGCGGCGGCGTCCGTCCCGGCCTTTGGATCACCCATCGAGACCGCAATCGGGCGGTTCGATCCAAGGAAAGGAACTTCATCATGGCAACCATCGGCACCTTTAAGAAGACGGCTTCGGGCGAATACACCGGCGAAATCGTTACCCTCTCGGTTCAGGCCAAGGGCGTCCGCATCATCCCGCAGGACACCCGCACCAACGACAACGCACCATCGCACCGGGTTCTGGTCAACCGCGCCGAAATCGGTGCCGCCTGGAGCAAGACCTCGAACGAAGGCCGCGACTATCTCGCAGTCAAGCTCGACGATCCCAGCTTCAACGCGCCCATCTACGCCAACCTCTTCGACGACGAGGGCGGTGAAAGCTTCAGCCTCATCTGGTCGCGCCCGAACGGTCGCCGCAGCGACAGCTGATCCGGCTAGACGCCCCGCCCGGCACTCCGGGCGGGGCTCTTTGCAATTTGAGCTACGCCATTCCGGCCGGATCGGAGCCATCGCCTTCGATCTTCGCGACAAGGTCGGAAGGCTCTACTCCGAGCGGCCCTGACAGATGAAACAGTGTCACCACGGTCGGGTTGCGACGCCCGCGTTCCAGATCGCTGACATATTGCTGGGTAAATCCTGACAGCTCGGCGAACTGCTCTTGCGTCAGCCCCTTGTCGCGCCGCAAACGCGCGAAGTTCAGTCCCACGAGGCGGCGCATGTCCATGCACGGCACGCTGGACGATACACCTGATGAGGTTTATCTCTTATAAGGTGTATTGGGCCAGCTTGAGCTTCGGCGCTGCAAAAGGTGCGTTCAGCTATGCATGACTTGCAAGTATTTTCCGGCGTGAGTTTCGTTATTGCAGTCGCTGGCAAGAGGGGGGATTCGCTGCCATGAGCTGCCGCTTCGACGACGTTGCGCCTGAGCTTCCGGTGATCACGCCTTATGACGAGGCGCACTTCACCGACTATCTGCGATTGCTCGACGCTGACGCCGACGGTGCTGATTGGCGAGAGGCGGTGTCGGTGATTTTCGACATCGATCCAGCCAGAGAACCGGAACGCGCCGAGCGGATGCACGCCACTCATCTGGCCCGCGCGCGGTGGATGACCGAGGTCGGCTATGCCCATCTACTGGCGCGCGACGGCGAGCTAAAGCACTAACGTTTCAATCCATTTAGGCGAAACGTCAGCGCATCACGTGCATGGCAGCATGCAGCTTTGACGCTTTTCGACACGCGCTGGCATTGCCACGCTCTGGTCCGCGGGCCGCGATGGTCGCGGCCGGGAGACTGTCATGCCCAGGTCGGCGAACAAGCGTACCAGTGGCAGTGAGAAGACGGCCGACACGCTTGGTCGCGCCGAACTCGCCGCCGAATTTCTGAAGCGTAACCACAACTACCGCGCCGAACATGCGCAGATGGAGCAGCGAATAGCGCGCGGTTCGATCGCACGCCAAGCCGCGGAAGCTGAATTTGCGCGGCGCTGGGGGTTGTCCTTTCGCCTATGCGCCGGGTGACCTTGCCGACACGGTGATCTGGCGGCCCGAGCTGACCGCCGTCACCGTCATTTTTGATGCTGCGCCGGACGGATTTGGCAATGCCAAAGCCGTCGATCCGCTGAAGCTCGGCGCGCTACTGGCCGATCAGGCGGGGGTCGAAGGTCGGCACGTCGTAGTGGCCGACCCGGACGGCGAACACTCGCTCTGGCTACGCGATCCGACGCCCGGTCAGCCGCTGGCGGCGATCATCCCACTCGACAAGGATTTCACGACGCGGGTGACGAGCCTGTTGCGCTTCCATCGCCGATTGTTCGGTAAGCAGTCGGGGCCACCGGCACGCGGATGGCCGCTTAGCCGCTACCGGCAAGCACGCCTCGCCATGATGCTTCAGGCGCTCGATTTGCGCATGTCAGGGGCGAGCTATCGCCAAATTGCCGCCGCTATGGGCCGCGAAGATGATGCCGAACTGCCAGCGACCGAATGGAAAACTTCGGCCGGGCGGTCGTTCGCAATCCGGCTCGTCCGCGATGCTACCGCGCTGATGAACGGCGACTATCGCAAGCTGCTGCGCATCCGCTGAACTGTCTTTCGCGCTCCCTCGGGCAGGGGTGGTCACATCCTCGCGATCGCAAATCTTCATACTCCACCTCTCCGGGCGCGCTTCGTCATTTTCGCCTCCTGCCACCCCCGACCGCAGGAGCCCGACCTTGCCTGATACGACGCATAATCTGCCGCCCCGCTATCTGCGGACGCCGGAAGCCGCCCGCTTCCTGGGGCTATCCGGACGGACGCTGGAGAAGCATCGCTATTTCGGGACCGGGCCTGTCTATCGCCGCATCGGCGGGCGGGTGGTCTATTCGGTCGACGACCTTCAGGCTTGGGCCGATCTCGGCACCAAGCATTCGACCAGCGAGCCGGGCCAGAACGACCTGCTGCCGCGCGCCAATTCGCCATTCGCGCGGAGCCGGCAATGACAGTCTCGCCAACACACCAGCGACATGGTGCCCCGCAGCCCGACAACATGACCCACGTTCAACTAACGTGGATCGAGAAGCGGATCGAGCACTGGATCCGCTTCGGTCGGATCGCCAAGGACGAGATTGTCGACCGCCGCCGCCGTATCGTCAGCTTCCGTCCCGGCGCCGTCTTCGCATTCGTTCGCTGGGCGGCCAATGACTATGGCACGGTCAGCTCGCGTATCGACATCGTGCGTGCCGTTGGCGCAGACGAGCCGTTCACGACGCTGCCATTCGTGCAGCCCGGCGGCGACATCCTGCTCACCATAGAGGGCTGGCCGAAGGTTTCTCAGGTGCTCGGCAGTATCGACGCGGTGGACACCGCCGGCGTCGATCCCTGCGATGCCGCGCCCGATCATTGGTGCCATGTCCACAACCGTATCGACGCCGGACATCAGCCGCGTGCCTACACGATGGAGCGCCACCGGGCGTGGCTCAGGCGGCGGGAGATCGAAGGATGAGCCGCCGCTTCTATATCCGCGCGACGGTTGCAGCAGCGTCAGCATTCGCACTGTCATTCGCAGCAATTGCGGTGACCGATCCGCTGCCACGCCTCGTCTGGAACGCCAGTGCGAGCGCACCAATCGGGCTATATCGGATACAGCCAGACCGCGATCCGCCGCTGGGTACGCTGGTCGCGATCGCACCGCCGCCGCACCTTGGCCGCTGGATGGCTGCGCGCGGATACCTCGGCGAAAACGTGCCGCTGTTGAAGCACGTCGCCGCCAAGGCTGGGCAACGCGTCTGCCGGATCGGCGGCACAGTGACCATCGATGGCCAGGCGATCACGCTCGCACTGACACACGACCGGCTTTCACGTCCGCTGCCCGTCTGGCGCGGCTGCCGGACGCTTGAAGCCGACGAACTGTTGCTTCTCAACCCCTCGCATCCCGACAGCCTCGACGGCCGCTACTTCGGCCCTCTGCCGACAGCAACCGTGCTCGGCCGCACCATCCCGATCCTCACTCGAACCACGCCCGACGCGCCGCTGACTTGGCGCTGACCTCCGGCTTCAATCTCCAACCGAAAGGACCATTCCCATGCAGATCGGCAGCTTCATACGGACTGACAAAGGCTTCGAAGGCGTCATCGAAACGGCGACGCTCGACATCCGTATCTCGCTCATCCCGGTTGAACCCGGCGGTGCCGACAAATCACCAGATTGGCGCGTTCATCGCGGCAATGACGGCGAAGGCCCGGAAGTGGGCGCGGGCTGGAACGAGAGCGGCGAGCGGGCGGGGGATTACGTCTCGCTGCGCATCGACGATCCCAGCTTTCCGCAGCCGATCCGCGCGGCACTGTTCCAGAATGCCAACGATCCGGCGTCCTGGTCGCTGCGCTGGAGCCGTCCTCGCAAGGCCCATGAGCAGGACTGAGTCGATGCGTCCTGCCGCAATCAATCGGCCTTTGAACCTGCGTTTGTGGGCCGCATCTCTCACCGCCGCTGCACTTCTGGCCGCGTTGCCGATCGGCCAGGCACCGGCATTGGCGCAGGAAGCGAACACGCCACCTGCGCCGTCCGCCGTCGCTCATCCCTATGCGCCGCATGTCGCTGACGCGGCGCGGCGGTTCGGCATTCCCGAGGCTTGGATCTGGGCGGTCATGCGTGTCGAAAGTTCAGGCAATGCCAGCGCCATTTCGAGCGCTGGGGCGATGGGCCTGATGCAGATCATGCCCGGAACCTGGGCACAGCTTCGTACGCGCCATGGTCTCGGCACTGACCCGTTCGATGTGCGCGACAACATCACGGCAGGTGCGGCCTATCTGCGCGAAATGTACGACCGATATGGCAATGCGAGCGCGATGTTGGCGGCCTATAATGCCGGACCGGGGCGCTACGACGACTACCTGTCGCGAGGACGTCCGCTGCCCACCGAAACAGTCGCATATCTGGCGCGGCTTGGGTCAGTCACTGGCACCGACATAGTCGACAATGTTACCGTCGTCGCGCCGCCCGATCGCTTCGCCTGGCGTCGTTCGGCGCTGTTCGTCCGCACATCCGCGGCCACAACCGAAGCTGACTTGGCGCGACCCAAGAACGAGATCGCAGCCGCCGATAAACCCACCGCTCAGCCCGCAGTCGGTCATTCGTCTTCACCCAATCCGCCTGCCGCAACGCCGATCGCCAGCCTCTTCGTTCCCCGCGCTGGCGCGGGTCGACCGCAATGATCGCCGCAGTGTTCAAAGGGATCATTCAAAAGGAAATCAGGATGGATCAGGGAGGAAAGTGCCTGAGAAGACGATTGCAAGATACAAGGCGCACCCCGTTTCGCCGGAAAACCACTGGTTTTCCTTGGCTTAGCACGGGGGCGTCGGTCGGCGAGCGTGCCGCTCGGAAGGAAAAAGCCAGCAATTTCAACATATCTGATGGCACCATGCGGCTTTCTGAGCGGAAATCAGCCAAGCCATGAGCGAGGACAGCAACTTCCGTATCCGGCCCGGCAAAGCCAAGCGCAGCAAGGCGCAGGGCCGCAATGCACGCGGCTTGGTCGCCGAGGTTCTCCGTGTCGCCGCGCTCCATGGCGGGACGAAGCGCGCAGGCTGGGGCGGACCGCGCCGCCGTGCCCAGTCCAGCTTCGGGAAGGGCCGCACCGCGTTCGCGCGCAGCCGCCTGTTCAGTTCCGGACGGCGTGTGCTGGTAAAGGCGTTGCCGGTCCGCCATCGGATGGGCGGGCGCCGCGCTGTGCCACTATCTGCGCACGTCTCCTATTTGAAGCGCGAGGGCGTGACCCGTGACGGGGCGCCAACGCACCTGTTCGACGCCGGGTCCGACCGCGCCGACGATCGCGGCTTCGCCGAGCGCTGCAGAGATGACCGGCACCATTTCCGCATCATCGTCTCGCCCGAGGATGCGGCAGAGCTCACCGATCTTCGCGAATACACTCGCGACCTCGTCCGGCAGATGGAGGCTGACCTTGGCACACGGCTCGAATGGGTCGGCGTTGATCACTGGAACACCGATAATCGGCACGTCCATTTGCTGGTGCGGGGAGTTACCGATCAGGGCACCGATCTCGTAATGGCGCGCGACTATATCAGCCACGGTATCCGCTCGCGTGCCGAGGACCTGGCGTTCGCCGAGTTAGGGCCAAAGCCCGAGCACGAAATCCAGCTTGCCCTCGACCGCGACGTGACAGCGGAACGCTGGACCCGACTGGATACCGAGATCGGCCGCGCCGCTGACGAGTTGGGCGTCATCGACCTACGTCCCGAGCGGCCCGGTCCTGACGATCCACAGCTTCGCCGGCTGATGGTCGGCCGCCTGCAGCATCTGGAAAAGATGGGGCTCGCCGCCGAAGGCGAGCCCGGACAATGGGCGGTAGCAGAGGGCGCGCAAAACAAACTGCGCGAGCTCGGAGCCCGCAGCGACATCATCCGGACCATCGGCAACGCGCTCAAGGATCTAGGGCAGAAGCGCCCGCTCGACAGCTACGCGGTCGTCAACGGCACATTTGAAAAGCCGATCGCCGGCCGGCTGATCGACAAGGGTTTGCACGACGAACTGGCCGGCACGGCCTATGCCGTGATCGACGGCACCGACGGTCGCACGCATCATGTGCGGTTTCCCGGTATCGATGCGCTGGACACCAGCCCGCCGCTTGGCGGCATCGTGGAGGTCCGCGCAATCGGCAGACAGGGCGAGCCGAAGCCGACGCTGATCCTCGCCACGCGATCGGATTTGGACTTGTCCGCCCAGATGAAAGCGCGCGGCGCCACCTGGCTCGATCACCGGCTCATCGAGCGCGGCGTTGGCATCGCGGACGGGGGGTTTGGCGTAGAAGTGCGCCGGGCGATGGACGCCCGCACCGACCATCTTGTCCGGGAAGGGCTGGCGCGGCGCTTCGGTGAGCGCACGGTGTTCGAACGAGGAATGCTTGATACGCTGCGCAAGCGCGAACTGGACTTCGTTGGCGCCAAGATAGCGGGCGAGACGGGACTGGCCTACCAACCGACCCGAGCTGGCGAGAAAGTGGCTGGCGTCCTCCGCCAGCGCCTCTCGCTCAGCTCAGGCCGCTTTGCGATGATCGATGATGGGCTGGGGTTCCGCCTTGTGCCCTGGGCCAGCACCCTCGAGCAGCAGCTTGGTCGTCAAGTGTCCGGCGTCATGCGCGCTGGCGGCGGCATCGACTGGACGCCGGGCCGCAAGCGCGGCCTCAGCCTCTGACCGGAAGGAGAATAGCCGTGTCCGCGACCAGGATCCTCTGGGGTCAGGTTATCATCGTGTTTTTGATCGTGCTCGCTGCCGTATGGGGCGCGACGCAGTGGACCGCAGCGGCGCTCGGCTTTCAGCCAGAGCTTGGGCCACCGTGGTTCATGGCTTTTGGATGGCCGATCTATCCGCCGCCCGCCTTCTTTTGGTGGTGGTTTTCGTTCGACGCCTATGCGCCCGACATCTTTCAGACCGGTGCGTTCATCGCCGCGTCCGGCGGGTTCGTGTCGATCGCGGTTGCTATTGGCATGTCGGTTTGGCGCGCGCGAGAGTTAAAGAATGCCGAAACCTATGGCTCGGCGCGCTGGGCGACCGAAAAGGAGGTGCGATCAGCGGGTCTGCTCGGGCCGAACGGCGTGGTGCTTGGCAAGCTCGCAGGCGACTATCTTCGCCATGATGGCCCGGAGCACGTGCTTTGCTTCGCGCCGACGCGCAGCGGCAAAGGAGTGGGGCTGGTCATCCCGTCGCTGCTCACATGGCCGGGTTCGGCGATCGTGCACGACATCAAGGGCGAGAATTGGACGCTGACGGCTGGATTCCGTGCCCAGCATGGCCGCGTGCTATTGTTCGATCCGACCAACGCCGCGTCCGCCGCCTACAACCCGTTGCTGGAGGTGCGGCGCGGCCAGTGGGAGGTCCGCGACGTTCAGAATGTCGCCGACGTACTGGTCGATCCCGAAGGCAGCCTCGAGCGTCGAAACCACTGGGAAAAGACATCGCATTCGCTGCTGGTCGGCGCGATCCTCCACGTCCTTTATGCCGAGCCAGACAAAACACTGGCGGGAGTGGCCGCATTCCTTTCCGATCCCTCACGCACGATCGAGGAGACGCTTGCGGCGATGATGGCGACGCCGCACCTTGGCGAAGCCGGTGTGCATCCTGTCGTTGCGTCGGCCGCGCGCGAACTGCTGAATAAATCCGACAACGAGCGTTCGGGCGTGCTCAGCACGGCCATGTCGTTCCTTGGCCTTTATCGTGATCCCGTCGTCGCTCAGGTCACGCGGGCCTGCCAGTGGCGCATATGGGATCTGGTCGAGGGCCAACGTCCGGCAACGCTCTATCTGGTCGTGCCACCCAGCGATATCTCGCGGACCAAGCCACTCATCCGCCTTATCCTCAATCAAATCGGGCGCCGTCTGACAGAGGAACTGAAGCCCAAGGGCAACCGCCATCGCGTGCTGTTGATGCTCGACGAATTTCCCGCGCTGGGTCGGCTCGACTTCTTCGAGTCCGCCTTGGCGTTTATGGCGGGCTACGGACTCAAGGCGTTTCTGATCGCGCAGAGCCTTAACCAGATCGAGAAAGCGTACGGCCCGAACAACGCGATCCTCGACAACTGCCATGTGCGCGTGAGCTTCGCCACCAACGACGAGCGCACGGCCAAGCGCGTATCGGATGCGCTCGGCACCGCCACCGAAATGCGTGCGATGAAGAACTATGCCGGACATCGCCTCTCGCCATGGCTTGGTCATCTGATGGTGTCGCGGTCGGAGACCGCCCGCCAGCTCCTCACGCCGGGTGAGGTGATGCAGCTCTCGCCCGACGACGAGATCGTGATGGTGGCGGGTGTCCATCCGATCCGCGCGAAGAAGGCGCGCTACTTCCAAGACCGGCGTCTCACCGAGCGGATCATGGGCGCGCCGACGCCTGCCGGTTCCGCCCTGCGACCCGACGATTGGACTGGGCACGTCGTGACCGCCAATCCGGCTGACATCGCCAAGATCGTGCGGGCGCAGGAGGACGCCGCAAATGGCGGGCTGCGCCGTGAACCCGAACTGCCCGAGCATGTTGCCATGGCGCCCGAGACTGCCGCGCCGCCCGCCCAGGAATTTGCGATCGTCGATGACGAGCAGGACGACGCAGCGCGGCAAGCGGCGGTGCGGCGCCGGATGCAGGGCATAGCGCGGCAGGCGTCGCTCGACCCCGGCGACGGCATCCAGCTTTAGGAGATCATCATGCGAATACGGCTCAACGTCTATTTTCCGCCTTCGCTCGCCAAGCAGGTTGATGAACTGGCCATAAGGCGTCGCATCTCGCGATCAGCGATCGTGGAAGCAGCAGTGGCGTCATACCTCTCGCCGGACGGTGCGGATCGCATGGAGGCGGCGTTTGCGCGGCGGCTCGACCGCTTGTCACGTCAGGTCCAGCAGCTTGAGCGCAACACCGGGCTGACGACCGAAGCGCTCACCCTGTTCGTTCGGTTCTGGCTGTCGGTTACACCGCCGCTGCCTGATGAGGATCAAGCGGCTGCGCAAATCAAGGGGCGTAAGCGCTATGACGGCTTCGTCGAAACACTCGGCCGCCGCTTCGCCAGTGGCAAGACCTTGCTCGACGATATTCCGGAAGAGGTCTGGCCAAGGCGCTCCAAGCAGGAGGATTGAGATGAAGCCGCAGCTTGGGGGCGGAACGAGGAATTTGCATTGAAAATGTCAGTCGAGCAGATCTTCTTCCGCCAGCTTCCCTTCGACGCAATCAACTAGGCGCTCCACCAGATCGTAAGCTTGAGTTACCTTGGCTTTGGTCACCGTCTGAGGGAGCCGCTCGCCATGCGCGATGCTTCCCCGAAGCGCTACGAATGCCACCAGGCGATCCGCTGGCGTGCCGAGCGGGTTGCGATGCCAAAACCAATTAGCGGTGACATCTGGAACTCCGAGGAGCACCTTCATCAACTCTTTGATAGGCCCTGGTTTGGGCGTGTTGAGCGCGGCGACACGCGTCTGCACAACTGACCTAGTCAAGTCCTTCCACCCTTCGCCAGCGACGGAAAGCCACGCATTCTCGACCTTGCCATCGCGAATATGTACTTGGGTCACCTTCTGCAAAGGCCGAAGCATCTCGTTTGGCGCTTCCGCAGCATCGATACTCTTATCGGCGCACTCCCTAATCACGGTTTCGACGTAGGTCTCCCAAGCCGCGCACAGTAATACGATGGCCGACTTGTTCAGCGACTGAAAATGACTGCCTCGGCGCCCTTGTCCCCCGCCGCCCTCGTTCTCGTGAAACCAGAGTAGGTTATCTACATCCTCAAGTGCTCGGACGAATGAGGTCTTTGCATTTGACGGCATAGATTACAACCAATCCTGATTCGGCGTGAATCGATATATCGATGAGGCAGTCGAGCTATGCGCCGAGACAATAGCGAGGAGCGCTCGTCGGCGATAGCGTATTTGCCGCCGCTTCTACTACGCCGGTAAGTATCTGTTGCAGCTTCGGTATTTCTGCGTCTCTTGATGTGCTCCTAAGGCCAGGCGGCGGTTCGCCCGGCAAGATCTAGGGGCCAATCCTTGACCGTCCACCAGATCCGATCCGAAGCGGAATCACGCGGCGCGCGAATGCTGCGTACGGCGCTCGGGCCGTCGATCGCGGTCTGGCTCGACGACCCGGCAGTTATCGAGGTGATGCTGAACCCGGACGGACGGCTGTGGGTCGATCGGCTTGGGGAGGGGATCAGCGACACAGGAATGACGCTCACCGCAGCCGATGGCGAACGGATCGTGCGTCTGGTCGCGCACCATGTAGGCGTCGAGGTTCATGTGCGGTCTCCGCGCGTCTCGGCCGAGCTTCCGGAAGGGGGCGAACGGTTCGAGGGACTACTACCGCCCGTTGTCGCCGCTCCAGCGTTTGCGATCCGCAAGCCCGCCGTCTCAGTGTTCACGCTCGACGACTATTCGGCGGCTGGAATCATGTCGGCAGCTTACGCCGAGGCGCTGCGCCACGGCGTCCAAACCCGCGCCAACATCCTCGTCGCGGGCGGGACTGGCAGCGGAAAGACCACACTGGTCAATGCGCTGCTGGCCGAAGTCGCCAAGACCACCGACCGCATCGTCCTGATCGAAGACACGCGCGAGCTGCAATGCGCCGCGCCCAATCTCGTCGCCATGCGGACCAAGGACGGCGTCGTCTCGCTGTCCGATCTCGTCCGGTCCTCGCTGCGGCTGCGGCCGGATCGCATCCCCATAGGCGAGGTGCGCGGTGCGGAGGCGCTTGACCTCCTGAAAGCCTGGGGCACCGGCCACCCCGGCGGCATCGGCACGATCCACGCCGGCACCGCGGTTGGTGCGCTGCGCCGCATGGAGCAACTCATCCAGGAGGCCGTCGTCACGGTCCCGCGCGCGCTGCTCGCCGAGACCATCGACCTGATCGCTGTTCTCGTCCGCGACGGACACGGTCGCCGCCTCGCCGAACTGGCCCGCGTCGAAGGAATCGACCCCGCCAACGGCGATTACCGCCTCGTTCCACTTGCCACCACCCAGCCAGGAGACCTGTCATGATTCATTCCATCCGGCATGGCGCTCGTCGCGCCGTGTTCGCCGCCACCGCCAGTGTAATCGCGCTGACCTTTGCCGTTCCCGCTCGCGCGGGCGGATCGTCGATGCCGTGGGAAGCGCCGCTCCAGTCAATTCTCGAAAGCATCGAGGGGCCGGTGGCGAAGATCGTCGCCGTCATTATCATCATCGTGACCGGCCTGACGCTGGCGTTCGGCGATACCAACGGCGGATTTCGCCGTCTGATCCAGATCGTCTTTGGTCTCTCGATCGCGTTCGCCGCGAGCTCGTTCTTCCTGTCGTTCTTTAGCTTCGGCGGCGGGGCGCTGGTCTGATGGAAGGCAGTGAGCCGATCCCCGGCTATTTCGCGCCGGTCCACCGGGCGCTGACCGAGCAGATATTGCTTGGCGGCGCTCCCCGGTCGCTCGCCATCGTCAACGGCACGCTGGCGGGCGCGATCGGCCTTGGTCTGCGCCTCTGGATCGCGGGCCTCGTTATTTGGGCCATCGGCCATGCGCTGTCCGTCTGGGCCGCGCGCCGTGACCCGCAATTTGTGGACGTGGCTCGCCGCCACCTGCGTTACTCGAGCTGGATGCGACCATGATGAGCCTGCGCGAATACCGCAACAAGGCGGCGCACCTCGCCGACTTCCTGCCCTGGGCCGCGCTGGTCGGCGAGGGCGTCGTGCTGAACAAGGACGGGTCGTTCCAGCGCACTGCGAAATTCCGCGGTCCCGATCTCGACAGCGCGACCCCTGCCGAACTGGTGGCGACCACCGCGCGCCTCAACAATGCGCTGCGCCGCCTCGGCTCGGGCTGGGCGATTTTCGTCGAGGCGCAGCGCACGCCCGCGCTCGACTATCCCGACACCCAATTTCCCGATCCTGTCTCGGCGCTGGTCGATATGGAGCGCCGCGAACAGTTCCGTGAGGAAGGCGCGCATTTCGAGAGTGCCTATTTTCTGACGTTGCTGTGGATGCCGCCCGCCGAGGAAGCGGCCCGTGCCGAAGGCTGGCTCTACGAGGGCCGGTCCAGATCCGGCGTCGATCCGTGGGAGCTGCTCAAGGGCTTTACCGATCGCAGCGACCGGGTGCTCAACCTGGCCGAAGGGTTTGTGCCCGAAGTCCGCTGGCTCGATGACGCCGAGACGCTGACCTATCTGCACAGCACCATCTCGACCCGCCGCCAACGCGTACGCTTGCCGGAAACCCCAATGCACCTCGACGCGCTGCTAGCCGACGAGCCGCTGACCGGCGGGCTGGAGCCGCGCCTTGGCGATCAACACCTCCGCACGCTCACCATCGTCGGGTTCCCGAGCGTCACTTTCCCCGGCCTGCTCGACGAGCTGAACCGGCTGGCCTTCGAGTATCGCTGGTCCACCCGCGCAATCATGCTCGACAAGACCGACGCGACAAAGCTGTTGAGCCGCATTCGCCGTCAATGGTTCGCCAAGCGCAAGTCAGTAGCAGCCATTCTCAAAGAGGTAATGACCAACGAGGCAAGCACACTGCTTGACAGCGACGCCTCGAACAAGGCCGCGGATGCGGACATCGCCCTGCAAGAGCTTGGCGCCGACTATGCCGGTGTAGCATATGTCACCGCGACGGTGACAGTATGGGACCGTAATCCTGCCGTTGCCGCCGAGAAGCTGCGGCTGGTCGAGAAGGTCATTCAGGGCCGCGACTTCACCGTGATGCCCGAAGGCATGAATGCGATCGAGGCGTGGCTCGGGAGTCTCCCCGGCCACACATATGCCAATGTCCGCCAGCCCCCGATTTCCACCATCAATCTCGCCCACCTGATCCCCCTGTCAGCAGTATGGGCGGGGCCGGAACGGGATGAGCATTTCGGCGCTCCCCCCTTGCTCTACGGCAAAACCGAAGGCTCAACCCCGTTCCGGTTCTCCCTCCACGTCGGCGATGTCGGCCACACGCTGATCGTCGGCCCAACCGGCGCGGGCAAGTCCGTCCTGCTCGCCCTGATGGCAATGCAGTTCCGCCGCTACGAGGGAGCGCAGATGTTCGCCTTCGACTTCGGCGGCAGCATTCGCGCCGCCGCGATCGGCATGGGTGGCGACTGGCAGGACTTGGGCGGGATCCTCGCCGACGAGGCGGGCGACGGCGTACAGCTCCAGCCGCTCGCCCGCATCAATGATGCCGCCGAACGCGCATGGGCGGCCGAATGGCTGGCCGCGATCCTCGCCTCTGAAGGCGTCGCGATCGATCCGCAGGCCAAGGAGCATATCTGGTCGGCGCTCGGCTCGCTCGCCAGTGCGCCCGTGCCGGAACGCACGCTGACCGGGCTCGCCGTGCTGCTCCAGAACCAGCAGCTCAAGCAGGCGATTGCGCCTTACTGTATCGGTGGATCGTGGGGTCGGCTGCTCGACGCCGAAGCCGAACGGCTCGGTGAAGCGTCGGTCCAGGCGTTCGAGACCGAAGGCTTGGTCGGTGCCGGATCGGCAGCGGCCGTCCTGTCGTACCTCTTCCACCGGATCGAAGGCCGACTGGACGGCTCGCCCACCCTCATCATCATCGACGAGGGGTGGCTGGTGCTCGATAGCCCCGACTTCGCCGCGCAACTCCGCGAATGGCTGAAAACCCTGCGGAAGAAGAACGCCAGCGTCGTGTTCGCCACGCAGAGCCTCGCTGACATCGAGACCAGCGCCATCGCGCCGGCCATCATCGAATCCTGCCCGACGCGGATATTCCTGCCCAACGAGCGCGCCGCAGAACCGCAGATTGCTGCCATCTACGAACGGTTCGGGCTCAACGCCCGCCAGATCGAAATCCTCAGCCGGGCAACGCCCAAGCGCGACTATTACTGCCAATCGCGGCGCGGCAACCGGCTCTTCGAACTCGGTCTGGGCGAGGTCGCGCTCGCTTTCGCCGCTTCTTCTTCCAAGACCGACCAGATCCGCATCGCCGAGCTGGTCGAGACCCACGGGCGCGAGCGCTTCGCCGCCGAATGGCTGTGCCATCGCGGGCTAGCCTGGGCAGCCGAACTTCTTCCCCCCAGCCAGCAGGAGTTACCGTTATGAATACCCATATGCTGCACCGGGCCATTCTGGCCTGTGCCTTCGCCACGTCAGGCATTATCAGCATTTCGACCGCGATGCCCGCACACGCGCAGTTCGGCGGGATCGTCTATGACCCAACCAACTATGCTCAAAACGTGCTGACGGCCGCACGGTCGCTGCAGCAGATCAACAACCAGATCCAGCAAATCCAGAATCAGGCGACCTCGCTCATCAACGAGGCGCGCAATCTGACTTCGCTGCCGTTCAGTTCGCTCCAGCAACTCCAGCAGCAGGTTCGGCAGACCCAGCAGCTTTTGAGCGAGGCGCAGCGCATCGCCTATGACGTTCAAAACGTGCAGCAGGTGTTCAACGGCCGCTACAAGGGCGCGGCGCTCACCGGCAGCCACGCGCAGATGGTCGCTAACGCCAATGCGCGCTGGGCGGATAGCGTCGGCGCGTTCGAGGACGCACTGCGTGTCCAGGCAGGTGTTGTCGGCAACATCGACGGCGCCCGCACGACAATGGACGGCCTGGTCTCGTCCAGCCAGTCGGCGACCGGCGCGCTACAGGCCGCACAGGCGGGCAACCAGCTTCTCGCGCTGCAATCGCAACAGCTCGCGGACCTGACAGCGCTGCTCGCCGCGCAGGGCCGGGCACAGGCGCTGGATTCAGCGCGCAAGGCGGCGATCGAAGCCGAAAGCCGCGAACGCCTCCGTCGCTTTTTGGCGCGGCCGAACGGCTACCAGCCGGGCAACGCGCGCATGTTCCGCAACTGACCGTCATGGAGACCAAGCTCCTCGCGCGCGTCGGCGCCGTCATTTTTGTCGCCATCGCCATCACGATGACGGCGATCGAGATGAGCCGTTCGCCCGAATCCGCGCGCGACTCACCGGCGGCCATCGCCGAGACATCGTCGACGGACCCGCTGCTGATCGAACTGCGCCGCTGCCAGTCGATGGGCCAAGCAGGCGCAAGCGACCCCGATTGCATGCGCGCTTGGGCCGAGAACCGTCGCCGGTTCCTCTCGCCCGGTGCGCGCCCCGCAGCCCGCATGGCCGAAAACGCTTCGGCACAGGAGAACTGACATGGGCGGCATTGGCGTCGTCGATCGTTTTCTGGATGTCTTCACCCGCTACATCGACAGCGGATTCGGCCTGCTCGGCGGCGAGGTGGCGTTCATCGCCACAACCCTGATCGTCATCGACGTGACCCTAGCCGCGCTGTTCTGGACCTGGGGCGAAGGCGACGACATCATCGCGCGCCTCGTCAAGAAGACCCTGTTCGTCGGCATCTTCGCTTACATAATCGGCAACTGGAATAGCTTGGCGCGAATCGTCTTCGAGAGCTTTGCCGGTCTGGGCCTGAAAGCTTCCGGCACTGGATTCACCGCCGCCGAGCTGCTCCAGCCCGGCCGCGTCGCGCAAGTTGGGCTCGATGCCGGTCAGCCCATCCTCGAATCCATTTCCGACCTGATGGGGTGGGTCGCGTTCTTCGAGAACTTCATCCAGATCGCGGTGCTGCTGTTCGCTTGGGTGCTGGTCATTCTCGCCTTCTTCATTCTGTCGATCCAACTCTTCATCACCCTGATAGAGTTCAAACTGGCGACTCTCGCCGGGTTCGTGCTCATCCCATTCGGCCTGTTCGGCAAGACCGCCTTCATGGCCGAGCGCGTGTTGGGACTGGTCATCTCGTCAGGCGTCAAGGTGCTGGTGCTTGCCGTCATCGTAGGCATCGGCTCGACGCTTTTCGACGAGTTCCGCACAGGCTTCGGTGGCGCGCAGCCGACCATTGAGGACGCGATGGCGGTGGCGCTGGCTTCGCTCTGCCTGCTCGGCCTCGGCATCTTCGGGCCGAGCATCGCCAACGGCATCGTCTCAGGCGGTCCGGCGCTTGGTGCAGGGGCTGCGGCCGGAACGGTACTGGCGGCGGGCGGTGCGCTCGTCGGCGGCGCGGCCGCCGCCAAGCTCGGTGCGGGCGCGATTATTGGTGCTGCTGGTGGTGCAGCGCGCGGTGGAGCTTTTGCTTCCGGTGCGGCAAGCAGTGCCTATGCCCTCGGATCGGCCGGAAAGAGCGGCGGTGCTGCGGTCATTGGCGGCGCGGCTGCGGTCGGGAAGTCGGCAGCCGGTGCCGCGATGTCCCCGCTGCGCAAAGCTGCCGAATCTCTGAAGGACAGCTATCGCTCAGGCGGTCGCGCCGCCGTTACCGCCACCGGTGGAACGATCTCTGGCGGGAGCGATGCACCGTCCGCGGATGCTCCCAGCGGCCAGCCCGCTTGGGCAGCAGCCATGAAGAACCGCCAGACCATGACCCACGGCGCGACCGTTGCCGCACACACGCTTCGCTCGGGCGATGGCGGCGGCAGCGGCGCGTCAGTCGATGTCAGCCAGAAGGATTGATCCATGTTCCGACGACCCTCTATTCGCTATAGCCAGACACCTGAACCCGTCACGCCATACCAGCGCGCCGCGCAGGTCTGGGATGACCGCATCGGCTCGGCGCGCGTGCAGGCGAAGAACTGGCGGCTCGCTTTCTTCGGCGCGCTGGCACTCTCAGGCGGCTTGGCTGGTGGTCTTGTCTGGCAATCGACGCGCGGACACATCGTGCCCTGGGTGGTGCAGGTCGACCGGCTGGGCGAGGTACAGGCGGTTGCGCCCGCCGAAGCCGGTTACCGCCCCACCGATCCGCAAGTCGCGTTTCACCTTGCGCGCTTCATCGAGCAGGTGCGCAGCATCCCCGCTGATCCTGTCATCGTGCGCCAGAACTGGCTTCGGGCCTATGATTTCACGACCGACAAGGGCGCGCTGTTCCTCAACGACTATGCGCGCGCCAACGACCCCTTTGCCAATGTCGGCCGGGCGCAGGTGGCGGTTGACGTGTCGAGCGTCATCCGCGCTTCGCCCGACAGCTTCCGCGTCGCCTGGACCGAGCGCCGCTATCAGGACGGCAGCCTTGCCGCCACCGAACGCTGGTCAGCGATCCTCACCGTCGTCGTCCAACCTCCCCGCACGCCCGACGCCCTGCGCAAGAATCCGCTCGGCGTCTTCGTCAATGCCCTCAATTGGTCGAAGGAGCTGTCACAATGACTGCCACTCCGTTCCGCCGCGCCGCATCGGCGGCGCTGCTCGTCTCCGCTTCAGCACTCGCCGGATGCGCCACCACATCGGCGAAGCCGCCAGCTATCGCCTACGACGATCCACCAGCGGAGATCGCTGCCACCTCCGCGCCGGAACCGCCCCGCGCGGTCGAGGTGGTGGCGATCCCCGAGCCATTGCCGCTGCCGGGCCAGCTGAAGCCGCTGACCGATACACCGCGCGCCCCGGAGCCGTCCGATCCGCGCCAGCGCGTCGGCGCGGCGAACGCCGCCGCGCGCGTTCAACCGGTGCGCGACGGCTTCCTCAACGCGATCCAGCAATATCCGTGGACCGATGGCGCGCTCTATCAGGTCTATACCGCGCCCGGTCAGGTGACGGACATCGCGTTGCAGGAAGGCGAACAGCTCGTCGGGCCGGGGCCGGTCGCTGCCGGCGACACCGTCCGCTGGATCATCGGCGATACCATCAGTGGCAGCGGGCCGGCGGCGCGGGTGCATATCCTCGTCAAGCCGACCCGGCCGGATCTAGCCACCAATCTGGTCATCAACACCGACCGGCGCACCTATCACCTTGAGCTGCGCGCTACGGCCGCGACCTATATGGCGTCGTTGAGCTGGACCTATCCGCAGGACGCACTGATTGCCCTGCGAGGTCGCAATGCTTCAGCCGCAGCCGCCGCGCCGGTGGCGACGGGCGTGGACGTCACGGCGCTCAACTTCCGCTACCGGATTGAAGGCGACCGCACACCGTGGCGTCCGGCCCGCGCGTTCGACGACGGGCGGCAGGTGTTCATCGAGTTTCCGTCCGGAATCGCACAGGGCGAAATGCCGCCGCTGTTCGTGGTAGGCGCGGCGGGCGACGCGGAGCTGGTCAACTATCGCGTACAAGGCCGTTACATGGTCGTCGATCGCCTGTTCGCCGCCGCCGAGCTGCGCCTTGGCGACCGGCGCAGCCAACAGCGCGTCCGGATCGTGCGCGACGATGGGCGGGAGCGGCGGCGGTGACAGGCACCCACAACCCATCCGCGGACGAGGCGTCGACAACGCGGTCTGCGCCTGTCGATCCAAAGCCGTTCCAGCTTAGGGGCAATCCGCCGCAGGTGATGCGCCTGTCGCGCAAAGCGATGGCGAGCATCGGCGCCGCTGTTGGTGTCGGGATCGGCGCCTTGCTCATTTATGCTTTGCAGTCTCCCGACAAGAAGGCGGCGCAGGAACTCTACAATACCGACAGCCGCGCCACCTCCGAAGCGATCACGTCCGGGCCGGGAGATTATGCCCAAGTGCCGGAACTCGGTCCACCGCTCCCCGGCGATCTCGGCGGCCCGATCCTGTCCGCCCAGCAACGCGGTGATAATGTGCCCGTGCCGCCGGTGGGCGCTCAGGCGGGTCAGCCCGATCCGCGCGTCCAGGCGGCTGAAGCTGCGCGGCAGCGGGCGCAACAGGAACGGGATGCAGCCCGGACCAGCTCGGTCTTCCTCGGCAGCGGCGGCGGCGCAGCGGCATCGGCGGCGGCGCTGCCCAGTTTGGCGGCGACGAGCCCGACGGTTCCGGCAACGGCCAACACGGCAGCGGAAGGCGACCAAGCCGCCAAGCGCGCGTTTTTGGCGCAGACGTCCACCCAGCGTACGGTTAGCGTCGAGCGGCTGGCGGTTCCCGCGTCTCCCAATATCGTGCAGGCTGGCAGCATAATTCCGGCGGCCCTTATCACAGGCGTGCGTTCTGATTTGCCCGGCCAGATTACCGCTCAGGTGACCGCAAACGTCTATGACAGCCCGACCGGGCGCATCCTGCTGATTCCACAGGGGGCGCGCCTGATCGGCGAATATGACAGCGAGATCGCCGCCGGCCAGACCCGCGTGCTGCTCGCTTGGGATCGCCTCATCATGCCAGACGGACGCTCGATCGCTCTGGAGCGCCAGCCCGGCTCGGACGGGGCCGGGTTCGCAGGGCTACAGGACCGCGTCAACCAGCACTGGGGTAACCTTCTCAAGGCGGCAGCCGTCTCAACACTGCTAGGGGTCGGTGCCGAACTCGGTGCGGACAGCGAAGACGACCTGACCCGTGCCCTGCGGCGCGGCTCGCAGGACACCATCAATCAGACCGGCCAGCAGATCGTGCGGCGGCAGCTCAATGTGCAGCCGACCCTTACCATCCGGCCAGGCCATCCGCTGCGCGTGATCCTTACCCGCGATCTCGTGCTCGAACCGATCGGAGCAACACGATGACGAAACTGAAGCTCGGGCCGCTCGCCGACGACCGTCCGGTCAAGCTCACTGTGGAGTTGCCTGCCGCTGTCCATCGTGATCTCGTCGCCTACGCTGCCGCGCTTGCGGCCGAAACGGGCGGTGATACTGTACCTCCCGACAAGCTCGTCGCCCCCATGTTAGCAAAGTTCATGGCAAGCGACCGCGGGTTTTCTCGGCGGCGGTCCGCCGCCAAGAGTTGAGCTGATGCTTGTCAGTCAGTTGCCCAAAAACCGCTTGCGGCGTTCCTGAGCATCGACCGTGATGATGGCTTCCTCGGCGGTGGCGCATTCGCCGCCCCGCACCGACCCGTCTCGGCATCCGGAAACGACATGTCGCGCCTCATCGATGTTCGCTATGAAGTACTGCGTTCCACGCGCATCGCTATATCCAGGGGCCGCAGGCAGGGCGGCGGCAGCAATCACCGCTTGCTTCGCTGGCGCGATCACTGGCCGCAAGAAAAATCCGCCCGAGAATCCTAAAACCAAGGTTACGAGCACAATAATGATTGTTTTGCCTTCCGCCATGACAGTAACTCCACGAACCGGCAGTCTAGTTTACTGAAATGTCTGCGTGAAATCAAAAGAGAGCGCGTAGCGCGCTTTGATGAATTCAAGGAAACGCCGCAGCGCCGGATTGTCGTTTTCAGAGCGCCAGCAACCGGAATGACCCGTTAAGGCCGGCCCCTGTTCGCCGTGTATCGCTCGATAGACGACATCAGGATAGCGCGCGCCGGTGGAGCCTTCGCATACGATGCTGATGCCAGAGCTTCCACCGAGAATGCTGAGCACCGTCTCGCGGCTTGCCTGGAGCATTCTGATGTCGAGCTTTCCGCTCGAAGCCGCCAAACGGCCTAGCAATATATCTCGTATCTCCGGACCGGGATCAGCGGCCGGAAGCAGAAACCGCTCGCCGCGAAGATCCGTCCAGTGGACCACGTCCCGCTCCGCGAGCGGATGCGACAGTGGCAGCGCGGCTAACATCCGCTCACTCCAAAGCGGCTCACAGCGGAACCCGTTATGGCTGGCGGGACCCATGAGGATCGCAATGTCGATCTCACCTGTATCAAGGGCGGCGAGAAGGATGCTGCGGTCAGCTTCTACGCATCCCACTTCGACGTCGGGATGTACGTCGCACCAACTCATCATCGTTGCCCGTAGATTGCCGGCGGATACCGAACTGTTATGCCCTAGCACGAGTCCGCCCGCGCGGCCTTGACCCGCTGCCCGCATCATCGCCACCAGCTTGTCTGCCGTCGCCACCATTGGTTTCGCGCCGCGAATGAAAGCAATTCCGGCCGGCGTCGTCGTTACGCCGGCGCGCGAGCGCGCAAAGATCGGCATTCCGATCGAGCGCTCCAGCTTCAGAATAGACCGACTGAACGTCGATTGCTCGACATCAAGCATGCGCGCCGCTCGATAGAAGCTGCCGTGATCGGCGGCGGCGATTGCATAGCGCAGTTGGCGGATGTCAAACGACATCATCCCGCTCGCTAATCTTGAATCGCGGCAGCGGCGCGTCGCGCGAGGCCTTGAACAGCACGATGCCCGCTTCGAGCCGGTCCAGAATGAAATGATCTTTGCTGGCTCGGGCAGACTTGATGTCCGCCTTGGAAAACACAGACAGAGACACCGCGCAGCGGTTTCCCAATTCACGAGCGATAATCGCTTTCGCACGACACCACCGCGTTTCGTCAGCATAGAGCGTATGATTGACGATTACCCAGAACTCGTAGTCCGAAAAATAGAGCGACGCTTTGTCCTCGTACCAGGTGCGCCGAGCATAGGGTCCAATAAGCAGGATCTTCAGGATTTTGCCGGAGACCGGAGCCGCTACGCCCTCGAACGAAGCGGACGCACGTAGCATGCGCGTGATACGTTCGATTTCCTGTTGCTTTCTCCGGATGAGGTGCCCGACGCGGGCCATGACCACCTCGCGCGCATAGACATCCTCGATAAACTGGTCCTGGCCGACCATATGCGCACCTCGAGTTCCGGTTCACAATGCTCGGACATTGAAAGGCGCAAGTCGATCTTCGACAATCCCGCTGAACAGAGGGGTGTTCTGATCAAGTCAGATAATTAAGGCTCACATAACCGTCCCGAGCGGCAGCAAGCACGAGCTGACTTCGGGTCTTCACGCCATAACGCCGACGGGCGGCCTCGACGTATTCATGGATCGTGCTAGGGCTCAGGCTGAGAATTTTACCCATTTCCCACTCGGTCTTTCCGGCCGCAATCAGCCGAAGACAGTCAATCTGGCGCGGAGTGAGGGGGGCGCCATGAGCTTTGACCGCGCAGCCTTTGACCAGCGCGCGTCCCGTCTCAAAAGCTATCCTGCCGATCAGTTGTGCAGCAATCGCTTCGGAGTAGGTAAAGGGCCGATCTTTTGAGCGAGCGATGCTGAAGAAAGCTCCGCGCTCCCCAGGAATGCGAAAGGGTACCGTGTAGCCCGTGGTTAGACCGTGAGCTCGGCCGCGCTCAAGAACCGACAGCTGCGCCCGCGTAGGGGCGATCACCTTGGGAATGTGTTCCCAGCACAGGCCGGTGGGGCTTCGGATGCTGGCGGCATGAACCGGATCATCCCTATATAGTCGTGCGCTGATGACCTCCTCTACCCAAGATGACGGATAGTTGGTCAACATCATGTAGCCCGGCCGGTCCTTGTACAGGTCGCCATCGTCAACGAGGGCAAACCAACGAAATCCAAATTGCTGGATTGCCCTAGCGATCACTTCAGATAGTTGCGCGCTACTCTTAGCCGCTTCACATGCCGTGTGGACTTCCTCAAAGTCTCGCAACTGTACTGTGTCTAAAGCGTTGATCATAGACAATCTCACACGATAATGCGTTGTTCCTCAGTTGCAGCGCCTGTCTGGTCATGCAAACCGACTCTCGGCTGCGCATCAGCCGTACCTCAGCGCGCGGCCAATGTGGGCGATGGCTTTCGACATATGCCGCTCGACCGCTTTTACACTCAGGCCGGTCTGGTTGGCGATATCCTTGTAAGTCACTCCGTCGCGACGATGGGCAAGAAAGATCGACCTAGTCTTCGGTGACAAGCGAGCCAGCGATGCCTGAAGCCGTTCGAGGTGATCGCGCGCCTCGAGCAAAGCGATGGGATCGTGACCGACGAGCGGGACTTCGTCGGCCGGAGTATGCTTGGCCATTGATCGGCAGAGCGCGACCTTGGCCATGTCCCGCAGCAGGTTGGAGGCAATCGTGCTGAGATAGGCTTCTGATCGTTCGATCGCGGCTCCACGTTTTGCTTGTGCGCCGACGAGTCGGACGAAACTTTCTTGGACGAGATCGGTAGCGTCCTGCCGCGCCCCGTGGCGCGCAAAGAAACGAAGTAATCGTCTGCGATGAATGCGATGAAGTTCTGCAAGCCCGATTGGCGGGAATGTCGCCCCTTCCTCTCCAGATAACGGGTACAGGTCATCACCGAGCGATGACGTCGAATGGCAGGGGATTGGTATCATTTTCTCCGACCGCACAAAAATCTGACCATCGACACGGATGTTGGACTTCGCCCAACAGCCGCAATCGGCGAGCAGAAATGCCTCGAGCCCGACTGCGACCGGGTAGATGGCCGCCACAGCACATCTTCTGCGAAATCTTCCTCTTTGTGATCGTCAGACAATCATCTTCGCTGCCATCCAAAGCGCCATCGCGATCATCATGAGGTTTTCGGTCAGCGACACGAAACCGAGCGGAACGTTGCTCGATCCCCCGACGCATGCGCATTTGAGCTCGCGCCGGTCGATGTAGACTGCCTTGAACACGGAAACCGCGCCGATCGTGCCAATGAACAGTGCTACCGGGATCGAGACCCAATGCAGCACGCCTGCCACCATCAGGACGCCGGCAAGACCCTCAGCGAAGGGGTAGATGCGCGCATAGGGAACCCAGCGCTGCGCCAGCAGGTCATAATTGAGGAACATTGTCGCGAACTTCTCGACATCCTGCAGCTTGAGCAGCGCGAGGACACACATCGAAAAAGCGATGAACCACTCGGCCACGCGGACACTGATGGCGTTGCCGTCGGCGGCAATACCAACCGCCACGGCCATCAATGCAGTCATAGCGAACAATGCCATAACCGGGCGATAGGTGGTCGCAGTGGGATCGGCGACCTTGAGGCAGAAGAAGCGACGGAGGTCATCGTGGCCGCCGATCCGCTGCCCATCAATGAAGGTCTGCGGCGTTGTAGTGACGCCATGTTCGGCTTTGAAAGCATCGGTCTCTTCCCGCGTCGTCAGATGGTGGTCCTCCACCCGGTAACCGCGCGACGTCAGGAGGTGCCTCGATTTCAGACCGTATGGGCAGGTATGGCCGGGCATGACCATGCGATGAAGCACGGCTGTCTTGGCAGATTGGGGCATTGGCGATTTCCTTTGATTCGCGTGCAATGCAGCCGCTATAAACTCCGTACCATGATACGGGATCAAGTGCCTTTATGAAAATTGGCGAACTCGCTCGCGCGGGCGGCGTGAACGTTGAGACAATCCGTTATTACCAGCGGCGCGGGCTCCTGATCGAGCCGCCGCGCGGACAAGGGTCGCGGCGTTACGGGATCGATGACCTTGATCGCTTGCGGTCAATTCGCGCCGCGCAGACGGCAGGCTTCACGCTCGAAGAGATAGCGACCTTGCTGGCGCTGGACATGGCAGACCGCCCGGCGGCGCAGGCGCTTGCAAACAGTCGAATCGCTGCGCTTGATGAAAAGATCGCGACCTTGCAGACCATGCGCGGCGCCCTCGTCCGTCTGGCAGATGCATGTGCGGCCGAACACTTCGGGCCGTGTCCCATCATCGCCGCCTTCAATCCGACCGGCGCTACCTAAGCGTCGGATCCCTGACGAACGCTCCCCATCTTGATCGAAGGCCGCTTACATCATCGTAGGCGACATCGATCCGAAGACCGCGACCAAGCCAATAACCAAAAGCCCCAGCAGGAATTCGGCAAGAAGGGTGCGCAGCAACGCACCCAAGGCTTGAGCGGGATAGGCATTCCCATGCCTCTCGGCTGTTGCAGCGCCCCTGCTAACGCGCGCATGATGCGCTCCAACGGCTACCATAGCTGCCACCAGGGCGAGTTTGATCGCCAGCAGGATGCCGTATGGCGTTGAAAGGGTCGCCGCAACGTTCGGTAAACCGAAGATCAGATGAGAGTTGACTGTCCCGGTAACCGCAACAAGCGCAACCAGTGAGATCCCCATCGGTGCAAAGGCGTGCATGGCCTTGAGCACCGCATGCGCCTTGGTTTCGTCAGGACCCTTATAACATCGGGATGTCAGAACCAGGAACCAACCGATTGCTCCAAGCCATAGGCCCGCGCTGATCAGATGGATGCCGTTATTAAGGCGATGCAAGAGCCCCAGTCCGCCTTCGGTGACAGCAGCATGACCACTCCAGCCTAGAGTCACAAGGGCGCTTCCGTAAAAGCCTGCTGCAAATATCCGCGCTGCCCGGCAGCGCCCGAGCGCGAGAATAGCGACCAGCCCAGCAACGAGCAGCCCTGTGCGGACAATGAAGGCAAACCCGATGTCGGTGCCGAAGATCATTGCTTCCACCATTGGCCGGTCGAGATCGACGACCGGCACGCCCATCATCGCAGCGATCGACATCAGCATTAGCGCCGCTGATACCACCGGTGCGACAAGTGCCGCCAGAACGGCAAAGCCTAGCGCGCGGCCAACTCTTAGCCAGTCGACGCTTCGCAGGCCAAGCAACCAGAAGGCCGACCACCCGAACAGGCCCAGCAGAAGAGTATAATGCGCACACCGCAGGACCGGCTCGACCACGTCCTCCACGACCTGCTCAGCCGATAGTGAACGTGATGGTTCCTTTCATGCGATGACCATCGGCCCCGGCTGCCTGCCAGCGAACCTCATAGGTGCCCTTGGGCAGCGGCTTTGCCAGATTGAGTGTCATGGTCTTGTTGTCATTCGACCATGCGGTCTTGAAGTTGCGGATCGCCATCTCGCCGTGGTTTGCCATGCCCGGCATCGCAGTCATGACGATGCTGGCTGCAGCAGTGGCCGGCAGCAGGGCCTCGCTGAAGGTCAATGAGACGATGCGCGCGCTCGCGACAGTCGCGCCCTCAGCCGGGGTCGAGGCAACCACCTTGGTATGCGCCAGCGCGGTAGCGGGCAAAGCGAGCGGGGATGCAGCAATTGCGAGGGCGGTAATTAGTGATGCGATCTTCATGTAAGTTTATCCTTTGTGTTGATCAGAACCAGAAACGGATGCCGGCGATGAAGCTGGTAGCGGAGGGGTCTTCACCGCGTGCTCGCGCGAAGTCGGCACTTTGGCCGGTCCGCCAGGACTGCTCGATACCGATATAGGGAGCAAATTCGCGCCGGATCTCATACCGCAGCCGCGCGCCGACCTCGATTTGGTCAAGCCCTGCGCCAATGCCGAGCAGGGGAATGTCCTGCGCCGACAGGTTGGCCTCGATCCGCGGCTGAAGGATCAGGCGCTGGGTGATGCGCTGATCGACCTCGGCCTCGATCCGCGCGGTCAGATCGCCGCGGTGCGACAGGAACAGCGCAGCATCGACCTCGAACATGTAGGGTGCCAGGCCCTGCACGCCGATCACGGCATGGGTGGTTGCCGGCCCGGCAACATCCTGACGAATGCCTGCTTGAAAATCCCAGAATGGCTTGAAAGCTCTCGAGAAGAGCGCTTGAACTTCGGCATCGTCAGGCGAGGAGCCCCATTCGCCTTCGCCCTCGCTCTTGAACCAGAGCCGTTCGGTCGGGCCGCCGTAGTAACCTTGGATGTCCCACAAATATGCGTCCTCGCCGCGGCGCACCTGAGTCTCCAGTCGGTCTCCTTGGAGCCAGAACACCGGAAAGTCCCCGTGCGTCCTGCGCAGGTCTTTGCGCGAGGCAGCCATCGCGTCAGCGCCCCAGATCGCATCGGCGGCGCGAGGCGGCCCACTCCCGGCCTCCGGGGGCGGAGGGGTTTCCATGTCCGGGCCGGGTGAGGCGGTTGGTGCATCCGTGCCCGCGCTATGGTCCATAGTGCTGTGGTCCATGGCGCCCATCGGCTCGGCCTGGTTGTCGGTAGGAGCGCCAATGTCATGGCCTGCGTGAGGATCAGCAGCATCGGCGGCGGCCTGTCCGCCCATGTCGTGACCAGCATGCGGGTCGCTTGGCTCGGGGGCTGGCTGATCGCTCATATCGTGACCGGTATGGGGGTCAGCCTTGGCCTCTGCCGGGGCCGGCTTGGGCAAATCATGACCCTGATGCTGCGCCAGTGCCGGCGCGGCGCTCAGCAGCAGGACGACCGCGAGGGCGCCTTTCATTGCCTGCTCTCCGGTCCCATGACCGTGACGGTCTGCATCATCCCGCCATGCATGTGATAAAGCAGGTGGCAGTGAAACGCCCAGTCGCCCAGTTCATTGGCGGTCAGGTCGAACTGTGCGCTCGCTCCAGGCTGGACGATTACAACATTCTTGCGGGGCTGGTGGGCGGCATCTTCGCCATTGACGAGCTCGAAGAACATCCCGTGAAGGTGGATGGGGTGCGCCATCATGGTGTTATTGACGAGCTTCACTCGCACCCGCTCGTTCCAGGCAAAGCGGATCGGCACATCGCTCACGGCCGAGTACATCCGCCCGTCGAATGACCACATGTAGCGTTCCATATTGCCAGTGAGATGCAGCTCCAGCAGGCGCGAGGGCTCACGCGTGTCGGCATTCGGCTCCAAGGCTGACAACATGCGATAATTGAGCACACGATGTTCGACATCGCGCAGGCCGAGACCGGGATCGCCCATCTTATCCACCGGAGCCATGGAGACCATGTCGATCCCAGGCCCTACCTTCACGTCGGGCGGCAACAGCAGCGTGTCGCGCATCTTCATGCCGTCCATCGAATGGCCGCCGCCGCCGTGAGAACCGTGCCCGCCATCGCCATGGTTCATTCCCATGTCACCCATGTCGAGCAGCGGCGGCTTTCGTGGCGGAGGGATGGCCGCGCGCGCGCCGGGGCGGCTCGCCAGCGTTGCGAGCGCCATGCCGGAGCGGTCCATGCTCTCGGCGATAATGGTATAGGCGTCCGCCTCACGCGGGGTGACGATCACATCATAAATTTCGGCGGTGCCGATCTGAAGCTCATCGACTTCGACCGGCTTAACGTTCTGGCCGTCCGCCGCGATCACCGTCATGGCAAGGCCGGGTATGCGAAGGTTGAAGAAGCTTTGCGCCGCGCCGTTAATGACGCGAAGCCGCACCCGTTCGCCGGGCTTGAAAAGGTACTCCAACCCTTCCTTCGGCCCGCGTCCATTGGCGAGGTATGTGTAGGTGGAACCCGTCACATCGGCGATATCGGTCGTCGGCATCCGCATCTCAGCCCACATCCTGCGGTCGGCGGCGGTCAGTGGGTAATCATCGGCCCAGCTAGTCTGCTGAAAGTTGAAATAGCCCTCGCCCTTGCGAAGGCGATCCATGATGAAATGCGGATCGAGCGGGGTGAATTCGCTCAGAAGAAGGATGTAGTCGCGATCATAGGCGGCAGGCTCTTTACCTGCCGGGTCGATGATAAGCGGGCCGTAATGCCCCTGCTGCTCCTGAAGCCCGGAATGGCTATGATACCAGTATGTGCCCGCCTGCCGGATCGGGAATTCATAGGTGAAGGTCTGCCCCGGCTTGATCCCCGGAAAACTGATGCCCGGCACACCGTCCATGTGGAATGGTAGGAGCAGCCCATGCCAGTGGATCGAGGTATCAGTATCAAGCGTGTTGGTGACGTTAAGGCGCACGTCCTGACCTTGCTTCAGGCGGATGAGCGGTCCCGGCACGCTGCCGTTGACCGCGATCCCATGCCCTTTCCTGCCCTGCACCACGCGCGGGCCATGTCCAACGGCAAGGTCGATCACCGCGCCCGACACCTGATCGAAGCCTACACGGATCGGCGTGCCGCCGCGCATGCGGTGAATCGAGTGACCTTGCGCCCAGGCAGGCATAGCGGCGAAAGCTGAAGCGGTCCCCAGCCCTGCAAGCAGGTGCCGGCGTGAGAGTATCAGATGGTCCATACCAAGCTTTACGCATAGGCACGGCGCAGCCCTTAGAATTTCTTCAAGCCGCCTTCGCTTGTCAGTAGGACGCTGAGCTTGCTGCGCGCCCGATAAAGCCGGGTTTCGACCGCCTTTTCACTGATGCCAAGCGCTTCGGCTGTCTCGGCCTGCCCAAGGCCCTCGATGGTGCGCAGGATCAGGGTTTCGCGCAAGCGCGCCGGTAACCGCGCTATTGCTGCATTGACCCGCACGAGCTCGGTGCGGTCGGCCGCCTGCACATCTGGCGCGATAGCATCGTCGGGCACCTCATGGGCCGCATCGATCGGCGCTGTGCGCCACAGCATCGCGCGTAGTCGGCGCCTGCGCCCCCAGTCGCGGCATTTGTTCAGCGCAATACGCCTGAGCCACGTCAGAAGCGGCCGTGAACGATCGTAGCGATCCAGTGCCGAGAAGGCGGAAATGAAGGTGTCCTGCGTGAGGTCGAGCGCTTCCTGCGCGTCACCGGTCGAAGCGCGGATGAAGCGGTAGATCGTCTCGCGGTAGCGGGTCAGCAGCTCCCGGTAGGCATCCTGGTGTCCAATGAGCGCGAGTGCCACCACTTCGGCATCGCTCCCATCGGCAAGCGGTAAGCTCACTTCGTATCGGGGGCGAGAGCCTTGGTCACGGCCCGGTCAAATGCCGCGGCCTGATCGGGCCTCAAAACGGAGCGCATTTCGAAGAGGTGTTCGAGCGTTTCCTTCTGCATCTCGCCCATGACGTGGTGGGTATGATCAACAGCGGCGGTGACTTCGCGGCCATAGCCGTGCTCGGCCTCCATTGCTTTGGCCAGATGCGCATTGGCTGCCTTCATGTCGAGCTCCAGCGCTTTGCGGCGCGTCGCGAAACGCTGCTCGATTGCCTCGATCTTCGCCTTCTGCGCAGCGTCGAGGTCGAGATCGCCGTGCAGAAATGCATGCAGCTCAGTTTCGCTTTGCCTGCCATTATTGAGCAACTGCTGACCTAGCCAGGTTCCCGCAAACGCGGCAACGAAGGTGACCAAAACTACCAAAGCCAACCACGCACGCCTCATCACGGATGAATATCCAACAGGCTTGACGGAGCGAGCGGATTGTCGGAGGCGAACGGAGCGATCTCTTGTGCCTGTGCTGGCAGCCCTGTTACAACCCCGCCGGAGGTCAGCCCCAGCAACAACGCGAAAGCTCCGGCCAAGCCGGTCGCGCGCCTGCCGAACGACGCTTCGCGGCGCTGTGCTGCAAACCCGGCGATAACCGCATCGTCAATCAGGTCGAGGCCTACAGGAACGGGCAGGCTGGCGAGTCGTCGCAGGGTTGAATCGATATCGGACACAGGCAATCTCCGCATTGCACCTAATGTATACGCAAGCGACGCCTCCAACCCTCACCAAAAATGGGTACGACTGCAGCGGTTGGATTGCGGTGTGTTCCACCGTGCGCACCGGTGAGTGCAGATGGTTTCTCGCCTTGCCCTGTCGATCTGTTCGGACTTGATCGACAATCGAGCGCCTGCCGCTCCTCTGTGTATCTCAACGTGCTCCCAGTAACTATCGCTTGGGATTGCCCGAATACGCAGGTAATCTGATGAGCATGCTCTACCGCCTCTTTCGCCTTCTCGCCTTTGCAATGATCGCGCTGCTGCCGTCGCAGGCGAGCTACGCTACGGTCAGTTGTGCTCCAATGCAGATGGAGATGGAGGCACCGCCATCGTCGAGTGAGTGTGAGGACTGCCGCACGGACGTTGTTGACTCATGCCGTTCGTTTTGCGGAACGATGTGCCAATCAGTTCTGGACTTGCGCTCGCCGAATTTCAGCGAACCCAGCTTATCGAGCAAGCTGCATTTTCCGCTCTCCGGGTCTTTCCTCGTTTTGGGATTAGGCGGGCCGGATCCGCCTCCACCTCGATTGGTAGATTGATCACGACTTTCAATCATTCAACGGAGATATAAGATGAAGAAATACCTCATTATCGCAGTTGGGCTGCTTGGCTTCAGTTCGGCTGCCTACGCTGCCGAACCGGAACAGGTGGCCAAGCTTGCCACAAGTTGTTGCGCTCTCGTGCTCGCATGCTGCGAGAAAGCAATGGACTGCTGCCCGTAACAGCTAATAGCCAGTACATGGAGGGTGTCCGGTCAACAGACCGGGCACCCTTTCTTTTGCGCCGTGATTCAACCGGCCTTGGCTCACCCCCGTTTCGCAAACCGCGCTGGCGGTCCCATACGAATGGCACATTCCCTGAGGATTTCGGGGAGCGTGAACAAACGCCAAAAGTCCCGTGCCAAATAACCTAAGTCTCGGCTCCTTGAAGCTCATCCTATCGGTTGCTGGCGTCGCCCATCGGTAGGCGGCGATAGCTGACGCGATATAGCGGCGCTAGCGTAACGTGAACGGCAACTCATATTCGTCACGTTTATCTAGCGTTCGGCACCAAATCTTGCCGACATCCGCCTTTGTCTACCCTAATATCGCACCCTCTACGCTACTTCAAAAGCCCGCAGGCTGGTGGTCGGAGGTGCGACGGCGAGTGGCGGTAGCATGGTTCGAATCCTGTTTAATGAGATATCAGCAAACGGTCACAATTACGGTATTTATCTGCGTGCTGTAACTCCAGCATCTGCCATTTATCCGAGTGTGTGCGCGCTGAGTACACATCCAATAAAACGATTGAAAAGCAACGGGTTAACGTGATCCCGCCAAGCTCCTCCAGCGTCTTTGCCGATGGGCATAAAATAGCCTAGCAAACAGAGCGACGGTTGGGGTCAGCGGACCAGCCGATACATCCACTCGATCGGTATATCGCGTGCCGTCACCGTCTGCGGTGACGAAAATCCAGTGATCCCATCGCTTCGCCATCGATCCATGGCCATTGTCCCTCAGGACCATCGGGCCTGCATCATCGGGATATTCAATCCCGATCGTCTGCGGACCAAGTGGCAGGACGCCCAACAGCCAAAGCGACGCCTCGTGCTTGCCAGTTATCCAGCGTTCCGGGAACCGCCCTGTCTTAGGCTTGAAGCGAACCCAGGGCGCGGCGACATAATCGAGCGTCTCGGATTTCTGCACACGATCCCAAACCCACTCCGGCGATTGGGAAAGCCAACAGTTCAGTTCCACACGCATTTCTGCCTTTCCCGTTCTTTCTTGCGCTTGTGTTTCGTTCACACAGCACGCGGCTGTGCTTGCGCTACACCCTCCGCTCCGCTCGAAGGATCCGTTTCGCGCCTCCTTTGGCCGAACAGTGCATAGAGCGTCGGCAGCACGAACAGCGTCAGCAGCGTTGCCGACATCAGCCCGCCGATCACCACCGTCGCCAACGGCTTTTGCACCTCGGCACCCGCGCCATGCCCTAGCGCCATAGGCACAAAGCCCAGCGAGGCAACCAGCGCCGTCATCGCCACCGGACGCAATCGCGCGAGCGCACCCTCACGGGCTGCCGCTGCCCGGTCGAGACCGCGCCGCATCAGGTCCTGGATCGCTGACAGCATCACCAGCCCGTTGAGGACCGCAACGCCCGACAGCGCGATGAAGCCGACCGCAGCCGAGATCGAAAAGGGCATATCGCGGAGCACCAGGGCGAGAATACCGCCGACCAGCGCCAGTGGAACGCCGGTGAACACGATCAGCGCATCGCGCACTGAGCCGAGTGCCCCGTAGAGCAGCAGCATGATCACGGCGAAGCAGATCGGCACCACGACCATCAGGCGATCCTTGGCCGAGGCCAGATTCTCGAACTGACCGCCCCATTCTAGATACGCTCCCGGCGGCAGATCGACCGAGGACGTGACCGCCGCCTGAGCCTCCGCGACCACGCTGGCGACATCGCGCCCACGGACATTGGCCTGAACGACGACGCGGCGCTTGCCGTTCTCGCGGCTGATCTGGTTGGGACCGTCGATCACGGCAACATCGGCGACGGTGGATAGCGGTACGAATCCCCCATCGGGTGTCGGCACCGGCACCTGTGCAATGCTGGTCAAGTCCGATCGGGCGGCCTCGGGCAGACGGATAACCACAGGAAATCGGCGGTCGCCCTCGAAGATCATGCCCGCTTCGCGCCCGCCGATGGCCGCCGCGACCGTGTCCTGAACATCGCCTGCGGTCAGCCCCACGCGCGACATGGCCGTGCGGTTGGGGCGGATGTCGAGCATCGGCAAGCCCTCGGTCTGCTCGACCCGGATGTCGGTTGCACCCTCGGTCCGGCGCAGCAAGACGGCAATGGCCTCGGCCGTCGCATTCATCTGGGCGAAGTCGTCCCCGAATATCTTGACCGCAACATCGCCGCGCACCCCTGCAATCAGCTCGTTGAAGCGCATCTGGATCGGCTGGGTGATCTCGTAATTATTGCCGGGCAGGGTTGCCAGCCGCCGCTCCAGCCGTTCGACGAACTCGGCCTTGGCCAGCCCCGGATCGGGCCACTGGTTGCGCGGCTTCATGATGACGAAAGTGTCGGTGACATTAGGCGGCATCGGGTCGGATGCGATCTCAGAAGTGCCGGTCCGCGAAAAGGCGAAGGCGACTTCCGGCTCCTTGCTGATCGCCTTTTCCACCTGGAAATGCATCGCCTGTGCTTGGTCGACCGAGATGCCGGGGATGCGGATCGCCTGGACCATGACATTGCCTTCGTCGAGCTGCGGCAGGAACTCCTGGCCCAGCGTCGTGAACGCGAAGCCCGACAGCGCCAGCGCACCGACAGCGACGCCGATGGTGGTGCTCGGACGCCGCATGGCGGTGTCGAGGCCGGGCTCGTATCGGCGGCGCAGCCACGAGACGATCCAGCCTTCCTTTTCCTCGATCCGGCCGGACAGCCAGATGGCGATCGCCGCAGGGACGAAGGTGACCGACAGGACAAAGGCGAACACGAGCGCGATGATGACGGTAAGCGCCATCGGCTCGAACATCTTGCCCTCCACCCCGGTGAAGGTGAGCAGCGGCGCATAGACGAGGATGATGATCGCCTGGCCATAGACCGAAGGCCGGATCATCTCGCGTGCCGAGGCCGCGACGATGGCCAGCCGGTCTTTCAGCGGCAGCACATCCTCGCGACCGTGCTGCGCCTTACCCAGCCGCCGCAGCGCATTCTCTACGATGATGACGGCGCCATCGACGATCAGGCCGAAGTCGAGCGCTCCCAGGCTCATCAGATTGGCGGAGACGCCCGCCTGCAGCATGCCGACGCTGGTGAGCAGCATGGTGACGGGGATCACCATCGCCGCGATCAGCGCGGCGCGGAAATTACCGAGCAGAGCAAACAGCACGGCGATGACCAGAAGCGCCCCCTCCGCCAGATTGATGGCAACGGTGCTGATGGTCGCGTTGACGAGATCGGTGCGGTTAAGCACCGGCTTGACCACGACATCGACCGGCAGCGATGGTCCGATCTGGTCGAGCCGATCGGCCACGCCCGTCGATACGGTGCGGCTGTTTTCGCCGATCCGCATCACCGCCGTGCCGATCACGACCTCCCGGCCGTTTTCGGAGGCCGACCCCATGCGCTGGCCCTGACCCGCCTGAACGCTCGCCACTTGGCTGAGGACGATCGGCACACCCTCGCGCGTGGCGATGACGGTGCGGGCCAACTCATCGACATTGCGGACGCGGCCATCGGCGCGGACCGACAGACCCTCGCCATTGCGGTTAACGACCCCGGCACCAGCACTGGTGTTGTTGCGCTCCAATGCCTGGGCAAGATCGTTGAGCGTGATCCGCATCGCCGCCATGCGCTGCACGTCGGGGATGACCAGATATTCCTTGGCATAGCCGCCAAGCGAGTCGATCCCCGCCAGCCCCGCGGTGCCCTTGAGCTGCGGCGAGACGATCCAGTCCTGAACCGTCCGCAGATAAGTCGCGCGGTCGGCGGCGCTGACCAGGTGGTCGCCCTCTGGCGTGATATAGCTGCCATCGGGTTGCAGGCCCGGTTCGCCGCTCTTGTGGTTGACGCTGTCGAGCTCGCGATACTCGACCGTCCACATGAAGATGTCGCCAAGCCCGGTGGCGATCGGCCCCATTTCCGGGTTCACGCCCTCGGGCAAATCCTCCTCGGCCATCCTTAGGCGTTCGGCGACCTGCGTTCTGGCGAAATAGATGTCGGTGCCCTCGTCAAACACGGCGGTCACCTGGGCAAAGCCATTGCGGCTGAGCGAGCGGGTGTATTCAAGGCCGGGGGTGCCAGCCAGCGCGGTCTCGATGGTGAAGGCGACCTGTTTTTCGATCTGGTCGGGCGACAGTGCCGGCGCGACCATGTTGATCTGCACTTGGTTGTTGGTGATATCGGGCACCGCGTCGATCGGCAGGCGCTGAAGTGCAAGCACGCCGACGATGGCAGCAATGGCGGTGAACAGCAGGACAAGCCAGCGCCGTTCGACCGAGAAGGTGACGATCCGGGCGATCATGGCTCAATCCTCATGGCTTGCTTGACCCTTGCCGAGTTCGGCCTTCAGGATGAAACTGTTGGTCGAGGCGATCCGCTCGCTTCCGGTCAGGCCAGAAGCGACGATGACCTGGCCGCCATTGCGCCGCCCTAGCGTGACCGGAACGGCGTTGAACCCGGTCGCCGTCCGCACGAACACATGCGGTTTATCGTCGATCATCTGCACCGCAGCCGAGGGCACGGCGATTGTGCGGTCTCCGCTGGCGGGCAGGATGACCGAGGCATTGACGGTCTCTCCGACGCGCCAGTTCCCGCCGCGATTGTCGAGCGCAGCGATGACCGGCACGAGCCGCGTCGTCTCGTCTAGCACCGGCGAGACGAAGGTGACGCGCGATTCCTGACGACGGCCAGGCGCGGTGACCTCCACCCGCGCGCCGGGCTGAACCCGGCCTGCGTCGGCGGGCAGCAGCGACAGGGTGATCGCGACCGTGCCCAGGTTGGCGATACGGAACAACTCGGTATCGGCCGCCACCGTCTGCCCCAATGTCGCGGACCGGGCGATCACCTGGCCGGAGATTGGCGCGCGCACCGTGATGCGGTTTAGCGCACCGCCGCCGCCGCCCGTGGCGGATAGTTGCTGCTGAGCCTGGCGCAAGGCGATACCCGCTTCGGTCGCGGCAGTGCGCGCGGCGATCACATCCTGTTCGGGCGACACCCGTTCGGCAAATAGCCGCTCCTCGCGCCGAAGATTGGACTGAGCGAGAGAAAGGCGAGCGCGGGCGGCCTCTATATCGCCTGCCAGCGTCGCGGCCTCGCGGCTTTCGATGACCGCGAGCACGTCGCCCCGCGCCACTGGCTGCCCGATATTCCGGGTCAGCGACACCAGCCGACCGCCGATCGCTGCGGATGCCACCTGCACCGCCTGCGGATCGCCCTCGATCGTCGCGCTGACCTCGATCGCACCGGCGACGCCGCCAACGGTTGGCCGCACGATCTCGATGCCGGCATCGGCAATCTGCTGCTGGGACAGGGTGATGCTGCCCTCATCGGCATGGTCCGCCTTATCCGCATGCGCGCTGGCGGCTTCATTGGCTGGCGGCGCGTCGGCACCGCACGCGGCCAGCGCCAGCAGGAGAGTGAGGGGTACGACGGCGCGCAACAGGGTCATGTTCATGGGCGATCTTCCCGGTTGGACGGCGCGCGGGCGGTGAGCCGCTCCAGACGGGCCTGTGCATCGCGATAGGCGGCCAGCGCGTCGATGGCGCTGGACCTGGTCTGGGCAAGCGTGCGTTCGGCTTCCAATAGATCGAGCTGGCCGAATTTGCCCTCGCGATAGCCGATCCGAGCGATCCTCGCAGCTTCCTGGGCGGCGGCAAGCGCTGGCCCGGTGGCAGCGCGCGCATTGGCGGCGGCATTGGCGACATCGGTTTCTGCCGAAGCGATCGCCTGCTCTGCGTCGAGCAGGGCCGCGCGGCGGAGCGCCATCGCCTGGTCCTGCTGAGCGCGGGCGGCATCCAGATTGGCGCGCCCGCCATTGAACACCTGCAGGGGGATGCTCACACCGAACACGGCGGCCACATCGTTCGAGACTTCCAGACGCCGGGCCGACGCGCTCAGCGTCACGTCCGGCACCCGCTGGCTGCGCGCCAGCCGGACCTGGGCATTGGCGGTCGTCACGACCGCCTCTGCCAAGGCCAGCGCCAGCGTGCCCTCCGCGCTTTGCATGCGTTGCGGACCGTAAGACTGGATTTGCTCAAGCCAGACGGGATCGAGGGAGCCTGGTATACGGCCGATCAAGCGCGCGAGATTGGCCCGTGCCAACGCGGCCGATCGCTCGGCTTGCTCCAGCACGGTATCGGCATTGATCCGCAGGACATCGGCTCGCTGCGCCTCCAGTGGCGAAGCACGACCGGCGCGCACGCGGACGCTCGCCGCCCGCAGGCTTTCATTGGCAATGTCGCGCTGCTCCCGTGTCACCGCAACGCGCCGGTCGGCGGCGGCCGCCTGAATAAAGGCCTGCGTGACCCTGAGCCGCAGGTCGGCCGCGGCGACGATTTCCGCCAGCCTTGCCTGGTTTGCTTGGGCGTCAGCCAGGCCGATCCGTGCCCCCCGTTTGCCGCCGCGTTCCAGCGGCAAGGACAGACCCGCCGTGGTCTCGGCCGAATCGATACCGGCAAACGGACCCGTGCCCAGAATATTTTCGGTTTCGAAATTGACGGTGGGATTGGGGCGTAGTGCCGCGGCACGCCGGTTCGCCTCGGCAGCGCGAATCCCCGCTGATGCCGCGTCCACACCGGGTGCGTTTGCGCCGGCCAGTTCGAGGGCGCGGGTAAGGGTCAGCGCCTCACCCTCCACTGGAATGGGAGGTGACGTGCTGGTCTGTGCCTGGGCGCCTGACGCGTAGACCGTGGCGGCCAGCATGGCCGCAAAAAGGTAATGCATGGAATGCTCCTGACGATGACGAACGCTATCCGCGCGCAAGAAGCGAGGGACACGAGGTCAGGTCAGGCGATTGGCGGTCTCAAGGCTGCGCCAGGCGCGGCAAGAGCTGCGAGAGCCGAGGCGATGCCCGATAGCCTATCGGACGAACCGATGAGGCCGACCGTCTCGCCGGCGTCTACCGGGGCAGCGACATGATGACCATGACAGCCGCCATGGTGATGCGGCACGCCGTTCTCACTATCTTTAGACTGGTTCATATCGCCATCGGCATGCAAATACGCGGCCGAGGCTTCGACGTCGGGAAGGCAGATCGTCTCGCTCGCATGCGCGGCGGCGCCCATTGGGAGCGAGAAGAGGAGCACGACTCCGATCAGGATGCCGAAGAGGCGGTTCATCGCCGACGCGCTAGCACTTATGCGGAACCTTGTCGCGGTCATTGGCTTGACCGTTCGATGAGTGCACGCAGATCATCCGGTATCGGCATTGCTGCGAACGCGCTCACCCGTGCCCGCCCGTTATTGCCCATGGGAATTCGGCCAGTCAGCGCGCCGATCGGTGCCAGCAGCAGCCGCGCCAATTGTCCAGTCGCTTCGACCGGATCCAGACATCGCAGCGCATAAACGAACATCGCCCAATGGACGCGCGAATGCCACCTCAGATTCGGCTGCGACAGGATGTGCGCTCGCTCCAGTGCCCACCAGGCTGCCCCGACGTCGCCAATCCGGGCTGCGGCGCGGTATCGAGCCACCTCTGTACGGATCACCCGGTCGAGTTCGGCGTGCTCTATCGGTCTCATGATACCGCCTCCGGCAGACCAGGGCGTCCGCGCCCGGTATTGGCAAGTTCACCAAGGGCCTGGCGAATGATCTGGATGCCGCCCGAAATGCCAAGCACGGCCATGATCGCCGCGACGATCAAATCCGGCCATGACGTACCGGTGCCGAACACGCCCGCCGCGGCCAGCACAACGGCGACATTGCCGATCGCATCGTTGCGCGAGCAAATCCACACTGATCGCATATTCGCGTCGCCGGTGCGGAAGCGATAAAGGATCATCGCCACTGCCGCATTGGCGACCAGTGCAACCACTCCGACAACGCCCATCACCTCCGCGTTGGGCGTCTGCCCATGCCAAACGGACCAGAGCGTCGCTGCTAGCACATAGACACCGAGCACGGCCAGCGTCGCGCCCTTGAGCAGCGCCGCACACGCCCGCCAAGCGAGCGCCATGCCAGCGACCGCAAGGCTGATCGCGTAATTCGCGGCGTCCCCCAGAAAATCGAGCGCATCCGCCTGGAGCGCCCGCGAGCCACCCGCAACGCCAGCCGTCATTTCGGCGACAAACATCGCGGCGTTCACGCCAAGCGCGATCCACAGCGCGCGCCGCCACGCCGGAGAGATCTTGGTGTCGGGCTTCGCCGACGCACAGCTGGTGCAGGCCATATTCCACCTCGAACGACTCGATATGGCCAGCTATATGCACCCTGTAGCAACTACAGACTCAAGGACCTTCTGCATGGCGAACCTGAGCATCGGCAGACTGGCGCAAGCGACTGGCGTCAAGGTAGAGACGATCCGCTATTACGAGCGCGCTGGCTTGATCGCTCCACCCGCAAGGACGAGCGGCAACTATCGCGCATACGGCGCAGCTGATCTCGCACGGCTGCGTTTCGTCAGGCGCACGCGGGACTTGGGCTTCACGCTGGAGGAAGTACGGGCCATGCTCGATCTGGCCGTACAGCGCGACCGGTCCTGCGCCACAATCGACACCATCGCCGCGGAGCATCTAAAGGAGGTCGACCGAAAGATCGCAGACCTGCAGGGCCTGAGGCGTGAGCTGTCCACCATCATCGCCAGCTGCGCCGGCGGATCCATAGGGGAATGCCGCATTCTCGAGGCTTTCGGAGAGCGTGAATAAGCGCCAAAAGTTCAGCCTAAAGACTTAATCTGAGTACCTTAAACCTGAGCACATTCTATCTGCTTATCGTTTTGTCGGCGGCACAGATTCGCAAGCGGTAATAGCCGGGGCCAAAAATCGGCTCTATCGTAGCATGAACGGCGACTCATATTCGTCAGGTTTATCCGGTGCGGGGCGCCATTACCCTCCTTAACCATATGAAGTTGCGACATTTTTGTCAGGTTGGACATCCGTCGCGGCGTCCGGTTGGACAATTCGGCCGCATTGCGGCCGCCGACGCGCGGTGGCTACCGATCCGGGGCGTCGGCCCTCAGGCCGGTTCGCGCAAGCGGGCGGTGGCGACTTCGGGTTCGACGTCGGCGGGCAGCAGCCGCCAGCCGCTCGGCCCCAGGGCCTCGATCGGGCGATAGCGCGCCTTGTACGCCATCCGCGCCGAACCCTTTACCCAATAGCCGAGATAGACATAGGGCAGGCCCACCGTGCGGGCGCGCAGGATATGGTCGAGGATGATGAAGTTGCCGAGGCCGGGCCGGTCGGCATCGTCTGCCAGGAAATAGCTGTAGATCATCGACAGGCCGTCGGCCTGTTGATCGGTGATGCAGGCGCCGACCAGGCGGCCGGGCCGATCGTCGCTGGATGGTTCCCGATATTCGATGACGAAGGAATTGACCGGGCTTTGCTCGACCATGTCGGCATAGTCCTGTTCGTCCATCTGGCTCATGCCGCCGACGGGATGGCGGTGCGCCAGATAGCGGCGGAGCAGCGCATATTGCTCCTCCGTCGCCCAGGGGCGGCAGGCGGTGACCTCAAGGTCGGAATGGCGGCGGATCAGCTTGCGCTGGCTGGCATTGGGCTGGAACTCGCGGGTGCGGACGCGCACCGACACACAGGCCTGGCAATTGGCGCAGGACGGGCGATAGGCGACCGACTGGCTGCGGCGAAAGCCGATCTGGCCCAGCGCGTCGTTCAGTTCCGCCGCGTTCGGGCCGTTCAGCTCGGTAAACACCTTTCGTTCCTGCCGGCCGGGAAGATAGGGGCACGGGCTGGGACTGGTGACGAAGAATCGCGGAAACCGAAAGGGTGCGCTCACCGGCGAGGCTCTCCATACACGTCGCCGAATGCGACCGCGATGTGACTATGAAGGCTCGATTCGATGATGAAAAGCGGCTTTACCATGAAAAAAGGTTAACGCTTCACCATTGGCTGTGGATAAGTGGAGCGACGCTCGAGCGCGCGGCGAGCGATCGATTTGACCGATAGGGCGTTTGGCCGCGGATGGCGATGACCCATGGATTCGCCTCGTCTTACGTCAGATTCGGTTCGTCGTTTCGGCCGATGGCGCTATGCCCCGGCGCGATGGACCCGATCGAGCGCATCCTGATCGAAGAACGGCTGCCCGCCGCCTATCGCGACATCGTCGATTGGCACTGGCGTCCGCTGGCAGCGCGGATCGCGGCGTGGCGACGGGCGATGGACAGACCGTTGGTCGTCGGGATCAACGGCGCGCAGGGGAGCGGCAAGACGACCCTGTGCCGGTTCCTGGCAGAGGCGCTGTTGCCGGAGAAGGGCTTCAGCGCGGAGGTGCTGGCGCTGGACGACCTGTATCTGCCGATGCGCGAGCGGCAGGCGATGGCTGCAACGGTGCATCCGCTGTTCGCCACGCGCGGGGTGCCGGGAACGCACGACGCGGCGCTGGGCATGGCGGTGCTCGACGCATGGCAGGCCGGGGCGGCGGGCGTGCGGACGCCGCGGTTCGACAAGGCAAGCGACGACCGGGCGGGCTGGACGACCACGAGCCAAGCGCCGGACGTCATCCTGTTCGAAGGATGGTGCGTCGGTGCCCGGCCGGAGGCGGACGACCGCCTGGCGCCTGCGGTCAACGCGCTGGAGGCGGAGGAGGACGCCGACGGGCGCTGGCGGCGGGCGGTGAACGCGCGGCTGGCCGGGGATTATGCCGAATGGTTCGCGCGGATCGACCGGCTGGTGATGCTGGTGCCGCCGGACTGGGATGCGGTGATCGCCAACCGGCGGCGGCAGGAGGATCGGCTGCGCGCGGCGACGGGGCGGGGGATGGAGGATGCAGCGCTCGCCCGGTTCATGCAGCATTACGAGCGGCTGACCCGGTGGATGTTTGCCGAGATGCCCGGACGGGCGGATGCGGTGATCCGGCTGGACCGGGATCAGCGGCCGATTGGGCGGGGATAGGGGTGAAGGGGGTCAAGGAACACAAAAGAAGACCCTCACCCTTCCCACCGCTGCGCGGCGGGCCCCTTCCCTCTCCCGCAAGCGGGAGAGGGAAGGGGCGCAGCCCCGGAAGGGTGAGGGTGTTCCTGCCCTGAAACCTAGGCCAGTTCGACCTGGCTGACCTCGTAATGGGCGTCGCGCAGTGCCTGCATCAGCCGGTCGAGATGCGCGCGGTCGCGGGTTTCGCATTCGATGTCGGTGATCAGGCCTTTGGCGGGGAGGGTGGTGAACACGCGCTGGTGATACACCTCGATGATGTTCACGCCCTGATCGTGGAAGATCTTGCTCACATGGAACAAGGCGCCGGGCCGGTCCTGAAGCCGGATGCGCAGGCGCGCGAGGCGGCCGGAACGGGCCAGATCGCGCAGCAGGACGTTGGCGAGCAGGCGGGTGTCGATATTGCCGCCGCACAGCACGATGCCGACCGTCTTGCCGGCAAAGCGTTCGGGATGGGCGAGCAGCGCGGCAAGCCCGGCAGCACCCGCACCCTCGACCACCGTCTTTTCGATCTGGACGAGCAGGCTGACAGCCTCCTCCAGATGCCGTTCGCCGACCAGCACGATATCGTCGACCAGCGCGTCGACCATCACGCGCGTGATGCCGCCGGGCTGCTTCACCGCAATCCCCTCGGCCAGCGTATCGCCACCACAGGGCAGGTCGGCGCCGTTCATGGCATTGAACATCGAGGGGAAAAGCTCGGCCTGGACGCCGACCACTTCGATCGGCCGCCCGGCCGCCGCCGCGACGGTCGCCATGCCTGAAATGAGGCCGCCGCCGCCGATGGGCACCACCAGCGTATCGACGGTGGGCGCATCGGCGAGCATTTCCAGCGCGACGGTACCCTGTCCGGCGATGATGCGGGGATCGTCGAACGGGTGGACGAAGGTGAAGCCGCGCTCTGCCTCCAGCGTGCGGGCATGGGCATAGGCGGCGTCGAACGTCTCACCCTCCAGCACCACGGTCGCGCCGTGCCCCTCGGTCTGGGTGATCTTCACCGTCGGGGTGGGCTTGGGCATGACGATGGTGACCGGCACGCCCAGCCGCGCGCCGTGATAGGCCAGACCCTGGGCATGGTTGCCGGCCGATGCGGCGATCACGCCCTTTGCCCGCGCCGCATCGTCGAGTTGCAGCAGCGTGTTGAGCGCGCCGCGTTCCTTGTAGGCGGCAGTGAACTGAAGATTTTCGAACTTCAGATAGACGGTCGCCCCGGTCAGTTTCGACAGGGTGTGGCTGATCAGGGTGGGCGTGCGGACGATCGATCCCATCACCCGGTCATGCGCGGTGCGCACATCGTCGATGGTGACGGGAAGGGGGGTATCGGTCTTTGCCTGTGTCGCCACGTTATCGTCGTCCCTGGAACCGCCTGCGCCCAACCCGTCGAAGCGCTGCACTTTCCGGCGGAGAAGGGCAAGGCTTCGACAAGTTCAGCCTGAGCGGGCAATATGTTGGTCGATATGAGGCCCTAGACCATCTGGCGCGGGCGGGGAACAGGGCTTATGCCCGGCATCCATGACCCTGACCCTTCGCATCGCCGCACTGGCGGCCGCCGCCCTGATCCCCGCAACCCCCGCGCTCGCCGATGCGCTGGTCGACAATGTGAAGGGCGTGGCGCTGGACGAACAGGGGCGGACGGTGCGGTTCACCGGCATCCTGATCGACAAGCAGGGCAAGGTCGTCCGCCTGCTGAAGGACGGCGAAAAGCGGCCCGAGCGGCTCGACTGGCGGGCGGACATGAAGGGGCGCACCGCCATGCCCGGCATGATCGACGCACACGGCCATGTCATGGACCTGGGCTTTCGGGCACTTCAGCTTGACCTGTTCGACACCAATTCGCTGGAGGAGGCGCTGGCCAAGCTGCGCGCCTATGCCGCCGCCAACCCCAATGCGCGCTGGATCATCGGTGGCGGCTGGAACCAGGAACGCTGGGGCCTGGGCCGGTTTCCGACGGCGGCCGAGCTGGACGCGGTGGTCGGCGACCGGCCGGTGTGGCTGGGACGGACCGACGGCCATGCCGGATGGGCGAACAGCGCGGCGATGCGCGAGGCCGGGGTGACGGCTGCGACCAGGAGCCCGGCGGGCGGGCGGATCGAAAAGGGCGCGGGCGGCCGTCCGTCGGGCATCTTCGTCGATGCCGCCATGGCGCTGGTGCAGGACAAGGTGCCGCAGCCGACCCCGCGCGAGCGGGCGCAGGCGTTCCTGAAGGCGCAGGAGGCGCTGTTGTCGATGGGCGTCACCGCGACGGCGGACATGGGCACCACGACCGAGGACTGGCTGACCTATCGCCAGATGGCGGATACCGGCAATCTGCGGGTGCGGATCATGGCCTATGCCGCGAATGTCGGCCCGGCGCTGGCCGTCGGCGGTGCCGGGCCGACGCCGTGGCTGTACGACGACAAGCTGCGCATGGGCGGCATCAAGCTCTATACCGATGGCGCACTGGGCAGCCGGGGCGCATGGCTGAAGACGGATTATGCCGACAAGCCGGGGGAGCGGGGGCTGGGGTTCCTGACGGACGCACAGCTGAAGAACCTGATGACGCGGGGCGCGATGGACGGGTTTCAGATCGCCATCCACGCGATCGGCGATCGCGCGAACCAGCAGGTGCTGGATGCGATCGACGAACTGTCCGACACCTATGACGGCGACCGGCGCTGGCGGATCGAACATGCGCAGGTGATCGAGATGAAGGATCTGCCGCGGATCACGCAGCATACGACCATCGCGTCGATGCAGCCGGTGCACCAGACCAGCGACCGCGAAATGGCGGAGGCGCGGCTCGGCCCGGCGCGGCTGGACGGGGCCTATGCGTGGAACACCATCCTGAAGGCGGGCGGGCGCATGGCGTTCGGTTCCGACTATCCGGTCGAAAATCCCAACCCGTTCGTCGGATGGGCCGCGGCCTATACCCGCACGGACCCGGCGGGGCAGCCGATGGGCGGCTGGCGGGTGCAGGACGCGGTGACCAAGGAACAGGCGTGGCGGTTCTTCACCACCGATGCCGCCTATGCCGGGTTCGCCGAGGACCGCTTCGGGACGCTGGCACCCGGCAAGCGCGCCGATTTCCTGATCGTGGACCGCGACCCGACCGAGGCGAACCCGGAAGCGCTGCGCCAGACGCAGGTGATCGAGACCTGGGTCGGGGGGCAGCAGGTCTGGCGGCGGTGACGCCTCAGCCGGTCAGCCGGTAAAGCCCCGCCCCATGTGCGGGCAGGGTACGGGCGAACCGATCATCGACCGCCCCGTCCCGGTTGCCGGACCACAGGTCTTGCACGGATGTGGCGCGGGCCAGGCCCAGTTCGGCGAGCGGAACGGCGACTTCCCTTGCCTTGGCTGTCAGGTTGAACAGGGCGACATAGCGGTCGCCGGGGCCATTGTCGGGAATGGCCGACCACACCCGCGTCCCGTCGGCGATGAAATGCGGGCGGTTGCCATGGCTGGCCTGATTGACCGCAAGGACCGCCCGGTTGGTCAATAGAGCAAGCGTCGACGCGTCGAGATGACGCAGATCGCCGCCCATGATGAGTGGCGACCGGGCGATGGCCCAAAGGGTCATCACCATGCGCTGTTCGTCGGGGGTAAAGCGGCTGTCGCGCTCCCCCAGGGCAAGCCGACCGAGCGGCAGCATGTCGGCATCGGGCCAGCCGCCGCGTCCGATATAGGGTGACCAGTTTTCCAACCGGGTGAACTGGGCGTCCAATAGCGACCATTCGTCCCAGAAATCGTCGGAAATCCGCCACATCTGGGCATGGCGGGCAACATGGTCTGCGCGGGGCACCGGGGTTTCGCCGGGCGACAGGCTGAGCAGCATCGGACGACCGGCGCGAGCGATGGCATGGTGCGCCGCCTCGATCTCTGCGGCATGGACGTCATAGGGGCGGCTCATATCGTCCATCTTGACGAAATCGACGCCCCATTCGGCAAACAGCGCAAACACGCTGTCATAATAGGCCTGAGCCCCCGGACGGCGCATGTTCACGCCGTACATGTCGGGATTCCAGGGGCAGGTGCTGGTGCGGTCGGCAATGTCCTGTGCCCGATAGGCGGTGCCCTTCACCGGCAGATTGCGTTCGACCGCAAGCCGGGGGATGCCGCGCATCAGATGGACGCCGAATTTCAGCCCGAGCGCATGGACCTCGTCAGCGATCGGGCGAAAGCCGCGACCGCCGCTGCTGGAGGGGAACCGGTTGGGCGCGGGCAACAGGCGGCCATGGCCGTCCATCGCCGGTTTCGGCGCTTCGTTATAGGTGTAGCTGCGCGCCTCCGGCTCGTACCACTGGATGTCGATAGTGAAGACGTCATAGCCGAAGGGCAGCAGGCGATCGGCCATGATGCCAGCCGTTTCCAGTGCCTGAGCCTCGTTGATGGTGGTGGCGAAGCTGTTCCAGCTGTTCCAGCCCATGGGCGGGCGCGGGGCGAGGGCAGGCGGTTCGGCGGCCGTGCGCGCCGCCGCCGGCAGGGCGGGGGCAAAGACCGCCCCGATGGCCCCCCCGGCCAGAAGCGACCGCCGATTGACGGACCATGAAGCGCTCATCCGATCATCCCCTGCACTTGCCCGGTCCATCCAGGCCGGGATGGGACAAGTCTCGGGTAATTGTCTGATGATTACAAGCGGAGCGTCGGTAGGGAGCTTGCCAAGAAAAAGGCCCGCGACTTCCCCCGAAGTCGCGGGCCTTCGTGCCCCACGCACGTGAAAACAGGGTCAGGCGACGGCGGAAACCGGGCTGGCGACCGCACCATCGGCATCGCGCAGCACATAGCCGCGGCCCCACACCGTTTCGATATAATTCTCGCCCTCGCACGCCATGCTGAGCTTCTTGCGCAGCTTGCAGATGAAGACGTCGATGATCTTGAGTTCCGGTTCGTCCATGCCGCCATAGAGGTGGTTCAGGAACATTTCCTTGGTCAGCGTCGTGCCCTTGCGCAGCGAGAGCAACTCCAGCATCGCATATTCCTTGCCGGTCAGGTGGACGCGGGCGCCATCGACCTCGACGGTCTTGGCATCCAGGTTCACGGCCAGCTTGCCGGTGCGGATGACCGACTGGCTATGCCCCTTTGACCGGCGGACGACCGCATGGATGCGGGCGACCAGTTCGTCGCGGTGGAACGGCTTGGTCACGTAATCGTCGGCACCGAAGCCGAAGGAGCGGACCTTGCTGTCCATTTCGTTGATGCCAGACAGGATCAGCACCGGGGTCTGCACCCGCGCCACCCGCAGCTTTTTCAGCACGTCATAGCCGTGCATGTCCGGCAGGTTCAGGTCGAGCAAGATGATGTCGTAATCATAGAGCTTGCCCAGATCGAGGCCTTCCTCGCCCAGATCGGTGGTATAGACGTTGAAGCCCTCGGTCGTGAGCATCAGCTCGATCGCCTTGGCCGTGGTCGGTTCGTCCTCGATCAACAACACCCGCATCGCCAGTCCCCTGTCTTGCGGCGCTGGCCCCCTGTCGGCCGACGCATCAGCAGCGATTCATTAACCTAAGCATCACTGAACGCAAAAGGTTAATTTCTTCCTAACCGGCCTGACTCCGCGAGTCGCATGCAGGAAGCGGTTAAGCGGACGTGAAGGGACCGGTTGAGATCAACCATTGACCGTTCGCGCTGAGCATGTCGAAGCGCTGCCCTTATCTCACTGGCCATGCTCACAGAAGGACAATGCTTCGACAGGCTCAGCATGAGCGGTGGAGGGCTGGCGGACCGGGGAGAGTGCCTTACGCCGCAGCGCAGCTGGCGCGCAGCCGGTCGGCCAGATGGGTCAGCAGCGCCTCTACCCGTGCGGGCCGCAGCGGGCTGGGCGGGGTGAGCAGGTGGAGGGCGACGCTGGCGCTGGACCATTCGGTCAGCACCGCCTCCAGCGTCCCGTCGGCCAGGTCGCGGCCGACGATGAAGTCGGGCAGGCGAGCGACGCCCAGCCCGGCGCGAAGGGCGGGCAGCATCGCTTCGCCATTGTTCGCGCGCAGCGGCCCTTGCGGACGCACGGCCGCCTCCTCTGCACCCGGACCGCGAAAATGCCAGAGCTGGGCGACGTTCGTGTAGGCGATGCAGGGAAAGCGGGACAGATCGGCCGGGTGTTTGGGTCGCCCGATGCGGTCGAACAATGCCGGCGCGCCGACGATGTGGATGGCGATGGGCGCGACCCGACGGGCGCGCAGGCTGGAATCGGGCAGGTCGGCGATGCGCACCGCAATGTCGATCCCCTCTGCCACGATATCGATCCGGGCATCGGACAGGGTCAGGTCGATTTCGACGCCGGGGTGAAGCGCCAGAAACTCGGATATGGCGCTGGATACGTGGTGAACGCCGAACGACATCGGCGCAGCCACCCGGATCAGCCCGGTGGGGGCGCTTGCCTGATCCCGCGCGGCTTCCTCCGCTGCCTCTGCCTCGGCCAGGATGGAGGCGGCCCGTTCGGCCAGCGGCCGCGCGCTTTCGGTCAGCGTCAGCTTGCGCGAGGTCCGGTGGAACAGGGTGGTGCCCAGCCGCTGTTCCAGCCGGGCAATCGCCTTCGACACGGTCGCCTTGGATACCCCCAGGCTGTCGGCAGCCGCGCTGAACGAGCGGAGGTCAACGACGCGGGCAAAGATCGCCCAGGCTTCGAAATCGGGCAGGTTCATGACGCCAGCGTAATGCAATCCAAACGGCGAAACAATCCGTTTCATTCGTTTCCATTTACGTGCGCATCGACCGGACTATCTGTGCATCAAGCAAGGAGACATCCGATGGTTGAAACACTCAGCAAGGTCGAAAAACGGTCGTTCGACAGCCTAGGCCATGCCGATCATGGCTGGTTGAAGGCGCGGCACCATTTTTCGTTCGCCAACTATTATGATCCCGCCCGCATGGGCTGGGGCGCGATCCGGGTCTGGAACGACGACGAGATTGCCGCGAACAGCGGTTTCCCGCCGCATCCGCACCAGGACATGGAAATCATCACCTATGTCCGTTCCGGAGCGATCACCCACCAGGACAGCATGGGCAACAAGGGCCGCACCGCAGCCGGCGACGTTCAGGTGATGAGCGCGGGCAATGGCGTCCGCCACGCCGAATATAATCTGGAAGGCGAGACCACCCGCATCTTCCAGATCTGGATCCTGCCCCGTGAGCGCGGCGGTTCGCCCAGCTGGGGTGCCAAGCCGTTCCCGAAGGGCGAGCGGTCGGGCAGGTTCGTCACGCTGGCCAGCGGTTTTGCCGACGATGCCGACGCGCTGCCGATCCGGGCCGATGCCCGCGTGCTGGGCGCGACGTTGAAGGCGGGCGAGAGCCTGACCCACAGCGTCGGCGAGGGCCGCCACGCCTATCTGGTGCCCGCGACCGGTGCCATCGAGATCGATGGCGAGCGGTTCGAAGCCCGCGACGGTGCCGCGCTGAAGGGCGGGGCGAACGTGACGATTACCGCCATCGAGGACGCCGAAATCGTCCTGGTGGACGCAGACTGAACCCATCCGACGGGGAGATACGACATGGCAAAGGTACTGGTGCTTTATTATTCGTCCTATGGTCACCTAGAGCAGATGGCGGACGCCGTTGCCGAAGGGGCGCGGTCGGCGGGCGCGGAAGCCGTGGTCAAGCGGGTGCCCGAAACGGCCCCGGCCGAAGTGGTCGCCGCTGCCGGGTTCAAGGCCGACAGCGCGCATCCCGTGATCAGCGGCGTCGAGGAACTGACCGAATATGACGCGATCATCCTGGGCGCGCCGACCCGGTTCGGGCGGTTGCCCAGTCAGATGGCGGCGTTCCTGGACCAGGCCGGCGGCCTGTGGTTCCGTGGCGCGCTGAACGGCAAGGTCGGCGGTGCGTTTACCAGCACCGCCAGCCAGCATGGCGGCCAGGAAGTCACGCTGTTCAGCATGATCACCAACCTGATGCATTTCGGGTTGACCATCGTCGGACTGGACTACGGTTTTCAGGGCCAGCTGGGCGTCGACGAGGTGAAGGGCGGATCGCCCTATGGCGCGACGACCATCGCGGACGGCGATGGCAGCCGGATGCCGAGCGCGGTCGAGCTGGACGGCGCGCGCTATCAGGGCCGCCGCATCGCCGAGGTTGCGACCAAGCTGTTCGGCTGATTGCTTCCCCCTTCGTCCGTTCCCCCCGGTCCCCTCCCTCCTGAACCGGGGCGGGACGGACGACCCGGGACCGCGCGCCGCCCTGCCCCATGCGCTGGCACGCGGTCCCTCCCGGGTCGGCGGCTGCGGTCAGATCGCGCGGAAGGGATAGGGGGAATTGGGCCGGGCATAGTCGCTGAGCTCCAGCGTGCGCGTGACCGGCGGCAAGGCGCGGTCGGGACAGGCGACGCGTTCGCACAGATGGCAGCGCGCGCCGATTGGAACGGCATCGACCGGCGGGGACGCCAGCCGGGTCAGCCCCGCGATCTGCGGGGCATATCGTTCGGCACATCCCAGGATGATCATCGACAGGGCACGGCCGGGCCGCGGCGGAATGGCCCGCGCGACCGTGATCCAGCGTTCCCCGTTCGGACTTTCCACCAGCGCCGTCACTGGTTCGCCGGGCTGGCGAAAGGCACGCTGAATGCCCCAGCGGGCACAGCCGCCCCCCGAATGGGCGACCCAAGCCCCATCCGACGTGCAGCGTTTCGACACGGCGCCCGCCCAGTCGATCTTCATCATGAACATCGGCACGCCGCGCGCATTGGGCCGCGTCAGCGTGACCAGCCGGTGCGCGGCCTGTTCGTAGCTGACACCGAACCGCGCCTTGATGAGGTCCATGTCGTGATTGCTGGCGCTAGCCAGATCGAGCGTCCGGCCATAGGGCATCAGGATCGCAGCCGCCGCATAATTGACCAGGGCGCGGCGCAGCAAGGCGCGGGTTTCGTCGTCTGGCGGCCCGGCCCGCGTCACCTCTGCCGCGATGCCATCGGCCAGCGCGCTTTCGGCTAGCCGGACGGCGACGGCGAACTGACGGCTCTGTTCGTCCAGCCGTTCCGACAGCATCATGCGGCGGCGGTGGAAATCATAATGCCAGCCCGCATCGACAAGGACCCCGTCCTCCACCAGTTGCACCCGGATGCCGTATCGATCCGCCAGCAGCGCGCGCATCGCCGGGCGCACCGTTTCCGGGCCGTTGCCCAGTTCCGCCGCCAGCCGTTCCGCCGCCTCGTCGATTTCGGGCAGGTGAAAGCGGCGCGTTTGCATCATGTCGCGCAGCCACTGCACCGCGTTGGAGGCGGAAACCGGGCGTGACGCGATCTGTTCGACCCGGCCCGGCATTTCGCGCAGGTCGGTGAGCGCGCGGTACAGGCGCAGGATCGCCTCGCTGACCGCCGGATAGTTTTCGGCGACCTCCATCACCTCGTGCCGGGCGATGCCGATGTCCTTGACCAGGCCGTCGGCGAACACCGATTGCAGATCAGCGACCTCGCCCTGCGCCGCGCCGGACACGAAGTCGCGCACATCTATTTCATAGGTGTTGGCGAGCCGCAGCAGCATCTGCGCGGTCAGCGGACGCTGATTGCGCTCAAGATGATTGAGATAGGAGGGCGAGACGCCCAGCTCCTCCGCCATCTGCGCCTGATTGAGGCCGAGTTCGCGGCGCAGCACCCGAAGGCGCGGGCCCAGATACAGCTTGCGGTCCTGATGCGTTGCCATTCGGACAAACTGTCAATTCATGACAATGTGCGCAAGTCGTAACATGACAGGCTGCCACTAATCGCCCTGACGCGCCGATGGGCTTTGCGCCATGCCGTGGCCAGAGACGAACATGAGGAACACGCGCATGGGCTATCAGGTCGAAATCGAACGGGCAGCGGACACGATCCGCAGCCATGGCACCCGCTGGGACGGCATCGGGGCGGAGGGGGTTGCGCGGATGCGGTTGCAGAACCGGTTCCGCACCGGGCTGGACATCGCCCGCCACACCGCCGCGATCCTGCGCGCGGACATGGCCGCCTATGACCGGAATCCGGCCGACTACACCCAGTCGCTGGGGGCATGGCACGGGTTCATCGCGCAGCAGCAGGTGATTTCGATGCGCAAGCATTTCGGATCGACCCGGCGGCGCTATCTGTACCTGTCCGGCTGGATGGTCGCGGCGCTGCGATCCGATTTCGGGCCGCTGCCCGATCAGTCGATGCATGAAAAGACCGCCGTTCCCGCGCTGATCGAGGAAATCTATACCTTTCTGAAGCAGGCGGATGCGCGCGAGCTGGGCATGATGTTCCGGACGCTCGACACCGCGCGGGCGGCGGGCGACATGGCCGAGGCGAACGCCATCGAGGCGCGGATCGACGGGTATCAGAGCCATGTCGTGCCGATCATCGCCGATATCGATGCCGGGTTCGGCAACGCCGAGGCGACGTACCTGTTGGCGCGCAAGATGATCGAGGCGGGAGCGTGCGCCCTCCAGATCGAGAACCAGGTGTCGGACGAAAAGCAGTGCGGGCATCAGGACGGCAAGGTGACGGTGCCGCACGACGAGTTCCTGGCCAAGATCCGGGCGTGCCGCCACGCATTCCTGGAACTGGGCGTCGATGACGGCGTGATCGTGGCGCGGACGGATTCGCTCGGCGCGGGCCTGACCAAGCAGATCGCGTTCAGCCGCGAGCCGGGCGACCTGGGCGACCAGTATAACCGGTTCCTGGATTGCGAGCCGGTGACGAACCTGAGCGCGATTGCGGGCGATGTGCTGATCGAACGCGACGGCGCGCTGGTGCGGCCCAAGCGGCTGGCGTCGAACCTGTTCCAGTTTCGCGAGGGGACGGGGGCTGACCGGGTGGTGCTGGATTGCATCACCGCGCTGGAACATGGCGCGGACCTCTTGTGGATCGAGACGGAGAAGCCGCATATCGAGCAGATCGCGTCGATGGTGGACCGTATCCGCGCGGTCGTGCCCGATGCCAAGCTGGTCTATAATAATTCGCCATCGTTCAACTGGACGCTGAATTTCCGCCAGCAAGTGTTTGATGCATGGTCGAAATCGGGCCGGGATGTCAGCGCCTATGAGCGGGATGCGCTGATGAGCGTCATCTATGACGGGACCGAGCTGGCGCAGGAGGCAGACGAGCGCATCCGGCGGTTCCAGCGGGAGGCGAGCGCGCGGGCGGGGATTTTCCACCACCTGATCACGCTGCCCACCTATCACACGGCGGCCCTGTCCACCGACCTGCTGGCGCGCGACTATTTCGGCGAGGCGGGGATGCTCGGCTATGTCGCCGGGGTTCAGCGGCGGGAGATCCGCGATGGCATTGCATGCGTCCGCCACCAGAACATGGCCGGATCGGACATCGGCGACGATCACAAGGAATATTTCGCCGGAGAGGCCGCGCTGAAGGCCGGCGGCGCGCACAACACCATGAACCAGTTCGCCTGACAGGAGAGGATGCGATGATGATCACGATGATGGAAACGCCCAAGCGTGAACGGACCAGCCCGGAACCGATGCGAGTTCGCCCGGTCTTTTCCAGCGAGGATTTCCGCCTGTTGAAGGCGGCGGTGCTGAGCCACCTGCAGCGCGAGGATGTGCAGGGCACGCCGGAATCGGTGAAATACAGCCATCTGTATCACCGGCTGGGGCGGCTTTGAGCACGACCCAAATGTGGTCCCAACCCAGGGGACTGGCGCTGCTCCCGCGTCAGTCCCTGTCGGCTGCGGCACGGGCCAGGCGGTCATTGATCGCCTGGCCGATGCCGTTCGGAGGCACCGGGGCGACGGCGATGGCGGAGGCCGGGCCGGCATCGGCGCGGTGCAGGCAGTCGAACAGCCGGGCGGCAGCCTCCACTGGGTCGCCGCAGGGCGACAGGCTGTCATCGCCCGCGATGGCACCATAGCCGATCAGCCATTCGCCGGGCCTTGTCGTGACGGCGTTCAGGCGCAGCGGCTTGGCCGGGGCGTAATGGCTGGTCATCATGCCCGGCGCGAGGATGTCGGTATCGGCGGCTCCGGCCAGCGGACGATCCAGCAGCGCGGCGATGGTGTCGCCGGTGATCGGGCCAGGCCGAAGCAGTCGCGCCCGATCCCCCACCAGCCCGATGATGGTCGATTCAAGCCCCGCGCGCGTCGGCCCGTCATCCAGGATCAGGGGAATGCGGCCATTCAGGCTGGTCAGCACATGATCGGCGCGGGTCGGGCTGATCCCGCCGCTCGCATTGGCGGAGGGTGCGGCAAGGGGTTTGCCCGTCGCCGCCAGCAACCCCTGCATCGCGCGGTGGGCGGGGACGCGAACGGCGATGCTGTCCAGCCCTGCCGTCACCAGCGAGGCGATGCCGCTGTCGGCACGAAGCGGCAGGACCAGGGTGAGGGGGCCGGGCCAGAACGCAGCCGCCAGCCGATCCGCCCGATCGTCGAAGATCGCCAGCCGCCGGGCTGCGTCCGCATCCGGCACATGGACGATCAGCGGGTTGAAACTCGGCCGCCCCTTTGACGCGTAGATGCCGGCTACCGCCTGCGAATCGGTGGCGTCCGCAGCCAGGCCGTAAACGGTTTCGGTGGGCACCGCGACGCAGCCGCCGGCACCGATCAACGCCGCCGCCTCTGCCAGCGCCGCCGTGCCGTAGGGTAAGGTGCGGGTGCTTTGAACGCTCACGATTCAGGCGCTATACCCTGCGGAAAACCGCGACAAGAGAGGATCCATGAGCTTCACCGCGCCCGTCACCGAACAGCGTTTCGTCCTGAACGTCGTCGCCGGCCTGTCAGACCTCGCCGACAGCGACCGCTTTGCCGCTGCCAGCGCCGATCTGGTCGATGCGGTGCTTGAGGGGGCGGGGCAATTCGCGGAGGGCGAATGGGCGCCGCTCGACCGGATCGGCGATACGGTGGGCGCGCGGCTGACCGAGGCGGGCGTGGTGCTGCCGGAGGGGTATCCGGCGGCGTACCGCGCCTATGTCGAGGGGGGCTGGGGCACGATCGGGTCGCCCGAGGCCTTTGGCGGGCAGGGCATGCCCTTTGCCCTGTCGACCGCGGTGCTGGAGACGCTGGGCGGGGCGAATATGGGCTTTGCATTGTGCCCGACGCTGACCGTCGGCGCGATCGAGGCGCTGACCCATCATGGCAGCCCGGAGCAGCAGGCGCTGTACCTGCCCAAACTGGCGACCGGCGAATGGACCGGCACCATGAACCTGACCGAGCCGCAGGCGGGCAGCGATGTCGGTGCGCTGCGGGCCAAGGCCGAGCCGTTGGGCGACGGTCGGTTCAGCATTTCGGGCACGAAAATCTATATCAGTTTCGGCGACCATGACCTGGCCGACAACATCGTCCACCTGGTGCTGGCGCGCACGCCCGGCGCGCCGGAGGGGACGCGCGGCCTCAGCCTGTTCCTGGTGCCGAAATACCGGTTGAATGCGGACGGGACGCCGGGCGAATTCAACGACATTCGCGTCGTATCCATCGAGCACAAGATGGGCCTGCACGCATCGCCCACCTGCGTCCTGTCGTTCGGCGATAACAGCGATTGCATGGGCGAGCTGATCGGGCCGGAGCATGGCGGCATGCGCGCGATGTTCACGATGATGAACAATGCGCGGCTGAACGTCGGGCTGCAGGGGGTGCAGGTGGCCGAGCGGGCGACGCAGCGCGCCGTCGCCTATGCCCGCGACCGGGTGCAATCGGCGCGGGCGGGTTCTGCGGACAAGGCGCCTGTCGCGATCATCGAGCATCCCGACGTTCGCCGGATGCTGATGCGGATGAAGGCGCAGACCATGGCCGCCCGTGCGCTGGTCTATTATGCGGCGGGACAGGTGGACCGGGCGACGCTGGGCGACGAAGACGCGCGGGGCCGGGTCGATCTGGTGACGCCGCTGGCCAAGGCGCACGGCACCGATATCGGCAACGAAGTCGCCAGCATCGGCATCCAGGTGCATGGCGGCATGGGCTATATCGAGGAAACCGGCGCGGCCCAGCATTTCCGCGATGCGCGCATCACGCCGATCTATGAAGGCACCAATGGCATCCAGGCGGCCGATCTGGTCGGGCGCAAGCTGGGGCTGGACAATGGCGGCGTGTTCACCCGGTTCGTGGCTATGATGGCAGGGGATGCGCGGCATCCGGTGCTGAGCCAGTTGATTGCGGAGGTCGATGCGATCGGGCGGGGCATGATGGGGATGGGGGCGGACGACCGGCTGGCGGCCAGCTATCCGTTCCTGACCATGGCGTCGGTCGCCACCTGTGGCTGGCTGATGGAGCGGCAGTCGGTGGCGCTGGACGACTGGCAGGGCGATCCGCAGTTCGCGGCGATGAAGCGGGCGGCCATCCGCTTCTATCTGGACCAGATCCTGCCGGAGGCGCTTGGGCTGGCCCATGCCGCGCGCGCGGGCGCGGACCCGCTCTACGCCGTACCGCCCGAGGCGTTCGCCGCCTGAACCGTCAGGCGGCGAGCGGGGCGGTGTCGCCGGGCTGGACCGACACGAACAGCCCGGCACCGGACTGGCTGCCGCCAGCCAGCGGGATCGCCGTCGCGCAATGCGCACATTCGGCGGTGATGCGCCCGACCAGCCAGTGGCTGTTGCCGCATCCGGGGCAATGATTGGGCTCGTCCGCGTGATAGGTGATCCGGTAACCGCCCTGTTCCAGGATCAGCGGGTGCTTGTACGACGCCATTGGCCACCTCCATCATCAACGTATCACAAAAGCGGACGACGAGACGCCCCGTTCCATCGACGGAGCGATTTTTCCTGTGGATTGAGTCAAAAATGTCACCCCCCTGTCCGGGGGGAGGGGGATCAGGCCGTGGCGCGATCCAGCAGGTCGTCGGCGGTCAGGCCGAGCAGCGCGATCTGTTCCTGAACCCGGGGCCAGGTGCCCGCCAGAAAGCGTTCCCGCTCGACGGCGCGCAGCCGCTCGGCGGTACCGGGCAAAACGAACATGCCGACGCCGCGCCGCACCTCGACATAGCCATCGTCCTGGAACCGCTGATAGGCCTTGGCAACGGTCAGCGGATTGGCGCCATGTTCGGCGGCAAGGGCGCGGACGGACGGAAGCTGATCGCCGGCGCGGTACTGACCCTTCAGGATCGCGGCGACGATGGTCGCGCGGAGCCGCAGATAGACCGGGCTTTCGTCATGTTCGATCAGCGCCATAGGATGGTAATACACCAGATGACGCAACTGTCCAGCAGGAACGAACGTGGTCAGCCGCGCCAGATCGAGACGATATCCTCGATGGCCGGGCGGGGCCGCTCCTCCAGTGGTTTGGCGGGTGAGCCGATGAAAACAAAGCCGGCGATCCGTTCGTTTGCCGCACCGAAAGCGTCCCGCACCGCGTCGGAATAGGTCGGCCAGCCGGTCAGCCAGCCGCCGACATAGCCGTGCGCATGGACGGCATGGAGCAGGTTCATCGTCGCGGCACCGGTGGACAATTCCTGTTCCCATGCCGGGATATGGCTGTGTTTCGGCGAATGGAGCACGACGACCAGGGCCGGGGCGTGGTGCGCGAACGTCTCCATCGCCTCGATCTCCAGACGCCCCGCCTCCGGCTTTTCGGCGCGATAGGCGCTGGTCAACAGGTCGGACAGCGCATCGCGCGCATCCGGCGGCACGATGACGAAGCGCCAGGGGGCGAGCTTGCCATGATCGGGCGTGCGGGCGGCAAGCGCGATCATCCCGCGCAGTTCAGCCTCATCCGGCCCAGGGGCCACCATCTCGCGCGGGCGGCCCGACCGGCGGGTGGCAAGCAGGGTCAGCGGGCTCGTGCGATCGTTGAAGGTCATGAACGGCGATCTAGGGCGGTACGCACCCGCGCACAATAATTGCTTGGCAAGCCGATTTTGCCGTTTAGGCTGCGACGCCATGCCGGGTCGTGGGCGGGCATTGCCGCATCAGCCGACCTTATTCGATAAAAGGGTACCGCTTTGCCGTCGTTGAAACCAATTGCCGCCTGGGCCGAGGCCGACTGGATCTTCGCTATCGCGATCGTCGTCCTGTTCGGGTTCCTGTCCGCCGGGGCGCTGATCGCCACCAGCCGCAAGCCGGAAGTCGCAGGCCATCCCAAGGGCCTGTTCATGCTGTTCTTCGCCGAGATGTGGGAACGGTTTTCCTATTACGGGATGCGCGCCATCCTGATCTTTTACCTGACGCAGCACTGGCTGTTTTCCGACGGCAAGTCGAACCTGATCTACGGTGCCTATACCAGCCTCGTGTACATCACGCCCGTGCTGGGCGGCTATCTGGCCGACCGGTATCTGGGCCAGCGCAAGGCGGTGATGTTCGGCGGCCTGTTGCTGGCGGCTGGCCATTCGCTGATGGCGGTCGAGGGCACCGGGGGTCAGGATGATCCGACGATCAACATTTTCTGGGCGGCGCTCGCCTTTATCATCGTGGGTTCCGGGTTCCTTAAGGCCAATATCTCGGTGATGGTGGGCCAGCTCTACAACCTGACCGATACCCGGCGCGATGCGGCCTATACAATCTTCTACATGGGCATCAATGTCGGTGCGGCGCTGGGCACCATCCTGGTCGCCTATCTGGGCCAGACACTTGGCTGGGGCTTCGGCTTTGGCCTGGCTGGGATCGGGATGCTGGCGGGCCTGATCGTGTTCGTGCTGGGCAAAAAGGTGCTGAACGGCGCGGGCGAAGCGCCGCGACCGCTTGCCCGGTCGACCGAACTGGGGCTTTACGGCGTCGGCCTGGCCTCGGTTGCGGTGATCTGGGGCCTGGTCCAGTATCAGGACGTCATTCAGGGCCTGCTCGCCGTGTCCGGCGTCGCGCTGCTCGGCTATGTGCTGTACGAGAGCTTCAAGCTGGAGAAGGAACCGCGCGAGCGGATGTTCGCTATCCTGTTCCTCATCTCGCTCAATCCGATCTTCTGGGGTCTGTTCGAACAGGCGGGCGGATCGATGAACCTGTTCACCAACGAATATGTCGATCGGGGCGGGGTGCCCGCTGGTATCTTCCAGTCGATCAACCCGATTTACATCATCCTGTTCGCGCCGATCTTCGCCGGCTTGTGGCAATGGCTGGGCAAGCGCGGGCTGGAACCATCGGCCCCGGCCAAGTTCGGCATCGCCTTGCTTCAGATGGGTGCCGCCAACCTGGTGCTGGTGTTCGGCGCGCGGGCATGGGGCATCGAGGCGATGACGCCGGTGTTCCTGGTCTTTGCCTATTACCTGCTGGCGACGACGGCCGAGCTGTGCCTGTCACCGGTCGGCCTGTCGGCAATGAACCGGCTGGCGCCGAAGTTCCTGGCATCGCTGATCATGGGCGCCTGGTTCTATATGACGGCGGTCGGCAATTTCGTCGCTGGCAAGATCGGCGAGGCGACGGGCGGCCATGACGGCCAGATGACCAAGACCGGCCTGCTGGACGTATATGGCCTGTTCGGCTGGATCGCCATCGGCGTCGGTGTTGCAGTGCTGTTGTTCAGCCCGGTGGTTCGGCGCTGGATGCACCTGGACACGCTGCGCGACGATGGCGACCACGCAGTCGATGCGCTGGCAGAACCGGAGGCGGCCGTGCCGCCGCGTCCCGCAAGCTTCTGATCGAGACGAGGCGATGCCGGCCATGATCACGCTGATCCTTGCCTGCATCGCCTTTGTCGGCACGCATTTCCTGTTGTCCCATCCGCTTCGTGCGCCGATCGTTGCGCGGCTGGGGGCGAACGGGTTTCTGGGCGTCTATTCGCTCGTCGCCTTTGCCACGCTGGGGTGGATGGCACATGTCTATCAGACGATGCCGCCCCAGGCGCCGCTATGGGCGGTCGGCGACGGTTTGTGGGCGGCAGGCACGATCGTCATGTGGCTGGGCGCGGTGCTGTTTGCCGGGTCGCTGATCCGCAATCCGGCGCTGCCCGATCCAAAGGGGCCGCCCGCTCAAGTGCCAGTGCCGAAGGGCGTGTTCGCCATCACCCGCCATCCGATGATGTGGGGGTTCGGCCTGTGGGCGCTGGTCCATGCGGCCGTCTTCCCGATCCCCGCGAATTTGGTACTGACCGCTGCCATCGCCGTGCTGGCGCTGGTCGGGGCGGCGTTGCAGGATGCGAAGAAGCGCGCGTTGCAGCCGGATTTCTGGCCGCAATGGCAGCGGGCGACCAGTTACCGGCCATTCGCTGCGCTCATCGGCGGGCGGGTGCCGTGGGCCGCCGCCTTTCCCGGGGCGCATGCGCTGGGTGCCGGCACGGTGATCTGGGCCGCCGCGACCTGGGCGCACATGCCCTTGGCCGGGGTGGCGGCAGGCATCTGGCGCTGGATCGGCTGACGCCCGATCAGTTCAGGCCATCGCTGCGAGCAGCGACGCCGTCGAGACGAACGCAAAGGCGATCGAGCTGTCCGCCACGCCGTAGGGGATGAAGATGCGGTCACCCTGTCGCATCCCGCCACAGCTATAGACGACGTTGGGGACATAGCCCTCGCGGTCCTCGTCCGCTGCCGACAGGATCGGGTGCGGGGTGCGGCCCAGCACCTTTGACGGATCATCCTTGTCCAGCAGCACTGCGCCGATCGAGTATTTGCGCATGGCGCCGACCCCGTGGGTCAGAAGGAGCCAGCCCTCGTCCAGCTCGATGGGCGGGCCGCAATTGCCGATCTGGACCAGTTCCCAGGGATAATGCGGCGTCAGCAGCTTTTCGCCCTCGTCCCAATGCGTCAGGCTGTCGGAGCGGATGAGGAACAGATTTTCCCCGTCCTGCCGTCCGATCATCCAGTAGCTGCCCCCGATCATGCGCGGAAACAGGCCCATGCCCTTGTTCCGCGCTGCGCTGCCCGTCATCGGCACCAGGTCGAAATTGCGGAAATCGCGGGTCCGCAGCATCTCCGACTGGATTGCCGAGCCATTATAGGCGGTATAGGTGCCCAGCCATTCGACGCTGCCGTCGGGGTGGGTGAAGTGGACGAGGCGCAGATCCTCCAGCCCCTTTGACTGGGCATGGGTGATGGGGAAGATCACGGTGCCGGACAGGGTGCTGTCGCGGTGACGGCACACGGTTACCGGACCCTCCGGAATCTCTTCGCCATCGATATCGACGGCCGTGGCAAAGGGCGGTTCGGGCGACAGGCGCAGTTCGTTGCCGGGACCGATGATCCCTTCGCGGAACGCGACCGACGAAATATGCCCTTCGCCCACCGCGCGCATCGACATCAGGATGCGGGTCGATCCCTTCGGCATGCCGGACTGGTCGAAATGCGGCACGGCGCTGGGGTTCATCAAGGCGGCGGCGGCATAGCTGTATTCGTGGCAGAAATAGGCGCCGATCAGCTGGCGCTTGTCGTCGCCGATCGCGCTGCCATCCAGTTTGAGCAGTGCCGCGATCTGATCGTAACGGGTCATGAACACCCGGCGCGTCTGCCAATGGCGCGCCTCGAAATCTTTAAGGACCACCTCCAGCTGAAGTCGCGCCTCTCGTGGGGACATGGCCAGCACGCCCTGGACCAGCCGTTCCGTCCGGCTTGGGCCGCCGCCATTGGATGCCCAGCCGATATGGAAAGGCCGGACCACCACGCGCGACGGATCGGCGGCCAGCCGGTCCGGATGGTGATACAGGTCGAGCATCAATGTCCCCCGCGTGCGAACCGTTCGTTGCGCTGCCGCAGCAGGTGATGCCTCAGGCAGCGCGTTCCTGACCGTCTGACACGGATTCACGACGGTTTGAAAGAGCCGAAATCGCACAAGAGGCAAGCTGCAGCGCCAAAATCGACTCAGCGCCTTGATTGCGGTTCAGCCCGCCCGGCATCAGACCGTCGAAACAGCCGCCGTCGCTGCCGCTGGCCAGCGGCAGGTCGAGGTCGTTGGCGCCCAGATACCAGCGATAGGCGCGCTCGCCCTCGTCGATCCAGCGGGTCGAGCCGCTGGCGGCATAGGCGGCGGCGCAGGCGTCGATGGTCGCCTGCGCCTCCAGCGGTTGCTGGTCGAAGGGAAGCGGATCGGCATATTCCCGTCCGAAACTGTCGGTGCCGACGGCGCGGAACCGCCCCTGCGGCGTGGTCTGACGACCGACGATCCAATCGAGCGTCGCCAACCCGACATCGACGAAATCCTGTCGTTCCAGCACGCATCCGGCCCTGAGCAGCGCCTCTGGCAGGCGGGCATTGTCATAGGCCAGCACGATTTCGAACCATTCCCATTCGGGGCGGCGCGACGCATCGAGCAGGGCGATCATTTCCTCGCCGAACCGGGTCAGCACGGTGCGCGACAGATCATGGTCGGGCCGCGCCTCCAGATAGGCGGCGGCGCCCAGCATGGCGAAGGCGCGTGCCCGGGGACTGCCCAGTTCCAGTGCGATCGGCATGGTCCGTTCGAACCATTCGCCGGCCCAGGCGCGGTGTTTCGGCATCCGCCCCTCCGCTGCGCCAACCCCCAGCGCCCATAGCGTGCGGCCGTTCGAATCCTCCGACCCGGTGTCCTCCAGCCAGCGCCGGTCGAACCCCATGAAGTTGCGGAACCGGCGGGCATCGGGATTCCAGGCATGCTGGATGAACGAGGCATAGACGGTGGTCCAGCGATCGCGTGTCGCATCGTCCAGCGGATCGATCCGGTGCATCAGGATGAAGGCGCGGGCATTGTCGTCGATGCAATAGCCATGGCGCCGGTCGGGCACCGAATGGATGGCATGCTGCAACATGCCCGTCGCATCGCTCATTCGCAGGACCGCCGACAAGTCGGCGGCCAATGGCCGGTTCGCGATCGCCTGTTCGACGCGCAGCGCGCGCGGCTGCCGCTGGATCGCGTCGCCGATCACGTCGATCATCCGCTCGGCCAGCCGCCGCCACAGCATTGTCCGGCCGCGGGCATAGGCACGCGCAGACAGCGCGTCGCGGCGGTCCGGCTCGTCCAGCAGCCCGCGGATCGCTGTCGCAAACGCCGCGCTGTCGTTGAACGGCACCAGGATACCGTGATTGTCCGCCAGGATTTCGGTCGCGTGGACATAGGGCGTCGACACGACCGCCGCGCCGACGCCGACTGCGTAGGACAGGGTGCCCGATGTGATCTGAGCCGGGTTGGGATAGGGCGTGGCATAGACGTCGGCCGCCTGCAGGTAATCAAGCAGTTCCGACTGTTCGACGAACCCGTCGATGAAGCGGACATGATCCGCCACGCCGAGCGCCGCCGCCTCTGCCTTCAGCCGGTCGCGATAGGCCTCGCCCTCATGCGCCACAAGATTGGGGTGGGTTGCGCCCAATACGACGTACAGCGCCTCCGGATGGGCCTCGACCACCGACGGCATGGCGGCGATCAGCGTCTCGATCCCCTTTGACGGGGCGAGCAGGCCGAATGTCAGCACGACCTTTCGACCCTGCCAGCCGAAGCGGTCCTTCATCGAATCCGGGGCCACCAGCGTCCGGTCCGGCACGCCGTGGGGAATGGTGATGACCTTTCGCGTGTCGGTGCCGTGCGTCCGCATCAGGATCTCGCGGCCCTTTTCGGCCATCACGATCACCCGGGCCGCACGCGCAAGCAGCGCGTCCATCACTCGCCGTTCGTCGGCACTGGGGCGTTCAAGGACGGTGTGCAGCGTAACGACGACCGGGATGGTCAGCCGGTCGAGCAGAGCCAGCAGATGCTCGCCCGCCGCGCCGCCATAGATGCCGTATTCGTGCTGGACCCAAAGCGCCTGGGCGCCCGATGCCTCGATCCGGCGGGCGGCGTCCAGATAGGCGGCCCGGTCCGGCTGCTGGATGCTGTGAATGACCGCTGGTGGATAGGCATAACCCTCTGCGCGGTCGTCCATCGCATATACGTCGACGCGCAGGTCGGGATAACGCTCGGTCAGGGCGGCGTGGCAATCGGTGGTGAACGTCGCCAGCCCGCATTGGCGGGGCAGGAAATTGCCGAGCAATGCCACATGGCCGGTCTCAGCCGGCGCAACAGTCGAATGCGCCATATCGCTCTGTTCCTTGTCGGTTCGGTCGACCGGCCATCCCGCCGGTCGCACCCCATAAACCGCACATGAACAATATGGTTGCAGTGATGCTGCACTGCAATGAAATAAATCTGCCGCAATTTCCGTCCGTTACGAAACGATCACGGAAAATACCGCAAAATCAGCCGCGCCCGCGATAGCCGGGCACGCCCTGGTCCGGCAGCCACAGCCCGGCGGGCGGTTCCCCGGATTGCCAGAACACGTCGATAGGGATGCCGCCGCGGGGATACCAGTAACCGCCGATGCGCAACCATTTCGGCTGCATTTCGTCGAACAGCCGCCGGCCGATCCCGACGGTGCAGTTTTCATGGAATGCCTGATGGTTGCGAAAGCTGCCCAGAAACAGCTTCAGCGATTTGGATTCGACGATGGTCTGGTCCGGGGCATAGTCGATCACCAGATGGGCGAAATCCGGCTGCGCCGTCACGGGGCAGAGCGACGTGAATTCCGGCGCGACGAAGCGCACCAGATAGAGCTGCCCAGCCTGCGGGTTGGGCACATAGTCCAGCACCGCTTCTTCGGGCGTTTGGGGCAGGTCGGCGGCCTGGCCAAGGAATTTGGGTGTCATGGTTCGCGCATGTATGGCGGCGGCCGGTTCAATGCAATTCACCCTGCTCCGTCAGGGGGACTTGATGATGTAGCAAAGCCGTTCGGAAAGGATCGCCCCCCATGGCCTTAGACATCGATACGCTGATCCCGGTGCTCGGCGATCAGCTGAGCTGCGGGCTTTCCGCCCTGCGCGATGCCGACCCGGCGACCAGCGTCATCCTGATGATGGAGGTGGACGAGGAGGCGACCTATGTCCGCCATCACGTCCGCAAGATCGCGTTCCTGTTTTCGGCGATGCGGCATCACGCGGCGGCACTGCGGGAAGCGGGCTGGAGGGTGGATTATGTCGCGCTGGACGATCCCGGCAATGCGGGCAGCTTTACCGGTGAGCTGGCGCGCGCAGTCGAACGCCACGCGCCCCGGCGGATCGTGGCGACGGAGGCTGGAGAATGGCGGGTGCGCCAGGCGCAGGACCAGTGGGCCGACAAGTTCGATTGCGAGGTGGACGTGCGCGAGGACGACCGGTTCGTCGCCACTCACGCCGAATTCGATGCCTGGGCCGAGGGGCGCAAGCAGCTGCGCATGGAGTATTTCTATCGCGAGATGCGGCGCAAGACCGGGCTTTTGCTTGACGGCGACGGCAAGCCGGAAGGCGGCGAGTGGAATTACGACAAGGAGAACCGCAAGCCCGCCGAACGCGACCTGTTGATGCCAAAGCCATTGTCCTTTTCCCCGGACGACGAAACGGCGGCGGTCATGAAGCTGGTGGCGGACCGGTTCGCCGACCATCCGGGCCGGCTCGACGGGTTCGATTTCGCGGTGACCCGCGCCGATGCGCTGGCCCAGCAGGCGCAGTTCTTGAAGCACGCGCTGCCTCGCTTCGGTGACTATCAGGACGCGATGCTGACCGGCGAGCCGTTCCTTTGGCATTCGATCCTGTCGCCCTATCTGAATTGCGGCCTGCTTGATCCGCTGGAATTGTGCCGGCTGGCGGAGGCCGAATATGCCGAGGGGCGCGCGCCGCTGAACGCGGTCGAGGGGTTCATCCGCCAGATCATCGGGTGGCGCGAATATGTGCGCGGCATCTATTGGCGGGAGGGGCCGGACTATACCAGCCGCAACTTCCTGGAGGCGAAGCGGCCGCTGCCCGAATTCTACTGGACCGGCGAGACGGACATGCACTGCCTGGCCCAGGCGATCGGCCAGACGCTCGACCTGGCCTATGCCCACCATATCCAGCGGTTGATGATCACCGGCAATTTCGCGCTGCTGATCGGGGCCGATCCGGCCGAGGTCCAGCGCTGGTATCTGGAGGTCTATGCCGACGCCTATGAATGGGTGGAGGCACCGAACACGCTGGGGATGAGCCAGTTCGGCGACGGGGGCCTGCTGGCGTCCAAACCCTATGCCTCGTCGGGTGCCTATATCGACCGGATGAGCGATTATTGCGGGCATTGCCGCTATGACGTCAAACAGCGCACGGGGCCGAAGGCGTGCCCGTTCAACGCGCTCTATTGGGATTTCCTGGGCCGCAATGCCGACAAGCTGGGCAACAACCAGCGGCTGGCCATGCCCTATCGCAACTGGGCGCGGATGAAGGATGCGGACAAGCGCGCGCTGAAGGCGCAGGCAGAGGGGTTTCTGGCGCGGCTGGATGCAGGCGAGAGAGTTTGAGGCTTGTCTGATATCCGCTCATGCTGAGCTCGTCGAAGCATTGCCTTTCGAGGTGTCACCAAAGACAAGGGCAGCGCTTCGACAAGCTCAGCGCGAACGGTTAGGGGTTGGGATATGGACTCGCTTGTATCGACCGAATGGCTGGCGGATCGCCTGGCCGACCCCGATCTCGTGATCGCCGATGCCAGCTATCACCTGACGGCGCGCGATGCGGCGGCCGAGTTTGCCGAGGCGCATATTCCGGGCGCCGTGTTCCTGAACCTGAAGGCGCTGGCCGACCCGGATCATGTGGCGCCGATGATGCTGCCCCGGCCGGAGGCGTTTGCAAATGCCATGGGTGCGCTTGGCATCGGCGAGGGGCGGCGCGTCGTCCTGTATGACGACAGCGACATCCGCACCGCCGCCCGCGCCTGGTGGATGCTCAGGACCATGGGCTTTGCCGAGGTCGCCATCCTGGACGGCGGGCTTGCCAAATGGCGGGCGGAGGGGCGGCCGCTGGAGGCGGGCGAGCACCGGCCATGCCCGGCCACCTTCAACGCCCGACCGGAACCGCGTGCGGTGCGCGACAAGGCGGCGATGCTGGCCAATGTGACGAGCGGCGAAGAGCAGGTGATCGATGCGCGCGGCGCGCCCCGGTTTTCGGGGGCGGAGGGCGATCCCCGGCCCGGCGTCGCGGCGGGGCATATCCCCGGCGCGCTGAACCTGCCCTATGGCAAGCTGTTCGAGGCGGACGGCACATGGAAATCGCCGGACGGCATCCGCGCCGAGTTCGATGCAGCGGGTATCGATGTGGACCGCCCCATCGTCGCCAGTTGCGGATCGGGCATCACCGCATCCGTGCTGCTGTTCGGGCTGGACCGCATCGGCAAGCGGGGCGCGCTGTACGACGGCAGCTGGTCCGAATGGGGCGTCGATCCCGACACGCCAAAGGCAGTGACCGCGTGAGCAAGACGCCGCCCGAGGATCAGGCACCCGCGACCCGGCTCATCACCGGCGGTCGCCGCCCCGAATGGACGGGAGGGATCGTCAATCCGCCGGTCTGGCGTGCGTCGACCATCCTGTATGACAGCGTCGCCGAACTGCGCGCGCGGGGCGCGGCGGACACGCATCACAAGCTGTTCTATGGCAGGCGCGGCACGCCGACCCAGTGGTCGCTGGCGGAGGCGCTGACCGAGCTGGAGCCGGGGGCCGAGGCGACCCTGTTGTACCCGTCGGGCGTGGCCGCAGTGTCGGCGGCGCTGCTCGCCTGCCTGAACCCCGGCGACGAGCTGTTGATGACCGACAGCGCCTATGACCCGACGCGCAGTTTCTGCGACCATTTCCTGGCCCGGTTCGGGGTGACGACGCGCTATTACGACCCGCTGGTGGGGGCAGGCATCGCCGACCTGATCGGCCCCGCCACCCGCGCCGTCTTCATGGAAAGCCCCGGCAGCCTGACGTTCGAGGTGCAGGACGTGCCCGCCATCGTCGCGGCGGCCAGGGCGCGCGGGTTGACCACGCTGATCGACAATACCTGGGCGACGCCCATGCTGTTGCCCGTCATCGGCATGGGGGTCGATTATTCGATCATGGCGTGCACCAAATATGTGGTCGGGCACAGCGACGTGATGCTGGGCAGCGTCACCGCAGCGCCGGGCCGGTTCGATGCGCTGCGCCGGGTCAGCTATCAACTGGGCCAGACCGCCAGTCCCGACGATGCCTGGCTTGGCGCGCGGGGATTGCGCACCATGGGGGTCCGGCTGGCGCAGCAGGGCGCAGCGGCGCAAAGGATCGCCCAGTGGCTGACGGGGCGGAGGGAGGTGGCGCGGGTGCTGCATCCCGCATTCCCCGACTGCCCCGGCCATGAGGTGTTCCAGCGCGATTTCCGGGGCGCATCGGGCCTGTTCGCCTTTGTGTTCCGGGGCGGCAGCGACGCCGCCCGCGCGGCGTTCATCGATGCGCTGGGCCTGTTCGGCATCGGCTATAGCTGGGGCGGGTATGAGAGCCTGGCGCTGCCGGTCGATCCGCAGCGGCACCGCAGCGCGACCCGGTGGCAGGCGGAAGGGCCGGTCGTGCGGCTGAACATCGGACTGGAGGATCCGGACGACCTGATCGCCGATCTGGAGCGGGGCTTTGCGTCCTGGGCCTGGGCGGCGGCATGAATCCGGAGGTAATCGCTTGGCTGACCAAGCGCGGCATCGTCATTCCCGATACGCCGCAGCTGATCGAGGCGGCGGTCGCGCTGGCCCTTGTCCTGGCCGCGCTGGCGGCAGGCTGGGCGGCGGGGCGCTGGGCGGGGCCGCGCGTGCAGCGGTTCGCAGCGGAACGGGCGGGGCTGCACGGCACGGCGTTCCTGCCCCGCATCCCCAATATCATCCGGCATCTGGCGGCGCTGATCCTGCTGGCGGCGATGTTCGAGGCATGGCCATGGGCGCAACTGGCCAGCCTGCCGATCGGACTGGCATGGAGCGCGGCGGCGGCCCGTGCGACCGTGGAGCTGGCGCGCGGTGTCCGGCTGCCGCGCTGGCTGGCGTGGAGCGTGGCGGCCTTTGCCTTCGTGGCGACCTTTACCTACGCGGTCGGCGGCCTGACCCCGGTGACCGACCTGCTGGATTCGCTGGCGATCGAGGCGGGAAGCCGCCGGGTGTCGGCACTGGACGTCGTGACCATCGCGCTGGCGGCGATTGCGCTGTTCGGTGTGGCGCGGCTGGCCAACCGGGTGATCGCCCATGCCATCGGCCAGTCCCGGGCGTTCGACCCGACGCAGAAACTATTGTTCCAGAAGCTGGCGGGCATTGCCGTCATCATCATCGCCTTTTTCGTCGGCGTCGATTTCCTGGGCATCGACCTGACTACCTTTGCCGTCTTTTCCGGCGCGCTGGGTCTGGCGGTCGGCTTTGGCCTGCAAAAGACCGTGGGCAACCTGATCGCCGGCATCATCCTGTTGATGGACCGGTCGATCAAGCCGGGCGACGTGATCGTCATCGGCGAAGCGGTGGGTCAGGTGAACAAGATCGGCGTGCGGGCGGTCAGCATCATCACGCGCGATGGCAAGGAACATCTGATTCCCAACGAGAATCTGATGACCCAGGAGGTCGAGAACTGGAGCTTTTCCGACCGTAACGTGCGCGTTCGCGTTGCCGTGGGCGTCAGTTACAATTGCGACCTGAAACTCGCCCAGCAGCTGATGCTGCAGGCGGCAAAAGACAGCCCCCGCGTGCTGAACAGCCCCAGCCCCAATGTCTGGCTGACCGCATTCGGCGAAAGCTCGGTCGATCACGAAATCCTGTGCTGGATCAGCGATCCCGAAAGCGGCGTCGGCAATGTGCGGTCCGACGTGCTGAACCGGTTGTGGGTCTTGTTCAAGGATAACGGGATCGAGATTCCGTTTCCGCAGCGGGACGTCTGGGTCAAGGGATTGCCGGTCCAGGTCGCCGGACAATAGCATCCCGGCGGATTGCGCCAGCCCCTCGCCATCCTAATTATGGGGGCGTGACCAACCGGCCCCTTACCGCCCGCATTGCGCAGAGTGTGACGTCGGTTGCGGCGGCCGATTGGGATGCGTGCGCGGGCGCGGGCAATCCGTTCGTATCGCACCGGTTCCTGTCCATCCTGGAACGATCGGGGTCGGCCGGGGTCAAGGCGGGATGGCAACCCTTGCCCATCATCGTCGATGGCGCCGATGGCCGACCGGCGGCGATCGCACCGGCCTATGCCAAGTCGCACAGCCAGGGCGAATATGTATTCGACCATGCCTGGGCCGATGCGTGGGAGCGGGCGGGCGGGCGCTATTACCCCAAGCTTCAGGTCGCGGCCCCCTTTACCCCCGTGCCAGGGCCACGGCTGTTGCTGCGTGATTCCGGGGCGGCGCCATCGCTGATCGCGGCGATCGAGGCGGTGACGGACCAGAACGGGCTGTCGTCCGCCCATGCGACCTTTGTCGACGAGGCACAGCTGGATGCCTTTCGCGCAGCCGGCTGGCTGATTCGGCGCGGCGTTCAGTTCCACTGGGCCAATCGCGGCTATGCAACGTTCGACGATTTCCTGGGCGATCTGGCCAGCCGCAAGCGCAAGAACCTGCGCAAGGAACGGGCAGCGGCGGTGGAGGGGCTGACCATCCGCCACCTGACCGGCGCGGCGATCACCGAGGCGCATTGGGATGCCTTCTGGTATTTCTATCAGGATACCGGCGCTCGCAAATGGGGCAGACCCTATCTGACGCGGGCGTTCTTTACCCTGCTGGGGCAGGAAATGGCGGACGACGTGCTGCTGATCCTGGCCGAACGCGACGGGCGGCCGATTGCGGGTGCGCTGAACCTCATCGGGGCGGACGCGCTGTATGGCCGGTATTGGGGCGCGCGCGAGGACGTGCCCTTCCTGCATTTCGAGCTGTGCTATTACCAGGCGATCGATGCCGCCATCGAACGCGGGCTGAAGCGGGTGGAGGCCGGTGCGCAGGGCGAGCACAAGCTGGCGCGCGGCTATGCGCCGGTGCCCACCTGGTCGGCGCATTACATTCCGGACCCCGGGTTCAGGCGTGCAATTGCGGATTTCCTGGACCGCGAAACGGCGGCGATGGAAAGCGAAGAAGCGTTTCTGGGCGATATGACGCCGTTCAAGCGGGTGTAGGGCCGGGCGTCAGCGTTCCCGTTCGTTCGGCGGGTCCAGTTCGCGCCGTTCGATCCGGTCGCGCAGCGCCCGCAGCCGCACTTCGCGCCGGTTCAATCGTTCGATGGCGAACGGGCCATAGGGGCCGAGGTCCTTTACCGTCACCCGCGCAGGCGGCACCGCCGGATTGACCCGGAACAGCGTGCTCGTCCCGTTGGTCCAGATCGGCACCAGCCCCTGATTGAGCCGCTGGTCATATTCCGGCGGCTGGATCAGCCAGACATGATCGAATGCATCGCGCGGGAAATGGGTGATCGCCCATGCGATGGGGCGCCACCATTCGCGGCGGCATTGATGGCTGGTCACCAGTTCCGACGGATCGGCGGTGTACCCCAGCCCGGCCATGTAGCGCGTCGTCATCAACTGACCGCCGACCATCGACCATTGATCGTTGGCAAAGGCCAGCTTTCGCGCCAGCGCCATGCCGGCCAGATGCTCGACGCGCGTCATCGTCCATGGCTGGGCACAGGAAACGCCGACAAAGGTGATCAGGCGCGCCTTTGGCGGCAATGCCTCCAGCGCGGCAAGCTCGCGCTTGTAGCTTTGGTCGTACAGGGCAAAGCTGGCGGTCGTCCCGGCCAGCCGGACTAGGAAAAAGGCCAGGCCGATGCCCGCCAGCACCGATGCCCCCTTGATCGACAGGCCCGGTTTCGGCCGCAGCGCGATCAGGCCGATGGCGAACAGATAGGGCGCAAGCCGCATGTCGGCATAGGCCGAGCCGAAAACGATGCGCGGCAACAACAGATAGACGACCAGCAGAAAGGCAAGCGAGATCAGCAGGTTGCGGGAATATTCGATGTTCGGATCGCGCACGCCCTTGAACAGGATCAGATAGAGGATGCCGACGCTGGCCAGATCGAACAGCTGCCACCGGTCGCGCAGGACCATGGTCAGCCACATCATCTTGGCCTGCCAGTTGAAGAAATCCGTGGTCGCGCCCGATGCCTGGCCGGTCCGCCATGCGACCATCAGGATGACCGGGGGCGCAAGGACAAGGCACTGGATGCCCGCCATGAACCAGGGTTTGACCCAGCGCTGGACAAAACCGGTGCCGGGTGCGCGCAGATCGTGCCTGCGGATCAGTTCGGCGGAAAAGGCGAGCACGCCCAGGGTACCCCAGCCAAAGGTATGCGTCACCCAGATCAGGCAGGCGATTGGCGGAAAGATCCAGTTCCTGAGCCGGTACCGGCCAAGCCGCGCCAGCCGGAGCCAGAGGGCAAAGGCATTGAGCGCCAGCGCCATCGACAGGGCAAAGTTCACAAAGCCGAAATGGAACGGAAAACTGTATGCCAGCGGCAGCGCGAACAATGCCGTCGCCGGGATGCGGCCATGCACTTCCCGCGCGATCCACAACAGGCCAAGCGCGGTCAGCGGGGGGATGGTGAGCACGATCAGCTTGACCGACCGTTCCAACCCCAGCAGCGGTTCCAGCGCCACGATCAGCAGGTCGACGCCCAGATTGCCGATCAACTGCCAGTCGAAACGATACCATTCGGCCAGGTGCGGAACCTCGCCCCACACCTGTTGCACGCGGTAGCGGCCGATATGGCCCGGCAGGTCGAGCAGCGGCGGCACCTGTGGCCAGATCAGCGGGATGGCACAGGCAAAGGCGGCGGCCCATACGAACCACCGTGCCTGCCACCAGCGAAGTTGATCTGCCCCTGCCTGCATCGCGCGCTTCTAGGCCAGCCGGTCGGGCCATCGCAAGCAATGCCATGCGCACGACCGTGCGGTTCAGCGCATAATTTCGAACAAGGCGCTGTCGCCGTTGGTCCAGATGCGCCGCATCCTGTGCGTGGCACCTGGTGCCAAGGGGTGAGGCCGGATCATCCATAGATGCGTGAACCGTTCGCGCGGGAAACGGGCGAGCGACTGGGCCTGGGTCAACAGCGGTCCGGCACCGGGGCAGGGCGTGTCCAGCACGAATTGGGACGGATCATGGTCGAAATAGTCCGATGGCGACCGCCGCACGGCCATCAGCGCCCCGCCGCTCATGCCCCATTGATTGTTGGTGACGGCGCGTCGCCGGGCCATCGCCATGCCGGGCAGATGATCGAGCCGCGTCCGCGCCCAGGGATCGGCGCAGTGCTGGCCGATCATCGCCATCACCCGCGCGCCATCTGGCACATGGTCCAGCGCCGCCAGTTCGCGTTGCCAATCCCGATCGATCAACGCCAGGCTGGTCGTGGTCGCGGCTAGTCGAAGCCCGGCAAATGCCACCGCCGCAGCGGCGAGCGCGCCGATACCGGGCCGCCCGATCGGAACAGGTCCGATGGCCAGCAGCGCCACCATCATCAGATAGGGGGCCAGGCGAATATCGGCATAGGCCGATCCCATCAGGGTGAACGGCATGGCGATGTACACCGCCAGCACCGCCCCGGTCATCCATCGTCCGCGCCGTTCGAACCGCCCGCCGACGCCGATGCCGGCAGCGACGATCAGCCCGGCCGGCAGCAGGATCGTCGCCAGATCCACCGCCAGCCACCGGTCGCGGGCGATCATTCCCAGCCCGACCAGCTTTGCCCGCCAATCGAGGAATGGTCCCATCGGCGCGCCGCCCCCCGCAGCCGCCGACCAGAGTGGGGCTGCGACCAGCAGCAGCGGCCCGGCCATGGGCAGGCAGTCCATCGCCGCCAGCGGCACTGCCCGGGACCAGCCCCGTCCCTGACTCAGTCGATCCGCCAGCGCGGTGGCCAGGATCAGCGTGCTCATCATGCCCCAGCCGACGATATGGGTGGTCCAGAGGAGGAAGCTGAACGGGATGGCCAGCAACGCTCGCTGGCGGATGCGGCCCAGTCGGCCGAGGCGCAGCCACACGACGACGCCGCTAAGCGCCAGCGCCATCGACAGGGTGTAGTTGATGAAGCCGAAATGCAGGGCAAAGGAATAGACGAGCGGCAGGGCGAACAGCGCGAAGGGTGTCACCCGGCCATGCAGTTCGCGGCTGAGCGCCAGGATCGCGGCCACGGTCAGCATCGGGATCGAGAGCACCGCCAGCTTGACCGCCGGTTCAAGGCCGATGACCGGACCGAGTGCTGCGACGATCAGGTCGACGCCCAGATTGCCGGTCCACCGCCATTCGAACAGGAAGAACCGGGCGAGCGGCCCTTCGCCCCCGTCCAGCATCACACGGTATCGCCCGACATGGCCGGGCAGATCGGTGAATGGCGGCAATGCCGGCCACAGCAGCGGAATGGCCGCCGCAAGCACCGCGACAACCGCGAACCAGCGCGTCTGCCACCAGCGAAGGGGGGACCGGTCGGTCACGCTATCGATCGATCCGGAACAGATGGCTTTGGCCGTTCGTCCAGACGCGGGTCATGCCGGCCAGCTGGTCGCGGCGGAGCAGATGCGGCCGGATCAGCCACAAATGGGTAAAGCGATGGCGGGGAAACCGCGCCACGGCGTCGGACAAGGTAAGGTGCGTCGGCAGGTCGGTGCAGGGCGCGCTCAGCACCACTTGGGACGGGTCGGTGTCGAACGGTCCCGGGCGGTCCGTCCGCAATCGCATCAGCGGCGCCCCGGCCATCGGCCACTGGCTGTTCACGAACACGCCGCGCCGCGCCATCGCGATACCGGGCAGGTGGGTCAGACGCGGCAGACCCCATGGCTCGCCGCAGTCTCGCGTCACCATCGCCATCACGCTAGCCCCGCGCGGCATTGCGTCGATCGCGGCCAGTTCGCGCTGCCATTCGCGGTCGATCTGCACCAGGCTGGCCGTGGTCATGGCAAGGCGGATCAGGCAGAATGCCAGCCCGGCCACCGCAACGACCTGTGCCGTGGTTGGGCGGGTATGGATCGGATCCACACCGACCAGGGCAATGATGAACAGATAGGGCAGCAGGCGGACGTCGGCAAAGGCCGATCCCATCAGCATGAACGGCATCAGCAGAAAGGCCGCCGCACCGATGCCCGTCATCCATGCCGCGACCGGATGCATCCGGCCGATGGCACCGCGACCCGCCGCATAGAGGATTGCCACCAGCAATCCGGTCATGGTCACATCGGCCCATAGCCAGCGATCGCGCATCATGCCGACCACGCCGTGAAGCTTGACCTCCAGGTTCAGGAACGGGCCGATCACGCCGCCGCCCGATCCGGTGTTCATGAGGATCAGGATCATCGGCCCCGCCAGCGGCAGGCAGGACAGGGCGGCGCGGATCGTCCGGTCCGGCAACGCTTCGTCTCGGTCTCCGCGCCCGGCCATCTGTACGGCGAAAACTAGGATGCTCATCATGCCCCAGCCGACGATATGGGTGGTCCAGAGGAGGAAGCTGAACGGGATGGCCAGCAACGCTCGCTGGCGGATGCGGCCCAGTCGGCCGAGGTGCAGCCACATGGCGACGCCGCCCAGCGCCAGCGCCATCGACAGGGTGTAGTTGATAAAGCCGAAATGCAGGGCAAAGGAATAGACGAGCGGCAGGGCGAAGAGAGCGAAGGGCGACACCCGGCCATGCAGTTCGCGGCTGAGCGCCAGGATCGCGGCCACGGTCAGCATCGGGATCGAGAGCACCGCCAGCTTGACCGCCGGTTCAAGCCCGATGACCGGACCGAGCGCGGCAACGATCAGGTCGACGCCCAAATTGCCGGTCCAGCGCCATTCGAACAGGAAGTACCGGGCCAGCGGCCCTTCGCCCCCGTCCAGCATCACCCGGTATCGCCCGACATGGCCGGGCAGGTCAGTAAACGGCGGCAATGCGGGCCACAGCAGCGGAATGGCCGCCGCAAGCACCGCGGCAACCGCAAACCAGCGCGTCTGCCACCAGTCGATCGATCGGTCCCGCCTGTGGGGAAGCGAAAGGATAGGGTCAGCCATGTCCGGCGTCATCGCGAGACGCGGTAGCCGCGCATCACCGTCGAACCCGGTACAGCATCATCCCGCCATCCACCGGCACGGGTTCCAGCCATTGCGGCGCGGGGCCATCCCCCTGCAACTGTTCGACCAGCGATCCGGGACGATAGGGCGCCAGGCCCCGATCCCGCATGATGTTGGGGCACAGCGCGACATAATCGACGCCCCATAGCGCTGCCAGCTCCTGCGCCCGATCCGGCCTGGACAGGAAGAACGCATACATGGCCAGGTTGCCGCTGTTGTTGCGGTGATAGGGGGCTGCGACGACATGGTGCGGCGTCATGCCGATGACATAGGAACCCAGATCGATGGGGGCCATCATCGTGCCCGGCGGCAATTGTGCCATCTGTGAAAAGACGGGGCCGCTGACACAGGCCTTTTTCGCGGCGCGCGCGGCCACGGCGCGTGGGGCGGCGGTTGCGTCGAGCATCATGCCGGCGAAATTATAGGTGATGCCGGCACCGACGATCCACAGCGCCAGCCGGGGGATCATCCGCGTCGGCCCCTTTAGCCCGGCAATGGCGACCGCCACGGGGATCGCGGCCAGCCCGGCGAGGATATAGGTGACGCGCACCTGCAGGATCGCGGCAATCAGGCTGATCCCCAGGAACAGCGCCATCGCCCAGTCGGCATCGTCCATCCGCCGCCGATGAAGCGCGCGGGCGATGGCCACGATCGTCCCGGCGACGCACAATCCGCCAAAGGCCAGGCTGGTGCCGACCGTGTCCTGACCGAACACCAGGTCCTGCGCCTCGCTGACATTGCTCATCCACACCCGTTCGAGGAAGGGGTGAAGCGCGCCGTAAGGCCCGCCGAAACAGGCTGGCGCAGCGAGATAAGCGAGGACCGCGCTGGCGCCGCCCACCGTCCCGCCGATGGCCAGCCGGATCGGCCAGCGCCCGGCGACGCGCCCGCTTGCCGCGATGACGCCCCATGCAGCGGCCAGCACCAGCATTGCTCGGAACGATCCGGGGGTGAAGCCGTCGCACCAGATCTCTGGCCAGACGGTCGGCTGCATGACGGCGATCATCGCCAGTGCCATGCCGCCCAAGGCACCGCCATAGCCGGCTGCGCGGCGATCCTCCGCCGGATCGACGATCCATTTGATCCCGTGCACCGCCATGATCGCCACCAGTTCGGGCGCGGCCTCCAGCCCGATATGCAGGCTGATCGCAGTCAATGCGCCGCCCGCCGCACCTACTGCCAGGGTCGGCCGGGCCAGCATCAGGCGGACCAGCGCCACCACCAGCACGATCTGGATGCCGTGATGATCGATCCGGCCGGGCAGGAACAGGCTGATGGTGGGAAAGGCAAGCGCCGCCACCACGATGGCCAGGACTGGCGTGCCCGCCCCCCCGGCATCCAGCCGCCGCGCGATGCTGCCCGTCAGGATCAGGTAGAGGAAGAACAGGATGGCGGGCCACAGCACCACCATCGCAACAGCCGAGCCATGCGCCCCCAGCATCGGCCCGAGCAGCAGCAGCAACAGCGCCGGACCCATGTCCGCAAAGCGGGACCAGTGCATCGATGCACCCCCCGGCGGCCCCAGCCGATATTGCATCAGATCGTTGAACGGCTGACCGGCCACCCAGTCGCGGACCTGGGCCAGCCGCATCATGTCGTCATTGTCCGGCAGTCGCAGGATGCGAAGCTGTGCCCAGTCCTTGAACGTCCAAGCCGCCGTCAGCATCAGGGTGAGCAGCAGCGCGACGGCGACGCTCCGCCACCGGGTGTTGCGCCGAACGCTCTGCAGGTCGGGGGATGCGGCCATTAACACATCGGTATCCACGGTAACGACGATTTCGTCCCGATTGCCCGATGCGCCCTTAAGAAATCGTTTCGGCGTTAACCAATAGTTTTAGCTTGTCGTGCACTCGGTGGACCCACAGTGATTTGTCACGGGGGAACTTGATGCAGCGCGCCTTGGCCATCGCCAGCACCACCGATTTCGATGTGTCGGAGGAGGGGGTATCGGAGCTGGAACTGACCATCCTGATGCCGTGCCTGAACGAGGCGGAAACGCTGGCCCTTTGCATCAAGAAGGCGCTGGCGTTCCTGGCCGAACACGAGATTGCCGGTGAAGTCCTGATCGCCGACAATGGATCGACCGACGGATCGCAACAAATCGCCAATGCGATGGGCGCGCGGGTCGCGCATGTGCCGGCACGGGGATATGGCGCGGCTTTGATCGGCGGGATCGGTGCGGCGCGCGGCCGGTATGTCATCATGGGCGACGCCGATGACAGCTATGATTTCTCCGCGCTCGGCCCGTTCGTCCAGGCGCTGCGCGCTGGCGGCGAACTGGTGATGGGCAACCGCTTCCAGGGCGGGATCGCGCGGGGGGCGATGCCGCCGCTGCACCGCTATCTGGGTAATCCGGTGCTGAGTTTCGTCGGGCGGCTGTTCTTCCGCTCGGCCATCGGCGATTTCCATTGCGGGCTGCGCGGGTTCCGGCGCGACGCGATCCAGGCGCTCGGCCTCAGGTCGTCGGGCATGGAGTTCGCCAGCGAAATGGTGGTCAAGGCCGTGCTCCACAAACTCGACATCCGCGAGGTGCCGACCACGCTTGCCCCCGATGGCCGCAGCCGTCCGCCGCACCTGCGCACCTGGCGCGACGGTTGGCGGCATCTGCGCTATCTGTTGACCAATGCTCCACGGTTCCTGTTCCTCTATCCCGGTGCGCTGGCGTTTGCCGGCGGGGCGGCGGCGACGACCGTGCTGGCCCAGGGGGCAGTTCGCCTTGGCGCCGTGGAACTGAGCGCGACGACGATGCTGTTCGCCGCCATGCTGACGCTGCTTGGGACGCAATTGCTGGCGTTCGGCGTCGTTGCGCGCCTGTACGGCGTGACGGCGGGCCTGTGGCCGACCAGCCCGAGCGTGATCCGCTTCCAGCGATTGTTCAGCCTGGAACGGGGGTGCCAGCTGGGCGCGGCGTTCATGGTGGCCGGTCTGGGCTGGGCAACCGCACTGACCGTCCAGTGGGGGGCGGCGGATTTCGGGCCAATGGACGCCGAACGACTGCTGCGATCCGCCATCCCGGCGACGCTGTTGATCCTGCTTGGCCTGCAGCTGATTTTCACGAGCTTTCTGGTCGGGCTAGTCCAGCCGATCGCTGAGGATCGCTGACGCCCCCTTGTGTTGCATTAATACAACACTATCTTGCGGTCACTAAGGACGGGGACCGCACATGAATCTCGAACAATTCACCGATCGCGCCAAAGGCTTTCTGCAATCGGCGCAGACCGTTGCCATCCGCATGAGCCATCAGCGGATCGCGCCCGAACATCTGCTTAAAGCCCTGCTGGAGGACAAGGAGGGCATGGCGTCCGGCCTGATTCGTGCCAGCGGCGGGTCGGCGGAAACCGCGCTGCGTGAGGCGGATGCTGCGCTGGCCAAGATTCCCGCAGTGTCGGGCGGCGGGGCGCAGGCGACGCCCGGCCTGGACAACGACTTGGTGCGCGTGCTCGACACGGCGGAACAGGTGGCGAAGAAGGCGGGCGACAGTTTCGTCACCGTCGAACGGATGCTGCTGGCGCTGGTCCTGTCCCCCCAGACGACAGCGGGCAAGGCGCTGGCGGCGGCTGGTGTCGGTGCAGAGGCGCTGAACGGGGCGATCAACGCGCTGCGCAAGGGCAAGACGGCGGACACGGCGGGGGCCGAGGACCGCTACGACGCGCTCAAGAAATTCGCCCGCGACCTGACCGAGGCGGCGCGCGAGGGCAAGCTCGACCCCGTGATCGGCCGAGACGAGGAAATCCGCCGGACGATCCAGATTCTCGCCCGCCGGACGAAGAACAATCCCGTGCTGATCGGCGAACCCGGCGTCGGCAAGACCGCCATTGCCGAGGGGCTGGCGCTGCGCATCGCCAATGGCGACGTGCCCGACACGCTGAAGGGCCGCACGCTGATGGCGCTCGACATGGGCGCGCTGATCGCGGGCGCGAAATATCGCGGCGAGTTCGAGGAGCGGCTGAAGGGCGTGCTCGACGAGGTGAAGAATGCCGATGGCGACATCGTGCTGTTCATCGACGAAATGCATACGCTGATCGGCGCGGGCAAATCGGAAGGCGCGATGGATGCGGGTAATCTGCTCAAGCCCGCCCTTGCGCGCGGCGAACTGCACTGCATCGGCGCGACCACGCTGGATGAATATCAGAAATATGTGGAGAAGGACCCCGCGCTCCAGCGGCGGTTCCAGCCGGTGTTCGTCGGCGAACCGACGGTCGAGGATACGATCAGCATCCTGCGCGGCTTGAAGGAGAAATACGAACTGCACCACGGCGTCAGGATCACCGACGGCGCGATCGTCGCGGCGGCGACGCTGAGCAACCGCTATATTTCCGACCGCTTCCTGCCCGACAAGGCCATCGACCTGATGGACGAGGCCGCCAGCCGCATTCGCATGGAGGTGGAATCGAAGCCGGAGGAGATCGAAAATCTCGACCGGCGGATCATGCAGCTGCAGATCGAGCGGGAGGCGTTGCGCAAGGAAACGGACGCTGCCTCGCGCGACCGGCTGGCGACGCTGGAGGGCGAGCTGGCCAACCTGACCCAGCAATCGGCTGAGCTGACCAGCCGCTGGCAGGGCGAGAAGGACAAGATCGCTGGCGAGGCGCGGATCAAGGAACAGTTGGATGCCGCCCGGCTGGAACTGGAACAGGCGCAGCGGGCGGGCGACCTGGGCAAGATGGCCGAGCTGAATTACGGCACCATCCCGGCGCTGGAAAAACAGCTGGCCGAGGCACAGGAACAGTCCGGCACCGCGATGCTGCGCGAGGAAGTGACCGCCGACGACATTGCCGGCGTGGTCGCCCGCTGGACCGGCATTCCGGTCGAGCGGATGCTGGCCGGGGAGCGCGAAAAGCTGCTGGCGATGGAAGCGTCGCTGGGCAAGCGGGTGATCGGACAGGCGGATGCGGTGAAGGCCGTCGCCACCGCCGTCCGCCGCAGCCGTGCGGGGCTTCAGGATCCCAACCGGCCGCTGGGCAGCTTTCTGTTCCTTGGCCCAACCGGTGTCGGCAAGACGGAATTGACCAAGGCGCTGGCCGAGTTTCTGTTCGACGATGCGGGCGCGATGGTCCGCATCGACATGAGCGAGTTCATGGAGAAGCATTCGGTCAGCCGCCTGATCGGCGCGCCGCCGGGCTATGTCGGCTATGACGAGGGCGGGGTGCTGACCGAAGCGGTGCGGCGCAGGCCATACCAGGTCGTGCTGTTCGACGAGGTGGAGAAGGCGCATGGCGACGTGTTCAACGTGCTGCTCCAGCTGCTCGACGATGGTCGCCTGACCGACGGGCAGGGGCGGACGGTGGATTTTTCGAACACCATCGTCATCCTGACCAGCAATCTGGGCAGCCAGTATCTGACCGCCGTGCCGGACGGCGAGGATGTGTCGACCGTCGAACCGCAGGTGATGGAGGTGGTGCGGGCGCATTTCCGGCCGGAGTTCCTCAACCGGCTAGACGAGATCATCCTGTTCCACCGGCTGGCCGCCGAGCATATGGCGCCGATCGTGGACATTCAGGTCGGCCGGGTGGCCAAGCTGCTCAAGGACCGCAAGATCGGCATCGAGCTGACCGAGGGTGCGAGGGCCTGGCTGGGGCGGGTGGGCTATGATCCCGTCTATGGCGCAAGGCCGTTGAAGCGAGCGGTGCAGCGGTATCTGCAGGACCCGCTCGCCGACCTGATCCTGCGCGGCGATGTGCGCGACGGGCAGACGGTTCGGGTCGAGGACGGCGACGGCGCGCTGACGTTGAGCGTCGCGTGATCCGGCCGGATCCGGGCCTAGCCTAGGCTGGCCCGGATCCCGTCGATGACGAACTGGATGGCGAGCGCGGCCAGCAGCACGCCGAGCAGGCGGGTGATCACCGCCTCGATCCGGGCGCCCAGCACCCGCATCAGCGGCGCCGCCGCCAGCAGGGCGACCAGCGTCAGGAGGAGGTTCGCCGCCAGCGCGCCGATCACGACCAGGCTTTCGGCCCAGCCGCTGGTGCGCCCGACCAGCAGCATGACGGTGGCGATCGATCCCGGCCCGGCGATCATCGGCATGGCCATGGGAAAGGTGGAGACGTCCTCCACCTCCGGCGTGTCGGCATTGCGATCGGCGATCTTGTGCGCGCTGTCCTCTTTCCGCTGGTTGCGTTTTTCGAACACCATTTCCAGCGCGATCAGGAACAGCATGATGCCGCCGGCGATGCGGAAACTGTCGAGGCTGATGCCCAGCTTTTCCAGGAGCGCCTCGCCGATCAGGGCAAAAACCAGCAAGATCGCGCCCGCTGTGACGACGGCCCGGATCGCCATCGACCGGCGTTGAGCCGCAGTGGCGCCGGGCGTCAATCCGGCAAAGATGGGCGCGCAGCCCGGCGGATCGATGACTACCAGCAGCGTCACGAACGCACTGACGAACAACTCGATCACGGCAGCAGCAGTCCGGCCAGCGCCGCGCTCATCAGATTGGCGAGCGTGCCCGCCAGCAGCGCGCGAATGCCCAGCTTGGCGATGACCGGCCGCTGATTGGGCGCGAGCGACCCGGCCGATGCCATTTGAATGGCGATCGAGCTGAAATTGGCAAAGCCGCACAGCGCAAAGGTGATGATCGCGCGGCTGCGATCGGACAGGGTGGTGATGGTGTTCAACTCGGCAAAGGCGACCACTTCGTTCAGCACGACCTTTGTGCCGAGCAGGCCGCCGCCGACCCCGGATTCGGCCCAGGGAATGCCGATCAGGAAGGCGACCGGGGCCAGGATCACGCCCAATATCCCCTGAAAGCTGAGGTCCGGATAGCCGAACCAGCCGCCGATGCCGCCCAGGATGCCGTTGGCCAGCGCGACCAGCGAGACGAAGGCGAGCACCATCGCCGCGACCGCGACGGCGATCTTGACCCCCGTCTGCGCCCCCATCGCGGCGGCCATGATGACGTTGGAGGCGGTTTCATGGTCGCTGCCCGCATCGACCGCCATGACCGGCGGCGTGTTGAGTTCGTCGCCCAGCGGCAGGTTCGGCTCGGTCGGCGGTTCGTCGGGCATGATGATCTTGGCCATCAACAGGCCGCCCGGCGCCGACATGAAGGCGGCCGCCAGCAGGAAGGGCAGCGATTGCTGGCCCAGGATCTGGGCATAGAGCGCCAGGATGGTGCCGGCGACGCCCGCCATGCCGACCGTCATCATCGCAAACAGCTGCGACGGGGTCAGCGCGCTCAGATAGGGGCGGATGACGAGCGGCGATTCCGACTGGCCGACAAAGATGTTGGCGGCGGCCCCCAGCGATTCGACGTTCGACACGCCGGTCACCATGCGGATCGCGCCCCCGATCCAGCGGACGATGAACTGCATGATCCCGAAATAGTAGAGCACCGACACCAGCGACGCGAAGAAGATGATCACCGGCAGCGCGCCAAAGGCGAAACTCTTGCTGAGCGGGCTGTCGAAGAACGCATCGCCGATCAGCAGCCGGATCCCCTGATCCCCATAGCCGAGCAGGGCGGAGACGCCGCCGGCCAGGCCCAGGATCGCCGCCTTTCCGGCGGGGACATAGAGGACGAGGATGGCGATGCCCGCCTGAAGTGCAAAGGAAGCGCCGACGACGCGCATCCGGATGGCGCGGCGATTGCTGGACAGCAGAACGGCGACGCCAAGAATGATGGCAATGGCGGCAAGCCCGATCAGATAACGCGTCATCAGGTGAACAGAACCCCGGAAAAAGCAGGCCGCGCCGCCCCGTGAGCGCGCCCATCGGGATGGCAGTCATACACAGGCCGACGCATCGCACCAGAGGCGAGCGCGGCGCAAATGCGCACAAATTTGTGCGGGCGGGGGCGCAAGCGTGCCGGTTGGCCGGGGCGGGGCAGCGCGTGGAAACCGGTGCGGGGCCGGGATGCACCGCCAGCGAAAGGTGGCGAAAGTGGCGGCACGTCGGCAACGGGCGTCGACGGAATGATGGTCCTGGGCGATGGACAGAGGCGATATGCGCGGCGCAGGCAAGGCAGGCGGCCATGCCGGGCAGTGAAGCAGGGGATTTCCTACATTGATAGGGGGCGGTGGAGGTCTGAGCAGACGGGCGACCTCAACCAACACGTATTGGGAGATTACGACAAGCACTCATAAGTCGATCACGCGAACAGGAAGGGCATCCCTTGCGGCAGGGTGATGCTGAACGGCCATGTCGACGTAGTGCCTCACTTTCCAAAGGAACCCATGAATGGCCAGCACTTGTGCCTGGTCGAAGAGAAGCTGCTCGCCACCCTGAACTGAAAGAAAATCGAAAGCCCTGCCGTCACCTACCTTAGACCGCAAGATCGAAGCCGTGATATCGCTGTGATCAACATCTGAATGCGCATAGGTCCTATTTCGCGCTTTGATCAGCATCTCGTGCAGGCTTTTTTCCTCAACAGACATAGAAAACTCTTTGCCCAACTGCTTCCAACTTAAGGGCGCGGCGATGCCACGCGCCGTTGAAAATGGGCGACCGTAGGAAACGACCATCGATGTTTCATAGCACTTGAACCGACGTCGGTCTTCCTGGGAGCATCGCACATCTCCCCAATCGACCTCTTCCAACAGGAATGTCGCCGCACTCAAAGCATGACGAAAATCCAGAGCACTCATCATCAGTCGCTGGACCTGACCCTTCAGGTGCTGCGCAGGAATAAGCTTGTGCTTGCTCATCACTAGGAAATGTATGAGGCGCGTACCGTAATCAACGTTCGAGATGATATAAAAGGGATGAGCACATCACGCATAAGCTGCGTATATGCTCGGTCCCTGCTTGACCTGACGATGACCTGTCAGGTGTAAACCGATATACACGAGCTGCGCCGAAACAGCGACCTTTGGTCGGGATTTGCTGGATCGCTTCGCGCCCCACGGTGTAGTCGTTCGAGCGAGTATCCAAAGCATACGGAAGCGGACGGCCGCTAACCCCTTTTTGATGTTCTGGTTGTGTGCTAAGTCAGTAACATGACTAAATGCACCGCACCAGTAAGAGGTCACATACGGGGCGGCGGGGCGGACTGCCCAGTGTGCGGGCCCCGCTATCGCGGCTTTAGGTCGACTTACACGACCTCCTATACACCTTCTTATTCATCGTCGGGGTCTTACTCATCGTCGGGTAATAGTGGGGGCGGTCGTGGTAGCGGTGGCGGGTCTCGTCGCTCCGCGAAGCCGCGGTGGTCAGGAACTGGCTCGACCCAGTTTTACACTCCGGAAGAAGTGCGGGCGCTCACACCGATCCGCGAAACTGTAGAAAAACGAGCGCCGCTGCCCGATCTTCGGCACATCTTCTTGTGCCATGCATGGGACGACCGGCAGGGGTCCGCCAAAGAGCTGAACGACCTTCTCATTGGGCAAGGGGTGTCGGTCTGGTTCAGCGAGAATGACATCGGACTTGGCGAGCCATTTCTCCGCGCTATCGACAAAGGGTTAGCGAAGTCGCGGATTGGGATCGTATTGGTAACTCCCTCGTTGCTGAAGCGCCTTCCGTCAGGGGGCGTCGCAGACAAAGAGCTCTCGGTGCTCCTGCAGCGCGATCAACTTGTCCCCGTCATCCATAACACTACCTACGACGCACTCCGCGAAGTCAGCCCTATGCTCGCCTCGCGGAACGGCTTGGACACAGCAGAAATGCCGATGACAGATGTCGCAGCAAAGTTAGCTGAATTGGTCACCACTTAGCATTAGGAGCGTAAGGTCAGGCGTTCCAGCAATGAGCCCCGGCTATTTGCGGCAGCTGGTTTCCGATTGTCTACCGCTATGCCTTTAGCTGGATTGCGTCAGGCCGGGCACCGCCGCCCCCCCAATTAGATTCCTCCCTGATGGGCGGCCTCGCAGGCCCGAACCAGCGCACTAAAGCCGAGTTGAGCAAACGCGCCTGGAGCTTCTCCTTCGTCGCGAGCGCCGCTTACACGGACAAGTGTGCGTATCCGCAATACCGATTTACGTCAGGGGATCTGCCATTTCGCTCCCGGCCCAGTTGTGCAGCCCCGCTTGCCCCGTCGCCCGCTTTGCCGCTAGCAACGGGCATGGACCAGCCGACCCGCGCCGCCGCGCCCGCCATCTCGCCTTCGTTGTTCGCCTTTGCCATTTTCTATGGTGGGATGGTGTGCATTGCGGGGGTGCTGGGCAACAAGCAGGTGTCATTGGGGCCGCTGGCGGTGGAGGCGGGGATCTTTGCCTTTCTGCTGCTGGTCGTCGTGTCGAGCGCCGTTGCCGAACTGCACGGGCGGGCGGTGGCCAACCGGCTAGTGCTGATCGGGTTCGTGCCGTTGCTGACGTCGATGGCGCTGGCGTTGATCGTGTGGGCGATGCCGGCATCCGCCGAGATGAGCCCGGCCAATCGCGACGCCATCCAGATCGTGCTGTTCGCCAATCTGCGCATCTGGGCCGGGGGCGTGCTGGCCTACGGCATTTCCCAGGTGCTGAACGTCACCATCTTCGATGCGTTGAAGCGGGGCGAGGGCGGGCTGGTGTGGCTGCGCGCCGGAGTGGCCAGCGTGCTGAGTCAGATCGTCGACACGCTGATCTTCGTCACTGTCGCCTTTTACGGGGTGTTCCCGATCGGCAACCTGATCGCGGGGCAGATGACGGCCAAGGTCGTGCTGTCGATCCTGTTGGTGCCGCCGCTGATCATGCTCACGGTCGCGCTGGGGCGGCGGCTGGACCGCTGAGGGCACAGGCCCTTTCGCTGGCGGACGCCGCCCGCTAAAGGCGCGGCATGACCGACAACGCACCCGAACCGGCGATGCTCGCCAAGGCCGAAACGCTGGTCGAGGCGCTGCCCTATCTGCAGCGTTATGCCGGCGAAACCTTCGTCATCAAATATGGCGGCCATGCGATGGGCGATCCCGAAGCGCAGCGCGATTTCGCCGAGGACGTCGTGCTGCTGAAGGCGGTGGGGATCAACCCGGTCGTCGTGCATGGCGGCGGGCCGCAGATCGGGCGGATGCTGAAGCAGCTTGGCATCGAATCGCAGTTCGTCGGCGGCCTGCGCGTGACCGATGCCGCCACCGCAGAGGTCGCGGAAATGGTGCTGGCGGGCAAGATCAACAAGGAAATCGTCAGCTGGATCGCGGGCCTTGGCGGGCGCGCGGTCGGCATTTCGGGCAAGGACGCCAATCTGGTGCTGGCCGAAAAGGTCAGCCGCACCGAACCGGACCCCAATTCGGGAATTGAGCGCCATGTCGACCTGGGGTTCGTGGGCGAGCCGGTGGCGGTCGATCCGACGATCCTGAAGAACTTGGCCAGCGACCATTACATCCCCGTCGTCGCCCCGGTCGCGCTGGGCGCGGACGGCGCGACCTACAACATCAATGCCGACACCATGGCCGGCGCGATCGCCGGGGCGCTGGGGGCAAAGCGGTTCTTCCTGCTGACCGACGTGGCCGGCGTGCTGGATGCGGACAGGAACCTGATGACCGATCTGGACCGGGCGGGGATCGAGGCGCTGAAGGCCGAAGGCACGATTTCGGGCGGCATGATACCCAAGGTCGATACCTGCATCGCCGCGGTGGAGGCGGGGGTGGAGGCCGCCGTCATCCTGGACGGGCGGGTGCCGCATGCGATGCTCCTGGAAATATTCACGCGGCGGGGTGCGGGCACGCTGGTCCGGCGCTAGCATTGCCGTTCGATGCGCCTATCTGTATTATCGATACAACACAGTTGAATGGAGGTCGTCTTGGGTTCGTTCCTGTTGATGCTGCTGGGCATCGTCCAGATCCTGCTCGACGTGTTGTGGTGGATCATCATCATCCAGTTCGTGCTGTCGATCCTGATCAACTTCAACGTCATCAACTATAACGACATGGTGGCCGGGCTGTATCAGGGGCTGAACCGGCTGACCGACCCGATCTTTGCGCCGATCCGGCGGATTTTGCCCGACACCCGGCCGCTGGACCTGGCCCCGCTGGCGGTGCTGGTCGCCATGTCGATCGTCAACCGCGCGATCATCCCGTGGTTGCAGGGCATGATCCTCTCCGGCGGGATGTGAGCCGCGCGCCGACGCTGGCATTGATCCCGTCGGGCGGATAAGGACGCCGGCATGAGCGCCCGGATCATCGACGGCAAGGGATTTGCCGAACAGCTTCGTTCCCGCATCGCGGCCGCCGTGCCCGGCTTTCGCGCAGGTGCCGGCCGTGCGCCCGGCCTGGCGGTGGTGCTGGTGGGGGAGGATCCGGCATCGTCGGTCTATGTCCGGTCCAAGCACCGCGCGACCGTGGCGGCGGGGATGGAGAGTTTCGAACATCGCCTGCCCGCCGATACCGATCAGGCGACACTGATCGCGCTGGTCGATGCGCTGAATGCCGATCCGGCGGTCGACGGCATCCTGGTGCAGTTGCCGCTGCCCCGGCATCTGGATGCGCAGGCGGTGCTGCTGCGCATCGATCCGGACAAGGATGTAGACGGGTTTCACCCGGTGAATGCCGGGCGGCTGGCGACGGGGCTGCCGGGGTTCGTGCCATGCACGCCGCTGGGCTGCGCGATGCTGCTGGAGGCGGAGCTGGGCGACCTGTCCGGCATGGAGGCGGTGGTAATCGGCCGGTCGAACATCGTCGGCAAGCCGATGGCGGCGCTGCTTACCGCGCGCAGCGCGACGGTGACGCTGGCGCACAGCCGCACCCGCGATCTGGCGGGGCATGTCGCGCGCGCGGACATCGTGGTGGCGGCGGTCGGAATCGCGCAGTTCGTGCGTGGCGAATGGATCAAGCCCGGCGCGACGGTGATCGATGTCGGCATCAACCGGACGGCGGACGGCCTGGTCGGCGACGTCGATTTTGCCGGGGCGGCAAGTGTGGCGAGCGCAATCACCCCGGTTCCGGGCGGGGTGGGACCAATGACCATCGCCTGCCTGCTCCACAACACGCTGGAGGCTGCGCACCGGCGCGAGGGGATGGCGTTCGGCGGCGTTTGAACCGTCGATCAGAGCAGGAAATTATACGCCGCCACGCCGATGACCCCGGCGGTCAGCAGATAGCCGAACAGGATTAGCAGCCCATCGCGCGCCATGATGCCAAGGCCGAACAGCAGCACCGCACCGGCAGGCAGGGCGGCGGCAAAGGGCAGCAGTTCGAGCGGCGGCATGAAAGCGGCCGTCAGCACCATGCAGCCCGCCGCGATCCGCTGACCGGCCTCACCCGCCAGCGACGACAGGCGGGGGCCGATCAGCTTGTCGATGCGCTTGGCCCATTTGCCCGCCTTGTCCCGCGTCTTTTCGACCTTTTCCTGATCGACGCCCAGCTCCTTCAGGAATTTGGGAACCCAGGGATGCTTGGCACCGAACAGCATCTGCGCGGCGATCAGGACGATCAGCACGCCCATGGTGGTCGGCACGCCGGGGATGCCGCCGACGGGCGGGATGATGGCGATCAGCGCGAACAGCGACACCAGCGGGCCGAAGCTGCGATTGCCGAAACTGTCGAGCAGCGATCCGATGGTGACCTTGCCATCCTCGGCACTGTCCACCGCTTCGTCGAGCAGATCCTCGATCGGATTGTCGTCGCCCGTTGCTGCCGCTGCCATCCGTCCCTCCATCCGTTGCAGCTTCGCAACGCGTGGGGAGGGGACGGGTTGCGCGGGGCGTGCTGCGAGCAAGCCCCTCCCCTTCAGGGGAGGGGTTGGGGTGGGGTGATGGGGCGCCGGTCGTCCGCTACCAGCCCCCACCCCAACCCGGCATCGGGTCGGTCAGTCCCCCGGACTGACCTGAACCGCGCGGGGCGCGGTTCACCCGATGCCCCCAAGGGGGAGGGGCTATGGTCGTGCCATTAGCGGGTCGGGACGGGTTCCTCGCCGGAATAGTCGTAGAAGCCGCGCCCGGTCTTGCGGCCATACCAGCCGGCCTCGACATATTTGACCAGCAGGGGGGCGGGCCGGAACTTGGGGTCGCCGGTCCCTTCGAACAGGACGCGCGTGATTTCGAGGCAGGTGTCCAGCCCGATAAAGTCGGCAAGCGTGAACGGCCCCATGGGATGGTTCAGGCCCAGCTTGCACGCGGTATCCACGTCGCGGATCGTCGCCACGCCCTCGCCAAGGGCAAAGCACGCCTCGTTCAGCATGGGCATCAGCACGCGGTTGACGATGAAGCCGGGCGCGTCGTTGGCGTGGACGATCTCCTTGCCCAGCGACCGGCCGAACGCCTCGACCGCGTCCACCGTCGCATCCGAGGTGGCGAGGCCCCGGATCAGCTCGATCAGGCCCATGACCGGCACCGGGTTGAAGAAATGGACGCCCATGAAGCGGGCGGGATCGGGCGATGCCTGAGCCAGCCGGGTGATCGGAATGGAGGATGTGTTGCTGGCCAGGATGGCATCGTCCCGCATCAGCGGGCCGACATTGCCGAAGATCTGGCGCTTGATCTCTTCCCGTTCGGTCGCGGCCTCGATGATCAGGTCGCATTCGGCCATGCGGGTCACGTCGCCGATCGCATCGATATTGGCCAGCGTCGCTTCGCTGGCTTCGGCCGTGATCTTTTCCTTGGCCACCAGCCGGGCCAGCCCCTTGGCGATGCCCGCCTTGCCCGCCTCGGCCCGGTCCTGCGTCACGTCGGACAACAGGACGCGGTAGCCCGCTGCTGCCGATACTTGCGCGATGCCGGCGCCCATCTGTCCCGCGCCGATGACCCCGATGCTGTTCATGCTTGTTGCTCGCTGCTGTAATTCGGACATTCCCGTCAGATAGCGGCTTTTGCGGTTCCTGCCAGCGCGATAAGAGGATGGCCATGCGATCCATCCTCCCAATGATCCTGTTGCTGGCCCTGCTGGGCGCGTGCACCGAAGCGCCGCCTGCCGCCAACGGGGTGGAGCCGGTCGACGGCAACATCATGGCGAACGCCGTGGATCCGGTGACCGCAGCGGTCGAGCCCGATGGCAAGGTGCGCCCGCGGCCGGGCAATCTGGGCACCTTCCGCGACTGGACCGTCGGGTGCGACAATGCGCTTGCCTGCAAGGCGGTCGCCCTGGCGCCGGAGGATGGCGAAATTCCCAGCGTGCTGATGTCGATCGCCCGCGAACCGGCTCCCGATGGTGCGGTGGTGGTGCGCTTTACCGGCCAGGACCTGCCTGGCCTGCCCCTGACGGTGCAGGTGGACGGCAAGACCGTGGCTGCCGGGGGCGAGCGCGAAGACGAACAGACCATCCGGCTGACCGATGCGTCCGCCCGCACCATCGCGCTGGAGGCGGTGAACGGCACGGTGCTGACCGTGGCTGGCCGCAACGGCCCGGCCTATCCGGTGTCGCTGGCCGGCCTGTCGGCGGCGCTCAGATATATCGACGCCGAACAGGGCCTGGCGGGAACGGCCCAGGCCATCGTCGCGCGGGGCGGTGGCCCTGGCACGCCGCCCGCTCGCGTGTTGCCGTTGATCCGCGCTGTCCGTGCGGAAGGAACGGCGGCGGCGCTGGATCAGGCGCGGGTCGATGCGCTGCGCAAGAGTGCGGATTGCGGCATCGCCGAATATATCGACGAACCGCCGGCGGCCGAAGCCTATCCGCTGGGCGGCGGCGCGACGCTGATCCTGCTGCCCTGCGATGCGGGTGCCTATAATTTGATGTCGCTCGTCTATGTCATGCAGGACGGCGGCGAGCCGAAGCTTGCCGAGTTCGATACCGAGATCGGCATGGGTGGGCCGGACGGGTTGAAGGCGCTGGTGAATGCAGGCTTTGCCGACGGCGTCCTGACCAGCTTTGCCAAGGGACGGGGCATCGGCGATTGCGGGATCGGTCAGAGCTTCGTCTGGGACGGCACCCGGTTCCGCCTGTCGGAACAGGTGGAGATGGGCGAATGCCGCGGCAGCATCGATTACATCACCACCTGGCGCACGCGCGTGGTGCGCGACGGTCCTGACGCCGGATAAGGCGGAAACGGCCGGCCGCGTCAGCGCAGCCGCTTGCCGATCAACGTCCCCTTGGTACCCCGGTTGACCAGTTCGAACCGGAAATCCGGCCAGCGCTTGCGCCAGCGGGCGGCGACCACCCGCTCGCCGGGCCGTGCGGCATCGTCCAGCAGGATCGTGCCGCCCACCGGGATCCGGTCGAACAGCACCTCTGCCGCGCCGCGCACGAACGGATGGATGGTCCAGGGCGGACCGTCGATCACCAGCAGGTCGATCCGGTCGGGCAGGGTGCCGGTGTCGTACCAGATGCAGGGCCAGGGTTCCGGCGCCCGGGTAAAGGGCACGGCACGCAGGTCGGGATAGACCCCCTGTTCGGCCAGCCAGTCGCGGGTGGCGGACACGAACCCGCCATGCTGGTCCATCGACAGAAGCTGGCCGCCGCCGTTCAGGTGCAGCGCGCGGGCGATGATCAGGCTGGATGCACCCATGCCCAGTTCGACCACCTGGCTCGGCCGCTCGTCGCGGATATGATCGACGATCAGCGACAACAGGCCGGTATCCGCCTTCCAGCTGCCCAGATTGGGAAGGGCGTCGTCATTCAGGCGCAGTTCGGCCAGGAGCTTCGCCTTTGCCGCCCGGCTGCCCCCGGACAGGCTGCGCGCCAGCCATGGCCACTGGATCGCGCCCCAGGCGATGGTGAACAGCCGGTCGCCCAGCGATTTCTTCATGCCGGCGGGCCATGGATCGGCATCGCCAAGGGGAAGGAACTGGGTCGTCTCTCGGGTCGTCATGCCATTCCCATGCGAAGCGGTGGTGGGCAGGTGACCCGACCTGATCATCAAGTCAAGCAAGCCCCGATACGAAAAGGGGCGGCCCGTTGCCGGACCGCCCCGATTCGCATCGATTGCCGAGCGATCAGCGCTTCGAGAACTGGAAGCTGCGGCGGGCCTTTGCCTTGCCGTACTTCTTGCGCTCGACCGCGCGGCTGTCGCGGGTCAGGAAGCCTGCGCGCTTGACGGGGGTGCGCAGCACCGGCTCGTACTTGGTCAGCGCCTGGGCGATGCCGTGCTTGACGGCCCCTGCCTGGCCCGACAGGCCGCCGCCCTTGACGGTGGCGATCACGTCATACTGGCCCTCGCGCTCGGCGACGCCGAACGGCTGGTTGATGACCAAACGCAGCGTGGGACGCGCGAAATAAACTTCCTGGTCGCGGCCATTGATGGTGATCTTGCCGGTGCCGGGCTTGATCCACACGCGGGCGACCGCGTCCTTGCGGCGGCCGGTTGCATAGGCACGGCCATAGGCGTCGAGTTCCTGCTCGCGCAGCGGCGCCGGCTCGTAGGTCGGGGCCTGGGTGCCGGCATCGGCGTCCGCATCGGCCAGCGGCTGGCCCTGGACGACCGCGCCCAGATCGGAAAGGGACTGGCGATTGTCGGTCATTATGCGCCCACCTTGTTCTTGCGGTTCATGCCCGCGATATCCAGCACTTCGGGGTTCTGGGCCGTGTGCGGATGCTCCGTGCCCTTGTAGATGCGCAGGTTGCGCATCTGCTGACGGCCCAGCGGACCACGCGGGATCATGCGCTCGACAGCCTTTTCCAGGACGCGCTCGGGGAAGCGGCCGTCCAGCACCTTGGCTGCGGTGATTTCCTTGATGCCGCCGGCATAGCCTGTGTGCTTGTAATAGGTCTTCTGCGCCAGCTTCTTGCCGGTGAAGCGCACCTTGTCGGCGTTGATGACGATGACATTGTCACCGCAATCGACATGGGGGGTAAAGCTGGTCTTGTGCTTGCCGCGCAGCACATTGGCGATGATCGTCGCCGCACGACCGACCACCAGGCCTTCGGCATCGACGATATGCCACTTCTTTTCCACCTCGGCCGGTTTCACCGACTTGGTGGTCTTCAACAGCGCCTTCATGGGCTTTGTGACCTTATCCGGGTTGAACGATAAACGCCGCCCGTTGGCGGAGCGGCGCGATGGCGGCCCAATCGGGCAGAATGATGCGAAAGTCAAGCGAAGGTGCGGCTTTGCTGACGGGTAACAGGATACCGGTTAGGGAATGGCCACCGGATCGACCGTCGTGCGGGTCGTGATCGTCTGTTCGATCCCGCCCGTCACGGTGCGGCGGACGCGCACCGATGATCGCAGCATGCTGACAGTGGCATCCAGCTCGCGCGTTTCGCTGACCTGCATCTCGAACGGGCCTGCGGGGCCGGTTCCGGTGCCAGCCAGCCGATCCTCGATCGCCAACCGGTCGTCGGGGGTGCGATAAGCGCGGCGGACCCCGGTCAACGCCACGCCCGCGCCCTGCTGGGCGAGCGGCTGGGCGGCGGTCGGCACCCGCGGCAGATCGGGGGAGGGGAGGACGGCGGAGAGCATGGACCCGAGAAACGCCAGCTGCGCGGCGGGCGGCGTGGCGGCGATCCGGTCGCCCAGCGCCTTGCGCACGGCCGACTGGCGATTCCCCGGCGTCTCGCGCAATCCCTGATCGATCATCGCCGTGCTCCAGCGACCGTAATGCGCCGCCAGATCGTCGATGCTGACGACGGTGCCGCCCGCATCCAGGCGAAAGATCACCGGATTGCCGATGAAGGTCGCCATGGTCGCTTCGAACATCGCGCCTGGGCCGCTGCCGATGCCGCCGTCCACGGCGGTGGTGATCATCGTCGCGGCATAGCCATCGCCGTCGCGGGCAAAGCGCAGCGTCCGATCCAGCCGATGCCGTTCGATCTCGCCGCCCATTTCGCGCGTTTCCTCGATGCGGTAATGCCAGTCGGCATCGAGCGGCGGGTTGAAGGCGGGTGCCGCCGGCTGCGCCGCCGCCTGGACCAGCACTGGCGCCATCAGCATCAGGATCATGCGAGGCTTTCGCCCAGCCATGCCGTCGTCGTCGGGGTGACATCGACGGGCCACCAGAGGATGGCGGGCACGGCATAGGGATGCAGCTCTGCGATCCTGTCGACGGCGCGTTCGACCCGTGCACCGTCGGTCTTGACCAGCAGGCCGATTTCTTCCGCGGTTTCGATCCGACCCTGCCAGCGGTAGATGGCGGTCAGTGGCGGCAGGATGTGGACACAGGCGGCCAGCCGTTCATCGACCAGCGAGCGGGCAATCGATTCGGCCCGCATTGCATCGTCCAGCGTCGTTCGGATCAGGACCGCGCCGGTCACGCAGCGCTGCGGCCCAGGCTGTGCGCGCCCCAGGCGAACGCTGCGACCAGCAATGCGCCGACCAGCTGGTGAGTCGCCGCGACGTGCAGGTTGACGCCGCTCAACACCGTGCCGATGCCGAGCAGGATCTGGATGCCCAGCATGGCGTGAATGGCGATCGAGGCGGGCCGGTTACCGCCGCGTTTCACCCGCACCGCCATCGCGATCAGTGCCGCCGCCGCCACCCAGGCCCACCAGCGATGGATGAAGTGGATGACATAGGGATCGTTGAAGACGGCATCGAGCGGCGGGCGCATCGCAAATTCGTCGGCCGGGAACAGGCGTCCGTTCATCAGCGGCCATTGATCGGTGACCAGCCCGGCATTCAGCCCGGCGGTATAGGCGCCGAACAGCAGCTGGATGAACAGCACCGCCCCGACGCCCGCCGCCAGCGGCGTCACCCGTGCCGACTGCGCATCGGGCCGGGTGGCCAGTTGCCGCATGTCGAGCGCGGTCCACACCACCGCGCCCAGGATGAACAGGGCCAGCAGCAGATGCGCGGCCAGCCGGTAATGGCTGACATCGGTCCGCTCGCTGAGGCCCGACGACACCATCCACCATCCGACCACCGCCTGCAGCCCGCCCAGCGCGAGCAGCGTGACCAGCCGCACGCCATAGCCGCGCGGGATCATTCGGCGAACCGCAAACCACGCCAGCGGCAGGGCAAAGGCCAGCCCGATCACCCGGCCCAGCAGCCGGTGGAACCATTCCCAGAAATAGATGAACTTGAATTCGGCCAGGGTCATGCCCTGGTTCAGCTGCCGATATTCCGGGATCTGCTTGTACAGGTCGAATTCGGCCTGCCACTGCGCCTCGCTCAGCGGGGGCAGTGCGCCCGATACCGGTTTCCATTCGGTGATCGACAGGCCCGATTCGGTCAGCCGGGTAATGCCGCCGACCAGCACCATCAGGACGATCAGGGCGGCAACCGCCCAGAGCCAGCGGGCAATGGCGGCGGGGCGGGCGGAGGGGGGGATCAAGCTGGGCTGCAACACGCCCGGCAGATAGGCGATACGCCCGCATGGGGCAATGCGGCACTAGGGCGGTGCTGGCCGGACGCCGCCCCCGACCGCGCCGGACGGCCAATGCAACAGCCGTACAGATGATATATTGTAACTTGGCCAGGACGCCTCTATATCGCAGCGACGATGACGACTCAGTCGATCTTGACAGGCCAGGGCGGAACCGCCGGCTGGCTGCGCGCGGTGCCGGGCATCGACCGGCTGGCAATCATCGTATCCGGCCTGTGCGTCGTGCACTGCGTCGCCACCCTGATGCTGGTCAGCGCGCTGACCGCTGCCGGTGGCGGCATTGTCAGCCCCCATCTGCACGAACTGGGGCTGGTGCTGGCGATCCTGTTCGGCGCGGTAGGCCTCGGCGTCGGTGCGCTCAATCACGGATATCTGATGCCGGTTGCGACCGGTGCGTTCGGGCTTGGCGTGATGGCAGGGGCGCTGACCGTGCCGCACGGTGCGGCAGAGGCGGCGGCGACCGTGCTGGGCGTCCTGATCGTCGCTTTGGGTCACGACCTGAACCGGCGGGCCGCTGGCTGATCGCTTGCCGCGCGCGGGCGGCGTCACTAGGTTTCAGCCGATGCACAGCAACGATTCCCACGGGCACGATCACCAGGAACGCAGCGGCAATGCGCTGGCCGAAGCCGCGCAGAGCCAGCTGGAACGTTCTGGCGAGCAATGGACCGCGATGCGGGCCAGCGTGTTCGCCGCGCTGGCAGGGTTCGACAAGCCCGTCAGCGCCTATGACATCGCCGATGCCGTGTCGAAGCGGGAGGGGCGGCGCATCGCCCCCAATACCGTCTATCGCATCCTGGACCTGTTCGTCGGATCCAATCTGGCGCGGCGGGTGGAAAGCCAGAATGCCTATGTCGCCAATGCGCATCCCGATTGCCTGCACGACTGCATCTTCCTGGTGTGCGACAATTGCGGACAGGCGACGCATCTGGACGACGATGTCATCACCCGTTCGGTCCGTTCGGCCGCGCTCGATGCGGGCTTTGCCCCGGTGCGTCCGGTGATCGAGGTGCGGGGCCGGTGCGGCGACTGCGATACCGATTGATGCCGTAGCGTCGTGGGGGCGTCCCACGGGGAAGTGCCGGCAATAGCATCCCCCCAATCGACAGCGTGTCCATAAAAGATTACACCGCCATCATGAACGACCGTCCCGATACGCCGCTGCTCGACACTGTTCCTACGCCCGAGGCCTTGAGAAAGCTGAAGCTTGCCGACCTGCGACAGGTGGCCGATGAACTGCGGTCGGAAACGATTTCGGCCGTGGGGACGACCGGCGGGCATCTGGGGTCGGGGCTGGGCGTGGTCGAGCTGACCGTCGCCATCCATTATGTGTTCGATACGCCGCGCGACCGGCTGGTCTGGGACGTCGGCCACCAATGCTATCCGCACAAGATCCTGACCGGACGGCGCGACCGCATCCGCACGCTGCGCACGGGCGGCGGACTTTCGGGCTTTACCAAGCGGGCGGAAAGCGAATTCGACCCCTTTGGCGCGGCCCACAGCTCGACCAGCATTTCGGCGGCGCTCGGCTTTGCCGTCGCCAACAAGCTGGCGGGCCAGCCCGGAAAGGCGATTGCGGTCATCGGCGACGGCGCGATGAGCGCGGGCATGGCCTATGAAGCGATGAACAATGCCGAACAGGCGGGCAACCGGCTGATCGTCATCCTCAATGACAACGACATGTCGATCGCGCCGCCGGTCGGTGGCCTGTCCTCTTATCTCGCGCGAATCGTGTCCAGCCGCGAGTTCCTGTCGGTGCGCGAGGCGCTGAAGCGGCTGGCGCGCAAGCTGCCCAGCCCGCTGCACAAGGCCGCGAAAAAGACCGACGAATATGCCCGCGGCCTGGCGATGGGCGGCACCTTGTTCGAGGAACTGGGCTTTTACTATGTCGGCCCGATCGACGGGCACGACCTGGACCAGCTGGTCCCCGTGCTGGAAAATGTGCGCGATGCCGCCGAGGGGCCGTGCCTGATCCATGTCGTGACCAAGAAGGGCAAGGGATATGCCCCGGCCGAAAACAGCGCCGACAAATATCACGGCGTCCAGAAGTTCGACGTGATCACCGGCGCGCAGGTCAAGGCGCCGCCTGGGCCGCCATCCTATCAGAACGTGTTCGGCGAGACGCTGGCGAAGCTGGCGGAAACCGATACGCGCATCTGTGCGATCACCGCCGCCATGCCGGGCGGGACGGGCGTCGACAAGTTCGCTTCGGCGCATCCAGGCCGATCGTTCGACGTCGGCATCGCCGAACAGCACGCCGTCACCTTTGCCGCCGGTCTGGCGGCGCAGGGGATGCGGCCATTCTGCGCCATCTATTCGACCTTCCTTCAGCGCGCCTATGACCAGGTGGTGCATGACGTTGCGATCCAGAACCTTCCGGTGCGGTTCGCCATCGACCGGGCGGGGCTGGTGGGCGCCGATGGCTGCACCCATGCGGGCAGTTTCGACGTCACCTATCTGGCGACGCTCCCCAATTTCGTGGTGATGGCTGCGGCGGACGAGGCGGAGCTGGTCCACATGACCTATACCGCCGCCGAATATGACGCCGGGCCGATCGCGTTCCGCTATCCGCGCGGCAACGGCGTCGGCGTGCCGATGCCCGAGCAGCCGCAGCTGCTGGAAATCGGCAAGGGCAGGGTGGTTCGCGAGGGCAAGAAGGTTGCCATCCTGTCGCTCGGCACGCGCCTGTCCGAAGCGTTGAAGGCCGCCGATGTGCTGGACGCCAAGGGGCTGAGCACCACGGTTGCCGACCTGCGCTTTGCCAAGCCCCTGGACGAGGAATTGATCCGCCGCCTGCTGACCACGCATGAGGTCGCAGTGACGATCGAGGAGAACGCCATTGGCGGCCTGGGCGCGCATGTGCTGACCATGGCGAGCGACGCGGGGCTGATCGACGCGGGGCTCAAGCTGCGCACCATGCGCCTGCCCGACCTGTTCCAGGATCAGGACAAGCCGGAAGCGCAATATGACGAGGCGGGGCTGAACGCGCCGCACATCGTCGATACCGTGCTGAAGGCGCTGCGCTGGAACGAGACCGAGGCAGAGGCGGGGGCCAGGGCCTGATCGGCTGGCTCAGCCGCTGCCCAGCCCGAATCCCGATCCGTCCCCCCGCAGCGAGCGCCAGCGTGGCGGAACGCGCCGCGTGGCGGTGCGGTGGATCGACCCGTCGGTCAGCCGGGCGAGCAGTTCCTGCCCCTCCGGCCAGCTGCCAATGCCGCTGTCGGCATTGATATGGCCGAGCGCGCCCGCATCGTGGAACAGGCTGCCCCAATGCGTCGCCAGATGATGCGCGCGGTCGAAATCCAGCCAGGGATCGTCGCTGCTGGCGACCAGAATCGACGGAAAGGGCAGCGGCTCGACCGGGATCGGGCGAAAGGTGCGCAGCATCTGTCGGTCCGACCAGTCGACATCCGCTGGCGCGACCATCAGCGCACCCGCCACGCGGCCGACGATGTCCGGCGCGGCCATGGTCGCCCACCAGGCGATGGCGATGCAGCCGAGGCTGTGCCCGACGAGCACGACTGGCGCCGGTGATTCGGTGATCGCCCGGTCCAGCCGGGTTACCCATGGATTGCGCTGCGGCGCGTTCCACAGGCCAAGTTCGACCCGGCGGGTGTCGCCGCGCAACTGTTCCCAGATCGTCTGCCAATGGCCCGGCCCGCTATTGTCCAGCCCCGGTACGGTCAGGATCGTCGGGCTTGTCCGGTCGCGTCCATCGAAAATCGTCATGACCTTCCTCCGTTACCCCCTGGTTGTCGATGCAATCTTATTCCTACCAAATCGATAGGCAATAAACTTTGCGTTTGGATGGTGTCGATTTGCGTTTGGTCGATCCCGTTGGCACAGGACGGCGATGGCCAAGCTGCGCATCGATCAGTTGCTCGCGGACCGCGGGCTGGCGGAAAGCCGCACCCGGGCGCAGGCGCTCGTCATGGCCGGCCTGGTCTTCGTCGGCGACCGCAAGATCGACAAGCCGGGCCAGCAGGTGGCGAGCGATGCCGAGCTTGTGGTCAAGGGACGGGATCATCCATGGGTGTCGCGCGGCGGGATCAAGCTCGCCCATGCGCTTGACCGCTTCGCCATCGATCCGGCCGGCGTGGTTGCAATGGATGTCGGCAGTTCCACCGGCGGCTTCACCGACGTGCTGCTCAGCCGGGGGGCCGGGCGGGTCTATGCAGTGGACAGCGGCACCAACCAGTTGGCGTGGAAACTGCGCCAGGACCCCCGGGTGATCGTGCATGAACAGACGAGCGCACGCGTGCTGACCCCGCTTCATGTGCCCGAACCCGTCGGTGCCATCGTCTGCGACGCCAGTTTCATCGCGCTGCACAAGGTGTTGCCGGTGCCGATGGGCTTTGCTGCGCCGGGTGCCTGGCTGGTCGCCCTGATCAAGCCGCAGTTCGAGGCGGAGCGACACGAAATCGGCAAGGGCGGGGTGGTGCGCGATCCCGAAGTCCATGCTCGTGTTTGCACTGCAACAGAAACCTGGCTTGGCAGCATCGGCTGGACAGTGCAGGGTGTGGTGGAAAGCCCCATTACGGGGCCGGAAGGAAATGTTGAGTTTCTGGTTGCGGCGCGAAACGATTTGTGAGCGCTTGCGTTACGTCACTCAGCAGAATAGCGCCCATGGGACCGATGCAGAACAAAGTCATGATCCTGATGCTCGCGCTGTTCGCGGCGGGCTGTTCTGGCGATGAGCCGGCGGCAAAGGGCCGGGCGGCGCCATTGGTGACTGCCTCGACCGTCAGCCAGGAACGCTTTGTCGAACGGATCGAGGCGGTCGGCACCGCGCGCGCCAATGAACAGGTGACGCTGGCGGCGCCGGTAACCGAACGGATCGAGCGGCTGGCATTCGACGATGGCGATTTCATTCGCCGCGGCGACGTGGTTGCGGTCCTGGCTCGCGGTCAGGAAACCGCCCAGCTGGCCAACGCACAGGCGCGGGCGTCGGAGGCCGAAAAGCAGCTGGCGCGCCTGTCGGAACTGCGTCAGCGCGGGTTCGCGACCCAAAGCGCGCTCGACGCGCAGACCGCACTTGCGGCACAGGCGACGGCACAGGCAGCCGAGGCGCGGGCATCGATCGGCGACCGGGTGCTTCGCGCACCCTTTTCGGGCTATGTGTCGTTGCGCAACATTTCCGCCGGGGCCATCGTCAGCGCGGGCACCGAAGTGGCGACGATCAGCGACCTGTCCGTCATCAAGCTCGATTTCTCGGTTCCCGAAACGCTGTTGTCGGCGATCCGCAAGGGCCAGCCGATCGAGGCGCGGGCGGCGGCGTATCCGAATGAGCTGTTCCGCGGCAATATCGACGTGATCGATGCGCTGGTGAACCCCGAAACCCGCGCCGTGACGGTGCGGGCGGAAATCCCCAACCCCGATGCGCGATTGAAACCCGGCATGCTGCTGACCGTGGTAATCGAGGCATCGGCCCGCACCGCATCGGCCGTCCCCGAACTGGCGATCGTCGGCGATGGCGATGAGAATTTCGTGTTCGTCGTCGATGGCGGCAAGGCGAAACGGGTGCCGGTGCGAACGGGCATCCGTCAGAATGGCAAGGTTGAAATCCTGTCCGGCCTGCCCGCCGGGTCGCGCGTGATCACCGAAGGGGTGGTCAAGGTGGCCGATGGCCAGCAGGTCCGCCTGTCCGGGCCGGAACAGGCGGCGGCATCGCCCGCGGCGGCGGGAACGGGCGTCAACTGATGCAGTTGTCGGACCTGTCCGTCCGGCGTCCCGTTTTCGCGGCGGTGCTGTCCATCCTGTTGACGCTGTTCGGCATTGTCGGGTTCATGAGCCTGTCTGTGCGCGAATATCCCGATACCGACCCGCCGATCGTTTCCATCGAAACCGTATACACCGGCGCCGCCGCCACGGTGATCGAGGCGCGCATCACCCAGCCGCTGGAGGATGCGTTGTCCGGGATCGAGGGGATCCAGACCATCACCTCGACCTCGCGCGACGGCCAGTCGAGCATTTCCATCGAGTTCCGCCCGAACCGCGATGTCGATTCCGCTGCGAACGACGTGCGCGACCGCATCGGCGGCGTGACCGAGGATCTGCCGGAAGAGGCGCTCGCGCCGGAAGTGCGAAAGGTGGATGCCGACGCATCGCCGATCATGTTCCTGGTCGTGTCCCGCCCCGGCTGGACGCCGCTGCAACTGTCCGACTACGTAAACCGCAACCTGGTCGACCGGTTTGCGACCATCGACGGCGTGGCGCGGGTGTTCGTCGGCGGCGATGCGCGCCCGTCGATGCGGGTGTGGCTTAATTCCCAGAAGCTGGCGGCATTTCAGCTGACCACCGGCGATGTCGAAAACGCGCTGCGCAGCCAGAATGTCGAACTGCCCGCCGGCCGGCTGGAATCGACGCAGCAGAACGTCACGCTGCGCGTCGATCGCGCCTTCGGTTCGCCGCAGAGTTTCGCGGGGCTGGTCGTCGGGCGCGGGCCGGACGGGTATCTGGTCCGGCTGGGCGATGTGGCGCGGGTCGAGGTCGGGGCCGAAAATCCCTATAACCGCTTCCGGCTGAACGGCGGGGCTGCGGTCGGCATGGGCGTTGTCCGGCAGTCCGGCGCGAATACGCTGGCGGTGGCCGATTCAGCCAAGAAACTGGCGGAGAATCTGAAGCCCGACCTGCCGCAGGGCATGACGATCACGGTCGGATCGGACGATTCGCTGTTCATCGGCGAGGCGATCAAAAAGGTCTATCATACGCTGGGCGAGGCGGCGATCCTGGTGGTGGCCGTCATCTTCCTGTTCCTGGGATCGTGGCGCGCGACGATCATCCCGGCGGTGACGGTGCCCATCTGTCTGCTGGGCGCGTTCGCCGTGTTGTGGATGGTCGGCTATTCGGTCAACCTGCTGACCCTGCTGGCCATGGTGCTCGCCATTGGCCTGGTGGTCGACGACGCGATCGTCGTGCTGGAAAACGTCTATCACCGCATCGAACAGGGCGAACCGCCGCTGGTCGCCGCGTTCAAGGGGACGCGTCAGGTCGGTTTCGCCGTCATTTCAACGACTTTGGTGGTCTGTGCGGTGTTCGTGCCGGTCATGTTCCTGGCGGGTCAGACCGGGCTGTTGTTCCGCGAACTGGCCGTGGCGATGATCGGCGCCATCGCCTTTTCGGGCTTCCTGGCATTGACGCTGACGCCGATGCTCTGCTCGAAAATGCTGAAGAAGGAAAAGCGCGGGCGGGTTACCGGCTGGGTCGACCGCCAGTTCCAGAAACTGGAAAACGCCTATGGCCGCCGGCTGGACGGGGTGATCCGCAAGCCCGTGCTGACCGCGATCATCGTCGCTGCCTTTCTGGGACTGGGCGGCGCGTCCTTTGCCTTCATCCAGTCCGAACTGGTGCCGCCAGAGGATCAGGGCGGGCTGTTCGCCAATATCAACGCGCCGGAGGGTACCGGCTTCGAACAGATGGACAAATACGCGCTGGAGGCTCAGGCCAAGCTGCTACCCCTGTTGGACCAAGGCGCGGTACGCAACATCATCACGCGTGTACCCGGCAGCTTCGGTGCCAGCGACGATTTCAACAGCGCCGCGTTCATCATCTTTTTGAAGCACTGGGACGATCGCGAAACCAGCACCCAGGAAATCGCCAACCAGGTCAACGGCATCCTGCAGACCCTTCCAGCGGTGCGCGGCAACTCGCAGGTCCGCTCGGCCCTTGGGCGCGGGCGCGGCCAGCCGCTCAATCTGGTGATCGCCGGCACGACCTATGAAGGGCTGGTCGAGGCGCGCGACAGGATCCTGGCGGCGGCGGCGAACAATCCGGGGATCATCAACCTCGATTCCGATTACAAGGAAACCAAGCCGCAGCTGCGCATCGACGTGGATACGACCCGTGCCGGCGATCTGGGCGTGTCGGTACAGGAAGTCAGTGCCGCGTTGCAGACGCTGCTCGGGTCGCGCCGCGTTTCGACCTATGTCGACCGGGGCGAGGAATATTATGTCGTCGTGCAGGCGGAACCGTCCAATCGATCGACGCTGACCGATCTGGCCACCATCTATGTCCGCAGCCGGTCCAACACGCTGATCCCGCTGTCCAACCTGGTCACCACGCGTGAGGTTTCCGGCCCGCGCGATCTGGGCCGGTTCAACAAGCTGCGCTCGATCACCCTGTCGGGCGGCCTTGCGCCCGGATACTCGCTGGGCGAGGCGTTGACCTTTCTGGAGGAACAGGCCCGGCAGTCGCCGGAGGTGCTGGCCATCGGCTATCGCGGCGAAAGCCAGGCCTTCCGCGAAACCGGCGGGTCGATCCTGCTGGTCTTCGGCCTGACCATCGCCATCATCTATCTGTTGCTGGCCGCGCAGTTCGAAAGTTTCGTCCATCCCGCGATCATCATCACCACGGTGCCGCTGGCCGTGGCCGGTGGCCTGATCGGCCTGTTGATGTTCGACAAGACGCTGAACCTGTACAGCCAGATCGGCATCGTGATGCTGGTCGGGCTGGCGGCAAAGAACGGCATCCTGATCGTCGAATTCGCCAACCAGTTGCGCGACGAGGGCATGGAGATCGTCGAGGCGATCCGCGAGGCATCGGCCCGGCGGCTGCGCCCGATCCTGATGACCTCCATCGCCACCATTGCCGGTGCCGTGCCGCTGGTGCTGGCCGGCGGGGCGGGCAGCGCGGCGCGGTCGGCCATTGGCGTCGTCATCGTGTTCGGCGTGTTCTTTTCCACGGTCATCACGCTGTTCATGATCCCGCTGCTCTACAGCCGCCTGGCCAAGCGGACCCAGTCACCCGAAGCGGTGAGCCGCGAGCTTGACGCCGCGCTGGGCGAGGCACAGCCCGCGGAATAACCCCAAAAGACCGAGAGGGATCAGCGTTGCAGGAAATCGCTTCCAAGGGCCAGTTGCAGTTGTCGTTTCTGCGTTGGGCGGTGGTTACGGTTCCACTGGTCGTATTGCTTGGCCTGGGCGCGGGGCGGCTGGTGCCGTCTGGCGCGGACAATCCCTGGTATCAGGCACTGGCAAAGCCCGACATCACGCCGCCCGGATGGGTGTTCGGCGTCGCCTGGGGTACGCTCTATGTCCTGCTGGGGCTGGCGATCGCGGTGATCCTGCACGCACGCGGGGCACGGGGGCGTGGCATCGCCATCGGGCTGTTCGCGCTGCAACTGGCGGTGAACCTGACCTGGTCGCCGCTGTTTTTCGGGATGCATCAGGTGACGACAGCGTTCTGGGTGATCCTGATTATCCTGGCGCTGGCCATCGCCACCACCCTTGCATTCGGCCGGATCCGGTCGCTCGCTGCATGGCTGATGGTGCCCTATCTGGTCTGGCTGAGCTTTGCCGCCATCCTGAACCATCAGTTCGACCGGCTGAACCCCGATGCGGAAACCCTTGTGATTTCGAAGGGCTCGTCCCAAATCATTCCCTGAACCACCATCGGGAAGATTCAGGCCATGCAGTCCGACAACAAGCTGATCGACGATTTCGTCAAGTTCATGAACGGCGCGGCCGGAACCATCGCCGGTATGGCCCGCGAGGGCGAGTCTGCCGCCCGCGAGCGTGCCCGCGACTGGATCGGCGGCCTGGATTTCGTCAACCGCGACGAGTTCGACGCGGTCAAGGCGATGGCCACCGCCGCGCGGGACGAGGCCGATACGCTGAAGGCGCGGGTCGAGGCGCTGGAACAGCAACTGGCCGCGCTTAACGGTGCGCAAACCAGTCCGAGCGGCGAAGGTCCGGCCGCCTGACCGGCTTGTCCACAGCTTTTTCCCCCCGACGGGCCGACAAGGCTTGCCGGGGGGCGCGCCCCTTGGCACCCCCTTGCACGGTGATCCGTGCGGGGACTAAGACGCGCCATGCTTGAAGAACCCGATTTCGATCGTGACGACACGGCTCCGATCGAAATGCTCGAAAATTATTATGCCGCCCATGGCTGGAGCCATGAGCGCGACGAGGACGAGATCGTCGCCAAGGTCAAGGGCAGCTGGACCGAGTTCGAATTGCGGGCCATCTGGCGGGCGGACGACGGCGTCCTGCAGTTCCTGGCCTTTCCCGACATCCGCGTCCCCGACGAACGGCGAGCGGCGCTGTACGAGACGATCGGGCTGGTCAACGAACAATTGTGGGTCGGCCATTTCGAATTATGGTCGTCGTCCGGCATCCTGTTGTACCGCCACGCAGCGATGATCGACGCAGGTGAGGGGGGCACGCTGTCCCTGGCCCAGGCCGAATTGCTGGTCGAAAGCGCCATCGATGAATGCGAACGCTTTTATCCGGTGTTCCAGTTCGTGTTGTGGGGCGGCAAATCCCCCCGCGAAGCGATTGCCGCATCGATGATCGAGACCCAGGGCGAGGCGTGACGCTTTCCCGCCTGGCGCTGGTCGGATGCGGGGCGATGGCGGGGGCCATGCTGGACCGCTGGTTGGCCAGCGGCACGCTGGACCCCGATCAACTGCTTGTCATCAACACCGCCGACCGCGCCCTGCCGACCGGCATCGCCCAGGCGCGGGGTTTTTCGCCCGACGCGCGCTTCGATGCGGTGATGCTGGCGGTCAAGCCGCAGCAATTAGGCACCGTCATGGACGCGCATGGCGATGCGCTGCGCCGGGCACCGCTGATCCTGTCGATCCTGGCCGGGATTCGCGAGGCCGACCTGATCGAGGCGCTGGGCGGCGGTGCGGTGGTTCGCGCCATGCCCAACCTGCCGGTCGCGATCGGCCAGGGTGTCGTGTCCCTGACCAGCAGTAGCATCGACGATGCCCAGCATCGGGCGGTGGCGGAATTGATGGCGCCGCTGGGCCTGGTCGAATGGCTGGACGAGACGCTGTTCGATGCCGCCACGGCGCTGGCGGGCAGCGGCCCTGCCTTTGTCTATCGCTTTATCGATGCGCTGGCCGGTGCCGGGGAACGGCTGGGCATGGACCGGGCGCAGGCGCTGCGCATGGCGCGGGCGACGGTGGCGGGGGCCGGGATGGCCGCTGCCGGATCGGAACTGGACCCGGCGGCGCTTGCCGACCGGGTGGCCAGCAAGGGGGGGTCGACGCGGGCGGGGCTGGACGTGCTGGACGGGGACGATGCGCTTGCCTGTTTGGTCGAACGCACGCTTGCAGCCGCCGAACGGCGCAACCGGGAGCTCGCCGCCCTGATCTGACCGCCATCGCCGTCGGGCTGGCCCGGCGCGGCGTTGCGATCGGGAACCCTTTGCCACGCCAATGGGTTGCCCTGTTCACTACCCTGGACAGGAGGATGCCATGACCACGACCAAGGAACGCAGTGCCGACGCCCGGCCGCAGCCCAAGCGCAGCGCCAAGGCCACGGGATCGGACGACAAGGGTCTGAACAATTTCACCGTCATCGCAGGTGCGATCGGTGCCGGTGCGGCGCTGGGCGTGGCGGCGATGCTGGGCCGCAAGGCGGCGGTGCAGGCGCCGTCAGCGATGGCGCCCGATTGGGCGGAGGCGCTGGCGGTCGAGCACCGTGCGGTTCTGAAGCTTTTCGACGCCATGGAGGCCACGCCCGACGCTGCGGTCGGCCGCCGCACGATGTTGCTGGCGCAGCTGAAGCACGCCCTGACCAAACATGCGGTCGAGGAAGAGAATGTGATCTATCCCGCGCTGCGCGAGGCAGGCGAGCGGGCGGCATTCGACGAACTGTCGCGCGAACATGCGATGACCAAGGACTTTCTGTTCCGGCTGGACCAGATGGCCAAGGACAGCCCGGCGTTCATCACGACGCTGCGCGAGTTCCGCCAAGAAATCGCCGACCACATGCGTGAGGAGGAGCAGGATCTGTTCCCCAAGCTGAAGGCGCAGCTGGATGAGGCGACGAACAAGCAGCTGTTCGCCGCCATGAACAAGGAAGGGTTCAAGGTCGCCTGATCGACCGGTTCCCGATAATGGTCCCGTGCCGGGCGCACCGGCACGGGGTCATTCGTGGCGCAGCGCGTCCACCCGGTCGCGTTCGCCCGCCGGGATCAATCCTTCCAGCACTGCCCAGAAACCCCCGACCGCACCCTGGCCCGCGCTCTGATAGGCACTGCCCATCCGTTCGCGCAGAGCCTCGAACAACTGGCTTTCAAGCGCCTTGCCGCCTTGGGTCAGGCGAAGCAGCCGCTGGCGACGGTCCCGGTCGCCCGCGCGCATCTCGACCAGCTCCCGCTCGATCAGTTCACCCAGCACCCGGCCGAGCGATTGCTTGGTGATGGCCAGCAGGCCGAGCAGCTGGCTGACGCTAAGGTCCGGTTGCCGCGCGATGAAATAGAGCGCGCGGTGGTGCGCCCGGCCAAGGCCTTGCTCAGCCAGGCGTTCGTCGATGGAACGGGTCAGGTGGCTATAGCCGAAATAGAGGAGTTCGACCCCGCGCCGGATTTCCTGTTCGCGCAGGAACAGCGGCGATGCGGATCGAAAGGGATCGGGTGCGGTTTGGCCAGCCATGTTGACCTAAATTGGCACCCCGCCTAAGCCAGCGCAACCCGTGTTGCGGGCCGGACGACAAAAACTCCACTCGTCCGCGCCGCAGCGTCGAACGTGCCATGGAAAGGAAATCGGGGTGCAGCCGGAACTGCCAACGCTCGTCATCCAACCCCATCCCGCGCCTGTGCCCGCCGATCAGCGGGCGGCGATGATCGCCGATCCGGGTTTCGGCAAGCTGTTCACCGACCACATGGTCACGATCCGGTATAGCGAGGGTCGCGGCTGGCACGACGCGGCGGTGCAGGCGCGGGCGCCCATCGCGCTGGATCCGGCGGCATCGGTGCTGCATTATGCGCAGGAGATCTTTGAAGGGATGAAGGCGTACCGGACGGCCGACGGCGGCGTCACGCTGTTCCGGGCCGATCGCAATGCGCTTCGGTTCCAGCAATCGGCGGAACGGCTGGCCATGCCCGCGCTGCCGACCGAGTTGTTCCTGGAATCGGTGCGCCAGCTGGTGTCGGTCGACCGCGACTGGATCCCTGCGATCGAGGGCGGTTCGCTGTACCTGCGCCCGTTCATGTTCGCGTCCGAAGTGTTCCTGGGCGTCCGCCCGGCAAAGGAATATCTGTACTGCGTCATCGCTTCGCCTGCTGGCGCCTATTTCAAGGGCGGCGCCCCGGCCGTGTCGCTGTGGGTCAGCCAGGATTACAGCCGGGCCGCGCCCGGCGGCACCGGTGCGGCGAAATGCGGCGGCAATTACGCTGCCAGCCTGGTCGCGCAGGCAGAGGCGATCGACCAGGGATGCGATCAGGTGGTTTTCCTGGACGCGGTCGAACGGCGCTGGATCGAAGAACTGGGGGGCATGAACACGTTTTTCGTGTTCGACGACGGCAGCATGATCACGCCGCCGCTGTCGGGCACCATCCTGCCCGGCATCACTCGCGATGCCATCCTGACCCTGGCCGCCGACATGGGCATCGCGGTGCGCGAGGAACGCTATTCGCTGGATCAGTGGCGGGATGACAGCCAGTCGGGGCGACTGCGCGAATCCTTTGCCTGCGGCACGGCGGCGGTGGTGACGCCGATCGGATCGGTCCGGGGACAGGGGATCGATTTCCGCATCGGCAATGGCGGGCCGGGCATGGTGACCCAGTCGATCCGCGAACGGCTGGTGGCGATCCAGCGGGGCGAGGCGCCGGACCCCCATGGATGGGTCGAACGCATCCTCTGAACCTACCCTTTGACGAGGGGCGCGCATCCGGCTAGAGACCGCGCCCTGTCGCCATGCTGGGGCGTCGCCAAGCGGTAAGGCACCGGTTTTTGGTACCGGCATTCGTAGGTTCGAATCCTGCCGCCCCAGCCAATTTCCGCCCGTTTCAGGACGGGAAGACTGCATGATTGCCGCATCCGCCCGGTCATCCGGATCGGGCAGGGTGCATGTTTTGGGCCTGTTGCGTCGTCGTGAAAGCGACGCGCCGGTTCAAAGCGTCAGACCGGGAGCCGATCAGTGACCAGCGCCGTAGCCAATCCGCCTGCCAATGTGCCCGCCAATCTGCACGCCGAAACGGTCACCTGGGTGCATCACTGGGACGAACATCAATTTTCGTTCCGCGTCACCCGCCCGGCCAGCTTCCGCTTCACGGCGGGCGAGTTCGTCATGCTGGGCCTGATGGTCGACGGCAAGCCGCTGTTGCGCGCCTATTCGATGGTATCGCCGACCTGGGACGAGGAAATCGAGTTCCTGTCGATCAAGGTGCAGGACGGCCCGCTGACCTCTCGGTTGCAGCGGATCATGCCCGGCGACCAGATCTTGCTGGGCAAGAAGCCGACCGGCACGCTGGTTCCCGATGCGCTGCTGCCGGGCAAGCGGCTGTTCATGCTGTCGACCGGCACCGGCCTGGCCCCGTTCATGAGCATCGCGCGGGAGCCGGACAGCTATGACCGGTTCGACGAACTGATCATCGTCCATTCCGCGCGCCGCGTGGTCGATCTGGCCTATCACGACATGCTGGAGGCGCGGCTGGCCGACGATCCGCTGGTCGGCGACCGTTCGGTCAACCAGTTCCACTATATCCCCACCGTTACCCGCGAGCCGTTCCGCAACCAGGGCCGCATCGGCGATCTGATCGCGGCCGGCCGGCTGCATCAGGGATTGAGCGGCGCGCCGCATTTCGATCCCGAAACCGACCGGATCATGATGTGCGGTTCGATGGCGATGATTCGCGATTTCGCGGTCCGGTTCGAGGAAATGGGCTTTACCGAGGGTGCCCATTCGCATCCCGGCCATTATGTGATCGAACGCGCCTTCGTCGGCTGAACCCCGACGGGACGGGGCGGGGTTATCGTACCAGCCCCGCCGCCACCGCCTCGGCAACCTTGATCCCGTCGATCGCGGCCGACAGGATTCCGCCGGCATAGCCAGCACCTTCGCCCGCCGGATACAGGCCGGCGACGTTCAGGCTTTGCAGGCTGTCGTCGCGCCGGATGCGGACGGGCGATGACGTGCGCGTCTCCACCCCGGTCATGATCGCGTCGGGATGATCGTACCGCGCGATCCGCCGCCCGAACACGGGCAGTGCCTCGCGAAAGGCATCGATGACATAATCGGGCAGGCAGGCGCGCAGATCGGTGGGCGTGACGCCTGGTTTGTAGCTGGGCACGACATCGCCGATCGCAGTCGAGGGCCGGTCGGCCAGCAGGTCCGCCACCCGCTGAACCGGCGCGTTGTAGTTGCTGCCGCCCGCGACGAAGGCCGCATCCTCCAGCCGCCGCTGCAATGCGATCCCCGCCAGCGGCCCGCCGGGAAAGTCCCGGTCCGGATCGATCGGCACGACCATCCCGGAATTGGCGTTGAATTCGGCGCGGCTATACTGGCTCATGCCGTTGGTGACGACGCGGCCTTCCTCGCTGGTCGCGGCGACCACGCGCCCACCCGGGCACATGCAGAAGGAATAGACGCTGCGCCCGTTGCTGGCGTGATGGACCACCGAATAGGCGGCGGGGCCGAGATCCGGATGCTTCGCGCACTGGCCGAACCGCGCCTGATCGATCCAGCCCTGCGGATGTTCGATCCGCACCCCGATGGCAAACGGCTTCGCCTCCAGATAGACGCCGCGCGCGTGCAGCATTTCAAAGGTCGGTCGGGCGCTGTGCCCGACGGCCAGCACGACATGATCGGCGCGCAGGAAGCTGCCGTCGTTCAGGTGGAGGCCCGTCAGGCGCATCCGCCCATCGTTGCCGGGCTCCAGTGCCAGATCGTCGACCCGCACCTGCCAGCGATATTCGCCGCCCAGCCGCTCGACCTCGGCCCGCATATTCTCGACCATGCTGACCAGCCGGAACGTGCCGATATGCGGATGCGCCTCCCACAGGATATCGTCTGGCGCGCCCGCCTTGACGAACTCCTCCAGCACCTTGCGGCCCAGATGGCGGGGGTCCTTCACCCGGCAATAGAGCTTGCCATCGGAAAAGGTGCCCGCGCCGCCCTCTCCGAACTGGACGTTGCTGTCGGGGTCGAGCACCGACTTGCGCCACAGGCCCCAGGTGTCCTTGGTGCGTTCCCGAACGATCTTGCCGCGATCGAGGATGATCGGGCGGAAGCCCATCTGGGCGAGGATGAGGCCCGCGAACAGGCCGCACGGACCGGCGCCGATGACGACCGGGCGGACGCCCGACCATCCGGGCGGTGCGGCGACCGGCGGGCGATAGGCCATGTCTGGCGTGGGGCGGACATCCTTGTCCCCGGCGAGCCGGGTCAGGATTTCGGCTTCGTCCTGCGCTTCGATATCGAAGGTATAGACCAGCTGGATCGCCGTCCGCTTGCGCGCGTCGTTGCCGCGCTTGAACCGTGTGTGGCGGATCAGGCGTGCGGGCTTGATGCCCAGCCGCGCACAGATGGCAGGCGCAATCGCCTCGGGCGGGTGATCGAGGGGGAGGGAGAGGCCGGAAAGGCGGATCATGGGGCGGTGCCAAGCATCAAGAAAGGGCAGCGCTTCGACAAGCTCAGCGCGAACGGTGTTGTTTGTGGCGTACCCTTTAACCGTTCGGGCTGAGCTTGTCGAAGCCCTGCCTTTCTTCCTCTCCACGGACCATGACATTCTGGGCTTACATGCTCCATTGCAACGGCGGCTACTTCTATGTCGGCCATACGGACGATCTTGAACGCCGCATCGCCGAGCATGAAGTTGGCGAGCCGGCAGGCTTTGCCAGCGACCACCGGCCTTTCAAGCTGGTGTGGAGCCAGGAATTTCCAAGTCGGTTGGAGGCGCTGGAGGCCGAGCGGCGGATCAAGGGTTGGAGCCGGGCCAAGAAGCTGGCGCTGATCCGCGGCGACTGGGCGGAGGTATCGCGGCTGGCCAAAGGGAAGGACAGCGCTTCGACAAGCTCAGCGCGAACGGAATAGCGATGTCCACCCTCTAACCGTTCGGGCTGAGCTTGTCGAAGCCCTGCCTTTCTTCCTATCCACGGGTGATGGAATTGGTTTCGCATCACGATCATCCGGCACGCGCCATCGACTGGGTGCGGGTCGAATTGGGGACGCGCGACGACGGGTGCGGGCTTCTGGAGTTCCGCGTCGGCAACGCCGGCCGCGCGCTGCTGGTGCCTGAAGCGACCCGTCCGGGCAGGACCGAGGGGTTGTGGCGAACGACCTGTTTCGAGCTGTTCGTGCGCGACGGGGCGGCTGCGTATCGCGAGTTCAACTTCTCGCCTTCGAGCCAATGGGCGGCGTACCGCTTCGCCGGTTACCGGGCCGGAATGGCGGAGCTGCCGCTTAGCCAGCCGCCCCGGATCGCCTGCCGGGTCGATGGCGAAGCCTTTCTGATGGTCGCCGTGATCGAGGCGGGCATCCTGCGGTCCGGTGCCCGCATCGCCCTCTCCGCCGTGATCGAGGAGGTGGACGGGACCAAATCCTATTGGGCGCTTGCGCATCCGCCCGGGCCGCCAGATTTTCATCATCCCGATTGCTTTGTCCTCGATCTCCCGGCACCCAGCGCTTCATGAACTTCGGTATCGACCGGCTGCTTGCCGACCCTCAGCTTCGCCGCCCGCTGGAGGGCAAGCGAGTTGCGCTGCTGGCGCATCCCGCGTCCGTTACGGCGGACCTGACCCACAGTCTCGACGCGCTGGTTTCGGCGGGGGTCAACATTTCCGCCGTGTTCGGGCCGCAGCACGGGGTGCGCGGCGACCTTCAGGACAATATGGAGGAATCGCCCGACTTCACCGATCCCACCTACGGCGTGCCGGTATTCAGCCTCTATGGCGAGGTGCGGCGACCGACGGGTCAATCGATGGGCACATTCGACGTGATGCTCGTCGACCTGCAGGATGTGGGCTGCCGCATCTACACCTTTGTCACCACGCTGCTCTATGTGCTGGAAGCCGCCGCCGAGCACGGGAAAAGCGTGTGGGTGCTCGATCGGCCCAACCCCGCCGGGCGGCCGGTGGAGGGCACCACGCTGCTGCCCGGATGGGAGAGCTTTGTCGGGGCGGGGCCGATGGTGATGCGCCACGGCATGACTTTGGGCGAAATGGGGCACTGGTTCATCGACCAGTTCGGGCTGGACGTGGACTACCGCGTGATCGCGATGGAGGGATGGCAGCCCGATGCAGCCTCCGGATATGGCTGGCCGGCCGACCGCCCCTGGATCAACCCCAGCCCCAATGCCGCGAACGTCAACATGGCGCGTGCCTATGCCGGGACGGTGATGCTGGAAGGGACGATGCTGTCCGAGGGGCGGGGGACCACCCGCCCGCTGGAATTGTTCGGCGCGCCGGATATCGATGCCCGCGCGGTGATCGCCGAAATGCGCCGGATCGCGCCCGAATGGCTGGCGGGATGCACGCTGCGCGACATCTGGTTCCAGCCGACTTTTCATAAACATAGCGGCCGTCTTTGCAGTGGCGTATTCATTCATGCCGATGCGCCGGGATATGATCATGCCGCGTTCCGGCCGTGGCGGGTGCAGGCGCTGGCGTTCAAGGCGATCCGCGCGCTCCATCCCGACTACGCGCTGTGGCGCGATTTTCCGTACGAATATGTGTTCGACCGGCTGGCGATCGACGTCATCAACGGCGGGCCTGGCTTGCGCGAATGGGTGGATGATGCAGGGGCGGCGCCCGCCGACCTGGATGCCATTGCTTCCCCGGACGAGGCGGCATGGATCGAACGACGTCGCTCGTTCCTGATCTATTGACGCATCGCCAACGCGCTGTAACGCCACGCTGATGCTGGCCGGGCTGATCTTTGCGACCGAGGATGCCGAGGGGACGGGCGGGGGCCTGGCCGCGACGCTGCCGTTCGGGGGCATGACCCTGCTGGAATATCAGGCGCGGCTGCTGATCGCGGCGGGGGCCGGCCATCTGTTGATCGCCGTCGCCCGGATGACGCCGCCGTTGCTGGGCGCGGTCAACCGCATCGCCAAGCGGGGGGTGCCCGTCGACATGGTGCGATCGGCCGAGGAGGTCAGCGGCCGACTGCACCCGCTGGCCCGGGTGCTGGTGCTGGCGGATTCGCTGGTGACGACCGATCAGGCCGTGCACGCCATGGCATCGGCCGCGCGGGAAACGATCCTGGTCACCGACGATGCCAGCCCGTCGCTGGCCGTCGAGCGGATCGACGCCGCGCGCCACTGGGCGGGCATGGCGATGATCGATGCCCGCCGCGTGGCCGAGGTTGCCAGGCTGCCCCGCGATTATGATTTCCAGTCCAGCCTGTTGCGGCTGGTGGCGCAGGGCGGGGCGGATCACCTGCCCTTGTCGACGGCGGCACGGCGCGCGGGGCACGGGGTCGACCGGCATCCCGACGGGCTGGCAAGCCGCAGCAACGGCGTGCTGCTGGCGCTGGCCAATCAGCGGATCGGCTGGGCCGACCGCTATGTGTTCACCCCCCTGACCCGGCTGGCGCTGCCCTGGCTCGTGCGGCGCAACACCCCCGATGCCGCTTTGCTGATCGTCGGCATCGCGCTGGGTGCGATCGGCATCGTCGTCATGGCGCTGGGCTGGCCGCAGATCGGATTTGTCGGCATTCCGCTGGCCATCGCGGTGCTGACCACCGGTTCGCTGCTCAGCGGCCTTCGCGGCAACGACCGGCTGACCCGGTTGCAGGACTGGACGATCCTGGGCGTGGCCGGGGCTGGCGTCGCGGTGCTTGGCTTGGTCGTCGGGCTTGCCGGGGGGCAGCTGACCGCTCCCCTGCTGGCGGCGGTGCTGATCGGTGCGGCCGCCATTGCCGAACGCGTGCCCGTGGCGCGGCGGCCCTGGTATGGCGGCGCGCCGCTATATACCCTGATCGTGACGCCGCTGGTGATGGCTGGGTTTCCGGTCGCTGCACTGGGCATTGCGGCGGTGGCGGCGGCGGCGACTCTGGCGGCGCTCGTTGAGGCGGCGCGCAAACAGGCTTAGGCTGGCATTAACAACCCTTCCGCTAGGAAATGCCCATGTCCGGCGCGATGGTCGCAGATGGTTCCGCTGCTGCGGAAACGACCGCCGATGCGGTGGCGATGGCCATTGCAGCGCAGGATGCCGCGCGTCACCGGCTGGCGGCGCTGGCCGACGATCATCGACGCCCCGCCACCCACCGGCTGAATGACCGGATTCGCCATGCCATGGACAGCGCGCTGGACGATGCGGTGACCGAGGCAGAGCGCGACCTGTGCCTGCGCGCGCAACGGATCCTGAAGGCAGAGGGGCAGGGCGCGATTGCGGCGCGGCTGAATCCACGACCGGCGGATGATCGCATGCCCGGGCTGCTGGTCACGTTGACCGCCCTGTCCGCCGATCTGGCGGGGGTGGCGATGCTGGCCGATCGTGCGGCACGGTTGCCGGTGCACAGCGCCGACGATCCCGACGAACCGGGCTTTCTGGCCAGCCTGTGCCAGTCGGAGGACCGCCGCATCGCCGCGGCTGCGCGGATGGTGATGGCGCTCGACCCGCTGGACGGCAGCGTGGCCGCGCTGTCGATCGGCCAGCGTCAGGCGATCCTGTGGGCGCTGGCCGCGATGATCGAGCGCGATCATGCCGCGCTGACCGGCGATGACCGGCTGACCCTGCGCTGCGGGCTGGTCGAGGCGGCACAGGCGTTGACCGATCAGGCCGCCGAAAGCCCCGATGCGCTGGGGGCGGCGGAGCGACTGGTCGCGGCCATCGATCCGCGTCCAGCCGAATTGTCGTTCCTGCTGATCGAATCGATCAAGGACCGCCGCCTGCCGCTATTCTGCGCGCTGTTGGCGCGGGCCACCGCCCTGTCGCCACGCGCGCTGGCCGGGATCGTGGCGGATGCCGATGATCCCCGGCTGTGGCTTGCCCTGCGCGCGGGCGGGCTGAACGAGGAATCGCTGGCGATGATCCTGGCCATACTGACCGCCGCCATGCCGCTGGCTGACCTGGCCGCCCAGGAAACGGCGATGGCCGGGGCCGCGCGCTATGCGCCCGAACAGGCCGCCGCCCTGATCCTGCCGCTGCGCCTGCCCGATGCCTATCGCGCGAACCTGGTCCGGCGTGCATCCATGGGAGCCGGGGCATGAACGTGATGGCCCGTCCATCCGCGCCGGTGCTCGCCCGGCTGGACGCCCGGAGTTGCCTGGTCGAGGGCGACGAGCGCCTGCTGGAATTGAACGCCGATGCGGGCGGTGCCGTGGGCCAGCCGCTGGCGCTGCCCGAACTGGCGATGCTTGCCCGGCTGGCGCAGCGGCTGCGCGTGCCGATCGCCCGCACGCTGACGCTGGCGGACGGCGATGTCGATCTGCGCCTGGCCCTGCGGCTGGTGCCGGATGGCGACGGACTGCGGATCGAAGCGGGCGGGTGGCAGGCGCAACTGCCGCCGCCGCCCAGCGATCAGGGCGTGCTTGCCTGGCGCGGTGCGGCGTCCGATCATGGCTGGGCAATCGACGGGGCCTTGCGGCTGACGCGGATCGGACGGGCGCTCGCTGCCGCCGAACCGGGGCTGTCGACCGACATGCTTGGCCAGCCGGTGACTCAGCTGTTCTCGCTGGAAGCGGACGGCGATGGCGGATTTCCGCTGCTGGCAAGCGTCGCCGCCGGCGCCCCATTTTCCGGCCAGCGCGCCGTGGTGCGCGGCACGGGACAGGCGGTCCTTTTGTCCGGTCATCCGCTGACCGATGCCATCGGCCGGTTCGCCGGCATGACCGGGCTTGCCGAACCGTCGGCGTCGGCCGAGCAGGCGCCGCCTCAGATCCCGCCATCGCTGGCGATCGGCGAACGGCTGGAACGCGCGCTGCGGGCGCCGCTCAAGCGGATCATCGCCAATGCCGATTCGATCGAGGGGCAGACCGACGGTCCGATCCGTGCGGAATATGCCAGCTACGCTCAGGACATCGCCACGGCGGGCCGCCACCTGATGGCGCTGGTCGAGGATCTGGCCCAGGTCCAGTCGATCGAATCGCCCGATTTCGCGCTGATGATGGAGCCTGTCGATCTGGGCGAGCTGGGCCGCCGGGCCGCCGGCCTGCTGGCGGTGCGCGCCCAGGCCGGGCGGGTGCATATCGACGCGCCCGATGCTGACGAGGGGCTGAACGCACATGGCGATTATCGCCGCGTGCTGCAGATCCTGGTCAACCTGATCGGCAATGCGGTGCGCTATTCGCCGCCCCATGCCTGGGTCTGGGTCCGGCTGGAACGCGACGGCGATACCGCCTGCGTCATCGTCGCCGATCAGGGCAAGGGCATTGCGATCGAGGATCAGGCGCGCATCTTCGAGAAGTTCGAGCGCGTCGATCCCGCCGAACCGGGCGGCAGCGGGCTTGGCCTCTACATCGCCCGGCGGCTGGCGCGGGCCATGGGTGGCGATATCGTCGTGGACAGCGCGCCCGGCCAGGGCGCGCGGTTCATGCTGACGCTGCGCGCGACTGGCTGAGCCTTTAGCGGCGGCGGTTGCGAAGGATCAGGACGACCCCCAGCACGGCAGTCAGCGCGCCGCGCCAGACCCAGCCGCTCTGATCGATCATAAAGCCGGATTCCGGCCAGCGAACCCAGCCCAGCCCCTGCGCCGTCCAGAGCAGGCCAAGCAGGACGAGGACGGCTCCCAGTCCAGTGAATACCGCCCTCAATCGCATTGCCTATCCTCTCAACGCTGGTTCAGCGGCACATAGTCGCGCTGCGTCGGGCCAGTGTACAGCTGGCGCGGGCGACCGATCTTCTGATCCGGATCGGCGATCATCTCGTTCCACTGCGCCACCCAGCCGACCGTGCGGGCCAGCGCGAACAGCGCGGTGAACATGGTGGTGGGGAAGCCGATGGCGGACAGGATCACGCCAGAATAGAAATCGACGTTCGGGAACAGCTTCTTTTCGACGAAATAATCGTCGCTCAGCGCCATTTCCTCCAGCCGCAGCGCAACCTCGAACACGGGGTCGCTGACGTTCAGCGCCTCGAACACCTCGCGCACCGTCTTCTGCATCACGGTCGCGCGGGGATCGTAATTCTTGTACACCCGGTGGCCAAAGCCCATCAGGCGGAACGGATCGTCCTTGTTCTTGGCGCGGGCGATATATTCCGGGATCCGGTCGGGCGTGCCGATTTCGCGCAGCATGTTCAGCGCCGCTTCGTTCGCACCGCCATGCGCCGGGCCCCACAGGCACGCGATACCGGCCGCAATACAGGCGAACGGGTTGGCGCCCGACGATCCGGCCAGCCGGACGGTCGAGGTCGACGCATTCTGTTCGTGATCGGCGTGCAGGATGAAGATGCGGTCCAGCGCCTTTTCGACCACCGGATTGACCACATATTCCTCTGCGGGCACGCCGAAGGTCATGCGCAGGAAGTTGCCGGTATAGGACAGGTCGTTCTTGGGATACATGAACGGCTGGCCGACCGAATATTTGTACGCCATGGCGGCGATGGTCGGCATCTTGGCGATCAGCCGGTGGCTGGCGATCAGCCGGTGGGTCGGATCGGTGATGTCGGTCGAATCGTGATAAAAGGCCGACAGCGCGCCGACGACGCCGCACATGATCGCCATCGGATGCGCATCGCGCCGGAACCCGCGGTAAAAGGTCGCCAGCTGTTCGTGCAGCATGGTGTGCCGGCTGATCGTATAGACGAACTTGTCCAGCTCGCCCTGGTCCGGCAGCTCGCCGTTCAGCAACAGATAGGCGGTTTCCATGAAGCTGGACTGTTCGGCCAGCTGGCCGATGGGATAGCCGCGATGCAGCAGCACGCCTTGGTCGCCATCGATATAGGTCAGCGTCGATTCGCAGCTGGCCGTCGAGGTGAAGCCGGGGTCATAGGTGAACATGCCCGTCTGGGCATACAACTTGCGGATATCGACGACCTGGGGGCCGACGCTGCCGGACAGGACCTTGTACTCGACCTCCTTGGTCGGGGTCTGGAGCTTGGCGGTATCGGTCATCCTTGTTCCTTTCCGTTGTTCATTCGGCCGCTTGCGCGGCCTGATCGGCGATCCGGGCAAGGCTCTCTTCGCGCCCCAGCACGGCCAGGACGTCGAAGATCCCCGGGGAGGTCCGGCGACCGGTCAGCGCAACGCGCAGCGGCTGTGCCACGGCGCCCAGCTTTACGCCGATTTCCTCTGCCACGCGGCGAACCGCCTGATCCAGGGGATCGGCCGACCAGTCCGGTTCCGCCGCCAGTGCCGCATGGACACGGGCCAGAATCGATCTTGCTTCTCCCTCAAGCAGGGGTTGCGCATCCGCGTCAATCGCTAGTGGGCGAGTGCGAAATAGAAACTGCGCCCCGTCGATCAGGTCGTTCAGATTGGCCGCGCGCGGCTTCAGATAGGGCATGGTGCGCAGCAGCAGGGCGCGCTGCTCGTCGGTCAGCGGCTCGGCCGAGCGCGCAGCCGCCAGATCGGTCAGCCGGGCATCGTCGGCCGCGCGCAGATAATGCCCGTTCAGGTTCTCCAGCTTCTTCAGGTCGAAGCGGGAAGGGGAGCGACCGACACCGTCCAGATCGAACAGCTCGACGGCGCGGTCCCGGCTGATGATCTCTTCATCGCCGTGGCCCCAGCCCAGCCGCAGCAGGTAATTGGACAGTGCCTCGGGCAGCACGCCCAGTTCGTCGCGGTACGCCTCGACACCCAGCGCCCCGTGCCGCTTGGACAGCTTTGCCCCGTCCGACCCGTGGATCAGGGGGACATGGGCATAGACCGGTTCCGGCCACTCCATCGCGCGGATCAGCGCCAGCTGGCGAAACGCGTTGTTCAGGTGGTCGTCGCCGCGAATGACATGGGTGACGCCCATGTCGTGATCGTCCACCACGACTGCCAGCATGTAGGTCGGCGTGCCGTCGGAGCGCAGCAGCACGAAATCGTCGATTTCGGCGTTCTGGACCGTCACTGCCCCTTGGACCCGGTCGTCGATGGTGACCGCGCCTTCACGCGGGGCCTTCAGCCGGATGACCGGATCGCGGTCGGCGGGGCCGGTTGCGGGATCGGCATCGCGCCACGGGCTTTCGACGCGGAACGGCCGCTTTTCCGCCTGCGCCCGTTCGCGCATTGCGGCAAGCTCCTCCTGGGTCAGCCAGCAGCGATAGGCATGGCCGCGCGCCAGCAATTCATGCGCGACCTCGGCATGGCGTCCCGCGCGGGCGAACTGGAACACGGCATCGCCGTCCCAGTCCAGGCCCAGCCAGCGCATCCCGTCCAGGATCGCGTCGATGGCGGGCTGGGTGGAGCGCGCGCGGTCGGTATCCTCGATCCGCAGCAGGAACTTGCCGCCATTCGCCCGCGCGAACAGCCAGTTGAACAGCGCAGTGCGCGCGCCGCCGATGTGCAGGAACCCCGTCGGCGACGGGGCGAAACGGGTGACGACGGGGCGTGCTTCGGCGCCGCCGGATTCGATGGTTGCGCTCAACCGCGCTTGCTCCCAGACTATTTTTTGATGGCCAGAACAGCCTTTGCCGCCCCTAGCATGGCGATCTGGCCACGACAAATGGCGAAGGGAATAGGCGCGGTTTCAGACGCCATCGAGCGGCGGCTGGAGGGCGAGCGCGGTCAGTTGCCGCTGTGGATTCCCGTCATGACTGGGCTGGGCGCGGTCTTGTGGTTCGTCCTGCCCGGCCCCGTCGCCTGGATTGCGGCCGGGCTGGGCGGGATCGGCCTGGCGCTGACCGGCGCGGCGATCGGCACCGGGCGGCGCTCAAGCGCGGCCATGATCCTGGCGGGCATGGCGATCGCGCTGGGCCTGGCGCTGGCGTGGGGACGGGCCGAACGGGTCGCCCATCCCGTGCTGGCCCGGGACGTGACCGTGCAGTTCGATGCGCGGGTCGAACGGGTCGAGCCGCTGCCGGCCCGCGATCTGGTGCGGTTGCGGCTGACACCCGCCGGTACGCCCGGCCTGCCGCCGCTGGTGCGGGTCAATGTTCGCCAGACGGATATGGTGGCCGGGATCGGCACCGGCGCGCTCGTTCGGCTGCGCGCACGGTTGATGCCGCCAGCGCCGCCTGCCTTGCCCGGTGCCTATGACTATGCGCGGGCCGCCTGGTTCGACGGGGTCGGCGCGACGGGCAGGGCGCTGGGGCCGGTAACCGTCATCGAACCGGCGGTGCAGGCCGGAGCGGGCGTCCGCAACCGGTTATCCGCACATATCCGCGACCGGGTGGGCGGCGAGGCAGGGGCAATTGCCGCCACGCTTGCCACCGGCGATCGCGGCGCGATTGCCGAGGCGGATGCCGAAGCCATGCGCCGATCGGGCCTGGCGCATCTGCTGTCGATCAGCGGCCTGCACGTCACCGCCGTCGTCGGTGCCGCCATCCTGGTGGCGATGAAGCTGCTGGCCCTGATCCCCGCCCTGGCCCTGCGGACGCGGGTGCCGCTGATCGCGGCGGGCTTTGGCGCACTGGCGGCGCTTGGCTATACCTGGCTTGCAGGAGCAGAGGTGCCGACGGTGCGGTCGTGCATCGCCGCGCTCATGGTCCTGGCTGCGATGGCACTGGGGCGGGAGGCGATCACCCTGCGGCTGATCGGGGCGGGCGCGCTGTTCGTGCTGGTGCTGTGGCCGGAAAGCGTGGTGGGACCGAGTTTCCAGCTGAGCTTTGCCGCGGTCACCGCCATCGTTGCGCTGCACGGTCACCCCCGCGTCCAGCGATGGTTCGAACGGCGGGACGAAGGGCCGCACCGACGCCTTGCCCGTGGCACGGCGTCCCTGTTGCTGACCGGGCTGGTGGTGGAGGCGGTGCTGACCCCGATCGCGCTGTTCCATTTCCACAAATCGGGCCTGTACGGAGCACTGGCCAATCTGGTCGCCATTCCGCTGACCACCTTTGTCATCATGCCGGCAGAGGCGCTGGCGCTGGTGCTGGATACGGTCGGGCTGGGCGCATCGGCATGGTGGGTGACCGGCCGGGCGCTCGACCTGCTGCTCGGCATCGCCCATGCCACCGCCGACGCACCGGGATCGGTGCGGATGCTGCCCGTCATGCCCGGATGGTCCTTTGCCGCGATGGTCGGGGGCGGGCTCTGGATCGCGCTGTGGCGGACCGGGTGGCGGGTCTGGGGCCTGGTGCCGGTGGCCATCGGGGCGCTGGGGGCTCTGTCGGGCGGCGCACCGGATGTGCTGGTCACCGGCGATGGCCGCCACGTCGCCCTTCGCACCGATGCCGGTCTGGCGGTGCTGCGCGACCGGACCGGCGATTATGCGCGGATGATCCTGTCCGAAGCGGCGGGAGTGGACGGCGATCCGCTGGCGTTGGCGGGCCTGGCCGATGCGCGGTGCAGCGCCGACCTGTGCGTTGCCGACGTGACCGACCGGAGCGGGCGGCGATGGCGGGTGGCGGCGACGCGCAGCAGCCATTTCGTCGAATGGACCGCAATGCGCGATATCTGCGCCGATGCCGATATCGTCGTCAGCGACCGACGGCTGCCAGCGGGCTGCACGCCGCGCTGGCTGAAACTGGACCGCCCGGCGCTGGTCGATAGCGGCGGCGTGGCCATCGACCTGGCCGACGGGACGATCCGCCGGGTGAAGGCGGCGACGGCCCATCCCTGGCTGAACCCCCCCAGGGTGATGCCGCCGCGCCCGCCCCGACAGGCGCCGCCGCCTCAATAGCGGCGGAGCAGCCCCGACAACCGGCCCTGCACCTGCACCTGATCCGGGCGATAGCGCTGCGGATCATAGCTGCGGTTGGCGGGATCCAGCCGGACCATCGCCCCTTCGCGCCGGAAATATTTCAGCGTCGCGTCATGGCCGTCGATCAGCGCCACCACGATCTCGCCGTCGCGCGCCGTCTCCGTCTTGCGGATCAGCGCATAGTCGCCGTCCAGGATGCCTGCCTCGACCATCGAATCGCCGGATACCTCAAGCGCATAATGCTCGCCCGTGCCCAGCAGCGCGGCGGGCACCGGCAGCATCTGCGATCCCTCCATCGCCTCGATCGGCACGCCGGCGGCAATGCGGCCATGAAGCGGGATTTCGATGACGTCGTTGGCCGCCTCCGGCATCCGCTGCGGCGCGGAAGGTGGCGAAAGTGGTGCCACGTCACCCCGTTTCGCAGCCTTGCCGCGCTTGGCCTCAACGCGTTCCGGCATCTTCAGCACTTCGAGCGCGCGGGCGCGATTGGGCAGACGGCGGATGAACCCGCGTTCGACCAGCGCCTCGATCAGCCGGTGGACGCCCGATTTGGACTTCAGATCCAGCGCTTCCTTCATCTCCTCGAACGAGGGGGAAATGCCGTCTTCGCCCAGTCGCTCGGCAATGAAACAGAGCAGCTCATGCTGCTTTTTGGTGAGCATCCCCAATCTCCGTGTCGGAACAGACCGTGAATGTCTATGCTTTGTTCCGCCAACAGTCAAGCGATCAGCAGGATATCCACAGGATCGTCCACAGCCGCCGCGGGGGCGTGCGGGGGGCGGTGGATCAGGCAATCGGCACTGGCAAGCGTGGCCAGCATCGAGCTGTCCTGCACCGCCGCGCTGCTGACCCTTCCGCCGATCATGGCCGCGCGCATGAAATCGGTCCGCTCGCCATTGGCGGGCAGGGGATGGGCCAGTGCCGCCCGCTGCATCGGCGGCAGGGGGTCGGCGGCACCCGATAGCGCGGCGATCACCGGCCGGACGAACAGCAGGGTGGTGACGAACGCCGACACCGGATTGCCGGGCAGGCCAAGGACGATGGCCCGGCCCAGCCGTCCCGCCATCACCGGCTTGCCGGGGCGAAGGGCGACGCGCCAGAAATCCAGCTCGGCGCCCGCCGCGACCAGTGCCGGGCGGACGAGATCGTGATCGCCCACCGACGCGCCGCCGCTGGTCACGATCAGGTCGGCATCGACGGCGCGAAAGGCGCGGGTCAGCGCATCCAGATCGTCGGGCAGGATGCCGAGGTCGATGATGTCGACCAGCAGTTCCGCCAGCTGTGCCCCCAGCATCAACCGGTTGGTTTCGGGCAACTGCCCGTCGCCCACCGCCGCCCCGGGCGGCACCAGTTCGTCGCCGGTCGCCGCCACCGCCACCCGGACGCGCCGCCGCACCGCCAGCGTGCCGTGCCCGGCCATCGCCGCCAGCGCCAGCCGGGCCGGAGTCAGCCGCGTTCCGGCACCGATAAGGGGATCGCCCGCTATGAAGTCTAGCCCCCGCCGCCGCACGCTGCTGCCCCTGGCCGCCGGACCTTCGCCCGTCAGCATCAGCCGGTCGCCGTCCCGCGCCGCTTCCTCCTGCACCAATATGCTGTCCGCGCCCTGCGGCACGGCAGCGCCGGTAAAGATGCGCACGGCCTGGCCCCGGGCCATACCCCCGCCAAAGGGCCGCCCCGCCGCACTTTCGCCGATCACCTGCCATGGCCCCGGCAGGTCGGCATGGGCGATGGCATAGCCGTCCATCGCCGACAGGTCGCGCGACGGCTGGGTCCGCGCCGCCATGACGGCATCCACGCTCCATCGCCCGGCACAGGCGGCGATCGGCAAGTCCTCGGCATCGACCGGATCGGCCATCGCGATCAGCCGGGCCTGTGCATCGGCGAGCGGAATCAGGGGCGGTGCCATGCCCGCGATGTCGCACGGGTCGCCACGATACGAAAGGGCGGAGCGCAACGCTGCCCGCCGCCGCCTTGTCTTGGCCGCATAGCGCTCGTAACGCCGTTGCCTGTCCTGTCCCCCCGGTACGGTGTTCGCGTGGCCCCATCCCTGATCGACCGGCCGTCCTGGTCCGCTCGCCTGCGCGAACGGATGGGGACTCGCGCGCCGGCGATCCTGCTGGCGTTGCTGGTCGAAGGGTTGCTGGTGCTGGTGCTGCTGACGCTCGCCCCGCGGCTGGTTCGCCGGGAGCCGGTGGACATGTCGCTCAGCACCTTCGACGCCGCCGAAGTGTCGGAACAGCCGCCCGCCGCCGCCAGCGCGCCCCGGCCTGCCGCCGCCCCGCCGCCGCCTGCCGCCGAACAACCGCGCGAAATGGCCGACGCCCCGCCGCCACGGCCGGTCAGCCCGCTGGTCCAGCCGCCGCCGGCGGTCAAGGAATTCGCGCCAAAGGCCCCATGGATCGAATTGTCCCGCGATCAGATGGCCAGCGCCGATATCGGCCGCGCGCCCCCGCCCGGTCGCGCCGGGCCGCCCGCGCCGCGCACTGCGATGGGTCCCCCCGACACCGGCTTTCCCGGCGATTCAAAGCGGGTCGACGGCAGCGGCCCCAATGGCGAGCCGCTCTATGCCGCATCCTGGTACCGCGAGCCGTATGATTCCGAACTGGCCGGTTACCTATCCTCCGCCAGCGGCCCCGGCTGGGGCATGATCATGTGCCGCACCGTGCCCGAATACCGGGTGGAGGATTGCGAGATCGTGGGGGAAAGCAGCGGATCACGCCTTGCCCGCGCCATCCAGGCCGCCGCCTGGCAATTCCGCGTCCGTCCCCCGCGCGTCGGCGGCAAATCGAAATATGGCGAATGGGTGCGCATCCGCATCACTTACGGCGTCAAGGAGCGGCGATTCGGCGAGCAATAGCGTGGCCAATGCCGCTAATTGGCTGATCCCTCTGGACTTCTCCCGCTAATGCCCGAAAGCTGAAGAAAAGGGGGGGTAGAGTGATGTTGACCGACAAGGATCTTGTCCGGCTGGTCCGTATCGTCGACGGATCCCCCCGGCAATGGGCCGTTTTCAAACAGTATCTGGGCGAATTGCCGCCAGAAACCGCCTATGTCGCGCTGCGGGTTTTAGGGGAACGGCTGCCGTTCGACATCGATCCGGATGCAGCGATCGATGATCCGGGGGACGTTGCCGGGTTCGTCATTGTCGGCTCGGCGCTGATGGGCCGTGCGACCCGGATCAGGGGGTTCGACACGGCCGATCAGGTGGCAGAGCAGAACTGGCACCGCTATGCCGCTTGCCGCGAGCGCGCCGGGCAGCTGCTGCGCCACGCCCTGGCCGTGCAGCCGGATCATGGCCAGGCGGCGGCATGGCTGATGGCGACCGCAGTCGACAGCGACGATGCGACGAAGCGCGAGGCATCGGGGTCTCTGGCGCGGGCCGTGGCTGTGCCTATGTCAGGCTATTCCAAGGCGCTCAGCGCCAATGCGGAGAAATGGGGCGGCTCTCATGCGGCGATGTGGCAGGTTGCCCGGGATTATGCGGAAGTAAGGCCGCCCTGGTCGGCGGCGCTGATCGCCAAGGCGCATTATGAGCATTGGCTGTATCTCTACATGATGGATGAACGGCCCGAGGCGAGCGAAGAAGCCAAGACCTATTTTCAGGAAACCGCGACCCGCGCGGAGTTGCTCGAATTATCGAACGCCGTCGACGATGCCCAAGCCGATGATCCGTATGAAGCGGTCTATGCGCATGACGTGCTGGCGGCCGTTTTGGCCGAGGCGAAAATGCGCAAGGCGGCGGCCGGGCATCTGCGCCGCGTGGGGCGCTTTGGCGATCCGGCGCTGCTGACCGGCGGTCCCTGGATCAGGAGGGCGCTGATGCCGTTGATGAAAGGGCTGCGGCCTTGGTGAGGGCGGGGGGCGGCGTGGTGCCCGGGGGGCAGTAGTTTTGGGCGGTGACCTGGCAATTTTTCAGGACCCAAAAGGCATGACGAACAGCCGCCGGTGGATCAGACCTGCCAGTCGCCCGATTTGCCGCCCGTCTTGGACAGCAGTCGAATATCCTGAATAATCATGCCCTTATCCAGCGACTTTACCATGTCGTAAAGGGTGAGGAGCGCCACCGACACTGCCGTCATCGCCTCCATTTCCACGCCCGTCCGCCCGGTCAGGCCGACCGTCGCGGTGACGGTCACGCCGCCATCGTCGGGGACCAGATCGAGCGCGATGCGGGCAAGGGGCAGGGGGTGGCAGAGCGGAATCAGCTCGTGCGTGCGCTTGGCCGCCATGATGCCGGCGATGCGCGCGGTGGCGATCACGTCGCCCTTTGCGGCCGTACCGTCGCGGATCGCCGCCGCTGCCTCTGCCGACATGGCGATGCGGCCCGTTGCCACTGCCTGACGCACCGTTTCCGCCTTGCCGCCGACATCGACCATATGCGCGGCCCCGGATGCGTCCAGATGGGTCAGCCCGCTCATCCGACCAGCGCCCGCGTCGCCGCCTCGACATCCGGCTGCCGCATCAGGCTTTCGCCGACCAGGAAGCAGCGGATGCCGTGTTCGGCCAGCGCGTCGCAATCCGCCCGCCCGCCAATGCCGCTTTCCGCGACAAAGGTGCAGCCCGGCGGGGCAAGGGCAACCAGATCGAACGTATTCTGAAAGTTGACATCGAACGTCTTGAGATTACGGTTGTTTACCCCGATCAGCCGGGATTTCAGCCGCGCCGCGCGGGCCATTTCCTCGGCATCGTGCACCTCGACCAGCACATCCATGCCAAGGTCCAGCGCCGCCGCCTCGATCTCCGCCATCTGGCTGTCCTCCAGCGCGGCAACGATGATGAGGATGGCATCGGCCCCCAGCGCGCGGGATTCGGCGCATTGCCAGGGGTCGATCATGAAATCCTTGCGGATGGCGGGCAGCGGACAGGCGGCGCGGGCCGCGACCAGATAATCGTCATGCCCCTGAAACCAGCGCTCGTCGGTCAGCACCGACAGACAGGTCGCCCCTCCGGCGGCATAGGCGCGGGCATGGGCGGGCGGATCGAAATCGGCGCGGATCAGCCCCTTGGACGGGCTGGCTTTCTTGATCTCCGCGATCAGGGCGTATCCGCTGGCGGCGCGGGCATCGAGCGCGGCCTTGAACCCGCGCGGGGCACCGGCGGCGGCAATGCGCGCGGCAAGCTCGGCATCGGACTGCCGCGTCTTGCGCTCGGCGACTTCCTCGACCTTGGCGTCGAGGATACGGGACAGCATCGTGCTCATGGCCACGCGATCCAGCAGTCGAGCAGCGCGTTGGCAAGCCCGTTGTCGATGGTCTCCGCCGCTTCCTCCGCGCCCGCCATCAGGTTTTCGCTATGCCCGGCCAGCACCAGCGCGGCGGCGGCATTCAGCACCACGGCATCGCGGTACGCGCCCGGCTCCCCCTGAAGCAGCCGGCGCAGGGCCGCGGCGTTGTGCGCACCGTCGCCGCCGCGCAGCTCGTCCAGCGGCCGGGGCGGCAGGCCCGCCAGGTCCGGCGTGATCGTGGCGGGCAGGCCGGTATCGCCGATGCTGGCGACGACGCTCGGCCCGGCGGGGCTGAGTTCGTCCAGCCCCTCCAGCCCCGAGACGACCGCCGCCTCGTCATAATCCAGCATCGCCATCGCCTCGGCATAGACGGGCACCAGTTCCGGCCGGGCGATGCCGATCATCTGCACCCGTACCCCCGCCGGATTGGCGAGCGGGCCGAGCAGGTTGAAGATCGTCCGCCGTCCGATGCGGCGGCGAATGGGGGCCAGCCCCTTCAGCGCGGGATGATGGTCGGCTGCGAACAGGAAACAGATGCCCAGTTCGGCCAGGCTCGCCTCCGCCCGCGCGGCGGCGCGGGTCAGGTCCAGGCCCAGCGCCTCCAGCGTATCGGCGGCACCCGCCTTGCTGCTGGCGGCGCGGTTGCCATGCTTGGCCACCGGCACGCCCGCTGCCGCCACGACGATGGCGACGGCGGTGGAGACGTTCAGCGTATGCTGGCCGTCGCCGCCGGTGCCGCAGACGTCGATCGCGCCCATGGGTGCCGCAACGGGAATCATCCGCGCCCGCATCGCCCGCGCGGCGGTGGCGATTTCCAAGGGCGTTTCCCCCCGGTCGGCCAGCGCGATCAGGAAGCGTTCGATATCGGCCTCTGCCGCCTGTCCGTCCAGAATGGCGGCGAAAGCGGCCTCGGCTGCGTCTGCGTTCAGCGGCAGTCCGGCATCGGGCAGGGTCACACCCGCTCCCCCGCCTCGATTCCCGCGATCTTCAGGAAATTGGCCAGCATCGCATGACCATGTTCGGTGGCGATGCTTTCCGGGTGGAACTGGACCGAATGGATGGCCAGCGATGCGTGGCGGAATGCCATCACGCTGCCGTCGGTCGCCTGGGCATTCACCACCAGCGCCTCGGGAATGTCCTCGACGATCAGCGAATGATAGCGGGTGGCGGTGAAAGGCGAGGGAAGCTCGGCGAACAGGCCGGTGCCGTCATGCGCGACCGGGCTGGTCTTGCCGTGCATCAGCCCGCCGCGCACCACGCGCCCGCCGAAATGCTGGCCGATCGCCTGATGCCCCAGGCACACGCCCAGCAGCGGCTTTTCCGCCTCGGCACAGGCGGCGACCAGATCCAGGCTGACCCCCGCCTCGTTCGGGGTGCAGGGGCCGGGCGAAATCAGGAACGCCTGCGCATTGCTGGCCAGCGCCTCGGCTGCGGTCAGCGCGTCATTGCGCACCACCTTCACCTCTGCGCCCAGCTCCATCAGGTAATGGACCAGGTTCCACGTAAAGCTGTCGTAATTGTCGATGACCAGGATCATGATCCCGCCATAGCGTCGCCACGGTTGCGCGCAAGATTGACCCCGCGTGGCAGCCCGTTCATCCGCTGGACAGGTCCAGGGCCACAGAGCGGGTACCGCGTGGAGGCGTATTAATGATCCTGACGATGATGGCAGTGCTGCTCGCCGGCGCACAGGATGCCCCGCAACCGGCGGCGGACCTGGGAAGCGGGGAGCCGCCACGCCGCATCCGCAGCGTACTCGTCTATGGCGACGATCCCTGTCCCAAGGCGGAGGCCGACGAGATCGTCGTCTGTCCACGGATGGACGAGACAGAGCGCTATCGCATTCCCCAGCAATTCCGCAATCCGCCCGACGAAAGCAGCAGCGCCAGCTGGACCCGCCGGGTCGACCTGGTGAACGAAGTCAACCGCGTCGGCATGCCCAACAGCTGCGGCGCGGTAGGCACCGGTGGTCAGACGGGGTGCAACAGCACACTCAACCGGATGTGGCGCGACGACCGCGAGGCACAAAGGCGCGCAGCGATTGCCGCCGGAGAGCCGCTGCCCGACGATTGACCGGTTAACGGACCAGCGCGAATTCGACCGTTACCGCGACCTCGTTTTCGTTCAGCCCGGCAAGGATCGGCGGTGCGGCTGATTGGGCGACGACCGGGCTCGGCGCCATCGGATAGGGGGATTGCGGGCCGCGCGCTCCGCCCGCGTCTCGGATCGACAGCACCCGCCCGACCTTCATGCCCGCAGCGATGGCATAGGCGTCGGCCCGCGCCCGCGCCGCCTTGTAGGCCTCGGCATAGGCGTTGCGGCTGGCACCCTCCGGATCGGCGACGGACAGTTCGGGGCCGGACAGGACGTTCGCGCCCGCCCCGGTCGCCGCGCCGATCGCGGCACTCGCCTTGTCGATGTCGCGGATGCGGGCATTGATGACGTTGCTCGCCTCGAACTGCCCGCGATTGGGGCCGTAATCCTGCCGCGAAATGCCGAGTTGCTGGGTCTGCAGGTCGTCGCGCGCCACCCCCGCTTCCATGAGGGCGTTGACCACCGCCTCCATCTTGCGATTGTTCGCCGCCGCCGCATCCGGTCCGGTGCTTGCCACGGAGCGGACACCCACCGAAAAGCGCGCCTGATCGGGGCGGTTGCGTGCGGTGGCGGTGGCCGTCACCTGGACCAGCGTTTCGTTCGTCGCCACGCCGCGCGGATCGCGGTCGGCCGGCTGACAGGCGGCGAGCACGGGCAGGGCAAGCAGGGGGGCAATTGCGGGGCGGGGCAGTCGGGTCATCCAGCGTCTCCTCGGTCGACGGAGCGACGAGGGAATAACGCATCTGACGCTGGATGGTCGCGCGGGCCGTTCGCACCGTGGCGTCGGCTCGGCAGGTGTGCCGTCAACCGGTGCGCCAATGCATCAAGGCTCCCCCTCCCCCGGCGCCTGGCCGGGGGAGGGGCCATGGATTACGCGGCTGCCGACGCCTTCAACTGGGAAGTGAACTCGCCATCTTCGCCCATCGTCCACAATTCGCCGTCGGTGATGGCGAAATAGGCACCGTGAAGCTTCAGTTCGCCCGATTCGACCCGGCTCTTCACGAACGGAAACGTCATCAGGTTCGCCAGCGACGTGCGGACCGTCTCCAGCTCCATCTGGCGGCCCAGATCGGGGCTGTCGCCATATTTCGCCTTCACCTTCTCGCGCGCGTCGTCCAGCAGGCTGACCCAATCATGGACGAAGCCGCCATCGCCCGGTTCGGCATTATGGAACATCTCGGTCAGCGCGGCATGGGCGCCGCCGCACTTGCCATGGCCGACGACGACGATTTCCTCGACACCCAGCTTGGTCACCGCAAATTCCAGCGCGGCCGATACGCCATGATGGCCCGGCGTCGTCTCGAACGGCGGCACCAGATTGGCGACGTTGCGCACGACGAAGATCTCGCCCGGTAGCGTGTCGAAGATCTGCGACGGCTCGACGCGGCTGTCGGCGCAACCGATCACCATGACCTTCGGCGCCTGACCGTCCTTCAACTGCGCCCAGCGTTCGTGCTGGCGGCGATAATCGGCCGTGCGAAACCGTTGATATCCGTCGAGCAGGTCGTTGAAATAGGTCATTGGGTGTCCCTTTCGTGCGTTGCTGCGCCAACGTCCGACATGTGGTTGGGTTGCGACGGAGTAAAGCCCGTCCCGGCATAGCCTCAGCCTATCGGAGCCTTGGCGGCGGCATCGCCCGGCGCGTCGCCAGCTGCATGTGCCGGTGCATCGTCTGCAACGGTTGTGCCGCGCCCGGAGGATCGCTATTTCGCGGGCCATGAACGATCCCACGCCCGTGGCCCGCCGCCCCGAACTGACCCCGGCCTCTCCCGCAGCGGAGCCGCGCCAGCGCAAACCGGACTGGATCAGGGTAAAGGCGCCGACGTCGACCGGCTATGCGGAGACGCGCAAGCTGATGCGCGACCTGAACCTGGCGACGGTGTGCGAAGAAGCGGCGTGCCCCAACATCGGCGAATGCTGGACCAAGAAGCACGCGACCGTGATGATCCTGGGCGACGTCTGCACGCGGGCCTGCGCCTTCTGCAACGTCAAGACGGGGATGCCGCGCAAGGTCGATCCGCTTGAGCCGGAACACGTTGCCGTTGCCGCCGCCAAGATGGGGCTGGAGCATATCGTCATCACCTCGGTCGATCGCGACGACCTGCCCGATGGCGGTGCCAGCCAGTTCGTGAAGGTGATCGAGGCGCTCCGGCGGAACACGCCAAACACGACCATCGAAATCCTGACCCCCGATTTCCGTAACAAGGCGGAGGCCGCGATCGAGGCAATCGTGACCGCGCGCCCCGACGTTTATAACCACAATCTGGAAACGGTGCCGCGCCTGTATCCGACGATCCGGCCGGGTGCGCGCTATTATGCCTCGCTCCGCCTGCTGGAAACGGTCAAGCGGCACGATCCGTCGATCTTCACCAAATCCGGCGTGATGCTGGGGCTGGGCGAGGAACGGCTGGAGGTGCATCAGGTGATGGACGATATGCGGTCGGCCGATATCGATTTCCTGACCATGGGCCAGTATCTGCAACCGACACCGCGCCATGCCAAGGTGATGGATTTCGTGACGCCCCAGGCGTTCGACGCCTATGCCTCGATTGCCCGGGCCAAGGGGTTCCTGCTCGTCGCATCCTCGCCGCTGACGCGCTCCAGCTATCATGCCGGGGACGATTTCGCCAAGCTGCGGGCCGCGCGCGAGGCAAAGCTGGCCCGCGCCTGATCCGATGCCGAAGCATACCGAAACCCGCGCGCTGCCCTATTCGCCCGAACAGATGTTCGATCTGGTGGCGGATGTGGGCCGTTATGCGGAGTTTCTGCCCTGGGTCAGCGCCATCCGCGTGCGATCGAACAGCGATACCGAAATGGTCGCCGACATGATCGTCGGGTTCAAGGGCCTGCGCGAGACGTTCACGTCGCGGGTGAAAAAGGAACGCCCCGCGCACGTGCATGTCGAATATGTCGACGGGCCGCTGAAATATCTCAACAATGACTGGCGGTTCCGCCCGGATGGCAAGGGCGGCTGCCTGGTCGATTTCTGCGTCGATTTCCAGTTCAAGAACCGGGTGTTCGAAATGCTGGCGGGCCAGGTGTTCGACCGGGCGCTGCGCAAGATGATCGGCGCGTTCGAGGAACGGGCCGCCGCGCTCTACGGCGCCGGATCGGCCCCCGGCGGCATCAGCAGTTCAAGCGCGCACAACGCCGCCTGAAGCCGGATCGCCCCGCGCCCCGCACCATCGAACAGGCGCGAATCGGCCACCACCTCGTCCGGATTGGCGCCGCGTTCGGCGCGGGCGAACACCACGGTCCCCACAGGCTTCTTGGGCGTGCCGCCCCCCGGCCCGGCAATGCCGGTGATGGCCACGGCCACCGATGCGCCGGTCTGATTGAGCGCGCTTTGCGCCATCCGCCACGCCGTCGCGACCGATACAGCGCCGAATGTTTCCAGCACGTCCAGGCTGACGCCCAGCAGGTCCATCTTGGCTTCGTTGGAATAGGTGACCAGGCTGCCCAGCAGCACGTCGGACGCCCCCGGTATTTCCGTCAGCGCAGCCGCAACCAGCCCGCCGGTGCAGCTTTCCGCCAGCACCACGGTGCGCCCGGCGGTCCGGTTCGCCTCGATCACGCGGCGCGCGGCATCGACCAGTTCGGGGGGCAGGATGGTGTCCATCGGTTCGATTCAGCCTTGTTTGCGGGGCACAGTCACGGTGGCACAGGCCTGAGCGGCAATTCCCTCGCCACGGCCGGTAAAGCCCAACCGCTCCGTCGTCGTTGCCTTGACGCTAACCTGACCGGCATCCAGCCGCAACAGCGCGGCGATGCGATCGCGGATGCTGTCCCGATGCGGGCCGATCTTGGGCGCTTCGCAGATCAGGGTCAGGTCGACGAACTCGATGACCCCGTCGGCGGCCCGGACCAGTCCGGCGGCGTGTTCCAGGAACTGGGCGGAATTGGCGCCGCGCCACTGCGGATCGCTGGGCGGGAAATGCATCCCGATATCGCCAGCGCCGATCGTGCCGAGCAACGCGTCGGTAATCGCGTGCAGCGCGACATCGGCATCGCTATGCCCCGAAAGCCCCTTGTCGTGCGGGATCAGGACGCCGCCCAGCCACAGCTCTTCGCCTGCGACCAGCCGGTGGACGTCATATCCGGTGGCCGTGCGCGTGACCCAAGGGGGCAGGGGGCTGGCGGTCATCTGAAAATCCTCGGCATGGGTGAATTTCTCGAGCGCCCGCTCGCCGGGCACCAGCGCGACGCTATGCCCCGCCGCGCGAACCATCTGGGCATCGTCGGTCGCCTCGGCATCGTCGGGCCAGCGGCGATGCGCCTCGACCAGCGCGTCCAGCCGGAAAGCCTGCGGCGTCTGCACCCGCACCAGTCCCTCGCGCGGCACCGTGTCGCCCAGGATTTCCATGCCCCGCGCCAGCGTGTCCGCCACCGGCAGGACGGGGATTGCGCCCGCATCCGTATCCAGCGCCGCCAGCAACCGGTCGATGACTTGCGCCGACAGGAACGGCCGAGCGGCATCATGCACCAATACCCGATCCGCCCCGCCATTGGCCGCAATCCAGTCCAGCCCCGCCGCCACCGACTCGCGCCGCGTCGCCCCGCCGGTCGTCCAATCGGCTTCCGGTCCTACCGCCTCGGCCAGCATGTCCTGCTGGCCCGCGCCAATCACGCAGACTACCCGGTCGATCCCCTGATGCTCGGCCAGCGCCGCATGGCTGTGCGCAATCATCGGCCTGCCCGCGACAGCCGCGAACTGCTTGGGCAAGCTCAGCCCCGACCGGCTCCCCGTCCCGGCGGCAACGATGATGGCGACAGTCATCATCGACAGATGTGTGGCGGAACGAAAACCATCGGCGCACCCCTAGCGGGCGAGATGGCCACAGGGAAGCCGGACCCGGATAACGGATGACATTGCCAGTGCCGCCGGGTCACGATGCCGCTGCCGCAACCGGATGAAAGCGGACAGGCGGCTAGCGACCCCAGAGCTGCCCTTCAGCAATCCACAAGCCTAAAGTGCGGCTCGCCAGTTGTGAGAACGTCAAGGCATCCTGCTCCGGTCATAAAGCGATAATGCTTTGGGCTTCGCTCCATGGAGCGCCATGCTTCTGATTGTGCTTCGAGAAAGGCATCACCCTTTACGCGATAGGCGAAGTGATGTGGGATTAATCCGGCCCATTCTGTCGGCTCACTTTCCGTGCTCAACGGAAACTCATCCAACATTCTCACGATCACGGATCGGCTATAGGGGAAACTGACCTCAAGCCGACGATCATCTCCCACTATGCTGAAGGTCGCCACGTTCATCTCCCAGTCGAAAGAGACAAGATCAGCATGATCGGCGTCAGTCCATGGCGCGCCACTATCAATCGGAATGTATTCGATCATCCATCAGCGTCTACCGCCGAAAGGCCGACAACACCACAAGGTCGGTGGTGGCAGGAATCCACCCATTTTCAGCCTTCTGAGATGCTCCGACGGTCGCCGTCTAGAAGACCGGCCGCTTCCTCCGCTGCCGCGCCAATTGCACACCGGCGCGAGCCTACCCCCGTTGTGGACGTTGACAGATAATCATTCGATGATCGAAAGCGGACTGTAAATCTGAGATTTAGTGCAAGTGTTTTGTTCGGGGGCAAGGGAAAGCGTGTTCAGGCTCTTCATCAATCGCTTACGAAACGTGTTTCGCGATGGGCTCCGAATTTGGCTACTGGCACCCATCGTTCCCGCTCTGATCATATTGCCTGAATTTGCTCAGCATATTGCAGAGATACAAATCGGAATGTTCGAGAGTCGTGAGGCGGGACGGGCCTTGGCGGAGGACTCCACACGCTGGGCATTCGGCTATGCCAAGCTCGCCGGATTGCTTTTCGCGCTACTCGCAACCATCCGGTTTTGGGGGGCGGCCCGACACGACAGCCAGTGGTGGAACTTGGCCTCCATCGCTTGGAAAAACCTTACTATCGCGGTCGTTTTGATCGCGCTGACGACCCTACCCGGCACCTTGCTGGAAGACAGGATCGGCGAGGAAAGGGCCGGATGGATTGATATGGCACTGGCGCTGGCTACACTGCCACTACTCGTTCTCCTGGTCCGCGGATTATCCGGCGATCGCGATACGAGTTTGCGAAGCGTGTTCCGTCAGGACTGGTTCGCCGCTGTTCGTGTGCTGGCCTTCGCAGCAATGGTCTGGATACCGCTTCAGTATCTACATGGGAAAAACCATGACTGGGCATTCGGATCGCCGGATGCGTTCGTGTGGCTGTTGATGATATTCGACAGCATCGTCGTGGGGCTTATCGCAACCCTCGCTGGAACTGCGATCCATCACGGTTCCCTTCCGCTGCGAGCACAACTTAAAAGCGCTTCGGAAACTTAGGCTAAGGCTGGAGTCTGACCCTAATCAGACATTCCGCTCACCACCCATTTCCGGACATTCGCGCTGTCATCCAATAGCGGTAGTTCCCGGCGCGTCAGCCCGTCGGCGCGAAGCTGGCCGCCTGTTCCACCGCCCTTGCATCGCCCGGCGTCCGCCTGTATCGGAATGCCTAAATTTCAGGCACATTCCATGCAGAAACTTGCTCCCATCCATGTCGGCCCGGTGCGGATCGACCAGCCGGTGCTGCTGGCGCCGATGACCGGCGTTTCCGATCTGCCGTTCCGCAAGCTTGTCCGCCGCTATGGCTCCGGCCTCAACGTGACTGAGATGATCGCGAGCCAGGCGGCGATCCGCGAGACGCGTCAGTCGCTGCAAAAGGCGGCGTGGGACGCATCCGAAGAACCGGTGTCGATGCAGCTCGTCGGCTGCACCCCCTATGAAATGGGGGAGGCGGCCACGCTCAGCGAGGATCGCGGCGCGGCGATCGTCGACATCAATATGGGCTGTCCGGTGCGCAAGGTGACGAACGGCGACGCCGGTTCCGCCCTGATGCGCGACCTGCCGCTCGCCGCCAGCCTGATCGAGGCGGTGGTCAAGGCGGTGAAGGTGCCCGTCACCGTCAAGATGCGCATGGGCTGGGATCATGCCAGCCTGAACGCGCCTGAACTTGCCCGCATCGCGCAGGATCTGGGCGCAAAGATGATCACCGTCCATGGTCGCACCCGCAACCAGATGTACAAGGGCCATGCCGACTGGGCGTTCGTCCGTTCGGTCAAGGAAGCGATCGACCTGCCGGTCATCGTCAATGGCGACATCTGCACTATCGAGGATGCGGAGACGGCGCTGGCGCAATCCGGTGCCGACGGCATCATGATCGGCCGGGGCAGCTATGGCAAACCCTGGCTGCTCAACCAGATGATGGCCTGGTTCGATGGTGGCCGCCGCCTGCCCGATCCCAGCCTCGAGGAACAGCATGCGCTGATCGTCGAGCATTACACCATGATGCTGGAGCATTACGGCATCGTCACCGGCGTCAACCTGATGCGCAAGCATATCGGCTGGTACACGCGCGGCCTGCACGGATCGGCCGAATTCCGCAACCGCGTCAATCAGGAGGCGGACCCCAAGGTCGTGCTGGCCATGATCGACGAATTCTACGCCCCATGGCGCTCACGCGCGGCAGCCTAAGGCGGCTGGTCGGGGCGGAGCCTGCCCCGCCGGTCGGCGGGCCGGGCTTTGCCGAGCTGTTCGCCGCCAATCCCGTCGCCACCCTGGTCCTCGGCCCGGACGAAGGGGTCGTGCACGCCAATGGCGCGGCGGAGCATCTGCTCAACCGTTCCGAACGATCGATGCGCGGCCATGCGCTCGGCGATGTGGTCGTCCTGCCCGACGGCTATGAGGAACGGGGAGAGGGGCGGGGTTTCGCCGCGTTCGATATCGATCTGACGCTGCGCCGGGGCGGCCGCATCCGCGTGGATTTTCAGGAAGTGATGATCGCCGATCATCTCGGCTGGCGGATCGTCAGCATCACCCATGCCGCCGCATCGCGCCGGCGCGGCCCGGCGGCGGACCGCAGTGCGGGTGCCCGCGCGGCGGTGGGTGCAGCGGCGATGCTGGCGCACGAGATCAAGAACCCGCTGTCCGGCATTCGCGGTGCCGCGCAGTTGCTGGGCAGCGCCGACGGCGACCTGGAGGGGCAGGGGGAGCTGACGCGGCTGATCACGACCGAGGTGGACCGGATCGCCGCGCTGATCGACCGGATGCAGGATTTCACCGACACTAGGCCGCCGGTCCTGAAACCCACCAACATCTATCCCCTCCTCGCCCATGCCCGCCATGTGGCGGAGGCCGGGTTCGCCCGCGACATTCCGATCGAGGAACGGTTCGATCCCTCGCTGCCCCCGGTGATGATCGACGGCGATGCGTTCATCCAGGTGCTGATCAACCTGATGAAGAACGCGGCCGAGGCGCTGGGCGAAACCGCCGCGCCGCGCATCATTCTCGCCACCGCCTATCGCCACGGTATGTCGGTCAATCTGGGCGGGGGTCGCCCGCGCGTGCCGCTGCCCATTGAACTTCTGGTCATGGACAATGGCCCCGGCGCGCCCGCCGACATTGCCGAACATCTGTTCGAACCGTTCGTGTCCAGCAAGCGCGAGGGCAAGGGGCTGGGCCTGCCGCTGGTCGAGAAACTGGTCGGCCAGATGGGCGGCTTCGTTCAATATTCGCGGGAGGGAGAACCCGAAATGACCGTGTTCCGCCTGCTGTTGCCCAGGGCGTCGGCATGAGCGGCACCGTCCTGGTCGTCGATGACGACGCCGCAATCCGCATGGTCGTGTCGCAGTCGCTGAAGCGGGCGGGGCACGATGTGCAGGCGGTGGGCACGCTTGCCGAAATGCGGGCGGCACTCGCCCGGCAACGGCCCGATGTGCTGCTCACCGATGTGGTGCTGCCCGATGGCGACGGCATCGACATGGCAGCCGCAATGCGCGCCGAGCAGCCCGACCTGCCGATCATCGTCTTTTCGGCGCAGAACACGCTCTCCACCGCCGTGCGCGCGAACGAGGCAGGGGCGTTCGACTATCTGCCCAAGCCGTTCGACCTGGATGCGCTGACCGCCACCATCGCCAGCGCGCTGGCGCGGGGCGAGCGCGCGGCCGCCGACCCGCTGGACGATGCCGACCGTGCCCTCCCGCTGATCGGTCGCTCGGCAGCGATGCAGGAGGTGTACCGGGTCATCGCCCGCGTCGTCGCCAACGACCTGACCGTGCTGATCTCCGGCGAAAGCGGCACCGGCAAGGAACTGGTCGCCCGCGCCATCCACGATCTCGGCCCCCGCCGCCGCTCGCCCTTCGTCGCGATCAACGTCGCCGCCATTCCCCGCGACCTGATCGAGGCGGAGCTGTTCGGCCATGAACGCGGCGCGTTCACCGGCGCGCAGACGCGGATGGCGGGCCGCTTCGAACAGGCGGCGGGCGGCACATTGTTCCTCGACGAGATCGGCGACATGCCGATGGAGGCACAGACCCGGCTGCTGCGCGTGCTGCAACAGGGCGAGTTCACGACCGTCGGCGGCTCGCGCCTGATCCGCGCCGACGTCCGCATCGTGGCGGCGACCAACAAGGATCTGGCGCAGCAGGTCGCCAGCGGCCAGTTCCGCGAAGACCTGTTCTACCGCCTGAACGTCGTGCCCATCGCGATGCCCCCCTTGCGCGACCGGCGACAGGACGTGCCGCTGCTTGCCCGCCATTTCCTAGACCGTGCCGCCGATGCGGGCCTGCCCCGCAAGCGGCTGGGGGAGGAAGCGCTCAGGTTGCTGGAGGCGCATGACTGGCCGGGCAATGTCCGCGAACTGGAAAACCTGATGCGCCGCCTGGCTGCGCTGGGCCGGGACGAGGTGATCGGGGTGCCGGACCTGCAGGCTGCGTTCGGCGATGCCCCGGCCAGTACCGCGCCGGCCATCGATCCGGGCATCGAACAGGCGGTGCTCGGCTGGCTCGACCGGCTGGCGATCGAACGGCCGGCGGCGCTTGAGGATGGCACGCTGTACGACCGGCTGATCGCCGCCGTCGAACGCCCGCTGTTCCAGGCGGTGCTCGCCCGCACCGGCCAGAACCAGGTCCGCGCCGCCCGCGTCCTCGGCATCAACCGCAATACGCTGCGCAAACGGCTCGACCAGCTCGGGCTCGATCCGGTGCAGGACCGAAAGGCCGGGCGGGATCAGGATTGATGCTCCGACGGTCCGGTCGGCGATTGCAGGCCGGCCGTTCGCCTAGCGTGCAAAACCGGCGCGTTCGCGAAGCCGTCCGATCCGGTCCAGCACCTCTTTGTCGCTGTTCCAGATGGCACGGATGCGTGCGACCAGACCGGCCTCGTTCCACCGTTCCTGCCGCTCCGACGCGGCGGCGAGCAGGCGGACGGTGCGGTCGTGATCCCGTGCCACCGACGCGATGGTGACCGCCCAGACATGGCTTCGGGCGCCGTCCGCCAGGTCGGACACTGCATGACCCAGTGCTGTTTCGACCACCGCCGCCGGTCCTGCCGACGATGCGCTGGCCAATTGGGCGGAACGAAGGGTCAGTCCCGGCTCGCCACGGGCGAGGGCGAATGCCTGGAAATGGCGGACATAGCCGGGTGCGTCGCCACGGATCAGGGCCATGATGGCAAGGCAATCATGCGCCACCGCGAAATTGGGGTGCAGCCGAACGATATCGTTCAGCGCAAGCTCGGCCCGGCGCTCGGCACCCATCGCCCATTCGGCCCAGGCAAGATCGGTGCGGATGGCGACCGAACCGGGTTGCATCAACCGCGCACGGTTCAGTTCGCCGATGGCTCGGGCGTGGTCGCCGTGATCCGACAGGATATTGCCGTACCAGAAATGGGATACGGCCTGGGTCGCATCCAGGCGGATCGCCCGCAGGAACCGCCGCTCGGCCTCGATGAAATCGCTGTCGTCCCAATAGGCGATGAACCCCAGCAGCCGGTGCCCGGCGGCAAGGGCTGGATCGATTCTCACTGCGGCATTCGCATCCAGGCGAGCACGCCGAAAGGCTTCGTCGTCCCGCCGGGCTCCGAATTCGCGCGACAGGATCAGCGCTTCGGCACGGGCGGCATAGGCGGGCGCGAATTGGGGAAGGGCGCCCAGGATCCGGTCGAGCATCGAAATCGCCCGTTCCAGTCCGGCGGCATCGCGTTCGGCGATCAGGTCGCGCGCGGCCAGGAACAGGTTGGCCAGCCCGGCATCCTCCGGCAGAGGCGGGGTGGCGGAACGCGGCGCGCCGGTCAGCGCCAGCAAGGCGACCGCCGCCGCCAGGATGGTGCGGCGGGGCACCGATGCCGATGTCGGCGGCGACAGGGCGGGCTCCGGCGGCTGAACCGTCGGTGCGGCATCGTCCGCACGCTTCGCATCCGTCGCCAGTCCCGCCCATCGATCGAGTTCGTGGCGCAGCGCATAGACGGTGCCGGTGCGACCGCCCGGCAACCGATGGACCGGCAGTCCGCGTTCCTGTGCCCAGCGAATGACGGTGGATCGATCCCGACCGAAATGGGCCGCGATCTGTTTCCATCCGTCCAGCCGGTCATTCGCGCCGGTTCCCCGTACCGACCGCACCGGCAATGCATCTGCGCCAAGACCGCCGACCGGGATGTTCATCGCTGGCCCACCCTTTGCGAATCGCGGCATCGACCGCGCCCCTGCACGATCGTTTAGCCGGCGGCGGTCCGATTGGCGTCCATCATCTGTTTAGGGCGGCGCGATTTGGCCGAACCGGTGCGCCAGGTTGGACAGGCCGGCGAAGCCGCGCGTCTCGGTCTTTTCGTAGATCCGGTGAAGATGGGTTCGGGCGGTCGCGCTGGCCATACCCAGCCGCTTGCCGATCCCCGTGATATCGCCCGCTTCCATCGCATCGCGCAGCACGCGCAATTCCATGGCGGTCAGGCCATAGAAGCGTCCGATCGCGCCATAGGCCAGGGTGCGCGGTCGATCGATCCGGGTGACGTGCAGGGCGTGGGTCGCCCCCGGTTCCCCGGCCAGATCGCCGAAGCGGTCCATTTCCAGCGCGCGGACTTCGATCAGGATCCCGATCGGTGCGCCGTCCGCATCTCCCGGCACCGCCAGCGCGACCGGCTCGCCGCGATCGATCGCTGCGTCCACCGCATCGCCGATCGGACCATCCCGCAACCGGTCGCCGGTCCGAAAGCGCAGAAGGGCCGCAAGTGGCGGCTCGACCTCGATCACGCTGCGGTCGGCGGCCAGCAGGACGACCGACGTGTTGGCGTCGCCGGCACTTGCCCGGTTGCCAGCCGCATGATCTGCCGCGCGCACCAGATGGCTCTGGATATAGATGGCACGACGCAGATGGGGGATCAGCGCGGTCAGCGCGTCGCATTCGTTCGCGCCAAAGGGTTCGGACGGGGATCGCCGCAACAGGGCGACATTGGCGATCAGTCCCGGCCGTTTGATCAGGTTGACCGCCAGATTGTCGATGATCCCCTGCGGCACCAGGAACTCGCGATAGAATCGGCTGGCCCGAATATCGGGCGTCTGCAGCAATGGCCAAACGGTGGTGCAGACCCCCTCCGGCACCGCATGGAGGTGCGGGCGCAGGATGTCATGCTGGGCAAAGGTTTCCACATAGGCGCGCAGCCAGACGGGATCGTTGCCGAACTGTGTCTGAAACCCGGCGCCGCGATCCGGATCGCTCCATGCGATGAACCCGGCCTGGGCGTCGAACGACTGGACCAGGCGTTCGATCAGTCGCGGGAAACGGGCGCGGTCGAAGCCCGCATCGTAAATCTCGTCCAATTCCAGCATAGGTGCGCGCCGTCCGTGCGTTGACCGTTTCTGCGCCACCCAAGCCGGTTGGACGGCCCATGTCGAGCGTCCCAGGCACCGATGCGACGATTTGCGACGCGATGCGACAGCTTGCCCGCTTTCGTGCGCACCCCGGCTCACCGCAAAGCTGTCCCCTGATTTTCGGCGGGTATGGGGGGTGAAAATGGCACGGCTGAACCGGGGATTTGGGCGGCACGGACTGTGGGTCGGCCTGGTCGCTTGCAGCGCCCTGACCGGGACGGCCCAGGCCCAGCAATGGCGCGGGGGCACGAGCAGCGACTGGTTCACCGATGCGAACTGGGACGTCAACCGCGCTCCGGCCACCAACGACACCGTGACGATCGATACCGGTCAGAACACGCCCGTGATCCTGGACCGGGACATCGACCTGACGCTGAGCGGCCTGTTCATCGGATCGAACAACCGCGCCGCCCTGACCATCCGGGGCGGGGCAGTGGTCGCGGTAAGCGGCCAGTCCGGCATCGGCGGCGGCCAGATCACCGGCACCGCCGGCGACGGGACGCTGCTGGTATCGGGGACGGGAACCGAACTGCGTCTGGGTGCACAGCTCTATGTCGCGCCGCGGACCAACTCGCGCGGCGTGCTCACGGTCGAAAATGGCGCTGTCGTGCGCAGCAACTCGGCCGTTTTCGGAACAGCGGTCGGCACCAGTGCGACGATCACCGTCGATGGCACGGGCTCGCTGATCGATATCGGCAACGGTGCCCTGTATGTCGGACAGACGGGCGACCTGGTGGGTACCCGCGACATCCAGCTGCGCGTGACCGGCGGCGGACGACTGGTCGGCGGGTCGAGCGTCACCCATGTCCTTGGCGAAGGCGCGCGTCTGCTGGTCAGTGGGGCGGGGTCCGAAATGACTGCGACCACGGCGCTGGGCATCACGGGCGATGCACGGATCGAAGCTGGCGGAACCCTGCGCTATCGCACGTTCGGGACGGACGGCGATGCGCGGATCGTCATCGATGGCGGCAATTTCATCGCCGATGCGGTCGGCAATTCGAGCGGCCTGTCGATGGGCGGCACCAGCAGCATCGTCGCCACCGGCGGCAGGGTCGATATCGGGTCGCTGATCGGCATGCACGACGACAGCGTCATGACGCTCGATGGATCGATCCTTCGCGCACCCGCCATCCGCATGCTCGGCCGATCCACGCTGAACATCGGCGCGGCCGACGGCGCGGCGCGCGGGCGCGCGGGCGAGTTCACGACGGAGTTGATCACGCTGGAAAGCGCGAACAGCAAACTCGTCTTCAATCACAACGGCCGGTTGACGCTTGGCGCGTCGCTCACCGGGTCGGGGACGATCCTGCACCGTGCCGGCACCACCGTCCTGACCAGCACCGCGCCGACCGGGTTCAGCGGTCTGTTCGACCATAGCGGCGGGACCGTGCTGCTGAACGGCACCTTGGCGGTCGGCGAGTTCCGGGTCAGCGGCGGTGCGACATTCGGCGGCACGGGCACGATCCGCAACGGGCGGCTTACGGTCCTGGATGGCACATTGTCGCCCGGCGACGCCGGCGTCGGCACGCTGACCCTGGGGTCGCTGTCGCTCGGCGCCAATTCGATCCTGAACTTCGACCTTGGCGCCCCGAACCAGGCGCCCGGCGCGGGCAGCGATCATATCAACGTCAACACGCCCGACGGCAGCGGCGCGCTGGTGCTGGACGGCACGCTGAACGTCACCGACATCGGCGGCTTCGGGGCCGGGCTGTACCGGCTGATCAGCTACAAGGGCAGCCTGACCGACAACGGCCTGGCGATCGGTACCGTGCCCGAAGCGTTCCGCGCATCCGGGATGACGGTGCAGACATCGATCGCGGGTCAGGTCAACCTGGCGGTCGCCGATGCGCCGGGCCGGTTCAATTTCTGGGATGGCGGCGGCGCTGCGAATGACGGGATCGTCGCGGGCGGCAGCGGGACGTGGAATGCGAGCAACACGAACTGGACGGATACCGCCGGCGCGCAGAACGGCGCCTATGATCCGGCAAAGCTGCTGATCTTTGCCGGCACCGGCGGGGTCGTGACCGTGGATAATGCCGCCGGTCAGGTCCAGGTGATCGACCGCAACCAGTTCGCGCCGCTGGGCATCCAGTTCGCCAGCGACGGCTATCGGCTGGAGGGCGGGGCGATCGATTTCGCCGGCGGCGTCGCGACGATCCGCGTCGGTGATGGGTCGAGCACGGGTGCGGCGTTCCGTGCCACCATCGCGTCCAGCCTGACCGGGGCGAACGCGCTGGACAAGACCGATCTGGGCACGCTCATCCTTACCGGGCAGTCGAACATCGCCGGGAGGCCGCGGGTGCAGGGCGGGACGCTGGAAGTCGCGGGCGGCGGCCGGCTGACCAGCATCGGCATGGAAATCGCGCTGCTCGGCGCGCCCGCAACGCTTCGCGTCACCGGGCCCGGATCGCTGGTCGATCTCGGCGTGGGGGGCATCCGCACCGGTTTCGTCAATGACGGGGCGGGCACGATCGAGGTGCTGGCGGGCGGCACCCTGCGTGACGCGATCGGCAGCGGCCACAATTTCGGCGCCGGATCGACCGTGCGGGTCAGCGGATCGGGATCACTGCTTGACCTCGACATGGCATCCGCGTCGCGGGGCGCGCTGATCGTCGAAAACGGTGCGGTCGCACGCATCGCCCCCTTTGCCTTCACCAGCACCGGCAATTTGATCCTGCGCGGTGGCGGCCGCATCGAAACGCTGGGCGGCGAGGGTAATTGGGTCGTGCCCAATGCGCTGATCGAGGGCAGCGGCACCGCATTCAATTCGGTTCGCGCACTGGCCATGGCACCGGCGACCAGCGCCCAGCCGGGCGCAGCCGTCATCGTCGAGGATGGGGCCAGCGTCACCGTCAACACGAATACCGATTCCGCACTCGGGTTCGAAGGCGCGCTATCGACGCTGGACGTGCGCAGCGGGGCATCGTTCGCCCTGACCGGCGGCGCAAATGCCGGATTGCAGATGGAAAACGCCCGGCTGACGGTCGACGGTGCGAGCGTCAGGATCGACGGCGCGCTGTCGATGGGACAGCGGTTCGGCAACACCGAACTCGTGCTGCGCGGCAGCGACTTCACTTCCCGTTCGATCCAGGGCTTTACCGGCACCAATATCGTCAGCATCGGGGCCCGCAGCGGCGAAGCGGCGGGTGCGGCCGGCGGGTTCGACGTGGGCAGTTTCGGTTTTTCCAACCGGGGCACCACGCTGGTCCTGAACCACATCCAGCGCAATTACCTGATCCGCACCAATTTCACGGGCGATGGAACCATCCGCCACCTGGCCGGGGACACGCGGTTCACCGGATCGAGCCGTTTCTTTGCCGGTATCACCGAACTGTCGGGCGGGCATCTGCGGATCGATGGCGAATTCGGCGGCAATGCCAGCCGGATGACCGTCAGCGGCGGTGCGATCCTGTCGGGCAGCGGCCGGATCGGCGGATCGGTGGTCGTGGGATCGGGCACGATCGCACCCGGCGGCGAACCGCAGGGCAATCAGGAAGCGCGATCGGCGGCCCTGCCGTCCGACCCGGTGGGTTTGCTGACCATCGACGGCGACCTGACGCTCGCTGCCCAGTCCTTCCTTCGCTATCAACTCGGCGCCGTCGGCGGCGTTGCCGGGGTGGACAGCGACCTGATCAATGTCGGCGGCGGCCTGACCCTGGACGGGACGGTCGATGTCGTCGATGCGGGCGCATTCGGCGCGGGGCTGTATCGGTTGATCAACTATGGCGGTGCACTCGTCGACAACGGACTGGACATCGGCATGGTGCCGACCGGCTTTACGCCTGCGGACCTGACCATCCAGACCTCGGTCGCGGGTCAGGTGAACCTGCTGGTTCAGACGCCGGTGACCAGCTTTGCCTTCTGGGACGGCGGCGGCACCGGTGCCGACGGCGTGGTCGCCGGGGGCACGGGCAACTGGTCGGTCGGTGCGGGCAACTGGACGATCGCCAACGGAACGCGCAACGGCGCCTATGATCCGAACGCGCTGCTGATCCTGGCCGGTACGGGGGGCGTCGTCACGGTAACCAACGGCGAGGCGCAGGTCGCCGTCAATCAGGGGATGCAGTTCGCCGTCAACGGGTACAGCGTCACCGGCGGCGCGCTGCGGCTGGACGGCGCGGAAACGATCGTCCGCGTCGGTGACGGCACCAGCGCGGGCAGCGGCTTTGTTGCGACCATCGCGGCACCGGTCACCGGAACCGGGGGGCTGGTCAAGACCGATCTCGGCACGCTGGTCCTCGCCGGAACGAACAGCTATTCGGGCGGCACCTTCGTTCGCGCGGGCACGATCCGGGGCAATGTCGCCAGCCTGACGGGCGGGTTCGACATCGGTGCGGCGGGCACGCTGCACATCGAACAGCCCGAAAATGGCGCGTTCACCGGCACGCTGACCGGCACGGGGTCGCTCGTGAAATCCGGCGCGGGCTCGCTGACCATCGCTGGCGACCTGGGGGCATTCGGCGGCAGCGCGACGATCGAGGCGGGGACGCTGGCGCTGACCGGCCGGTTGGGCGGACGGACCACCATCGCAGCGGGTGCGACCCTGATCGGCAACGGAACGCTGGGTGCGCTCGACATTGCCGGTCGGATCGCGCCGGGCACCGGCACCGCGACGATGAACGTCACGGGCAACGTCATCTTTCGCGCCGGATCGACCTATGCCGTCGATCTTGCGGCGGCAGGCGCCAACGACCGGATCAACGCCGGGGGTACGGCCACGCTGGAGGGCGGCACGGTCGCCGTCACGACGCTGGACCCCGAAACCGATTACCGGAACGGATCGCGCTTTCGCATCCTGGAGGCGGCGGGCGGGCTGACCGGACGGTTCGCCGCCCTGACCGAACAGTCGGCGTTCCTGGACTTCAGGCTCGATTATGACGCGACCGGCGCATCGATCGAAGTGGTGCAGGTGCGGACGTTCCCGGATGTCGCGCTGACGTTCAACCAGCGGCAGGCGTCCGGCGCGCTTGCCGTGCTCGACCGGGAACCGGGTTCGGACGGCCTGGCGGTCTATAACGCCCTGTTGATGCTGGATGCCGATGCGGCGCGGGCGGCATTCGATGCCAGTTCGGGCGAAATCTATGCCGTGCTGGTCGGCAGCGATCAGCGCGGGTCGCTTCAGATCGCCGATCGCCTTGCATCGCGCGGCCAGGCGGCACTGGACGAAGGGCTGGGCGTCTGGGGCGGGGTCATTGGCCAGGCGGGCCGGGTGGACAGCGACGGCAATGGCGGGCGGTTCACCCACGACCGGGCAGGCGGCGAACTGGGTCTGGATTATCGCGGCTCCGGCAATGGCTGGGCCGCAGGCCTGGGCGGCGGGTGGCAAAGCGGCGATGTGAACCTTGCTGCGCGAAGCTCCCATGCCACCCGCGACATGTGGCATATCGGCGGCTATCTGCGCTCCGGCACTGGCGGCTCGGGCTTCACCGCGCTGACCAGCCTGGTCCATGCGCGGACCGATGCCCGCGTTACCCGGACCATCGCCTATGGCGGCCTTTCCCGGCAGGCACGCGCCGATACGGGGGTCGCCACCACCGCCATCTCGGTCGACCTGCGCTACGGACTTGGCGACAGGGCCTGGACGGTCGGCCCGGATGCCGGGCTGGACTGGTCGAGCAGCCGCCTCGGCAGCTTCAGCGAAACCGGGGCTGACGCGCTCGACCTGACCGCGACGCGCAACCGCGACGTGTGGACTCGCTATGGCATTGGCGGCTTTGCCCGGATGGCGGATGGGCGGGGCCATCTGGACATCAGCGCGCGCTACGTGATCGGCGACCGCAACCACGCCGATGTCGAACTGGACATGGCCGGATCGCCCCGGCGTTTCGAGGTTCGCGCGGCACAGGGTGCGCGGGCGGGCGCTGATCTTCGCGCAACCGCCGCCTATGAACTGGGCGGCAACTGGACCATCGGCGGCCAGATCGGTGCATTCGTCTCGGGTGACGAGCGTGACGTTGCCGGCAACCTTCGCCTGGGGTTCCGTTTCTAGGGCGCTCGGCCGCCTTCGATTGCGACCCGGCGGCCGCTGAGCGAAGGGATTGGGGGCAGGGCGGTTGCGGTCTGCGTGTCGACCGCCTGACCCGTCCGATTGGCGGCGTGTGTCTCGCCGCCCCGACCAAATACTGTGTTTTCTTGGCCACGTTCCTGTTGTAGCAAAGTCACGATGGCGGATTCTGGCGGTATCGCGGAACGGAGAAAGGCGCGGTTCGTGCCTGCCGTAACGCCGCTCGTCGAATTCGGCGTGCTCGCCCTGGCACTGGTAATGATCGCCGTCACCTATGCGGTGGTCAGCGGCAGCGCGCGGGAAACGCTGTTGTCACCGCCCGTCGTCGCGCTGCTGCTGGTCGCCAACCTGATCCCGTGGATGGCGCTGCTCGTTCTTCTGGGACGCCGCGTCGCGCACAGCCGTGCCGCGCGCTCGCCGATCGGCGGGTCGGGCAGGCTTCACGTCCGGCTGGTCGCGCTGTTTTCGGTGCTGGCCAGCGTCCCGATGCTGTTCGTCACCGTCTTTGCCTCGCTGTTGTTCCAGTACGGCGTCGAATTCTGGTATTCGGACCGCGCCCGCGACATGATCGAACGCGCCGCCAGCCTGGCCAATGACAGCTATGTCGAAATGACCCGCTGGGTGGACCGCGAGAATATCGCGCTGGCCAACGATATCGGCAATCTGCTGGCCAATGACTACGGCTTCGACACGCCGGAATTCGTCACGATCTTCGGCCAGAGCGTGTTGCAGCGCAGCCTGGCCGAATCGATCGTGTTCAGCGTCTCGCCCCAGGGCGAGATCCTGACATTCGCCCTACTCGATCCCTATGAGCGCGGTCTGGCCGGCAATATCCGGCTCGAGGATGTGCGCCAGATCCAGGCGGGCAAGGCCAGCATCGTCCGGGTCAGCGGCGAGCGGGTGGATTCGCTCGCGCCCGTGCCCGGCACGTCCTATTTCGTCGCATCCGGCCGGGTCGTCGGCGCGCGCGAACTGATGGCGCGCAAGCAGCGGGCAGAGGCGGCGCTGGCCGATTACCGCGCGCTCAGGGAGCGGTCCCGCGATCTCCAGCTCAATTTCAACCTGGCGCTGATCGGCGTGTCGCTGTTGATCGTGGGGCTGGCCGTGTTCGTCGCGCTGGCGGTGGCGGACCGGCTGGTGCGCCCCGTCGGCGAACTGGTCGATGCCGCCCGCCGCATCGCCGGCGGCGACCTGGACGCCCGCGTCAAGGGCACAGGTTCGGACGACGAGATCGCAACGCTTGGCAATGCCTTCAACCAGATGACCGGCAGGCTTCAGCAACAGACGAACGCGCTGGTCACCGCCAATGCCGAACTGGAAAGCCGCCGCGCATTGATCGAGGCGGTGATGTCCGGCGTCAGCGCGGGCATCGTGTCCATCGACGACCGTCGCCAGGTCCGGCTGCTCAACGCATCCGCCCGCCAGCTGCTGCGCGTCGATCCCGCAGCGGCGGTCGGCCGCCCGCTGTCGGAAATCGCGCCCGAGTTGGACAAGCTGGTCGCCGAGGAAGCGCGCGAGGGCGTGGCCCAGATCGTCGCCGCGGGCGAAGCGCGGACGCTGGCCGTCAAGATCACGCGCGACGAGGATGGCCGCGTCCTGACCTTTGACGACATCACCCAGCAACTGCTCGATCAGCGCCGCGCCGCCTGGTCCGACGTCGCCCGCCGCATCGCGCACGAGATCAAGAATCCGCTGACCCCGATCCAGCTTGCTGCCGAACGGCTGCAACGCCGCTATGGCCGCCAGCTGGCCGAGGATGACGGCGTGTTCGCCCGCCTGACCGAAACCATCGTGCGCCAGGTCGGCGACCTGCGCCGCATGGTCGACGAGTTTTCCTCCTTCGCCCGGATGCCGAAACCGGTGTTCCGCGAGGAGAACCTGATCGACCTCGCCCGCCAGGCGGTGTTCCTGCACGAGGTTGCGCATGGCGAGATCGACTTCACGCTGGAGGCGGGCGATGCCGGCCCGACGCTCGTCTGCGACCGGCGACAGCTGGGCCAGGCGCTGACCAACATCGTCAAGAATGCGGTCGAGGCGATCGAGGCGCGGGCCGATCATGCCGAGCGCGGCACCATTGCCGTTACGCTCGCTGATCGGGACGGCACCATCCAGATCACGGTCGCCGACAACGGGGTCGGCCTGCCGGTCGAACGCGACCGCATCATCGAACCCTATATGACCACCCGTGCGCGCGGCACCGGCCTGGGCCTCGCCATCGTCAAGAAGATCGTGGAGGAGCATTTCGGCACCATGGCCTTTGCCGACAATCCCGGCGGCGGCACCATCGTCACCCTGAAATTCGACCAGCAGCTGCTGGCCGGGCTGGCCGGTCAGGAACCGGGCGGCGTAGCGGCGGAGGATCCTTCTCCGCGGCTCACTCGAACAGGCGTTTAGGATTTTTCCATGAAGCTCGACATTCTGGTTGTGGACGATGAGCGCGACATCCGCGAGCTGGTGGCGGGGGTGCTCGAGGATGAGGGGTATGAAACGCGCGGCGCGGCGGACAGCGATGCCGCGCTCGAGGCGATCGCCGCTCGTCGTCCCTCGCTCGTCCTGCTCGACGTCTGGTTGCAAGGGTCGCGGCTCGACGGGCTGGAACTGCTCGACGAGCTGAAGCGGCGCGATCCCTCCATCCCCGTCCTCGTCATCTCCGGCCATGGCAACCTCGACACCGCCGTCGCGGCGATCCGCCGGGGTGCCGCCGATTTCATCGAAAAGCCGTTCGAGGCAGAGCGCCTGTTGCTGCTCGTCCAGCGCGCGACGGAAACCGAACGGCTGCGGCGCGAGGTTGCGACGCTGCGCGCCTCGATCGGGCGCGAGGACGACCTGACGGGCACGTCGGCGGCGATCAACACCGTCCGTGCGACGCTGAAGCGCGTGGCCGGCACCGGCAGCCGCGTGCTCATCTCCGGCGGCCCCGGCACCGGCAAGGAAGTTGCCGCCCGGCTGCTCCACAGCTGGAGCCAGCGGGCGGACGCGCCCTTCGTCGTCATCTCCGCCGCGCGGATGACGCCGGAACGGGTCGAGGAGGAACTGTTCGGCGTGGAGGAGGGGGGCCAGCTCGTCCGCCCCGGCCTGCTTGAACAGGCGCATGGCGGCACGCTGTTCCTGGACGAGATCGCCGACATGCCGGTCGCAACGCAAGCCCGGATTCTGCGCGTGCTGACCGATCAGAGTTTCACCCGGGTCGGCGGCCAGCGTCAGGTGAAGGTGGACGTGCGCGTCGTATCCGCCACCGCCCGCACCCTGACCGACGAGATCGCCGAAGGGCGGTTCCGCGAGGATCTCTATTACCGGCTGAACGTCGTGCCGGTCGTCATCCCGCCGCTGGCCGACCGGCGAGAGGACATTCCCCCGCTGGTCGAACATTACACAGCCCATTATGCCAGCGAACGCCGCGTCGCCACGCCGGAAATCAGCGCCGACGCCATGGTCGCGCTGCAAAGCTATGACTGGCCCGGCAATGTCCGCCAGTTGCGCAACGTGGTCGAACGCACGATCATCCTGGCCCCCGGCAGCCGCGTGGCGCGCATCGACATCGACCTGCTCCCGCCGGAAGTGCTGCGCGGTGCCGACGAAGGCGATGGCGGCATGGGCGCGGCGATGATGATGGGCACCCCCTTGCGCGAGGCGCGCGAAACCTTTGAACGCGAATATCTCCGCGTCCAGATCCGCCGCTTTTCCGGCAACATCTCCCGCACCGCCAGCTTCATCGGCATGGAACGCTCGGCGCTCCACCGGAAACTGAAACTGCTGGGCATTGCGGAAACGCGGGAGGAATAGGCCAACCCCTCGCGTCCCCCCGACCGATACTCCCCCGTCACCCCGGCCCATCCTCCCCTCGTCACCCCGGCCTTGAGCCGGGGTCCAGCTTCTTCGGAATCGAAAGGCATCTGCTGAGCGGCTCTTCAACCTGGATGCTCAGCATCTCAATCGTCGGCCAATGGAAACCTTGGCCCCCCAAGCACCATCGCCGGCCTATCTGCCCATTGTGCGGATTTTCCGGCTTCGATGAGCTGGCAGCCTTTGGCCAACTCGCTGTCCATTATACCTCGGGGCCGGTCGAGTATATCGAGCGCCTCAAGGCGGTCGAACCTGAAACGATGGGTGCGGCTGGCAGCCGCGTCAGCCATTGCTCGTATCGCACCATCCTCTGTATGCGAGTATCCCTTTTCAAGCCTGACAGCTTCGACAAAGGTGTCCGCGTAAAAGCAGCGAACCTCAGGCGCTGGTTGAGCTTTCGTCACCAGTTCGATCCGAACGATCGGCGTGGAGGTCGACCCAAATCCGTTCAGCGCCCAAACATACTGATCTTGTCGTTGCAGGCCTTCTGGAGAACATGAAACGACAAATAATCCGCACAACGCAAAGAATGAACATCGGGCTATGGATGGCAGCATCATGGCGTACCAAGGGAACATCATAACCACCTCGCCGTGCAACGCCTTTTTAGGCTGGGGGGCGTTCGATCGTCAGAGACTGTTTGCCCCCCTCGACGCATCCCCCACAACCCCCTACATTCAGGGATACCGGACGCCGTGGGGGCGTTCGCAACCACGCCGGGCACGGCGCACTGCGGGAACCACCGCCAAGAACAAAGGGCATGACCCATGGCCGATAAACAACCCTCGCTGCAGGACCTGTTCCTGAACGCGCTCCGCAAATCCAAGACGCCCGTCACCATGTTCCTGGTCAAGGGCGTGAAGCTGCAGGGCATCGTCACCTGGTTCGACAATTTCTCGGTGCTGCTGCGCCGCGACGGTCAGTCGCAGCTGATCTACAAGCACGCCATTTCCACCATCATGCCGTCGGCTCAGGTCGATATGGCGCCCATCGTGGCCCAGGTGAACGAACAGGGGCCGCGTAACCAGCTGCTTCAGGAAATCTTCCTGAGCGCCGTGCGCAAGCAGCAGGAACATGTCACCATGTTCCTGGTCAACGGCGTGATGCTCCAGGGGCATATCGCGGCATTCGACCTGTTCTGCATGCTGCTGCAGCGCGACGGCATGTCGCAGCTGGTGTACAAGCATGCCGTGTCGACCATTCAGCCGGCGAACAACCTGAACCTGGCCGAGGAACAGGCGAGCGGCGGCGACGATTCTTGAGGAACCGCCGTTGAGTACCGGGTTCGACCGTGACGTCGCCGATTTTGCCCGGGGTGCCCGCGCCGTCGTGGTCCTGCCGGATCAGGGCGGCTCGGCGCGCGACAATGATGCGCGGCTGGAGGAAACGGCCGGTCTCGCCATGGCCATCGGCGTGGAGGTGGTGGACCGCATCGCCTTTCGCGTGCGCGGCGCGCGCCCGGCGACGCTGATCGGATCGGGTCAGGTCGAACAGCTGGCCGAACGGATCGCGCTGCTCGAGGGCGAACTGGCGGTATTCGACGCCGCGCTGACCCCGGTCCAGCAGCGCAATCTGGAAACCGCGCTCAAGTGCAAGGTGATCGACCGCACCGGCCTGATCCTCGAAATCTTCGGTGAGCGGGCGCGTACGGCGGAGGGTCGGCTTCAGGTCGAACTGGCGCACCTCGATTATCAGGCGGGGCGGCTGGTGCGCAGCTGGACCCACCTTGAGCGGCAGCGCGGCGGCTTCGGCTTTCTGGGCGGTCCTGGTGAGACTCAGATCGAGGCCGACCGCCGCCTGATCCGCGACCGCATGGCCCGCCTGCGCCGCGAGCTTGAGGGGGTGACGCGCACCCGCACGCTCCACCGCGAACGGCGGCAACGCGCCCCCTGGCCGGTGATCGCGCTCGTTGGCTATACCAATGCGGGCAAGTCCACCCTGTTCAACCGGCTGACCGGGGCGGGCGTGATGGCGGAAAACCTGCTGTTCGCAACCCTCGACCCGACGCTCAGGCAGATTGCGCTGCCCGGCATCGACAAGGCGATCCTGTCCGACACGGTGGGCTTTGTCAGCGACCTGCCGACGCAGCTCGTCGCTGCCTTCCGCGCCACACTGGAGGAGGTTATCGCTGCCGACCTGCTCATCCATGTCCGCGACATCGCCCATCCCGACAGCGACGCGCAGGCGGCGGATGTCGAAGGGGTGCTCCGCGACCTTGGCGTGGCGGAGGAAACGCCCCGGATCGAGGCGTGGAACAAGATCGACGCTTTCGTTGGCGACGAGCGCGAGGAACGGCTGGGCGAGGCCGCGCGCCGGGACGATGTGGTGCCGCTGTCGGCGCTGACCGGGGAGGGGGTGGATGCGCTGCTCGACCGGGTCGCATCGCTGCTGACCGCCAGCCATCGCCGCTATACCGTGACGCTGGATCCGGCCGACGGGGCGGGTGCCGCCTGGCTGTTCCAGCATGGCGAGGTGCTGGATCACTGGATGGAGGAGGACCGCGCCGTCTATGCCGTGCGCATGGCCCCGCGCGACCATGAACGGTTCGAGGCGCGCGACCGGTGAGCGCCGCCGAGCTTGAACAGGGCACGGCGCTGACCCCGCGCTGGGATGCAAGCGGCCTGATCACTGCCGTTTGCACCCATGCCGATACCGGCGCGGTGCTGATGCTCGCGCACATGAACGCCGACGCGCTGGCCGCGACGCTGGAAACGCGCCGCGCGACCTTCTGGTCGCGCAGCCGCCAGAGCCTGTGGGTCAAGGGCGAGACGTCGGGCCATGTCCTCACCGTCCGCGACATCCGCATCGATTGCGATCAGGATGCGGTCTGGCTGCTTTGCGATCCCGCTGGCCCCGCCTGTCATACGGGGATGCCCAGCTGCTTCTATCGCCGCGTCACGCCGGACGGGCTGGAACGGATCGATTGATGCGGGCGGCGCTTGCGGCCATGCTGCTGCTCGCCCTGTCGGCTTGCGGCGATGCCGAGCAGCCCGCCGCCACCCCCGCGCCCGGCCACCCGCTGGAACAGGCGGCCATCGAACGCGGCCTGATCCCCGATCCCGCCCGTGCCGAGCCCACCGGCCTTTATGCCCGCGACACCGATCGGCTCTGCGTCGTGCCGCTGGGCGAGGGGGCGGGGGGCGAGGGGGGCGATGCCGCCCGATACAGCATCGGCGCGTTCGTCGATTATGGAGAGGGGCTGCGCTGCGCCGCGTCCGGCCGGGCAACGCTGTCGGCCGACCGCCTGTCCATCGCACTGGGCGACGGCGAATGCCGCTTCGACGCGCTGTTCGACGGCGACCGCATCGCCTTTCCCGCCGATCTGCCCGATGCCTGCCGCGCATTCTGCGACGATCGCGCCTCGCTGTCGGCGGTTCAGGTGGAACGGCTGTCCGACAGCCGGGCGGAGGCGGGGGCCTTTCGCCTGCCCGACGGACGCCGTCCCTGCTCTAGTTGAATTGGGCACCGGTTGACGTTGACGTAAAGGTGAATTAGAAAAGCGGGTATGGCAACGATTCCCGCTCTGGCAAGCTTCGCCCCGATCGATCCTCGCCCCGACCGCGATCAGTTCAGCATCGCGGACCTGTGCGCCGAATTCGACGTCACCGCCCGCGCGCTGCGCTTCTACGAGGATGAGGGGCTGATCTCGCCCGAGCGGCGCGGCCTGACCCGCATCTATTCGCACCGCGACCGCGCCCGGCTCGCCTGGATCCTGCGCGGCAAGCGCGTCGGCTTCAGCCTGGGCGAGATCCGCGAGATGATCGACCTGTATGACGTGGGCGAGGGGCGGCAGGTCCAGCGCAAGGTGACCATCGCCCGCTGCCGCGACCGCGTGGCGCTGCTCCAGGCGCAGAAACGCGACATCGACGCCGCCATTGCCGAGCTCAACCAGTTCGTCGACTATCTAGAACAGAACCCGATCCAGGAGTAGGATTGCCATGCCGAGCTATACGCCCCCCGTGCGCGACACGCGCTTCATCCTGAACGCCGTGATCGGCCTCGACCGCTATACCAACCTGCCCGGCTTCACCGCCGCGACCGGCGATGTCGTCGACGCGGTGCTGGAAGAAGGCGGCAAGTTCGTCGCCGAAGTCCTTTTCCCCCTCAACCTCTCCGGCGACCAGCAGGGCTGCACCCGCCACCCCGACGGCAGCGTCACCACCCCCGACGGCTTCAAGGAAGCCTATGCCCAGTTCACCGAAAGCGGCTGGTCCACCCTCTCCGCGCCGGAGGAATTTGGAGGACAGGGTATGCCCCATGTCGTCGCCACCGCGTTCGAGGAATATATGATCTCCGCCAACATGGCCTTCGCCATGTATCCCGGCCTCACCCACGGCGCGATCGCCGCATTGCTGGCCAAGGGGTCGCAGGAGCAGAAGGCGAAGTATGTGCCCAACATGGTCTCCGGCGAATGGGGCGGCACCATGAACCTGACGGAGCCGCATTGCGGCACCGATCTCGGCCTCATCAAGACCCGCGCCGAGCCAAACGCCGACGGCAGCTACAGCATCTCCGGCACCAAGATCTTCATCTCGTCCGGCGAGCATGACCTGACCAGCAACATCATCCACCTCGTCCTGGCAAAGACCCCCGGCGCGCCGGACAGCTCGAAGGGGATCAGCCTATTCGTCGTGCCGAAATTCATGGTCAATGACGACGGCTCGCTGGGCGAGCGCAACGCGGTCACCTGCGGCTCGATCGAGCACAAGATGGGCATCCACGCCAATTCCACCTGCGTGATGAACTATGACGGCGCCACCGGCTGGCTGGTCGGCGAGGAGAATAAGGGCCTGGCCGCCATGTTCATCATGATGAACGCCGCACGCCTGGGCGTCGGGCTTCAGGGGCTGGGTGTCGCGGAGACGGCGTACCAGAACGCGGCCAACTACGCCCGCGACCGGCGTCAGGGTCGCGCGCTCACCGGCGCCGCCGATCCCAACGAAAAGGCCGACACCCTGTTCGTCCATCCCGATGTCCGCCGGATGCTGATGGAGGCAAAGGCCCTGACCGAGGGGCTGCGTGCGCTCTGCCTGTGGGGCGCGCTCCAGGTCGATCTGGCCCATCACGCCGCGACCGAGGAGGAGCGGCAACAGGCCGACGACATCATCAGCCTGCTGACCCCCGTCATCAAGGGATACGGCACCGACAAGGGCTATGACATCGCCACCAACGCGCAACAGGTCTATGGCGGCCATGGCTACATCGCCGAATGGGGCATGGAACAATATGTCCGCGATGCCCGCATCGCCATGATCTATGAAGGGACCAACGGGGTTCAGGCGATGGACCTGGTCGGGCGCAAGCTCGCGCAGAATGGTGGCCGCGCGGTGCAGGCCTTCTTCAAGCTGGTGGGCGAAGAGGTCGCGGCGGCAAAGGCCGTCCCCGCCACCGCCGATTTCGCCGGCCATCTGGAAAAGGCGCTGGGCCAGCTACAGGCGGCGACCCTGTGGTTCGTGCAGAACGGGATGAAGGACCCGAACCAGGTCGGCGCCGGCGCGCATCATTACATGCACATCATGGGCATCGTCGCGGTCGGCCTGATGTGGCTGCGCATGGCCAAGGCGGCGGCCGAACTGCTCGAGGCCGGGGAGGGGGACCGCGCGTTCCTCGAGGCCAAGCTGGTGACGGCGCGCTTCTACGCCGAACGCATCATGCCGGATGCGGGCGCGTTGCGGCGGAAGATCGAGGGCGGCGCGGAGAGCCTGATGGCCCTGCCACCGGAGATGTTTTTGGCGGCGTGAGGGGGAGGGGCTGGGCCGTATGAATTGGCGGCAGCTTGTGTGCCAATTCTCGTCGTTGAACGGTTCGGGAATAATGCCGAAACAGGCCCTATATTCATCTTAGATGTCGCCGACACTGACTGACTGGCTGCGTGATTTTAGAGACCTTCGCAGGCAGTATGTCGACTGCCGCTATTGTCGAAAGCCATCGTTGAAAATCGATGCGGCTGACGCCTCAGAATATCAAATTTGCGCCGATCGTAAACGTCTGTTCTGCAGCGTACTGACCGTTAGGTCACGTTCCCGTAAGACTTGTGAATTGGGTTTCCGCTGGGCAGATAGAAGAAAATGATGGGTAATGATCTTGTGGGTTGGCCAGGGTTCTCCTTTGTAGCTTCAGCTACCCCACGACTATCGTCAAGTGTGGAGACCCTGAACGAGGTAGTCGCGAATTTGATAGAGGTTGACCGAAAAGCTTTCCGCGTCCTGCGGTCGGATGAAAATGCGTAGGCGGTTGCAGAAGACCTGATTGGTCGAACCGTCCGTGAAGGATTGGGCGATCCGCTCCACCATCTTTTTTCGCGGGATGCTGGTCCGGCCACGCCCAGTGCCCATGAGCGGGATCGAAAGATCTCTGACACTACCATGGCTTTTGATGAACGACCACGCCTCCTCAAGCGCAACGTCGATGTCCCGGGGCTCTGAGCGTGCCGTACCTTGAGCGTTGAGCTTCGACATCGCTACAAAATAGAAGGTGCGGTTGTGACTCTTAACCCTAGCGACAGTGCCAATGGGATACTCGATCTGCTTGCCGGGGGCGTTCGGACGCTGCGTGCCTTGGACGGAAGCAAGATCCAGTGCAAGCTGACGATCAATCTCCATCGTGTTCGCGTTGAAAAAGCGGGTGGCGACTTGCCCTTGGATGCTGTCAGTATCAATCAGACCGCCCGCCATGTCAGTATCGAAGGTTGTGTTCGTGCTTACCAACACGTCGTTGTCGCCTTCAAATAGATCGCCGATCCTTACCTCTATAGAAAAGTCCTTCCCCGGAAGTCTGTATGAAAACCTAGTAATTGGCCGCCTGCGTATTGCCACCCAAACAATCGCAATTATAAACATCACAATGATAGCGAATCTACTATACTTATCTTTGGTATATATACTGAAAAAGTCAGCCATATCCATGATAGCATATTGGAAGCCGACAAATGCAAAAATCTTTGCTATCGCGTCACCTGAAAATATAGCGTATTTCCAAAAAGAAAGTGTCGCAATTGACTTCAGGAAATACTTCATAAATCATTAGCTCGCTAAATGTTAGACGGCTGCATTAAATTGGCCTAAACTATGGCCTAAAATGAAAAATGCCTTCCTTTATTTTCGTTGCCAGCTTGAAATCAGCATCATCTAAAGCCGAAAAGATCAATGATTTGACCATCGGCACATGTAGGCTCGGGACTTTTTCAATCGAGTCTCTTAGTACCGGAATCGTCGACCAGAGATTTTTAACCGACTGATTGAGCGATCCGTTGGATAGGATGCTCTCCTTCGTTTTAAATTCCGGATAGACCACGATTAATGGAAGACCTTGATCGTTGATGGCGTAGTCTATCTCCTCCCGCAATGCCCGAGAATTGACCGTGCTTGAGCTGAGGAACAAGATCAAATTCTTCGAAGAACGCAACCGCTCCCTGAGCCTCGGCTTCAACGTAAGTTCCCAGTGGCTCCCGTCGCGGACGTTGTAAGTTAGCGCGTGCGAATCGTTGAACGGGAAGGTTGGGTCCGCACCCTTCCATGAACGAAGAAGGTTGTAGTAGCAGAAATCTTTGGTCGCATGCGCTCCCAAAGCCCCAGCATTAAATGGTTCCGCGACATAAAATGCACAGTAATTTCCGCTGCGCGCCAATGTGATCCTCCTTGTTCAATATGCACTTCTCCACTACATACGTTTCGGTGGGATAACAATTCCCCTTTTTGATCACGGTGCTTAACTCTACGCGGCCTATGCCTTTCTCAGAGCCGTGGTCCAAATTTGAAAACATGCGGTTATGGGATATGCCCAGTGCCGACCTAGCGGCAATAATATCGACGCTCTCCAGCAGGGGCGCTTCGAACTCTAAACGACCGCTAATGCTATAAATAGTCATTCCAGCTTCGAGGCACAGAAGCGCAAAAGCTGGCTAAGAGGCCCACATTGCAGACACATATTTGGGAATGGCGTCTCTATTGACCTGGCTTTCCAGCACCTGAAAGCCGGGAGATGTCTGTGTCCTTCCCCCTGTCCTACACCCCCCAATCCAGCATATCTGTCCGGTCCCCTGCACCTGCATGAGGACCGACCCCGATGGACACTTCCTCCGTCACCCCGGCTGACGTCGCGCCCGCCTTCCATCCGCCCGCCCCGCTCGATGACAGCCGCAACACCGATGGCTGGACCGCCGATCGGCAGCGGCAATTCCTGATCGCCATCGCCCATGGGGTCAGCGTCACCCGCGCCTGCGCGATGGTCGGCCTGACGCGGCAAAGCGCCTATGCCCTGCGGGACAGTGCGCGGGGCGCGGCCTTTGCGCTGGGGTGGCGGGCGGCGATGCTCCGGTCGCGCGATGCGCTGGCCGATACGCTGATGGACCGCGCCTTCAACGGCGTGCGCGAAACCGTCACCCATGATGACGGCGCGATGACCACCCGCCACCGCTACGACAATGCCCTGGCGTATCGGATGCTCGTCCGGCTCGATCGCCGTGCCGATGCCGCGCTAGCCACCGGGTCGCCCCGCGCCGCTCAGCGTCCGGCGGCGACGGCGGGGGGGGGAGGATGCCGCCGCCCGCCTGGCCGCCGCCGATTTCGAACAATATCTCGATCTGGTTCGGGATCATGCCGCGCCCGGTCGCGCCGCCCTGTTCGTCGCCGCGCGCATCGGCGCCGCCGGGGTCGCCGCGCCCGACGCGCTGGAGGGGGTGCGCACGCTCGCCCGCGCCGATCGCTGGCTGCGCACCCGGACGGATGCCGCCGCGGCCGTGCCCGTCGCCGATCTCGATCCCGCCGCCCGCGCCGACTGGACGGCGGATCAATGGCTGCGGGCAGAGGCGGCGGGCCTGATCGCGCTCGCGCCCGATCCGTTGACAGCTGACGCGGCCCCGGAAACCGATCCGTTTCGTCAAAACTGTCAACCGTTCGCCACGCCCTTGGCGGGCGACCCGGTCTGGTGGTGCGAAGACGAGCATGAATGGCGCACCCGCTTCCCCCCGCCGTCCGATTTCGACGGCGAAGCGACCGGGACGCCGGGCGATCCCGATTATGAGCGGCAATTGACCGACGCGGAGACACAGGCGCTGGAGGATAATGACGCCGCCTTGCTCGTCCCCCTTGTGCGCGCCGGGGAATCGGAGCGCGACGCCTGGTTCGCCGAACTCGCGGTCGAAACCGCCACGGTGCGCGCCGAACTGGCGGCAAGCGCCGCAGCGGACAACCCTCCCTCTCCCCTTGCGGGAGAGGGAAGGGGCCCGCTCGCGCCAGCGAGTGGGAAGGGTGAGGGGGAGAGGCAATCTTTACGGTTAGCGGCCAAGCCAACGCTCCCTCTCCCGCTTGCGGGGGTGCCGGGTCGTCCCTGCCCCCGGCAGGGACTGGACCGTGCGGGGCACGGTCCACCCGGCGCCGGAAGGCGCCCGCCACAAAGCGGTGGGAAGGGTGAGGGTTCTTCCCCCTACGTGCCTTCCACCCCCACCGCCCCACCGCCGCCCTGATCGCCGCTTGAGCCGCCCGCTGCCGCAGTGCATGATCGGCGGGCATGACCCATCCCACTCCGGCTTCGCTCGAACTCGTCCCGCTCGCCCCGCTCGAACGCGGACAGATCACTGTCATGCGGATCCAGTCGGCGCTGTCCGCGCTGCCCGCGCTCGTCGGGGCGAGCGCGCTTGACTGGTTCGCGTTCGATGGCCTGCGGGAAGCGACCGGCCTGCCGCCCTTCGGCCTGTTGCCGGGGCTCATCCTGGTCTGGGCGCTGTACAGCGTCGGGCCGGGCGCGCCGCGCCGCTGGCGCTGGTGGGGTCAGGCGTTCACGGGCACCGAACTGCACGTCGCATCGGGCTGGCTCACCCGGTCGCACACCATCGTCCCCGTCTCCCGCGTCCAGCATATCGACGTGACGCAGGGGCCGGTGGAGCGGATGTGCGGGGTATCGACCCTGGTGCTGCACACGGCCGGAACCGCCAATTCCACCGTCTCGCTGCCCGGCATCACCCGGGAACGGGCCGAGGAAATCCGCGATTCGATCCGCCACAGCATCGGATCGGCCCGGTGAATGAAGCCCCCCGCCGGACGCATCCGGCGACGATCCTGATCCGGGCGCTGCGCGACCTGCCCCAGACGCTGCTCGCGCTGCCCGCGCTTTATGCCGCGCTGTCCAAGGGCGGGGCCTTTGCCCTGCTGTTGCTGCCGGTGGCGATGCTTGCGGTGATCGGCTTCTTCGCCTGGCTGAAATGGCAGGCATTCACCTACCGGATCGGCGAGGACGAGCTGGTGATCGCCGACGGGGTGCTGAACAAGAGCCGCCGGTCCATCCCGCTGGAGCGCATCCAGGACGTCTCGACCGAACAGAAACCGCTTGCCCGGCTGTTCGGCCTGGCGCTGGTCCGCATCGAAACGGCGGGCGGGGACAAGAATGAAGGGCTGCTGGACAGCGTGTCCATGGCCGAGGCGGACCGGCTGCGCGCCCTGCTCCGCCGGGGCGGGGGCGGGGTCCAGTCGATGGCGGCCGCCGACGATGCGGCCCCGGTGGCGGCGACGCCGGTCTTCGCCATGTCGATGCGCCGCGTGCTGACGCTTGGCCTGTTCCGCTTTTCCCTGGTCTGGATCGCGGTTGCGCTGGGCGGCCTTCAGTTCCTCGACAACTTCATCGATTTCGAGCAGGTCAATTACCGGGAAGTGATCCGCCAGGGCGGCGAACAGGTCCGCGACAGCATCTCTCCGCTGCTGATCGCGCTGCTTGCCCTGCTGGCGGCGGCGATCGGGGTGATCAGCGGCCTGGTCCGCACCCTGTTCAAGGAACATGGCTTTACCCTGACCGCCGCCGACGGCCGGTTCCGCCGGGTCCGCGGCCTGACCACCCGGACGGAAGTGGTGATCGCCAACGCCCGCATCCAGCTCGCCCTGATCCGCCACGGCCGCATCGCCCGACTGTTCGGCTGGCAATCGCTCGCTGTCCAGATGCTGGGCGGCAGCGACGATCCCGGCGGGCTTCAGGATCTGGCTCCGCTCGCCCGGGCGGAGGAAACCACCCGTATCCTCGACGTCGCCGGATTGCCGCCATGGGGTGACCCGGTGCTGGTTCCCGTGGCCTTTGCGCATAGCATCCGGGCAATGGTCGGCTATAGCACGCTACCGCTGATCGGCTTTGTCGGCCTGATGGTGGTCCAGCCCTGGCTTTGGCCGCTGGGGGTGCTGCTCGTCGGTCCGGTCTGGCTGGGGTGGCTGCAGCGGCGGCATCATCGTTATGCGCTGGATGCAGGCACGCTCCGGATCACGCGGGGCGTGCTGCGCCGTCGGGCGTGGATCGTTCCGGCGGCGCATGTCCAGACGGTGACGCTGTCGCGCGGCTGGCTGGCGCGGCGGCTGGGCGTGGCGACGCTTGTCTGCGATACCGCGGGGGCCAGCCTGGCATCGGCGGTTGTGGTGCGCGATCTGCCCTTGGCCGATGCGACCACCCTGATGATGGCGCTGCGATCGGCGATCGACCCGGGTTCAACCGTCGGGCGCGATCCCGGGCTGCGGCTGGGGTGAGGCAGGACCGTCGGCGGGCGGGGCAGGCGCGGGTCGTGCACCGGCACGCACCACGCGGCGCTGCATGCATTCCTGGGGGGCGGAACGGGGAAACTCGTCGCAATTCCACAGGGCCTTTTCAAACCGACGCCCGCGATCGCGCAGATAGCTGAACGACATGGTCCTGAGGGCCGGGGAATCGAGCGGCAGGCTGCCGGTGCCGCCGGCCGGCACCTTGGCCGCGTCGGTCCAGCCCAGAAACTTGCAATAGGCACGGCTGCCACAGGCGCGCGCCGCCAGCAGCGGCAGTTCGTCGGCCGGCACCGACGGATCGATGGCGGTGATAAAGCTGTTGCGCTCTGCCTCCACCGCTCGGGGCAGGCTCGATTCCGCCATCGCGGCTACTACGCCGCCTGCCAGCGCCTCATCGCCGGGCAGCGACAGGTCAGCACTGATCGGCGCATGCAGCGGCGAATAGGATGCCAGCTCGCGATAGATGGGTTCGATGCCCGTCGCCCGGTCCGTGAAGGCGCGGGGCGTGCCCCACCATCCGGTCCAGCGGAAGAACAGGTGCGTCTTCACCTCGACGATCTTGTCCAGGCTGGACGACCAATAGGGGACGACCCAGTTGGTGTGGTAATGGGTGGCGTGGCCGACGGGGGCATATACAAAGCCGTTGATCGCCATGGCAGCGACTTCCCGTGCCTGCGCCCACAGCCCGTCCGAATAGCGCCGCTGGAGCGCACCGTCGCAGGTAAAGGTGAACTGGCATCCGGTGCTGCGTTCCGACCCCTGAAACACCACGCCGCAAACCGTATCAGGAAAGGCGGGGTGGCGCACGCGGTTGAGCACCACCTGAGCCACCGATTGCTGCGCCTCCAGGTCCTCGCCCGCTTCGTACAGGACGGCGGCGGCCAGGCAGGCGATGGCCCGTTCCCGGTCGGCATCGCTGCCGGCAAAGGCGAACGGGGCGGCCGCCGGATTGGGGGCGGTAGAAAAGGGGATGGCGGCATTGATGCGCACGGCATCCGCGACCTCCACCGGACGTAGCACCACCGGTTCGACCTGCGGCAACACCGTTGGCGGCACGACGTTTCCATTGGCCGCAGCGGCCGTAGAGGGGGATGCGACGGATCCATGGCGGGTCAGTGCGACCAGCAGCGCCGGGACGAGGATCAGCGCCAATGCCAGCAGTGCCAGCATGGCGGGACGCCGGCGGATCAGCGGATCGTCATGAGCGGGCGAGCGGCCATTCATCGCGGCCCCCAATGCGGATGGAAGGGGGCGCTGTCCATCGCCTTGTCCGTTGTCAGCTGTCCCGACCCTGGCCGCGGTCAATCACGCCACAGCCCGGCAGCCTCGCACAGCGACTGCTGACGGTCGACGCCGGCCAGGCACTGACGATCGCCATTGCATTCGCCGGACCGCCGCGCCGCCGCCGCCGGACAGGATGCCGGGACGACCGGTGCGTCGCCCAGCATCCAGGCGGCACCCGACAGGCGGCGATTGACCGAACGGTCCATATCGCCCGCTCCTGCGGCGCTGGCGGATGGCGGCCAGCGATCGCCGTCGCCCAGTGCCATGCTGGCACCGGCCAACAGGGCGACGGCAAAGACTGCCCCCGTCCATTTTCCGAACCCGAATCTGTTTTGGCGGCTGCGACCCCACATGAGCGTGTGGAATATCAGATGCCCTGACCCTCTGCGAGTGGGGGAAGCGTTATTCCGGTAGAAAATCGGGCACGGACAGATAGCGCTCGCCCGTATCGTAGTTGAAGCCGAGCACCCGCGATCCGGCGGGCAGTTCCGGCAGCTTTTGCGCGATGGCAGCGAGCGTCGCGCCGGAGCTGATGCCGACCAGCATCCCCTCGGTCCGAGCGGCCTTGCGCGCCATTTCCTTGGCGTCGGCGGCGTCCACCGTCACCACCCCGTCGATCGACTGGGTATGGAGGTTGCCGGGAATGAAGCCCGCGCCGATGCCCTGGATGGGATGCGGGGCAGGCTGTCCGCCCGAAATCACCGGTGAGGCGGCGGGTTCGACCGCATAGACCTTGAGGTCCGGCCAATGATGCTTCAACGTTTCTGCGACCCCGGTGATGTGCCCGCCGGTGCCGACCCCGGTGATGATCGCATCGAGCGGCGCGTCGGCGAAGTCGGCCAGGATTTCCTGCGACGTGGTGCGGACATGGACGTCGATATTCGCAGGGTTTTCGAACTGCTGCGGAATCCAGGCACCCGGCGTTTCCGCCGCCAGTTCCTCGGCGCGGGCGATCGCGCCCTTCATCCCCTTTTCCCGGGGCGTCAGGTCGAAGGTCGCGCCATAGGCGAGCATGAGGCGGCGGCGCTCGAGGCTCATGCTTTCGGGCATGACGAGCACCAGCTTGTAGCCTTTCACCGCCGCGACCATTGCCAGGCCGACGCCGGTATTGCCGCTGGTCGGCTCGATGATGGTGCCGCCGGGCTGAAGCCGGCCCGATGCCTCCGCCGCCTCGATCATCGCCAGCGCGATGCGGTCCTTGATCGATCCGCCGGGGTTCGACCGTTCGGACTTGATCCACACCTCTGCATCCGGGAACAGCCGGGATACGCGGATGTGCGGCGTGTTGCCGATGGTGTCCAGGATCGACTGAGCCTTCATTGGGCCTTCTCCTTTGGCGGTTCTATGGGCGGGAATTCCAGCGTCTCCACGGTCTCGAAGTTCCGCGCCCGGCGCAATTCAGGAAAGATATAGGCCCATAAACCTGTGATCGCCACCGCCAGTACCCCGCCGACCGCCGTGGCGGCGATGGGGCCGATGGCAGCGGCGAAGAAACCGGCGCGGGCCTCGCCCAACTCGTTCGAGCCGCTGACGAACAGGGTGGCGACCGCGCCCACCCGGCCCCGCATCGCATCGGGCGTCGACAGCTGGATCAGCGACTGGCGGACATAGACCGAAAACATGTCCGCGCCGCCCAGCACCACCAGCGCCAGCAGCGACAGGGCGACGCCGGGAGCGAAATCGCTGCCCACGCCGGCCGGTCCCATGGCCAGGTAGAATAGCGGCCCAGCGATGCCGAACACTGCGGTCATCGCGCCGAAAGTGGCGACGGCCCACAGCATCTTTTGCCCCACATGATCCTTGAGCGGCCGAAGCGAAAAGCCGATGGCGACGATCACAGCGCCCAGCGACGGCGCGCCCCGCAGATGCCCCAGCCCTTCGGAGCCGACCATCAGGATGTCGCGGGCATAGACGGGGAGCAGCGCGGTGACTCCGCCGAAAAGGACGGCGAACAGATCGAGCGAGATCGCCCCGAACACGAGCCGGTTGCGCCGGACATAGGTCAGCCCCTCGACCATCTGTTGCCATGGGTTGCCGCCCGACGGCCGCCCCTGGGCATTGATCGGGCGGACGAGGCTGAGCATCACCACCGACAGCGTGAACAGCCCGGCGGATACCGCATAGGGCAATCCTGCATCGGCGGCATAGAGATAGCCGCCAAGTGCGGGTCCGAGCACCGCGCCCGATTGCCAGGACACGCTGCTCATGGCGATGGCGGTGGGCAGGACGGCGGCGGGCACCAGATTGGGGGCGAGCGCGCCCAGAGCAGGCCCGGCAAAGGCGCGGGCGACGCCGAGCAGCGCCGCGACCGTGAACAGCGCGGGCAGGCCGATGTCTCCGCTATAGGTCAACCAGGCGAGCATGGCAGCGCATCCTGCCTCAAGGATCAGGGCGGCGCGGGCGATCAGCCGCCGGTCCACGCGGTCTGCGATCCAGCCCGCAACCAGCGAGAGGACGAGCAGCGGCAGGAACTGGGCGACGCCGATCAGGCCGAGATAGAAGGCGCTTTCGCGCACCCCCATCGTCTGCCTAGCGATGTCATAGACCTGCCAGCCGATGACGATCACCATCGCCATCTGTGCCAGCGTCCCCGACAGGCGGGCCAGCCAATAGGCCCGGAAGTTGTGCAGCGTGAAGGGATGCGGCGGCTTGGTCATCGGCGGCGTCCGTAGGGCGGGGGAGCGGGCAAGGGCAATGGGCGAATGCTTGGGACGGGGGAAGCGCGGGTTTCGGCGTTGACGGAGCGGTTGACAGTTTTGACGAAATGGATCGGTTTTTCAGAGCCGGTTGACAGGTGACGGAGAGAGAACACCCTCACCCTTCCGCGCCTGACGGCGCTCCCTCCCTCTCCTGCATGCGGGAGAGGGAAGGGGCCCGCCGCCGACAGGCGGTGGGAAGGGTGAGGGTGTCAGCTGTTCTGGGGCGTGACAGTTGACAAGGGTACGCGGAACGCGGGCGAAGGTGTCAGCCTTGTCGGGGCTATCAGACAATGCGTCAGCAGGGATCGACCATGGGAAAAAGCGGGAACCGCTCACCGTACCGGGTGCTGCGCCTGTAGGACAGCGCCGCCGGTCAATCGCGGGGCGGACCGAAGACCGACCAACCGGTGCGGTGGCCGAGCATCTCCAACGTGCGCACGCCGAGGATCGAGTTGCCATGCTGATCGAGATTGGGCGACCAGACGGCGATGGAGGCGATCTCCGGCGCAATGGCCAGGATGCCGCCGCCGACCCCGCTCTTGGCAGGCAGGCCGACCCGGACGGCAAAGTCGCCGGAGCCGTCATAATGGCCGCAGGTCATCATCAGGGCCAGCACCATCCGGTTCTGGCACGCGCGCTTGAAGGCGTCCTTGTCATCCGATGCCAAGCGGGTATGCGCGAGGAACCGGCCCGATATGGCAAGCCCGCGACAGTCGAGCGACAGCGCGCATTGCCGGGCATAGAGGTCGAGCACGGCGTCGATCGGCTGTTCAACATTGCCGTGATGCTTCATGAAGCTGAGCATCGCGCGGTTGAGGTCGCCGTCGCTGGCCAGCACATCCTCGTTCAAATCGACTGGCAGATCGCCCACGCTATCGCGGATCAGTGTTTCGACCGGGTTTGCTTCACCCGCCTGTTCGGCAAGCAGGTCGCAGACGACCAGCGCGCCTGCATTGATGAACGGGTTGCGGGGGATGCCGCAGGTACGCTCCAGATCGATAACCGAATTGAAGGGATCACCCGACGGTTCGCGGCCCACGCGCTTGAACACCGCATCCCCGTGCTGGCGAAGCGCCAGGTCGAGCGCGAACACCTTGGATATGGACTGGATCGGAAAGCGCCGATCAAAGGCCCCGGCGCTGTGGACATGATCGGGCGTGGCGACCGCGATGCCGATGGGGCCGGGCACTGCGTCGGGGTTCTTGCGGTCGGCCGCTGCCTCGATCTCGGCGGCATCGGCTTCAATTTCGGCGACGATGTCGGCCAGAATGGGTTCGATCTGCATCGGTGCGTAACGACCGGCGGGGGGATGCGATCCGGTCGTCCTTCGGGGCAATCGGCGCAGGGCGCATCCCTTGCCTATCAGCGCCGGGGCATACTCGCCACGGGAACGCTATCCGACTTCTGCACGTCGATGATGTCGTTCGGCGATCCCGGCGCGACAGCGGCAATGTAATCGGCGACGATACGGTTTCCCAGCCGCTTCAGCTGCATTTCGCGCATCACCTCGGCGCGTTCCAGATCGACCGCCTTTGCATCCATGATCAGTTCACTGGCCACCTCGCGGCGCTTGACCGCGCACCGTGGACCGTTCCCTTCGATTGGAACGCTTTCGGTCCGATCGACGTTTGACCCGCGAACCGTGAAGGAGTGTATGATGCGTAGACTGGCGCTGCTTGCCGCGACCGCGATGCTGGTCGTCGGATCGCCCGCCCTGGCGCAGGGCAAAGGCAATGGACAGGGCAATGGCGGCGGGCAAGGTCCGGCCAAAGCGGGCGGGCCGGCCAAGGGCAATGGCGGGCCTGGCAAGGGCAACGGCGCCAAGCCGGATCGCGGCGGGCCGCCCAGGGTCGCCGAGCGCGGCCCGTCGGGCATCGACAGGCGTGGCGGCCCGGACCGCAACGATCGCGGCAACGGGCGGGACAACCGGCCCGGCAAGGACGTGGTGCGGATCGATCGCGGTCCCCCGGGGCAGGGTCGGCTCGACCGGGGTCCGGTCTTTGTCGAGCGCGGCCCGGACCGGCGCGACGTCCGGGATGTCCGCGTCGTTCGCAATCCCGTCGAGCGCGTCCGCTATGCCGACAATGGCCGCTGGTATGACGGACGCACCGTTGTGATCGACGGGTGCCCGCCGGGACTGGCCAAGAAGAACAACGGATGCCTGCCGCCCGGTCAGGCCAAGAAGTTGTGGGGCAACTCCCAGCGCTATGACAACTGGTACGGCAACTGGGGATCGTGGCGCGACGATCGGCGGTACGATTACCGTTATTCGGACGGATATCTGTATCGGGTAAATCCGCAGACAAGCCTTGTCGTCGGGTTCCTGCCGCTGCTGGGCGGGGCACTGTTCGGCGGCAATGCGTGGCCGCAAAGCTATGTCGATTACGACGTGCCGCAATATTACGACAGCTATTACGGCTATGACGACGGGCTCGACTATCGTTATGCCGATGGCGCGATCTTGGGCGTCAATCCGTCTTCCGGCGCGATCGACGGGATCGCGGCGCTGTTGACCGGCAACGAATGGGCGGTGGGACAGCCGATGCCGCCGGGATATGATTTCTATAACGTGCCGCCGCAGTACCGCGACCGCTACGTCGACGGCACCGACGCGATGTATCGGTACAGCGATGGCTATGTCTACGAGATCGACCCGACGACTCTGCTGATCCAGCAGGCCATCGAGCTGTTGCTCTGATCGCCCGTCGACACGGCAGGCAATGATTCTGGGAAAGGGGATGAGGATGAACAGGCTTGGACTGGCCGGCGCACTGGCGATCGGACTGGCGCTGTCGGCGTGCGGCGGAAACGAGGCGGGGGTGGACGGCAACGCCGCCGCCGAAGCTTCGGTGACCGACGACACGCTGTACGAGGTGATCGCAGAGACGGCGGACCTGAAGACAGCCGCAGCGCTGATGAAGTCCGCTGGGCTGGAGCGCACGTTCAACGGAGTAGGATCCTATACGGTGTTCGTGCCCGTCGATACCGCGTTCACGGCGCTGCCCGCCGAACAGCGGACGGCGCTGGAGGCTGAGGCGGGGCGGCCGCAGCTCGTGTCGCTGCTTCGCGCACATGTTGCCACGGGCTATATCTCACGCGACGATCTGGATCAGGGACTGGCCAAGGACGGCGGGACCGCGAAGCTGGCCAGCGTGTCCGGATCGGCGCTGTCGCTGCGCAAGGACGGCGACGCCATCCTGATTGGCGAAGGCGAGGAAGCCGCCCGCATCGTCGGCGAGCCGATCCGCACGCGCAACGGCGTGGTCTATCGCATCGATCGGATCATCCCGCCGCCCGCCGCCTGAAGGAACGAGCCGGGGCGGGATCACCCCGCCGCCTTGGCCAGGCCCCTAGACAGTTGCAGCGCGCCGTTCAGGCGTTGCTCGGGGCTGCCCCAGGCGCGGGTGATGACGAGTTTCATGTCGGGGCGCAGCTTGGCCACGTCCTTCAGCTTGTCGACATAGGCGAGCAGGCCGTCGACGTTCGGGAACTTGTCGTCGTGGAAGGTGACGAGCGCGCCCTTTGGCCCCACGTCCAGCTTGGCGACGCAGGCCTTTTTCGCGTTGAGCTTGGCCTCGATCAGCTTGAGCAGATTGTCGGTCGCGTCGGGCAGCTTGCCGAAGCGGTCGATCAGTTCGGCGGCGAAGCTTTCGATGCCGGCCTTGTCCTCCACCTCGTTCAGGCGGCGATAGAGACCCATGCGCAGGTCGAGATCGGGGACATAGTCCTCGGGGATCATGATCGGCGCATCGACATTGATCTGGGGTGAAAAATCGCGCGGCCGGTCGTCGCGGAGGCCCCCGGCGCGGGCATCGAGGATCGCCTCCTCCAGCATCGACTGATAGAGTTCGTACCCGACTTCGCGGATATGACCGGACTGTTCGTCGCCGAGCAGATTGCCCGCGCCGCGAATGTCGAGATCGTGGCTGGCAAGCTGGAACCCCGCGCCCAGCCCCTCCAGGTCGGACAGCACCTTCAGCCGCTTTTCGGCGGTCTCGGTCATCATCCGCTCTGGCGGGGTGGTGAAATAGGCATAGGCGCGCGTCTTGGCCCGGCCGACGCGGCCGCGTAGCTGATAGAGCTGGGCCAGGCCGAACTTGTCGGCGCGGTTGATGATGAGCGTGTTGGCGCTGGGGATGTCGAGGCCGCTTTCCACGATGGTGGTGGAAACGAGCAGGTCCGCCTTGCGGTCGTAGAAGTCGCTCATCCGTTCCTCGACCTCGCTAGGCGCCATCTGGCCGTGCGCGACGATGTAGCGGATTTCGGGGACGTCGGTGCGCAGATACTCCTCGATCTCCGGCAGGTCGGCGATGCGCGGAGTGACGAAATAGGCCTGGCCGCCGCGATAATGCTCGCGCAGCAGCGCCTCGCGCACCACGACCGGATCCCAGGGCATGACATAGGTGCGCACCGCCAGGCGGTCGACCGGCGGCGTCTGGATGACCGAGAGTTCGCGCAGGCCCGACATCGCCATCTGCAGCGTGCGCGGGATCGGCGTGGCGGTGAGGGTGAGGACATGGACGTCGGTCTTCAGTGCCTTCAGCCGTTCCTTGTGGGTCACGCCGAACCGCTGTTCTTCGTCCACGATGACCAGGCCCAGGCGCTTGAACTCGATCCCCTTGGCCAGCAGCGCGTGGGTGCCGACGACGAGGTCGATCTGGCCGTTCGCCAGCCCCTCCTTGGTCGCCTTTGCCTCGGCGGTGCCGACGAGGCGGGAGAGGCGGCCGATCTCGATCGGGAAGCCTTCGAAGCGGGCCTTGAAGTTCTGGTAATGCTGGCGGGCGAGGAGCGTGGTGGGACAGATGACCGCGACCTGCATCCCGGCCATCGCCGCGACGAATGCGGCGCGAAGTGCAACCTCGGTCTTGCCGAAGCCGACATCGCCGACGACGAGGCGGTCCATCGGGCGGCCCGCGCCGAGATCGTCGATGACTTCGGAAATGGCGCGGTCCTGATCGTCGGTTTCTTCATAGGGGAAGCGATCGACAAAGGCGGGATAGCCGCCGGGATCGGGCTGCATCACCTCGGCCGGGCGGAGCGCGCGCTTGGCGGCGGTGGCGATCAGCTCACCCGCGATCTCGCGGATGCGCTCCTTCATCCGCGACTTGCGCCGCTGCCACGCCTCGCCGCCCAGTTTGTCGAGCGTCGCACCCTCTTCGCTGGCCCCGAAGCGGGAGAGGACCTCGAGATTTTCTACCGGCACGTAGAGCTTGTCGCCGCCCGCATAGCTCAATGCGACGCAGTCGTGCGGTGCCTTTTGCACCGGGATCTGCATCAGCCCCTCGTACCGGCCGATGCCGTGATCGACATGGACGACCAGATCGCCGGGGGTGAGCGTCGCCAGTTCGTTCAGGAAGGCGTCGGTCGATTTCTTGCGCTTGCGGCGGCGGACGAGGCGGTCGCCGAGCATGTCCTGTTCGGTGAGGACGGCAACGTCGGGCGTGGTATAGCCATGGTCGAGCGGCAGGACGATCAGCGCGACCGCCTTGTTCGACGCGCCCATCGCCTCCTGCCAGCTGTCGACCAGGGTGATTTGCGTAAGGCCATGGTCGGCGAGCAGCCCCTTCAGCCGTTCGCGCGCACCCTCGGAATAGCTGGCGAGGATTGGGCGCTTGCCCGATTTCCGCAGGGCGTCGAGGTGGGCGACCACCGCCTCATAGACATTCTGTCCCCCGGCGCGTTCGGGGGCGAAATCGCGGGCGCTGTCGACGCCGAAGTCGAGCGCGGTGGCGCTGTCGGGTTCATGGAAGGGGGTCGCCAGATGCGCCTTGGCCTTGGCGGTCAGTTCGGCCCATTCCTTGGCCATGACATAGAGCGAGGCGGGGGCGAGGGGGCGGTAGCTGCCCGGATCCTTGGACTGGGCGCGCTCGCGATTGGCGAAATAGTCGTTCACCGCCTCGATCCGCTGTTCGGCGGCGGCGGGGACGCCGGGGTCGCGGACCACCACCGCATCGTCGGGCAGATGGTCGAACAGGGTTTCGAGCTTTTCCTCGAACAGCGGCAACCAATGCTCCATGCCGGCCAGGCGGCGGCCGTCGCTGATCGCCTGATAGAGCGGATCGCCGGTGGCGGTCGCGCCGAAGCGCTCGCGATAGCCCGCACGGAAGCGCTTGACGCTGTCCTCGTCCAGCAGGGCTTCTGACGCGGGGAGCAGGGTGAAGCCGTCGAGGCGGCCGGTGGTGCGCTGGTCTTCGGTCGAGAAGGTGCGCACCGTCTCGATCTCGTCGCCGAAGAAATCGAGGCGGAGCGGCTGTTCCGCGCCGGAGGGGTAGAGATCGACCAGGCCACCGCGCACCGCAAATTCGCCCGCGTCATGCACGGTATCGACCCGGTTGTAGCCGTTGGCGGCGAGCAGCTTGACCAGCCGGTCGGTAGAGATGCGCTCGCCCGAGGCGAGGCGGGCGACGAGCTGACGGATGCGGAAGCGGGTCAGGGTGCGCTGGGTCGCGGCGTTGGCGGTGGTGACGATGAGGCGCGGGCCGCGGGGTTTCTGTTGCAGCTGATGCAGCGCGGCCAGCCGTTCCGACATGACGCGCAGCGTCGGGCTGGCGCGGTCATAGGGCAGGCAATCCCAGGCCGGGAAGGCGATGACCTCAAGCTCCGGCGCGAAGATGGGCGCGGTGGCGGCGACCGCGCGCATCATCGCCTCGTCCGGGGCGATATAGACCGCGCCGCCATCCGCCGCCCGCGCAAGGTCGGCGAGAAGCCACGGGAGGAACCCGGCGGGGACGCCCGCAAGGGTGAGCGGCTGGGTGGCGCGGAGGATCGTCGAGAGGTCGGGCATTGGGGGGCTCGCATAAAGCCCTCTCCCCTTCAGTGGAGAGGGTTGGGAGAGGGGGAGGCAGCGGGCGGATCGCTTGGGGCGCGCCCCCTCTCCCCGGCCCTCTCCCCTGAAGGGGAGAGGGGGATCAGTCGGGGATTTTCATGAAATCGAGCTTGCGGATGGCGTCGAACATGCCGCCTGCGTAACGGGGCGGGACGGGCGCGACGCCGAGTGCCCAGGCCATGATGTCGACATCCTGTTCCTCCATCAGTTCCTCGAACAGCGCGATCTCGTCATCGTTCCATGCCGCGTGCGCGGCGTCGAAGAACCCGCCGATCATCAGGTCGGCCTCCTTGGTGCCGCGATGCCAGGCACGGAACTTCAGGCGCTTCAGGCGGGTTTCGCGGTCCATGGCGGAACAGGCTCCATAGGCGATTGACCGGCGGCGCGGGAATGCGCCGTCGGCTGGCCGGTGGGAGATAGGGTCGGATCCGCGCCGATGCCAGCCCAATCCTCCCCGGAACGGGCAGGTTTGATCCGGTGAAGGCAAGGTTCATCCTTCACGTCATCCCGGCCTTGGGCCGGGATCCCGCTTCTTCAGCGGCCGGAGATAGCTGGACCCCGGCTCAAGGCCGGGGCGACGGGATAGGGCTGTCGAGATGCCGGCGGCTTCGTGCTCCTGCGGAAGCAGGAGCCCAGAGTGTCGAGGACGTCGCATTGTTACTCTGGGCTCCTGCTTTCGCAAGAGCGCGGGCGGGGCAGGAGCGTAGGCTGCACATAAGCACGGGGTGTTTGTTCAGGCCGTCGGCTGGCCTATGGCTGCGTCATGCGTCCCGATATCCTCAATCCATTGTTCGCGGAAATCACCGTGCTGAAGGGCGTTGGGCCGCAGTTGGCCAAGCCGCTGGAACGGCTGGGGCTGGGCCGGATCGTGGACATGGCGTTCCACTTGCCGACCGGATGGGTGGACCGACTGCCGCGCGAGGAACTGGATGCGGCGGATGCGGGGCGGGTGATCGCGATCACTTTGGTGCCGCTGGATTACCGGGTGAGCGCGGGCCGCGGGCCGACGCGGGTGCATGCGCAGGATGCGCGCGGGAATATCGTCTCCCTCGTCTATTTCGGCGGATCGAGCGGGTGGGTGAAGAAGCTGTTGCCGATCGGCGAGGCGCGGCGCGTGTCCGGCAAGCTGGAAACATACGGCCAGGAATTGCAGATCATTCATCCCGATCATGTGCTGCCGCTGGAGGAAGCGGACGGGCTGGCCGAGCGCGAGGCGGTCTATCCCCTGTCCGAGGGGGTGACGTCGAAACGGTTGGCGGGCTTTGCCGAACAGGCGGTGGCGCGAGCGCCGGTGCTGCCCGAATGGATCGAGCCGGGGGTGAAAGCGGCGCGCGGCTGGCCGGGCTGGCGCGAGGCATTGAGCCGCATTCATGCCGATCCGGCGGAGGCCAAGGCGCGCGAGCGGCTGGCCTATGACGAGGTGTTCGCCAACCAGCTGGCGCTGGCTTTGGTGCGCGGCGAGGCGCGGTCGAAGCGGGGCAAGTCGCTGATGGGTGATGGCGCACTTCGGGCGCGATTGAAGCTGCCCTATGCGCCGACGGGCGCGCAGGCGCGGACGATCCGCGAGATCGAGGGCGACATGGCGCAGGACCGGCCGATGCTGCGCCTGCTGCAGGGCGATGTCGGATCGGGCAAGACGCTGGTGGCAGCCATGGCGCTGCTGATCGCTGCAGAGGCGGGGGCGCAGGGCGCGCTGCTGGCCCCGACCGAGATCCTGGCGCGGCAGCATTATGAGACGCTGAGCCGGATGCTGGCGCCGACCGGCGTCACTGTCGCGGTGCTGACCGGGCGGGACAAGGGGCGGGTGCGCGAATCGACGCTGATGGGCTTGTCGGATGGGTCGATCCAGATCCTGATCGGCACGCATGCGATCTTTCAGGAGGCAGTCAGTTACCGCGACCTCGGCCTGGTGGTGGTGGACGAGCAGCATCGGTTCGGCGTTGCCCAGCGGATGCTGCTTCAGGCCAAGGCGCAGCGACCACCGCACCTGCTGGTGATGACCGCAACGCCGATCCCGCGCACGCTGACGCTAGCCAATTATGGCGAGATGGATGTCAGCCGCCTGGACGAGATGCCGCCGGGGCGCGAGCCGATCGAGACGCGGGTGGTTTCCGAGGATCGACTGGCCGAGGTGGTCGAGGGGCTGGCCCGGCATCTGGCGGGCGGGGGGCAGGCCTATTGGGTGTGCCCGCTGGTCGAGGAGAGCGAGAAGTCCGACCTGGCGGCGGCGGAGGCGCGGGCGGAGAGCCTGCGGGCGCGACTGGGCGACGCGGCGGTGGCGCTGGTGCATGGCCGGATGAAGCCGCCGGAAAAGGACACGCAGATGGCGCGGTTTCAGTCGGCGGCGGCGGGCGTGCTGGTGGCGACGACCGTGATCGAGGTGGGCGTGGACGTGCCCAACGCAACGCTGATCGTGATCGAACATGCCGACCGGTTCGGGCTGGCGCAGCTGCACCAGTTGCGCGGGCGCGTGGGGCGGGGCGGGGGCAAGTCGATCTGTCTGCTGTTGCGCGGTTCGACCCTGAGCGAGACGGCGCGCGCGAGGCTGGCGCTGATGCGGGAGACGAATGACGGGTTCCGGATCGCCGAGGAGGATTTGCGGCTGCGCGGTGCGGGCGAACTGCTGGGCACGCGGCAATCGGGGGAGATGGCGTTCCGGCTGGCCAGCCCGGAGCAAATGGCCGAATTGCTGCCCGCCGCCAATCAGGACGCGCGGCTGCTGATCGACCGGGACGGCGGGTTGCAGGGCGAGCGGGGGCAGGCGGCACGGATCGCGCTCTATCTGTTTGAGCGGGATGCGGCGGTGGCGCTGCTGCGGTCGGGGTGAGGGTGAAGCGCCTGCTGGCTGATCTTCAGGCTTAATGAAGGATATTTGCCTGACATGGCACATTGTCCGTTCGCACTAAGGCACCGCGCCAGCGGCGTCTCGAAGTGCTATGGGGCCGTGCTTCGAGACGGGGCTGCGCCCCTCCTCAGCATGAACGGGGTTTTGGCTATCCGTCATTCGACAGGCTCAGGACGAGCGGGGGTTTGGGCTGAACTCACATTCGGTTGAGAGTTATGAACGGCAGCTTTGAGCAAGGTGGCTGAATGACCGACTATGGGTGGAAAACGAAATGTCAGCATGCGGTTCGGAGAGTGACCCGAAAAATCATGCTCATCTCGGCAGTTGGGCGGGGCCGCACCGCGCCTTATTCTTTGGCCCGACCTTTCAGCTGGCTGCCAATCATCCATTTCAGCGCATATACGTTAGCGAAAATGTCGAGGAAAACGAACGGGGTAAGGAGATAGGTGAGCTTACCTTCAACATAAGGTGAAATCATGAAGGAAGCTGCAACATGCAAAATCGAAATGCTGATCATGTAAGGAGAGAACGCCTTTTCATGCCGGAGGGGCCAGCAAATTATCGACACGCAGCAAACGATTACGAATGACAACGACAGGGTCGTCGCAACTGGCTCCTGCCAAATGAACAGTGACGCGATAAATAGCGCTGCTGCCCCCACGCCAACGGTTAAACCCTGTTTGCGGGAGACAGTGCCTAGCCTATGAGCGTGCTCGGATTCTCTCATATATAACTCCCGCACACGGATGACTTTGGCACCTTACGGGTTTTGTAGGTGCGCCGTCGAACGCCCGCAATGGGATCGGAAGCCTACCGGCCGCTTTGATGGCTTCAAATCCTTAGCCGCGCATCACTTGCGCCAGGAGCTGGTAATAGGTGGCGCGGTCGATGGGGGTGTCGAACTGGCCGCCGATGCGACCGCCGAGCGACCAGCGGACATCGACCATGGCCTGGCCGACCACCGGCAGGTGCACGCGCAGCGCGGTTCCGGGTTCGATGACGGCATCGGTGCGCGCCATCAGGCCGTGGGGGGACAGGTTGACGATCAGCAGGGTGAGCGGGCGGCCGCCGGGGCCGGTGGCGCGGGCGCGGAAATGGACTTCGTCCCGGTCCACCGCGCGGTTGTCGACATAGGCCAGGCTGGTTGCGGCTCTCATCGTTTTTCCTGTCCCCACAGGCGGTTGCGTCCCGCGCAACCTTGGCGGGGCGACGATGAAGGCATCGGCAACAAACGGACTTAACGAACCCTTGCCGTGCGCCTGCGGCTATTGCGCAGTGAGCAGGCCGTGATGCTTCTTGCCCGCCGAAATGCGCACCTCGCCGATGACGGCAACCGTGGCTGCCTCGTCCGCCACCTTTTCGCCGTCGACGCGGGCGCCGCCGCCCTTGATCAGCCGCCGCGCCTCACCCTTGGATGCGGCGAAGCCAAGGCCGACCAGAGCATCGACCAGCGCGATCGAACCGCTGACGGCAAGCGTCGGCAGCGAGCCGCCGGCACTGCCTTCCTCGAAGGTGCGTCTCGCGGTTTCGGCTGCGGCGTCCGCTGCCGCGCGGCCCCGGCACATGGCGGTCGCCTCGTTCGCCAGCATCTTCTTCGCTTCGTTGATCTCGGCGCCCTCCAGCGCCTCCAGCCTAGCGATCTCTTCCAGCGGCAGGTCGGTGAACAGGCGCAGGAAGCGGCCGACGTCGCGGTCGTCGGTGTTGCGCCAGAACTGCCAGTAGTCATAGGCGGGCAGGGCGTCTTCGTTGAGCCAGACCGCGCCGGACATGGTCTTGCCCATCTTGCCACCATCGGCGGTGGTGATCAGCGGGGTGGTGATGCCATACACCTCGGTCCCGTCGACGCGGCGGGACAGTTCCACGCCGTTGATGATGTTGCCCCACTGATCCGATCCCCCCATTTGAAGCCGGCAGCCGATCCGGCGCGACAGCTCCAGAAAGTCGTACGCCTGAAGGATCATGTAGTTGAATTCGAGGAAGCTGAGCGACTGCTCCCGGTCGAGCCGCAGCTTGACTGAATCGAAGCTGAGCATCCGGTTGACGCTGAAATGCTGGCCGTAATCGCGCAGGAACGGGAGGTATTCGAGCGCGTCGAGCCATTCGGCATTGTCGAGCATGACCGCGTCGGTGGGACCGTCGCCGAAGGTCAGGAAGCGTTCGAAAACGGTCTTGATCGAGGCGATGTTGGCGGCGATCGTCTCGGCCGTCATCAGCTTGCGCGCCTCGTCCTTGAAGCTGGGGTCGCCGACCTTGCCGGTGCCGCCGCCCATCAGGACGATGGGCTTGTGCCCCGTCTGTTGCAGGCGGCGCAGCAGCATGATCTGAACCAGGCTGCCGACGTGCAGCGACGGTGCGGTGGGATCGAAGCCGATATAGCCCGGCACGACCTGTTTCGTCGCCAGCGCGTCGAGCGCGGCGGCGTCGGTCATCTGGTGGACATAGCCGCGCGTCGAGAGCAGGCGGAGCAGATCGGAGCTGTATTCGGTCATGATGGCGCGCGCATAGCCGAGCCGAGCGCCAGTGTCATCGGGCCAGAGTCATTGGAGGCGACGCCGATCCGTCCGGCCGGCATCGCCCCCCTTGGTCAGCGAAACTTGCGGACCGGAGTGACCAGATAGATGAGCAGCGGCACCAGAACGATCAGGCCCAGGATCGCCAGGGCCAGATGCTGGCGCTGATCGAGGAACAGGGTCAGCACGACCGCAATCGTCGCCAGCAGGATCGCCGCGGCGGTAAAGCCGCGCGGGACGACCAGTCGTTCGCTGCATTTACGGCAAATAAACACCCGGCCGAGCTTTGCAAAACTTCGGGTGACAGGAATGAACCGCCCGCAATTGGGGCAGGAAGGACCGGGTTTCATAGGGTACGCAACAGCCTTTCAGCACGATTGAACACTTTTGCCATCCCCCCTTTTGCTTTAGGCAAGGGTGGTTCGCGCTGTAAAGGGCCTTCGCAGTTTGCCTTGCGGCAGCGTGACTTGATGCTTGCGCTGTCAGTCGGATACTTGAGCGTTACTGCGCTGCAACACGGGCAGCGCTGGCGCGAATCAGGGCGATCATGTTGGGAATGCCCTGGGTCCGGTTGGAACTGAGCTGCGCTTTCAGATCGAACGGGGCCAGCGCTGCATCGATATCGGCAGTCGCGATGTCGGCGGCGGGCTGGTCCTGAACCGTGGCGAGCACCAGCGCGATCACCCCCTTGGTGATCGCTGCATTGCTGTCGGCCAGGAAATGCAGCGTGCCATCGCCGCGATCGACGGGATAGACCCAGACGCTGGCCGAACAGCCGCGCACCAGCGTGGCGTCGGTCTTGAGGGCATCCGGCATGGGTTCGAGCTGACGGCCAAGATCGATCAGCAGACGATATCGGTCGTCGGCTTCCAGGAACGCATATTCCGCTTCGATGTCGGCAAGCTGGGTCATGGGGGGCGATATAGCGGTTGATCGCCCGGACAAAAGCCCCGATGCCGGGGTGGGTCGCGATTGGTGCGGAGGCGGTCGCCGCCGCCCCCGGAATGGCTGCTGAACCCTAAAGATCGACGCCTGCCGCAATCGCTTCCAGTTTGCGGATGCGTTCCTTCAGATCGGCGATTTCGATGCGGGCGCTGGCGTTGCCGGTGTCGCCCTGGTCCTCATGGCGGGGCCCGCGGGCGGAAAGCGCCAGTTCCTGCTGCTTGAGCGCCAGCCAGCCCCGCCATCCGGCAAGGCCGGCCGCCGTCACCATCGCCAGCCCGGTCAGCCCGGCCGTGGCCAGGATCGCGGTCGAGTTGGGATCGAACATGATCACGTCCTCTTCGTCACTTCGCCTGGTCGCCGCGCAGCCGCTCGATTTCACGATCGAGGCTGCTCGACGAATGATTGTCGGTGATGACCCGTTCCAGCACCTGCACCCGTTCGCGCAGGGACCGGATTTCCTCCCGCATCCGGGCCGCATCGGCGGTATCGACCGCCGGGGCCGCTTCATCGCTGCGTTGCATCCGGGATTTGACGATGCCGCCGATCGTCACGACGATCACGATGGCGACGACCATTTCAAACGGGCCCATGTCGGTTCCTTTCGCGGGTCGGTCCGGCGCTTATTCGGCCGGCTGCAGGTCGGGGCGGGCCAGGGCAGCGATCCGCATGGCCCGGCGGCGGGGGCGGTCGCGGCGTTCGGCGATCCAGCACAGGCCGGCGGCGATGATGGCGATGACGCCAGTGAAGATAAGCATCCTGTTCTCTTTCTTGTTCGATGCGTCGGTAAACGCTGTGGGTTGGGTCAGTTCAGCGGGGCGTCGCGCAGCCGCTCGATCTCGTCGGCGACGGCCATGCCGCGGTCGGTGATGATCCGTTCGAGCACGCGCACCCGCTGTTCCAGCCGTTCGGTGCCGGCGGCATATTGAGCCGTCTTTTCCGCCAGCAGCTTTGCCTCAAGCTCCATTTGCAGGCGGCGATGCTCCAGCATCGGCTGGACGATCTGTTTGGCGACCAGCGCGGTGATCGGGATCATCGTGCCAAAGGTGATGCCAAGAATGGGAATCCAGGTGGCGTCCATGGGATAAGCTCCTCAGTTGGTCTTGCCGCGCAGCATCTCGATCTCGCGGTCGAGGCTGTGGGCGCCGTCGGTGACGATCCGCTCGACATTGGCGAGGCGGTCCTTGATCGATCCCAGTTCGGCGCGAAGCTGGGCGTTTTCCTGGCTGAGCAACTTGATCCGCTCCATCGCCTCGTCGTTGCGTTGGGGATAGATGGCCTGCCCCCAGGCCCCGTCGAGCGGGTAGCCGTTCTTCACGCGAAGCCAGGTGGTGAACATCCAGGCGACCAGGCCAAGGGCGCCGATCAACAGGCCGGAGCCGATGATCCAGGGTAGGTTGGGGGCGAGTTGATCGGCAATCATGTCGGTTCTCCCTGTGTGCCGGTTCAGCGCAGGCTGTCGATTTCGCGGGCGATCCGCTGGGCGGGATCGGTGGCGATCCGTTCGAGGACCGCGATCCGTTCCTCCAGTCGCGACACCTTGCCGTTCAGCTTTTCATTCTCGCTGTTCAGCAGCGCGATCTGACGGACGGCATTCGGATAATCCTCCTCCAGTCCGTCATACCCCCGGGCGGTGGTGCCGCCCCATTCATTTTCCACCGGATAGCCATGCCTGGCCCTGATCCAGCTGTTGATCACCCATCCGATCGTCGAGATCGCGATGATGGCGATGACGAAACCCGGTCCGCTCCAGCTCATGATCCTGTTCCTCCCTGTTCGTGCCGTCGATCAGCGCAGGCTGTCGATTTCGTCGGCCAGGCGACGGTTGCGGCTGGTGTAGAAGATTTCGATGTCGGCCAGGCGGCGGTCGATGTCGCGCAGCTTAGACCGGACCTCGCTGGTCGAGCGGCGCGGGTTGCTGCGCACGCCTTGCCAAAACTTCTCGTCCTCGCGGGTTTCATACAGGCCGAGCGGCTTTTTGGGGGCCACCCAACCCATGACCAGGTAACCGATCAGCACCCATCCGCTCGTCGCCAGGGTCAGGATCACGGTCGAGACCCGGATGATGGTGACGTCAAAGCCGGTATAGTCGGCAAGCCCGGCACAGACGCCCATCCACTTGCCATTATGCTTGTCGGTGTAGAATTTGGTGCGGCTGGCGGACATTTCAGTTCCTCCTGCTGTAATCGAATGGCTGGTCTTCCGGCTGGCTCGGCTGAGCGGGGCGGAAGTCGGGGTTGTCGGCGGCGATGATGCGCTCGATGGTTTCAAGCCGTTCATCCAGCCGCCGGGCGGTGTGGTAAAGCTCGTCGAGGAGCTTCTCGTCCTCGCCGGTGATGGTCGCCGCCTGCTTCCACTTGGTCACATAGTGCATGATGACCCAGGGAAGGCCGATGAACAGCATCCCGACGATGACGATGGGGAGAAAGACGTCCTCCATCGCATCAGCCCTCCTTGTTCAGGCGGGCCTTGAGCGCGGCCAGTTCGGCATCGACCTTTTCGGCCGATTTCAGCTCGGCGATTTCCTCGTCCAGCGTCTTGGCGGGCTGGCCCATGCCCATCGCGTCGGCGCGGCCCTCGGCCATGTCCACGCGGCGCTCCAGCACGTCGAAACGGCTGAATGCCTCGTTGATGCGGCTGCCCGAATAGACTTCGCGCATCCGGGCGCGGTTGTTCGCGCTTTCCAGGCGAGTGACGATTGAGGACTGACGGGCACGCGCTTCGCGCAGCTTGTTCTGCAGCTTGGTGATGTCCGCCTCCGACGCCTTCAGCGCATCGTCCAGCACCACGATTTCCGCCGAAAGCTGCTCGGCCATGTCGGCCGCCTTCTGCCGTTCGACCAGCGCGGCCTTGGCCAGGTCCTCGCGGCCCTTGGACAGCGCCAGCTCGGCCTTTTCGGTCCAGTTCGCCTGCAGCCCTTCCAGCTTGGCGATGTGGCGGCGGATTTCCTTTTGATCCGCGATGGTGCGGGCGGCGCTGGCGCGCACCTCGACCAGCGTCTCCTCCATTTCGAGGATGATCATGCGGATCATCTTGGCCGGGTCTTCCGCCTTGTCGAGCAGGTCGGTGACGTTCGCTGCGATGATGTCGCGGGTGCGGGAAAAGATACCCATCGGTAATGCTCCTTCGTCAAATCACTTCAAAAATCGGCCGGGGCGGGGTCTGGGGCACTCCGCTCCGGCCGTTCCCCCGCCGCCCCCTGGGGAAGGGCGGCGGGAAAGACCCGTTAGTTCGGCGACAGCATCGCCACCTGGATTGCCCGGTCGCGGATCTTCGCCCGCTCTGGGTTCTCGTTCGGATTGGAAAAGAACACCTCGACCGCCACCGTCTGTGCCCGTCCGCGCTGCGATTTGGGCAGTTGCGGATAGTTGACCGACCGGGCCGCGCGGATGGCCGTCCGGTCGAGCTTTGCATGGCCGGTCGACTGGGCCAGTTCGAACCCTTCGGCATGGCCTTCGGCATTGAACCGGACCGCGACGATCGCGGCACGATCCCGCTTGCGGGCGGCGGAGACGCCGTCCACGAACGGCAGCTTCTGGTCGAGCCGGTTGGACACCAGCCGTTCCCACTGCCGGGTGTTGCGGGCCGCTTCCTCGGCCTTGGCCGGGGTGACGGTACCGATCATCAGCGCGCTGGTCCCGAAGGAGGCGAGCAGGATCGCTGCGAAGCGTTGGTTGGCACTGGCGTTGATGCTCTTCATTATTGGGTTCTCCCTGAACCTGAGTTTGTATCGTTCACCGCTTGCGGGTGATGCCGAACACTCTGCACGGCCCGTGCCAATTTCGAGAATGGCCCAAATCCGCCAAAGCTGAACCCTGGATAAACGGGATGGCAAATGCCGCTTGCCAAGAGTTGGTGATTTGCGCCAATTGTAGGGAATGGAGCGCACGACGCAGGTCATCGGCCAGTCCGGCCCGTTCATGGACGCGCTGGAACGCGCCAGCCGCGCCGCTGCGCTGGACCGGCCCGTGCTGGTGATCGGCGAACGGGGCACCGGCAAGGAACTGGTGGCCGAACGCCTGCATCGCCTCAGCCCGCGATGGGACCAGCCGCTGGTCGTGATGAACTGTGCCGCGCTGCCCGAAACGCTGATCGAGGCGGAACTGTTCGGGCATGAGGCGGGGGCGTTCACCGGCGCGACCAAGGCGCGGACCGGCCGGTTCGAGGAAGCGGACGGCGGCACGCTGTTCCTGGACGAACTGGGCACGCTGTCCATGGGGGCGCAGGAACGGCTGCTTCGCGCGGTGGAATATGGCGAGATCAACCGGATCGGATCGTCGCGGCCGATCCGCGTCGATGTGCGCATCGTGGCGGCGACGAACGAGCACCTGCCCGACCGGGTGGACCAGGGCACGTTCCGGGCCGACCTGCTCGACCGGTTGAGCTTCGAGGTGGTGACGCTGCCCCCCTTACGCGCGCGGCCGGGCGACATCATGGTGCTGGCGGATCATTTCGGGCGGCGCATGGCGGCCGAACTGGGGCGTGACCGCTGGCCGGGATTCGGCCTGCACGCGACCGAAGTGCTGACCACCCATCGCTGGCCCGGCAATGTCCGCGAACTCCGCAACTGCGTCGAGCGGGCGGTGTACCGGTGGGACCAGCCGGGTCCGGTGGATGCCATCGAGATCGACCCTTTCGCCTCGCCCTATCGACCGCGCGGGCAGGCCCCGGCGCGGGCAGCGGCGACAACGCCGGACGGCGATCCGGCGCCCATCCCCTCGACCGCGCTGGAGGACAGCCCGTTCGACGGGGCAGTCGATTTCAAGACGCGGGTGAACAATTACGAACGATCGCTGCTGACCCGCGCGCTGGCGGACAATCGCTATAACCAGCGGCATACCGCAGAGGCGCTGGGCCTGAGCTACGACCAGCTGCGCCACGCGCTCAGGCGGCATGATCTGCTGGGGGAAAAGGGGTAGGGGCGGCAAGCTGGACCCCGACTCAAGGCCGGGGCGACGTCCAAGCTACTTCTGCCGTCCCGCTGCCATCGCCGCGTCGCTGGCCAGTTTGTCGGCGCGTTCGTTGTCGGGGTGGCCGGCATGGCCCTTGACCCATTGCCATTCGACGCGGTGGGGGGCGGCGGCTTCGAGCAATGCTTGCCACAGATCGGCGTTCTTCACCGGCTTGCGGTCGGCAGTCTTCCAGCCGTTCCTGCGCCAGCCGTGGATCCATTTGGTGAGGCCATCCATCACATAGCGGCTGTCGGTCGACAGGGTGACGCGGCAGGGGCGGGTCAGCGCATTGAGGCCGGAGATCGCGGCCATCAGCTCCATGCGGTTGTTGGTCGTATCCGCCTGGCCGCCGGACAGTTCCTTTTCCACGTCACCGAAGCGCAAGAGCACGCCCCAGCCACCCGGCCCCGGATTGCCCTTGCACGCGCCGTCCGTCGCGATTTCCACCAGCGGCAATTCGGTCATGCGAACAGGTCTGCACCCGCAGCCCGGTAAAAGTCGTAGCGCCGCAGATAGGCGAGCGGATCCTTCCGCGTGACCATCGCATCGGCTGGCGTGTTCAGCCAGTCCCAGGCGCGGCTGAGCAGGAAGCGAAGCGCCGCCCCTTCCGCCAGCACGGGCAGCGCCGCGCGCTCGGCGTCGCTCAGGCCGAAGGTTTCGGCATAGCCTGCGATCAGCGCCCGGCCGATGGGCGGATAGAAGTCGCGGCCGGTGGCATCGAACGACCACGCCCCGTGCATCACCGCCAGGTCATAGGCGCGGATGTCGGTGCAGGCGAAATAGAAGTCGATCAGGCCGGTGATGCGGTCGCCCAGCATCAGCACATTGTCGGGGAACAGGTCGGCGTGGATGGCGCTGGTCGGCAGGTCCGTCGGCCAGCGGGCGAGCACGCTGTCCAGTGCTTCACCGACCCGGTCGAACAGGCCAGGCTCGATCCGGTCGAGATCGCGGCCGCACCGCTCATATTGCGCGCGCCAGGTATCGGCGCCCATCGAATTGGGCCGGTCGATCCGAAAATCGGCAAGCGCGCCGTGCATCCGGCCCATCGCCGCGCCCGCCGCCAGCGCCTGCACCTCGGTCGGGTGGCTGACCGACACGCCGTGCAGGAAGCGGATCAGACAGGCTGGGCGACCCTGAAGCTCGTGGATTTCGCGGCCTTCGCGGTCCTTGATCGCCGGGGGCACCGGCAGGCCCCGGGCAGCCAGATGGTCGAGCAGGGCCATGAAATAGGGCAGGTCGCCCGCTGCCACCCGCTTTTCATACAGGGTCAGGATATACCGGGAAGTGGTTGTATCGACGAGGTAATTCGAATTTTCGACGCCCTCGGCAATGCCCTTGGCCGAGACGAGTTCGCCGACGTCGAAGCGCGTGAGAAACGCGGCCAGCGCCTCGGCCGACACCTGTGTATAGACTGCCATGTCCCCGTCCGTGTCCTGGCGGTCAGGCCGCTTCTTCCAGCCCGCGCGGCAGCTTGAAGGCGATGTCCTCGCGCGTGGTCTCAACCTCGCGCTCGGTCACGTCGAAGCGCGTGGCGATATGGTCTACGACTTCGCGCACCAGCACTTCGGGTGCGGAGGCGCCGGCGGTGATGCCCAGCGCGCCGACGCCCGCCAGCCATTCGAAATCGAGGTCGGACGCCCGCTGGATCAGCTTGGCATCGGTGCCCTCGCGCTTGGCCACTTCGACCAGCCGCAGCGAATTGGACGAATTGGGCGCGCCGATGACCAGCACCAGATCGACGGACGAGGCAATCGCCTTGACCGCCGACTGGCGGTTGGACGTGGCATAGCAGATGTCGTCCGCCTTGGGCGCGACGATATCGGGAAAGCGGCGCATCAGCACTTCGAGAACCGCGGCCGTATCGTCCACCGACAAGGTGGTCTGGGTCAGAAAGGCGAGATTGTTCGGATCGGCCGGGACGAGCGCCTCTGCATCCGCCTCCGTCTCGATCAGCGTCATCGATCTGGCCGGCACCTGGCCGAAGGTGCCGATCACTTCCGGGTGGCCGGCATGACCGACAAACAGAATGTGACGCCCGGCGGCGACCAGTCGTTCCGCCTGGCGGTGCACTTTCGACACCAGCGGGCAGGTGGCGTCGAGATAGGAAAGGCCGCGTTCCTGTGCCTTTGCCGGCACGACCTTTGGCACGCCGTGCGCGCTGAACACCACCGGCACGCCGTCCGGCACCTCGTCCAGTTCGTCGACGAACACCGCGCCCTGCGCCTTCAGCGTGTCGACAACGAACCGGTTGTGGACGATTTCGTGGCGGACATAGACGGGCGCGCCGTATTTCTCGATCGCCAGCTCCACGATGCGGATGGCGCGGTCCACGCCCGCGCAAAAGCCGCGCGGGGCGGCGATGAGCAGGTCGATGGCGGGTTTCGCGGCGATGGCTTCGGTCATGCCGCTGCATTACGCGATTGCTTGCGAAGGGGAAAGCCGGTTCCTATTGTGCGCGCCGCCCGAACGGGGCAAGGCCCGGTCAGCGATCCAGCCGGTCGATGCCGGTCCCGTTCGTCCGAGTCATAGTCGTTAAGGAACCGATCACCCGTGACCCGCGCCAAAATCGCCATGCCCGCCCTGTTGACGCTGGCGATCGCGCTGGCCGGATGTTCCCGCACCGGCGACCTGGACCTGGGCCAGGGCGTCGGCGTGTCTGCGGTCCGCAGCGCCTGTCCGGGCGTCGGCGTCGTGGCGGGCGCGGGCGACATCACGCTGTTCGATCCGGCCGGCAGCCAGGAATCGAACGCGATCGACCTGACGGCGGTCATCACCAATGTGCGCGCCAATTGCGGGACGGTGGGCGGAGAGGTGGTCAGCACCATCACCTTCGACATCCTGGCCAGCCGGATGCGGACCGATGCGCCGCGCGTCGTGACCCTGCCCTATTTCGTCACGGTGCTGCGCGGCGGGAACCAGGTGAGCACCAAGCGCGTGGCCGAGGCGACGCTGAATTTCGCCGCAGGCGAGAATCGCGCCCAGACCAGCGGCCAGGGCACGGCGGTCATCAACCTGTCGGCCGCGACCTTGCCCGAAGAGGTGCGCCAGCAGCTGACCCGCCGTCGCCGTGCGGGCGAAGAGGATGCCGCCGTCGATCCGCTGAGCCAGCCCGCCATCCGCGACGCGGTGCGTGCCGCGACGTTCGAGGCGCTGGTCGGATTTCAGCTGACCGAGGCGCAGCTGATGTACAACGTCACCCGCTGATCGCGTAGGCGTCGGCACGGCCCGTCCACAGAATCGCGCGGACCGTCCAGATCGTCGATTGACTCGCGTGCTGCACCGCGTCACAGGTTGGGCGTCGGCGCCGGGCAACCGGTATCGGCAGCGCGGGAGAGTGTGGGTTTATCCCCACCGCCGAAGGAGCAACCGCCCCGGAAACTCTCAGGCAAAGCGGACCGCGACTGCCACGACACTCTGGAAAGCGTCCCGGATCCGTCCGGGGCCACCGAAGGGGTAAGTCCGCGCGGCCTGGCCGATCGGATCAAAGCTCTCAGGTCCCGTGACAGAGGGGGCGGCATGATCGGGCGCCGATGCGACGCGCCGGATCGGGCCGTTCATCGTCCGTCGCGCGGGAACCGATCGAGTGAGCGAAGTCATCGAAATCGACGAGGCTGCTGGCGGAGACGCCGTGCCCGACACGCTCAGCCTGCCGCTGGACGACTGGCACCGCGCGCGGGGCGGCCGGATGGTGCCGTTCGCCGGATACTGGATGCCGGTGCAGTTCGACGGGATCATGGCCGAACATCTGTGGGTACGCGAAAGCGCCGGGCTGTTCGACGTCAGCCATATGGGCCAGCTGACCCTGAGCGGCGAGGGCGCTGCCGAGGCGCTGGAGGCACTGGTCCCGGGCGATATCTCGGCGTTGAAGGCTGGACGCATCCGCTACACGCTGCTGATGGCCGACAATGGCGGCGTGCTGGACGACCTGATGGTCACCAATACCGGGCACGGCCTGTACCTAGTCGTCAACGGCGCGACCAAGTGGGACGATATCGCCCATCTGCGCGAACACCTGCCCGACGAGATCACGCTCAACCATCTGGACGATCATGCGCTGCTGGCGCTGCAGGGGCCGAAGGCGGTGGACGCGCTGGCGCGGCTGGGCCTTGAGCCGCTGCAGGCCGATTGGCCGCGGGTCGAGCAGCTGGCCTTCATGCAGGCGTCGCCCTATCGCTGGCGCGGCATCGACATCGGCGTGTCGCGTTCGGGCTATACCGGCGAGGACGGGTTCGAGATTTCGGTGCCCGCAGAGGTTGTCGCGGCACTGGCCGATGCGCTGTGCGCGCAGCCGGAGGTGAAGCCGATCGGCCTTGGCGCGCGCGATTCGCTGCGGCTGGAGGCGGGGCTGCCGCTTTATGGTCACGACCTGGATCCCGATACCACGCCGGTCGAGGCGGATCTGGGCTTTGCGCTTTCGAATAAGCGGCGGGACACGGGCGGCTATGCCGGTTTCGAGCGGATTGCGGAGCAGCTGGCCAATGGCGCGGCGCAGTTGCGCGTCGGATTGATCGTCGAAGGTCGCCAGCCGGTGCGCGAGGGCGCGACCGTGATCGATGCCGAGGGCGGAGAGATCGGCCGCGTGACCAGCGGCGGCTTTGCACCCAGCGTCGGCAAGCCGATCGCCATGGCCTATGTCCCGGCGGCGCTCGCCGTGCCGGGCACGTCCATCCAGCTGAGCCAGCGGGGCAAGGTGCATCACGCCACCGTCACGCCCATGCCGTTCGTCCCCCACCGCTATGTTCGCACAGGAGCCGCGAAATGAGCCGTTACTTTACCGAAGACCATGAGTGGATCGAACTGGACGGCGAAGTCGCCACGGTCGGGATCACCGAATATGCGCAGAGCCAGCTGGGCGACATCGTGTTCGTCGAGGTGCCGGATGCGGGCAAGGAACTGAGCAAGGGCGACGATGCGGCGGTGGTCGAAAGCGTGAAGGCGGCCAGCGACGTCTATTCCCCCGCCAGCGGCAGCGTGATCGAGGGCAACCCGGCGCTGGAGGACAATCCCGCGCTGGTGAACGAGGACCCTGAGGGCGATGGCTGGTTCTGGCAGATGACCCTGTCCGATCCGTCCGAGCTGGACGCGCTGATGGACGAGGTGAAGTACCAGGAATTCGTCAGCAAGCTTTAACCCAATCATTGCCCCTCGCCGAACCGGGAGGGGGAAGGAAAAGAAATGCGCTACCTGCCCCTTACCGATACCGATCGTACGGCGATGCTGGCTACCATCGGCGCGGCCACGATCGACGACCTGTTCGTCGACGTGCCGGAACAGGCCCGGCTGGACGGCCCGATCCACGGCCTGCCCCATCATGCCAGCGAAATGGCCGTCGAACGCCATCTGAAGGCGCTGGCTGCGAAAAACACCGTGGCGGGGGACGGCCCGTTCTTCCTCGGCTGCGGTGCCTATCGCCACCATGTGCCGGCGACGGTCGATCACATCATCCAGCGCGGCGAGTTCCTGACCGCCTATACGCCCTATCAGCCGGAAATCGCCCAGGGCACGCTGCAGATGCTGTTCGAGTTCCAGACTCAGGTCGCGCGCCTGTTCGGAACCGACGTCGCCAATGCATCGATGTATGATGGTTCGACCGCGTGCTGGGAAGCGATCGGCATGGCACGACGGGTGACCCGGCGGGGCAAGGCGATCCTGTCGGCCGGATTGCATCCGCATTACGTGTCGGTTGCCCAGACCATGGCGAAATATACCGGCGACCAGTTGATCACGCGATTGCCCGCGCTGACCCCGCAAACGGATCAGGACGAACTGATCGGCCAGATCGACAGCGATACGTCGTGCGTCGTCGTGCAATATCCGGACATTCTGGGCCGGATCGAGGATCTGACCCCGCTGGCCGAGGCGTGCCATGCCAACAAGGCGCTGCTGATCGTGGTCGTCACCGAGCCGGTGGCGTTGGGTGCCATCCGTTCGCCCGGCGAGATGGGCGCGGACATCGTGGTGGGCGAGGGCCAGTCGCTGGGCGTCGGCCTGCAGTTCGGCGGTCCCTATGTCGGGCTGTTCGGCTGTTCCGACAAGCTGGTGCGGCAGATGCCGGGCCGGCTGTGCGGCGAGACGGTGGATGCCAGCGGCAAGCGCGGTTTCGTGCTGACGCTGTCGACGCGCGAACAGCATATCCGCCGCGAAAAGGCGACCAGCAACATCTGCACGAACAGCGGCCTGTGTGCGCTGGCATTCTCCGTGCACATGACGCTGCTGGGCGAAAAGGGGCTGCGCGACCTGGCGGCGCTGAACCATGCCCGCGCGGTGCAGGTGGCCGACCGGCTGGCGCAAGTGCCGGGGGTCGAGATCGTCAACTCCGCCTTTTTCAACGAGTTCACCGTGAAGCTGCCGGTCGAGGCGCGGCCGGTAGTGCGGACGCTGGCCGATCGCGGCGTGCTGGCGGGTGTATCGCTGGGGCGGCTGTATCCCGGCCATGACGGCCTGGCCAACGGCCTGGTCGTGGCGGTGACCGAAACGGTGACGGACGAGGATATCGAGGCGCTGGCAAGCGGTCTGACCGAGGTGCTGGCGGAATGACCCATTACACCGTTCGCCCCCGGACTGAATCCGGGGCTGTCGAAGCGCTGCACTTTCTTTCCACTGCAAAACAAGGGCAGGGCTTCGACAAGCTCAGCCCGAACGGGATTTGAGCAGATGAACGCGATCAATCAGAGCGGATGGCGCCCGGAAATGGGTAGCGGTGCGGCCGGTGGGGCGGGGGCGACCTTTACGGGCAACCGCGCGCTGATGCTTGAAGAGGCGCTGATCTTCGAGATCGGGTCGACCGAGACGACCGGCGTCGATATCGCCCCGGCGCCGCAAGTCGCCGACCGGCTGGGTGGCCTTGTCCGCCGTGCCGATATCGGTCTGCCCGGTCTGGCGGAGCCGGAGACGGTGCGTCACTATACCCGCCTCAGCCGCCAGAATTATGCCATCGACCTGGGCCTGTTCCCACTGGGGTCGTGCACGATGAAGCACAACCCGCGCCTTAATGAACGGATGGCGCGGTTGCCCGGTTTTGCGGACATCCATCCGCTGCAGCCGGTGGATACGGTGCAGGGCGCACTCGGCCTGATCGACGAACTGGCGCACTGGCTGATCACGCTGACCGGCATGCACGCGGTGGCGATGAGCCCCAAGGCGGGCGCGCATGGCGAGCTGTGCGGCATCCTGGCGATCAAGGCGGCGCTGGAAAAGCGCGGCGATCCGCGCAAAGTGATTCTGGTGCCGGAAAGCGCGCACGGGACCAACCCGGCGACCGCCGCCTTTGCGGGCTTCACCGTCGAGGATATTCCCGCAACGCCTGAAGGCCGCGTGGATTTCGAGGCGCTGAAGGCGCGGCTGGGGCCGGACGTAGCGGGGGTGATGATCACCAACCCCAATACCTGCGGCCTGTTCGAGCGCGACCTGCGCGCGATTTCGGACGCGGTGCATGCGGCGGGCGGCTACGTCTATTGCGACGGCGCGAATTTCAACGCGATCGTCGGCCGGGTTCGCCCCGGCGACCTGGGCGTCGATGCGATGCACATCAATCTGCACAAGACGTTTTCCACGCCCCATGGCGGCGGCGGCCCCGGTTCCGGCCCGGTCGTGCTGTCGGAGGCGCTGGCGCCGTTCGCGCCGCTGCCCTTCGTGGAAAAGACCGAGGACGGGTTTCGCCTGGTCGAGGAAGAAACGGCGGGCGAGCATCATGCCGACAGCTTTGGCCGCATGGTCGCGTTCCATGGCCAGATGGGCATGTTCACCCGCGCGCTCAGCTATATCCTGAGCCACGGCGCCGACGGGCTGAAGCAGGTGGCCGAGGATGCCGTCCTCAACGCCAATTATGTCCTGCGCAGCCTTGAGGGCGTGCTGGACGCGCCGTTCGCCGCCAGCGGCCCGTGCATGCACGAGGCGCTGTTCAGCGACGACAATCTGGCCGAGGGGTTCTCGACCCTCGATGTCGCCAAGGGGCTGATCGACGAGGGCTATCACCCGATGACGGTCTATTTCCCGCTGGTCGTGCACGGTGCGATGCTGGTCGAGCCGACCGAGACGGAGTCGAAGGCGGCGCTGGATCAGTTCATCGGCGCGCTGCGCAGCGTCGCGGAACGGGCAAAGGCGGGCGATGCCAGCCTGAAATCCGCGCCGCACTTCGCCCCGCGCCGGCGGCTGGATGAAACTCAGGCGGCGCGCAAGCCGGTGCTGGTGTGGAAGGAAGCCCCGCTGGCCGAGGCGGCGGAGTAACCGGACGCGTAACGGGAAAAGGCGATGCCGATGACGTGGGATACGCTGTTCGGCATCGTCAACCTGGTGGCGCTTATCGCGTGGATCCCGCTGGTGGTTGCGCCGCGCCCGCCATGGCTTTGCTCGGCGCTCCGCTTCGGCGTCGTCGGCGGGTTGAGCGCACTCTATGCCGCGCTGATCGGCACCGCGCTGGCAGGCGGCTTTGGGGCGTCGCCCGGCCCGGCACCCGATTTCAGCACGATTGCCGGCATCCGATCGATCTTTGCCACGGATGGCGGCGTGGTGATCGGGTGGATTCACTATCTGGCGTTCGACCTGATGGCTGGGCTGTGGATTGCGGCCGATGCCGACCGACGCGGCATGGCGCGGTGGGTGCAGGTCGTGCCGCTGGTGCTGTGCTTCCTCGCCGGACCGGCAGGGCTGCTGCTGCACCTGTGCCTGTCGCGGTTCGTGCGCGATCAGAGCCAGCGGGGGACGCTGGCCATATAGTCGCGATAGGGCTGGCCGAACCTTCCGATCAGGTATCGTTCCTCGCGCGCGATCACGAACAGGCGGATCGCGGCCAGGGCGGGCAGGGTCAGGACCAGGGTCAGCAAACTGTCCGTCGCCACGCCCAATCCGGCCTGAACCAGTGCCATGCCCAGATACATGGGGTTGCGGGTCACGCCGTAGATGCCGCCATCGACAATGGCGCTGGTCGGTTTCCACGGTTCGGGATCGGTGCCTGCGCGCCGAAAGCCGGTGATCGCCAGCGCAATCGCCATGGCCCCGCCAAGCGCCAGCAGTGCGCCTGCCGCGATGCGAAGACCGGGCAGCGGTATGCCGAATCCGCCGAGGCCAAGCTGCGGTTCCAGCCCCTGGCCAATCAGCATCAGGCCGAGAAAGACCAGAGGCGGGGGAAAGCGCACCCCGGCGTGATCCCGTTCCTTCGCCATTGCCATTCGCCTCCCTGCTGCGCCAAGCATAATCGCATGACCGAACCCGCGCCATGGACCCCCGGCGATGCCGGCCCCGACGTCCGAAAGCACGCGCCAGCCACGCTGCGCAACCGCGATGCAATCCTGATCGAGCTACGCGACCTGTTGCCCGCCAGCGGCACGGTGCTGGAGGTGGCGAGCGGATCGGGCGAGCATATCGCCTATTTCGCGCCGCTGTTTCCCGCGCTGACCTGGCAGCCGAGCGATCCCGATGCGGCAGCGCTGGCATCGATCGCAGCCTGGACGGACGGCATGGCCAATGTCCGCCCGCCGGTGATGATCGATGCCGCCGCGGCCGACTGGCCGGTCGATCGGGCCGATGCGATGTTTTGCGCCAACATGGTCCATATCGCGCCATGGGAGGCTGCGCTTGGATTGATGGCGGAGGCCGGGCGGGTGCTGGGCACCGGCGCGCCGCTGATCCTCTATGGCCCGTTCGTCCGGGATGGCGTTGCGACGGCACCGTCCAATCTGGCGTTCGACCGGTCGCTGAAGGATCGGGACGAGCGCTGGGGTCTGCGTTCGGTGGCTGCGGTCGCGGATGCCGCCGCTGCACAGGGTCTGATGCTGGCAGCCGAGATCGAGATGCCTGCCAACAACCTCATGCTGGTGTTCCGCCGCCGCTGACCGGCCGCCCGCGCCGATGTTCGCGCCAGGCGATGTACAGGCCCGACCCGATGATGACCGGCGCGCCGATCCACGTCCAGGACGTCGGCAACGCGCCGAACAGCGTCCAGCCGAACAGGGTGGCCCAGATCAGGCCCGAATAGTCCATCGGCACGACGGCGCTGACCGGGGCAAAGCGGACCGCGCCCGTCAGCGCCAGCTGGCCCATCCCGCCGACGAGTCCGGTGGCCACCAGCAGCGCCCAGGTGAGCGGATCGTGCGGCCGTGCCATCGTGGCATAGGCGATGGACAGCGGCACCAGCGAGATGGAGGCGAACCAGAACACGGTCGTCCCGGCCGGTTCGGTCTGACCGATCTGGCGCAGCAGAATCGACACCAGCGACACGAACAGCGCCGCCAGCAGGCCGACGATCGTGCCCATCACCGGGAAATGTCCACCGGCCGGCTGGGCAACGATCAGGACGCCCAGAAAGCCGATAAGGACCGCCCCCCATCGGTGGCGACCGACCCGTTCCTCGAGCAGCAGAGCGCCCAGGATCGTCGCAAAGATCGGCACGGTGAATGACACCACCGTCGCCTCCGCCAGCGGCAGCAACAGGACCGAGCCGAAGGTGAATACCATGCCGATGGTCCCGACGATCGCCCGCCGCAGATGCGCGCCGAAGCGCTGGGTCCTGAGGCTGGCCAGGCCCGGCCCTGCCGCGACAAAGGCCAGCACGACGGGCAGCGAGGCAAGCTGACGAAAGAACATCGTCTCCGGCAGGGTCGCGCCGCGTTCCACGCTGAGCTTCACCAGGGCGGTCATCCCCGACAACAGGAAGATTGCCAGCAACCGCAGGCCGATGCCGGTCAGGATGCGTTCGGCGGGCATGGGTCGGCGCATGCGCTCCTGCAAACCGTTCGCCCTGAGCTTGTCGAAGGGCTGTCATTCTTCAAGGGCAAGGACAGTGCTTCGGCAAGCTCAGCACGAACGGGTGGTAAGTCTCGTACGGCGCCTAGGCCGCGCCGCTGGCGCCTGCAACCCCTTGCCCCCTTCGTCTGCGCTGCTATCCGCAGGCCATGATCAAGCACGCCCTGTCCGTCACGCGCGAAGCCGATTTCGCCGCCTGGTACCAGCAAGTCATCGCCGAGGCCGACCTGGCCGAGGAATCGGGCGTGCGCGGGTGCATGGTCATCCGGCCATGGGGCTATGGCATCTGGGAACGGGTGCAGCGGCTGCTGGACGATCGCATCAAGGCGACGGGGCATGAAAACTGCTATTTCCCGCTGTTCATCCCGCTTTCCTATTTCGAGAAGGAAGCCGAGCATGTCGACGGCTTTGCCAAGGAAATGGCGGTCGTCACGCACCACCGGCTGATCCAGCAGGACGGGCGGCTGGTGCCCGATCCGGCGGCGAAGCTGGAGGAGCCGCTGGTTGTGCGGCCGACGTCGGAAACGGTGATCGGCGCCGCCTTCAGCCGCTGGGTGCAGTCGTGGCGCGACCTGCCGGTCCTCATCAACCAATGGGCCAATGTCGTGCGCTGGGAAATGCGCACCCGCATGTTCCTGCGCACCAGCGAATTCCTGTGGCAGGAGGGGCATACCGCGCACGCTTCGGTGGACGAGGCGCGCGAGGAAACGATGAAGATGCTGGAGGTCTATCGCAGCTTCGCCGAGGATTGCCTTGCGTTGCCCGTCGTCGCCGGTGAAAAGCCCGAGAATGAGCGGTTTCCGGGTGCCGTCTCCACCTATTCGATCGAGGCGATGATGCAGGATGGCAAGGCGCTGCAGGCCGGCACGTCGCACTTTCTGGGCACGACCTTTTCCAGCGCGCAGAATATCCGGTTCCAGAATGCGTCGGGCGAGCTTGAGCTGGCGCAGACGACAAGCTGGGGCGTTTCCACCCGCATGATCGGCGGCGTCATCATGGTGCACGGCGACGATGACGGCCTGCGCGTGCCGCCCGCAATCGCGCCGTGGCAGGTGGTGATCGTGCCGATGCTGCGCGACGGGCCGGAGGATGAGGCGGTGATCGCCTATTGCCGAGAGTTGCAGGCAGCGCTGGCCAAGCAGTCGGCACTGGGCGAGCCGGTGCGCGCGCTGCTCGACCTGAAGCCTGCCAAGGCGGCGACCAAGCGGTGGGGCTGGGTGAAGAAGGGCGCGCCGGTGATCGTCGAGGTCGGACCGCGCGACCAGGCGGGCGGCAATGTGTCCGTCATTCGGCGCGACCGGCTGTACCGGCCGGACGGCAAGCTGGACAGCGCCGTCCAGCCGCGCGAGGATTTCGTGGCTGGCGCTTCGGCCTTGCTGGCCGAAATCCAGGCATCGCTGCACGGACAGGCGCGCGAGCGGCTGGCGGCGAACATCCGCCGCGACGTGACCGACTTTGCCCAGATCGAAGCCCATTTCGCCGAGGGCAACCGCTATCCCGGCTGGGTCGAAGTCAGCTGGTCGCGGCCGACCGGCGCTGCGCTGGACAAGGTGGTCGAGCGGTTGAAAGCGCTGAAGCTCACCTTCCGCAACGTGCCCAGCGATGCCACGCCCGCAACGGGTGCCTGCATCTTTACCGGGGAACCGGCGGTCGAGCGCATCCTGGTCGCCCGCGCCTATTGAGGCCGTGCTTCAGCTGAGCTTCGGGTAACAGGCCGTCCCGCTGATCGTCGTCGGCATTACGCCGAGCAGGCCCGATGCGGGGGAGCGGAAGTCGATGGTGATGACGATCCGGTTCTGTCCGGCATTGCCGTCGCAGGTGACGTTGCTGCTGGCGGTCACTTCGCTCGCCTGCACATCGACGCCGTAGCCGCCGGCGCGGTTCCTGGCGAAATTCTGGCGCAGGCCGTTATTGCTGCAATTGGCGCTGACCGACATGCAGCGCGCCGTCGAGAACGCGACTTCGCGCAGCGCCTGCTTGATATAGAGCATCCGGCCGCCCTCGATGATGAAGAACATCATGCCCAGGAATACGGGGGCGAGCAGGGCGAATTCGACGGCGGTGGCGCCGCGCCGGTTACGGGCGGCGACCAGGGGGGACGGACGTCGGATCATTGCAGCCGGACCGTCGCCGACTGACTAATCGTGCGGTCGTCCAGCGCACCCTGGGGCAGCACGATTGGCTGATAGGCATAGCTGGCGGTAATCTTCAGATAATAGCCCGCGGTCGATCCGCTGGTCATGTTGGCGCCGCTGCACACCGCGCCGCACGATGCCGCCGCGACGAAGGTACCCGTCGTGGTCAGGCAGGAACAGCTGCGGCTGGTGTTGACGCAATTGTTGCTGCCGCCATTGCACCCCGTGGTGACGGTGATGCTGGTGCCCGCAGGCGGCTTTGCCGCCTGCTGCACGAAGGTCGGGATGTTTGAATAGGTGACGGTATCGCGGTTGGAAAAGGCGGATACCGATGCGCTTTCGACTGCCGTCCCCAGCTGGCTGCGCTGGATGAAGAAGAACGCATAATCGAGCACGACCGTCATCACGCCGAGGAAGAACAGCGTGAGCAGCGCAAATTCCACGGTTGCCGAACCGCGTCGATCGGCTGTCAGCATTCGGGGCAGGCGCATCAATTCACCAGTCCGATCGATCCGGTGCCGGTGCCGCCCGAATTGGCGCTGTACGCCACCCCCGCGCACGCCGACCCGGCCGCGGCCCCGCCCGTTGCGGTGACGCGGTTTGCGATCAGCATGAAGCACTGGCCAGCCGACAGCGTCGTGGTGCCCCCGCTCATGGTGACATCCGAATTGGGCAGGTGGACCGCGCCCACGAACACGTTCTGCGCCCCTGCCGCCCAGTTGGTGGCGCTGCTGGTCAGCGAATGGATCAGCACGTCGGCGATGGCCCCGCCCGACACGCTGGACGGGTTGGCCATCAGTTTGGTCTTGGCCCCGCCTGCCAGGTTGAACGTACCGTTCAGGACGAAGGTGACGTTGACGCCCGCCATGTCGAACCCGGTGACGCTGACTCCCTCCAGCGTGTTGCCATAGGTCTGTCCCGTCACTGGCGATGTATAGGGCCAGGTGGTCCCGCCGGTGCCGTTGGTGAAATTGCCGTTGATCGTATATCGGCTGGTCCCGAACAGCGCGGATCCGGCGATGGTCATGTTGCCGTTGATGAGGTGGTTGGTGGTCCGTCCGAACACGATGCGGCTGCCGCCTGCGGTGGTGATGTTGCCATTGGCGCTGAATTGCCCGTCGCCCATGATCATCACCGCGCTGCCGCTCAGGTTGATCGCATCGCCCGAGCCGCTGCCGAACCGGTAATCCCCGTTGCCCATGGCCAGCGTCGAATTGCCGCCGACCGTGATGCCGTTGCTGACGCTGACATTGCCCGTGCCCATGCGCAGCCAGCTTCCGCCTCCGACGGCCAGGCTGCGGAACTGGTGCGTCCCGTTGCCGATCGCCAGCGACGCTCCGCCCGCGACATTCAGGTCGGTGTTGAAGATGACGGTTCCGTCCCCGATGACATTGGTGCCGCCGCCCGTCACCGGGCCGCTGCCGACATGCAGGCTGCCATTGCCGAACTTGATCCCCGACGAGCCGACATTCAGCCCCCCGTTGATGCGGATGTCGCCGTTGCCGAATTCCAGCTTGTTGCCGCCATTGTTGACCCCGCCCGCAATGGTGATCGTCGATCCGGGGGCAAAGGTCACCTCGATCCCGCCGGCCACGGTCAGCGTGCCGATGGTATAGGTGCCGGCGGGCACGGTGTATTTGGCGGAATTGCCCTGGCGAAATCCGGCGACGGTCGAATCGGGACTGGAGCTGAACGTCCAGTTGCTGCCCACCGGCGTCACCGGATTGGTCAGCGCGTCGGGTGCGGTGGTGCTGCCAAGCAGCGACCGGGCGGCCGCCAGTGCGGCATTGTTCGCCAGCGGATCGACGATCCCGGTCGCCGTTTGCAGCCGTTTGTCGGCAGCGGGCACATTGCCGTTCCAGGCGGGATTGTTGAAGCTGCCGGCATAGCGCAGCGATTCCGTCGTCAAGGTGCCATAGTTGTTCGTGATCGAACCGGAGCCGGAGATGATGTTCCTGGCATTGATCCGCGTGCCGCCATTGTTGACATTGCCCACGCCGACCACCGCGCATTCGGGCGCATCGATCGTCGCCCCGCCAGAGGTGGAGACGGCATCGCCACTGGTGGACAGGCCGAGGATGCAGATGGGGGCGGTCGGCAGGCTGGAATTGAGCGCGGCATAGGAGGTCACCCGGACCGTATAGGTACCGGAAAAACCGATCGCCGCCGCCATCGCGATCGGAACCTGGGTTGAGAGCGTGACCTTGACCGCCTTGCTGCCGCTGGTCGGATAGTCGTTGACCAGTTCTGCGGTCACGCTGGCGTTGGACAGGCCGTTCAGTCTGGTCACGTCCACGGCCGTCGGGTTCAGCACGGACGTGGCGCTGTTCGCCTTGTAGGCGAGTGCGGCGGCCAGCGCAGCCATGTCGGCCACCCGCTGGTTGGTCATTCGCTGGTCATATCCCCGGTTCAGGTCGACGGCCATGCCGCCCATGCCGATGACCGCGGTCAACGACAATGCGCCGATGACGCCGACGGTCCCCTGACGATCGTTCAGCCAATCAAACACGATCGATATGTCCACCCGGTTTGTCGATGCTTCCGCAGTAAACGGTGTCAATAAGGCGCGCTGGTTAACAATTGACTGTTGTGGTTCCGTCCCGATCAGCAGAACCGCGTGCTTGTTTACGCTATCAATCGTTGACGTTGGCGCATGGAGGTGACGGCGGGGCGCGGACTGCCTATGTCTGGCCAATGGCACTTCCCCCCGGCCTGCCGACGCGGCAGCAGATCCTCGATTTCATCGCCAAGTCCGACACGCCGGCGGGCAAGCGAGAGATCGCCCGCGCATTCGGCCTGAAGGGCAATGAGAAGATCGCGCTGAAGGCGCTGCTGAAGGACATGGGCGACGAGGGGCTGATCGACAGCGCGCCGGGCCGCGCCTTTCACGCCATGGGCGGCCTGCCCAAGGTGACGGTTCTGCGCATCGTCGATGTCGATGACGGTGGCAATATCTGGGCGGAACCCGAACGGTGGGAGGCGGAGGCCGTGCCGACGCCCCGCGTGCGCATCCGCGAACGCAGTCGATCGTCGGCGCTGGGCGTGGGCGACCGGGTGCTCGCCCGGACCGAAGAGGCGGGGAAGGGCTGGATCGCTCATCCGATGAAGAAGCTGGCCCCGTCCCAGGCGCTGATGCTGGGCGTGCTCCACCGCGATGGCGACCGGATGTGGCTGCAGGGGGTGGAGAAAAAGGAACGGCGCGATTTCCCCGTATCCGATGCGGGCGGGGCGGAGGCGGGCGACCTTGTGCTGGCGGAAAAGGCCGGGCGGCCCCCGCGCATTACCGCCAAGGTCGTGGAACGGCTGGGCGACCCGTTCGCCCCGCGCAGTTTCTCGCTGGTGGCGATCCACAAGCATGAGATTCCCCATGTTTTTGCCGAGGATTTGCTGGAGGAGGCGGAGAAATCCGCTCGCCAGCCGCTGGGCGAGGGGCGGGAGGATTTGCGCCACCTGCCCATCGTGGCGATCGACCCCGCCGATGCGCGCGACCATGACGACGCCGTCTGGGCCGCGCCCGACGACGATCCCGCCAATGCCGGCGGTTGGAAAGCGATCGTCGCCATTGCCGATGTCAGCTTTTACGTCCGCCCCGGATCGCTGCTCGACCGCGAAGCGCGCAAGCGGGGCAATTCGGTCTATTTCCCCGACCGGGTAGTGCCGATGCTGCCGGAAATCCTGTCGGCCGATGTCTGTTCGCTGAAGGAAGGCGTCGACCGCGCGGCGCTCGCCTGTCACCTGACCATCGGCAAGGACGGGACGTTGAAGGGCTGGCGCTTCACCCGCGCGGTCGTCCGGCTGGCGGCCAACATCGCCTATGAGGATGCGCAGGCGGCGATCGACCGAAAGCCCCTCCCCTTCAGGGGAGGGGTTGGGGTGGGGGATGGGGCGGACGACGGTCCTTCAACTGCCCCCACCCCCAACCCCTCCCCTGAAGGGGAGGGGAGCCACCTGCTGCCCATCCTAAAACCCCTCTGGGACTGCTGGGCAGCGCTCAACAAGGCCCGCGTTGCGCGTGAGCCGCTGGACCTGGACCTGCCGGAACGGCGCATCGTGCTGGACGAGAAGGGGCGCATCCTGTCGGTCGCGCCGCGCGAGCGGCTGGATGCGCACAGGCTGATCGAGGATTACATGATCGCCGCCAACGTGGCCGCGGCCAAGGCGCTGGAGGCGAAAAAGGCGCCGTGCATGTACCGCGTGCACGAACCGCCTGCGCGCGAAAAGCTGACTGCGCTCAAGGACTATCTGGAAACTTTCGACGTGCCGTTCGCGCTGGGGCAGGTGATCCGGCCCGCGACGTTCAACCGGATCATCGATCGCATCGGCGAGGCCGATTACCGGCCGCAGGTGATGGAGCAGATCCTGCGCACCCAGACGCAAGCCTATTATGCGCCCGCCAATCACGGCCATTTCGGGCTGTCGTTGGGCAGCTATGCCCATTTCACCTCGCCCATTCGCCGCTATGCCGATCTGGTCGTGCACCGTGCGCTGGTCGAGGCCTATCGGCTGGGACCGGGCGGCAGCCTGCCCGATCCGGCGGAAATGGAGCGTGTGGGGGAGGGGATCAGCGCGCTGGAACGTCGCGCGATGGAGGCGGAGCGGGATACCATCGACCGCTATGTCGCCGCCTATCTGTCGACCCATGTCGGCGAAGTGCTGGATGCGCGGATCACGGGCGTTCAGCCATTCGGTTTCTTTGCGACGGTCGACGGGATCGGGGGCGACGGGCTGGTCCCCGCCCGCGATCTTGGCCGCGAATATTTCCGCTATGACGAGGGCGCGAAGCAGCTGGTCGGCGAACATAGCGGCGAGGCGTTTTCGCTCGGCCAGCGGCTGAAGCTGCGGCTGGTCGAGGCCAATCCGGTGTCGGGCGCGCTCCGGTTCGAGCTGCCCGACGGCAAGGGTTCGGCGGGCGAGGCACCACCGGAACGTCCGGGCAGGGGGCCGAAGCGCGTGCTGCACCGGCGCGGCCGCCCCGGCAATATCCGGCATCAGGGGCGCAAGCGGTGAGCGATGCCGATCCGATCCGCACGGGCATCGTCAATGCCGCCGCAACCGCCCGCCACCGGGTGCGCGCGCATTTCATGGCGCTGCACGCGATCACGCCGGGCGATGCGATCGAATATCGCCCGCCGGGGCCTCGCGAGTTGAAGGAGTTTCAGAAACTCGCGCAGGCGGGGGTGATCCGCCAGACAGCACCCGGCCATTACTGGCTCGACATGGACCGGCTGGGTGCGGAACTGAAGCGACGCGAGGTGAACAAGGTGCCGATCGCCATTGCCCTGTCGCTGCTGGTCGCAGTGGGGGTATTGTTCCTTTATCGGTTGTGAGGACGTGGCTCCAAACGTGCCCCCGCGAAAGCGGGAGCCTAGAGCTTCACAATGAGTCGCTGCTTGGCTCTGGGCTCCCGCTTTCGCGGGAGCGCGGTGGGTTTGAGAGCCTGCCGAGCCTCTTGCCGGTAGAACGGCTGGACCCCGGCTCAGGGGCCGGGGTGACGCTGGTTGGTATTACCCCGCCGTGAAGGTCAGCCCCGCATGGTCGATCAGCCGCTTGCGCAGTGGCTCCGCCATCAGGCCGCCTGCAGTCCAGATGCCGCCATTCCCCTCTGCCGGCAGGTCGTTCAACAGGCAGAGCGCGCTTTCCGCGATCATCTTGCTGGTCGAGCCATAGCCGGGATCGCGGTCGCCGGTGACGACTGCATCGACCCGCTGGCCGTCCGGCATTTCGCCGATGAACAACAGGTCGTAATGCCCGCTTTCGCGTTCTTCCCGCGAGGGGCCTTCGCCGGGTTTCGGGCCCTTGTCTCCGGCCATCGGGTTGAGCTTGGCCAGTGCCTCCGCCGCTGCCTTGCCCATGTCGCCAAGGCCCGCCACGACCATCTCGTCATAGACGAAATCGCTGCCATAGGCATGGCCCAGCAGGGCGTTGGTCCGATGCACATTCTTGGTGTTGATCGTCGCCATGATGAAGGGCGCGACCCAGCCGCCGACCGCCGGATCATATTCGGGCAGCAGTCCGCGCGGCTGATCCGGGCCGCGGAAATCGGGGGTCAGGGCAAAGGGATCGAGCATCAGCTTAAGGATCCCCGGATCGCGCGCCGCCGCCGCCATCGTCGCCTTTGCACTGGCGAAGGTGCCGCCGGAGAACGTGCCCTTCATCGTGCGAATGCGGCATTTGACGCGGGGTGCGGGGCGGCTGAACCTGGTCCGCGCCGCTTCCTGCAGGGTAAAGACGCCGAGGTCGAAGGGGATCGAATCGAATCCGCAGGAAAACACGATGCGCGCACCCGAATTGGCAGCGGCGGCATCGTACCGGTCGATCATGTGCCGCATCCAGGCCGGTTCGCCGCACAGATCGACATAGGCCGTGCCCGCATCGGCACAGGCGGCGAGCAGCGGTTCGCCGTACAGCTGATAGGGACCGACGGTGGTGATGATGACATGCGTGCGATCGACCATCGCGCGGAGCGCAACCGGATCGTCGGCATTGGCGGCGATCAGCGGCAGATCGGCGGGCGCGCCGATTTCGTCGCGGACCTGGGCCAGCTTGGTCAGCGAACGGCCAGCCATCGCCCAGCTCACGGACCCGTCGGCATAATGCTGGTTCAGATATTCCGCGACCAGACGACCGGTAAAGCCGGTCGCGCCATAAACGATGATGTCCAAATCGCGCGCCATGTTCCTCTCCTTTTCCGCCAGTGTAACGCGCGGAAAAGGGTCAAGTCGAGCGGCGTGCGGCTGACGCTAGGGCTGCGGCGGTCTCAGGCCGCTTCGCTGAACTGAAGGCTGGCCAGGCGGGCATAGAGGCCGTGCTGGCCGATCAGTTCGGCATGGGTTCCCGTTTCAACGATGCGGCCGCCATCCATCACGATGATGCGGTCGGCGGAGCGCACGGTGGCCAGCCGGTGCGCGATGACCAGCGTAGTGCGCCCCCTGACCAGCCGGTCGAGCGCGTCCTGAACCAGGCGTTCGCTCTCCGCATCCAGCGCGCTGGTCGCTTCGTCGAGAAGCAGGATGGGGGCATCGCGCAGCAGCGCGCGGGCGATGGCGATGCGTTGCCGCTGGCCGCCCGACAGTCGCGCGCCGCCCTCACCCAGATAGGTGTCCAGCCCGGCGGGCAGCGCCTTCAGGAAATCCTGGGCATTGGCGGCGGCGGCGGCGGTCCAGATATCCTCTTCGCTGGCTTCCCAGTTGCCATAGCGCAGATTGTCGCGCGCTGATGCTGCAAAGATCACGGTTTCCTGGGGCACTACGGCGATGCGCCGCCGCACCGCCTGCGGGTCCGCCAGCCGGATCGGCACGCCGTCGACGCTGATCTCGCCCGCCTCCGGGTCGTAAAAGCGCTGCGCAAGCTGGAACAGGGTCGATTTGCCCGCACCGGACGGGCCGACCACGGCGACCGTTTCGCCCGGCCGGATGTCCAGCGTGAAATCGTGCAGCGCCGCCTGTTCGGGGCGGGTGGGATAGCGAAAGGTGACGCCGTTGAATGCGATGGCGCCGAGCGCGGGTTCGGGCAGCGGGGCGGGGACGGCCGGTGGCGCGATCTGGGGCTGTTCGGCCAGCAGCTCGGCCAGCCGGGCAGCGGCACCCGATGCGCGCAGCAGATCGCCATACACTTCGGTCAGCGCGCCGAACGCACCCGTCACCAGCCCGGCGGTCAGCACGAACGCAGTGATGTCCCCCCCAGTCAGTCGCCCGGCAGCGACATCGGTCACCGCGTCCCACATGATCAGGGTGACGGCGGAAAACAGGATGCCGATCACCAGTGCCGTCATGACCGCGCGGGTGGCAAAACGCTGACGCGCAGCGGCGAACCCCCGCTCTACCGCATCGGCAAAGCGCGCAGCCTCGCGGCTTTCCTGGCCGAATGCCTGAACGATCTTCATCGCGCCCAGCACCTCTGCGGCGGTCGATCCGATATCGGCGACCCGGTCCTGGCTGGTGCGGCTGAACCGCCGCAGTTTCGATCCGAGCCAGACGATCGGCAGAATGACGACCGGCAGTCCCAGGATCAGCAGCGCCGCCAGCTTGGGCGCAATGGCGAACAGATAGATGACGCCGCCCACCCCGACGAGCAGGTTGCGCAGCGCGACCGACACCGTGGTTCCGACCACCTGTTCGACCACGGCGGTATCGGCTGTCAGGCGCGACGCAATTTCGGACGGTCGATTTTCCTCGAACCAGCCGGGCGACAGGCGCAGCAGGTTGCGCTGCACCGCGATGCGCAGGTCGGCGACGGTCCGTTCGCCCAGCCAGGAAACGAAGAAGAACCGCATGGCCGTGGCCACCGCCAGCATGCCGACGACCATCAGCAGGCGGTAGAAGAACGGGGCGATCGCGGCCGGATCGGCTCCGGTGGCAAAGCCGTTATCGACGACCTGCTTGAAGGTGTAGGGGATATACAGCGTCGCCGTTGCCGCCAGTGTCAGCGCAACCAGCGCGGCCAGCAGATGCAACGGATAGCGCGCGGTGTAGCCCCACACGATCGTCAGGTTGCTCAATTTGCCTTTGGAGGGGGGCGTCGGAGTGGCGGTCGGAACGGGTTCGGACATGGCCATCGCCTAGCCCAAGCAGGGACGGGTGGGAACCGGGTGATTGTGCCGTCCGGCTATTGCACCAGCCAATCGGCGTCCCAACCCGTGCCGTTCCACCAAAAGCGGGCGCGGCGATGCCCGGCGGAGGACAGCCACAGCCATTCCAGTCGGTGAACCAGCACCTGCACCACCAGGAACTGGTCACGGGCCGTATCGTCCAGCGTCGGCGCGGGCACGGGCGCCGCAACCGGGGTGCCGGGCGAAGGCTGGATGGCGTAGCAGGCACGTGCCCCAGGGCCGGATCGCGCCCAGGCCGAATCGGCAACGGCATCCCGGTCGTGGAGTGTTGCCACGCCGGACATGCGCATTTGCAACTGTGCGCCCCTATCATAGCCATGCAGCGCGACCCGGGGCTCTGCTGCGATTTCCGCCGGCTTGGCGCTGCGCCGGTCGGTATGGAACCGCGCGGTCCGTGTCGCCGGGTCGAAGTCGCGCAGAACGACGGTGCGCACGCTGGGCGTGCCGTCTAGCGCGACCGTTGCCAGGTTGAGGGTGCGGAACGGACTTTTGCGGTCGACGACGCCGCGCCGCAGCAGCGTGAACGCCTCTGCCAGGGTGGCGTCCAGATCGTCGGCATAGGGCGGCATCGACTGCATAGCCGTTCAGATAGGCAGCAGACGGGCGCTCGGAAAGCCGGTGCGGGGAACCCCAATGGTGCACCCGCGTAAAGCAGTGCATTGCACCGCGATATTGTCCGCGTATAACCCGGTGGCAGACCGCAAAGGCGGCACTCGGGGTCAAAGGCAGGAATTGATGCTGTACAACGCCTATGAACTGCAACGGTCGATGCTGGCCGGGGCCAGCGCGCTGGCCAATTTCGGCGCGGGCTGGCTGAACAATCCCGCCAACCCGTTTGCCTATTTCGGTGGCGGCCCGGTGCTGGCCAGCGCCCTGGAGGTGTTCGCCCACGCATCCGCCCCGCGCGGCAAGCCGGCATTCGGCCTGACCGAGACCGAAATCGACGGCAAGCCGGTGGCGGTTCACGAGGAAATCGTGCTGCGCAAGCCGTTCGGCCAGCTGAAGCGCTTCGTCCGCGAAGGCGTGACGGGCGGGCCAAAACTGCTGATCGTTGCGCCGATGTCCGGCCATTTCGCCACGCTGTTGCGGGGCACGGTGCAGCGGATGCTGCCGGAGGCGGATGTCTATATCACCGACTGGCGCGATGCCCGTCAGGTGCCGCTGAGCGAAGGCCGGTTCGATCTGGACGATTATATCGACTATCTGGTCGAGTTTCTGGCGCATATCGGGGCAGAGGGCGATGCCCGGCCCCATGTGCTGGCCGTCTGCCAGCCATCGGTGCCCTGTTATGCCGCAACCGCGCTGATGAATGCCGACAAGCATCCGAACCGGCCGCGCACCCTGACCATGATGGGCGGCCCGATCGACACGCGGGAAGCGCCCACGGCCGTCAACACGCTGGCGACGGAACGGCCCCATGCCTGGTTCGAACAGAATGTCATCGCCACGGTGCCGATGACCTATCCCGGGGCAGGGCGCCGCGTCTATCCGGGGTTCCTGCAGCTGGCGGGGTTCATGACCATGAACCTGGGCAATCACATGATTTCCCATTGGGAAATGTTCAAGCATCTGGTGGCGGGCGACGATGACAGCGCCGATTCCACGATGCGATTCTATGAGGAATACCGGTCCGTCTGCGATATGACCGCCGAATTCTATCTGCAGACGATCGACATCGTGTTCCAGAGCCATGCCCTGCCCAAGGGCGAAATGACCCATCGCGGACGGCCGGTCGATCCCGCGGCCATCACCGATACCGCGATCCTGGCGATCGAGGGCGAGCGCGACGACATTTCCGGTCTGGGCCAGACCAAGGCCGCGTTGACGCTGGCCACCAAGTTGAAACCGGCGATGAAGAAGTACCACATGGCCGAAGGCGTGGGCCATTACGGCATCTTCAACGGCAGCAAGTGGCGGACGCGGATCGCGCCGGTGATGATCGAATGGATGGGCCGCCACCAAGGCTGACCGATCGGCCAGCCCTGACGGTCGAAGGATCGATCATCGCGTCAGCGGACGGCGTCGGCCTTGGCGAACTGACGGTCCAGAACATCGACCAGCTTGCGCAGCGCGGCGGCGAACGCACCCTCGACGTCGCCGCCGGTGCCCGATACCGAAACTGGACGGTCGCCCGATGGGCGAGCCTCGATCACCGCAAGGATGCTGTCCGGACCATTGCGATCGCCGTCGCTGTCCGACAGATGCACCTCCACCCGGGTCAGCCGGTCGGCAAAGCGGCCCAGCCGTTCGGTCAGTCGCGCCTCGAGCGGTTCGATCCGGTCGCTGCCGACATCGACCCGGTTATCGCTGTTGATCTGAACGAGCATCCTGTTTTCCTTTTGTCGTGAAGGGGATGCCAGTTGAACGCACCACCGGCGCGTCGGTGCCGATCAATCGAATCCGGTGGCGATCCACGCCCATGCCAGCCAGGCGATGAGCGCCCATAGCGCAAGGACGACCAGGGCCCCGCCCCAAGACACTGGCCGTCTTGCGGCCAGCTCGGCGGCGGCGCGATGTTCGGCCATCAGTGCGGGTGGGATCATCCGCGCCATCAGCCATATGCCGGCGGGGATCAGGATGGCCTCGTCCAGCAGGCCGATAAACGGCAGAAAGTCGGGGATGAGATCGATGGGCGACAGCGCATAAGCCGCGATGAACAGCCCAAGCAGCCGTGCCGCAAGCGGCGTGCGCGGATCGCGGGCCGCCAGCCAGACTGCGTGCGCTTCGACGCGGATACGGTGGGCCAGGCTGGGTCCGTGCACCCGCCCGGTTTTGCTTGCCCGCGATGCCAGGTCAAGCACCGGGCCGGACATCGGTTGATGCCCGGCCCGGATGTGACCTTTAAAGCGCGGTTTCGACGTGGCGACCGGCCTCTTCCGGCTTGATCTTCATGCCGGTCAGCATCTTCAGCTTGCCGGCCAGGCTTTCATCGCCTTCCCAGATTTCAGCATCGTCCAGCTCGAAGCGCAGCATCAGCAGCATCGGATCCTGACGGCCGCCGTCGAACCATGCCTCGACCATGTTCGACCAATAACGGTCGATGACGGCAGGATCGGTTTCGGTGACCAGCTTGCCCGAGATACAGGCGAACAGCTTGTGATCCTTTGACACGAACTGCGCCATTGCCGGGCCGCCGGCGGCCAGCCGGTTGTCGCGCGTGGTGTAGAACCAGAAGGCGCCGTCCGCGTCCTCGTCGAGGATGGCCGTCATCGGCAGGGCATGATCCTGGCCCTGATCGCGCCGGACCATGACGAACGGACTGTCCGCCATCTTTTTCCACATGCGGGTGCGAACTTCGGCGGTGTCGCTGTTGTCCATCTTGTCCATCGGGGATTCCTTTGATGAGGGGTACCCCGGGAACGGGCGGGACGAACTGCGGTTCCCTTTCGTCAAAATCCGATCGAGGCGAACAGGGCCACCCGGTCGCCTGCATTCGCCCAGTCGGCGATGACGGGCAGGGCGGCGTCGGTATCGATATCGGTGCCGGTATAGCGCGCCCCGACCGTCGCCGGGCCGATCACATATTCGGCGCTGATCCCCCAGTCGTGATAGGTGCCGCCGGGGCGCAGCCGGTTGGCACGAACGGGATCGTCGACCGATCCCGACGACCGCCCGACATGCGCGCCGAACGTCCAGGGCGTAGCCGGGATGCCTGCGCTGGCGCGGGCGGAGAGATACAGATTGTCGCCGCCGATGCTGGACTGGGCCGGGGCATAGCTGGCCGACAGGTCGAGCTGGGCGGGGCCGAGCGAGCCGCCGACCTCGCCATTCAACTCGCCATAGGCGGTATCGTCGCTGCCCGGAAAGAAATGGCCGATGGCCCGGGCGCGAAAGGTGAAGGGGCCGCTGTTCCGGCTGATGCCGACAATGGCATCGATGGCGGCATCGGCGCCGCCGTGCCGGGCACTGTCGCGGGTGGTGACGGCGCGGGCGGCAATATCGACGCCGCTGACGGTCAATGCGGCATAGGCGTCCAGCGCCGGATCCCCATCGCTCCACGACAGCCCGCGCCGACGATGATCGGTAGTCGCTTCGACCAGTACGGCCAGATCGGCACGGTCCTGCGCGGCGGCGGGGGCGGGGGGCAGCGCCGCCGTCAGGCAGACGGCGGCGGCTGCGAACGTCAATCGATCAATCATTCGACGCGACTACTGCCAGCCGGTCGATCTCGGCAAGCAAAGTCGCGCGGTCGTCGGCGGCAATCGCGGCCAGCCGTTGCTCGATTGCGGGGGTACGCCTGGCCACAGCGGCGTTGATCTGATCCTTCAGGACCGCGCAATCGCCGGCCAGCGATCCTTTCTGGCTGCGGTCGGTGGCGACGATGCGCGCCGGAAGGGTGGAACCGTTCACCGTCCGCCCGACCTGAACCACGGCCTGCCAGTCGCACCGCCTGGTGCTGGGCCGCAACCCGGCAGAGGTGCCGCGCTGGCGGGTATCGATGGCGATGTCGGCGCGGTAGCTGGCGGTGACGGAATTGCCGCGATGGTCGATGGTCACCTGATGCGCGGGCAGCGGCACGGCGGATGCGGCAAGCATCAGCGCGTTCACAAGCATGAACATGAGTATTGGCTCCTGCGGTTACGGCACCCTCTTTCGGGGTGCCTGACCTTGCCTTAACTCATCCCGCCGTACCGCGATCCTCAAAGGCGCCGCTTATGGCAATAGCCACTCCCTATGCCTGAAACGCACGAGTGGCTTAGAGCACCTCGAACAGCCCCGCCGCGCCCATGCCGCCGCCGACGCACATCGTCACCACGACATATTTCGCGCCGCGTCGCTTGCCCTCGATCAGGGCATGGCCCGTCATGCGCGCACCCGACATGCCATAGGGATGACCGATGGAAATGGCCCCGCCATTCACGTTCAGCAGCTCGTCGGGAATGCCCAGCTTGTCCTGGCAATACAGTACCTGCACCGCGAATGCCTCGTTCAGCTCCCACAGGCCGATATCGTCCATCTTCAGGTTGAAGCGGTCGAGCAGCGCGGGGATGGCATAGACCGGGCCGATGCCCATTTCGTCGGGCTTGGTGCCCGCCACCGCCATGCCGACATAGCGGCCGAGCGGGGTGAGGCCGCGACGTTCCGCGACCTTTTCCTCCATCAGCACGGCCGCCGACGACCCGTCGGACAACTGGCTGGCGTTGCCCGCCGTGATATGTGCGTTCGGCCCCATCACCGGCTGCAGCGCGGCCAGACCCTCCGCCGTCGTGTCGGCGCGGTTGCCCTCGTCCCGGGTCAGCGTCACCTCCTTCTGGGTGACTTCCTTGGTCTCCTTGTTGACGATGTTCATCGTCGCGGTGACGGGGATGATCTCGTCATCGAACTTGCCCGCCGCCTGGGCCGCAGCCGTCCGCAGCTGCGAGCGAAGGCCGTAAGCATCCTGACGGTCGCGGCCGATGCCATAGCGCGTGGAGACGATTTCGGCCGTCTGCAGCATCGGCATATAGATGTCCGGGTGCATCGCCAGCAGCTCCGGATCGGGCGCGATCCGCATCTGCGGCGTCTGAACCAGGCTGATGCTTTCCACCCCGCCGCCGATGGCGATATCCATGTTGTCGGTAATGATCTGCTTGGCGGCCGTGGCGATGGCCATCAGCCCCGATGCGCATTGCCGGTCGACCGACATGCCGGCAACCGAGATGGGCAGGCCCGCGCGCAGCAGGGCGTTGCGGGCGATGTTCCCCGCCTGGCTGCCCTGTTGCAGCGCCGCGCCCAGCACCACGTCCTGCACCTCGTCCAGATCGATCCCCGCCCGATCCACCGCAGCCCGGATCGAATGGGCGGCCAGGGTGGGGGCGGGCAGATTGTTGAACGCCCCGCGATAGGCGCGACCGATCGGCGTGCGGGCGGTGGAAACGATGACGGCGGAACGCATGGCAATCTTCTCCTGGCGGCGCTTTCGTCGCATAGCGCGTTGCCATGATCTAGGTCGGGCCGGGGCGCTGTGGCAAGCCTTGGCTGACCGGAGCCACGAAAGCATAGAAAGTCCTAGCGTCAATGTCCCTCGAATCCATGGCTGCCCTGTACCGCGCCAGCGAACCCGATGTTCTAAAACCCCTGATCGAGCGGGCGCGAACCACGCCTGAGTCGCGCGGCCGGATCGTTGGGGAGGCTTCCGGACTGATCGCTGAGCTGCGCGCGGCGCAGACGCGGGGCTGGGTCAACCAGTTCCTGCAGGAATATCGGTTGAACTCATCGGAAGGGGTCGCGCTGCTCAGCTTGGCCGAGGCGTTTCTGCGCGTGCCGGACCCGGAAACCGCCGACCTGTTGATCGCCGACAAGCTGGGCGATGCCGACTGGCGCGCGCATGCCGGCAGGTCCAATTCCGCGCTGGTCAACAGTGCCACCTGGGGCCTCGTCATGGGCCGCGCTTTGGTGGGCGAGGGGGAGGGCGGGCCGCTCCGCCGCCTGCTGGCGCGCGCGGGCGAGCCCTTTGTGCGCCAGGCGGTGGGCGCGGCGATGAAGATGATGGGCGAGGTATTCGTGATGGGCCGCACCATCGACGAGGCCATGCGCCGGATGAAGAAGCCGGAGAATAAGGGCTTCACCGCCAGTTTCGACATGCTGGGGGAAGCGGCGCGGACGGAGGAGGATGCGGCTAAGTACTTTTCCGCCTACAAGCGTGCCATTGTCGAGATCGGCAGGGAGCAGGGATCAAGCCATTCCGTATCGGTAAAATTGTCGGCGCTGCACCCCCGCTATGAGGTGGCGCAGTGGGACGCCTGCGTCCCTGAACTAGCGGCGCGGCTTGAAATGATGTGCAATCTGGCGCGCGAGGTCGGCATTTACCTCACAGTTGATGCCGAGGAGTCCGAGCGGCTGGAATTAAGCCTTGAAGTCATCGCGCGCGCCGTTCGCCAGCCGCAATTCAGAGGCTGGAACGGTTTCGGCATGGCCGTGCAGGCTTATTCCAAGCGCGCACGGGCCGTTATCAGCTGGGCTGATGAGCTAGCGGGCGAGCTGGACCAGCGCTGGGACGTCCGGCTGGTCAAGGGCGCCTATTGGGACAGTGAGATCAAGCGGACCCAGGTCGAGGGGCTGTCCGACTATCCGCTGTTCACGCGCAAGGCCGCAACGGACGTATCCTATCTCGCTTGCGCGCGCGACATGCTGGCCGCGAAAAACATCCGGCCGGCCTTTGCCAGCCACAATGCACTGACCGTAGCGACCATCCTGGACTGGGCGGGCGATGCCCGCGACTTCGAGTTCCAGCGGCTGCACGGCATGGGCGAGGGGCTGTATGAGGGGCTGGTGCGCGATCGCGGTTATCGTTGCCGCATCTATGCGCCCGTCGGTGGGCACCGCGACCTGCTCGCCTATCTCGTCCGGCGACTGCTGGAAAACGGGGCCAATTCCAGTTTCGTGCACCAGCTTGCCGATGCGGAAACATCGGACGCCGACCTGCTTGCCGATCCGGTGGAGAAGGTGGCGGCCGTCGGCGGCGCCCGCCATCCCAGCATCCCGCTGCCCCGCGACCTGATGGGCGCTTGGCGCAACAGCGCGGGGATCGACCTGAACGATCGCACGGTGCTGGCGGAGGTGGCGGGAGCAATCAAATCCTCACCCCTCCCCCTTGGGGGAGGGGTTGGGGGTGGGGGATGGCAGGGCGACGGCCTGTCCTCCCCTCCACCCCACCCCAACCCGGCATCGGGTCGGTCAGTCTCCCAGACTGACCTGAACCGCGCGGCCCGCGGTTCACCCGACGCCCCTGAAGGGGAGGGGCTTGTGCGGGCCGCAGTCGCCCGCGCTCGCAGCGCCTTCTCGGCCTGGTCAGCGACGCCGATGGAAACCCGCGCCGCGATCCTCGAGCGCTATGCCGACCTGATCGAGGCGAACCGGATCGAATTGATGGCGCTGTGCGTGAAGGAGGCGTTCAAGACGATCCCCGACGCGCTGGGCGAAATCCGCGAGGCGGCTGATTTCTGCCGCTATTACGCGTATCAGGCGCGTACCGGCCTGACGCCGGTCATCCTGCCGGGGCCGACCGGCGAGCGCAACGAACTGCGCTTTGCCGGGCGGGGTGTCTGGGCGGCGGTGGCGCCGTGGAATTTTCCGCTGGCGATCTTCACCGGGCAGAATGCGGCCGCACTGGTTGCTGGCAACTGCGTTGTGGCAAAGCCTGCGCCGCAGACGCCGCTGATCGCCGCGCGGGCCGTGGAACTGGCGCATGAGGCGGGCATTCCGAAGGATGCCCTGGCGATCGTGACCGGCGGGCCAGAGGTCGGTGCGGCGCTGGTCGCGGATGCGCGCATCGCCGGGGTCGCCTTTACCGGCTCCACTGCGACAGCCAAAAAGATCGCGCGCAGCCTGCTGGACGACGACGCCCGGCCCATCGTCCCACTGATCGCGGAGACGGGCGGGATCAACGCGATGATCGTCGATTCGACCGCCCTGCCGGAACAGGTGGCGGCCGACGTGCTGACCAGCGCCTTCCGCTCGGCGGGCCAGCGCTGTTCGGCGCTTCGGCTGCTATTGGTGCAGGAAGAGATTGCCGATGGCATGATCGAGATGCTGAAAGGGGCGATGGACCAGTTGCGGCTGGGCGATCCGGGGGATCCCGCGAACGATATCGGCCCGGTGATCGACCTCGCGGCCTATGACCGGCTGATGGCGTACCGGGAGAGCCAGCAGGCGCGCTGGGTGCACACGGTCCCTGCGCCGGGCCAAGGCCTGTTCGTGCCGCCGACGATCATTCGCCTCGACCGGCCGGAGGACCTGACCGCCGAATGGTTCGGCCCGCTGCTGCACATCGCCACCTGGAAGGCAGGGGCGCTGGCCGAAACGATCGACCGGGTGAATGCCAGCGGCTACGGCCTGACCATGGGCCTGCACAGCCGCATCGCGCGTGCCGCCGACCTGATCGAGGCACAGGGCAGGGCCGGCAACCTGTACATCAACCGCAGCATGATCGGCGCGGTCGTCGGCAGCCAGCCCTTTGGTGGCGAGGGATTGTCGGGCACAGGACCCAAGGCAGGTGGCCCGCATTACCTGCACCGGTTCTGCGTCGAACGCGCGATCAGCGTCGACACCACCAGCGCTGGCGGCAATGCCAGCCTGCTCAGCCTGGAGGACTGATCAGCGGACGGGCATATAATCGCTGCGCGGCGTCGGTCCCGGCGACGCTGCCGGGGGGAACAGCGATGGCCAGCCGGATGAGCTTCCCTCGGGCACGGCTGCACGGGGGATTGCGGGACTCAGAGCGGCAGGCGGGTCGGTCCGTTCCGTCCGGTGGGTCAAGGCATAGGCAAGCCCCTCCATCGTCAGGTCATGGCCCGACAGCCGCCAGCGCGGCGTCATGCCGACCAGCCTGGCGAATTTGGGCTTGGCCTCGAACCCCTTGTTGAACTGGTCGGTCAGCGCGGATCCGGTGAGCTCGCTGATGCGCCGGCCCATCAGGAACGCGCCGCTCCAGGCACCATGGGCGAGCACCGCGTCACCGGCGAACCGGCCGATCAACCGCGCCAGCATCGCCAGCCGGTCTGCCCGACTGTTCGGCAGGGCGGGCGCGTTCCAGATCGGATCGTCCAGCGCCAGCGTCAGCACGGCTTCCCAGGAAACCGATCCACGCAACCGGGTACGCATCGCCTGAACCAAAGCCCATTCCTGATCGGTTTCGGGGGGAAAGCCGCAATGGCCCATTTCCGCCTCCAGCACCCGCAGCCCGCCCCGTCCGTCAACATCGATCGACGCCAGCCCGACGCCGAAATCCAGATGGGCGATCAGCCAGCGGCCCTGGCGCCCGAGATCGGGCGGTGGTGCCGCCCGCGACATCGCATCGAACCGGACGCCATGTCCGCCCACCGCCGCCCAGGCGTGGACCGCGACGTCATTGATGATCTGGGGTTCGCGGCGAAAGATGGAGTGCAGGCCCGAACGGGTAATCATCCACCGGCCACGGGCGATCGAGATGGTATCGCCGTGCGTCGCACCGATGATGGCGATGGCAGCGTCAGCGCCCGTGAGCGGCTGTCCGGTTTCCCGTTCGAAGCGCATCAGCGCATCGGTCAGGGTGGGAAAGGATGCCATCGGCCAGCTATGTTCGCCGACCGGCCGCCCGGCCGGGTTGACCCAGGCCAGCCGAATCTGGGTTTCGCCGACGGAAACCGCCAGACGCGGCGGGTCACCGGGGTCGTTCATGCTGCATCCTCTGTCGACATTATCACTAATTGACAGTGGGTTATGCGGATATGGCGTTAAGATAGCGCTAACTTGCGCTACGTGCATCCGTGGTTCGGATTTGCTGCACCGCCGGATAGGGCATGATCATGGCTCCATCCGGCGCGGCGGTGAACGTCGTCTGCGTGGGATAGGCGAATTCCAGCCCCTCATCATTGAACCGGCCCAGAATGGCCAGGCCGATCGCCGACCGCGCGTCGTAGAAATGCTGGAAGTCCGGGCCGTCGGTATCGAACTCCAGTTCGAAATCGAGGCTGGACGCACCGAAGCCGACGAAACCCGCCCGGACGAAGATCGCGCCGTTCGCCTCGACCACCTGTTTCAGAATGGCCGGGACCTCGGCACATCGGTTGGCCGGGGTCTGATAGATCAGGCCGAGCGTCCATTTCTGGCGACGATGGATCCGCTGCGTGTTGTTGCCGATCTGCTTTTCCAGCAGATTCTTGTTGCTGATGATCAATTCCTCACCGGTCAGGGCGCGGATGCGGGTGGATTTCAGGCCGATGGCCTCGATCGTTCCGCTGGTCGTGTCGAACGATACGGCATCGCCCCGCCGGAACGGCTTGTCGAAGATGATCGAAAGCGCCGCGAACAGATCGGCAAAGATGCCCTGCGCGGCCAGGCCGATGGCGATGCCGCCGACGCCGAGGCCCGCAACCAGGCCGGTCACGTTGACCCCCAGATTGTCCAGCACCACGATCAGCGCGATGGCGAACAGGGCAACCGTCACCAACAGGCGGATAATGCCGATAGCCGTGCCCAGCGTTTCGCTGGAATGATCGCCTTCCGTGCGTTTTTCCACCACGCCCAGGATGATTTCGCGCGCCCAGATCGCCCCTTGGAAAACGGCCGCGATGGTAAACAGGAACCGGACGGTGGCGATGACAGGCTGGGGGGCATGGGCATATTCGACCACCAGTTCGGCCGAAACCATGGTGATGAAGAAATGCCCGGTCTTGCCAATGGCCCGCCCGGCGATCGTGCCCCAGCCCATCGGCCCGGACGCGCGTTGGCACAGGGTCATGCCCCATCGGCGAACGCCGTGGAGCACGAAAAAGATCAATATGGCAAAGCCCAGACCGATCAGCGCCTGCAACCAATAGGTCGTCAACCACGCCACACTGGAGTCAGCCAGCGCCTGGGCGCTGCGTTGCATGTAATCGGCGGCGAACGCGCCTTCGGTCGCTGTATTGGTCATCATCGGTCCCGGTGTTACGCCGCCTGTCGCTTCGGCAGGGCCAGGGCATCGCATGCCTGCAGAAACGCGATCAAGCCCCGTTCGGCCCGCGACAGGTGGCGCGTGGACCGGGGCAGCGCCAATGGCGGCCCTTCCGCGCCCGATCCGGCGAGGCAGCGGTCAAGCAGGGCGGGGTGGACATAGGATTTGCGCGCGACGGCGGGCGTGTTGCCCAGCGCCGCCACGACGGGTTCCAGCAGCGATTTGAGGGTGGGAACCCGGTCGCCCGCCAGCACCAGCGTTTCAAAGGCGATGACGCTGGCGCCCCAGGTGCGGAAATGCTTGGCGGTAAATCCATCGCCCATCGCCGCGCGGATATATTCGTTCACATGGGACGAGGTGACGGGGTGCGCCTGACCCGTATCGTCCAGCCATGCGAACAGATGCTGGCCAGGGAGGTCCTGGCATCGTTTGACGAACCGGCTGAGCGAGCCGTCCGTGATGGTCAGCACGCGCCGACGCCCCGATTTGGCGGTGTAGCTGAGCTTGATCCGCTGGCCGGTAAGCTTGGCGTGGCGCCGGCGGAGGGTCGTCGCGCCGAAACTCTTGTTGGCGCGGACATATCCCTCGTTCCCCACCCGCACGCGGCCGAGGTCGAGCAGGCGGACGACGGCGGCAACGGCGCGCTCGCGGCACAGATCGCGGCGGGCCAGATCCCGGACGACCTGAGCGCGCAGCCGAGGCAGGGCCTGGCCGAATGCAGCACAGGCAGCGAACTTCTCCGCCTCGCGCGCTGCACGGAAATCAGTGTGATATCGATATTGCTTGCGCCCGCGCTCGTCGATGCCGGTCGCCTGGATATGCCCCTTCGGGTCGGCGCAGAACCATGCATTGCGATAGGCCGGCGGCAGGGCGATGGCGTTGAGCCGAGCGATGTCGCGCTTGTCGCGGATCAGTCGGCCGTCTGGGCGTCGATACCGCCATGGGCCGTCTCCATCGCGCTCCCTGGTGATGCCGGGTTGGCCGTCGTCGCAATAACTGAGTGTGGTGTCGCCCATCGCCGTCTTTCTGTTCACCGCAACAATGCCCGGGCAATCGCTTCGTTCCGGAACTTCGGCCAGCCCGGCTGGTTGCTGGATCATTCACCCAATGGAGGACCGATGATGAGCAAGCTTGAAGGCGTGAAGATATTGATGCTGGCGACGGACGGGTTCGAGCAGTCCGAACTGTTCGATCCGCGTCAGGCGTTGATCGATGCAGGGGCGACCGTCACCCTGGCGTCGCCCGCAACCGACCCCATTCGCGGCGTGGTGCATGACCAGCCGGGCGACCGGACGATCACGCCCGACCTGACGCTGGATGCGGTGGACGCTGGCGACTATGACGGGCTGCTGCTGCCGGGCGGCGTGGCCAATCCCGATACGCTGCGCATGAACGACCGGGCGGTCGAGATCGTCGGCACCTTTGCCGACGACGGCAAGCCGGTCGCCGCGATCTGTCATGCCCCCTGGCTGCTGGTCGAGGCAGATGTGGTCGATGGGCGCACCGTCACCAGCTGGCCTTCGGTTCGCACCGATCTGGCCAATGCCGGTGCCAATGTCGTCGACCGCGAAGTCGTTGTCGACGGCAACCTGATCACCAGCCGCAATCCGGACGATATCCCTGCGTTCAGCAAGGCGATGATCCAGGCGCTGGCCGACCAGATGGCGGATGCGCATTAATCGGTGATCGGGCCGGCAAAGGGCCGGTACATTTCGGGATCAGGCGGTTGCCGCCGTCGCCGTGCCTGCGGGGGCGGCGGCACCCCCTGATCGCCGCATCGGCCGCCAGCTTTTCTCGGCGCGTTTGCGCGCAAGATAGGTGTCCAGGCCGATCTGGGCGCCGATCAGCATATAGACGAACGGCTGATAGGCGATGCCGACGAAGGCGGCGCCCAGCAGATAGATCAGATGCCCGTGTTGAAGCGCGGTCGCCAGCGGGCTGACCCATTCCTCGCCTGGTTCGGGCCGCCAATATCGCCTGCGGATCACCTCCATGCGGATGATCCCCCCCAATTGGATCATCAGCCACAGCGCCAGCCCGGCATAGCCCTGTTCGCCCAGCATTTCGAAATAGCTGGAATGATAGGCGCGACCGGCATCGACCACCGCCTTTCGTTCCACCGTCGCCGTTGCGCCCTGTTCGGCGACGGTGACGGTATCGAAGCTCAACCGGTTCTGGCGATAGGCTTCGAACCCGCCGCCCACGGGATTGTCGCGGACATAATCCAGCGTCCATTTCCAGACCGCCAGCCGGGTGCTCGCCGATTGGTCGCCCTTATATTCCTTGATGGTCTCCATCCGCTGCGTATAGGCGGTGGGCAGGAACGGCACGGCGGCCAGGCCGATGATCGCCGCCAGCGACAGATACAGCATCCGCCGCTTTGCATCGCGCAGCATCAGCATGGCGAGCAGGCCGATGCACAACAGCCCGGTCCGCGCCGACGTGCCAATGGGGATCAGCAGGCAGGCGAAGCAGAGCGCGTAGCAGAAGGTCCTGACCTTCCAGTCCGGGGCAAACACCGTTCCGTGCTTGCTGAACCACAGGATCAGCGGGATGATGGTGATGGCGACCGCCGAGATGGTCGATCCTTCGTACAGGCCACTGTTGTTGTTCACCATCAGGTCGAGCTGGCCATAGCCGCCGCCCGACCCCAAGGTCTTGATGCCCCCGACGATGATGATCGACGCCGCCGACAGGATCATGAAGAGCAACAGCGCCTCGATCCGCAATTTGGTGCGCAGCGTCAGCGGCAGGAAAATGGCGAAGGCCAGGGATTTCCAGGCCCATTCCCATTTATCCAGCGCCTCCACCGGGAAATCGGCGTAGCGGGTGGTGTAGGCGACATAGGCCAGCAGCGCGAGGATCAGGAACTGGCGAGGGGCGATTCGCGTGTCGCGCTTGTCATCGAACATCAACCAGCCACCGACCGCAGCAGCCACGGCGATCATCGAGATCGGGACGGAGTTGAGCAGCAGATAGGTCAGCCGCTGCGGCGACACGATATCGATATAGACATAGGTCAGGACGAACAGGAACGGCCGCTTTACGCCCGCCCCAAACAATGCGGCCAGGAACGCAATGAAGACCAGGTCACGCACCGGTCGATTCTCCGTCGGTGCGCCGGGCGCGGGGGCGGGGGTCGCGCGGTCCCGCCTCGCGGTCCAGATCGTTCCGGCGCAGCAGCAGCCATGCCGCCAGCAGCATCAGCCCATGGGCCAGGCCAAGCGAGAAATTGTCGATCATTCGCCTGCTCCGCCCAGAAGTTAACGCCGCGCCGTGCCGGGCCAACATCCGCGTGCCGACGCGAACGGATGAAACCCGGTCGGTCACCCCATATTCCCCACCCGGTTGACGCGGCGTTAAACAGTATCGTGGCAGGACGGTCGCCATGCGGATCCTGCACGTCCTTGATCACAGCCTGCCGGTCCATAGCGGCTATACCTTTCGAACCCGCGCCATCCTGAAGGCCCAGGAACGGCTGGGCTGGGTGGTTGCAGGGGTGTCCGGCCCGCGCCAGCCGGGGGCGCCGGACCGGGCGACCACGGACACGGCCGATGGCCTGACCTTTCATCGCACGGCCGCCGTCGGACCAGCGCCGACGCCGCTTGGCGAATGGCGCGAAATCGCGGCGTTCCGCGACCGGATCGTGGCTGCGGCGCAAGCATTCCGACCCGACATCATTCACGCCCATTCGCCGGTATTGAACGCGGTTGCCGCCCGGCTGGCGGCCAAGCGGCTCGGCCTGCCGCTGCTGTATGAAATCCGCGCATTCTGGGAGGATGCGGCCGTCGGCAACGGCACCGGGACGGAAGGCAGCGTCCGCTACCGGTTGACCCGCTGGCTGGAAACGCGCGAGGTCCGGCGGGCCGATGCCGTCGCCGTGATCTGCGAAGGGCTGCGCGGCGATCTGATCGCGCGTGGCATCGATCCGGCCAAGATCATGGTTTCGCCCAATGGCGTCGACCTGACCCTGTTCGGGGAGCCTGCCCCGCGCGATGACGCCTTGGCCGGAGAACTGGGATTGGACGATGCCGACGAGGTCATCGGCTATATCGGCAGTTTCTACGATTATGAGGGGCTGGAGCATCTGGTCGCGGCCATGCCCGACCTGGTATCGACCCGACCGCGCGCCCGGTTGCTGCTGGTCGGCGGCGGCCCGGTCGCCGATGCGCTGCGGGTTCAGGCCGCGGCCTCGCCCGTCGCCAATGCCATCCGGTTCGTCGGTCGGGTGCCGCACGACCAGGTGGAGCGTTATTACAGCCTGACCGATATCCTCTGCTATCCGCGCAAGCGGATGCGTGTCACGGAACTGGTGACCCCGCTCAAGCCCCTGGAGGCGATGGCGCAGCGTCGGCTGGTTGCCGCGTCGGATGTCGGCGGGCACCGCGAACTGATCCGGGACGGCGACACCGGCACCCTGTTCCCGGCCGACGACCCGCCAGCAATGGCGGCAGCCCTAGCCGCGCTGCTGTCCGACCGCAGCGGATGGGACGCCCGGCGGGAACGCGCCCGCGCATTCGTCGATGCCGAGCGTAACTGGTCGTCAAATGTTTCCCGATATCACCCCGTTTACCAAAGGCTGATCAAAGCCGGTCGCATGGATGGAACATGGTCGCGTATCTTGCCCGTAAAGGCGTAATTCCGTCGCTTTCCCTGCCAACGATCATCGGCGCCGCACTGGCGATGATCATGTTCGTCCTGGCGCTGGCCCTACCCGGCTGGCGGCTGGAACAGGCCGTATCCGAATCGGGCCTGCCGGCGGTGCTGCCCGCCGCAGCGCCGCCGCTGGGCGCGACGGCACGCGCGGCGATAGGCTTTTTCGGTGCAGTCCTGATCGGCGGGGGCGGCTGGCTGGCCACGCGGTTGGCGATGGAGGTGCGGCCAAAGGTGCGGCGTCCGCGCAGCAAGCGCCCCGTGCTGGATGCGAGCGCGCCGCCGCCCGCGATCCGCCGCGCCGACGCCCATCCCGATGCCGCGCCGCGCCCGCCGGTGCTTGCCGCCAGCGAACTCGGCGTTCCCTTGTGGGACGATGCGCCAGCACCAACGCCGGCTCCGGTCGTCGCCGCGCCGATCGAACGGTCGCTGCCCGATGACCTGGATCAACCTCTGGCGGCGTTCGATCCCGATGCCATCCCCGAAAAGCCGATGCCGATGCCGCGCTTTGCCGCGCATGAACGCATCGAGACCTTTGAGCTGACGCCGCCGCCACCGGCGCGCGAGCAGGCGGTGGCCATCGCCATCGCAGCAGCCCAACCCGCCGATGATCCGCTGGTCGCCCCCGGCACCGATGCCACGATCCAGAGCCTGCTCGACCGGCTGGAACGCGGCGTGGCCCGCCGCACGACCCGCTCGCCCGCGCCGCGCCCCCGCGCAATCGACGATGCTTTGATCCAGTTGCGGCGTATGGCCACCCGCTGACCTAACCCTCGATCAGGGTGAGCGCCTCCAGCGAAACGGTGGCCCGGCCAGCCGCTTCCTGTCGGTCGGTCGCGCAGATATCGGCGACGAGATGGCCCGGCAGCCGCCATTCGGCATCGGGTAGCGCCGCCAGCCATGCGCCAAGGGCATCGGAGCAGGGTGCCTCGATCGCAAAGCGTAGCCGTGACCCTTCGAACGTTGCGCTCGACCAGGCGGTGCTTTGCCGCAGGCCGATGGTCATCGCCACGCCCGCCCTTGCGGCGCTTGCCTCCAATGCGCGGCCCAAGGCGGTCATCGCATCCGGTCCCCGGCTCATTGCTGCTGCTCCGTCGCCAAGAAGGCGTCAATGCGCGCCTGCATCGCCGCGCCCGGTTCGCGCCCGTTGCGCATGTCCAGCACCAGCCGGGGATCGCGCGCGACCAGCCGGCCGAACTTCGTCGGCGGCATTTCCCGCTCGCGCAGAAACCGTTCGATTTTCCACAAGACCGTCATCGTCCAACCCCATGAGTCGATTGCTTGTGTTCATGATGTGTTCTGCAAAATCCAACTTGTCGAGGATAATTCCTTTGACTAAGAAGCGGCATGACCGAGGACGAGCAACGCGCTGCGCTGGACCGGCTGATCGCCGGGCGGGGGGAAAGCCTGACCGCATTGTCGCGGCTGATCGGGCGCAATGACGCCTATCTTCAGCAATATCTGCGGCGCGGATCGCCCCGTCGCCTGCCGGAGGCGGAAAGGGGGACCCTGGCCCGGTATCTCGGCGTCCCGGAATCAGCCCTTGGTGGGCCTGCGCCGCCGGAATCGGTGGCGGTGCCGCGCCTGGACATTGCCGTTGCCGCCGGGTCGGGCGGGATGGAGTCATCGGCGCAGCCGGGCCGGTTGACCAGCATCCCGGCGGACCTGATGCGTGCGCTGCGCGTGGATCCACGGAACGCGGCGCTGTTGCGGGTGCTGGGCGAATCGATGGAGCCTTTGCTGGCTGATGGCGACGAAATCCTGGTCGATCGGGCCGAGCGCCGCATCACGCATCAGCCCCGGCTGATGGTCGCCCGCATCGACGGCATGCTGGTGGTCAAACGGATTGCGCTGATCCCAGGCGGGGTCCGGTTGATCAGCGAACATCCCGCCTGGCCGCCGGTCGATCATCCGGCGGCTGCGGTCGATCCGGTCGGGCGGGTCGTCTGGATGACCCGTATCCTGACGGGTTGGTAAAGATGCCGGTTACCCTGCCTTTGCACCGTCCGGGCAGGATTGCGCGCTATTCCGGGAAATGCCGGGGCGATGCTCCGCCACGACCTGGAGCGTCATGCACGAACTTTTCTATCTGTCCGACCGGTCCGAAGTCATGCTGGCGCAGCAGCTGATCGCCGAATATGGCGCGGATGCCGGATTCGAGGCTGCGGAACGGGCCGACCACAGCCGACAGGTGGGCAATCACCTCCACTTCTGTCGCTGGCGTCAGATCGAGCGGCTGATCCTGGTCCTGGCAACCGACGAACCGGTCGGCACCGTCCACTGATCGCGGCGGCTGACGCCCTCGCAACCGAATTGACGCATCCCGGCCGAAAAACGGGGATCCCGTCGCGCAAGTCATTGTGACTAGGGGCGGCTTGCGGCATGGATCGACCGGATGGCGAGTGCGAATGGCCTTTGCGGGGGATGGTTCGGCGCGGCGGCGCTGATTGCGCTGGCCGCCCATGCGCCCGCCCTGGCCCAGGACAGGCCGCCGCCCGCGGTGCAACCGGCGCAGCCGCAGCAGCCGACGCCGCCCCCATCCGATCTCGACCCGGATTCGCCGATGGCGGACCTGCCCGATTTCGGGGTCGATTGGCCCGATCTGAACCTGCCGCTCGCCGGCGAACAGGCCGATGCCGCTGATCCCGAGGCGATTGTGGTCGAGGGCGCGGCGGAGCGCCGCTATCGCTATGCGCTGGAGGGGCTGGACGGGGTGGCGGACGCGCTGTTCCTGCAGCGGTTCCGCGAGGGATCGGCGCTGGACGCCCATGACGACGAAGCCTCCAACGCCGCCCAGATCGAGCGGCGGGCGCGGCAGGATGTCGAATTGCTCGACGAACTGATGCGGGCAGCGGGCTATTACGACGCCCGCATCCGCCCCCGTATCGGAACCGACCGCGACGTCATCCTGGTCACGCTGGAGGTCGTGCCGGGCACCCGCTATACCTTTGAAACGGTGCAACTGCCCGGCCTGGCGGCTGCGGGCGACCGTTCCGACGAACTGCGCGCTGCCCTGCCGGTTGCGGTCGGCGATCCGGTGGACGCGGACAAGGTGGTGGCGGCCGAGGACCGTCTGCGCAGCACCATCGGCAGCGTCGGCTATCCCTTTGCCGAGGTAGGCGAGCCTGAACTCGTCGTCGATCACGACACCCGTACCGCCACCCTGACCCTGTCGGTCGAACCGGGCGGGGAACGGCGGTTCGGCCGCATCCTGACGACCGATACCCGCATCTTCGACGGGGATCATGCCCAGGATATCGCCCGGTTCCGCCCCGGCCAGCGATATGATGCCGCAGAGGTCGAGGATCTGGAACGCGCGATCATCCAGACAGGCCTGGTTTCGTCCGTCACGCTGACCCCGGTCGAGGGACAGACGCCCGGCACCGTCGATCTGTCGCTGGCGATGGAGCCGGCCCCGTTCCGGTCGATCGGCGCTGAAATCGGCTATGGCACGGGCGAAGGCGCGCGGATCGAGGGCGACTGGACCCACCGCAATTTCGTGAAGCCCGAAGGGGCGCTGAACCTGCGCGGCGTGCTGGGCACGCTGGAACAGGTGGCGGCGGCGACGCTGCGCTTCAACAATTTCGGCCAGCGCGACCGGGTGCTGACTTTGGGCATCGCCGCCACGTCGCTTCGGCGCGAGGCGTTTCAGGCAACCGGCTTTCAGCTGTTCGGCACGCTGGAGCGGCAATCGAACATCTTTTTCCAGAAACCCTGGACCTGGTCGGTCGGTGCCGAACTGGTCGCCACCGACGAACGCGACACCATCGTCAACACGGGCGAATTCCGCCGCCGCACCTATTTCGTGGGGGCACTGCCCCTGACGCTGACCCATGACGCGTCGAACGACCTGCTGAACCCGACGCGCGGGTTCAGGCTGGGCGGTCGGCTCAGCCCGGAAGTATCGCTGTCGGGCACGGTGTTCGGCTATGCCAAGCTGCAGCTGGATGGGAGCTATTATCAGCCGGTCAGCGACACGGTGGTCGCCGCCGCCCGCATCCGGATCGGATCGATCCTTGGCGCGCCGCGCGACGGCATCGCCCCGTCGCGGCGCTATTATGCCGGGGGCGGGGCATCGGTGCGCGGATACGGATTTCAGGCGATCGGTCCGCGCGACCCCAATGACGACCCGATTGGCGGGTTGAGCCTGACCGAGTTCTCGCTTGAGGCCCGCGCGAAGGTGTGGGGCAATTTCGGTGCCGTCGCCTTTCTGGACGGCGGCAACATCTATACATCCACGACGCCGGGGATCAGCGATTTCCGATATGGGGCCGGCATCGGCCTGCGCTATTATTCCAATTTCGGCCCGATCCGCATCGATGTCGGCACGCCGCTCAATCCGCAACCCGGCGACAGCCGCATCGCCGTCTATGTCTCGCTGGGACAGGCATTTTGAGCGAGGCGACCGGGGAAGGGCGGAGGCCCGCGACTGCCGCCCGCATCCGATGGGGCCGTTGGCTCGTGCTGTTGGCGATGCTGGTGGTCGCTGCGATTGTCGGCATCGCTCTGTGGATCGACACGCCGGGCGGGCACCGCCTGATCGCTCAGCGCATCGCCGCGATCCGCCCGGCCAACGGGCTGACCTATTCCGTGCAGCGGATCGAAGGTTCGATCTATGGCCGCGCCCGGCTATACGGCGTCGCCATCCGCGACCCCAAGGGACTGGTCTATTACGCCCCGCGTGCCGACCTGGATTGGCGCCCGCTGGCAGGACTGGCAAACCGGCTGGACATCCGGTCGCTGGTCGTGCCGGAATCCGTCCTGTTGAAACTGCCCGAACCGGTGCCGACCGGCAGGACCGGACCCATCCTGCCGGGCTTCGACATTGCCATTGCCCGGCTGCAAGCCGACCGGGTGCTGATCGGGCGGCGGATCGGCGGGCGGGTGCGCCAGGGGATGCTGGCCGGCCGCGCAGACATCCGCGACGGGCGCGCCCTGGTCGATGTGACCGCGCTGGTCGCAGGCAGCGACCGGCTGCGCCTGAGGCTGGACGTCGAGCCGGACCGGGACCGGTTCGACCTGGACGGCGCGGCAATGGCCAGTGCCAATGGCGTGATCGCGCGGTTGAGTGGGCTTCGCCGGCCGGTCCTGGCTGAAATCAGGGGCGATGGCAGCTGGCGGCGCTGGCGCGGCACGGCCCGGCTGCGCTCGGGCAACGTCCCGCTGATCGACCTCGCCCTGGCCAATCAGGCCGGCGACTATCGGTTGAACGGCACCCTGTCGCCTGCGCCCCTGATCGGCAGTCGCCTGCGCGCGCTGGTCAGCCCGCGCCTGACACTGGTGGCGGCGGGCACGGTTGCCAATCGCCGGATCGAGGGGCGGATGACGGTGCGGTCCGATGCGCTGGCGGTGGACAGCCAGGGCGGCATCGACCTGCGCACCAGTGCCTTTCGCAACCTCAGGACCGAAGTGCGGTTGGCCCGGCCCGCCGCGCTGCTGCCGGGCATGGCGGGCACGCCGGTGACGCTGCGGCTGGTGCTGGACGGCGCGTTCGACAGCGCGCGGTTCGATTATCGGCTGGCGGCGGAGCGGGTGGCGTTCGGCAATACCGGGTTCGACCGGGTGCTTGCGGCGGGGCAGGGGCGGCTGTCCCGCGCGCCGGTGACGGTACCGATTCGCCTGTCCGCCGCGCGGGTAACCGGGGTCGGCGAAGTCGCGGGCGGTATCCTGACCAACCTGTCGGTTCAGGGCGCGCTGCAGGTGACGGCGCGCACCCTGACCGCCAGCGACCTGATCGTCCGTTCCGACAAGCTCAATGCCCGCGCCGGGCTGGTCGTCGATTTCCCGAGCGGCCGGTATGAGGTCATGCTGAACGGCGGGCTTACGCGATTGCTGATCCCCGGGCTGGGGATCGTCGACGTCCAGTCGCGGCTGACCGTCGTGCCCGATCGCGCCGGGCGAGGGGTGCGGATCGTGGGGCGGGGGGTCGCGCAGGTCCGCCGGCTGGACAATGCGTTCCTGCTGACCCTGGCCAAGGGACTGCCGCGCATCGAAACCGAGCTGGAACGCGGCAATGACGGGGTGATCTATTTCCGAAATGCCCGGCTGACCTCGCCCGGCCTGACGCTGGCAGGGAATGGCTATCGCCGCAACGACGGCAGTTTCCATGTCGAGGCGACGGGACGCCATGTCGATTATGGCCCGGTTCAATTGGTGCTGGACGGTCCGATCCAGCGGCCCGCGATCCGGCTGCGTCTGGCCGCCCCGGGCCTGGGCCTGGGGCTGAAAGGGGTCGATGCCACGCTTGACCCCACGGCCGACGGGTTCGATTTCGCCGCCACCGGACAGTCGCTGGCCGGGCGTTTCATCAGCGACGGCGCGATCCTGCTGCCCCCGGGCGGCACCACGCGCATCCGGTTCGATCGCATCGACGTCAGCGGCGGGCGGGCAACCGGCACGCTGGATGTCGTCCCCGGCGGCTTTCAGGGTACGCTGTCGCTGGCCGGTGGCGGCTTGTCGGGTGAAGCCCGCTTCGCGCCCCAGAACGGCGTGCAGCGGATCGACGGGTCGCTGGAAGCACGAGAGGCTGTGCTAGCCGACCGGTATGCCATCCGGCGCGGGCGGGCGAGTTTTGCCGTCGTCCTGACCCCGGGCGCGCCCAGCGTCGAGGCGGAGGTGCGCGCGTTCGGCATCTCCAACGGCAGCCTGCGCATCGCGCGGGCGCAGGGAACGGCGCGGCTGGTGAATGGTGAGGGAGAAGTCCGTGCGACCATTGCCGGTGCACGCGGGCGGGGCTTCGAAATCGAAACGGTGACCCAGGTCAGCGACGGCGTTTACCGCATCGCCATGACCGGGACCGTCGATCGTCGGCCGATCCAGTTCGATTCGCCGGCCGAACTTCGTTTTACCGACACCGGCTGGCGGCTGTCCCGTACCCGGCTGACCTTTGCCGGGGGCAGCACGGCCATCGCCGCCACCCGCGACAACGGCGTGACCCAGGCCGATATCCAGGCGTCGGCCCTGCCGTTGTCGTTGCTGGACATCGCCTATCCGGGGCTGGGGCTGGGCGGCACGGTTTCGGGGACGCTGGCACTGACCGATCGGGGCGACGGCCGACCGACCGGGCGGATCGATGCGCGGGTGCGGGGCCTGACTCGCGCCGGGCTGGTCCTGTCCTCCCGCGCGGTGGACATGGGGCTGACGGGGGTGATCGACAGCGGCCGGGCGGCGGCACGCGCCGTCATCGCCAGCGGGGGGCAGACCATCGGGCGGGCGCAGATGCGCCTGGCGCCGCTGTCGGGCCAGGGTGACCTGATGACCCAGCTGGCCGCCGCGCCGCTCTTTGCCCAGCTGCGCTATAGCGGCCCCGCCGATACACTGTGGCGGCTGACGGGACTGGAGCTGTTCGACCTGACAGGACCGGTGGCCATCGGTGCCGATATCGGCGGTACGCTGAACGACCCGAATATCCGTGGATCGCTGCGCACCAACGGCGCGCGGATCGAAAGCGGACTGACCGGTACGGTGCTGTCGGACATCCAGTCGACCGGCCGGTTCACGGGATCGCAGCTGGTGCTCGACCAGTTCCAGGCGCGCGCCCGCAACGGCGGTAACGTGACCGGCACCGGCAGCTTTACCTTTTCGGCCCGCGCCTTTGCCTTCGACCTGAATGCACAGGCGGAAAATGCAGAGCTGATCAATCTGGACAATCTGGGTGCGACCGTCACCGGCCCCATCCGCATCCGGTCCGATGGTTCCGGTGGCACGATCAGCGGCGAGGTGCGGTTGAACCGCGCCCGGTATCAGCTGGGCAATGCGGCCGCGCTGGCCACGCCTCTGCCTCGATTGAACGTGCGCGAGATCAATCTGCCGTTCGGGCGCGAGGACGAAACGGTTCCCAACGAACCGTGGCGGCTGGACTTGCGCGCCCGCACCAACAATCTGGCAGTCACAGGGCTTGGCCTGGACAGCATCTGGCGGGCGGATCTGGTCATCCGGGGGGAGCCGACCAATCCGGCCATTTCAGGCGAAGCGACGTTGGATCGGGGCGATTACGAATTTGCCGGTCGCGATTTCGAATTGCAGCGCGGCATCATCCGTTTTGATGGGCGCGCCCCGGCCAATCCGTCGCTGGATATCGTCGCGGCGGCGGATGCCGACAATCTGAATGCGTCGATTCTGGTGCGGGGCAATGCCCTGCAACCCGAAATCAGCTTTGCATCGACGCCGGCCCTGCCACAGGATGAGCTATTGTCCCGGTTGCTGTTCGGCACGTCGATCACCAACCTGTCTGCGCCTGAGGCATTGCAGCTGGCCGCCGCAGTGGCCGCGTTGCAGGGAGATGGCGACGGGGGCCTGAACCCCATCAACGCGGTCCGGTCTGCCATAGGTCTTGACCGGCTGCGTATCCTGCCCGCCGATCCGCAGACGGGTGCCGAAACCTCGATCGCCGCCGGCAAGTTCCTGACGCGCCGCGCCTATGTCGAAATCATCACCGACGGACAGGGATACAGCGCCACGCGGGCGGAGTTCCGGGTCACCCGCTGGCTGTCGCTGCTCGGGTCGATCAGCACCATCGGCCGCCAAAGCATAAACGTCCGCGTCCAGCGCGACTATTGATCGATGATCAGGCCGGGGGCAGGTGGTCGGGTGCCGCTCGCCCGGCGTCCAGATCGGCCGCGACGTTGCGCTCCTGCTTACCGTCCAGCGAATGACGGTTGCTCCGCCGGCGCAGGAACAGCGCCAGGCCGATCGCCGCGATCAACGCAACGACGACCAACGTGGTGAGATTGAGCGAGGATAGGAAATCGGTACCGGACATGGTGGTTCACCCTGTTGCCCGCCCGCTCATGTCAGCCCCATCCAACCAACCCCTGCCGTGTCAGACAGTTCCGCAAGCGGGGGACAGGTTTGCGGCTCGCGCTGCATGCAGCCATCTGCGGTCTTGCCTGCAATCGCGGTCGAAAGCCACTGGCGCCCGAGCGACGATCATGGGCATAGTTTCGCAGCAATAGGGGTAACCTGTATGTCCGGATTCACGATCACGGTGGCACTGTTGTCGGTGGGCTGGGGCAATGCGGTCGCGCAGACGACGCCGCATCACCCTGTTTGTACAGGCGTTGCGCCGCCGCCCGCTGGTCTGGCTGGCTGGACTGCAGCGGGCGCTGCCGCCGGCGCTGCCCGGCCCGCTGACCAGGCGCAGCGATTGGTGCTCGGCGAGCGGGCGGAGATTGCGCTGCTCCCGGCCGATGAGGTTTCCTTCGCGGTGCCGCCGGAACGATCGTTCGACCCATCGACCCGCGGCGGCATGGTGATCATTCAGGTTGAACAGGCGGGCCGATACCGCGTCGCACTGGGATCGGCTGCCTGGGTGGACGTGATCGGGTCCGGCGCGGCTATCGCATCCGTTAGTCATGGCCACGGTCCGGCCTGCACCGGTATCCGCAAGATAGTCGATTACGACCTCGCCCCCGGTCGTTACCTACTGCAATTGTCCGGCAGTGCGTCAGTCAGCGTCGCCGTTCTGGTGGCCCGGATCGAGGGTTGAGCCAACAGGCGATGGCTACCGGCCACTGACGTTCAGCAGCAATTTCTCCGAAAATTGGCCCAAAAACAGGCATGGCCGCGAACGCGGGTGCGCTCACGGCCATCGCCGGACAGCGGATGCTGCCCTGTCTGGGGAAATTACTTGCTGCGTTCTACTTGGTCGAAATCCAGTTCGACCGGCGTTGCGCGGCCAAAGATGCTGACGGACACCTTGACCTTCGACTTGTCGAAATCCAGTTCCTCGACCACGCCGTTGAACGATGCGAACGGGCCTTCCAGCACCTTGACCGCGTCGCCGATCTCGTAATCCACCTTGACCTTCTGCTTCGGCGCAGCGGCGGCCTCTTCCTTGCTGTTCAGCATCCGCTTGGCCTCGGTCTCGCTGATCGCCTGCGGCTTGCCCATCGATCCCAGAAAGCCGGTTACCTTGGGCGTGTTCTTGACCAGGTGATAGACATCGTCGTTCAGTTCCAGCTTGGCGAGGACATAGCCGGGCATGAACTTGCGTTCGGACTGCACCCGCTTGCCACGGCGTACCTCGGTCACCGTCTCGACCGGCACCTCGATGGCCTCGACCATCGGTTCCAGACCCAGGCGCGTCGCCTCGGACAGGATTGCCTCGCGCACCTTGTTCTCGAAACCGGAATAGGCGTGAATGATGTACCAGCGGCTCATGGGCGTGTCTTTCTTACTTGGCCGGATGCTTATTTGGCGAGCGTCAACAGCGTGTCGACGATCAGCTTGAACACGGAATCGACCGCGAAGAAGAAGACGCCAAGGATGCTGGCCATGATCATCACCATCACGCCGGTCATGATCGTTTCGCGCCGCGTGGGCCACACGATCTTGCTGGCTTCCGCCTTTACCTGATTGACGAACTCGCCGGGGCTGGTCTTGGCCACGTTTCTGATATCCTTCGAATTGCTCCGCTGCCGGACATGGGCCCTCCGCCCGGTCCTTTGCAAGAGGAGCCGGGGCGAATGATCCAACGCTATCGGATTGTGCTTCGCTTAGCGCCCTTGATGGCGAAGCGCAAGCTGGCACGAGTGGCAGGACTCGAACCTGCGGCCCTCGGTTTTGGAGACCGATGCTCTACCAACTGAGCTACACTCGTATGCCGGACTGCGCTCCTACAAATCCAATCGGGCAAGGGCAAGGGATTAAACGGGGTCAGGCGGCGGCAGTGGCGGACCCGCTGTTGAATGCGATCGCGCGCGCCTCCGTCACGGGCAGCGGGCGACCGAAATAATAGCCCTGGACCTTGGTGCATCCCATGGCTCGGATCAGGTCGTGTTCCTGTTCGGTTTCGACTCCCTCTGCCGTAGTGGCCATGTCGAGCGACTGGGCCAGCGCAACGACGGCGCGGATGATGGCGATGGCTTCCTTTTCCCCGCGCGACGCGCCCTGGACAAAGCTGCGGTCGATCTTGATCGAGGAAAATCGCGTCCGGCTGAGATAGCCGAGCGAGGAATAGCCGGTGCCGAAATCGTCGAGACTGAGCCGGACGCCCAGGTCGAGGATGCGTTCAAGCACCTGCACCGCCGATGTTCCCTCACGCATGAACACGCTTTCGGTCACCTCTAGCTCCAGCTGCGAGGCATCAAGGCCGGTTTCGTTCAGCGTCCGGGACACCAGCCCGACAAAGCCGCTGTCATACAGCTGTTCGGCACTGACGTTGACGGCGATGCGCACACCCTTTGGCCAGCGTGCAGCCTCGGCACAGGCATTGCGAAGGACCCAGGCGCCGATCTGGGGGATCAGACGCGCTTCTTCGGCCAGGGGGATAAACCGCGCGGGCGATACCAGCCCATGTTCGGCGTTCTGCCAACGCAGCAGCGCCTCGAACCCGGTCAGCCGACCCGAGGCCGCATCGACCACCGGCTGGTAGTTGAGGTGAAACTCATCCAGGTCCAGCGCGCTACGCAAGGCGATTTCCAGCCGCCGCTTTTCCTCTGCCTCGACATGCAGTTGCGGTTCATAGACGTGGACGCCGCCTCCGCCCGCGTCTTTTGACCGGTACAGCGCCAGATCGGCTGACCGGATCAGCGTTTCCGCGGTTCGCCCATCGCGAGGACCATAGGCCAGGCCGATGCTGGCACCGATGAACAGCGTGTTGCGATCCACCTCATAGGGCTGCGACAGGCTTTCCACGATCTTGAGGCCCAGCCGCTCGACCGCCGACGAATCGCTGGCATCCGGAATGATCAGCGCGAATTCGTCCCCGCCGAGTCGGCCGATAACCGCATTTTCGCCGGCCAATTGCCCCAGCCGTTCGGCAACCCGGCCGAGCAGGCGGTCGCCCACCGGATGGCCCAGCGTGTCGTTCACCGCCTTGAACCGGTCCAGATCGATCATCATCATGGCGCAGCGCCGCCGCCAGCTTTCGGCCTGTTCCAGGGCGCGGGCCAGGCATTCGTTCACCGACAACCGGTTGGGCAGTCCGGTCAACAGGTCATAGCGGGCAAGGCGGCTGATCTTTTCGGCCGAGGCACGCGCCTCCGTCACGTCCGAGCCGACGCCGCGATAGCCGAGAAACGCGCCGCGTTCGTCGTAGCGCGGGCTGGCCGTCATTTCCCACCAGCGCTGTTCGCCGCCGACATGGACGGGCAGCAGCAGATCGGCAAAGGCATCGCGCTGCTTGATGTGCTCGGCCATTTTTCGCAGGCCGGGGTCGAAATTGGCAGCTTCCCACGATGGACCGGCCAATACCTCCAGGATCGATTTGCCGTGGATGTCCTCAGGCTCGACACCGATCGATCGGGCGAAACGAGGGCTGGCGCGCGACAGGCGGCGCTGGGGATCGATTTCCCACAGCCAGTCGGATCCGTCATCCTCGAACTCGCGCAGCAACAGGCTGACGGTTTCGTCGCGCTCGGTAAGGGCGATCTGGTTGGCGCGCATTACCACCAGCGCCTTGCCCCGCCCATGGCATGCCAGCATCAGCAGCACGGTAAACACCGCGCTGACGGTGGCGAAGGCCGTGCCCGCCATCAGCCATAGCATGGCTGCGGCGGCACTGCCGACAATCGCCAGAAAGACCAATGTGGCGAGCGGCAATGCAGCCATGGCAAAGGCAGCAGCCGCCATCAGCATCGCCAGCACGAGCCACAGGCCGAATATGGTTTCGGTCGTCGATCCCGGCGCAAAGGCAAGCGGCGGGACCGACCAGACGGCGGCAAGCGCGATGCCGTCCAGCACCGTATCGCGCACCTGACCGACATTCGCGGTGGCGAGGCCGCCCTGGCCTGCGGACAGCCTGCGAAACGCGACGCCGGCCGAAATCGCGGCGACAAACGCGCCCCAGCAGGCCAGTTGCCACAGCGGCTGATCTGAACCGAACAGCAGGATCACCAGCGTCGCGGTCAGGACGCTGGTCCCCATCATCAACAGGGCCAGTTGGCGGCCGGCATTCAACTGTGCCGCCCGGATCGGGCCCCAATCGGTATGGTCCGTCGGGTCATACAGACCCAACAGCGCGCGATTGTCGATCCGCGGATGCGGAAACTGCGATTTGGCGGCGGTGCTCACCGAACCGGTGTAACGCAGCCTTGGTTAGCGAGAAGTTAGACCCCGCCGGCAATCAATCGTGCAAATCGCACAATTTCGCCGGATCAGGCCGCGACGGCATAGGGCTTGATCTCACCGGCCAGATACAGGTTGCGGGCCTTTGCCCGGCTGAGCTTGCCCGAGCTGGTGCGCGGCAGGGTGCGCGGCGGGATGAGTTCGATGACGCAGTTCATGCCGGTCACCGACTTCACCCGCTCGCGGATTTCCTCGCGCAGCCGCAGCCGTTCCGCCTCGTCGCTCGTCCGGCACTGAACCAGCACGGCGGGGGTTTCCTCGCCACCCGGCGTGGTGATGGCGAACGCGGCGATATCGCCCTGTTTGAACCCGGGCAGCTGTTCGACCGCCCATTCGATATCCTGCGGCCAATGGTTCTTGCCATTGACGATGATCATGTCCTTGGCGCGGCCGACGATGTAGATATAGCCGTCGGACAGATAGCCCATGTCACCGGTGTCCAGCCAGCCATCCGCCATGCACGCGGCGGTGGCCTCTGCATCGCGGAAATAGCCCTGCATGATCGACGGGCCGGTGCACCACACCTTGCCGATCGCCTTTTCGGGCAGGGGCTGGCCATATTCGTCGCGGATCTCGACGGTCATGTCCTTCACCGGTTTCCCGCAGTTCACAATGGCGCGGTATCGCTGCGGCCGGTTCGCCTGGGCATGGCTGCCGCCGGACAGCTGAGTTTCCTCGACCAGTTCGACGACGATGCCCTCGGTCGGCGGCATGATCGATACGGCGAGCGTCGCTTCTGCCAGGCCATAGCTGGGCAGGAAGGCCGACGCCTTGAACCCGGCGACGGCAAAGGCATCGACGAAGCTCTGCATCACGTCGGGCCGGATCATGTCGGCGCCGTTGCCGGCCAGCCGCCAGCGCGACAGGTCGAACCGTTCGCCGGGGCGCGTCTGGCTGGACACGCGGCGCGCGCAGATGTCGTAGCCAAAGGTCGGCGAATAGCTGATCGAGGTGCCGGGGTTGCGGCTGATCAGATCGAGCCAAGCGAGCGGACGGCGGGCGAAATCCTCGGTCTTCAGGTAATCGGTCGATACCTGGTTGGCGACCGGCGACAGGAAACAGCCGACCAGGCCCATGTCGTGATACCAGGGCAGCCAGGAAATGCAGCGATCGCGCGGCTCCACCTTCATGCCGTGGCTGTGCGCCGACAGGTTGTTCAAAAGCGCGCGGTGCGTGATGATGACGCCGTGGGGAAAGCGGGTCGATCCGCTGGAATATTGCAGATACGCGATGTCGTCCGGCATCGCCTGGGGCAGGGGCGCATCGGGAGCCGGGCGCTCGCCGAACGCTTCCCATGCGACTGCATCGACGCCGCACCGCTGGGCCGCGTCCCGGCACATCGCGTCGAGCGATTCCGGATAGACAAGCAGCGCTGGATCGCAGCTGTTCAACTGGACCGTCAGCTGGTCGATATAGCTCTGCGCCCCGCCGAAGCTCGTCGGCAGCGGCAGGGGGACGGGCCAGGCCCCGGCATAGACCGCGCCAAAGAACAGGCTGGCGAATTCCGGCCCGGTTTCGGCGATCAGGGCGATGCGATCCTGTGGCTTGATGCCCGCCGCGATCAGCCGCCGCGCCTGATCCAGCGCGTCCGCACGCAGTTCGCTGAACGGATAGGGCCGGGCCAGCTGGCCGCGTGCATCGTGAAAGTTCAGGCCGCGCACACCCTGGGCCGCGTAATCCAGCGCCTCGCCCAGCGTGGCGAAATCGGCCATGCGCCGGGGAAGCGCATCTTCCACCGGCGTCGGCACCAGGGCCGGTTCGTTTGCATTCGCTGCGGTCAGCACCGCATGATCGTTCGTCATCGTCACTCTCTCGCGCCCCGTTTGCGGTCGTTCCGCTGTCTTCCGGCGTGGCCGGTCAGCGAAACTGCGCCGCACTACCGTTCAAAATCGGTAATCACTATGGCACAAACATGGCGCATGTCGCGCCGCACCCCGAATCAGGCACCGTTGGACCAGCCCGCGCTCGAGCGGCTGGCACTGCGCTATGTGGAGCGATTTGCGACTTCGCGGGCGAAACTGGTCGATTATCTGCGCCGAAAGCTTAGGGAACGGGGGGCTGGTGATCCGCATCCGGATGCCGATGCGATTGCCGACCGGATGGTCCGGCTGGGTTATGTCGACGACCGTGCCTTTGCCGATGCGCGTTCGGCCGCCCTGTCCCGGCGCGGGATGGGGGGGCGACGGATCGATCAGGCGTTGCGCCAGGCCGGGATCGCCGAGGAATTGCGCACCGAAACGATCCAGCCATTTGTCGACGACGCACAGGAAAGCGCGCTTGTCTATGCCAGAAAGCGCCGTTTTGGGCCATTCTCGCCAGCTCCCGCCGATCCGGACCGGCAGCGCCGCCAGATCGCGGCGATGGTCCGGGCGGGCCACGAACCCCGATTGGCCGCACAAATCGTGCGCGCCCAGCCGGGTGATGAACGTTTCGACCCTGTGGATAATGCGTAGGCGAAACAATTGTTCACCTTAGCGTAACGCCTGTGTTAAGGTCGTTTCGGGGGTTGAACTATGCGGGCTGAACAGCAGCGCGTTGACGGGGACGTTGTTCCCGACAACGATCAGGGAACAGACGAAGCGACGGGCCAGGCCGGATTGCAGGCTGCGGGCGTCGTGAAATGGTTCGATGTGACGCGCGGTTTCGGATTCATCGTGGCGGATGATCCGTCGCTGGGCGACATCCTGCTGCATTTTACCGTCCTGCAACCGCATGGCCGCCGCAGCCTGCCGGAAGGCGCGCGGGTTTCGTGCATCGCAACGCCGCGCAACCGCGGATTGCAGGCCCGTGAAGTCCTGGAAATCGATCTGAGCACCGCAATCGAGATTACCCGTCCGAAACCAGGCGATCGACAGGATCGCACCCGGTTGATCGCGGATGCCGGGCCGTTCGAGCCGGTTTCCGTCAAATGGTTCAATCGGTTGAAGGGATATGGATTTCTGGTCCGCCCCCGCGACAATGCCGATATCTTCGTGCATATGGAAACCCTGCGCAGCGCGGGGATCGTCGAGGTCGAACCGGAACAGCCCCTGCTCGCGCGCATTGTGGAGGGTAGCAAGGGGCCGCTGGCGGTCGCCGTGCAGCAGATGGACGAGTGACGATGCGTAACTTGCCGGTGTTGATGTTGGCCATCGCGGCCGCGATGGGTGTGCCGATGCTTGGCGGCTGTGCCGAACCCGGCGCGGCCGAGGGGGCAAAGGCCGGGGCCGAACGCGCGACGGTATCGGTGACGGTCACGACCATGGACGGCACCAAGCACAATTTCCGGGTGGAACAGGCCCGCACGCGCGAAGAGCAGAATCAGGGCCTGATGTTCCGGACCGACATTCCGGAAAATGGCGGGATGCTCTTCTATCCCTATCCGGCCGAAGGCGGTGGCCCGCGCGAGGCGAGTTTCTGGATGCGCAATACGCCGTCGCCGCTCGATATCCTGTTCATCCGCACGGATGGCAGCATTGCCCGGATTGCCGAAAACACGGTCCCGTTTTCCGATTCACCCATTCCGTCCGGGGAGCCGGTGGGCGCGGTGCTGGAATTGCGCGGCGGACGCGCAGCGGAATTGGGGATCTCGCCCGGCGACACCGTTAGCTGGACTGGCGTTCGCGACTGATCCACGGGCAATAGGTGCCTGAATCGCCGGTCATGCGGGTATGGTCAAGGCCAGCATCGCCTCTGGCATGAGGCGGCGCTCGCTTCGTTCCTAATCGACTTTCCAGCCCGAGCACGCGGGGCTATGAGCGCGAGCGATCCTGCCAATTTCTGTCAAACGACGGCCTGCCTGGCGGGCGGTTGCCGGACGGGCGCGGCGACGATTGGATGAAAAGGGAACGGGCATGGCACGACGGGCAGTGATCGACGCGCATGGCGGGCCGGAGGTGATCCGCATGGTCGATGCCGATCTGCCAGCGCCTGGCCCGGGCGAGGTGCGGATGCGCAACCATGCCATCGGCCTCAATTTCATCGACACCTATCACCGGTCGGGCCTGTATCCCGTGCCGCTGCCGAGCGGCCTGGGGTTGGAGGCGGCGGGGGTCGTCGAGGCGGTGGGAGAGGGCGTGACATCCGTGTCGCTGGGGGACCGGGTGGCGACGTTCGGGCCAGCGCTGGGGGCATATAGCGATGTCCGCAACCTGGCCGCCGATACGCTGTTTCGGCTGCCTGCAGCCATTACGGACGAGGTGGCAGCTGCGGCGCTCTTGAAGGGTGCGACGGCCGAATTTCTGGTCGAGCGCTGCGCGACCCTGTTGCCGGGCGATGCGGTGCTGGTCCATGCGGCGGCTGGCGGCGTGGGCCATCTGCTCGTCCAGTGGCTCAATCATCTGGGCATGATCGTCATCGGTACGGTCAGCAGCGAGGAAAAGGCAGACCGCGCAAGGGCCGCTGGATGCGATCACGTCATCTTCTACAAAAAGGAGGATGTCGCGCGCCGCGTCCGGGCACTGACCGGGGGCACCGGGGTTGCCGTCTGCTTCGACGGGGTGGGGGCCGCGACCTGGCAGGCTTCGCTGGCGGCGATGGCGCCGCGCGGCCTGATCATCAGCTATGGCAATGCGTCCGGTCCGGTCGAGGGCGTGAGCCTGGCAACGCTGAACCAGCACGGATCTCTGTTCGTTACTCGCCCGAAGCTGTTCGATTATTATACCCTGCCGCATGAGCGGGCGCAGGGCATTACCCGGTTGTTCGAACTGATCGAACAGGGTGTGCTGACCGTCGAGATCGGCCAGCGCCTGCCGCTCGACCGCGCTGCCGATGCGCACCGGCTGATCGAGGGCGGGCATACGATGGGGTCGACTCTGCTGGTGCCGTGAGCCGGTACCGGGCCGGCCCACGAGCACCGTGCAGGTCATCCGGGATAGGGCGAGCCTTTCAGCAAGCCGGCCAGATGCGCTGCGTTGCCGGCCACCATGGCGGCGGTCTTCGTCACCTTTTCCGGCGTCTTGTCCAGGTCCTGGAAATCGGTCGACCCCATTGCTTCGCCCACCCAGTAACAGGCGGCGACCGCCGGGATGGTGAAGCCGACATCGTTCAGCGACTGGAACAATTGCGCCGACGAGAAGTGCGCCCCGTCCTCGTTCCCGACGATCGCGGCGACCGCAACCTTGCCATAGCTGGGCATCCGCCCCTGATCGTCCGTTTCGGAAATGAACGCGTCGAGCCGTTCGAGCACGCGTTTGGCGACGCTGCTGATCTGGCCCATCCAGATGGGCGTTCCGATGATCAGGATGTCGGCGGCAAGCAGTTTTTCCCGGATCGCTGGCCAGGCATCGCCTGCGCCCTCGTCCGATGTCACGCCCGGTTTGACGTCGTGCGCGGCGATGCGAACGGTTTCGGTGATCGTGACGTCGTGCTCGGCAAAGGCATCGGCGAGCACGGCGATCATGGCATCGGTGCTGGATGCGGTGCCGGTATCGGCTTTCAACGTGCAGTTCAGGGCAATGGCGGTCAGCGGCATCCGGTTTCTCCGATCGGCCCCCGCCGACCGAACAGACGAACGAGCCGACCGATCAGTTCCCCCGCGGCGTGCGGGACAGGCGAGTCAGGAGCAGCGCGGATCGCTTTGCCTGTCGCTGGATGCTGGCCAGCTCGACCCATTCTCCGGCTGCATGGCTGTTGCCGCCCGCCGGCCCCATGCCGCCCAGCGTGTCGGCCAGGTCAGCGACAAAGCTGGAATCGGCCGCCCCCCGCTTGGCCGGATCGAATTCCGCCATTTCGAGCAGGCCAAGCTGTCGGTTGACGGCGTTCAACTCGGCCAGCAATGCCCGGTTGCCGGCGGTGGGTGCCATCGGCGGATAGCTTTGCGAAAACACGATTTTCGCATCGGTACCGGGCAGGTGCGCGGCGACGATCGCGTTCATCCGCGTCATTGCCCGCTCATTCTGTTCGCGGGTCAGCGCGCGCAGGTCGCCTCGAGCAAAGGCCTGATCGGCGATGATGTTCGTCTTGCCGCTGGCGGTCATCGCATCGCCGCTGTCGGCCATGGCGGCCGGCGCGCCGCCCGCCATGATCCCGACATTAAAGGTCAGATACTGCTCCGGCAGTTCCCGGCGAAACGCATCGAGAATGCGGACCAATTCATAATTGGCCCCGTACCCCAGTTTGTCGTTGAAAATACCGCTGGAATGGCCGGTGCGCCCCGTTGCGGTCAAGGTCCAGCTGGTCGAGCTCCGGCGGGCGGTGGTGCCGTATTCCCGCCCATCCTCGCTCGCCACCCCCTCATATTCCAGCGCGACATCGGCCCAGTCGCCGGCCGCCAGCAGGTCGCGCCGCGCCACGTCCAGCGGCTTGCCGGTCGCTTCCTCATCGCCGGTCATCACCACCATGATGTCGGCGTCGCTGAGGGTGCCGGCGGCCTTCATCGCGCGCAGTGCCTGGATGATGACGACCATTCCGCCCTTGTCGTCAACCGCTCCCGGGCCGATGCCGCGTCCGCCATCGACCCGCCAGCCGGTAAAGCCGTTATCGGGTTCGAATACGGTATCCAGATGACCGATCAGCAGGATGCGTTTGCCCCGGCCGTTGCCGCGATGCGTGGCGACGATGTGCCCGGCGCGTCCCGTTTCCCGCATATCGACCCAGCGGACATCGAAGCCCAGCTTGGTCAGTTCAGCGCCGATCCGGTCGCCGACCTTTTTCACGCCGTCCAGGTTCAACGAGCCGCTATTCTGTTCGACCAGATCCTTGAGGAGTGCCTGGCCATAGGCGCTGTCGGCATCGGCGGCGGCGGCCATCGCCCGGTCGGCACGGGCTTGGGCATGGGTGACTGACGGCATGGCGCCTGCCAGGGCGAGTGCAGCGATGAGCGAGCAAAGGATTTGGCGCATGAACGGAGGCTAGTGGCTGACCCGCCGCATCGGCAAGCCCTGACCCCGCCATTCTTTTCGCAGTTGCACAATCAGGCGCGATGGCCAAAAGGACTGGCGAGGAACAGGAGGCTCGGTTCATGTCCCTGCAATTCTATGCCGTGCTCAAGGAAGCGATCCAGGACGATACCGGCCTGGCCAACACCCTGCTGCACCTGCATGGCGGACTGCTGATCCTGATTGCGGCGCGGATGGCGACTCGCAAGCCGCTTGGCACGTTCATCCCGTTTCTGGTCGTACTGGTGCTGGAACTGCTGAACGAGGGGATCGACAGGATCAATCACGGCAGCTGGCGCTGGCCGGACACGACCAGCGACATTGTCAACACGCTGTTCTGGCCATTCGTGCTCAGCCTGGGCGTCCGGTTGCGGCCGATCGCCGATGCGGCGGCAAAGGCGCGTCGCAAGCCTTCGGCAGGCTGAGCGAAAAGGCACCGGTCCCCAAACGCGAAACGCCCGGGATGGTGATCCATCCCGGGCGTCCCGCTGTCCTTTGACGGAACCGCCGATAGCGGCCCGCCATGAAGGAACGATTAAGCGCTGTAATACATGTCGTATTCGACCGGGCTGGGCGTCATTTCCCAGCGGGCGACATCGGCACGCTTGATTTCGATATAGGCTTCGATCTGGTCCTTGGTGAACACGTCGCCCTTCAGCAGGAAGTCCATATCGGCCTCCAGGCTGTCCAGCGCCTCGCGCAGCGAGCCGCAGACGGTCGGCACTTCGGCCAGTTCGGCCGGCGGCAGATCATACAGGTTCTTGTCCATCGGGTCGCCCGGATGGATCTTGTTCTGAATGCCGTCCAGGCCCGCCATCAGCAGCGCCGCATAGCAGAGATACGGATTGGCCAGCGCGTCGGGGAAGCGGAATTCGACGCGCTTTGCCTTGGCACCTGAACCATAGGGGATGCGGCACGAGGCCGAGCGGTTGCGCGCCGAGTAGGCGAGCAGCACCGGCGCTTCATAGCCCGGGACCAGCCGCTTGTAGCTGTTGGTCGACGGGTTGGTGAAGGCATTGAGCGCCTTGGCATGCTTGATCACGCCGCCGATGAAATAGAGGCACATGTCGGACAGGCCGGCATAGCCCTCACCGGCGAACAGGGGCGTGCCCTTGTCCCAGATCGAGATATGCGTGTGCATGCCCGAACCGTTATCTTCCTTGATCGGCTTGGGCATGAACGTCGCGGTCTTGCCATAAGCGGCAGCGACCTGATGCACGACATACTTGTAGATCTGCATCCGGTCGGCGGTCTGCACCAGCGTGCCGAAGGTCAGGCCCAGTTCATGCTGAGCCGAGGCGACCTCATGGTGATGCTTGTCGCAGGGCAGGCCCATTTCCAGCATGGTCGAAACCATCTCGGCGCGGATATCGACGGCGCTGTCGACCGGCGCGACCGGGAAATAACCGCCCTTTGCGCGGGGACGATGGGCCAGGTTGCCGCCTTCATATTCCTTGCCGGAATTGGTGGGCAGTTCGATGTCGTCGATCGAGAAATAGCTGGTGTTGTAGCTGGTTTCGAACCGCACATCGTCGAACATGAAGAATTCGGCTTCCGGGCCGACATAAACGGTGTCGCCGATGCCCAGCGTCTGCAGATACGCTTCGGAACGCTTGGCGGTCGAGCGCGGGTCGCGGGCATAAAGCTCGCCGGTCGACGGCTCGACGATGTCGCAGAAGATGATCAGCATCGGCGTCGCCGAAAACGGATCGACATAGACCGCGCCCAGATCGGGCTTCAGGATCATGTCGGATTCGTTGATCGCCTTCCAGCCCTCGATCGACGATCCGTCGAACATCAGGCCTTCGTTCAGCTCATCCTCGCCCATGACGCCAGCCACCATGGTCAGGTGCTGCCACTTGCCCTTGGGGTCGGTGAACCGCAGGTCGATCCACTCGATTTCCTGGTCCTTGATCGTCTTCAGAACGCTTGCAGCGTCATTGGCCATCGGAACTGCCCTTTCGTTTCAGATTAAACGCCCCGCGAATCGCGCAAGCAAATTGCGTGGATGCGGGATACTCATGCACAAGATTGTTGCGACGCGTCAAATGGCTGCAACATTCGGGACGATCCGGTCAGATCGCGTTGTCGTCGCGCTCGCCGGTACGGATGCGCAGCGCCGCCTCTACCGGCATCACGAAGATCTTGCCGTCGCCGATCCGACCGGTCTGCGCAGCGGATGCGACCGCCTCGACCACCCGTTCGGCCAATTCATCCTCGACCACCACTTCCAGTTTCACCTTCGGCAGGAAATCGACGACATATTCGGCACCGCGATACAGTTCGGTGTGGCCCTTCTGTCGGCCAAAGCCCTTTGCCTCGGTCACGGTGATGCCGCTGACGCCGACTTCGTGCAGCGCCTCCTTCACCTCATCCAGCTTGAACGGCTTGATGATGGCTTCGATCTTTTTCACTGGCTTTTCCCTGTTCTGCGGAAACGGTCCGCTACCCTCTGCCTCGCGGTCGACCTTACAACAATTGTGCCATGCTTGCGAAGGGCGATGGCAGGCGGATTCGGTAGCCGATATGCGCGGGCCATTGCCTAGATTTTAGGCAAAGCGGCTGACGCTGCCGCATTGAACGGCACTGTCGTCACTCGCCCCGGCGTGCCAGGGCCAGCACCGTGCGGGCGCGCTCCAGATGGGGCCTGTCGAGCATCTGGCCGTCCAGCCCGACCGTTCCCAGCGACGGATCGGCGGCAAAGGCGCTGACGATCCGTTCGGCATGCTCAACCTCTGCCGCATCGGGCGTGAAGCAGCGGTTGATTACCGCCACCTGCGCCGGATGGATCGCCATCATGCCGCGAAAACCCGCCCGCCTGGCCGCCGTGGCGACCGCTTCCAGGCCCGCCAGGTCGCGGTAATCGCCGTGGATGGTTTCGATGGGCGTCACCCCGGCCGCGACTGCACCGGTGAGGGCGAGCGCTCTGAACATCTGAAAGGGCAGGGCATAGCTGCCATCTGGCATCCGGTTGTCGGATGCACCGAGCGCGGTGGCGATATCCTCCGCGCCCCAGGTCAGGGCGGTCAGACGCGGGGTGCCGCTATAATCGCCGAGCGCAAAGATCGATTGCGCGGTTTCCGTGGCGATGGCCATGACCGCGATGCCGCCCGGCGTCATTCCGGCCGCCACTTCCAGCGCCGTCAGATAATGGTGGAGGCGGTTGCAATCCGCCGGGGTCGCCTTTGGCAGCACGATACCTGCCGGCGCCGCCGGGACGATTGCGGCCAGATCGGCCAGGGCCAGATCGCCGTCGAGCGGATTGATCCTGACCCATTGCGGCTGGGCATGGCCGCTGGATCGCAGATGGGCGGCGGTCAGTTCGCGCGCCAAAGCCTTGTTGGCGGGTGCGACCGAATCCTCGAGATCGCACAGCACGATATCGGCTTCGCTGGCCGCAGCCTTGGCAAGCTTTGCCGCCGAATCGCCCGGAGCAAACAACAGTGAACGCGCAACCAGCACAGGCAGGGTCATATCCGAATGGCAATCCCGGCAGCGCCAATCGCTGCGCCCGGCGATCCTGCCACGCTTACGGTGCCAACCGCAATGCCGACGCCGTCAAAACGCGTTGCTGTGCACCACGACCTTGAAGGTGCGGAAAATGATCAGCAGGTCATTCCACAAGGACCAGTTCTTCATATAGGCAAAATCAGCCTGCAGCCGGTTTTCCAGATCGGCGGCATTTTCCGTATTGCCGCGGAAGCCGGAAACCTGGACCAGACCGGTCAGGCCCGGCTTCACCGCATGGCGGTGCCAGTAGCGGCCGTCAATTTCCCAATACAGCTTGTCGGCCGCGCGCGCGCCCAGCGCGTGGGGACGCGGTCCGACGACGCTCATGTCGCCCTTCAGGACGTTGAGCAGCTGGGGCAATTCGTCGATGCTGGTCTTGCGGATGAACTTGCCGACCCGCGTGACCCGGCTGTCGTTGCGCGCAGTCAGCGTCGATGCGTTGGCGTCGCACATTTCGGTCCGCATGCTGCGGAACTTGTACATCGCAAACATCTTGTTGCCCAGGCCGATGCGGGTCTGGACGAAGAAGATCGGACCGGCGCTTTCCAGACGGATCATCAGGCTGACGATCGCGAACAGCGGCAGCAGCGCGATCAGCGCGACACCGGCGAAGCAGACGTCGAACAGGCGCTTGATCGCCATTTCCGGGCCGCTGAGCGGTGCCTGTGCCACGACCAGCGTCGGCTTGCCGCCCCAGCCGCCCACACCGATGGGGCCAAGGCCCTGGAGTTCCGGGGCAACGATCTCGCTGCGGACATTGGCGCCCTTCAGCGCGTTGACCCAGGCATGGCGTCGATCCGGGGTGCAATCCACGACCACGCGGTCGGCCTCGCTCAATGCACGGGCCAGTCGGTCGTACATCAGCGGGCAATCGGTTTCCGGCGTGAACCAGGTGTCGGCGCAGACATACATGGAATAATCGCCGGTCGCCGCCAGCTGCTGCCCGTCGCTGATCAGGATCGTGCTGAACATCGCATTGCCGTGCCGACGCCGGATGATCCGCAACAACAGATTGCGCCCGACGATCAGGCTGACCAGCGCGACCACCGATCCGATGGCAAAGGCGCCCCGCGAAAAGCTTTCGCCGATCTTCATGTAAAAGGCGATGAAGGTCGTTGCGCCGATGGCCAGCACCAGCGCTTGAACGGCGCGGGCAACGCCGCTTCCACGGTTCGAGAAAATGCCGCTCGAATAGGCGCGGGCGTTTACCGCCGCAGCGACATAGATGGGCAGGATCGCCAGCGTCGGCGAGAAGATGCCGCGCATCTGCCCTTCGCCGGAGAGGGAGGCATAGATCCATTCACCGATCAGGAAGCCGACGAACACCGCCACCACATCGATGACCACCATGCCCGCCAGCATCTGCGTGCGCAGCGCCTTGTGCGACGTCTTGCCACGCGACCGGTTCAAGTCGCGCGTCCCTGCCGCGCCGATCTGACCGACTTCCAGATTCATGGAATCCCCTCTTGCCGACACTCAATCCGATACGCCACGCTCACATCTAGCTCATTTCGTCCAGCTGTGCTGCATAAAAATGATGCAGTGCAGCGAAAATCGAGCACGTCCGGTCGTTCGACGGTGCCCAATTGGGACAATTCGCGCCGATTGTCAAAACTGCAATCGATCAGGCGAGTGATTTCAGCGTTTTAACCATTCGCGGTACCAGCTGACGAATGCCGCGACTCCGGCTTCGACTCCGGTGGCCGGCACATATCCGGTCAACGCGCGAATCAGGCGGGGATCGGCATAGGTGCGCGGCACGTCGCCTGGCTGCATCGGCATCATGTTCAGCCGCGCGGTCCGGCCGGTCGCCTGTTCGATCACCCGGATGAACGCCATCAGCGGCGTCGGCTGGCCGCCGCCGATGTTGACGACTCGGTACGGGGCTTGGGCGGACAGGCTGTCCAGCCCGACCGGCTCGGCGATCCGGTTGCCTTCGTCGGGGATGACGGCGGCCAAAGCCAGGATGCCGTCCACCAGATCGTCGATATAGGTGAAGTCGCGCGCCATGTCGCCGTGCCCGTAAACGTCGATCGGCCGGTCGTTGAGCATGGCATCGACGAACTTGAACAGCGCCATGTCCGGCCGCCCCCAGGGGCCATAGACCGTGAAGAACCGGAACATCGTCATCGGCACGCGATTGAGGTGCGATTGGGCATGAGCCATAGCCTCCATCGCTTTCTTGGTCGCGGCATAGAGGCTGAGCGGTTCGTCGGCGCGGTGGCCCTCGCTGAACGGGATGTCGGGATTGGCACCATAGATCGACGAGGTGGATGCCATCATCAGATGCTGCGGGCGCAGCCGGTCGGCCAGCGCCAGCACGTTCCACGATCCCATCACATTGCTGTCGAGATAGGTTTGCGGCGCTTCGATCGAATAGCGGACACCGGCCTGTGCGGCCAGGTGGATGATGATATCGGGCTGGGCCTCGTCGCCTGCCCGGTCGAGTGTGGCGCGATCCTCCAGCATGCCGGTAACGTGGCGATAGCCGTTCGATCGCTGAAGGATGGCCAGCCGCGCCTCTTTCAGCCGCCGGTCGTAATAGGCGGTCATGCCGTCGAAACCGGTGACGAAATGCCCCTGATCCAGCAGCCGGCGGGCCAGGTGAAAGCCGATGAATCCGGCCGTGCCGGTGATCAGGTAACGCATGGCAGCCGCTCGTCCGGTCAGTCGGCGTTATCGGCCGAAGGGGTCTCGCGCCCGACGCTGACATAGCGCAGGCCGGCGGCTTCCACCTCCGCGCGCTGATAGATGTTGCGAAGATCCACCAGCAACGGATCGGCCATCGCCGTTTTCAGTCGGGAGAGGTCGAGCGCGCGAAACGCATCCCATTCGGTGACGATCACCACGGCGACCGCCCCCTCCGCCACGGCATAGGCATCGCCCGCATAATCGACGCCGGAGATCAGGGTGCGTGACGCTTCCATCCCCTCCGGATCATAGGCACGGACCGTCGCGCCCGCGTCCTGCAGCGCCTGGATGATCGAAATCGACGGTGCCTCGCGCATGTCGTCGGTGTTGGGTTTGAAGGTCAGGCCGAGCACGCCGATCGTCTTGCCGCGCACATCGCCGCCCGCCGCATCGATGACCTTGCGCGCCATCGCCCGCTTGCGTTCGTCGTTGACGGCGACGGTCGTCTCGATCAGCCGGACGGGGCTGTCGTAATCCTGCGCCGTCTTGACCAGCGCCAGCGTGTCCTTTGGAAAGCACGAGCCGCCATAGCCCGGCCCGGCATGCAGGAACTTCGATCCGATCCGCTTGTCCAGGCCGATGCCGCGCGACACGTCCTGCACGTCAGCGCCCACGCGTTCGCACAGGTCGGCGATTTCGTTGATAAAGGTGATCTTCATCGCCAGGAACGCATTGGCGGCATATTTGATCAGCTCGCTGGTCCGCCTGCGGGTGAACAGCAGCGGCGACTGATTGAGGAACAGCGGGCGATAGACCTCCTCCATCGGCTTGCGGGCCGCATCGTCCTCGATCCCGACCACGATCCGGTCGGGGCGCTTGAAATCCTCGATCGCCGCCCCTTCGCGCAGGAATTCCGGGTTGGATGCGACCGCGAAGCGGGCGGTGGGGTTCACCTCGCGGATGATGCGCTCCACTTCGTCGCCGGTGCCCACCGGCACGGTCGATTTGGTGACGACGACGGTAAAGTGATCGCCCAGCGCCTGCCCGATCTCGCGTGCAGCGGCATGGACATAGGTCAGGTCGGCATGGCCGTCGCCCCGCCGGGTCGGCGTGCCGACCCCGATGAAGACCACGGCGGCATCGGCAACGGGGCCGGCCAGATCGGTGGTAAAGGTCAGCCGACCGGCAGCGACATTCTTTGCCACCAACGTATCCAGCCCGGGTTCATAGATGGGGATGCCGCCAGATTTCAGCAGGTCGATCTTGCTCTGATCCTTGTCGACGCAGACCACGTCGTGACCGAAATCGGCAAAGCAGGCCCCCGAAACCAGCCCGACATATCCAGAGCCGATCATCACAATCTTCATCACGTCATTCCCGACTAATGCCCGCAACGGGGCTGCGCATCCGCCATGCCCGACGCGGTCGGCCCATGGCAAGCGCGCGGCTGTTGGCCAAGTGCGCTAGCGCCCTTGCCTTACCATCTCGATAATCGGCGCGGCGAGCGCGGGCGCACAGATCAGGAAATCGGGCAGCGACACGTCCGCGCGGTTGTACGCAAGGGGCGAACCGTCGATCCGGCTGGCGTGCAAGCCAGCGGCCATGGCGACGGCAGCGGGCGCGCAATTGTCCCATTCATACTGGCCGCCGCTGTGCAGATAGATGTCGGCGGTGCCGGCGACCACCGCCATCGCCTTTGCCCCGGCCGAGCCCATCGGCACCAGTTCGGCATCCAGCGCGGTGGCAACGGCCAGCGCCTCTGCCCCCGGCCGGGTCCGGCTGACCAGCATGCGCAGGCGCGGGGCAGGAGCGGGGGCAGGGGCGACGGTTGCGGTATCGAACACCCGGTCGAGCGCGGGCAAGGCGACCGCGCCGATCGCGGCGACGCCGTCGATGGCCAGGCCGATATGCACGGCCCAGTCGTCCCGCCCCTCCGCATATTCGCGTGTCCCGTCCAGCGGATCGATGATCCAGACGCGGCGACTGGTCAGCCGGGCCGGGCCGTCGTCCGATTCCTCGGACAACACGGCGTCGTCCGGCCGCTCGGCGGCCAGCCGGTCCAGGATCAGGCGATTGGCCAGAACATCGCCCGCCTGTCCCAGCGCCTTGCCCTGATGCGCTCCGTCGGCGCGGAGCGCCATCAGCGCCGACCCAGCCTCCATCGCCAGCGACCGGGCAAGGGCCGCATCGTCCATCATATCACCGGCATCCAGGCGCCCAGGATATGATCGACGATCCGCTCGGCCGCAGCCTCCGGCGTCTCGCGGGTCGTGTCCACCACGATCTCGGGCTGCTCCGGCGGTTCATAGGGGCTGTCGATGCCGGTGAAGTTCTTGAGCTGACCCGCGCGCGCCTTGGCATACAGGCCCTTGACGTCCCGCGCCTCTGCCACCGCCAGCGGCGTGTCGATAAAGATTTCGATGAACTCGCCGTCGCCCATCATCGCACGCACCAGCTCCCGTTCGGCGCGGAAGGGCGAGATGAATGCGGTCAGCACGATCAGCCCTGCATCGGTCATCAGCTTGGCGACCTCGCCCACGCGGCGGATGTTCTCCACCCGGTCGGCGTCGGTAAAGCCCAGATCGCGATTGAGGCCGTGGCGCACATTGTCGCCGTCGAGCAGGAAACTGTGCTTGCCGAGTGCGAACAGCCGCTTTTCGACCAGATTGGCGATGGTCGACTTGCCCGATCCCGACAGGCCGGTGAACCAGAGCAGGCGCGGCTCCTGACCCTTTTGCCTGGCGTGCGCCTCGCGGCTGATGTCGACGGCCTGCCAGTGGACATTCTGGCTGCGGCGGAGCGCAAAGCGGATCATGCCGGCTGCGACCGTCGCGTTGGTCAGCTTGTCGATCAGGATGAACCCGCCCAGCGCCTTGTTGTCGGCATAGGGCTCGAACGCGACGGGGCGGTCCAGATAGACCTCTGCATCGCCGATGTCATTCAGGCCAAGCGTCTTTACCGACAGCCGCTGCATCGTGTTGACGTCGATGGCGCATTTCGGCGGCTGCACCGTCGCGCTGACCGTCTGCGCCCCGATCTTCAAAAAAAAAAAAAAAAAAAAAAAAAAAAAAAAAAAAAAAAAAAAAAAAAAAAAAAAAAAAAAAAAAAAAAAAAAAAAAAAAAAAAAAAAAAAAAAAAAAAAAAAAAAAAAAAAAAAAAAAAAAAAAAAAAAAAAAAAAAAAAAAAAAAAAAAAAAAAAAAAAAAAAAAAAAAAAAAAAAAAAAAAAAAAAAAATTTTTTTTTTTTTTTTTTTTTTTTTTTTTTTTTTTTTTTTTTTTTTTTTTTTTTTTTTTTTTTTTTTTTTTTTTTTTTTTTTTTTTCTTCTTCTTCTTCTTCTTCTTCAAAAAAAAAAAAAAAAAAAAAAAAAAAAAAAAAAAAAAAAAAAAAAAAAAAAAAAAAAAAAAAAAAAAAAAAAAAAAAAAAAAAAAAAAAAAAAAAAAAAAAAAAAAAAAAAAAAAAAAAAAAAAAAAAAAAAAAAAAAAAAAAAAAAAAAAAAAAAAAAAAAAAAAAAAAAAAAAAAAAAAAAAAAAAAAAAAATTTTTTTTTTTTTTTTTTTTTTTTTTTTTTTTTTTTTTTTTTTTTTTTTTTTTTTTTTTTTTTTTTTTTTTTTTTTTTTTTTTTTTTTTTTTTTTTTTTTTTTTTTTTTTTTTTTTTTTTTTTTTTTTTTTTAAAAAAAAAAAAAAAAAAAAAAAAAAAAAAAAAAAAAAAAAAAAAAAAAAAAAAAAAAAAAAAAAAAAAAAAAAAAAAAAAAAAAAAAAAAAAAAAAAAAAAAAAAAAAAAAAAAAAAAAAAAAAAAAAAAAAAAAAAAAAAAAAAAAAAAAAAAAAAAAAAAAAAAAAAAAAAAAAAAAAAAAAAAAAAAAAAAAAAAAAAAAAAAAAAAAAAAAAAAAAAAAAAAAAAAAAAAAAAAAAAAAAAAAAAAAATAAAAAAATTATTTTTTTTTTTTTTTTTTTTTTTTTTTTTTTTTTTTTTTTTTTTTTTTTTTTTTTTTTTTTTTTTTTTTTTTTTTTTTTTTTTTTTTTTTTTTTTTTTTTTTTTTTTTTTTTTTTTTTTTTTTTTTTTTCTATGGCATGGCATGGCATGGCATGGCATGGCATGGCATCTTCTTCGAAGCGATAGGCGACGTCGATGGTGATGCCCTGTTCGCGCTCGGCGGCCAGCCCGTCGACGAGCAGCGCGAAGTCGATGGCGCCGCCCTGCGTGCCGACCCGCTTCGAATCGGCCTCCAGGCTTGCCAGCTGATCCTCGAAGATCATCTTGGAATCGTAGAGCAATCGGCCGATCAGCGTGGACTTGCCGTCATCCACGCTGCCGCAGGTGATGAACCGCAATAGCGACTTGCGCTGGTTGAGGTCGAGATAGGCGTCGATATCCTCGGCGATCAGCGCATCGGGGGTATAGGCGGGGGCGTCCGACATCAGAAATACCCCTCCTGCTTCTTCTTCTCCATGCCAGCGCCGCCGGCATCCTTGTCGATCACGCGGCCCTGGCGTTCGCTGGTGGTCGTCAGCAGCGTTTCCTGCACCACGTCGCTCAGCGTCGCTGCGCTGCTTTCGACCGCGCCGGTCAGCGGAAAGCAGCCGAGCGTGCGGAACCGGATCGACCGCATGGTGATGTCCGGCATCCGACCGAGCACGCGCTCGAGCCGTTCGGGGTCGTCCGCCATCAGCATCTGGCCCTGCCATTCGAAGGTCGGGCGTTCCTGTGCGAAATAGAGCGGTACGATCTCGATCCCCTCGGCCATGATATATTGCCAGATATCGAGTTCGGTCCAGTTCGAGATCGGAAAGACCCGGATGCTTTCGCCCTGATGCTTGCGGGCGTTGTAAAGGTGCCAAAGCTCCGGCCGCTGGTTCTTCGGGTCCCAGCGGTGGGCGGCTGTGCGGAAACTGAACACCCGCTCCTTGGCCCGGCTCTTTTCCTCGTCCCGGCGCGCGCCGCCGAATGCCGCGTCGAAGCCGTAATGGTCGAGCGCCTGCTTCAGCCCCTCGGTTTTCCAGAGGTCGGTGTGGAGCGCGCCATGGTCGAACGGATTGATGCCGCGCTCCTGCGCGTCCGGATTTTGCCAGACCAGCAATTCCATCCCCGCTGCCGCCGCCGCCTTTTCGCGCAGGTCGTACATTGCCCGGAACTTCCAGGTGGTATCGACATGCAGCAGGGGAAAGGGCGGCGGCGCGGGATAGAATGCCTTGCGCGCCAGGTGCAGCATCACCGCCGAATCCTTGCCGATCGAATACAGCATCACCGGCCGTTCGGCCTCTGCAGCCACTTCGCGCAGGATGTGGATGGATTCCGCCTCCAGCCGCTGAAGATGCGTCAGCCGCTGTGCCGATAGCGTCGGTTGCTCAAACGTCGTGCCCGTCATGCCGCAGCCATAGGCACAACGATGCCGGTCGGACGATCTAGATTATGTTTATCCGCCGATATTTTCATGCCGATGCGCGTGCACCCGCGCAACAGCCGTGTCGATGAAGCCGGCCAAAACGCCTTGGCGCGACCAGCGTTCGACCGCACGGACCCGCGCGGCGGCACCCAGGCGTTCCCGGCGGGCCGGATCGTCGATCAACTGTTCGATGGCGGCGGCGAAGGCTGCCGAATCGCCCGGCGACGTATTCACCCCGCAGCTGTCCACCTCTGCATGCAACGCCGTGCCGGGAGCGGCGGTGGCGACGACCGGGCGGCCGGACGCCAACATGTTCGACAATTTGGACGGCAGCACCAGATTGGCCATGTCCGCCAGCTGCGGCAGCATGTGCACGCTGGCCAGGCCGAGCAGATCGCTCAGCCGTTCGCGCGGTTGCAGCGGCTTGAACCAGATATTGGTCAAGCCGGCGGCACTTGCCTGAAGATTGGCGCGTTGCGGGCCGTCGCCACAGATCAGAAAGCCGATATCCGGCCGATGCGCCAGGTGGCGCGCCGCTTCGACCAAAATCTCGATACCCTGTTTATTGGCGATGTTGCCGGAATAAAAGGCGATGTTCGGCGGCAGGTCCGGCCAGTCGGTGCGATAGGAGGAAACGCCCGTCACCGGCTGGATCAGGTCGATATCGGCCCAGTTGCGGAACTCGACGATCCGCCGGTCGGGGATGCCCGCCTCGCGCAGCTTGTCCAGCATCGCGGTCGAGATCGAACTGCAGGTGTCGAACGCGTTCAGCACCCCCCGCTCGAACGACCGTGCGGCCCGCCCGACGCCGGATTCGCCGTTCAGCAGGCCAGTGGCGAACGCGGCATCGATCTCGAAATCCTGGACGTGCAGCCAGGCATGGGCACCGCACAGCCGGGCGGCAGCCAGCGCCGCCGTCGCGCCGATCAGCGACGGCGCCGTCGTCCAGACCAGGTCGGGCTTGAACGACACGGCAGCGGCGATTGCGGCGGGGGCCAGGCTGGCGGCAAAGCTGGCATGATGCAGGATGCGCTTTGCTCCGCCCGGACTAGCCGGCACATAATGCGGGCAGTGCGTCACCGGAATCCCCGCCTCGACCGCCCGTCGGTAGCCAAGGCCGCGATACCCGTCATAAACGCGCCATTGCGGGTAATAGGGCTTGCCCGAAATCACTCGCACCTCGTGCCCGGCGGCCTTCAACGCCTGGGCCGTGCCGGAGGAATAGACGGCGATGCTGATTTCCTCTGGCGCATAGTTCAGGGAAACGATCAGGATCTTCATTGGCTCAATCCGCCTTGGGGCTGTCACGAAAACGGCGTTCCTTGATGACCGTCGCCGGGTTGCCGGTTGCCACCTGCCACGCCGCCAGGTCGCGCATCGCCACGGCGCGCGCACCCAGCACCGCCCCTTCGCCAATGGTCACGCCAGGACCGACAAAGGCTTCGGCAGCGATCCAGGCACGGCGGCCGATGGTGATCGGCCGGGTGACCAATTGAAAATTGGGGTCGCTGATGTCGTGCGTACCGGCGCACAGATGCGCGCCCTGCGACACGATGGCATGATCGCCGATGACGATGCGCCCCTGGTTATAGATGGTTGCGCCCGGGCCGACGACCGCATGATCCTCCATCAGCAGATTGGGTGGATACCAGATGCGCGCCTTGCCATAGACCCGGACGCCGTGGCCAAGCTTCGCCCCGAACAGGCGCAACAGCATCGCGCGCCAGCGGTGCAGGGGCGGGGGCGTCCAGGCGGCGGCAATGGCCCAGACCAGGTTCCAGACCAGCCGGAACAGCCGGTGCGACAGGCTGAAGCTGGGGCCGCCCTCCGCCTGGTTGGATTTGGACGAATCCAGAATGGTCATGCGGCGGCACCCCCGTTGCCAAGCGATGCATAGATGGATGCCCAGCGTGCGCCGATGGCCGACAGCGAATAATCGCGGGCAGCCAGCGTTGCCGCCGCCTGTGCCATCGCCCGGTGGCGGGCTGGGTCCAGCGCGACGGCAGCGTCGATGGCGGCGGCGATGTCGGCCGCTCCGGTGCCGGTTTCGATCGACGCGCCCTCGGCAAAGCCCTGAGGCAGGTTGCAGCCGGCCGAATGGATCGTCGGCGTGCCCGCTGCCCATGCCTCGATGATGGCCAACGGCAACCCTTCGCTGAACGACGGCAGCGCCAGATAGCGCGCCTCGCGCAGCAGCCTGGCCTTGTCCTCGCCATAGGCCGGACCCACGAACCGGATACTCGACGACGCCTTTGCCGCCAGATGCGCCTCGAATGCCGCCATGTCGGCCGGTTCGCCCCAACCGGCGATCACCAGCGACCACCCGGCCTTCGCAGCCGATGACGCGTGCCAGCCGTCGATCAGCCCGATCAGGTTCTTTTTCGGGTGAATCCGGCCCAGCGCCAGCACATAGGGCGGATCGGGCTTGTCCACCACGACCTCGGCCGCTGCCACCGGATTGGCGACGACCTCTACTTGTGCGCGCCCCGTTTCGCGCCGGATGTCGTCCGCTTCGGCCGGGGTCAGCGCGTGAAACAGCGCCGCCCTGCGCCAGCTTTCCCGCTCATATCCCAGTCGCGCCAGTGCCTTTTTCGCCCGGCCGCGCGCCGTGATCCACGGGTCGAGCATGCCGTGCGGCGAAATGACCGGACGTCCACCCGTCCGCGCTGACCAGCGCGCCGCCGCTCGCGAGGGATACATCCAGATGCCGTGCAGATGCAGCGCATCCAGATCGGCGGCCAACAGCGCCGGGATCAGCGCGGGCGCAAACCCGATCTGAGCCGGCCCGATCACCGGAAATGCGTTTACCTCACCCGGAAACCGGTGCCGGTCGGTATCGCTGAACCGATCGGACAGTGCGAAGAGCAAGGGCACGCCGCCCTGCATGGCGATCGCATGGCCCTGGCCCACCACCGCCTCGAACACGCCGCCGCCCAGGCGGGACGCCCAGGCCGACAACAGCCCGATGCGCATCGGCCGTCCCCCGCGCCCTGCAGTGTTCAGCAGCATGGTCGTCCCTTTGCCCCACGGTGCCGGCTGCCCCGGCGACGCTGCTTCCTTATCGTGGTGCAATCATTTTGCAACGCGGCATGACTTTGCGCGGCCCCTTGTTTGCGAAAAGCCGCCATGCAAAGACGCCGCAATTCGGAGGTGGGCATGGACGTCAAGATCGTAATTCCGGCGCGGATCCAATCGACACGGCTGCCGCGCAAACCACTGGTGTCCATTGCCGGGAAGCCGATGGTGGTTCGGACGTTCGAGCGGTGCGTGTCGGTGATGCCGGCGGACCGGATTTTCGTGGCCACGGATTCGGCCGAGATCGCCGATGTCTGTGCCGCCCATGGCATCGCCACGGTGATGACGCGGGACGACCATGCGACCGGGACCGACCGGGTGGCGGAAGTGGCGCAGATCCTGGGCGGGGACGTGTTCGTGAACGTTCAGGGCGACGAACCGGTGTTCAATCCGGAGGACCTGACCAAGCTGCTGGCAGCGGTGGCCGGCGATCCCCATTCGATCATCAACGGCTATTGCCCGATCCACGACGCCCAGGAACATGCCAGCCGCATGGTGCCCAAGGTGGTATTCGATACCGAAGGGCGATTGCTGTACATGAGCCGGGCACCGATCCCGGGCGGCAAGAGCGGCGAGTTCCGCTTTGGGTACCGCCAAGTCTGCGCCTATGCCTTTCCCGCCACCGCATTGGCCAGGTTGCGCGCGCATCCGACCAAGACCCCGCTGGAAGAGGCGGAGGACATCGAAATCCTTCGCTTCCTGGAACTGGGCGTGCCGGTGCGGATGATCGAGATGTCGGACAAGTCGATCCCGGTCGACCTGCCGGAGGATGTGGCGCGGGCCGAGGCGGCGCTGGCGGGTTAAGCCAGCGCGCGCAAATCCTCGATCGCTGGCCATCCGGCTTCGGCGCTGGCGGTGGCCAGTGCCTCGCGGACAGTGGAATAGGCCGACATGAACAGAAAGTCGGCGCCCGATTCCGTGGCGGCTTTCAGGTCGGCCAGCGCGTCCCCCACGAACAACAGCCGTTCGTCGGGCCGCCCGCCCGCATCCGCCCGGTGCGCCCTGACGCGCGCCAGATTTTCGACCTTGGTTCGGGGCGAGCCGTAAATGGCCTGAAAATACCGGGCCATGTCGCGTGCGACCAAAGTGTCGGTCAATTCCGCCTCGTCGCTGCCCGACACGACATAAAGCCCGCGGCCTTGCCCCGCCCGATCGAGCGCGTCGCGCATCCCCGGCGTTTCCGCGACCTTCAGATAGCCGCTGCGACAGGCAGCGCCATAGGCGTCGAGCAGCTGATCCAGGGCAACCGGCACCGTCGGCCCGAATTGGCCCGACAACAACAGTTCGAACAGCCGATAGCGCGATGTACCGAAATTGGCGGCCTGAAACGCGGAAAACGCCTCTACAACGGCCGGATCGAACCCGGCATCGGCAGCGACTGTGCGAAAGGCATCGATCTTGAACCGGTTGGAATCGAGCAGGACGCCGTCGCAATCGAATACGACGACGGCATACCCGTTGAGCAGGGACGGCACCCCGGCCATGCCGCGATTCACGCGACCAACGCTTGCGCCTCGGCATAGACCGACCGCACCGGCAGCGCGTAGCGGGTCGGCGTCAGGCTGGCGATGGTGATCGACCCGTCGGCGGCCAGGCCGTCGATAGTCGCCTGAATCTCGTTCATCAATTCCTGCTGAGCCACGGTCGCATCGTCATACCCGTCGAACCCGACCAGGAAGATCGTGCTGGCGGCGATTGCCCGTGCCGCACCGGCGGCCAGGGCAAGCGGGCCGATGTCCGAAATCGGGCCAAGCTGGTCGCTGCCCGCCGGGCCGAACGGTGCGGCCTGGAAGATGGGGCAGCCGATATTGGCCGGAACCGAGCCACGGAAACGGGGCGGATTGGGCACGACCACCCCTGCGATCTTGCCGTCCACCGCGCCGTCCGGCAGGTGATGCGCAGCATCGCCGGGCAGGCAGAGCAGTTCATAGGTGCCGAACGCGCCGAGCAGGTCGGCATAGCGGGTGTTGGCATGGATTACCGCCGCACCCGAAGTTTCGACGAACCGGCGGATCGCCGCGCCGTGCCGCTGGACACTCGGGCCGCCACCGATGATCAGCGTCACCCGGCCGGCATCGGCGGGCAGGCTGTTCTGTCGCAGTTCGGGATAGGTGGTCTGGTCGACCGATCCGCTGCTCTGCTGCTGCAGCGCGCGGATGACGGTGACGGGGCCGTAGCGGTTCTTGCCCAGCCAATCCATCACGTCCTTTTGCGGCAGATTGGCCGCGCCCGACATCATGTAGGGCAGGTTGGTGCCCCATTTGTAGATGGTGCGCAGCTGTTCGAACCGGTCGACGATATGGGCCGTCGCCTCCAGCGCGTCGCCATCGTCGGCGGCCTTGTGCACGATCAGCATTTCGGTGCGGGTGTTGCCCGCCCCGCGACCCATGCCGACAAAGGTCGCATCGATCACCTCGGCCCCGGCGGACAGGGCGGCGAGCGCGTTGGCATAGCCGAGGCAGGTATTGTCATGGCCGTGAAAGCCGATGGGCGTGCCCGGAAATGCTTCGCGCGCCAGGGCGATCTTTGCCGACACATCGTCGGGCGTGCACCCGCCGAAGCTGTCCACCAGCGACAGGATGTCGATGCAGTCGGCATTGCCGCGCAGCGGATCCAGTTCGCGCAGGTCGGGCGAATATTTGGACAGGTACATGGTGTTGAACCCGACCTTGAACCCCAAGGCCTTCAGCGCGCGCGACAGGGCCAGGCCCTTGACGAACTCGCTGGGCGCGATGGCCATGCGCACCATGTCGACGATGCCGACCAGCGGCTTCAGATAGGGTTCGATCATGTCGGGCTGCCAATCCTTGGCATCCAGCATCACGACCAGCGATTGATCCGCGCGCAGCCGATCCTTGACCCATTGCAGCCGCGTCCTGTCCAGATAGCACCATTCGCCGCGATAGCCGGGCTTTGGCGGGCTGCAATATCCGATCTCGATATGCTCGACCGGCACCCGAGCGACCGAATGCAGATATTCCTCGACCAGATCCTCGTCGAAATCCCAGTTGGTGTAATACCCGCCGTCGCGCAGCGTGCAGTCCAGGATTTGATACGACATCGTCTTCTCCGCAGGGTCAAGGCATGCAATCCGGCAAGGAAGACCAAGCCGCGATCCGTCATCCCCTACACCAAGATTTCGCCGATGCGAAGCCCGTTGCACGCCCGGCAATCGGGCCTGCACCCCGTTTCGGGGCAGTTTCTGTTGCACTGCGCCAGCGGGTTTTGTAACGCGCGCCATGAGGGAGCAGCAGCCGAGCATGACCGATATCCGCGCCGATCTGAACGATTGCTTCGCGGATGCAGCATCCGACGCGCCTATCGTCGCATCCGTCACCACCCCTTACCAGCTGATGTTCCTGGAGCGGCTGGTTGCGGTGCTGGCGCCGCGACCGATGCTGCTGATCGATCAGCGCCCGGCCAAGTTCCGCGACGGACGCGCGCCCCGGCTGGGCGATGCGAAGATCATATCCCTGACCATCGACGGCAATGTGATGCAGCCGGAAAACCTGGCCCGCATCCGCGATGCGATGGCCCGGATCGAGGCGATGGTCGGCGACCGGCCCTTCACCTTTCTGTGCGCATCGCTGGCGTGGCCGTTCAACAACATGGTCTATACCCGCTGGCGCCGCCGACCGGGCGTGCGCATCGCACTGAGCGAGGACGGGCTGTCGACCTATCTGCGATCCGGCCAGTCCGGCAACTGGATGCTGCGCAGTATTGCGCTGGAACTGATCGGGCGGGTGCGCGGCGCGCCGGCCCGCACGCTGTTTTCCGGGCATCCGCTGGGACTGGACCAGCCCGATGTCCGCACGATCTTTGTCGGCAGCGACCGGGTGGTACCGACCGATGGCGGCGACCGGTACCGCGTCGTCCCGCCCGATGCCCGGCTGGCGCAGGCGGGCAGCCGCGATCCGGCCCGGGCGGTGTTCGTCGGCCAGCCCTATCTGCGCGATTACGGCGCGCCGCGCATGGCCGCCTTTGTCGATCATGCGCTCGGCTGGCTGCGCGGGCAGGGGGTGAGCACCATCCACATCAAGCCCCATCATTTCCAGTCGCCCGAGGAAATCGCGCTGTACACCGATCGCAGCTGCATCCTGGTCGATCCGCCGGTGCCGATCGAGGAGATGATCGGCGACAGCGATTACGGCGTCATCGCGTCGGCGAACAGCACGGCGCTGATGACCGTCAAATCGATGCTGGGCGACACCATCCGGTCGGTCGCGTTCGATCCGGCCGCGTTCCGCCAGATTCAGGAACGGCGCGATCCCGCCGACATCCTGGCGGTCTTTCGAAAGTTCGGCGTCGAGGTGATCGAGGCGTAAATGAGCAGGGCACCGCGCCGCGCCATCGGCTTTTACTGGCATCATTTCTCCGCCTATCACATGGACCGGTGCGAGGCGCTGGGCCAGGCGCTGGCGGGCGAGGCGGACGTGATCGGGCTGGAAGTGGCCAGCACCAGCGTGAATTACGGCTGGGGCGAAAGCGGCCAGGGCAGGCATTTCACCAAGGAAACGCTGTTCCCCGGACAGGTGGCGGACCGAATCGGCGGAATGGCGCGGCTGCGCAAGATCATCGCCATCACCCGGCGGCGGCGGATCACCGACATGTTCCTGGCCGGATATGAGCGGCCCGACATCTTTGCCGCGGCCATCGCACTGACGCTGATGGGCGTGCGCGTGTATGTGACGCTGGATTCCAAGTTCGACGACAAGCCGCGCCGGTTGCCGCTCGAGCTGGTCAAGGCCATGCTGCTGCTGCCCTATCGCGGCGGGTTTGCGGCGGGACGCCGGGCGCGGGAATATCTGAACTTCCTGGGCCTGCGCCGCCGCCGGGTGACGGAGGGGTATGACACCGTGTCGCTCGACCGGTTGCGCACCCTGGCCAGTGCGCCGCCCCCGGCATGGGAGCAGCGGCCATTCCTGGCGGTGGCGCGGTTCATTCCCAAGAAGAACCTGGGAACGCTGATCGCCGCCTATGCCCAGTTTCGCCAGCGTCATCCCCAGTCGCCCCGCAGGCTCAACCTGTGCGGTGGCGGACAGCTTGAAGGGGAATTGCGGGCGCAGGCGGATAGGCTCGGCATTGCCGATCACGTCGATTTCATGGGATTCCTGCCGCAGCCGGCGATTGCCGATGCGATGGCCGGTGCCCTGTGCCTGTTGCTGCCCAGCCGCGAGGAACAATGGGGGCTGGTGGTGAACGAGGCGCTGGCGTTTTCCCTGCCCATCCTGGTGTCGAACAATGTCGGCGCGATCGACACGCTGGTCCGTCCGCTGGGCAACGGGTTCGTGCTCGATCCCGAAGATGCCGCCGCATGGGCCGACGCCATGGACCTGATCGCGACCGACCGGCCCTTGTGGGAACGCTTTGCCGCGCATTCGGCGGAGCGAGCGCCGCTGGCCGATGTCAGCGCGTTCGTCGATGGCGTGTGCGGCCTGACCGGCATCCGCGCGGCCGAGCGGGCGGGAGAGGCCGCCTGATGCGCTTTGCCCCGCTGACCGCCCATTCGGGTGAAATGCTGAGGCTGGACCTGTTGCGGTTCATCGCTTCGGTCGGGATCATGTGGCACCATTCCCACGAATTCTTCTATCCCGAGGCTCAGCGGGCGATCATCACGCGCCAGTCCCAGGCGATGGCGCTGTTCGTCGACCTGTTCTTCGTGATTTCCGGCTTCGTCATCGCCTATGTCTACCGCGACAGGGTCCGTTCGCCGGGCGAGTTCGGACGGTTCATGCAGCGGCGGGTGGGGCGGCTGGTGCCGCTGCACTGGTTGACGCTGGCACTGGCCTGGGCGTTCTGGAGCATCATCGCCCGCATGAACATCGGCACCGACCATCCGGTCGACCTGTCGGCCACCTGTCTGGGCCAGACGGCGTTCCTGACCCATGCCATCGTCAATTGCGCGGGTGGCAGTTCGCCCAACGGGGTCAGCTGGTCGATCAGCACGGAAATGGTGCTGTACCTCCTGTTCCCGCTGCTGGGGCTGTTGCTGCGGTTTCCGATCCTGTTCGCGGCAATCGGGCTTGCGGCCCTGGGCGGCGGCATCGCCCAATCGGTCGCGCTGGATGTGGAATGGGACAAGATCTATCCGCCTCTGCGCGGCCTGCCCGCATTCATGCTGGGCATGGCGCTGTGCCGGTGGCGCGACCGGCTGGGTTCACTGAACCACGGATCATGGGCGGTGCTGGCGGCGGTCGCCGTCACCTTCGTCCTGATGAGCAGCGGCGCGCCGCAGCTGATCGTGCTGGCGGGTGTTTACCTGATCGCGGCACTGGCCGTGGCAGCGGACATGAACGGCGCGCCGGGGGCGATGGTCACCCGGTTTGCGCCGCTGGGGCAACTGACCTACAGCATCTATATGTGGCATGCGCTGATCATCATCGTCGTCATGAACGCGATCGGCGACAAGCTGCTCAAGCTGTCCCTGTTCCCGATGATCGGGCTGGCGATGCTGTGCTATGCCCTGGTGTTCGCGGTGAGCTATCTGTCGTGGACCCTGATTGAAACGCCCGCGCGCCGGTGGATCGATTCATGGTAGCTGGCGTAACTGGTCGTCGGCCCACTATGGCCACGCGCACTATCCCGCATAGAAACGAGCAACTGAGCGGATTTGTGGTCGCCATGATCCTGGCGTCCATCGGTTTTGTGGCATTAGCGATCATCGGAAACACGCCCACGGCCAGGTCAGCGGACCCTGTTGTCGCCGGAATGGTCGGGCTGTCGTTCATCTTTGCGCTGATGGTGGTCGGATGGACATCGGTTTCGTCCAAGATGGCGATTTCGATGCAGACGATGATGCTGTATTTCGCCATTTTCCTGGCGTTGCCCGGCTATTCGCATCTGATGCACAACCAGTTTCCGTTCGTCAGCACGCGCTATTCCAACGACATCATCCGGCAATCGTCGTTCATCCTGATCCTGTTCCTGGTTGCGAGCACCTGGGGATATATTGCGGCTTCCAGGTTTGTCGGTCGTGCCGCGCCGAGAGGCTTAGCTGCTGCTAATCGGCTTTTCCCGAACCAGCTGCTCGCAACCGGCATCGTGATGGCCGCCTATATCGGCACCATAGGATATGTTGCGACTGTGGGCATTGGTCAGGTGTTCAGTCTGCGCGGCGATGTCCAGCTCGTGAACGTCAATGCGGCGGGTAGCGGTTTGCTGATCGCAATGCCGCGCATCATCTGCGTCGTCGCGCTCGCCTATTCGATTTCCATCTGGCGATTCACTCAGAAACGCCAGTTGGGCATCGTCCTGACGATGGCCAGCCTGTTGCCCGGGATCATTGCATTGTGGCCGCCGATCCTGCCGCGCAGTACCCTGTTTGGGTTCATCCTGTTGATTTCGATGCTTTTCATCGATTTCTCGAAAATCAATAATCGGCTTTTCTTGAGCATCGTCTATTTCGGCGGCGCTGTGATCGCAATGCCGGTCGTAAACGCCATCACGCGTGGCGAGCAGTCGCTGTTCGATCTGTCTTTTTCCGACATCTTTTCCGTCTATGTCATCTCCGGCGACTTCGACGGATTGCAGTCGATGAACAACGCCATTTTGTTCACCGAGTTTGAAGGATATCAATGGGGTTTGCAGCTATTGTCGGCGATTTTCTTTTTCGTGCCACGCTTGATATGGCCCAGCAAGGCCGACCCGACAGGTGCCGTCGCCGCTGATCTTGCAGGATACAAGTTCGTCAACGTCTCGATGCCGCTGCCTGCCGAATTTTACGTGGATTTCGGTATCGGTGGCGTCGTTGCGGGCGGTCTGGTGGTGGGCTGGATCCTGTGCCGAATTGACCATTTCATCAATGCGAACTGGCACGCAAATGCCAAGGGTCGACTGGTGGCGGGTGCTTCGGTCGGATACGCCATTGCCTTGTACAGAGGAACGCTGATCGGCGTCGTGGCGCCCATTGCCGTGCTGGCCGCATTGATCTGGATCATCAATGGCTGGGGGTTCTACCGCCGATCCAATCGCGGACCCCTGCCGGCGAGGTAGAGGTTGCAGCAGGTCAGTCGTGCCCCGGTTCAAGATACCGGTTGATGACGGATTCGTTATGCTTGCGCATTTCGTCGTTGCGATGCCCTTTTTCTCCCTTTGGCATGTCGCTGGCATTGTATTGTGACAACTGCCGGGCCGCTTCGTCGGCCTGATTCCACGGCAGCGCAATTGAAGGCTGATCGATCACGGTTGCAAAGGACTGGCTGATCGATCCCTGGCGCAGGATTGCCGTTTTGGCGAACTGCACCGCCCGGCCAAATATGCCGGATGCCTGGTCATAGGATGGGGCGTAGCAGCACCAGATCAGGTCAGACGCCTTGTAAAGGTCCAAAAGCTCATCGTCATCGATGCGCCGGTTGATCAACATACCGCCATCAGATTCGAACTGTGCTGCTGCGCCGTCCGATCCCGTGACCACTCGTCCCGCCGACACAAACAGAAACCTGTCGCGCAGCGACGGAACCTGGTGCCAAAGGTTCGCAAAGTAATCGAACCCCTTGTCCGCAGATTGCGTGCCGATGGCCGTCACAATCATCCGACGTCCAGCAAGTGCGCGAAGCCGCGCCGCCATTTCACCTGGCTCTCGCATCAATTGCTCGTTCGAGAGGTCGCAAAGCTCGGGATCGTAAATCCAATCATTGACGTAGGGCGCGATTGCCGGGTCTGCATCCACGGGAACGATGGACACCAGGCCGGCGCGGGGAAGCGACCGGACCAGCCGCATCAACGCCCGCTTGATGCGAAGCGACATGCTGGTCGAACGCACGGCATAGCTTGCGCGAAACACCAGGCAGAGCGTCGGGCGGCCCATGATCGACCGAAAGGCCATGGTCGCCAGATTGGTCAGCGTGCGCTGTTCCAGCATGGGCAATATCAACGGGCCAGGCGCGAGAACCGCGTTCCGCAACACGGTTTCGACGTTCATATTCCGGCCCATGCGATCGCAATGCGCGGCAAAATAGGCAATGTAACTCAGCCGGTGGCCGTCGCTCGATTGTTCAAACAGCGTGACGGTCGATTGTTTGCCCTGATCAATCGACATGCATCAGTTCCCCCGTCAGCGCGCAGGCCGACGGGTTGTTGAACCGCCGCCATAGGTCGCATCGTGCCTATTCGGCTTGGCCTCAATCTGCCAATCCCCGACTTCGCTCAACACCATTTTTCCCTCGCGCTCCAGACCGAAACGGGGCCTGCCGGGCGCTGCCGGTACCCGTATCGTCTGAAATCCAGCCCCCACATCGAACCGGTTTGTTTTTCCGGCCAATTCCACGGTCAATGTCCCGGGCCGCGTCAGCATCGCGATGACCTCGATCTCGTTTTGGAGCGGATAAGAACCCGCTATCAGCTGGCGTGGTCCGCGCGTTGAATCGTTGATGGATACGATTTGCCGACGATGAATGTAATAAAGAGCGTCGCGGAGCAGGGTGGGCGCACGACGGGCCTTCATGCGGGCAATGTAATAGGCATTCAGGTCATACCAGACGAACTGGCTGAACGTGGACGGGGCGAACTGGCTGGATTCCGAATAATCGTTCCAGGTGATCAGGTGGACAAAAGGTGTGCCGGTGCTCAGCGCAGCATCCCATTGCCGCCGGAACGACAGGCTGTTGTGCGATTCGCTGATCAGGCCATCCTTGGGACGATAATCCTGGGTGGCGATTGGGGCGATCCAGCGCCGGACCCCCATGTTCGCATAGTCACGCTGATAGCCAAGATGCGATTTTGCCGCGTTGGGGGTCCGATCCCCCCAGATCGAAATGGCCCATGCTTGATCGATCAGGTCGCGCGATTTTGCCGTGTCGATGTAAAGGGGCACGAAGGCCATATCGATGCCCTTTTGCCTGATCAGGCTGAAAAACCGGGACCAGAATTGCTGTGGCCTGCGGTCAGGCGAAATGGCGATAACCATCAATTTGCCGCCATCGACGCGGTGGGCGGATGGATGCCGGGAGAAAGTCTGGATCAGATCGACGATCGTTTCGAGCGCAACACCGTCAAGCCCATTAAAATCGATTTCGGGAATGATCGAAAAGCTACGGTCGACCGCCGCCGCAGCGTCCAGCATCATGGTGGCCGTGCTGCTGAACACACTGTTCTTGTTGATCGACAGAATGTCGATGCCGAATGCATCGATACCGATCCGGACGGCTCGGGCGACATCAATGGCAAAGTTGATCTGGTTGAAGCTGTTCAGCGATCGAACCGGAACCGGCAATGGCCGTTCGCGTAGCGATCCGCGCTGAAGCCGGTATTTGCCGCCTTCGCCCTCCGGATTGAGGAAATGCCGGTCGTAATAATCGGCGCCGGTCGGGCGGTTGTCGATATTGGGCCGGTAGAAGGGGAAATAATGTCCGATGACTAGCGTACCACCCTGTCCCGTCCGGCCAGGGGCGAAGGGAAAGGCGCTGGCCGGGGATTCGGCGGCGACGAACTGGCGGGCGATTTCGCCGATCGCCTGCCAGTCGGTCGGCTCATCCGGGGCTGCCGACAGCGCATGGGCGGCGCGGGCCGCGGTGAGCGGGGGCAGGGCGAGCAGGGCGGCCAGCAGCGACCGGCGATCAAGGGCGGAATCATGCATGATTCCAGCCTATAGCGTCATTCCTGAACGCAGGGCGACCGGCCGTCGCCCCGGACGCTCGCCCTGCCGCGCCCTGCAGTCGGTTTCAGCTTCGCTGAAGCGGCACGGGCCGGTGCCGATCCGACTCTAGCGCCAGCGGGCGATCAGGTCGATCAGATCGGCCGCCATCATGTCGCCCAGGAAATCTTGCCCGTCCTGGGTCAGGTGCGCACCGTCCGACGTGTTCCAGAAATCGCTGTTGCCGGTGCCCGTCACGGTCCCCGCCCGGCCCCCCGGCGTGATGACCTCATATCCCGGCCCCCTGAGCGTCAGGAACGCCGACCGGCGGCCCTGGGGGTCGTGCACCGCCTGAGCGGCGGCAAACCCGGCCCGGACTGCGGCATCCTTTCCATCGGCCGGGTTGACCAGTGCGGCGCGCAGGATCCCGGTCTGCACCAGGAACAGATCGGCATAGGCCGGGGTCGTGAACGCCTGATGCCAATAGGCGGCGACTTCGGCCTGCAGGTCGGCGTCGCTGGCGCCGCTGTCGTTGATCGATGCTTGCGTCACCAGCATCGCAGCGGTCAGCCGGTTGTCGGGCAGTCGCTGCGCAAAATCGCCCAGCCGCTGGCGATAGGTGGACACGGTGCCGCCATTGGTCGCCAGAAAGCCGGAGCCGCCCCGGCCATTGTGCCAGACATCCTCCACCCCCAGCCGCTGGCCGATCCGCCACGGATAGCCGCCGGCGGGATGCAGGGTAAAGGTGTCGCCATAGCTGTCGGTCATGAAGAAAAGGCGCGGCCCGGCCACCGGCCATGGGCGAACGACCGAATGGGCCGGCACGCGGACGCCCTTGAACTTGGCATTCGCGCCGAACATCTCGATCCGCCGGACCCGGCGGCTGCTGTGGTTGGAAAAGCGGGGGTTGTTGATAGCCAGGGTAAAGGTGGCCCCGCTGCCCGCGCCGCTCGACTGGGTGGCGGCGGCGGCGCCCGGCAGCGCGGTATAGCTGCCATAATCGCGGACATACCAGCGTTGCACCGCGCCGCCGCCATCCACGCCGGTGACCACCAATTTCATCGCCCGGCCATTGTTTGTGCCGCCCAGCACGGTCAGCACATCGCCGACGGCATGGCCGGTGCCGCCCGATACCAGGGTCTGGCTGGCCACTTCGCCCTGGACATCGGTGCCGAAATCGACGCGGATGTAGCGGCTGCCCCCGGCATTGGGCATCACGATCGATGCGGAGCGCGCCATTGCCTGACCATCAACGGTGATCCAGAAGCTGCTGCTGCCCAGCCAGTCGCCCACCTCGATCTCGAACGCCGGCGCGTCCGTTACGAAGCGCTGCGACCACACGCCGCCCGCCTGGTTCGGCCCGCCGGGCGTGGTGACCCAGCCATTGGATACCGACCCGTTATAGGGCACGCCGACGCCCTGCACCGCCGCGCCATGCGCCATCCGCACGCGGCGATCGGTAAAGGGGATGGTTTCGCCGTCAGCGATGCTGCTGGTGAACCCCGCGCTCTGCGTCAGCCGGGGCGGGTTCGCCATGATCGGCATGGCATCGCCGTAGCGGAGCTGGCGTAGCTGGTTCAGCCGGACCAGGCGTTCGGCGGCGCTGTTCGCCCGGCTGGCCAGGCCGCGCGCGATCAGGTCCGGCCCGCTCATTGCGCCATCCGATAGTTCAGGGTGCCGCCCGTGATCGTGCAATCCAGATAGAGCGAAACGCCGGTCGCGCTTTCGCTCCACACCGGTTCGTTGGCGTTGCCGGCGAACCGCGCCCAGGGTTCCCCGGCCAGGGTCAGCGGGTGCCGCGTGGCGCCGCCATCGTCGGAACGCTGTACGATCACCTGTCCGGTCCAGCTGCCCGACAGGGTCAGCATGACCTGCCGGTCGCATTCGGGCAGGAACGGGCCGATCAGCTGGCTGGACGATGCCGTCCCCGCCAGCGGCGTCGACCGGGCGGCAGCGCGGCCCAGCGCGACGGGCAGGGGACGGGCGGGATCGACGAACTGCGCATCGGCATCGCGTTCGCCGTAAGCAAGCGCCGCGACCGGCACGAACCGGGCGGGAGCACGCACGACTGGATTGGACATGGACAGCCTCCACAGCAGGCCACGCGAATCGCCGCGTGACGGGGAGGCGGTCTATGTACGCATTTTGTTCCTGTAGGACAGACCCGTGGCGCGGGCAGCCGGACGGCCGGGTTCAGGCGTGGGCGGGGGCCATGCCGCGCGCATCCTGCATATGCGCCAGGAAGTCGCGATAGGCGTCGGCAATCCCTTCGCGCAGGCCGATGCGGGGTTCCCATCCCATCGCGCGCAGCTTGCCGCTGTCCATCAGCTTGCGGGGCGTCCCGTCGGGCTTGGTGCTGTCCAGCAGCAACTCGCCCTCGAACCCGACTACTTCGCACACCAATGCGGCGACGTCGCGGATCGTGATGTCCTCGCCATAGCCGACATTGACGTGCGGCTCGTCCGAATAATGCTGCAACAGGAAGACGCACGCATCGGCCATGTCGTCGACGTGCAGGAATTCGCGCATCGGCGTGCCCGTGCCCCACAGCGTCATCGACGGCGCGCCGGCCAGCTTGGCCTCATGCGCCTTGCGGATCAGGGCGGGCAGGACATGGCTGCCGGCCAGGTCGTAATTGTCGCCCGGGCCATAGAGATTGGTCGGCATGGCCGAGATGTAATCGACGCCGTGCTGGCGGCGATACGCCTGGGCCAGCTTGATCCCGGCGATCTTTGCGATGGCATACCATTCGTTGGTCGGCTCCAGCGGGCCGGTCAGCAACGCTTCCTCGACGATCGGCTGGGGCGCCAGTTTCGGATAGATGCAGGACGAACCCAGAAACAGCAGCTTTTCCACCTCAGTTCGGAATGCCGCTTCGATGACGTTCGCCTCGATCATCAGATTGTCGTACAGGAAATCGGCGGGATAGCTGTTGTTGGCGTTGATGCCGCCGACCTTGGCCGCGGCAAGCACCACCGCGTCCGGCCGCTGCGCTTCGAACCACTGGCGGACCGCAGCCTGATCCTTCAGGTCCAGTTCCGCGCGGCTCGCCACCAGCACTTCGCACCCTTCACGGGCCAGGCGGCGGACGATTCCCGATCCCACCATGCCGCGATGCCCGGCAACGAAAATACGCTTTCCCGACAGGGAATAGGGGGCGGCGATGGTCATGCATGGGTCTCCGGTGAGCGTCACCCCAGGATATGCGGTGCGCTCGCCCGTGACAACCACTGTGTTGTGCAGGTGCGAGATGCACCAGAATGATGCGCTGCAGCATAGTGGACACCCATGGGGTGTTGGGGCATAGAGCGCGGCATGTCCGCCGCCGTCTTTCGCCGCACCCGCGAAATGCTGCCCCTGTTGCGGCTGCGCGGATTCGACGTCAGCACGGCGGACGGGCGGGCCAAGGAACGGATGCGCCGCGTCCTGCTGACCGCGCTCGCATCGGCGCTGGCCAAGGGCACGTCGATCGCCACCGCCCTGATTTCCGTCCCGCTGACGCTGCATTATCTGGGCGCCGAACGCTATGGCATGTGGATGACCATGTCGGCGATCACCGCCATGCTGTCCTTTGCCGATTTCGGCATCGGCAACGGCGTGCTGACCGCCGTGTCGCAGGCGAGCGGGCGCGACGAACAGGATGGCATCCGCGCCTATGTCTCGTCCGCTTTTGCCATGCTCGGCATGATCGCGCTGGCGATCCTGGCGGTGCTGGCGGCATCCTATGGCCTGGTCGACTGGTTCCGCGTGTTCAACGTGGCCACCCCGCTTGCACGAGCTGAGTCCGGGCCGGCAATCGCTGTCTTTATCACCTGTTTCGCGCTGATGCTGCCGCTGACGGTGGTTCAGCGGGTGCAGCTGGGCCTGCAGATGGGGTTCATGTCGAGCCTGTGGCAGTGCGTGGCCAGCCTGACCGCGCTGTGCGGGGTGTTGCTGGCGATCTGGATGCAGGCGGGGCTTCCCTGGCTGGTCGCGGCCTATGTCGGGGCACCGGTGCTGATCGCGCTGATCAACAGCCTGATCTTCTTCACTCGCATCCGCCCCGATTGTGCCCCCCGCCGCGCCAGCGTGTCGCGGATCCACGGCACCGACCTGGCCCGCACCGGCATGCTGTTTTTCGTGCTGCAGATCGTGGTGGCGATTGCCTATACGTCGGACAGTGTGCTGATCGCGCAAAAGCTGGGCGCGTCCGCCGTCGCCAGCTATGCCGTGCCCGACCGCCTGTTCGCCATGGCATCGATGATCGTCGGCTTGGCCGTGACGCCGCTGTGGCCGGCCTTTGGCGAAGCGCTGGCGCGGGGCGACAAGGCATGGGCAAGGCGGATGCTTGTCCGCGCCACGCTGATTTCTGCAGGTATCGCTGCATCCATCGGTCTGATCTTCGTCATTGCCGGGCCGACCCTCATCCGACTGTGGGTGGGCACCTCCATTGTAGAGGTGCCGTTCATGCTGCTGGTCGGGTTTGCCGTCTGGCGCACGATCGAGGCGTCGGTGGGGGCGTCGTCCATGTATCTGAACGGCATGCGGGCCGTGCGGTTTCAGGTCGTTACCGCAATCCTGACGGCAGCGGGCGCGATTTCGGCCAAGCTGTGGCTGTTGCCGATCTATGGCATCGCCGTGGTCCCGTGGGCCACCATCTGCGTCTATCTGGTCACGACTGCGCTCCCAATGGCCATTTTCCTTAAGAGGCACGCATGAAGGCGCTGAATCCCCGTGCGATGCTCGGCTCGATCCGCGAAAATGCTGCGCGAAAGCGGGTGCTGGCGCGGTCCGGCGTGTCGATCGATCCGACGGCCAAGGTCCGTTTCGCCAAGCTGGCCGGGCGCATTCCGGCCGTTCTTACGGTCGGCCCCGGCACCATGCTGGAATGCGCCATCGTCGCCGACCGGCCGGAAGCGCATGTGAGCATCGGCGCGAACAGCTTTATCGGCAGTTCGAACATCATTTCCGCGAACCGAATCAGCATCGGCGATGATGTCCTGATTTCGTGGGGATGCACGATCGTTGACCATCATTCGCATTCGTTGGAATGGAATGAACGGTGTAACGACGTGCGGGACTGGTATGTCGGCAAAAAGGACTGGAGCCATGTCCGCATGGCGCCGATCCATATCGGTAACCGGGCCTGGATCGGCTTCAACGCCACCATTTTGGCTGGCGTTACAATCGGTGAGGGTGCGGTGATCGGGTGCAACAGCGTGGTGACGCGCGACGTGCCGGCGAACAGCGTAGTTGCGGGCAATCCCGCGCGGTTGATCCGCACGGGGCTGAACGGCACGGATGGCATGGCGGATACGGGGCGTGACGGCCCAGCGAGGGGAATGGACGGATGAGCAGCACGATGACGTGGGAACAGGCGGTGCAATCGCTGCGGGACCGGCCGGATCAGGCGGAACTGGTGCGGGCCTGTTATTATGACGATCCGTTGATCGATGCGGCGCGCCGCTTTCATGCCAGCACCGAATGGCGGGCGCTGCGCCGCCTGTTGCCGGCGCCGGGCGGCACGGCGCTGGACATCGGTTCCGGGCGCGGCATTTCCGCCTTTGCTTTTGCCAGCGATGGCTGGGCGACCACGGCGCTGGAACCCGACCCCAGCGACATTGTGGGCGCGGGCGCGATCCGCGGCCTGGCCCAGGCGGGCGGCGTGACCATTTCGGTCGTCGAAACCTGGGGCGAACAATTGCCCTTCGACGACGCGTCCTTCGATGTCGTCCATTGCCGGGCGGTGATGCACCATGCCCATGACCTGAAGGATTTCATGAAACAGGTGGCGCGTGTGCTGAAGCCCGGCGGCACCTTTGCCGGCACCCGCGAACATGTGGTGTCCAGCCATGCCGACATCCCGGCGTTTCAGGCGTCGCATCCGCTGCACGACCTGTATGGCGGCGAATATGCCTATCTGGTGACCGAATATCAGGATGCGATCACCCAGGCCGGGCTGCGGCTGGAACGCACGCTGAACCCCATGGAAAGCGACGTCAATCTGGCCCCGGCATCGATGGCGGACATAAAGCGCCGCTGGGCGGGCAAGCTCGGGCTGGCGCCGCTGGGCGAACTCGTGCCCGATGCACTGCTGGCGATGCGCGGTGCGCGGATGACGGCGCCCGGCCGGCTGTACAGCTTTATCGCGCGCAAACCCCGCTGATGCCGCAAACGGTTCTGGTCACCGGTGCGTTCGGCTTTGTCGGGCGGCACGTCGCCCGCGCAGCCGCAGCGGCCGGTCATGTCGTGCGCGGCATCGGTCACGGCGCATGGACGCGGACGGAATGGCGGGAATGGGGCCTGTCCGAATGGCATGCCGCCAATGTCTCGCTGGACTCCATCGTTTCCTATGGCGGCGATCCCGACCTGATCGTGCACTGCGCGGGCAGCGGCGCGGTATCCTTTTCGATGTCGCATCCGGCGCAGGATTTCGACCGTTCGGTCCTGACGACGCGCGACGTGCTGGAATATGTCCGGCTGCACCGGCCGTCGGCGCGGGTCGTGCTGCCGTCCAGCGCCGGGGTCTATGGGTCGGTGGATCAATTGCCGATCCCCGTCGATGCGCCGCTCAGGCCAATGTCCCCCTATGGTCTGCACAAGCGGATGGGCGAGGATCTGTGCCGGTCCTATGCCGCGCATTTCGGCGTTTCGGCCGCGATCGTCCGGCTGTTTTCGGTCTATGGCCGGGGCCTGCGCAAACAGTTGCTGTGGGACAGTTGTGACAAGCTGACGCGCGGTGCCGCACAGTTCGGCGGCACGGGCGATGAAAGCCGCGACTGGTTGCACGTCGATGATGCGGCCGATCTGCTGCTGCGTGCGGGTCAGGCGGCGAATACCGAATGCCCCATCGTCAACGGCGCGACGGGGCAGGGGACGGCGATCCGCGACATCATCGCCCCGCTGGCGACGGCGCTTGGCCGTCCGGGGGCGTTTTCCTTTTCCGGCCATTCGCGGCCCGGCGATCCGCCGCACCTGGTTGGCGACGTATCGGGCGCCCATGCGCTCGGCTGGCGGGCGGAACGCGTGCTGGGCGAGGAACTGGACCTTTATGCCCGCTGGTTCGCGGACGGTGCGCCATGATCCGGGTCGGCTTTGTGATTGCGGATCGCTCGACTGGCTGGCTTGGGGGCCTCAATTACCGGCGCAACCTCATTTCGGCGATCCTGTCCGTGCCCGATCGGCGCATCGAACCCGTGCTGATGGTGCCGCCCGATCAGCCGCCGGAAATGCTGGCCGGGTTTCCTGCGGTGGAGGTCGTGCGCACGCCGCTGGCCGATCCGCAGAGCGTGATGCGCAAGGCGGGCAAGGTTTCGCGTCGGTTGATCGGCCGCGATCTGGCGCTGGAACGGCTGATGACTGCCCATCGCATTGACCTGCTGTCCCATTCCGGCACGCTCGGTCCGGCAAGCCGCTGGCCGTCGCTCAACTGGATTCCCGATTTCCAGCATGTCCGGATGCCGCAATTCTTTTCGCCCGCCGAATGTGCGGACCGGGACGGCCAGTTCCGACGGTTGATCGACGGCAGCCGCCGTATCCTGGTGTCCAGTGCCGATGCGGGCGGCGATCTGCTCCGCTTCGCGCCCGATGCGGCGGACAAGGTGAGTGTGCTGCACTTCGTATCGGGGTTCGAAAGCGCGGGGCCGGTGGTGCCGGTCGCCGAGCTGCAGCAGCGGTTCGGCTTTGACGAGCCTTATTACCATCTGCCCAACCAGTTCTGGGCGCACAAGAATCACGCGCTGGTGATCGAGGCGCTGGGCATCCTGGCCACGCGCGGCCCGGTGCCGCTGGTGCTGTGCACCGGCAAGACGGAAGACAGCCGTAACCCCGATCATTTCCCGCGCCTGATGGCGCGGGCGGCCGAATTGGGCGTCGCCGACCGGTTCCGGCCGTTGGGAATCGTCAGCCTGGCCGAGCTGGGATCGCTGATGCTGGGCGCGCGCGCGCTGATCAATCCGTCGAATTTCGAAGGGTGGAGCACCACGGTCGAGGAATCGAAATCGCTGGGTCTGCCGATCATCCTGTCCGACATTCCCGTCCATCTGGAGCAAGCCCCGCCGCATGGCCGCTTTTTCCAGGCGGATTCGGCGGAATCGCTGGCCGACGCCATGGCCGCCGAATGGTCGGCCACCCGCGACCGCGCTGCCGCCCGTGCCGAGGCGGAGGCGGCGATGCCCCGGCGGGTGCAGGCGTTCGGCGCGGCATTTCAGTCGATCGTGCTGGGCGCAATCGACTGAAAGGCAGGCGCGGCGGCCTATTGGCCGTAGATCGATGCCAGCGTCCGCGTGACCGTGGCATTGCCGGCAATGATGTTCGCCTCCGTGGTGCGCGCCAGCACGATTTCACGCCCCGCCGCGCGCTGGAAGTCATAGACGACCAGCACGTCGCCATTTTCGTCGAAATCGATGATCGGATAGGAAATCTGATGCCGGTTATCGATGACGACGGAATGGGGCCAGGTCAGGCCCTCATCCTCGCTGATCGCCAGGGTCAGGTCGGTGCGAACGCGGTTCGGGGCCAGCCGGTTGAACGCCATGATCAGCCGTCCGCTGGGACTGCGCACCAGGATATGGCGGCTCCATGCGGTGGGAAAGGCGGTGAAGGGAGCGGGCGTGCCCCAGGACAGGCCGTTCGAGCTCCCGATATTCTGATACACCCCGCCGCCGGTCCGCCACTGCGCCAGGATCTGGCCGTTGCGCAACTGGACCATGGTGGTTTCGTCGAAACTCGCCGCCGGTCCGTTGGGCAGGCGCGATACCGGCGTGGCGGTGCGATCCTGCCAGTTCAGCCGATACAGGAAAATGCCCGCACGCGCAGGAAAGCGGGGCTTGTCCCGCCAGACGTCGATCGGGATATGCCACTGCCCGTTCATCAGGAACGGCCGGCCAGGCACGCCGTCGGCCATCCAGAACCCGGGCTCGAACGTCGGCGTCGCGGCAAGCGGATCGGTGATGACATTTGCCCAGACGCCGAATTGCCCGTCATAGGTCTGGTTATTGCCCGACTGGGCATAGAGCACCCATAATTTGCCGTCGGGCGCCGTCCACAGTTGCGGATCGAATGCGCGGTCGGTCGCCGGATTGGCCGGCAACAGATAGAAATCCCGCGACCAGGCTTTGCCGCCATCGTCCGAATAGCGCAGGATCAGGAAGTTGCCCGCTGCCTCCCCGACCCACGGCACCCGGACGTCGCCGTACCAGACGGTCCAGATGCGCTTGCCGGTGCGGGCAATGGCGGGAATGCCCTGAAACGACCGGCGGCCATAGGTGGCCGAATCCATGCTGGGCACGGCCGCGACCCGCACATAACTGTCGTTGATCGCCGCAACCGGCGGCGTGGGTGCCGGGGTAGGCGTCGGGGTTGGAGCCGGGGCCGGTGCGGGAGCAGGCGAGCCGATTGGCGGGGTTGGCGCCGGCGCGCCGATCGAACCGCCTCCGCCGCCACCGCTACAGCCCACAAGCAAGGCAGCACTAACCAGCGAGCTAACCCACAAACGCCCCCGCATCATCATTACCCTGTACTGTCGAATGTTGCCGGTCACACATCGGGCACCGGCTCATTTTGAACCAGTGCCCGAACTCGTGTTACGCTAAGCTACTATAGTCAGATTAGATACTGTGGAAATTGCTGAGTCCCCAATAAAATCCGATCGGGAACTGACAATTTGTTCAGGCATCCTTGGCAATCGGTGCCGACTTCATCGTTTCCAGATCGGACAGCACCATTTCGCGAGCCAGTTCACGAACCGGCGTTTCATGCGACCAGCCCAGCTTTTCCTTGGCCTTTGCCGGATCGCCGATCAGCAGTTCCACCTCGGTCGGACGGAAATAGCGGGGATCGACTTCGACCAGGCACTTGCCGGTTTCGGTGCAGTACCCCTTTTCATCGACGCCTTCGCCTTCCCAGCGCAGCGTAATGCCGACATCTTCGAACGCCCATTCGACGAAGGTGCGCACCGGGGTCGTCTCGCCGGTGGCGAGGACATAGTCGTCCGCCTCTTCCTGCTGCAGCATCAGCCACATGCCGCGTACATATTCACGCGCATGACCCCAGTCGCGCTTGGCGTCCAGGTTGCCCAGCCACAGCTTTTCCTGGCGGCCCAGCTTGATCGCGGCCGCAGCGCGGGTGATCTTGCGGGTCACGAAGGTTTCACCGCGCAGCGGGCTTTCGTGGTTGAACAGGATGCCGTTCGACGCGTGGATGCCATAGGCTTCGCGGTAGTTCACGACGATCCAATAGGCATAGAGCTTTGCCGCCGCATAGGGCGAACGGGGATAGAAAGGCGTGGTTTCCCGCTGCGGCACTTCCTGGACCAGGCCGTAAAGCTCGGACGTGGATGCCTGATAGAAGCGGCAGGTCTTTTCCATGCCCAGGATACGGATCGCCTCAAGCAGGCGGAGCGTGCCGATGGCGTCGGCATTCGCGGTATATTCCGGCGTTTCGAAGCTGACCGCGACGTGGCTCTGCGCCGCCAGGTTGTAGATTTCGGTGGGCTTTACCTGCTGGACGATGCGGATCAGGTTGGTGCTGTCCGTCATGTCGCCATAATGCAGGTGGAACCGCGGGTTCTGTTCGTGCGGATCCTGATAGATGTCCTCGATGCGGCCGGTATTGAAGGACGAAGACCGCCGCTTGATGCCGTGAACCTGATACCCCTTATCCAGCAGCAGTTGCGCAAGATAAGCGCCGTCTTGGCCGGTCACTCCCGTAACGAGGGCGATCTTGTCAGTCATGGTCAACACCTTTTCGATAGCAATGCTAGGGGTGTGGGCATCAGCCGAGGAGCGTTCCCCCTTAACGCTCGACGGCCGTCTTATGAGGTCTATGGTGCAGAGCACAATAGAAAATTGACCTGCCGGATGACCCCATATCGCACAGATCGGGCGGTGCGGCATTCCTGCAGCATATAGTTACTCGATACGCGACGTCCGCGCGGCACGGTCGGCGTCTGCAACGGCATCGGTTAGAGCGGATCGGCGGCTGGCGCGCACCGTTTGCGCTTTCGACAGCAAGGCGACCGCGACGGCCGCGATGCAGGCAATCGACATGGTGCGAAGCGGATAATCGAACAGCGAATGCAGGCCGATGATCGCCAGCACGAACACCGTAAAGATCATATGGCCATATCGCTCACGCGACGGGCTGGACCTGGCAATGCCGATCATCCGGGCAAGCAACAGGATGGCGGCAAGCAACAGCCCCGCCAGACCGACGGCGCCGGTTTCGATGGCGATTTCCAGATAGTCGTTATGCGCCCGATTGGCATAGGTCGGGCGCAGATATTCCAGCCGTTCTGCGGTCGGAAATACCGTCTGGAAACTGCCGACACCGGCGCCAAGCGGCCAATATTGTTCGGCGGCGAACCGGCTGTCTTCCCAGATTTGCGGCCGCACCGCGTCCTGTTCCTCGAACCGGGCCAGCGTCCGGGCGATCTGGTTGTTGTTTTGCAGCGCCAGAAAGGCGATGCCGGTCAGGACGATCACGCCGATCCCTGCGCCGATCACTTTCCGGTTCCGCAACTGGCTCGGGCGAATCAGGATCAGGGCCGATCCCAACGCCGCCAAAGGGATGAAGACGAAGCCGGCGCGCGATCCGGTAAGGACGACCGACAGCAGCAGGACGAGCGCAGGAACGATCGCCAGTAGTTGCCGGTTCCGGTCGTTGCGGCGCAATGCCATTGCCGCGATCGGCACCATGGTCGCCATTGCCGCCATCAGCAGCACGTCCGCCTGAAGATTGCGGCTGGCCTGAAACCCGGTCGCATAGCCGTAATGGGTGCTGGCATAAAAGCGCAGCAGATTGCCGTTGCCGCTGGCGATCTGGATCGTTCCCACCATCGCCGCCAGGGCACCCAGACAGGCAAAGACGAGCAACAGCCAGGTGCGCGACCGTTCGGACAGCTTGATCGTCATATAGGCCAGGATCATCGGCGGGATGATCGACAACAGGCCGCTGAGCGTGCGGACCGGGGTCACGCTGAGCGGCATCCACTGCGATGCGCCGCCGACCAGCGCCAGCGCCTCTGCCTCGACGCTGCGCTGGGGCAGGCTCTGCCAGATGGCGGGCGGCAGCGGAATCAGCTGCAGGCCGGCAAGGATCGCCGGACCGGCCACGATCAGCATGATCCAGCGGTCGACCGACTGGTCAGGCCCCCGGTTCGGCAGGATCGCCCACAGCGCGAGCCCCAGGATCGCCACCAGCTGCACCACCAGTTCGCTGAGCGGGGCAGGGGTGCCACCGCCGCCGAACAGGATCGACGCTGACAGCACGACCGCTGCGATGATCAGCCGGTGCCGATCCGGTATCGATGATGCGGCATTGTCGCCGATGCGACGGTCCATTGGCCGGCTCATGACGCGGCACCTGTGCGCGTGATCGAAAGATCGTCCATCCAGCCGCGGCCCCCGCTGCCCAGGCCCCCCGCGACCCGATGGATCGTCAAGCGCTGAACGATGCAGTTTTCGGGAACGCTGAACTGCACCGCGCTGGTTCGGCCGGTGCGGGTCACGCTGCTGCCCGGATCGATCAGCACCTGGCGCGACTGATTGCACAGGATGCCGACCCGAAATCCGTCATCGCGCTCGCCATTTTCATCGACCGACTGCCACGCGAGGCGATAGCTGCCGGGTTCCAGGTCGAGCAGCTTGGCCACTATCTGAACTTCACGCGGCAGCGTCGACTGAACGGTCAGCGCCTGGCCGGAAAGCGGGGCGGGGGCAGCGGTGATGCTGGCATCGACTCCGCCCTCGGCAAAGAAGGTCCATGCGAACGGACTTGCCGATTCCTGGTCGGTGGATTCGAAATCGCCGTTGCGTACCAGTCCCTTGCCGGGCTGGCCGCAGGTCCCGTCCCACAATTGCCGGGCCGCCGCTGATTTCGACTTGTTGAGCAGGGTCGTCACCGGTGCCGCCACCGAGGTGCAGTTGATCGGTGCCCCCGCCCGGCGTGCAGCGACCAGCAGGTTGATCCGCTGTTGCATCGGTTCATCCGGTAGCTGACTGACGCCGCGCACGAATCGGTCCTGCCATGGCGGATCGTTCTGCAACAATTCGATCAGCGCTTCCGTGCCCGCTTCGGTCTGTTCCATCTGCAACAAACCGGATGCGACCAGCGGATTGTTCACGCGCAGTCGCAGGATCGCGTCCAGCCGCAGCCGGGCATTGTCGATGTCATCCGCCGCAAGCGACTGGCTGAGCCAGTAAAGTTGCGTCGGAACATTGCGCCATCCCAACTGCCCGGCGACCCGGAATGCCGCATCCGCCTCTGCAAAGGCAGACTGTTCAACGAGAATGGTCGCCAGAACAGCCGTCGCGTCGGGATCGAGCGGGTCGGTGCGTACATAGGCGCGGGCGGCCGCAAGTGCGCCATCCAGATCCTCGTCGCGGGTCCGGTTCAGCGCAACCCTGCCTGCCGCGTCGGCACCCAGCCAGAACCGCGTCGTCGTGGATCGGCGTTCGTTGATCCGATCGAGCGCCGAGACTGTGCAAAGGCCCCCGGCCACGGCAAGCGCGGCCAGACAAGCCACCAAACGGGCCGTTCGGAACGGACTGACCATCAGGCGTCGGCTTTTTCGCTGCCGTAATGGTAATAGCTATAGCCGTAATGACCATATCCGCCGGCCGTCTTCTTCGGATCGAACTTGGTCAACACGGCGCCGATCACATGGGTCTGGCTGTTCTGCAGACGACGCAGCGCCGTCTTGGTCGCGCCGAACCGGCCCCGGTCCGCCTCCACCACGAAAATGGTTGCCCGGGTCAACGCAGCCAGCAGCGGCGAATCGGCCAGGCCAAGCACCGGCGGGCCATCGAGCACGACGACATCGAACCGCTTGCGACATTCGGTCAGCAGTTCCTGCAGCCGGGGATGGCCGAGCAATTCGGTCGGGCTGGGCGGGATCAGGCCGGCGGGAATAAAGCTCAAGCCCTCCTGGTCCGTCGGGCGAACCACTGCATCCAGGCTGAAATTGCCGATCAGCAGATCGGTCAGGCCCGGCGAGGATTCGGTTGCCATCATGTTGTGCAGCGCCGGACGACGCAGGTCGATGTCGATCAACACCACGCGCTTGCCGAGCCGGGCCAGCCCGCGCGACAGGGCGAAGCTGGTGGTCGATTTGCCTTCGCCCGGTTCGGTGCTGGTGACGTGCAGCAAGGGCGGCAGGCCGTTCGGCGTCGAATAGAGCAGCGACACCCGTAGCGAGTTGTACGCCTCCGCCACGGCCGATCGCGGATTTTCCAGCTCGTCCAGAATGGACGGCTCCTGCGAAATGGGGATCAGACCCAAAGTCGACAGGCCCAGCTTGCGTTCGATGTCCTCCGGACCGCGGATCGCATCGTCCAGCTGTTCGCGGACGAACACGACGATCCCGGCGATGGCCAGACCGGCCAGCAACGCCAGTGCAAGGTTCAGGAACACCTTGGGCGACGACGTGCCGCGCGGGATGGTTGCCGCATCGACGATCGAGATGTTGCTGGCCGTGATGCCGGCCGATGCGCTGATTTCCTTAAAGCGCTGCAACAGACCGTCATACAGGGTGCGGTTGGTGTCCGCTTCGCGTTGCAGGATATTGTACCGAACGCTGCGATCCTGTTCGGCCAGAGTATCGCTTTTCAGGGTATCGACCTGGCTTGCCAGCGACTGTTCCTGCTCGCGCGCGCTTTCATATTGCTGGCGCAGCGACTGGCGGATGCCGGTGGCGATATTTTCGATCTGAACATTCGTCTCGGCCAGGCGGGCCTTGATCTGCAGCACCGTCGGGTGCCCCTCGCGGTGACGGGCAAGCTCGTCGTTCAATTCGGCGCTAATGGTGGCGCGTTGCTGCAACAGACCCTGGATGGACGCGTTGCCGAGCACCTCGGGAATGCTCAGCAGCGGGATGCCCTGCACCGACCGCCATTTTTCCTCGGCTAGGATGCGTGAGGTCGTGGCGTTGTTGGCCGCCTGGTTCAACTGGACCAGCGTGGCCGTCGTCACGGATGCGCCGCTTGAACCGCCGCCGGTTTCGGACGGACCGCGCTGCGTGGTGTTGGTGCGGATCAGCCCGGCTTCGCGGGCATAGGCGTTCAGTTCACGCTCGGACAATTCCAGGCGCGTCTTGGCCTCTGCCAGCTGCTGGGCCAGGAAGTTGCGGGCATAGGCCGTGCTGTCGAACTTGCGCTGCAGGCTGCTCTTGATGAACTCGTTCGCATAGGCATTGGCGATCTGGGCCGCGATCCGCGGACCGGCGCTTTCGAACGTGATCGTGACGACGCGCGAATCGCGCGGCAATTCGACGGTCAGCCCGTCCATGATGCTGCCGACGATCAGGTTGCGGACCTGATCCGGACGGCTGATGGTCGGATTGGGTTCCGGCGGGGTGATCGCCATTTCCTGAAAGAAGCGATCGGAATTGTTGAACAGGTTCAGCGACTGGGCCACGCGTTCGGCCATTGCGCGGCTCTGCAGCACATCCACCTGGGTCTGCAGATAGCGTTCGACATCCTGGAACGATGTCGCCGGCTCGACGCCCTGGCCGCCTTCCAGCACCTGGGCTGCCTGTTGTTCGATCTGCAGGCTGGTCTGGGCCGAATAACGCGGCGTCATCAACATCGTGATGACTAGGCCGATCGCCAGCGCGAGCGCAACCACCCCGACGATCAGGATCAGGTTGCGCCGGATGACAAGCCAGATGGACCGGAAATCGATTTCGAACCCGTTGCCCTCGTCGCCGGGGATGGCAGGGTCGAGATAGTCGTCAACGCCCGCAATCGGAGCGGCCCTGGACACTGGCGGGGCAGATTCAACGTTCACCAAGGCATTCCTAATCAAAAAGTGCGGAACACGCCGATCAACGGCGCGGAAGCCAGGAAGTCACGGAACGCACCCTTGACCGCGCTGAACCCGACGACGACCACGTCGCCGCCCAGCACCTGCGGATCGGGGGCGCGACCCTTGCGGACATCATCGACGTTGAACACGGCCCCGAATCGCTGACCGTTGATCGTTCGGAACAGGATCACTTCGTCCAGCTTGGCGACGCGTGTCGGGCTACCCGCGCGAGCAAGCGATTCGAGCAGGGTCGAACTGCCGCCGATCTCATACACGCCCGGATCGTTCACATTGCCTTCGACGGTCACGCGTTGCGAGGTCGAAGACACGACGGTCACCGATACCTGGGGATTGACCAGATATTGCACGCTGAGCAGCTGCGCCAGCTTGAGCGACAATTGTTCGGCCGTTTCGCCCTGCGCCCGGACCGAACCGAGCAGGGGATAGGAAAGATTGCCCGACGCGTCGATCTGAAGCTGATCGAAGCTGAGTTCCGGTTCCTGGAACACCGTGACCTTGATCAGGTCGAGCGGCCCCAGCCGGTATGCCTCCAGCGGCACGTTCTGGTCGACGGACGGAAACCGGTTGTACGCCTCTGCGCCGCGCGGAAGCGATCGATCGGCGGTGGTCTGGCACGCAGCCAGGAACAACAGCGGCGCGATCGGCAGGAACGACTGGATCTTCAATGCAAGGGCCCTCAATTGCATTGGCGCAGCCATAGCGCGCCCGACATGCAATGGCAAAATCATAAACGTCCCAAACGGCATTGCCGAATACGGGGAACGATCAGGACAGCGTCGGAACAAGGCGCAAAAAAAGGCGCCAGACACGCAGTGCCCGGCGCCCTTGTAACGAAAGCCTGTTATGGGCGATCAGTTCGCCGTGTCAGGCTCGCTTTCGTTGTCGTCGATCAGGACATACAGACCAGCGCCGAACGCGAGCGCAGCCGCGCCGTACACGATCGCTTCGCCGGCGCCGCTGGTCTTCTTCAGCTTGGAAGCGGTACGGACGTTGGTCACGGGAGCCTTGGAAACCGCAGGCAGGGCCTTGGCCGAGCGCGTCACGGTTTCAGCCGAAGCTGCAGTGGCAGTCATTGCGATGGAGGCCGCAGCGGCCGCAAGCATCAGTTTCGAAACGCGCATGGGAGTTCCCTTTTCTTGCTCAGTTACAATGCCGTTATATCCGAACGGTCGGAAATGGCAACCCAAAAATGATGCACTGCACTCAAAGTTCCGTCGCGCATCACCAAAGGCGAGGGCCGGATTGCACATCGGGCCGCAAACGTCCAGTTTTGACAGGTCGAAAATCGACAAGTTGCGGAAACACCGCGCTGACTCGACAATATTCGTTTGGAGAATCCGAGTTGACCCGTCGTATCATGCTGTTGTTCGCGGCGATCCTGTTGTCGCTGACTGGCGTTGACGGGTCGGTCAGGGCGAATGTCGCCGCCGATTCAGCAGCGACCGAATCGCTACGCGCCCTCGCGGCGGCGGATTTGCGGCTGGCGACTATCGCCTGGCGGCTACGCACTGCCAATGCCCCGATATGCGACCGGATCAGCGGGGAATCGGGGCTCGTCGTTCATGCCCGCTCTTCCTACGCAGACGTCGACGATGCCGCGCTGCAGCAGGCATTCGGGTTCCAGTCCGAGTTTGCCGTACTGGGCGTCGTTGCCGGATCGCCCGGCGACCGGGCGGGTGTCCGCGCCGGTGATTCCATCGTGGCGATCGATCGGACGCCCCCACCGGCTGCCAACGGCATCGCGGGGCTGGCGGAGCTCATGGCCCGGCTGAACGGTCCGGCCGATGGCAAGGCACCGGTCCTGACCCTCAAGCGAGGCGGCGAGACCGTCACCGTGACACCCGCGATCGTTCCTGCCTGCACGGCCCGCATCGAATTGCGGCCCGCGGCCTCGATCAACGCAGCGACCGACGGAGATGTGATCCAGATCAACACCGGATTGATGAATGCGGAACAGGATGATGCCAGGTTGGCCGCCATCCTGTCGCACGAATTGGCCCATGTCGTGCTGAACCATCCCGACCGGCTGACCGCTGCCGGCATTTCGCGGGGTCTGGGGTCGATCTTCGGGCGCAGCAAGCGGCTGATCCGGCAGACCGAAACCGAGGCGGACCAGCTGGCCCCGTGGTTGCTGCACAATGCCGGCTATCCGCCCCTGGCCGCCGGCGCGTTCTGGCGATCGACGGGCCGGCCGCTCAGCAGCCTGATCGGCACCGGCCGGTACCGCCACTGGTCGGCGCGCGCCCGGATCAGCGATGAACAGGCGGCGCTGGTCGCGGCGGGTGGTCCGGGATTTCAGCGGCCGCCGCTGCTAGCTACGCGCGCCCTACCGCTCAACTGACGGCCATTGGCGGTCAGGTCGAACGGATCGCTTCGATGGTGGTGCCGGGTGTGATGAATTCGATGTCCGTGCGCAGATGCAGGAGCCGGAGGCCGGAGCGGGCCAGCGCCTGATCCAGCGCCGGGCCGAAATCCTGGGTGCGCTCGACTGTGGTCGACCAGCCGCCATAGGCACGGGCAAGCGCGGCGAAATCTGGATTGTTGAGCGTCGTGCCGGACAGGCGTGCAGGATATTCCCGCTCCTGATGCATGCGGATCGTGCCATATCCGCCATTGTCGACCAGGATGACAATCAGGTTCGCACCATGTTGAACCGCCGTGGCCAGTTCCTGACCGTTCATCAGGAAGTCGCCATCGCCCGCTACCGCCACTGCGGTCTTGTCCGGACAGCGCAGCGCGGCCGCTATTGCGGCGGGCACGCCGTATCCCATCGCACCGCATGTGGGGGCAAGCTGTGTCCCATATTCGCCGTAGCGCCAGTAGCGATGCCACCAGGCCGAGAAATTGCCCGCCCCGTTGCAGATGATGGTCGAATCCGCACTCATCCGTTCGCGCATGGCCATGACGCACTGGCCGAGGTCCAGTGCCACGCCGTCGCGCGGGTTGGGAGTGGACCAGGCGAGGTAATCCGCATGGGCAGCCGCACCGACAGGTTTCAACTTGCCAGAGTTCGTCGGCAGGGCCCCGGCGAACGCCGCCGTGTCGGCGCAGATCGCAATATCGGCGCGATAGACCCGGTTGAGCTCGGCCGGATCGGGGTGCACATGGATCAGCGTCTGTCCCGGATGATCCGGCGTTAGCAGCGCATAACCATCGGTCGTCGCTTCACCCAGACGCGCGCCAAGCACCAACAGCACATCGGCGTTGCGGACCCGGTCGACGAGTTTGGGGTTGGGCCCATAGCCCAGATTGCCGGCCCAGACGGATGATCGGTTGGCGGCCGCGTCCTGGCGGCGAAAGGCGGAGGCCAGCGGCACGCCCGCCCCCTCGGCCCAGACGGCAACAGATCGTGCCGCATGATCGGTCCAGCCAGCGCCGCCGATGATCGCCACGGGTCGTTCAGCCCGTCCGATCAGGCGAACCGCCTCGTCGACCAGCAACGGGTCCGGTTTCTGCTGCACCCGTTGCACAGGAAGGCGATCCACCGGCGCCACGACGTCACGCAGCATATCCTCCGGCAGCGCGACGACCACAGGGCCGGGCCGCCCGTTCATCGCCACGGCATAGGCCCGCGCGACATATTCCGGGATGCGCGCGGCATCGTCGATCCGCAGCGCCAGCTTGGCGAGCGGGGTGAACATCGCCACCAGATCGACTTCCTGAAAGCCTTCGCGGTCGCGCATCCCGCGATCGACGTCGCCCACGAACAGGATCATCGGGATGGAATCCTGACGCGCGACATGCACGCCGATGCTGGCATTGGTTGCGCCTGGCCCGCGGGTCACGAAACAGATGCCGGGCCGCCCCGTCAGCGCGCCATCGGCGCAGGCCATGAATGCTGCGCCCCCTTCCTGGCGGCAGGTGACTACATCGATTGCGGGGGTATCGTGCAGCGCGTCGAGAACGGCGAGGAAACTTTCGCCGGGCACCTGGAAGATGCGGTCGCACCCCTGCGCCATCAGATTGTCGACCAGAATGCGCCCGCCGGTTCGGGGTGCGGGGTGGGATGGCGTCGAAGAACGGCTCATGCGCGACCCTAACCAGGGGGCAAGCGCCCGCCAAGCCGTTCAGCGGGTGATGACCAGGCTTTTCAGATTTGGGGCGAGCGGCTCGCCGGGGTCGTTGGAAAACAGCCAGGCCTCGGCCGCCTCCATCGTGTCGAACAATCGGGCGACCCGCGATTCCGCGGCACGAATCAATTGCATCCGCGCCAGCGAAGAGGCGCTGACGAACGCCAGCTTGCGCGATTGATGTTTCGGATCGGCCAGCAACCGGCGAAACCCGTCGACCAGATGCTGCGACTGAATATGCATGTCGCGCACGTCCGCTACGGTCAGATGCCCAGGGGCAAGCTTTTGATAGCTGCGGTTCCGATCGGCAATGAACGCCGCCAGCAGCTCCGGGGTGAAAAACCCCCGCAACGTCATTCGCGCCAGGTTCCGATCCGGAACAATCTCGATCGAATAGCTTCCTTGCATCGCGGAAACATACCGCCATTCCCGTTAATCACCGGTAAGCAACCTGCCCGTTTCGGATGCTTTGGCGGCACTGGGCAAAGGTGAATTGCAGTTCAGGTTCGCTTGACCACCGGCGTCCCGGCTGCCTATCGCCCGGCAGGTAATGGGAGAGATTCGCCGATGAACAAGCTCTATCCCTCTGCGGCTGCCGCGCTCGACGGGCTGCTGCGCAACGACATGACGATCTGCGCCGGCGGATTCGGCCTGTCCGGCATTCCCGAACGGCTGATCGATGCGATCCGCGATGCCGGCGTCACCGGGCTGACCATCGCCAGCAACAATGCCGGTGTGGACGGCGAAGGGCTGGGCAAGCTGCTGCGCACCCGCCAGGTGCGCAAGATGATCTCCAGCTATGTCGGCGAGAACAAGGAGTTCGAGCGGCAATATCTGGCGGGCGAGCTGGAGGTCGAGTTCTGCCCGCAAGGGACGCTGGCCGAGCGATGCCGGGCGGGCGGGGCGGGCATTCCCGGCTTCTATACCAAGACCGGCGTGGGCACCAAGGTTGCCGAGGGCAAGGAGGTGAAGCTGTTCGACGGACAGGAATATATCCTGGAACGCGGCATTCGCGCCGACCTGGCCATCATCAAGGGGTGGAAAGCGGACGAGGCGGGCAACCTGATCTTTCGCAAGACCGCCCGCAACTTCAACCAGCCCATGGCCACCGCCGCCGATATCTGCGTGGCGGAGGTGGAGGAGGTGGTGCCCGTGGGCAGCATCGATCCCGACCACGTCCATCTGCCCGGGATCTATGTGAAACGCATGATCGTCGGCGCGCCCTATGACAAGAAGATCGAGTTTCGGACGACGCGTCCCCGTGCGGAGCCCCTGGCGGGGTGAAGCGGCAGGCGGTCCTTGGGCTGATGCTCGCCGGTTCGGTGATGCTGGGTGGCTGCGTCGCAGCGCTTGTCCCGGCCGCCGCCGCGGTCAAGCTGGGCCGCGATGCACTGGACCCGCAACAGGCGGCGTCCCGGTCGGCGGCCCAGCCCACGCGCCCTTCCCCGACAACCGCGACGTCACAGGCGCAGGCGGACGTTCCCGTGCCCGCATCCGCCCAATATCTGTATGCGTCCGCCGAAGCGTCGGCGATCAGCCAGCAGGTCTATGCCACGCTCGACCGGTTCCTGCGCGAACGCGTCGATGAGCGGGTGGTCGGCAGCCTGGTCATGTCGATGGTGCCACAGGCCGGATCGACCCCGGAGGATCCCAGGTTCCGGGAATGTGGCGATCGTCCCCTGGCGCTGGTGATGGATATCGATGAAACCCTGGTGCTGAACGCCGGCTATGAGAGCGACAGCATCGCATCGGGCGAAGGCTATTCGTCGGACCGGTGGCAACGATGGGAACAGACCGGCATCGACCGGCTGGTCGCGGTGCCCGGCGCGGTGCGCAGCGTATCGAACGCGCGCGCGCTGGGATTGACCGTCGTCTTCATTTCAAACCGCTCGGCGCTGAACGCAGCCTATACCGCCGCCGCGCTGGAACGGCTCGGCTTCGGGGCCAGTGAACCCGGCAAGACGCTGCTGCTCAGCACCGGGGATTCGGGCAAGGATATGCGACGCCAGGCGGTCGAGCAGACCTATTGCGTCATTGCGATGGTCGGCGACCAGCTGGGCGATTTTTCCGACCTGTTCAATGCCCCAGCGCTGGACCCTGCGCAGCGCCGGGCGCTTGCCGAATCGCCCCGCTTTGCCGCGCTGTGGGGGGACGGCTGGTTCATCCTGCCCAACCCCGTTTACGGACCGGCGATCAAGGGCGGGATGGACGCGGTCTTTCCCGCCGCCACCCGCTGGCGCGATCCGGCGCGCGCGCCTGCACCGACGGTATCGCCGTCCCCCGTATCCCCCGCTGAAAAGGACTGATCCCATGCCCTGGACCCGCGACGACATGGCCGCCCGTGCTGCCCGCGAGCTGAAGGACGGATATTACGTCAATCTGGGCATCGGCATCCCGACGCTGGTTGCCAATCACATCCCGGAGGGCGTGGAGGTGACGCTGCAGTCCGAAAACGGGATGCTGGGCATCGGTCCCTTTCCGTTCGAGGGTGAGGAGGACCCCGACCTGATCAACGCGGGCAAGCAGACGATCAGCGAATTGCCCAGCAGCGTCTATTTCAGCAGCGCCGACAGCTTTGCCATGATCCGGGGCGGCCATATCGACCTGACCGTGCTGGGCGCGATGGAGGTCAGCCAGGACGGCGACATCGCCAACTGGATGATCCCCGGCAAGATGATCAAGGGGATGGGCGGGGCCATGGACCTGGTGGCAGGCGTCAAGCGGATCATCGTGGTGATGGAGCACACGGCCAAGGACGGCAGCGCCAAGTTCATTCCCCAATGCACCCTGCCGCTGACGGGCAAGGATGTGGTCGACATGATCATCACCGATCTGGCCGTGTTCCAGCGTACCGACCACCAGTCGCCGTTCCGTCTGATCGAACTGGCCCCCGACGTCACGGCGGAGGAAGTGGCGGCCAAGACGACCGCTGCCTACGAGGTCGCGCTGGCCACGGCTTGAACGCTGGCCGATTGCCCTTCCCACCTCAAATCTCGCCGCCCCGGCCTTGAGCCGGGGCTCGGCTTCCACTTCTCTTCTTCTTTGGCCGGATGAAAAAAAAGCCCGGCCCCGGCTCAAGGCCGGGGCGACGATCAAAAAAATGTTCGGACATAGCTGGTGTAGACCTTCAGCCGCCCCACAGCTCCGGGTGGCGCAGCATCAGCGCCTGCGCGAGCACCAGGGTCTTGGCATCGACCAGTTCCCCGGCTTCAGCGAGCCTGCGAAGCCGGTCCAGGCCGATTTCGACCACTTCGATCGCTTCATGTTCGTCGGCTGCACCGCCGCCACCCGCAACCCGATCGGCGGCTGAATAGGGGGCCAGATAGAGTTGCACCCGTTCCGTCGACACCGGCGGGATCGGCCAGATGTTGGCGACCGGCTCCAGCGGGCCGAGCGCCAGGCCGCCTTCCTCCATCGCCTCCTGGCGGATGCGTGTCTCGGGATCGGCGGCATCGAGATTGCCGGCAATCGCCTCAAGCAGCGGCTGCAGTCCAGCATCCAGCACGGCAGCACGCGGCTGGGTGATCAACAGTGCGGTGCGGCGATCGGGGTCATAGGGCAGCACGGCAACGGCCGATCCGTTGTCAAGCAGGTGGCGCTCGACCAGCGTCCCGTCCGACAGCCGGATACTGAGCCGGTCGAGCCGATACCAACCGTCATAGACACGGGTCCGTGCGACAATCTGTGCACCCTGGCTCATCGCGCGCGGATGAACCCGCGCAGGTCCGCCGTCAGCTTTTTCAGGTCTTCGTCGCGGACATACATCATGTGCCCGGCATGGTAGTAATGCCACTGGATGCGGCCATCCGTCGGCATGCCCGTCCGGTTCAGCGAATATTCCGCCCCGAAAAAGGGCGTGGCGAAATCATAATAGCCCTGGCCTACCCAGACTCGCAGCTGGCTGTTTTCCCTGAGCGCGCGGCCGATCCAGGGCGCGACGTTCAGATATCCCTCGCCCCCGCGCGGGCCGCCGACCTTCCAGTCCCAGTCGCCCACCCCGCCGATCGCGGAATAGGTGAGGTCGGGCGAATAGTTGAGCACCTCGCGTGCATACTGGTTCATCGCGGCGGTATAGGCACCATCGATGCCGTAGAAGCTGGGGTCGTTGTCCGGCTCCTCGCCCGCATTGTCATAGTCGCGGCCGGTATAGCGCGTATCCAGCCGCCCGATGGTCTGGCCCCGGTCGCGCAGCAATTCCTTGTAAAACCGCCCGGGCGACAGGCGCAGATCCGCATTGGCCAGATAGGCCTGGGACACGCCGGTAAAGCGCGACAGTTGCGGCAGGATCGCCGAGCGCTCCCCGGCGCTCAGGCTGTTGCCCTTGAGCAGTGCGGCGGCATAGGGGCCGATGGCAAAGGCGCGCGCTTCCTCGACGAACGCTTCCACCGTCGCGGGCCGATCAGCGACCTTGTTGTGATACCATGCGGTCGCCGCCATGCTGGGCAGGTTGGTGACATAGGCCAGTTCGTTGCCCGGCGTTTCCGCCGCGATGCTGAAATCCAGGATCGCGGAGATCAGGATGATGCCGTTGACCGTCACGTCGGTGTAGCTGCCCTCCAGCTCGCGGATCACCGCTGCGGAGCGGGTGGTGCCATAGCTTTCGCCGCCGATATATTTGGGCGCGTTCCAGCGTCCATGCTCGTTCAGCCAGAGCCGGATGAACTGCGCCATCGACCGGGCATCCTGGGTCACGCCCCAATAGTCCTTTGGATCGGTCTGCCCCAACGTTCGGCTGAACCCGGTTCCGACGGGATCGATGAACACCAGGTCGGTGACGTCCAGCAGCGATTCGGGATTGTCGATGATGGGGAAGGGCGGGGCACCGTCGTCCCGCGCATCCCCCGGCACCACGACCCGCTTCGGCCCGAACGCGCCCATGTGCAGCCACAACGATCCCGAACCGGGGCCGCCATTCCACAGAAAGGTCACGGGACGATTGGGATCGACCGGCCCGTCCTTCAGATAGGTATAGGAGGTGATCGAGGCGAGCGGCTTGCCGTCCTTGTCCTTCAGATAGGTGTCGCCGGCTATCGCGCGGTAACTGATCCGCTGTCCGCCAAAGGTGCCGCTGTGGCGGGTTTCGGACCGGACAGGGGGTGCGATGGCGGCCTCGGATTTCGCCTCGGCCTTGGGGGCAGGCGCGGGCTGAGCGGCGGCGGGCAGGGCAAGGGAGCTGACGGCAAGCCAGCTGGCAAGGATCATAAGGCGCATTCGGATAAGGTCCCCGTTGTTGACGGCAGGTTAGGCGGAGTTTGGCGCCAGGGTAAAGGCGAGCATCAGATCAACCTGCCGTGCTCCTGCGAAAGCCGGAGCCTGGAGCAGCATAAGGCATCGCTTAAGGCTTTGGGTTCCTGCTTTCGCAGGAACACATGGTCGCACCCAACTCGACAGGCTTTGCCGATTTTGCAACACGCGCCGCCATGACGATCCTTCTTACCGGCTCTTCCGGCTGGCTCGGCCGGTTTCTCGCTCCGATGCTCCGCGATGCCGGGCACCATGTCGTCGGAATGGATGTCGCGCCGGGGGCGGATACGCAGGTGATCGGATCGGTCGCGGATCGCGGGCTGATCGACCGGGTGTTTGCCGAACAGGGGATCAGCGCCGTGATCCACTCCGGCGCGCTGCACAAACCCGACATCGCCCGGTATCCGGCGCAGGCGTTCATCGACGTCAATGTCGCTGGCACGCTGAACCTCTTGGAGGCAGCGGTCGCTGCCGGGAACGACCGGTTCGTCTTCACCTCCACCACCTCGCTGATGATCAGCCAGGCGATCCGCGATGAAGCCGGCGATGCGGCGGTCTGGCTGGACGAGACGAGTGGCCCGATCGAGCCGCGCAATATCTACGGCGTCACCAAATATGCCGCCGAACAGCTGGTGCGCCTTTATCACGCGACGCGAGGATTGAACGTCGTCACCTTGAGAACGGGACGTTTCTTTCCAGAGGACGACGATACGCTGGGCGATCCGCCGGGTGAGAATCTGAAGGCCAACGAGTTCCTGAACCGTCGCCTGACGGTGGAGGATGCCGCCCGTGCCCATGTCGCCGCGCTGGACGCTGCGCCGCGCATCGGCTTTGGCACCTATATCGTCAGCGCGCCGACCCCCTTTGCCCGGGAAGAGGCCGCTGAACTGAAGCGGGATGCCGCCTCCGTCATCGCCCGGCATTTTCCCGATGCGCCGGCGCTCTATGCGGCGCGCGGCTGGCGGCTGCCCGACAGCATCAGTCGGGTCTATGACAGCTTGGCGATCCAGCGCGACCTGGGGTTCCGGTTCGATACGGATTTCGGATCGGTGCTGGGGGCCGTTCGCAGCGGGAAGGCGCTGCCGTTCGACCACCGGCCGGACTATGTCTCGCCCGTCACGACTTCCTAATCCTGAAAGATATGATAAATTACCCTCTATAAGAGGGAGAGGTAGATGACGGCTCGACAGGCGCGCACCGCGATGCGGCACGGCGCAATGGCAGGATTGGCGATGATTCTGGCCGGTTGCGGCGGATCGGGCGGTGCTGCCAGCGCCGGGCCGATCCAGAGCCCGCCCGTCGCCATGCCGACCCCAACGCCGACGCCCAGCCCAACGCCTGCGCCCAGCCCCTCGCCATCACCTTCCCCGACACCGACGCCCGCCACTGCACTCGCCTTCGCCGCGACGCTGTCGCCGGGCTGGAACCTGGGCAATTCGCTGGAGGCGGTGAACCAGACCGGAGCGCTGTTCGCCTCGTCACAGGAAACCCATTGGGGCAACCCGGTGGTCAACCAGGCATTGTTGAACGGTGTTGCCGCTGCAGGCTTCAAAAGCGTGCGGATCCCCGTCGCCTGGCGGCAATATGCCGATGGCAGCGACCGGATCAGCGCGGCCTGGCTCGACCGGGTGGCGCAGGTGGTGGGCTATGCCCGCAATGCCGGACTGACGGTCATCATCAATGTGCATTGGGACGGCGGCTGGCTGCAGCCGACCAATGCCGCGCGGGACCAGGCGACGGCGCGGTTGCGGACCTATTGGACGCAGATTGCGACGCGATTCCGCGATGCCGACGACCGCGTACTGTTTGCGGGCACCAACGAGATCACCGTCACCGATGTCTATAGCGCACCGACCGCCGAGAATTGCGCCGTCCAGCGCGGGTTCAACCAGGCCTTTGTCGAGGCGGTCCGGGCAACCGGCGGGGCGAATGCCAGCCGGTATCTGGTGATTCAGGGCTATAACACCAACATCGATTACACCCTGTCGTGCAACGCGACCCTGCCGACCGACACCGTAGACGGACGGATGATGATGGAGGTGCATTATTACGACCCCTATGATTTCGCGCTGAACGAAAAAAGCACGCTGTGGCAATGGGGTTCGGGCGCGACCAGTTCGGCCAACACGCCGAATTGGGGCGGGGAGGCATATACCGACGCACAGTTCGACAAGATGAAGAGTGCGTTCTTGGACAGGGGCGTGCCGGTGATTCTGGGCGAATATGGCGCGATCCTGCGCACCGAATATGATCCCGCCGGCACCTATCGCACCGCATGGAACCGCTATGTCACCCGGTCCGCGCGGCAGCGGGGACTGGTGCCGATGTACTGGGACAATGGCTATCCGACCAATCATGCCTTTGGCCTGTTCAACCGGGCGACCGGGACGGAGGCCTATCCGGCGCTGATCGATGCGATCGTCGAGGCTGGGCAATAGCCGCGCTTGTAGGTCAAAAATGTCTCCGATGCTTGCTCGCGCGACCGAAAAGGTTAAGGGAGCGGCATTATGGCATCGAAACCGCTCACCCTCTATGAAAAGATCTGGGCCGATCATGTCATCGAGCGCCGGGACGATGGCACCTGCCTAATCTTCATCGACCGGCATCTGGTGCACGAAGTGACCAGTCCCCAGGCATTTGATGGTCTGCGCGCCAACGGACGCCGGGTGCGGCGGCCGGACCTGACCTTGGCGGTGCCCGATCACAACCTGCCTACGACGGCACGCGTCGATACCAGCGGCGCTGAACTGCCCATCGCGGATGCCGCCTCTGCCCAGCAGCTGGCGGCCTTGCGCCGCAACGCGCCGGAATTCGGCATCGATTATATCGACGCGCTGAGCGAGCGGCAGGGGATCGTCCATGTCGTCGGCCCGGAACAGGGATTCACCCTGCCGGGCACCACCCTGGTCTGCGGCGACAGCCATACCAGCGCGCATGGCGCACTGGGCGCGCTAGCCTTCGGCATCGGTACCAGCGAGGTGGAGCATGTGCTGGCCACCCAGACGCTGCTCTTGAAGCAATCCAAGACCATGGAAATCCGCGTCGACGGCACGCTGGGTCCGGGGGTCACGGCCAAGGACGTGGTGCTGCACATCATCGGGCGCACGGGGGCTGCGGGCGGCACCGGCTATGTCGTCGAATATACCGGCGACGTGATCCGAAATCTGTCGGTCGAGGGGCGGCTGACGGTCAGCAACATGTCGATCGAAGGCGGCGCGCGTTCCGGCCTGATCGCACCGGACGAGGCGACCTTCGCCTATCTGAAGGGGCGGCCAATGGCGCCGAAGGGCGAGCAATGGGACCGGGCCGTCGCCTATTGGCGCACGCTCGCCACCGATCCGGGCGCCGAATATGACCGGGTGGTGCGGATCGAGGGACAGGAAATCGCCCCCACGCTCACCTGGGGTACCAGCCCCGAGGATGTGGTGCCGATCACCGGCACCGTGCCCGATCCGGACAGTTTCGCCGATCCGTCTAAACGTGAAGCGGCGCGGAAGTCGCTCGCCTATATGGGCCTGACCCCCGGCACGCGGATGCAGGATGTGCCCGTCGAGCATATCTTCATCGGCAGCTGCACCAACAGCCGGATCGAGGATCTGCGCGCGGCGGCATCGGTGGTGAAGGGCCGCCGCGTGGCCAGCGGCATCCGTCAGGCGCTGATCGTGCCCGGCTCTGGCTTGGTCAAGCGCCAGGCGGAGGCGGAGGGGCTGGACCGCATTTTTGTCGAAGCGGGCTTTGAATGGCGCGAACCGGGCTGTTCGATGTGCCTGGCGATGAACCCGGATAAAGTGCCGCCGGGCGAACGCTGCGCTTCCACTTCGAATCGGAATTTCGTAGGACGCCAGGGGCCGGGCGCGCGAACCCATCTCGTGTCGCCCGCAATGGCGGCCGCTGCGGCAGTGACCGGGCGGCTGACCGATGTTCGGGAGTTGATGGGAGGGGATCGTCCATGAAGCGTGTCATCGTTCTGCTGGTTGCCGGCACCCTGATCAGCGGCATGGCCGCCGCCTATGCCGCATCGGCTGCGAAGAGCCGGGCCGCGACCGCGCCGGCGGTCGCCGACCCTTCGGCCTGACGGCGGGATCGTCCGATGGAGCCAGTGACGCGCGTTGCGGGCGGGGCCTATCCCTGGGGAGCGAAGAATATCGATACCGATATCATCATCCCCGCCCATTGGCTGAAGACGATCAGCCGCGAAGGGTTGGGCAAGGGTGCGTTCGAAACCGTCCGTGCCGAGCCGGGCAATGTGTTCGACGACCCTGCTCATGTCGGATCGCCCATCCTGATCGCCGGCGAGAATTTCGGCTGCGGCTCCAGCCGCGAACACGCCGCATGGGCGATGGCCGATATGGGCATCCGGGCGGTGATCGCGCCCAGTTTCTCCGACATCTTTTCCGGCAACGCGTTCAAGAACGGGCTGATCACCGTCGAACTGCCCCAGGAAGCGATCGATCGGCTGATCGAGGTGGCGCGGACCGATCCGGTCACCATCGATCTGGAAACGATGTCGGTAACGACACCGTATCAGGACCGGTTTGAATTCGCGCTGGATCCGTTCCGCCGGGATTGCCTGATGCAGGGGCTGGACGAAATCGGCCTCACGCTGGCAAGGGATGCCGCCATAACCAATTATGAATCCATGGTCGCTGCACAGCGGCCGTGGATCGTGCGGGAGAGCGGTGATGCGGGCCTTGCTGTCGAGGGCGCCGGGCGGGCCTGAAACACTGGAATTGGCTGATGTGCCGGATCCGGTTGCGGGGCCGGGTCAGGTCGTGATCGCAGTCCGCGCCTGTGCGGTCAATTACCCCGACGTCCTGATCATCGAGGATCGATACCAGATGAAGCCGCCGCGCCCGTTCTCGCCGGGCGGTGAGGTGGCGGGGGTCATTGAAGCCGTGGGGCAGGGGGTGACGGATTGGCGGCCCGGCGACCGGGTGATCGCTGTGCCGGGCTATGGCGGCATGGCCGAACGGATCTCCATTGCCGCCGACCAGCTCTACCGGCTGCCCGAGGGGCGGGACTTTGCCGAGGGGTCGGCATTGATCCTGACCTATGCCACGACCATCCATGCGCTCATGGATCGCGGCAGGCTGAAATCGGGCGAGACGCTGTTGGTGCTGGGCGCGGCGGGCGGGGTGGGGCTGGCCGCCATTGAACTGGGCAAGACATTTGGCGCGCGTGTCGTTGCGGCCGTCTCCAGCGAGGAAAAGGCAGCGGCGGCAATCCGTTCCGGGGCGGACGCCACCCTCATCTATCCGCAGGGTCCGCTGGACAAGGCTGCTTCCAGGGCGCTGGCCGAACAATTCAAATCGGCGGTCGGCCCCGCCGGTGCGGACATCGTCTTTGATCCGGTGGGCGGCGATTATGCCGAACCGGCTCTGCGCGCCATCGCCTGGGGCGGGCGCTATCTGGTCATCGGCTTTCCGGCAGGCATTCCGCAACTGCCGCTCAATCTGACGCTTCTCAAAAGCTGCGATGTGTGCGGCGTGTTCTGGGGCGCCTTTGCGATGCGTGATCCGGCCGCCAACCGCGCGCATGTCGACACGCTGTTCGAGCTGTGGCAGGCCGGGCGGATCGCGCCCCGGATCGGCGAGCGCGTTCCCCTGGCCAGGGGCGGGGATGCCATCGCCCGCATGGCAGCGCGGCAATCCGTCGGCAAGCTTGTGGTGACGATGGATTGAACCGCCCGTTGCCAGGGGCGTCCATGCTGCCTATCTGCCACAAGTGACAGGATCAGCGCACAGGGGATGCGACCTAATGACGACTTTCGACGACCGCGAACGCGCATTCGAGGCCAAGTTCGCGCACGATAACGACATGCAGTTCCGGGTGAATGCCCGCCGCAACCGCCTGATCGGCCAATGGGCGGCCGAAAAGATGCGGCTGACCCCGGAAGAGGCGGATTCCTATGCCAAGTCGGTGGTTCAGGCCGATTTCGAAGAGGCCGGCGACGAAGACGTCATCCGCAAGCTGTTGGGCGACCTGACCGGTGCGGGCGTCGAGATCACCGATGCCGAGATCCGCGCGGCGATGGAGTTGAACCTGATCGAGGCCCGTCGCCAGCTGCTGGAAGCGAAGGACTGATTCGATGCCGATGGCCGCCCAGGAAATCGAAACGCTGATCCGTCAGGCCATGCCGGACGCCCTCGTGGAGATCACCGATCTGGCCGGGGACGGCGATCATTACGCGGCGCGGGTGACGAGCGAGGCGTTTCGCGGCATCCCCCGAGTGAAACAACATCAGGCGGTCTATGCCGCGCTGGGCGGCCGGATGGGCGGCGTGCTCCATGCGCTGCAACTGACGACGACCGTGCCCGACAAGGAGTGAAGCAATGAGCGACGACATCCATGGCCGCATCGACGGCATCGTCAAATCCAATCCCGTAGTGCTGTTCATGAAGGGCAGCCCGCTGTTCCCGCAATGCGGTTTTTCCAGCCGGGCGGTGGCGATCCTCAACCACCTGAACACCGAGTTCGAAAGCGTCGACGTGCTGCAGGATCAGGGCATCCGCCAGGGCATCAAGGAATATTCCGAGTGGCCGACGATCCCGCAGCTCTATGTGAAGGGCGAGTTCGTCGGCGGATCGGACATAATGATGGAAATGTTCGAAAGCGGCGAACTAGCGGAATTGATCGGGGCGCAGCCCGCCGATTGAACGGCCCGCCGGTCACTAGCGACTTCGAAAAAGGCTCGGCAAGGCGCCTGGCCTTTTTTCTTGCGCGTTAAGGGTCGATGAAAGGGATGGTCGATGAGCGGGTTGGCGGGCCGATGGGAGATCGGAAGAGACCATACGGCCCGCCTTGAAGCGTTTGCTCGCTCGCTGCGTCATGCATTGCATCCGGCGTGCCAGATGCCGGGCTGGCCGACAATCAGCGGTAGTAAAGGGTTAACGCGCGAGCGGGATGCAGGGGCTGTGTAAGAAACCCCGACGCCGCGCGGTTCAGCCCTTGTCCTTCATTGCCTCGATCAGCCGCTTGACCTCCTGGCTGCGGCCGCGCGGCAGGATCAGGATATCGTTGCCACTGGCGACGACGATCAGATCCTCGACCCCAACCACCGCGATCCGCGCACCATCGCTCTGGATCAGGCAGTTGCGGGCATCGATCGCCACCACATCGCCCTTGCAGGCATTGCCGCCCTCGTCGCAGGCGCTGATCGTGTGCAGCGCATCCCAGCTGCCCACATCGCTCCATCCCATCGCCACCGGCACCACCGCCACGCGCTCGGCGCGTTCCATCACGGCATAGTCGATCGAATCGGAGGGAGAGCGGGCAAAGGCTTCGGCGTCGGCGTGAATGGTTGCGCCGTCGCGCTGCGCCGATTCCATCGCCGCCTGTGCGGCAGCGCGCATCTCCGGGGCAAATTCATCCAGCGCGGCCAGATAGGCGTCGGCGCGGAACAGGAAAATGCCGCCGTTCCACGCATGGTCGCCGCTTTCCAGCATGGCCTGTGCCTTGTCCAGCGGCGGCTTTTCGACGAACCGCTCGACCCGGTGGACGCCTTCGCCGACCGGTTCGCCGACCTTGATCCAGCCATAGCCGGTTTCCGGGGCATCGGGAGTGATGCCGAACGTCACCAGCCAGCCCTGCTCGACCAGCGGGCGGGCGGCCGCGATGGCGGCATGAAAGGCGGCGGGTTCGGCGATCACATGGTCCGACGGCATGACCAGCAGCATCGCATCGCCGCGCCCGGCAGCGATCGCCGCCAGCGCGATGGCCGGGGCAGTGTTCCGCGCCATCGGCTCCAGGACGATCGCCTGAGGATCGACGCCGATCTCGTCCAGCTGGGCTGCGATCATTTCGGCATGGCGGGCATTGGCGATGACCAGCGGCCGATCGAACCCGTCGGCGGCGCCGGTGCGCAGTGCCGTCATCTGCATCATCGTATGGTCGCCCGTCAGCGCCAGCATCTGCTTGGGCTTTTCGGGCCGGGACATCGGCCACAGGCGGGTTCCGGATCCGCCGGACAGGATAACCGGTATGATCTTGACGTGTTCGGTATTCATTCCTGTCGCTCCGATCCGCTGATGCCCCTCCGGCCGAGCCGGTCGGGCCGACCTAACCTGCTCCGATGCAACGCACAATGACCTAGGCCGCCGCAACCTCGACGGACGCCCGTTCATCCAGCATTCAGGCGGTTGACTACAGATGTAATCACGACGATTACAGATGTAGTCCAGTAGGGGAGCGAACATGTCCGAACGCATCAGCGATGCCGAACACGCGGTCATGGAGGTGCTGTGGGACGAAAGTCCGCTGACGGCACAGGATGTGGTGGAACGGGTGCCCGCCGATCGCGGCTGGAGCGCCAATACCGTCAAGACGCTGCTGGGCCGGTTGCTGGCCAAGAACATCATCGGTCATGAAGAGGACGGGCGGCGATACCGGTACCGCCCGCTGGTCGCGCGCGACGATTATGTCGCTGGCGAATCCCGGCGCCTGATGGACCGGCTGTTCGGGGGACGGCTGACCCCGCTGGTCGCGCACATGGCCGAACGCGACGCACTGACCGCCGACGATATTGCCGAGATCGAGGCCCTGCTGCGGGACCTTAAGCAATGATCGGCTGGGCGGTCGAAACCCTGGTCGCGACCACGGCGCTGATGCTGCTGGTGCTCGCCATTCGCGCGCCGGTGCGGGCGCGGTTCGGACCGCAGCTCGCCTATGCGCTGTGGGCGATCCCGCTGGCGCGCATGGTGTTGCCCCCCTTGCCGGGCGAATGGCGCGAACGCGCCGTCGAGCCACTGTCCGACCTGGGCGGCGAGGTGCCGATGGCGATGCTGGCGCCGCTGGTCCTGCCGGTCGAGCCCATTGCGCTGGACCCGCTGCCGCTCAGCCTGGCGGAACAGGCCGCACCCTGGCTGATCCTCGGCTGGGCCATCGGTGCCGTTGGCTTTATCGGCTATCATCTGATCGCCCATGCCCTGTTCGTTGCGCGAGTGCTAAGCGGAGCGCGGTCGCAGACGGTCCTGGCTGCAGGATCGGTGCGGGTGGTCGAAACCGACGCAACCACCGGCCCGCTCGCGTTCGGGATCTGGCGCAAGACCATCGCCTTTCCGCGCGATTTTTCGGAACGCTATGACGAACAGGAACGCGCGCTCGCTCTGGCGCATGAGCTTGGTCACCATGCGCGCGGCGATCTGATCGCCAACTGGGCGGCGCTGACCGTGCTCGCGCTGCACTGGTTCAATCCGGTCGCGTGGCGGGCGTTTCGCGCCTTTCGCGCGGATCAGGAAATGGCCTGCGATGCCCTGGTGCTCGCTGGCCGTCCCCAATCGCTGCGGCACGCCTATGGCCGCGCGATCGTCAAGAGCGCGCATGGGGGCGCGGTCTCGGCGGCATGTCACCTGCATACGATCAATGACGTCAAAGGGAGGCTGAAAATGCTGACGAAACACGAAAAGACCCCCAAGGCCCGATTGCTGGCCGGTGGTATCGCACTGGCGGGACTGGCGACGGCCGGGCTTGCCCTGACCGCGTCAGGGACCGCCGCTGCCGAAAAGATGCGCGACGGGGTGGAACAGGCGACCGGGGTCGAACTGGCCACCATCGAACTGGCTGCCGTCGAACTGCCGGCTGTGATCGCCCCGCTGGCACCGACCACGCCGTCCAGCCCCGCCATCCCGATCCCGCCGGTGCCGGGCCAGGTCGCGGATGCGCCGCTGCCACCGAGCACCGTGCCGGAAGCGCCGCAGCCCCCTGCGCCGCCAATGCCCCCGGAAACGCCGACGGATGCCAAGCCGGTCCAAAGCTGGACCTGGAGCTCGACCACCCGGACCGATGACGGGCGGGAAAAGCGGCGGGTGTTCATTCAACGCGGCCAGGGCAGCGGCCCCGATGGCAAGCCCCGCGTGTTCTTCGTGCCCCCGACAACGGGTGACGCAGCGGCGCTGAATGCCGAGATGCTGGCGGTGCGCCGGGAGAAATGCGGTACCGACAAGAAGGGGACGGCCGAAATCATCCGCAACGAGCGCGATGGCAAGCGACAGGTGATGGTGATCTGCACCGATCGTATCGACACCATGGCGGCCAAATCCCTGAAGCGTGCCGAGCTTGCCATGGCTGATGGCGAGCGCGCCCGGGTGATGGCGTTGACCGGTCTGTCCACGGCCATGATGGGTCTGCGGCACGCGCGCGAGACGATCGCGGAACAGGACAGCCTGTCGGCCGAGCAGAAGCGTGAGGCGCTGGCCGGCATCGATCAGGCCATTCGCGAGATTGAACAGGAACAGCGCTCGCCCGAGCAATAGGCGCGCGCCGTCGACCCCTGGGGAGGGGCGGGACCGGAGCAAAAGCAACCCCAGATGCCTTTTGGCCGGTTTCCGGCGGGGCCGGCCCGATCCTTCGCGGGTCGGCCCCGTTCGGCTGCTCGCGACCGGCCCGCCCTTGCTTCGCCGCTCCCCCGTGACCATGTGCAATCCATGACCGATCGTCCCACCGGCGTGGCGATGCGGATGGAGCCGCTGGTGACGCGCGTGCTGGCCCCCAATCCCTCGCCCTATACCTATACCGGAACCCAGACCTATCTGGTCGGGGGTGCGACCGACGCAGCGGTCATCGATCCCGGCCCCGACGATCCCGCCCATCTGGATGCGATCCACGCCGCCATTGCCGGACGTCGGCTCGTGGCGATCCTGTGCACCCACACCCACCGCGACCACAGCCCGGCCAGCCGCCCGTTGAAAGCCGCGACCGGCGCGCCGATCGTCGGATGCGCGCCGCTTGCGCTCGACGATGCCGGCCCGCGCGCCGATGCCGCGTTCGACCGTGACTATGTGCCTGACCGGGTGATGGCCGACGGCGACCGGATTGCCGGAGCGGACTGGACGCTGACGGCGCTGGCGACGCCGGGCCATACGTCGAACCATCTGTGTTTCATGCTGGAGGAAGCGGGCGCGTTGTTCACCGGCGATCACGTGATGGGCTGGTCGACCAGCGTGGTATCCCCGCCCGATGGCGACATGACCGCCTATATGGCCAGTCTGGAACGGCTGATGGCGCGGGACGACCGCGTCTATTACCCCGCGCATGGCGACCCCATCGAGCGACCGCAGCGCTTCGTGCGTGGCCTGCTCGGCCACCGCAAGCAGCGGGAGGGACAGATCCTTCGGTTGATGGGGGAAGGCGTCGTCGCCGTCCCCGCGATGGTCGAACGCATGTATGTCGGGCTGGACCCACGCCTGACCGGAGCGGCCGAACGGTCGGTCCTGGCCCATCTGATCGACCTGAGCGGCCGTGGGCTGGCCATTTCGAGGGACGGGCAATGGCAGCGGGCATGAACCGCACCGCGCTGCTGGCGATCATCGCCCTGTTGCTCGCCATTGGCGTCGCGCTGCTCGGCTGGCGCGCATGGCAGGACCATCAGGAACGCGCCGTGGTGACGCAGGAAGACGACGGATCGGCCGTGACTCGCGTCATCACCGCCCGTTTGGCCGGTACCAGCAATCTGCGCGTCGCCACCCTGTCCGGCACCATTCAGGCGAGCGCCCAGGACGTGCGCTGGTTCGGTTTCCTGCGTTCGGGGCAGGTGATGAAGGCGCCCTATAGCGTCGATTATTTCGTCGATGTCTCTGCCATCGGTGCCGACGATTTGGAATGGGTGCCGGCATCGCGCACGCTGATCGTCAATGCGCCCGATGTCATGGTCGGGGCTGCCAATGTCGACGAAGGCGCGGTTTCGCTGGTGCGGACGGACGGCATCCTGGTGACGCGGGAGGCAAGCCAGCAACTGGCCAGGCGCGCATCGGTGGCCGCGCAGGGCAAGGCGACCGCTGCCGCCCGATCGCCGGAGCGAATTGCGCAGGCGCGGGAAAACGCCCGTCGGGCGCTCATTCGCTTCGTCGGGCTGCCGGTTGAGGCGCTGGGTTATGACGATGCGCGGATCGTCGTCACCTTTCCCCCCGAACGGGTGACGAGCGACGGCGAACGCTGGGACGTGACGCGGTCTGTCGAGGAAGTGCTCGCCAACCGGCAATAGGCGCCGGCGGTATCGCCGGTCGGCCAGACCGGTCCATCGCAGCATAGCTAAAGACCCCGAATCATCGTAAGAAGGCCATGGGCATTCGGGGGGATGAACGATGGCGACATTGGCTGGCGCGCAGCGCGTATGGATTCGGCGCGGCGACGGGTTCTTTATCGGTTCGGCACTGGTGATGACGGCGGTCATGGTGGCCGGATTTTCAGTGCAGCTAGCCTTTGGCCGCTCGACCTTTGCCGCGCCGCCGCTGGTGCATGCGCATGCGGTGGTCTTTTTTGGCTGGGTGACGCTGTTCCTCGTGCAAACGCTGCTTGGTGGCACGGGCGCACTTCGGGTGCACCGTATCCTGGGCTGGGTTGCGCTTGGCTGGGTGGTGGCGATGGTGGGCCTCGGCATCGCGATCACGGCGTCGCGCGCGCAGACCGGTACCGTTCCGTTCTTCTTCACGCCCCAGCATTTCCTGATCGCCAACCCGATGACGGTCCTGGGCTTTGCCGGGCTGACCGTCGCCGCTGTCGTCAACCGGCGGCGTCCCGAATGGCACAAGCGGCTGCATCTGTGCGGCATGGCAATGTTGATGGGCCCCGGCATCGGGCGGCTGCTCCCCCTGCCGCTGATGATTCCTTATGGATTTCAGGTCGCCTTTGCCGCCGGTCTCCTCTTCTCGGTCGCGGGAATGATCGCCGACTGGCGTCAAAGCGGCCGGGTGCATCCGGCCTGGTGGTGGGGGATGGCGACGCTTGTCGGCACCATGCTGGCATGGGAGGCGATCGTGTACAGCCCGATCGGCGACTTCGTCTATCGGGCGGTCACGGCGGGCACGCCCGGTGCTGCCATCGCCCCGCTCGGCTATCCGCCGGTTCCGCCAATGCCTTGAACGCCGCGCCCATCCGGGCCATGTGAGCGGCGACCAAGGAGGGCATCCCACATGAACGCGCCGACCCTGCCGACCGGCACCGACCTGCTCGACGAGATCATGCGTCTGAAGCGGGAACGCAATGCCGTCATCCTCGCGCATTATTATCAGAAGCCGGAGATTCAGGACCTGGCCGATTTCGTCGGGGATTCGCTCGATCTCAGCCGCAAGGCGGCGGACACGGACGCCGATGTCATCGCTTTTTGCGGCGTCCGCTTCATGGCGGAAACGGCAAAGATCCTGTCGCCCGAAAAGATCGTGGTGCTGCCGGATATCGATGCGGGCTGTTCGCTGGAGGACAGCTGTCCGCCGTCGCAGTTCGCCGCGTTCCGGGCGCAGCACCCGGATCACATCGCGCTGACCTACATCAACTGTTCGGCTGCGGTGAAGGCACTGTCCGACATCATCGTCACCAGTTCCTCGGCGGAGAAGATCCTCAGCCAGATCCCGAAGGATCAGAAGATCATCTTCGGCCCCGACCGGCATCTGGGCGGATATATCAACCGCAAGATGGGCCGCGATATGCTGCTCTGGCCGGGCGTGTGCATCGTGCACGAGGCGTTCAGCGAAACGGAGTTGCTGAAGCTGAAGGCTGAGCATCCCGGCGCACCGGTTGCCGCGCATCCGGAATGCCCGCCGCATATCCTGGACCACGCCGATTATGTCGGGTCGACCAGCGGCATCCTGGCCTTTGCGCAGGATTTTCCGGGCGACACGCTGATCGTGGCAACCGAGCCGCACATCATCCACCAGATGGAAAAGGCGCTTCCCGCCAAGAGCTTCATCGGTGCACCGGGCGCCGACGGCAACTGCAACTGCAATATCTGTCCGTACATGGCGCTGAACACCATGGAAAAACTGTATCTTTCGCTGCGCGATCTGACACCGCGCATCGAGATCGAGGAAGGCTTGCGCATCAAGGCGAAGCGCAGCCTCGACCGGATGCTGGCCATGGCAGGTGGCACGGTTGGGCTTGGCGATCTGGGGCCGCTGGCAATCGACGGCTGATCGCTGGCATGACCGGTGGCCGACCGCCAGTCTGGTTCAGACGGTACGGATGGTCCCGCCGTCGATGACGAATTCGGCGCCGTGGATCGCCGCCGCGCGGTCCGCGGCGAGGTAGGCGATCAGGTCGGCAACCTCTTCCGGCTCGGCGCCGCGCCCGATCGGGATGCCGCCCAGCGCATCGAGCACGGATTGGCGCGCATCAGCGATCGTGCCGCCCTGGGCGGACTGGATGGTCTGTAGCAGGTGATCCGCAGCTTCGGTCATGATCCAGCCGGGGGATACGGCGTTGACGCGCACGCCCTTCGGCCCCAGCTCCTTCGAAAGCGACTTGCTATAGGTCCTGAGCGCAGCCTTGGCCGCGGCATAGCCGGTCGTGGATTCAGGCAGCGGCAGGACGGACTGGATCGAGGTGACATGGACCACCGCGCCTGCTCCCCGCTCGATCATCTGCGGAATCAGCAGGCGGTCGAGCCGGACGGTCGCCAGCAGGTTTAGGTTCAGCTCGGCGAGCCAGTGCGCGTCGGTCAGCGCCGCAAAGCCGCCGGCGGGCGAGGCCGATCCACCGACGACATGGGCCAGAATGTCGATACCGCCCAGCCGGTCGATCGCTGCACCGGCCAGGGTTTCGGCACCCGCTGGCGTGGTCAGGTCCGCCTGGACATAGTCGACGCCGTCGATGGTGTCCCGGACAACCCTGGCGGCGGTGATGACCCGCGCACCTCCGGCCAGAAAACGCTGGACCGTGGCGCGACCCAGACCCTTGGTGCCGCCGCTGACAAGGACGCGCTTGCCGGCGAACTCGGTGGGATCTGACTTGATGCTCACAGCGACACCTCCAGCGCCTTGATGGCGTCGTTCGCCAGCGTGAAGCGATAGGTGAAGCGGAGCGGGCTGCCCGGAAAGTCGCCATGCGCCGGTCCATCGACGATCACGTCGTCGCCTGCTTCCCGCACGGTATCGGGCGTGAAGATCGCCTTGACCGGAATCACCTCGGTTTCGAGCAACCGGCGGATCGCCGCCCGTCCGGCAAAGAGCTTGCCGTTATCGATGAAAACGGCATCGGAATGGAACGGCTTCAACATGCCGTCGATGTCGAGCCGGGCGTTTGCCCCCACATAATCGGCGATCGGCTTGGGCAGGTGCAGGGACATGGTCATCTCCTCGCTGGTGACGAACCTAATTTAGCGATGGACTTCGGTCCTGATAATCGAGACAAATCGTCATGGCGTGTCACGGAAAGCGGGATAATGATTCGTCATTCGCTGCTTGAATTGGAGGCGGTGCTGGCCATCGTCCGGTGCGGGTCGTTCCGGGCAGCGGCGCTGGACCTCGGACTGTCGACCACGGCGATCAGCAATGCCGTGGGCAAGCTTGAGCGCGAGCTTGCCGTGCGCCTGTTCAACCGCACCACGCGCAGCGTTTCGCTCACCCATGCCGGGCGCATCTTCGTCGCACAGATCAAGCCGGCGCTGGAAGACATTCAAAAGGCGATGAATACGGCGCGGTCCCAGCAGGAAACGCCGTCCGGCACCCTGCGGATCAACGCCTTTGCAACCGCCGCGCGGGAGATCATGGCGCCCCTCGTCTTGACTTATCTGAAGCGGTATCCGCAGGTGCATATCGACCTGGTCACCGAGGGGCGGCTGGTCGATGTCGTGGCCGCCGGGTTTGACCTGGGCATCCGCAGCGCGGACATAGTGCCGAGCGACGCGATCGCCATTCCGCTCGGCCAGGCGCGAAGCATGGCAGTCGCCGCAGCCCCGTCCTTTTTCGATGCCAGGCCCATTCCACGGGTGCCACAGGATCTGCTCGCCTATCCCTGTCTCCGCATCCGGCTTCCCAATGGTGCGCTATTCCGGTGGCGGTTCGAGAAGGACGGCGAGAAACTGCAGATCGACGTCGACGGACCGATCACGCTGGACGAAGCGTCGCTTGCCCGGATCGCAGCGACGAATGGCACGGGCATCGGCTATTTCATGGAAGCCGATGTGCGAGAGGACCTTGCGGCAGGACGGCTGGTCCGCATTCTGGAAGACTGGACACCGCCGATCGCGCCCCTGTGCCTCTATTACTCCAACCGCCGCAATTCCTCGGCCGCCTTTCAGGCGTTCATCGCGCTCGCCCGCGACTTCGCTGCCGGACGGCTGGTACACCCGTAACCGATCGAACGCGCAAAGCAGCGGCAGGACGGCGATCTTGCGAATGGAGGTCTGGCCTGGCGGCAGCCAAGCCGATATTTTCCGTCATGGTCTGAAGGAAACTGGCTCCCCGAGTAGGATTCGAACCTACGGCCATTCGATTAACAGTCGAATGCTCTACCGCTGAGCTATCGGGGAGCAGCCCCGCTTCCGCCGGGCAGGCCGCGCCTATAGCAGCGGGTTTTGACGCATGGCAAGGGCGATGCCCGAAAAAATCGGTCGCGGTTTCAGGCGATGAACTGTTCCATCGTGATGCGTTCGTCCAGCGCATGTTCGGGATCGAACAGCAAAGTCAGGTCGCGCGTGCGATCGACCATCACTTCCACCCGCGCCACGTCGCGCACCTCGCGCTGGTCCGCCACGGCGCTGACCGGGCGCTTGGCCGCTTCCATCACGTCGATCGTGATCCTGGTCTTGTCTGGCAGGATCGCGCCGCGCCAGCGCCGGGGACGGAACGGGCTGATCGGGGTCAGCGCCAGCAATGCGGAACCCAGCGGCAGGATGGGGCCGTTGGCGGAAAGGTTATAGGCGGTCGATCCCGCCGGGGTCGCCACCAGTACGCCGTCGCACACCAGTTCCGGCATCACCCGGCGTCCGTTCACGGATACCGCCAGCTTGGCCGTCTGACGCGTTTCGCGCAGCATCGACACTTCGTTGATGGCGGGCAACACCACCTGTTCGCCTGAAAGCGTGGTTGCGGTCATCGTCAGCGGCGTGACCTTGAACGGCTTGGCCCGGGCCAGCCGCGCATCCAGCCCGTCCAGCCGCCAGTCGTTCATCAGAAAACCGACCGTGCCGCGGTTCATCCCGAACACCGGCACGATGCGGGGGCGGGCGAGCATCGAATGCAGCGTCTGAAGCAGGAAACCGTCGCCGCCCAGCGCGACGATGATGTCGGCGCGGTCGACGGGTACCCAATCATAGGCATCGCGCAGGTCGTTCAGCGCCGTCTTGGCGACATGGGCGGGCGATGCGACCAGCGCCCGGCTTTGCGGCAATACCATGGTGCTCATCCCCCGGTCACGCTCATGTGACGGGCGGTTGCCGGTCGCGATCCGGGGGCGATGGCAAAGGCATGGGCGGCGGGTTTCGCCGCCAGGGCAATATCGATGGCGGCATCCACCGCCGCCAGGCCGCCCGAACGGATCGCCGCCTTCAAATCCACCCGGTCGTCATGCCCCAGGCACAGATACAACATTCCCTCTGTCGTCAGCCGGACCCGGTTGCAGCCGGCGCAGAAATTGGCGGTCAGCGGCGAGATAAGGCCAATCCTGGTGTTGCTGCCCGCCACTCGCCAGTACCGCGCCGGGCCACCGGTCCGGCGATCGTCCGGCACCAGTTCGAATGCCTGTGCTAGGCCGTCGAACACGGCGGTCAGGGGCAGGAACTGGTCGGTCCGGTCCCCCGCGACATCGCCCATCGGCATGGTTTCGATCAGCGTCAGGTCGAGCGCGCGGTCCACGCACCAGTCCAGCATCGCCGCGATCTCGTCCTCGTTGACGCCCTTCAGCGCGACCATGTTGATCTTGACCGACATGCCCGCCTGCTGTGCCGCATCGATCCCGTCGAGCACGCGGCTCACGTCGCCGCCGCGCGTAATGTCGGCGAACCGCCCGGGATCGCGACTGTCCAGGCTGACGTTGATCCGCCGCACCCCGGCCTGAGCCAGCATGGGCGCATGGGTGGCCAGCTGGGTCCCGTTGGTCGTCAGCGTCAGTTCGTCCAGGCCGGTGCCGATATGGCGACCGAGGCGCTGGATCAGGTCGCCGACGTCGCGCCGGACCAGCGGCTCGCCACCGGTCAGCCGGATGCGCTTCACGCCGCGCGCGATGAAGCGTTCGGCGATCAGCGCCATTTCCTCGAGACCGAGCAGCTGCTGGCGCGGCAGAAAGGTCATCGCCTCGCTCATGCAATATCGGCAGCGCAGGTCGCAGCGATCGGTCACCGACAGCCGCAGATAGGTGATGGCCCGGCCATGCCGGTCGACAAGGGCGGACTGCGTTTCCATCAATGAAACAGCTAGGCCCTATGGAGGGCAGGCACAAGGGCGGTTATGGCTGTGATTCGGCGCGTTGGGGGCGGAACGGGTTTTGGACGAGGATGCGACAGGCAAGGGGGTGGCGGCGGCGATGCCGGTGTTCCTGCTGTCCTTTCGGCAGCGCGACGAACTGGCGCAGCAACTGGCGCGGACGGGGTGGCAGGTGGCGGCGGCTCGCCGCGCCGACGGCGTTTCCCGGCGCTATCTGGCCAGCGGTGCCGCCATCGCCATCGTCGATGCGCGCGGCGCGGCTCAGGACGGGCTGGGGGCCATGGCCGAACTGGCGCCGTTGATCGAACGGGCGGGCCATGCGCTGATCGCACTAGTATCCCGCGGCGACGATGACAGGCTGGCGGCATTCGTGGCCGCCGGCGCTACGCAGTTCCTGGTCAGCCCGATCAGCGACATGATGCTGGATCAGTCATTGCATCTGGCCCGCCGCCAGGTTCAGCGCCTTGGGGGCAGCTGGCGCAACCCGACCGTCGGCACCGATGCGCTGGGGTGGCGATATGACCCCGCGACCCGAAGTTTCCAGATGACGCCCGCGCTCGCCAGGCTGGTCGATCTGCCCGAAGATGCCGGACCAGGTGCCCTGATCCGCCGTATGGCGCCGGAGGACCGGGCGCTGGCCCGCACCGCCTTTCGCCGCATCCTGCGCGGCGACGGGATCACTGCCTTTGCCCATGAGCTGATCGGCGTCGGTCGGACGGTCAGCCATGTTCAGCACGATGCCGCAACGGGGCGCTGGCATTGCCTGGTTGAGCCGCTGGGATCGGCCCCGCAACCGCGCGAGGAACTGCGCGATGCCCTGACCGCTGCGCGGAACGAGGCGGCTGTCCATCGATGGATCGACCGCGCACTGGCGGACGGGCGACCGGTCATGGCGCTGCGGCTGACCATCGCCCAGGCCGATGCCATCGACCAAGCCTATGGTCCCGCGGCGCGCGAGCGGATCGTGGCCACCCTTGGCCGCCGTATCGGTCATGTCGCGCGCGAACTGCTGGGCCGCAACATGGTGATCGCGCGTGAGGGCGCGGCCGGGTTCATCCTGGCGGCAACCGGACTGACCGATGCGCGCGCGGCCCATGCGGCCGAGCGGCTGGCCGAAACGATGCGCGAACCGGTGTTGATCAGCGAACGCCCGCTGTTGCTGGCGATCCAGTCGGGCCTGGCATGGAGCGTTGGCGGTGACACGGCGGACACGCTGCTCCGCCGGGCGAGCGCGGCGCAGGTCGAGGGCGGGGGCAGCGGGGGCGACGGGCCGGATGCGGATGACGAGCTGGCGCGCGACGTCACTGCCGCCATCGACGGCGGCGCCATCGACATCCTGTTCCAGCCGCAGGTGGAAATGGCCAGCGGGCGCATCACCGGGGTGGAGGCGCTGGCCCGGTGGCAACATCCGGTTCGCGGGGAAATCGGCGCCATCGCGCTGTTCGCCGCGGCGGAGCGGGCCGGCGTCAGCCTCAGCCTGTCGGACCATGTTCAGCGCCGCGCCCTATCGCTGGCAGCCGCATGGCCAGCCTCATTGGCCGGGCTGCGCCTGTCGATCAACCTGACCGCGCTCGACCTTTCCCGTGCGGGCACAGCCGACGTGCTGCTCGACCGGATCGACCGCAGCGGCTTTCCCCGCGACCGGCTGACAATCGAAGTGACCGAGGGTGAACTGATCGCCGAACTGGATCAGGCGGCGACGCTGCTCGGGGGGCTGCGCTCCGGCGGGTGCCGGGTGGCGATCGACGATTTCGGCACGGGATATTCCAGCCTGGCCTATCTGAAGGCGTTGCCGGTCGATTATCTGAAGCTCGACCGGCGGCTGACTCTCGACATCGAAGGATCGGTGCGGGGCCGCGTCGTGGTGCGCGGGGTGATCGACATTGCCCGCTCGCTTGGCCTGACCCTGATCGCCGAGGGGGTGGAAAGCGAGGCGCAGCGCAACCTGCTCGCAGCAGAGGGATGCCAGCTCTATCAGGGGTTCCTGTGTTCGCCGCCGATCGACGGCGATGCTCTGGCCGCGCTGATCGCCAACGGCTGACGCTTTCAGGTGTCGCTCAGGCCGCTTCGCAATTCGTCCAGCCACACCGTTGCCACACTGTCCGATGGCGCCCGCCAGTCGCCGCGCGGGGACAAGGCGCCGCCGCCCGAAACCTTTGGCCCATTCGGCAGGGCGGACCGTTTGAACTGGCTGGTCTGGAAGAACCGCTTCAGGAACTTCTCCAGCCAGTGCCGGATCGTCGCCAGATCATAGGATGGTCGTCCGTCCGACGGATAACCGGCGGGCCATGAGCCCGCAGCCGCATCGTGCCATGCGTGCCAGGCCAAAAACGCGACCTTCGACGGCCGCATCCCGAACCGCACGATGTGGTGAAGGAAGAAATCGTTGAGCGCATAGGGGCCGATGATCGACTCCGTGCTCTGGATCGCGCCATCCGCACCGGGCGGCACCAGCTCCGGCGATATCTCCGTATTCAGAATGGCTTGCAGGACGCTGTTCGTCTGCGCATCGAACTGACCAGTGGCGATGGTCCAGCGGATCAGATACTGGATCAGCGTCTTGGGCACGCCGGCATTGACGGCATAATGGCTCATCTGATCGCCGACGCCGTAGGTGCACCAGCCAAGCGCCAATTCGGACAGGTCGCCCGTGCCGACGACGATCCCCTCGCGCTGATTGGCCAGCCGGAACAGATAATCGGTGCGAAGCCCTGCCTGGACATTCTCGAACGTCACATCATGCACCGGCTCGCCGCTGGCAAAGGGGTGGCTCATGTCGCCGAGCAACTGGCGGGCGGCGGGCCGAATGTCGATTTCCTCCGCCGAAATGCCCATTGCGCGCATCAGCGCCCAGGCATTGCCTTTCGTACCCTCGCTGGTCGCGAAGCCGGGCATGGTGAAGCCCAGAATATCGGTGCGCGGACGGCCCAGCCGATCGAACGCCTTTGCCGCGACGATCAGCGCATGGGTGGAATCGAGGCCACCGGAAATGCCGATCACCAGCCGTTTCGCACCCGATGCGACGATCCGCTGACGCAGCCCTTCGACTTGGATGTTGAACGCCTCGTAACTGTCGGCATCCAGCATCGCGGCATCGTCGGGCACGAAGGGGAAGCGGGGGACGTGCCGCATCAATCCGCGATCCGCCGCGCTTGCCCCGTGGGTGAAGGCGATGCGCGTGAACCGGGCTTCGGGATGACCGGCGGCCGCCGCGCTGTCGTTGAACGTGCCCATCCGCATTCGTTCCAGCCGGATACGCTCGACATCCACATCGGCAAGCACCATTTCGCTCGCCAGGTCGAACCGTTCCGATTGCGCCAGCATCTCGCCCAGTTCATGGATCATGCCCTGGCCGTCCCAGGCAAGGTCCGTCGTGCTTTCGCCCGGCCCGCTCGCCGAATAGACATAGGCGCCGACCGCGCGGGCGGACTGGCTGGCGCACAGCAGCGCGCGTTCCCGCGCCTTGCCGATGGTGATGTTGGAAGCCGACAGATTGGCCAGGATCGTCGCCCCCGCCAGTGCGCCGTAACTGGACGGGGGGATGGCCGCCCAGAAATCCTCGCAGATTTCCAGGTGAAAGACGAAATCTGCATGGTCGTCCGCGGCAAAGATCAGGTCGGTGCCGAACGGTGCATCCTGTCCCGCGACCCGGATGCTTCCCATCGGCACGCCCCTGCCGGGCGCGAACCAGCGCTTTTCGTAATATTCCCGGTAATTGGGCAGGAACGACTTGGGCACCACGCCGAGCACCCGGCCGCGTGCGATGGCCACCGCGCAATTGTACAGGCGGTTGTTGTGGCGCAGGGCAGCGCCCACCGCCAGCACCGCCGTCAATTCGGCGCTGGCCGCGACGATCGCTGCCAGCGCCCGTTCGGTCGCATCGCACAGCGCATCCTGCAGGTGCAAATCGTCGATGGCATAGCCGGTGATGCTGAGTTCGGGATAGACGAGCAGATCGGCCCCGGCCGCGTCGCCCCGCCGCGCCAGATCGATGATCGATTCCGCCGCCGCCATCGGATCGGCAACCGTCGCGCGCGGCGTGCATGCGCCGACGCGGATCAGGCCGTGGCGATGGATGTCGAAAAAGGGCAGGGCGGTCATCCCCCGCCTTTAATCGCAAAGTGGCGAACGCGCCACTAACGCCGTTCAGGCCGCGGCCTGAACCTCGTTCGATTTGCCGGCATAGATCATGCGGCCTTCGCCCAGCGCGCCGAACAGGTTGGCCAGTTCGGTTTCGCCCACGGCAAAACAGCCCTGGCTGCGGCCCAGCTTGCCGTGCTTCTGGATCATGTCGGCGTTCGCATACCAGGCGGCATGGATGACGATCGCCCGTTCCCACGCCAGGTTGTTGGTCGGATCCAGTCCCATCAGCCGCTGTGAATGGCCATGCTGGCCGACATAATAATCGCGGGTGACATAGGTGCCCGACGATGTGCATTCGCTGTCCGGCACGTTGGAGAAACGCTGCAGGAAACCGGTATGGCCGGGATCGGATCCGCTGCCATGCGACACCAGCAATTCACGGACCTGTCCATCTTCTAGGTTGATCAATTGCAACCGGGGGCGGGCGGAACCTGGCGTGAAATCGGCGATGACGATCCGGTCGCGCACCGCGATCTTCGGTCCATGCCATTCCATCGCGGCCAGCGCACGGCGATACAGGTCGGGCCTAACGCCTTGCGGCGCATCCCGTCTGGCGACCAGCACAGGCGGTTCGGCGGGCAACGCCCCTGCGGGCACCGGCACCGGTTCGTGCGGCGCGGCGGCCGTGCGCAGGCTGAATGCGCCAGTCGCCCGCTGACTTGCGCAACCCGCCACCAGCCCCGATCCGACCAGACCGATGCCGGCCAGAATCTCCCGTCGTCCAAATCGCCGCTGAATGGAATCGTCCGCCTGCGCCATAAACCGCTATGCTGCTCCGCATCGTCGCCGTGGCATCCAGCGTAGCAGGTCGTACCGGTCGAGTCGCCCCGCGCCCTTCGGTCGGTCGCTCAAGCCGCACGGCCCGGCGCGCCAGGCAGGGTTAATGCCGCATTCACCAGCATTGGATCGGCCCGAAAAACTTGCAATAATGCGCCATGCGCGAGTCCCTGATCCTCCTGAGTGCGGCGATGGCATTGGTCGCCATGACTGGCCCGGCGCAGGCCGAGGCCGCCGCCGACGGGCTGTTGCCGGTGCCCCTGGCCGGGGTGGAGCGGATGCGTCCGGGGGATCATCGCTGGTTCGATGATGCCCCGACCCAGGGGCCGGTGGCGGTGGTCGTGTCCATCCCGATGCAACTGGCGCTGGTCTATCGCAACGGCACGCTGATCGGCGTATCGACGGTATCCACCGGCAAGCGGGGCAAGGAAACGCCCATCGGCGAATTCAGCATCCTGCAGAAAAAGGTGTTTCACCGGTCCAATCTCTATTCCAACGCCCCCATGCCCTATATGCAGCGTCTGACCTGGACCGGGATCGCGCTGCACGCCGGTGCCTTGCCGGGCTATCCCGCATCGCATGGCTGCATCCGGTTTCCGCTGGCATTTGCCCGGCGGCTGTTCAGCGAAACCGAAATGGGGGGCAGCGTGGCGGTGACCGATCAACCGATCGCCCTGTTGCGTCAGGCCCCCGGCGCACTGCCGCCGCCGATGATCGAAATCCTGCCGGATGCGGTCGATGACGAACGGTTCAACCGGGTCGTCGCGGCCAATTGGTTCGCGCTTGCCCCCGGCGAAGTGGCGTTCGCGCCCGCCCGGCCGGTGGTGCAGCCTGTGTCGGTGCCGCGTCGCCGCCGCTGATCCGCACCCGCCATAAACCCACGGCTTCGTTTCCGATCGCGGGTTTACCAACAGGTATCCTTTCCCCGCTATGGCCGGATTGCCAGGGCGTAAGGGGAAAGAAGAAACGACATGGCGACGGCACCCGCCGCATCGGACTTTGGCAGATTTTCCTGCGGGCCGCCGGTCGTCCATCTGTTGTCGGGCTTTCCGGCGGTGATCGACCGGTTGGCGGAGCAGGGCCAGCCAAGCCATCGGTTCCTGCGCCGTGCCTGGTTCGATCGACCCACCGCCCAGCGATCCCAGACCCTGTTCATCGAAAGCCCGTCGCGCGTGCCGCTTGCTGCGTTGCCGTTGGTGGCGGCGCATGGCTCGATCCCGGCAGGCCGGGCGATGGCGGGATGTTACTGGCCATTTCGCAGCTTTCCCGCATCCCCCGATCTGACCGTCGATCATCTGGTGGCCGTCCTTGGGGAACGCCGGGTCCAGCAAAGCATCGGGCCTCTGCTTCGCATCGGACCGGTGCTGTCCGACGATCGCCAGGCCAATCTGATGCGAGACGCGGCCGGCCGGCTCGGCTGGCAGGTGCTTGAACGTCGCCTTGGCGTCAGTTTCCGCCAGCCGCTTGCCGAGCAGTTTGCCACGGGAGCGTTTCCCGGTCCGAGCCTCAAGCGCAAGATGCGCACTGCGGAGCGGCGGATCCAGGAAATCGGCACGCCGGACGTCCGGATTGTCCGAGGCCGGGAATGGAGCCCGGCCGTGCTCCGTCAGCTTGCCGACATCGAAGCGGCCAGCTGGGTCGGCAGCAGCACCGATCATAGCGGTGCCAAGTTCCTGAAGCCGGAATCGCTTGCCTGTTGGAACCGGGTGATTGGCGATCGCCACCTGGCCGACCGGCTGTGCGCAACGATCCTGACGATCGACGGGCGGCCGGTTGCCTTTTCCTTCGACCTGATTTGCGGGCCGATGCTCTATGCCGTTGCCAGCAGCTACGATCAGGCATTCGCCCGGATCAGCCCCGGTGCGCTGGTGACGGTCCATGCCTTGAACCATGCCGTCACACTGGGCGTCGAAACGGTGGACTGGGGATGCGGCGATACCGGGTACAAGACCGAATGGGGCGCACAACCCGGCCCGGCGATCGTCGACCTGCTGTTCGTACGCAGTCCGGTGCTGGCAGCGGCGCTGCGCCCTGCATGGGAAGTACCGGGCGAACCTCCGCAGCGCGCCATGACGACGGGCCTGTCCAACATGTTGAGCGAAATGGGATTGCCCGGTGCCGGCCGCGTCCTGGTGCCGGGCATCGCCATGGCGGTCGCGGCGATGATGCTGTCGGAATGAAGCGACCCGAGGACGCCGATCTGGCGTCCGGTCGATGGTGACCCCTACGGGAATCGAACCCGTGTTTCAGCCGTGAAAGGGCCGCGTCCTAACCGCTAGACGAAGGGGCCGTGTCGAAGACGACGGACGCGCTCCCTATGTCAGGGGCGGGCGGGGGTCAACCCGGTGGAGCGAAATTTTCGTTCAATTCGCCCATGCCGCATCGTCCAGATGCAGTTCGGCCGCCGGACGACTGCCCCAATCGTCGGTTTTCGCTCGACCGGCCAGCCACAGGCGGCGATGCGAAGGGGCCGCGAGCAGCGCCTGGCCCAGCGGCGTGTCCGCCGAACGGAACGCCATGGCCTTCAGGCTGGCACCATCATCGCCGTTCACGATCGCGCGGACATGGCCGTTGCCCACCACGTCGCACCGGACGATCCGGACGGGTCCGGTCGCCACGCGCGGGCCGGGCCAGCCCATGCCATAGGGGCCGGCCGCCTCCAGCGCATCGACCAGCGCGGGGTTCAATCCGCGCGGCGTCACCATCGCATCGACCAGCAATGCGCGTTCCCCCATTGCGCGATCGACGGTCGCCGACAGCCGCTCGTGCAGGAAATCGGCCAATCGCTGCACCTGGTCGGCAGCGATGGTGACGCCAGCCGCCATCGCATGGCCCCCGCCCGCGATCAGCAGGCCCATGTCCTTGGCCGCCAGGATCGCCGCGCCCAGATCGACGCCAGCGATGCTGCGCCCCGATCCCTTGCCGATGCCTGCTTCGTCCACGGCAATGACGATCACGGGCCGTCCCAGCTTTTCCTTCAGCCTGCCCGCGACGATCCCGATGACGCCGGGATGCCAGCCATTGCCCGCGATGACCGCGACCGCCCGGTCGCCATGATGCGTGGCTTCTGCCTCCGCTGCCTGCTGGACCTCGGCCTCGATCGCGCGGCGTTCCTCGTTCAGCAGGTTGAGCTCCTCGGCAATGCTGCGCGCCTCTGCCGGATCGCTGGTGGTCAGCAACCGGACCCCCAGGTCGGATCGGCCGACCCGCCCGCCCGCATTGATGCGCGGCCCCAGCGCAAAGCCCAGATCGGTACAGTTCGGTGCCCGTGTCAGCCGCGATGCCTCGATCAGGGCATTCAGGCCGATATTGCGGCGACCGGCCATCACCTTCAGCCCCTGCGCCACGAAGGCGCGATTGAGACCCCGCAGGGCGGCGACGTCGGCCACAGTACCCAGCGCGACAATGTCCAACAGGTCGAGCAAACGCGGCTCCGCCCGGCTGGCAAAGTAGCCACGGCCGCGAAGTACCCGCACCAGCGCCGCGCCGAGCAGAAACGCCACCCCCACTGCCGCCAGATGGCCGTGCGCTGCGCCCTCGGCCTCATCCAGACGGTTGGGATTGACCAGCGCATAGGCGGCGGGCAGCTCGGTCGCGCATTTGTGGTGATCCACCACGATCACTTCGGCCCCGGCGTCCCGCGCCATGGCCAGCGCGTCGAACGCCTGCGCCCCGCAATCGACCGTGACGATCAGGTCCGCGCCTTCGCCCTTCAACCGGACAAGCGCCTCGCCCGACGGACCATAGCCCTCCATCAGCCGGTCGGGGATATAGGGGCGGGGGGCCAGGCCCAGATCGCGCAGCAGCCGGATCAGCAGCGCAGCCGAAGTGGCTCCGTCGACGTCGTAATCGCCGAACACCGCCACCTGCTCGCGCCGATCGACCGCATCGGCCAGCCGCTCGGCGGCCCGGTCCATGTCGCGGAAGATGGAGGGGTCCGGCATGAATGCGCGGATCGACGGCGATTTGTGCGCCTCCACATCCTCGCGCGCGCAGCCCCGCGCCATCAGCAGCCGGGTCGTCAGGTCATCGGGCGAAAACCCCTGATCGGCGGCATTGGCGGGCGAGCGCCAGCGCCATGGTTGGCCAAGGACGGAGGATTGGACGTTGCAGACGATGGACATGGTCCAATCATCCTTAATCCGATGAAGGGACAGTGCGCCAGTGCCGTTTCCGCGTCGAAGAAGCCTCCCTCACCCTTCCGCGGCTGACGCCGCTCACTCCCTCTCCCGTTTACGGGAGAGGGAAGGGGCCCGCCGCGAAGCGGTGGGAAGGGTGAGGGTCTCCCGCTTTCGTGGCCTCAACCCGCGCTGCACACCCGCGCCCGCGCCGCCGCATATTCTGCCGACAGCCGCGCGACCCGTTCGGCCACGCTTTCCACCGCCGTCACCGCGCCGATGCCCTGGCCCGATCCCCAGATGTCGCGCCATGCCTTGGCAGCGCCGCCGCCGAAGTTCATCGCGCTCGGGTCGCTGTCGGGCAGATTGTCGGGATCAAGCCCCGCCGCCTCGATCGAGCGGCGCAGGTAATTGCCGTGGACTCCGGTGAACAGGTTGGAATAGACGATGTCCGCTGCCCGTCCGTCGACAATGCCCTGCTTGTAATCCTCCGACGCCCGCGCCTCGATCGTGGCGATGAAGGGCGAGCCGATATAGGCCAGGTCAGCGCCCGCCGCCTGTGCCGCCAGCACCGCGCCGCCATTGGCGATGGCCCCCGACAAGGCGACCGGGCCGTCGAACCATTGCCGCACCTCTTGCGTAAAGGCGAAGGGATTGAGCGTGCCCGCATGGCCGCCCGCGCCTGCGCACACCAGGATCAGGCCGTCCGCGCCCTTTTCCACTGCCTTTCGCGCAAAGCGGTCGTGAATGACGTCGTGCAGGGTGATGCCGCCCCAGCCATGCACCGCGGTGTTCAGGTCCTCGCGCGCGCCCAGCGACGTGATGACGATCGGCACCTTCCACTTCGCGCACGTCATCAGGTCCGCCTCCAGCCGGTCGTTCGATCGGTGGACGATCTGGTTGACGGCAAAGGGCGCGGCGGGCACGTCGGGATGGTCCCGGTCCCATGCCGCCAATTCCTCGGTGATCCGGTGCAGCCATTCGTCCAGCTGGGTTTGCGGCCGGGCGTTCAGCGCCGGGAAGGAACCGACGATCCCGGCCTTGCATTGGGCAATGACCAGATCGGGGCCGGAGATGATGAACAACGGCGAACCGATGACGGGAAGCCGCAGACGGTCGAGGATTGCAGGAAGTGCCATGATGCGAGATTAGCGCGAGCAATGGCGCTGTCGACTCCGCTACGGCACGGCTGCGCGATGCCCGCTCGGGTGTCGGACGGACGGCGCGGTGGACTCAATCCACCCGCTTCAGACCCGCAGCATAATGCCGGGCGCGCGCAGCATAGCCCGCAGCAGATGCGATCAGCCCGGCCTTTGCGGCATCGTCCAGCGTCCGCACGGCGCGGGCAGGGGAACCGATGATCAGCGTTCCCGGCTCGAACGTCTTGCCCTCGGTCACCAGTGCGCCCGCACCCACGATGCAGTCATCCGGGATATGCGCGTTGTTCAGCACGATTGCCCCCATCCCGATCAGCACTCGGTTGCCCAGCGTGCACCCGTGCAGGATCGCATGATGGCCGATGGTGCAATCCTGTCCGATGGTCAGCGGGGCACCGGGATCGCTGTGCAGCATCGCGCCTTCCTGAACATTGCTGCGCGCACCGATCAGGATCGGGGTATTGTCGCCCCGAGCCACCGCGCCGAACCAGATGCTTGCACCATCGCCCAGCCGGACGTCGCCGATCAGGTCCGCACTCGGCGCAACCCAGGCGTCCGTACCCAGCACCGGCCCTTTCCCGTCAATGGCGTATAGCGACATGGCAGGTCTTCTCGGTATCACCCTAACCATGCTCCCGCGAAAGCGGGAGCCCAGAGCAGCAAGCGATGGTCCACGCGGCCCTGGCCTCCTGCTTGCGCAGGAGCACCGCAAGCGTCAAGCCGCCCGCCGTCGCTGGCCCATTTCCTCGTTCAGCATCTCTGCCAGCAGGAATGCCAGCTCCAGGCTCTGTCCGGCGTTCAGCCGCGGGTCGCAGTGGGTGTGATAGCGATCGGCCAGGCCCTGTTCGGTAATCTCCACCGCGCCGCCGGTGCACTCCGTCACATTCTGGCCGGTCATCTCGGTATGGATGCCGCCTGCGTGTGTACCCTCGGCCCGGTGAACGGCAAAGAAACCGCGCACTTCGGCCAGGATGCGCTCGAACGGCCGCGTCTTGTAGCCATTGGCCGCCTTCACGACATTGCCGTGCATCGGATCGCAGCTCCACACTACCGGATGCCCCTCCCGCTTCACCGCGCGGACCAGGGCGGGCAGGGCGGCTTCGATCTTGTCATGGCCATATCGGGTGATCAGCGTCATCCGCCCCGGCACCCGTCCGGGGTTCAGCACGTCGAGCAACCGCAGCAGCGCGTCCGGCTCCAGGCTGGGACCGCACTTCATCCCGATTGGATTGCCGATGCCGCGCAGGAACTCGACATGGGCCGATCCCTCGAACCGCGTCCGGTCGCCGATCCACAGCATATGCGCGCTGGTGTCGTACCAGTCGCCGGTCAGCGAATCCTGCCGCGTCATCGCCTGTTCGTAGGGGAGCAGCAGCGCCTCGTGGCTGGTATAGAAACTCGTCGCCTTCAACTGCGGCACGGTGTCGGCGTCGATCCCGCACGCCGCCATGAAGTCCAGGGCCTCGCCGATCCGGTCGGCGACATCGCGGTATCGCTCCGTCCAGGCGCTTTGCCCCATGAAGTCATGCGTCCAGCGGTGCACCTGATGCAGGTTCGCATAGCCGCCGCCGGCGAATGCCCGCAGCAGGTTCAGTGTTGCCGCCGATTGCGAATAGCCGCGGATCATCCGCTGCGGATCGGGGATGCGGGCGTCTGCCGTGAACGCGATGTCGTTCACATTGTCGCCGCGATAGCTGGGCAGCTCGACGCCATCGATCGTCTCGGTATTGGCCGAGCGCGGCTTGGCGAACTGGCCCGCCATCCGTCCGACCTTCACCGTCGGCAGCTTGGAGGCAAAGGTCAGGACGACCGCCATCTGCAGGATGACGCGGAACGTGTCGCGGATGTTGTTCGGGTGGAACTCGGCAAAGCTTTCCGCGCAGTCGCCGCCCTGAAGCAGGAATGCCTTCCCTTCGGCCACCCGCGCCAGTTCGGCGGTCAGGTTGCGCGCCTCGCCAGCGAAGACCAGCGGCGGAAACGACGCGATCTGGGTGGTCGCCGCGTCCAGCGCAGCGGCATCGGGGTAAGTCGGCATCTGCAACGCCTGAAATGCGTCGCCCGTCCAGCTGTCCGGTCGCCATTCGGTGCGGCGGGACGGCTCGGGCGCTGCCAGATACCAGTCCTGATGATGGGCGATGCCATTGGCCGCAATCTGGTTGACGACGGCGGGATTGGCGCGCTTGCCATCCTCTTCCCATCCCTGCACGGTCGATCCGGGCGTGCCGAACCATGCCCCGAATGCGGAGCGGGAAAGCGATCGTTCCTCACGGAAGCGGCGAATCTTTGAGCCTGCAAGTGTCATCATAGCCGGGGCGGATTACCCCCACCGGGTAAGTGGTGCAAGCCTATTTTCCCGATCAGGGTAATCTATTCGGTCGCCATGTGGTTCAGCGTTTCGCGGTGCGCGTGAAAGTTGCGGCCACACGCCGCGATAAAGGACCGCACCTCCGCAACCGGACGGACGCTGCCACGCGGTTGGACCAGCCGTTCGGGAAAGATCCCGTATCCGGCGAACAGCGCGTGCCAGCTCATCGGCGTGTAATAGCGCGCGATGCCCAGCTGCTCGACTGTCGCGGCCACGTCGCCGCCGGTGAACCACGCGGTCATCACCTGTTTCAACGGTTCGGACAGGGCCTCGATCCCGGCTGCATCCTGCCAATATCCCGGGCTATCGCGGCGGTTCAGTGCATAATGGGCGACGATGTAATCGCGGATGCCCTCATATCGCATATTGATGCTGGCATTGAACGCATCGCGGTGGCGCGGGGTAAATCCGCCATCGCCATAAGTCTGGATGAACGCCTCCAGCGTGGACTGGACGATGTGGAGCGCGGTCGCCTCCAGTGGTTCCAGAAACCCTTGGGACAGCCCGACCGCCAGGCTGTTCGACACCCAGCTGTCCGCCACGCGCCCGACCTTCATGTCCAGAAACCGCACCGGCTGATCGTCGGGCAGATTGAGGTGACGGCGAAACTCCGCCTCTGCCGCATTCTTGTCGATGTACCGGCTGGAATGGACATAGCCGTTGCCGACGCGGGTCGTCAGCGGGATGCGCCATGCCCATCCGGCGGACAGCGCCGTCGCCTCGGTCTGGGGCGCGATCTCGCCGTCCGGCAGCGAGGAGGGGGCCACGACCGCCCGGTCGTTGAACAGGTTGTCGGCAAAGGACCGGAATGGCACGCCCAGCGCCTGTTGATGGATCAGGCTGCGAAAGCCCGAACAGTCGATGAAGAACTCGCCCGCCACTCGCTCGCCACCGTCCAGCATCAATGCGGCAACCACGCCATCGCCGGTCACCTCCACCCGCTCCACCGTCCGGGCCAGATGCGCGACGCCCAGCGCAAGGGCGTGGCCGCGCAGGAAAGCGCCCACCTTGTGCGCGTCGAAATGATAGCCGTATCCGATGCGGAACGGGAAATGGTCGGGCGCGATCGCGGCGCGGCCGTGCGCTGCCAGCCAGGCGGTCAGATACCAGTCATCGGGATGGGCGGGCACGTCCTCGCCGCGGCGCCTGGCGGCACAGGCGGCGAAATAGTCGCGCTCGGTGTGCAGATCGATGGCGGTGGGAAAGGGGTGAAAATAGCTCGCCGGGCCATGCGCGCTGCCCCATCCGGCAAAGCGGATGCCCGCCTTGTAAGTGGCGTCGCACGCCGCCATCCAGTCGCGCTCGGCGATCCCCAGCGTGTCGAACAACTGCTTCAGATGCGGCGTCGATCCCTCACCCACGCCGATGATGCCGATGTCCGGGCTTTCCACCACCGTCACCGCGACCCCGCGATCCCGCCAGTGATGCGCGATCAGGCACGCCGCCATCCACCCCGCGGTGCCCCCGCCCAATATGACGATGCGGTGGGTGGCTTCACTCACTCCCGACTGCCCCAGACCCAGGTCATCACTTCGTCCAGCCGTTCCGCCCAGGCGCGTTCGTCATGTTCGGTGCCGTGATAGACCTCGGCCCTCAGATCGCTGCCCTCGCGCCATCCCGCCGCCTTCAGCGTGGCAACGCCCCGGTCGAAATAGGGGCCGTAATACTGGTCCAGCGTTGCCGTGCCCCGGTCGATCCACAGCCGGCGGCCCTTGGGCGCGCCAACCGTCCGTGCCAGATAATTGCGCCACAACCCCTGCATCTCCGCTGCATCCGGGTCCATGTTGCGCGGATCGCCCATCGGCCAGTGGATCGACAATGCGCCGGCCCGGCCGAAAACGCGGGGATGTTTGGCCAGCGCCTCCAGCGAGATCAGGCCGCCCATGCTGGACCCCATGATCGCGGTATTAGCCGGGCCGTCCAGCGTCCGATAATTGCGGTCGACCCACGGTTTCAGTTCCGTGGTCAGATATTTGAGGTACCCCGACGAAACCACCGGATTTCCGCCCGCGCTTCGGATCATCTCCGCCCACACCTTGCCCCTGGCAGCGCGGTACAGCGTGTCGGGCAGATAGGTGCGATAGCGGTCGCCCTCTGCATTCCACGTACCCACGATGATGAACGGCGGCACGGTGCCTTCGTCGATCAGCCGCTGGGCGGTGGTATGCGCGGCCCAGACCTTGCCATATCCCGACAGCTTGGGATCGAACAGGTTCTGGCCGTCGGGCATGTAGAGGACGCGGTAGCGGATGCCGCTCTGCGCGTAACCGCGTGGCAGCCACACGGTCAGGCGGGGCGAGGCAGTATGCTTCGATGCGATCGGCTGGACATGGATCAGCGTGCCGTTGCGGTCCGCCGCGCGGATGCTGGCCAGATCCTGGGCATTGGCCGGCCCGGCGATCGCCACCATCGCCGCCGCTGCCACTCCCATCGTCATAAACCATCGCATGACTGCCAGCATATCAGCCTTTTCCCCGATTGTGCTGCGATCATGCCTGCAACGGTTATTGATCCGATTCCAGCACGATCGCCCCGTAAGGGGGCAACTCGCTGGCGGTCGCGCCATTGACGCTCATCGCCACCCGGCCATTGCCGCCGCTCCAGCTCAGCGCCTGACCGCCCAGATTGAAGGCGCAGCGCATCCGCTGGCCGTTCAGCCGGCGCTCGATGATGAACCGGTCCTCTGCCGCCTCGATCACGGTCAGTTCGCCCAGCCGCAGCGCCGGATGGCCGTTGCGCATCGCAATCGCCGCGCGGGTCCGGGCCAGCAGCGAATTGGGGTCGCGCTCCTGACTGTCCACCGCCAGCGCGGCATGATCCGCGCCAAAGGGCAGCCATGGCTTGGCATCGGAAAAGCCATGGCCCGGTGTCGACTGCTCCCACGGCATCGGCGTGCGCGCGCCATCGCGGCTAAGGGTCATTGGCCAGTTGGCGATCGCCTCCGGATCGCGCAGGTCGCCATGCGCGATATCGACCTGGGTCAGGCCCAGTTCCTCGCCAAAATAGAGGAACACGTTGCCGCGCAGACAGGCGAGCAGCACCGCCTTCATCTGGCCGAACGCGGCTGCATCTTGGGGGCTGGCCCAGCGCGAGATTGCGCGCGGCGCGTCGTGATTCTCGAACGCCCAGCTTGGCCAGCCCGTGCCGGCAGCATGGGGCCACCGGCCCATCGCCTCGGCCAGATGGCGGCCATCCAGTCGGTCGGCGTACAGGAAATCGAAGCTGTAGGCGCTGTTCAGCCGTCCGGTGCCGGCGGTGAACGCCTTCATCTCGCCATCCGGGTCCGGCCCGCCGACCTCCGCCACCGTAAAGGTCGCGCCATATTCGTCCAGCACCGCACGTAGCCGCTCCAGGAACAGCGGGATGTCGGCGTGCGACTGATTGTACAGATGCTGCTGGAAATCGAACGGCCGGGTGCGCGGCCGCCCGGTGTCAGGCGCCGGCGGATTGTCGCGCAGTTCCGGGTCGTGCATGGCGAAGTTGATCGCATCGATCCGAAATCCGTCCACCCCCCGGTCCAGCCAGAAGCGGGCGGTATCCAGCAGCGCCGCCTGCACATCGGGATGATGGACATGCAGCTGCGGTTGGCTCGACAGGAAATTGTGCAGATAATATTGCCCGCGCCGGGCGTCCCATGTCCATGCCGGACCGCCGAATACGGATTGCCAGTTTGACGGCGGGCTGCCGTCCGGCCGCGCGTCCGCCCAGACGTACCAGTCGGCGCGGGAATTGGCCCGGCTCGACCGGCTTTCGGCAAACCATGGATGTTCGTCGCTGGTGTGCGAATAGACTTGGTCAATAATGACCTTCAGGCCAAGCGCATGGGCGCGGGCGACCAGCGCATCGAAATCGGCCAGCGTCCCGAAAATCGGGTCGACGCCGCAATAATCGCTGACGTCATAGCCGAAATCCTTCATCGGCGAGGTGAAGAAGGGCGACAGCCAGATCGCGTCCACGCCAAGCGACGCGACATGGCCCAGCCTTTGGGTGATGCCGGGCAAGTCGCCAATGCCGTCGCCGTTCGCATCCTGGAAGCTGCGCGGATAGATTTGATAGATGGCGGCCCCGCGCCACCATTCGGGCATGTCGACATCACTCACTTGGCGGCCTCGCAGATCGCATAGCCTAGCGCGGGGAGGGAATAGCGGGCGCTGCCCGGTGCGGTCACGCTGGCGCACGGCCCGTGCAGTGCCGTGAACTGCCGCGTCGCCGGGTCGATCTCGACATTGCCGCTGACCGGCCTGGTGCTGGTATTGAACAAGAGCAGCGTTTCTGCACCCGTCTCGGGATGGAAACGCGAGACCGCGAACAGCCCCGGTTCCTTGCCATAGGCGCGCACCAGCGACTTGCCCCGGCGCAGCGCCGCGCTGTCCTTGCGGATCGCCGCCAGCCGGGCAAAGGCCCGGAACAGGGGATGCTGCGTATCGAAATTGCTGTCGGCGGTGGTCCGTTTGGTCCCGATCAGGCGATTGTCGTTATAGCTGGCGACGCGGCTTGGAAACATATCCTCGCGCGCATCCTGGTCGATGCCGTCCCCGGCAAAACCCTGTTCGTCGCCCGAATACAGGGTCGGCACGCCGCGCAGGCCGAACATGAACGCATGGGCCAGCTCGACGCGCGCCATCACCTCGGCATCGCTCGCCTGTGGGAACGCCTTTCGCACATAATGGCCGAAGCGCCCGCCATCGTGATTGCCGGTAAAGGTGGGCAGGATGTCCGCACCCTCGGCATAGAGCGCATCGCCGTCCAGCAACCGCACGAACAGGTCGGTGCCGCCGGTGCCCGCAACCCCCTCGATCACCGCGCTGCGGAATGCGAAGTCGAGCACTGCGGGATAGCGATCGACATGGGTAAAGCGCGCCAGGCCGCCGGGGTTGACCCCGTCCAGCGCCACTTCACCGAAGATGTGGAAATTCGGGATGCCCTTCGCGCGTGCCCGCTCGCGCATCGCGGGCACGAACTTCTGCCAGAATTCCGGGTTCACATGGCGGGCGGTATCGATGCGGTATCCATCGATGCCGAACTCGTCGATCCAGCCGCCGAAAATGTCGATCATCCCCTGCACCACCACCGGGCTTTCGGTCATCAGGTCGTCCAGCCCGACGAAATCGCCCATGGTCGAACTTTCATTCTCGAAGGTCGTGTTGCCGCGATTGTGGTAATGGATGGGATCGTTCAGCCATGCGGGCAGTTTCACATTCCGCTCCGCTTTCGGCACGAAGGGGGTATAGGCCCAGCGCGGATCGGTCAGCCGCGCGAAATTCTCGCCCGTCATCACCTGATCCCCGGCAAAGCCCGGATTGATCGGCTTGCCCGTCACGCCGCCCTGCCGCGAATAGGGATAGTCCGCGCGGGAACGGTAATCGCACCCGCCGCATTCGCGGTACTGGATCACGTCCGCCGTATGGTTGGCGATGATGTCCATATAGACCTTCATGCGGCGCCGATGCGCTTCATCGACCAGCGCCTTGAAATCCGCGTTGCTGCCGAAATGCGGGTCGACCTGCGTGAAATCGGTCACCCAATATCCGTGATAGCCCGACGATTCCTGGCCCGGTCCGCCTTGGACCGGCTTGTTCTTGAAGATCGGCGCCACCCAAATGGCGGTTGCGCCCAGCGCCTGGATATAATCCAGCCGCTGGATCAGCCCTTTCAGGTCGCCGCCATGGTAGAACCCCTTGTGTTGAGGATCGAAGCCATGCGCCATCCGGTCGCCCCGGATGCCGCCCGTGTCGTTGGTTCGGTCGCCATTTTCGAACCGGTCGGGCAACAGGAAATAGATGACCTCGTCCTGCGGCAATCGCTGGCGCAGGTCCTGGGCTTGGGCGGCTGAGGTCAGCGCGCTGAGGGCGGCCAGTACGGCCAGCGGGCGGGCGAAACGATGCGGCATGGCCATCCCCTGTTCGGGCGGTGGTTCAAAACACACAGGACCGGGCGGAATGCGCCCGGTCCAGCAAGTGGGGGAGGGGTCAGAACCGATAGGTGAAGCCGGCCAGGAACCGGCGACCATAGGTCTGGTAATCGGTCACCGTCGCGGGCTTGGTCGGATCGGCCACCGATGCGAACGGCTCGTCGGTCAGGTTCTGGCCCTGCACATAGACGGACAGGCCGTTCAGCGCGCCGGACGTGAAGTCATAGCCGACCTGCGCATCGACGATCAGTTCCTCCAGCGCGGTCTTGCGGGCGATCGATCCGTCGAACGCGCCGAAATCGCCAAGGAAGCCGGAGCGATAGCGGACGCTGCCACGAGTATTGATGCCCCATTTTTCAAAGAACACCGTGCCGTTGGCGACCCAATTGGAATAGCCGGGGATCTGGTCGATCTGCCCCTGCGCATTCTGGACCTTGGTTTCGGTGTAGCCGACGCCGCCGGTCACGCCAAAGCCGTCCAGCGCGCTGGTGATGACTTCGAACGGCAGGGTGAAGGCAAACTCGGCGCCATAGAAATCCCCGCCGCCGGTGTTGATCTCGGTATCCAGCAACCCGATCGTCGGCAGGCCCGGGGGCGCATTGGCTGGCAGCGGAAAGGCCGAATAGTCGAAGGTGAACCGGCCGCCGTCGATGTAATTGACGATGTCCTTATAGTAGAGCTGCACTGCGACGAAGCCGTTCCGACCGAAATATTTTTCGAAGTTCAAATCGATGGCGTTGGCGCGATAGGGGCGCAGATACGGGTTGCCGCCGCCGCCCGAAATGATGGGACGGCCAGGCGTGATGTCGTTGTTGACGCCGTATCCGATTGCGACGCGCATATCGTCCAGCTGCGGGCGCATGATCTGGCGCGACGCGGCGAACCGGATCACGAAATCGCTGTCGAACCGCAGCGACAGGTTCATGCTTGGCAGGACGTCCCAATAATCGGTGCCAAGCGTGGTGACGACCGGCCCGGTCGGCGGATAGATGAAACCCGTCGATTTCTGTTCGGCCCAGATCGCCTGGACGCCGACATTGCCGGTCAGCGTCGCGCCACCAAGTTCACTGCGCAGATCGGCCTGGACATAACCCGACATCAGGTCTTCGCCCACCGAATACAGCTTGGACAGCACGTCCTGCGACGTGTTGGGATCGAACAGCAGCTGCCCGCTTTCGGTCAGTGCGCGCGGATCGTAGCTCAGCACCGGACCCAGCCCGAGATAGGCCAGGTTGGTCGATTCCAGCACCACGCCTGGCGGCACCGGCGCTTCGCGTGCGCCGTTCGGCAGCACCAGGAACGCCTCGTCCGGGGTCAGCGACTTCAGACGGTCGGTATAGGCAAGGCCCATGCGGACGCCGGAGATGAAATTGCCGTTCTCGAACTCCTTGCCGACTTCGACGCGGTACTGCTTCAGCACGTCCTCGACGCGGCGGTCGTTATAGTAACCCGCCTGGATGCGGCTGCCGCCCCAGCCAAGCGGATCGGTCAGCTTGATCAAGCCGGTGTCGGCATAATTCAGCGTCGGGGTGAAAAAGATGCCGCGGCCGTTGTTGACGAACTGGATGGTGTCGGTGCGATCGTTGGCGGCGAAATTGTCGTTGGGATCGTTCGGATCGTCCCAGTCATAGCCGGTGCCGGCATAGCTCTGGAACGACAGTTCGTTGCGGTTGGTGCGCGAATAACCGAAATCGATCATCGCGTTCCAGCCGTCGTCCCCTTCATATTTGGTGTTGAAACCGGCCGAATACAGGTCGGATTCCTTGTCGAACCGGTCGTTGCGGATCACGCCCTGCACGTTGCGGAACGTGCCCGTCCGCCACACGCCGTCCTCGGCCGTCGCGCCGGTGGGATCGAAGGTGGTGCCGAAAAAGCTGAAGGGCAGTTCGATGCCGCGCTTGATCTGCTCGTCCTTGAACTTGGAATAGAAACCGTCGAGCGTGATCATCCAGTTGGGTGCCGGCTCATACTGGATCGTGCCGTTGATCCCCAGCCGCTTGAGCTGGGTCGAGGTGACGAACGACTTGGACCCGGCCGGGGCCTGGTTGCCGTTGCCGGTAGGGTCGAAATAGCCCCAGGCGTTGAACTCCTGAACCTGATACGGCTCGTCGACATAGGATGCGGCAAGCGAGATGCCGATCGTGTCCTCGGCGAACTGGCGCACGAACGTGCCGTTGACGCGGTAGCCCAGGTCGCGCGACCCGGTATTGAGCTTGCCCAGATCGGCATAGGAGCCGCGAGCACCCACGGCCAGCACGCTCTTGCCATATTCCAGCGGGCGGATGGTGCGCACGTCCACCGTGCCGACCAGACCCTGGCCGATCAGATTGGCGGTCGGCGATTTGTAGATGACGACCTGATTGACGACTTCCGCCGGGAACTGGTCGAATTCGATCCCGCGATTGTCGCCATTCGACGTTTGCTCGCGGCCGTTCAAAAGCGTTGTGGAGAAATCGGGGCCGAACCCACGAATGGCGATCACATTGGCGCGGCCATTGGCGCGCTGCGACGTGACGCCGGGCAGGCGCGCGATGGATTCGCCGATCGAATTGTCCGGCAGCTTGCCGATATCCTCGGCAGTGACCGATTCGACGATCTGGTCGCTATCCTTCTTTTCCGAAACCGCGCTTTGCAGCGACGCGCGAAAACCGACCACGACGATGGATTCGTCGGTTTCGGTCTGCTCCGCCTCGTCGTCGGCGGGGGCTGCGTCCTGTGCCATGGCCGGTGCGGCGGCCAGTGCCATCGCCAGCGCGCTCGAGGTCAGGCAAAGCCGGATCAGGCCGTGCGGGCCGCGCGCATTCGTTGCAACTTTCATTCTATCCTCCCCAGGATCCCGGCGGCCCGCTTCGTGTGGCGGTGCTGTGTCTTTTTCTTTCGCGTGCGGGTGCTGAACCATGATCGGGCACCATGCATCCGATGGCCCTGCATGACGCCTGCCCCTTGGCGCGGGCAACAAATGTGCATACGAATACGCCTATGCACTCGTATGCACGACCGCCAAAGGGCGGGTGGATGCGGCTTTTCGGCACCAGTGGTGCCATACCCGTTTTTTGAAACGGGTCCGGGGAGGATGGAGGATGCCATGACGGCACCGCGAAAGATCACCAGTTTCGACATCGCCGAGCTTGCCGGCGTCTCCCAGCCGACGGTGTCGCGCGCGCTGCGGGGCAGTCGCGCGATCAGCGAGGAAACGCGCAAGCGGATCGAGGCGATCGCCGCCCAGCTCAATTACAAGGTCGACAAGAACGCATCGAACCTGCGTTCCCAGCATTCCAATACGCTTGCCCTGCTGTTCTTCGAGGATCCCTCGCCGGACGACAGCCAGATCAATCCGTTCTTCCTGTCGATGCTGGGGTCGATCACCCGTGCCTGCGCCCAGCGCGGCTATGACCTGCTCATCTCGTTCCAGCAGTTCAGCACCGACTGGCACAAGGAATATGAAGACAGCCGCAAGGCGGACGGCATCATCCTGCTCGGCTATGGCGATTACGAAACCTATCGCGGCCGGCTGGAACAGCTGGTGGAGCAGGGGACGCATTTCGTCCTGTGGGGGTCCAGCCGCGACGGGCAGCCCGGAGTCACCATCGGATCGAACAATTTTCAGGGCGGGCATGACGCCACCCGCCACCTGATCGAACGAGGGCGGAGCCGGATCGGGTTTCTGGGCACGGCATCCACCCATTACCCGGAATTCTTTGCGCGGTACCGGGGCTATGAAGCGGCATTGGCGTCGGCCGGCCTGGCCGCCCAGCCTGGGCTACAGGCGGATGCGCTGTCGAACGAGGCGGACGGGGAGGCTGCAGCCGCTGCGCTGATCGAATCTGGCCATGGCTTCGATGCGCTGGTCTGTGCCAGCGATCTGATCGCCATCGGCGCGATGCGGACGCTTCAGGCGGCGGGGCTGGACGTGCCGGGCGATGTGGCGCTGGTCGGCTTCGACAACATCACCGCCGCTCGGCTGACGCGGCCGCCGCTGACCAGTGTGGTGCAGGACAGCCGGGCGGCGGGGGCGACCCTGGTCGACACGCTGATCCGCCTGATCGCCGGCGATGCCGCGCAGGATCAGGTGCTGCCCGTGCATCTGGAGGTGCGGGGGTCAAGCGATCACCCCCGCTGATCGCCCGGCACCGCGCCCGACCGCGCTTAATTGATCGTCAGGCTCGCCCCAGCATCGGGTGGCGTTGCCGCAACGCCAGCGACTACGGGTTGCGCAGCGCGGTCGATGACTTCGATTTTCTTGTCCTTGATCGCCTGCTTGACCAGTGATTTGATTTTTCCAGGCGTGCAGATCATGTGATATTCCAGCGCGTAATCGACGCTGGTGTCGAACGTATGGTTTGTCATCCGCAGGACCGTCTGGCGATATTGTGCCATCGCGTGCTTGGTCAGTCCTCTTACATCATCGATATTGTCGGCTGAAAACAGAAAGTTTTCCTCATAGACCGTCAGCCCGGCCAACGTCGCGGTCGAGGCCAGCGTCAGGCCCCGTTCCCAGTCGGCCCGCTTTTCCCCGTCGACGTCATTCTTGATATTCACGATCGAAAGGACCCCGGTCAGCAACGTCAGCACCGGCGCGACACTGGATCGCACGATGTTGGCTCTTGCCTGATTGCCGGCCTTGTCCGCGAAAAAATCGGTACAGCGCGCGTTGGTCATGCTGAAACTGGTTTCCAGCATCGCAATTGCCAGATCGTTATCGGATGACGCAGCGGCCGAAGCACATGCCGCAGCCACAAACCGATCCTCCAGAACACTCGTTCGTATCCCGGTTGGATCGTCGCAACTCAGGGTGTCGCCCAGATAGCCTGCCTGGAACGGCCGGATCGGCCCATGCACGCTGTAGGAACAGGCTTGCACCATCAATGCCGCCGCAACCGCAATAACGGTTTTTGTCCGCTTATTCCCCTTGCCCATTTCATTTAAGAAACGGCGATCGATCAAGCCAGCCATTTTCATGATCCCCCCAGATCAGGCGCGATAACCTTTGATCATTCCAATATCGTATCGACTTCCATTTTGGAAGTATGTTGGAATACTTTGTTTCGAAGGATCAGGAAAACTTAGCGGATTTGTTTCGGTTGTTCAGTCGCTTGGTAGGATGGGCGTTGGTGATCGTGCGGCCCTCAATGCGCCGACGCTTGGGTATCGCTTTTCTTCGGCAACAGGTGCAACAGGCCGACGATCGCCGCACCGACTACTGCCCCAACGATCCCGCTGCCGATGGCCGTGACAAGCCATTCGACCAATCCCCGAACCGCGGGCACCGCACTGCCCGCTGCGACCGCGATGTCGTGAATGACGTGCTCCGGCCCATCCAGCCCGAACACCGCCAGCCCGTGGACGATGATTCCGCCCCCGACCCAGATCATTGCCGCCGTCCCGACGACCGACAGCGTCTTCAGCAGCTTTGGCATGAAATCGACCAGACCGCGCCCGAACGCTGCCTGCGCACCACCGCCCCGCGCCATATGCAGCCCGATATCGTCCATTTTGACGATCACCGCCACCAGGCCATAAACGCCGACGGTAACCGCGACCCCGACCAGCGCCAGCACGATCGCCTGCTGCACGATTGACGCGCTTTCGATATCGGCCAGCGCGATGGCCATGATTTCTGCCGACAGGATGAAATCGGTGCGGATCGCGCCGGAAACCTGCCGGTTCTCCAACTCGACCGGATCGGTGATCGCCTCGACGCCCTCGCCGCCATGATGGCCGGACAGCTTGTGCAACACTTTCTCCGCGCCCTCGAAGCACAGATAGGCACCGCCGATCATCAGGAGCGGGGTAAGCAGCCAGGGCAGGAACGCGCTGATGACCAGCGCAGCGGGCAACAGGAACAGCAGCTTGTTTTTCAGCGATCCCAGCGCGATCTTGCCGATGATCGGCAGTTCGCGCTGCGGCGGCAGGCCGACGACATAGCCCGGCGTCACCGCGGCATCGTCGATCACCACGCCCACCGTCTTTGATCCCGCCCGTGCCGCCGCAGCCCCGGCATCATCGATCGTCGTCGCCGCCAGCTTGGTCAGCGCGGCAACATCGTCAAGCAGGGCAATCAGGCCACTGGGCATGGGGCGGTCATCCTGTGCGTGGAACCGCCTTTGCCTAGCCGCGACGGGCAATCGGCGCTACCGCTTTGTGCGGCGCACCCGACCGGCCGCTTCGCTACAGATAGGCGGTGGGCCGTTCGTCCATCCACAGAACCAGCTTCTGCAGCACGACATTGTCGTCGATGCGCACGACGCTGATGGTATGCGCGCCCTTGCTCACCATGCCCAGATCGCAGTCCAGCCGGACCAGATTGTCGATGACCGCCTGTGCCCACCATTTCTTGCCCGGCGTGTCCTGTGCACCGCCGGTCGGCTCCAGCGCGGCCTGCAGGATCTGGACCGGGCCATTGTCGCATGACACGCCGATCCGCACGCCGGCCGGCCCGATCGTATCCAGCGTCGGCGCCAGATACAGGGTCAGTTTCGCCTGACCGGTTTTGGGCGCATCGACCCGGTAATCCAGCGCGACGCCGTCCTGCGCGGTTGTCGGCGGGCTTCCCTGGGGCAGGGCGACGACGGCGCCCTTTGACCGGCCCAGATGGGCAATGGGGGTCCAGCTCAGCCCTTTGCCACCGCGCGCACGGTCGAAAGCCGTCGCCGCCACATGCACCTCGCCGGTCGGGCGCGCTGCATGCTCGACAAAGGCCGGACGGCGATTGCGCTGCGCCTCCGGCGTATCGCCCCCGACGCGGGTGATGCTGGGCATGGTCTGCTGGGTGGGGTCGTTCCAGATGACATAGCTCATGTGCACCTGCGCCATCATGCCGTCCCATTTGCCGCCGTTCAGCCGGTGATAGGCGTCGGTCAGTTCGGAGTCCCGCCGGAACGCGGCCTCGGTCTGGTCGGCGAAATAATTGGCCCGCGCATCGTTGGACGATGCCAGCCGCCTGTTCCACGCGGCCGCGTAATAGAGCCGGTAGAGGTTGGCGAGCGCCGCGATGGGATGTTCGACGATCTGGAAATAGGCGGATCGCTGATCCGGCCGCAACCGGTCGCGCACTGCGATCATTTCGGCTTCCAGCGCATCCCATTTGGCGATCATCTCGCCAAATTCCCCGCCGTCCAGCCCGTCTGGCGTCACGCCGCCAAGCGCGAAACTGTCCTGATCGATCAGTTCGGGTTTCCGCCACGCGGCATATTGGCTGTAGCGGGTGACCATCGACCCGATCGCATCGGCGTGCTCGGTGCCGAACGTCGACGCCGCCCAGCGCTTGGGATAATTGGCCAGGGCGGCAGGCCCCATCGCGTCGGGATTCCATGCCATGTCGAAGAAGAAACTGAGCGGATATTCCATCGGCTTGATGTCGCCGACATTGACGATCCACATGGACCGGGCGTCGCGGCGGTATGCCAAGTCCATCTGTTGCCAGACCTTTTCGATCTGGTTGGTGTTCAGCCATTTGTAGTTTCGCGGCCCGCCGACATAATCGAAATGATAATAGACGCCGTAGCCGCCGGTGCGCGGCTTGGCGCCGGGCGCGGGCAGGCGGCGGATCTGGCCCCAGTTATCATCGGCGAACAGCAGGATGACATCGTCGGGCACCTGCATGCCCTGATCGTAATAATCCTGCACTTCCTTGTAGAGCGCCCAGATCTGCGGCGTTTCGCTGGCCGGTTTGCCCGTGACGTCCGCGATGATCGACCGCTGGTCGGCGACGATCCGCTCCAGCAGCGGGATGGCGGTGCCCTCCGACATCGCCTCGTCGCCGTCGCCGCGCATCCCGATGGTGACGACGCTTTCATAGCCCCGGCCGTCGCCCTTCTGCATCATCCGCTCGATGCCGCCGCGCCAGAAGGTGCGCAGCTTGTCGGCATTCTTCTGATAATCCCACGGCCCGCCGGTGATGCCCGCTTCCTTGCCGCGATGCCATTCGTCATGCGCGCGCAGCATCGGTTCGTGATGCGAATTGCCCATGACGACGCCCATCGCGTCGGCCAGGACCATGTTCTGCGGATCGTCGGCGGCAAAGGCGCGGGGCGCCCACATGGCGGGCCACAGATAATTGCCCTTCATCCGCAGCAGCAGCTCGAACACATGGGCATACATGGCCGCATTGGCCCCGCCGAACTTCGCCTTTGCCCATTCGCTCAGGCACGGCGCCTCGTCGTTGATGAAGAACCCGCGATAGCGAACCTGCGGTTGCTGGACGGCGCTGTCGATGGTCAGCGCCAGATCGAAGCGCCGCTGGACGGGCACATCGGCAAACCAGTGCCACGGCGATACGCCCATGCGCTGCGACACGTCGTAGGTGCCGAACACCGCGCCGCGCCGGTCTGATCCGACGATCACCAGCGCACGTCCGATCCCGGGGAAGGGTTCATCGACGACGAACTGGCGATAGGCTTCCCATTCGCCGGCCAGTCCGCCGGCGTCGATCCGCTTGTCCGCCATCAACCGATCGATGAGGGCGCTCTGGCCCAGCACCCCGATCACGACCAGCGTGCGCGACGCTGTGCCGGGCCGGTCGGTCATCATCACGGGCTGGCGTCCGCTGACCCGATCGAGGTCGCTGGCGAAGCTGCGGGCGACACGGTCCACTGCGCTGTCGGCACCCCCATCGATCAGGATGTTGGCCGGCACGCCCTTTTCGATCAGGACGATCGCCGAACGACCGGCCGGTGCCGCCTGGGCTTCGTCGAACAGACCGAAGCCGGAGCCGACCGGCAGGAAAGCCGCTGCGGTCACTCCCAGCATCAGGCTGCGCCGGGTAATTGCTGTCGTCGCGTTCCGCTCCATGGCTTCCTCATCCTTCATCGCCAAGGGTGCTTGGTCGATCGTGTTACCGTGAACATGGCCATCCCGACCATAATCCGCAGCCATGGCCGCGCAAGGAAAAGATTGGTCGGCGACCGACGTGAAGGCTGGATCGCAGATGCCAATCCCGGGACCCACCCGTTGCCCCGCGCATACGAATACCGGTTCCCTTGGTCACCCAATGCTCGCAAGGTCCCGGCCAACGACAGAATAATCGGGAGGATTGGGCCATGGAAAAGCCGCGTCAGGGCTGGGCAGGCCTGTTCAACATCAGCTTCGGCTTTTTCGGCATCCAGATCGGCTTTGCACTGCAAAACGCGAACATGAGCCGCATTTTCCAGACACTGGGGGAATCGCTCGACAATCTGCCCGCGCTTTGGATCGCCGCCCCGCTCACCGGGCTGCTCGTCCAGCCCGTTATCGGTCATATGAGCGACCGCACCTGGCTCGGGCGACTGGGCCGCCGCCGTCCCTATTTCCTCGCCGGAGCGGTGCTGGCTGCGCTCTCGCTGTTCCTGATGCCGCTGGCAGAGGTCCTTATCTTTGCGGCGGTCATGCTCTGGCTGCTCGACGCCTCGCTCAACATCTCGATGGAGCCGTTCCGCGCATTCGTCGGCGACATGCTGCGAAAGGATCAGCATACCGCCGGATACGCGGTGCAGACGGCATTCATCGGCATGGGCGCGGTGGCAGGATCCATGTTCCCGTATCTGCTGACCAGCCTGGGTGTCGCCAATGAGGCCGCGCCGGGCGTGGTGCCAGATACTGTGCGCTGGAGTTTCTGGGCCGGGGCCGCTGCGCTGTTTCTGGCAGTGCTGTGGACCATCGTCACCACCCGCGAATATTCGCCCGCCGAAATGGCCGCCTTCGACGGCGAGGCCCAAGCCGACGAACAGCCGACGCGCTCGCTGGCCAGCCGTACCTTCGGCAGCGCACTCGTCTGGGTCGGTGCTGGCGTGGCCGTGATCGCGGCGGTTCAGGCGTTCGCGCTGGAAAAGGAGATGTTCCTGCTGGGCGGCCTGCTGATCGGTTATGGCGTCGCCAGCATCGCGGCGATCGCACTGGCGCGTCGGGGCCGTGACCGGAACATGCTGGCCAGCATCGTCGGCGATTTTTCGGGAATGCCCGGCATCATGAAGCGGCTGGCGCTGGTCCAGTTCTTCTGCTGGTCGGCACTGTTCATCATGTGGATCTATACGGCGCCCGTCGTCGCCGCGAATTATTTCGGCGCGACGGATACCAGCGGCGCGGCATTCAACGCCGGGGCCAACTGGGCCGGCGTGCTGTTCGCTATTCATAACGGCATCGCGGCGGTGGCAGCGCTCACCTTCCTGCCGATGCTGGCCCGGCGAATTGGCAGGGTGCGCACGCATATCATCGCGCTGCTGGCGGGGGCGGCGGGTTTTGCCAGCTTCTTCTTCATCGCCGATCATCGCTGGCTGATCGTCAGCGAAATCGGCATCGGCATCGCCTGGGCATCGATCCTGGCCATGCCCTATGCCATCCTCGCATCGGCCCTGCCGCAGCAAAAGCTCGGCATCTATATGGGCCTGTTCAACGTCTTCGTTGTGGTGCCACAGCTGCTAGTGGCGACGGTGATGGGCACGATCATGAAGGCGTTCTTTCCCAATCAGCCGATCTGGACCATGGCCTTTGCCGCAGGCGTGTTCATGCTGGCCGCCCTCGCAATGTTGCGCGTTCCAGAGCCTCGGGCATAACAAAGCTGAAATAAAATTACGTAGCGGGAACGAAAAAAGATCAGCTTTCCGGCGGGGCTGACAGTCACGGCCGGGTGTGGCACAACGCAATTAAATTACGCGAGCATGAGTCGGCGATAGACCGGCCATGGTGCCACAGGAGAAGATGCGATGCGCATAATCGACCATGTCCTGGCTGGGCCAGCCGTATCGGCCACCCGCTGGGGCGACGTGTTCGATCCCAATGCCGGCACGGTCCAGGCGCGGGTGGCGCTGGGCGATGCGGCGGTGCTGGAGACCGCTGTGGCGGCGGCGCAGGCGGCACAGCCGGGCTGGGCAGCGACCAACCCGCAACGCCGCGCCCGCGTGCTGTTCCGCTTCAAGGAACTGGTCGAGGCGAACATGGACGCGCTCGCGCATCTGCTTTCGTCCGAACATGGCAAGGTGATTGCCGATGCCAAAGGCGACATCCAGCGCGGGCTGGAGGTGATCGAGTTCGCCTGTGGCATCCCCCATGCGCTGAAGGGCGAATATACCCATGGCGCGGGGCCGGGCATCGACGTCTATTCGATGCGCACGCCCATCGGCATCGGCGCCGGGATCACCCCGTTCAACTTCCCCGCGATGATCCCGATGTGGATGTTCGGCGTCGCCATCGCATGCGGCAACGCCTTCATCCTGAAGCCCAGCGAGCGCGACCCTTCGGTCCCGGTCCGCCTGGCCGAACTGATGCTGGAGGCGGGCGCGCCGGCGGGGATCCTTCAGGTCGTCCATGGCGACAAGGAAATGGTCGACGCGATCCTCGATCATCCAGCGATCGGCGCGATCAGCTTTGTCGGCTCGTCCGACATCGCGCACACTGTCTATCGGCGCGGCGTCGATGCGGGCAAGCGGGTGCAGGCGATGGGCGGGGCCAAGAACCACGGCATCGTCATGCCCGATGCCGATCTGGATCAGGTGGTGGCTGACCTGTCCGGTGCCGCATTCGGATCGGCCGGCGAACGCTGCATGGCACTGCCGGTCGTTGTGCCGGTCGGCGAACAGACGGCCGACCGCCTGCGGGAAAAGCTGATCCCCGCCATCCACGCGCTGCGGGTCGGTGTTTCGACCGATGCCGAGGCGCATTACGGCCCGGTGGTCAACGCCGCGCATCGCGCACGGGTCGAACAATGGATCCAGACCGGCGTGGACGAGGACGCGGAACTGGTCATCGACGGGCGCGGCTTTCAGCTGCAGGGGCATGAACAAGGGTTCTTCATCGGCCCCAGCCTGTTCGACCGCGTCACCCCCGACATGGCGAGCTACCGCGAGGAAATCTTCGGGCCGGTGCTGCAGATCGTCCGCGCTGCCGATTTCGAGGAGGCGCTGCGCCTGCCCAGCGAGCATCAATACGGCAACGGCGTCGCCATCTTCACCCGCAACGGCCATGCCGCCCGCGAATTCGCTGCCCGCGTGAATGTCGGGATGGTCGGCATCAACGTGCCGATCCCGGTGCCGGTCGCCTATCACAGCTTTGGCGGGTGGAAGCGTAGCGCGTTCGGCGACGTCAATCAGCACGGTATGGAGGGCGTGCGGTTCTGGACCCGGGTCAAGACGGTGACGCAACGCTGGCCCGACGGCGCGCCTGACGGTAGCAATGCGTTCGTCATTCCGACCATGGGGTAAGCAAGAGATGCTGTTCCGCCTGCTTTCCGTCCTTTGCCTGCTCATCGCCATGCCCGCCATCGCGCAGGACAAGCGGATCGCAATCACCTTCGACGATGCCCCCCGCGACCGCGGCGCTTTCCTGACGCCGGACGAGCGGACGGAGCGCCTGATCGAGGGGTTAAAGGCAGCGGGCGTTGAGCAGGCGGCGTTCTTCGTCAATCCCGGCTTTCTGGAAAACCCGGACGGGCAGGGGGGCGAAGCGCGGCTGGCCGCCTATGTCGCCTCGGGCCATGTGCTTGCCAATCACAGCTTCTCTCACCCGGCGCTCACCGACCTGTCTGCGGCGGACTATTTGGCGAACATCGACCGGGCCGAGGCATGGTTGAAGCAACAGCCCGGCCATCGCCCCTGGTTCCGCTTCCCATTCCTCAACGAAGGGCGCGCCGACAAGGCGAAGCGCGATGCCGTCCGCGTGGGCCTGCGTGAGCGCGGGCTGACGAACGGCTATGTTACGGCGGACGCCAGCGACTGGAACCTGGAAGGGCTGACCATTTCCGCCAAACGGGCGGGCAAGCCGATGGACATGGATGCGCTCCGCGATCTCTATGTCCGGATGCACGTCGACGCGGCGGAGACCTATGACCGCATCGCCCGCGAGACGCTGGGCCGATCGCCCGCTCATGTCATGCTGATGCACGAGACGGACTTGGCCGCCCTGTTCATTCCCGATCTGGTTGCGGCGCTCCAGGCAAAGGGGTGGACGATCATTACCGCCGATGCCGCCTATGCCGATCCCATCGCACCCCTCGCCATGACCGTGGACGTGCCCTCGGCTCAGGGCACCCTCACCGAGGCGCTGGCGTGGGAAAAGGGTATGGCCCCCCCGCGCTGGTATGAAGGCAACAGCACTGAGATCGCCAACCGGTGGTTTGCGGAGCAGGTGCTCAAGGAAGCAAAATGACCCAGTTCGACCTAACCGACGATCAGCGCGAGATTCAGGAGCTTGCGCGCCGTTTCACCGCCGATGCCATCACCCCCTTTGCGGCGGAATGGGACGAAAAGCACATTTTTCCGCGCGACACGATCAAGGCCGCGGCGGAACTGGGCTTTGCCGCCATCTATGTCAGCGAGGAATCGGGCGGCATCGGGCTTGGCCGGCTGGAGGCCGCGCTGATCATGGAGGCTATGGCCTATGGCTGCCCGTCGACCAGCGCCTTCATCTCCATCCACAACATGGCCGCGTGGATGCTCGACCGCTTCGGATCGGACGCGGTGAAGGACAAGTATCTGCCCCGGCTGGTCACGATGGACTGGATCGCCAGCTATTGCCTGACCGAACCGTCGTCCGGCTCGGACGCGGCGGCGCTTAAGACCCGCGCGGTGCGCGATGGCGACCATTATGTCGTTACCGGCACCAAACAGTTCATTTCCGGAGGCGGCGAGAACGAGCTGTATCTCGTCATGGTCCGTACCGGGGAGGAAGGGCCGAAGGGCATTTCCTGCCTCGCCATCGAAAAGGATATGCCCGGCGTCAGCTTCGGCGCGAACGAGCGCAAGCTTGGCTGGCATTCGCAACCGACGCGGCAGGTGATCCTGGAGGACGTGCGCGTGCCGGTCGAAAATCTGGTGGGTGCAGAGGGGCTGGGGTTCCGCATCGCCATGATGGGACTGGACGGCGGCCGCCTCAACATTGGCGCCTGTTCGCTGGGCGGGGCGCAGCGCTGCCTCGACGAAAGCATCGCCTATGTGAAGGACCGCAAGCAGTTCGGGCAGCCGATCGCGGATTTCCAGAACACCCAGTTCATGCTGGCCGACATGGCCACCGAGCTGGAGGCCGCCCGCGCGCTCCTTTACCTGGCGGCGGCCAAGGTGACGGCGGATGCGCCGGACAAGACGCGCTTTGCCGCCATGGCCAAACGGCTGGCGACCGACACGGGCAGCGCCGTGGTCGACCGCGCGCTGCAATTGCACGGCGGATACGGCTATCTGATGGACTATCCCATCGAACGCTTCTGGCGCGACCTGCGCGTGCATTCGATCCTGGAAGGGACGAACCAGGTGATGCGCATGATCGTTGGCCGGGACTTGCTGCGCCAGTGAGCGACGTCCTCATCACCCGCAACGGTGCGGTCGGTCGCATCCGGCTCAACCGGCCGAAAGCGATCCATGCTCTGACCACCGCCATGTGCCAGGCCGTCCTCGACGCATTGGACGAATGGCGGGACGATGCCGACGTTCACGCCGTGATACTCGACCATGCGGAGGGCCGCGGCTTCTGCGCGGGCGGCGATATCCGGATGCTGGCGGAAAGCGGCGGCGGCGATGGCGCGGCGGCCCGCGATTTCTTTCGAATCGAATATCGCATGAACCATGCGCTATTCGCCTATGCCAAGCCGATTGTCGCCTTCATGGACGGCATCACCATGGGTGGCGGCGTCGGGATCAGCCAGCCTGCGCGCTACCGCGTGGCGACCGAAAACACCCGGCTGGCCATGCCCGAAACCGGCATCGGCCTGTTCCCCGATGTCGGCGGCGGCTGGTATCTCTCCCGCCTGCCGGGCCGCATCGGCCAGTATCTAGCGGTCACCGGTGTGAGGATCGACGGCGCGGAATGCCTCGGCCTTGGCCTTGCCACGCACTATCTGCCCGCCACCGCGCTGGAGGATGCCAAGGCGCTGATCATCGCCGACCCGACCGGGATCGAGGCGGTGCTGGCCGACCTTGCCGCCGCCGCGTCACAGCCGCGCATCCTTGCCCATCGCGAAGCCATCGACCGCCTGTTCGCCAGCGACCGGCTGGAGGAGATCGTCGCCGCGCTGGAAGCCGACGACAGCGATTTCGCCCGCGACACGCTCGCGACGATCCGTACCAAGTCGCCCCAGGCCATGAAGGTCAGCCTCAAGCTGCTGCTCGACGCGGCGACCATGCCGACGTTCGAGGACGAGATGCGACAGGAATATGCCGTCGCCACCCGCGTCGTGCAGCGGCCCGACTTTATCGAGGGCGTCCGCGCGCTGATCCTCGACAAGGATAATGCGCCGGTATGGAACCCCGCTGCGATCGAGGAAATGACTGATCACATGATCGACCGCATCTTCGCGCCCCTGCCGGACGACGAGGCGTGGACGCCTGTCTAGACCTCATCGTCACCCCGGCCTTGAGCCGGGGTCCAGCTCATGCCAACCCGCCAGTAAAGCGGGAGCCCGGCTCAAGGCCGGGGTGACGGAAGGAAAACAGGAATGACTTACGAAACCATCCTGGTCGAACCGCGCGCCGACGGCGTCACGCTGATCACGCTCAACCGGCCAAAGGCGCTGAATGCCCTCAACGCGCAGGTGCTGGCCGATCTGCTGGCCGCGCTCGCTGCGTTCGATGCCGACCCGGCGCAGGGCTGCGCCGTCATCACCGGCAGTGAAAAGGCGTTCGCAGCGGGTGCTGACATCAAGGAAATGGCCGAGATGGGCTTTGCCGACATGTATGGCGGCAATCATTTCAGTGGGTGGGAGGCGTTCACCCGCACCCGCAAGCCGGTGATTGCCGCAGTTGCCGGCTATGCGCTGGGCGGCGGTTGCGAGCTGGCGATGATGTGCGACTTCATCCTTGCCGCCGACACCGCAAAGTTCGGCCAGCCGGAGATCAAGCTGGGCGTCACCCCCGGCATGGGCGGGTCGCAGCGGCTGGCCCGCGCAGTGGGCAAGGCAAAGGCGATGGAAATGGTCCTCACCGGCCGGATGATGGACGCTGCCGAAGCGGAACGGGCAGGGCTGGTCAGCCGCATCGTCCCCGCCGCTGATCTGCTGGCCGAGGCGCTAAAGACCGCTGCCGCCATCGCCGCCATGCCACCGCTCGCGGTCCTTGCGAACAAGGAACTGGTCAACGCCGCGTTCGAAACCACGCTGGCTCAGGGGGTTCAGTTCGAACGCCGCCTGTTCAACGGCCTGTTCGGCACGGCGGACCAGAAAGAGGGCATGGCCGGGTTCATGGAAAAGCGCCCCGGCAAGTGGACGGGGCGTTAATAGCCCTCTCCCCTTCAGGGGAGAGGGTTGGGCGAGGGGCAGGCGCGCAATCCCCTCTCCAGGCTTCGCTAGCGAGCGGGCTCGCAAGCTGCGCTATCCTCTCCCCTGAAGGGGCGAGGAATGGGAGTATCGTATGACCAGCATCGCGTTTATCGGCCTTGGCAACATGGGCGGCGGCATGGCGGCCAATCTGGCCAGGGCCGGACATGACGTGCGCGCCTATGACCTGTCGGAGGCCGCGCTCGACCGCGCCCGTGCTGCCGGATGCCTCGTCGCGCTGTCGGTGGAAGAGGCGGTTGGCGGGGCGGAGGCGATCGTCACCATGCTGCCCGCCGGCACCCATGTCGATCAGGTCTGGCGCGAACAGCTGATCCCTCTGGCCGCGCCCGGCACGCTGCTGATCGACTGTTCGACCATCGATGTCGCGACCGCCCGTGCGGTGGCCGAAGCGGCGGCGACGCGCGGCCTGCTTGCGGTAGATGCGCCGGTATCGGGCGGCATCGCTGCGGCCAATGCCGGCACGCTGACTTTCATGGTCGGCGGGACGGACGCGGCCTTTGCCAAGGCCGAGCCGATCCTGTCCGCCATGGGCAAGTCGGTGATCCATGCAGGGGCCGTCGGCGCGGGTCAGGCGGCAAAGATCTGCAACAACATGATCCTGGGCGCGACCATGGCCGCCACCTGCGAAGCATTCGTGCTTGCGGAAAAGCTGGGGTTGGATGCGCAGCGTTTCTTCGATATCGCCTCGGTCTCGTCGGGGCAGAGCTGGTCGATGACCAGTTATTGCCCGGTCCCCGGCGTCGGCCCGGAAACCCCCGCCGACCGCGATTATCAGGGCGGGTTCGCCGCCCAGCTGATGCTCAAGGACCTGAACCTCGCCATGGCGGCCGCCGACGATGCGGGGGCGGCCACGCCGATGGGCAAGCGCGCCGCCGAACTCTATCAGCGCTTCGTGGACGAGGGAAACGGCACGCTGGATTTCAGCGGCCTCATCCGGATGCTGGCGAGGGATTGAACCGTGTTCCTGCGAAAGCAGGAACCCAGAGCCACACCGGCATCGCGTTGCGCCCTGGGCTGCTGCTTTCGCAGGAGGACCAACCTCACAGCCCCCTGAGCGCCTGTGCGGGCCGCACCGACATGATCGGGATCGACCCCGCCAGCCCGATCGCCAGCGTCCCCAGCGCACCCACGCCCAGCGTGCCGAGCACAAGCACCCAGTCCGGCGACCAACCGAACTCGAAAATCCGCACGATCACGAACCATGCCGCACCCAGGCCAAGCGCCAGCGCCACCCCAGCCAGCACGCTCGCCAGCAGCGCATATTCGATCGCCTGCGCGCCCAGCACCTGCCACCGCGTCGCGCCCAGCGTTTTCAGGATCACGCTGTCATAGGCCCGCGCCTGCCGCGATGCCGCAATCGCCCCCACCAGCACCGCAATGCCCGCCAGGATCGCGACCGATCCGGCCAGCAGGATTGCGGTCGACATCTGGCCCAGCAACACGCTCACCTGCGCCACGACCTCGCCCACGTCGATCACCGAAACCGACGGAAATGCCGCCAGCAACGCCCGCGTCATCCCCGGCTGGACCGTGCCGGGCAGGGTAATCGTCGCCGCCAGGCTGTGCGGCGCGGCCTTCAGCGTCGATGGCGTGAACACCATGATGTAGTTGAAGCCCATCGTCTCCCAATTCACCTGGCGCAGCGAGGCGATGCGCGCGTCGATTTCGCGCCCCAGCACGGATACGGTGATGGTGTCGCCGACGCCGACCTGCATCACCTTTGCCGCTTCCTGATCCAGCGAGATCAGCGGCGGCCCGGCATAGTCCTTCGGCCACCACTCGCCCGCCGTCAGCTCCGACCCCTCCGGCAGCACATCGGCATAGGTGACGCCCCGTTCGCCGCGCAGGAACCATGCGCCTTCGGGCAGGGTTTTCATGTCCGCCACCCGCTGCCCGCGAAACGCGACGATCGTGCCGCGCAGGGTGGGCACGATGTTAAGCGCCGCCCCCGGCGCCTGTTCCTGCACCAGCGCGCCGAACGCCGCCTGCCGCTCGATGGGAATGTCCAGCACGAACTGGTCCGGCGCCTTTTTCGGCACAGTGTTGCGGATTTCGTTCGCCAGGCTCGACTGGATCGCCGCCAGCGTGACGAACAGGGTGAGGCCAAGGCCCAGCGCCACGACCAGCGCCGATGTCTGCGCGCCCGGCCGATACAGGTTGGTCACCGCCAGCCGCGCCAGCGGACGGCGCGGCGAGGGCAGGCGTCGGGCAAGCCAGCGGACAGCAACGCCGATCCCCAGCAGCAACAGGATCGTGCCCGCAACGCCGCCCAGCACGGCGGCCGCGAACAGCGGATCGCGCGCCGTGCCCAGCGCCAGCGCCAGCACCGCCGCCCCGGCCAACGCGACCAGCCCAAGCGTCCGCCGGTCGATCCCCGCGCGCCGGTCCACCGTCTCGCGGAAAATCGCGGCGGCGGGTAGGGTGCGCGCGCGCGCCAGCGGGGGCAGGGTAAAGATCAGCGCGATCAACAGGCCATAGCCCGCACTGATCGCCAGCGCCCCCGGCGCGATGGTAAAGCCCGGCTTTACCGGCAACAGGTCCTGCACCGCCGTCACCAGTGCAAAGGGCAGGACGATGCCTGTCACCAGCCCTGCCGCAATCGCCAGCAATGCCACCGCGCCCACCTGCATCAGATAGATGCGGGCAATATCGCCCGACGATGCACCGAGGATCTTCAGCGTCGCAATGCCGTTCCGCTTGATCGCCAGATAGGAGCCGACGCCATTGCTGACGCCGATCCCCGCAATCGCCAGCGCCGCCAGCCCGATCAGTGCTAGAAACTGCCCCATCCGCTCGAAAAAGCGGCTGGTGCCTGGGGCCGCGCCATCGCGCGTCTTGATGTCCAGCCCGGCCTCCGGGAACGCGGCCTTCAGCTGGTCGGCCACCGCCTTGGCGTCCGTGCCATCGGGCGTGCGGATGCGGTATTTGCTCTCATACAGGCTGCCCGGCAGGATCAGGCCGCTGCGCCGCAGCCCGTCGAGCGAGGTGAGCGCCACCGGCCCCAGCGTGAACCCTTCGCCCACCCGGTCGGGTTCGTCGGCGATGATGTCGCGGATGCGGTAAGTCGCCTCGCCATAGCGAAGCGTGTCGCCCGGCTTCAGCGCCAGCCGCTCCGCCAGCGCCTCACCGATCACCACGTCGTCCGCGTTCAACCGCGCCGTGCCGCCGCCCTGCAGCGTGAGCGTACCGTAAAGCGGATAGGCGTTGTCCACGCCCTTAAACTCGGTCAGCACGGCTGACGGACCATTGGTCCCCGCATCCACCCGCTGCGCCATGGCGCGCAGCCGGATCGTCTCCGACAGGCGGCCGGCTGTGCGGAAGGCGGCCTTTTCCGGCTCGCTCGCCTCGCGCTGGGTCATCTCGATCTCGACATCGCCGCCCAGGATCAACTGACCCTTGGACGCGATCTCGCCGGTAATCGCGCTGGTCAGTCCACCGATCGTTGCCAGCGTCGCCACGCCTAGGAACAGGCAGACGAACAGCAGGCGCAGCCCGCGAAACCCGGCATGGAGGTCGCGCCGCGCAATCCGCCACAGCGCTGCCCAGCTCAGCCGCTCACTCATGTGCGGACCCGGTCGGCCACGATCACGCCGTCACGCATCTCGACCACCCGGTCGCATCGTTCGGCGAGCGCGGGATCATGGGTGATGATGACCAGGGTCGCGCCCGCCGCCCGCTGCCGGTCGAACAAAATGTCCTCGATCGCGCCGCTGGTCGCGCCGTCCAGATTGCCGGTCGGCTCGTCGGCGAACAGGATGGCGGGGCGGGGCGCGACCGCGCGGGCAATGGCTACACGCTGCTGCTCGCCGCCCGACAATTGCGCCGGATAATGGGTCAGCCGGTGGCCAAGGCCCACCGCCTCCAGTTCCGCCCGCCCGCGCTCGAACGCATCGGCCACGCCCGCCAGCTCCATCGGCACCGCGACATTTTCAAGCGCGGTCATGGTGGGGAGCAGGTGAAAGGATTGCAGGACGATGCCGATCCGCCCCCGCCGCGCGCGGGCCAGCCCATCCTCGTCCATCGGGCCGAAATCCATGTCGGCAACGCGCACCTCGCCGCCGCTGGCGCGCTCCAGCCCGGACAGGATCGCCATCAGCGACGACTTGCCCGAACCCGACGGGCCAAGGATGGCGATGCTCTGGCCGAGCGGAATGCTAAGGTCGATGCCCTTCAAAATCTCGGTCGGGGCCGCGCTCGTGCCGAGCGTAAGGGTGACATTCCGCGCATGGATCGCAATATGGGCAGGCTCGACGGGTGCGTGCATTGGATAAGGAAATCCCCGGCATGGGTTTGAATTGGGTTCGGCGTGGAACGACATATGTGGCGCTGTGCGCTGCAGCGCAATTGCTGGCATCCTGTTCCGGCGAGCCGGCGGTGGGCAATGCCGCGGCACCGACTGCCCAGCCAAGTGCTGCGGCCCCGGCCGAGGCAGCGGACGCACGTCTGGTCGTCGCATTCGGCGACAGCCTCTATGCCGGGTACGGCGTCCTGCAACAGCAAAGCTTTCCCTCGGTCCTCGAACGCACGCTGAAGGAACAGGGGATCGCCGCCACCGTCCGCAATGCCGGTGTTTCCGGGGATACGACGCAGGCGGGGGCTCAGCGGCTTGCCTTCACGCTGGATGGGTTGCCGCGAAAGCCCGATCTGGTCGTGCTTGGTCTTGGCGGTAACGACATGCTGCGCGGCCTTGATCCTGCGGAAACCGACCGCAACCTGCGCACGATGCTGGACGAGTTGAAGCGGCGGGACATTCCCGTGCTGCTGACCGGCATGGTCGCCGCGCCGAACATGGGGCCTGATTATCAGCGGCGGTTCGACGCCATCTATCCTGCGCTGGCGAAGGATTACGATGCGCCGCTCTATCCCTTTTTCCTCGACGGCGTGATCGGCGACCGCGCGCTGATGCTGGACGATTCCATTCACCCCAATCCCGACGGCATCGAACGCGTCACCGCACGGGTCGCGCCGCTGGTCGCAGAGGCACTCAAGGGCGCCGTGGGCGGCGGTTAACCCTCTATTTGCCTTCACAAACCGGGCGGCAGCGATCATGCGATGGCGGACAGGAGACCGCCATGCGCATTGCCGTTCCGCTCGCCGCCGCCCTTGCCCTGACCATGCCCAGCGCCGTCGTCTCGCAATCGCGGGGCGCATTCGTCATCGAACAGACCGGCCAGGCGTTCGACACCATCGACGCTGCCGTAACGGAGGCGCATGACAGCAATTCGACCATCCTGATCGCCCCCGGTGTCTATCGCCAGTGCACGGTGCAGATCACCGGCAACATTACCTACAAGGCGCGCGAGCCGGGGACGGTGGTGTTCGAGGGCGAGACCTGCGAGGACAAGGCGGCGTTCGTCCTGCGCGGGAAATCCTCGGTCGTGGACGGTATCGTCTTTCGCGGGTTCAGCGTCAGCGACGGCAATGGCGCCGGCATCCGCATCGAACGCGGCAACCTGATCGTGCGCAATTCGATGTTCCTGGATAGCCAGGAAGGGATCCTGGGCGCGACAGAGGAGCCGTGGGACATCACCATCGACCGCTCGACCTTTGCGGGCCTTGGCCAGTGCGACGAAAGCGAAAGCTGCGCGCATTCCATCTATCTGGAAACCACCGGCCTGATCACCGTCACCCGGTCGCGCTTCGAACGGGGCGAGGGCGGGCATTACATCAAGCTACGCGGCCCGCGCGTCGACATCCGCGACAACAGTTTCGACGACACGCGCGGAGACAAGACCAATTACATGATCGACCTGTCTGTCGGCGGCACCGGCGTGATCGCGGGCAACTCCATGGTGCAGGGGCGGAACAAGGAAAACTGGACCGCCTTCATCGCCGTGTCGCCGGAAGCCCGCGAACACCGCGCGGCTGGTCTCAGGATCGAGGGCAATGACGCCCGCCTGGCCCCCGGCGTGGAGAAAAACCCGGTCTTCGTCGCCAATGCCAGCGGCGAACGGCTTGCCATCGGCCAGAACACGCTGGGCCAGGGCATCCGCCCGTACGAGACGCGGTAAGCCCGTCATAAGTCATTGCGAGCGAAGCGCAGCAATCCAGCGGCTAGCGCAGTTTGGAGAGGGCGGAGTCCGGGCTGCACCCCGCCGTTAAGCGCGGTCGAGGTTCATCCTGCACATCCAACCCGTTCGCGCTGAGCCTGTCGAAGCGCTGCCCTTCTCTTGTCGGCACCAAACAGGACAATGCTTCGACAGGCTCAGCATGAGCGGTGTTGCGGACCTTGGTCCTATTTGGCCGGACAACTCGTCCCCGCACCCGCATCCAGGTCGCGGCAGACCCCGTCAATCTCCCCCGCCGGGATCGTCAGGCCCAGCACCCCGGCCAGCGTCGGCAGGATATCGACGGTGGCGATGGGCAGCGGCTGTTCGAATGCGGGCATCCCCTGCCGCCAGAACAGGATCGGCACCCAGCGGTCATAATCCCACACGCTGCCATGCGTCGCCACATAGCCGCCGGTCGGGTCGGCGATCGGCGTCACCCGTTGCTTCAGCGCGATGAACAGGTCGCCCGACCGCTCGGGATGAAAGGTCGCGCGGGCGCGCTCGGCGATGGTCCAGCGCTCCGGCGAGGCGGTCGGCATCGGCATCGCGAACAGTTGTTCGCGGGTCAGCACGGTTTCCACCTGCGGATGCGCGCTCAGCCTCGCAACCGCCGCCGCCAGCGCGCGCGGACGGTCCTTTGCCGGGATCGCCGGGTCCAGCCACAGGTCGCCGCTATTGCCGCCCCACAGCATTCGGCCAGTAAGGCCCAGTTCGCGCGCCACCGCCTCGCCGATGGCAACGGGGTTCAGCGCGGAATCGACCCGCTGCGCATCGGCAAAGCCCTGCATCCGCACCCGCTCCGGCAGGTCGTGCCCGCCATGATCGGCGCTCAGCACCACCATGTAATCGACGCCCGTCCGGTCGAGCACCGCGAAGAACCCGGCCAGGTCGCGGTCCAGCGAGAGCAGGTTCAGGCACATTTCCGTGCCCTGATTGCCATAGGTGTGGCCGACATAATCGGTCGCGGCCAGCCCGACAGTCAGCACGTCCGTCGCGTCCCCACTACCCAGCTTCATGTCCTGAACCAGTGTGGCGGCGATGGCGAGCGTGCTGGCATCCAGTTCGGGCGATGCGCGAAACGCGCGGGCGTCCCCGGCGGCGCGGGCAAATCGACCCGTGCCGACACTCTTGCCGCCGCCAATGTCGATCGCCCGGTCGCGCGAGCGGCACTGCTCGGGCAGGTCCAGCGCCGCCTGCGCCTGCGCCAGCCGGGCGGCGACGGCGGCATTGCCCCGCGTGACGGCCGACGGCTCGGCGCGCCCGGCATAGCTGACGAATCCCTTTCCGCCCCACCACCAGATTTCGTCGGCGTTCGGCCCGGCCATCATCACTGCAGACCGGTCCTTGCCCGACACCGCGACGGTGCGGCTGGCGGGGTTCGCGACCTTCAGCCGGTCACCCAGCGTCGGCACCTTCAGGTGGACGGGCGACACCGTGTAACTGCGCGAGGTGCTGCCCGGCACGCGCTCGTCCTCGGCGCAATAGATCGTCTTGTCCGCGCGCGGGCTGGCCGGGTCGATCCAGTCGTTGGCGATGATGCCGCTGCGCGCAGGATAGCTGCCGGTCAGCAGCGTCGAATGGCCGGGGCAGGTCTCTGTGGCCGACTGCGCCTGATACCCGTCGGCGAACACCACGCCCGACTGCAATCGCGCCAGCCCGCCCGCAAAATGCTGGCGATACCCGGCGAACAGGTCGCCGCCCAGCTGATCGACCGAGATGGCAACGATCAGTTTCGGCGGGCCGCTTGCAGGAGCCGGGGTAACCGATTGCGCGGCGGCGGGCGAACCCGCTAGGGCGGACAGGCACAGCAGGGCGGCGGTCAGGCGGCGCATGAGAAAAGCTCCCGATGGATCGCCGCGACGGCTAGGCCGGTGCGGCGGATGAGGCAAGGACGGCGAATGCGGTTGAACCATGTCGGGATGATGACAGTGCGCGCGCTGCTGGCGCTCGTCGCGCTCGTCCTCGTATCTCCGATTGCCGCGCAAGGCATCGGCCCCGGTCCGCATATCGCCATCGATCTGATTGCGGAGACCGATCGGCCCGCGCCGGGCAGCGAGGTGACGCTGGCGTTCGACAGCCGCCCGGATGCGGGATGGCACGGATATTGGCTCAACCCCGGCGCGGCGGGCGTCGCCACCCGCTACGACTGGAATCTGCCGCCGGGCGTGACGGCAGGCGCCCCGCGCTATCCTGTGCCGCACCGGCTGATCGTCGCGGGCATCATGAACTATGTCTATGAAGGGCCGTTCGCGCCGCTGGTGACGCTCAAGGTGCCGGATGGCCTTGCTCCGGGCACGAGGCTGCCGGTCAGCGTCAAGCTCGATTATCTCGTCTGCACCGACGAGATCTGCGTGCCCGAACGGGCCGATCGGTCGATCACGCTGACGGTTGGTGATGGCGCGGTCGATCCGGCGATGCGCGCGCGATTCGATGCGTGGCGCCGCGCCATCCCTCCGCCGATCGGCAGCCCCGCCGCCTTTGCGCTCGAAGGGGCAGGGGAGGGGCGGACGATCCGCCTGGCGATCCCCTTTCCGGCCGATCAGCCGCTCGATGATCCCTATTTCTTTCCACTGACCGGCGATGTCGTGGATTACGACGCGGCCCAGCGGGTCGTGCGCGACGGCGACCGCGTGCTGATCGAGACCCGCGCGACAGGGGCGGTCGACCGTATCGAGGGCGTGTTGTCGACGGGCGAAGGGCGGGGCTTCGCCATCGCTGCCACGCCCGGACCGGTGCCCGCGCTGCCATCCGGCGGGATGGACTGGACGGCTGCGCTGATTGCCTTCCTGGGGGCGCTGGCGGGCGGGGTGCTGCTCAACGTCATGCCCTGCGTGTTCCCGATCCTAAGCCTCAAGGCGCTGAGCCTGGCCAAGGCCGGCGGCGAGGAGCGACAGGCACGGCGCGAGGCGCTGGCCTATACCGCCGGGGTCGTCGCTGTCTGCCTGGCGCTGGGCGGCCTGCTGCTTGCCCTGCGCGCGGGCGGTGCCAGTGTCGGCTGGGCGTTCCAGCTGCAGAATCCGCAGGTGATCCTGGTCCTGTTGCTGCTGGTCACCGCCATCGCCCTCAATCTGGCGGGCCTGTTCGAGATGACCTTGCCCGGCCCGCTCGCCCGGCTGACCGATGGCGGGTCGGGCAATGCCTTCATGACCGGCGCGCTCGCCGCTTTCGTCGCCACGCCCTGCACCGGACCCTTTATGGCGGCGGCGCTGGGCGCTGCGCTGGTACTGCCCACGCCGGTCGCCCTCCTGATCTTTGCAGGGCTGGGGCTGGGGCTGGCACTGCCCTTTCTGCTGCTCGGCTATGTGCCTGCCCTTCGTCGGCGCCTGCCAAAGCCGGGGGCATGGATGGTGCGTCTGCGCCATATCCTGTCCGTGCCGATGTTCCTCACTGCGCTCGCGCTTGCCTGGGTATTGGGGCAACAGGCGGGGGTTGGCGGCATGACGCTGGGGCTGGGCGCAGCAATGTTGTTCGCGCTCGGCCTGTGGTGGTCGGGGGCTTTGCAACGGGGGTTCAGCGCCCGCGCCTGGGTGCCCGGCACGCTGGCGCTGGTCGCCGGGCTCGCCGCGCTGCCGCTGGTCAAGCCGGCCCCCGCCGATGCCGCGCCGTCCGCCGCCATTGCCGGGGCCGAACCGTTCAGCGAGGCGCGCCTGGCCGCGCTCCGGGCAGAGGGGCGTCCGGTCTTTGCCTATTTCACCGCCGACTGGTGCGTCACCTGCAAGGTGAACGAGCGCGCCGTCATCGACACCGATGCCGTCCGGGATGCGCTGGCAGGCGGCAAGGTGGCGGTGCTGGTCGGCGACTGGACCAATGGCGATCCTGCGCTCGGCCGCTTCATCGAGGCGAACGGCCGGGCGGGCGTGCCGCTGTATCTCTGGTACGGCCCCGGTGCCGCCCAGCCCGAAGTACTGCCCCAGTTGCTCACTCAGGCAATGCTGACGGAACGCGCTGCCCCGTAATTTTCCTGCGCCGGCCCTTGTGCGGTGCAACGATATGTGCAGCATTGGCGTTATCGGTGGAAACGGCCAAATGGGGGGCGATCGGGAGTGGACGGCGCGTTCGACGAAATCTGGGGCCTGAGCAGGGGCGCAGGTGCACGACCCGGTTTCGACGCGCTGTTCGACTGGATGGCCCAGACGCCGCCCGCAGAACTCAGCCGCCGCCTGCAGGCCGCCGAAACGATGTTCCGCCAGCTCGGCATCACCTTCGCTGTCTATGGCGATCAGGACGCGGCGGAACGGATCATCCCGTTCGATATCGTGCCGCGCATCTTCACCGCCGCCGAATGGTCCAGCCTCAGCGGCGGGCTGATCCAGCGGGTCGACGCCATCAACGCCTTTCTGCGCGACATCTATGGGCCGCAGGAGATTTTGCGGGCCGGGATCCTCCCGCCCGAATTGATCCACTGCAATGAACAGTTCCGCCCCGAAATCGTCGGCACGCGGCCGCCGCACGACGTGTGGGCGCATATCTGCGGCATTGATCTGGTCCGCACCGGCCCCGACGAATTCTTCGTGCTCGAGGATAATGCCCGCACGCCCTCCGGCGTCTCCTACATGCTCGAAAACCGCGAGGCGATGATCCGGCTGTGCCCCGAATTGTTCCGGGCGTTTCGCGTGGCTGCGGTGGACAGCTATCCGGACCTTTTGCTGGCGACGATGCAATCGGTGGCCCCGGCCGGCCGCGAACGCGCGCCCCTGTGTGTGGTGCTGACCCCCGGCCACTATAACTCCGCCTATTATGAACACAGCTTTCTGGCCGATTCGATGGGCGTGCCGCTGGTCGAGGCGGCGGACCTGATCGTCGACGACGACATCGTCTATATGCAGACGATCGGCGGCCGGGTGCGGGTGGACGTCATCTATCGCCGCATCGACGACGATTTCCTCGATCCGCTGGTGTTCCGCCCCGATTCCATGCTTGGCGTGCCGGGGATCATGGCCGCGTACCGGGCGGGCAATGTCGCGCTGATCAACGCGCCGGGCAACGGCATCGCGGATGACAAGGCGATTTACAGCTATATGCCCGAAATCGTCCGCTTCTATACGGGCAGCGACGCCAGGCTGCCCAACGTCCAGACCTGGCGGTGCCGGGAGCCGGAGGCGCTGGCCTATGTGCTCGACCGGCTGCCCGAACTGGTGGTCAAGCTGGTCGACGGGTCGGGCGGATACGGGATGCTGGTCGGGCCGACCGCCACGCGTGAAGAGATCGAACGGTTCCGAGCCGCGCTGATCGCCGAGCCGCAGCGTTATATCGCCCAGCCAACCCTGGCCCTGTCCACCGTGCCCACCTTTACCGAACAGGGACTGGCCCCGCGCCATGTCGATTTCCGCCCCTTTGTCCTGACCGGCAGCAACGGGGTGCGCGTGGTGCCCGGCGGCCTCACCCGTGTCGCGCTGAAACAGGGATCGCTCGTCGTCAATTCCAGCCAGGGCGGCGGCACCAAGGACAGTTTCGTCCTGTTGCCGGCCAGCGAAAACGAGGTGCCGGAACAGACATTGGTCAGCGAAACGCCGATCGGCACCCAGTCGCAGGTTCAGTCCGGGGGGGCGGACTGATGTTGATGCTGTCTCGCTCCGCTGCCTCGCTCTATTGGCTGGGTCGCTATATCGAACGCGCGGATTTCACCGCGCGTCTGGTCGAGGCGACGATCCGCCTCGATGCCCTGTCCGCGCGTCCGGCGGGGGAGGCCGCGTGGGCCAGCGCGCTGGCGGTCACCTATAACGACGAACGGTTCGCCGCCGCCGGCCACCGCCTGTCCCCGTCGGATGTCGCCCGCTACCTGACGGTCGACGGCACCCATTCCGGGTCGATCGTCCATTGCCTGTACATGGCGCGCGACAATGCCCGTGCCGTCCGCACCGCGCTGACGCGGGAGGCATGGGCCGGGATCAACCGCGCCTGGCTGTTGTTCGGCAATCCGGCAAATCCCGGCGATCCCAATGTCACGCTGGGGCTGGTCGAGGCGGTCAAGGCCGAAACGCGCGGGTTCGAAGGGGCCGTACACCGCATGATGAAGAACGAGGCGGTATGGTTCATCCGCCTCGGCGCCGCGATCGAGCGAGCGGACAACACCGCGCGCCTGATCGACGTGAAATATCATCTGCTGCTGCCAGAGGGCGAAAAGGTCGGCGGCCTGATCGACCGCGATCAGTGGACCACGATCCTGCAGACGGTTTCCGCGGTCACCGCCTATCGCTGGCTGTATTCCGAGGGGCTGAAGCCGTCTTTGGTCATCGACCTGTTGATGACGCGGGGTGAATTGCCGCGCAGCCTGGCGGCGTGCGTGGAGGAGGCGGTGGAGATGCTCAGCATGCTGGCCAGGCGCACCGGGCTTCAGGGCGAGGCGGACCGGATGGCCCGCGCGCGGATGTCGCGGATGCAGCGGACCAAGTCCGGCGACGTGATCGTCGGCGGCTTGCACGAATGGCTGACCGGCTTCATCGCGGAAAACGAAAGGCTGGACGGCGTCATCGCCCGCCAGTTCCGGTTCGGCTGATGCGGCTGGCGATCGAACATACCACGCACTACCGGTTTTCGGAGCCGCAGGCGCGTCTGGTCCAGTTGCTGCGACTCACCCCGCGGGACGATGCCAACCAGACCATCGTCCATTGGCGCATCGACGTCAGCTGCGATGCGCGGCTGCGCCAGGCGACCGACGGGTTCGGCAATGCCATCACCATGCTCTATGCCGAGGGGCCGCTGGACGAAATCGCCATCACCGTGGCCGGCGAAGTGCTGACCACCGACGGCAGCGGCGTGGTGTCGGGCAGCACGGAAACCTTGACGCCGATGCTGTACCGGCGGCTCACGCCCACCACCCGCCCCGATGCCGCACTGATCGAGTTCGCGGAACGGGTGACCGCCTCGGACGGCGGCACGCTCAACCGCCTCTGGGCGCTGTCGCGCGCCTTGCAGTCGCACTGGCCGAATGTCGTTGAAAAGACGGGCCGGACCGATGCCGCCGCCATGTTCGCCGCCGACGCCGCCTCTGCCCGCGACATGGCGCTGGTGTTCGTGTCCGCTGCCCGGGCACTGTCGATCCCGGCGCGCTATGTCGTCGGATACAGCCTGGCCGTTGCCGACACCCATGGCGCCCCCGGTCCCCATGGCTGGGTAGAGGGATGGGTCGACGGGCTGGGCTGGGTCGGCTTCGATCCGTCCCACGGCAAGTCGCCGGATCAGGGCTATGTCCGCATCGCCATCGGCCTGGATGCCGCCAGTGCGACGCCGATTGCCGGCATGCGCATCGGGCACGGAGAAGAGGTGCTGGACGTCGATGTCAGCATCGACCGACTGGGCGGCGAATAGGCGTTCGCTATCGTCGCTCCGCGGTTGCGGTGTGGCCCGGTTATCGCTTAGGGGGTAGTAGTAACAAATGATACGATCGCCCGGCCACCGGCCCGGCGACGGACCACAGGAGAGATGCGTTGACCCTCCCCCAGTTCGATTTCGCGCTCGGCGAAAATGCCGACATGATCCGCGACAGCGTGTCCCGTTTCGCTGCCGAACGGATCGCCCCGCTGGCCGCGCGGGTGGATGCCGATGACTGGTTTCCGCGCGACGAACTCTGGCCCGCCATGGGCGAGCTTGGCCTGCACGGGATCACGGTGGCGGAGGAAGATGGCGGCCTTGGCCTCGGCTATCTGGAACACGTCATCGCGTGCGAAGAGGTCAGCCGCGCCTCCGCCTCGGTCGGCCTGTCCTATGGGGCGCACTCCAACCTGTGCATCAACCAGATCGCCCGCTGGGCCTCGCCCGAGCAAAAGGCGAAGTACCTGCCGCCGCTGATCTCCGGCGAGCATGTCGGCTCGCTCGCCATGTCTGAGGCGGGGGCGGGCAGCGACGTCGTCGGCATGAAGCTGAAGGCGGACCGCGTCGATGGCGGCTATGTGCTGAACGGCACGAAATTCTGGATCACCAATGCGCCCTATGCCGACACGCTGGTCGTCTATGCCCGCACCGGCGAAGGGTCGCGCGGCATCACGACCTTTCTGATCGAAAAGGGGTTCGACGGCTTCGCCATCGGTCAGAAGATCGACAAGATGGGCATGCGCGGCTCGCCCACGTCCGAGCTGGTCTTCACCGACTGTTTCGTTGCCGACGAACAGGTGATGGGGCCGGTCAACGGCGGCGTCGGCGTGCTGATGAGCGGGCTGGATTACGAACGCGCGGTGCTGGCGGGCATTCAGCTTGGCATCATGCAGGCCTGTCTGGACGTCGTCATCCCCTATGTCCGCGAACGCAAGCAGTTCGGCACGCCCATCGGCAGTTTCCAGCTGATCCAGGCCAAGGTCGCCGACATGTATGTCGCGCTCAATTCCGCCCGGGCCTATGTCTATGCCGTCGCGCGGTCGTGCGATGCCGGCAGGACCACTCGTTTCGATGCAGCGGGCGCGATCCTGCTGGCCAGTGAAAACGCCTTCAAGGTAGCGGGCGAAGCGGTGCAGGCGCTGGGGGGCGCGGGCTATACCAAGGACTGGCCGGTCGAACGCTATCTGCGCGATGCCAAGCTGCTCGACATCGGCGCGGGCACCAACGAGATTCGCCGGATGCTGATCGGCCGCGAACTGATCGGCGCATGACCAATCAAGGCAGGGGATGATGATGATGCGATCAAGGGTGCGGGCTGCCGGAATGATGCTCGGCATTGCCATGCTGGCGATGCCGGGTCTGGCAGCGGCGCGTTCGTCCGCAACCGCTCAGTCAGTCGCCAGGGCGCCAGCGATCGTCGAGACGATCACCGTCCATGGCAAATCGCTGGAAGGCAATCTGGAGGGTAACTCCGCCGATCGGGAGGTCGTCGTGGTGCTGCCGCCCGACTATGCCACCAACCCGCAGAAACGCTATCCGGTCGTCTATCACCTGCACGGCTTCACCTCGAACGCGCGCGACAATTTGCGCGGCATCGCGGCGGATACGGCGCTGGCGGACGGTGGCGGCGGGGTCATCCTGGTCCTGCCCGACGCCTTCACCCGTCATGCGGGGGCCATGTATTCCAACTCGCCCACTACCGGCGATTTCGAGCGGTTCATCGCCGAGGATCTGGTGGCCCATATCGATGCCAAATATCGCACCCTGGCGCGACGCGAGAGCCGGGGCCTGGCCGGTCATTCGATGGGCGGATACGGCACGCTGCGCATCGGCATGAAATATCCGCAGGTCTTCTCCAGCCTCTATGCGATGAGCCCCTGCTGCCTGGTGCCGCAGGTTCCGGTCCCCGACGCGCTCGCCCGGATGAAGGGCATGACGATGGAACAGGCGCTGGCTGGCGGTTTTTTCGAAAAGGCTGGATTTGCGACCCTGTCCGCCTGGGCACCCTTGCCGGGCAACGCTCCCTTTCATGTCGATTTCGGGCTGAACCCCGACGGGACCGTCGATCCGGTCTTTGCCGCCCGCATTTCCGCCAATGCTCCGCTGGTGATGCTGCCGCAATATCTGGGTGCGCTTGGCCAATATGAAGCGATCGCCATCGATATCGGCGACAAGGATTTCCTGCTCGGCAGCGTCCAGCAATTCCGAGCCGGGCTCCAGCAATTCGGCGTAAAGCATGAGTGGGAATTGTACGAAGGCGATCACGTCAATCGCATCGCCCAGCAGTTCGGCAAGAAGGTGCTGCCCTTTTTCCAGGCGCATCTGGACAGGCAATAACCGATGACCGCCCCCGTCCTGCCCACCGCCATCCAGCCCGACAGCGAAGCCTTTCGCGCCAACGCAGCGCATAACCGCGCGCTGGCGGAAAAGCTGCGCGCCGATGTCGCCCATGCGGCGCTTGGTGGCAGCGAGTCCGCCCGCGCGAAGCACAGTGCCCGTGGCAAGCTGCTCCCCCGCGACCGGGTGGAGCGCCTGCTCGATCCCGGCTCGCCGTTCCTCGAAATCGGTCAGCTTGCTGCCTTCGACCTTTACGATGGTGATGTCCCCGGCGCCGGCGTGATCGCCGGTATCGGCCGCGTGTCCGGGCGACAGGTGATGATCTTGGCCAATGACGCGACGGTCAAGGGCGGCACCTATTTCCCGATGACGGTCAAGAAGCATCTCCGCGCACAGGAAATCGCGATGGAGAACCGGCTGCCCTGCATCTACCTGGTCGATTCAGGCGGCGCCAACCTGCCGCACCAGGCCGAGGTATTCCCCGACCGCGACCATTTCGGCCGCATCTTCTTCAATCAGGCCAATATGAGCGCACGCGGCATCCCCCAGATCGCCTGCGTCATGGGCAGCTGCACGGCGGGCGGTGCCTATGTCCCAGCCATGTCCGACGAAACCGTCATCGTCCGCAACCAAGGCACGATCTTCCTCGCCGGCCCCCCGCTGGTGAAAGCCGCGACGGGCGAGGAGATCAGCGCCGAGGATCTGGGCGGCGGCGATCTGCACGGGCGCAAGTCCGGCGTGGTCGATCACGTCGCGGAAAATGACGAACACGCGCTGACCATCGTGCGCGACATCGTCTCCTACTTGCAACCTCCCCGGAACGGGGAGGGGGACCGCCCGCAGGGCGGTGGAGGGGTGGTACGCCCCCCCAAATACGCGGCCGAAGACCTGTACGGCATCATCCCCCAGGACGTGCGTGCGCCCTATGACGTGCGCGAAGTCATCGCCCGGCTGGTCGACGCCTCCGAATTCCACGAGTTCAAGGCGCTCTATGGCACCACGCTTGTCTGTGGCTTTGCCCATATCTGGGGGATGCCGGTCGCCATCCTGGCGAACAACGGCGTCCTGTTCAGCGAAGCGGCGGTGAAGGGCGCGCATTTCATTCAGCTCGCGCAGCAGCGCGGTATCCCGCTCCTGTTCCTGCAGAACATCTCCGGCTTCATGGTCGGTGGGAAATATGAGGCGGAAGGCATTGCGAAACATGGCGCAAAGCTGGTCACCGCCGTCGCCACTGCGACCGTCCCCAAGATCACCGTCCTGATCGGCGGCAGCTTCGGTGCGGGCAATTACGGCATGTGCGGCCGCGCCTATTCCCCCCGCTTCCTGTTCACCTGGCCCAATGCCCGCATCAGCGTGATGGGCGGCGAACAGGCGGCAAGCGTCCTCGCCACCGTCCACCGCGACGCGGCGACGTGGACGGCGGAGGAAGCCGAAGCTTTCAAGGGCCCCATCCGCCAGCGCTACGAGGAAGAGGGCAATCCCTGGCACGCGACCAGCCGCTTGTGGGACGACGGCATCATTGATCCCGTCCAGACCCGCGACGTGCTTGGCCTCGCCCTCGCCGCCACGCGCGAAGCACCGGTCGATGACACCCGCTTCGGCGTGTTCCGGATGTGAGCGTGACGAACGACAATCAACCTCCCCGGAACGGGGAGGGGGACCATGCGAAGCATGGTGGAGGGGTCTTCTCCACAACCCGCGAAACCATCCGCATGGCGCGTCGCGAACGTCGATCCGGCAACCCACCGGAAGTGCTGCTCTGGCGTGCACTGAAGCTGCGCCCCGGCGGCTTCAAGTTTCGGCGGCAACATCCGATTGGTCCATACAGCCTCGATTTCGCGTGTCTCAGCGCTCGGCTTGCCATTGAAATTGACGGTGAGGCGCATGATCGCGGCAATGCTCTCGACAAAGATCAGGTGCGCGACAGGACGCTGATGGCTTGTGGTTTTCGTACCCTTCGCATCCCCGCGCGCGATGTGATGCGATCCGCTGATGATGTTGTGAATGTTATCGTCAGAGCCTGCCAGGCCCCCAGACCCCTCCACCATCCGCCCATGGCGGATGGTCCCCCTCCCCGTGCCGGGGAGGTTGAGTGATGCCCTGTCCTACGCCGCCTTCAGCCGATAGGGTTCCGCCCATGACCGCCGCGCCCTTCACCCGCCATTGTCTCTCGCATGAAACCCGTCCGACACCTGTCAACCACGCGTCAAAACCCATTCGTTTCGTCAAAACTGTCAACTCTCACGGGGCGTCGGCATGATCCAATCCCTCCTCATCGCCAACCGCGGCGAGATCGCCTGCAGGATCATCCGGACCGCGCGGGCCATGGGTATCCGCACCGTCGCGGTCTATTCGGATGCCGATGCCAACGCGCTGCACGTCCGTCAGGCGGATCAGGCGGTACATATCGGACCGTCCCCTGCGCGTGAAAGCTATCTTTGCGGTGACAAGATCATCGCTGCTGCAAAGGCCACCGGGGCAGAGGCGATCCATCCCGGCTATGGTTTTCTGTCGGAAAATGCGGAGTTCGCCGAAGCCGTCACCGCCGCCGGGCTGATCTGGGTGGGCGCAACGCCGCATTCGATCCGCGCCATGGGCCTGAAGGACGCGGCGAAGAAGCTGATGGCGGCGGCGGGCGTGCCGGTCACCCCCGGCTATCTCGGCGAGGACCAATCGCCCGACCGCCTGCAGGCCGAGGCCGACGCGATCGGCTATCCCGTGCTCATCAAGGCGGTGGCGGGCGGCGGCGGAAAGGGGATGCGCCGCGTCGAGGCAAGCGCCGACTTCCCCGATGCACTGGCCAGCTGCAAGCGCGAGGCGGCGTCCAGCTTCGGCGACGACCGCGTCATCATCGAAAAATACATTCTGTCGCCCCGCCATATCGAGGTGCAGGTGTTCGGCGACACCCATGGCAACGTCGTCCATCTGTTCGAACGCGACTGCTCGCTTCAGCGCCGCCATCAGAAGGTGATCGAGGAAGCCCCTGCACCGGGGATGAGCGCCGAAGCGCGCGACGCGATCTGCGCCGCCGCTGTCCGTGCGGCCCAGGCGGTGGACTATGTCGGTGCGGGCACCATCGAGTTCATTGCCGACGCCAGCGACGGCCTTCGCGCCGATCGCACCTGGTTCATGGAAATGAACACCCGGCTTCAGGTCGAACATCCGGTGACGGAGGAGATTACCGGCGTCGATCTGGTCGAATGGCAGCTGCGCGTGGCGAGCGGCGAGCCGCTGCCGAAGCGGCAGGAGGAGCTGTCGATCAATGGCCATGCCATCGAAGCGCGGCTATATGCCGAAGATCCCCTCACCGGCTTCCTTCCCAGCACCGGCACGCTGAGCAATTTCCACCTCGACGATGACATTGCCCGGATCGAGACTGGCGTAGCGGAGCATGACACCGTCTCGCCCTTCTACGATCCGATGATCGCCAAGCTCGTGGTAAAAGCTGCGGACCGGCCCGAGGCACTCGAACGCCTTGCCTACACCTGCGATTCTGTTCTGACTTGGCCAGTGAAAAACAATGCCGGCTTCCTGTCGGCACTGCTGCGCCACGACAGTGTCCGGTCCGCCTCGCTTGCAACTGGCTTTATTGCCGCCAATATCGATGCGTTGGTCGCTGGCGCCGAACTGACCGAACCGCTTCTCGAAATGGGCGCGATCAATGTCTTCAAGCAAGCAGGCGGCACCGATGTAGCGATCGCGCCGCAAAGATACAGTGACGAGCTTGCCGATGCTTGGACCGACCTCCTGGGGTTCCGCGCTAATGCGCCAGCCAACAAGACGGTCTGGATGCTTGCCGATGGCCAGCCGCACAGCGCTGCGATTGGATCGACCCGCTTGGGAGTGGGTTCGCTACTCTGGCAATACGGCGGCCAGATTCTAATTGTCCAAAAGGGGTGGCCGCATCCGTTTGAAGCATTCCGCGCGGGCGCCGCCGCCGCCGGCACAGCCGCAGACGGTGTCATCCTCGCCCCCATGCCGGGCCGGGTCACCGCCGTCGAGGTCACCGCCGGTCAATCCGTCACCAAGGGCCAGCGCCTGCTGACGCTGGAGGCGATGAAGATGGAGCATGCGCTCACCGCGCCGTTCGACGGGACGGTGGCCGAGCTGAACGCTGCCGAAGGGGGACAGGTCAGCGAGGGTACCGTGCTGGTCCGCGTCGAGAGGGTGGACTGACGGCCTTCTTACCGCTTTGTGGTCGCCAGCTGACAAGACGGGGTTGGGATGGGGTCGCATCTGCTGGCATGATGATTGGCACATGATAGAGCGGCGGGAATGAACGACAGATATGATACGGTGATCGTCGGCGCGGGCCATGGCGGTGCGCAACTCGCCATTTCGCTGCGCCAGCGCGGATATGACGGGACCATCGCCCTGATCGGGGAAGAACCGGAACAGCCCTATGAGCGCCCGCCGCTCAGCAAGGAATATCTGTCCGGAGAAAAGCCCTGGGAACGGATGCTGATCCGCCAGCCTGGCTTTTGGCAGGAACGGCAGGTTGCCATGCTGACCGGCCGCCGCGTGGTGTCGGTCGATCCCGCCGCCAGAACGCTGGCGACCGCCGATGGTGCAACCATCGGCTATGGCCGGCTCGTCTGGGCCACGGGTGGTGCGCCCCGGCGGCTGACCTGCGACGGGGCCGATCTGTCGGGTGTGTTCACCGTCCGCACCCGCGCCGATGCCGATGCGATGATCGCCGCGCTGCCGGGGGTCGAGCAGATTGTGGTGATCGGTGGCGGCTATATCGGGCTTGAGGCCGCGGCGGTGCTGACCAAGCTGGATCGCCGCGTCGTCCTGATCGAGGCGCTGGACCGCGTGCTCGCCCGCGTGGCCGGCGAGCCGCTATCGCGCTTTTTTGAGGAGGCTCACCGCGCCCACGGGGTCGATCTCCGCCTGAACAGCGCCGTTGTCTGCATCGAGGGGACGGATGGCCGGGCGACGGGCGTCCGGCTGGCCGATGGGGAAATCATCCCGGCGCAGATGATCGTCGTCGGCATCGGCATCGTGCCGGCCGTCGAACCGCTTCTGGCCGCCGGGGCGCAGGGCGGAGCGGGGGGCGTGCTGGTGGATGGCGAATGCCGCACCAGCCTGCCCGACATCTTTGCGATCGGCGACTGTGCCGCCCACCTCAATCGCTTTGCCGCAACCGAAGCGCCCATCCGGCTGGAATCGGTGCAGAATGCGCATGATCAGGCCAATCTCGTTGCCCGCGTGCTGACCGGAGAGACGGGCCTCGCCTATGACGCCGTGCCCTGGTTCTGGTCGAACCAGTATGATCTGAAGCTGCAGACCGTTGGCCTGTCCGCCGGGTACGACATGACGGTTACCCGGGGCGATCCGGCCGCCGGGCGCTTTTCGCTCATCTATCTGCGTCAGGGCCGAATAATTGCGCTCGATTGCGTCAACATGGCCAAGGATTACGTCCAGGGGCGCAAGCTGGTCGAAACCGCGGCGGCCGTGCCGCCGGATCGGCTGGCCGACGCCGATACGCCGCTGAAGGCGTTGGCTCCGGCCCCGTAATTTGTTTCGCAATCGATGCGACCATGGGGCGCGGCGCGCGTTTGGCGGGCATGGAAAGACTTTGGTTCGTCACCAATCCCGGGTCCGGCACCACCAGTGCCGAAAAATGCGAAGCGATCGTCGCGGTATTCGCCGAACGCGGCCTTACCCTGGTCGGGCGGACCGATTTTCCCGAACAGCCCATGCCGACGCCGGAGCAGCTGGACGGGGAACGGGTCGACACGCTCGTACTGTTTGCGGGCGACGGCACGATCAATACCGCGCTTTGTGCCCTGCACGACTGGGAGGGTGCGTTCCTGATCCTGCCGGGCGGGACGATGAACCTGTTGGCAAAGGCTTTGCACGACAGCCTTGACCCAGCCGAGATCATCCACGCCGCCCATGTCTCCGCCCGCCGGGTCGCGCTGCCCTGGGTCGATACGGATGTCGGCCGTGCCTTTGTCGGGTTGATCCTTGGTCCGGCCGGCCAATGGTACCGGGCACGCGAAGGCGCGCGGCGCGGCAAATTCGGCCAAATGTTCGCCGCGATCCGCTATGCCTGGCGTCGCACCTTTGGCCGCGGGATCCGGGTGCGTGGCGTGGTCGGCATGACCGGCAGCTATCAGGCCGTGTTCGTCCGTCCGGACATGGACGGCCTGGATGTCGCTGCCATCGACGCAAGAGATTGGCGCGCCATCCTCGATCTCGGCTGGAATTGGCTGACGGGAGAATGGGTGTCCGCCCGTCCGGTCACCCAGCAGATCGTCCGCGACATGCGCGTCGCCGGGCGCAAGCCGGTGCTGGCATTGTTCGATGGCGAGCCGCAGCCTTTGCCGCCGGGCGCCCCCATCCGCTGGGCGCTCAGCAAGGAGCGGTTCGTCGCGACCAGGGCCGTGGACGAAGTAGCGTGATCCGCCTGTTCCATGTCAGCGATCTGCATTTCGGGCGAGAGGATCGGTCTGCCCTGGACTGGTTTGCCGCCGCAGTAGCGAATGAGCGCCCCGATGCCGTCATCATGACCGGTGATCTGACCCAATCGGCGCGCAGCCATGAGTTCGCGGCGGCCGCCGAATGGCTGGAAGGCCTGAACGTTCCGGTGACGGTAGAGGTCGGCAATCACGACCTGCCGGTTTTCAATCCGCTGGCCCGGATGATGATGCCCTATCGCCGATACCTGCGGCTGGAACGCATGATCGAACGGCCGCTGAACATCCACGGCGTCGCCATCGTCCCGTTGCGGACGACGGCGCGGTTTCAGTGGCGGCTGAACTGGGCAAAGGGCCATGTGTCGCGGCGCCACCTTGGCCGCGCGATCCATCAGCTCGGCAAACGGCCGGCCGGCGCGGTTTCCCTGGTCACCGCTCACCATCCCTTGATCGAGGCCGGAACGGTGATGGACGCACGGACCCGGCGCGGTCCAGAGGCGCTGGCGGCACTGGTCCGTGCCGGTGCCGATGCGGTGCTGACCGGTCACGTCCACGACCCGTTCGATGTCGCGCATTCAATCGAGGGGCGGACCATCCGCCTGATCGGTGCCGGTACGCTGTCGGAGCGGTTGCGCACCGATCCCCCCAGTTTCAACGAATTGCGGATCGAAGGCGGTGCCATCGACACCCGCATCCGGCGCATGGCCTGAAAGAAACGCCGGGGCAGGAGCGGCCCCGGCGTGAGTGGAAAATCAGGGCGATCGGCCGATCAATAGGCGATGCGCTCGGCTTCGATCTTCATCGGCTTCAGCTTTTCCTGAACGCTGTCGTCGCCCGCCAGATGGCCCGCGCCGACCGCCATGAACACCGTGCCGGGCTTGTCCAGCCGGGTCTTGATCCAATCGGCCCAGCGGGCATTGCGCTGGTCAAAGACAATCGACGCCATTTCGGGCGAGGCGGCGTTGTACTCCTCGATCAGCTTCGCCAGCTCGACCGCATCGCCCGATTTCCACAGCGTCAGCATCCGGTCCATGACGGCCGGCAATTCGTCGCGGTCGTCGATCATGCTGGTCAGCATCGCGAGCTGTGCCGTCTCGCTCATGCCGTCGAAAAAGCCGAGCTGCTGTTCGATGGTTTCCACCGCGCTGATCGGCTTGTTGGCGGCCTTTGCAGCGGCGGTCAGCGTCGCTTCGGCACCGCTTTCGGGCGAAAAGCCCATTTTCGGCATCATCACCTGCATCACGGTCAGCGATGCCAGCCACGGGTCCAGCCGGTCGAGCGCATTGGCCGGAATGCCCAGTTCGCCGAGCATCTTGGCATAATCCGCGCGCTTTTCGGCCGGCAGCTTTTCGGTCAGCGACGGACCGGTGGGGTTTACGCCCTTTGCCATCGTCACCTGTTGCACCTTCGCCATGTCCTCTGGCCCCGGCATCACGATTTCCAGGACCAGTTCGTCGGACGTGTCGAACGCGGTCTTCACCGCCTCGTCGAACCAGGACAGCCGCGGCTTCAGCGCGTGAAACGTGCCGAACAGGTAGATCGTCGTATCCTCGTCCTTGACCACCCACAAAGCCGGGTCTGCATCCTCCATCGGCGCTGCCTGTTCAGTCGCTGCGGGCGCGGCTGGGGCAGGGGCTGCCTGCCCGGCATGGGCGGCGGGCGGGAAATAGGCGAGCGTCAGGGCAACGCCAGTATTCAGCAGCGTACGAAGCATCTCATTCCTCCAGTAAATAAGGGGTGGCAACCCACGGGTTCAGGTGCGCAGTTTCTTCCAGAGATAGGTCAGGATCAGCGTCAGATAGATGACCACGAAAATGGCCTCGTGGCTTGGTTCGGGCAGCAGCGCGCCCTTCCACAGGAAGAACCAGACCGGATAGCCGACCAGATAGATGTTCAGGGCGATGACAGAGGCAAATCGGTTGGTGCTGCGTTCCAGCTCGTCCGTCGCCTTGTGCAGCCGCCAACCGCCATAACAGACCGCGATCAACCAGATCGCCGATGCAGCGATTGCCCAATAAGCGGGTATCCCCTCCAGAAACCCGCCATCCGGCTTTTCCAGCCGGGCGGACAGAAAACCGACGGCAAAGCCCGATGCGATCAGCGCGGCAAGGATCCAGGCGATCCTGCGCCGACGCTGCTTCTGGGCGGTTTCGCCGATGCCGGGCGTCGGATCCATCGGCTCAACGGCCATCGCCTTCACTCCTTTCATCATCGAATATCTCCTCGATATTCAGACCGAACAGCCGGGCGATCCGGAACGCCAGCGGAAGCGAGGGATCGTATTTCCCCGTTTCGATCGCGTTGACTGCCTGGCGCGAGACGCCGAGCCGGCCGCCAAGTTCGGCCTGGCTCCAGTCGCGTTCGGCGCGCAGCACTTTCAGCCGGTTCTTCATCCACACCTCGACGTCCTTCCGGTGTCGTTATCACCTGACCTTGTGTCAGGCAACGCTGACTAAATGACAGCGAGTCGTGTCTATGTCAATAAGACCTGACTAAATGCCATGGTGCAATGACATATGGTCATTGCACCATGACAGAATATGCGCCGGATTCAGCATGTTGCTCTGGCCCGGTAACCGCGCCAAAGTGACCGGCGAACGGGGAACTTGGCCGTAATCAAGCGGCGGACGGGAGAATCGACGGGATGGCGACCACGACGGTGCGATTCGCCGGGGGACAGGGCGCCATGCTGGCGGCATCCATCGAAATGCCCGTCGGTCCGGTGCGAGCGGTGGCCCTGTTCGCGCATTGTTTCACCTGCACGATGCGCAGCCATGCCGCGACGCGGATCACGGCTGCGCTGTCGGCAGAGGGGATCGCCACGATGCGGTTCGACTTTACCGGCCTGGGCGGCAGCGAAGGCGATTTTGCCGAGGCAGGATTTGCCGCCGATGTCGAGGATCTGGTGGCGGCCGCGACCTATCTGGAGGAAACGATCGGTGCGCCTGCCATTTTGATCGGCCATTCGCTGGGCGGCGCAGCGGCATTGGCGGCGGCGGGCCGAATTGCGTCAGTGCGGGCGGTGGCGACCATCAGCGCGCCTTTCGATCCCGCGCACGTCCTTCATCGGATCGATGGCGACCTTGCGACGATCGAACGGGAAGGGTCGGGACCGGTGACCATCGCCGGACGGAAGTTCACGCTGAGCCGCCGGTTCATCGACGGGGTGCGCTCGACCGATCCTGCGACCCATATCGGTGGGTTGGGCCGCGCCCTGCTGGTATTGCACAGTCCGGTCGACGAACTGGTCGGCATCGACAACGCTCGCCAGATTTACGAGGCCGCGCGCCATCCCAAAAGCTTCGTCACGCTGGACAGCGCCGACCATCTGCTGACCGGCAAGGCCGATGCGGCCTATGCTGCCACGATCATCGCGGCCTGGGCCGGGCGCTATCTGTCTGCGACCCAGCAGGACATGGTCGACGATCTTGCCCCCGGCGAGGTAATGGCGGGCAATGCCAATGGCCGCTTCGGCACGACGCTGCGCACCCGCGATCATCACTGGCTGGCGGACGAGCCGGAGGATGTCGGCGGCGAAAACGCCGCGCCCGGCCCCTATGACCTGCTGCTGGGGGCGCTGGGTGCTTGTACCAGCATGACCGTCAGGCTGATCGCCGAGCGCGAGCAGATTCCGCTGGATCAGGTGACCGTCCGGTTGCGGCACGAACGCAACCACGAACATGACAGCGAGGCCGCCCCTGCCGACCCGGGCGCACGGATGCAGGCCATCTGGCGTACTGTGTCGTTGCACGGCGCGATGACCACCGCCCAGCGCGAGCGGCTGATCGAAGTGGCGGATAAATGCCCGGTGCACCGCACGCTGACGGGCGACTTGCATATCCACACTGAGGTTGCGGACTGAATGCCATCCCCCTCGCGCGCGGCGCTGACCCCTGTTAAGGGCGGATAAGATGCCCAGCGATCCGACCGACCCCTTCAATCATGTCATAGACCACCCGTTCGACAGCGCGTTGTCCGAGCGCTATCTCGTCTATGCCCTGTCCACGATCACCGCGCGTTCGTTGCCGGACGTGCGCGACGGATTGAAGCCGGTTCACCGGCGGCTGTTGTGGGCCATGCGCCAGCTGCGGCTCGACCCCAACCAAGCCTACAAGAAATCGGCCCGCGTGGTCGGCGACGTTATCGGCAAATATCATCCGCACGGCGACCAGTCCGTCTATGATGCGATGGTGCGCCTGGCCCAGGATTTCGCGCTTCGCTATCCGCTGGTCGACGGGCAGGGCAATTTCGGCAATGTCGACGGCGATAACGCCGCAGCCTATCGCTATACCGAGGCACGCCTGACCCAGGTTGCCATCGACCTGATGGCCGGGCTGGACGAGGACGCGGCCGATTTCCGCCCGACCTATAATGGCGAGGAACAGGAACCGGAGCTGTTTCCGGGGCTGTTCCCCAATCTTCTGGCCAATGGCGCGGCGGGCATTGCCGTGGGTATGGCGACCAGCATCCCGCCGCACAATGCCGCCGAGTTGCTGGATGCCGCCATCGGCCTGATCGACAATCCCGACGCCGATGTGCTGGCGCATGTGAAGGGGCCCGATTTTCCGACCGGCGGCCAGATCATCGACAGTCCGGCCGCAATCGCGGAAGCCTATGCCACGGGGCGCGGCGGGTTCCGGGTCCGGGCGCGGTGGAGCATCGAGGATCAGGGCCGCGGCACCTGGGTGGTGGTGGTCACGCAGATTCCTTACGGCGTGCAGAAGGGCAAGCTGATCGAACAGATCGCCACCCTGATCAACGACAAGAAGCTGCCGATCCTGGCCGATGTGCGCGACGAGAGCGCCGAGGATATCCGCATCGTGCTGGAACCACGCAGCCGGACCGTCGATGCTCAGGTGCTGATGGACGGCCTGTTCCGCCTGACCGATCTGGAAAACCGCTTCCCGTTGAACCTGAACGTCCTCGACAAGGATCGCACCCCCCGCGTCATGGGTCTGGGCGAGGCGTTGCGGGCATGGGTCGATCATCAGTTCGTCGTGCTCAGGCGGCGCACGGAGCACCGGTTGGCCCGGATCGCCGACCGCATGGAACTTGTTGGCGGCTATATCATCGCTTTCCTGAATCTGGACCGGGTGATCGAGATCATCCGTACGGAGGATGAGCCGAAACCGGTGATGATGGCCGAGTTCGAGCTGACCGATCGTCAGGCCGAGGCCATCCTGAACATGCGGCTGCGCAGTCTGCGCAGGTTGGAGGAAATGGAGCTTCGCCGCGAGCGGGAGGCACTGGAAAAGGAACAGGCCGAGCTGACGACCCTACTGGGCAGCGAGGCGCGCCAGCGCACCCGGATGAAGCGCGACCTGACGGCCATTCGCAACCGGTACGGACCCGACACCGAACTGGGCCGCCGCCGCACGCTGATCGAAGAAGCCGCCGCAGCGCGGGACATTCCCCTGGAAGCGATGATCGAGCGCGAACCGATCACGGTCATCCTGTCCCAGCGCGGCTGGATCCGCGCGATGAAGGGCCATGTCGACCTGGGCAGCGCCGATGCGCTGAAGTTCAAGGAGGGCGATGGTCCGCGCCTGGCCTTTCATGCCCAGACGACGGACAAGCTGTTGCTGGCGGCCGATAATGGCCGGTTTTACACGCTGGCTGCCGACAAGCTGCCCGGCGGTCGCGGCTTTGGCGAGCCGGTGAAGCTGATGGTCGATCTGGAGGGCGAAATCGCTGCCCTGTTGCCCGCCAGTGCCGGCGAACGGCTGCTTGTCTCGGCCAGCGATGGTCGCGGGTTTGTGGTGCGAACCAGCGACGTGATGGCCGAAACGCGCAAGGGAAAACAGGTCGTGTCCCCGCGCACCGGCGGACGGCTGGCCGTCGTGCGGCCGATCGCGCCGGGCGACGATTATGTCGCAGTGATCGGCGACAACCGCAGGATGCTGGTATTCCCGCTGGCCGAGCTTGCCGAAATGGCCCGCGGCCAGGGGGTTCAGTTGCAGCGGTACCGCGAGGGCAGTCTGGCGGATGCCCGGACCTTCCGCTTCGATCAGGGATTGAGCTGGACCATGGGCGGGGAACAGGGGCGGACCCGCACCGAACCCGACCTGTCCGCATGGCGCGCGGCACGGGGGGCAGCCGGGCGAACGCCGCCCAGCGGATTTCCACGCAACAACCGCTTCGACTGATCCCGCTGCCTGGGCTTTAGTGCAACTTAACGAATTGCGGCTAGGCCGGTCGGGTGATGAACCTGCTGGGCCTGATCGGGTCACGTACCCCGGATCCGTCGACGCGTGATGCGTCGGAGGAATGGCTGCAGCCACGCCGGGCGAGGGAAGCTAGCAGTTTCATCGATTTGCTGCCGGTGCCCGCTGCGCTGATCGACCGTCGGGCGGATGGATTGCACTGCACCGAGCGGAATGCCCCGTTCCGGCTGGTCTTTGGCGATGACCCTTTGCTTAAGGGGTTGCTGGATCAGCATGCCGACCGGTTCGACGGACCGGCGGATGGAGCAGGATCATCGGTTCGGTTTGAATGGCAGACGGGCGAAACCGTCGACAGCCGCCATTACGAGGTGACGGTTTCTCCCCTCGATCCCGACATGGCCAGCCGGTTTTTGATCACGCTGCTCGACCGCACGGCCGAGTTGCGCACCGATCAGTCGCTTCGCCGCGAAATGATGACCGACAGCCTGACCGGCCTGCCGAACCGGGCGGGCTTTGCGGACCTGCTGGACGATCGCGCCCGGACGGAGGATGGCTCGCGTTTTGCCGTGCTGGCGCTGAACCTGGACCGGTTCAGCCGGATCAATGCGTGCATGGGCGGCATTGTTGGCGACGAATTGCTGATCTCCGTCGCACGGCGGCTGAAAGGCGCATTGCGCGCTGGCGACGTTTTGGCCAGGACGGGCGGTGACGAATTCGCCATCCTGATGCGGCTGGACGTCGGCCCGGCCGATGCGCTGCAGGTCGCCGGGCGGATCGAAAGCGCCCTTTCGACCCCGTTTCGCCTGTCCGATTTCGATATCCGCATCGATTGTTCGATCGGCATTGCCTTGGGCAATATGGGCGACGGCGATGGCGAAACGCTGATCCGGTTCGCCCAGTTTGCGGTCAAGCGATCGAAAAAGACCGGGGTTACCGAAATCTACGCGCCGGGTGCCTTTGCCGTTCTGCATACGGAGTTCGGGATCGAAACGGCGCTCCGCCGGGCGATCGATCATGGCGGCCTTTCGCTTGCTTTTCAGCCGATCTGCGACCTGGCGACCGGCGGCATCCGTTCGTTCGAGGCGCTGGCCCGCTGGTCGGATGAAGAAGGGAGGCCGATTTCCCCGGCCACTTTCATCCCGGTTGCGGAGGAATCGGGGCTGATCGTGCCGCTCGGCCGATGGGCGATTGATGAAGCGGTGCGCCAGATCGCCCAATGGGACGCCGAAATGGGCGGCGAAAGCGGCATCGCCGTCGCGGTCAACCTGTCCGCGATCCAGATTCAACGCGACGATGTGGTCCCCCTCGTCCAACAGGCGCTGGCGCATTACGGGGTCAACGGCAACCGCCTGACCATCGAATTGACCGAAAGCGCGATCATCGCCGATCCCGACCGGGCAATCGCCACACTGGACGCGCTGAAGGGGCTGGGCGCATCGCTGGCGATGGACGATTTCGGCACCGGCTATTCCAACCTGGCCTATCTGCAGCGCCTGCCAATCGACACGCTCAAGATCGACCGCAGCTTCATCACTGACATGCTGACCGATCGGGACAAGGTCGCCATCGTCCGTGCGATCCTGTCGCTGGCCCAGGCACTCAATATGACGACGACGGCCGAGGGGGTTGAGAGCCGCGAGGTCGAACAGACCCTGGCCGCGCTCGGCTGTTCGATGGGGCAGGGCTATTATTATGCCCGGCCGTTGCCGCCGTCGGACGTGCTGTCGTTCCTGCGGTCGCGCAACATCTGATTCGTCACATTCCGGGCGATGACCAGCGCGGCATCGCCATCGGGAAAGCCCGCATCGATCCACTGCGTCTCGATGCGACGCAGCGCGGCGGCTACATCCGGCCCGCGGGTCAGCCCCATCTCGATCAATATGCCCCCATTGACCGGAAGCCGCGGCGGCACCCATTCCGCCAATTCGCCCACCGATCCGGCATCACCGTTCAGCAGCAGCCGGTCGACGGCGGACACCGGCCCGATTCGCCAGGCGAGGCCCCGCGGCGAATCGTCGACGGGACCGATGGCGCTTTCCATCCGTTTGCGGTTGGCGTTGGACAGGCGCAGGCGGGCGGCGACGCCAGCCACGATGTCGGGACGCGGCGGCAGCAGTGCCGCCAGCCGGCGGATCGGATCCGGCGCGACGCCGCCCGCCGCCTCCTGCCCGATCAGCGCATGCAGCCGCTCGATACCGCTGGCCTCGATCTCGGGCAGGATCGGCGAAAAAATGCCGTTGGCCTGCATCAACGCAGTCACTTGCGCGGCCGCAGGGGTAACCAGCAGTTTCAGCAATTCCGAAGCCACGCGTTCGCGCGACAATGCCATCAGGTCGTTGGCACGGACGATACATGCCGCCAGCCCCTCGGCATCGGGGGTATCGCCGAACCGTGCCATGAACCGAAAGAACCGAAGGATGCGAAGATGATCCTCGGCGATGCGAGTCAAAGGATCGCCGATGAACCGGACCCTCGCGGCGGCCAGATCGTCCAGCCCACCGAAATAATCGTGGATGATCCCGCTGCGGGGTTCGGCGGACAGGGCATTGATGGTGAAGTCCCGGCGTGCAGCGTCCTCGCGCCAATCCGTCGAAAACGCGACGACGGCGTGGCGGCCATCGGTTGCGACATCGCGCCGCAGGGTCGTGATCTCGATCGGGCCATCGGGCAGCACCGCAGTCACCGTGCCATGTGCAAGACCGGTGGGCACGGCGCGAACCCCGGCTGCGGCCAGGCGGGTCAGCACCGCATCGGGCTCCAGCCGGGTGGCGATGTCGATATCCGCAACCGCCAGCCCTAGCAGCGTGTCGCGCACCGCTCCCCCGACATACCGCGACAATCCCTCGGCACCGCCAAGCAGTTCGGTCAGGCGGATCAGTTCGGGTCGATGGCGCCATGGCGCGTCGGGCAGATGGCGGGTCATGCGAATGTCCGCAGGCGATTGGACAGGGCGACGATCATCGCGGCGGTGGCTCCCCAGATATAATGGCCGGGCCAGTCGATCTCGACATAGCTGCGCATCCGCCCTTGCCATTCCCGCCGCACGGTCCGGTGCCTTCTCGGGTCGATCAGTATATCCAGGGGCACTTCGAACCAATCGGCCACTTCCGCCGCCGCTGCGATCAGGGGCAGATCGGGCGGGATCACCCCGATGATCGGTTGAACGGCATAGCCCGTGACCGTCCGATATTCTCGCATATGGCCGACGACCGATACCCGAGTCGGGGGCAGGGCGACCTCCTCCTGCGCTTCGCGCAACGCAGCGGCCACGGCGTCCCGATCCTCGGGATCGATCCGGCCGCCGGGAAAGGCGACTTGCCCCGCATGCTGGTTCAGCCGGTCCGCTCGCCGGGTCAGGATAACGCCCGGTTGCGGCCGGTCCGTTACGGCAATCAGCACGGCGGCCGCCACTGGCGGGGCGCTGGATGGCGGTTCGGCGTCATCGGCATGCGGGGTAGCGACCGGATCGTCCGCCGTATCCGCCAATGCCCGCGCCAGCCGATCAGCCAAGGTATCCGTCACCTTGGCAACATCGGAAAAAGCTCGCCATGGCTCCAGACGCCTGCCGGTTCGGCGGCGTCCTCGGTCGCCAGCATCGCCAGCTCGTAATAGACCGGGCGGACGATCAGCGCCCGCATCCCGCCCCGCACCGACAGATAGGGTCGCGGGCCATCGGCGGTTTCGGTGACGATCAGCGGATGATCGGCATCAAGCGGAACTAGGTCGCCGGTATTCAGGCGAAACGCGATTCGGCGTTCGGCGCCAGCCCCCTCGCTTGCCATCTCGGTTGCAACGAACGGGGCGTCGTCCACCGCGATGTCGAGCTTTTCCACTGGCGTGACCAGGACGTGCCGACCATCGGCCTCCAGCCGTAACAGCGTCGAAAACAGCCGCACCATTTCCGTGCGATGGATCGGCCGTTCCTGATGAAACCAGGTGCCGTCGCTGGCGATCCGCATCTCGCTGTCGCCGCAATGGGGCGGATTCCAGCGATCGACCGGCGGCAGGACGCGCTGTTCGACCAATCGCGCGATGTCGGCCATGCTCAGGTTGGCAAGATCCGGGGGAGGGGGCATCGGCATCCCGGTCGTCCTAACGGCTTCGCGTGCTACGGGAAAGGGCCGCTCGCCCGGGTGGTTGCGCCGTTCAGTCAGCGACGATGCGGGGTACGACCAATCCGGTTGCATCCGGCACGGCCGCTCCGCGTGCCAGCAACCGGCGGACCTCGACCGGTCCCGGCAATCGCCAGTGTGCCGTGCGGTCGGCCGTAAATCCGTGAAAGCGGCCATAATATTCGGGATCGCCGATCAGCATCAGTGCGTCGGTACCCGGCAACGATGACTGGTCGGCGGCGGCCAGGCACTTCGCCATCAAAACCTGCCCGATGCCGCGCCCTTGATGGTCGGGATCGACCGCCACCGGGCCGATCATCGTCATGGGGATCGATCCGCCCGTATCCAGCGCCAGCGCGACCGGCCAAGCCTGGATCATGCCGATCAGTTGTCCGCCCGCGTCCGCCAGCCCCGTGCTGAGCGATGCGATCGCCGTGGTGCCCGCCCGGATGCGATAGGCCGTCCGCCCGTGCCGGTCCGGTCCGAACGCACGGTCGAGCAGCGCCTCGCGATGCGCGTGGCTGAAACGGTCCAGGGGTTCTAGCAACGACACGGGCATCGCAGGCCTTTGTTCAGCGGTCGGGTCGGTCGCCCGGCGCGCCGCGCCTTAGCGCCCGTCCACCGGCGGCGAAAGAGGCTTTCAAATCGGGGAGGGTGGCCACATGCCGCAATTATGCTGCCGATGGTTGCGGAGCACCGCCGCTCGGCCTATTCGCGCGACGAATTTGGTTCGCGGGATAAAGGCAGTGCCGGTGCAGGATCGTTTGCAGTTGCAGGTTTCCGACCTGGAAGTCGATGTGTTGACCGGCGTGTATTCGGAAGAAACGCACCTGGCACAGCCGCTCAGGATATCGATTTCCGTCGATCTGGATTGCCCCGACCATTATGCGCCCGACACCCCGCTGGATGCATCGAAAAGCTACCTTGACCTGAAACACGCGGCCACCGGCCTGCCCGCCGGCGTCCATTTCACCCTGATCGAGGGGGTGGCCGATCACATCGCGCAGACCCTGTTCGTCCAGGATGCCCGGGTGCAGCGGGTGGAGGTCAAGATCGTCAAGCTGGCCATTGCCGAGGCTGGCGAACAGATCGGCATCACCATGGTCCGCCACCGGCGATGATCCAGCCATCGCCCGCTGCGGTCGACGCGCCTGTCGCGCTGGTCACCGGCAGCGGCCGACGGTTGGGCGCTGCAATCGCGGCGCGGCTGGCAAGGGCCGGCCATGCGATCGCGTTGCACGGTTCGCATGACGGCACGCCGGAGGGCGAATTGGTTGAGGTGCTGTCCGATCACGCACCCGGTCATGCCTGGTTTACGGCTGACCTCTCTGATCCGACGGCCACGGACGGGCTGGTCCGGCGGGTGGCGGACCATTTCGGCCGGCCGGTCACAATACTGGTCAACAATGCGTCCCGCTTTTCCGCGATGGACGGGGCAGAGACGACCCATGCCGACCTGATGGCCCATCTGGCGGTAAATCTGGTCGCGCCGGTGCTGCTCAGTCAGGCGATGGCCGCCGGTTTGCCTGCTGGCGTCCAGGGCAGCGTGGTCAATATCCTGGATCAGCGGATCCGGCAGCCCCCCAGGGACCAGCTGGGCTATACCGTGTCGAAACAGGCGCTGGCAGAGGCGACGCGGACCCTGGCGACGACCTATGCCCCGCACGTTCGCGTCAATGCGGTCGCCCCTGGGCTAACGCTGGCGACCGCGGAATATGGCACGCAGCAGATGGCGCGGCTGGAACAGATGATGCCGCTCGCCCGGTTGGCCACCACGACCGAGATTGCCGATGCGGTCGCGTTTCTGGTCGGCGCTCCGTCCGTAACCGGCCAGACCCTGTTCGTCGATGGCGGCGCGGCACTTACACGGTACGACCGGGATTTCGTCCATCTCGCCCGCGACTGATCGCCCCTGCGTTCAGCGTTTGGCCCCGCACGGCCCGAGCTCGCTGCGGATCAGCGCATAATCCTCTTTCGCAGCACGTTCGGCCTCCGCCGTCTCGGTCGCCAGACTGCCCGCTGGCGGCATTGGGGGAAGGCCGCAGCTGAGACGATAATAGAGCAGCGTTTCGGGCTGTGGCGGCCCCGCTGCCTGATCGACGATATCCCCCAGTGCCACGGCCCAGCGGCGTTCCGTGCCTGGCCGACGCTGGACCAGCAACGAAACCGGCTCGCCCGTGCTTGTCGCGAGGAAAATCTGAGTCTCGCCTTCGCCAGGCAGGCTGCCGGGGACGTGAAAGATGTTGCTGATGCGGACGATTTCCGGCGGCGCAGCCGGGTCCAGGATCTCGCGGATCACCGAACGGGCGATCTCATCGACCCGCGGGCTCCAGGGCTGCTGCGCATTCAGGCCCACCAGCTGCAGCTGATCCGGGCGGGTAGCGACGGGACGACCGAACAGCAGGACGCGCGACTTTTTGAGCTTTGGTGGCTTTCCGCGCGCATCCAGCGGCACGTCCAGCACATAGCCGATGCGGGGGGGCACCGTTCCCGAACCCCGGATCAGCGCACCGACGTCGGCGGTGACGTAATAGCGGTGCCAACCGGGCGGAACCATGGCGGCTTCCGGGCCGGTGATTCGGGCCAGGCTGCGAATCGTGGCATCGACCACCACGGTCGATCGAAGGCTCAGATCGGCAATCTCCGGATAGGGGGAAGGGGCCTGCCCCATTTCGGCCATAGACAGCGCTGTCTGCGAATAGGCTGGCGGGACCAGCAGGATGGCAGCAACAGCCAAACCTAGATTCGTTGGAAATACGTGCATTTTCATCTCGCTGCGCTTCGGTTTGGCGGGGGTCATAGCCGTTCCCGGCTGAACGCGACATTATACGATTATTACGTCAGACAAAGCGTTTGCGTCATGTGGGAGGGCACGATAGAGAAATACCGACGCGTTAACGGACCGTCAGGGCTTGTGGCGCGGAGAGGGGCGGGGACACCGATGGGCATCGGTGGCTTCTGCCTTTTTTATGTCTGGTTTAGAGGGAGTGTGGTTGCGGAATGGCCTATGCTGACCGGGACGCAGGCGGCAGCCGGATCGTGGCAATTGTCACGGTATCCATTCTCATGGCCATTCTTGGCTATGCGTTTGTGACCGGCCTCGCCATGAAATATGTGAAGGAGGCGGCGACAGAGCTCGACGTCTTCGAGGTGGCGGAACCGCCGCCGCCGCCGGAGGAAGTTCCTCCTCCACCGCCGGAGCAGCCGCAGCAAGTGACGCAGCCGCCGCCGGTCGTGACGCCGCCGCCGATCGTTCGGACGAACACGCCGCCGCCGGTCGTCATTCAATCCGTGACCACGCCGCCGCCGAACTATGCGCCGGTTCCGGTCGCCGCACCGCCGGTTCCGGCAGCGCCCGTGGCGCCGCCCGCACCGCCGAAGCCTGTGGTCAGCAAGGCCGCCGGTGCCAAGGGTGACCCCAGCAGGTGGGTGACGACCGACGACTATCCGTCGCGCTCACTGGACGCCGGCGAGGAAGGCACCACCGCCATTTCCTGGGACATCAACGAAAGCGGGCGCGTGGAAAACTGCCGCGTGACCAGCTCCAGCGGCTCGGCCGCCCTGGATCGTGCAGCCTGCGCGGCCATCACGCGCCGCGGCCGCTACGAACCGGCGAAGGACCAGAACGGCGCTCCGATCCGGTCCAGCTCATCGCGGCGCGTCGTGTGGCGGATCCCGCAATAACCTGTTGAACCCGGGCTGGGCCCGATCATCGATTGACTGATTTTCAGAGGAAGACTGAAACATGCTGACCACCATCTACGCCGAAGGCGCTGCAACCAACGATTTCGACATCCTGCACGCGCTGAACGAAGGCGGCATCATTTCCTGGTCGACGGCCATCATCCTGACGGTGATGCTGTTCGTGTCGCTGTACATCATGTTCACCAAGCTGTTCGAGCAGCAGAAGGTGATCAACCAGGCGAAGCGCGTTCAGGGCACCTTCTGGAGCAACATCTCCAACCTGCGCGAAGGCGCGGCCAAGCTGGAAAAGAACACCGCGTTCCGCCAGATCGTCGATGACGGCATCGATGCTCAGGAGCAGCACAAGAAGCTGACCGACCCGGTCGAGGCGCATGACTGGCTGCACGGTTCGCTGGCCCGTTCGGAAGGTCAGATCAACTCGCAGCTGAACACCGGCCTGGCCTTCCTGGCGACCGTCGGTTCGACTGCTCCGTTCATCGGTCTGTTCGGTACGGTGGTCGGCATCTTCCGCGCGCTGATCAAGATCGGTGCAGAGGGCGACGCATCGATCGGCACCGTTGCCGGCCCGGTGGGTGAAGCCCTGATCATGACCGCGCTGGGTCTGGTCGTCGCCGTGCCCGCGGTTATGGCGTACAACTGGCTGCAGCGTCGCAACAAGTTCATCCAGGAACAGCTGAGCGCGTTCTCGAACGACGTGCTGGGCTTCCTGGCTTCGGACGGTGCGGTCCGTCCGGCGGTTGCGACCAAGAAGGCACCGGCTGCACCTGCTGCCAAGCCGGTCGCTCCGGCCGCCAAGCCCGCCGTTTAAGGACGTTAACGCCGGAGCCGGCGGCGGGGATGCCGTCGGCTCCGGTCTCGCAAGCGCCACCGGGCGCGCTGCGATCAGGACAGGAACTTTGTAAATGGCAATGAGTGTAGGCGGAGGCGACGAAGGCGCGCCGATGTCCGACATCAACACCACCCCTCTGGTGGACGTGATGCTCGTGCTCCTCATCATCTTCCTCATCGCGATCCCGGTTGCGATCCAGTCGGTCGAACTCGAACTGCCGAAGACGGCATTCGAACCGACCCTGACCAAGCCGGAAAACGTGTTGCTCGCCGTTCGCGGCGCGCCCGACGGCAGCGGTTGCGAGGTCTATTGGCTGCAGACCCAGGTCGACAGCAAGGAACTGACCGAGCGCGCGGTGAAGGCGCTGGAAGACGAGATCGAAAAGCAGGGTGGCAAGGGCAATCCCAATCTGGAACTGCCGGAAGTGCATATCCGCGGGGACGTGAACACGCCCTATCGCTGCATCGGCGGCACCATCTACACCATGCAGGCGGCGGGTTTCCCCAAGGTCGGCTTCATCTCGCAGCCGCCCGTCGGCTCGCAGGCCCAGTAAGGAGAGTTTGCCATGGCAATGAGCACCGGGAGCGCCAGTTCCAGCGATCCGATGATGGAAATCAACACGACGCCGTTGATCGACGTCATGCTGGTGCTGCTGATCATGCTGATCATCACGATCCCGCCGCAAACTCATGCGGTGAAGATCGATCTGCCGCAGCCTGATCCCAACGATCGCCGCGATGTCATCGACACGCAGAAGAACAAGATCGTCATCGATCCGGCCGGCACCATCCTGTGGAACGGCAGCCCGGTCGATGAACCGACGCTGGCCAATTACCTGGAACAGTCGAAGAGCATCCAGCCCGAACCCGAACTGCATTTCCAGCCGGATGCGCAAGCGCGGTATGAAAAGGTCGATGAGGTGCTGGCGATCATCAAGCGGTCGAACGTCACCAAGCTGGGTTTCGTCGGCAACGAACAGTACCGCAACGACTTCTGATTCAATCGATCCTGCTGATCGTTCAAGGGGTGCCCTGGCGGGCGCCCCTTTTTCGTTGGTGATCGCGGTTGCCGACGCTCAAAATCGCCAAAGGAATTGCCTCGCCCCAATCGGTGCAATGGTGATCCAGCGCATCGCAACCGGCTTCGTCGAACAGGCCATGCACGTCGATTGTACGATGCGTGCCGTCCTGCTCCGCATCTGCCCTGCATTGCTGGTTCGCCAATGCGCCACGCCGGGCAGGCTTTCCGATGCAGCCTAAATACCGTTCAAGTTCCGGCGCCCGGACAGCCACTTGCTCGCTGGGGCTTGGCCGGTGGTCAATTCAGCCGATCTGTTTCATCCCGGCACAGACTGACACGCGGCGCGGTGGTCCTATCGCTAGCCTGTCAGGCTTACCCCCTCCTCCCTAAAATGCGACCGTGAATGGGATCTCCGTAATGTTACATATCGATGACATTTTGCTTGCGAACCGTCATCAATGTGTCATCATCCTGCAATCACAACGTCATTGTAGGAAGGATTGCCATGTCTATTTGGAAGTCGCTCATCCCTGCAGCAGCGCTGGCACTGACCGTTTCGGTGCCGGCGCTTGCCGAGGAACAGGCTTTGCCCGTCGCCCATGCAGCCATCATGCAGGGGGATTATGAAGGCGCGGAGCGCGCGCTGCAGCGGGAGGCGCGGTTCAATCCAGACCGGCCGGAAATCAAGCTCAATCTGGCGGCAGTGATGGTGCAGACTGGCCGCTACGCACAGGCACGGGCGCTGTATGACGCCATCCTGGCCGGGCCGGACGCGCCGATGGAATTGTCCGCCGGTCGGATCGTCAGCGCCCATGCGATTGCGCGCACTGGGCGGGCGATGGCCGACAAGCCCGAACAGCGGGCCATGGCCGCACGCTGATTAATCCGGGGGCCGGTCGCGGCGCGGATCGTCGCTGCGACCGGACAGGGCCGCCTGTCCCGACGGCCCGCTTGTTATAAGCGCGGCAGGGTCACGCCGCGCTGCCCCATATATTTGCCCGCCCGGTCGGCATAGCTGGTTTCGCAGGGCTGATCGCCCTTCAGGAACAGGAACTGGCACGCACCTTCATTGGCATAGATGCGCGCTGGCAGCGGCGTCGTATTCGAAAATTCCAGCGTCACATGCCCCTCCCATTCGGGTTCCAGGGGCGTCACGTTCACGATGATGCCGCACCGCGCATAGGTCGATTTGCCGAGGCAGATGACCAGCACATCACGCGGCACCCGAAAATATTCGACGGTGCGAGCCAGCGCAAAACTGTTGGGCGGAATGATGCACACATCGGTCTGGCGATCGACAAAGCTGTTCGATGCGAAGTTCTTTGGATCGACGACCGCGCTGTCGACATTGGTGAAAATCTTGAACTCGTCTGCGACCCGCGCGTCATAGCCATAGCTGGACAGGCCATAGCTGATACAACCTTCGCGCCGCTGCCCCTCGACAAATGGCTCGATCATGCCGTGATTGCGAGCCTGTTCGCGGATCCAGATGTCGGACAAGATCGTCATTGGCGCTCCAGCGGTCGATTGGCTGCAAACCCTTTGCTGGATTTCTTCCGGTGCGCAAGTACGCCGCCGGTTGACCCGGCGATTAGAGCGGTGCGACGTCGTGTCAGCCGATGCCCAGGCTGGCCGGGCCGAACGCGTGGGGCAGCAGTTCCGACAATCGGTGCCGTTCGATCGCGCCGCCATCAAGGCCCGAACAGTAGATGTCCAGATCGCGGCGCCCCATCTGTGCCGACTCGTTCAGCACCTGACGGCAGCGGCCGCATGGACGGACCGGATCCGTGCTGCCGCCGTCCATCGTTCCGCCCACGATGCCGACCGCCACGATATCGGCCAGCCGGCCCTGTGCATTGGCACTGGCCGTCGCCACGGTTTCGGCACAAAGCGACAGGCCGTAGCTGGCATTTTCGAAATTGCATCCGGTGATGACCGTGTCGTCGGTCAACAGCAAGGCAGCGCCGACGGCATATCGGGAATAGGGGGCATGGGCATTGCGCGCCGCTTCGCGGGCTGCCGCGATCAGCCGCTCGGGGATGGATGAACCGCTCATGCCGACGTCATGGCGCAACGGCCAGCCAGCGAACAGTCCCTTTCGCGCCCGCAATTCGCCGCGTGTCGCTTGCCTGCCAGATGCGCCACGGCCGGGCGAGGTAATCGGGGATGAACAGCCGCCGGGTCGCCATGACGGGCCGTTCTATCGCCGCGCTGACCTGCCATTCGTCCTCGGCCTCGGCGGTGATGGACAACAGCATCGGCTTGCCCAGATGCCGTTCGGAAAGGCTCAGAAAGGTGCGCACCGACATCAGCAGGTCCTGACGGGCCATCGCTTGCGGGCAAGCCGGATCGCGGTCGATGTGCAGGATGGCGGGCAGGGCGTCGGCGGTGCGGGGGACGGTGCTGATGAACAGCCGCGCCTGTTCGTCGACCGCTTGGCAGGGCGAGAACCGATGGATCGCGCCGCGCCGGATCGATGCGTCGAACAATTGCTGCCAATGCTGTTCGAACAACGGATCGCGCATGCCGGCACCGGTGGTGGCCAGGACATAGGCAAAATCGACGGCATCGGTCCGCGCCGCAAACCAGTCGACCGGGCCGTTCGATGCGTCGACGGCGACGCCCTGGATGGGAAACTGGTCGGACGCCGGGCGCCACCTTGCAGCGGCCGTCCAGATCAGGGCAGCCCCCGCCACGACGGCGCCCAGCATCAGGAACAATGCCCAGGTTGCGGGCCGGAGGCGCGACTTGGCCATCGCAATCACGCGCGGATGTGCAGGACGCAAATCAGGGTGAACAATCGGCGCGCGGTGTCGAAATCGACCTCGATCTTGTCCGCCAGCCGCTCGATCAGCAATTCGGCACCCTGATTGTGGATTCCCCTTCGCGCCATGTCGACGGTTTCGATCTGCTCCGGCGTCGCACTACGCAGCGCCTTGTAGTAACTGTCGCAGATGGCGAAATAATCGCGGATTATCCGACGAAATCGCGCCAGACCGAGCAGCAGGCTTTCCAGCAGTTCGCCGTCTTCGCGCTGGATCTCGATGGCCAGCCGCCCGTCCTCGACCCGCAGCGCGATACGATAGGGGCCGGCATATCCGTCGGGATAGGCACGCATCGGCGAGAAATGATTGGATTCGAGCAGATCGAGCATGGCGATGCGGCGCTCCTGCTCGATTTCCGCACTGCGCCACAGGATGGTGCGCTCGTCCAGCGAGATATCAATGATGCGCGTGTCCGCCATGGGCCATTGTCCGTGCCGCGATCGGCGCGCAAAATCAATCGTGGGTTTTGCCGGATATCCACAGGTCGCACCGCTTGAGCCAGCGGTCGCCGGCCTTAAAGGAACAGGATGGCCGATATCGATTCCCCCGTTCGCCCCGATCCCGAAACCCAGCGGCTGCCGCAGAATGTCGAGGCAGAGGCCGCGCTGCTGGGTGCGATGATGATCGACAACAACCTGGCCGACGACGTGGTCGAGATGCTGGAGGCGCAGCATTTCTACGAACCGGTGCATGGCCGCATTTTCGAGCGCATCGCGGGCCTGCGCCGGGACGGGATGCTGGCCAATCCGGTGACCATGCGCCCGCTGTTCGCCGAGGATACCGGCATGGCCCAGCTGGGCGGGCCGGGCTATCTGGCGCAGCTGACCGGCAGTGGCGCGGCGTTGATCGGTGCCAAGCAGTTCGCGCGGCAGATCAAGGATCTGGCGATGCTGCGCGCCCTGATCCAGGTCGGTCGCGGGCTGGTCGAAAGGGCAATGGACACCAGCGAAAGCGTGGATCCGAAAAAGCAGATCGACGAAGCCGAAGCCGCCTTGTTCGGCGTGGCGGGCGAGGGCGCCGCACTGCAGGCGGTCAAATCCTTCCATTCCGCCAGCCAGGCCGCGATCGAACTGATCACGCGCGCCCGCAATGCCGGCGGTGGCCTGTCCGGTGTCACGACCGGATTCGAATCGGTCAACGGCCGGACCGGCGGTCTGCAACGATCCGACCTGATCATCCTGGCCGGGCGACCCGGCATGGGCAAGACGTCGCTGGCCACCAACATCGCCTTCAATGCCGCCCAGCGATTCATGGAAGACGAGCGCCGGGGAATCGATCCTTCCAAATCGGCCGGCGCCAAGGTCGCGTTTTTCAGCCTGGAAATGTCCGCCGACCAGCTGGCCATGCGTATCCTGGCCGAACAGTCGGGGATCAATTCCGAAGACCTGCGCATGGGCAATATCGGCAAGCTGGAGTTCGCCAAGCTGGCCGATGCCGCCGTCGATCTGTCCAACCTGCCGCTGTATATCGACGACACGGCCGGGCTGACGATTTCAGGGCTGCACACCCGTGTCCGCCGCCTTCAATCCAAGCTGAATTTTCAGCTGGGCCTGATCGTTGTCGATTATCTGCAGTTGCTGCAGGGGTCGGGGCGCAATTCCGGGGATAACCGCGTTCAGGAAATCTCTGAAATCAGTCGCGGGCTGAAAACGCTGGCCAAGGAAATGAATGTCCCGGTCATCGCGCTTTCCCAGTTGAGCCGTGCGGTGGAAAGTCGGGAGGACAAGCGGCCCCAGCTGTCGGACCTGCGCGAATCCGGATCGATCGAACAGGATGCCGACATGGTCTGGTTCGTCTATCGCGAGGATTATTATCTGGCGATGCGGGAGCCGGGCGAGCCGGGGGACGACAAGCATACCGCCTGGGCCGAACAGATGTCGCGCGTCCACGGCCTGGCCGAACTGATCGTCGCCAAGCAGCGCCACGGCTCAACCGGCCGCGTGATGCTTCGGTTCGAATCGAACATCACCAAGTTCAGCGATTATGACGGGCCAGGCTATTCGGGCGGTGGAGACTGACGTGCCATCCGGGTGCGGGAGAAAACCCTGACCCTTCAGCCCTGAACCCGCCGTTCAGAAGCTCGGCTGTTCCGGATCGCCGTCCGGCACGGGCAGGTGGATGCCGCATTCGGTCTTGTCCCACCCGGACCATCGCCCCGACCTGGCATCTTCACCGGGTGCCACGCGCGCAGTGCACGGTGCGCATCCGATCGAGGGATACCCCTGTTCCACCAGCGGATGCCGGGGCAGGTCGTGGGTGGCCAGATAGGCCTGAAGGTCGTCGGACGTCCAGGTGACCAGCGGGTTGAACTTGATCCGCCCCTGCGCATCGGACGCATCCAGCTCGAACCGGGGCAGTGCTGCACGGGTCGATGCCTGGAATGCCTTGCGGCCCGTGATACTGGCATCGAAATCAGCCAGGGCACGTGCCAGCGGAATGACCTTGCGGATTTCGCAGCACCCATCGGGATCATAGGACCAGCGCAGGCCGCTTTCGTCCTTTTTACCCAGTGTTTCTGGATCGGGCTGAATGATGCGCACATCCTTCAGGCCGAGATATGCGGTCAGGGTGTCCCGATAGGCGATGGTTTCCGGGAAATGCTTCAGCGTATCCAGAAAGATGACCGGAGTCGCCGCATCCACCTGAGCGATCAGATGCAGCAACACCGCCGATTCCGCCCCGAAGGACGACACGACGGCCGTATCGCCCAGCATGCGCTCACCCAGGACGGTGCGCAGCATTTCCGGGGTTTCGGTACCCCGGAACAGGTTGTTCAGCCGATGCGCATCGGCGGCGACGAACCGCGGCGCGCTGTCGATCCGGTCGACCGGGCGGACGGCAATGGCCTTAGCCATGACGCAGCTTCCACACCGGCACCGCGGCGTCGGCAGCGGGCTGATAGACATGGGGCAGGACGGTCAGCGCATGGTGCGCCACCGCCGGATCGATCGGAGCGCGCGGGGCAAAGCTGTCGAACCCGCAACGCCGCATGACGTTCAACTGATCGACCAGTACGTCTCCTTCGGCACGCAATTCGCCGACAAACCCGGCTTCCCGCAGGATACGGGCGGCGGAATAGCCGCGGCCATCCCGGAATGTCGGAAACGCGATTTCCACCAGCGCCAAACGTTCCAGATGCGCGATCAGCGTGCGCGCATCATCGCCCGGCTCCATCCGGACGGCGGTGGCATTGGACTGCCCAAGGAACGCCTCCAGCGGCACCGGCTGTTCCTGTGGCGCGGGATCGTCACGAAAGCGGAGCAACTCAGCCATAAAGCGCCTCCTTGAACGGGGCCATGCCGATGCGGCGATAGGTGTCGACAAAGCGCTCGCCCTGTTGCCGGTCGCGCAGATAGACGTTGGTCACGGTCTCGACCGCATTGACGATGCCGTCCTCGTCAAAACCCGGCCCGGTGATCGCGGCCAGGCTGACGTCCTCGGCGCCGGAACCGCCCAGCAGCAGCTGGTAGTTTTCAACCCCTTTCCGGTCGACGCCCAGAATGCCGATATGGCCGGCATGGTGGTGCCCGCAGGCATTGATGCAGCCCGAAATCTTCAGCTTCAATTCGCCCAGTTCGCGCTGGCGATCGATGTCGGCGAAGCGGGCGGCGATCTTTTGCGCGACGGGGATCGACCGGGCGTTCGCCAACGAGCAATAATCGAGACCCGGGCAGGCGATGATATCGCTGATCAGGTCGAGGTTCGGCTCGGCCAGCCCAGCCTCGACCAAGGCCTGCCACAGCGCATGAAGGTCGCCCTTGCGCACATGGGGCAGCACGATGTTCTGGGCATGGGTAACGCGCAGTTCGTCAAAGCTGTAGCGTTCCGCCAGCCCTGCCATGATGTCGATCTGGTCTGCCGTCGCATCGCCGGGGATGCCGCCCTTCGGCTTCAGGCTGATCGTCACGACCGCATAGCCCGGCCGCTTGTGCGCGGACACATTCTGGTCGAACCAGACCGCGAAGTCGGGATCGCTGCGGTCCACCGTATCGACAAGGCCGGCTTCGAACGGGGGCGGCGCAAAATACGCCGCGATCCGATCAAACTCCGCCTGGGGCGGGTCGATCCCCAGCGCCTTCACCGCGACGAATTCTTCCTCGACCTGCTGGCGATAGGCATCCGGACCAATCTCGTGCAGCAGGATCTTGATCCGCGCCTTGTACAGATTGTCGCGGCGGCCATAGCGGTTATAGACCCTCAGGCACGCCTCGAGATACGACAGCAGATCGCTCAACGGAACGAAGTCGCGGATTTCATGGGCGATCATCGGCGTGCGGCCCATGCCCCCGCCCACGAAGACGCGGGCACCATGCGCGCCGTCGCGCTCGATAATTTCGATGCCGATATCGTGCAGCCGCATCGCCGCGCGATCCACCGGCGAAGCGATCACCGCGATCTTGAACTTGCGCGGCAGATAGCTGAATTCGGGGTGGAAGGTGCTCCATTGCCGAAGCAGCTCGGCCCAGGGCCGTGGATCGGTGATTTCGTCCGCAGCCGCGCCGGCGAACTGGTCAGACGAAATGTTGCGGATGCAGTTGCCGCTGGTCTGGATCGCATGCATTTCGACCGTGGCCAGCTCGGCCAGAATGTCCGGCGCGTCTTCCAGCTTGATCCAGTTGTACTGGATGTTCTGACGCGTGGTGAAATGGCCGTACCCGCGATCATATTTCCGCGCGATATGGCCCAACATCCGCATCTGCCGACCATTCAGCGTCCCATAGGGGATGGCGACGCGTAGCATATAAGCGTGCAGTTGCAGATACAGGCCATTCATCAGCCGCAGCGGCTTGAACTGGTCCTCAGTCAATTCCCCGGCCAGCCGGCGGCGCACCTGGTCGCTGAATTCGGCGACGCGGGCCTCGACGATGGACTGGTCGTACTGATCGTAACGATACATGGCTTATTGTTCCTGACGCGGACGGTTGAGGCCGTTGCGGGTAAGGGGATTGGAGCCGCCGATGCGGCCGTTCCAGGCCGAAATTGCCGAGACGATGCTGAACCGCGTCCGCATCATTTCAGTACCGCCGCCACATCGGCATCCGGAGCCAGGCTCAGATCCAGCCGGACCGTCGGGCCAAGCGCGCGGATCCGTTCCTTGATATGGTCGGGACGCGGCCCATCGGCTGTCGGCGTGGCATCGACGAGATAGCCGGAATTGACGCGGCGGGCGCTCTGTTCGGCGGCCAGGATCGCCTCGCCGTCCGGGCCGACGTCCACTGCGTCCGCCACATGGCGCGACCATCCCGATCCGGTCCACCAGATCACGTCGCCAGTGCCAAGGTCATTTCCGGTCACCAGTTTCACGCCATCGCCTCCGCCTTGGCTGCCAATTGATCGAGCGAATCGGTCGCCTGCGCCAGCGCCGCAACCTCGCCCACCACGATGATCGCCGGGCTGGCCACGCCTTCGCGCACGATCATGTCGCCCAGATCGGTCAGCAGCGTCCGCAGCACCCGCTGGTCCGGGCGCGTGGCCCGTTCGATCACGGCGACGGCAATGGCCGGCGACACCCCGTCTGCAATCAGTTTCTCGGTAATCTCGCCCGCGGTGGCGACACCCATATAGATGACCAGCGTCCGCCCCTTGCCCGCCAGCCCGGACCAGTTCTGATCGGACAGGCCACGGCATTGACCGGCCACAAAGGTAACGGCGCTGGAATGGTCCCGGTGAGTCAGCGGCAGCAGCGTTCCGGCCGCGCCGCCGATCGCGGCCGAAATGCCCGGGATGACTCGGACATCGATACCGGCGGCGCGCACGGCCTCCACCTCTTCGCCGCCACGCCCGAAGATGAATGGGTCGCCGCCTTTCAGCCGAACGACATCCTGACCGGTCCGGGCCAAGGTCACCAGCAGGTCGTTGATACCCTCCTGCGGCAGCGCATGGCGTGAGCGCTGCTTCGCAACGCTGATCCGCCGGGCATCAGCCGGGATCAACGCCATGATGTCGGGTCCGACCAGTCCGTCGTGCACCACGATGCGAGCTTCGCAAATCGCCCGGTACGCAGCAACGGTCAGCAGGTCCGGGTCGCCCGGCCCGGCACCGACCAGGATCACCTGGCCAGGGGCGCGCGGTTCCGGCGATTGAGCAGAGGTGCAATGCATTGAAACGAAATGCGCCCTGGTCCGGGCAACCGCAACGCAAGCTTGCTTTGACCGGCTTTAGTCCAGCTATGCTGCCCGGATTTGCGCTGCATGCGACCGCACGATCGTCAGCGTCGTTTCGTCGCTGTCGTACACGCCGTACCATCCCTGCGGTTCGTGCGGCGGATCGCCGACGAAGGGGTCGCCGTCGCGGTAGCGGTGATTGCCATGCGCTGCCCGGCCTTCGCCGTTCCATGCCCAGAAATTGCTGCCCTGGATCGGGCCGTCCCTGGCGATGCTGGCGGCGACCGCGTCATAAATGGTGCGGTAATAGGCGTCCTTGAACTGCGTTGTCGCGTGATCGTCATATCCGCCGCCATCGCGCGGATATCCGAACTCCTCGATCACCAATGGCTTGCCCAGCTGGCTGGCGAAACGGCTGTGCTGGTCGATATAGTCGGCGACCAGCCTGTTGCCCGCCGCTGCGGTTCCGGCCAGGTCGCGGTCGCTGACCCAGCTCCAGTTGAGCGGCCAGATATGGGCCGTGCAGTAATCGATTTCGGGAAAGGCGTGTTCCTGCAGATACAGATCGCCATCCTCCACCGTTCCCTTAACCCCTTCCGAACCGGTCGAAACCAGGTGGTGCGGATCGATCGATTTGATCAGCTTGGCCGTGTTCTGCACCCAGGCGAGGAAGGGGGCCTTCGACGATGCGGCGGTGGCTGCATCACCGGCCGGGCGGGGTTCGTTGCACAGCTGCCAACTCATGATGGTCGGGTCGTCCCGATATGCGATGCCGGTAATGCCGTTGGTTCGCCCGACCAGCGCCCGGACCCAATCATGGTACAGCGCAACCGCCCGCGCATTGCCGTAAAAGGCGGCATTGGCGTTGGGAAAGGCCGGCCAGGGGTGAGCCGGGTCGTTCATGTCGATATACCGGCCGGTGACATAATAGAGATAGGTCTGCATCCCCCCCGACCATTCCCAGAAATTGGTCAGATAGAGGACTGCCTTCATCCCGCGCTTGCCCATTTCGGCCAGGCAATAGTCCAGCCCCCCAAGGAGTGCGGGATTCCAGACAGAGCCGGCATCCCGGAACCCCGGCTTGACCGAGGCCTTTAGCGGTCCCTGTTCGGCCGATGCCAGCAGGCGCAGGTTGGTGACCCCTAGCCCGACCAGACGATCGAGTTCGCGCTTCAGCCGTTCGCGGTCGCCGAACGCAGCCTCGGCGCCCAGATAGGCGCCGTACCAGATGTTCGCCCCGACAAATCGATAGGGTTGGCCGTCAAGGGTGAAGCGGATGCCCTGCCGCTGGACGAAGCCGCGCGGCGGTGAACTTGCCCGGCGCTGACCCGACGCCACGTCCGGCAGCGAGGTCAGGGCGGCCCCTGCCGCTGTCGCCGCAATCATTTCCCGCCGCGTGACCATCGTGCCCCCTCCTGCACCAGATATGTTCTGGGGCCAGGACCTATCGTCAACCGTCGCGCAAGCCAATCCCGATCGATACCCGGGCCTGCTCGACCTCCGATGACACGACCGGATAGGCGCAGTAATCGGCGGCGTAATAGGCGCTTGGGCGGTGGTTGCCGGACCAGCCGATCCCGCCAAAGGGCGCGGCGGACGACGCGCCGTTGGTGGGGCGATTCCAGTTGACGATGCCGGCCCGGATATTGGCCCAGAACTGGTCGTACAGCCCCGGATTCTGGCTGACCAGGGATGCAGAAAGGCCGTATCGGGTCTGATTTGCCTCGTGGATGGCCGCTTCGAAACTGTCCGTCCGGACGACCTGCAGGATGGGGCCGAACAGTTCGACGTCGGGGCGTTCCCGCGCGTCGGTCATGTCGATGATCGCGGGCGACAGGAACGGGCGGTTGTCGATCGGCCGCTCCAGGTACCGCACCGGCCGTCCGCCACGGGTGAGCAGCCCCAGGAAACTTTCCTGCAGCATGTCCGCCGTGTCATTGTCGATCACCGGGCCCATAAAGGGTTGCGGGTCGGCATGCGGTTCCGCGACGATCAGCCGGCCGGCCAGCCGGTCGATTTCTGCCATCAGCGGATCATAGATCTTCTGGTCGACGATCAGCCGCCGGGCCGCAGTGCAGCGCTGCCCCGCAGAGGTAAAGGCCGACTGGATCACCAGCACAGCTGCGGCGTACAGATCGGGGGTGTCGAATACCAGAATGGGGTTGTTGCCGCCCATTTCCAGGGCAAGGATCTTTTCCGGTCGTTCGGCGAACTGGCGGTTGAGCGCAATGCCGGTACCGGCCGACCCGGTGAACAACAGGCCGTCGATATCCGCATGCGCCGACAGCGCCTTGCCCATGTCGGGGCCGCCCAGAAGCAATCGGATGCAAGCCTCCGGCACGCCCGCCTCCCGGTAGCATTTGACCAAAAACTCGCCGGTCGCCGGTGTCTTTTCCGATGGCTTGAACACCACGGCATTGCCCGCGATCAGGGCGGGGACGATATGGCCATTGGGCAGGTGCGCAGGGAAATTATAGGGGCCGAGCACCGCCAGCACGCCGTGCGGCTTGTGCCGGACAGCCAGCCGACCGCCCATCGCTTGTTCCACACGCCGCTGGCCGGTCCGGTCGGAATAGCTGGTGACCGAAATGTCCACCTTGGCGATCACGGTGTCCACTTCGGTGCGCGCCTCCCACAGGGGCTTGCCAGTTTCGCGCGCGATGATGTCGGAAAACGCCTCGTGCTTCGCGCGGACGACATTGGCGAACCGCCGCAGTGTTTCGATGCGATAGGTGACGGGGCGTGCCGCCCATGCGGCCCAGCCCTGACGGGCTGCGGCGACTTCGCTATCGGCATCGCCCGCAACGCCGGTCCACAGGGTTGCCCCTGTTGCCGGTTCGAACGAAAACATCTTGTCGCTCATCGACCTGTGTCCAAACCCATTTCCGCTGTCGCGCTTGCCAGAAAACATCGGCGCGCGCCACACCCGCCCGGATGCCGCCCATCCGGATGCCCGTTATCGAAGCGCGTCGCCCATCCGCCGGATCTGCGCGACCTTGTCGGTCAGCGGCTGCCAATCGTCGCGTTGATCGATTGCGGCCCATAGCTGTTCGACTTCATCGATCAGCAGCGTGTTCGGTCCGGCGTCGGACCAATAGGGGTGTTCCCGATCCTTGCGGGCGACCCGCCCGTCCAGCGCACCGCGCACGGGTGCAAAGGGCGGCGGATAATGATCGGGCAGGGTGCCGCCAAATCCATCGAAGAAGAACCGGTCGATCGGCCACTGTGTTTCGCGCAAGGCGTGTTCGATCGACTGGACCAGTGCCGCATCGTCAGCGGGATCGCCCGGTTTGACGCCAAGCCGCCACAGGATCGCCGGTGCGATCGCCCGCTGATAGGCGTCCGGAAATCCTTCCAGCGCCTCGATCAGCGGCTCGGCCGGCGCAATGGTCCTGAGCGCCACAGCCAGCTGCATCACGTCCCAGTGGATCGCCTCCGGCTGCCGGCCAAAGGCATAGAGGCCTGCATGGTCGAAATAGGCTGCGGTAAACGCCGGGTCCCAGCTGCCCGTCCAGCGCCATGGCCCGTAATCGAAGCTCTCGCCAGTGACGTTGATATTGTCCGAATTCAGGACGCCGTGCACAAATCCGGACGCCATGAAGCTGGCCGCCATCCGGGCGGTCCGCTCGGCAACCAGCGCCAGCAGGCGCGCGGCGGCATCGTGGCCCGGCTGCTCCCCGAAATAGATGCGCAGCACATAGTTGGCCAGCCGTGTCATGCGCTCCGCATCCCGCTCATAGGCCAGCCGCTGGAACATGCCGATGCGGATATGCCCATGGCTCAGCCGCACCAGCACCGCCGAACGGGTGGGCGACGGTTCATCATTGCGTTCCAGCGCTTCGCCGGTTTCGATCAGCGACAGGGTTTTCGACGTATCGACCCCCTGCGCCTCCAGCATTTCGGTGGCCAGGATTTCGCGCACTCCGCCTTTCAGGGTCAGGCGACCATCCCCGAACCGGGAATAGGGCGTCCGCCCCGATCCCTTGGTCCCGAGATCGAGCAGCCGCCCCGCACCGTCGCGCAACTGGGCGAACAGGAACCCGCGCCCATCGCCGATTTCCGGGTTGTAGGTGCGGAACTGGTGTCCGTGATAGCGCAGCGCCAGCGGAGGGCTCAGGTTGCCGTCCAGCGGGTTGAACCGCGCGAAATGATCTGCCCATTCGGCATCGCTCAGCTCGCCCAAGCCGACCGCATCGGCCCAGCGCTGATTGCGGAACCGCACAATGGCTTGTGGGAACGCGGCGGGGGATACCGGATCGGCAAATCCGTCCCCCAGGGACAGGAATTGCGGATCAGGGCGATAACCGGATGGCGTGGGACGGACGATGTCGGCTTGCGGGGCGTTGATCATGTGTGGATATGGGGGATGATGGCGGATCGAAACAACCCGGCTGCCCGCCCCACGGGCCGAGCGCCTGCCTTTAGCGATGGCTATTGGTGGTCCAAGGACGGGCTGCGGCTGCATTACCGCGACTATCCGGGACGGTCCGATCGCCCGACGATCCTGTGCATTCCCGGCCTGACGCGCAATGCCAGGGATTTCGAGGGCGTGGCCGAACGGCTGGCTGGCGAATGGCGGTTGATTGCCGTCGACCTGCGCGGCCGAGGCGAAAGCGCCTATGCCCGCGATCCGATGACCTATGTTCCCCTGACCTATCTGCAGGATCTGGATGCGCTGATCGGTGCGCTGCAACTCGATCGGTTGATCCTGTTCGGGACATCGCTTGGCGGTATCCTGTCGATGCTGCTGGCGACGGCGGAGCGCGGGCGGATCGCCGGCGCGTTGCTGAACGATGTCGGGCCCGAACTGGACCCCGTCGGACTGGCCAGGATCCGGGGATATGTGGGCAGGGCGGTCGGCCATCCCACCTGGATGCACGCGGCGCGTGCCCTGGCCGATGCCAATCGGGATGTATATCCCCGATATGACGTTCCCGACTGGCTCCGCATGGCGAAACGGCTGTTCCGCCTGAACAGCCAGGGTCGGATCGTGCTGGATTACGACATGAAGATCGCCGAGCCGTTTCGGGTTCCGGGGAACGAGGCCGGCCCGGACATGTGGGGCGCCTATGATGCGCTGGGCGACGTGCCGGTGCTGGTCGTGCGGGGGGCGTTGTCCGACATCCTGAGCCAGCAGGTTCAGCAGCGGATGACCGAGCGGCTGCCGAATGCGACATCGGTTGTCGTGCCCGATGTCGGCCATACCCCCACGCTGGAGGAGCCGGAATCACGGGATGCCGTCGACGCGCTGTTGACGCGGATCGATCCCGGCGCATAGCGGGCGAACATGGCCCAGCCGATCCATATCCTGCATCTGCATTCCAGCTTCGACCTGGGCGGCAAGGAGGCCCGGGCCATCCGGCTGATGGCGGCGTTCGGCGATCGGGCGCGGCACACGATCGTGTCGGGCGTGCCGGAAGCGCTGGGTGCCCGCGCCGCGATCCCGAAATCGGTCCGCTATGAAATCGCGCAGAATCCTCCGCCGCTGACCGGCCGTCCGTCGGTCGCCCGCTATGATGCGATCGCGCGCTACATGCGCCGCTTCGATCTGGTGCTCACCTATAACTGGGGCGCGATCGACGGCGTCATGGCCCGGCGGGTGTTCCCAAAAGCGACACCGCCGGTCGTGCATCATGAAGACGGCTTCAACGAGGATGAGGCGCAGGGGCTGAACCCCATGCGCAACGTCTATCGCCGTTTCGCGCTGGGTGCCGCTGAGGCGCTGGTGGTGCCAAGCCACATCCTCGAACGCATCGCGCTGGATATCTGGAAGCAGCCGCCGACACGGGTGCACCGCATCGCCAACGGCATTCCGGTGCAGCGTTATGCCGCGCCCTGTGCGGCGAAGGCCATTCCCGGGTTCGTCAAGCGCGCGGACGAGGTGGTGATCGGCACGCTGGCGGGAATGCGGCCGGTCAAGGACCTGCCGATGCTGGTCCGGGCAGTCGCAGGGGTGGTCCATGCACGCGTCCGCCTGGTCATCGTCGGCGAAGGACCGGAACGCGCGGCCATTCAGGAAGCGGCGGAATTGAACGGGATGGACGACATGGTCCATCTGCCCGGTTTCCTGCCGGAACCGTGGCGGTACATGGGCCTGTTCGACATTTTCGCCCTGTCGTCGAAAAGCGAGCAACAGCCGATTGCGGTGATGGAGGCGATGGCGGCCGGCCTGCCGGTGGTGTCGACGCCGGTGGGGGACGTTGCGCGGATGGTTTCGCCGGACAATGCGCCGCTGATCAGCATCGATCACAATCCGGTGCATCTGCGCGACCGTATTCAGGCGATGGCGGTGGATGCGGATGCGCGCCGCCGGATCGGCCTGGCCAACCAGCAACAGGCGTTGGCCAGTTTCGACGAAGCCCGGATGATCGCCCGCTACGCCGAACTATACGGGCAGGCGATGGGCCGTCCGGGCGTGCTGGGCTAAGGCGCAGGCCGGACCGGATCGGGGGAAGGAAAGGCTCGCACTCCGGCCGATTTGCCGCTAGGTCGAAGCCGGGGGCCGGTTTGTGGTGCATGCGGAGGCAGAGTGTTCAAGGGTTTGAAGCCGATCATCTATAACGGTCAGGAAGTCTGGCCGCTGATCGAGGGGGGAAAAGGCGTCGCGGCGACCAATCATGCCAGCGCCGGTGCATGGGCGGCGGCCGGTGGCATCGGTACCGTGTCGGCCGTGAATGCCGACAGTTATGACGCCGACGGCAAGATCATTCCGCAAATCTATCGCGCGCTGTCCCGACGTGAACGGCACGAGGAACTGATCGAATACGCCATCGAGGGCGCGGTTCAACAGGTGCAGCGCGCCTGGGAACTGGCTGGCGGCAAGGGCGCGATCAACATCAACGTCCTGTGGGAAATGGGCGGTGCGCAGCGCGTGCTGCACGGCGTGCTGGAACGGACGCGGGGCATGGTGGCCGGCGTTACCTGCGGTGCGGGAATGCCGTACAAGCTGTCGGAGATCGCAGCCCATTACAATGTCTCCTACCTGCCAATCGTTTCTTCGGGTCGGGCGTTCCGCGCCCTGTGGAAGCGCGCCTATTCCAAGGCCGCAGAATTGCTGTCCGCCGTGGTGTATGAGGATCCGTGGCTGGCCGGCGGCCATAACGGCCTGTCCAATGCCGAAGATCCGCGCGCACCGCAGGATCCCTATCCCCGCGTCAAGGCACTCCGCGAAACGATGCGCGAGGGCGGCATTTCAGACAGTGTGCCGATCGTCATGGCCGGTGGCGTCTGGCACCTGCGCGATTGGAACGACTGGATCGACAATCTCGAACTGGGCCAGATCGCGTTCCAGTTCGGCACCCGGCCGTTGCTGACGCGCGAAAGCCCGATCCCCGACGAATGGAAGCGCAAGCTGATGGAAATCGAGGAGGGCGACGTGCTGCTCCACCGGTTTTCGCCGACTGGCTTCTATTCGTCCGCCGTGCGCAACCCGTTCCTGCGGAGCCTTGAGGCGCGGTCCGAACGGCAGATCCCTTTTTCCACCCAGGCAGCCGGGGACCACACGTTCCAGCTTGACGTGGGGGTCAAGGGCAAGAATTTCTGGGTGACCCGTGGCGACCTGTTGCGCGCACGCGAATGGTTCGGGTTGGGCTTCACGGATGCGCTGAAGACGCCCGACAACACGCTGGTGTTCGTGACGCCTGCCGAGCGGCAGGAAATCCGCAAGGATCAGGCGGATTGCATGGGGTGTCTGTCCCAGTGCAGTTTTTCCAGCTGGGCGGATACCGACACCAATTCTACGGGCCGGCTGGCCGATCCGCGCAGCTTCTGCATCCAGAAGACGTTGCAGGATATCGCGCACGGCGGCGATACCGACCGCAATCTGATGTTTGCCGGCCATGCGGCCTACAAGTTCAAGCGGGATCCGTTCTATTCCAACGGCTTCGTCCCGACGGTGCGGCAGCTGGTCGATCGCATCCTGACTGGGGACTGACGATGCCGCTGGGGGGAGCATCGGGCCGTAACGCAAAGCGCGTGGGGGAGGGCTTGCGTCGATGGCACGGTTTGGCGCTGTTGGCGGCGGTCGCGTCCGTCCTGCCGGCCGATCTGGCACAGGCCCAGCGGCGCGAAGTGCCCTATTACGCATCCATTGCGGCCAGAGAGGCGCGGATGCGGACTGGTCCGGGCACGAACTATCCGACCAACTGGCTGTATGTCCGCCGCGATCTGCCCGTGCGGGTGGTCGCGGTGTACAAGGATTGGCGAAAGGTCGAGGATCCCGGCGGCACCCAAGGCTGGATATTCGCATCGTTGCTGAGCGCCAAGCGAACCGCGATGGTTACCGCCGACCAGGCCGAGCTGCGCGATGCACCCCGAACCTCAGGTCGTGTTTCGTGGCGTGTCGAAAAGGGCGTCGTCGGCCGGGTGAATCGGTGCGCCCGCGGCTGGTGCTATCTGGATGTCATGGGTCGCGGCGGATATGTGGAGCAGGCACGGCTCTGGGGCGTGGAGCCCAACGAGGCTTTTTGACGGCCGGTCAGCCGTAGGTAGCGGCGAGCACTGCCGAGGAAACCAGCACCACGACCACGACCAATGGCGCGCCCATCCGTGCAAAATCGGTGAACCGGTAACCGCCCGGTCCCATCACCATCAGGTTGTTCTGGTGACCGATCGGCGTCAGGAAGTCGGCCGAAGTGCCGATCAGCACCGCCAGCAATGCCGCATCGGGGTCGATGTCGAGCAGCCGTGCGGACCCGATGGCCAGCGGTCCCATCACGACGGCAGTCGCCACATTGTTCAGGAAGATGGTCAGGACCAGCGTCAGGCCGGACAGCGCGCATAGCACGCCGAACAAGGGCAGGTCCATCAAGACCTGACCCAGCCAGGCGGCAGCGATCGCAGCCGCGCCGCTGTCCTCGAAACTGCGGCCGACCGGGATCATCGCGGCCAGCAGCACGATCACCGGCCAATCGATCGCCCGGTAGCTTTCGTCGGCCGGGATCATCCGCAGCAATCCCAGGAGCAAGGCGGCACCGGTGAAGGCGATGGCCGCTGGCACCAGGCCAGCGACCAGCAACACGATGGCACCGGCGAATACGCCAAGGATCGTGAATGCCTGAGCCGGCGCGATCCGGGGCAGATCGAGCCGGTCGATCTCGAGCAGCCGAGCGCGGGCGATGAAGGCCGCCAGCTGCGACTGATCGCCCCGCAGATACAGTTGGTCGCCCCGACGGATGACCTGTTCGGCCAATGGGCGCCGTTCGCGGGCCACGCGCGGTCCGACGCCGACGACTTCCAGTTCGTGCGCGGAACGCGATCCGACATCGGCGTATCGCGCACCGATCAGGGATGATCCGTGAGCGACCACGACCCGCGCCGTCACCCGCTCGGCGGTTTCCTCTTCGAACGCAGCGCCGACCAGTCCGGTTTTCTCGGCGGTTTCGCGCTGGCTGACCCGGCTGAGCAGCAGCAGTCGATCGCCGGGCCGGATCGCCGTGTCGGCACGGACGGCAAAGCGCGATCCGGATCGAAAAGCCGCGACCAGCCGGGCGGGTACGGTTCGCAGTGCAGCCAGCAGCCCGCTGCCGTTGGTGATGTCCCATCCGGCCGGAATGCCGAGTTCGAACACACGCCACGGGGCCCGGGTTTCCCGATCCATCGATCCCCGGGTGGGCAGGAGTTTCCAGCCGATCACCGCCAGATAGCCAAGCCCAGCAACCGTCACCGCGGTTCCGACCGCGGTCATGGTAAAAAATCCGAATCCTTCACCTAATTGATCCTTGCGCACGGAAGACAGGATCAGGTTTGCCGGGGTGCCGATCAGGGTCGTCATGCCGCCCAGGATGGTTGCGAACGCCAGTGGCATCAGCGTCGCCCCCGGGGCCTTGCCTGACCGGCGGGCGATATCGGCAGCCAGCGGCATGGTGATGACGAGAGCGGCGATATTGTTCATGAACGCCGACAGCGCGGCCCCGACGACCAGCAAGATGGACAACCGCAGGGTGAATCCGGCCTGGGGCGGGATCAGGCGTCCGGCAATGGCCGACGCGACTCCGGACAATTCGATCGCCCGGCCGATCACCAGCACCGCAGCCACCGTCACCACTGCCGGATCGGCAAATCCCGAAAATGCGTCCTCCGGTCGGACCAGCCCCAGGATGATCGCGGCAAACAGGGCGATCAGGGCCACCAGATCGTGGCGCACCCGTTCGCTGGCAAACAATGCCAGGGCGACGACCAGCACCACTGTGCTGAGCAGCGGCGGACTGATCATGAACGGATCGAACGGTGGGGCGGGCGGTCAGTCAAGCAATTCGACTGCCATGGCCGTTGCCTCTCCACCGCCGATACATAAGGACGCCAGGCCCCGGCGCTGCCCGTGCGTCTGCAGGGCGGCGATCAGCGTTGCCAGGATGCGTGCGCCGGATGCCCCGATCGGATGACCCAGCGCGCAGGCCCCGCCGTGGACGTTGAGCACGTCATGCCCGATCGACAGGTCGCGCATGGCGATCATGGCAACGACGGCAAAGGCTTCGTTCACCTCGAACAGGTCGACATCGCCGATCGTCCAGCCAGCCCGGTCGAGCGCCTTTTGCATGGCATCGACCGGCGCGGTGGTGAACCGGGCGGGTGCATGGGCGTGGGCGGCATGGGACACGATGCGGGCCACCGGGTCCAGTCCCAGCCGGTCCGCGATGCTGGCACGGGTCATGACCAGCGCGGCCGCCCCGTCGGAAATGGACGATGCATTGGCCGCCGTAATCGTACCATCGCGGGAAAAGGCCGGTCGCAATGTCGGAATCTTCGTCGGATCGCCCTTGCCCGGCTGTTCGTCGGCGTCGACCGTCACGGCTCCCTTTCGGCCCTCGATCTCCACCGGAACGATTTCCCGGCGGAACGCTCCGCTGGCCTGAGCCGCCCGTGCCCGTTCAAGCGAGGCGATAGCGAATGCGTCCTGGTCCTCGCGGCTGAACTGGTAATCACGGGCCGCTTCCTCGGCAAAGCTGCCCATCAACCGTCCCGGCTCATAGGCGTCCTCCAGTCCGTCCAGGAACATGTGATCCTTCAACCCGTCATGGCCGATGCGCGCGCCGCTGCGATGGGCCATCGACAGATAAGGGGAGTTGGTCATGCTTTCCATGCCGCCCGCCACGATCAGGTCGGCGGACCCTGCCGCCAGCGTGTCGGCGGCCATGATCGCGGCCTGCATTCCCGATCCGCACATCTTGTTCACGGTCGTCGCCTCGACGTGCAGCGGCAGGCCCGCGCCAAGTGCCGCCTGGCGCGCGGGTGCCTGGCCAAGCCCTGCGGGAAGGACGCAGCCCATATAGATGCGCTCGACCGCTTCGCCCTTCAGCCCCGCCCGCTCGACCGCTGCGCCGACCGCGACTGCGCCCAGCCTGGTGGCGCTGGCGCCGCTCAGCACGCCCTGAAAGCTGCCCATCGGGGTGCGCGCGGCAGAAAGAATGACGATCGGATCGGAAGACATATCGGCGCTCCGGCGTTGGGCACCTGATCTAGGCGCGGATCGCCGGATATGCAAAGGCATCAAAGGACAGGGAGCTCGGTATGGACAGCCCGTTTATCGAGGCGATCAAGTGGGTGGCGACGATCAGCGGCATCGTCGCGGCGCTGATGGTGTCGCTCGATTCCGGCCGGCGGGTGACGGGTTGGGGATTCGTGCTGTTCGTCGGATCGTCCATCGCATGGATCACCGCGTCGATCCTGTCGGGCGATCCGGCGCTCGGCACCCAGAATGCCGTGCTGTTCGGTATCAACCTGTTCGGTACCTATCGCTATCTGATCCGCAAGAAGCCGCCCGGGGATGGCTGATCCCGACTGGATATGGCCGTTCGGCCTTGGCTTGCTGGGCCTGGTGTTCGGCAGTTTCATCGCCACGGCTGCGATCCGCTGGCCTGCCGGGCACAGCCCGGTCGATGGGCGTTCCCGCTGCGATCATTGTGCAAGGACGCTGGGGCCGGTCGAACTGATCCCGCTGGTCGGGTTTTTGTGGCTGAAGGGGCGTTGCCGGCACTGCGGCGACCGCATCAGCTGGCTGCATCCAGCGATCGAAGTCGCAGCGATGCTGATTGGGCTGATTGCGGGCATGGAGGCGCCGGGCGTCGAAGGTGCGGCGGGTGCCGTGTTTGGCTGGGGCTTGTTGCTGCTTGGCTGTCTGGATGTCGCTGCGTTCTGGCTGCCGAACTGGGGTACGGGCGGATTGGCGCTGCTGGGGCTCGCGGCCGGCGGCATCGGGCTGGAACCCGGAATGGCGGACCGCCTGATCGGTGGCGTTGCCGGATTTGTTGTCCTGTGGAGCGTAGCACAGATCTACCAGCGCGCCCGCAACCGCATGGGGCTGGGTGGGGGCGACCCCAAATTGTTCGGGGCGATCGGGCTGTGGCTGGGGTGGGAGGCACTGCCATTGGTGCTGCTCGGCGCGTGCATCATCGGGCTGGTGCTGGTGCTGATCCTGCTGATCGCCGGGAGGCCGGTCCATTCGGCCAGCCGTTTGCCCTTTGGCGCGCTGTTGGGGCTTTCGGCGTTTCCGGTGTGGATGATCGACGCTATTCGATAGGGAAACATAAGCGACCGGGAGAGCGGGCATGATCGAATTACAGGCGATGCTGGAGGTGCAGCGCGCGGCGTTCAACGCCGAATTGCCGGTATCAATGGCGGTGCGCAAGGATCGGCTGAGGCGGGCCATCGCCATGCTGCGCGACAATGCCGATGCGTTTTGCGACGCGTTGTCGGACGATTTCGGTCATCGCAGCCGGGATCAGTCCATGCTGACCGACATTGTCGCTGCGGTCTCGCCCCTGTCGCACGCGCTGAAATCGCTGGATCGCTGGGCGCGCCCGGATCGGCGCAAGGTTCAGTTTCCCCTGGGGCTGCTGGGTGCGCGCGCCTGGGTTGAATATCAGCCAAAGGGCGTGGTCGGCGTTATCGCGCCGTGGAACTTCCCCGTCCAGCTGTGCATGGCGCCGCTCGCCGGCATCCTGGCGGCGGGCAACCGGGCAATGGTGAAATCCAGCGAGTTTACACCGGCCACCGCCGCCCTTTTCGAACAGCTCTGCGCGCGCAATTTTGCGCCGGACGAACTGGTGTTCGTGTCTGGCGGGCCGGAGGTGGGCAAGGCGTTTGCCGGGCTTCCCTTCGACCATTTGATCTTTACCGGCGCGACCGGCATCGGCCGCCACATCCTGCATGCAGCCGCCGACAATCTGACGCCGGTGACGCTTGAACTGGGCGGAAAATCCCCCGTCATTTTCGGCAAGGGTGTCGATCTGGCGCGCGCGACCGAGCGTGTGGCGATGGGCAAGATGCTGAACGCCGGGCAGATCTGCTTGGCCCCGGATTACCTGCTGGTGCGCGAGGACGATGAACAGGCAGCGGTCGATGGGCTGAAGGCGGCGGCCAGCGCCATGTATCCCCGACTGACCGACAATCCGGATTACACCGCGATCATCAACGACCGCCACCACCAGCGGCTGACCGACTGGCTGGACGATGCCCGGCAAAAGGGGGCGACCATCGAAACGGTCAACCCGGCGAATGAGGATTTTGCGGCCAGCAACAGCCGCAAGATGCCGTTGCATATCGTCCGCGACGTCACTGACGAGATGACGGTGATGCAGGAAGAGATATTCGGGCCGATCCTGCCGGTGCGACGCTATTCGGGGATCGATCAGGCACTGGCCGAAGTGAACCGGCGCGACCGGCCGCTTGGCCTTTATTATTTCGGGCCGGACGTGGCCGAACGGCGCCATGTTCTCGACCGTACGATTTCGGGCGGGGTCACGCTGGACGACGTCATCCTGCACGTATCGATGGAGGATTTGCCCTTTGGCGGCATCGGCCCGTCCGGCATGGGCGCCTATCATGGGCTGGACGGATTTCGCACCTTCAGTCACGCCCGCGCGATCCTAAAGCAGTCGCGCTTCGATGTGGCGGGCCTGGCGGGACTGAAACCCCCCTATGGCAAGGCCATCCGCTCGACGATCCGCCGCCAGCTTGGCTAGGGCAAAGGGACAAAAAAAGGGCCGCCTCACATGGGGCGGCCCGGAATAGTTTTTAGGAGAGGATGCCTGAAAGGCTCACTTTATATGCACTGCGGCATTATTGTTCGCAAGTGCAAAATGATATCGCTATCATTGCAGAAGTTGCAACTCAAGGTTTCGATATGCGATAGTGGATCGGCTTGAAGCTGCCGCCATTCGAAGCCGGGGCCGAACATGCGGTCAGACCGATGATCAGGTCCATTTCAGCCACGAACCGGATGCAATCGCCCGCCTTGCTGAGCGGGGGCAGAACGGCCAGCCGTCCCGACGGACCGTCCACCGTAACGTTCATGAAACAGTTGAATGCGACCGGGATTGCATCCTCGACAATCCCATAGGGGGCAAGCGCCGCTGCCAGATTGCCGAAACAGCCGCGATGTTCCGGCAGGTCCGGGTAAAAATGCCGGAAGGTATGCACCGAACAGGGCGTCAGCAGGAAATCATGCATGCCCACATCGTCGTGGACGATCCGCAACATGACATTCGACCGATTGGAATAAAGCGCGTGACCCGTGGTCAGGCGGATGGTCTCGGCATAATCCAGCGTCCGGCCCGATGAGATGACCTCGCCCGGATCATCGGCATTGAACGCCAGCAGGTCGGCAACCTGCCGGCCGCGCGGGTCGATCACGTCCAACACCTGTCCCTTGTCCAGCCGGAACGCAGTGCCCGACCGTTCGGGGATGATCGTCGTCGCAGTAGCGGCTTCAGCCGTGATATTCAAAGGGCGCTTCCCATTCGTCGTCGACCATTCGGCCGGAATATTGCCGCGCTTCGCTCAATTCGCCGTGACGGGCGAGCATCGGATTGCGCGAGCCGGCGATCGCTTCGTCGCGCGACATGATCTTTTCCCGCATCCCTTCATACTTGCCGTCCGCGCGCAGTCGTTCGAACTGATCGTGCAGGTTGAACACCATCGTTGGCCGATCGAACCGGCGGGCCGGACGGCTGGCATTGGGGTGCAGCCCGACGATAAAGAACGCTTCTCCGCCGAAGCTGAGCGAGAAGTGCGGATTACCGGGGTCCGGGCTAACCCGCGGATCATAATCCTGGCCGCGCCACACATCCTTGTCGGACAGCGATTGCACCCGCTGCCACAGGGCACGTTCGAATGCATCTTCCTCCAGCGAATCCGGCCCTTCAAAAATGACGGCAAAACTCCGGTACAACCCCTTGTCCTGCCGATATTCCTGCGCGAACTGAAGCAGGCGGTCGTGGATCCGAACGTCGTCCCATGCGCTGTCGATGCTGCTGCACGCCAGCACCTCCAGCGTGCCGCGGGCAAGGGCTGCCTTTGCACCGACGCACGGAAAGCTTCGCTGTTCGACATATTCGAACAGACGCTGCTCCAGTGCGCGTTGGGCGGCATGTTGCCAATTGAACATTGATGCAGGCCCCTCCAGTGCCACGCGTACAAACCGCTGGGCAGTCAAAGGGTTCCGGGCAACACCGCCTTTGGAAAGCCATCCCATGCGGCATCGTAATCGGGCTGCGCATGGGCAAGGGCAAAGCGGGTCGGGCGATAAACCCAGCGGCTTTCCAGCATGAACGCCATCGTTCCCTCGATCTTGTCCGGCTTCAGATCGGCTTCGCTCGCCCTGCGCCAGCTCGCCACATCGGGTCCATGCCCGGCCATCTGGTTATGCAGGCTGATCGCGCCGGGGCCGAAGCCGTCGCCCTCCTTGGCATCATAGGTGCCCATGATCAGCCCCATCGCCTCCGACATGAAATTGCGGTGGAACCAGGGGGGGCGGAACGTGTCCTCCGCCACCATCCACCGGGGCGGAAAGATGACGAAATCGGCATTGGCGGTGCCCGGCACGTCGCTGGGCGATGTCAGCACCGTGAAGATCGACGGGTCGGGATGATCGAAACTGACCGTGTTCATCGTGTTGAAGCGGGCTAGATCATATCGGCAGGGCGTGTAATTGCCGTGCCAGGCGACCACATCGAGCGGCGAGCGGCCGAGATCGGTGGACCAGAGCGCGCCTCCCGATTTCTGGACCAACTGGAACGGCCCTTCGACATCTTCGAACCAGGCAACCGGCGTTTCGAAATCGCGGGGATTGGCAAGGCCGTTGGCGCCGATCGGGCCCAGATCGGGCAGGCGAAAGGGTGCGCCGAAATTCTCGCAGACATAACCTCGCGAAGGGCCTTCCGTCAGGACGACCCGAAACCGGATGCCGCGCGGGATCAGGACGATTTGCCCCGGCGCGGCGTCGATGCGGCCCAGTTCGGTCAGCACCGCGATGCCGCCCTGCTGGGGCACCAGCACCATTTCAGCGTCGGCATTGACGAAGGCGCGCGCCTCCATGCTGTGCGTTGCCCGCCAGACATGCATGGCCGCCCCGTGCTGCGCGTCCGGAGAGCCGGCGACGAGCATCGTCGTCAGGCTGTCGAGCCAGTCCGCGCCCTCGGCAATTGCGAGCGGCGACCAGCGCAGGCGATTTGGCGCAAGCGGCTCACCGCCCGTGTCAGCACGGAACAGTTCCGCGCCGCCATAGGGCGCAAAGGGCGGGTGAGCCGCGCTCGGCCGCAGGCGATAGAGCCAGGACCGGCGATTTTCGTGCCGTGGCGCGGTAAAGGCGGTGCCGGAAAGCTGCTCGGCATAAAGGCCGAATGCAGGGCGCTGCGGCGAATTGCGACCGATGGGTAGCGCGCCGGGCACGGCCTCCGTGGCGAAATGATTCCCGAAGCCGGTCTGATAGGTGGTCATCGTCGCTCCATCATCCCTCTCCCCTTCAGGGGAGAGGATAAGAAGGCTTGGCAGCGTGCTGCCTAGCCGGAGTTGGAGAGGGGAGGTGGCCGGGCGCCCCCTCTCCAAGCTTCGCTAGCCGCGAGCGCGGCAAGCTGCGCTATCCTCTCTCCTGAAGGGGAGAGGGCGGGTAGCACTCAAACCCGTGCCGGCACCACGCCCCGCCGGATCTGGTCGAGCTCGATGCTCTCGAACAGCGCCTTGAAATTGCCTTCGCCAAAGCCGTCATTGCCCTTGCGCTGGATGATCTCGAAAAAGATCGGACCGACCATATTCTCGGTAAAGATCTGCAATAGCAGGCCGCCGCCCGTTTCCGGCGCACCGTCGATCAGGATGCGGCGCTTGCGCATTTCCTCGATATCATGGGCATGGCCGGGCAGCCGCTTGTCGATCAGGTCGAAATAGGTCTCCGGCGTATCCTGAAACCGGATGCCGTTGGCCCGGAGCGCATCGACCGTGGCGAAGATATCGTCGGTCGCCAGCGCGATATGCTGGATGCCCTCGCCGCGATAATCCTTGATGAACTCCTCGATCTGGCTGTGTTCGTCCTGGCTTTCGTTCAGGGGAATGCGGATCTTGTTGTCCGGCGCGGTCATCGCCTTCGAAAACAGGCCGGTCGCCTGACCCTCGATGTCGAAATAGCGGATCTGGCGGAAATTGAAGATGCGCTCGTAATAATCCGCCCAATAATCCATGCGCCCGCGCTGAAGATTATGGGTCAGGTGATCCAGCGTGTGCAGGCCGACGGCATTGTCGTCCGCGCCCGCGCCGGTCGGTTCGAAATCGATGTCATAGATGGTCGCCGCGCCGCGCCGGTCGACCAGATACAGGTTGGCGCCGCCAATGCCCTCGATCGCCGGGATGTTCAGCTCCGCCGGGCCGACCTTGCCCTCGACCGGCGCTGCGCCGCGTTCGACGGCCAGCTTCAGCGCGGCTGCGGCATCCTTGACGCGGAATGCCATCGCGTTGGCGCTGGGGCCGTGTTCATCACGGAACGACGCCACCTGGCCCGACGGTTCCATGTTCAGGATGAAGTTGATGTCCCCTTGGGCGTAATGCCGCACATCCTTTGAACGGTGCGTGCCGACATGGGTGAATCCCATCGCGGTGAACAGGCCGGCCAGCGCCTGCGGATCCGGGCCGGTAAACTCGACGAACTCAAAGCCATCAAGACCCATCGGATTCGGTACATCGGACATTGCGCTCTCCGGAACATTTGGTAACATTGGTTACTAAATAGCGGAACCGCGACCCGATGCCAAGGCTGAGCCTAGACCAGTTTCTGCCCTATCGCCTTTCGATCGCATCGAACCGCGTGTCTGACGCTATCGCAACCGCTTATCAGGCAATGTTCGGGCTGAAGATTCCGGAATGGCGGCTGATCGCCGTTCTGGCGGAGGATGGGGCGGCAACGCAGCAGGCGCTGGGCGGCCGGACGCGGATGGACAAGATGACGGTCAGCCGCGCAACCCTGGCGCTGGTCGAGCGGGGACTGGTGATCCGGTCGCCCAACCTAGCTGATCAGCGGTCGCACCTGCTCGAACTCAGCACTGCCGGGCGGGCGTTATACGATGATATCGCTCCCAAGGCATTGGCGATGGAAGCCGAGATGTTGAGCGGCTTTTCGGAAGCCGAGCGCGAACGATTGACCGGATATCTGGTCCGGTTAGAGCAGGCAGCAGAGCGGATCGGCAGGGGCCGAAGCTGAATCCTGCCAAAGCCGATCACGGCCCGGACAAAGGGGGAAACCAATGACCGATGCTGTCGTGCGTGCGGGCCTGTCGATCGATGCCGGACTGGCAGGATTTCTGGAAGGAGAGGTGCTGGCCCCGCTCCATCTGGACGCCGATCTTTGGTGGTCCGGGGTTGCCGCGATCTTTGCCCGGTTCACCCCGGAAAACCGGGCCATGCTGGCGGAGCGCGACCGGATCCAGGCGGCGCTGGACGACTGGCACCGGACAAACCCGGGGCCGATCGCCGATATGCCGGCCTATCAGGCGTTCCTGCGCGAGATCGGCTATCTGGTGGACGAGCCCGCGCCCTTCGCCATCGGCACGAGCAACGTTGACGCGGAGATCGCGACCATGGCCGGGCCGCAACTGGTCGTCCCCGCGCTCAACGCCCGCTTTGTGCTGAACGCCGCCAATGCTCGCTGGGGCAGTCTGTATGATGCGCTTTACGGTACGGACGCGCTGCCGGGCGCGGCAAGGCCGGGCGGCTATGATGCGGAACGCGGTGCGCAGGTGATTGGGCGGGCCAAGGCATTCCTGGATCAGGCGGTGCCGCTGAACGGCATCCGCTGGGCGGACTGGACGGGCGGCACATTGCCGCTTGCCGATCCGGGCCAGTTTGTCGGTTCGTCCGGCGACAATCTGGTGTTTCGCCACAATGGCCTGCATGTCGAAGTGGTCATCGACCGCGCCCACCCGATCGGGGCGAACGACCCCGGCGGGATTGCCGACGTGATCCTGGAATCCGCGCTGACCGCGATCATCGACCTGGAGGACTCGGTTGCCGCCGTCGATGCTGGGGACAAGCGGCTGGGCTATGCCAACTGGCTGGGGCTGATGCGCGGAAACCTTACCGAGACGTTCGACAAGGGCGGGCGCAGCCTTACCCGTCGCCTTGACGCCGACCGCGTCGTGATCGCACCGGATGGCCGCCCCTACACCCTGCCGGGCCGCGCGCTCTTGTTCGTCCGCAATGTCGGTCACTTGATGACGACGCCCGCCATCCGCCTGCCCGATGGCGCCGAGGCGCCGGAGGGCATCCTTGACGCCATCGTCACCAGCACCATCGCCTTGTTCGATCTGCGTGGGCTGGGCGCCCATCGCAACAGCCGCGCTGGCAGCATTTATATCGTCAAGCCGAAGATGCACGGCCCCGCCGAATGCGCCTTTACCAACAAACTGTTCGATGCGGTGGAGGATTTGCTTGGGCTGCAACGCCATACGATCAAGGTTGGCGTGATGGACGAGGAGCGGCGGACCAGCGCCAATCTTGCCGCCTGCATCCATGCGGTGCGCGACCGGATCGTGTTCATCAACACCGGCTTCCTCGACCGGACCGGCGACGAGATGCACACGGCGATGCACGCCGGGGCGATGATCCCCAAGGGCGAGATGAAGAGCAGTGCGTGGATCAGGGCCTATGAGGACCGCAATGTCCGCATCGGCCTGGCCTGTGGCCTGTCGGGCAAAGCGCAGATCGGCAAGGGGATGTGGGCAGCACCCGACCGCATGGCGGATATGATCGAGCAGAAGATCGCCCATCCGATGAGCGGCGCCAATACCGCCTGGGTGCCGTCGCCGACCGCCGCGACGCTGCATGCGATGCACTATCACGCGGTTGATGTGTTCGTCCGGCAGCGCGACCTTCTCGCCCACGACCCGCTCGTCCTGAGCTTGTCGAAGGACTGCCCTTCTTCGGCGACCGGGGATGAAGGAAATACTATGCTTCGACAAGTTCAGCATGAACGGGACCAGAGCTTGCACGAGTTGCTGACCATCCCGGTCGCCGCCGGGCGCAACTGGAGTGCGGAAGAGGTCGCGCGCGAACTCGACAACAACGCACAGGGCATATTGGGTTATGTCGTGCGCTGGATCGATCAGGGCATCGGCTGTTCCAAGGTGCCGGACATCAACGACATCGGCCTGATGGAGGACCGGGCGACCCTGCGCATCTCGGCGCAGCATATGGCCAACTGGCTCCATCACGGCGTCGCCACGGCGGCACAGGTGGATGCCGCGCTGACCCGCATGGCGGCAAAGGTCGATGCGCAAAACGCCGCCGATCCACTCTATCGCCCGCTGACGCCGGACAGCGCCGCCTTTCGCGCCGCACGCGCATTGGTGTTCGACGGGCTGGCCCAGCCCAATGGCTATACCGAGCCGTTGCTTCATGCCTGGCGCCTGCGGGTCAAGGCCGGCGCTTACTGACTGGATTGTCATTAAGTCATGCGTTAGCCTTGGCCTTCCGGGAATGGAGGAGGCTGAATGGCCGAGCGGTTCGATGTCATCGTGGTCGGCGCGGGAATTTCGGGCATCGGTGCTGGCGTTCACCTGAAGCATCGCTGCCCCGACCGCAGCTTCGTGATCCTGGAGGGGCGGGACCGGATCGGCGGCACCTGGGATCTGTTCCGCTACCCCGGCATCCGATCGGACAGCGACATGTTCACGCTCGGCTATTCCTTTCGCCCCTGGACGGACAGCAAGGCGATTGCCGATGGCCCGGCGATCCTGCGCTATCTGCACGACACCGTCCGGGACGAAGGGCTGGGCGATCATATCCGCATCGGCACCCGCGTCGTCGCCGCCGACTGGTCGACGCCCGACGCGCTGTGGCGGGTGACGGTGGAGCGGGGCGGGGCGCAGTCGGTGATCGAATGCAATTTCCTGTTCCTGGGGTCCGGCTATTATGATTACGCCCATGGCCATGCACCCCGGTTTCCCGGCCAGTCGGAGTTTGCGGGACAGCTGATCCACCCGCAATTCTGGCCGGAGGCTCTGGACTATGCGGGCAAGCGGATCGTCGTCATCGGCAGCGGTGCGACGGCAGTGACCCTGGTGCCGGAACTGGCCAAGCGCGCCGCCCATGTGACGATGCTGCAGCGATCCCCAACCTATATGGTCTCGCGCCCGTCCGAGGATGCGCTGGCAAACTGGCTACGCAATCATCTGCCGCTCAAGCTGGCCTATGGCATCACGCGCTGGCGCAATGTCCTGATGCAGCAGCTGTTCTACAAGATCGCCCGCGCCCGGCCGCGCCAGTTCGCCGATCGGCTGATCGGTATGGTGCGCGATGCATTGCCGCCCGGTTTTGATGTCGATCGACATTTCACGCCCCGATACAAACCCTGGGACCAGCGCGTTTGCCTGGTGCCCGACGCCGATCTGTTCACCGCCCTTGCCGATGGTCGGGCCGACATCGTCACCGGCACCATCGATCGGCTGGATGAGCGGGGCGTCCGCCTGGCCGATGGCCATTATCTCCCCGCCGATATCCTCGTGACGGCCACCGGGCTGGAGCTCAAACTGATGGGCGGGATTGCAGTCAGCGTGGACGGCATGCCGGTCAAACTGCCCGAAACGCTAAACTACAAGGGGATGATGCTGTCCGATGTCCCCAATCTGGCAATCTGTTTCGGATATACGAACGCCAGCTGGACATTGAAGGCGGATTTAACGGCGGCTTATGTCTGCCGGTTGCTCAACACCATGGGATCGCGCGGGATGCGGCAGGCTACGCCGCGCATCTCCGCCCGCGCCACCGGCGAGGCACCGTTCCTGGATTTCACGTCGGGCTATGTCCAGCGCGCCCTGCAATCCTTCCCGAAACAAGGGACGCGTCGGCCGTGGCGCCTGCGCCAGAATTACCTGCTCGACCTGATCGCGCTCAAATTCGGGTCGGTCGATCAGGAAATGACGTTTTCGAACCCCGTACCGCAACGGACGGCCGCCTGACATTTTTGGTGCAACGCAACCGAGCCTGAGACGTTCTGTTTGGGGAGGCGATCGTTGCATGAATGAAATAGTCGCGGAAAAGGGCCAGATTGGCCAATCTTTGACCACGCCGGGTATTCCCTCTGGACCATTGGCACTGTTCCTCGATCTCGATGGAACGCTGCTGGAAATCGCGGATTCGCCGGTTTCCGTTGTCGTGGATCGTGAACTGCCCCGCTTGTTGGATGCACTGCACAAGCGGCTTGATGGGCGGCTGGCAATCATCAGCGGGCGTTCTCTGTCGATGATCGACGAATTGCTGGGCCTGCCGCACCTGCCCGCCAGCGGCAGCCACGGGCTGGAATGGCGCGGGGGTGATGGCATCGTCCAGTCGGTTTCGCGCCCGGAATCGCTGGATGAGGCATTGTGCGAAATCGAAGCATTTGCCGAAAACCGGCCGGGCATTCTGGTCGAGCAAAAGCCGCTTGGTGTCGGGCTGCACTATCGCGGTGCGCCGGAACTGTCAGACGAAATCCAGCAACTGACAGAGGCGCTCGCTTCGATCCATCGCCTCAAAATCCAACGGGGCAAGCTGGTGTTCGAATTGCGGCCAGAGGGCGGAGACAAGGGGTCGGCACTGCGCCGTTTCATGCTCGACCCTTCCTTTGCCAACGCGACCCCGATGTATTTCGGCGATGACCTGACCGATGAAGCTGCGTTCACGGCAGCCCAGGATCTGGGCGGGGCTGGCGTGCTGGTTGGCGAGCGGCGGTGCACGGGGGCACGGCATCGTCTGGATGATGTCTGTGCGGTCCATGACTGGCTGGCCACGCTGGCGGAAGCGCTTAAATGACGATGCCCAATCTGGATTTATGGCCCATCGGCAATTGTCAGGTCGCGGCCCTGATCGATCGACATGCGCGGATCGTCTGGGGATGTGCTCCCCGGTTCGACGGCGACCCGTTGTTCAGTTCGCTGGTCGATGGCCGCGATCCTGCAAACGACGAAGCGGTCGGTTTGTGGGCCATCGATCTCGAGGACTGCGTGACGGTCGATCAAGCCTATGTCCGCAACACCGCCGCCCTGCGCAGCGTCTTGAGCGATGCGGCAGGTAACAGTGTCGAGGTGATCGATTTCTGTCCTCGCTTCGAACGGCTCGGCCGGACCTATCGGCCGGTCGCCTTTGCGCGGGTCGTCCGCCCGCTGTCCGGCACGCCCCGCATCCGAGTTCGGTTGCGTCCCACCAGCGACTGGGGCGATGCCGCCATCGATCGGACCAGTGGGTCGAACCATGTGCGCTACCTGTTGTCCGGGCAGACGATGCGATTGTCCACCAACGCGCCGGTCGGACAGGTTCAGGCTGAACGCTGGTTCCGGCTGGAACGGCCGATGCATTTCTTCCTTGGCCCGGATGAAAGCTTTTCAGGAGATATCGCCACCACGATCGGCGAAATGCTCAGCTACACAATCCATCACTGGCAGGAATGGTCGCGCGGACTGGCGACGCCGCTGGAATGGCAGGACGTCGTCATTCGCAGCGCGATCACGCTGAAGCTGTGCCAATATGAGGAAACCGGCGCGATCGTGGCCGCGCTGACCACCTCGATCCCCGAACATGCCGGGTCGCAGCGGAACTGGGATTATCGGTACTGCTGGATCCGCGATGCCTATTACACGGTTCAGGCACTCAACCGTGTCGGCGCGCTGGATGTGCTCGAAGGATATCTCTGCTACCTGCGGAACATCGTCGACGATGCCAAGGGCGGTGCCATCCAGCCGCTTTATGGCCTGCTCGGCGAAAAGACGCTCGAGGAAGGGGAGGCGCCGCACCTGGCCGGCTATCGCGGGATGGGGCCGGTGCGGATCGGCAACCAGGCCTATGAACAGGTGCAGCATGACGCCTATGGCCAGATCGTCCTGTCCAATGTGCAGGCCTTTTTCGACGAGCGGTTGTTCCGCATGGCTGGCGAAGAGGATTTCATCGCGCTGGAACGGGTCGGGGAGCGGGCCTTTGCCGTTTATGATCAGCCCGATGCGGGCCTCTGGGAATTGCGCACCCGCCAATCGGTTCACACCTATTCGGCGGCCATGTGCTGGGCGGCGTGCGATCGGCTGGCCAAGGCGGCGGAACGGCTGGGGTTGGAAGATCGCGAACGGTATTGGAGCGACCGCGCAACGATCATGCGCGACCGGATCGAAAGCGCGGCCTGGCGCCCCGACACCAACCGTATTTCGGCAACCTTCAGCGGCGACGATCTTGACGCCAGCCTGATCCAGCTGCTCGACCTGAGGTTCCTGACCCCGGACGATCCCAGGTTTCAAGGCACGCTGACGGCGGTTGAACAGGGCCTGCGCCGGGGCAGCCATATGCTGCGATACGATACGGAGGACGATTTCGGCCTGCCGGAAACGGCGTTCAACGTCTGTACCTTCTGGCTGATCGAGGCGCTGCATTTCACCGGCAGGGATGCGGATGCCCGAGCGCTGTTCGACGAGATGCTGAGCCGTCGGACCGCCGCGGGCCTGTTGTCGGAGGATATCGATCCGGCCACCGGCGAATTGTGGGGCAACTATCCCCAGACCTATTCGCTGGTCGGCATGATCAACTGCGCCGTTCTGTTAAGCAAACCATGGAGTGCGATCCGATGAGTCGGCTTGTCGTGATTTCTAACCGCGTATCTGCGCCGCGCGACGGCCAGAGTGGCGCTCAGGGCGGACTGGCCGTCGCCTTGTCGGCGGCACTGCGAGAAATGGGCGGCATCTGGTTCGGATGGTCGGGGGAACGGACCGAGGACTTTACCGGCCACATCAATTTCCAGCGCTTCAAGGGCGTAACCAGCGCCACGATCGACCTGGAGGAACAGGACGTCCAGGAATATTACAACGGATATGCGAACCGCACCCTGTGGCCGCTGTTCCATTACCGGATCGATCTGGCGGAATATGAGCGGGGCTTTGCCGGCGGCTATCAGCGGGTCAATGAACGATTTGCAGAAACGGTTCGCCCGCTGATCGAGCCGGACGATCTGGTCTGGGTTCAGGATTATCACCTGTTCCCGCTGGGCCAGGCGCTACGCGAGCGTGGCTGCACCAATCGGATCGGGTTTTTCCTCCACATCCCATGGCCACCCCGGCGGTTGCTGAACACCATGCCGGAAGCGGCGGATTTGGGCCGCACGCTGTTCGCCTATGACCTGATCGGCTTTCACACCGACGAATGGCTGGACAGTTTCGTCGATTTTGCGGTGCGCGACCTGGGTGCCACACAGCAGGGCGACGTGCTGACCCTTGGCGACCGGCAGGTGCGGGTAATGAGTTGTCCCATCGGCATCGACACGCGCGAATTCGTCGCCGCTTCGCAATCGATCAACGCCCGGCTTGCCTATCGCCGGATGCGGGACAGTGCCGTGGGCCGCGACATGATCGTCGGCGTGGACCGGCTGGATTACTCAAAGGGACTGGAAGAGCGCTTCCTCGGCTATCAGCGGTTCCTGGCCGACCACCCGGAAGAGCGGAAGGAAGTTTTCCTGTTGCAGATCGCTCCGCCATCGCGGGGCGAAGTGGAAAGCTATCAAAAGATCCGTACCTCGCTGGAAGGCCTGTCCGGCAACATCAACGGCGCCTATGCCGATGTCGACTGGGTACCGATCCGCTATGTGAATCAGGGATATCCCCGCGACGTGCTGGCGGGCATCTACCGCGCCGCGCGGATCGGGCTGGTGACGCCGCTGCGCGACGGCATGAACCTTGTGGCCAAGGAATATGTTGCCGCTCAGGACCCGGCGGACCCCGGCGTCCTCATCCTGTCGCGCTTTGCCGGTGCGTCGGCGCAGCTGAGCGAAGGCGCGGTGCTCGTCAATCCGTTCAGCGCCGATGAAATGTCCGATGCGCTGCTGCGTGCGCTCAAGATGCCGCTGGATGAACGCAAGGCGCGCTGGCGCAGCATGATGGACAATGTCGAGGCGGAGGACGTTCTGTGGTGGCGGCGGCGTTTCACCGATGCCCTGGTGCAGGAAACCGTCACCGCCTGAACACCAGCCGCCTTTATGCAGCGGCCGTTGGCAGCAGCGTCAGCGGATCCAGGGGCGCTCCCTGAACCATTTCGTGATGATGTATTTGGTGCCGCGGGTCACGGCCATTCCTTCGTGCAGCGTGTCGTAATTCGGACTGCCGTCGGGGCGCATATTGTCCCATGCCAGCATCAGGCCGCGCCGGGGACGGAACTTGACGCCGGCCAGCGGAAACCAGGTGGCGCCGCCTTCCTCGACATCGTTCAGAAAGATCATCGCAGTCCAGGTCCGCTGGCCGCCCGATTGCTGCATGTCCGCCCAATAGCTTTCGGTGGAATGAAAAAAGTCGTGATGGGCGCGGAATTGCTGGCCCGGCGCATAGCGCTGGCCCTGAATCGTTTCGCCGTAATTGGGGTGGATGCCCAACAAGTCGGCAATGGCTTCGTCCACCGGGCGGATGTCCGGCGACCAACGATCAAGGTCGCAACTGTCGCTGGTGCGGAAATAGGGATCGGCGCTGTCGCTGAGCAAAGTGGATTTCCGACTGCCCGCATCGATCCGGTCGATCAGCATCCGACAGGTGTCGGGCGTCATGTAATCCTGGCCGGTGTAGATGTCGGCGTTGGCGATATTGGCGCGCTTCATCCGTGGATTGGCGTCCAGCCGCGCGCGGACGTGCACGCCGATTTCGGCACGCACTGCACTGGGCTCTGGCGGGCGTCGTGTCGTTGTCTTCACGGCCTAGGCTCTTGCGGCCATTGGGGACACAAATGCAAGAGGCCGGGGTTTCCCCCGGCCTCCCGCGCTCGAAACCATCGATCCGGTGCCGTCCGGCTTACCAGAAGATGTCGTACACCACATCGACCACCTGGCCGCTGCGCAGATCGACGAGCAGCGCATCGTCATAATAGCGCACCCAGCGATAGCCACCATAAGCGGGCGGCAGGCGATAGGCAAAGGGGTCATTGATCCAGTAATTCGGCGCGAACAGGAACGAACCCAGCGTCACGCCGATCGAAAAGCGGCGATAGCCATAGCCCCAGCCGGCCGGCGCATAATAGCGGGGCAGGCGATAGAGCTGACGGTTGCGTTCGCGGTAGAAGCGCCAGTTATATCGGTTGTCCCGGCTCCACCCGCGGTTCCAGCTGCGCCGGTCGTCCCAGCCCTGGCGATAGCGCTGATTGTCGCGCCAGTCGCCATAGCGACGATCCCAGCCGCCCCGACGGTTGTCGTTCCAGTCCCGTCCGCGAACGCCGTTGCGGCCATTGTCCCAGTCGCGCCGGTCGCGCCGGAAATCCTGGCGATCATCGCGCCGTTCCTGACGGAAGTCGCGGCGGTCGTCCGTGCGGTCGCGCCGGAAATCCTGACGGTCGTCGCGCCGGTCGGTGCGGAAATGCCGGCGATCATCGCGGCGGTCCTGGCGGAAATCGGGACGGCTTACCTCGCCACTCCGGAAGTCGCGCCGATCATCGCGGCGTTCCTGACGAAAGTCCCGCTGGTCACCGCGCCGTTCCTGACGGAAATCGCGCTGGTCGCCCCGCCGCTCCTGCCGGAATTCCTGGCGGTCGCCACGTCGATCCTGGCGGAAATCCTGTCGTGCTTCGGCCCGAGGCTGTCGAGGCTGACGAAACTGGCCATCAGGGCGCGCCTGGCGCATCTGGCCGCCGCCGCGGTTCCCGCGATCGCCATTGCCCCAGTTACCGCGCTGGGGCCGCTCGCGCTGCTGGGCCACAACGTCCGACGGCGGGGCGACGCTGGCGGGCAACGGAACGCCCTGGACCGAAGACTGGGTGGCTCGCCGCAACTGTGCAACGGCCTGGGCACTGGCCTGAACCGGCCAGAGCGCGGTGGCGGCGATCAGCCCGATCAACAGGGTATGACGCATCTGCAAATCCTCCTGCGGCCGGAAGGTCCGGCCATGTCGGACTAATTAAGCCATGGTCGATGAGCCGTGGCTGAATTGCGCTGAAAGCATCACGTCAGGAATCATCCGACGTCATACCGATGGCAAGGGGGTCGACGGTTTCGTCGCCCCGCGCGATCCGGGCGGCTTGCTGGATGGTGGCAAGCCACCGCGAATAGCTGCCACAGGGACAAAGATTGCCCAGCGATTCGACGATTTCCTCGTCCGATGGGTCGGGACGCGTGCGGAGCATGGCGGCGGCTGTCATCACGATGCCGGGCGCACAATATCCGCACATCAAGCTGTTCGACGCCAGCAGCGCCTGTTGCACGGGGTGGCTGCGATCGCGGGACAGTCCCTCGATCGTCGTCACGAACGCGCCTTCGATCGACCCGATCGGCACCTGGCAGGACCGCCTGGCATCGCCGTCGATATCGACCGTGCACGATCCGCACTGCCCGGTGCCGCAGCCATATTTGGTGCCGGTCAGATTGGATGCGTCGCGCAGTGCCCATAACAGGGGAGTCGCCGGATCCAGGCGATATTCCACGGGCTGGTTGTTGACGGTGAAACGGGTCATCGCCCCCGGACCCTAAAGCCGGTCGCCGGTTTGTCGAGGGCGGTCAGTCGCGCCAGCTGCGGTCGATGCGGTCGACCCGGCGGAGCATGGCGGCAAAATCGGCTGCGCCCGGCCCGCCCGGTGCCTGAACCTGCGACAGGTCGCGCTGGTGCACGGCAACGACGGGGCCGCCGACCGTGATCGGATCGCCAAGCTGAGCCGTTGCCAGCTGGATTTCGCATGCCCGCTGCAACGACCAATAGGTCAGGAACGCCTCAGGCAAGGTTCGGCCGATCACCAGCGGCCCGTGGTTGCGCAGCATCATCACCCGTTTGTCGCCCAGATTGGCCAGCAGCCGCTCCCCTTCCTCCGGGCGTACGGTCACGCCTTCGAAATCATGGTAGGCGACTTGGCCAGCGAGCGAACAGCCGTAGAAATTGGTCGGCAGCAGCCCGCCCGCCGACGAACAGACCGCCATCGTCGCGGTCGTATGCGTATGGATCACGCAATGGGCATCGGGCAGATGACGGTGGAACAGGGCATGCTGAACGAATCCGGCCCGATTGACCGGATGCGGACTGCCGTCCAGCGTATTGCCGTCGATGTCGACCTTTACGAGGTTCGATGCGCAAATCTCGCCGAAATGCAGGCCGAACGGGTTGATCAGGAACGCGCCTGCTTCCCCCGGAACCTTCAAGGTGATGTGATTGTAGATGAGTTCGGACCAGCCGAGCATGTCGAATACGCGGTAGCATCCGGCCAGTTGCTGTCTGGCAGACCATTCGCCTGGATTATCGACGGAAATGCGGTTCGCTGCCGTTGCCATCTTCCCCTCCATTCGTCATGTTTCGAACAATGAGTATGGCACGGCGTTGCGGCAACGCCAATGGAGGATGAATGTCGGACCAAATGCTGATGGTCGATCGGCACGAGGACGTGCTGGCGTTAACGCTGAACCGACCCGATCGGCTGAATGCGGCGCCGCCCATGTTGTTCGATCTGTTGCGGGAGGCGCTTGCCGCGCGCGGGGATGCGCGTGCGGTGCTGATCCGGGCGGCGGGGCGCGGCTTTTGTTCGGGTGCCGATGTCGCAGGGGCAGCACTGGGCGGGGACGATCCCGGGGCCGCGACCGAACGGGCACTGCTCGATCATTATCACCCGACGATGTGCGCAATCGCCGACCTGCCGGTTCCGGTGGTCAGTGCGGTTCGCGGGCCGGCAGCCGGGATCGGGTGCAGCCTGGCCCTCGCCGCCGATTTCTGTGTGGCGAGCGAAACCGCCTATTTTCTGCAGGCATTCGTGAACATCGGCCTGGTGCCCGATGGCGGTGCCAGCTGGATGTTGCCGCGGCTGGTGGGACGCACCCGGGCCATGGAAATGATGATGCTGGGCGAACGGATCGGGGCGGAGCAGGCGATGCAATGGGGGATGATCCACCGCGTCGTTGCCGATGACGCGCTGGACGATGCGGCCTTGCAGCTGGCGCAGCGGTTGGCTGCCGGGCCGACCCTGGCAATGGGCATGATCCGTCGCGGCGTGCAGGCATCGGCCACCGCCGATTATGCCGCGGCGCTCGACCGGGAGGCGGCAGACCAGCGCCAGGCCCGAAACAGTAAGGATGCGATGGAAGGCGGCATGGCGTTTCTGCAAAAGCGGGCGGCGCTATTTGTCGGGCAATAATGGATTATTTGCCACTATCGGCTTGCAGCTTGCGCGTTGACCCTGCACAACATGAGGCATGGTTCGTTTCGTCTATATTGTCGATGACGAAGAGGATGTCCGCAATTCGCTTCGGGCGTTGCTTGGGTCGCGCCCGAACTGGATGGCCACGGGCTATGCCTCTGGCGATGCCTTTCTGGACGGCGTCGAATCGCGCGAGGATGGCGTCGTCCTGCTGGACATCCGGATGCCGGGCACCTCCGGCATGGACGTTCTTCGGACTCTTCGACCGCTCAGTGCGCGGTTCCCGGTGGTGATGGTGACGGGATCGGGCGATGTTCGATCCGCAGTTGATTCAATGAAGCTTGGCGCGGTCGAGTTCGTCGAGAAGCCGTATCAGCCCCAGCAGCTGTTCGATGCCATCGACCTGGGCTTCAAAGCGCTGGACGAGGCACGCGAGCGCGAGCAGCTGCGCAGCGATGCGCTGAAGCTGATCGGCCGACTGTCGCCGCGCGAGCGTTCTGTGCTCGACCTGCTGATCGACGGCGCACCGAACAAGGTGATTGCCGATCGTCTGGGCCTGAGCGTCCGGACGGTCGAGGTTCACCGGGCCAACCTGATGGACAAGCTGGAGGCCAAGTCCCTGTCCGCCGTTCTGCGGCTGGCCTTTCACGCAGGGGTGGTGGGCGTCGAACCGCGCTAACCCTTGTGGTTTATACTGATCTTGCGCCTGTCCCGCATACGGGGAAAACTAGCTCGCGTTGGGGTGGGGTGGCGCAGTGATGGGTGTGGCGACGGCATTCGGGGGGAAGGCTTTCGTCACACCCATTTCGAGAATGGCTGAAAGGCGCATGTCTCCTAAAGGCAGTTTGAATGACGACACCCATCGCCTATTTCACCTGGGAAGCAACGACCGACCAATTGCGATGGGATGAAGGCGCGCCCGATCGCCTGGGCATCGCGCGGGATCGACTGGAAAGTTTCGATCGGTGGTCGCACAACTGGGCGGCATCGGATCAGCCCGCGCTGGCCGCGATGATGGCTGCTGCCGTTCGTCAGCGCCCCGATGCGTTGTCCCTGACCGTTCATCAGACGGATGATCAAGGTGGGGTGCGCGTTCTGGCCATCTCCGGCGACTGGGTCGACGGTCTGGTTTGCGGCGTGGTGCAGGATGGGGTGGCGCAGGCGCTGGCGGTGATGCCGCCGACCCTGCTCACCCGGCAGTTCGCGCATGACATGGCGCAACCGCTGGTTGCGGCCACCAATTACCTGGCGGCGATGGACATGGTGGTCGGCCAGCAGCCGGAATTGTCGTCCTTTGCGCAAATGGTGGCGGCTGCCCGCAGCCAGCTGGAAAAGGCGGGGGGGCTGGTTCGTGATTTGCGGGCCCGGCTGATCGAGGCCGAAACGGGCTGAGCGTCAGCCGGCATTGCCACCGCGAAACAGAAAGAATGCACCGGCCGCGATCAGGGCAAAGCCGATCCCGTGATTGATCGTCAGTCGTTCGCCGAGAAACAGGATCGAGAACACGGCAAAGATGCCGAGCGTCAGCACCTCCTGTATGCCCTTCAGCTGGGCTGTCGAATAAACGGCGGAACCCATCCGGTTGGCCGGGACCGCCAGGAAATATTCGGGCAGCGCGATCAGCCAGCTGACCAGGATCACCAGCAGCAACGGCGCCTGTTTGAACTTCAGATGGCCGTACCAGGCGAAGGTCATGAACACGTTCGACGCGACCAGCATCAGAACGACGGTCAGCCGGGTGGGCAGGGCGGGCATAAGCAGCGATATCCTAGCGTGATGGCTGACCCGGACGGACAATTTCGACAATGATGTCCCCAGCCTCGATCCGGTCGGCAGCGGCATCATAGAAACCATGCGGCTGGCCGTTGCGGTACAAGCGGACGCCAAGGCCCGTCGCGATGTTGCGCAGTGGCTGCCCGACCTCTTCCGGCCTCGCGCTTCGTTCGGCCAGGGCGACCCGTCCGTTGACCGAGGCAAGGTCGAGCATGTAATCCGCGACATGGCCGCCCTGGCACGATCCGGCCAGCAGCAACCCGGCAAAGCTGACCGGGTTGATGACGGTGGTTGCCCCGGCGGCACGGGCCGGCAATTCATTGTCCTCTGCCTTCACGATGATGCTGATCGGCAGGTCCGGTGCAAGGTGGCGCGCCGTCAGCGTAATCAGGATCGACGTGTCGTCCCTGCCCGCCGCCACGATCAGCGAACAGGCATCGGTCAGGCGTGCATCCATCAGCGTCTGGTCTCGGGTGGCATCGCCCGGCAGGACGATACACCCCAGCGCCTCTGCCTCCGCCAGCGACGCGGGATCTCCATCGACAACCACGATGCCGCCGGCATCGCGGCCGCGCGCCATCAGTTCGCATACCGCCTCCGATCCGGTCTTGCCGAATCCGGCGACGATGATGTGACCCGTCAGCGTCCGCTGAAGCCGCGCCATACGCCATTTCTCCCATGTCCGTCGGAATACGAAATTATAGGTGGTGCCGATGAACAGCAGCACGATGAAGATGCGGATCGGCGTCACGATCAGCGCGTCGAACAACCGGGCCTGCGGCGTCACGGGGGCGATGTCGCCATAGCCCGTCGTCGTGATCGAGATCATGGTGAAATAGACGACGTCCAGAAAACTGATTTCGCCGTCATAATTGTCGCGCAGCCCGGCCCGGTCGAACCAGTGAACCGCGATAGCCAGCCCGACCAGGCCCACCACGCCGGCCACACGCCAGCCGATCGACAGCCATACGGGCATTTGCGATGCCCTTCGCATCGTCTGCGCCCGATAAACAGTGGACTGAACCGGCTTCATCAGCGCTTCGGCAACTGCTTGGCGGGATCGACCGGATCGCGGCCCTTGCGCAGTTCGAAATGAAGCTGCGGACGATCGGCCTGGCCGGTGCTGCCGGTATAGCCGATCACCTGGCCGCGCTTGACCGACTGGCCCCGCTGTACCGCCAGCCGGCTGGCATGGCCGTACACGCTGGTCCATTCCGATCCGTGCTTGACCATGATGATCCCGCCCAGCGTCGCGACCGATGTGCCGGTATAGGCGACAACGCCGTCGGCAGAGGCGCGGATGGGCGTACCGACCGGTACCCCGATCTTGACGCCGTCCAGACGCTCGCCCGATGCGCCGGGGCCAAATCGCTTGACGATGCTGCCCTGTTCGACCGGCCAGTCGAAGCGACCGCCGAATTTGGCGACGTCGGTGACGGCTGTGGACGATGGCAGCACGCGGGCGGGCGATGGCGTCGCCATGGCCGGCCGGTCAAGCTCGCCGATCGCCGGTTCGCCGCCGGTGACGATCGCATCGATATCCAGTTCGAAGCTGCCGGACCGCCGCGTCGTCGTTTCCGCCGGGGTGGCGGCAACCGCGACGCTGCCCGGCTCGGGGATCAGGATGCGCTGATTGACCCGCAGGATGTAGGGCGGCTCCAGCACGTTCGCGGCAAGCACATCGCCCCACGGCACGCCATAGGCACGGGCGATGGCGATGCCCGTCTCTCCGGCCTTGACCAGATGATAGCGCCCACCGGGAATGGTCAGCGTCTGGCCGGGACGGATGGTATAGGGCGGGGCCAGACCGTTGGCGCGGGCGATGGCTTCGGAACCGGCGCCGGTTCGAGCGGCGATTGCGCGCAGCGTGTCGCCCGCGACGACGCGGTACGACCCGCCGGGGACCACCCGCCCATCGGCCACCACCGGCCGTGCCTCCCATGCAGGCGGCGCGCCGGGCAGGGCGATCACGCCCTCCGTCTGTCGTTCATATTCCTGGGCCGGGGTCGAACGGGGTGCAGGTGCCGGTGCAGGGGGATAGGATGCGGTCGGCGGCGGAGCTTCCGGCTGGGGGATGCAGGCACCTATACTTGTCGCTATCGCCAGTATTCCGATCGTCCGTGCCCTGCCAGTCATCCCACCCCCGTCATGACGTCAATCGAAGCGCGCGGCCAGCATAGCCATGGATTCCCGATGCGTCAGGTCCAAATGCAGCGGCGTCACCGCGACATAGCCATCCGCAACCGACTCCAGGTCCGTTGCGTGCCCAGGCGTCTGCACGACATGGCCGAGCGCGAACCAGTGATAGGGATAGCCGCGCGGATCGCGATTGGTCACGATCTGCAACCGGCCATAGTCGCGAAACCCTTGCGGCACGACGCGCACGCCCTTCACCTGATCGGCGGGTAGGGCAGGGAAGTTGACGTTGATCAGCGTGCGCTGTGCCCATTCCATGTCGATCAGCGGGCGGACCACCCGTTCGCCCCAGGCGCTGGCGGCGTCGAAGGGGACGGCGTCGCCCATCGCCTCGCGCGCATAGACCTGGCTGAGCGCGATCGAGCGGATGCCGGCCAGCGCGCCCTCCATCGCCGCCGACACGGTGCCCGAATAGGTCACGTCCTCGCCCAGATTGGCACCGCGATTGACGCCCGACAGGATCAGGTCGGGGCGATGATCCTTCATCAACTCGGCCACCGCCATCATCACAGCGTCGGTCGGCGTGCCGCTGACCGCGAACCGCCGATCGTCGAATTTCCGCACCCGCAGGGGCCGGGTGAGGGTGAGGGAATGGCCCGCGCCCGATTGCTCGTCGGCAGGGGCGACCACCCACACATCGTCGGACAGGGTGGCGGCAATCGCCTCCAGCACCTTCAGCCCCGGCGCATGATAGCCGTCATCGTTGGTCAGCAGGATGCGCATCAGGCAACAGGTTCCAGCCGGGTGACGCCGCCCATATAGGGCACCAGCGCGTCGGGCACGGTCACACTGCCATCCGCATTCTGGTAATTCTCGATCACCGCGACGAGCGTGCGCCCGACCGCCAGGCCGGAGCCGTTGAGGGTGTGGACGAACTCGGTCCGCTTCTGCTCGCCCGCCACCCGGTAGCGGGTATTCATGCGCCGCGCCTGAAAATCGCCGGTGTTGGAGCAAGAACTGATCTCCCGCCACGCATCCTGTCCGGGCAACCAGACCTCCAGGTCATAGGTCTTGCGGGCGCCGAATCCCATGTCGCCGGTGCACAGCAGCAGCTTGCGATAGGGCAGGTTGAGGCGTTCCAGGATCGTCTCAGCCGCGCGCACCATGCGCTGATGCTCGGACTCGCTGTCCTCCGGGCGCACAATGCTGACCAGTTCGCACTTCTCGAACTGGTGCTGGCGGATGAAACCGCGCGTATCGCGCCCAGCCGCACCTGCCTCCGAGCGGAAGCAGAGGGTGAGCGCGGTCAGGCGCTGGGGCAGGGCGCTTTCGTCCAGCAGCTCGCCCATGACGCTGGCGGTGAGGGAGACTTCGCTGGTGGGGATCAGCCAGCGGTCATCCGTGGTGTGAAAACTATCCTCCGCAAACTTCGGCAGCTTGTCGGTGCCGTACATCGCCTCGTCCTTGACGAGCACCGGCGGATTGCATTCCTGATAGCCATGTTCGCCCGTCTGTACGTCCAGCATGAACTGGCCGAGCGCACGGTGCAGGCGGGCCATGTGTCCGCGAAGGAAGGTGAAGCGCGCGCCGGACAGCCGGGCACCGGTTTCGAAATCCATGCCAAGCGCGGGGGCGAGGTCGGCGTGCTCGCGGGGCGTGAAGTCGAACGTTCGCGGCGTACCCCAGCGCGAAACCTCGATATTGCCCGTCTCGTCCGTGCCTTCCGGCACATCGTCGCCGGGCAGGTTGGGGATGATGTCCAGCGCAGCCTTCAGCTCGGCGGCGACCGCCTGCTCCTCCGCCTCCAGCGCGGGCAGGCGATCCTTGAGCGCCGCGACCTCGGCCTTCAGCGCATCGGCTGCCTCGCGCTCGCCCCCGGCCATTGCAGCGCCGATCAGCTTCGATGCTTCGTTCCGGCGCGACTGTGCGGTCTGAACCTCGGTGATCAGCGCGCGGCGGCGCTCGTCCAGGGCAAGGATCGCGGCGGCCTGTGCGGCCAGCCCACGGCGGGCCAGCCCGGCATCGAATGCGTCGGGATCGGTGCGGATCAGGCGAAGGTCATGCATGGCCGGGCTATGGCGCGCATGCCCGGCAGAGGCAACCCGCACCATGATCGATGCGTTGACCCGGCAACCTCAACCGCAAAAGGAGAACTCCAATGCACATTCCGCATCAGGCGCTGGTCGCCGTGGCCGATGGCCGCAAGATGCTGTTCCTCAGGAACGAAGGGGACGAGGTGCACCCGAACCTGGTGGTGGAGCGCAAGCGCGAACAGGACAATCCGGCCGATAGCGACCAGGGGACCGATCGCCCCGGCCGCAGCTTTTCAAGCGTGGGGCCGGGCCGCAGCGCCTATCAGGAAACGGATTGGCATCAGCTGGCCGAGGATCGCTTTGCCGCGGAAACGGCGGACCTGCTCAAGGCGCGTGCCCTTCGCCAGGATTACGAGACGCTGATCATCGTCGCGCCGCCGGCGACGCTGGGCGAACTTCGTCGGCATTATCACAAGGAGGTCGAAACGCGGCTGACCGGTGAGGTCGCAAAGACGCTCACCGGCCATCCGATTGACGAGATCGAGCAGATCCTGCTCGACGAATGACGCCTCAGGCGGTGGCGGTTTCGCGCCGCCGCTGCCAGCGCTTGCGCAGGACCAGCGCGCCGGCCGCGCCGCCGAACAGCAGGAGCATCGGCGGTGCGGGAACCGGGGCCGGGCCGCCCGGATCACCCGGATCGCCGGGGCCACCCGGATCAATCGGCGGCTTGTGCCCGCCATTGGAGGTCCAGCCGCTCGACGTCGAGGAACTGGTCGAGCTGGACGAAGAGGTCGAGCTGGACGACGAAGTCGAGCTGGAGGTCGAGGTCGACGAGGACACGTCACCGCTCGAGCTGGTCGAGGACGACACGTCGCCGCTGGAGCTCGACGTCGAGGAGACGTTGCCGCTCGACGTCGAGGTGGACGAACCACCGGTCGAGGTCGAGGTCGACGAACCGCCGGTCGACGTGGAAGTCGATGACCCGCCTGTCGAGGTGGAGGATCCGCCGGTGGAGGTCGAAGAGCCGCCGGTGGAGGTCGAAGAGCCGCCGGTAGAGGTTGACGAACCGCCGGTAGAAGTGGAGCCGCCGCTCGAGCTGGACGTGGAAGAGATCACGACGCCGCCGCCGCCGCCGCCACCGCCCCCGAAGAAGCCTCCAGCGAAAAAGCCGCCGCCGCCCGCAAAGCCGCCGCCGCCGCCGACGACGACAGGCTGGGCAAAGCCACCACCGCCCGAAAAGACCGGGACTTCATTACCCAGCGGGATCGGTGCGCCCTGGCTGGTCATGGTCACGACCGCCGGCACGCAGGCCGCGGTTTCGGTGCCCTTCTTGATGATGCGTCGCGTTGCGGTCGCACCCGATCCACCGCCGGCATAAACCCGCTTGGCTGCGCTGCCCGCCACCCGGTGCTTTACCACCCGCTTCTTGGCGACCTGACCACTGCCGGCGGAATAGGTGCTGCGCTTTGCCTGTGCCTGATCCGCCATGTGCACGGCGCCGCCACCCACCAATGCGCCGCCGCACGCACAAGCGCAAAGTTTTGCCAAGGCCATCTTCACCGACATAGTCGTTACTCTTCCCTTGTGGCGCGCCGAACCCCCAAGGGATCGGTGCGACGACACTGTTTGCCGTCCACTAGTGAGAAGTGCAGAACAAAATATTAAGTGCAAGCGCGTTAACCATCACTTGCGCATCTGCCGGGATAATTATCGCAGCGATCCGGTGACTTATATGGTTAACGTCCAATTTTGGAACGATAGTTGATCGCCGGTTTTGCAATCTTTAGCGGTCGAATGAATGCCGGATTGCGACTGCACTGATGCCGCGCTGTCGCCGCCACTTTGGTTAATGCCGGATTCGCAGCCTTGTCGAGCGTTGTCCGCCCTCGTATAGGCGCGCCATCGAACGGCGCCGCCGGGCGGGGCAGCGCTGGAGTGGAGAGTTTGGATGGCGACTGTGTTGAACGGCGCGGCGGAGCCAGACGGCGTACCGGCTGCAGCGATTGACGGCATCGAGGACGGGTATCGGCCGACGGCAGACGAACCGTTCATGAACGAGCGGCAGCAGGCCTATTTCCGGCGCAAGCTGCTGGCGTGGAAGGACGCCATCCACCGCGAAGCCCAGGGAACGCTTTCGACGCTTCAGGCCGAACCGTTGCGGGAGGCGGATTTGACCGACCGCGCGTCCAGCGAGACGGATTGGTCCATCGAACTGCGTACCCGCGATCGCCAGCGCAAGCTGATTGCCAAGATCGACGCCGCGCTGCGTCGGATCGACGATGGCGAATATGGCTATTGCGAAGTGACGGGCGAACCCATCTCGCTCGGGCGGCTGGAGGCACGGCCGATCGCCACCATGACGGTCGAGGCGCAGGAACGGCACGAGCGGAACGAGAAAATATCGCGCGACGAATGAGTCGTTAACGCTTTGGATAAGGCTTTGGCGTAGGTTCGATGCCGGACAACGATACTGGTCGGGTGATGGAACAGCTGCCTTTCAACAAGGATGCCGATGACATGCCGATGCCGGCCGGACAGCGCGGTGCCGGTCGCGACAGCCTGTTGCTGACCGCGACTTTTCGGCTGAAGGGGCAATCCGACGCTCAGGTCCGTGTGCGGAACCTGTCGGCCGGGGGCATGATGGCGGAATATCCGGGCGTGGTGACGATCGGTGCACCGGTTTCCGTCGATCTGCGCGGCATCGGTTGGGTGGACGGACGCATTGCCTGGGCAACCGACGGGCGCGTCGGCATCGCCTTCGACACTCAGATCGATCCGCTGGCTGCCCGAAAGCCGGTGGGCAAGGGTGCACAGAAGCCTGGTCCGTTCAAGCCGATTCCATCAAATCGCGGTTGACTGGCTGGCCGATTTCCCGGCTGAACGTCTGTCGTCCGGCTGCATCGGGGACAGTGGACGCTTTGCCCGACCTTTGTTCGGTATCGGTGCCGCCTATGTCCACTATGGTCAGCAGGGGGCGGGCTTTGGGCGCGACAGTTAATGGTGCCGCGCCCGCTTGACGCCGGGCCGGATCAGATACCGGCGATTTCCTCTTTCAGCTTCAGCTTGCGCCGCTTCAATTCTGACAACAATTCGCTATTGGGGCTTGGTCGCTGAGCCTCCTGAGCGATCTTGCGATCGAGCGTGGCGTGCTTTTGCTCCAGCGCGACATGATGGGCGTTCTGCATGAACAGACCTCCTTGCTTGCGTTGTCGGATTGCGGAGTAAATCATGGGCAGCGGCGTTTGTCGCGTGCTGTTTCGGCTCAAGCGGCATATGGTGGCTCTGCTGCGATCGATGGCGGCCGGCGCTGGGGATGAACGGGAAATGGACGAGACGGAGCTGACCCGACGCCTGGAATTGCTGCGGATGGAGCACCGCGATCTGGATGCGGCGATTGCCGCCCTGTCCGAAACCGGATCGTCGGACGTGTTGCAGATCGCCCGGCTTAAAAAGCGAAAGCTTCGATTGAAGGACGAAATCAGTCAGGTTCAGGATTGGCTGGTGCCCGACATCATTGCCTGAGCCGCACCGCTTTGGGACGGCATGGCCGATCGGGTCGGCAGCGAAACCGTTGGCGGCGCCCCTATGATATGGCAACGATCGGAAATGAACGATCTGGGGACTGCTACCGCCATCCATGCGCGGTTGATCGAGGCATTATATACCGAGGCCATGGTGCTGGCCGATGACGCGCGCGGATATTTCGACCTGAGCGGCAATCTCGACCGTCATGCGCTCGATGCCCTGGATCGCGTGTCCTTTTCTTGCGAATCGCTGAAGGTGACGACCCGGCTGATGCACGTGATCGCCTGGCTGCTGACCCAGCGGGCGGTGTTGAACGGGGAACTTGCCGAACGCGACTCGCGCGATCCGTCACGCCGGCTGGGCACCGCGCCCTTGACCGAAGCGGACACGCTGGCGCGTCTGCCCCACGCCGCCGGGGAACTGGTCATGGCCAGCATCGACCTGCACCGGCGCGTCTCCCGGATCGAGGAGGCACGGTTGGGATTGCGGCCCGCCGCCAGCCCGGCACGCGCGATGATGGACCGCCTGACCGCCGCGTTCTGAAGCCGCTTGCTCAGCCGCGGGCGTGCAACAACGCGCTGCGCTCGCACTGGCAGACGATCTGGTCGCGCTGATTCATCATTTCATGTCGCCACGTCACGATCCCTTGATCGGGCCGCGACCGGCTGGGGCGCAGGGCTATGACTTCGCTGGACGCACGCAGGGTGTCGCCGATGAAGACGGGATTGGGCATCCTGACCGCATCATAGCCCAGATTGGCAACCAGCGTACCCAATGTCGTGTCGGCGACGCTGATCCCCACCATCAACGCAAACGTGAAGGTCCCATTCACGAGAATCCGCCCGAATTCGCTGTTCCGCGCCGCCTCCGCATCCAAATGGAGGGGCTGCACATTATGCGTCATCGTGGTGAACAGCAGATTGTCGGTTTCGGTCACCGTCCGGCGTAATGCATGATCGATACGATCGCCGACTGCCCACTCGTCAAAATACCGGCCCGCCATGATCATTCTCCCGCCGCTGCCCTGCCACAGGCGGCAGCGGCGGGAAAGGGGGCCGTCACGGCTCGCGGCGTTGGGGTTGGGGCGCATCCTCCCACCCGCCGCCAAGGGCCTTGAACAGCGTGACCTGAGCATCGGCGAGCGCCGCATCGGACTGGGCCAGCGCGGCACGGGCATTCGCCCGTTCCCGTTCGGCGTCGATCAGCTGCAGGAAACTGTCGGCACCATAATCGAAGCGCAGCTGGGACAGCCGGGCAGAGCTGATGGATGAATCGACGGCCCGGCGCAGCGCACGGTTCCGGTCCAGCTCGCCCGCATATCGGGCCAATGCCTGCTGGACTTCGCGAAGCGCCGTCAGGACCACGCCGTCGAATGCGGCCAGCGACCCCTCGACGCCCGCCTCCGCCTGGCGCAGCCGGCTGCGCGCGGCTGACTGGTTCGGAAAGCTCCAGGAGATCAGCGGCCCAAGCGAAAAGGATACACTGTCGCCATCGACAAAGTTGTTCAGCTGCTGCGAACCCAGGCTGACCGATCCTAGCAGCGAAATGGATGGATACAGCGCTGCCGTGGCAACGCCGACCCGGGCGGTATCGGCCGCAAGCTGACGCTCGGCGGCGCGGACATCGGGACGCCGTGCCAGCAGGGCCGCGCCGTCGCCCACCGGAATCAACTGGGTCACGGCTGGCGGCGCCGTGCAGCCATTCGCCGCAGCGTCGATTTCGGCCGGCGGCCTGCCAGTCAGCGTGGCGAGCGCATAGAGCGCAGCGCGGCGCTCCGCCTCTAGCGCGGGAACCTGCGCCTCGGTCTGCGCCAGCAGCGCCTGCGCACGGTCCAGATCCCGCCGCTGCCCGCGCCCTGCATCCAGCAATCGACGGGTCAGATCGACGGTTCGCTGTTGCAGCTGCACCGTTTCGCGCGCGACGGCCAACTGGCTGGCATTGCTGCATGCCTGGGCATAGGCACGGGCGGTTTCAGCCGCGATGGAGACCCGGGCGGCATCGACCTGCGCCTGTGCAACGGCCACGTCGCCGCGCGCTGCCTCTACCGCGCGGGTTACGCCCCCGAACAGATCCAGTTCATAGCTTGCGTCGAGGCCGGTGCGGAAGAAGTCGGTTTCGAACGAAGGGATGGGCTGACCGCCGAACTGGGCGCCCAGCTGGTTACCGCCGGTCCGCTGGCGGCTATACTGCGCCGACAGGTCGGTGGTGGGCAACCGGCGGCCGGTCGCTTCGATCAGCACGGCGCGCGCCCGGGACAGATTGGCGACCGACTGGCGGATGTCGGTGTTGTGGGCCAGCGCCTCGGTCACCAGACGGTCGACATTGGGGTCGTCATACAGCCGCCACCACTGGCCGGGCAAAGGCGTCGGCGTGACACCCGCTGCGGCAGTTCCCTCGACGAACGGAGCATTGGCGGTTCCGGCCGTCGCGCCCGGCGTGGCGGGCGGGGCGTAATCCGGGCCGACGGCACAACCGGCAACCAGCGCCAGCGGCATCAGGGCGATCAGCGAACGCTTCATGCCGGCAACTCCTGTTCACTGGCCGGTGCTGGCGGCGCTGCCTTTCGACGGCGCAGGCGACGTCCGACGGCATCGCCCAGCTTGCGGCTGAGGACATAGAAGGCAGGGGTGAACAACAGCCCGAACAGGGTGACCCCGATCATGCCGAAGAACACCGCCACGCCAAGCGCAGCACGCAATTCCGCGCCCGGCCCCGATCCGATCACCAGCGGCAGCGTGCCGAGGATGAACGCGATCGACGTCATGATGATCGGGCGCAGACGCTGGGCCGCGGCATGTTCCGCCGCCTCCAGCGTCCCCATGCCGCCATCTTCGTTATGCTTGGCGAACTCGACGATCAGGATGGCGTTCTTCGCCGCCAAACCGATCAGCACGACCAGGCCGATCTGGGTCAAGATGTTGTTGTCCATCCCCATGATGTTGACCCCGATGATCGCGGCCAACAGGCACATCGGCACGATCAGGATGACGGCAAAGGGCAACACGACGCTTTCGTAATTGGCCGCCAGCAACAGGAAGACGAACAACACCGCCAGGGCAAAGGCAATCGCGCCCGTATTGCCCGCCTGTTTCTGCTGATAGGCGAGTTCGGTCCATTCATAGCTGAACCCGTCCGGCAGCACGCGAGCGGCCAGCGCCTCCATCGTGGCCAGGCTCTGGCCCGTGGAATATCCGGGCAGGGTATCGCCCTGCAGTTCGGCGGTGGGATACAGGTTGTAGCGGACGACCCGGTACGGCCCGGCGTCGTTGCGGATCGTCATCACTGCATCCAACGGCACCATCTGGCCGGAAGCCGACCGCGTTTTCAGCCGACCGATGTCGGCGGCCTCGTCACGGTAGGGGGCGTCCGCCTGTGCAGTGACTCGGAAGGTGCGGCCCAGGAAGTTGAAGTCGTTGACATAGGTCGAACCCAGATAGGTGCCGAGGGTCGAGAACACGTTCTGCACCGGCACGCCAAGCTGTTCGGCCCGTTCGCGGTCGACATCGGCATAGAGCCGCGGGGTTCGCGTGTTGAACAGGCTGAATGCACCGGCAATACCATCGGCCTGCGACGCGGCACCCATCATGGCAAAGGTTGCCTGTTCCAGCGCCTGATAGCCGCGATTTTCCCGGTCCTCGATCATCATTTTCCAGCCGCCGCCGGTGCCGATCCCCTGGACGGGCGGCGGTGGAATGACGAGCAGCATCCCTTCGTTCAACTCGGCGAATGCACCGCGCAACTGGTTGGCGATTTCATCCGAATGGGGCCGGACGCCGTGTTCCTTGAAGGCGACGAACATGGCGGCGGTATTCGGAGCCGTCGAGAAACTGGCGCCGTCCAACCCGACGAATGCGGGGGTATCCCGCACATGCGGATTGGCCAGCGCGATTTCCTGCGCCCGCTTCATGAGCGCGGTGGTCCGCTCCAGCGAAGAACCGGGCGGCAGCTGAGCGGCCACGATGACATATCCCTGATCCTGCGGCGGGATGAACCCGGCCGGGGTGGCGGCAAAGCGCCAGCCGGTCACCGCGATCAGCAGCACATAGGCGACAACGACGATGCCGAGCGTCCGTACCGCACGGGCGGTCAGGCGGCCATAACGCTGCGACAGCTTGTCGAACCCCCGGTTGAAGCCGCGGGCGAACCGGGTGCCCCAGCCACGCCAGCCCGGCGCGGGCGGCGTATCGTGGTGCTGTTTCGGCTTCAGGATCAGCGCGGCCAAGGCGGGCGACAAGGTCAGCGACACGAAGGCGGAAATCGCCGTGGCGGACGCGATCGTCAGCGCGAACTGCTGATAGAAGGTGCCGGAGATGCCGGGGATGAAGCTGGTCGGGATGAACACCCCGCACAGCACGAGAGCGATGGCGATCAGTGCGCCCGACACCTCGTCCATGGTTTCATGCGCCGCCTGCAGCGGGCTCAGCCCCTTTTCCTCCATCAGTCGTTCGACATTCTCGACGACGACGATGGCGTCGTCGACCACGATGCCGATGGCCAGCACCATGCCGAACAGCGACAGGTTGTTGATCGAATAGCCAAAGGCCAGGAGGAAGGCGAGGCTGCCGACCAGCGACACCGGGATGGCGATGATCGGGATGATCGCCGCGCGCCAGCTTTGCAGGAACAACAGCACGACCAGCGACACCAGGATGATCGCTTCGATCAGGGTCTTTTGCACTTCCTCGATCGACGCCGAGATATATTCGGTCGGGTTATAGGGAATGGAATAGGTCATGCCCGGCGGAAAGCTGGCCTTTGCCGTATCCAGTTCCTTGATGACCGCATCGGCCGTGGTCAGCGCGTTCGACCCCGGCAGCTGGCTGACCGCGATGGCGACGGTCGGCCGGTTGTTCAGGAACGCGTTGATCGTGTAGTTTTCGGCGCCCAGTTCGACGCGCGCCACATCGCGCAGCCGGGTCATCGCCCCCGCCTCGTCGCGCTTGACGATGATGGCGCCAAACTCGTCCGGCGTGGTCAATCGACCCTGGGTTTGGATGCCCAGCTGAAACGCGGTTGCCGAATCCTTGGTAAAGGGCGGCTGGCCGACACCGCCAACGGCGACCTGTGCGTTCTGGGCACGGATCGCGGCGATGATTTCGTCGACGGTCAGGTTGCGGGCCGCCGCCTGATCCGGATCGATCCAGATGCGCATATTGTAGTCGCGCCCGCCGAACACCTGCGCGTTGCCGACACCGGGCACGCGGGCGATGCGATCGACGACCTGGGTGCCGACATAATTGGATACATATTGTTCAGACAGCGAACCGTCCGGCGAATAGAACATTGCCACCAGCAGGAAGTCCGGCGCGTTCTTGAGCACCGTGACGCCGATCTGGCGGGTCTGTTCGGGCAGCCGCGGTTCGGCCGATGCCACGCGGTTCTGGACGAGCACCTGCGCCTGATCCGCATCCGTGCCCTGGGCGAACGTCACCGTGATCTGAACCTGACCATCGCCGGTGGACGATGATTGAAGGTAGATCATGTTCTCGACGCCGTTGATCGCCTCTTCGAGCGGCGCGGCAACGGTTTCGGCCAGCGTCTCGGCACTCGCACCCGGATAGCTGGCCGACACGACCACGGTGGGCGGCGCAATGTCGGGATATTGCGTCACCGGCAACACCGGCAGCGACACCAGGCCGAATACCAGGATCAGGATGGACAGGACCGCCGCAAAGATCGGGCGGTCGATAAAGAAATGCGGAAACTTCATAGCCTTACTCCGCCGAGCTGGCTTGCGATGCCGGCGGCGTCGTCAATGGCTGGGACACCGGGGCAGCGTTGGCAGCGCGCGGCTTCAACGGAACCTGTTTCGGAGTGACGACCATGCCCGGTTGCAGCGTGGTGATGCCCGTGGTCACCACCTTGTCATTCTGGTTCAGTCCTTCCTTGACGACCCGCAATCCCTCGACCGGGGGGCCGGTTTCGATCGGGCGCGGTTCGATCTTGTTGTCCTTGCCAAGCACATAGACGAGCTTGCGGGTCTGGTCCGTCACAACCGCCTCTTCGGGCACCAGCATGGCCCGGTAGGTGCCGGAACCGAGCAGGCGCGCACGGCCGAACATGCCCGGCGTCAGAAACCCGTCGGGATTGCGGATGACGGCATGGGCGCGGATCGTGCCCGAATTGGGATCGATGGCATTATCCACGAAATCCATGCGGCCGCGCCAGTTCCAGCTGCTTTCATCGGCCAGCTGCACTTCGACCGGATTGGGCGTGTTGCGGGACGAGCCCCGCTCGCCTTCCCGATCCTGACGCAGATATTTCAGGTAGAAGCTCTCCGCGCCTTCAAAGGTGAACCAGATCGGATCGACGGTGACGACGCGGGTCAGCACCGTCTGTCCCTCGCTCACGAAATTGCCCTTGCTGACCCGGCGATTCGATACCCGACCGCTGATCGGCGAGCGGACCGTCGTGAAGCCGACATTCAACTGGGCGGTATTCACACTGGCGCGCGCTGCGGCGACATCGGCCTCCGACGTGCGGACCGCCGCAAGCTTGGTTTCATATTCCTCGCGGCTGATCGCCTGGGCCGCGACCAGCTTGTCCGCGCGCGCAAGTTCCGACCGGGCATTGGCCAGTGCCGCCTGTGCCCGCTGAGCCTGGGCCTGCGCCTGGGCGAGGGCGGCCCGATACGGGCGCGGATCGATGACAAACAGCGGCTGCCCCTGACGGACATTCTGGCCATCGGTGAACAGAATCTGATCGATCGTTCCCGAAACCCGGGCGCGCAGTTCGACATCCTGCACCGCTTCGAACCGGCCGGTATATTCATCCCAGTCGACCACCTCGCGGACCAGCGGAGTGGAAACCGTTACCTGCGGGGGCGGGGGTGCCTGTGGTGCAGGCTGTGCCGAGCAGCCGGCCAGCACCAGCACACCCATGAACGCCGCCGTGCGGCGGAGGTCAAACCCCTGCATATCGCCAATTCCCTGTTTGTATCATGTCATGTCACGCGGCATCGACTCGGCCGACCGCCGCTTAGGTGCGAGTGCGAACAAGCACCTTCAAGGGGCACTGGCAACATTTATTGAACCGATGCGTTCATTTTGTGCGTGGCATGGTTGTTGCAGCCGATGGGCCGTGCAAAGGGCCTTGCCGCAAGGTGTGTCGGCCGGCCGGCGGGGATCACGATTAACACCGCGTTAGGCATCCTGGACTAGGCTGTCGTCATGACCGATCTTGCCCGCCACGCCATTTTTGCCGCCGAGTTCGAGCCAGCGATGCTGTTCACCGGACGGGGTACGCCGCGCGCGCCGGTTTCGCTGGATGCCAGGATCGGGCGGGGCGGATTGGACCGCACGCTGTGCAAGGTGACGGACCTTTCTCGGGACGGGGCGCGGCTGGAAACGTTCAGCGAACTGAAGCGCGGCAGCCTGATCTGGCTGACCATTCCCACCATCGGCCCGCGTATCGCAGAAGTGCGCTGGACCGGCGATTTCGAGGCGGGCGTGCGGTTCCGCGAACCCTTGGACGAGGCGGATTACGAGCGACTGGCCGGGATCGCCTGAACCGAGCGCCAGCCAACAAGCTGCGGACAACGCGTCCGAGGCGTGGCATCTGCGCTCCTACGAAAAGATCAGCTTCGCCCCCGCCACGATCAATACGAGGCCAAGCGCTTGCAGCAGCCGTGCCGACGGCAGCTTGGAAATCCCGAATTGCGTGCCCAGCAGCGCACCGGCGATGACGGCACCGATGAAATAAGGCAGCTCGACCGGCAGGCGTCCGACACTGTTCAGGTTGCCGGCCAGTCCGGCGATCGACACCGCTAGGATGAAGCCGGCGGAAACCCCGGATGTGCGACGCACCGATTCCCAGCCTAGAAACAGAATCACCGGGCTGAGGAAAATGCCGCCGCCCGTTCCGGTCAGCCCGGACAGCACGCCGATTCCAGCCCCGACGGCGACCGCGATCAGCGGATGGGGCGGCTGCGGATCGCGAAGGGATGGCAGCTGCCTGGGCCAGAGCAATCGAGCCGCACCAATCCACAGCAATATGCCGACCAGCGGCCGGTAGGCGGCGCTGGACAGCGTGATGCCGCCAGCCACGAAGGCGGCAGGGACCGCACCGATGACGAACATCGCCAGCAACCGCCAGTTGATCTGATCGGCGCGGGCGAAACGCAGGGTGGTCAGGCTGGCCACGATGATGTTCAGGACGAGCGCGGTCGGCCGCATCGTCGCCGGGGCCACCGAAAACAGCGCCATGATCGCCAGATAGCCCGACGCGCCAGCATGACCGACCGACGTATAGAGCGCGGCCGCCAGCGCCATCAGCGCCATGACGACCATCACCGTGCCAGCGTCCATTCGCGCCCCCGTTTGCGACCATGGTGGCGGAAGAGGTGGGATTCGAACCCACGGATGGGTTGCCCCATCGCTGGTTTTCAAGACCAGTTCCTTAAACCACTCGGACACTCTTCCCAAGCGAGGGCCGGACCACAGCCTGCGCCGAAAGGGCCGGGAATGCCGGCCCCTGCGAAGCTGGGTCCAGCGTTGACGCCGCCCGTCCGTCCCATAGCATCGGTGCCGAAAGCCGCAAGCCGATCGGCCGGTCCCGACGATCGGCCGCAAAATCGGTCATTCTGCCGGGCGGGGCTTTCAACACCGGCCAACGCTGTGGCACAGAGCCGGCATGTCGTTCCGAAAACTGTTCGCCGCCGCCATCCTTGCCATGCTGGCCACGCCCGCCATGGCCCAGGATGAGCCTGGGTTTCAGGCCTATCTGCGGCAGTTGCGGGACCAGGCGGTGGCAGACGGCGTTCGTCCCGCCACGGCCGATGCCGCCATCGCCGGGCTGACCTACAACCCGCGGGTGATCGAACTGGATCGCGGTCAGCCGGGTGGCGTGACCAGCAATGCGATCCCGCCCTTTGCCCCCTATCGGGACCGGCACGTCACCCCGGCGCTGATCGCGCGGGGGCGCAGCGCGTATCAGCGCAATCGGTCTCGGTTGCTCGGCATCGAGCGCGAAACCGGCGTGCCAGAGGCGGTGATGGTGGCCATCTGGGGGCACGAAACCAGTTACGGCGCGGTCATGGGCGGGTTCGATCTGCCAAGGGCCTTGGCCAGCCTGGCCTATGAGGGGCGGCGTCGCAGCTTGTTTGCCGGGGAGTTCATTGCGGCGCTGAAGATGATCGATCGCGGCGTCCCGCGCGAACGACTGGTCGGCAGTTGGGCAGGGGCGTTCGGCGGGCCGCAATTCCTGCCGTCGGTCTATCTGCGGCTGGCGCGCGACGGCGATGGTGACGGCATGGCGGATATCTGGCGCAGCGACGCCGACACGCTGGCGTCGATCGCCAATTACTTCGTCAACGCCGGATGGCGCGCGGGCCAGCCCTGGGGCATTCCCGTCACAGTGCCACCCGGGTTCGACCGGTCGCGGATGACCAGCCGCAGCGTGTCGCCCCGCTGCCCGCGCGTCCATGAACGGCACAGCCAGTGGCGCAGCATGGCGGAATGGCGGGCGCTGGGGATCGCGCCGCAGCGGGGGGTGTGGCCCGACGATGCGATTCAGGCGACCCTGCTTGAACCCGACGGTCCGGGCCGGACGGCCTATCTGCTGACCGGCAATTACCGAGTGATCCTCGACTATAACTGTTCCAACTTCTACGCGCTGTCCGTGGGGCTGCTGGCGGACGAAATCGATGATTGAGAAGGGGGTGGGCATGGGCATCTGGGCGGGGGCACTGCTGGTGCTGGCGACGACGGCCGGGACTGCATTGGCGCAGAACATACCCGGCACCGACGCGATGATGGACGATGCCCCGGCGGGCGCGCCGAAGGGGACGTCGGCCGGGGCGGGGGAAGCGCGGTATGACGCGGTCCTGATGGCGCGAGCCGGGGATACGGGTACCGTACCGGCATTGCTTCATCCGACCTTGGCCGCCGGCAGCGTCGTCGAAGTGACCGCGCTGGATAGCGGTCGGACGGTGCTGCTGGAAATCGCGCGCGGCGAAGCCGGCGATCCCGTGCTGCTGTCGCCCAGTGCCGCATCGGCGCTCGGCATCGCGCCGGATCAGTCGGTCGGGGTGCGGATCCGCCCCGTCAACGCGACCGGACAGGATATGGCGGCACTGCGCCAGGGCATCGCTCCCCAGCGGCTGGATGCGCCCGCTGCATTGCTGGTCGGCCTGCGCAAGCGCCTGCCCACCGCAGCCCGAGTGGCTGCGGCGCGTCCGGCAGTTCAGCCTGCCGCCAATCCAGACAAGCCGACGCCACCGGCATCCGCGCCGCTGACCTTTACCCCGAAGCCGTTCGTGCCCGCCACGCCGCCCCCGGCCAAGCCACAGTCGAGTGCGCCGGTTGCCGTGCCGACCCCTGCGGCAGCATCCACGGCGACGGGATCGCTGTTCGTTCAGGTAGGGGCGTTTTCCAGCCGCGCGCGTGCCGATGCGCTGGCCGCACAGTTGAAAGGTCGAGTCGTTCCGGGGACATCCATCCACCGCGTACAGATCGGGCCGTTTGCCGATCAGGCCGCTGCTGGCAAGGCGCGGGCGGATGTCGCGTCGCGCGGATTTCCCGATGCGCGCATCGTCCAGAACCGCTAAACCCTATCCGTCCTCGTTACCATTGTGAGTGCCATGAAGCGTTTGATCCTGACTTCCCTGATCGCCCTTGCCGTCACCGCGCCTGCCCCTGCCCAGACGCCGCCGTTCGATACGCCGGCACCCGTCGCCTATCTGGTGGATCTGTCGTCCGGTGCCACGCTGTATGCCAAGGATGCTGACCGACGGATGCCGCCGGCGTCGATGGCCAAGATCATGACCGCCTATGTCGCGTTCGACCTGATCAAGAAGGGCGAACTGAGCCTGGATCGCAAGATCGAGGTGCGGCCGGACACCTGGCGCAAATGGCATTCGCAAGGGTCGACGATGTTCCTGGCCGTCGGCGAGCAACCGACGGTCGCGGATCTGCTGGATGGCATCATCACCTTGTCCGGCAACGATGCCTGTGTCGTGCTGGCAGAGGGCATCGCCGGGACGGAGGAAGCGTTCGTCGCCCTGATGAACGCGCGGGCAAAGGAACTGGGCCTGGCCAACAGCCAGTTCGGCAATTCCAACGGCTGGCCGGACGAGGGCCGCACTTTTACCACTGCACGCGATCTGGCGAAGCTGGCGACGGCGACGATCGAACGCCACCCCGATCTGTACAAGCGCTTCTATTCCAAGCCCAGCTTCACCTGGGGCAAGCAGCTGGGTTCCGGGGGTGCGATTACGCAGGCCAACCGGGATCCGCTGCTCGGCCGCGTCCGCGGCGCGGACGGGCTCAAGACCGGCCATACCGAAGAGGCGGGCTATGGCTTTACCGGGTCCGCCGATCAGGATGGCCGACGGCTGGTCATGGTCATGGCCGGACTGACCGGTTTCAACCAGCGGATCGATGAATCCGTCCGGTTCATGGAATGGGGCTTTCGCAGCTGGCAGTCCCGCCCGCTGGTCGCCAAGGGCAAGCGACTGACGATGGCAGACGTTCAGCTGGGCGATGCCGCGCAGGTGGGGCTGGTGGCCCCGCGCAACCTGACGTTGACCGTGCCGGCCGGAACGTCGCCCGATTTCGCGGGCAAGGTCGTCTATGACGGCCCAATCAAGGCGCCGATCAAGGCGGGCGACCATGTCGCCGACCTGGTCGTGACCCTGCCGGGCGGGCAAACGCAGACCATGCCGCTGGTGGCAGAGGCGGACGTTGCGGAAGCCGGGTTTTTCGGCCGGGTCTGGGCCGGGCTGATGTCGCTGTTCGCCTGATCGATGATGCACGGCGTTTTCATTTCGCTTGAGGGCGGCGAGGGCGTCGGCAAATCGACCCAGGCGCGGCTGTTGGCCGATGCGCTCGAACAGTCCGGGCGCCTGGTCGTGCTGACCCGCGAACCGGGGGGCAGCGCAGGGGGCGAGGCGGTACGCGCGCTGTTGATGCAGGGCGATGTCGGCCGCTGGAACGCGCGCGCCGAAACGCTGCTGTTCGCCGCTGCCAGGGCCGATCATGTCGAACGCGTGATCCGCCCGGCACTGGTCGAGGGCAAGATCGTCATCTGTGACCGTTTCATCGATTCTACCCGGGCCTATCAGGGCGTTCAGGGGATGGACGACGCGGCCATCCTGTCGGTGCATCAGTTCGGTAGCGAGGGGTTACTGCCGCATCGAACCATCCTGCTGCAACTGGACGACCGGGCGGGCATGGACCGGGCGCGGGCGCGCGATGGCGGCATCGCCGACCGGTTCGGCGCGCGCGACACGGCGTTTCACCGTTCTGTCGATGCGAGCTTTCGCCGGATTGCAGAGGCGGAACCGGGGCGCGTCCGGCCGGTGGCTGCATCTGGCACGAAGGAAATGGTGCACGCCCGCGTGATGGCGGCGATTGCCGACCTGTTGCCGGATGCGGCCCCGCCGGGGCCATGACGTCGTTGATCGGCAATACCGCGCCCCGCCGGGCGTTTTACGACGCGGCGCGCGGCGGATCGTTGCATCATGCATGGTTGATTGCCGGGCCGGCCGGGGTCGGCAAGGCGAGCTTTGCCTATCAGGCGGCGGCACGGTTGCTTGCCGCCAGCGGATGGGGGGAGCCGTTGACCGATGCTCCCCTGGCCGACGAGCACCCCGTGGCGCGGCAAATCGCCGCCGGGGCCTATCCCGATTTCCGCGTCCTGGCGCGATTGCCGAAGGATCCGGAAAAGCCGGGTGTCGATCTGGCCCGCAGCATCACGGTCGATCAGGTCCGCGCGCTCGGCCCCATGCTGGCGACGCGGCCGAATGTCGGGGATCGACGGGTCATCCTGATCGATGCGGTCGACGACCTGGCGCGCGAAGGCGCCAATGCGCTGCTCAAGAACCTGGAGGAGCCACCGTTGGGCACGGTGTTCCTGCTGGTCAGCCATTCGCCCGGGCGGCTGTTGCCGACCATCCGGTCGCGCTGTCGATTGCTGCGGTTCGATCCGTTGAACGAAACGGAACTGGGCCTCGCCATCGACAAGGCCCTGCCGGAGCTGACATCGGATGATCGACAGGCACTGATCCGCGCAGGCGGCGGATCGCCGGGACGTGCCATCGCCTATGCCGATCTGGGCATTGCCGAACTCGAACGCGCCTTTGCCGCCCTGTTGTCCAACGGCGATGGCGATAACCGCATCCGGCTGCACCTGGCCAAGGCATTGGGCGGCAAGGCGGCACAGGAGCGTTACGAGGCGTTTCTGGCGCGCGCGCCGTCGGTCGTCGCGGATCATGCCCGAACGCTTTCCGGCGCGCCCTTGCGCCAGGCGCTGGATGCCTATGCACAGGTCGGGCGGGTAGCCAGCGTGGCGTTGCCCCAATCCTTCGATGTGGGCGCAACCGTCTTCGAGATCTGCGGGATCATCGCGGCGCTGGCCCCTGTGCACAGCAAAGCGGCCTGAACCCCTTCTACGCCGCGCCATTCCCCGCTAGAGCGCGGGGATGAGCGAGCCTTTCTACATCACCACCGCAATCCATTACCCCAATGGCCGGCCGCATATCGGCCATGCCTATGAGATGATCGCGGCCGATGCCATTGCCCGGTTCCACCGCCAGTCCGGACGGGATGTACGGTTTCAGACCGGCACAGACGAACATGGCCTGAAAATGGTTCAGACGGCGCGAAAGGCGGGCAAGGAAACGCGGGCCTTTGCCGATGAGATGTCGTCCTTTTTCATCGAGATGGCGGACAAACTTGACATCAGCCATGATCGATTCATCCGCACCGTCGAACCCGATCACCACCGCGCCAGCCAGGTGATCTGGCAGGCAATGGCCGAAGCGGGCGACCTGTATCTCGACCGGTATGAGGGTTGGTATTCGGTCCGCGACGAGGCGTTTTACGAGGAAAAGGAACTGACCGATGGGGAAGGGGGCGTAAAGCTCTCTCCCCAGGGCACGCCCGTCGAATGGACGGTCGAGGAAACCTGGTTCTTCCGCCTGTCCAAATATCAGCAGCCGTTGCTCGATTTCTATGCTGCAAACCCGGATTTCATCCGGCCTGAAAGCCGCCGGAACGAGATCCTGCGCTTTGTCGAAGGTGGGCTGGTCGACCTGTCGGTCAGCCGCACCAGCTTCGACTGGGGCGTCGCCGTGCCGGGCAGCCCGGGGCATGTGATGTATGTCTGGGTCGATGCGCTGACCAATTACCTGACCGGGGCAGGCTATCCCGACGCGCCGCAGGGTGACCGGTACTGGCCCGCCGACCTGCATCTGATCGGTAAGGACATCGTCCGGTTTCACGCCGTTTACTGGCCCGCTTTCCTGATGTCGGCAAAGCTGCCGCTGCCGAAACAGGTGTTCGGTCATGGCTTCCTGCTCAACCGGGGCGAGAAGATGTCGAAATCGACGGGCAATGTCGTCGATCCGATCGCGCTGGCCGATCTGGTCGGCGTCGATGCCCTGCGCTATTTCCTGCTGCGCGACATCAGCTTCGGCCAGGACGGGACGTTCAGCGACGAAGCGATTGCGACGCGGGCCAATGCGGACCTGTCCAACAGTTTCGGCAATCTGGCGCAGCGTACGATCAGCTTCATCGCCAAGAATCTGGACGGCGTTGTTCAAGCGGGACGCAGCGATCCCGTGGACGATGCGCTGCTTGACGAGGTCAATGCCGCGTGTGGCGCATTTGCAGGCAGTTTCGAGAAGCTGGACCTGAGCCAGGGCATCGAGGCGTGGATGCGCGGCGTGTTCGCGTGCAACCAGTATATCGACGCACAGGCGCCATGGGCGCTCCGCAAGACCGACCCGGAGCGGATGCATGCCGTGCTCGGCACTTTGGTCAAGGCGATCCGCTTGCTGGCCGAAACCATCCTGCCGGTCATCCCCGCATCAGCCGCCAAGCTGCTGGAGCAGCTGGGCGAAGAGGGGTCGCAGATCGCGCCGCCGACCCCCATCTTCCCGCGTATCGTTCTGGATACCCCGGAGACTGCCGCGTGAAGCTGGCCGACAGCCATTGCCACTTGAACTACAAGGGACTTGCCGAGCAGCAGGACGAGGTGATCGCCCGTGCCCGAGCGACGGGCGTGGCGGCGATGCTGAACATTTCGACGCGAGAGCGGGAGTGGGACGACGTGCTTGCGGTCGCCGAGCGCGAGCCGGACGTGTGGGCCACGGTCGGCATCCATCCGCACGAGGCGGACCAGCATCCCGATGTCGATACAGAAAAGCTGGTTGCCCGGGCGGCGCATCCCCGGGTCGTCGGCATCGGCGAATCCGGGCTGGATTATTATTACGACCATAGCGACCGGGACCGGCAGCGCGCGTCGTTCCGCGCGCATCTGGCGGCATGCCGTCAGACCGGCCTGCCCATCGTCGTCCATACCCGCGATGCAGAGACCGACACCGCCGACATCCTGCGCGACGAGCTGGGGAAGGGGGGCTTTCCCGGGGTCATTCACTGCTTCACCGCCAGCGCCGATTTCGCGCGCATCGCGCTCGACCTCGGCTTCTACATCTCGATCTCCGGGATCGTGACGTTCAAGAACGCCCGCGATCTGCAGGACACGGCGAAATGGCTGCCCGGTGACCGGCTGCTGATCGAAACGGATGCCCCGTTCCTGGCGCCGGTGCCGCATCGGGGCAAGCCGGGGGAGCCGTCTTTCGTCGCCGATACCTGCCGCTTCCTGGCGACGCTACGCGGCGTCGATCCGGAAGCGCTGGCCGATCAGACGCGCGCCAACTTTCATGCGCTGTTCGCAAAGACGATCGCTGCATGAAGGTCCGCATCCTGGGATGCGGCACATCGTCCGGTGTGCCACGGATCGGCAATGACTGGGGGAGCTGCGATCCGGCCGAACCTCGCAACCGGCGGCTGCGCCAGTCGGCGATCGTCAGCACCGATACGACCAGCATCCTGATCGACACCGGCCCGGATCTGCGCGAACAATTGCTGGCCGCCGACGTCGAAACCGTCGATGCCGTGATCTGGACCCATGCCCATGCCGACCACTGCCATGGTATCGATGACCTGCGTCAGGTTATGCACGCCCTGGGTGGCCCGGTACGAGGGCTGGCTCGCCCCTTTGCCGCGGAACAGATCGAAAACCGGTTCGATTACATCTTTCACGGGCTCGCCGGATACCGCGCCAGCGCGACGATGGACCTGATGCCGGACCGACTGATGATCGGCGACATCGATATTGCCGTTGTGGATCAGCCGCATGGCAACATCACCAGCGCGGGCCTTCGCTTTACCGGACCGGACGGCGCGAGCATCGGCTATTCGACCGATTGCCACGCGCTGACCGACGCCATGGCGACGCTATTCCGGGGGGTCGACCTGTGGATCGTCGACGCGCTTCGCCGCGAACCGCATCCGACCCACGCCCATCTGGCCGAAACACTGGCATGGATCGATCGCTGCCGCCCGGGCCAGGCGGTGCTGATCCATCTGGACAACAGCATGGATTATGCGAGCCTGTTGCGGGAACTGCCCGACGGCGTCGTGCCGGCATATGACGGACTGGAAATCACGATATGACCGAAGGGCAGGTGCTGGCCCTGATCTCGACGGTCGCTGTGCTGGCGTTGGTCCTGTCCTCGCTGGTGACGCGCCGTGTGCAGGCACCATTGATCCTGAAATCGGTGCTGGGCTGGCTTGCGATCGGGGCGCTGATTGCCGTGGGCGTCGCGTTTAGGTCCGAGATTTCATGGTTTTTGAACGATGTGGGTGCCAGACTTGGAATGGCGAATCAGCGTGTCGAAGGCCGGTCCGTCCGCGTCCCACGATCCCAGGATGGCCATTATTATGTCATGGCCCGGATCAACGGCGTCGAACGGTCCATGCTGGTCGATACCGGAGCAACGACGACCAGCCTGTCGGTCGATACCGCAAGCGCCGCAGGGATCGAGTTATCCGAGCAGGGACCGTTTGCAGAAGTCCAAACGGCAAACGGCACGGTGATGGCACGTCGCGTCAGGATCGATCGGTTCGAGCTCGGATCAATGTCGACGCAAGACCTTGGCGCGCTGGTCGCGCCGAACTTCGGTGACACCGAAGTGCTCGGCATGAACTTTCTGGAGCGGCTCGGCACGTGGCGGGTAGAGGGAAGTGAACTGGTTTTGGAGCCGCGCGTGTGATCCCATATGGCTATTGTAGCCGCGCCCAGCACACAGGATCAGTTTGTATTTTACATAATGTATATTATCGAACTTGTGCATATGTGGAAGGGGGTGGCTTCTTGAGCCCTCTTCTCGGATCGATGACGGAGGACGATCGGTGATCGAACGATTGGTGGCGATCATGGCGCGCCTGCGCGATCCCGAACGCGGTTGCGAATGGGATCTGGCGCAGAATTTCGCATCCATCGCGCCGTACACGATCGAGGAAGCCTATGAAGTCGCCGATGCGTGCGAGCGCGGCGACATGGCCGATCTTAACGACGAGCTCGGCGACCTGTTGCTTCAGGTCGTCTTCCACAGCCGTATGGCCGAGGAAGCCGGGCATTTCGCGCTGTCCGACGTCGTGGCGTCGATCAGCGACAAGATGGAGCGCCGGCACCCGCATATCTTTGGCGATGGCACCGGCGGTCATCATCTGTGGGAACAGATCAAGGCCGAGGAGCGCGGTGCCAAGGGCGCATCAAGCGCGCTGGACGGCGTGGCGATCGGCCTTCCTGCGCTGCTTCGTGCCGAAAAGCTTCAGAAGCGGGCGGCGCGCACGGGGTTCGACTGGCCCGATGCCGATGGCCCGAGAGCCAAGGTGATCGAGGAAATCGCCGAGGTGGACGGCGCGGAAACGCCGGACGAAGTCGCGGAGGAACTGGGCGACCTGCTGTTCGCCGTCGTCAACTGGGCGCGGCACCGCGGGGTCGATCCCGAAGCGGCGTTGCGCGCCGCCAATGCAAAGTTCGAGCGGCGGTTCCGCGCGATGGAGACACGGGCTGGCGACGCCTTCGCAAATCTGGATCTCGACGCGAAGGAAGCGCTGTGGGTCAAGGTAAAGACCGATCCCGACGCGTTCTGAGCGGCCCCCTATTCAGCCCCCTGCTCGTCCGCCAGTTGCGATACGGACGCGGGACCGGCGCTCAGCTTGCTTAGCGCGCGGGGTGATTGATCGATGACGGGCAGCGGCTCGATCGATTTGCCACCGGTTTCGATGTTCAGCGTCTCGAACCGCTTGGCCGACGTCATCACCTGCGATTCCAGGCTGCCGACAAAGCTGTTGTACGCGCTCACGGCCGTGCCCAGGTTCTTGCCCAGCCTGGCGACATGATCGCCCATGGTGACGATCCGGCCATGCAGCTCCCGGCCCAGATCGGCGACCTGGCGCGCTTCCTTGGCAAGTTTTTCCTGACGCCATACCGCCGCCACGGTACGGGCGATGGCGATCAGGTTGGTCGGCGTCGCGATCAGCACGCGGCGCTCGAACGCATAATCCCACAGCTTTTCGTCATGATCCAGCGCCGCCGACAGGAACTGCTCGCCCGGCACGAACATGATCACATAATCGGGCGTGTCCTCGAACTGGGCCTGATACGCCTTGTTGCCGAGCGCGTTGATATGGGTTTTCATCGACGCGACATGGGCGTTCATGTGTAGGGCGCGTTCCGCTTCGTCCAGCGCGCCATGCGCGTCCTGATAGGCGTTGAGCGAAACCTTGGCATCGATCACCAGCGACTTGCCGCCGGGGATGCGGACGATGGCGTCGGGACGCAGACGGCCACCCTCTGCATCCACGCTGACTTCCATTTCGAAATCGGTATGTTCGGCCAAGCCACAGGTTTCAAGGACGTTGCGTAGCTGCTGTTCGCCCCACCGGCCCCGGGCCTTAGGCGCTGAACGCAGTGCGTTGACCAGCCGCGATGCCTCGCTGCGGACCGATTCCTGGCCCAGCCGCATCTGTTCGATGACACCCGCCAGATTGCCGAAATCCGTTTTTCGCTCCGCCTCGATCCGGCCGACCTGTTCTTCATAGCGCTTGAGCGATGTTTCCACCGGTTGCAGCAGCGCGCGGATCTTTGCCTCGCTGCTGTTCCCGGCCTCGGCGAAACGGGCATCGGCGCGCTTCAGGAACTGGTCCTGGGCATCCTGCAACGCCTTGGCGGCAACTTCGCTGAATTGCGAGCGCAGCTGCTCCTTTGCGGCCTTCAATTCCTCGATCACGCCCTGCGCCGCGCGCAGATCGGAGCGGATCTGGACCAGTTCCAGCCGGGCCACATCCCGGTCGTCGCGCATCCCATCCAGGGCGTCGCGAAGCTCCGGCACCTGCCGTGCCTCGCTGGACGCCTCGGCCAGTTCCGTGATCGCCCGCTTGAATTCCACTTCGCGCAAATCGCGGTCGGCGCGCGCTTCCGCGACGCGACGTTCGCCCAGCCACCACCCGGCCCCCAAGCCCGCCAGCAACGCGAACAAGACCAGCAAAACGACCGTCAACGCATCCATAACCCACCCCCGGAACAGAGCGGGAACTTATGCGGGCAGCGGATCGGCAACGCAAGGGCAGAGGCCCTCCCCCTGCCCTGTTCGACCCTCCGTTCGGCGGATCAGGCGGCGGCCTTGCGCGCCTTGGCCAGTTTCTTGAGGATCATTTCGCGCTTCAGACGGGACAGGTGATCGATGAAGACGATGCCCTGCAAATGGTCCATTTCGTGCTGGATACAGGTAGCCAGAAGTCCTTCGAACACTTCGTCATGGCTGTGGCCCTGTTCGTCCAGCCATTTGACCCGGCACCGTGCGGGGCGTTCGACATCGGCGAACTGCTCGGGCACCGACAGGCACCCCTCGGTATAGATCGAATGATCGTCCGACGGGTCGAGGATCTCGGGATTGACGAAGACGCGCGGCTGACGGATCGGCTTGCCGTCCTCGCCCTCTTCCTCCTGCAGGTCCATCACGATCACCCGCTTCGGCACGCCAACCTGGATTGCTGCCAGGCCGATACCCGGCGCATCGTACATGGTGTCGAACATGTCGGCGATCAGCGCGCGCAGGTCGTCGTCAACCTTGTCCACCGGAGTGGAAATGGTGCGCAGGCGGGGATCGGGCACCTCGATGATCGGAAGTATGGCCATGCGCGTGATTTAGGTTTTGTGCCGGTGCCGGTCAAGCAACCGGGCGGCGGGCGCGCAGGGCCTGGGCCAGCGTCCCTTCGTCCAGATAGTCGAGTTCGCCCCCGACGGGCAGGCCATGGGCCAGCTGGGTCACGCGAACCGGAAACTGCTCCAGCCGTTCGGCGATGTAGTGCGCGGTCGTCTGCCCCTCCAGCGTCGCGTTCATCGCCAGCACCACTTCGTCCACCCCGCCCCCCTCGATCCGGCGGAGCAGCAGGTCGATGGTCAGATCCTCCGGCCGGACGCCGTCCAGTGCGGAAAGTCGTCCGCCAAGCACGTGGAACCTGCCGGGAAACAGGCGGGATCGCTCCAGCGCCCACAGGTCCGCAACCTCCTCGACCACGCAGATCGCGCGGGCATCGCGGCGCGGATCGGCGCAGATCGCGCATGGATCGGACGTGTCGATATTGCCGCACTGGCTGCATGCCGTCAGATGCGCCGACACCGCCGACAGGGCGCGTACCAGCGGCTCCAGCACGGTTTCGCGGCGCTTCATCAGATGCAGCACGGCCCGCCGCGCTGATCGCGGGCCAAGGCCGGGCAACCGCGACAGGAGCTGGGTCAGGGTTTCGATGTCTGGCGATGCCATGCCCGTCATTAGGGGCTTGCATCCCGCCCTGCCAAGGGGTTCAGACGACGTCATGCGGATCATCTTCATGGGCACGCCCCAGTTCGCCGTTCCGGTGCTGGATGCACTGGTCGCTGCCGGGCATGACATCGTGGCGGTTTACAGCCAGCCGCCCCGGCCGGGCGGCCGTCGGGGAAAGGCGCTGACCCCCTCTCCGGTGCATGCCCGCGCGGAGTCGCTAGGGATGACCGTGCTGACTCCCCTCACGCTGAAGTCGCCCGAGGATCAGGTCGCATTCGCCGATTGGCAGGCGGACGTCGCGGTGGTTGCCGCCTATGGCCTGATCCTGCCGCGCGCGGTGCTGGATGCGCCGCGACTTGGCTGCCTGAACGTCCATGCGTCCCTGTTGCCGCGCTGGCGGGGGGCGGCACCGATCCAGCGCGCCATCCTGGCTGGCGATGCAGAAACCGGGGTCGGGATCATGCAGATGGCGGCGGGGCTGGATACCGGACCGGTGCGGCTGGAGGGGCGAACGCCGGTCGCGGGCAAGTCGGCGGGCGACCTTACCGCAGAATTGGCGGAGATGGGCGCGCGGCTGATGGTTCAGGTCCTGGCCGATCCGGCTGCGTATCAGCCGGTGGAACAGGCGCTGGACGGCGTGACCTATGCCGCGAAGGTCGACAAGAGCGAGGCGCGCATCGACTGGGCGGCGGGCGCCGTGCAGGTGGAGCGGCAGGTGCGGGCGTTCGATCCGGCCCCGGGGGCATGGTTCGACATCGGCGGCGAACGGATCAAGCTGCTGGGCTGCCGTATCGTCGATGCGGACGCTCCGGCAGGACGGGTGATGGATGACCGGTTGACGATCGGGTGCGGGACGGGATCGATCAGCCCGACCCGCGTGCAGCGTGCCGGACGCGGCGTCGTGTCGGTGGACGAACTGCTGCGGGGTTTTGCCGTCGCGCCGGGAACGCAACTGGCGTGACCCGGTTCGCCTTCGTCATCGAATATGATGGCCGCCCCTTCATGGGGTGGCAGCGACAGACCCACGGTCCAAGCGTCCAGGCATCGATCGAAGCGGCGATCCATGCGGTTACCGGCGAAACCGTCGCCGTCCATGCCGCCGGGCGCACCGATGCGGGTGTCCATGCGCTGGCGATGCGCGCTCATGCCGACATCGCCCGGGACATCACGCCCTTTCGGTTGATGGAGGCGCTGAACGCTCGGTTGCGCCCCGATCCCGTGGCGATTCTCGATTGCCGAACGGTCGCGGGCGATTGGCATGCGCGATTTTCGTGCATCGGCCGCGCCTATGAATATCGGATCGTCAACCGTCGTGCGCCGCTGACCGCAATGCGCGGGCTGGCGTGGCAGGTGCCTCAACGACTTGACGAGCGCGCGATGGCGACCGCTGCGGTCGAGCTGGTGGGCAGGCATGATTTCACCACGTTTCGCTCCGCGCATTGCCAGGCGGACAGCCCGGTGCGAACGCTGGACCAGCTGGACGTGATCCGCCTGGACGACTCGGTGATCGTGCGTGCGGCCGCCCGATCCTTCCTGCACCATCAGGTCCGATCGATGGTCGGATGCCTGGCGCTGGTCGGAATGGGCCGATGGACGCCGGGGGATGTCGGGGCCGCGCTTCAGGCGCGCGATCGGGCCAGGCTTGGACTGAATGCTCCGCCCGACGGCCTGTTTTTCGTGCGGGCCGTCTATCCCGATCCCGTGGATGGATCAGTTTCGACCTAGCGCCGGAAACAGGCGGCCAGTTCCACATGGGTGGACCAGCGAAACTGGCCGACGGGTTGAACCCATTCCAGCCGATAGCCAGCCTGACACAGGATTTTGGCATCCCGCGCGAAGCTGCTGGGATTACAGGAAATATAGGCGATCGTGCCGACGGTCGATCCGGCGATCTGGCCGATCTGTTCGCGCGCGCCGGCGCGGGGCGGGTCAAGAACGATGCCGTCGAAGCGGCTGCAATCGGCGGCGGTCAGCGGGTTGCGGAACAGGTCGCGGTGATCGACCATGATCGGAAGGTTCGCCCGCCCTGCCCCCGATTTCAGGGACAGAACCGCGTCCCGCGCGGCTTCGGCTGCATAGACGCGGCGCCCCGGCGATAGCGCCAGGGCAAAGGTGCCCAGCCCCGAAAACAGGTCAGCCGTCGTTCGGGCATCGCCGATTGCCGCCAGCATCGCATCGGTCAGCGCAGTTTCGCCGTCCTGTGTCGCCTGCAGAAACGATCCGGCGGGCATCGGCACCGGGACCCCGGCCAGCGTGACAGTAACCAGATCGGGTTCCCACCGCGCCTCTGCCCCAAAGCCCTCGTCGATGCTCAACCGGGCCAATTGGTGCTCACGGGCAAAGCTGGTCAGGATCTCCGCCGCAGCAAGCCCTTCGGGTGCGGCACCCCGGATCATGACATCGACTCCCTGGTCGGCCATCGCTAGATGCACGTCGGCGCGGCCGCGGGCGGGCATGATCCGGCTCAACAGAGTGCGCAGCGGCTGGATCAGCCCGAACAGTCGCGGGTCGAGGACTGCGCATTGATGCAGGTCGATCAGACGATGGCTGCGCTCCTCGGCAAATCCGATCAGCACGGTCTTGCCGCGCCGCTCGACATGCAGCGTCGCACGACGGCGCGCGCCCGGCGGCGACAGATGCGGGATGCGCAGTTCGGTCGACAGGCCCTGTGCGGCCAGGGCGTCGCGAATCCGGTCGGTCAGGAAACCGGCATAGCTTTCGTCGTCCAGATGCTGGAGCTGGCAACCGCCACAGGCCGGAAAATGTCGGCACGGCGGCTGCTGGTGATGCGGGCCGGGAAGGACGTTGCCGTCGGCATCCACCTGGTCCCCCGGTGCGGTCAGCGGCACGGCCCGGCCGGATGCCGTCATGCCGTCGCCACGCGCCGCAACGCGGACGATGGGCTCGACTATGGCATCAGGCATTCGGCAAGCGCTTTCGGCAATTGGGGGATCAGATCGTCGGCGGCGAGCGCCGGTCCGGCCAGCGCGGCGGCACGGCCATGGAGCCATAGCGCCTCTGCCGCCGCCTGCAAGGGCGGAGCGCCGGCGGCCAGGCGCGCGGCGATCAGCCCGGCCAGTACATCGCCCGTTCCAGCCGTGGCCAGCCAGGGGGATGCCGACGCGCCAAGGATCACCCGTCCGTCCGGTGCGGCGATCACGCTGTCCGGCCCCTTGTGCACGATGACCGCGCCGCTCTGTTGAGCAGCGGCGATCGTCCGGTCGATCTTGCTGCCGCCGCCGTCACCGAACATCCGCGCAAATTCGCCCGCATGCGGCGCAAGGATGGTCGGGGCACTACGCTTGGAAATCCGTGCGGCAGCGCCGCCGCCCAAATGGGTCAGGGCATCCCCATCGATCACGAGCGGTCGTTCGGCCATCAAGGCCGCTCCCAGTCGATCGCCCTGCCCGCCCATGCCGGGTCCGACCAGGATCGCATTCAGGCGGCCATCGGTCAGTGCCGTCTGCCAGTCCGCCCTCAGCACGACCGCATCGGGCATACCCGACGCTGCGCCGGCAAGTTCGACATATCCGATCCCGCCATGCAACGCCGCCCGTGCCGCCAGCCGCGCCGCGCCCGGCATTGCGCCGCCGATCACCAGCAGCTTGCCCCGGCGATATTTATGCGCATCGGCATCCGGGGGTGACAGGCGCGGCCTGGCCAGCGTCCGCCATTCCGACGGCATTGCGGCATCGGCCAGCCGAAGATCCAGTGGGGCGGCCAGCACATGGCCGCATTTGGCCATGGCGGGCATCAGCAGATGCGCCGGTTTCAGCCATTCAAAGGTCAGTGTCGCCGTCATCGCCGCCGCTCCCAGATCCGCGCCGGTGTCGGCCTGAACCCCCGATGGCAGATCGATTGCCAGACTGAAGCGCGATGCCGCCGCCAACCGATGCAGCGCAAGCCGGACGTCATCGCCGAGCGCCCGGCTCAGGCCGATGCCGAACAGGCCGTCGATCAGCACAGAGTGCGGCATCGCATCGGCCAGCGGCACCGTATCCCCTTGCCACAGGCGGCGCATCGCGATGGCATCCGGGGTCTGTGGCTCGCCAAGCGTCGCCACCTGCACCTCGCGTTGCCGTTCGGTCAGCAGCCGCGCCGCTACCCACGCATCGCCCCCATTATTGCCTGGCCCGGCAAGCACCAGGACCGATCCGGTAGGCGCAAATCGCTGCACCGCGTCGGCCACGGCGCGTCCGGCACACTCCATGACAAGATGCGATGCCGTCCCGCGATGGAACAGCGCCTGTTCGGCGCGCTGCATCGCGGTGGCGGTGACGACGGGATGACCCGGTGGGAGCAAGCGGCCCATCGGCCGGATCAGCGCGCGACGGGCCCGATCGTTGCCGGCAATCGATAGCGTGCGCCGCCGATCGCAACCTCGATCTCGCCATCCGCGACGATGGCGACCTTGGCAGCTTCGGCGCCATCTGCGGCAACGACCCCGCGCCCGTCCTGCGTGATCCGCAACCGGTGAAAACCGCCATCGGGCAAGCGGGCGGTCAGTACGACCCCTTCATCATCCTCGGTCCGGTCGAGCGTGCATTGCCGCAGGAACGCGTCCGATCCGGGGGTGGCGCACAGAATGCGGCCATCCTCTACGGCGCCATCGGCTTGCTGCGCCTCGACATTGGCGATCGCCGTGCCGTCCGGCGGCGTCTCGGCGCCCTGACAGGCGGTCAGTGCGGCCAAGACCGCCAGCGCACTAAAGGTCCGCATAGACATGGCGTTCCGCCTTTGCGCCGGGATGGGTCACCGCACCTTGATGCGCCGGGCCAACGGTCCGCGAATAGCGGTAGAGCGCCCCGGACTGGTAATCGTTCACGCGCGGCTGCCACTGGGCGCGCCGTTCCGCCAGCACGCTGTCCGGTACCAGCAGGTCGATCGTCCCCGCCTCGGCATCGATGCGGATGGTATCGCCGTCCTGAACCAAAGCGATCGGACCGCCGTCCGCTGCTTCCGGTCCGACATGGCCGATGCAGAATCCGCGCGTCGCGCCGGAAAAGCGCCCATCGGTGATCAGCGCAACCTTTTCGCCCATGCCAAGGCCGTAGAGCGCCGCCGTGGTCGACAGCATCTCACGCATTCCCGGCCCGCCCTTCGGTCCTTCATACCGGATGATGACGACGCAGCCCTCGGCAATGTCCCGCGCCTCGACGGCGGCAAAGGCGTCTTCTTCGCAATCGAAGCACCGGGCCGGCCCCTCGAATTGCAGCCGCTTCATCCCGGCCACCTTCACGATCGCGCCATCGGGCGCCAGTGTGCCCTTCAGGCCCACGACGCCACCGGTCGGTGTGATGGGCGCATCGGCCGCGTAAATGACCTTTTGATCCGGGTTCCAAGTCACCTGATCGATATTCTCGCCCAGCGTCTTGCCGGTGACGGTCATGCAGTTTCCGTCCAGCAGGTCAGCCGCCAGCATCGTCTTCATCAGCATGTAGACGCCGCCGGCCTCGTACATATCCTTGGCGACATATTTGCCACCGGGTTTCAGGTCGGCAATATAAGGCGTTGATTTGAATGCCGCGGCAACGTCGTGCAGGTCGAAATCGATGCCCGCCTCATTCGCCATTGCTGGCAGGTGGAGCGCTGCGTTGGTCGATCCGCCGGTTGCGGCGACGACCCGTGCGGCGTTGACGAACGCAGCGCGCGTGCAGATGTCGCGCGGACGCAGGTTGCGTTCGATCAGCGCCATCACCTGCTCCCCTGCGGCAACGGCGATTTCCTCGCGGCTGCGATAGGGGGCGGGCACCATGTTGCTGTTGGGCAGCGACAGGCCGATCGCTTCGCCGACGCATGCCATGGTGTTGGCGGTGAACTGGCCGCCACAGGCACCGTGCCCGGGGCAGGCGACCTTTTCCAGCGCGATCAGTTCGTGCAGCGGGCAATTGCCGGCGGCATATCGGCCCACCGCCTCGAACACGTCGACCACGGTCACGTCCCGATCCTCGAACCGGCCGGGCAGGATCGATCCTCCATAGACGAAGATGGATGGCACGTTCAGGCGCAGCATCGCCATCATCATGCCGGGCAGTGACTTGTCGCATCCGGCAAAGCCGACCAGCGCGTCATAGCAGTGGCCGCGCACCGACAATTCGATCGAATCGGCGATGACTTCCCGGCTGACCAGACTGGATTTCATCCCCTGATGTCCCATGGCGATGCCATCGGTCACGGTGATCGTGTTGAACCGGCGCGGCATCCCGCCCCCCTGGTCCACGCCCCGCCGTGCGGCATCGGCCTGGCTGTCGAGTGCGGTATTGCACGGCGCGCTGTCATTGCCGGCGGACACGACGCCGACGAACGGCCGTGCGATTTCCGCATCGGTCAGGCCCATCGCATAATAATAGCTGCGGTGCGGTGCGCGCTCCGGGCCGACCGATACATGGCGGCTGGGCAGGCGGCTTTTGTCGAATTGATTGGTCATGGCGCGCAAGCCTATGTCGTGGAATACCCCGTTCGCGCAACCCCGTTACGCATATGCGCGATCATTTGCGCCAGATTATCCGCCCAGCAGTCAATCCCCGCCGGATCGCTCAGCTGGTCGTTGCGGACCTCGATCGCCACGCCGGCAATGCCCTGCCCCTCGGCATGGCGGTTGATCGTGGTGTTCAGATCGCGACCGGAATAGGGCTGGTTATCGCCTGGGGACTGGCCGATGGCGGACAAGGCCGCCAGCGCTGCCCGGCCGGTAGCGGTATCGCGGTTATACAGAACGCCGACGGTCCAGGGGCGCGGATCGCTCCCCGTCGACAATTGCGGCGTGAAGCTGTGCACTGCTACGATCAGCCTGGGCTTTACGGTGCGAACGGCTGATGCGACCGCGCGGTGATAGGGGCGGTGAAATCGGGCGATGCGCGCTGCGCGGTCGGCGGCTGCGTTGCCGGGTATCGCCTGACCGTCGGACTGCTGCGGGATCAGACCGGGGCTGTCGGGTTCGCGGTGCAGATCGATCACCAGCCGCGATACGGTCGCCAGGACCGCAGGTGCCGCCAGCCGCGCGGCCAGTGCGCGGGTCAAGGCCGCCGCCCCCAGATCGACCGCGATATGCGTATCCAGCAAAGCGGGGTCGATGCCCAGATCGATGTCGGTCGGGACGGCGTTGCTGGCATGATCGCACAGCAAAAGGACATCGTCCGTTCCCGCGATCCTTTCGACCGGATGCTCGATCATGCGCGGTTTCCCGGTCGGACTACTCCCGGGTGGCGGGGTGGGTGGCGCAAACCATCAGGCATGGGCCACCGGCGGACGTCCCGCTCCCGGCGTCTGATCCGCTGGCACTGGCTTAACCCGGACAGGATGAGCGCGCGGTTCAGCTTCATGGTAAAACCGCCATTAGGGGAGCAGTTGCGTGGCACGAACCCACCAGTGCGAATGCGCACGCCCCCGTTCGGCCGCTGCGCGAGCGGCATCGTTGCTGTCGAACAGGGCGAAACAGGTCGCGCCCGATCCCGACATGCGGACGAGCCCGGCACCCGGTTGTCCCGCCAACCATCGCATCGGCTCCGCAATGGACGGAGCGACTTCGAGCGCGGGCGGATACAGGTCGTTCCGCCCTGCCCCGGCCGCCGCCATGATATCGGGACCGTCGGGCAGCGCGCCCCGATCGACGCCGTCCCATCTGGCAAATACCTGGGCGGTGGATACGGCAATTCCGGGATTGACCAGCAGGACGGGCTGGCCGGGGTGGCCGACCACCGGCACCAACGCCTCTCCCCTGCCCCGGCCGATCGCTGTTCGGCTGAGCAGGCAGGCCGGCACGTCGGACCCCAGTGCATCGGCGATGGCCAACAGCGTCGGGTCGTCAACAGCTATGCCCTGCATCCGGGCCAGCGCACGCAGCGTTGCCGCCGCATCCGCCGAACCGCCGCCGATGCCGGACGCGACGGGCAATTGCTTGTCGAGCAGGATCCGGACGGCCGGCAGCCCGAACCCGCTGCGAAATCGGTCGCGCGCCCGGATGACGAGGTTGTCGTCGCCCGCACCCAACTGCGCGCTGAATTGACCCGACAGGGCAAAGCCATCGCGGTCCGCCGGGGCCACGGTCACCGTGTCCCCCGCCTCGACAAAGGCAAACAGCGTTTCCAGTTCATGATAGCCGTCGGGCCGCCGCGCGCGGACGTGCAGGGCCAGGTTGATCTTGGCCGGAGCCGGCTCGACGATCGTCACGGGTCAGTCGTTGACTGGACCGATGGCGATCTTTGCCGCCAGTCGTTCGGCCGCGCCGCCATCGGCGTAAAGGGTCGCTGCACGCCAGGCATAACGGGCCTCGTACCGGCGACCCAGGCGCCAATAGGCATCGCCCAGATGTTCCTGGATCGTGCTGTCCGCCGGTTCGCCCCGCGCAGCGCGCTCGAGCAGCGGGAGCGCCCGCCCGACATCGCCCGTCATGAAATAGGCCCAGCCAAGCGAATCGAGGATCGACATGTTGTCCGGACTGAGCGCTGCGGCGCGTTCGAGCAGCTTGCGGGCGGCCTTTACATTTTCCCCCCGTTCGATCTGCGCATAGCCCAGATAATTGAGCGCCAGCGGTTCGTCGGGCGCCAGCTGCACGGCACGGCGAAGCAGCGGCAGCGCCTCGCGCCAGCGGCCGCCGCGTTCCAGTGCCCCGCCCTGTTGCAGCGCCAGCACCCAGTCGTCTCCGCCGGTGCGCCGTGTCGCCTGGCCATAGGCGTCGGCCGCGCCCAGATGGTCGCCGGTTTCGCTCAACAGGTCGGCCAGAACCTGCCAGTCATTGGCCGTCGCCCCCGCACCCGACGTCACGCTGCGCGCGTCGATCAGCGCGGCATCCATCCGCCCAGCCGCCCGCAATAGCGCGATCCGCGCGCCGGGCACTGCCGCACGAAACGCGTTGCCCGCCGGAATTTCGGCCAATTGCGCCAACGCCAGGTCGATGGCCCCTTCCCGCGCCAGATTGTCGGCCAGGATCAACCGGGCACGGTGATGGTCCGGATCGAGGATCAGTGCAGCGCGGGCCAGAACCATCGCCAGCGGCTCGGTACCGTCCATCGTCAGTTCGCCGCCCAGCCGCGTGAATAGGCGGGATGCCCCATATCGAGCGTCCAGCTTGCGCGGGTCCGGCGATCCGCTGCGATAGGCGCTAAGGACGGGATCGTCCCCGGTAAGCAGTGCCGATGCCAATTCGGCCTCGCTACCATTCAACAGCGGCACGGCCGACAGCCGGACATCCATGCCGCTGCGCCCCGTCTGGCCCAAGGTCAGCAAAGTCTGGACACCCAGCGCCGCCTCTCCCCTGCCGATCTGCATCAGCGCGAGCGATTCATTGGCGTACCGCCGCCCGATGGCACCGGCCGGACCCTGGTTCAGCGACGATTCGGCGGCTGCGGGATCGCGGTCATAGGCGATCCACGCCTGCAGGATGGGCGACAGGAAATCCAGCGGCGACGATTTCAGCGCGCCCAGCGCCTCCTGCGCCGTCTCTGGCTGACCGCTCGCCAAGTGATCGGCCATCACCAGCAACGCTGCATCAGCCGGCAGCGCCCGGTCCTTGCGCAGCGTTTCGATCGACTGACGGATCAGTGCCAGGTCGCCCGACGCGATCGCCTCCCGATAGGCGCGGATGGCGATGCCCTGATCGTCCGGCTGCTGAGCGAGTGCCAGGGCATAGCCCGCGGCGGCCGTGGGCACATCGCCGCGCGCATCTGCCGCCCGCGCCCGGGCATAGGCGATGATGGCCGCATCCGATGCCCAGGCGGGAGCGGCGGTGGCCAGCAAAGCCGCGAATGCCAGCGTGATCCGGACGGTCGAGGCCGGCCCGTTGCGAAAGCCAGGCTTACATGTTGGGATAATTCGGTCCTCCGCCACCTTCAGGTGCGACCCACACGATGTTCTGGGTCGGATCCTTGATGTCACAGGTTTTGCAGTGAACGCAATTCTGGGCATTGATCTGGAACCGCGGATTGCCGGTTTCCTCACCGACCACCTCATAAACCCCCGCCGGGCAGTAACGCTGGGCCGGTTCGTCATAGAGCGGTAGGTTGTAGGCAATCGGAACCGACGGGTCCTTCAGCTTCAGATGGACCGGCTGGTCCTCGGCATGGTTCGTGTTCGACAGGAAAACGGACGACAGCCGGTCGAACGTCAGCACCCCATCCGGCTTGGGATAGGCGATGGCGGGGACCAGATCGGCTCGCCACAGGCTTTCATGATCGGGCGTATGTCCCATCGCGAACGGCATCCGGATGCCCAGATGCTCCAGCCACATGGCCATGCCCGCCAGCCCGGTGCCGATTGTATCCCCGAATTTCTTCACCAGCGGCACGACATTGCGAACGATGCGCAGTTCCCGTTCGACCCAGCTGGCGCGATAGGCGTCGGCATAGGCGGTTAGCTCGTCGGCGGACCGATCGGCCGCGACCGCATCGAACGCGGCGTCGGCGGCCATCATGCCGGTTTTCATCGCGGTATGGCTGCCCTTGATCCGCGGGACGTTCACGAAACCGGCGGAACAGCCGATCAGCGCGCCGCCGGGAAAGACCAGCTTCGGCACCGACTGCCAGCCGCCATCGTTGATCGCGCGGGCGCCGTAAGACACCCGCTTGCCCCCGGCAAGCAGCTCAGCGATCGCAGGATGCGTCTTCCACCGCTGCATTTCGTGGAACGGCGACAGATGCGGGTTGGAATAGTTCAGCCAGGTGACGAAGCCGATCGCGACCTGTCCGTTCGCCTGGTGATAGATGAACCCGCCACCATTCGATCCCGCCGTCTCGCTGAGCGGCCAGCCCTGGGTGTGGATCACCCTGCCCGGCACATGCTTGGCCGGATCGATGTCCCACAATTCCTTGACGCCGATGCCGTAGACCTGCGGTTCGCTGTCCTCGGCCAGCGCGAAGTTGGCAATGAGCTGTTTCGACAGGTGTCCGCGAACCCCCTCGGCAAACAGGGTATATCGCGCATGAAGTTCCAGCCCGGGCTGATAATCGCCCTTGTGACTGCCGTCGCGCGCCACGCCCATGTCGCCGGTCGCCACGCCCTTTACCGCGCCCTGTTCGTCGAACAGAATTTCGGCCGCCGCAAAGCCCGGAAAGATCTCGACGCCCAACGCTTCGGCCTGTCCGGCCAGCCAGCGACACAGATTGCCGAGCGATCCGGTGTAGCACCCGTCATTGTGCATGAAGGGCGGAAGCAGGAAATGCGGAAAGGACCGCTTTGCGCCCCGCGACAGCACCCAGTGATGGTTTTCCGTTACCGGCACCTCCGCCATCGGGCAGTCCATGTCGCGCCATTCCGGGATCAGTTCGTCCAGCGCACGCGGATCGAACACCGCGCCCGACAGGATATGGGCGCCGACCTCCGATCCCTTTTCGATCACGCAGACGGCAAGTTCGCGCCCGTCCGTTGCCGCACGCTGTTTCAGCCGGATCGCGGCCGCCAGCCCGGCCGGTCCCGCGCCCACGATCACCACGTCATAGGGCATGGATTCGCGTTCGCTCATTTCCTGATCACCTTCTCTCGCATCCCATCGGCCCTTTGGTCGTCATCTGGTAACGCCTGAACCTGTTCTCTCGTTCAGACAGATTGACGGCAGGGTCAACCCGGCCTTTGGTGAAGCCATGGGGCTGGATTTCGATCATCGCTGGACTGACGCTGCGGCAAGCGCGCTTGAGTGGTGGGAAGATGCGGGCGTCGACCAGCTGGTTGACGAACTGCCCGGCGGGTGGCTTGCCGTGCCCGAAGCGCTGGCGCTCGCCGCCGTTCCGGCGCCTGCGCCGCCGCCAGCGGACGATTCGCCGTTGCCGCTCTCGTCCGACGCCTTTCTGGCGTGGCGCATCGGTCGGTATGCGCCCGACGGCGACTGGCCGGGCGCAGCCGTCCCGCCATCGGGTCCGATCGCCGCACCCTGGCTGATCCTGAGCGATCATCCCGAACCCGACGATATAAGTGGGCCTTTCACGGGTGAGCGGACGGCGCGGTTGATGGACGCCATCCTCGCTGCCATGGGATTGACGCGGGCCGAGGTGCATCTGGCTACGGTCGCGGTGCGTACGCCGATCACCGGACAGATCGCACCGCCGATGCTGGATGCATTGGGGCGGGTGGCCCGGCACCACCTGCAGATTAGTGGTGCCAGCCGGGTGCTGTTGCTGGGTCAGACGACGAGCCGTGCGATCTTCGGGACCAGTGAAGCCGCCGATCGTGGACGTTTACGCGCACTTAACCATGATGGCCGAACAGTGGCCGCCGTCGCTACGCATGCCCCGCGCTTCATGATCCAGAGACCACGGGCAAAGGCGGATGCGTGGCGAGACATTCAGATATTGCTTCGGGGTGGCGGATGAAACGCGTATTGACGATCGGCCTTGGCGCAGTTCTGCTGATGGCAGGTAGCGTTGCCGGTGCTGCCGGGCCGGCCGAGGATGAATCGCGCGTGCCGCCCCGCGAAACGGCTGCTCCCGCGCCGCCCGCAATCCTGACCGCCGAACAGCAGGCGGGCTATCGCGCCATCTTTTCCGCGATCCGGGCCGAGAAATGGGCCGACGCGCGGCTGTTGATCGACGGCATGACCCCCGGCGTGCTGCATCCCGTGGTCCGGGCCGAACTCTATACCGCCCGCAATTCGCCGAAGGTCGAGTTGCCGGATCTGATCGCCCTGTTGAACGAAGCACCGGAACTGCCGCAGGCGGAACAGATCGGGCGTCTGGCCAAGCTGCGCGGCGCGGCCAGCCTGCCCGGTCTGCCGCAACAGCAACGACTGATCTGGTATGATGCGCCGCCCAGCCGCCAGCGCGCTCGTGCTTTGAGCGATGCCGCGTCCGAACGGCTGGCCGAGGCGATGAAGCCGTTCATCAAGGCGGATGACGGCCATTCCGCCCGAGCGCTTCTGGACCAGAACCGCGCGGCACTGACCCCGGAAACCCTGACCGAATGGCAGCAAAAGGTGGCGTGGATCTTCTACGCGGCCGGAGACGATGCCAACGCGGCGATCATGGCGGCAGAGGCCAGCCGCGGCACGGGTGCCTGGCAGGTGCAGGGCGACTGGGTGCTTGGCCTGGCCAGCTGGCGCGCCGGGGATTGCCGGACCGCGCAAGGCGCGTTCGAACGGGTCGGCCGCAACGCCCCCGATGTCGAGATGCGTTCCGCCGGGCTGTACTGGGCGACCCGCGCCGACATCGCCTGTGGCGAGCCGCAGCGCGTGCAGCCCCGGCTGCAATCCGCCGCTCAATATGCAGAGACGTTTTACGGCCTGCTCGCGCGCCAGGCGCTGGGGCTTGAGGACAGTCGCGGTCAATCGGCCGTGCTTGCCACCCTGCCGCTGGGCGATCTGGAGCGACGGGCCAATGTCCGCGTCGCCGCCGCACTGATGCAGATCGGCGAGGGCAAGCTGGCCGACGCGGTGTTGCGGCACCAGGCGCGCATCGGACCGGCCCGCGAACATGCGGCGCTGATCTCTTTGGCAGGGGCGCTCGATCTGCCGCAGACGCAGCTATGGTTGTGCCATAACGGCCCGGCGGGCATAAGCCTGGTCGCGCAGGCACGGTACCCCGCGCCGAAGTGGCAACCGATGGGTGGGTGGCGCGTCGACAAGGCTTTGGTCTATGCCCACACGCTGCAGGAATCGCGCTTCAACCCCGAAGTCGTCAGCCCCGCCGGTGCGTTCGGCCTGATGCAGGTCATGCCCGCCGCTGCGGTGGATGTGGGTCGGCAAAAGGGCGTGGTGATCGACCGTGCCGACCTGGCCCGGCCCGCAGTGAACATGGAAGTCGGGCAGACCTATCTGGAGCAGCTGCGCGACCGGCCGTTCACCGGGGGCCTGCTGCCAAAGGTGATTGCGGCCTATAATGCCGGGCCGACGCCGGTCGAAAGCTGGAATGTGACGACGCGCAGCAACGGCGATCCCCTGCTCTACATCGAAAGCATCCCTTATTGGGAAACGCGCGGCTATGTGATGACGGTCATGCGCAATTACTGGATGTACGAACAGCATGAAGGGCGCCAGTCCGCCAGCCGTTCGGCATTGAGCCAGGGAATGTGGCCGCGCTTTCCGGGAATGCCCGGTGCAACGGCCGTGCGGGTCGACGTGCCGTCCAGGGGTCGCGTCGCCGGTGCCAATTGACGAATCGCGGGCCTTCATTCCCGTCCGCATCGCCGTTCTGACCGTTTCGGACACCCGGACGGCGGCGGACGACCGTTCGGGTGACACACTGGTCGATCGGCTGACCGCTGCGGGCCATGAGCTGGCGGCCCGTAATATTGTCCGCGACGATGTGGCCCTGCTGGTCGAGCAGCTCGATCGATGGATCGACGATCCTGCCATCGATGTGATCGTGACGACCGGCGGCACCGGAGTGACCGGCCGCGACGTGACGCCGGAGGCCATCGAGCGGGTGCAGGAAAAGGCCATTCCGGGGTTCGGCGAGCTGTTCCGCTGGATCAGCTATCGCAGCATCGGCACGTCCACCATCCAGTCGAGAGCCTGTGCCGGGGTGGCGCGCGGAACCTATCTGTTCGCGCTGCCGGGTTCCACGGGCGCGGTGCGGGACGGCTGGGACGAAATCCTGCGCGATCAGCTGGACAGCCGCCACCGCCCCTGCAACTTCGTCGAACTGATGCCCCGGCTGCGCGAACGCTGAACCAGCCAGGCCAGGCCCAGCCCGGCCCCGATCATCAGGAACGGCATGGCCGGGAAATGATAGCGGGTCTGGCCGGTGAACACGAAAGCCAGCGCGGTCGTCAATGCGGGGACGGCAAGCGCCACAGCCATCGCCGACTGGTCCAGCCGCCGGTGCCAAAGTGCAGCCATCGATGGCGCAAAGCCGACTGCCGCCAGGCCGAGGATCGACCAGAAGAACAGCTGATTGGCGGCCTGTGCCAGTCGCCAGAGGCCGGCCCGCTCCGGGTGGCTGGCATGCAGCGCCCAGAAAGCGTCAGTGTCCTTTGCCCAGAGCAGGATCACTTTGCGAAATCCCAATTGCACCCAACGGCCCGGGTTTTCGGCGATCCAGTCCGTCGCCATCCGGCGGAGCCGCTTGTCCATTTCCACCTGCTGCGCGACCCGCTGATCGAACGACAGGCCCGTCTGTGCCCAGATAGGCGACTTTTCGACTTGGAAATAGCCGCCGGTCGCCAGGTCGTTCGCCCCGGCCTGCAACGCGATGCCGCCATTGGTCGATACCAGCACCGGCGCGCCCAGCCGGGCCTGATTGCGCATCGTCCAGGGTGCCACCACAACGGCCATGCCGATCATCGCCAGCGCCATGGTCGCAAACGCCCGCCGCCACCCAAAGGCCCGCAGCGCAAGCCACATCAGCGGAATGAGCGCCATGCACACGAACATCGATTGCGGCCGCATCAGCGTCGCCAGACCGAGCAACAATCCGGCGAGAATGGCCGTGCCCGCCCTGCCCCGGCCCAGGATCAGCGCCGCGACCCCCGCCATCAGCACTGCTGTGCTCGTCGTCTCGGCGGCCAGCACACCGGTATAGACGATATGCGCCGGATAGACCGCATAGAGCAGCATCGCCAGCAATGCCGGGTTCCTCGATGCCCCAAGTCCCCAGGCGATTGCCCCGATCATTGCCGTGATCGCCGCTGCCGCCAGCAGGTTCAGCATCAACGGGCCGGTCAATGCCGGTCCCGCCACCAAGATCGCCCCGGCAAGCAATGCGGGATAGCCGACGGGCCAGAAGGCGGTGGGATGGCCCCGTTCCTGATAGCCCATGCCCGACGCCATTTCCTGCGCCCGCAGCAGATACCATGCGGAATCGGAATCCGGCGTCACCGGCACCGCCAGCATGAAGATCATTCGAAGCGAAAGCGTGAGCAGAATGATGGCGACGAACGATGCCGTGCCCGATGTCCAGCCGGTGATCGAGCGCGATTCACGCTGCATGCTGCGCCTCCCTTCCCGGCCGAATTTAACGCAGCACCGGTGCGGAGACGATTGGAACAGAAGCTTCAGCAGTTTCACGCCGGGACATTAACGACGATTTCACCTTGTCGAAGCAAGATGTTCGCTCTATGTTCCGTTCATGAACAAGCGGATCGGCAGGGGCGCGACCGATAATCGGGTTCCCGGGCGATTCGGCCTTTCCGACCGGCAGGATGACGGCGACTGGCTGGACGACCAGATGCTGGTCGATGGCGCGCCACCGCCGCTTCGCACCACCGTCACCGTCGAGCATCCGCGAACGATCCTGACCCGCAACCAGTCGCCGGACGTGCCGTTCGACCGGTCGGTGAATCCCTATCGCGGGTGCGAGCATGGCTGCATCTATTGCTTTGCACGGCCGACCCATGCCTATCACGACCTGTCCCCAGGGCTGGATTTCGAAAGCCGCCTGTTCGCCAAGCCCGATGCCGCCGCCCTGTTGCGCGCCGAATTGATGCGGCCCGGATATGAATGTCGGCCGATCGCCTTTGGCACCAATACCGATGCCTATCAGCCGATCGAACGCGAATGGCGGATCATGCGCGCCTGTCTGGAGGTGCTGGCGGAATGTCGCCACCCGTTGACGATCACGACCAAATCCGACCGCGTGCTGCGCGATCTGGACGTACTGGCACCAATGGCCGCCGATGGACTGGCCGCCGTGATGCTGTCGATCACCACGCTCGATCCACGGATCGCCAGGACGCTGGAGCCGCGAGCGCCGCATCCCGAGAAACGGCTGGCGGCGATGGCTTCGCTGTCCGCCGCCGGGGTTCCGGTCTATGTCTCGCTCTCCCCAGTCATCCCGGCGATCACCGACATGGAGATGGAGACCATCTTGGCACGCGCAGCCGAGGCCGGCGCGCGGGCTGCATTCTTCATGCCCGTCCGATTGCCGCATGAGGTTGCCCCGCTGTTCCGCGACTGGCTGGCCACGCATTTCCCTGATCGTGCCGCCAAGGTCATGGCGATCGTCCAGTCGATGCGCGGCGGGCGGGACAATGATCCCGAATTTCATTCACGGATGCGCGGCCAGGGCGAGTGGGCGGCATTGCTGCGGACACGGTTTCAGCTTGCCTGTCGCCGCCATGGACTGACCAGCGATCGCCTGACGCTGCGGTGCGACCGGTTTCGACCGCCCGCCGGTGCACAGGGCGACCTTTTCCGGGATTGAGCAGGGGTCACGCCGCCAGCGAATACCCCCGAAAGCGCTCGCGGATCGCCGTCTTCAGCAGCTTGCCGGTGGCGGTATGCGGCAGGGAATCGACGAAATGGATCTCGTCGGGCAACCACCACCGCGCGACCCTTTCGGCCAGATAGGCGGTGATCGCGTCGGCAGTTACGGTGGCGTCGGGTTTGCGGACCACCAGCAGGATGGGGCGTTCCTCCCACCGGGGATGATGGACGCCGATGGCGGCCGCTTCGGCGACGCCGGGACAGCCGACCGCCGCATTTTCCAGTTCGACCGAGCTGATCCATTCGCCGCCGGATTTGATGACATCCTTTGCCCGGTCGGTGATCTGCATGGTGCCGTCGGGATGCAGGGCTGCGACATCGCCGGTGTCGAACCATCCGTCGGCCGTCAGACAGGGGCCGGATTCATCCTGGAAATAGTGCTTGATGACCCAGGGGCCGCGCACTTGCAGCTTGCCCGATGCCTCTCCGTCCCGCGGTAGGGTGCGGTTCTGATCGTCGACGATGCGCATTTCGACGCCAAATGGCACGCGCCCCTGTCGGCAGACCTGATCGACCTGCTGATCGAAGCTCAGATCGTCCCAGTCGACCGACCGCTGGCCGATGGTGCCGATGGGCGAGGTTTCGGTCATGCCCCATGCGTGATTGACCCGCACGCCCATCCGCATCAGTCGTTCGATCATCGAACGCGGCGCGGCCGATCCACCGATGGTGACGACGCGCAGATGCTCGGGCTGATCGCCGGTCGCGTCCATATGCTGGAACATGGCGAACCAGACGGTCGGCACGCCGGCCGAATGGGTGACGCGTTCCCGGTTCATCAGCTCGCACAGCAGGCCCGGTTCGTTGACGGTGGAAAAGACGAGCTTCAGTCCGACCGCAGGGGAGGCAAAAGGCATGCCCCAGCCGACTGCATGGAACATCGGAACGATCGGCATGGCAACCGATCGCGCCTCAAGATCGAACACCGATGGCTGCAATTCGACCAGCGCGTGCAACGTCGAACTGCGATGACTGTACAAGACGCCCTTGGGATCGCCGGTCGTGCCGCTGGTATAACAGAGCATGCACGGATCGCGTTCATCGCCGTCGACCCAGGCATAGTCGCCGGTTTCACCGTCGATCAGGCTTTCGAACCCCGCTTCGCCAGGGGCCGGATCGTAACAGACATAATGGCGGATGGTTCGCCATTCCGGCTTCATCTTTTCGACCAGCGGCGCAAAGGCGCGGTCATAGAACAGCACCACGTCCTCGGCATGATTGGCGATAAAGGCCAGTTGATCGGGGAACAGCCGCGGATTGATCGTATGGATGATTCCGCCCATCCCGATCGCTCCGTACCAGGAAACCAGGTGGCGGCTATGGTTCATCGCCAGGGTCGCGATGCGGTCCCCCAGTTTGCAGCCCAGTCGCTCCAGCGCCTGCGCCAGCCGCCGGGCATCATGGGCGATCCCGGCCCAGTCGGTCCGCGTCTCGCTGCCATCCGCCCAGCGGGTGACGATCTCCCGCGACCCATGTTCGCGTTCGGCATGGTCGAGCAGGCGTGTGACGCGCAGCTCGAAATCCTGCATGGAACCCAGCATCTGTCTCTCCGTCGGCTATCCCGCGACGGCGAGCCGTCCCGGCGCGGCGACTTCGATCGTCGCTCTTTCCACATCCTGCATCGACTCAAGGGTGGCGACAAGGGCGGGGTCCAGCCGAAAGGTCGAACCCAGCCATAGCCGCACCCTTTCGCCTTCGACGGCAGGAACGGTCAGGTGCACCGCGGATTTGCCGCCGCCTGCCAGCGGACGCAGCAGGTCGCACAGCGATTCGACGGCCGATACGCTGACCGCCTCTACCTCCAGCATCAACCGCATGTCCGCCGCCAGCCGGTCGATCGGCCGGGCCGAGCGGACGGTGACGCGGGGCATTTCCTCGCCCGGTTTCCGGTCCAGCTCCACGGTCAGCAGCGCGCAACCCCCTTCCCGCGCGATCTCGCCTAGTGCCGCGCCGGCACCATCGTCGAAACAGGATGCGACGACACCGCCCGATGCATCGGACAGGTTGGCCATGACATAGCGGTTGCCCCGTGCCGAAGTCCGGGTGCGGCAATCCTCGACCAGTGCGGCCACCACGGCGGTCGCCCGGCCGCCCTCGTCCATGGTTACGTCGCCCAGCGAAGCGATCGGGCGCGCACCGTTCAGCTTGGCCTGCGCCGAATAACGGTCGGCCGGATGGGCGGAAAAGTAAAAGCCGAACGCCTCGCGCTCGGCGGCCACCCGCTCGGTCGCGGTCCATTTCGCGCTTTCGGGCAACTGGATATCCGGCTCCGCCGCCATGGCCGCACCGAACAGCCCGCCTTGGCCGCTCGACCGTCCTTCCTGCGTGCGCTGGGCGACCGCCATGATCATTTCCGCCGCAGCGACTACCCCCGGGCGATTGGAGTCGAGCGCGTCGAACGCCCCCGCCCCGGCCAGCGTTTCCACCTGCCGCTTGTTCAGGGCGCGGGGATCGACCCGGGCGGCGAAATCGTCGAGCGACGCGAATGGCCCCCCTGCTTCGCGCTCCTCGACGATCTGCGCCATCGCCCGCTCGCCAACCCCCTTCAGTGCGCCCAGCGCATAGCGGACGGCCAATCCGTCGCCGTGCGCTTCCACCGAAAAATCGGCGCGACTGGCATTGACGCAGGGGGGAAGCGTAACGATGCCCAGCCGCTTCATATCGTCGGCAAAGATCGCCAGCTTGTCCGTCTGGTGAATGTCGAAGCTCATCGACGCGGCAAAGAACGCATGCGGGTAATGCGCCTTCAGCCAGGCAGTCTGATAGGCGAGCAGCGCATATGCGGCGGCGTGCGATTTGTTGAAGCCGTACCCTGCGAACTTGTCGATCAAGTCGAACAGCTCGTTGGCCTTGGCCGGCTTGATGCCGTTATGCTTTGCGCATCCTTCGACAAAGGTGGCGCGCTGCGCGTCCATCTCTGCCTTGATCTTCTTGCCCATCGCCCGGCGGAGCAGATCGGCACCGCCCAGCGAATAGCCGGCCAGCACCTGGGCTGCCTGCATCACCTGTTCCTGATAGACGAAGATGCCGTAGGTTTCGGCCAGGATCGGCTCCAGCAGGGGATGCGGATAGGTGATCGCCTCCTGCCCGTTTTTCCGCCGGCCAAAGCTCGGGATATTGTCCATCGGGCCGGGGCGATAGAGCGAGACGAGCGCGATGATGTCGCCAAAATTGGATGGACGGACGGCGGACAGCGTGCGCCGCATTCCTTCGGATTCCAGCTGGAACACGCCCACGGTGTCGCCACGCTGAAGCAACGCATAGGTCGGCTCGTCATCCCAGGTCAGCGCATCCAGGTCGACCGCGATGCCCCGCAGCGACAAGAGCCGAACCGCCTCCTGAAGCACGGACAGGGTCTTCAGGCCGAGGAAGTCGAACTTCACGAGGCCCGCCGCCTCGGCATATTTCATGTCGAACTGCGTCACCGGCATGTCCGACCGGGGATCGCGATAGAGCGGGACAAGCTGCGCCAGCGGCCGATCGCCGATCACCACGCCGGCGGCATGGGTGGAGCTGTGGCGGGGCAGCCCCTCCAGCCGCATGGCCAGATCGAACAGGCGGCGGACCTGATTGTCGTTCTGATATTCCGTGTGCAGTTCCGACACGCCGTTCAGTGCGCGGTCCAGCGTCCAGGGATCGGTCGGATGATTGGGCACCAGCTTGGTCAGCCGATCGATATGGCCATAGCTCATCTGAAGCACGCGGCCCGTATCGCGCAGCACGGCCCGCGCCTTCATGGTCCCAAAAGTGATGATCTGCGCCACCTTGTCCGCGCCATAGCGTTCCTGGACATAGCGGATGACCTCGGCCCGCCGCGTTTCGCAGAAATCGATGTCGAAGTCGGGCATCGACACGCGTTCCGGGTTCAGGAACCGTTCGAACAGCAGCCCCAGCTTCATCGGATCAAGGTCCGTGATGGTCAGCGCCCAGGCAACAACGGAACCCGCGCCCGAACCGCGCCCCGGCCCCACGGGAATGCCGTTCGATTTCGCCCATTGGATGAAGTCGGCGACGATCAGGAAATAGCCCGGAAAGCCCATCTGGATGATGACGTTCAGCTCGAAATCGAGCCGTTCGCGATAGGGGATGGCCCAGTCGCCGACCGCCACACCGTCCAGTGCCGCGATCCGTTCCAGCCGCTTTTCCAGCCCGGCACGCGCCTGTTCGCGCAGCATCGCTGCCTCGCCGTCGCGGTCCCCGGCCAGGCTGGGCAGGATCGGCTTGCGCTTGGGCGCGGCTGCCGCACAGCGCTGAGCGACCACCAGCGTGTTTGCAATGGCCTCGGGCAGGTCGGCGAACAGGGCGGCCATGTCGCTGGCAGGCTTCAGCCAGCTTTCCCGCGACGAGCGCACCCGGTCCTCGCTGACCAGATAGTCGGAATGGGCGATGCAAAGCATTGCATCATGCGCTTCGTGAAAGTCGTTTTCGGCGTAGCAGGCTGGGTTGGTGGCAACCAGCGGCCATCCGCGATTATAGGCCAGGTCGATCAGCGCCGCTTCCGCCGCCATTTCGGTCGGGTCGCTCCGACGGCACAATTCGATATACAGCCGATCGCCGAAGATCGCGTGAAGCCGGTCGGCATAGGCGAGTGCATGCGCCGCCTGCCCCTCTGCGAACATCCGGGCGAGCGCGCCGTCGCCGCCGGTCAGGGCGATCAGGCCGTCGCTGTGCCGCGCCAGGTAGTCCAGCGTGACATGGGCATCCAGTTCGATCGGGCGACCCAGATGCGCCTGGCTGACCAGCGCGCAAAGATTGTCATAGCCGACCGGATCCTGCGCCAGCAGCGGCAGCCAGTCGATGGCCGGGCGGTGCTCGCCCTCCTGCCCCGGGCGGGCGATGGCCAGCAGGGTGCCGACGATGGGCTGCACCCCCTCTCCCTTGCACGCATCGCCAAAGGTCATGGCGGCATACAGGCCGTTGCGGTCCGTCAGGGCGATGGCGGGAAAGCCCAGCGCCCGTGCCCGCTTGGCGATTGCCTTTGGCTGGATCGCCCCTTCCAGCATGGTGAAGGCCGAAAAGACGCGAAGGGGCACGAAACCGGAATGAGCCATTCCCCCTGCTACCGCGCGCCGACCCCGACCGAAAGGGCGAGGCGGGATTTATCCACACGAAAGATGGCGGAACGGCTTTAGTCGAGCAGCCGTTCGATATCCGCGCGGATCGCATCCGGCGCCGTGGTGGGCGCATAGCGTTCGACGACTTGCCCTGCCCGATCGACCAGGAACTTGGTGAAGTTCCATTTGACGCCCTGGCTGCCCAGCAGGCCCGGCGCCTGGGATTTCAGGTGCCGATACAGCGGCGCGGTATCGTCGCCGTTCACGTCGATCTTGGCGAACACGGGAAAGGTGACGTCATAGGTCAGCGAGCAGAAGCTGGCGATTTCCGCAGCATCGCCCGGTTCCTGCGCCCCGAACTGGTTGCAGGGAAAGCCGAGCACGATCAGCCCGCGATCCTGCAGGTCGCGGTACAGCCGCTCCAGCCCTGCATATTGCGGCGTGAACCCGCATTTCGATGCGACATTGACGATCAGCAACACCTTGCCGCGATGTTCGGCAAGGGTCGTTTCGCTGCCATCGGCGCGGCGGACGGGAATGGCGAACAGGTCGGTCATTGCAATACGCCATCCTGCAGCCGCACGACCCGGTCCATCCGGGCCGCCAGTCGTTCGTTGTGCGTGGCCACCAGTGCCGCCGACCCCTCGCCCCGCACCAGCGACAGGAACTCGGCGAACACCACGTCGGCGGTCGCCTCGTCCAGATTGCCCGTCGGTTCGTCGGCCAGCACCAGCGCCGGACGGTTGGCCAGCGCCCGCGCCACCGCCACCCGCTGCTGCTCGCCGCCCGACAACTGGCTCGGGCGGTGGGTCAGCCGCTGCGCCAGGCCCAGTGCCGTCAGCAATTGTTCGGCCCGTTGGCGCGCGTCCGCGTCACTGGCGCCGTGGATCAATTGGGGCAGCACGACATTTTCCGTCGCACTGAAATCGGGCAGCAGATGATGGAACTGATAGATGAAGCCCATGTGATCGCGGCGAACGATGGTGCGGCCATGCGCGTCCAGCGTGGCCACTTCCTGCCCGGCAATGCGGATCGATCCCTCGAACCCGCCCTCGAGCAACCCGACCGCCTGCAACAGCGTCGACTTACCGGAACCCGACGGCCCCAGCAGCGCCACGATCTCGCCCGGCATGACGGCCAGGTCGACGCCGCGAAGCACATCGATCACCGCCCCGCCCTGGGCAAAGCTGCGCCGCAGCGACCGGGTTTGCAGAACCGCCTCACTCATAGCGCAGCACCTGAACCGGATCGGTGCTTGCTGCCTTCAACGCGGGATAGAGCGTCGCCAGAACGGACAGCACCATCGCCATGACGACGATCCCCACGACCTCGGCGGGATCGGTCTTGGCCGGCAATTCGGTCAGAAAACGCATTTCGGGGTTCCAGACCTGTTGTCCCGTTACAAAGCCGATGAACACGACCACCTGCTCGCGAAAGGTGATGAACAGGAAACCGAGCGCGACACCGGCGGCGATGCCGAGTGCGCCGATCGTGGTCCCCACCGTCATGAAGATGCGGATCAAACCGGCGCGACTGGCACCCATCGTTCGCAGGATCGCAATATCCCGGGTCTTGGCGCGGACCAGCATGATCAGCGACGACAGGATGTTGAACACCGCGACCAGGATGATCAGCGACAGCACGGTGAAACTGACGATGCGGTCGATCGACAGTGCTTCGAACAGGGACGCGTTCAGCATCCGCCAGTCCGTCACCTGTGCCCGGTCACCGACCGACTTGACCAGCGGCGCGACGATCTCGCCGATCCGGTCCGGATCGACGCTGTCCACCTCGATCATCCCCACCGCATCGCCCATCAGCAACAGCGTCTGCGCATCCTGCATCGGCATGACGACGAACGCCTTGTCGTAATCATAGACGCCGACCTCGAAAATCGCGGCCACGCGGTAACTGACGATCCGCGGCACCGTGCCAAACGGCGTCGTCGGTCCCTGGGGGCTGATCAGCGAAATCTCGCTGCCCACCGTCGCGCCAAGCGACTGGGCGAGCCGCGATCCGATGGCCACCGTCGACTGGTCGGGGATCAGCCCCGCCAGATCGCCCTGAATCACATTGTCGCGGATCGTCGGGTTGGCGCGGATATCCGCCACCTGCATTCCGCGCACCAGCACCCCTTCGACCCGGCCGGTATAGCTTGCCATCAGCGGCTGTTCGATCAACGGAGTTGCCGATGTGATGCCTGGCGTCCTGCGCGCCTCGGCCACGATTTCGCGCCAGTCGGGCAATTGGCCGCGATACCCCTGCACCACGGCATGGCCGTTCAGGCCGACGATCTTGTCGAACAATTCCGCGCGAAACCCGTTCATCACGCTCATCACCACGACCAGCGCGGCCACCCCCAGCATGACCGCCGCCAGACTGATCCCCGCCACCAGAAAGATGAACGCCTCGCCTCGGCCGGGCATCAAGTATCGGCGGGCGATCATTCGCTCGTAGCGCGACAGGATCATGGACGGGCGGCTTCCTTAACGGGACGATCGAATATGGGCAGATCGGCTTAGTCAGGGCGTCGGCGCGGCGCAATCGCCGTGTTGCCGATTCAACACAGGGTTACCGCATTTTGCTGGCGTATGGCTGAACGCCGCTGACAAATTGCACGGTGGGCGATAGAGAAGACCCACGATCACAGGCAGAAACCGGCCGTGGTTCGGGGAGGTCCAGCCGTCCCGCCTGATCTGGGGAACAGGTGTGCGGACGCGGACTGAACAAAGGGGGCTGACGAGCATTCGTCACGCAGGCGCCCGGGTCGGCAACGGCCCGGGCGTTTGCTTGTCCGGCCTGTTTGCGGGCAATTCGAACCGGGTTCAAGCGCGCCCGCACGCCGCATTATCCGCCGCAATTCCAGACGCTTGAAACGCTTTTCGATCCTCCCATATCGTCGTTGCAGCCGGTGCCTTTCCGGGTCGGCTGATGGCGTTGCGCACCTGCGGACGCCGGAAAAATGGACGTTTTGATTGCTCATTGGAGGATTAACCCATGCGTCAGATTGATTTCACCCCCTTTCGCCGTTCGGCCATCGGATTCGACCGGCTGTTCGACATGCTGGAAAACAGCGCCCGCCAGGCGCAGACCGAAAACTACCCGCCGTTCAACCTGGAACGGATCGAGGAAAATCACTACCGGATCACGATCGCCGTCGCCGGCTTTTCGACTGACGAGATCGACATCACCGCGCAGCAGAACCTGTTGCTGGTCAGCGGGCGCAAGGGCGAAGCGGATGCGGGCCGCGAGCGCGCGTTCCTGCACCTTGGCATTGCCAATCGCAGCTTCGAGCGCCGGTTCGAGCTCGCCGATTTCGTCCAGGTGCGCGATGCGGAACTGGCCAACGGGTTGCTGACCATCGATCTGGTGCGCGAGGTTCCGGAAGCGATGAAGCCGCGCAAGATCGCGATCAACGGCACCATCAACGCCGAGCCGACCCCCATCGGCCACGCAGCATAAGCTCGAAGCAATCAGCCTGAAACAAGCGAGCGCCCGGACATCGGTGTCCGGGCGCTCCATTTCGTTTCCGCTTGCTAAAGCCCTTCAGCGGCTGCTGGTCACCCGGGCATTGCCGTCGGCTGCGATCCGGATCAGGTGGCCCCCGTCATCGGTGCACCGCACCCGCCATGCCCCCGGCCCCACTTCTTCGGCCTTTACTGCGGCCACCACGCCCTGACATTCGCGGCGCGCGTCGCGGATGGCGCGGATGAAGACGATGTGCTGCTGTTCCTGAGGCAGTTTCTCGACTTCCTCGATATAATTCAGCCCATCTGCACTCACCGTCGGCGAAGCCTCTGGTGCCGGGGCATCCCCGCCGGAACAGCCAGTGGCCAGCGTGGCGGCCAGCATCAACGGAACTACGAAATCACGCATTGGCATCTCCATCAATTCGGCTGGTCGGGCCGGTGCGCGCGTCCGGCGAGAACAGACGCAGGAACAACCGGGTGCCCCGGTCGACGCGGGCCTGCAATTCCTCTGCCGATTGATGCGCGATCATCTGAAACCTGAGTTCCACGTCCAGAAAGCCCTTCCACATCGCCATCAACGTTTCAGCCGCGTAAACGGGTTCATCGACGGCGATCATTCCGCGGCGATCCGCATCGGTCAGCATGTCGGCCAGCCGCGCCCTGCACTGTGCAGGACCCGCTTCGAAAAACCTGCGGGCAAGCGCCGGCATCTGTTCCAACTCCGGTGCCAGCGTCCGGTCGAGCGCGACATGATCGGGATGGAAAAGGAACTCCAGCAGGTTCAGGCCAAAGGCATTGAGCCGGTCGACCAGCTGTTCGCCGGTTTCGGCCTCGCCCATGCTATTGGCGGCCATCCGCTGCATTTCCGCCTTCACCGTCGCTTCGAACAGCGATTCCTTGTCCCCGAACTGCTTGTAGATCGTCACTTTGGACACGCCGGCGCGCTGGGCGATGTCTTCGATGGTGGCTGCGTTGAAACCGCGAGAGAAAAATGCCTCGCGCGCGGCCAGCAGGATGGCGTCGTGTTTCGCCGGATCGCGCGGTCGACCGACCTGCCCCCGATTGGGCAGGTCCTTGGACGATTTGCAGGCAGACAGGCGGAACAGGTTCAAATCAGGGTTCCCGACAAAAACTAAACGTTGACGTTCATTAATCGGACTCTACATCCGTTGCAGCAGCGAATCGTTGTTCCGAAGCCCCGCGTCCCTCGTTTCCATAGAGGTTGTCATGACCTGGATCGCCATACGTATGCTTACGGGGGACAGGGTCAAGTTTATTGGCTTGGTGTTCGGGGTCGCGTTTTCGACGCTGCTGATCTCTCAGCAGCTGACGATCTTCGTCAATCTGCTGTTGCGCGGTGCGGCTGCGGTGCAGGAAGTTTCCACCGCCGACATCTGGGTCATGGACCCGGCGGGGCGGACGCCCGACGTCACCCTGCCCCTTCCCAGTACCGACCTTCAGCGGGTGCGGGGCGTATCCGGCGTGGCGTGGGCGGTGCCGATCATTCGCGCCAATGCCAATGTCCGCACCCCCGATGGCGATCTGGAGCCGGTCAGCGTCATCGGCGTGGACGATGCCACGCTGATCGGATTGCCGCGCACCATGATCCGCGGTTCGCGGGAGGCGCTGTTCACGCCGGATAGCGTGCTGATCGACGATGTCGGATCCCGCAAGCTGTTCCCGTCTGCCGATGCAGCCATCGGCACCCGTCTGGAATTGAACGACCAGCGGGCGGTGGTGTCGGGGATCGTCGAGGCGAACCCGACCTTTACCTCTACCGTCATCCTCTACACCCGCTATTCCAACGCCCTGAATTACCTTCCCGGGACGCGCAATCGCACCTCGTTCATTCTGGCGCGTGCCCAGCCGGGACAGACGCCGGAACAGGTGGCAGCGCGAATAGCGGCATCGACCGGGTTGAAGGCCCGCACATCGGATGAGTTCGCTCAGGATGGCATCGACTATATCATTGAAAACACCGGCATTCCAATCAATTTCGGCATCACGGTGGCGTTGGGCGTCCTGGTCGGCGTCGCCATTGTCGGCCTGACCTTCAGCCTGTTCATCCGCGATAACATCAAGCAGTTCGGCGCGCTGAAGGCGATTGGCGTCACCAACAACACCATCCGCCGAATGGTGGCCGCACAGTCGGCCCTGGTTGCGCTGATCGGCTATGGCCTGGGCATCCTGATGGCCACGCTGTTCATCGTCCAGGGGGCGGCGGGGTCCGACACGTTCAAGGGGTTCTACACGCCCTGGCAAATCCCGCTGATCGCCGCTGCGGTCGTGCTGGTGATGATCCTGCTCACCGGGCTGCTGGCGCTGCGCCAGGTGCTGAAGACCGAGCCGGCCGAGGTGTTCCGGTGAACGATGCACCGGCCATCGCCGTGCGCGGGATCGTCAAGGACTTTCCGGTGGGCGACCGTTCCGTGCGCGTGCTGCACGGGATCGATGCCGATATCCGGGCGGGCGAGCTGACCTATCTGATCGGCGAATCCGGGTCGGGCAAGACGACGCTGATCTCGATCATCGCGGGCATCCTCTATCCCAACCAGGGCGCGGTCAGCGTATTCGGCACGGACCTGTATTCGCTGTCTGACACGCAACTGGTCCTGTTCCGATTGAAGACGATCGGGTTCATCTTTCAGCAGTACAACCTGATCCCCTCGATCAGCGCGGCGTCGAATGCCGCCGTGCCATTGATCGCCGCCGGGATGAAACGTCGGGATGCGGAGGATCAGGCCCGCGAGCTGCTCGACCGGCTGAACATCGGCGATCAGGCGGACAAGCTGCCCCGCCAGCTGTCGGGCGGACAGCAGCAGCGCGTCGCCATCGCCCGCGCGCTGATCCATCAACCGCGCCTCGTGGTCTGCGACGAACCGACGGCGGCGTTGGATGCGCGATCGGGCCGGCGGGTCATGGATCTGCTGCGCGACGTTGCGCTGTCCCAGGACCGGGCGGTCATCATCGTTACCCACGACAACCGCGTCTTCGACCTGGCCGATCGAATCCTGGCGATGGAGGACGGCCGCATCACTCATGATGGCAAGGATATGCCAAAGGATCACGGACATCATGGCCAAGCCTAGTTTTTCCCGCCAGGTCCTGCCCCTGATCGCGCTGATCGGGATCGCAATCGCGGCAATCATCGTCTGGCGGACCCAGCCGGATCGTACCATGACCCAGCCGACGATCACCCCCGCCAGCGCACCGCAATCGCAAACCAGGGGCAGCGTGGCCGGTGCCGGGGTGATCGAGCCGTCGAGCGAACTGATCGCGGTGGGCACCACCATCGCCGGGGTAGTCGAGCGGGTCGATGTCGCAGCGGGCGACCGCGTCGCTGCCGGTCAGCCGCTGTTCGTCATCGACAGCCGCGATGCCCGTGCGCGGGTGGCGGAGGCAGAGGCGCGCATCGTCCGGCTGCGCGCGGAAATCGGTGCAGCAGACACCAGCCTGGCCGTCGCCCGTCGGCAGCGCGCTTTGTATGACGGGGTCAGCGACCCACGCGCGGTATCGCGTCAGGAAGTCAACGAACGCCAGGGCGTGGTTGACGAGGCGGCGGCACGGCTCGCCGTAGCCAGGGGCCAACTGCGCGAAGCGGAAGCCGCGCTGTCCGTCGTTCGCACGACGCTCGAACGGCACGTCATCCGCGCGCCGCGCGCGGCCACGGTGCTGCAATTGCAGGCAAGGGCGGGGGAATATGCTCCGGCGGCAGCTGCGGGACCATCGCCGCTGCTGACGCTGGGCGTGACCGATCCGCTGCATGTCCGCATCGATATCGACGAAAACGAGATCGAGCGGCTCGCCCTCGGCCAGTCCGCGATCATCTCCCCGCGCGGCAACGCCGCCGCGCGTGTCCGAGTGGCATTTGTCCGCGCCGAACCCTTGGTGGTTCCCAAACGATCGCTGACCAATGCGTCGAACGAGCGGGTCGATGTGCGGGTGCTGCAACTGATCTACGCTCTGCCGGCGGATGGTCACCGGATGTTCGTTGGGCAACAGGTGGATGCCTATGTCCCGGCGCGGAGCCAGTCGAAATGAGGCGGGCCGCATCGCTGCTTGGGCTTTGTGCCGTGCTGGCCGCCTGTACCCCGGTGGACCGGGCGCCGCCCGCGAGCAGCGTCACCTTGCCGGATGCGTTCGCGCTTGGGCCCTTACCCGGAGCATCGACAGCAGCGGTTGCGGACCTGTTGCCGGTCAGCGATCCGGGGTTCCGGTATCTGTCCGAACAGGCGCTGGTACAGGCACCCGATCTGGCCATCGCCCTTGCCCGGATCGATGCAGCGCGGGCCGCCTTGCGCGGTGCAAGCGCGGCACGACTGCCGGAGCTTGCGGCATCGGCGAATGCGGCGCGGGAGCGATTGAGCGCCAATCAGTTCGGGACCGGCAATCTGCCCGCCGACATTTCCCTGGGCGGCGACCGAACCACCTATACCGCCCGAATCGATGCCAGCTGGGACGCCGATCTGTTCGGCCGGTTGCGGGCCAGCGAACGGTCGGCCGCACTCCGGCTGGACGCGGCGGATGCCGATGCGGCGGCGGTGCGCCTGGCCCTGGTCACCGACATCGCCCAGGCCGTTACCGACTATCGCGCCCTTTCCCTGCGCCAGTCGATCATCGACGGCGATCAGCGAAGTGCCGCCGATTTCGCTCAGTTGACCGGGGAACGTGCCCGTGCGGGATTGATCCCCGGGGCGGATCAGGCCCGGGCCGATGCGCTCGCCGCCGATGCGGTGTCGCGTGCCGCCGCCCTGGGCGGAGAACGCGCGGCAGTGATCGGGCGATTGGTGACGCTGACCGGGCTGGATGCTCGGGCCGTGCAGTCGGCGCTGGCAGACATGGTGGCACTGTCTGACCCTGCAGGTACTCCTGCCCTTGCCCTGCCCGCGTCCGTCATCCGCATCCGCCCCGATGTGCGCGCCGCCGAGCGGCGGCTGGCGGCCGCGGATCAGGCCATCGCCGCCGCCGCGGCCGAGCGGTTTCCCAGGCTGAGCATCTCTGCCGGTCTCGGGTTGTTTGCCCTCGCATTGGGCGATCTGTTCACTGAAGATGCGATCATCGGTTCCGTCGGGGCCGGGCTTGCCGGGCCGCTGGTCGATTTCGGCCGCGTCGGTGCCCTGATCGGGCAGCGCCAGGCCGAAGGGCGTGAAGCATTCGGCCAATACCGGGCCGCCGTGTTCCGGGCACTTGGCGAAGTCGAGGCGGCGCTGGGTCAGCTGGCGGCGGCTCAGGCACAGGTCGCTGCGCTGGAGCGCCAGGCGTTGCTTGACGGCGACGCGCTGTCGCTGGCGCGCGAACGCTATCGGATAGGGCTCGATCCGATCCTAGGCACGATCGATGCCGAGCGCACGGCCAACCGGACGCGCGAGGCATTGGCATTGGCCCGCGCGCAGGTTCAGCGGCAGCGGATCGCCTTGTACCGTGCGGCAGGCGGGGCATAGCCGCCCGCCGCACGGGCCGGATCAATCCAGGCCGACGCCGGGGGCCAGCCGGATGCTGAGTTCCTTCAGCTGTTTGGGGGTGACGAAGCTCGGCGCGCCCATCATCAGGTCCTCCGCCTTTTGCGTCATCGGAAAGGCGATGACTTCGCGGATGTTCGGTTCGTCGGCCAGCAGCATGACGATCCGGTCGACGCCCGGCGCCGATCCGCCATGCGGCGGCGCGCCATATTTGAACGCGTTGATCATGCCGCTGAAATCGGCATCCACCTGCGCCTGCGTATATCCTGCGATTTCGAACGCCTTGTACATGATCTCGGGCCGATGGTTCCGGATGGCACCGGACGACAGTTCGACGCCGTTGCAGACGATGTCGTACTGATAGGCCAGGATATCGAGCGGATCCCTGGTCTCCAGCGCTTCCAGCTCGCCCTGCGGCATGCTGAACGGGTTGTGGCTGAAATCGACCTTCTTGGCGTCTTCGTCATATTCGAACATCGGAAAATCGACGATCCAGCAGAATTCGAAACGGCTGTCGTCGATCAGGTTCAGCTGGTCGGCGATGCGCGTGCGGGCCAGGCCGGCCAGCTTCGCCGCCTGCGCTTCCTTGCCGGCGGCAAAGAACACGCCGTCATTGTCGCCCAGGCCAAGCGCCACGATCAGCTTTGCCGTCGCCTCTTCGCCGTGGTTCTTGGCGATGGGACCGCCCGGCACGCCGTCCTTAATGTTGATATAGCCAAGGCCAGAATATCCCTCGCCCTTGGCCCAGTTGTTCATGTCGTCAAAGAATTTGCGGCTGCCGGCGCCCGCGCCCGGTGCCGGGATGGCGCGGATCACATTGCCGCTGGCGACCAGGCTGGAAAAGATGCCGAAGCCCGATCCGACAAAATGGTCGCTGACGTCGGAAATCACGATCGGGTTGCGCAGGTCGGGCTTGTCATTGCCGTATTTCAGCATCGATTCCCGGTACGGGATGCGCTTGAACGGCAGCGGGCTGACCGTGCGGCCCTTGCCCTGCCAGTTGGCGAATTCCTCGAACACGCCGTGCAGCACCGGTTCGATCGCTGCAAACACATCGTCCTGCGTGACGAAGCTCATTTCGAAATCGAGCTGGTAGAACTCACCCGGCGAACGGTCGGCGCGGGCATCCTCGTCGCGGAAACAGGGCGCGATCTGGAAATACCGGTCAAAGCCAGCAACCATCAGCAGCTGTTTGAACATCTGCGGCGCCTGCGGCAGGGCATAGAACTTGCCGGGATGGACGCGGCTGGGCACCAGATAGTCGCGCGCCCCTTCGGGGCTGCTGGCTGTCAGGATCGGCGTCTGGAATTCGGTAAAGCCCTGATCGATCATCCGGCGGCGCAACGAAGCGATCACCTGGCTGCGCAGCACGATGTTCTGGTGAATCTTGTCGCGGCGCAGGTCCAGGAACCGATTGCGCAGCCGGATTTCTTCCGGATAATCCGCCTCGCCAGCGACTGGCATCGGCAGTTCCTGGGCCGCCGACTGAATGGTCACGGCGCGGGCGAAAACCTCGACCTCGCCCGTGGACAGGTTGGCATTCACCGTCGTCGCCGACCGACGCTTGACGATGCCGTCGATGGTGACGACCGATTCGACCCTGAGCGATTCCAGCACGGGCAGCGCCGGGGAATCGGCATCGGCGACGATCTGGGTCAGGCCGTGATGATCGCGCAGGTCGACGAACAGGACGCCGCCATGGTCGCGCTTGCGATGGACCCATCCCGACAGGCGAACCTCGGTGTCGACATCGGCAGCGGTCAACTGGCCGCAATTATGGGTGCGATAGGCGTGCATCACTCAGTCTCTTCTTCAAAAACCCCACCCTGCATCGGCAGGGGCCTGGTTCCGGCGCGGTCGGCAAGGCAAGCTCGATTGCTTGCGGACGGTGCGAAAGAATGGCGCCCACTTTCGCGGGGGTGGCGGCAGGAAATACCGATGGGCGAATCCTTCTCACGCGCCCCTTTGTCAACCCGGCTGCACAAGTCTATGGGCACGCGATGCATATTCACCCGTTGATCGAAGATTCCGCGACGCTGGCCCAACTCTGCGCACGTCTGGCCACTGCCGATTTTGTGACGGTGGACACCGAGTTCATGCGCGAGAACACCTTCTGGCCGGAACTGTGCCTGATCCAGATCGCCGACGACAAGGAAGCGGCGGCCGTCGATCCCATGGCGCCCGGCATCGACCTTGGCCCGCTGCTCGACCTGCTGGTGAATAACGAGGACGTGCTCAAGGTCTTCCATGCCGGCGGACAGGATGTCGAAATCGTCTATAACCTGACCGGCAAGACGCCGCACCCGATCTTCGACACCCAGATCGCGGCCATGGCGCTCGGCCAGGGCGAGCAGATCGGCTATTCCAACCTGGTCGACAGCTGGCTGGGCATTCAGGTGGACAAGGGCGCGCGGTTTACCGACTGGTCGCGGCGGCCGCTGGACAAGCGGCAGATCGATTACGCCATCGCCGATGTGACGCATCTGTCGCGGATTTTCCCCAAAATGCTCAACAAGCTCAAGAAGACGGGGCGCGGGGCGTGGTTGAACGAGGAGATGGAACGGTTGGCCGATCCGGCCAACTATACCAATGACCCCGATCTGGCCTGGCAACGCATCCGCGTGCCCAGCCGCAAGGCCGAGGTGTTGGGCAGGCTGAAGGCGCTGGCTCGCTGGCGCGAGATCGAAGCGCAGAACAAGAACCTGCCGCGCGGCCGCATCGCCAAGGATGAGACGATCGCCGATATTGCCGGCACGCCCCCGCGCGAGCAGCGCGACCTGGGCAGGGTCCGGGGTCTTTCGGCCAGCTGGGGCGCAAACGATATCGGCGGTCGGTTGATGGAAGCATTGCGGGGTGCCGAGCCGCTGCCGGCGGATGAAATGCCGGTGCGCGACGATCGCAAGCCCGGATTGGGCAAGGAAGGCGCGCTGGTCGCCGATCTGTTGAAGCTGCTGCTGAAAATCCGGGCGCGCGATATCGACGTGGCGTCCAAGCTGCTGGCCCGGTCCGACGATCTGGAGGCGCTGGCTGCGGGACAGCGCGAAGGGCTCGCCGTGCTCACCGGCTGGCGGTACGATCAGTTTGGCCGGGATGCGCTCGACCTGGTGGAAGGGCGGCTCGGCTTTACGGTCCAGGGCGGCAGGCTTAAGATGACCCGGACTGAAGAGGGCCAGCCATGAAACCGCCATTCATGAAACCGATCGTGATCGCCGCTGCGTTGCTTCCCATGGCCTGTGCGCCGATGGCGACGACCCCCGCCCCTGCCCCGGAAATCGCAACCCCGGGACAGCCATGTTCCACCGAACAGGCGCAAGGACTTATCGGTCAACCCGGTACGGCGGATCTGGCGACAGAGGCGCTGCGTCGCACCGGCGCCAAAACGGTGCGCTGGATCCGCCCCGGCATGGCGGTCACCATGGATTTCCGTTCCGACCGGCTGAACATCGAACTGGACGGTGCGAACCGGGTCACGCAGCTGCGCTGCGGCTGAGCGGTCTTACCCGGTTGGCGGTGCAATGCGGACAGGCCGTGCGTTCATGGCCTGTGCCAGCGCCTTGTGCCGCCGCTGAACGGCTTCCCCGTAAAGCGCTTGATCCTCGGCGGCCAGGATCAGTGCCAGGCTGTCCCCGGACAAGGCCACCGAAGACCGCGCCAGCGGGCCTGCCACGCCGCCGCTCAGCCGCTGGCCCAGCCGCATGGCCAGACCCCATTGCGCCGCCATCGCCAGGTCGGCGGGCGGTGCAAGCTTGGTCAGCGGATCGGGCGAAGCCGTGCCGCCGCCCAGGCTGGTGAACAGCGCCTGCGCCAGCAAGGCGCGGCCGTGCCCGTCGATCGCCACCCAATTGCCGTGCAGGGCGATTTCCATGCCCCGTTCCGCCCGAAACTCCGGGTTCGCGCGCCAGCCCACATCGGCCAGCAGGCACGCCGCATGGCGCAGCCGGATCATCTCGGCTGGCTGATCCGCGAACAGCGGGTCGATCCATGTGTCCAGCAGGTCGCCATGTTCGGGAAACCGGCCCAGCCGCGCCCCTTCCTCGCGCGCGGCGACGATCAGCGGATCGAGCGCGCGTTCCGCCGGGCTAAGCCGACCGAACAACATCCCTTCGCGCAGGCCGAATGCCGACACCACCGTTTGATCGCTGCCCAGATTGCGAAGCAGGGATGCGAGCAGGATCGCCGCATCGGTCAGCGTCGGGATGCGTCCCCCCGACAGGTTGGGCACAGCCTTCAACGCGGGTCGCCCGACATGGCTCAATGTGCGCACCAGCCGGTCGATATCCGGGCGTGACAGGCCATATTGGTGGATGACCGGCAACGGGTAATCGGTCAGGTGCATGTTCAGCCGCGCCAGCGCCCGCCACGATCCGCCGACCAGGTATAGCGGCAGATCCTTGCCTTGGCCCACCCACCCGCTCTGTTTCAGCAGCTTGCGCACATGGCGGTCCAGCGCCCCCTTGCCCCGCGCCCGAATGGCGGCGACACGCAGCACGCCAAGCGGAAATGACGTGCGCGCGCCCAGCTCCCCGTTCCTGACCCGGATCAGTTCTAGGCTGCCCCCGCCCAGATCGCCGACGATGCCGTCCGCATCCGGAATGGCCGAAAGGACACCCATGCCGGCGGCCATCGCCTCCTGCTCGCCCGACAGCAACTCCACATTCAGCCCGGCGCGGCTGGCGGCCGTCAACAGGACATGGCCGTTGCTGGCGTCGCGCACCGCAGCGGTCGCCACCGTGCGCAGGTCGCGAACCCCCATTTCGCGCGCCAGAGCGGCAAAGCGGGCCAGTGCCGTCTCCGCCTTTTCCAGCGCATCGGTGTCGATCGCGCCGCTGGCGGCCAGTCCCTTGCCCAGCCCGGCCAGCACCTTTTCGTTGAACAGGATGGCGGGCAGGCGCGGCGACCCTTCGTGCACGACCAGACGGATCGAATTGGATCCGATGTCGATGATCGCCGATCGCACGGGGTCGCCCGCCGGGATCGACCATGCCGGTTTCAGCAGCAGCGGAACCCGCATCAACCGGCGTCCGCCGCGTCGACGGGCGGGGGCGCGGAATGCGCTGCCGAACGACGACGGCGCAAGGACAGTTTTTGCGGCATCGCCTCTGCGCTTTCTCCCCGGCCGGACAGCGACGGATTGGTCATGAAATAACGGTGCAGGTTGAACGGCCTGCTGCCCGGTTCGATTCGTTCGTAGGTGCCGTCGGGATGCAGTTCCCAGCTCTGTTCGCTATCGATCAGATTGGCCACCATCACCTGGTCCAGCACCTGGTCATGGACGGTGGGATTGGTCAGCGGCAGCATATATTCGACGCGGCGATCGAAATTGCGCGGCATCCAGTCGGCGGACGAAATGAACAACCGGGCGGCGTCGTGCGGCAGCGCCTTGCCATCGCCGAACGCCCAGATGCGGCTGTGTTCGAGGAAGCGGCCGACCACCGATTTGACATGGATATGATCGGACAGGCCGGGCACCCCCGGCCGCAGGCAACAAATGCCCCGGATGACCAGGTCGATATCGACCCCGGCCATGCTGGCTTCATAGAGTTTCTCGATGATCGCCGGGTCGACCAGCGAGTTCATCTTGGCCCAGATCGCGCCGGGCCGGCCCTCCCGGACATGCGCGATCTCGGCATCGATCATCCCAATCAGGCTGTCGCGCAGTCCCTTTGGCGACACGGTGATGACATCCAGGTCGCCCGGCTCGACATAGCCGGTGACGTAATTGAACAGCCGCGCCGCATCGCGGCCGATCCGCGGATCGGCGGTGAAATAGGACAGATCGGTGTAGATGCGCGCCGTGACCGGGTGATAATTGCCCGTGCCGAAGTGGCAATAGGTCCGAAACCCACCCTCTTCGCGCCGGACGACCATCGAAATCTTGGCGTGGGTCTTCCAGTCGATGAAGCCATAGACAACCTGGACCCCGGCCCGCTCCAGCGCATCGGCCCAGAGCAGGTTCTGCTCCTCGTCGAACCGCGCCTTCAACTCGACGACGGCCGTCACCGACTTGCCCGCCTCGGCCGCCGCGATCAGCGCCTGGATGACCGCCGACTGCTTGCCCGCGCGGTACAGCGTCTGCTTGATCGCAACGACGTCCGGGTCCTGGGCCGCCTGTTTCAGGAACGCGAGGACGACGTCGAAACTTTCATAAGGATGATGGACGATGATGTCCTTGGCCCGGATCGCGGCAAAGCAATCGCCGCCATATTCGCGGATCCGTTCGGGAAACCGGGCCGAAAACGGCGTGAACTTCAGGTCCGGCCGGTCTTCATCGACCAGCGCCGCCAGATCGGCCAGGCCCAGGAACCCACCCTGTTCGGTCAGCAATGCCTCGCTGCCGCCCAGTTCCTCCAGCAACGACGCCTCCAGCTCCGGCGTCATGCCCGTTTCCGTCTCCAGCCGGATGACGCGGCCGCGCCGCCGCCGCTTGATGGCCGTGCGGAAATATAGGACCAGATCCTCGGCCTCTTCTTCCACCTCGATATCGCTGTCGCGCAGCACGCGGAATGCCGCCGCCGCCTTGACCCGATAGCCGGGGAAGATCAGTTCCGGAAAATGGCGCAGGATGGTGTCCACCGCGACATAGCGCGCAACCTTGCCCGGCAGGCGGACGAAACGGGACAGGGTCGATGGCAGCAGCACCAGTTCCCGGACCGGCACCTTGTCGGATTCCCGGATCAGGTCAAAGATCACCGCCGATCCGGCGTTGGGAATGAACGGAAACGGATGCGCCGGGTCCAGTGCCTGCGGCGTCAGCACGGCAAACATCTGTTCCCGGAAATGGTCGGCCAGCCATTCGCGTTCCTGCCCGGCGATGTCGCCGCCATCCAGTACTTCGATCCCGGCATCCCGCAACAGCCCGCGCAGTTCCCGCCAGATTTCCTGCTGGGCATCGACCAACTCGCCGGCTTCCTCGACGATCGCTTCCAGCTGCTGGCTTGGGGTCAGGCCGTCGGCCGATTTGTGTTCGACATTCTGAAGCTGCTGCCCCTTCAGACCGGCGACTCGCACCATGAAGAATTCGTCAAGGTTGGACGCGGAAATCGACAGGAAGCGCAGCCGTTCGAGCAGCGGGTGCGCGGTGTTGCACGCTTCGTCCAGCACGCGGCGGTTAAAGGCCAGCCACGACAGTTCCCGGTTGAAATACCGGCCATTGCCGGGAATTTTCTGCGGTGCGCCGTCCGGTGGCGCATGCGATGCCAGTGCAGTGGCGGTCATCGATCGATGGTGTCCTTGCCAGCCATGAAAGTCTCGCCCAGTTCCGTTCGCACCATCGGTACCGTGATCCGGCGCTGGCCGGTGCGTTCAGCCGCCGCCGCAAGGGCCGCGACGATTCGGTCGGCCTCGTCATAGCCGCGATCCGCGCGGCGGACGAGCCAGTCAATCACCTCCGGCCCGGCGACCAGTTCGGCGCGGTCCAGCCCCCGCGCCAGGATCGCCCGGAACAGCGGGTCGTCCGGCTGATGAAAGCGCAGCACCGGCGTCGCGGTCAGCCGCGACCGCAGGTCCGGCAGCGCAACCGGCCATTCCGGCGGCGGCGCCCGGGCGATGATCAGCAGGGGGACGGCACCCGCCTGCGCATCGTTCCATGCATGGAAGATCAGTCGTTCGTCCTGTTGTTCGGCATCGTCGATCACCCGGCCGCCGGTGCGGGTGACGAACAGGCGTCCGAAGATCGACCGGCCGGAACGGCGTGGCCCGGCAAGCAATGCAGCGCGCACCGGCCAGCCATGCCAGAAATCCAGCTGTGCCACCGCATCGGCATTCGCCTCGCCTACCAGAAAAGCGGATCGTTCGTCCCCGGCACCGCTGAGCGGCAGGCTGAGCTGGGTCATTGTCCCGCCGGATTTCGTCCCGCGCGCCGGATGCGGAGCGTGCCCGGCCCCTCCTGCACCTGCCACCCGCGCGATTCCAGCGCGGCGCGCAATGCGCCGACATCGCCGTCATAGCTGACCCGCATCACCGACACGCCGCCCAAGGCAACGCTGGTGGTCGCAGCCGACCGCACGCCGGGAATGGCGTTCAGCGCCGCCTCGCCATTGGCGATGTCGGTGGCATCGGGCGTATCGAACTGGATGCTGAGCGTCGTGACGCTGGCAACCGGCGTTTCGACCGTCGTCGGCGCAGCTCCGCCTTCCAGCCCTTCGACCGTCTCATCGGCCGGAGTCTCCTCGACCGGCTCGACCGGCGGCTCATAGGCCAGCAGCGCATCGGGGCGCAGCAGCCCGCTGGCGAGCGCCTGTTGATAGGCCTGATCGATGCGCCGCACGCCCTCGTCCAACAGGGCGGGCAGGCCGTCGGCGTTCTCGATTCGCAGCGTGAACCGCTCGATCTGCCGGTTGTCCGGGCCGAACCCGGCGCGGAACTCGGCCGCAACCGGGCCGCCCGGCCATTCGCGGCGCAGGATCACCTGCGGGATCACCACGTCCTTGGCACCATATTGGTCCAGGATCGCTTTCCACCATCCCCGGCCGCGCCGCGACGCCTGACCCGCGTTCAGCAGGACGGGATCGGGTCCGGTGCCCGACAGGCGGACATAATCGATGCTGCTGTTGCCCGCGCGAAAGCGGTTCCACGCCTCCAGCCAGGGCCCCTCGATCTCATAGCCGGTTGCAACACCGCCGGACCATTGCAGCGGCATCAGCACCATCGGGGCGGAACGGCTGATCTGTGCTCGCACGCCCAGGATCGGGCCGGCCCGCGCCCGGCTGAACATCACGCCCAATCGGGCGATGTACCGCGTCGGGCCGATCTGTTCCTGTTCGACGATGATGCCCGTCACCATCGCATCCAGCGCCGAATCGGACAGGCTGGCCGATTTGCCCATCCGCTGGGTCAGCTTTTGCCAGCCCTTGCGCTGCGCCTCTCTCCACCCCGCCATCCGCGCGGCATCGGCATCCTTCCCCCGGGTATCGACCTCGATTCCCGTTACCTCGAAACTGCCGTAAACCTCGCTCATCCCCGGTTGCGCCGGATCGGGCTGGGCACGCACCAGACCCGCGACCGTCAGCGCGGACAGGACGGCAAGGCCGGATACTGCAAGGGCAAGGTGGCGCTTTCGCATCATCGCGCGCTCTTTTGGCGAAGCGGGCGTGGAAAACCAAGCGGCTTCTCGCTAACGGCAGGAACATGAGCACGTCCGAACCCGAATCCGCCCGCTACACCTATGCCGATGCCGGCGTTTCCATCGCCGCCGGAAATGCACTTGTCCGGGCGATCGGCCCGCTGGCTCGTTCGACCCGTCGGCCGGGCGCCGATGCGGACCTGGGCGGTTTCGGCGGCATTTTCGACCTGAAGGCGTGCGGCTATGCCGATCCGCTGCTGGTCGCCGCCAATGACGGGGTCGGCACCAAGCTGAAGCTGGCGATCGAGCACGACGCGCATGACGGGGTCGGCGTCGATCTGGTCGCCATGTGCGCCAACGACCTGATCGTTCAGGGTGCAGAGCCGCTGTTCTTCCTGGATTACTATGCCAGCGGCAAGCTGGAGAACGGCGTTGCCGAACGCGTGATCGCCAGCATCGCCGATGGATGCCGCCAGGCGGGCTGCGCGCTGATCGGCGGCGAAACGGCGGAAATGCCGGGCATGTATGCGCCGGGCGACTATGATCTGGCCGGTTTCTGCGTCGGCGCGGTAGAGCGTGACCGCCTGTTGGACGGAACCCGCATCCGGCCGGGCGACGTCGTGCTGGGCATGGCGTCGTCGGGCGTCCATTCGAACGGTTTCTCGCTGGTGCGCAGGCTGGCGGCGGACAAGGGCTGGAAGCTGAACCGGCCGGCGCTGTTCGATCTCGACACGATCCTGATCGATGCGCTGATGGCGCCCACCCGCATCTATGTGAAGGCGTTGCTGCCGCTGGTGCAGGCAGGGCGGATCAACGGGCTGGCGCACATCACCGGGGGCGGCCTCTTGGAAAACATCCCCCGCGTCCTGCCCGCCGGTTGCCATGCGATGATCGATGCCGATGCCTGGGAACAGCCCCGGCTGATGGCGTTCCTGCAGGCACAGGGCAATATCGAGCCGGAGGAAATGGCCCGCACCTTCAACTGCGGGGTCGGCATGGCCGTGATCGTGCCCGAGGCTGACGCGATCGCGCTCGCCGCCGATCTGGCCGCCCAAGGCGACGAGGTGTTCCGCATCGGCACCGTGGTCGAGGGCGAACGGGGCTGCACCGTTTCGGGCAGCGCCGAAACCTGGAGCGCGAAGGCGGCGTGGCAGGCGACGCATCATGGGTGATCGGATGCAATCCCGAACCGCTCGGGCTGAGCTTGTCGAAGCCCTGCACTTTTCGGGCGTTCAACAGGACAGCGCTTCGACAAGCTCAGCGCGAGCGGGGAAATGAGTGCAACTAAAGCAAAACTCGGCGTCCTCATTTCTGGGCGTGGATCGAACATGGCGGCGTTGCTCTATGCGTCGCGGTTCGAGGATTGCCCTTATGAGATCGTGCTGGTGCTTGCTGACTCGCCGGACGCACCGGGATTGCAGCTTGCGGCAGCGGAAGGCGTAAGGGCCATCGGACTGCCCAAGCCGACACCGAAGGACAAGTCGCAGCTTTTCGGAGCGCTCGACCAATTACTGCGCGAGGCCGGCTGCACGCATGTCGCACTGGCCGGCTTCATGCGAATCCTGCCCTCTGAGTTCGTCGAACGCTGGGCGGGGCGGATGGTGAACGTCCACCCGTCCCTTCTGCCGCTCTATAAGGGGCTGCACACGCATGAGCGCGCCATTGCGGCCGGGGACAGCCATGGCGGCTGTTCGGTCCACCTGGTGACGGCCGAGTTGGACGACGGCCCGGTTCTGGGTCAGGCGCGCGTTGCCATCCTGCCCGGCGACACGGCCGATTCGCTGGCCGCCCGGGTCCTGATCGCCGAGCATCAGCTGTATCCGCGCATCGTTGCGGAGTGGATCGCCTCCGGCATCAGGACACCGCTGGACCAGGTGCGTGCCCTCGCCCTCGCCCTGCCCGAAGCGCGCGAGAAAACCAGTCATGGTTCGCAGGGCTTTCATGTCGAAGGCGGCAAGTTCTTCGCCTATTTCACCGTCAACCATCATGGCGACGGCATGACCGCGCTGCTGGTGCGGACGAGCGGGGTCGAGGAACAGGCGATGCTGATCGAACGCGATTCCGATCTGTATTTCCGGCCCGCCTATCTGGGTCCGTCCGGCTGGGTTGGTATCCGGCTGGATCAGGGCGAGGTCGACTGGACTTTGGTCGAGGACTGGCTGAACCGCAGCTGGCGGATGGCTGCGCCCAAACGGTTGACCAAAATGCTCGATCTGGCGGATCAGTTCTGATGACCGATCTGCCCGGTTCTCAGCCGTCCGAAGACCCCCACCCCGACCCGCAGCAACAGGCGACCCGGCAGGCAGAGGCGCGGGCGATCCGCCGCCGATGGATCACGCTTGGCGAAACCATTGCGGTGGCCGGGGTCGTCATCGCCGGGCTGACATTCTGGAACAATTGGCAGGAACGTCAGGATGCGGCGGCAGAGCGACAGGCCGAACGCAGCGCGGCGACCAAGACCGAACGAGCGGCACGCGGACGAGTAATGCTGACAACCATGGCTGCCGATGCGAACGGGATAACCGTCGCGGCCCAGCCGGGCTGTTCCTTGCAATCCACCACCGTCCGGTTTCCGGCAGCGCTGGGGACGGCGGAACAAACCACCGTACTGGAACACCGGATCGAGGCTGAGTGGATCGCGGACCGACTGTTGGAGCTGACCGATGGCGGATCGGACCGGCGCGATGGGCGGCTGCCCGTGCTGATCGCGGCGGATTGCATCGACAGCGATGGCCAGCGCAGCGAAAGCGCGATCTACGATCTGTTGTGGCGGACCGAGCCGGGCGGCCTGCTTGGCGGGCGCCGGCTGGTGCTGCGCGGGCTTGTCCGGCGCGAGGGCGTGTCAGGCGACGGCCAGCGCCGCCTCGACACCCTGTGGACCGGGCCGTAACCGGCCCGGCCCGATGGATCAGCCGACGATTTCTTCGGGCTTGAAGAAATAGGCGATCTCGATGGCGGCGTTCTCATCGCTGTCCGAACCATGGACCGAGTTCGCTTCGATCGATTCGGCCAGTTCCTTGCGGATCGTGCCCGGCGCGGCGTTTTCGGGGTTGGTCGCGCCCATGATTTCCCGGTTGCGGGCCACGGCGTTTTCACCCTCCAGCACCTGAACGACCACCGGGCCGCTGGTCATGAAGGCGACCAGATCGGCGAAGAAGGGGCGATCCTTGTGCACGCCGTAAAAGCCTTCCGCCTGGGCGCGGGTCATGCGGATGCGCTTGGACGCGACGACGCGCAGGCCGGCCTCCTCCAGCATCCGGGTGACCGCACCGGTCAGGTTGCGGCGGGTGGCATCGGGCTTGATGATCGAAAAGGTGCGGGTCGCGGCCATGGCCGTGCGGCTCCTGTCATTGGGGTTGATTGGAAAAGTCGCCGCCCCCTAGTCCCGTGGACGTACAGATGCAAGCCGCCGCGGCTCAGGCCGCCTGTTCCCATTTCCCCGCCGCATTCTGTTTCCAGAAGCGCCGCTCAATGCCTTCCCGCCCCGCCAGACCCTTCCACGCCGTGCGCGCGGCATCGATCAGCACATCGTCGAACAGGTGAAACGCTCTGTCGTAAGCCAGCGCCGCATCGCGCCATTCGCCGTCGGCGATCAGCACATGGCGAGCGCCGTTCCCGGCCGTGGAGGCATCTGCCGCGATCAGCACCGGCTGGGCCGAATCCTCCCCCTGCCCCGCCTGCGCATGGGGCAGGAAACTGGCCGGGGAATAGGTCCAGAGCAGGCCGTCGATGCGCCGCCGCTGTTCGGCATCGCCGCTGACCACCAGCAGGCGACCCCCATCGGCCACCACCCGTTCGGCCAAGCGCGGCAGCACCCGGTCGATCGGCGTGGTGGCCAGATGGTAGAAATCGACCTGCATCAGCGCTCGAACTGGTCCGCCACGAACCGGTCGAGCAACCGGACGCCGTATCCGGTTGCGCCCTTGTCATGCGTCGCGCCAGGCTTGTCGGACCAGACCATGCCCGCAATGTCGAGATGCGCCCAACGGACGCCCGGATCGATGAACCGCTTCAGGAACTGCGCCGCCGTAATCGACCCGGCAAAGCGCGGCCCGATATTCTTCATGTCGGCGATCGGGCTGTCGATCAGCTTGTCATAGGCATCGGACAGCGGGAACCGCCAGAGCTTGTCCCCGGTCGCCAGGCCCGCCGCAGTCAGCTGCGCCGCCAGTTCGTCGTCATTGGCGAACAACCCGCCATGTTCATGGCCCAGCGCGACGATCATCGCGCCGGTCAGCGTCGCCAGATCGACGATGGTGCCGGGGCGATAATTGCGCTGCACCCAGGTGAGCACGTCGCACAGGACCAATCGTCCCTCGGCATCGGTATTCAGCACCTCGATCGTCTGGCCGGACATCGACGTGACGATGTCGCCGGGCCGCTGCGCATTGCCGTCCGGCATGTTCTCGACCAGGCCGACGACGCCGATGACGTGCGCCTTTGCCTTGCGCCCGGCCAATGCCCGCATCGCACCGACAACGGCGCCCGCACCGCCCATGTCCCACTTCATGTCCTCCATGCCGGGACCGGGCTTCAGCGAAATCCCGCCGGTGTCGAACGTCACGCCCTTGCCCACCAGCGCGACCGATGGGTTGCCGCCATTGCCGGTGCCGTCCCAGCGCATGGCCAGCACGCGTGCCTCGCGCACCGATCCTTGAGAAACGCCCAGCAGGGATCCCATGCCAAGCGCGCGCATCTGCGCATCGTCCAGCACGGTCAGTTCGATGCCCAGGTCGGCCAGGTCGCGGCACCGGTCGACAAAGCTTTCGGGGTACAGGATGTTCGCCGGTTCGGCGACCAGGGTCCGGGTGAATTCCACTCCCTCGGCGAGTGCCAGTGCGTCGGTCCATCCGTTTGCAGCATCGGCTGGCGCATGATGAATCGTCACCCGCTTCAGGCTGGGCCGGGCCTTGTCGGACAGTTTCGTTCGATAGACGTCGTGGCGCCATGCGCGCAGCCGGGCCGCAAGGGCAAATCGAACCGCGGCACGCGCCGTCGGCGACACTGCTGCCATGTCGATGGCCACGGCATCGGTCCCGCTGACCAGATAACGGGCCGTCACCGCCCCGCCCGCCTTTTCCATCGCCGGTTCGTCACCGCTGCCGATGCCGATCAGGCCGATGCGCGCCACGCCGCCGTCATGCGGGATCACCGTTTCCACAATGGCGCCCGCTTCCCCCTCGAACCGCTGTGCCGTGGCGGCGGCGCGGACCAGTGCGGTTGCCTCTGCGGACAGGTCGGGTAGTGCCAGTTGGTCCAGCGCCGCCTTGTCGACGGCATGAAGGACCAGGGATTCGGTGCGGGCTTCGTTCGAAAATCGGATTTCCATGGACTGCCAGTTCTGGTTTGATGATTGCCTGGAACGCTATCTAGGAACAGAAGCGGCGAGAGGCAAAGCGGAACGCTTATCGTTGGCCGCGTCGCTGATTGCGCAGGGCACGATTGGGTGCAATAGGGCGCGGCTGTGTCCGGCCCGGAAGGGGTGCCAAAGGATGATGTCTGCGTGAAGCGCACCCTGTTCCTGCTGTCCTGCGCGCTGACCAGCTGTCTGGCCATGCCTGCCTGGGCACAGGACCTGTCGGAACGGCCCGTCGAACCGCCCCCGCCATCGGCAGAGGGGACGCCGCCCCTGGCCGATCAGGTGCAGTTCGAGGCGGATCAGTTGGAATACGACACCGAGGCGGAAATCGTGTCGGCCACCGGGGATGTCCGCCTGATCCGCGACGGCAGCCGGTTGCGAGCGGACCGGGTGACCTGGAACCGCACCAGCGGCCAGGTGGTCGCGGAAGGCAATATCGCTGTCATCAGCCCGGAAGGCGACACAGCCTATGGCGACCGGATCGAGCTGACCGATACGCTGAAGGACGGCGTGGTCGACAATATCCTGGTGGTCCTTGAACAGGGCGGCCGATTGGCGGCCGAGCGCGGCGAAAGGCTGGAAAACGGCGGCATCATCGTCGACCGCGCGGCCTATTCGCCCTGTGCCGTGACCGACAGCGCCGGTTGTCCGAAGGAGCCGAGCTGGAAGATCACCGCGGTTCGCGTCGTCTATGATCCGGTGCGCGAACGGGTGCGCTATTCCGGCGCGCGCATCTCGATCTTCGGAATCGCTTCGCTGCCGCTGCCGGAATTTTCGCATCCCGCCGGCGATGTCAGCGACCGGGGCATCCTGTCGCCGCTCGTCCGGCTGGACCGGGTGAACGGCCTGGAAGTGGCCATCCCTTATTACTGGAACCTCGCCCCCAATCGCGACGTGACCGTGACGCCGCATCTGTTCACCGGCACCGCGCCGATGATCGAGGGCGAATATCGCGCGCTGACCGCGAACGGCAGCTATCGTTTGCGCGGCTTCGGAACCTATAGCCGGGTCCAGGACGACCTGGCGTCGACGGCGCTGGATCCGGGCGACAATAATTTCCGCGGCTATATCGAGGGGAATGCCCGGTTCCAGCTCGATCCGAACTGGCAGTTCACCGGGGCCGTCCGGCTGGCCAGCGACCAGACATTCCTGCGCCGATACGATATTTCGCGCGACGACCGGTTGCGCAGCGTCGTGCGCGTCGAGCGGATCGATCGGGATTCCTATTTCTCGATCAGCGGCTGGGCGGTCCAGACGCTGCGCATCACCGAAAACCAGCGGCTGCAACCCATCGCGCTGCCCGAACTGGATTTCCGCCAGCGGACCGGCGACGGGCTGATCGGCGGCATGTTCGAATTTCAGGTCAACACGCTGGCCCTGACCCGGGAGGAGGGACAGGACACCCAGCGCGCATTCGCCTCCGCGCGGTGGGATCTGCGCCGTCTGACCAACTGGGGTCACGAGGTGACGTTAACCGCCTATGCGCGGGGCGACGCCTATAACACGCGCGACACGCTATCGACGCTGGTGCCCAGCTATCGCGGCGAAGAGGGGTTTCAGACGCGCGGCATCGCTGCCACCGCGCTGGACGTCAAATGGCCGTTCATCGGCAGCTTCCTGGGCGGAACCCAGCGGATCACGCCCCGGTTCCAGGTGGTTGCCGCCCCGCCGATCGACAATTTCGACGTGCCGAACGAAGATGCCCGCGCGGTCGACCTGGAGGATTCCAACCTGTTCGCGCTGAACCGGTTTCCGGGATATGACCGGTTCGAGGATTCCACCCGCTTTACCGCCGGGGTCGAATATGCGCTGGATCTGCCCGGCATCGCCGTCAACGCAGTCGTCGGCCAAAGCTTTCGGCTGACCAGCCGGTCCAGCATCCTGCCGGACGGCACCGGCTTGAGCGAGAAGGTGTCCGACATTGTCGGGCGCACCGATGTCCGCTTTCGCGATTTCGTGCGGTTCACCCATCGCTACCGGCTGGACAAGGACAATTTCGCCGTTCGCCGGAACGAGATCGACGCGACCATTGGCACGCGGCGCACCTATGCCCAGCTGGGGTACCTTCGGCTGAACCGCGACGTCGCGTTCGATCTGGCCGATCTGCAGGACCGCGAAGAAGCGCGGGTCGGCGGGCGTGTCGCGTTCAGCCGCTTCTGGTCGGTGTTCGGCTCGGCGCTGGTCGACCTGACCGACGCACGGGAGGATCCGCTGTCCATTTCCGACGGTTTCAGTCCCATCCGCCACCGGCTCGGCTTTGCATATGAGGACGATTGCCTGCGGCTTGGCCTTACCTGGCGGCGCGACTATCAGGACAATGGCGACGCGCGGCGGGGCAACAGTTTCCTGCTGACACTGGAATTGCTGAACCTGGGCCGCTAAGCCAGGGTTCAGATGGCGTGGGACATGGGGCAAGGGTCGGCTGCGTGCCGGCTCGATTGCTCGGGACGATCAGGATTTATTGGAATGAAAATGGGACTTCGCGCATTGACCATGGGCCTGCTTGCCGCGTCGGCACTGGTCGCGGCGGGCGCTTCTGCGCAGGATCAGGGGATGCAGGCCGCCGAATTGCCCGGTGCTGAACTGAACCTGCCCGCGAACCTTCAGATTTTCGGCACTTCGGATCGCAACGTGCGCAAACCGACGGCGATCGTCAACCGGGCGATCCTGACGGGAACGGATGTCGATCACCGCGTGGCGATGGTCATGGCATTGAACGAGATCAAGATTCCGGACGAACAGATGCAGCAGCTCCGGCTGCAGGTGCTGCGCGGACTGATCGACGAAACGCTGCAGATCCAGGAAGCGGTCGCCAACGAGATCACGATTACGCCGCAGGAGATCGCCCAGGGCTTTGCCCGGGTCGCCCGCAACTTCAACATGACGCCCGAGCAGCTGAAGACGTTCCTGCGCAATGCCGGATCGTCGGAAAAGACGCTGCATCGCCAGATCGAGGGTGAACTCGCCTGGCAGCGGCTGATCGGCCGCAAGGTGGATGCGTTCGTCAACGTCTCTACCGAAGAGGTGGAGGCCGTGCTCAAGCGCATCGAGGATGCTAAGGGCTCGGAAGAGCTGCACATCAAGGAAATCTACCTTTCGGCAACGCCCGACCGGCAACAGGAAGTCTTCGCCGAGGGGCAACAGATCATCGCGGCGATGCGCGGCGGTCAGCCGTTCGAGTTCTTTGCAAGCACCCGCAACGATTCCTCTTTGAAGTCGCAGGGCGGCGACCTTGGCTGGGTCCGTCCGAGTGTTCTGCCCGATGCCCTCGCGGCCGCCGCGCAGCAGATGCAGCCGGGCCAGGTTGCCGGACCGATCCCGATTCCCGGCGGCTTTTCCATCCTGTACCTGGTCGACAAGCGGCAGGTGCTGGTCGCCGACCCCAAGGATGCGCGCCTGAGCCTCCGCCAGATGACGCTGCGTTTCCCGACCGGCCTGTCCGAAGCGCAGGGTAATGCCAAGGTTGCCGAGTTCGCCGAGGCGACCCGGGCGCTGAAGGGGTGCGGCAACGCGAACGAGGTTGCCAAGTCGCTGGGTGCTGAAATCGTCGACAATGACGCGGTGGTGATCCGCAGCCTGCCGCCCCAGCTGCAGGAAATCATGGTCAACCTGAATGTGGGTGAGGCAACGCCCCCCTTCGGCACGCGCGAGGACGGCGTTCGGGTGCTGATCGTATGCGGCCGCGAGGATCAGCGCACGGCCGGCCTGCCCTCGGTCGAAGAGATGCAGGACAAGATGAAGCAGGAACGCGTGAACCTGCGCGCCCAGCGGATGCTGCGCGATTTGCGCCGCGACGCGGTGGTCGAATATCGTTGACCGGCGAACGCCCCCGACCCGTGGGCACCCCGCTGGTCATCTCGCTGGGCGATCCTGCGGGCATCGGCCCTGAAATCACTGCGAAGGCTTGGGAACAGCGGGTAAGCGCCGCATTGCCGGTCTTTTTTGCGGTAGGCGATGCGCGATCGATCGCAGCCGTATGGAATGGTCCGGTTCAGCCCATTGCCGATCCGTCCCAGGCTGCGGCGGTCTTTGATCGAGCGCTGCCCGTGCTCTCGATCATCGATGCGGGGACCATCCGTCCCGGCGAACCGGACAGCGACGGTGCACGCTGTGCGTTGCAGGCGCTGGAAAGCGCCGTCGGCATCGCCCGATCGGGCGCGGCCTGCGCCCTGGTTACGGCTCCGGTGTCCAAGGCGCAGCTCTACAAGGTCGGCTTCACCCATCCGGGCCAGACGGAGTTCGTTGCCGAGCGCTGCGGCGTTGCCGCCGACAATGTCGTGATGATGCTGGCCGGCCCCGACCTTCGCGTCGTGCCGATCACCACGCATCTGCCACTGGCCGAGGTCGCGCATATGCTGACCCCCGAACTGATCGTGGCAAAGGCACGCGTCACGGCACGGGGCCTGACGCGCAATTTCGGCATCGATTGCCCTCGCCTTGCCTTTGCCGGGTTCAATCCCCATGCCGGCGAGGACGGCGCGCTGGGCCGCGAGGAAATCGACCGGATCATTCCCGCCATCCGGCAGCTGCAGGCAGAGGGGATCGACGCCACCGGGCCGTTCGCCGCCGATACGCTGTTCCACGCCCGCGCCCGGGCGAGCTATGACGCAGTGCTATGCGCCTATCACGATCAGGCGTTGATCCCGCTCAAGACGCTGTATTTCGATGAAGGCGTCAATCTGTCGCTCGGCCTGCCGATCGTGCGCGCCTCACCCGATCACGGCACTGCCTTTGGCATCGCAGGAAAGGGCTTGGCCAATCCCGGGGCAATGATTGCCGCGATTCGGATGGCGGCGGACGCTGCATCGCGGCGGTCGGCCTGCGGCTGATCCATGGCACAGCCGTTGACCGAACTGCCGCCGCTGCGCGAAGTCATACGCGCCCACGGCCTGAACGCCAGCAAGGCGCTGGGCCAGAATTTCCTGTTCGATCATCAATTGCTGGCCCGGATCGCCGCCATCCCCGGCCCCCTGGACGATCAGCCGGTGCTGGAAATCGGCCCCGGACCGGGCGGCCTGACCCGCGCGCTGCTGGCGGCCGGGGCGCGCGTGACCGCGATCGAACGGGACCGGCGGTGCATTCCGGCGCTGGCAGAACTCGGTGCAGCCTATCCCGGCCGACTGACAGTGATCGAGGGCGATGCGCTGGCGATCGACGCGGTAGGCCTGTTTCCCGGTCAGCGCCCGCACATCGTCGCCAACCTGCCCTATAATATCGGCACGCAATTGCTGATCGGTTGGTTGTCGGGGGACTGGCCACCCTTTTGGGCCAGCCTGACGCTGATGTTCCAGCGGGAGGTGGCCGACCGGATCGTCGCAAGCCAGGGCAGCGATGCCTATGGCCGGCTGGCGATCCTCGCCCAATGGCGGACGGAAGCCCGTATCGCCATGACGGTGCATCGATCGGCATTCACCCCGCCGCCCAAAGTGATGTCGGCGGTCGTTCACCTGACCCCCGCCGCCATGCCCGCCGATATTCGCCTGGCCCGGCTGGAACAGGTTACCAGTGCCGCGTTCGGTCAGCGTCGCAAGATGTTGCGCCAAAGCTTGAAATCGGTGCCCGGCGCGCTTGATGCGCTGACGGAACTGGGCGTCGACCCGACCAGGCGGGCCGAAACCCTGTCCCTGACCGAGTTTCTGGCCATCGCCCGACGGCTCGGTTGAACCGCCCGCCCGGTGGCGGTCAGGGATTGGCTTCGGGGGCTTTGTCCGGAATGACGGTGACCGGCGGATCACTTTTCACCGCGGTCTGGATCGCCGGCGGGCCTTGCTGGATGGTGCTGGCCAGCGTCGTCGCTTCGGCGCACTGCTTGGCACAGATCGCCTGGATCTTGGCCAGCGATTCACGCGCCCGGTTGATCGCGCCCTTGGCGACCAGCGCCTGTCCCTGCCCGCGCAGCGCCGACAGGTCGTTCGGCTCCAGCTTCAGCGCCTCCCGGTAAAAGCCGAGCGCCTTGCCCGGCATTTCCCGCGCCTTGGCCAGATCGCCAAGCAGGACATAGGCCGCTCGGTTGCGGGGATCGACGACCAACGCGGTCTCCGCCAGATCGACCGCAGTATCCAGATTGCCGGCCGTCTGCGCTGCCCGGCTTTGTTCCAGCAGCGCAACCGATTTGGCATCGACCTGATCGTCGGGCCGCTGCGCGGTCAGCGACGTGGCGATGCACAGCACGCTGAGCGCGGCGGCGGTCGTGATGGCGGTCAAGCGCATAAGGGTCTCCAGCGGGGCCATGGCATTCACTCGGTTGGTGCCTGGCATGTTACGACAAAAAATCCGTCCGTCGAGTGGTTGTGCGGATCGAGCCGCAATCCCGCGCCTTGCGGTGTGCCGAGCGGGATGGACGGTGGCCGCACGGTCCAACGGGGATTTGCGGCCATAAAGCGCTCCGCCTGATCCCGCCCCTCTGCGTCCAGCAGCGAACAGACGATATAGGTGATGGCCCCGCCGGGCTTCACCAGCCCCGCCGCCAGCGTCAGCAACCGGCCCTGGGTCTGTGTCAGCCGTGCCAGCCGGTCCGGCGTGATGCGCCAGCGAGCCTCGGGATTGCGGCGCCAGGTGCCGGTGCCGGAACAGGGCGCGTCGATGACCACGTGATCGGCGCGTCCGTACCAGTCCGCCAGCGCCTGTTCCTCCTTCATCGGATCCAGCAGCCGGGTTTCGACGATGCCGACGCCGGCGCGGGCCGCCCGCGGCATCAGCCGGGACAGGCGAGCGCGGTCGGTATCCGTCGCCAGGATTTGCCCCCTGCCCGCCATCATCGCCGCCAGGCCAAGCGTCTTGCCGCCGCCGCCTGCGCACAGGTCGATCACCGACATGCCCGGCTGGACGCCGCTGGCCAACGTCACCCACTGGCTGCCCGCGTCCTGAACCTCGAACCCGCCGGTTAGATACAGCGGATGATCCTCGATCCGAGTGTCCGGGGGCAGGCGCAGGCCATCGGCCAGCCCGGCAATCGGCTCCGCCTCCGGCAGCGCCGACCGCACGGCATCGACGGAACTGCGTAGCGGATTGACGCGAATGTCCAGCGGCGCCCGATCGAGCAGGGCCGCCTGCGCTGCCTCGCCGACGCCCGATCCGTTCATTGCCTGATGCAGCCAGTCCGACATCAGGGCGCGCGCCGCGATCGGCTCGCCATCGACGATCGCCGTCGGGCCGTGTCCGCCCGCGCCGAATGCAGATGCCAGCTCGGGATCGTCGCCGGCCAGGGCCAGCATCGCCGCCCTGCCGGATGCCGGTCGCTCCCCGACCGCGCGGATCGCGGCATAGACCAGCGCACGGACGGCGCGGCGATCCTTTGCCCCGGCATAGCGCCGGGTCGCGAAATAGCGGGCGATCAGGACATCGGCCGATGCCCCGCCATCGCGCGCCGCCGCGATGATGTCGTCCAGCAGATCGATCGCTGCCTGAACCCTGGCCGCCGGGGTCATCGTGCTGCGTCCTGTTCCGCCTGTTCGGCGGCCAGTCTTGCCTTGGTTCGCGCCCACCGGATGCGGAACATCCGGATCCTGAACACGATATACAGCGCGGCCAGGGCGACGATCAGCCACAGTTTCTGGGAATCAGTCACCGTTCATGTCCCCGCCTGCGGGGGGCAAAGGGCTCAGCGCGTGGGATAATTGGGCGCCTCTCGCGTGATGGTCACGTCGTGCACATGGCTTTCGCGCAGGCCCGCATTGGTGATCCGGATGAACTGGGCGCGCGACTGAAGCTCGGATATGCTGCTGCTGCCGGTATAGCCCATCGCCGCCTTAACCCCGCCGACCAGCTGGTGGATGACGTCGCGGGCCGGGCCCTTGTACGGCACCTGCCCCTCGATCCCCTCGGGAACCAGCTTCATCTGGTCCTTGATGTCCTGCTGAAAATAGCGGTCGGCACTGCCCCGCGCCATCGCGCCGACGCTGCCCATCCCGCGATAGCTCTTATAGGCGCGGCCTTGGTACAGGAACGTCTCGCCAGGCGCCTCTTCGGTGCCCGCCAGCAGCGATCCGATCATCACCGCTGACGCACCGGCCGCCAGCGCCTTGGCCACGTCGCCACTGGTCCGGATACCGCCATCGGCGATCACCGGGACGCCCGTATCGCGCGCTGCCCGGGCGGATTCCATCACGGCGGTCAACTGGGGGACGCCCACTCCCGCGACGACGCGCGTGGTGCAGATGGACCCGGGGCCGATCCCGACCTTGATCCCGTCCGCCCCGGCGTCGATCAGCGCGCGGGTCGCTTCGCCCGTGGCGACGTTGCCGGCGATCACCTGAACCGAATTGGACAACCGCTTTACCCGCTCGACCGCCCGGGCGACCTCGCGGTTATGGCCATGGGCGGTGTCGATGACGATGAGGTCGCATTCCGCATCGACCAGCGCCTCGGTCCGCTCAAACCCCTTGTCGCCCACTGTCGTCGCCGCCGCCACGCACAGCCGACCGGCGGCATCCTTGGTCGCATCGGGATAGGTCACCGCCTTTTCGATGTCCTTGACGGTGATCAGGCCGATGCAGCGATAGGCATCGTCCACCACCAAGAGCTTTTCGATCCGACGCTGATGCAACAGCCGTCGTGCCTCTTCCTGGCTGACGCCGGGCGACACGGTGGCCAGATTGTCGCGCGTCATCAGTTCGCTGACCGGCTGCGCGGTGTTTTCGGCAAAGCGGGTATCGCGGTGCGTCAGGATACCGACCAGCCGACCCGACGCCTCGACCACCGGAATCCCCGAAATGCGGTGCCGTGCCATCAGCGCTTGCGCCTCGGCCAGCGGGGCATCGGGCGTGATCGTGATCGGATTGACGACCATGCCGCTTTCAAAGCGCTTCACCGCCCGCACCGCCGCAACCTGCTCCTCGATCGTCAGGTTGCGGTGAAGGACGCCGATCCCGCCCAGCTGCGCCATAACGATCGCCATGTCGCCCTCGGTCACCGTATCCATCGCCGACGACAGGAACGGGATGTTCAGCGCCAATCCCTTGGACACCCGGGTGCGCGGGTCCGCACCGCTCGGCAAAACCTCCGATTCCGCCGGAACCAGCAGAACATCGTCAAAGGTGAGGCCGAGCGGAATGTCCATGGAGTGCGCCAATGTCCTGAGTCGAGAATTGGCGGCCCATGTAACCGCGCTATGGGACGCGCGCTAGGGGGTGGGGGGAGCGGAAGGAAGATAGCGCGCAAGCCGCGCTTCGAGCAGGCGAATTAGTTCCGGATCCATGAACTCATACTCATCCGGAATATCGAGACATACGATCCGTTTACCGTTCAGCGAGGAGCGGAAGCGCTTCTGCAACTTGTTGCGATGCTGGCGCTCCATGACGAAGATCGTGTCGGCCCATTCAAGCAACTCCGGCGTCACCGGATTTTCAGCATCGTGGTTCGTGCCGGCTGAGCTGACCTCGATTCCTTGACGGCTTGAAAAAATCTGCTCAGCAGTCGGGCTCCGCAGCTTATTCTGACTGCAAATGAACAGATAGTTCCTCAACGGCTTACCCCGCCCGCGCCAGCAGCGCCTTGGCGCGGTCGACGTGCATCTCTTCGATCATCTCGTCCTTGTACCGCTCCGCGCCACCGGTAAACGCCGCGACCAGCGCCCGCGCCTCGTCCAGTTCAGCCGGGGTCGGATCGAACGCGGCGTGGCATGCATCGATCTGCCCCGGATGGATCAGGGATTTGCCGTCAAAGCCGAGCGACCGTCCCTCGGCACATTCCGCCGCCAGCCCATCGGCATCGGCCAACCGGTTGAACACCCCGTCGATCGCCCAGATGTCGCGCCCCCGCGCCGCCAGCACGATCAGCTGCAGCGCCGTCGTCATCGATTCCCGTCCGGACTGCGGCGGCAGGCGCAGGGATGCGGCCAGGTCGTTCGTCCCGGCAATCAGCCCCGCGATCGAATAGCCCCAGCCGGAAACCGACGCGATCGGGCCGACATTCATCGCACCCGCCGCCGTTTCGATCATCGCCAGCGCAGGCCGCTTGGCATAGCTGCTGGCGATCACGACCGTTTCGGGCTTTTCGACCTTTGGCACCACGACATGGGTGGCGGCGGACTTGCGCACGGCTTTCAGGTCGTCCTTGAACGCCTCGCTTTCCTCGGCATTCACCCGGATGGCGAACAACTTGCCGGGAAAGGCCGGGCAGTCCTGCGCCGCCTGGCGCGCCGCATCCTTGTCTTCCGGCCTGACCGCATCCTCAAGGTCGAGCACGACCATGTCCACTGGCAGCTCGCGTGCCTTTGCCATTGCCCGCGCATTGCTGGCGGGCAGGAAAAGAACGGATCGCGGTGCGGTTTCGGCTGTGTTCATGCCGGCGTTATGCTAGCCAATGCGCAGCGTGACCAGAGGGAGGCAGCAGGCTGATGGACGGTGTGATTTCGGGCGTGTTCGCGCTGGTCTTTCTGGTGATCGTTTACCTGTTCGCCAGTATCAAGATCGTGCGGCAGGGTTATGAATATACGATCGAACATTTCGGCCGCTTTACCAATGTCGCCCGGCCGGGGTTCAATCTCTATCCGGCATTCTTCTATCGCGTCGGTCGAAAGATCAACATGATGGAACAGGTGATCGACATCCCCGGCCAGGAAATCATCACCAAGGACAATGCGATGATTTCCACCGACGGCGTGGTGTTCTTTCAGGTGCTAGACGCTGCCAAGGCAGCCTATGAAGTGTCGGACCTGTATGTCGCCCTGCTTCAGCTGACCACGACCAACCTGCGCACCGTGATGGGGTCGATGGACCTGGACGAAACGCTGTCCAAGCGGGACGAGATCAATGCGCGGCTGTTGTCCGTCGTCGATCATGCGACCACGCCCTGGGGGGTGAAGATCACCCGCGTCGAGATCAAGGACATCCGCCCGCCGGCCGATATCGTCAACGCCATGGGCCGCCAGATGAAGGCGGAGCGCGAGAAGCGGGCCAACATCCTGGAGGCAGAGGGCAGCCGCGCCTCCGAGATTCTGCGGGCGGAGGGCCAGAAACAGGCGCGCATCCTGGAAGCGGAAGGCCGGAAGGAATCGGCATTCCGCGACGCCGAAGCGCGGGAACGCGCCGCCCAGGCCGAAGCGACGGCGACGCAGGTGGTGTCGGAAGCCATTGAAAAGGGCGGCGTCCAGTCGCTCAACTACTTCATCGCCCAGAAATATGTCGAAGCGGTCGGCAAGTTCGCCACCAGCCCGAATGCCAAGACGATCCTGTTTCCCGTGGAGGCGACGCAGCTGATCGGTACGCTTGGCGGCATCGGCGAACTGGCCAAGGAAGCGCTGAGCAAGGATCACGCCCCGCTGCCCCCCACCCCGCGCCCACCGGCCCAACGGATCAGTCCCTTCGATGGCGGGAATGACGGATGACGCTGGACGGCAATTGGGGTTTCGTCTGGCTGATGCTGGCCGCGCTCATCGGGCTGGCGGAACTGCTGGTGCCGGGCGTCTTTCTGGTGTTCCTGGCAGCCGGCGCGGCGGCCACGGGCGTGCTGACCCTGTTGTTTCCCGAACTGGGCATGGTCGGACAGCTCCTGTCGCTGGCGGGCTGGACGGCGGCGGCAGTGCTGATCGGCAAACGCTGGTATGGCGACTGGCCCGTCGCCAGTGCCGATCCGCTGCTCAATGACCGTGCGGCCCGGCTGATCGGACAACAGGTGGTGGTGGTCGAACCGCTGATTCACGGGTCGGGCCGTGTCCGCCTGGGCGATGGCGAATGGCCCGCATCGGGACCGGACATGCCCATCGGCACGCGCGCCCGCATCGAACGGGTCGATGACGGCATCCTGATCGTCGCGCCACAGCCTGCCATTGCCGCCACCTCTTTCGACACAGGACATTGATCGAACCGATGGATCGCCGCTCGTTGATTGCCTCCGCCGCCACGCTCTTGGCCGGCGCTTCCCTGCCCCGTATCGCCTCCGCCCAGCGCCCGGCGACGGGCGATGGCGCAGCCCGCGCCCTGATCGACCTAACGACTGAGGCGATCCTGATCGAAAATCCCGAAGGGGCGACGTCGCTTGGCATCGATCGCGGCGCACGAGCGGGGCTGAAGGCGCGAATGGCCGACAAATCGCTGGCCGGGGTCCGCGCGGTCGCAGCTGCGGTGGACGAGCGGATCGCGGCGATGAAGGCGGTGGACCCCGCCACGCTTGGCGAGGGCACGCGGATCGATCTGGAAGTGACACTGGCGGCGCATGAGATCGCGGCTGCCGGCTATCGGTTTCCATATGGCGACGTCGCCTTTGGCGGCTGGCGCAATTCACCCTATGTCGTTGCGCAGAATGTCGGCGCCTTTCTGGATGTTCCGCAATTCCTGGACGACAGCCACACCGTCGAAACCGCGTGGGATGCCGAAGCCTATCTGGCGCGGCTCGACGGCTATGCCCGGCAGCTGGACGGGGAAACGGAACGCCTGCGCGACGCCGCCGGCCGGGGCGTAATCCTGCCCGATTTCAATCTGGCCAAGGCGATCAACCAGCTGAAGATCGCGCAGACCGGCGACCCTGCGGACTGGACGCTGGTAACGTCGCTCGCCCGTCGAACCCAGCGGCTGCATCCCGATTATGCGGCCCGCGCCGAACGGGTCGTCCGTGCCCGCATCGCGCCGGCACTGGCCCGCCAGCTGGCGGAACTGGAGCGGCACGCACCGCGCGCCACCAGCGATGCTGGCGTATGGAAACTGCCCGACGGCGATGCCTATTATGCCTGGGCGCTGGGCGCTGCGACGACGACCCGGATGACCCCGGATGAAATCCACGAGATGGGCATGGTCCAGCTCGCCGAGCTTCAGGGCCAGATGGACACGATCCTTCAATCCATTGGCTACCGCGACGGCACCGTGGGCGAACGGATGACCGCGCTCGGCAAGGATCCGAAATACCTGTTCCCGAACAATGATCAGGGGCGCAGGGCGATCATCGCCCTTCTGGAAAAATCCATTGCTGACATGCGGCGGCGGATGCCGGATGCATTCACGGTGCTGGCACCCGGCAATGTCGAGGTAAAGCGGATGGCGCCGGAAGTCGAACCGGGTGCGCCGGGGGCCTATGGCGGGGCGGGCACCATCGATGGCAAGGTGCCCGGGCGGTTGTGGATCAACCTGCGCACGACCGAGATCTGGCCGCGATACGCCCTGCCCGACCTGGCGTTTCACGAAAGCATCCCCGGCCATGCCTGGCAGGGGGAATATACCTTCAAGCTGCCGCTGATCCGCTCGATCCTGGGCTTCAATGCCTATTCGGAGGGATGGGCGCTCTATGCCGAACAGCTTGCCGACGAGCTTGGCTATTATGCGGACGATCCCGTCATGCGGCTCGGCTACCTGCAAAGCCTGGCGTTTCGCGCCTGTCGGCTGGTGGTCGATACCGGGCTTCATGCGAAACGCTGGACCCGTGATTACGCCGTCCAGTGGTTTGCGACCACCAATGGTTCAACGGTCGAGGAAGTCCGGGGCGAAGTCGACCGCTATTGCAGCTGGCCGGGCCAGGCCTGCGGGTACAAGGTCGGGCACAGTTACATCAACCGGCTCCGGGACAGGGCCAAAGCCGCGCTCGGCCCCCGTTATGACTTCCGGACGTTCAACGATTCGCTGATCACCGGCGGCGGCGTGCCGATGACGGTTCTGGACAAGATCGTCGACCGATATGTTCAGCGGCGGTCAGCCTAGGCCAGCATCGGCCGCGCCGCGACCGCCATCCGCCTCGATCCGCGTGCGCTGACGGGGCAAAGCTTCGGGCATCTCGTCGCGGAGGAACGCCAGCATCCCTTCGCGCAGGTCGCAGCGCAGGTCGAACGCGGTGCCGGCATCGGCGGCTGTCGCAAGTCCGCGCACCTCGATCGCGTCTGCGCGAACCTCGGTGACTTGCAGCACCTGCGCACGCCCGTCCCACCGTGCATTGCCGCGCACCAGTTGCTCGAACCGGGCACGGATGCGGTCGATGTCGGCGGTCGGATCCAGATGGAAGAACACCGATCCCAGCAACTGACTGTTGTTCCGGGTCCAATTCTGGAAACTGTCCTCCAGAAACCGGGACACGGGCACGACCAGCCGCCGCTCGTCCCACACCGCAACCACCACATAGGTCAGGCGGATTTCCTCGATCCTGCCCCATTCGCCATCGATGATGACGACATCATCGATGCGGATCGGCTCGGTAAACGCCATCTGGATGCCGGCGATCAGGTTTTTCAGTAACGGCTGAGCCGCCGCCCCGACCGCAAGCCCCGCCAGACCGGCCGATGCCATCAGGGTGACGCCAACACTGCGCACGCCCGGAATGCTCAACAGCATCAGGCACAGGGTCAGGAATCCGATCACGAACACTGCGATCCGGGTCAGGATGGCGCTTCGGGTCCGCTTGCGCCGGGCGGCCAGGTTGTCGGCGACCGTGATATCGGCACCCAGGGCAACTGCATCGCCAGCCGCGCGCACCAGATTGATCGCCAGCCAGCCGATCAACGCTGGAATGGCCATGCCCGCCGCAAGCACCCAGAACCGGTCGAACGCATCGTCCAGCAGCATGAACGGGCGGACGACGGCGAGCGCAAACGCCACGACCAGCCACCGGGCCGGCTGCCTCGCCGCCGCGACGAACAGATCGTCGACCGGACTGCGATTGCGAGCGGCAAGGCGTCGGGCGATCGCGAATGCCACGGCGTGCAATGCAAGTGCCAACAGGATGGAAATTCCGGCCAGCGCCAGCGAACTGGCCCAGCCGGGCAGCAGGGTGGAAAGATCAGCCATTACCAACCGAAACCCGCCGCGCTGCGGACGGGTTCCGACCGGAATGCTACTTCTTGCCGAAGAAACTGCCTGCCAGATCGCTGATGACGCCGCCAATGCCGCCCTGATCGGCGTTCAGCAGCTGAGCAAACCGCCCGAGCGACCCCTCGCCGCCGATCTGGGCGACGATCTGGTTCAGCGTATCCACCGGCAGGCCGGTTTCCGCCGCCGCGCCCTCGGCGGTGTCGCCGGCCATCGGATGAAACTTGGCCAGGGCCGCAATGGCCGACTGCACATGTTCGGGCGACAGGCCGACCTTTTGGGCGAGATTGTCGATGGTGGCATCGTTGCCACCGAACTGGTTCAGAATCGCATTCAAATCCATGATTGCCTCCCGCTGATTACGGTGCCGATCCTATCATCGCAGGCCTGCGCTGACGAGGCGTCAGTTCACCACCGGCAGGGGTGCCAGGTCCGGCGCGATGAATTTGCGCCGCGCATCGACGGAAAACAGGCGGCTGGGACTGTAGAAACGCAGCGGCCAGTCCCGCTGCCCCTGGTCCGACAGCAACAGGCGATTGACCCGGTCGACCAGCGCAAGCGCATCGCGCTGTCCGGCAAGAAACGCACGGACACCGACGATGAAGCACTGCGTGATCGTGTCGTGATACCCTTGGCGGTCATTGTTGACCCCGCCGACACTGACGTTGAAATCCCGGATCAACTGGGGAAAATCCCGCTCGGGGATCAGGTCCGCCCGCTCCTCGATCGCCCAAAGCGTAACGGCCAGATGCGCCTCGTGCGTCCATTCCGCCTTTGCCAGCCGCTGCGTCAGGAAATGCCGGCCGAGCGTGCGGACCGCCTGATCGTTCTGGAACGGCCGAGGAAGGTGGGGAAGCATGGACGGGCCGCGCATAGGCCTGGTTCCACCGGGATACCAGTGCAATCCGCTGATACCTCCGCTCTGCCGGTCGGTTGAGGCCGGCTCTGCTTTGGCCTAGGGCGGTGGGCGGATCGGATCGAGGGAGAAGGCAGTTGAGTGCGACCATCGCGCTGGTCGATGACGACCGGAACATCCTGACATCGGTTTCGATCGCCCTTCAGGCCGAGGGGTTTGTCACCCGGGTCTATTCCGACGGGGATGCCGCTCTCCGCGCCCTGATCGACAATCCGCCCGACCTGGCCGTGTTGGATATCAAGATGCCACGCATGGACGGGCTGGAATTGCTGCGGCGGCTGCGCGAGAAAAGCCGGCTGCCGGTGATCTTCCTGACGTCCAAGGACGACGAGCTGGATGAGGCGTTGGGACTGGCGCTGGGGGCCGACGATTATATCGCCAAGCCGTTCAGCCAACGCCTGCTGATCGCCCGCATCCGTGCCATTCTTCGCCGGTCGGAACTGGTGCGGACCGATGCGGATGCCGCTCCGCTGGATGGGGAGACAGCGCCCCTGTTGGCCCGTGGCCGCTTGACCATGGACCCCGCCCGCCATGCCGTATTGTGGGACGGCAAATCGGTAACGCTGACCGTGACCGAGTTCCTGATCCTGGAAACGCTGGCGCAGCGACCGGGCATCGTCAAAACCCGCAATCAGTTGATGGATGCGGCGTATCAGGACGATATCTACGTCGACGATCGCACCATCGACAGCCACATCAAGCGGGTCCGGCGCAAGTTCCGGGAAGTCGATCCCGAATTCGATTCCATCAAGACCCTGTACGGCGCTGGATACCGCTTTGCCGATGAATGACGACCGCGATCTCTCGCTCCGCTGGTCGGGGCGGATTTCGCTCACGCCGCGGATCCTGGCAGTCAACATCTTTGCGCTCGCGCTGCTGGCCGGCGGGTTCTTCTACCTCGACACCTATCGGGCGCGGATCATCGACGGCCGGATGGACCGAGCCCAGCGCGAGGTGCGGCTGATCGCGCGGTCGGTCGATCAGGCCGGCAATGATTCCGCCGCGCGCGATCAGGCGCTCACCACGCTGGCCCGGATCAGTGGTTCCCGACTGCGGCTCTATGACGCCGATGGCCGGCTGACGGCGGACAGCCGGGCACTGGGCGTGCGCAATTTCCTGCTGCGCGATCCCGACAAGGACCCCTGGCAACAGGATGCGGCACGCTTTCTCGACGCGATGATCGATACCGTCGTCGGCACCGCCCGTGCCCCGCTCTACCGCGAACGCCCGGCCAATGCCGGCACCTCGTGGCCCGACGTCGCACGCGCCGTCCGCTCCGGCGACGCCAGCGCATCGGCGTGGCGCGCGCCGGACCGGACGGTCGTCATCACGGCGTCGGCGCCGCTGGCGGGGGGCGGTGCGGTGTTGAGCGCGGTCAACGCCATCGACATCACCCGCACCGTCCGCGTCGAGCGGTTCCGGCTGTCCATCGTCCTCGCCATCGTTGCCATCGTCTCGATCCTGTTGTCGCTGTTCCTGGCGCGAACGATCGTCCGGCCGATGCGGCGATTGGCGGTGGCGGCGGTGCGGGTTCGCCTGGGCCGTGCGCGCGGCGTCGTCGTGCCCCGCCTGCCCAGCCGCCGCGATGAAATCGGGATGCTCGCCCGGGCGCTGTCCGACATGAGCCAGGCACTGACCGCGCGCATCGACGCGACAGAGGCATTCGCCGCCGACGTCACCCACGAACTGAAAAACCCGCTGGCATCGCTGCGATCGGCCGTCGAAAGCCTGGGCGCAGTGCGCGATCCCGCGCTTCAGGACCGATTGATCACGATCATCCGCGAAGACGTGCTGCGGCTCGATCGGTTGCTGACCGACATTTCGGACGCCTCGCGCCTGGACGCACAGCTGAGCCGTGTTCAGTTCGAGCCGATCGTGGTGGACCAGTTGATCGCTCATCTGGTCGATGCGCATCGTGCCCGCGGCCTGCCGCGCGATATCCTGCTCGACCTCGATGTCCGGGCCGGCCAGTCGATCACGGTCATGGGGGATGGCACGCGGCTGGAACGGGTCTTCGAAAACCTGATCGACAACGCCATTTCCTTTTCGCCCGACCGGTCGACGGTATCGATAACGGTCGATGTCACCGATGGTCATGCGATGATCGCTGTCGAGGATCAGGGGCCGGGCGTGCCCGAAACCGAACGAGAGGCGGTGTTCCGCCGGTTCCATTCGGTCCGCCCGGGCGGCGAAGCGTTCGGAACCCATTCCGGACTGGGGCTTGCCATTGCGCGGACGATTGTCGAAGGACATCAGGGCATGATCGGGGCCGAATCAAGAGCAGATGGTCTGGGCGGCGCCCGTTTCTGGGTCCGGCTGCCGCTGAACCGGGCGTCATGAACCAGCTGTCGTCGGAAAGCGTCCATGCGTCGTGCGTGGCCATCGGAGACGCCTCCGTCCTGATCGAAGGGCCTTCGGGCGCAGGCAAATCCGATCTCGCGCTGCGGCTGATCGATCGCGGTGCCACTTTGGTCAGCGACGATCAGGTACTGGTCCGGCGAAGCGGCGAACAATTGCTGGCGACAGCGCCCGACCGGATTGCGGGCCGGATCGAGGTACGCGGCCTCGGCATCGTCGAACTTCCCTTCGTCTCCGGCGTGCCGCTGGCGCTGGTGATCCGGCTGCATGACCGGTCGCCGCGAATGCCGGACGCCGGGCAGCACCGCTTTCTGCTGGGCCGCACCCTGCCGGTGCTGCTGATCGATCCGCGCGAGGCGTCTGCGCCGATCAAGGTCGAACTGGCGCTGCGTCAATTGACGGGGACCCGATGAGCGAGCCCGTGTCCAAGCGCATCCTGTTGGTGACGGGGCTGTCCGGTGCCGGCAAGTCGACCGTGCTGCGGACGCTGGAGGATTTGGGCTGGGAAGTGGTGGACAATCTGCCGCTGCTGCTGCTCGACCGGTTGCTCGCCACCGCCCTGCCCGACGGGAATGACGAACGGCCGCTGGCATTGGGCATCGGATCGATGACGCGCGGTTTCGATGCCGAGGCGATCGTCCGGCGGATCAAGTTGCTGCGCGAGGCGCATGGCCACGACATCGGCACGCTGTTCCTCGATTGCGGCGGGGCGGAGCTGGAGCGCCGCTATTCCGAAACCCGGCGGCGGCATCCGCTGGCCACCGATCGTCCGGCGGTGGACGGGATCGCGCGCGAACGCGAACTGCTTGCCCCCTTGCGCCGCTGGGCCAATCGCCTGATCGACACCACCGACATGTCGTCCAACGACCTGGCCGGAGAGATCCGCCGCACCTTTGCCGCGCCCGGCACGGGAAAGGTGGTGGTCACGCTCTTGTCCTTCGGCTTCGCCCGTGGCCTGCCCCGCAATGCCGACCTGGTGTTCGACATGCGTTTTCTGCGCAATCCGCATTGGGTTCCGGCGCTGCGTCCCGGCACCGGCCGCGATGCCGATGTCAGTGCCTATGTCGCCGCCGATCCCGGCTATGCCGACGCCATGGCGCAGATCGAGGCGCTGCTCCTGACCCTGATCCCCCGCTATCAGGCGGAGGGAAAGGCCTATGTCACCATTGCAATCGGCTGCACCGGGGGTCGGCACCGGTCCGTTCATGTGGCCGAACATTTGGCGCAACGGTTGCACCAGGCCGGTTTTTCCCCCAGTCTGACGCATCGCGACCTGGGCGCGGCGCCCCAGGACTCGCTCGAAGGATCGCCAACGGCCCTGTCAACGGACGGAAACCCTGCATCATGATTGGTTTGGTATTGGTAACGCATGGGCGGCTGGCGGAGGAGTTTGTCCGCGCGATGGAACATGTAGTCGGCACTCAGGAACGGATCCTGCCGATTTCCATCGGGCCGGACGACGATATGGAGGAACGCCGCGCCGACATCGCCCGCGCCATCGAAACGGTCGATGGGGGCAAGGGCGTCATCGTCCTGACCGATCTGTTCGGCGGCACGCCGTCCAACCTGGCGATCTCGCTGATGGAACAGGGTCGGATCGAGGTGATTGCCGGGATTAACCTGCCCATGCTGATCCGGCTGGGCGGTGCCCGCAAATCGATGAAGGTCGCCGATGCGGTGGCCGCCGCGCGCGAAGCCGGCCGCAAATACATCTCGGTCGCATCCGAGGTGCTCGGCGAAGCCGCAGCATGAGCCGGATCAGCCGGATCGTCACGATCACCAATCGCCGCGGCCTTCATGCCCGCGCCAGCGCCAAGTTCGTGACCCTCGCCTCTGCCCAGCCGGCGACCATTACCGTCGAGCGGGAGGGGTCGACCGTTACCGGCACGTCGATCATGGGCCTGATGATGCTGGGCGCGGCCAAGGGCGATACCATCACGATCAGTGCGGAGGGACCGGATGCTGAGGCAGCGGTCGCTGCGATGACCGATCTGGTCGAGGCCAAGTTCGGCGAGGATTAGGATGCTCGACCCGCTCGCCGCGTCGCATTAAGGCGTGGCGGATGACACGACAGATCACCGCCTTTTCCAATCCCCTGATCAAGGATGTCCGCGCCCTGCGCGACAAGCGCCACCGGCGTGAACAACGCCGGTTCCTGGCCGAGGGATTGCGTATCCTGACCGAGGCGCTGGATGCCGGCCACGTGCCCGACCTGTTGTTCTTTGCCCAGCCGTCCCGTTCGCACCCGCTGGTCGCCCGGCTGGTCGAGGCGGTCGAGGCGGCGCATGGCGAGGCGATCGAGACGAGCGACGACATCCTGTCCAAATTATCGGGCAAGGACAATCCTGGCGCGGTCATCGGCGTCTATGCCGAACTGCCGACCGCGCTGGACCGCATCGACCGCCACGCAGCGCCCCTGTGGCTGGTTGCGGAACGGCTGCGCGACCCGGGCAATCTCGGCACGATCCTGCGGACCGCCGACGCCGTCGGGGCCGGTGGCCTGATCCTGATCGGCGACAGCACCGACCCGTTTTCAGTGGAGGCCGTTCGCGCCAGTATGGGGGCGATGTTCACGGTGACGCTGGCCCGGACCGAATGGTCCCCGTTCATCGACTGGCTGCGCGCAGGGGAAGGGCAGCTGGTCGGACTGCATCTGGAGGGCGCGGTCGATTACCAACTGCCCGACTACCGCGCCCCGACCTTCCTGCTGACCGGAAACGAGGCGCAGGGCATGTTGCCCGAAATGGCCGATGCCTGCGACCTGCTGGTCAAGATCCCGATGCTGGGACGGGCCGACAGCCTGAATGCCGCCGTCGCGACCGCCGTCATGGCGTACGAGGTGCTCAATCAGCGGCGCGCCCGCCTTGACGCCACCCCTGGCCGGGCCTAATCCGCGCCCCTCGCAACCGCGCACGGCCCCTTCGTCTAGCGGTCAGGACGTCGCCCTCTCACGGCGAAAACACGGGTTCGATTCCCGTAGGGGTCACCATCGTCAAGCGAAAAATGGCGGAACTGCGCCATTTCGGACGATCTGGTGGAAGTCGCTCCCACTTTTCGTCCCACACTTTTTTGCGGCTCTAATGGCATCCCTTGGAATGCCCTCGGAACTCATTGCGACTTTTCGCGGGAATGGGTTTCAGAATCTGGCCGCCTTTGGGCCGATAACGGAAGGGCGGCTTTTGGCCGAGCATTGAAACAAGCGGTCGATAGGCTAACCAGCAGAACAAGCACCGGACCTGGGTTTGCGGCCGCCAAGTTCAAGCGTGCCTCGCCAGACGTCGAATTCAACCGATCCGAGCGGACACATCGGTGTTGAATGAGACGGGCGTGTCGCCGGAGCCGGTGACAAGGCTCGATTCGGCTGTGCCACCCCCAACACAATTGGCTGACATTCCAGTTCACGCACGACTGCTGAGTTGCCTCTATCAACTAGCACCCACGCTACCATATAGGATGTATCGCAGCACCTGCCACGAGCGCCGCTGCGAAGGCGATACCGGGAATTGCCGACATGGCAACCGCTTCCGGCTCTGGTGACCGGTGCAGATGGGAAGTGAACACCCGCCAAACAATTGAAAAATCGGATGAAGACGGCGCGCCCGCTTGCTGGTGACTAACATAACCGGAGTTGATGGCGGGCAAGTTTCACACCCCGGCCGATGTCTCTGCATCTCCAGCCGTGGAACAAAATTCGAACGATCGTGTTGATTGTGCGCCGCAGCAATCGCAGCTGATCGAGTTTGGTGACATGGCTGTGGTCGTGCCCGGGAGAACCTCACATGTCACGTCTCAATGATACCATCCGCCGTCTGTCTGCAGTGCGGCAAAGCTTTGGCCATCATCCCATGGGCGCTGCTGGGGAAGACCGGTTGTCGGATCTTGGCCCATTCGGCTCAAACCCGGGCGCTTTGCGGGGCCGCGTCTATGTTCCCCAATCCATCGGACAAGCTTCGGCGCTGGTTGTCGTTCTCCACGGGTGCACGCAAAGCGCCGCCGGGTATGACCATGGTGCGGGCTGGTCACGACTGGCCGATGAGCATGGGTTTGCCCTGCTCTATCCCGAGCAACAGCCTGCGAACAACGCCAATCGCTGCTTCAACTGGTTTCAGACGGGCGATACGCGGCGCGGCGCTGGTGAGGCTCTGTCCATCCGCCAGATGGTGGCTGCGATGGTGGACCAGCATCCGATCGATCCGGCCCGTATCTTCGCAACGGGGCTTTCGGCAGGTGGCGCAATGGCATCGGTGATGCTGGCCACCTATCCTGAAGTGTTCGCCGGGGGAGCGATCATTGCGGGTCTTCCTTATGGAACGGCGACGTCAATTCCGCAGGCATTTGACCGGATGCGTGCGCATGGCGGTCCCCCGGCAACGGCCCTTGGGCAACTCGTCAGGAACGCCTCCCAGCACACCGGTCCCTGGCCGACGATATCCATATGGCATGGCGACAGCGACGCGACCGTGGATCATGCCAATTCGGCGATGATCGTCGAACAATGGCGCGGAATTCACGGGGTCGAGCGCGAGCCCGTGAGCGAAGTCGTCAATGGTCACATTCGCCGAGCATGGCTTGACGCACATGGACGCGAGGTGATCGAGGAATATCGGATCGACGGTTTGGGTCATGGAACGCCGCTGAGCACGGCGGGAATGGACGCATATGGTGCGGCTGGACCATTCATGCTTGAGGCCGGGATTTCCTCGACCCATCGCATCGCTGCATTCTGGGGCCTTCTGACATCGCCGGCCATGGAAGAGCCGGGCCCAATGCCGACTGGCCTGGTGACTGCAGGTCGGCACCTTAGCTCGCGCCCATCTACCGCACCAAACGAAGCGCCGCGTGCATCCAGGCCTGTGTCGAACGGTGTCGGTCAGGTAATCGAAGATGCCTTGCGTAAGGCCGGTCTGATGCGCTGATCGCATCAACGAGAGGAATGTTTTTGGCGATTTCGCATGATGTCTATCTGCTCGTGCTGGCCGGAGCAGGCGCGCTGATCTTGCTTACGGCCTGGTTGCCGTTGCTGCTGCGCAAGGCACCGTTATCGCTGCCCATCCTGTGCGTTGGTGCGGGCGCCGTATTGTTCGCGCTGCCCCCGCTCCGGCCCTTTGCGGTCCACCCGCTGCAATATCCGATCCTTGTCGAACGGATCAGCGAACTTGTCGTCATCATCTCGCTAATGGGTGCGGGACTCAAGATCGACCGGATCATCGGGCTACGCAGGTGGGCCCTGACCTGGCGACTGCTGGGGATCGCGATGCCGGTCACCATGGCGATCGTTGCCGTAATGGCATGGGGGTTGATGGGATTGGGCCTTGCGGGTGCGCTGCTTATCGCTGCGGTGCTGGCCCCGACTGATCCGGTGCTTGCCAGCGATGTCCAGGTGAACGGGCCTGGTGACGGGAACGAGGACGAAGCCCGTTTCGCCCTGACATCGGAGGCCGGCCTGAATGACGGCCTTGCCTTCCCCTTTGTCCATCTTGCCATTGCCCTTAGCGCAGCCTCGTTCGGGACCAGCGACCTGACCCAATGGGTTGCCCGCGACCTGCTCTGGAAAATCGTCCTGGGGGCGGGTGCCGGCTATGCGATCGGCCGCGGTCTGGGCTATCTCACCTTCCATCTGCCGATGCGCGCAAGCCTGTCGGGCACGGGCGACGGGTTCGTCGCGGTCGCGGTAACCTTCCTTGCTTATGGTGTGGTGGAGACGCTCGGCGGATATGGTTTTTTGGCTGTGTTCGTCTCGGCGCTCGCCATTCGCAATGCGAGCCGGGATCACGATTATCATCATCGGCTACACGATTTTGCGGAGGCGGCTGAGCGGTTGCTCATGATGGCGCTGCTGATCCTGTTCGGCGGTGTCGCTACCTTCGGCGGCCTGCTTGACCCGTTGGATTGGACGATGCTGTTGTTCATCGCGGGCGTCCTGCTCGTGGCTCGGCCCGCAGCGGGCCTCCTGAGCATGGCGGGGTCGAATCTGCCGTGGCGCGAACAGATTGTGATCGCGTTTTTCGGCATCCGCGGCATGGGCTCGATCTACTATCTCGGTTTTGCACTCAATCATGCGGCGTTCGCGGACCCTGAACGCTTGTGGGGCATTATCGGCGGCGTTGTGCTGGCCTCGATCCTCCTTCATGGAATTACGGTCACGCCTGCGCTCAGCCTTCTTGATCGCTGGAAACGGCGGCATGACGGGCGGAGCGGCGATACGTCGCTGCGTCACTGTGGTCCCCCGATCCCCGATGACAGACCGGATGCGATGCACAGCGAGGCACGCGAAACCGACGGAGCGCATGTCGTGGCTTTGCGAGGAACCAAAACCGGTAGTTTCATTGCGTCAAGTTAACAATGGGCCGCGGCGGTTCGATAGACTGGTTGGGCCGTCAGCGAAGACAGGGCCGCTCCCGGCAGATCAATTATGCAAACTTCGCCCCCGGGGAATGAAGATGAGCAGGATTTGTGATCGTGACTATTATGCCAGCCGCGCCGCAAACGCGCGCGAAATGGAAAAGCGCGCAATCAGTCCATCCGTCGCTGCCATTCATGCCGAGCTTGCCCGTCGATACGACTTTATGGCTTCACTCTCTCGGGAAAAGGCAGAAGTTATCATGACGGTCAGTCAGACTGTTTGACGCATTCGGCGATGTAGATAATTTTCATCGAACCCCGCAATCTGAACCAGTTTCCGCGGATCAAGGATCGTGACGCTACCGCGCTGAAGAGCCATGGCTCCTTGGAGTCGCAGGTCTTTCAACACCCGGTTGATATGGACTGCCGTCATGCCAAGTGCGTCCGCGAGCACGAGTTGCGAGAGCGGTAGCGCAAATTCGTCGCCGCTGGTGAGACCGATGTTCAGCGCGCGCAGATAGAGTTCGCACATCAGATGCGCCACCCGCTCGATCGAGCTGCGTCGGCCCATGCTGACGATCCACGCCCGCATGATGCCTTCATCGACAAGCTGGGCCGAATACATGGCCGACGCAATGTTCGGGTGCGCGTCCATCAATGCCTGCATCTCGGCCCTGGTGACGGTTGCCACTGCCGCGCTTGTCAGCACCTGAATGTTGTGATCCATTTCGGCGAGCAGCTTGACGTTCAAATCGCAGGCATCGCCAGGCATCAGGAATGCCATGATCTGGCGCGTCCCGCTTGGAAGAACCTTGTATCTGCAGGCCCAGCCGTCGAGGACCACGAACATCGGCCCGGGCTCATCCCCTTCACGGATCAAATCATGTCGCGCGACGTATTGGCGTGGTCTCGATGTCACGCGTTCGAGGGCCCGGATGTCGCGATCCGTAAGCTTGGCCAACCCGCTCAATTTCTGCACGAACCGATTGTCCATGATGCGGTTTACCGCATTCCCCGTCCCCCGGATATTGTAGGAAGTTATTGTCGGTTGTTATTGTATGTTGTGGTAGAGGGGCGCTGCATGCTGTATCGCCAGCCCATCGTTGGCATCGTTTCACAGGCGTCGGCGGCTGGGAGTTCAATACTCTCGCCTCGACTAAGGCGACACCAATGCCCCAACACATCGATGGCAAGCCAATGCCCGCAACAAGCGATCCGCATGGCCAGGCTGCGCTGCTTCTGGTTGAAAGCCTCATCCACGGTCTGTGCGAGAAAGGTGTGATCAGCACCGAGGAAGCGATCGCGATTACCGATCGCGCCGTGCAGGTTCAGCTGGATCACGCTGACTCAGCCCATGGAACGGCGGGTCATGCGCGCAGAGCGCACGCGCTGTTGCAAGCGATAGCGGCTTCGCTCGAGATCGATCGGACGGATAACGGCCCGAGCCGGCTGTTGCCCTGACCGGATGCCACGATTGGATGTCGGGTGGTTGGGTATGCGGGGCCGAGCAAATCTGGCGACGAGGCGATGGGTTTCGAACGCGTCGCATCGCTCCAAAGGCCGCCACCCGAGATGCTGCAACGCCATCGTTCGTCCTGTGGCATCGTTCATCGACCTCACGGTCATTGACGGACGCGCGCTACGGGCCAGAATGTTGTCCGCAGCGACAATGTCCCCTTGCATATTGTGGGATGAACCCCATTTCCAAACCATCGCGTCTCCGGTTTCGGCGCTGCGCGACTGAGAGACGTTGTGCTCCCGCTGATGTCGGGATGATGCAATGTCATATTCTTTTGATCGCCACGTTTCTTTCACGCCATTGCCGACCAGCAGGTCGAGATCGACGCCGGGCTTTGCCATTGCAATGGCATGCATAGCGCTCGGTGCCTGTTCCATGAATGATCAGCGCACCGACACCGGTCAGAGACTGTCGGCACGGGGCGCGGCCATCGGATCCTATGGCACCGCTTGGTCCGAGGGACAGGATAGCGTGAAGCAGGGCGAGCGATCGGTTCAGCAAAGTAGCCGCAGGTTGGCCGACGGTGAACGAGACCTTGTGCGGGCTCGCGCTGCTGTTGCAAAGGCGGAGCGACAGATCAGCGTTGCTTCGTCGCAAAGGGCAGATGCTAGCCTGAAGATCGAGAACGGCAGATTGCAAATGGTCAATGCTGAGGCGGACTATGCTGCAACCAGAGCCGGGCCGGCGGCGATTACTCCTGGGCCTGAATAGGGGCAGGACTGACCTCAGCGTCGCCTGAGTGGACGCCGCATGTCGCCCGTGAAAAGGTGTGACACTTAACAGGACGTTGGCAATTTAGTTCGTTTGGTTGGGCTGTCCGGCTCGTCCGCTTTCGAGCGAAACGGAATGGGTATCCGACGGCTGAAATCCGGCGCCAAGCGGACCTACGTTTGTTTATCGACCGATGCCCCTGCCCCGCCCAAAGTCGATCCCGTGATTAAACGCGAGTTCGGCGCCCAGCCTTCGCCCGGTATTGATCGTAATACCCAGCTGAGCCTTACGCGCCGCGAGAATGGATTCCAGTTGCGGATCGCATTCGAGGCTCTTTGCCATCCCGGCCATTTGGCTTTGCGCTGCTTTGCGGCCAGAGATGTCGCCGGTCACATAGGCGCGCTCGGCCTGGGCGTTGAGCTTGTTCCAGCGCTCGACGAACCGGTCGGCGCGCAGCGTGGGGTCGTTACGCATCCTGGCTTCAAGCCGCAGCACCTGGTTCGTCCGTGTAAAGTCACCACCTGCTGCGTCCCGAGCAAGCGTGCGATCCTTTTTGTAGGCCGTTTCCAGATCAAGCGATGCATTCTCGCGCAGGGCGTTAAGGTCGTGGCGTGCCGCGCGGAGTTCTTTCACTTGGTCTGGAGTGGCAGCGAGACCTTGGTCGAACCGCTCGAAGATGCCGACCACGACGCGGGCGTGGCGCTGGACAATGGCCCTGCGGGCTTGCCGCGCTTCGTCCTCGGGTGGTCTGACCGGCTCCGCCGCTCGTTCGACCGGGAGGCGCAACCCATCGAACATGTTCCGCATCTTCTCGGGCACCTTGCGCGCCAGTTCGGCGATGCGCTGTCGGAACGTAATACCCCGGGCTTCGGCAAAGCGCTGCTCCGGCTCGCGGGCATAGTCGCTCGCCATATCCTTGGCACGGTCCCGCGACAGCGTGCGGATAAGCCTGCCCCGATCGGCAAAGTCGTCCTGCCCATAGTGCAGGTCGACCCGGTCGCGGTGTCTGGATAGCGCGACATAGGCCGAATGGCTGTCCATCCCCGGCGTCGCGAGCACATGGGTACGATCGACCGTCATGCCCTGCGCCTTGTGGATGGTCGCGGCATAGCCATGGTCGATGTGGTTGTAATCCTTGAGGTCGAACGCGACCGAGCGGCCGTCATCGAGCAGCACCGCCATCCGCATCGCGTTGACGCTCTGCACGGTGGCGAGCGTCCCGTTCTTCACCCCCAAACCGCGCTCGTTCCTGAGGAACATGACGCGGTCGCCGGGCGCAAAGTCCCGCGCTCCGCGCTCAGTGGCGATCGTGGCATCCTGCCCAAGCGCACCAGCGATCCGCAGCCGCTCACGTGCGACAGCGTTCAGCGCCTGAACCTCATCGCGGGTGTGGGTGAGGATGATGCGCGAAGCATCGGGATTGGCGATCCGGTCGCGGTCCCAGCGGTCGATCAGTGCATCGCGTGCCGCGTCCCGGGACGCGGCAGCGTGCACCGCGTCATGCGCGTGATAGGCCTGGATCGCCTCGCCGGTCCGCCCGGTCGCAAGCTGCCGCGTCGCATCACGCTGCCAGTCAGCACGCTGGCGGCGAACCTCGGTGATCTCGACACTGCCATGCCGCTCAGCGATCGAGCGGAACGCTGCCCCCGCTTCGATTGCCTGAAGCTGCTCGGGATCACCGACCAGGACCAGCTTCGCGCCGCGCTTTTCTGCTTCGGAGATGAGGCGTTCCATCTGGCGCGAGCCGATCATCCCGGCCTCATCAATCACCAGCACATGATTGGATGTCAGCAGGTCCCTCCCCTGCGCCCAGTGATGCTCGATCGATGCGATCGTGCGCGAGGTAATGCCCGATCCGCCTTCGAGGTTCTCAGCCGCGATGCCCGACAAGGCAAGCCCCTGCACCTCGTAGCCGGCCCGCTCCCAGGCATCGCACGCAACGCTCAACATGGCTGATTTGCCGGTGCCGGCATAGCCAGTCACGATGGCGATATCGCGAGATCCGGTTATATGGTCGAACGCGGCCTTCTGCTCCCCCCCGAGGACAAGGCCGTTACTCCCGGCAGCATCGATGGCTCTGTCTCGCATCGCTGCCGGGAGACCATGGCCTGAGCGATCCGCAAGCCGCAGCGCGGCACGCTCAAGCCGCTGCTCGACATCGATCATGTCGCGCGACGTGAACCGGTCGTCACCGCGTCCGTCCTTACCGAGGGCGATGAGGTTGGGCGAGCCACGAACTGCGCCCATTGCCAGGTCGAACTGCTCTTTGTCATCGCTATGCCGGTGGATGAACCGGGCGAGGTCGCGGGTCGTAAAGGTCGCCTGGCCGTGTGTGATCGCGTCGAGCGCGATCTGCGGGTTGGCGATGATCTTCTCGCCATTGGTCCGCGCGATCTCGCGGTGCTCGGCGGCACGTTCGGAGTCTAACCCCTGCCCCGCCATGCGCGTAGCCGCCGGGCCGATCTTGTGCTGTGGCTCAAGGTCGATCCCCTGGGCTTCCAACGAGCGGTGGTCGATCCGTGCGTCGATATCGAGCTCGGCAAGGCGCTGGTTGACGTGCTCGCCCCAGCGCTCACGCCATTTCTCCAGCAGGTCGGTGCGGTTCCAGTCGCGGTTCTTCCTGCCGAACCCGTCGTCGCCAACCTCGCGCATGGTGAGCATCACATGGGCGTGCGGCTTTGCGAGGCCATCGACGCCGATATCCCAATGGACATTGAGATCGGCGATCATGCCACGCTGGACGAACTCGTCGCGGACGAAATCTAGGGCCAGTTCGATGCCCTGCGCCTTGGTCATCTCGCGCGGAATCGCGAACTCGATCTCGCGCGCAAGCTGCGCGTCCTTGCGCAGCTCGGCGGCCTCGACGGCGTTCCACAACTCCTCTCGATCTGACAGGTACTCCTGAGCGCCGTCCGGCAGCATCACCTCGGAATGAACGACGCCCGCCTTGTTCGAGAAATCATGGTGCCGGTCGAGCCGCTGATCGTGCAACCGTGAGGCGGAGCGATAGGCTGCAGCCGCTAGCGCAGATGATCCAGCAGCGCGTGAAATCACTTTGGCCGAGAAATGGTAGATCGCCATGACGGCAATCCATCTACACCTGAACGAGCACGTCGGCACGACGTATAAGCGCGCCCTCAAAAGAATTCATCTTTCTTGGAAACGCGAAGTCCCATGGGATTTCAGTGTGTTGCCGCTGATCGACTGACGCGATAACTGGTCTGCCCTCCCCCTGCAACCGAGGACATCATCATGCGAAAACCCCGCGACTTCGACGCTGAACTGAAGGCACTGGACGACAAGGCAAGACTGCTCAAGACCCGCAAGCTCCAGCAGCTCGGCGAGCTGGTCATTGCAACGGGCGCAGACACACTGCCCATAGAGCGACTGACGGGTGCGCTGCTGCTAGCGGTCGCCGAACGCAGCGAGCCCGCAAAGGAGGCGCAGCGCGTTCGCGGCGCGGCGTTCTTTCACGGCACGGCCGGTACTGGCGGGCGAACTGGAAATGCTGGGCGCAGCACTAAAGCAGACGATCGCGGCACGCCATCGGTGCCAGGCGAAGCTGGCGCGCAATGACCGGCGGGCCTGGGTCGTGAAGCGGCGCGAGCGTACCCGCCAGCTGATCGAGCTGGGCGGACTGGTCGCCAAGGCTGGGCTCATCGATCTAACCGAAGATGATCGCGCGGTGATCTACGGCGCGCTCATCGAAGTTGCCGCTAGGCTTCAGGGTGAGGAGCGTGATCGCCAGATGCTGCTGTGGCGGCGGCGCGGCGTTCGCGGGTTCCAAGCATCAGCCGATGATGTGGCCTCATAGAACCGGGCTGATCGGCTTGCTGAAACGGCCCTCGCGTGCACTGTCCGAACAAGAAGGGGGCCCGGCGGCAGCGCCGCCGGGCCCTGAGGTCAGTCGGCGGGGTTCCAGATGATCGCGAACCGGTGGTCCCCGCCATCGGCGGCGCGGCCGAGATTGGCGTAGAGCCGGCGCGGCCCGAACTCTGGGGCGGCAAGGCTAAGCGACACATAGCTGTTGCCCGAGCTTTCTGAGCGGCGGTTCCAGCCGGCACCGATCTCGACATCGCCGGAATGGACCCGGTAGTCGGGCTGGACGTCGTTCGACTTGCTAGCGTTCGGTGTGATGGTGAGCTCGGCGCGGATGCTGAGGGTCTTCAGCTGGCCCTTGAACGAACCGTTTGCGTCCTTGGTGACATATCCGATGGCAGGCATTGTCTTGCTCCTGATGATCGAGGGGACCTGTTCCCGTCGACGCCGACCGACCGGACCGGCCATCAGGGAACCGGCGCATCGCGCATGCGACCGCAGCGTCAGCGAAGGACCTGGCGGACGCGCGATTTTGCTTCGCGAGGAGCCGACACGGTCGGCGGGGAAAATCGTGCAGGCCAGAAGGTTGCGGCAGTTCCCGGCCGGTCCAGAGACAAGGCGTTACTGACGGCAACAGGTCGCCTGATTTAGCGGAGTTCAGAACCCCACGGCGCATCGGGTGTCACCATGCGAGACGTTCTTGCTGAGCCTGCTAATCTTGGCGGCTTGCGCTGGATCGAAATACCTCCGAAACGGATCAATCTAGACGTTGGCGGTGCAAGCACCCAAAGCATCCGAGAGGAACATCATGACTGAAGAGACGCAGCTGAACACGGTCGAGCTGGCAACTGAACTCACCATTGCGTGGCTGGGTAATCAGAACAACCGGATCGCAGCCGATGAAGTGCCGGCGTTTCTGCGCACGATGCACGCGACACTGACCAGTCTTGCAGGTGACACTGGTTCGTCCCCCGAACCCGGCTCGTCCGAAGCTGCTGAATACACGCCGGCCGTGTCGGTCCGCAAATCCTTGGCGTCGAGGGACGTGATCATCTCCATGATCGACGGCAAGCCCTACAAGACCTTGCGGCGACATCTCTCAACGCACGGGCTCACCCCGGAGCAGTATCGCGAGCGCTATAATCTGCGTGCCGACTATCCGATGGTCGCGGAAAGCTATTCCGAGCAACGCCGGGCGATGGCGAAGCAGATTGGGCTCGGGTCGCGTGGGCGTGGAGGCAAGACCGCCGACGCTGCCACCGTTGCTACCGCCAAGCGGCGCACGACCAAGCAGGGCTGATCATTGGCGAGCGCCGCGTGATTAGTCGTGTGGCGCGAGCCGCCGGTCACAGGCCTCGCGCACGAGTTGCTGCAGCAGTTCGACGCGCTCGGCGATCCAGTCGAGTTCGGCCGCGCTGATCTTGTAGTGCGGCGAGTAGCGCGCGTTGACATAAGCCTGGCGCAGTAGCTCGAAGCAGCGCTGCGCGAACTTGGTGTCGCGCGGCCATACTCCAATTAGCTCCGGTACCAACGGTTCTGCTTGGCTGCGCAGAAAGTTGAGCTTGTGCGACTTGGGGCTGTACAGGGTCAGGGTCAGCAACAGGCAGTGGTAGAGCTGCTCTGCGGTCTGATGCAGGTCGAATGCCGCTTGATTTGAGTAACCGCGTTCGATGGCGGTTCGCGCCAAATCAAATCGCATTTCTGCATTCGGAAACCACTGGTCAAAATGCCGCTGCGCCTCGGCGCGCTGCGCTTCTTCAGTCAGCGGCTGTGGCGCCGCGAGCGGGTGGCCCTCGGCTTCGTAGAGAACGACGCCCTGCTCGACCGCATCGATGAAAAACGGCTTCCCGCAGCGCAGGAAGTTGTTCACGTCCTCGAGGCTGTGGACGATGAACGTCACCGGCGCGCTGATCTTCTGCGAGATGGTCACCTCGCGGGTGAGATGGTCATCGGCCTTCGCCCAATAGTCTACCGGATCGGTCAGCCGCTGGTCGCTGACCAGTACGAGGATGTCATAGTCCGAGAAGTAGCGGCCGACTGGGTCCTCGACCCAGTCGCCACGTGCATAGCTTCCATAGAGAATGATCTTAAGGATGCGCCCCTGCTTCTTCCACTTCTGGGTGGCAAGCCGGGTGGCGTCCTCGAACTCCTCGAACAGGATCGCGACGATCCGTTCGAGGTCGCGGCGCTTGGCAGCGGGGAGATGATCGAGATCGCTACGCATTGCATTCAACCCTAACCACTTGGAACCGCACTGCCCAGCCTCTCCCCGCCATGCCGGGGAATGGAAACCAAAGCGACACAGCCGCCAGCCCGCGACTCAGGTCCGTCAATCACGCTGGTCGGCGTAACCCGTCGCAATGACGGGACGTGCTGGGACGCCGGACCGTCGCGGGGCGGACTGACCGCTTCATCCTTTGTACCGTCCTTCGCCGAACCGGGCCCTATGGACCCCAATAGGGCTCTTTTGCACGGCCACGATCCGGGTCAGCCTGTCCGATAGCGCATCACCAAATGGCGTGATGTCGAAGGAGTGATCATGCAAACCGACCAGCCCGACCGTATTCTGAGGCTCGATGCGGTGCTCGACCGCACCGGGCTCAGCCGCTCGACCCTCTACCGCAAGATGGATGCAGGCACCTTCCCCCCGAACATCAAGATCAGCACGCGCTGCGCCGGATGGCGGGAGTCAGCCATCAAGGACTGGCTGCAAAATCCGGTGTTCTACAGTGTCGAGGATCAGCATCGCTCGTAATCGCTGTGCACCGGGGTTCGGCGAGCAACGCCCGGCGGCATAAACGCCGCCGGGCACTCGGATCACACATGCGGCTGGACAGGTTCGACAGGTTGCTCGCCAGACGACTGCAGACCAACCAGCGTGGCGACTGCACTGGTGCGATCCACCGCCCCCACCCCGCCGCGCGCGGTGTAGCCGGACGCGGGGAACCGCAGCCAGCGCGGCACCCAGCCCTCGACCTTCGCTCGCCCGTTCTCGCCACTCAGGCAGTCCCGGATGATGGTCTTGAGCACCTTGCCGGTGGCCTTAGCATTGGCTTCGGCCACCGACTTGCCAGCGACCTCCTCGACCATGGCAAGCAGCACCTCGCGGTCGCGGATCAGGTCGAACAAGGCATCATCCGCCTGCCAGACCGATGCCATGTCTACGCCTAGATGCCGCCCAAGCAGGTCCACTATCTCGCTGCGGGCATGGAGCGTCTCGCCCATAACGATAGCGAGGATGGCGAGCACCTGCTCGTCGGCAAGCGGCAGCAACCGGGCGCATAGGTCAGCCAGTCCCAGCCCTTCCCCGCAGGTGAGGGTCGGGGTGTCGCCATCAAACCCGAGCACAGCCAGCATGGCACGGCGCCTGGCATCGAACGCAGCTTCCGATTGGGACAGTTCGACGCTCTCGACGATGGTTGTCACTGCCCGCTGCTGCTCGATACGGACCGACCAGAGAGGCGAACCGGCGATCATATGCGCGACCGCAACCCGGAGCGCGATCCCCGGGGCATTGGCCAGTCTGGCGCGAACCGCTGCATGGCGATGAAGATCGACATAGTCGTTGCAGGCTGCGCTGATCTCCGGCCGGGCGGGCTTGTCGGCAGGCGCTTCTGGGGCGGTGCCCTTGGTCAGCTGCCGCGCTTCCTTGTGGCTGAGATAGCCCTCGTGGATGGTCACGTCGCCGCGATAACCGATGGCGATATAGACCTTGCCGTCCTGCCGTTTGGACCGCTTCTCATGGTCCCAGCTCTGGAAGTGCTGTCCGGGCTGGAGGATCACCACCTCGCGCCATCCCGCAGCCCGATAGGCCTCGGCTTGTTCGGTAATGGCGGCATGCTGGGCAGCCCAGAACGCGTCGGCATCGGCAAAATAGCTATCGTCGCCGAACAGGTCGGCGACGATCTCGCCGTCGAACCCAACAAGGTCGAACAGCGCAACCTTGGTTGAGATGGACGCGCCGCCGAACAGCCATGCCTTGAGCGCATGGCCGGTGGGTGCGCGGGCCTCGGGATCGTCAAGTATGGCCAGCCATTCGCGCTGTCGCGTCTTGGAGGCGAGGGTAAGGTGCCGGACGGTCACGGCATCGATGGCTTCGCTGCGATAGAGGTTGCGGATGCGGGGCAGCAGGTTGCCGAGCGCGAGGGTGCGCTTCACCTGCAACTCGGTCAGCCCGAACACGGCGGCGATCTGGTCCGGCCTGCGGCCTTCCCGAACCAGCCGGGTGAAGGTCTCCCAGCGGGTGACCTCGTCGGGATCAAGCCGGGCGATGTTCTCGATGAGCGAAGCTTCGAGCGCTGCGGCATCGTCTCCGGCATCGATGACCGCACAGGGCAGCGCATCCACGTCCCCGCCCTCCCCGGCGACTGCCAGCGCCGCATGATAGCGCCGCTTGCCAGCGACAATCTCATAGGTGTCCGGCGATCCGTTCTGCCGCACGATCAGCGGGACCAGTACCCCGCGCGCCCGGACGGACGGCAGGATGTTGGCAAGGTCGGATGCCTTCCGACCCGCCCGCATGTTCACAGGCGAAATGCTCAGCTTGGCGATGTCGATATGCTTGAGTTCCATGGTCCTTACTCCTTCTCGAACACCGCACCGGCCCCGGAAAAGGGGGGTGGGCGGCAAGGAGCGAACCGGCAGTCCCGCTCGAGCGGGGGGCTGCACCCGTAGGGCCGCAACGCAGTGGAGGACCTGGGCAAAGCCCAGGTTGCAGCCCGCCGCCGCGGGACTAGAGGGCAGCGACGCCCACCCCCCTTGGCCGCGGCCGGCAGGCCAACGCCAGCGCGCCAGCGCTGTCCGCATCGCCGGCACTTCGCCGGCCCTTTGCGTTAATGATCGTCACCGCGGCAGGGGACGAGACCCGCCAGGGGCTCGGTGGAGCGCAAGCGGAATAGAGCATGGTCGCGCCTCAGGCGCGAAACGTCACGATGATCAGGAATTCGTTGTCAGCATTGCGCCCCAATTGCGGCCGTTAAGTCGGTCCGCGGACTGTCCCGAAAGCTGTCGTCCTTTCACCGATTTCGGCTGTTGGCCGACTGACACACCAGTTCGCAGGCCGGCGACCGAGGGACGTTGGTCAGATCAGGAGCCCAATTGATAGCGCCTAGATGGCCCTATCGGCTGTTGAGATCGCCACCGCTCCACTACAACGTTATGGGAACAGAAATTTATTCGACGACGCTCCGCTTCATAAGATTCTTAGCACCGGGCGTAATTCTGGCCATTCTGGCCTATGCCATCCTAAGGGTGATGGAGGAACCTTTTCCGAGCGTGGGGGGCGCACGAGGTGTCCCGCTCAGTTGAGCGGAAGGCCGAGCTGCTGAGGGCCGGGCGTTAGTCGTAGCTCGAGGCGATCCGCCTTGAGTGCTATGTCGAGTCGTATCCCTAACTGCTCGAAATATATGGAGCGGGACTGACCCATTTCCATGAAGCCGAAAAAAGAGAAGGGTATTTCCGCGACGTCTTCTGCAGAGCGGTCCGTCAAAACTTCGCCAATCCCACGTTCCCAGTCAGCCAGCGCGTTACCATCCGGGCCACCGATTCCGGTCTGAAGCAGGATAAGGCCCCCTTCGAAACCGCCGGCCTTGCGTTTCTTCTCGTCCGCTGCCCGCTTCACGGCATCGAGCGAAACACCTTCCGCTTTGGCAATGGCGCGAAAGACTTCGAACAAGTCAGCGAGTTCCTCGAGCTTCTGGGATCCGTCCGAGGCCTCTCGCACTTCAAGCGCTTCCTCGAGCAGTTTACTGATCAGGAAACCCTTGCGAAGATTGCCGGACATTTGGCGGGCGACTTGGAGTTCGTGTCGCTGAGCAATTCGTTCGGGAATTTTGTCACGTACCAGCTTGCCGAGGTTCGTCGACCTCCGGACGCGAGAATGATCCTTTTCGGTTGGGGTGACGATCGTGCAGCCAATTTTGCGCAGCTGATAGAATGCATGAGCGAGCGTCGAACCAGATAAAATGATAGGAACGCGCGCATTATGTGCGGCGGTTCCGACCGCTTCAATGAAGCCGTTGTCGCGCATCAGGTTGAGATCTGTTGGACGTAAGGCAAGCGCCTGCTTCGTTCGCGGCCCCTCCCAGGCAACGAAATGCCCAAGCGTTTCACGATCGCTGACGGTGAAGACCTTGTAGCTGCTCCGGTCGGGGTTCCGGCCGGGATCGTGATCTGACTCATGCGCCTCAGTCCAATACCAAGGGATGTTGAAGGTGTTGCCGTCTGCATCGACGCACCCGACGAACCACATAATATGGCAAGCGCGCCCAAGACGCTTGGCGATCAATGAAGATCGTAACGCGATGTCCTTTGCCTCGCTCGAAATTATGCAGTTGCTCCGGGCGAGCTCATTCTTGACTCGCACATATTCCCAGCCGCCGTCGGGTTGCGAGATGAGCATGTCGGATTTGTAATCGGGATACTCGGTGGCGTGGCCAGTCGGCACATGCACTTCCCAGATATCATAGGGGCAATATTGAAGGGCATCTGGTAGGCCCCAGAGGGAATTGATCTCGACGATCGGGTTTTCCGGTTCGGCGCGCGCCCAAGCGCTGCTGCGCGACGCAACGAAGCGATGAGCGACGAATGCGAATTGAGCATCGGGGTTTTTACGTCGAAGATCTCGCGCGTGCTTCAGAACCCAGTCGGCGGCTGCAGCGGAATCGAGGCATTCCGATCGAGGCAGGTTGGTAATCTTTTCGGCACCGGCGGCAACGCTCGTGCGCACGACGATACCTGTCACGCCGATCAGGGTCCGAAAATCCTCTTCGAGCTTCTTCTGCGTCGAATTTGTAAGCCTAGCGGGCAGGGTGGTCAGCGGCGCGTAAAATAGCGTCGGCTTATGAAGCGCATCGGGCTCCCACAACTGTTCAAGGACCTCCAGCTTGTCCCACTCGCGAAGCGCGTCTCCCTCTGCCAAGCGGAAATAGGCCCCGCTATTCGCTGCTGGTCGTACCGCTGGCGCCACGCGCACCTGAAAAGGATTTACGCCCCAGAGATCTTCATCCTCCTCGTCGAGCTGTACGAGATAATAGGCGCTATTGTCGGTGATCCACTCGCAGTTTAGCCGTTGCGATCGTCCTCGAAGAAGCTCGTTGTTGAGCCAGGCGCCCACGCTCCCGAATAGTCTCTCCCGTGCCAGGCCAGACCGGACGGCAAGGGGCGCTTCAGGTTCAGCGGCTTGATCGCGCTGGCTGTTCAACCGCTGGCGCAAGGTAAGGCCATCGGCCTCCCTTATTGCGATCTCCCAATGGTCTCGGGTCTTAGAGATACGTTGTAGGTTGCCAAACTCACCCTGTGCTGTCGGCCGAATACGGCGGTGGATCATTATCCCGGATTCTCGGCCTTCGGTCGACGCAAGGACCCTGCCGATGGCCTCAATCAATTCTTGGCCGAAGGCGACTGGGTCATCGTTAACTTCCAGCGCGTGGCTTTGAAACGTGCCCCTTTCCCATATGCTCTCGCCAACGACGCTCGAACGCACCAAAAGCTGCTTTCTTGGCCCCGCAATCTCGGCGAGCTTGGCAACCAGAAGATCAGAAAGCCAAGCGCTTGATGCTCCAACCGTGGTGGCCAGCGGTGCGGAGATCAATGCAAATGGGGGCGTCCAAGACCTCGGGATCGCGAGCGAACTCGCCCCCTTCACGCCGAAGCGGGAAGCGAACTGTTGAACGTCCGACCAGTCAATGCGCTCATATGCATCGGACAGGATGATATCGTTCACTTTTTCTCCAGCGTGCCGAACACGGCGTTGGCGATATTGGAGAGCAACCCGCTCACGCCGTCCGAGAAATAGCCGACAAGGAATGCAAGCGCCGCGGTGGGAGCAATCCCCGCCGTGGGCACAGCTGCCGTCTCCGCTGCAAACATGCCGGACGCGAACAACGTCATGACCACGCAGGCATAAACGCCACCGACGATCGGCGTCATCAGCCGCCAATATCGTCTATCCAGGTGCCATTTGCCCTTGGCCACCGAATGGATCAGCCATTTGATAGAGAAGGTAACCCCGCCAACCGACCCTGTGAAAAAAATGGCCAGCAATCGAAAGCTGATAGACAGTTCGGGGCCACCTACCGAGATCGAAACATTCTGATCGGCAAGGCCCAGACAGAATCCGGCACCGAGAATCGAAACAATCAACATGGCGAGTAGCGCGCGTGTCTCGACGTTCATCTCACGCCGCGCGGGAGCGGGATATCTGGACTCCCACTCCCAAGGCTTTCGGCCGTCGGTATAGTCCTGAATCCCACCCAAGGTAGGCTTCATCGGCGCTGCCGGTTCCGTCGGTACGGGTATCTCGGCATCAGCAGCCACGTCGTTTGGCGTCCTCGAGACGACTGAACATCTCGATGGTACCCTGGATGTTCTTGCTATGCGGATGGCTGCGATAGTCCCAGCTCTCACCATCCTCAATCAACGAGGCAGCAACGCGGCGGAAAAACTGGGAGCCCGCGGTCTCGACCTCGGTCGCGATCATCGCCGAATCTCCCGAACCGGCAATAAAGTAGGAGCTTGTACCAACCCGTGTGTACGCGTCGTGGGCTTCCGAATTATGCCACTCAAGGTCAGTCATTGCATGTGCCGTTGCTGCGAAGGCGTCGAAATCGAACTGCGGGCGTATGATCATGTGCATGTGCGCATAATCGAGGCCGCATCCGACGACGGTGCCAGCAGTCGCCGGCCCGTGCTCGAACCAGATTATCTCGTTCATCGCGAGACCCAGGTGCGCTGCGACGTCCACCACTGCAGAGAGCGGCACGAGTCCGGATCTCGCAGTCCATTCGCGGAAGCTGGTTGCGGCACGGCGTGGGATGACCAGAAGCCAGCCCGGGACGATCGCGCCCAGGGTCGGCGCGACTATCCAGTCCTTGGTTTCTAGCAAAGGCCGGTCATAGGCCGTGTCGCCACGACCACTCAGCAGCGCTGCAAACCGGTGTTTGCCGCTGGCCATCTCAATACCCGACGTCATCACCACCTCAAAACGCTTCTATCATGCCTATGGCTGTCGCGGAAGCGATCCACATTGGCTAACTACGCCGATGGTTTCAACATCTTGATAGCGTTCCAAGCGACAACGCGGCGTCTAAGGGCGGCAGACGACGAGCTTAGCCGTCAGCAATCAAGTGAAGCATCAGGCGATGCCTGCCTGTCCGCCTTCGCCAGATGCGCGCCTGAAACCCGACCAACGGTTAACGGCCCAATAACCGCCTCAACCCTCACCCCTACCGCTCGCTCCAAGCCCGCCAGTTCTCCTCGCTCCCCGCTGCCGCCCACATCGCTTGCACTTGTGCGGTTCGGCTACCAACCAGCCCCGCCGCTGCCACCCAGATTCACTGACCCGTGGCGTTGAGAATTACCGTAACTGTCGCGTTTGGCTGATCCCACATGGGGAAATGTCCACTCTGCTCGAACCAATGCAACTTTGCCTTTGGGAATGCCACCGTCGCTCGGCTCGCCTGCCTTGGAAGACACAGACGATCCTTGCGGCCCCAGCCGATGACGACCGGCGCATCAGTGTTTGCGGGGCCTTCTTGCATCGGACCCGAAGCGAGATCCTTCACCAGCGAATCGAAGGTAGAGGTCTCGGCAAACGAACGCAGTTCGTTCAGTACCAGAGAGGGGGGCAGCACCCACGGCCTTGCAGAGAGCTGGAGCATGAGGGCGGTTCGGCTGGCGACATTCCTGGTGATGGTGGGAAGCGCCGGTTGCATCGCCCGCACCAAGGCAATCGAGGCCGTTATGGTGGTCCTGAAGAACATGCGTTCCCACCCTTGCCAGAAACCGCCCGGATCAAGGGCGACCACCGCGCCGGCACGACCCCGCCGCGCCATCTCGAGCACGAGGCGAGCGCCCATCGAGCTGCCGACCATATCGATCCCTTCGAGATGCTCGTTGACCAGCCACTCCTCCAAGCCGCGCGTCAACCCGACAAACGTGCCGCTGTCGGCCTCTGAAGGAGTTTGCCCATGGCCGGGCAGGTCGATGGCAATAACATCCCGCGCTTCGGCAAGAGCAGTAGAGACCGTATCCCAACTGCGGTGGCTTCCCCCCAGACCGTGAATGAGCAGGAGGGGTTTGCCGCGGCCTAAGCGCGTGTGGTGAATGTTCATCGAAGTACAACGCCTCGCAGCGCCTTATGGCTACTCCGTTTCCGAATGTCCGCTTTCCTGATTTGGTCCCCAGAACCGGAAAGGCGGCAACCGGCCCACAAACGATCAGGCTGGTTCCGCTATCGGCAGCCTGTCAGCTTTGCGCCCCGATCTCGGCCGTTCACTGCTAGCACGAGCGACCCAAAAATCAGTCGTTCGGTTCATCCGCCGATGGCAGGATTTCCGACGGTTCACCTTTGGTCGTCCGCTGCCGGGTTCCGGGTAGTGATCCGAATAAGGCGGACATCGGTGGCGGCATTTAGTGGTGGCTGTTGCTGCTTCGGTTACGGCTGTTCCTGGGGCAAAGTTAATCCCCGAGAGAAGCGGCGATCGGTCAGCCAGCAAGTGTCAATGGGCCCGCACGGCATCGCGCTCAGTTGGAAGCCTTCAAGCGGGTGTTTGGCGCTCGCATTCCGATATGCGACGGTGGCAGCGCCAAAGTTCAATTCGCAAAGCAGCACACTGAGATAAATAGACCTGGGCAACGTGGCTTCATACCGATCTGAGCAGACGGCAGAGCCGGTGTAACACCATCCATCACAAGCGAGCCCCGACCCGATCGGAATCTGAGGGTTGCCCGCCGATTGACCAGGCCGGTAAAAAGTGGAGCATAACCAAAGCCTCGCCCCTTGTTTACACCGAACCGCGAAACACCATCTGATAGCGTGGCCCGGAGAGCATCTCCGTCACTCGTCAGATTCACGAAATCTGCCGCCTCGCGCAGCGTTTCGAGTACACCTTTGCCTTCATCGGCAACGACAAACTCGAAATTGCCAGCCGATGCTCGGATCGCGATATAGGCGCTCTCTGCAGCGCCAGAGTGATCCCGAACATTATTCTCCAGCTCTCGGATCGCCGCTATCAATTGCCCAGCCCAACTCATGTCGAACCCAGCGAACACCGCTGCCCGCCGTGCTTCCATCGCAAATGCGGTCCATTCGTTCGACATCGCGAGGGGTGCCAATTTCATCATACTGACGCGCGCTTCGCCATCGGACGCGAAAGCTGCCTTTCCCGCGATAATGGCTGCTTGAAGATCGGTGAGATCGCCAACCTCAAGCCAGCAAGGATTGGGCGGCAGCAAACCACTTTGCTGTAGATGTAATAATTCTAGAAATGGCCCTATTCGATCTGCTCTCAATCGGTAGGTCGCGGGGATGTTGCCCAGCTTCCCGCGTTCCGCCGCGAATGCCACGTCATCGAGAGCGCGGAAATCGAGCGCGGGGACTACCATCAGGTCGCGATAGACGACGGTGGAGGGGATGTGAGAAGCCTCACCAAGGCTTCTCGTTCGCGGTTGTTTTCCTCGAACAGCGTGCTGAGACAAGCTCCTTGTAGCGTAGGTGACCGCTGCCAATCCAACTTGGAATTGGCGACGCGGACAGCGCGCTGACGCTTCATGGTTTTCATGAAAACGGCGGTGTCCAGAAAGACTATATGCTCATACGCCGCAGATAGCGCCGGGAGGATTTCAAAACCGCCCCTCACTACCAATGTCAGCGGCCTACCCGGCGCCCGCGCAATGGATTCGAGCCAAGCCAAATGCTGTTGTATCCGCTCCGAAAATCCAGCGCCCGTTCCAAATTCATAAGCGACGTGCGTGATTTCCGGTCGGGCGGCCAGGAAGGCTGCCCAATGCGCGAAATCTTGCTCCGTGCGGCCGTTGATATGGAGGGCGGCAGGGATGCCACCCTCGAGAAACTCCGAATGCACCAATGCAATTCGCTTCATTGAGTGCATATCGTCGGTGCGGGGGATATTGGCGAAAAGGCTGTAATTTGGTGTTGTAATCAGCGCGACCCCCAGCGTGCGCAGATAGGCGATCCCTTCGCGCCTGCGCTCCTCGCCGTAGCCCCACCATCGTTCAAGAGCTTCATCCTGATCCGTGCCGGTGAGGATGATCGCCGTTTCCGGCGAAATGGCGAACGCGGCGCAAAGAGCTTCGCGCGACGCAAACTTGCCGATCCCAGTTTTCTTCGAGAAAAGGGCGTAAAGTGGTAGGGCAACCGCTGGCCGATCCAAAGGCACCTGCCGCTTACCACGATGATAGATGACTGGCGCGAAGGGCGGCAGTGCTGGCGGCTCCAACGCAGGCGAGCGCGGTGTTAGAGCGAGGTCGAAACCGCCAATCTCGCGCACCTGTTGAGTGAACAGCTCCGGCTTCTTTCGGCAAACCTTAGTGCAGCCCTCCGGCTTGCCGCAGCAATAGGCAAGGCAGTCGAATTGCCTGATTTCGGTATGCAGCCCTCCACACATCTCCTTTTGCGGGCAGAGGGAACAGCCTAAGGAGGTTGGCAGGTGCGGCTGATCCCAATGTCGACGGAGCCGCCGTCGCAGACGGGCTTGCACCGCATCAGGATTTTCTGAGTAGGGTGTCAGCACAGCGTCACCTCGGCAATGCCGGAGAAGATATGGACTTCCTGAACGAGGGCGGTGGCGATGCCGCACGAGTCCTGAATTGCGTTCAAAACGGCAACAGGCGGATCAGCCACGATTGCGACAACACGCAAGTCATGCGTCAAAATGAGCTGACCACCTGCCACTTCGGCTATGAGAGCCTCGCCGGGCGTGACAACCGCTCCATCCTGAATGACAGCCGGGAAGGTCTGGCACATATCGCCAAGCTCTTGCGTGAAGAGGTCAGCCGTCGCTAACTTCGCCTTCTGGCGATCGAGATGCTTGTCAAAGGACCGCTTGGTTTTTTCGATGAAATCCGTGCCCACTGTTAGCCTTCCTTCAAAAGGGACCAATAGCGTTTAGCGCGACCACGACTTGTTTCGGTAACCAGCCCAGCTGCCGCAAGGGCTGCCAGTCGGTTATTCCACGCGGTCTGCTGGACGCCTTCCGCTGCACCAAATTCTCGTTGAAGCTCGCCCGCGTCGATTTCGCCCCGTTCTTGTATCAACCCGAAAACATGCCTGAGCCTCTCATCGAGAGAGCCAAGCATCTTTATATTAGTCACGCGCCCGTCACTTTGTAGATGGCAGTGAAGAAATGCCTCGTTTTTGAGTGATAGGATGATTTCAAATTCATCCTGAATCTGTTCATTGACGTTGGCCAAAACCGGAAAGTAATTTGACTTCCGGGCGCGCAGGAAGTCCCGGAGCGCCAATGCGCTCTCACGGACGAAACTGACTGTGGCGACTTCTATTCCTCTGAAATCCAGGAAGAGCGGCGACGGTGACTGCGGTTCGCCGCTGGTCAACGCCAGCAGCTTGCCCAGTAGCTCGCGTCCGGCATGGCTGCCGGCACAGACTGCGTCATCACATTGCTGGCGAATCGAAACGATCATCTCATATGTCTCACCGCTTGTTGTGAGATACATGAGATTGGAGGCGGGCTATGTCAAGGGTGAGCGCAACCACGCGACGCGATTCTTCGATATCGTTGATATTCGCTAGCTATTCCTGCCATTGTCACGCTCTGCCTGAGCGTGGACCGACAGGAGGCGGACGGATCGCTGCCAATCAGATTAACTCGCTGAGCCGGCCTCACCACTCAGCGACATGCGGACCAGATTGCGGTTTCTGAATGCCGACCTTGGCGTTAGGTTCGATCCTCGATTGGATGGGACGGGGGAAAAGTCAGTTGAACGAGATAATAGCTCTCGCGATCCATGATCTGAATCGCAAAGATGCAGTGTATTCTGTGACTCAGTCGGAGGAGCTTCTTCAGGTCACTCCGACGGCCGAGCGGGTCATCGCGATCATCTACGACCTCTACAATCGGCGCACCTCCAAATCCCATGGCCGCTTCACCACGGCCGAGGGATCGCCGACTGAGGGGCAGATCCGCGACTATGTCACAACGGAAAAGAAGGACTTCCTCGGCCTGACCGGCCGGATGATGGACAATCTTGCGCGGGAGGCCGGGAAGAAGACGGCCTCGGAAGGCGGGCACGTGTTCTTCGCCCACTTCCGGCGCGAGGGCAGCGATTACATTCTGGTGACGATCATCACCGATACGCTGAGCACCGCGCTGACCAAGCGGCGCGGCATACAGGACGTCGAGACGCTCGATCTAGACGGCTTCCGCTTCGCCGGGCGCATCAATCTAACGGCATGGGCCAACGGCCAAGACCGGTATTTGAGCTTCCTGAAGGGGAAGGGATCCGTCTCTGACTATTTCCGAGATTTCCTCGGGTGTGATTCGGCGATTCTGGAACGGAAGGACACGCTGCATCTCGTCGGAGCACTGAAGGACTTCACTATTGCCGAGAAGATGGACGACAAGACCGCCACGGCCTTCCTGTCCGACGCAATGGAGTACCTCGGCAAGGCGAACAAGGCCAAGGAACCTGTCGAGTTCGAGGCGATGGCAAACCGGCTCATGCCGAACGCTCCCGCCAAGCTGTCGAGCTTCCTCGCTGACACCGACCGCCAATTGAACGAAGGCTTTGTGCCAAACGCGAGCGCGATCAAAACGCTGGTGCGCCTCACCGGCAAGACCAAGATGTGGACGGTCGACTTCTCTCGCGAGGCGGTCGACAAGAGCATCGTGCGCTTCGATCAGGCGGCGAACTCGCTCACCCTGTTTGAGGTGCCTGAGGATCTGGTGAGGCAAATGCGCGAGCAGGGGATGATTGGTGCCTGACATCACATTCGCCGATCTCGTCGAGATCTACCGCGCCACGCGGTTCGACGGCGAAGACGGCGGCGTGTTGACCGTCGGCAGCGAGCATATGGCGGCAAATCTGCGCGCCATCATGGACGATAATGACCTGTATGCCGAAACCCAGATCACGGTCGATGGCGACGATGAGCCGGCGGTCGGCTCCGAACTGCGCGTTCACGTCGGCCCGCCAAATGCCGCGAGCATGGGTCTGCTTGTCTCCTCCTTCGACGACCTGTTCCGGGCGCCCGGCGCCGTTATCGCCGAGCCTGAGCGCTATTATGTCAAGGATTCCAGTTTCGCATCTGGCGACCATCCCGTCCCAGATGTCCTCCTTCGATACCGAGCCGTCCTGGATGTCCTGCGCATACTGAGAGATACCGCCTCCTTGAACGACGAGACGATGCGCCAGATGATCTTCATCGGGAAGGATAAGGTCGTCGTCCCGATCCGTTTCGGCACCCGTGACCTCCAGGGCGATGTCGTCGCGAAGGCCGCGCGAGTCATCAGGCTCTTCGCGGAGGAACTCCACATCGACGAAAAACGGACGATCCTCCAGACCACTCTGATCGAGATGGTCGGGACCATGCGCGCCGACATCCGGCTAGGCTATCTGATCCGCAATCTGGACCGCCTCGCCGACGAGGTGGATAAGGGGTATCGCCTCTTCACCTCCAGCTTCTCCTATTCGAAGATCCGGAATGACGTCGAGACCGCGCGTCTCGACTTCGCGGGTAAAATCCACAAGACCATCGTGGACATCCAGGGGCAACTCCTCGGCATCCCGGTTGCTACCATCGTCGTCGTGTCGCAGCTGAAGAAAGTGACCGGCTGCGACGTGACCTTTTGGGCCAATTTTGGTGTGCTGCTGGGGGCGTGGATATTCGTCAGCATGCTCGTCATTGCTGGTATCAACCAGTGGAAGACGCTGGAGGTAATCTCGAATGAGGTCGAACGCCAGAAGACTCGGCTTTCGGACGACTTCGCCGCGGTCGCTGATCAGTTTATGGACGTGTTCGATGATCTTGCGAAAAGAATACGGTGGCATCGCGGCGCGTTGATCGGAATCTGCGCCATCCTAGCCTTGGGTGCGCTCGCCACCTCTATCGCCTTTCTCACGCTCGCGCCCACAGGGTCAGCGGTGTGCCTCGCTTTCTGGAGATAACGGTTGGACTCGGAGTGTCGTGGCCTGAATTACAACGAAGAGTTTTCGCAGGTACTCAGTCGCAATTGCCGAAACAGCGGACCGTCTGCACCTTGTACCAAAAAATCTTGCCCTGCGCGTTCGGGAACCGGTTGATAGTGCCAACCGACGAGCAATCTCGCGACGGTAACTTTTTCTATTCTGTCGGCTGAAAGCTGCCTTTCAGCAATCGGCCCAACAACTGCCACAACAGGCTCAGGTCAGAAGGAACTCGGCCCATTCGTTCATCAGCACCCTGCGGCGATCGAAAAAGTCGGTGCGCCGATAGGCTGCCTCTACTGTGTTGGCGATGCGGTGGGCCAGGGCCTTGTCTGCGACTTCCTTCGGCACATTGGTGCATTCGGCGACCCAGTCGGTGAAGGTGCTGCGGAAACCGTGAACGGTCGCATCGCCGATCTTCATATCGCGGAGGACCTTGAGCATCGTCATATCGCTGATTGGTTTCTCCCCTGTGAAGCTGAACGGCAGGCTTTCGGCCTTGATTTGGCCGTGCAGTTCCAGGTGACGCTGGCGCAGCGCGCGCAGCAGCTTGACTGCGGCCGGTGCGAGAGGAACGACGTGCGCCTCCTTCATCTTCATTCGGGCCGCCGGTATCGACCAGACCGCCATGTCGAGATCGAACTCGCCCCACGCAGCCTTCCGTGTCTCATTGGAACGCACAGCAGTCAGTACCGTGAGCCTGAGCGCATCTCGACCAAGCGTGGAAGGAAGCGCGCTCAGTGCCTTCATGAAGCCTGGAGCATCCTCATACGGCATTGCGGCGCGGTGGGTGACCTGACGGGTCTGGCGCGGTAGACCTCGCGTCACCGATCGAAGCGAAACTTCCTCCGGTACTAGCCCCTTGATGTGCGCGTAGTCCAGGACGGTGCCAATTCGCTGAAGCACGCGCTTGGCTGTATCCGGGATGGTCAGCCAAATTGGCTCCAACACAGAAAGGACCGCTGCGCTGTCCACTGCGGTCACGGCCCGTCCCCCGATGTGTGGAAACACATGCCGTTCGAAGCTCGACATCCATGAGGCGTGGCGCTGATCTTTCCAGCCGCCCTTCATCGCGTCGTAGCAGTCGCGCGTCACCTTCTCGAAGGTCGGTGCTGATTTCCTGCTCCCGTGCCGACTGGAGGACGGATCGATGCCTGCGCGAACCGCCTTGCGGAAATCAGCAGCGCGTATGCGCGCGTCGGCCAATGAAACGTCGTGCACGGGTCCAAGACCGAAATCCCGCCGTTGCCCGGCATGCTGCATCCGCAGTACCCACGAACGCGCCCCGCTTTCGCGCACGAGCAGGTAAAGTCCATGCATGTCGGCGTGCCTGCCAGGACCGGCGTGCTTCACCTTCAGTGTGGTCAGCGCCATCGGAAACCTCTTTCTGAAGTCCCACATTGCGTCCCACGTTTTGATCCGGATTTTGTGACCGACTGTGGGACGAGCTGGCCCAGCCGTTTTCAAATATTCGATGCCTGATCAATAGGTTGGGACGTTCTGAAGGTTACTGGAATTTCAGAACTATGCCCGTAGGGGTCACCAATCCGGCGCGCACGGCCGGTCGATTGCAGCAAAAAGGGCCTGGTACCATCGCGGTACCAGGCCCTTTTTTCATCCCGTCGGGACGAGCGCGGCTTACTTCTTGGTAAGCGACAGCCCGCCGAACCGCTTGTTGAACCGTGCGACCTGACCGCCCGAATCCAGCATCTGGCCGCGGCCGCCGGTCCATGCCGGATGCGCCAGCGGATCGATGTCCAGCTGCATCGTGTCGCCTTCCTTGCCCCAGGTGGAGCGGGTTTCGAACACGGTGCCGTCGGTCATCTGCACCTTGATCATGTGATAGTCGGGGTGGGTATCGCGCTTCATGGATGTTCTCCGATAGTGGCTGGTTCCGACCAGCCTTCGTGGAAACAGGTGGCGCGCGATAGCCGCGAAGCGCCGGAAAGGCAAGCGATCGCGGCCTATTTGCGGCCGAACAGCTTTTCGATGTCGCCATGCGCCAGCTTGACCCAGGTCGGGCGGCCGTGATTGCACTGACCGGAATGGGGCGTCACCTCCATCTCCCGCAACAGCGCGTTCATTTCGGCGACCGACAGGATGCGACCCGCCCGCACAGACCCATGGCAGGCCATCGTCGCAGCGACGTGATCCAGCCGTTCCTTTAGGCTGAGCGCGGTATCGAACGCCGCCAGCTCATCCGCCAGATCGGTGACCAGACCGGCCGCGTCCCCCTGCCCCAGCATCGCCGGAATGGCGCGCACCAGCACCGCATTCGGGCCGAACCGTTCGATCTCCAGCCCGAATGCCGCCAGTTCGCCGGCCCGCGCCTCCAGCCGGTCACAGGCCGGTTCGTCCAGTTCGACGACGTCGGGCAACAACAGCGCCTGTGCCGGAACGCCGCCATCGGCCATCGCCCGGCGCATCCGCTCCAGGACCAGCCGTTCATGCGCCGCATGCTGGTCCACCAGCACGAGACCGTCGGCTGCCTCTGCCACGATATAGGTCTGCGCCACCTGTCCCCGCGCGACGCCCAGGGGATGATCGGCGCTTGTCGGCACCGGATCGGCCGCAGGCTCGGCGCGCGCCGATGGCGGCTCCGCGAAAAAGCCGGGGCGGCCATCGGCCACGGTCGTTTCCGACTGGGTGTCGCCCCCGCCCGGCCCAGACCAATGGGCAAAGCCACTCTGCCGATGCGCCATGGCGCCGAATGGCTGTGGTGATGCAATCGATCCCGGCTGCCAGCGGTCCATCGCACCGGCCTGTGCCGCCTGGATGCTGCGATGCCCGGCCTCGTCCAACGCACGCCTCAAGCCGCTGACGATCAGGCCGCGGACCAGCGCCGGATCGCGGAAGCGTACCTCGGTTTTGGCGGGATGGACGTTCACGTCCACCTCGCTGGTCGGCAGGTCGAGGAACAGGGCAAGCACGGGATGCCGGTCGCGGGCCAGCATCTCGGCATAGGCGCCGCGCACTGCCCCGATCAGCAATCGGTCCTTCACCGGGCGACCATTGACGAACAGATATTGATGATCGGCAACGCCCCGGTTGAACGTCGGAATGCCCGCCACGCCGCCCAGCCGGTATCCCTCCCGGTCCAGTGTCACGACGACGCTGTTGTCGGCCAGCGCCCGGTCGGTCAGTGCGGCCACGCGGGCGGGCCGATCCTGGTCGGCCTGAACGCTCATGGTCCTGCGGCCGTCATGTTCCACGCTGACGGCGATGTCGGGCCGCGCCATCGCGAGCCGCCGCACCACGTCCAGGCATGCGGCATATTCCGACCGGGCGCTGCGCAGGAACTTGCGCCGGGCGGGAACCCGATCGAACAATCCCTCCATCCGCACGCGCGTTCCCGGCGGCACTGCGGCTGGCCCCTGTGCGGTCAGCACGCCGTTGTCGACGGCGATCGACCATCCCTCCGCCCCGGCGGGCCGCGATTCGATGGTCAGCCGGGCAACGCTGGCAATGGATGGCAGCGCCTCGCCCCTGAACCCCAGCGTTGTGACGGCATCGATCGCATCGTCGGGCAGTTTCGATGTGGCATGCCGTTCCAGCGCCAGCAGCATGTCGGCGGGGGCCATGCCGCACCCGTCGTCGGTGACTTCGACCAGGTCGGTTCCGCCGCCCATCAATCGGACCGTGATCCGCCGCGCGCCGGCATCGACCGCGTTTTCGAACAGCTCCTTCAGCGCGCTGGCCGGTCTTTCGACCACTTCACCGGCAGCGATACGATTGATCAGATGTTCTGGCAGGCGGCGTATTGACATGACCCCGGCTCTAGCCCAAGCGGCGGCTATCCGCGACCCGTTTTGGCCAGCCTGTCTGGACCTGGGCCAGCCCCCCGGCGGCGCGGGTAAACTCGGCAAAGGGAACGGCGCAGGCGTCGTTTCATGATTTGGTAGCGGGCGGTAACGGTTCATGAATTTTTCCCGGCTTTTCAATTTCATGTCGCACGACATGGCCATCGACCTGGGCACGGCAAACACGGTAGTTTATGTGCGGGGACGCGGTATCGTGTTGAACGAACCGTCGGTCGTGGCGGTTGAAACGCGCAATGGCGAACGCCGGGTAAAGGCGGTCGGCGACGACGCCAAGCTGATGATGGGCAAGACGCCGGGCAGCATAGAGGCGATCCGGCCGCTCCGCGACGGCGTGATCGCCGACATCGACGTGGCGGAGGAGATGATCAAGCATTTCATCCGCAAGGTTCATGGCGGACGGAAGTCGCATTTCCGCTGGCCCCAGATCGTGATCTGCGTGCCGTCGGGTTCGACCAAGGTCGAACGCCGCGCGATCCGCGATGCTGCCAGCAATGCCGGTGCCAGCCAGGTATGGCTGATCGAGGAGCCGATGGCCGCCGCGATCGGCGCCGACATGCCCGTCACCGAACCCATCGGTTCGATGGTGGTCGATATCGGTGGCGGCACGACCGAAGTCGCGGTGCTTTCGCTGCGCGGCCTCGCCTATTCCACCAGCGTCCGCGTTGGCGGGGACAAGATGGACGAAGCCATCGTTTCCTATGTCCGCCGCAACCATAATCTGCTGATCGGCGAAGCGACCGCGGAACGGATCAAGCAGGAAGTCGGCGTGGCCAAGCCGCCGCTGGACGGCATCGGCCAGACCATCCACATCAAGGGCCGCGATCTCGTCAACGGGGTTCCCAAGGAAATCCAGATCAATCAGGGCCAGATCGCAGAGGCTTTGTCGGAACCCGTCGGCCAGATCGTCGAGGGGGTCCGGATCGCACTGGAAAATACCGCTCCGGAACTGGCGGCCGACATCGTCGATCAGGGGATCGTCCTGACGGGTGGCGGTGCGCTGCTGTCCGGGCTGGACGAAGTGCTGCGCGACGAAACCGGCCTGCCCGTCTCGGTGGCCGAGGATCCGCTGACCTGCGTGGCGCTGGGCACTGGCCGTGCGCTCGAGGATCCGGTGTATCGCGGCGTGCTGCTCGCAGGCTAAGCCAGGGAGCGCGGTCATGGCACCGCCAAAGAACCGGCCCGGATTTTCGCGCCGGGCGCAATATTCGCTGTTCATCGGCTATGTCGTGGCGGTTTCCGGCACGGTGATCGGTGCTGCCGCGTTGCTGCTGTCCGTTCTGGATCCCCAGGCCTTTGCCGTGTTGCGCGGTGCGACGCGGGAAGTGACGACGCCGGTTGCGACCGGAACCCATTGGGTTCGGCGTCAGCTCAGTGCCATTCCCCGGGGCATCGGCGCTCATTTCGGCGCGGTCAGCGAAAACCGCCGGTTGAAGCGGGAACTGGCCGACAATCGCCTGCTGCTTCAGCGGGCGCGAGCGCTCAGCATCGAAAACCGCCGGCTACGGGCGCTGGCACAGGTGCGCGACCGCGCGGTGGAGCCGGTCATCGCGGCGCGGCTTGTCGCATCCTCGGCCAGCAGCACCCGGCGATACGCCATCCTGAATGCGGGATCGATGCAGGGCGTGCGCCGTGCCCAGCCGGTGCGCGGGCCGGAGGGGCTGATCGGTCGCGTGCTGGAAACCGGCCCCAGCACCGCACGGGTCCTGCTGATCGTCGATCCGGACAGCGTGGTGCCGGTTCGCCGGACGCGCGATGGGATGCCCGCCATCGTCAACGGTCGCGGCGACGGGATGGTCGACATCCGCGTCGCGGCGGTTTCCAATGCGCCGTTGCAGGCGGGAGACAGCTTTGTCACCTCCGGCGCCGGGGGCATCTATCCCCCCGACATTCCGGTGGCGCGCGTGCTGCGCAACGGCCGCGACGTGGTGGTGGGACGCCCCTTCGCCAATCCCGATTCGCTGGATTTCGCATTGGTCCAGCGGGCATTCGTGCCTCAACTGGCCCGCCCCGACGAAGCGCCGCCAGCCGAACCGGCGGCGGAATGACACCCCCCGGCCGGAACCTGCTTGGCCCCGATGAACGGGTGCACCGCCGCCGCTGGGTGATGCCGGTATCGATCATGGCGGCGTCGCTGCTTGCCCTGTTTCCGGTTGTCGCCACCGTTCCGTTGCTGCCGCCGTTCGGGTTGATGATGTTGATCGGGTGGCGTTTCTGTCGGCCGGGCAAGCTGCCGGCATGGCATGCGCTGCCGCTGGGATTGTTCGACGATCTGATCAGCGGCCAACCGGTCGGCAGTGCGGTCGTCCTTTGGACCCTGTGCCTGTTGGCCGTGGACGTGCTAGATACCCGCCTGATGTGGCGTAATTTCTGGCAGGACTGGCTCGTCGGCGGCGGCATCGTCGCTGTTTGCCTCGTGGCGGGCCGACTGGTCGCGGCACCCCTCACCGCGCATGTCGACACGGCCCTCACCGTTCAGATCGTGGCGTCGATCGTGGTGCTGCCGGTTGCCCTGCGCCTCGCGGCCTGGCTCGATGCGCGGCAGGTGGCGGCATGAAGCCGGGCAATCTGCTGGGCGGGTCGAGCAAGCTGGTAACCGAGGCGCAACAGGCGTTCAGCTTTTCCCGACGGGCGCTGTTGCTGGGCGGGCTACAGGCGGGCGTTGGCGTCGTCCTGGCCGGTCGCATGGCCTGGTTGTCGGTCGCCGAGAATGAGCGCTATCGCAGCCTGGCCGAAAGCAACCGGGTCAACCTGACCCTGGTGCCGCCGCGTCGCGGCTGGATCGTCGACCGGAACGGTGCGGCCATCGCCTCCAACCGCACGGATTTCCGGGTCGACCTGATCCCCGACCGGATCAAGGACGCCGATGCGACGCTCGGGCTGTTGCAACAGATCCTGGCGCTGACCGCCGACGATATGCAGCGCATCCGCGACGACCTGAAAGGCGCATCGGGCTTTCGCCCCGTTCCGGTGGCGGAAAATCTCGACTGGGAACGCTTTGCCGCGGTCAGTCTTCGCCTGCCCGAACTGCCCGGCGTAGCGCCTGCGCGCGGCTTTGCCCGCTATTATCCCTCCGGCCCGGCGGTGGCGCATCTGATCGGCTATGTCGGCGTGGCCAATGCTGACCAGTACAAGGCGGAACGCGACCCCCTGCTGGTCACGCCCGGTTTCAAGCTGGGCAAGGATGGCATCGAAAAGGTGCTGGAACAGGAACTGCGCGGTCGCCCCGGCGCCAAGCGGGTCGAGGTGACGGCAAGCGGACGGCTGGTCCAGGAACTGGCGACGCGACCGGATGTGCCGGGCCGGACGGTCAAGCTGTCCATCGATGCGGGGTTGCAGGAATATGCGGCGCGCCGCCTGGGCGATGAATCCGGTGCGGTCGTGGTCATCGACACGCGAACGGGCGGCATCCTGACCCTGGCGTCGATGCCCGCTTATGATCCCAATGGCTTTTCGGACGGGATCAGCCGGATGGAATGGGCGTTCCTGAACGAGGATGATCACCTGCCCTTGACCAACAAGGCGCTGCAGGGCCTGTATCCCCCCGGTTCGACGTTCAAGCCGGCGACCGCGCTTGCGGGCTTGCGGGCCGGTATCGATCCCGAACGGACCGTCAATTGTCCGGGCGGTTATCAGCTGGGCAATCGCTTCTTCCGCTGTCTGGGACGGCACGGGCCGGTGAACCTGCACCGCGCCATCGCCAAAAGCTGCAATACCTATTTCTATACCGTCGGCCGGGAAACGGGGATGGATGCCGTCGCCGATGCCGCCCGCCAGCTGGGTCTGGGCGCGGAATATCCCCTGCCCTTCCCGTCGCAGCGGTACGGCACCATCCCGGACCCCGCCTGGAAACTGCGCAAGTACAAACAGCAATGGACCGCCGCCGATACGCTGAACGCCTCGATCGGTCAGGGCTATATCCTCGCCAGCCCGTTGCAGCTGGCGGTTCAGGTGGCGCGGATCGCATCGGGCCGGGCGCTGGTACCCCGCATCCTGGCCGACAGCCCCATCGTCGGGCCGCCGCTGGACGTGTCGCCCGACCGCATGGCGCTGATCCGGTCGGGCATGGATGAAGTGGTGAACGGTGCCGGAACCGCCGGACGCAGCCGCCTTCAACTCGATGGCATCCGCATGGGTGGCAAGACGGGGACGGCTCAGGTGCGGCGGATCGCCGGCGGTGCCCGCGGCGGTCTGAACGTGCCGTGGAAATACCGCGATCATGGCCTGTTCGTCGGTTTCGCTCCCGTCGACGATCCCCGCTATGCCGTTTCCGTGGTGATCGAACATGGCATGTCCGGCTCCGGTGCGGCCGCCCCGGTTGCCCGCGACGTGCTGACCTGGCTGTTCGACCGGGATCGGGCGATGGCCACGCTGACCGGCCTGGAAACCGCATGGGGCGGCACCATGATGGAACGGATGGCGCGCAAGCAGGCGGCCTGGCTCTTTGCCCGAGAGGCGCGGTCGCGCGGCGACCTGGCACAGGCATCGCCACCGGAGTCCCCGGGGCAATGAGGGCGCGCGACGTCGTCCCTTCGGCTGTCGCCGATCAGCCATGGCGATTGCTGTTGCTGGTGCTGCTGCTTGGTGGATTTGGGCTACTGGTTCTCTATTCGGCGGCGGGGGGCAGCATTTCGCCCTGGGCCAAATCGCACGGGATGCGGCTTGTCGCATTCCTTGGCCTCGCGATCGGCATTTCCCGCATTCCGGTCAGCCTGTTCGCGCGGTGGACGCTGCCGGCCTATGCCGTCATCCTTATTCTCTTGGTGCTGGTAGAATTGCTCGGCGCGGTTCGCGGCGGGGCTCAGCGTTGGCTGGATTTCGGGTTCATCCGATTGCAGCCGTCCGAATTGATGAAGCCGTGCATCGTCCTGGCGCTCGCGCGCTTCTACGAAGTGCTGCCGCCGGTCGAAACGCGGCGGCTGTCGGGCATCTGGCCGGCGGCCGTGCTGATCGGCGTGCCGATGGGGCTCGTCATGCTTCAGCCCGATCTTGGCACTGCGCTGATGATCGGCTTTGGCGGGGTCGTGGTCATGTTCCTGGCCGGCGTTCCGATGCGGTTGTTCGTTGGGGGCGGACTGGCGGTTGCCCTGGCAGTCCCCTTGGCCGTCAACTTCCTGTTGCACGATTATCAGCGCAAGCGCGTGCTCACCTTCCTCGACCCCGAAAGCGATCCGCTCGGCACCGGCTACCATATCAGCCAGTCCAAGATCGCGATCGGATCGGGCGGCATTTTCGGCAAGGGATTCCTGAACGGCACGCAAAGCCACCTGGACTATCTGCCAGAGGGTCATACCGATTTCGCGCTGGCCACGATGATGGAGGAATGGGGCTTGGTCGGCGGCGTGGCACTGATCATCGGATTCGCCCTGCTGATCGGCTGGGGCATCCTGGTCGGCATCCGTTCGACCAGCCGGTTCGGCAAGCTGGCATCGGCCGGCCTGGCGGCGACGATCTTCTTCTATGCCGCGATCAACATGGCGATGGTCATGGGCCTGGCGCCGGTTGTCGGCATCCCCCTGCCCTTCATCAGCTTTGGCGGGTCGGCGCTGATGACCGTCATGATCTGCATCGGCATCATGATGAGCATCGACCGCCAATCCAGAACGGCACGGCATCCATAACCCGGCAAATGCGCTGGGCGAACTTTGCCAATTAAGCTGTTGCAATGCGCCAAACCCGGTGCTAACCGCCCGCTCTCGCTTGAGGACGCCGACCTAGTCGGCCTGTTGTCGACGCGAATGGACGCATAGCTCAGTTGGTAGAGCAGCTGACTCTTAATCAGCGGGTCCTTGGTTCGAGCCCAAGTGCGTCCACCATTTCCTTCGTTGAAAATGGGCAGTTCCGCCCGAGCGCAACGGCCGCCATTGCGCCGCTCTTGTACCGTTTTCCGATCGGACAGCTGCAAGTCGCGCCGCGGACCGGCTATGCGGAATGATCAGTCCCGCGCCGCAGCTTGCGCCAGGGCGATGGCGCCGAGCGGGCCCGCCTGCGTGCCCAGTGCCGCTTCCTGAATGACGGACGACACGCTGTCCGCGTCGACAAAGGGCAGGTATCCCGCCAATCGATCGACCACTCGCCCGCGAACCCGGTTGAACAGTGCGCTGCGGGCCAGCGAGACGCTGCCGCCAAACAGGACGCGCTCGGCCGAAAGGGTCAGCACCATGGCGCTGCACAATTCGGCAAGGTCGCTGGCGACGAAGTCCCATCCCGGATGATCATCGGCAATCGTTCGCGGGTCGGCGGCGAAGCGCTGCGCCAGGGCCGGGCCCGACACCAATCCCTCGATGCAGTCACCATGGAACGGGCATGATCCGGGAAAGGGGTCATGCCCGGCCCGGGGCAGCCGCAGATGGCCGATTTCCGGATGCAATGCCCCATGAACCGGACGACCGCCGATCAATATGCCACCGCCCACGCCCGTGCCGATGGTAACGTAGCACAGGCTGTCGCAGCCAATCCCGCCACCCCACCGATATTCGGCCAGCGCGGCAGCATTGACGTCGGTGTCGATCCGCACCCGGCAAGCCAGATCGCGGGTCAGTGTGGCCAGCACGGGCGCGTCCGCCCAGCCGGGCTTTGGCGTGGCCAGCATCCGGCCGTAATCGGGCGCCCGAATATCCAGCCGGATCGGCCCGAACGAGGCGATCCCCAGGCCGCGCAGCGGCCGGATCGCTTGCCAACGGAGCAATTGCTCCCGTGCGGCCTCTAACGTCACCGATGGTGACTGTGTCGGCAAACTCCGCTGTTCGACAATGGCATCGCCGTGGGCAAGCACCATGATGGTCTTGGTCCCGCCCAGTTCGACGCCGGCATAGCTATCGGGTTCGCTCATCCCGCAACCCTAATCCAAGCAGCGGCGTCGTCCAGCGTTAGAGGTGACAAGCCGGTCAATGGGCTCTGCCATGTGGGTGCCATCCGGTGGCGGAGAACTTGCTGGCCGATCCGATCGGCCTATTGCACCGGATCCCGCTCGACGGGCAGGACGATCGGCCTGCCTGCCTGCTGGATCGCCTGCGCCAGTTCGGCATGACGAAACGGCTTGGTCAGGCGTGGCAGGTCCGCGTCGATCCCGTCGGCATCGGCATAGCCGGAAAGGATCAGGATGGGCAGATCGGCCATGCGCGTGCGACACGTTCGGGCCAGTGCGTTGCCCGTCATGCCCGGCATCAGATGATCCGTGATCAGCAGATCGGGCCGGAAACCGCTATCCAGCAACGCCAATGCCGCCTCACCGGAATCAGCGGTGGTTACGCGGTATCCCAGGTCGAACAGGATCTGTGCGGTGGTCTGGCGGACGAGTTCCTCGTCGTCCACCAGCAGCACCTGGCTGTCGGCCAGGGCCACGGGGCCTGCCGCCGGGGCTGGTCGCAAGGGGGCCTCGTCGCACGCCGGCAACCAGATGGTCATGCCGGTGCCCCGCCCGGGCGCGCTATCGATGGTCAACGTCCCGCCAAGCTGCGAAGCGAGGCCGTGCACCATCGACAGGCCAAGCCCGGTGCCCCGCCCCTGTCCCTTGGTGGTAAAGAACGGCTCGATCGCACGGGCCAGCGTGTCCGCATCCATCCCCGTGCCGGTATCCTCCACCGACAGGCAGATATAGGGGCCAGGCGTCAGCCCGGAACGGTCGCCCGGATCGACGGTCGCGCTGGACACGCCGATCGTCAGCGTCCCGCCATTCGGCATCGCGTCGCGCGCATTCACCGCCAGGTTCAGCAACGCCATTTCCAGCTGGTTGGGGTCGGCCATGGCCGGGCGCAACATGGTTGGCGCATCGATGATCACGTTGACTGGCGTGCCGACCGTGCTGACGATCAGGTCCGACATGCCGATCACCAATTGCGATAGGTCGACAGCCACGGGCTGCAGCGGCTGGCGCCGGGCAAAGGACAATAACCGGTGGACCAGCGTCCTTGCCCGCTCGGCGGATTGCAGGGCACCGTCGATCATCCGCCGGTCGCGTTCGTCCCCCACCCCCTTGCGGTGCAGCCGGTCGACCGCACCCAGAATGGGCGTCAGCAGATTGTTGAAATCATGGGCAACGCCGCCGGTCAGCTGGCCCAGCGCCTCCATCTTCTGCGCCTGTTGCAATGCCTCTTCGGCCCTGACCTGCCGGGTCACGTCGCGGCTGGATCCGATGATCCGCACGACGGTGCCGTCGCCATCCATCAGCGGGACCAGCATCGTGTCCAGAAAGCGTTGATCGCCGGTATCGGGATGGACGTCCCGGTACTGGTGAACTTGGCGGGTCGCAACGACGTGGCGATAGGCGCGGATGACGCGTTCGGCCTGGTCCGGCGGCAGGATGTCGTCCACCGCACGGCCGTCGATATCGGCAAGCGACACGCCCAGGCTTGCTTCATGGGCAGGGTTCAGCTGCTCGACGACGAACCGGCCGTCGGGGCGCGCGCCGATCACGAACAACCGGTCCGGCGTATGCTCGAAATAGGCGCGGTACAGGGCGTCCGCCTGGCGCCGCTGATCCTCGGCCATCCTCAGCTCCGCCGTGCGCGCCTCGATCCGCTCCTCAAGACTGGCGTTCAGCGCACGCAGCTCGTTCTCCGCTGCTTGTCGCTCGACGAACAGCCGGATGCGCTCGGCCACTTCCTCCATCACCGCGATCTCGTCCGGTCGCCAACGCCGATGCGTCCAGTCGTTCAGGAACAGGATGCTGCGCAACTTGCCGTGCCGAACGAACGGCACGATCAGATAGGCGCGGTGGCGATCCCCCTCCCCCGGCGAAGCGGGATCGTCGACGCCCCGCACCGGCGACACCTGGTCGCTGGCGACCGTTCGCCCTGCCGCCAATGCCGCTGTCGTCGATGGATCGAACGGCGTTGCATCCCGGCCCTGGAACGGCGGGACCGTCCCGTCGCTCCATCCCACCGCATGGTCCGGGCTGCCTTCCGATGAGTCATATTCGGCAAATCCGGTTCTGGCGACGGCGAAATGCTGGCCGAGCGCGGCTGCGATCCGGGACAATGCCTCGCTGCTGTCCTGCCCGCGCAGCGTGTCCGCGATGGTCAGCAACAGCGTCGTCCGCGCCTGTTCCAGCGCGGTCCGGTCCAGAAACCGCTGCACGCGCGCGGCCGCCAGCGCCAGGACCAGGATCAGGGTGGTGATGCCGGTAATGACCATCGCCAGGTGGCCCTGATCGATGACCGCGATCCCCCCCTGTCCGACATCGCTGCCACCGTCGATAAACCGGACCGCAACCATGCCGGCATAGTGCATCCCGGATATGGCAGCGCCCATCACCATCGCGGCGGCCAGTTGCTGGCCGCGTCGATATTCGCGGAGCGACAGCCAGATGGCGGCGGTGGCTGCGCCGATTGCGATCAGGACCGATACAGCAACCCATGCCGGATCATAGACTGCAATCAGGCCGGGCATCCGCATTCCCGCCATGCCCAGATAATGCATGCCCGCGACACCGCCGCCGATCAACAGCCCCGACGCCATGATCCGCGCCGGGCGGGGCCGCCGCCAATCGATCATCGCCAGCCCGAAACCGGTAACGCCGATGGCCAGCATCAACGACAAAACAGTCATGGTCACGTCATGGCGCATGGGCATGCCCGGCATCCGATAGGCCAGCATGGCGACGAAGTGCATCGACCAGATGCCGCCGCCCAGCGCTACCGCGGCTGCACCCAGCCACAATTGCGCCGATCGCCCGCTGGCCGCCCGCATCCGCCCAGCCAGGCTGAGCGCGGTGAAAGAGGCCAGGACCGCAACGGCGACGGATACCAGCACCAGCACTGCATCGTGCGTTCCCGTCATCGCCATTTGCCCGGCATCGCCATCCAACGCACAGCGTCTCCCGTCATGCAGGGACCATATGTCCCCATGCCAGCACCCTCCGGCCAGAACCGCGCGAAAAAGGCAATGACGTTTTCCGCTCGATGGTTTGCCGGGCGCGGATCGCTCGGTCGATCGGACGGAAAACGGTATCGCACACGGAACGATATGCCGTTCTGTTCGCTTGATTGTTTCATCCCGGGGGCTGTAGTCACACCGATCCATTCCAAGCGAAAGCAGCAGCGTGTCATTGAAATCAGCAGCGCGGCAATCCGGTGGCCGCGCGGACAAATGGGCGGTGCTGGGGCTGGTCCTTGGTGTCCTGTTCTTCCTTGGCAATGCCGCCATTGCCTATGTCAACATCGCCAATGTGCAGGAAGCGGAGGCCGAAGTCCGCAGTACCCACGCGGTCATCACGACGCTCGACGATGTGCTGAACGCCGCGCTGGATGCCGAAACCGGGCAGCGCGGGTTCATGCTGACCGGACGGGACGCCTATCTGGAGCCGTACACGGCCGGATTGGCGATGATCGATGAAAAGCTGGACGAGCTGGCCCGGCTGACCAGCGACGACGCGGCTCAGCGGGAAAACATCGTGGTTCTGCGCAGCCGTGTCGATGCACGGCTGGCGATCCTGGCTCAGGGGGTCGAGGTTCGCCGCTCGGGAACGATGGAGCAGGCCAGCGAGTTCGTCGGGAACGACCGCGGCAAGGCGGCGATGGACGCCATTCGCACCCAGATCGCCCGAATGGCCGAAGCCGAGCAGCAGTCGCGCGATATGCGCATGGCACAGATGGCGGCCGCATGGCGAACCGCGATCATCGGCGCCATCATCTCCAGCCTGAGCGGTATTCTGCTCGTGGGTGCCGTTTACACCCTGTTCGTCCGCAACCTCCGCGCCCGCCAGCGTCAGGAATGGCTCCAGACGGCGCAGAACGACTTGGGCCGGGCCATGATGGGTGACCGCAGCCTGACCGATTTGTCGCAGGCGATCCTGGCGTTCCTGCACGAACGCGTCGCTGCGCAGGCTGGGGTGCTGTTCAAGGGAGAGGCAGGGCATTTCCGCCGGATCGCGACACAGGGCGTCCCGGGGGACGCGGACATCCCCGACAGCTTCGTCCGTGAGGAAGGGTTGCTGGGTCAGGTCGCGGCCGATGCCCGTCCCATCGTCCTGCGGGACGTGCCGTCCGGTTATCTGACGATCGGTTCCGCACTGGGGCGTGACAATCCCCGCCATCTGGTCATCGCGCCCGCGACTGCCGATGGTCAGGTGAATGCAGTGATCGAACTCGGCTTTTTCGAGCCGGTCGACGATCTGGTGCTTCAATTCCTCGATGAAACCGCCGGCGCAGTCGGCATTGCCCTGCGGTCGGCGCGCTTTCGTGAACGCCTGCAGGACGCGCTTGAGGAAACGCAGCGGCAAGCGGGCGAATTGCAGGCCCAGTCCGAGGAATTGCGCGTATCCAACGAGGAATTGGAGGAGCAGGGTGCGGCCCTGCGCGAAACCCAGGCCCGTCTGGAACTGCAACAGGTGGAACTGGAACAGACGAACAGCCAGCTGGAGGAGCAGGCGCACACGCTGGAAATCCAGCGCGACGAACTGGAAAAAACCTCCAACGCGCTCGAGCAACGGGCGCGCGAGCTGCAACAGGCCAGCCAGTATAAATCCGACTTCCTCGCCAACATGTCGCACGAACTGCGCACCCCGCTCAATTCGCTGCTGATCCTGTCGAAGCTGCTCGGCGACAATGCGGACGAAAACCTGACCGCCGAACAGGTCAAGTTTGCCCGGACCATCGAATCGTCGGGCAATGACCTGCTCAGCCTGATCAACGACATTCTCGACCTGTCGAAGATCGAGGCCGGGCATATCGAAATTCAGCCTGCCCCCGTCGCCATCGACCGCATCGTCGCCGACGTCCGCAAGACGTTCCAGCCGATCGCGGACCAGCGCGGCCTGGCGCTGACCATCGATGTCGCGAGCGACGCGCCCCGCTCGATCGAAACCGATCGAATGCGCCTGGAACAGGTGCTGAAGAACCTGTTGTCCAACGCGCTGAAATTCACTGAACAGGGCAGTGTCCGCCTGAGCATCGCCCCCGCTGGCGATCGCATCGAACTGGCGGTGACCGATACCGGCATCGGCATTTCCGCCGAGCATCAGGCGAGCATCTTCGAGGCGTTCCAGCAAGCCGACGGCACGATCAGCCGCCGCTATGGCGGCACCGGCCTGGGCCTGTCGATCTCGCGCGAACTGGCCCGATTGCTTGGCGGTTCGATCCGGTTGACCAGTACGCCGGGCCAGGGAAGCTGTTTCACCCTGTCTATCCCGGCTGTCTATGATCCGGCCTCCGTCGCGGGGATCGAGGCGGGCGGCCGACCAAGCCCTGCCGCCGCCCCGGCACCGGGCAAACCCGGCCCGGCGGTCAGGACGGCGCCTGTCCAGTCGGGCGGACGGATCGACGACGACCGCGACATGCTTGAAACGGACAAGCGCCTGCTGCTGGTGATCGAGGATGATCCGACCTTTGCCGCCATCCTGCGCGACATGTCCCGCGAACGGGGATTCCAATGCGCCATCGCGGATACCGCCGAGGAAGCGCTGGAGATTGCCCGCGACCTAAAACCCCATGCCATCGTCCTCGACATCGGATTGCCCGACCAGTCCGGCCTGACGGTCCTCGACCGGTTAAAGCACCAGGACGAGACGCGCCACATTCCGATCCATGTCATTTCCGGGTCAGACCAGGGTCAGAACGCGCTTGCGCTGGGTGCGATCGGCTATCTGGAAAAGCCCGCGCGCCGGGAACAGCTTGTCGACGTGCTGGCTGCGCTTCAGGACAAGCTGACCGCCCGGATGCGGCGCGTGCTGATCGTTGAGGACAATGCGGTCCAGCGCGCAGCGGTCAGCGAACTGCTGAAATCCCAGGACGTCGAACCTGTCGGCGTCGGCACGGCGGCGGAGTGCATCGACCGGCTGCGCAGCGAATCCTATGACTGCATGGTGCTGGATCTGTCGCTGCCCGATGCGTCGGGCTTTTCCCTTCTGGAAACACTCAGCGGCGACGATACCATCTCCTACCCGCCCGTGATCGTCTACACCGGGCGAGACCTGACGACGGACGAGGAACAGCGCCTGCGCCGCTATTCCAGCTCGATTATCATCAAGGGCGCAAAATCCCCCGAACGGCTGCTGGATGAAGTGTCGCTGTTCCTGCACCGCGTGGTCGCCGATCTGCCACCCGAACAGAGACGGATGATCGAAAAGGCACGGCACCGCGATGCCGCGCTTGAGGGACGCCGGGTGCTTATCGTCGAGGACGATGTGCGCAACATCTATTCGCTGACCAGCGTGCTGGAACCGCGCGGCGTGGTGACCAGCATCGCCCGCAACGGCCAGGAGGCGCTCGATTTCCTGAACACCGAAGAAGGGGCAAGGATCGATCTGGTGCTGATGGACGTCATGATGCCGGTGATGGACGGCCTTGCCGCCGTGCGTGAAATCCGCGCCCGGCCGGAAATGCGCAAACTGCCGGTCATCATGCTGACGGCAAAGGCGATGCCGGACGATCAGCAGAACTGCCTGGATGCCGGTGCCAACGACTATATGGCCAAGCCGATCGACGTCGACAAATTGCTGTCGCTGGTCCGGGTCTGGATGCCGCGCTGATGACCGGCAGTATCGAGGATATCGAGATCCAGCTGCTGCTGGATGCCCTGTATCATCACTATCATTACGACTTTCGCAATTATGCCCGCGCGTCGATCAAGCGTCGGCTGCTGCAGGCGCGGGTGCAACTCGGCTATGACAGTATCTCGGCGATGCAGGCCGCGGTGCTCCGCGACGACCTGGTGCTGCCCCGACTGCTCGACTTCCTGACGGTTCAGGTCAGCGAGATGTTCCGCGATCCCGGCTATTTCCGGGCCTTGCGGGAAAAGGTGGTGCCGCACCTGCATACCTATCCCTCGCTCAAAGTGTGGGTCGCCGGCTGCAGCACGGGGGAGGAACTCTATTCGCTTGCCATCCTGTTTCAGGAAGAAGGGCTGTTCCGCAAAACGATGTTCTACGCGACCGACATCAATCCTGCCGCACTGAACGCGGCACAGGCGGGCATCTATCCGCTCGACCGCATCCGGCTGTTCACCGAAAATCACCAGAAGTCCGGCGGGCGGTCCTCCCTGTCCGATTACTATACCGCCGACTACGGCCGTGCGGCATTCGACCGGCAGCTTTCCAGCCAGGTCGTGTTTTCCGATCACAGCCTGGTCACGGATGCTGCGTTCGGCGAAATGCATTTCATCTCCTGTCGCAACGTCCTGATCTATTTCGACCGGGAGCTTCAGGATCGGGCGGTCGGGCTATTCCGCGATTCGCTCGCCCGTCGCGGATTCCTGGGCATCGGCTCAAAGGAAAGCCTGCGCTTTTCTGCCCATGCATCGGCCTTCACCGATTTCGTGCCGCAGGAAAAAATCTATCGCAGGGCCGCAGCATGACGGCCCGGGCAATCGTCATCGGCGGTTCAGCCGGGGGCGTCCAGGCGCTGTCGGCCATCCTGCCGGCCCTGCGCCCGGGCCTGTCCTGTCCCGTCCTGGTCGTGCTGCACGTACCCCAGCGCAAGGAGAATCCCCTGGTCGAACTCTATACGACAAAGTGTCGGCTCGCCGTGAAGGAAGCGGAGGACAAGGAGCCGTTGCTGCCCGGCACGATCTATTTCGCCCCGTCCAGCTATCACCTGCTGGTCGAACGCGACGGAGCCGCCGCCCTCTCTTCGGACGAACCGGTCAATCATTCCCGTCCGGCGATCGACGTGCTGTTCGAAAGCGCGGCCGATGCCTTTGGCCCGGGGCTGACCGGCATCGTCCTGACCGGTGCCAATCACGACGGTGCGAGAGGGTTGCGCGCCATCCATGATGCCGGGGGCACCGCGATCGTCGAAAATCCTGCGACCGCAGAGGTGGCGGCGATGCCCGCCGCCGCACTGGCCGCTTGTCCTGAGGCACGGATCATGACCCTGGATCAGATCGCTACCCTGTTCACCGAAAGCGCCGACCAATGACTGCAGACCAGGACATCAAGTTTCTGCTGGTCGACGACCTTGAGGAAAATCTGCTCGCGCTGGCGGCGCTGTTGCGGCGCGAGGGGCTGGCCTTCGATACCGCGCGAAGCGGCGACGAGGCTTTGGAACTGCTCCTGGTCAACGACTATGCCCTGGCGCTGCTCGATGTTCAGATGCCCGGCATGGACGGGTTCGAACTCGCGGAATTCATGCGCAACAGCGAACGGTCCCGCCACATCCCGATCATCTTCGTGACTGCCGGGTCGAACGACGTCGCCCGGCGCTTTCGCGGCTATGAGGCCGGGGCCGTCGACTTCATCCAGAAACCGATCGAGGCCGATATCCTTCGGTCGAAGGCCAACGTGTTCTATTCCCTCTATGCCCAGCGGCGCCAGATCGCGGCCCAGCGCGACGAACTGGCAGCACTCGGTGCCTCGCTGAAGGCGGCCGACCGCCAGAAGAACCGGTTCCTGGCGGTGCTGGCGCATGAACTGCGTAACCCCATCATGGCGCTGACTGCCGGCCTGCACCTGCTGGAACGGCGGGCGGGGACGCAAAGCGCGGGCGACATCCGCCAGGCGATGGACCGTTGCCTGTCGCACATGACCCGGCTGGTGGACGACCTGCTGGACGTGTCGCGCATCGAAAAGGGCAAGGTGTCGCTGAAGCGCGAGCCGGTCGACCTAAACGATGTCCTTTCGCTGGCGGTGGCGACGTCCCGGCCGGTGATCGACGAGGCGGGGCACAGCCTTATTCTGAACCTGTGGACCGACACGATCCGGCTCGACGCTGATCCGGCACGATTGACGCAGATCGTCGGCAATCTGCTCAGCAATGCTGCCCGCTATACGCCCGCCGGTGGCCGGATCAGCGTTGAATCCAGGATCGACGGCGCGGATGCGGTGATCGAGGTGTCGGACAACGGCATGGGTATCCCCGCCGATCAGCATGATCGCATCTTCGGCATCTTCGAACAGGTCCATACGGAAACCGATGTCGGCTATGGGGGGCTCGGCATCGGGTTGGCCCTCGTGCGCCAGCTCGTCGAACTGCATGGCGGGCGGATTGCGCTGACCCGCAGCGTGCCGGGCGAAGGGAGCACTTTCCGCGTGACCCTACCACTGGCTCCTGCCCCCGTCCCCGCCGCCGCATGATCGATGCGGACCGGCGCTCTGCAGTATGGCCGTGCACCGACCACGAATCCCGATCAGGGCTGCGTCGATCGTGCAGCGACACCCGGCGCATGAACGCTGGACGGCGCCACGTCATCCCGTTCCGGCTTGTCCTATTTCCCGTCCTCTGCAAAGAAACCATCTGGTCATCGGGCTTTGTTAGCGCTACCGCATACCAATGCCGAAGCCGGCACCGCTGATCCGTCAGCGGGTGGAGGGGAGGAATGTCGGGGATGAATGTGGCTCACACCGCGGGTGCAACGGTGCCTGGCACCATTGCCGCGGGCGTGCGTCACGCCGATCTGCCGCCGTCGCAACCGCTCCACGGCAATGGGCACCGGGCTGATGCCGGTCCCTCGGCGCGAACACAGGAACAGGCGGACGCACGATAATGTATCTGGGTATTGATATCGGCACCTCCGGGGTCAAGGCCGTGCTGGTGGAACCGACCGGCACCGTCGCCGCTCAGGCGACGTCGGCACTGACCGTATCCCGGCCCCAGGAACTCTGGTCGGAACAGCATCCAGATCAATGGTGGACGGCAACGGACGCTGCGGTCCGCGCACTGCCCGCCGATCTTCGGGCGCGGGTCCAGGCGATCGGCCTGGCCGGGCAGATGCACGGCGCGACCCTGCTCGATGCCGACGATCGTCCGCTCCGCCCCGCGATCCTGTGGAATGACGGTCGGGCCTTCGACGAATGCGCCGAGATGGAAGCGGCGGTACCCGCGCTGCACGCCATCGCCGGCAACCTGGCGATGCCGGGCTTCACCGCGCCGAAGCTCGCCTGGGTGCGCAAGCACGAACCTGCCCTGTTCGACCGGGTCGCCACCGTCCTGTTGCCAAAGGATTATGTTCGCCTGGTGATGACCGGCGAAAAGGCCAGCGACATGTCCGACAGCGCGGGGACGCTGTGGCTGGACGTGGCCGCGCGCGACTGGTCCGACGAATTGCTCGCCGCGACCGGCCTGACGCGCGACCATATGCCGCGCCTGGTCGAGGGGACGGATGCTGCGGGCACGCTGCGGCCGGAAATCGCATCGCAATGGGGCATGGGTCAGGTGATCGTCGCGGGCGGCGCCGGCGACAATGCCGCCGGAGCGGTGGGCGTCGGGGTGGTCAAGGACGGCGATGCCCTGTTGTCGCTGGGCACCTCCGGCGTCATCTTTGTCGCGACCGACCAGTTCCGTGCCAATCCTGCCGGCGCGGTCCACGCATTCTGCCACTGTCTGCCCGCCACCTGGCATCAGATGAGCGTTCACCTGTCGGCGGCCTGCTGCCTCGACTGGGCGGCGGGGCTGATGGGCATCGACGTGCCCAACCTGCTGGCACTGGCGGAACAGGAAGGTGCGGGAACGGGCCGTGAGCTGTTCCTGCCCTATCTGTCGGGTGAACGGACCCCCCACAACGACCCGCATGTCCGCGGCGCGTTCCTGCACCTGGGCCATGAGGCGACGCCGGGTCGCATCGCGGCCGCCGTGCTTGAGGGCGTGGCCTTTGCCCATGCCGACGGCCTTGCCTCGCTCAAGGCGGCGGGGACCCAGGTCGAAAGCCTGTCGGTCATCGGCGGCGGCGCCCGGTCGCGCTTCTGGGGCACGATCATCGCCTCGGCGTTGGGCGTTCGCCTCGATTATCTCGACGGCGGCGAAGTCGGTCCGGCGCTGGGCGCGGCCCGTCTGGCTCAGCTGACCGCGACCGGCGACGATCCCGCCTCGGTCTGCACCCGCCCGCCCATCCGCCAGAGCATTCAGCCGGACCCGGCCCTAGCCGACCGGCTGGCGCCGAAGCTCGAACGCTTCCGCGCCGCCTACCCTGCCATCCGGACACTGTGAGAGGAACGTCCATGTCTGCTGACTATTTCGCCGAGTTTGACACCGTCCGTTACGAAGGGCCGGACAGCACCAATGATCTTGCCTATCGCTGGTACGACAAGAACAAGGTGATCCTGGGCAAGACGATGGAGGAGCATCTGCGCTTCGCCGTCTGCATGTGGCACACCTTCTGCTGGCCGGGCAGCGACGTGTTCGGCGCGGGCACCTTCAGCCGCCCGTGGCTGCAGGGGCCGATGGACGCCAAGAACGCCGCCGCCAAGCGCGAAGCGGCACTGGCGTTCGTCGAAAAGCTCGACCTGCCCTTCTACTGCTTCCACGATGTCGACGTGATGGCCGATGCCGGCACGATCAGCGAGTTCCGCAAGAGCTTTGCCGAGGCGGTCGATCATCTGGAGGCGCTGCAGGCGCAGCATGGCCGCAAGCTGCTCTGGGGCACGGCCAACCTGTTCAGCCACCCGCGCTACATGGGCGGTGCGGCGACCAACCCGGATCCCGAAATCTATGCCTGGGCCGCATCGCAGGTGCGCGACGCGCTTGAGGCGACGCACCGCCTGGGTGGCTCCAACTACGTCCTGTGGGGCGGCCGCGAGGGCTATGATTCGATCCTCAACACCGAAATCGGCACCGAACTCGACAATTTCGGCCGGTTCCTCAGCTTGGTGGTCGAGCACAAGCACAAGATCGGCTTCACCGGCACCATCCTGATCGAGCCGAAGCCGCACGAGCCGACCAAGCACCAGTATGATTTCGACACGCAGACCGTGTACGGCTTCCTGAAGCGCTTCGGCCTTGAGAACGAGGTCAAGGTGAACATCGAGGCGAACCACGCCACGCTGTCGGGCCACACCTTTGAGCATGAGATTGCCATGGCCCGTGCGCTGGGCATCCTGGGGTCGATCGACGCCAATCGCGGCGATTACCAGAATGGCTGGGATACCGACCAGTTCCCGAACTCGGTCGAGGAAGTGACGCTGGCCATGCTCGAAGTCGTCCGCAACGGCGGCCTGGGCAATGGCGGCTGGAACTTCGATGCAAAGGTGCGTCGCCAGTCGATCGACGCGATCGACCTGTTCCATGGCCATATCGGCGGCGTCGATACCATCGCCAGGTCGCTGGTCCGCGCTGCCGCGATCATCGAGGATGGCCGTCTGGAGGCGCTGCGCGCCGATCGCTACGCGGGCTGGAAGGGCGAACTGGGCCAGAAGGTCCATGCCGAAGGGACGACCTTGGCGGCGATCGCCGACCATGCCGTGTCGACCAACGCCGATCCGAAGCAGCGTTCGGGCCGTCAGGAATATTGCGAGAACCTGATCAACCGCTTCTGAATCGGTTCGCGACGAACCGATCCTTGAACGAACTCGACCGGCTGCATGGCTTTTCTGGCCATGCAGCCGGTTTTGCTTTTGCTTGACGCGGCACGCATGCCTGCCCAAACCATTGCCAAAAACAGATGCGTTCATCACATCGATAACGGATATGGATAGGATTGACTGCTGATGCCGCGCCGCCCCTCGCTTTCCAGCCTCAGGCTGTTCATGCTGGTGGCCCAGCACAGCAGTTTCAGCGCAGCAGGGCGGCTGGCCAATGTCTCCCAACCTGCGCTCAGCCGGTCGATCCGGCTGCTCGAGGAGGATCTGGGCGTCCGACTGTTCGACCGCAATTCGCGCAATGTCGCGCTGACCAGCGCCGGAGAGGCGCTGTTGCCCATCGTCGAGCGGTTGGCGTCGGATTTCGATCACGCCTTTTCGGCACTGGCGCAAACCTTTGCGGGGGAGCGGGGGCGCGTCGTCATCGGTGCGCTGCCCTCCTTTGCCGCGGTCCAGCTGCCACCGGCCATCGCCTCGTTCCAGGCGCTCTATCCGCAGGTTGAAATCCAGTTGCGCGATCACCTGTCCGGGCCGTTGCTCCAGCAGTTGCGGGATCGTCAGATCGATCTTGCCCTCACCACCCAGCCCGAAGGCGATGGCTATGCGTTCACCCTGCTGCACCCCGACCCCTATATGCTGGTCGTCCGTCGGGATTCACCGTTGAATGTCGGTGGGCCCGCGCCCTGGTCGATCTTCGGGGACCACCCGTTCATCGCCATGGCCGCCAGCAGCAGCGTGCGACAGATGACGGATCAGGTGATGCACAGGGCGGACGTCAAGGTGCGACCCTTGTATGAATGCACTCAGCTGGCGACCGTCGGCGGCCTGTTGGTGGCGGGGCTTGGCATTACGGCGCTGCCGCAATCGACGCTGGGTCTGCTGCGCGCGCCCAATCTGGTGGCCCGGCCCCTGGTCGATCCGCCCGTCGAACGGATGCTGGGTATCGTCAGCTTCGCGGCCCGCACCCTGCCCCCCGCCGCCCAGGCCTTTGTCCGCCACCTGCTCGCCAATGTCGGCGGCCCGGACGCGGCAGCCGCTCCCGGTGAGGATGCGGCTGCCTGGTCGGGAGATGCCGTCGCCTAGAAGGTGGCGACCAGCCGGACATAGGTCTGGCGACCGAACGGATCGGCGACCGACGACAGAAAGCCCGTATAGATCGCCCGGGGCGGTTCCTTGTTGAACAGGTTGATCATGCCCGCGCCCAGCGTGAACTGATCTGCTGCGCCAAAGGTGAAATTATACTGCCAGTCGAATACCGACCATGCGCCGATCCGCGCGACTTCGGGGGCGCCCAGCACCTGCTGATAATCGTCGCGGATCGACGAGACATAGCGCCAGTCCAGGTTGAAGCTGTGGCTACCCGTCGACACATCGATCCCCGCCACGTTGCGGAACCGGGGCGCGGCCGCTGCGGTCAGCGGCGATGTCTGGTAATTGTTGCGCGTGCCCACGCCGTCATAGACGACCCGGCCGGTATCCACGTCATATTTGAGCAGGATGGACAGGTTGTCGCGCAGCCCGATGCTGAACGCGCCGATATCGAAATTGAACTGTCCGGCCACGTCGATGCCGGATGTCTGGGTGCCGCTGGGTGCATTATATGACGTGACGATCACGGATTGCGCCACGCCGCTTGCGTCGCGGATCACCTTCGGCCCGTTGGGGTCGGCATTGATCACAGCCTGGCCGTTCTCCAGCTGGATCTGGTTGGCATATTTGTAATTCCAGTAATCGATGGACAGCCGCGCGCCTGCCACGGGCAACAAGGTCGCACCGATGTTGAACACATCGGCCTTTTGCGGCTGAAGTTCCGGATTGCCGAATTGCTGGATCGACCGGAACACCAGCGATCCGTCCAGCGGATCGATAATGTTGGCGACGTTCGTTGCGATCAGTGAAGCGGTGGAATTGGCGATGGCCGGTGCCTGGAACGCCTTGCTGGCCGATCCGCGCAGGGACAGTTGCTCGAACACCCGCCAGTTGACCGCGATCTTGGGCGTCAGCGCATCGAAATTGCCGTAATCCTCGTACCGGGCGGCGGCGTTGACGTTCAGCCCGTCGACGGGCTCGATGTTCGCCTCGGCGAACAGGCTCTTCACTTCCCGCCGCAGGTCCTGATCGCGGAACGGTCCGTTGAACGCACCGAACCCGTTCTTGAACAGGTCGGAAAACCGGCTGATCTGCAACTCACGACGATATTGCGCGCCCGCCGCCACATCCAGCGGTCGGCCGGCAATCTCGATCAGCGTGCCGTTCACCACCGCCTCGCCAATCAGATATTCGCGGATGGTGGTCGAAAACTCATCGGTCTGGATGTTGAAGATCAGCGAGGGGTCCTGCGTCTGGCTGTCCGCCCCGAACGGACTGAGCCACAGGCAGTTGCCGACCCCCGGCTGGGCGCCGCTGCCAGGGCCATTGAACCGGATGTTGCAATTGGGGCCGCCGAACCCGTCCAGCCCCGCCTGGAACAGCCGCATGTCGGTGTCCTTGTCGTTGACATGGACTTCGCCCCGCGACCAGGTAACGTTGGCGTTGTAGTTCCAGTTGCTGGAAATGCGGCCGCGTGCGCCCAGCACGAAATGGCGCTGGTCCACGGTATCGCGCTGGATTTTGAACTGCGTCCCTGCAAATCCCTGCGATCCGATGGCACGCCCGATAAAGCCCACATCGACGCCGAACGGGTTGAACGGATTTTCCGCCGGCACGATCGGCGGCAACGGTCCGTTGCGGTTCTGGGCAAAGGAAGGAACCCCGTAACGCTGCGCTTCCTGGTGATAGAATGCCAGTTCGGCGAACAGGGTATGCCCCTCCGCCAGCTCGAACGTCGTATCGTTGTGCACCAGCCAGGATTGAGAAGCGGGACGGATCGGGTTCTGCGCCTGAAAACTGAACTGACATGCACCCAGTCCGAATCCGGGGCTGTTGGCGGCGGGAACATATCGGCTCTGCGTCGCCTCCGACCCGCATTCGGGATCGACGACGGTCAACGTGCCATTGGCGTTGCGGAACCGGTCGTACAGCGTCGAATAATTGTTGCCGTTGATGATGACGTCCCCGCCCGTCGCGCTGACCGGGCGACCGTACAGGACGAACGATCCGGGATTGGCCCCCGCGCCGGACGATGGGTTGAAGAAATCGGTGACGGCCCGGTCGCCATTCTGCAACCGGTCGACATCGCGGTACGTCAGCGAGGTGACGGTATGAAACCGCTCGTTCCCGACCCCGAACATGGCCTGCAGGTTATAGGCGGGAGAGTCGGCGATATGCGTATATTGGCCGGCCACGCGCAGCCCGGAGAAGCGCGTGTCCGTGATGACGTTCAGCACCCCGGCCACGGCATCGGCACCATAGGTGGAGGATGCCCCGTCCAGCACGGTGTCGATGCGCGAAATCGCGATTTCCGGCGTCAGGCTGTTCAGGTTGACGAACCCGTCCAGCGGAACGACGCGCCGCCCGTTCAGCAGCACCAGCGTCGCGCCTGAACCCAGGCCGCGCAGGTTGGCTGACCGGGTATCGCGCGAATCCGCGCCGCCGCCCTTGGCCAGGTCCTGGATGCCGCCCGCGCTGCCGATATTCTGGGGAATGTAGCGGGTCAGGTCGGCCAGCGAATTGACCCCCGTGCGCGACAGATCGTCGGCGGTGATCGACAGGACCGGGGATGCCCGATCCTCCTGCCGGATATTCAGATAGGAACCGGTCACGACGATATCGGCGCCGCCCGTCTCTTCGGCCTCCGGCTGCGCGCCCTGCGCTTGCGCCGCTGCATCGTCGGGATCAACCTCCTGTGCCACCGCGCCTTGCACCGGCGCGGCCAGCGCCACCGCCAGAATGGCGCTCAGCGACCAATGCCGCACCGACGAACGTAGCTGATTGTAACGCACGGTCATGCGTCCCCTCCCTTTTCAATGGTTCCCGTTGCGAAGGGACGGCAGTCCTCGATACGCTATGGCGATGGTCGATCGGGACCAGCGCCGGGGACGAGCCGCACTATCGCCAGCACCTTTTGCGAGTGCCTTGCCCGGAAGGATGGGAGGGCAGTTTCAAGAAGGGAAATACAATTTTCTCATCGATTGATAACGCATCGCTATCGATCGACCGAGCGGCTTACCGTTCCACTCGGTGCATTGATCTATCGAATAATTGTAATTGATGGATAGCTTCGATGCCGCCATTCCCATTGCAAGCCCCGGCGCGGCCGGGACAGGAGGGGTGAATGCTCGCATTATCCGGCGCGTTGGCCATCGTAGCGCTGCTGGCCTTGATCATGTCCAACCGGGTCTCGCCGATCGCTGCATTGATCCTGGTTCCCGTAACGGTCGGACTGCTGATCGGTCAGGGGCCGCAGCTGCCGGACCATATCACCGCCGGGATCGAACGGCTGGCGCCAGTGGCGGGCATGTTCGTTTTCGCCATCCTGTTTTTCGGCATCATGACCGATGCCGGGCTGCTCAATCCGCTGGTCGGCACGATCCTGCGGCTGGTCGGCGAACGGCCGACGCGGATTGCCATGGGCACGGCGTTCCTGGCGCTGGTCATCCATCTCGACGGATCCGGCGCGGTCTGTTTCCTCATCACGATCCCGGCGCTCAGGCCGCTATATGATCGGCTGGGCATGGACCGCCGGGTCCTCGCCGCCACCGCATCGCTGGCGGCGGGGGTCAATTTCCTGCCCTGGACCGGCCCGACGCTCCGCGCATCGGCCGCGTTGAACGTGTCGACTACCGACCTGTTCGTGCCGATGCTCCCGGCGCAGCTGGCGGGGCTGGCCTTTGTCTTTGCGGCGGCCTGGTGGATGGGCCGACGGGAGGAGGTTCGGCTCGCAGGCCTGGCCAGCGCTCCACCCATGACGGATGGTGACCGCCTGGCGATGACCGGTCCTTCCCCCGCCGGTACCGCGTCCCCCTCATCCAGCGGTCCCAATGCTGAGACCGGCCTGCCCCGGCTGTTCTGGGTGAACCTGGTGCTGACCGCGTTCATCGTCGGCGCGATGGTCACCGGCCTGGTCGAGCCGGTCGCCGCGTTCATGGTCGGCACCGCGCTGGCGCTGATCATCAACTATCCGGCAGCTGCGGATCAGCGCGAGCGGATTGATGCCCATGCAAAGGCGGCGTTGCTGATGGCGGCGGTGCTGTTCGCTGCGGGCGCCTTTACCGGCATCATGACCGAAACCGGCATGATCGGCGCGATGGCGACGACGATGGCCGGGGCCGTGCCGCCCCAGATCGGCGGCAACCTGCCGGTGATCCTGGGTGCCGTCTCCATGCCGCTCAGCCTGGTGTTCGATCCCGACAGCTTCTATTTCGGCGTGCTGCCCGTGCTGGCAAAGGTCGGCGAGCAGTTTGGGACCGACCCGCTGTTCATGGGCCGTGCGGCGCTGATCGGGCAGATGACGACCGGATTTCCGGTCAGCCCGCTGACCCCGGCCACCTTCCTGGTCGCCGGCTTGAGCGGCGTCGATCTGGGCGCGCATCAGCGGTTCGCCATCCCCTGGCTGTTCGCCGCCAGCCTGGTGATGCTGGTCGCCGCGCTGTTGATCGGAGCATTGCCGCTATGACCGCGCAGACCAGGGCGCTGCGGATCGGCGCAGGTGCCGGCTTTGCGGGCGACCGGATCGAACCGGCGCTCGAGCTGCTGGAACAGGGCGATCTCGATTATCTGGTGTTCGAATGCCTGGCCGAACGGACCATTGCGCTTGCGCAGACCGAACGGCTGACCGATCCGTCCAGGGGCTATGACCCCCGCCTGCGCGAACGGTTCCGCCGCGCGCTGCCGCTGGCGATGCAGCGCGGCGTCGGCCTCATCACCAATGGCGGCGCGGCCAATCCGCGCGGCGCAGCGCTCGCCATCGCCGAGGAGGCACGCGCGCTTGGCCTGGGTCCGGTGCGGATCGCATCGGTAACGGGCGACGATGTGCTCAACCTGATGTTGCGCGAGGCACTGCCGCTGACCGACCGGGCCGGGACGACCCGCGATCTGGGCGAGCTGGTATCCGCCAATGCCTATTTGGGCGCGCAGCCGGTGGCCCGGGCGCTGTTGATGGGTGCGGATGTGGTGGTGACCGGACGGATCGGCGATCCGGCCCTGTTCTGCGGACCGATGCTCCATCGTTTCGGCTGGAGTATCGACGATCCCCATATGATGGGGCAGGCTACCCTGATCGGTCACCTGCTGGAATGTGCAGGGCAGTTATGCGGCGGCTATTTCGCCGATCCGGGGTTCAAGGATGTGCCGGACCTTGCGCGGCTGGGCTTTCCGCTGGCTGAAATCGCGGCGGACGGATCGGCCGTGCTGACCAAGGTCGCCGGCACCGGCGGCCGGGTCACCCCGGCGACGTGCAAGGAACAATTGCTGTATGAAATTCTCGACCCCGCCGCCTATCACCAGGCGGATGTGATCGCCGATTTCACCGGTGTCCGCTTCGATGCGCTCGGCCCCGACCAAGTTGGCGTGACCGGCGGCACCGGTCGTCCGCCCAGCGGGAAGTTGAAGGTTTCCATCGGCTATCGGGACGGGTTCATCGGCGAAGGACAGATTTCCTATGCCGGGCCGGGGGCAGTGGATCGTGCCCGGCTTGCCGGTGCCATCGTGCAGGAACGGCTCAGGCTGATCGGTGCCGAAGTCGATGACCTTCGGGTCGATCTGATCGGACTGGATGCAACCGACCGGCGCGGCCCGTCCGGCCATGAACCCGCCGAAGTGCGCCTCCGCGTGGTCGGCCGCGCTGCCCGCGGCGATCACGCCCTGTCCATCGGGGCCGAGGTCGAGGCCCTTTACACCAACGGCCCGGCCGGTGGAGGCGGCGCGACCCATGGCGTCCGCCCGGTGGTCGCCGTCGCATCGACCCTGATCGACGCCGCACAGGTGCATCCTGTCATCGAAATGCATGAGGTGCTGCAATGATGACGCTGCGTGAAATTGCGCATGTCCGCACGGGCGACAAGGGCGATATCAGCCAGATCGCCGTCATCGCCAACGAAGCTGGCCATTATGCGGTCATCGAACGCGAGGTGACGGTCGATCGTCTGCTCGCGCACCTGCCCGCCCTCTCGGTCCGGCGGGCCACGCGCTACACATTGCCCGGCATCGGGGCGCTCAATTTCGTGCTGGAAGGGGCGTTGCAGGGCGGCGTCACCCGTTCGCTGGCGCTGGATGCCCATGGCAAGGCACTGGGCACTCAGCTGCTCGACCTGCCGATCGGAACAGGAGACCCCGGATGAACCGCAAAACCCTGGTGGCGGCACTGGCTGCCTCCGTCGCCCTGCACCCCCTATCGGCACGGGTCGAAAGCATCTCGATCGACACGCGCGAGGCGATCCCGGCAGCGCGGCCGGGTGCCCCCGCCTATGTGCTGATCCGCGGGCATTACCGGGGGTCGCTCGATCCGTCAGATAGCCGCGCGGTGCCGATCACCGATCTGGACGGTGCGCCGCGCGACGCCAATGGCAGGGTCGGTTACCGGGCGACCTTTGCCATCGCCATGCCGGCCGATCCCGCGCGCGCCAGCGGGTTCCTGATCTATGACGTGCCCAATCGCGGGAACGGTGCTGTTGCCGCCGACCCTGCCGGGCATATCCATGTCATCAGCGGATGGCAGGGCGATATCGCGCCCCAGCCGGGGGTCCAGTATCTTGAGGTGCCGGTGGCGGCCGGACGCACCGGACCGGTGCTCCAGCGCTTCACCAACATTCCGCGGGGTTCTGCCAGCATCGCCATTACCGGCGGCATCGGGCGGCCTACGCCCCGCCCCCTGCCCGTGACCCTAGACACCCGGCAGGCGCAGCTTGTCGTCCAGCGAACCGACGACGATGCGCCGCATACCATCGCCGCCACCGACTGGTCCTTTGCCGATTGTTCGGTCACGCCCTTTCCCGGCACTCCGGACGCCAGCAAATTGTGCCTGCGCGGCGGCTTCGATCCCAACCTTGCCTATACCCTGGTCTATCAGGGCAGGGATCCGCAGATATTGGGCATCGGCTTTGCGGCGGTGCGCGATCTGAACAGCTTTCTGCGCTATGATGCCACTGCCGTCGACGGCAGCGCCAATCCGCTGGCCGGGCTGGTCCGCTGGACCATCGCGACCGGGACGTCGCAATCGGGCAATTTCGTCAAGAGCCTGATCCACCACGGCCATAACGCCGATGAACGGGGCCGTATCGTGTTCGACGGTGCCAATCCGCACATCGCCGCGCGTCAGGTTCCGCTCAATCTGCGCTTTGCAGTGCCCGGCGGCGCAGCCAATCCCTATGAGGTGGGCAGCGAGGGCACGCTCTGGTGGGGACGGTATGACGATCGCCGGCGTGGCCAGGGCGCCTCCAGCCTCCTCGACCGGTGCACGGCGACGGCAACCTGTCCCCGGGTCATCGAAACCTTTGGGTCCGCCGAATTCTGGGGCCTGCGCATGTCGCCAGGACTGGTCGGAACCGACGCCGCGACGGACATCCCGCTGCCGGATGGGGTTCGCCGCTATTACTCGCCCGGCACGACGCATGGCGGTTCCTATCGCGGCGGCTGGCCACTCAACGGCGATCCGACCTATCCCGGCGCCCCGAAATGCGCCTTGCCCTGGAATGCCAATCCGATGACGGACACCCGGCGCGCGTTGCTGGCCGTGCTGCAGAACTGGGTGGCAAAGGGTACGGCACCGCCGCCCAGCGCCTATCCCATGCTGTCGCGCGGCGAACTGGTCGAACCGACCAGTGCGGCGATGGGATGGCCGTTCATTCAGGGTTGGCCAGCGCCGGACGGAATGCTGAACACGCTGCCGGACCAGGATTTCGGTCCGCAATTCGATGACCGTTATCTGAGCGGCATCGCCCGGCAGCCGCCGGTCATTCGCGGCATGATCCCGCAACGCGTCCCCCGCGTCGATGCCGATGGCAATGAAATCGGCGGGGTGCCGTCGGTGCAGCATCTGGTGCCGCTGGGCACCTATACCGGCTGGAACCGGCTGCAATCCGGCTATGGCGTGGGCGGCAATTGCGGCTTTGTCGGCGGCTTCATTCCCTTTGCGCGAACCGAGGCGCAACGCATCGCCAATCGCGATCCCCGACCGTCGCTCGAAGCGCGCTATGGCACGCATGACGGGTTCGTCGCCCGTGTTCGATCGGCCGCCGCGCAACAGGTGGCCGAGGGATGGCTGTTGCCGGAGGATGCGGACCGGATCGTCGCCGAGGCACAGGCAAGCGATGTCCTGCGCTAGGTCGCGCTGCTTTGCCCTTGCGATCGCAGCCGCCGCGCTTGCCGCATCGTCGACGCCGCTGTCGGCTCAGATTGCCGGGGAGGCCGATGGCTGCCGCGCCCTGACGCGGCAATCCGCCCGTTTCATCGTCCAGGCCGATTGGCGGCCCGAAGCCGCCACGCCCGCCCCCGCTCCCGCTCCGGCCCTGCCCCCGCATTGCAGGGTTCAGGGCGTGCTGATCCCCGTCGATGGATCGCGGATCGGCTTCGACCTTTGGTTGCCGCAGCGCGCCCGTTGGTCGGGGCGGTTCATCATGTTCGGCAATGGCGGCTATTCGTCCCGCCTGCCGGTCGAAGCGATGGCCGCGCATTTGCTGCGGGGTGCCGCTGTCGTGGCGACCGATACGGGGCATCAGGGCGACGGTCCCGACTTCGCCCTCGGGCGGCCAGAGGCGATCCGCGACTGGGCCTGGCGCGCCGTGCACCGGACGGCGGTCGCGGCCAAGCAGCTGACCGCCCGCCACTATCATGCTTGGCCGCGCCATAGCTATTTCAACGGCTGCTCGACCGGCGGGCATCAGGCGATGATGGAGGCGCAACGCTTTCCCGACGATTTCGATGGCATCGTCGCGGGTGCTCCGGGATCGAACCGGGTGACGCTGAACGCTGCCTTTCTGTGGCAGTTTCTGGCCAATCGCGGCGGCGACAGCAAACCCGTCCTCGACGTGCCGGCGCTGCGCCTGCTCCAGCAAAACAGCCTGAACCAATGCTCTACAGAGGGGGCCGGCGATCGGCGCTGGCTCGTCGACCCGCTTTCGTGCCGCCCCGATGTGACCGTGCTGCAATGCCGCCCCGGCCAAGGCCAGTCCAGCCAGGGCCGGTCCTGCCTGTCCGCGACCCAGATAACGGCCGCCCGCCGCCTCTATGCCGGCGCGCGCGATCCGCGGACCGGACGGGCGCTCACCCATCCCTGGCTGCCGGGCAGCGAGGCTGGATGGAGCGCTTACTGGGCAGACCCCGCCAATCCAAACGAACCGGCGCGCGCCGATTTCTGGCGCATCTGGGCATTCGACCAGTCGTGGCAACCGCGCATTGACCGGTTCGCCCGCGACCTGTCTCTCGCACGGCAGCGGCTGTCACCGACCATCGACGCCGTCGATCCCGACCTGTCTGACTTTCATGGGCGGGGCGGCAGGCTGCTGGTCTATCACGGGCTCGCCGATCCGGTCGTGTCGCCGCTGGATACGCTCGCCTATCGCCGTCAGGTCGCTGCCCGAATGCAGCACAGTGCAGCAAAGCTGCAGCAATGGTACCGGCTGTTCCTGGTTCCCGGCATGAACCACTGCGCGGGTGGTCCCGGCTTCTGGCGGTTCGATGCTCAGCAGGCCATGGAACAATGGGTCGAAGCGGGCGTGGCACCCGCCCATCTGTCCGCCGCCAGCGATGACGGAGGGGCCATCCGTCGCCTTCCGTCCACTCGATGATCGGCAGCAACGCTATGCCGGATCGCTGTCCCCTTCGACATAGTCGATCCGCTCCGCCGCCGCGCCGGACAGGATGAAGCCGATCGGTCGTTCGATCTCTTCGTTCAGATGCCCGATCAGGCTGGCCGTGCGCGCCAGCAGCGAAATACCCTTTAGTGCGCCCAGCGGAAAGCCGACGTCCAGCATCACCGCCGGGATCGCACCGTTGACGTTGATCGGCAGGGGCCGGCCAATGGTGTCGGGCAGCGCGTCGCGGATCGCATACAGCATCGCGATATGCTTGCCCGCGACGCCCTTTTGCCGGGCCAGATCGAGCAACAGCAATGCGCGCGGATCGCCCGCCGAATGCTGCGGATGGCCGAACCCCGGAATGGCCTTTTTCTCCGCGCGCAGCCGCCGGATGCCCTCGGCTGCGATCGCCGACAGGTCTCCGCCCTCACCCGCCGCCGCCACCCGCTCGGCATAGAATTGCCCGGCCACCTCGGCACTTCCCAGCACCACCGAACCACAACCCAGCAATCCGGCAGCAACCGCCCCGTGAAACGCCTCCGGTGCCGCGGCATAGGTCATGCGCGCGGCAACGACGCTGGGTACCAGGCCATGCTCGGCGATCGCCGCCAGCACCGCATTGGCGAAGAAGCGCTGCGTCTCGGTCGGCTCGCGCCCGGTGACCAGCAACCAGAAATAGCTGGTAAAATCCATCTGGCCGATGATGTCGCCGCACAGGTCGCGGCCGCGCACCGTGATGCTGTCGGCATCCGATGTGCAGATGGATGTGTGGGGCGCGTCCTGCTTGCCGATGCGCATGAAACTGGCTCTCCGGTGAGTATTCGGTGCGACCCGAGGCGGAACTTCGTTTTACGAAGTTGATTTCGTATATCGAACTTTCTATGACCGGCATACAGGGAGACGTCAACATGGCAACGCCGCTTTCCAATGTCACGGTGGTGGAAATGGGCACGTTCATCACCGGCCCGGCGGCCGGGATGTTGCTGGCCGATCTGGGTGCCGACGTGACCAAGGTCGAACGGCCCGATGGCGGCGATCCGTTCCGCGCCTTCAACGGCGGCTATTACAGCCCGCATTTCCAGACCTATAATCGCAACAAGCGGTCGGTGACGATGGATACCCGCGGCGGCGACGATCTTGCCCGGTTCGATGCCATGATCGCCGAAGCGGACGTGTTCATCCAGAATTTCCGGCCTGGCGTCGCCGACAAGCTGAATATCAGCCCGGAACGCCTGCGTGCCATCAATCCGCGTCTGATCTATCTGTCGATCTCCGGCTTCGGGCCGACCGGTCCCGACCGGGATCGCCCCGCCTTCGACACTGTGGCACAGGCGGCCAGCGGCTTCCTGCGGCTGCTCGTCAATCCCGAAAGCCCGCGTGTGGTCGGCCCTGCGCTGGCCGATGCGATCACCGGCTTTTACGGGGCGTACGGCGTGCTGGCGGCACTGCATGAACGCGCGACTACCGGCAGGGGGCGGCTGGTCGAGGTATCGATGTTCGAGGCGATGGCCCATTTCAACCTCGACGATTTCACCCATTACCTGTCCGAGGGCGAGGTGATGGGCCCATACAGCCGCCCCAACGTCTCGCAATCCTATGTCTTTCAGTGCGCGGACGGCGACTGGATCGCGCTGCACATGTCGTCGCCGCCCAAATTCTGGGAAAATCTGGCGACGGCGGTCGGCCAACCGGACATGCTTCAACGCCCCGAATTCGGCACCAGAAGCGCCCGCATCGCCAATTACGAAAAGGTCGCGGCGTTTCTGGCCCCGATCTTCGCCACCCGGTCGCGCGCCGAATGGTGCGCCGAACTGGGCCGCCTAGAAGTGCCGCATTCCCCGGTCCATACCGCGCCCCAGGTGCTGGAAACCGAACAGGCACGGCATCTGGGTCTGTGCGTCGAGGATCCGGGCGGCCCCCACGGCCCGTTCCGCACCATCCGTTCGCCAGTCAGCTTCGACGGCGAGCGGATGACGTCGGTCACCGCCCCGCCGGTGCTGGGACAGCATAATGAACGGTTCGGAATGCCGCCCCGCGCCGAAGCGGCTGAATGACCGCAGGCCACCCGGACGGTGCGGCTTGCCGGGATGCGTCCGGTTCCGTAACGCGGGGCATGACCGACGAACCGCGCGACGGCAAGGACAGCGAATATCTATCCACCCTGGAACGGGGGCTGCGCGTATTGCGGGCGTTCGACGCCGCGCACCCGGAAATGCAGTTGAGCGAGGTCGCGCAGATTACCGGGCTCAGCCCCGCAGTTGCCCGCCGCTGCCTGAACACGCTGGTTCAGCTCGGCTATGTCGCGCAATATGGTCGCAAGTTTCTGTTGCGGGCAGAGGTGCTGGCATTCGGCACCAGCTATCTGTCGTCGATGAACGTCGATCAGATCGTCGTGCCGCCGCTGCAACAGGTGCGGGATGCAACCGGTGACAGTTCGTCGATGGCGGTGCTGTCCGGCGACGACATCCTCTATGTCGCGCATCTGTCCACCAATCGCCGGATCCGGCTGGGCGCCAGCGTCGGAACCCGCTTTCCCCTCCATGCGACATCGATGGGCAAGGTGTTGCTGGCGCATCAGTCGCAACAGGCGCTGGACGCCTATCTCGCGCGGGCAACCCTCACCCGGTTCACGGAACGCACGATTACCAGCCAGGACGCACTGGTCGCCCGGCTGAACGATGTGCGCACGAATGGTTATGATTCCGCGCTCGACGAACTCGATTACGGACTGGTCTCGGTCGCGGTACCGGTGTTCGATGCCGATCGCCGCGTGGTTGCGTCCATCAACTGCTCGACGCTGACGACTCGCATTTCGCAGGACGAGCTGGTGCGGACCCGCCTGCCCTTGCTGCGCGATGCCGCTGCGGAGATTGGCGGCGCGCTGCAACGCTGGCCGGCGCTGCTGCATTCCCTCCACATCGGCTGATCTTCTCCATTGTCAGGCTGGATCGTCGGAGCGCTACGCCTTCCGCGCAACACCCTTGCCTTATCGAAACGAAACTTCGCATATCGAACTTGACTTCGTATGACGAAGTGTTCAGCCTGCAGCATTGCCAGGGATAGCGCACCCGGGGACAACAATCGGGGCGCGGTGGCATCGACAGGGGAGGTTTCCGAATGAAGCACGTCACCACCGGCTTTCGCGCTCTGGCCGCGTCGTCCTGCTTGGCTCTAGCGGCCGCGCTCGCATCCCCTGCCGCAGCACAGGATCGGCCGGTTCCGGCAGACACGGGCCAGGAACAGGCTCAGGACTCGGGCGACATCGTCGTCACCGCGCTTCGCCGCGACACCCGGCTTCAGGATACCCCAGCTGCGATCACCGCGTTCGACGCCGGTTCGATCGAGGCGGCGGGCATCGATCGTCCCTCCGACTTCATCGACCTGACCTCGAACGTCCAGCTGGTCGAGACGCAGAATGTCGGCAACGCCTTCGTCATCATCCGCGGCATCACCCAGAACCGCAATTCCGAACCATCGGTCGCGGTGGTTGTGGACGGCGTGCAGCAAGTGAACGCCGCCCAGTTCAACCAGGAGCTGTTCGACATCGAGCAGATCGAGGTGCTGAAGGGGCCACAGGGCGGTCTCTATGGCCGCAACGCCATCGGCGGCGCGATCGTCATCACGACCAAGGACCCCAGCGACGAGCTGGAGGGCCGGGTGATGGCCGGGATCGACAACGGCTTTGGCTACACCATCCGGGCGGGGATCAGCGGTCCGCTCAGCGACACGCTCAAGTTCCGCCTGTCCGGTTCGTTCCGCGACACCGACGGCTATATCCCCAACACGTTTCTTGGCGAGGATGCCGATCCGGTCCGCGATTTCTCGGTCCGTGGCAAGCTGCTGTGGCAGCCGACCGACGCGCTGACCGTCGATCTGCGCGGCTTTTATTCGCGGCTGGAAACCCAGGCATTCTATTACAACATCGTCGCCGACGTGAACGATGTCAGCCTGCCGGTGCGGGTCAACAATGCGGGTCAGAACGACCGCGACATTTACAGCTTTTCCGCCAAGGTCGAATATGATGCCGACTGGGGCAATATCCGCTCGGTCACCTCCTATGACAAGATCAGCGAAATCCTGACGGGCGACGCCTTCGACTTCCTGCCCATCCCGGACTCGCTGTTCTTCAACATCCTCGGCTTCGACCTGAACCAGAGCCAGTTTCTGGACGTGCGCGCGATCAGCGAGGATCTGCGCATCTCGTCCAACGACGATTCCGCGTTCAGCTGGTCGATCGGCACCTATCTGATCCAGACCGACCGCTATATCTCGACCGGCAATCTGGTCGACAGCGGCAACGGCGTGTTTCCCGTCTATCGCACCCCCAGCACCAATCCGCTGAACCCGCAGGCGACGTTCCTGGCGGACAGCCAGGACAATTTCGCCTGGGCCGTCTATGGCGGGCTCGGCTACAAGTTCAGCGACCGGTTCCGCGTCGATGCCTCCCTCCGCTACGACCGCGACAACCGTGAAAACACCACGCTCACCCCCCAGCCGTTCATCCCCGTCGTTCCCGGCTTTCCCACCGGCACCACCGGCGAAGTGCGCGAGCGGTCCTTCTCGTCATGGCAGCCGAAGATCACCGCCACCTGGACGCCAAATCGCAACCTGACCCTTTACGGCGGATACAGCCGGGGCTTCCGCTCGGGCGGCTTCAACCAGACCGGCGTCGGCGCGGTGGCGGCGGGCACGGGCGTCGTCGGCGTAGCCGATATCTATGAAGCGGAAATCGCCGACACGTTCGAAATCGGGTTCAAGAGCAGCCCGTTCGGCCGTCTGCTCACCTTCAACGGCAGCGCCTATACGACCGAATCCAGAAACGGATATTTCTTCGTCTTTCTGGCCGCCAACTCCACCCAGAATCTCGGGAACGTGCCAAAGGCGCGACTGCGGGGCTTCGAACTTGAAAGCACCCTCCGGCCCGCGCCCGGCCTGGACTTCAACCTGGGGCTTGGCGTCACCTATTCGGACATCCGCGAATTTCCCGATCCCACTGTGATCGGCAACGAAGCGCCCTTCATCTCCCGCTACACCCTCAACGCGGGCGGCCAATATGAAACGGCGATCGACGGCGGCGATCTGAAGGCGCGGGTGCGCATCGACTATCGCCGCATCGGGCGGACCTGGTTCGATGTCACGAACTCGACCTCGCGCGATCCGGTCGATCTGGTCGATACCCGCGTGGCGCTGGATAATGGCCAATGGACCCTGTCCGCCTTCGCCGACAACCTGTTCGACAAACGCTACAACGCCGAATTCTCGCCCGGCGGCTTCGTGTTCAAGGCGCGGCCGCGCGTGTACGGGCTTGAGGCAACGGTGAAGTTCTGATCGGATGGCTGTCCAAGCTTTTTCCGGGTGTACCCCTTCTCAATTGAACCGCATGGAGCTGCATCGATGACTGCTTCCCTTCCCACCCGCCTCCACCACACGGCCTATGTGTCGAAGGATCTGGAGGCGACGCGGCATTTCTATGAGGATATCCTCGGCTTTCCGCTCGTCGCCACCTGGTGCGAACAGGAGGAGCTGTTCGGGCGCGAGCGGACCTATTGCCACCTGTTCTTCGGGATGCAGGACGGCAGTGCGCTGGCCTTCTTCTCCTTCGCTGATCCCGCGGATCAGGCGGAGTTCGGGCCGGAACTGCCCCCCAGCCCCTTTCGGCACATCGCGCTGACGGTCGATGCACAGGCGCAGGCGGAACTGGAGCGCCGGATCATCGCCGCCGGGATCGAGCCGCCGGCCACCTATGTCCTCGAACATGGCTATTGCCGCTCGGTCTATGTCACTGATCCCGACGGCATGATCCTTGAATTCACTCAGGATGCGCCCGGTTCCGACGCCATCAATGCCGCCCGGCGCCAGGATGCCCATGCGGAGCTGAAACGCTGGCTGGCTGGCGATCACCGGCCGAACAACGACGTCCGGCATCTGTTGCAACCAGCCCAGTGAGCATCGGCGCCGCGCTGACCCTGAACGAACCGGCGGTGACGGATGGGGTCGGCGCCATGGCGGATGTTGCCGTCGATGGCGGCACCCTGGCTTGTCTCCGGCTGGGATCGGGGCCGCAGCTTGTGATGCTCCACGGCTGGACCCTGGATCACCGCAGCTGGACGCCCCAGCATCCGCTCGCTGGATCGCACCAGTTGATCCTGCCCGACCGCCGCGGGTTCGGCCGGTCCAGCGCCGCTGCGTCGCCTGACTCCGAATGGCGGGACATCGACCGGCTGGTCGGCGATGATCGGTTCGTCCTGCTCGGCCTGTCGCAGGGGGCCGGCGTCGCACTGGATTACGCCCGTCGGCAACCTCACCGGTTGATGGGGCTGATCCTGGTCGGGACGCCGCTGCATGGAATCGTCCCGAACGGCGGCGGCGAACCGGCCATTCCGCGCGGCGACTATGCCGACCTGGTCCGTGCCGGGCGGATCGACGCGGTGCGCAGCCAGTGGCGACGCCACCCGCTCACGCGCGTCACTCCGTCGGCCCAGCCGCTGCTGGATGCGATCCTGGCCGATTATGATGGCCGCGACCTGATCGGGGCTAATGCGGCGTTGCAGTTCGCGGCCGACGATATCGCGCAGCTGCCGATGCCGGTACTGGCAATCGCCGGAGCGGATGACACCGCCTGGCGGCGTCAGGTCGCCGCCTGGATCGCCGCCACCGCGCCCAAAGGCTGCCACGCCCGGATCGATGGCGCGGGCCACCTGTGCAATCTCGATGCACCGGATACGTTCAACGCGATCGTCGCCGATTTCCTGTCCTCGCTTCCTTGCTGAGAAAGACCGCATCGATGACCCATGGCCGTTTCCTGACCACCCATGTCGGCAGCCTGCCGCGCGAGGACGACCTGATCGCGCTGATGTTCGCCAGCGAAGAAGGGCTCCCGCTCGACCAGGCGGCGGTCGCTGCCCGGGTCGAACAGGCGGTCGACTATGTCGTGCGGCGTCAGGCCGAGGCGGGGCTGGATATCGTCAACGACGGCGAACAGTCGAAACCCAGCTACGCGACCTATATCAAAGATCGGCTGAACGGCTTCGGCGGCAGCGGCAACAGCTATGTCTTTGCCGATGTGGAGGATTTTCCGGGGGTGAAGGACCGCATCTTCGGCGATCCCGGCCGCCGCCACCGCAAGACCCCGGCGTGCAACGCGCCGATCACGGTCAAGGACATGACGGCGGTGGAAGCGGACACCCGCACGCTGAACGCTGCGGTCGCGAAGCATGAGGGGCGACAGGCGTTCATGAGCGCCGCCTCCCCCGGCGTCACCGCCCTGTTCTTCGCCAACGACTATTATGACAGCGACGAGGCCTATTTGTTCGCCCTCGCCGAGGGCCTGCGCCACGAATATGAAGCCATCGCCAATGCCGGCATCCTGCTTCAGATCGACTGCCCCGATCTCGCCATGGGCCGCCATACCCAGTTCCGCGACCTGAGCCTGTCGCAGTTCCGCGACCGGATCATGCTGAATATCGAGGCGTTGAACCGCGCCACCGCCAACATCCCGCCGGAACGCCTGCGGATGCACCTGTGCTGGGGCAATTATCCCGGCCCGCACCACTGCGACGTGCCGATGCGCGACATCATCGACCTCGTCTGGCGCGCGCGTCCGCATGCCATCCAGTTCGAGGCGGCCAATCCCCGCCACGCGCATGAGTACGAGCTGTTCAAGGAAATCGGCCTCCCGGACGGCAAGGTGCTGATCCCCGGCGTGGTCGAATGCCAGTCCGGCTATATCGAACATCCCGAGCTGATCGCACAGCGGATCGGCCGCTATGCCGACCTGGTCGGGCGCGACAATGTGCTGGCCGGGGTCGATTGCGGCTTTTCGGTCCATGTCGGGTCGGGCGGCGTCGACCGGGAAGTCGTCTGGGCAAAGATGGCCGCCCTGGCAGAGGGCGCCCGGATCGCCAGCGCGCGCTACTGGTGACGCCCGGCGCCGCTGCGGCTTACTGAAACAGCCGGGCCAGCGCCAGGAACAGCGTCGCCCCGCCGATCGGCGCGACCAGCAACATGACGATGTTGACGCCGACGATCTGGAACAGGCGCTTTTCCTGCATCCGGTCGATGCGCCGGGGCGGTTCGGGCCGTGGCGGGGCCGGATCGTCCGGCGGCGGCCAGTCGGGGTCGAAGCTGACGAACACCCGCCCCGCCCTATTGCTGCTTGCCCAGTTCGCGGTTCGCCCACAAAGCCGCCAGCGTCGCCACCGCGCCCGACAGCAGATAGGTGCCCGACGCGATCAGCCCGTAATTGGCCGACAGCCACAGGGCAGCAAGCGGCGCAAAGCCCGCGCCGAACAGCCAGGCCAGATCGGAAGTCAATGCCGACCCGGTATAGCGGCGCTTCTGGCTGAAGCTGGCGGACAGCGCGCCCGACGACTGTCCGAACGCCAGGCCGAGCAGGATGAAGCCGGCGAACATGAACACCGCCTCGCCCGTCCCGCCCGCATCCAGCAGCTGCGGGGCAAAGCCGCTGAACGCCGCGATCGCCACCGCCGTCGCGGCCAGCAGGTTGCGGCGGCCGAACCGGTCGGCCAGCTTGCCCGACGCCAGGATGGCCAGCACGCCGACGGCCGCCGCCGCCGCCTCGATCAACAGGAACCGCACCGGCGATTCATCGGTAAACAGGAACACCCAGCTGAGCGGATAGACGGTCACCATGTGGAACAGCGCGAAACTGGCCAGCGGTGCCAGCGACCCCAGCACGATGACCCGCCATTCGGTGCGGATCGTCTCGATCACCGGTGCGGGTTGCAAGGTCCGCTTTTCGAACAATTCGCCATATTCCGGCGTCACCACGATGCGCAGCCGGGCGAACAGCGCAACCACGTTGATCGCAAAGGCGACGAAGAACGGATAGCGCCAGCCCCATTGCAGGAAATCCTCCGCCGGCAACGCCGCGATCAGGAACGCGAACAAAAGGCTGGCGACGATCAGGCCGAGCGGCGCGCCAAGCTGCGGGATCATCGCATACCAGCCGCGCCGGTCCTGCGGCGCGTTCAGCGCCAGCAGCGACGCCAGGCCGTCCCATGATCCGCCCAGCGCCACGCCCTGCCCCATGCGGAACAGCGCCAGCAATAACGCCGCCCAGATGCCGATGCTGGCATGACCGGGCAGAAAGGCGATCGCGGCGGTCGACCCGCCCAGCAGGAACAACGCCATGGTCAGCTTGGCGCCGCGCCCATAGGCGGTGTCGACCCACGTAAAGAACGCCGTCCCGACCGGCCGGGCCATGAATGCCAGCGCGAACAGCGCGAAAGACCACAGCGTCCCGGTGAGCGGGTCCAGATAGGGAAATATCAGTTTCGGAAACACCAGCACCGATGCGATGGCATAGACGAAGAAGTCGAAAAACTCCGACGTCCGTCCGATGATGACCCCGATGGCGATTTCGCCCGGTGCGATCCGATGGCCGTCGTCATTGACGTCGCGGGCATCGTCCTCTGCTTCGGTCGTTGGCACGGCGGTGGTGGTCATAGGCGGCTTTCCACGGGCTGGATCAGTTTATTCCGGGGTCAGTGCGAACCATAACGCATCACGACCGTTTTGGTGCTGTGCCGATTTGCCCCGGGACTGGGTATTGGACAAAATGTCCAATGTCGCGGTCCGGCTGTCCAGAATAAGTGGATCGACATGACCAGGATGCCGTCGCCCCTTCGCCCCGTCCGCGTGATCGCAGCGCTGGTCGCGCTGTCCATGCTGGGTGCCTGCAACATGATCGTGCTCGACCCGGCCGGCGACGTCGCCCGGCAACAGGGCAATCTGGTGATGATCTCGACTGCGCTGATGCTGCTGATCATCGTGCCGGTGATGGCGGCGACGGCGCTGTTCGCATGGCGCTACCGGGCGGGGAACAAGGCTGCGACCTACAAGCCCGACTGGGATCACTCGACCCAGCTTGAATTGCTGATCTGGGCCGCGCCGCTGATGATCATCATCTGCCTCGGCGCGCTGACCTGGGTCGGCACCCATCTGCTCGATCCCTATCGCCCGCTTGCCCGCACTGCGCCGGGCAAGACGGTGGCGGCGGACATCCAGCCGCTCGAGGTTCAGGTGGTGGCGCTCAACTGGAAATGGCTGTTCATCTATCCCGAACTCGGCGTGGCCTCGGTCAACGAACTCGCCCTGCCGGTCGACCGGCCGGTGCAGTTCCGCATTTCATCGTCGTCGGTCATGAACAGCTTCTACGTGCCGGCAATGGCCGGACAGATATACGCCATGCCCGGCATGGAGACGAAGCTGCACGGCGTCCTGAACGAACGCGGCACCTTTACCGGCTTTTCCGCCAACTATTCCGGCGCCGGCTTCTCGAACATGCGCTTCGCGGTGAAAAGCCTGGATCAGGCCGGATTCGATGCCTGGGCGATGACCGCGCGGGGCAGCGGCCTTGCGCTCGACCGGGCCAATTATCTGAAGCTCGAACGGCCGAGCGAAAAGGTGCCGGTGATGCGCTTTGCCTCGGTTGAAAACGGGCTGTTCGACCGGGTGGTCAACCTCTGCGTCGAACCGGGCAAGATGTGCATGCACGACATGATGGCCATCGACGCGAAGGGGGGTCTTGGCCGTGCCGGGCTCTACAATGTCCGCCAGCTCGAATATGACAAGGCGCGGGCGCGCGGTACCGCCGATGGGCAGACCGCTCAGGCGCAGGGCCAGGCCTATGTCGCCGAACTGTGCACCAACCCCACCATGCTTGGCAAAGGGGTTGCGGCTGCCATGGTTCGCCGGGTCGACCTGACGCCGCTGACCGGGGCCAATCTGCCCCGCCCCGGCGGCGCCAGGGCCGCTGACGGGCCGTCGACCGCGCAAACCAATTCCGTTCCGCTTTCCTGAAACACGGTGTCCCGATGACTGTATCGACTTCCGCCGCTGAACCGACATTCCTGCTTGGCAAGTTGTCGTGGAATGCGCTGCCGCACGATCCGATCGTGCTGACCACCATGATCGTGGTGATGATCGGCGGCGCGGGCCTGCTCGGCCTGATCACCCGCTACAGATTGTGGGGCTATCTCTGGAAGGAATGGTTCACCACTGTCGATCATAAAAAGATCGGGATCATGTACATGATCCTGGGGCTGGTCATGTTCCTGCGCGGTTTTGCCGATGCGATCATGATGCGCCTGCAGCAGGCGATGGCCTTCGGCGGGTCCGAAGGGTATCTCGACGCGCATCATTACGACCAGATTTTCACCGCGCACGGCGTCATCATGATCTTCTTCGTGGCGATGCCGTTCATCACCGGTCTGATGAACTATGTCGTCCCGCTTCAGATCGGCGCGCGCGACGTCAGCTTTCCGTTTCTCAACAATTTCAGCTTCTGGATGACCGCTGCGGGTGCTGGCCTGACGATGGCATCGCTGTTCGTGGGCGAATTCGCGGCGACCGGCTGGCTCGCCTATCCGCCGCTTTCCGGCATTTCGTACAGCCCCAGCGTCGGCGTGGACTATTATATCTGGGCGCTCCAGATCGCGGGCGTCGGCACGACGCTATCCGGTATCAACTTGATCGTGACGATCCTCAAGATGCGCGCGCCCGGCATGGGCCTGATGAAGATGCCCGTCTTCACCTGGACATCGCTCTGCGCCAACATCCTGATCGTCGCCAGCTTCCCCGTTCTCACCGCGGTTCTCGCCCTGCTGGGCCTCGATCGCTATGCCGGCACCAACTTCTTCACCAACGACTTTGGCGGGTCGTCGATGATGTACGTCAACCTCATCTGGATCTGGGGCCACCCGGAGGTGTACATCCTCATCCTGCCGCTGTTCGGCGTGTTCAGCGAGGTGGTCTCGACCTTCTCGGGGAAAAAGCTCTTCGGCTATACCTCGATGGTCTATGCCACGGTCGTCATCACGATCCTCAGCTATGTCGTGTGGCTGCACCACTTCTTCACCATGGGATCGGGCGCCAGCGTCAACAGCTTCTTCGGCATCACTACCATGGTGATCTCGATCCCGACGGGCGCCAAGCTCTTCAACTGGCTCTTCACCATGTATCGCGGGCGGATCCGGTTCGAACTGCCGATGATGTGGACCGTCGCCTTCATGCTGACCTTCACCGTCGGCGGCATGACCGGCGTGCTCCTCGCAGTGCCGCCTGCCGACTTCGTGCTCCACAATTCGCTGTTCCTGATCGCGCATTTCCATAATGTGATCATCGGCGGCGTGCTGTTCGGCATCTTTGCGGCGATCAATTACTGGTGGCCAAAGGCGTTCGGCTTCCGGCTGAACGAGTTCTGGGGCAAGGTCAGCTTCTGGTGCTGGGTGCCCGGTTTCTGGGTCGCCTTTGCCCCGCTTTACGTCCTCGGCCTGATGGGCGTCACTCGCCGGATGCGCGTGTTCGACGATCCGTCCTACCAGATCTGGTTCGTGATCGCCGGAATCGGCGCTGCGATGATCGCGGCGGGGATCGGGGCCATGCTCATCCAGTTCGCGGTCAGCATCTGGAAGCGCGACGAGCTGCACGAGGAAACCGGCGATCCCTGGAATGCCCGCACCCTTGAGTGGTCGACCAGCTCGCCCCCGCCCGCCTACAACTTCGCCTTCACGCCGCGCATCCACAAACTGGACGCATGGTACGACATGAAGGCAGCGGGCGTCGAACGGCCAGTCGACGGCTACAAGGACATCCATATGCCCGCCAACACCGGTGCAGGAGTCATCATCGCCGGGATCAGCGCGGTGTGCGGCTTTGCCCTGGTCTGGCACATCTGGTGGCTTGCCGCCGCCAGCTTCGTCGGCATTGTCGGTGCGGCGATCGTGCATACCTTCAATTACAAGCGGGACTATCACATCCCCGCCAGCGAGGTTGCGGCGACAGAGGGTGATCGCACCCGCCAGCTCGCCGCCCTGGGAGCCTGAAGCGCATGAGCACCACCACGATTGCGGCGGGCGGCGAACGCGTCGAATATTTCGAGCTCGACGAGCATCCTCATCCCGAGGGGCACAGCACCATGCTGGGCTTCTGGATCTATCTGATGAGCGACTGCCTCATCTTCGCGATCCTGTTCGCCTGTTACGCGGTGCTGGGCGGCAATTTCGCCGCAGGTCCCGGTCCCCGCGACCTGTTCGATCTGCCGCTGGTCGCGCTCAACACAGCGATGCTGCTGTTCTCGTCGATCACCTATGGCATGGCGATGATCCAGATGCAGGCGGGCCGGGTGCGCGGCACGCAGCTCTGGCTGGCCATCACCGGCCTGTTCGGCGCGGCGTTCCTCGCCATCGAACTCTATGAATTCGCGCACCTGATCCACATCGGCGCCACGCCCCAGCGAAGCGCCTTCCTCTCCGCCTTCTTCACGCTGGTCGGAACGCATGGCCTGCACGTCACTTTCGGCCTGATCTGGCTTGTCACCCTGATCGTCCAGCTTGGCCTGCACGGCCTCAACCCCGCCAATCAGCGGCGGGTGGCCTGCCTCAGCCTCTTCTGGCACTTTCTGGATGTCATCTGGATCGGCGTCTTCACCTTTGTCTATCTGATGGGAATGTTGCGATGAGCGCTGATCCGGTTGCCATCCACGGCGATGATGCCAACGAACATCACGGCATCGAAATTCCGCACGCGACGATGCGGGATTATGCGAGAGGCTTCGTCCTCTCCGTGATCCTGACGGCCATTCCCTTTGCGCTCGTCATGACCGGCGCGCTCTCGGCCACGCTGACGGCGGTCGCGATCATGCTGTGCGCGGTGGCTCAGATCATCGTACACATGATCTACTTCCTGCACATGACGCCAAAGGCGGAGGGCGGGTGGAGCCTGACCTCGCTCGTCTTCACGATCATCGTCGTCTTCATCATGCTCGCCGGGTCGCTCTGGGTAATGAGCCATCTGAACAGCAACATGATGCCCATGCCGGGCGGCATGGAAATGACGCCCGACACGACCAACCCGGCCCCATGACCGCCCGGCCCGCCACCGCCCGCTATGGGCTGGCGGGCCTGCTCGTTCTCCTTGCGCTTGCCGGGATCGCGCTCGGCATCTGGCAGGTGCAGCGAATGCAGTGGAAGGCGGCACTGATCGCATCCGTCGATGCCCGCATCACCGCGCCGCCCGTCCCCGCTCCCGGCCCAGACGTGCGGCTGACGGCAGGCAACGATGCCTATAGACGCGTCACCGTCACCGGTCGCTTCCGCCACGACCGCGAAACGCTGGTCCAGGCGGTGACCGATCTCGGCGCCGGCTATTGGGTGATGACCCCGCTGGAGACGCCGCGTTTCACCGTCCTCGTCAATCGCGGTTTCGTGCCCCCCGACCGGCGCGATCCGGCCAGTCGTGGGGATGCGAATCCCGGCGGACAAACGACCGTCACGGGCCTGCTCAGGCTCACCGAACCGGCGGGCGGCTTCCTGCGCACCAACGACCCCCGGCAGAACCGCTGGTATTCGCGCGATGTTGCGGCCATTGCTGCGGCGCGCGGCATCCGCAACGCCGCGCCCTATTTCATCGATGCGGATGCCACCCCAATTCCGGGTGGCTATCCGGTGGGGGGGCTGACGGTCGTGCGCTTTTCCGACAATCATCTGGTCTATGCCCTCACCTGGTTCGCGCTGGCCATCGGTTGCGGGTGGGGCGCGTGGCTGGTGATCCGCCGGGGATGAGCGTGCTTGCCCACACCCCGGACACCGATGCCGGCCTGCGCAACATGGCGCTGCTGGTTCAGCTGCGCTGGCTGGCCGTCGGGGGCCAGCTTGCCACCATCGTCGTCGTGCATTGGGGCATGGCCGTTCCGTTGCCCCTGCCGCCGCTGCTGGCAGCCCTTGGCTGGCTGGTCGCGATCAACCTGGTCACCATGGCTGTGCTGCGGGGCCGCCGGTCGGTATCGCAGCCCGAGCTGTTCGGCGTGCTGCTGTTCGATGTCGCGGCGCTTACCTGGCAACTGCAATTCACCGGCGGCCTCGCCAATCCGTTCGCCTCGCTGTTCCTGCTGCAGGTGGTGATCGGCGCCATGATCCTGCGCCCCGCCGCATCCTGGGCGCTGGTCGCCGCGACCCTGATCGCGCTTGGGATACTCACCATCGATGCGGTGCCGCTCGCCCTGCCCGCCCCCTATGCCAGCGACCCGCTGACCCTGTACCTGACCGGCAGCTTCGTCTGTTTCGTGCTGATCGCCGTGCTGCTGACCGCCTTCGTCACCCGCATCGCCCGCAACCTGCGTCAGCGGGACGCAGCGCTTGCCGCCATCCGTCAGCGCGCGGCGGAGGAGGATCATATCGTGCGCCTCGGCCTGCTCGCGTCCGGCGCGGCGCATGAACTGGGCACGCCACTCGCCACGCTGTCGGTACTGCTGGGCGATCTGAAGGCGATGCCCCGCCTGGCCGAGGAACATGAGATCCGCGACGACCTGGATGACATGGAATCCGCCGTTCATCGCTGCAAGGCGATCGTCAGCGGCATCCTGATGTCGGCGGGCGAGGCGCGGGGCGAGGCGACGGAGCGCACCACCGTCCATGCCTTTCTCGCCGGCATCATCACCGATTGGCAAGGTACGCGCGGCCTGAAACAGCTGGACTATGACAACCGTTTCGGGGCGGACATGCCCATCCTGTCCGATCCGGCGCTGCGCCAGGTGATCGGCACCGTCATCGACAATGCGGCAGAGGTGTCGCCGGACTGGGTCAGCGTTCGCGCCACGCGCGATGGCGACATCCTGGTGCTCACCGTCAACGATCGCGGCCCCGGCTTTCCCGCCGACATGATCGACGGTTTCGGCCGCCCCTATCATTCGACCAAGGAACGGCCAGGCGCGGGCCTTGGCCTGTTCCTGCTGGTCAATGTCGTGCGCAAGCTGGGCGGCGAGGCGATGGGCGAAAATCCCCCCGGCGGCGGCGCTCGGGTAACGATCCGCCTGCCGCTGGCCGCACTTGCCCTGCCCGACCGGAACCAGCCGGCATGACCGATGCGCCCACCCTGTTGATCGTCGAGGACGACGCCGTCTTTGCCCGGACGCTCCGCCGGTCGTTCGAACGGCGGGGCTACCGCGTGCTGTCGGCCGACGGACATGATGCGCTCGCTGCCCTGCTGGGTGCGGGCGAACGGCCGAGCCATGCGGTCGTCGACCTGAAGCTGGCGGGCGGCGCGTCCGGCCTAGCCTGTGTACAGACGCTCCGGTCCGCCCTTCCCGATGCCCGCATCGTCGTCCTGACCGGTTTTGCCAGCATCGCCACCGCAGTCGAGGCGATCAAGCTGGGGGCCGATCACTATCTGGCGAAGCCGTCCAACACCGACGATATCGAGGCCGCGTTCGCGCGCACCTCCGGCGATGCGGACGCACCCGTCGATGGTCGCCAATCCTCGATCAAGACCGTGGAATGGGAACATATCCACCAGACGCTGGTCGAAACCGACTTCAATATCTCGGAAGCGGCCCGTCGTCTGGGCATGCACCGGCGGACGCTGGCGCGGAAACTGGAAAAACGGCAACTGCGCTGACTTGCATTTGTCTGACTATTACGCTCTTGTCCCCCCACCGTTCGCCCTGAGCCTGTCGAAGGGCTGCCTTTCTTCCCTTCCAAACGGACGACAAAAGGCAGTGCTTCGACAAGCTCAGTACGAGCGGGAGGACCGGTGGGCATGGACCACGAAGGAGAGCATGGATGCGGATGGTACTGGCCCTTGCGGCGGCACTGATGGCAAGCGCGGCTTCGGCCCAGACAACCGTGACGACGAACGGCAATCCGCTGTTCAAGGATCGCTTCACCGCCGACCCCGCGCCGCTGGTCGTCGGTGACACGCTCTACCTCTATACCGGTCACGATCAGGCGCGCGATGGCGAGATGTTCCGGATGGAGGAATGGATCGCCTATTCGACCAAGGATCTGAAGACCTGGACCTATCACGGGCCGATCATGCGGGCGACCGACTTCAAATGGGCCAAGGGCGATGCCTGGGCCTCGCAGGTGCATCAGAAGAACGGCAAGTTCTGGTTCTATACCGCCGTCGAACATGACGGCACTCATCCCGGCAAATCGATCGGCGTCGCCGTGTCGGACAGCCCGACCGGCCCGTTCGTCGACGCAAAGGGCTCGGCGCTGGTCCATAACGACATGACGCCCGATGGCCCGCATCACTGGGACGATATCGACCCGACCGTCTGGACCGAACCGGACGGCACCAGCTACCTGATCTGGGGCAACGGCAATTGCTACATGGCCAAGCTCAAGCCCAACATGATCGAGCTGGACGGGCCGATCGTCGACATCACGCCCAGGCATTTCGAGGAGGGGCCGTGGGTGCACAAGCGCGGCGACCTCTATTACCTCACCTATGCCTCGATGGACCGCGCCAGCCACCGCGACGAGCGCATTTCCTATGCCACCGCGCCCAGCATTACCGGCCCCTGGACCTATCGCGGCGAGCTGACCGACGTGGCGAAGAACAGCTTCACCATCCATCCGGGCGTCGCCGAATTCCGTGGCGACTGGCTGTTCTTCTATCACGACGCCAGCCTGACCGTGAACGGCGTGCCGGGCAGCATGGGCAGGCGTGCGGTGCGGGCCGAAAAGCTGCATCACAAGCCCGACGGCACGCTCGCCTTTGTCGAACAGACGCCGCAGGGCATCTGGAAATGATGCTGCGCGCCGCGCTCGCCGCCGCGTTGCTTTCCGGCGTGGCGGTGGCGCAGCATACGCCCGTCCCCATCACCGGCTGGACGGCGGACAATGGCAACGGCACCTTCACCAACCCGCTGTTCAACGACGAGTTTTCCGATCCCGACATCATCCGCGTCGGCGACGTTTATTACATGACCGGCACGACCATGCATGTCATGCCCGGCCTGCCCCTGCTCCATTCGCGCGACCTGGTGAACTGGCGGCTCGCCTCCTATGCCTTTGATCGGCTCGATCTGGGGTCGGGCTGGCGGTTGGCCGAGGGTCAGGAAATCTACGGCCAGGGCATCTGGGCACCGTCGCTGCGCTATCACGACGGCACCTTCCACATCTTCGCCAATGTTAATCGCAAGGGGCTTCAGCATTTCAGCGCGAAGAACCCCGCCGGACCGTGGACCCATAATTCGATCCCCGGCGATGCCCATGACATCTCCGTCCTGTTCGACGATGACGGGCGCGTGTGGGCGGTCACCGGCTATGATGCGGTCCGCCTGCTGGAATTGAAACCCGATCTGTCCGGCTTTGTCCCCGGCAGCGAAAGGACGATCATTCCCGCCGGTAATGCGATGGGTGAGGGGCATCATTTCTACAAGATCGACGGCAAATACTGGATCATCAGCGCCAATTATTCGCCCACCGGCCGGATGCAGGCCGCTCGGGCCGACCGGATCGACGGGCCGTACGAAACCACCGTCATCAGCGCCGCCGAAACGATGGGCAGGCCACGCGGCTGGTGGCTTGCGGACAATGGCCTTGGCAAGCCGCTGCCCGGCCCCGGCGCCAGGTTCGACTTCACCCGGCCGGACAGCGCCAATGCCCATGGTGCCACGCCGCTGCATCAGGGCGGGCTGGTTCAGCTTCCCAATGGCGACTGGTGGGGTTTTTCCATGATGGATGTGGGCGCGATGGGGCGCACGACGTTCCTCTCGCCCGTTCACTGGCAGGGCGGCTGGCCGATGTTCGGTCTGCCCGGCAATCCGGGGCGCAGCCCGGTAACCTGGATCAAGCCGGCCACCGGCACAGATACGCTTCCCCGCCCGGCTTGGCAGCGCAGCGACGACTTCAGCGGCCCCGCGCTGCAACCGGTCTGGCAATGGAACCATCACCCGGACGACCGCCGCTGGTCGCTCCGGACGCGACCCGGCCATCTGCGGCTCACCCCGCTTCCCGCCGCCCATTTCATGCTGGCCCGCAACAGCCTGACCCAGCGCGCCGTAGCACCCGCCTCCACCGCCACCGCGCTGCTCGACGCAAGCGGCCTTGCCCCCGGTGACATTGCCGGGTTGGGCTTGCTCAACCTGCCCCACGCAACGCTGGGCGTGACGCGGGACGGGGGGCGTTACACGCTGCGCCTTTATGATCAGGGGACGAACGGCACGGTGGAAGCGCCCCTGTCCGGCCCCCGCGTCCATCTGCGCATGGCGTTCGACGCGGATCAGGAAACCGCCCGGTTCAGCTACAGCACCGACGGCACCGCCTTCACGCCGATCGGCGATGCCATCCGCACGCCCTATCAGCTCAAGACGTTTCAGGGCGTCCGCTTCGCCCTGTTCGCCTATAACACCCTTGGCCGCACCGGTGGGCGCGCCGATTTCGACGCCTTTACCGTTGCCGAGCCTCTCGCCGACCGCAGCGCCAACCTGCCGCTCGGCCGCACCATCACCATCCGCAACCTGGCCGACAACAGCGTGGCATGGGCCAACCCGCATGGAATGCTGCACCATGTTGCAGGTGAATCGGACGCAGCAAAGGGCGATCAGGTCCGCTTCCGCGTCCTCGACCGGGGCCAAGGCCGCGTCGCGCTCCAGTCGGTATCCACCGGCCGCTTCCTGACCGTGACCGGCGCGGGCCTTGCCGCCGATGTGCGGCTGACTGAGGCCGAAAGTTCCACCGGCCTGTTCCAGTGGCAGGACATGCTGCGGGGTCAGTTCATGCTCTTGTCGCTCGCCACCAACCGCTATGTCGGCCTGTCGCCCGGCACCGGCAACCCCTATGCCGCCGACCTGCCCGGCGCATCGCCGGATCGCCGCAATGGCGCGGTGATGCACTGGCAAGCCGCCGACTAACGCTGACTCTCAAAAACAACCGCTCGTGCTGAGCCTGTCGAAGCACTGCCTTTCTTAAGGCACCCCTGCGGCAAGCTCAGCACAAACGGTCTGGCGCTCAATCACTCGGACTAGCGCGCCCCACGGGAACTGGTCGCCGCCTTCACCGCCGCGCTCGGCCAGGTGACCGGCTGCTGCGTCTGCGGGTTGAACACGCCGCCCGGATATTGCGCCGCCTTGGCCGCGGCAATCTCCTGCGCGGTCAGCGCTTCGCTGGGCTCCAGCGCCAGCACGTCCAGCCCGCGCGTGATCTCCGTCCCGTACACATGACCGTTATACCAATATGCCGACCAGAATCCGCCCAGCACCAGCTGCTGCTTGTCGATCGCGCCCCGGTCGAAATAGGCGATTTCTCTGGGCGCGCTGCTGTCGGTGAAATCGATCACCGAAATGCCGCCCTGATACCATGCTTGGACAAAGAGATCGCGGCCCGGCACCGGCACGATCGACCCGTTGTGCGCGACGCAATTCTCCTTCTCGCCCTGCGGGGCCGGGATCTTGAACGTGCCGCGCCGCACCAGCTTGTTGTCGACGATGTCGTAGATGGCGTCCGCGCCGTAGTTGACCGGGTCATAGGTCCGGCACCGCGGCCGCGCGCCGCCGCCCCATTCGTCGGTGAAGATCACCTTGGTCCCGTCATTGTTGAACGTCGCCGAATGCCAGTAGGCGAAACCGGGATCGGTCACCGCGTCGATCCGCTTCGGCTTCATGGGATCGGAGATGTCGAGCAGGATGCCGTTCCCCGAGCACGCACCCGCCGCGATCTTCTTCGACGGAAACACGGTGATGTCGTGGCACTGGTCCGTCCGGCTGGTGTCCTGCGTCCCGTCGCCGTGATCGCCGCCGCGCCACAGGCCGGCGATCTGCCCCGTGCCCTCATCGGCAAAGACGCGCGGCCGGTCCACGATCCGCGCTGCGCCCGGATTGGCGACCGGGATCTCCACCACGTCGATGCTGAACAGCGCCGTCCGGCTGTCCCCCGGCACGTCGCCGATGCAGCCCGCCAGCTCCCGCTCGTCGCGCACCGATGCCGTGCCGCTGTTATAGACCACGATCCGCTTGTCGTCCGCCGACACGATCGAATGGGTGTGGCTGCCGCGACAGGTCTGCACCTGGCCCACCTGCACCGGCTGGGCGGGGTTGGCGATGTCGAAGATGCGCAGCCCCCGGAACCGTTCTGCGCTCACCTCGCCCTGCACGCCCTGCAGCCCGCAATCGACCCGCCCGCGCGTCTGTTCCACCGACATCACCAGCAGCGTGCCGACGATGGAGATATCCCCCTGCCCGCCCGGGCACACCACCGAACTGACCAGCGACGGCATCCCCCCATCCGCCAGGCGATAGACGTTGAACCCATGATAATTGCCCGTCACCATCAGGTCGCCGGAAAAGGCGATGTCGGTGTTCCAAAAGCTCAGCAGCGAGGAGCGCGACCCGAACTGCGTCCCCTCCTGCCCCTCGCCGCCCTCGCCCGGCTTGGCATCCTTTGCCGGCACCGGCGGGGCCAGCGCGCCCGGATTGCCCGGATCGAAGAACCCCGCCGGCTTGGGCAGCGACGCCACCAGCCGCATGTTCTTCGCCGCCACCCCCGCATCGGTCAGCCCGGCGGCCAGCGTCGCGCGCGGATCGTCCGACAGCTTGGCCAGCATCGCGCCCATCCGGTTGATCTCGCTCTGCTGCTCGCCCCGCACATCGTTGACGAACTCATAGAGCGCGGGGTCATAGGCCGTGCCCGGCTGGTTCAGCAGCTCGCGGACCATCGCCGTCGCCCCCTCGTGATGCGCGATCATCAGCGTCAGGAACTGGCGGTCGAACTCGGTCCCCTTTGCCGCGGCCAGCGCGCGCAGCTGCTCCGGCGTCGCCATGCCCTTCATGACGCCATGCCCTGCATGGCCGGCCATCGCATGGCCCGCATGGCCCCCATGATCCATGCCGCCCGCCGCCGCCGCATCCACGCCCCGCGCCTTCAGCCAGTCGCGCATGAACACGATCTCGTCCGCCTGCGATGCCCGGATGCGCTCCGCCGCCTTCACCACATCGGGGTTGTTGGTCCGCCCCTGGACCAAGGCGGCCATCTCGCCCGCCTGGGCATGGTGCGGGATCATCGCGGACATGAACGCGATATCGGCCGGTGAGTCCGTAGTGGCAGCGATCCGGGTCGCCTCGCTGGCGGTCAGCGCGCGCGGCGCCTGGCCCGGCGCGCCCGGCTGAACGATCCGCGCGTCCTGCGCCATCGCCGCGCCGCCCATCGCGGCCAGCGCCAGGGGGGTCAGGCTGCCGGTCCGCAACAACATGGCGATGGTCTTCATGGAATACTCCTGCACGGGATGGGGATGATGCGCCCCAGCCTAACCGCAATGCCGCCCGTGAAAAGGGGGCATTTGAGCCAGGTCATCCCCGGCCCCCGCCGCCCCCGTCGCCATGATTGTCTGACCGTGCGCGAGAGGAATGGACCCGCCGCCCGCCGACGGTGCGATAGGGCCGGTCGCTCTGCCGCCATTCCTCGGCTTCGGCCGCCGCCATCCGCTCGGCCAGATGGTCCATCCGCCATCCGCCGAACAGCGCGGCCTCGCCCCACCGCCCCTCCGGCCCGCCTTTGCCAGAGGCGGCCCGGCTCCACCCCGTAACCTGGTCCAGCGCGGGCAGCGTGACCGGCGGCTCGTGCGGGGCCAGTCCCCCGCGCGACCGCGCCTGCGCCAGCGCATCCGCCGCCGCCTCGCGCGCCCGCGCCGCCTCGATCGCCCGCATCATCGCCATCCGCGCGCGGCTCCGCTCCGCCGTCTCCCCCCGCCGCCAGCTCAGGTCGGGCCGCGCGTCCATGAACCGCGCCGCCTTCTGGTGCAGGTACATCAGCTGCAAGGCCTGGGTTACCGTCATCGTCGGCACCGGCGGCGGTTCGTTGTGCCGCCACCCGTCATGGGCATAAGCGGCGGGATCGCAATTGCTGAGCAGCTCCATCTCCAGCCGCTCATAGCCCTGCGCCAGCGCCAGCGCATATTCGCGCTGAAAGGCCGGATCGCGCCGCCGCCTGCGATAGAATGCCGCCGGGCTGGCCCCCGCCGCCTTGGCCGACAGCGTGACATTGGCCGTGGCGGACAGGGCCAGCAGGAACGCCTGCTCCGCCTGCGCCGTCAGCTTGTTCGGATGCGCGCCCCGCACCTGCAACCGGCCATTCTGGCTCATCACCACGATCGGCTCGCCGCCCCGCGTCCGCCGTTCGGCCATGCGCGCGGCACAGTCCTCGCCCTTGCCCGCCGGCCCCACCGGCCTTTGCCGCCCGCCCTGTGCGTGAAAGCGCGCATCCGCCGCCGCCACCGCCGCATCCCAGCCCCTCGCAAAGTCCGGATGCGCGCCCCGCCGGTGCATCATCGTGGAAAAAGCCCGCCCGATCCCCCGCGCCGCCGCCCGCGCATTCCCGCCCTCGGCCAGCAGCCTCAGGAAAGCGCGGTTCTCATGCACTTGCTCTCGGGTCAGCGGCTTTGCCATGTTCCCGGTTTGATCCGGCATATCCTACATTGCAAGGGGTAGCCCACCTTCCCCTCTCCCCTTGTGGGAGAGGGTTGCGCAGACTTGGCGGCTACGCCGCCTAGTCGAAGCTGGGTGAGTGTGGTGAGAGGCAGCGCTCGACGCAAAGCCCTCGTGAACGAGGCCACAATCAAATTGCGTTAGTCAATGCTCAACTGAGCAAGCCAAAATAGTTACTGCCGTGTCAGACGCGATGGTGCTGCGATTACAGAGTCCATGCCGTCCTCGAATGCACGCTTCGCTCGGCTCAGACTGCCAGGGTAGCGATCAGCAAGGAAACCTTGCGTCAACGATAGCCGATGTGCAGCCGACAATTTTTCCGAAAGCACGACGTCGAGGGTTGCTTCAGATCCGGCTGCCAATAGCCCCTCAAATTCGGAGATCGAACAAACACAGTAAGGATGGCGCTTGAGCAAGACCCTGTCCAATCTGCGCTTCTCAAACTCCGTGTCCACCAATTCATCGAGATGCTTGTAGAAAAACGGACCGAAGCAAAACCACTCGTGGAACGTGACGACGACCGGATGAACGGGGCGACCATCAGGCTTCCAGTGAGGATATCCTCCCGCTAGCGCGTCGCTAAGCGTGGCGTAAAGCTGCCCAACATTTTCAGCGAGGCGGCCGATCGCGGCAACGAACGGCGGCTCGGGCGATATTTCGGTCTGCGACGCGTTGTCGAGACGACCCAGCTTGCACTCGACGAACAGCGAGGCGCTGTTGTCGCTGACGATCCAGTCTATGCTTCGACGTTCCGGCTTCCCCCACCGCGCCTCTTCGCGCAGGTCAAATACATCACCTCCGATCCGTTCCACCACCTTGCCCACGTAATGCTCAAAGGCTTTGCCGATGACATTACCAAAACTGCTGTGCGCGTTGATAAAGTCAAAATAGAGTCCATCGGTCAACCGCTGGAGGAGGATCGTTGGAACAGGGCACATCAGGGCGCCCGGATTGCCGGCATGTACCAACGGGAATGCCCGAAGGGGATTGAAACTGTAGGCCCAATTCACGTCGTAACTTTGACGTTCAACTGTCGCCGTTCGTAGATCGTTGGCTGAGCGAGAAATGCGGTCCAAAAGCGCCCAAACGGGCGCGTGTATCGATTTGTCGGCAGCGGGGAGGAACTCGAAAGCGAGTGTCGGACGCCAAAGCATCTCATCGGCAAGCAGAAGGATCAGCTGGAAAAGTTCACCAGTCGACATCCCAAACTCTGCCTCTACCAGCGGCGCAACCAACGGGTGATCGTAGAGCATGTGATAGCGTGCGAGCACGCCGTTGGTCAGCGGGGTCTGCCAAGGAAATTGCTGGAAGGCTACCCGTGATAGATGGAGGATTATATCGTCGGATCGGGAGCCGTGCAGTCCCCAAAACTTATCATCGAGTCGATGGATCATGCCCATTGCCTTGAACGCCGCATCTGCGTTGCTCAGGGGCTTTCCGCCGCGCTGTTGCCCATTGAGAATCATTTCGCGCGCGAGTAATTCCACAAGGTGGCCGTGGAGGCCTGCTTTCACATTCGATTGCCCTAGTTTGAGCGCATTGTTCTTCAACTGCTCGGGTAATCGCTGGTTGAAACATAGGTGCTGTGTGTAGAAATAGGTCGCGCCAAGACCGCTCCACAGATTGAAGCCGCGTAAAAAATTTCGGAGGGGCTTGTAAAGGGCGTACATAGACAAGCTGCACCACGAGCTGGCTTTGTCTGCTCTAAGCCTAGTGCAACATCCTCCGTATGTGATGTGATATATGGTTAGCCTATGCTATTCAGCTGCGGTCCGTAATGCTTTTGCGCTCATTTGCAAAACGAAGGCGATCGGTTGGTTGTATTCAAACTTCGCGCAGTTCTCCCTAAACGAATACACTTTTGTCAGCAAATCTGTGCCTTTCAACCACCACCCCCCAAACCGTCTTCAATCCGTCGCACAGCCGGGCTACCGCTCCCCGCAGCTAACCCCCGCTTCCCGGAGCCTGTGCCATGTCCGACCGTATCCGCAGCCATCGTCTCGATCTGTCCCGCCGCCATCTGCTGCGCGGATTCGGCGGGGCGGCGATTGCTGCCGGGTTCATGCCCGCCGCCCGCCCTGCCCTGGCGCAGGCGGTGTTCGCCACCAATCCGTTTCAGCTTGGCATTGCCTCGGGCGATCCGGCGGCGGACGGCTTCGTCATCTGGACCCGGCTTGCGCCCGAACCGCTTGAGATCGGCCATGGGATGCCCGGTGCGCCGGTCGAGGTGACGTGGGAGGTGGCGGAGGATCGCGGCTTCGCCACCGTCGCGCAAAAGGGCACGGCAATTGCCCGCCCCGAACTCGGCCATGCCGTCCATGTCGAACTGACGGGGCTAAAGGCCGACCGCCCATACTGGTATCGCTTCATGGCCGGGCGCGAACGCAGCGGCACCGGCATGGCGCGCACCACTCCGGCGGCGGGCGCGCCGCTTGCCCGCGCGCGCTTCGCCGTGGTCGGGTGCCAGAGCTATGAGGCCGGCTATTTCACCGCGCATCGCCGCATGGCGGAGGCCAATCCCGATTTCGTCTTCTGCTATGGCGACTATATCTATGAAGGACGCGGCAATCGGCTCCGCAGCGGCCCGGGCGGCGTCTATGAAAGCGTCCGCCAGCATTTCGGCCAGGAAATCTATACGCTGGAGGATTATCGCCGCCGCTACGCCCAGTACAAGATGGACCCGGACCTGCAAACGGCGCACGCCGCCGCGCCCTGGTTCGTGACGTGGGACGATCACGAAATCGACAATAACTGGGTCGATATGCTGGATCAGGACGGCACCGATCCCCGCCTTTTCGCGCTCCGCAGGCAAGCGGCAATGCAGGCCTATTACGAACATATGCCGCTGCGCGCCTCGTCCCTGCCCGTCGGCGCGCAGATGCAGCTGTATCGCCGCGCGCAATATGGCGACCTGCTCGATTTCAACCTGCTAGACACCCGCCAGTTCCGCACCGACCAACCGTGCAACGATCGCTGGAATCAGGTCTGCACTGAAGTGTCGGGCCGGGATGCGGAGGTGCTGGGTCGGCGCCAGCAGGACTGGCTGATGGCCAATATGCGCGGGTCGGATGCCCGGTGGCAGGTGCTGGCGCAGCAGGTGATGGTGATGGACCTGGATCGCAATCCGGGTGCCGACACCACCTATAATCTCGACACCTGGGCCGGATACCGCGTGCCCCGCGAGCGGCTCTTGTCGGGGATCAAGGGGCTGGGTCGCAAGAATACCGTGATCCTGACCGGCGACGAGCATCAGAATTATGCCGGAGAGGTGCAGTTGGACGGCAAGCGGCCGGATCGGGACGCGGTGGCGGTGGAATTCGTCGCCACCTCGATCACCTCGGGCGGCGACGGACAGGATCAGCGGCCGGAGACCAGCGCGATCCAGGCCGCCGACCCGCAGCTCAAATTCCACAACGATCAGCGCGGCTTCGTGCTGTGCGACGTCACGCGAGACAGCTGGACCAGCGATTACATGGTCCTCGACCGCGTCAGCGAACGCGGCGCCCCCGCCCGCTCCCGCGCCAAGGTGACGGTCGCGCGCGGAGAGACGAAGCTCAACATCGCCTGACCCGGTTGCACCTTTCCCCCCTTTCCGCTAAGGGCACCCGCTTCCAACACTGATGGTGGCGGAAATCCGTGCGGGAGGCTCCGGGCGACCGGGGCCGCAACCACCGCTAAACTTGAACCGGATTGCGGCTCTTTGGGGCTGTGGTCCTGCAACAGAGTGAGAAACCATGGCCAAGAAGATTACTGGCTATATCAAGCTGCAGGTGGCGGCCGGTGCCGCCAACCCCTCGCCGCCGATCGGCCCTGCGCTGGGTCAGCGCGGCGTGAACATCATGGAATTCTGCAAGGCGTTCAACGCGGCGACCGGCGACCTGGAAAAGGGCATGCCGATCCCCACGATCATCACCGTCTATGCCGACCGTTCGTTCAGCTTCGAGACCAAGACGCCGCCCGCCACCTTCCTCATCAAGAAGGCGATGAACCTCAAGTCGGGCTCCAAGGAGCCGGGCAAGGTGCGTGCGGGCACGATCAAGCGCAGCCAGCTGAGCGAGATCGCGCAGACCAAGATGAAGGACCTGAACGCCAACGATATCGACGCGGCGACCCGCATCATCGAAGGCAGTGCCCGCGCAATGGGCGTCGAAGTGGTGGAGGGCTGATCCCATGGCAAAGCTTAGCAAGAAGCAGAAGGCTCTGGCCGTGGACGCGGAAAAGCTGCACGGCGTCGACGAGGCGATCGCGCTGGTAAAGAGCAACGCGACCGCGAAGTTCGACGAAACCATCGAAGTCGCCATCAACCTCGGCGTCGACCCCCGCCACGCCGACCAAATGGTCCGCGGCGTGGTAAACCTCCCCAAAGGCACAGGCAAAACTGTCCGCGTTGGTGTATTCGCGCGCGGTGCCAAAGCAGAGGAAGCCAAGGCTGCTGGCGCTGATGTTGTCGGCGCGGAAGATTTAATGGAGCTGGTCCAGGGCGGCACGATCGAATTCGATCGCTGTATTGCAACCCCCGACATGATGGGCATCGTTGGTCGTCTGGGCAAGGTGCTGGGTCCCAAGGGTCTGATGCCGAACCCCAAGCTGGGCACGGTCACCATGGACGTGACCAAGGCTGTCACTGATGCCAAGTCGGGCCAAGTGGAATACCGCGTCGAAAAGGCCGGGATCATCCATTCCGGCATTGGCAAGGCGAGCTTCCCTGCCGAGGATCTGCGCGCCAATTTTGACGCATTGGTCGATGCGCTGGTCAAGGCCAAGCCTTCGGGCGCGAAGGGCAAATATGTCCGCAAGATCGCCCTGTCGTCCTCGATGGGCCCGGGCGTGAAGGTGGATGTGGCGGAAGTCGCCAGCGCCTGATCGTCGAACATCACGATGAAGCAGGGGGTCGGAACGCTGTTCCGGCCCCTTTTGCTTGGCTCCCGACAATGATGGTCGACTATTGGCGATATAGCTCAGCGCTATTTGCCCATCGGCGTGCGGGTGGTAGTACCACCGCATAAATGTCGATGGAGAGCCGGACGATGCGCCACACCCTTGCCATGCTCGTCGGTTTGTCGGCGCTAGCCCTGCCATCCGTCGTCCATGCCCAATCGGGCATTCCGGATACGGTGCCACGGCCTGACGACATCGTGGTCGAGGGAACGACCGGCCGCCAGGTCCGCCGCGCAGACGTGGAAATGAGCGACTGGCGGGTCGCGCGAACCCGCCATTTCGTCATCTTTTCCCGGGTCGAGGAGACCAAGCTGGCCAGCCTGGCGGAAAATCTCGAACGTCTGCATTTCCTCCTGTCCCTGACCTTCAACCGCTTCGATCCGGAAGAAGAGCCCGTCCCCCTGGCAATCACGCTGTTCGGCGACGAGGCGGATTTCAACAATCTGGATCTGGTCAGCCATCGCTGGCAGCAGGGACCCTATGCCCGGGCCGTGCCCTCGTCGCTTTACTACGACCCCAGGGATGACGGAGCGGTGCTGGCGACGACCGGGACCAATCAGGTGATGCTGGTTCGCCAGGGGGTGCAATTGCAATCGCTGGGCGGGCTGACAGCGTCCGAACCGACAGCGCCGGGCCAACAGGCACAGGTGGGGAACAGCTTTGCCGATCAGGGCGGCGCCGTCGCCCAGGCCAGCGTAGGCGAGATTTCCAGCCAGATGACGGTCGAGGGGCGGGTTTACGCCGCTTATGCCCGGCATTTCCTGATGACCTATTTCCCGGTCGCCTATCCGCGCTGGTATCTGGACGGCTTTGGGGAGATTTTCGCGGATTTCCACGTCGATGCCACCGGCGCGCTGGTCTATGGTCAGCGTCCGCCCAATTACCGGGAAACGCTGGAAGCACTTGGGCCGTATTCGCTGACCAAGGTGCTGGACGGCAGCTATCTGACCGATCGCAAAACTCGCTGGTCGCCCTATCGTGCCTGGTCGCTGACGCACATGCTGTTCTTCAACGAACAGTGGAAGGCGCCGCTCCTGAACTATCTGGCGGCCTATCAGCGCGGCCAGAGCCATTCGGAAGCTGCGCGGGCGCTTGGCGACGAGGCTGCCCTGCGCAAGGCACTGGCCGACTATAACGGGTCCAAGGTGCCGTACGAAAAAGTCACGGTTCCGGTGGGTCAGTTCCAACCGGCAAAGACGTGGCGGCTGACCCGGGACGAATCCGCATCGATCCTTGGCCGGCTGAAGCTCGGCGCCCATGTCACGCTGCCGCCCGCCCCGACACCGGGCATGGATCCCGAAACGGCCAAGGACATGACCCAGCAACGCGAACGGGCCATCGATCGCCGGGATGCGTGGTTGCGCGATGCCCGATCGAACGCAGACCGTTACCCGAAACAGCTTGTAGCACAGTTGCTGCTGGCCGAGGGTGAATGCCGCTCCGATCCCTCTGGCGCAGGGTGCACCACCGCAGCCGACCGGGCGCTCGCCTTGGCACCGGGAAATGCGCAGACGCTCGGATGGAAGGGCGTTGCGCTGACTGGCCAGGCAGCCGTCGCTCCGGCCGATCAGCGGGCGGCGCTGGCCGATCAGGCACGACGCACCATCGTCCGCGCGAACAAGGCGGAGACGGAGGAAACCCTTCCCCTGCTCGGCTATTACCGGTCCTATGCCGCGCTGGATCAGGCGGTTCCCGAAATCGCGGTCCTGGGTCTCGTGAAAGCCAATGCGCGTGTTCCGCAGTCGCCGGAGGTCAAGCTGATGCTCGGCGAGGCATTGGCCGAACGCGGTCAGGCCGATGCCGCGCGTCTGATGCTCCAACCGGTCGCCAACGGAGCCTATGTAACGCCCGAGCAGCCACAGGCGAAAGCGATCCTGAACCGGATCGGGGGTTCCGACGGCGCGCGCTAGAGCGAAGGCGGTCCAGAAAACTTTGCCCCGCAACCGTTCCGCATGAACCCGCCTCTTGCCGGGGCGTTAATTGGCGATACAGGCGTGGTCCCTCTTTAGCCGACGGATCAGGCCGGTTATGGTCATCTGCATGGAGGGTCGGGGAATCGTGAAGCTTTCGGTTGCGTATCCATCTGGTGCCGCTGCACTTTCGGCATTGGCGCTGGCGTCGGGTGCTGCCGTCGCGCAGCAGCAAATAAGCCCGACTGCTCAGGCGCGACCCGCCCAGGCTGCACCGATGGTCCAGCCACTGCCCGGCACCATCACCGAACCGTTGCCAGTATTGTCCGACAGTCAGCGCGCCCAGCTGACCGCGCTGCTGAAAACCGCGTCGCAGGTTCAAGGATTGCGACGGATCGACAGCGAAATGCCATTGCCCACCGACAATGACGGGCTGGTCCGCGCTGCATTGGATTATGCGCGTTCGGTCCATAACGGACGCCTGGCTGAGGAAGATTTCGCCGATGACTGGGGAATGCGCCCGCCGTCGTTCGATCCCTATCCCGCGTTCAAGCAGGCTCTGTCCGATAACCGGCTGGACCGGTGGATCGCATCCCTGCCCCCGCCCTGGACCGGCTATGAAGCGCTGCGTGAGGGACTGGAGAAATATCGCCAGATCGAAGCCATGGGGGGCTGGGCCGCCCTTCCCGCCGGGCCTGACCTGAAAGTCGGTGCCAGCGGTGCGCGGGTGATTGCTCTGCGCAAGCGACTGGCGGCCGAGGACATGCTGGTTCGCCTGGAAGGCAGCGCGTTCGACGATGATCTGGATGCGGCAGTGAAGCGGGCGCAGAAGCGCTATGGCCTGAACCCCAGCGGCATCGTGTCGACACAGACCCTAGCTGCGTTGAATGTGCCGGTGCGCGACCGGATTCGCCAAATCATGGCCAATATGGAGCGGTGGCGCTGGCTGCCGGCGCAACTGCCGCCAAAGCGGATCCAAGTGAACATTGCCGATGCCAAGCTGACCGTGTTCGACGGCGACAGGCCGGTTGCGTCGATGAAGGTCGTAACCGGGGCACCGAGCACCGCGACGCCGATGCTGTCGTCCACGATCCATTCCATCGTGCTCAATCCGCCCTGGAACGTGCCCAGCAGCATCGCCAATGGGGAGTTGTGGCCGAAGGAACGGGCCAATCCCGGCTATCTGCGTCGCAATGGCTTTCGCGTGATCGAAACAGAAGGCGGCGGAAAGCGGTTGCAACAGGCGGCCGGGCCGCAAAGCGCGCTGGGCCGGTTCAAGTTCGATTTCGACAATCGCTATGCCGTCTATCTGCACGACACCCCCGCTCAGGCCGGGTTCACCCGATTTGACCGGCTGGCAAGCCATGGCTGCGTCCGGCTGGCCAAGCCACGCGAACTGGCTGAACTATTGCTGGCAATGAGCCCCGAATGGACGCCGGAAAAGATCGACGAGACGCTGGCGGGCGGCAAGACGGTTCGCGCCGCCCTGCCCGAGCCGGTCGCCGTCTATCTGCTGTACTGGACAGCGATTGCGTCCAGCGACGGCACCGTCAGCTTCCGGGGCGATCCCTATGGCTGGGACCGGCAACTGGCGGAAAAGATCGAATCCCGCGCCGAAAAGGCTCAGCTGGCTGCACGATGAGGAAATGGAACATGGCAAAGGGTTTGATCGGGCTTCGACCGGCCATGGCGGCGCCGCTGCTGCTGGTTGCTGCGTGTTCGGGCGGCGGAGACGAACCGATGGCGTCGGAAACCGAGAATAGCGCCGATATGGGCCTGATCGATCAACCACCCCCGGCCCCGATCGAGGGCGAAATGCCCGTGGTGCCGGAGTCGACCCCGACGCCGCCGCCAGCGCGTGCGCCCGATGCCGAGTTCACCGATGAGGAGCAGGTGCTGGAGGACGCCGAATCCACCGGGATGACCAGCCGGATCGACCGCAGCGCCGTCACGCCCGCCCCCGTTCCGGCACCGGGGGAAGGGATTGATCCCAAGCCCATGGACCCGACCCCGATCGACCCTACGCCGCCTTCAACTGACCCAGCGCCGCAGGAGTGATGCAAAGGCCCATCGCTTGCCGACATGGTGCGCGGTGGACCTTGAGGTCAGATCAATAGGCTGGATCGGCCACCTGCTCCGCAACAGCTTCGGCCCCTGCCTCCATTGACGAATGGGCGACATCGGATGCCGGCCCATGTTCCTGGGCCGCATAATGGCGCCGCATCCAGTTGTTCGTAACGGTCACCTTGTCGCCGATCCGCATCTTGGCGAACAAGGTCCGTGCAAAGGCGTCGGGAACGCCGATACAGCCATGCGTGGCATAGCGCGGGTCGACATCGCTGCTGTGGATCGCGACCCAGCTGCGCGTCAGTTGCAGCGACCACGGCATCGGCGCGTCATATTTCATCGAATGCTTGTCGGCCACCTTCGCCAGAATGGGAAAGCTGCCATAGGGGGTCGGCTTTTCGTCCGATCCGTAAACCAGGGTTGACCGCCCGATCTCCGCTCCACCCTGGTAAACATACAGCATCTGGCTGGCGATATCGACCACGATCCAGCGTTCGCCGGCGGGATCTGCGCCCTCTTCGTCCCATGCGAACTCCCCCGGGTTCAGCGGCGCGTCGAGTTCCATCACCAGCGATACGCGCCGTTCCAGCGGCGATGCGGGATTGGCCAGCACCGGCGCCGTAAGCAGTGCCACGCTAAGCAATAACAATGCCCACCGAATCAAGGTGATCCGCGGCAAATGGTTAATCCGGGCGAGCAGCATCTGTGTCATGCCAATGCTTATCCCCGCTTTGCGATCCGCAGAAAAGCCCCGTTTTTTCGATGTTCCCCGCTGGGACAAACCCGCTGGCGTTAACGATTTGCAGGATCGAGAAGCCGACCTGCTGTCATTCCATGCCGTTCCGCGAAGCGAACGCTTGACTTTTGGTCGTTGCAAATGCAGACGCCCGACCGTCAGTCGGCTCAGTGTCGGCAGGCATCCGTCCGAGACAGCGGGTGGTGGGAATATGCCCACCTTAATCCCCCGCCTAGACGGGGACAGAATTGATGCGCGACCGGTGCTATGGCGCTGGCGCGGACAGCAGCCATCGGAAACCTCCGGCTGCGGACCCTGCCCCCTTGGACGAATACCGCCTGGTCTGCTCACGCAGGCCTGGTTTCACCCGCGTCATGGCTTTGGCGATGACGCTTGTTTGAGGAGAATGGCATGGATCGTTCGCAGAAAGCCGATGCCGTTGCCGAGCTGAACCGCACCTTTTCGGAGGTCGGCGTTGTGGTGGTCACCCGCAATCTGGGCATGACCGTCGCGCAGTCGACGACCCTTCGCAACAAGATGCGCGACGCCGGCGCGAGCTACAAGGTTTCGAAGAACACCCTCGCCAAAATCGCGCTCGAGGGCACGGATTATGCGGGTCTTGCCGACCTGCTGGTCGGGCCGACGGCGCTTGCCACGTCCACCGATCCGGTGGCCGCCGCCAAGGTGGTGATTGATTTCGCCAAGACGAACGACAAGCTCGAAATCGTCGGCGGAGCAATGGGCAAGCAGCTGCTCGACGCGAACGGTGTAAAGGCGCTCGCGTCTCTGCCGTCGCTTGATGAACTGCGTGGCAAGCTGGTTGGTCTGCTGGTGGCACCCGCCACCAAGCTGGCAACCGTCACGCAGGCTCCGGCGGCCCAGATCGCGCGGGTCCTGGCAGCCTATAGCGAGAAGGAAGCCGCGTAACCTTTGCGCGGTGACACCGATTTACCCCTGAATTGAACCGATTGATTGGAGTATTGAAATGGCTGATCTGAACGCGCTGGTTGACCAGCTGAGCGAACTGACCGTCCTCGAAGCCGCCGAGCTGTCGAAGATGCTGGAAGAAAAGTGGGGCGTGTCCGCCGCTGCTGCGGTTGCGGTTGCTGGCCCCGCCGGCGGTGGCGCTGCTGCCGAAGCGGTCGAGGAAAAGACCGAATTCGACGTGATCCTGACCGGCGACGGTGGCAAGAAGATCAACGTCATCAAGGAAGTCCGTGCGATCACCGGCCTGGGCCTGACCGAAGCCAAGGCGCTGGTCGAAGGCGCGCCGAAGCCCGTCAAGGAAGGCGTGAACAAGGACGAAGCCGAGAAGATCAAGGCTCAGATCGAAGCCGCTGGCGGCACGGTCGAAGTCAAGTAATCGGCTGCCGGGGCATCGGCCCCGGCACTTGCTTGCAAAAAAAGGGCGGCGTTCCGGATTTGGAACGTCGCCCTCTTTTTATACCTTCGATCTATCCCTGAAAGCCAGGTTTGAAACCGCCCGGCCACTGCAAGGTGACTGGCTTTGCGGGCCGGGAAACGGTCTGCTGCCCCGCCGCCGGCCTCGCCGGTTCGACCCGATCGATGGGTGAAGCGTCGGACGATGATTGGCGATTGAGCAAGACTTCGCGTTCGCGGGCATCAAGGAACCTCGCGCGCTTCAGCCGGGCGCGACGGGTCAGGAAAGGATTATCCGGAGAAGGACCCGTCAGCGCAGCACGCTCATGCCGACCGGCATCGGCCGAAATCGGGGTCATGCTCGCCGCGACGGTCGACTGACGCACAGGGGTGACCGGAGCCGATCCATGCCGACTGTTATCGGCCGCCTGTTGCATGGGCGAAGCCGATTTCGGGGTAGTGCGTGCTCGGCCGTTGGGCCGCGCCACGGCTGGACGCAGTGCAGCGGGCCGACGGCGCCGTGCAACGAGCCATGCCAGCAAGGCAAAGGCAAGTCCGATACCCGCAACCCCAACGATCACAGGCATCGCGATGTCGGAGCGCTCTTCAACCGCAGATTCTGCCGGAAGCGGATCATTATCGAATGATGGAGCGCCCTCGCTTGGCGGCACCGCCTGGATCGGTGCGACGGCCATGACCGAAGGTGCCTCCGGGGCCGGTACGGTCGGTTCAGAGGCAGCAACTTCGCGCAGGGTAGGCTCCTGGTTCGATGGGACGCGGGCGGGACGTGGCGGGATGCGCTCGGCACGACGCTCCGCCTCCACCGATCGCAGCGCTTCTGGGGCGATCACACTTCGGGATGCGCCATCATTCGCACTTGCTGTGGCGGAAGGGGAAACCGGTGCACCCGCCCGCTCGACAGGCGCGGGTGCCTGCTGAATGGTGATAGGCGCTTGTAGTGCGGGCGACGCCGGGACAGGTGCGGCCACGGGTTCGGCTGGCGCCGGTACGGGCGTCAGCTGCTGGGCGGTTGCAGGGATGGCCAGCGTGGCAATCAGCGCCAGGGTGGCCGTGTGAGCGGAGAGCCGATATTTGTTCATAGCGGCGACGCAACGTTGCCAAGCCCAATATGGGTTCATTGCGGTTGCGGAATCAGCGATGGATTGCCCTGACCAAGCGACAAGTCGCGCTGGATAACCACCTGTTCATCAACGGTTTATCTGTGGGTCGGCATCAACTTGACGACGGATAAGCAAATGGCGAGAGCCAGCAGGTACGATTGACACGGACGGGACAGGCCGCTATCTCACGCCAACTAGCTGATCGAGCAAGGTACGCCGTCGCGCAGCGCACCCATGAATGGATCATCCGGTATCACGACGCCGTAAAGCTGCCATCCTCGCCTGCCAGGCGATGAATGCGCGGCTTTTTTTTGCGTCGGTTGCGTGCATGATCCGGTGGCATTCCGGATGTGATTTTCGACTGCACGACCTTCTGTTTCAACAAGGGCAATCCTCAACTATGGCAACCAAGGCGATCGAGAGCGGCACCATGAAGCGCCGCATCCGCAAGGTGTTCGGCGACATCCACGAAGTGGTGCAGATGCCGAACCTGATCGAGGTTCAACGCGAATCCTACGAACAGTTCCTGCGGTCGGATCCGTCGATCGGCTATGTGTCCGGCCTGGAAAAGACGCTGCGCAGCGTGTTTCCGATCCGCGACTTCGCCGGCACGGCTGAACTCGATTTCGTGAACTACGAGCTTGAATCGCCGAAGTTCGACCAGGAAGAATGCCGCCAGCGGGGCATCACCTATGCCGCGCCGATGCGCGTCACGCTGCGCCTCATTGTGTTCGAGGTGGACCCGGATACCGATGCCCGCTCCGTGCTCGACATCAAGGAGCAGGACGTTTACATGGGCGACATGCCGCTGATGACGGAGAACGGCACGTTCATCGTCAACGGCACGGAGCGCGTGATCGTGTCGCAGATGCACCGCTCGCCTGGCGTCCTGTTCGACCATGACCGCGGCAAGACGCATGCTTCGGGCAAGTATCTGTTCGCTGCCCGCGTCATCCCCTATCGCGGGTCGTGGCTGGATTTCGAATTCGATGCCAAGGACATCGTCAACGTCCGCATCGACCGTAAGCGCAAGCTTCCGGTGACCAGCCTGCTCTATGCGCTGGGGCTGAATAGCGAGGAAATCCTCAACCACTTCTATAACCGCGTGACGTTCGTCCGCGGCGAAGGCGGCTGGCAAATTCCGTTCGCGGCAGAAAACTGGCGTGGCCAGAAGCCGATGTTCGATATCGTCGACGCCAAATCCGGCGAAGTGATCTTCCCGGCCGGCCAGAAGATTTCGCCGCGCGCTGCTAACAAAGCGGCCAAGGATGGCCTGACCGACCTGCTGATCCCGACCGAGGAAATTTATGGCCGCTATTCGGCCTTCGACCTGATCAACGAAACGACGGGCGAAATCTATGTCGAGGCGGGCGACGAGATCGGCGCCGAGAACTTGGAGAAGCTGGACAAGGCTGGTATCGACCGGATCGAGCTGCTCGACATCGATCATGTGTCGACCGGTGCCTGGATCCGCAACACGCTGAAGGCTGACAAGGCCGAAGAGCGAGAACAGGCGCTGTCCGACATCTACCGCGTGATGCGCCCTGGCGAGCCGCCGACGCTGGAAACGGCTGAATCGCTGTTCGCTGGCCTGTTCTTCGATCCGGACCGCTACGACCTGTCGGCGGTCGGCCGCGTCAAGCTCAACATGCGCCTCGACCTGGATTGCCCGGATACGGTGACGACGCTGCGCACCGAAGACATCCTGGAAGTCGTCAAGACGCTGGTGAATCTGAAGGACGGCAAGGGCGAGGTGGACGATATCGACAACCTCGGCAACCGCCGCGTCCGTTCGGTGGGCGAGCTGCTGGAAAATCAGTATCGCGTCGGCCTGCTGCGGATGGAACGGGCCGTCAAGGAGCGCATGAGCTCGGTCGACGTGTCGACCGTCATGCCGAACGACCTGATCAACGCGAAGCCCGCCGTGGCAGCGGTGCGCGAATTCTTCGGCTCGTCCCAGCTGTCGCAGTTCATGGATCAGACCAACCCGCTGTCGGAAGTGACGCACAAGCGCCGCGTTTCGGCGCTCGGGCCGGGCGGTCTGACCCGCGAGCGCGCTGGCTTCGAAGTCCGCGACGTTCATCCGACGCATTATGGCCGTATCTGCCCGATCGAAACGCCGGAAGGCCCGAACATCGGTCTGATCAACTCGCTGGCGACTTTCAGCCGGGTGAACAAATACGGCTTCATCGAAACGCCCTATCGCAAGGTGATCGACGGAAAGGTGACCAACGAGGTCGTCTATCTCTCCGCGATGGAGGAGCAGAAGCACACCGTCGCCCAGGCTTCGGCCGAGCTGAATGCCGACGGGTCGTTTGCCGAGGAACTGGTTTCCGCACGTCAGGGCGGCGAGTTCCTGATGGCGCTGCGCGAACAGATCACGCTGATGGACGTCAGCCCCAAGCAGCTGGTGTCGGTCGCCGCTTCGCTCATTCCGTTCCTGGAAAATGACGACGCCAACCGCGCCCTGATGGGGTCGAACATGCAGCGTCAGGCAGTGCCGCTGATCAAGGCGGAGGCGCCGTTCGTCGGCACCGGCATGGAAGAGACCGTTGCGCGGGATTCAGGTGCTGCGATCGCCGCCAAGCGGGCGGGCATCGTCGATCAGGTCGATGCCAGCCGTATCGTGATCCGTGCGACCGGCGACGTGTCGGCGCAGGAAAGCGGCGTCGACATCTACACGCTGATGAAGTTCGAACGGTCGAACCAGTCCACCTGCATCAACCAGCGTCCGCTGGTGAAGGTCGGCGACCTGGTCAATGCCGGCGACACCATCGCCGATGGTCCTTCGACCGAATTCGGCGAACTGGCGCTGGGTCGTAACGTGCTGGTCGCGTTCATGCCCTGGAACGGCTATAACTACGAAGATTCGATCCTGATCTCCGAACGCATCGTCAAGGACGACGTGTTCACCTCGATCCATATCGACGAATTCGAAGTCATGGCCCGCGACACCAAGCTGGGGCCGGAAGACATCACCCGCGACATTCCCAATGTGGGTGAGGAAGCGCTCCGCAACCTGGACGAAGCCGGCATCGTCTATATCGGCGCCGAGGTCGAACCGGGCGACATCCTGGTCGGCAAGATCACGCCGAAGGGCGAAAGCCCGATGACGCCGGAAGAAAAGCTGCTGCGCGCCATCTTCGGCGAAAAGGCGAGCGACGTGCGTGACACCTCGCTCCGCCTGCCGCCGGGTGTTGCGGGCACGATTGTCGACGTACGCGTCTTCAACCGTCACGGCATCGACAAGGACGAGCGCGCGATGACGATCGAGCGCGAGGAGATTGAGCGGCTGAAGAAGGATTCGGACGACGAGCGCAACATTCTGAACCGTGCCACCTGGTCGCGGCTGAAGGAGATGCTGCTCGGCCAGACCGCGACTGCGGTGCCGAAGGGTCTGAAGAAGGGCGTCGAGATCACCGAGGAGGTGCTGGAGGAGGCCGAGCGGCACGAATGGTGGAAGTTCGCCGTTGCCGACGACGCGATGCAGTCGAACCTGGAAGCGGTGAAGGTCCAGTATGATGAGGCCGTGAAGCGCATCAAGGACAAGTTCGACGACCGCCGCGAAAAGCTGGAGCGCGGTGACGAACTGCCGCCGGGCGTGCTCAAGATGGTCAAGGTGTTCGTCGCGGTGAAGCGCAAGCTGCAGCCGGGCGACAAGATGGCCGGCCGTCACGGCAACAAGGGCATCATCAGCCGCATCCTGCCGCAGGAGGACATGCCCTTCCTGGAGGACGGAACCCCGGTCGATTTCGTGCTCAATCCGCTGGGCGTGCCGTCGCGCATGAACGTCGGTCAGATCTTCGAAACCCATCTCGGCTGGGCCGCCCGCGGTCTGGGCGCGCGGATCGGCGAGGCGCTGGATGCCTGGCGCGAAGCCAATCCGGACCCGCAGGCCGGGCAGCCGCCGGAGGCAGTCAGGGCACTGCTGAAGGAAGTGTATGGCGAGAATTACGACGATCAGATCGATAACCGCGATACCGCCTCGCTGATTGACCTGGCCCAGAATGTCCGCGCGGGCGTTCCGATGGGAACGCCAGTGTTCGACGGCGCGGTGGAAGCCGACGTGTCCGCGATGCTGAAGCTGGCCGGGCTGGACGAAAGCGGTCAGGTGACGTTGTACGACGGCCGAACCGGTGAATCCTTCGACCGCAAGGTGACTGTCGGCTATAAGTACGTCCTGAAGCTGCACCACCTGGTCGACGACAAGATCCACGCTCGCTCGATCGGCCCCTACTCGCTCGTCACCCAGCAGCCGCTGGGCGGCAAGGCGCAGTTCGGCGGCCAGCGGTTCGGCGAAATGGAGGTCTGGGCACTGCAGGCATATGGCGCTGCCTATACGCTGCAGGAAATGCTGACGGTGAAGTCCGACGACGTGGTCGGCCGCACCAAGGTCTATGAGGCGATCGTCAAGGGTGACGACACGTTCGAGGCCGGCATTCCGGAAAGCTTCAACGTGCTCGTCAAGGAAATGCGCTCGCTGGGCCTGAATGTCGAACTCAAGACCGATGAGGACCTGGGCTTCGACGACGACGGCGTCGCGATCGCGGCGGAGTAAGGGAACCGGGCGCTGCCTTTCGGATAGCGCCCTCCCCCTCCGCGCCAGACATTGATCCTCCCAAGAGGAAGCAGAAATGAACGAACTGACCAACTTCGCCAATCCGGTCGCCAAGCCGGAAACCTTTGACCAGATCCAGATCGGCATCGCGTCCCCCGACCGCATCCGCAGCTGGTCGTTCGGCGAGATCAAGAAGCCCGAGACGATCAACTATCGCACGTTCAAGCCCGAGCGTGACGGCCTGTTCTGCGCGCGCATCTTCGGTCCGATCAAGGATTACGAATGCCTGTGCGGCAAGTACAAGCGCATGAAGTACAAGGGCATCGTCTGCGAAAAGTGCGGCGTGGAAGTGACCGTGTCCAAGGTCCGCCGCGAGCGCATGGGCCATATCGAGCTCGCCGCCCCGGTCGCGCACATCTGGTTCCTGAAGTCGCTGCCCAGCCGCATCGGCCTGCTGCTCGACATGCAGCTGAAGCAGCTTGAGCGCGTCCTCTATTTCGAGAGCTATATCGTGATCGAGCCGGGCCTGACCCCGCTCGAGAAGTATCAGCTGCTGACCGAGGACGAACTGCTCGACGCGCAGGACCAGTATGGCGAGGACGCGTTCTCCGCCGGGATCGGTGCAGAGGCGGTCAAGCAGATGCTGATCGACCTCGACTTGGAGGGCGAGCGCCGCGACCTGCTTGAGGAACTGGCCACCACCAAGTCGGAACTGAAGCCCAAGAAGATCATCAAGCGGCTGAAGGTCGTCGAAAGCTTCATCGATTCCGGCAACCGCCCGGAATGGATGATCCTGGACGTCGTGCCGGTCATTCCGCCGGAACTCCGCCCGCTGGTGCCGCTGGACGGCGGCCGCTTTGCGACGTCGGACCTCAATGACCTCTATCGCCGCGTCATCAACCGCAACAACCGCCTAAAGCGGCTGATGGAGCTGCGCGCGCCGGACATCATCGTCCGCAACGAAAAGCGCATGTTGCAGGAAGCCGTCGACGCCCTGTTCGACAATGGCCGTCGCGGCCGTACGATCACCGGCGCCAACAAGCGTCCGCTGAAGTCGCTGTCCGACATGCTGAAGGGCAAGCAGGGCCGCTTCCGTCAGAACCTGCTCGGCAAGCGCGTCGACTATTCTGGCCGTTCGGTCATCGTGACCGGTCCTGAGCTGAAGCTGCATCAGTGCGGCCTGCCCAAGAAGATGGCGCTCGAGCTGTTCAAGCCGTTCATCTACGCGCGCCTCGACGCCAAGGGTCTGTCCATGACCCTCAAGCAGGCCAAGAAGTGGGTCGAGAAGGAGCGCAAGGAAGTCTGGGACATCCTGGACGAGGTGATCCGCGAGCACCCTGTGCTGCTGAACCGCGCGCCGACGCTCCACCGCCTGGGGATCCAGGCGTTCGAACCCGTGCTGATCGAGGGCAAGGCGATCCAGCTGCACCCGCTCGTCTGCTCGGCGTTCAACGCCGACTTCGACGGCGACCAGATGGCCGTGCACGTACCCCTGAGCCTTGAGGCGCAGCTGGAAGCGCGCGTCCTGATGATGTCGACCAACAACATCCTGTCGCCCGCAAACGGCAAGCCGATCATCGTGCCGTCGCAGGACATGGTACTTGGCCTTTATTATCTGTCGATGATGAAGGAAGGCGAGCCGGGCGAAGGCATGATGCTGTCCGACATGGCGGAGGTGCATCACGCGCTGGATACCGGTGCCGTTACGCTGCACACCAAGATCGTGACGCGCGTCGCGCAGACCGATGAGGACGGCAACGTCTATCAGAAGCGTGTCGAGACGACCCCGGGCCGCCTGCTGATCGGCGAAAAGCTGCCCCAGTCGCACCGCGTTCCCTATGAGACGATCAACCGCCTGCTGACCAAGAAGGAAGTCGGCGACGTCATCGACACCGTCTATCGCCACACCGGCCAGAAGGAGACGGTGCTGTTTGCCGACGGCATCATGACGCTGGGCTTCCGCCACGCGTTCAAGGCCGGCATCTCGTTCGGCAAGGACGACATGATCATCCCGGACAGCAAGGTGGCGCTGGTCGACGAGACCCGCACCCTGGTCAAGGATTTCGAGCAGCAATATCAGGACGGCCTGATCACCCAGCAGGAAAAGTACAACAAGGTGATCGACGCGTGGAGCCGTTGCGGCGACCAGGTGGCGGCCGCCATGATGGACGAGATCAAGGCGGTGAAGCGGTACGACGACGGCCCCAACCAGGGTCGCGAGAAGCCGATCAACTCGATCTACATGATGGCTCACTCCGGTGCCCGTGGCTCGCAGGCGCAGATCAAGCAGCTTGCCGGGATGCGCGGCCTGATGGCCAAGCCGTCGGGCGAGATCATCGAGACGCCGATCATCTCGAACTTCAAGGAAGGTCTGACCGTTCTTGAATATTTCAACTCGACGCACGGCGCCCGCAAGGGCCTGGCCGATACCGCGCTCAAGACGGCGAACTCGGGGTATCTGACCCGCCGTCTGGTCGACGTGTCGCAGGACTGCGTGGTGATGGAGCAGGATTGCGGCACGCAGCGCGCGCTGGAAATGCGCTCGATCGTGCAGGGCGGCTCGACCATCGCGTCGCTCGGCGAACGGATCCTTGGCCGCACCACGGCAGAGGATGTAGTCGACAGCAAGTCCGGCGAGGTGATCATCCCCACCGGCACGCTGCTGGACGAGGGGCACATCGCCCAGATCGAAGCCATCGGCATCCAGGGGATGAAGATCCGCTCGCCGCTGGTCTGCGAAGCCAAGATCGGTGTCTGCGCGAAATGCTATGGCCGTGACCTGGCCCGCGGTACGCCGGTGAATATCGGTGAAGCGGTCGGCGTCATTGCCGCCCAGTCGATCGGTGAGCCGGGCACACAGCTGACGATGCGGACCTTCCACATCGGCGGTGCGGCTCAGTTGAACGAACAGTCCAACCTGGAAGCATCGATCGATGGCATCATCGAACACCGCGATCTGCGCCTGATCAACGATCAGCGCGGCCGTCGCGTCGTGCTGTCGCGTTCGGGCGAACTGGCCATCGTCGACGGCGAAGGTCGTGACCTGGCGGTTCATCGCATTCCCTATGGTGCCTATGTCATGCACGCCGACGGCGCGCCGGTGGCAAAGGGCGACCGGATGGCGGAATGGGATCCGTTCACCATGCCGGTGATCACGGAAAATCCGGGTATCGTGAAGTATCAGGACCTGATCGACGGCAAGACGCTGACCGAACAGGTGGACGAAGCGACCGGCATCGCGCAGCGCGTGGTGACGGAATATCGCGCCGCGTCGCGGTCGAAGGAAGATCTTCGTCCGCGCCTGACCCTGCACGACGATGCGTCGGGCGAGGCCGGCCGCTACATGCTGGCACCGGGCACGGTGCTGTCGGTCGAGGACGGTGCGCAGGTTCAGGGCGGTGACGTGCTGGCCCGAGCCAGCCGCGAGTCCGCCAAGACCCGTGACATCACCGGCGGTCTGCCGCGCGTCGCCGAGCTGTTCGAAGCGCGCAAGCCCAAGGAAAACGCGATCATCGCGAAGGTTTCGGGCCGCGTCGTGTTCGGCAAGGATTACAAGGCCAAGCGCAAGATCGGCATTCAGCCCGAGGACGGCAGCGAGGTCGTGGAATATCTGGTGCCGAAGTCCAAGGTGATCGACGTTCAGGAAGGCGACTACGTCAAGCGTGGCGACAACCTGATCGGTGGTTCGCCCGATCCGCATGACATTCTGGAAGTGCTCGGCATCGAGCCGCTTGCCGAATATCTGGTGAGCGAAATCCAGGAAGTTTACCGGTTGCAGGGCGTGAAGATCAACGACAAGCACATCGAGGTGATCGTTCGCCAGATGCTGCAAAAGGTCGAGATCACCGACGGCGGCGACACGACGCTGCTGGCCGGCGAACAGGTCGACCGGGACGAAATGGATGCCGTGAATGCCAAGCTGGAGCCGGGTCAGCAGCCCGCCCAGGGCAAGCCGATCCTGCTCGGCATCACCAAGGCGTCGCTGCAGACCCGCAGCTTCATCTCCGCCGCGTCGTTCCAAGAAACCACCCGCGTGCTCACCGAGGCGGCGGTCCAGGGCAAGCAGGACACGCTGATTGGCTTGAAGGAAAACGTCATCGTCGGCCGCCTGATCCCGGCGGGCACCGGTGCCGGAATGAACCGCCTGCGGGTTGCCGCCACGTCGCGCGATGCGGCGTTGCGCGTCGCCCAGCGGAAGATGCAGGGGGCGTCGCTGATCGCTCCCGCTTCCGCCAAGGAAGAGCATGATGCCGAGCTCGCGCGTAGTGCGCGGGATTCGGCGGGCATCGGCGACGATCCGCTGGCGGCGGTGGTCAACAGCGGCCATGGTACCGACGCGGATGCCGGTGACTATCTGAACGACTGAGCCGATTAACCGATCGGGCGAGGGCCGCCGCCTGGCTTCATCCAGGCGGTGGCCCTTTTCTTTGCGCGTTCGATGATAGCAGTCGATATGTTGGGCATTGATCCCATCTGCGACTTGGTCGTTAATATGGACAAAGGGTACTTGCCGGCGTCACTACGGCCAGCCTGGACGCCCACGACTTCCTGTTCTCATGCAGCATGACGGCGGTGTGGTGACCGGAACAAATGCCATGGCCGGCAGCGGCGACTATGGGCAAAGTCGCGCGACTATATTAGCCTGATACCCGAGCAGTTCGGAGGGGGCTTCAGATGGCAATTGTTCGGGATTTTCGCGCTCTGCTGTCCGGGGCATCCATTAACGGTCAGCCGGGGCAGGCAGCCTTTATCAGCTTTTCCTTTCCCACCGTCGTTCCCGATTATCTTTACCGGACCTATTCGGCATCCGGGCTGGCAACGTTCCAGGCCTATAGCAGTGAGCAGCAGGCCGTCGTGCGACAGGCGATCGCTGCCTTTTCCGCCGTGTCCGGCATCACCTTTTTCGAGGTTGCGCCCGGCGAAGGCGATTTGAAGTTCATGGGGTTCGACCTGTCGGCGCTGGACAGCACGGCGGCGGGATTTGCCTATTTTCCGGACAACGGGTTCGGCGGCACGCTGTCCAGCGATGTGTTCATGGGCATTCAGTTCATGAGCAATTACGGTATCCTGCTCCACGAAATCGGCCACGCTCTGGGACTGAAGCACCCCTTTGAAGGCGAGAATACGCTGGCCGAAGACCTGGATAATTTCAGCAATACCGTCATGAGCTACACCTCTGGCGGGTCTCAGCGCGACGCGCTGAAACCGTTCGATATCCAGGCGATGCGCGAACTGTATGGCGACGAAACGAAAAAGGGTACCCAGGTCGCCCAATGGTCGTGGGATGCGACCAGCCTGACCCTGACCCAGAACGGCACCGATGCAGACGAGCGATTGTTCGGCATTGGCGGCACCGATGTCATCGACGGCAAGGGCGGCGATGATGTCATCATCGGGCGCGAGGGTAACGACACCTTGACCGGCGGTTCCGGAAACGACCGACTGGTCGGAGGGCTGGGCCGCAATACACTGTCCGGCGGGGACGGCAACGACCAGTTGTCGGTCGAGGCGGACGGATTTTCCGTGTCCTTCGCCATCGATGGCGGTGCGGGCACCGACAGTTTCGAGATTTCCGCCTTTGCCTATCGCGGCGACCGCCTGTCCGTGAGCGATGCGCTTGCTGCTGGATCCACGATGGTCGGCGTCGAATCGGTCCAGCTGTCGATCGTCGCGCCGACCCACGACATGACCGTCATCGGATCGACGATCCGCGACACCATCTTTGCCGGGCGCGGCAGTGACATCATCGAGGGCTTGGCGGGCGACGACTATATCAGCGCCAGCCTCGGCAATGACAGCGTGCTTGGCGGTGACGGCAATGATTCGCTGCTTGGCGACGCTGGCGACGATGTGCTCGACGGCGGCGCGGGCAACGACAATCTGACCGGTGGCGCAGGGATCGACCGGTTGATCGGCGGCGCTGGCAATGACAGCGCGACCTTCGACATCGACGACCTGACCGACTCCTTCGACGGCGGAGCGGGAACGGACACCATCAATCTGGTCCGCGCGGGCAGTGCGCCACTGACGATGACCAGCGCAGGGATTGCTGCCCTGGGATTGAACATCCGTTCGATCGAATCGGTACGGATCACCGGCGGCAGCGGCGACGATGTCCTGCAGGTCGAAAGCGGGTTCGTCACGGTCGATCTGTCGGGTGGCGAGGGCAACGACACGCTGTACGGCAGCGACGGTACGACCGGATTCGGTTCGCTGCGTGGCGGCGCCGGTGACGATGTGATCCGCGCGGGCACGGGACGGCATTTCATGTATGGTGATGCCGGGGCCGATCGGTTCGTCTTTACGGCCATCGATCAATCGACCGACATTGCCCAGGACCAGATCGAGGATTTTCAATCCGGCATCGACCGGATCGATCTGTCCGCGATGGCTTTGTACGATGTCCGTATCCAAGCGTCCGGCACCAGCAGTTTCATCTCCGCGACCGGCGCGCTTGGCCGGTTCCAGCTCTTCGTCCGGCAAACGGTCCAGATGAGCGACCTGATCCTCAGCACCGTTGCGGATCCGATCGTCGGCACCAGTGCCGGTGAAACGCTGACCGGAACGGCCAATGCCGATTTCCTGCGCGGCGAAGGCGGTGTCGATACGCTGATCGGGCTTGCCGGCAACGACATTCTGGATGGCGGGTCGGGCAATGACCGGCTGTACGGGGGCTTGGGCGACGACAGCTACACTGTCGACAGCCAGGGCGACCTGGTGTTCGAGGATGCGGGCCAGGGCATGGATACGGTGGTCGCTTCGACCAACTATTACCTGTTCGCGAATGTCGAGCGGCTGATCCTGGCGGCGGGCAGCGCGAACTGGTTCGGCGTCGGCAACGCGCTTAGCAACGCGATCACCGGCAATCAGGGGAGCAACCTGTTGCTGGGCGGCGGCGGCAGCGACCGGATCGAGGGTGCGGGCGGCGACGACCAGCTGTTCGGCGAGACGGGGGACGATATCCTGATCGGCGGTGGCGGGGTCGACTATCTGGCCGGTGGTGCCGATGACGACCGCATCGAGGGCGGCGACGGCGCCGATGCGCTGTATGGCGAGGGTGGCAACGACGACCTGTTCGGCGGCACTGGCTTCTTCACCGACATTCTGGTCGGTGGCGACGGCGCGGACGTGCTCGACGGCAACAGCGGCGAAGGCGATTACGACCTGCTGGATGGCGGGGCCGGCGACGACTTGTATTTCGTCGACACGCCCGATGACCTGACGTTCGAGGCAGTGGGCGGCGGCACCGACGGGGTGGTGGCCGATATCCGGGGCGCAGGCTATTATCTCTATGCCAATGTCGAGACCCTCACCCTGATGGGCGAAACCCCGTTCGGGGTCGGCAACGCGCTGGACAACGTGCTGATCGGCAGCGAGACGGCAAACTGGTTGCTCGGCGGCGCAGGCAATGACCGGCTGAACGGCGGCGGCGGCAACGACGTTCTGTTCGGCGAGGCCGGGGCCGACCGTTTCGAGTTTTCCGGCGCGTTCGGCATCGACACGATCGGCGACTTCGCGGTCAATGTGGACAAAGTCGTCCTGGGCGGGCTTGGCCTCACCTGGTCCACGCTCCAGCCACGCATGACCGAAATCGGAGGATCCACCGCCATCCAGCTTGCCGATGGCAGTACCATCATCCTCGCCGGTGTCGCCAAGGCCAGCCTGGACGCCGACGACTTTCTGTTCTGATGCGAAACGGGCCGGCCGGCGCGCTGGGGCCAGCCGACCCGCATCAATGAAACGCACCCGCCGGTCAGGAGGGGGATGGAAGTCCGGCGGGCGCGCCGATCGGGGGCGGCAATGGGATGACTAGCCCCCGACCGAAGGGGTTCAGGGCATCACCACCGTGTCGATGACGTGAACGACGCCGTTCGACTGCATGACATCGGCGGTGGTCACGGTGGACATGCCGCCCTTGGCATCGGTCAGCACCACAGAGCTGCCCTTCAGCGAAGCGGTCAGCTTGCCACCCTGCACGGTGGTCAGCTCGGCCTTGCCGCCGCCTGCCTTGATCGCCGCGACGATCTTGTCGGCGGTATAGGTGCCGGGGACGACGTGATAGGTCAGGATCGTGGTCAACGTGCCCTTGTTCTCGGGCTTGACTAGCGTTTCGACCGTGCCGGCGGGCAGCTTGCCGAACGCATCATTGGTGGGCGCGAACACGGTGAACGGTCCCGGGCTGGCCAGCGTGTCGACCAGGCCGGCAGCCTTCACCGCAGCGACCAGCGTGGTCAGGTTGGGAGCGGCCGAGGCGTTCTCGGCAATCGTCTTGGTCGCGTACATTGCTGCACCGCCGACCATCGGATTCTGCTTGTGATGGTTGGCAACGGCGGCCGAACCAGTGATCGCCAGCGCGGCGGCGGCAACCGACAGCATGAATCGCTTGGAAACATTCTGCATTGGGGTCATCCTTCCTGTTCTGCTCCGGGCGGGGGGCAATCAGTACCTGGGTACTGGTCCGGAGGCAGCGAAGTTACGCATCGCGGTTGTCACTGGATGCATACCGACAGGTAAGAATTGCGAAACGGACGGTTTCGCTGAAAACGGCAGGAATCAGATCGTCGCCAGATGGCCCGAAGCGACCGGCGGACTGCTGGGCGCTGGATGGGGCGTTTCCGACTGGGGCTCGATGGTGATGGCCAGCACCGCGCCGTCCCGGATCAACGCGCGCAGGTTGTCAGGCACCGTGACTCGCGACGTGCCGCTGGGGGCAATCTGACCCAGCGAATGCGGGACGCCGTCCTGCGGGATGACCCATAGTTCGGGCGCATAGGCGTTGACTGCGGTCACCCCGTCGGCCCGGATGATCATCGCCCCACGCTCTGGCTGATAACGCAGCGTCAAAAGCGGGCCTTCGGCTGCACCACTCAACTGCGCGACTGCAATCGCCTGAACCGGCTGTACCGGTGAAGGCAGAGGCGATGGGTCGGGGCGCAGCATCAAAGCCAGGGCAAGCGCGGCCGCGACCGAAGCCGATCCAACGGCCCCCGCCCGCCACCGTGCAAGCGACCGGCGCAGGGGCAGCTGGACGACGTCGACGGCGCCACTACGATCCGCAAGGCGCGGCTCAAGCGATTGCCAGATGGTTGCCGCTGCAAGATCGGCAATACCCGTTGCAACCGCCATCGGAGCCAACAGCGATTCCCACCGGCGAACAGCTTCTGCAAAGGCCGGGTCATTCAGCTTCAGGCGCATGGCCTCTGCCCGGTCATCGCCGTCCAGAACGCCCAGCGCCAGTTCGCCAGCCAGGATATCCTGTTCCTCAGTCATCGGCCATGCACGTCCGCAACCGCAGCAAGCCCCGCCGGATCAGGCTCTTGACCGTCCCCAGCGGCGCACCGGTCCGTTCGGCCAGGACGGCATAGGTCATTCCGTCGAAATAGGCTTGGCGGATCATGCCACGCGATCGTTCGTCCAGCGTGTCGAGACAGGTGCGAATGCGGTCGCTGGTCTCGGCTGCGATCAGGGTATCGGATGCCGATGGCCGATCGTCCGCCACTGCCAATGCCGCTTCCTCACCCTCCATCCGACGGTTTCCCGTCGCCCGGATGCGGTCGATCGCAGTGTTGCGCGCGATGGTGGCCATCCAGGTGATCGGGCTGGCGCGCGAGGGGTCGAAGCGTGCTGCCGAATGCCAAATCTTTACGTAAACGTCCTGCACCACGTCCTCTGCCGCTTCCCGCTCTCCGCAGATACGGAGGCAGATGCCGAAAAGTTTCGACACGGTCTGATCATAAACCAGACGCAGCGCCGCCCGGTCGCCGGTCGCCACCTGGACCAGCGCGTCGCTGAGCGCCTGTCGCGCACGATCCGTTCCGCTGTCCGATGTCACGCTGCAATGCCTATCCCGGCGGGGGCGCTGTGGCAATGATGCGTGTTGCGCTTGCTGCCCGGGCAACCCAGCCCGGGGCGATCGCGGCAAGCGCGATCATTGCGCGACGCGGCGCCGACCGTTCGGCTGCCCAGCGAAGCGCCTGGGCCAGTGCGACCGGTCGCCGCGCCAGCCTCGCAAACCGTGCCTGAAACAGATCCGGGCCATCGGCAGCGCCTGCTGCGTCGGCGGCGATAATCCCGCTGTTAAGCGCAATGGCCATGCCGTCGCCCACGATCGACGCAATGACCGCCGCCTGATCCCCCAATCGATAGGCGCCCATGGCCGGTACCCGCGCCCGCCAGCCATAGGGGACGTCGGCGACGCTGTTGCGCTCGCCCTGCCGCTCCTGATCGCACCAGGACGCGAAGACCGGCTGTTCGCGACCCAGCCGTTCGATGATGCCGTCGATTCCGCCTGCTTCGGCCACCCGGCTTGCCGCGATCGACAGGCAGAGATTGGCCGTCCCGTCGCCACGCAGAAGCAGACCGGCATAGCCGCCCCGAAACGCAATCAGATCGACCGACCCGTCGAGCGCAGCCGCGAGCCGCGGGCTGGGCCGGATGGTCCAGCGAATACCGACAGCGCCCTTGCCCACCGCCTCGGCCCGGCGCTGAATGCCCCGCAGCGGATGCTTGCCCGTCGCCAGCATGACGGTTCCGGCACCCAGCCTTTCGCCGTTGGACAGTCGGGCACCGCCATCCTCGAGCGCGCGGACGGCAATCCCGGATCGTACCGTCACCCCTTCCCTTCGCGCGTGATCGAGCAGCGCCCCATCCATCACGGCCCGCGAAATGCCATGCGCGGCAAAGGGCAAGGCGAGTTGCCGCTGTTCGCGGCCATTGAACATCCGCACCGACCGAATGGGCCTGGCGTCGATATCCGGAGGCGATAGTCCCAGCGCCGCAAGGGCCGTCATGCCGTCAGGCCCCAGAAAACCCCCGCAGACCCCCTCGCCCGGATCGGTTCGACGTTCGATCAGGGTTACGGCCTGCCCCGATTGGGCCAGCCGGATCGCAGCGGCGCTTCCCGCTGGTCCGCCGCCCAGGATCAACGCGTCCGTGCGACGCATAACCGGAACGGCATGAACCAGCGGATGGTGGTGGCCGCGCTGTCGAGCCCCGCACGAGCGATCAACGCGCCCATTTCGTGAGGCAGGAACCCGCGGGCGACCGACAATGTGCCATCGGCCCGGACGATCGGATGAACCCGCAGCACCCGCGCCAGCAGCGGATAGCTGCGATGCGCCAGCCAGTGCCGGTGCAGGTCGCCGACCACCCATCCGCGCCGGGCACGCGCCTCCATCAACTGGATGAACGCCACCAGCGCATCGTCGGTCATGTGATGCGCCACCTGTGACGCCGTCCAGAAATCGAACCGCTCCGCAAGGTCGCCCGCATCGCCGGTGCGATATTCAATCTGCGACCCCGCTGGCGCGGCCGACCGGGCGACGGGCGCGCTGCCGGGGTTCAGGTCGACGCCGACCAGCCGTGCGACCGATCCGCGACGGCGCGCCCATCGCTCGACGGCGCGGAGGCCATCGCCATGACCGAAACCGACATCCAGCAGCGAAAAGGGCTGTCCCGGCGGGACGACGCGCGACAGATAGTTCAGGATCGGACGCGCAGTCATCGTCCACCGATTGACCCGCGCCAGATCGGCCAGAACGGCGGCGTAAACGGGTTGCGGCAGATCATCCGCATCCATCTGCTCGGCCTGCATGCTGCGAACGGCCAGGGTCATTGCACCGGCCCGAACGCCAGACCCTCGGCCGCCAGACCGGGGCCGAAGGCTAGGGCGATGCCCGGCCGCGCCTCTGACGCAGCCATCAGATCGGCAAGCACGAACATCAGCGTCGATGACGACATGTTGCCAGCCCGTTCAAGCACGGCCCGCGATCGATCAAGGGCATCCGCATCGAGCTCCAACCCGGCGGTCACCGCATCGAGGATCGAGCGCCCGCCGGCATGGACGGCCCATGCGAGCTGATCCGGCGCGGTTCCGCCCGTGATCGTCCCGCGGACCGCCGGGTCGCCAAGGGCCGCCAGGATGCGGCCCGGCACCTCGCCCGACAGATGCATGGCGAACCCGGTATCGCCGATGTGCCACCGGATCAGCGGACCACTGTCGGGCAACGTCAGGGAAAAGGGGCGGGACAGCCGCATGCCGCGTTGCTCGGCCGTCACCCAGGCGGCAGCGGCACCGTCGCCGAACTGCAGCATGGCGAGCAGCGGCTCGATCGCCCGATCCGGTTGAAGATGCAGGGTCGACAATTCGACGGTCACCACCAGGACGCGCGACGTCGGGTCCGACCGGACGATCTGCCGGGCGGTGCGCAAGGCGACGACTGCAGCATAACAACCCATGAAGCCGATCAGCGTCCGCTCGACCGTCGGCGACAATCCCAGCCGGTGCACCAGGATCTGATCGATGCCGGGTGCGGTAAAGCCGGTGCAGCTGGCAACGACCAGGTGCGTGGCACTGTGGATCGGGGCATCGAGCGATGAAACGGCACGAGCCGCCAGATCGGGCGCGGCTTGCGCGTAAACCTGCATCCGCTCCGCCGTACCGGGCATCCGGCCCAAGGCATAAAAGCCACCCTCGTCAATCGGCGAACCGTCCCCTTCACGGGCATAGGGGAGCACGGACCAGCGGTGCCTGATCCCGGAACGCGCCGCCATCCGCGTGAAAATCGCCCGGTCGCGCCCGTCCAGGCGGGACGAAGCCCATCCGACAAAGGCATCATGGATGTCATGTTCGGGGGTGGCGGTGGCGATGGCATTCAAAAAAGCTGGTTCAGCGCTCACCCGTCGTCCGATCTGCACGGCCCCCGCCGCTCCGCAAGGTCGACCCTCCCACCGCAAATTGCAAGGTGCGTTTCCGGCTGGTTGCCCCCTACCACCCGACGCCGGGGGCTGATCGTGGAAGGATTTGTCGCCAACCGTTCGCTTTCGCTGGCTATTCGCCGCTTGGCGAGTTAACTTATGGCAATGAGGGCCAGTCAGTCGACCGACACGATCACGCTGATTGATCCGCACATCCTGCAATTGATCGCCGACAGTCCCGTCGCATCGGTGATCAGCAATCCCCGGCTGCAAGACAACCCGATCGTGGCCTGCAACCGGGCGTTTTGCGAACTGACCCAGTATCCCGAACACATGGTCGTCGGGCGCAATTGCCGGTTCCTGTCTGGGCCGGGCACCGAACCATGGCTGTCCGAAGCCATTCGGGAGGGTGTCCGGGACCACCGGCCGGTCCTGGTCGAGATCCTGAATTACAAGCGGGACGGGACTCCGTTTCGCAATGCCGTGCTGGTCGCGCCGATCTTCGACGAGAATGATGCGCTGGTGTATTTTCTGGGGTCGCAGGTTGAATTGCCGGACGACAGCCGCGGACCATCGACCGCCCGGCGCATCCGCGCGGCAGAGCGGGTGAAGAACCTGTCGGAACGGCAGCGCCAGGTGCTTAAACTGGCTTCGAACGGACTGCTCAACAAGCAGATCGCCAACGTCCTCGGCCTGTCCGAAAAAACGGTGAAGATGCACCGTGCGATCCTGATGGACCGATTGGGAACGCCGACTACCGCAGACATGATCCGGGTGGCGGTCGAAGCGGGACTGTAACTGGTCTTTGGCCCATACCGGCCAATGACCGTATCGTCGCATCGGGCCGGATCGACTATTTCGATTTCCAGGACGTTACGAAAGCGATCCGGGCGCTGATCGGCATCCCCTCCTCCGGTCCCGCCCCATCTCCTTGTCCAAAGCCCAGCCTTCGTAACGTCCGCCCTCCCCTACCTCTCGTCGAACATTGGACAGCAATTGTCGCTTGCCCGTGATGCGGTCGTTCGCTAAGCGCGAATGATAATGGTTCGCATTACCGCATTGGAACATCGGACATGAGTCGCGGCGTGATCCGCGCGTGGTTCCTCGTCCACAAATGGTCGAGCATCCTGTGCACGCTGTTCCTGTTGATGCTATGCGTTACCGGCCTGCCGCTGATCTTTCACGACGAAATCGATGCCCTGACCGGCGACGACGTGATCGCGGGGATGCGGGGTGCGCCGTCGGCGGGAACCGATCCATCCCTGCGTACGCTGGATGAGATGCTGGCAAAGGGCCTGGCGCAGCGGCCTGGCGAAGTGCCGGTGTTCATGGCGTTCGACAATGCCAGCCCGGTGCTGACCGTCACCACCGCCCCGCGTCCTGATTCGCCGGCGGAGGAAATGACGGTGATGCTGTTCAACCGCGCGACCGGCGAACCCGCCGGCGCGGCGAGCGACGATGGGGTGATGCACTTCATCCTGCAGCTTCACACCGACATGTTTCTGGGCCTGCCCGGCATGTTGTTTCTGGGGGCAATGGGGCTGTTGTTCGTCGTTGCGCTCGTCTCCGGTGTCGTCCTCTATGCCCCGTTCATGCGAAAGCTGGACTTCGGCACGCTGCGCACCGGTCGCAGCCAGCGTCTGAAATGGCTGGATACGCATAATCTGCTCGGCATCACCGCCTTGGTCTGGGCCAGCGTGGTTGGTGTCACGGGCATCATTCACACGCTTGCCACGCCGATCATTCAGGGATGGCAGCAAAGCGAACTGGCGCAGATGACGACGGCCTATGCCGGTCGCCCCCCGCTGTCACCGGCTCGCTATGGATCGGTGGACCGGGCGATGGCCGCCGCCCGTTCGGCGCTGCCGGGCACCAATCCGCAATTCATCGCCTTTCCCGGCGGCGCATACAGCTCGGCGCACCATATGGCGGTGTTCATGCAGGGCAGCACGCCGCTGACCGAGCGGATGCTGACCCCCGCCCTGATCGACGGCGCGACCGGCGAATTTACCGACGCCCGCCCCCTGCCCTGGTATGTACAGGCGCTGCTTTATTCCCAGCCGCTGCATTTTGGCGACTATGGCGGCCTGCCCCTGAAGATCCTGTGGGCGGTGCTGGATGTGTTCACCATCCTGGTGCTGGGGTCAGGCCTGTATCTGTGGCTTGGGCGGCGGCGCGGGGCGGAGGCACCGGTGCAAGAGGTGGAGACCGGAGGCCTGATACCCGCAACCGCGATGATGCCGGAACCGGCGGAATGATCCGGTCGACCTTTGCCATACCCGCCGTGGTCGGCGTGCTCAGCCTGGGCGGGCTGGTACTGGCGCTGACCGGCGACGGAATCGCCGATCTGGCCGCATCGGCCGCATTGTCGGTGCCAGTGCTGGCGACGGTTCTGGCCGTGCGCAGCCGCCAACGCTGAACAACGACAACAATCATTCAAGGGAGTTACACCATGAACGCCGTCCGGGCTGCCGTCCGTCTTGCCGCATCCACCCTGGCCCTTGCCAGCGCCAGCGCCGCGCTTGGCCAGGAAGTCGATGGCGACGATATCGTGGTCACCGCGCAACAGGCCAATGAAACCCAGGTCAGCCGCAAGGGCAGCCTGGGCGTGCTGGGCGACAAGGCGGCGGAGGACGTACCGTTCAGCATCCGCAGCTATAACGAGGCGCTGATCCGCAACCAGCAGCCGCAGACATTGGGTCAGGTGCTGGAAAACGATCCGGCTGTCCGCACCACCTATGCGTTCGGCAATGCGGCCGAACTGTTCGTCATCCGGGGCTTTCCCCTGTTCGGTGACGATGTCGGCATTGACGGCCTGTACGGGATCGCGCCGCGGCAGATCGTCGCGCCCGAACTCTATGACCAGGTTCAGGTCCTGAACGGGGCCAGCGCGTTCCTGAACGGTGCGGCACCCGGCGGATCGGGCATCGGGGGCAGCGTCAATCTGCTGCCGAAGCGCGCGGGCGAGGATCTTCTCCGCGTCACCGCCAATTATGCGGAGGCTGGCCATTTCGGTGGCGCGTTCGATGCGGGACGCCGCTTTGCGAACGGTACGGTCGGGGTCCGCATCAACGGCGCGTGGCGATCGGGCGAGCTGGCCGTCGATGGCGAGGACCGCGATACCCGGGTCATCGGCGCGGCGTTCGATGTCGACACCGGTCGGTTCCGTGCCTCGCTCGATCTGGCCTATCAGCGGGTGCAGGTCGACCGGCTGCGGCCCAAGGTGCAGTTGGGGGCCGGGCTGACCCGGCTGCCGTCCGTGCCGCGCGCCGATGCCAATTACGCGCAGGACTGGGCGACGACGACGCTGGAGGATGTGTTCGGCATCGCCAAGCTGGAATATGACCTGTCCGAAAACGCGATGCTCTATGCCCGCTTCGGTGCGCGCGACGGATCGGAAACCGGCATCTACAATTCGATCACGGTCACGGATGCCGCCACCGGCGCGGCCACCGGCGGGGGCAGCTTCATTCCCCGCACCGACAATAACGAGGCGGTTCAGGCCGGCCTGCGCGTACGCCTTGGCGAGGCGGTGACGCACGAGATCAATGTCGGCGGCGATCATCTGTGGCAGGTGAACCGCAATGCCTATGACTTTTTCGGCGGCTTTGCGACAAACCTTTATGCACCGCAGGATGTCGCCATCCCGGCCAGCCTGTTTGCCGGCGGCGATCTATATGAGCCTTATCCGATCACCCGCGTGCGACAGGGAAGCGCCTTTGCCAGCGATACCATCGGCCTGTTCGACGGGCGGGTGCTGCTGACCGGCGGGCTTCGGCTTCAGTCGATCACGGTCAAGAGCTACAGCTATTTCGGGGGTGCCGAGACGGGCACCTATTCCGAGGATGCGGTGACGCCGGTCGTCGGGCTGGTGGTCAAACCGGTCGAGGGCCTGTCCTTCTACGCCAACCGGATCGAGGGTCTGCGCCAGGGTCCGACGGCGCCCGTTGACGTCACGCTGGTCAATTCGGGCGAGGTGTTCGCGCCGTTCGTGTCCACCCAGTATGAAGTGGGGGCAAAGGTGTCGCTTGGGCCGGTCAATGCCAGCGCCGCCATCTATCAGATCGAACTGCCGAGCGCCTATGCCATCGCCGATCCTCTGGGATCGGGCCTCAACCGCTTCGGCGTGTATGGAACTCAGCGCAATCGCGGCATCGAACTGGCGCTGGACGGCGAAGTGACGCCGGGCCTGCGCGTCATATCGGGCATCGCCATCACCGATGCGGTCCTGCGCGAAACCCAGGGCGGCGTGAACGCGGGCAACAAGGCGGCCGGCATCCCGGAATACACCGCCAATGCCAATGTCGAATGGGACGTGCCCTTTATCCCTGCGCTGACCCTGACCGGTCGGGTGGTGCATACCGGGCCGCAGGCGGTCGACGTCGCTAATACGCTTGAACTGCCCAACTGGACGCGGTTCGACCTTGGTGCGCGCTACGTCGCCCGCGTCGGCGAGCAGGCGCTCACCCTGCGGGTGCAGGTCGATAACGTGGCCAATGAACGCTATTGGGCGTCCGCCTTCGACAGCTTTGCGCCGCAGTTGCTTCAGGGTCAGCCGCGGACCGTCAAGGCGTCGGCCAGCGTCGAGTTCTGATGATTTGAAGCCCCTCCCGCAAACGGAGGGGTTAAGGCGTTCATTCCATACCCGTTCGCACTGAGCTTGTCGAAGTGCTGCCCTTCCTTTTGGCGTGCAGAACGAAAGGGCAGTGCTTCGACAGGCTCAGCGCAACCGGAATGGATGGAAGCCCGGTATCGCGCGACGGGCAGTTACTTGTCGTCACCCATGCGCAGTGCAGCGATGAATGCCTCCTGCGGGATGCTGACGCTGCCATATTCGCGCATCTTGGCCTTGCCCTTTTTCTGCTTGTCCAGCAGCTTGCGCTTGCGCGTCGCATCGCCGCCATAGCATTTGGCGGTCACGTCCTTGCGCATCGCGCTGATCGTCTCGCGCGCGATCACCTTGCCACCGATCGCCGCCTGGATCGGGATCTTGAACAAGTGGCGGGGGATCAGATCCTTCAACCGCTCGACCATCCCGCGCCCGCGCACCTCGGCCGTGGCACGGTGGACGATCATGCTCAGCGCATCGACCGGTTCCTCGTTGACCAGGATGCCCATCTTGACCAGATCGCCCTCTCGGTAACCGATCTGGGTATAGTCGAAACTGGCATAGCCCTTGGACAGGGATTTCAGCCGGTCATAGAAATCGAACACCACTTCGTTGAGCGGCAGTTCATAGGTTACCTGCGCCCGTCCACCGACATAGGTCAGGTTCTTTTGAATGCCACGCCGATCCTGGCACAGTTTCAGTACCGCACCCAGATATTCGTCGGGCACATAGATGGTGGCGTTGATCCAGGGCTCGCTAATGGTTTCGATCCGGCTGGGATCGGGCATGTCCGCCGGATTGTGCAGTTCGATCCGGCCGCCATCGTGAACCAGTTCGATTTCATAGATGACCGACGGCGCGGTAGTGATCAGGTCGAGGTCATATTCGCGCGTCAGCCGCTCCTGGATGATCTCCAGATGGAGCAGGCCCAGGAACCCGCAGCGATAGCCGAACCCCAACGCAGCGCTGGTTTCCATCTCGAACGTGAAGCTGGCGTCGTTGAGGCGCAGTTTGGAAATGCTTTCTCGCAGCTTCTCGAAGTCGTTGGCATCGACCGGGAACAGGCCGCAGAACACGACCGACTGCACTTCCTTGAACCCCGGCAGCGCTTCGGACGCGGGCTTGCGCGCATCGGTGATCGTGTCGCCGACCATGGTCTGTGCGACTTCCTTGATCTGGGCGGTGATGAAGCCGATTTCGCCGGGGCCAAGGTCGGCGAGCTGTTCGATCTTTGGCCGGAAACATCCGACGCGGTCGATCAGATGGGTGGTGCCGGCCTGCATGAACTTGACCTGCTGACCCTTTTTCAAGGTCCCTTCCATCACGCGGACCAGGATGACGACGCCCAGATACGGGTCATACCAGCTGTCGACCAGCATCGCCTTCAGCGGCGCTTGCGCGTCGCCCTTTGGCGCAGGAATGCGCTCGACGATGGCGTCCAGAATTTCGTCGATGCCGATGCCGGACTTGGCGCTGGCCAGGATCGCGTTTGAGGCATCCAGACCGATGATATCCTCGATCTCCGTCTTCACCTTTTCCGGCTCGGCGGCGGGCAGGTCGATCTTGTTGATGACGGGCACGATCTCATGATCATGCTCGATCGATTGATAGACATTGGCCAGCGTCTGCGCCTCGACGCCCTGCGCGGCATCGACCACCAGCAGCGCGCCTTCGCATGCCGCCAGGCTCCGGCTCACTTCATAAGCGAAATCGACATGGCCGGGCGTGTCCATCAGGTTCAGGACATGCCCCTTCCATTCCAGGCGCACGGTCTGTGCCTTGATGGTGATGCCGCGTTCCTTTTCGATCTCCATGTTGTCGAGCACCTGCGCGCTCATCTCGCGCTCGGTCAGGCCGCCGGTGCGTTGGATCAGGCGGTCGGCAAGCGTGGACTTGCCGTGATCGATATGCGCGATGATGGAAAAGTTGCGGATTTTGGACAGATCGGTTGCCATAATCGCGCGCGATAGCAGGGACCCGCCCGCCGGGGAAGCGGGACGATAGGCCCTATTGCACGTACCGGACGCTGCCTGTTCCCCAGATGTCCGTCAGCATGAACAGACCCTGTCCCGTCACCTGCACCGGTCCGTGGCGAACGCGGTCGATGGTCGCCGTGCCCAGGAAATCGCCCTCTCGCCGCTCGGCAATCGCTTTGCGCGCCGCGGCCAGTACCTTTTCGTAATCCTTGTTGAAATCCAGCGTCAACGATCGTTCGATCTCGCTCTGCACGATCGGCGTCAGGAACAACCGGATGAGCAGGTCCACTGCCTCGCCGCGCTCGCTTTGACCGAAGATCTGCAGGTCGCGCACCTTGACGATCTGCGATCCCTCCGCCGACACCGGGATCGCGGTCAGCCAAACCCGTCCCCGTGTGGGGGCCAGGGGTCCGCGCACCACATCTGCGGCAACATCGACGCCGACCGCGATGCGGCCATTGTCGGTGGGAAAGATTTCGACATCGCCGAAAGCGACCTTGACCGGCCCGACCGCATCGATTTCGATGGACTTTCGCGCCGCCAGCCGGCCGAGCGCGCGTTTCAGCGGCGGTTTCAGTTCGTCATAATCGGCCAGCACCGGGATATGGAACCGCAGACCCGCCTTCCCCACCTGCCGGATAGGCGGCGGCAGCGGCGTCGGCTGGGCAGCAGCGGGCGCATCGCCGAGAAAGGTCTGGGTCAACCCTTGCGCCGCGATCCACGCCTCCATCGTCCGTCCGCTGATCCGGTAACCTGCAAAGCCCAGCGCCTGGGGCGTGACGCGCATCCAGGCGGGTGGTCGTTCACGATTCAGTTGAATGACGGTGAAGCCGCTTTTCCAAGCCGCTTCGACCTGTTTTCGCACCACCCCGCGCGGCAGCGAGCGGGGCAGATCCCGCTCCAGTTGCCGCACCACCCCGACCAGCTTTTCATCGGCACGCCGGGCAAAGCGGATGCGCTGACCCAGGAAATCGATCCCCGGCGGTTCGGTCCAGTCATAATCGATGTCTATGCGGGCAGTCGGTTCCCAGCGCTGATCGATGTCCAGGCGGGCGGTCGCGCGAACGATCGCTGCCCCGGTCGCAGTTTCCTGCTTCAGGATGCCACCGATATCGCGGGCCTGAATGGTTGCCTTGACCGGCATCGACAGGGCCATGCGGTCGCCCCGGCCCGACAGACGGATGGTTCCCCGAACGACCTGTCCGACGATGCGGCATCCGATCGCCGGTGTTACCTTGGCGCGTTTGAACCCCACCTTGCAGGGCACGTCACGGCACGCCTTTCCTTTGCACGGTCGCTCATGCTTCAGACAGACGGTCAGGCGCTGGGGCGCGGCGCACTGGGTTCGTTCGTCGATGGACCACAGAGTCCGCGGCGTCTGCCGATTCAATTCGGCCTCCAGCGCATCGAGGTCGAACCGGACCGGGACGTTCAGCGAAGACGATTGCTCCGGGATGGTAAAGCCGGCGTCGAAGCGCGGCGGTTTGGGATAGGTCTTCTGCCGCTCGCATCCGGCCAGCAATATCGCGATGGCGAGGATCAGGATGTGCCATCGGCCCGTGAGCATCGCCAATCCCGTCCCCGTCCGCCCCGATCCAGACTGCGATCGCGCCGTCGATTTTGCAAGAATGCTGAACGCGGTTCCATCAATACCCGTTCCGTTGCCCCGCCCCCGTCAACTAATCCTTGAATCCGGCGTCCGCGGTGATATACGCGCCGCTCTCCACCGGGGCAGGCCCCGGCGGACCCCATGGTCGGGGAATAGCTCAGCCTGGTAGAGCACTGCCTTCGGGAGGCAGGGGCCGGAGGTTCGAATCCTCTTTCCCCGACCAATTTTCCAGCATCGCCCATGTCGCGCTTTGGATCACCCTTGCCAGGGGCACTTGTTGCAGCCCCGGCAATTGCCGTTACAACCACCCCATGACCCGCCAAGGCCCCGTCGTGCGCGCGCTGCGCATCCATGGAACGATCGCCCGCGATCTGGGCGTACGGATCGTGTCGGGCGGGTATGTGCCTGGCGAAGTCCTGAGCGGCGAGGTGGCTGCCAGCGAGCAGTTGAACGTGTCCCGCACCGCCTATCGGGAGGCGTTGCGCATCCTGGCGGCCAAGGGGCTGGTCGAATCGCGGCCAAAGACCGGAACACGGGTCAGCGAGCGGCACCGTTGGCAATTGCTGGATCCGGACGTCCTGTCGTGGATATTCGCCGACGAACCCGATGCCGATCTGCTCGCCAGCCTGTTCGAGCTGCGCCGGATCGTCGAGCCGGAGGCGGCTGCGCTTGCGGCCGCGCGGCGGACCGAAAGCCATCTGCAACGGCTGGCCGACGCACTGAACGGGATGACGCGGCATACGCTGGCGACCCCGGAGGGGCGGGTGGCCGACCAGCATTTCCATGCCGCATTGCTGGATGCCGCGGCCAACCCGTTCCTGACGACGCTGACCAGCGGGGTCGGCGCGGCGGTGGCCTGGACCACGATTTTCAAGCAGCGCAAAAGCCCGCTTCAACGCGATCCCTTGCCCGATCATCGCCGCGTGTTCGACGCCGTGGTGGCGGGTGACCCGGCGCTTGCGCACCGGGTCATGACCGAGCTGGTGGATCAGGCGTTCCGCGACACCACGTCCACCCTGCCCGCTGCTTAGGCGGCAGTTTCCGCCGTCGCAGCCTCGTCGGGAAAGGCGTTGGTGGGCTTCGACCCCCACAGCGCGTAGAACAGGATGTACAGCTCACAGACGGCCGTCAGCAGGAAGCTTGCCTGCAACCCGAAGATGTCGGCCAGATAGCCCTGAACCACCACCAGCGCGCCACCGGCGATCGCCATGATCAGCAGGCCGGAGCCTTCCTCGGTCAGCGGCCCCAGCCCCTTGATGCCCAGGGTGAAGATCGTGGGGAACATGATCGAGTGGAACAGCCCGACGATGATCAGCGTCCACATCGCCACGGGGCCGTCGACGACCACGGTTGCCAGCATGACGATGAACGCACCCACGCTGAATACCGCCAGCACCTTGTCCGCTGCATATTTCTGCATGATGCCCGCACCGGCAAATCGGCCGACCATCATCCCCAGCCACATCAGCGTCAGATACCGGCCCGCCTGTTCCGTGGTCAGGTTGGCGATGTCCGGCTGGCTGACGAAATTGACGAACAGGTTGGCAACGCCGATTTCAGCAATGAGATAGATGAAGATCGCGGGCACGCCGAACACCAGGTTGCGGTGCCGCCAAAGCGAATGCTTGTGCCGGTCCGCCTTGTTCGACGCGGTGGCCCCGCCCATCGCAGGCAAAGGGAAACGAGCGATGACGACGGCCAGCACGACCAGCACGAGCGCGACGATGCCATAGGGCAGGATCACCGACTGCGCATCAGCGAGGCGCTCAGCCTGGGTCAGCACCCGGCCCTGTTCGGCCGTGCCACCGACCGACCGGCCAAGGATCAGATAGGCACCGAACAGCGGCGCCAGCACGGTGCCGAGCGAATTGAACCCCTGAACCAGCGTCAACCGCGCCGAAGACGAGGATGCAGGGCCGATGACAGCGACATAGGGGTTTGCCGCCACCTGCAGCAGCGTGATGCCGCTGGCGATGACGAACAGCATCGCCAGGGTGACGCCATAGGATGGAATGCTCGCCGCCAGCATCATGCCGAGCGCCCCGGCCGCCATGATCAGCAACCCGACCACCAGCGATCGCTGATACCCGATCCGCCGGATCAGGAACGCCGACGGGATCGAGGCAAAGAAATAGGCGATGAACCACACGCTTTCGATCAGCGTGGTCTGGGTATAATTCAGGTCGAACACGCTGCGCAGATGCGGCAGCAACGTGCCGTTGATGACGGTGATGAAACCCCAGATGAAGAACAGCGATGCCAGCACGCCGAGCGCACCGCGATAGGCGGGGACCGGTGCCCCCGTCGGCGCGCTTGCCCCCCCACTCATTCCCACAGACGGCATCCCACTCTCCCTGCAATCGGCTCTGCTGCCGAATAATCAGACTTTTCCTATGGCCCCCACCGGTGGCGGGCAACCGGAAAATGCGGATGCCGGACGACCGGACGGAATAGGGTTGCGGCAAAGCGATATGTCTGAGTAATTACCGGCAACTCAGGAGGGCATGATGCGGTTGATTCAGGCGCTGGATGATGATGGCACACCGGGCGTCGTCGCGGCGGACGAACGGGGAGCGCACTGGCTGACGGCCACCCCGTCCGTCTATGCGCTTGCCAACGACGCCGTCGCCGCGGGCATCTCGCTTTCGACGCTGTGCGATCAGCGATCCGGTGCCCCGGTCGATCTGGCGGCCTTGGCAACGAACGGTCGGCTGCTGGCCCCTATCGGCCATGACGATCCGGCGCATTGTCACCTGACCGGCACCGGCCTGACGCATCTTGGTTCGGCGGAAGGTCGCGACAAGATGCACAAGGCGGCGGCCAGCGGCGACCTGACCGATTCCATGCGGATGTTCCTGATGGGCGTCGACGGCGGCAAGCCTGCACCGGGCGAGGCCGGGGTGCAGCCGGAATGGTTCTACAAGGGCGACGGCGATTCGATCGTCCCGACGGGCCAGCCGATCCCGTCGCCTGCATTTGCGCTGGATGGCGGCGAAGAGCCGGAAATCGCCGGCATCTACCTGATCGGACCCGACGGCACGCCGCATCGCCTGGGCTTCTGTTTGGCGAACGAGTTTTCCGACCATGTGACAGAGCGTGGCAACTATCTGTGGCTGGCGCACAGCAAGCTGCGCCACGCCGCGCTTGGGGCCGAATTGTTCGTCGGCGAGTTGCCAGCCGACGTGCGGGGCGCCAGCCGCATCCTGCGCGACGGCGAGACGGTCTGGGAAAAACCGTTCCTGTCGGGCGAGGCGAACATGTCGCATTCGATCGCCAATCTGGAGCACCACCACTTCAAATACGCCCAGTTCCGGCGGCCGGGCGATGTGCATGTTCATTTCTTCGGCACCGCGACGCTCAGCTTCGCTGACGGATTTACCGTCCAGCCAGGTGACGAGTTCGAGATCGAGGCAGCGCCGTTCACATTGCCGCTGCGCAATGCGCTCACCATCGCCGATCCCGTCGAGGTGACGGTAAAGGCGCTTTGAACAATCGGCCGCCCGAATGAAGGCGGCATCTGGGAGAGACATGATGAAATGGATGACACGGATGGCCCTGTCGGGCGCGGCGACCCTGGCCCTTGCCGCCCCGGCTCATGCGCAGCAGATGGCGGAGGCAACCCTGACCGTCGACATGGCCAAGCAAGGCCCGAAGATCGAGCCGGCCATCCAGGGCCAGTTTGCCGAACATCTGGGCCGCAGCGTCTATGAAGGCATCTGGGTCGGCGAGAACAGCCCGATTCCCAACACCAATGGCTATCGCAACGACGTGGTGGCGGCGCTCAAGGCACTGAAAGTGCCCGCGATCCGCTGGCCCGGCGGCTGCTTCGCCGACGAATATGACTGGAAGGACGGCATCGGCCCGCGCGCCGAACGGCCCAAGCGGATCAACACCCATTGGGGCTGGGTGATCGAGGACAACAGCTTTGGAACGCACGAATTCCTGAACTTCGCCGAGATGATCGGGGCGGACGCCTATATCGCCGGCAATATGGGCTCCATGCCGCCGATCGAGATGGCGCGCTGGATGGAATATATGACGGGCACCGTGCCCTCGACCCTGGTCGAGCAGCGCAAGGCCAATGGCCGCGAACAGCCGTGGAAAATCAAGTATTTCGGCATCGGCAACGAAAGCTGGGGCTGTGGCGGCAACATGACGGGCGAGCAGTCGGCCGTGCTGCACCGCCGCTATCAGACGTTCGTCAAGTCGCCGCCCGGCGCCGAGCCGACGATCGAGGTGGCAACCGGCGCGAACGGCGACGATGAAAAATTCACCGAGGCGCTGATGCGCGACGCGACCAAGGAGGTCCAGGCGCTCAGCATCCATTATTATACGCTGCCGACCGGCGACTGGGCGAAAAAGGGCCAGGCACTGGGTTTCCCCGAAAGCGAATGGGCATCGACCCTGCGCAACGCCATGAAGATGGATGATCTGCTGACCCGGCATATCGCCATCATGGACAAATATGATCCGGAAGGGCGCGTCGCGCTTTATCCCGACGAATGGGGCACCTGGTACGATCCCGAACCCGGCACCAATCCGGGCTTCCTGTATCAGCAGAACTCGCTGCGCGACGCGCACGTCGCTGCGCTGACGCTGAACGTGTTCCACCGGCACACCCGCCGCGTGAAGCTGGCGGCGATCGCGCAGACGGTGAACGTGCTGCAGGCGATGATCTTGACGGACAAGGAGAAGATGCTCCTGACGCCGACCTATCACGCCTTTGATCTGTACAAGCCATTCCAGGGCGCGACGCCGATCGACGCGAAGGTGGACGGCCCCCGCTATGTGCTGGGCAGCATCGACCTGCCGATGGTGGATTCGTCCGTCGCTCGGGGCGCGGACGGCAAGCTGTATGTCTCGCTGGTCAATCTCGATCCCAAGCGGCCGGTCAAGGTGCGCACCAGCCTGACCGGACGGGCGACGGGTCGGATGCTGACCGCCCCTGCCATGGATACCCACAACACCTTCGCCAAGCCGGAAACGCTGAAGCCGGTGGCCTATTCCGGCAAGGTGGAGAGCGGCAAGCTGGTGTTTGACCTGCCGGCAAAGGCGATCGCGGTCGTGGCCGTCGAGTGATGCGGATCGGGCGACGCGCCTTTCTGGCATCGGCAAGCATTGCGGCGCTTGCGGGGCCGGTGCTGGGGCGCGTCGCCGACCTGATCCCGCGCATCCGGGCGGTGCCTGCTCCCCTGCAGGCCGTCCGGCTGCTGCCCTCTCCCTATCTCGACGCCGTCAGCGCCAACATGAAGGTGCTGATGGCGCTCGATCCCGGGCGGCTTCTTCACAATTTCCACAAGAGCGCCGGCTTGCCCGTTGAGGGCGAATGCTATGGCGGCTGGGAAGCGCGGGGCATTGCCGGCCATTCGCTGGGCCATGCGATGAGTGCGCTGGCGCTGATCCACGCCCAGACGGGCGACCCGGCGCCGCGCGAGCGGCTGGCGGGGATCGTGCGCGAATTGGCGCGCATCCAGGCGGCGCATGGCGATGGCTATATCGGCGGCACCACCGTCGAACGCGACGGCAAGGTGGTCGACGGCAAGATCGTGTTCGAGGAACTGCGCCGCGGGGACGTCCGCTCCAGCGGCTTCGACGTCAATGGCGGCTGGGTGCCGCTCTATACCTGGCACAAGGTGCAGGCCGGACTGATCGAGGCGGTGCGGACCGCTCGGGTCGCGGAGGCGATGCCGGTGCTGACCGGCATGGCGGGTTATCTCGGCACGATCATCGAGGGGCTGGATGACGGGCAACTGCAAACGCTGCTCAAGGCAGAATATGGCGGGCTGAACGAAGCCTATGCCGACCTGCATGCGCTGGACGGCAATCCGCGCTGGCTGGCGCTCGCGCGGCGCATCCGCGATGCCCGGGTGCTCGATCCGCTGGCGCAGCAGCGCAACATCCTGCCCGGCCTGCACGCCAATACGCAGATTCCCAAGCTGGTCGGCCTAGCCCGCCTATATGAACTGATCGGGGAACCCGGCGATGCCATCGCCGCCCGCTTCTTCCACGAAACGGTCGCTACCCATCACAGCTATGTCATCGGCGGCAATTCGGATCGGGAACACTTCACCCCGCCCGACCGCCAAGCCGATTTCATTACCGACCGCACCTGCGAATCCTGCAACAGCTACAATATGCTGCGCCTGACCCGGCACCTGCATGGCTGGCGGCCCGATCCGGCGCTGTTCGACTTTTACGAGCGCGTGCACCTGAACCACATTCTGGCGCACCAGAATCCCGCGACCGGCATGTTCGCCTATTTCATGCCGCTCGCCTCGGGATCGCGGCGGACCTGGTCGACGACCGAGGACAGTTTCTGGTGCTGTTACGGCTCCGGCCTGGAAAGCCATGCCAAGCACGGCGAATCGATCTGGTGGCGCGAGGACGATGCGCTGGTCGCCAATCTGTTCATCCCATCGACGCTGGACTGGCAGGGCTGGCGCGTGCGGATGGACACGCGCTACCCCGAGAGCGAGCGGATAGAGCTGATTGTCGAGGCGGCCCCGCGCGGCGGCCAGACGCTGGCCCTTCGCCTGCCCGGCTGGTGCTTGGCCCCTGCCCTCACAGTCAACGGCGCTCCTGAACCTATCGGCTCGGACGCTCGACAGGCACGCGTCACCCGCACGTGGCAAAGCGGCGACCGGATCGTGCTGACACTGCCGATGACCGTGCGAATGGAAACAACGCCGGGCACCAGCCCGCGCATCGCCTATTGCAACGGGCCCATGGTGCTGGCGGCCGACCTCGGTCCGTCGGATCAGCCCTATGCCAGCCCGGACCCGGCGATCGTCGCGGAGCGCCCCGAACAGGCAGTGTCCCGGACGGACGGAAGGCTGGTGCTGGCAGCGGCACGTCCTGCCCCGCTGCCCATGGTGCCCTTCTATCGGCAATATGACCGACGCAGCGCGGTCTATTTTCCGCGCTTCACCGCCGCCGAATGGCAGGTCGAGGCGGATGCCTATGCGGTCAAGGCGGAACAGTCGCGTTTGCTGGCGACACGAACCGTCGACGTCCTGGAACTGGGCGAGCAGCAGCCGGAACAGGATCATGGCTTCGTGACCAATCAGGCCGACCTGCTGTCCTGGGGCGGGCGGGCCGGGCGTCAGATCTGGTGGGGCATCGGCAATTTCGCCGAGTTCGACCTAGCCGTCGCCGAAGGGCCGATGTCCCTGCGCGCGCTTTATTGGGGCGAGGAAGTGAACAAGCACTTTGCCCTGCTCGTCGACGGGCGGGAAGTAGCGGTCGAACGACGCGCCGATCCGTCGGTCAGCGCGTTCGTGTCGCGCGACTATCCCATCCCAATGGAACTGACGCGCGGCAAGGCCAAGGTGCGGGTGCGGATCGAGACGCGGGGCAGCGATGCGCCCGTCTATGAAATGCGGATGGTGCGCGCCGAACCGCGATAAACTTGCGGAGCCAATGCGGCGTCGGGCCGACGGAAGCGTTCCGTCGGCCCGGCGCGCCGATCAGTGATTGTGCCGCGGGACGCCGACCGTCTGGGCCAGCCGCTGATAGTTGACCGCCGGCTCCAGTACCGCGCCGGTTTCCATCTGGCCGACCACGGCACGCTGCATCTCCTGCCAGGGCGTCTGGTGCGGCGGGAACTTGTAGCCTCCCGCCGCCTCGAACGCAGCGCGACGCTCGGCCAGCTCCTCGTCGGAAATCAGCATATTGGCCGTGCCCCGGCCGATATCCACCCGCACCCGGTCGCCGGTGCGCAGCAGCGCCAAGCCGCCGCCCGCCGCCGCCTCGGGCGAGGCGTTCAGGATCGACGGGCTACCGCTTGTCCCCGACTGGCGGCCATCGCCGATGCAGGGCAGCGCCTTGATCCCGCGCTTGATCAGGTCGGCCGGCGGCCGCATGTTCACGACTTCCGCAGCGCCGGGATAGCCGATCGGCCCGGTGCCGCGAATGACGAGCAGCGTCTCTTCGGTGATGCCCAGCGACGGGTCATCGATGCGGTGGTGATAATCCTCCGGCCCGTCGAACACGACCACCGGCCCCTCGAACGCATCGGGATCGTCGGGATTGGACAGATAGCGCGCGCGGAAATCGTCGGAAATCACGGACAGCTTCATGATCGCACTGTCGAACAGGTTGCCGCGCAGCACGACAAAGCCACCCTTGGGGTTCAGCGCCTGATCCATCGGCCGGATGACCTTGGGATCCTCGTTCGCGGCGTCGCGGCAATTGTCGCCCATCGAACGGCCGTTGACGGTCAGCGCGCCCTGTTCGATCAGACCGTGGCGCATCAGTTCGGCCACCACGGCGGGCACGCCGCCAGCGCGATAGAAATCCTCGCCCAGATATTCCCCGGCCGGCTGCAGATTGACGAGCAGCGGCACGTCGCGGCCATGCTCCTGCCATTCGTCGATGCTCAGTTCCACGCCGATATGCCGCGCAATGGCGTTGATGTGGATCGGCGCGTTCGTCGAACCGCCAATCGCCGAATTGACCCGGATGGCGTTCAGGAACGCTTGCCTAGTCAGCACGTCCGAGGGCTTGCGGTCGGCATGGACCATTTCCACGATCTGAAGCCCGGTGCGATAGGCGCACTCCTGGCGGTCACGATAGGGCGCGGGGATGGCGGCGGCACCGGGCAGGGTCATGCCCAATGCCTCGGCCAGCGAGTTCATCGTCGTCGCCGTGCCCATGGTATTGCACCAGCCGGTCGACGGGGCGGAACTTGCCACCAGCTTGATGAATCCCTGCCGGTCGATTTCTCCGGCGGCCAGCATCGACCGCGCCTTCCACACAATCGTGCCCGATCCGGTGCGCTCGCCCTTGTGCCAGCCGTTCAGCATCGGCCCGACCGGCAGCGCGATCGCCGGGATGTTGACCGTGGCGGCACCCATCAGCATCGCAGGCGTCGTCTTGTCGCATCCGGTGGTCAGCACCACGCCGTCGATGGGATAGCCGAACAGCACCTCGACCAGGCCCAGATAGGCCAGGTTGCGGTCGAGCCCCGCCGTCGGCCGCTTGCCGGTTTCCTGAATCGGGTGGACCGGAAATTCCAACACCACGCCGCCCGCTTCGCGCACGCCCTCGCGCACGCGGTCGGCGAGCACGAGATGGTGACGGTTGCAGGGCGACAGGTCGCTGCCGGTCTGGGCGATGGCGATGATCGGCTTGCCCGACTGAAGCTCGTCCAGCGACAGCCCGAAATTCATGTACCGCTCGAGATAGAGCGCCGTCATGTCGGTATTGTCGGGGTCGTCAAACCATGCCCGCGATCGCAGCTTGCGTCCCTCGCCCGTTCCCGTCGTCGTCATTCACTATCCCCGGCTGCGCCATCAACTAATCAGACAAATGCCGATAGCGACTGCGCGAGGCAAGAGAAAGTCAGGATTATCCCGCAAGGCAGTCGATCAGCACATCGACATCGCGCGACGACTGGTAGAGACCGAGGCCAATGCGCAGCACGTCGCCGCGAACGTCGGTCATCACATCCTGCGCGGCCAGCCGGGCCTGGATCGACGCCGCATCCGGTGAGCGGATCGAGATGAAGCGGGCAAGCGGACCCTCGATCCCTGGGTTCAGCACCTGCGCATCCCGCAAGATCGTGTCGGGCAGCGCAGCAAGCACCCGCTGGCGCAACGTCAGCGCATGGCCGCTGATCGCGGCGGTATCCAGCCGCTCCCCCCGCAGCATGTCCCGCACGGCGACAAAACGGTAGAGGCCCGACGGATCGAACGTCGCGCCCATGAATCGACGCGCATCGGGGGCGTAACCGACATGCCCGGGCGGCAGCTGAACGTCCTCGAACTCGGCATACCATCCGGTCAGCACCGGGCGATCGCAATAGCCCGGGGGCGCATGCATCATGGCCACGCCCTCCCCCGACATGGCGTATTTATAGCCACCCGACAGGTAGAAGACGCGGTCGGCAACGGCGGACAGGTCAGTGTCGATCGCCATGAACCCGTGATAGCCATCGATGACCACCCATGGTCCGGCCGGATCGGCAAGCTGCGCCAGCCGCTGCCAGCCGGGCACGATGAACCCGGTTCCGAACATCACCTGACTGACATAGATCAGATCGGGCTTAAACGTCGCCGCCGCGCCGATCATGGCATCAACCATGGTATCGCCGACGGCGACGCGGTGGACGACGGCCTGGCCCGCTTCCTCCCACCGGGCGACCTGGCGGCGAAAACTGTGGAACTCGCCTTCGCTGGTCAGGATGCGAAGCGGCCGCCCGGCCAGGGCCGAGGCGATGCGGATCAGGAAATCATGGGTGTTGCCGGCGAATACCACCGTCGACGGATCGGGCAGGTGCAGTTCATCGGCGACATGGGCCTGGGCCGCTGGCCACAATTCGTCCATCACGCGGCCCCATTTGCGGTCAGCCAGACGGGCCGCATCCTGCCAGCATGCAATCTGGCCTAGATAGCTAGCGTCGGGCCACAGGTGATGGCTGTGGGCAGCGAAGTGGACCCGGTCGGGCGCGGCGGCGATGCTGCGCTGAAACAGATGGCGGTAATCGTTCATCGCCATGTCATCGCGCCGACGCCGGATCTGCGGCCAGATCGGGGATGCCCGGCGGCAGGCTGGCGTTGCGCCATCGACCGACCACCGCCACCACCGGCTGCTGGTCGGGGCCGGATTTGCGTCGCTGGATCAGCGATGCCCCCTGTTGCACGCTGTCGCCCACTGCAACGCGCGTCCGCACCCAGAAACTGCCCGAAGTGATCGTCACCCCTTCCGGCAGCGATGCCCCGGCCAACGTCAGGTTTTCCAGTGTCAGCGCACCATCCCGTTCCCGAACAGAGATGACCCGCTGGGCCAGTTCGGGATTGTTGATCAGGATGGCCAGCAATTCCTGCGATACCGAATTGACGTTGATCGTCGTCCGCCCGGGAAGCGCCGTCACCATGGTTTCCAGCCGCGCGCTCGCAGCCGGATCGATGCCCGCCTGACGCAGCGGCCGGATGTCGCTGATCGGGCCATAGGTGCGGACCAGGGCAATCGCCTGGACGACCTGATCCTCGGTCAATCCTGCGGCCTTGGCGATATCCTGGAACCGAATGGTTTCGATGACGTCCCCCGTCATCAGGTTGTTGAGGTTGAACCGACCCTCCGCATCGCCGATCGCCAGGCTGAATACCCCGCCATCGATCGCGACCGACTGTTCGGCAATTGCGGCCCAGGGTTCGCCAGCGTGATCGATCGTCGGCGCGTCGATCATGTCGCGTCTCAATGCCGTGACCGCGCTGGCCTCTCCCCCCCGCACCACCGCCATGGCGCGCGCCGCCTCGCTGACGCGCAGCGCCCGGTCCAGCGCCAGTTCCTCCCGGTTGATCATCAACAGCACCAGGCCGGATGCGATCGCGACGAACATCAGCACATTGACCAGGATCATGCCCTGCTCGTCCGCGCGGACGACCCGGTTCATGGCTGAGCCGCCGGGACAGTTGCGGGGCGTTCAGGCAGGGCGACGAGGCGCCGCAGCTTGCCCTGCGGTCCGGAACCCGGTGCCAAAGTCAGTTCCACCTCGACCGCGCGGGGCCAGGGTGGTGCCGTTTCCTGTTCCATGGGCCATCGGTCCACCCATCCCGCGCCCAGATACCGCAACCGCACGCCGGTCACGCCGCGCAACAGAAACTGGGATTGCGGACCGACCTGCCGGGTCAGCATGTCGCCGGACAGGCCGTAGCGGACGGGGACGGCCGGGCCGCCCAGCCCCGGTGCGCTGCGGACAAATGCAACGCCATCCCCGTTTCCGGTCACGTCACCACCGGCAACCGCGTCCAGATCGCTTTCGATCACCAGCATCGCCCGCTGCAGATCGGACAAGCGGCTGAGCCGCGCCTCGGTTCGTGCCTGCACGCCCAGAATGCCGTCGACCATCCCCAGCCCCGCGACCGCGATCAGCGCGAATAGGCCGAGCGAGATCATCAGCTCGATGAGCGTGAAGCCTTGCTCCTCGACACGCGGCTGGATCATGTGCCCTGGCTCACTGCCACCTTTTCATAGCCCGCGCCCGTTGCGGTCAACAGGGCGAACTGGCGGGCGCAACTGCCATCGGTGCGAAACCGGACCGGCCCGGTCACGCAATCGAACCCCGCCGGATCGAACAGCGCGGCGCGGCTGATCGCGCCCCCGGCACGCAGTTTGAGCGCAATGGTCGTCGCGTCATAGGCCAATGCGGTGACCGCGCCGGGATTGCCGCCGTGGCGCGCCTCATATTCGGTGGCGAACCCGCTGAACACTTCGGGATCGATACTGGCTAGCCACGCCCCGTTCAGCGCGGCAAGTGCGGCGGGGCGGTGATCCAGACCCTGCATCGTCGCCAGCAACTGTACGCCGGTTTCCCGCAATTGCCGCGCCGCTGCCAGAACCCCTTCCCCGCCGCCCGGGATCAAGACCGCATCCGGCACCTCGCCGGCGGCTGGCAAAGGCTGTCCGGCGGCAACATCGATGGTCCGCACATCCAGACCAAGCTCACCCTGAACGCCGATGGCGGCGGCGCTCGCCGCTCTGGACCAAGGGGTCTGATCGCCGATCACCAGCAATCGCCGGACGCCGCGCTGGCGGGCATAGCGTAGCACGGCCGTCGTCACCTGACCCGGAGTGATGCCGAACACATGCGCTCCGCTGACGCTCAGATCGGCGTCGTTTGAAAACGCGATCAACGGGACCGCCCCCGCCGCTGCCCCGGCCGCAGCCCGGGCCTCGCCCGCCGTCAACGGGCCAAGCAGGATTGCGGCATCCCGCTTGATTGCCTGCGCCGCCGCGCGCGCGGCCCCGGCGGCGGTACCGCCGGTGTCGAACGCCACCAGCTGGGCGTCGGCATCCTTTGCCGCGATTTGGGCAAGCATCGCTGCATTGTTCATGCTAGTGCCCAGCGCCGAATGCTCGCCGGTCAGCGGCAGCAACAGGGCAATGGGCCGCTTGTCGGGCTTTGCCTTGCTCTTCTGGGCGAACAGGGGTTCGGACAGCCATGGCAGCGACGACAGCATCAGGCCCGATGACAGGTGCAGCAACTGACGGCGGTTCACGCTCAACTCCGATTCCCTCACGCGCGGCGGCTCGGCGCACCCTTATCCGCTTCGCCGCCTGGGGCATAGCCTGCTATGCCGTCGCCATGGTGGCGACCATACCCGCGAGCGTTATATTGAAGAACCGGCCATGGCGCACGGGGATCGCGGGCACGATCTGGAACGGCGAGGTGGGGATCGCAGGCGGCAGCCGCGTCGAATGGGACTGGGCACCGCTGCGTTCGCTGACCAGCCTGGGTTTCGCCGCCGACTGGCGGGCAAGCGGGACCGATACCGATCTGGGCGGACGGATGCTCGCCCGGCCGGGCGGCTGGGCGCTGGATCAGGTCAGCGGGGCCGCCGCCTATTCGCTGTTCGGCGCGGCGTTCGGTGCCCTGCCCTTTCAATGCGACCTGGTCATGCGCGTCGACCTTGATCGACTGGCAACTGGATCCCAGGAGATGGCCAGCGGCAGGATCGTCACCGAACCCGGCCAATGCTGGGCAAAGGGGACGCCGGGCGCACCCGTGGCGGTTCCGGCGCTGCGCATCACCGCCGAAAAGGTGGGCGACCAAAGCCTGATCCGCGTCGTGCCGCAGGCGCAGCAGCGCCGGACGCTGATCGACGCGCGGCTGAGCGAAACGGGGCGGCTGTCGATCACCTTGACCCCGGATGGTGCCGCCGACCTGCCCTTTACCGGCCTGCCCGCCGGCGTCACGATCCAGAAACAGCTATAGCGCGACCAGGTTGTTCAGGTTGATGATCGGCAGCAGGATCGCCAGCACCATCAGCAGCACCAGTCCACCCATCACCAGCAGGACCAGAGGCTCGACCAGCGACACCAAGGTCGAGGTCAGCGCATCCAGTTCCCGGTCCAGCTCATCGGCCGCCCGGCCCAATGCCGGACCCAGCTTGCCGCTGGATTCGCCGGATGCGACGATGGCGACCAGCATCGATGGGAAAACCCCCGATTCCTGCATCGCGGCGCGCAGGCTGACCCCCTCGCGCACCCGCGCCGCGACGCCCAGCGCCGCTTCCCGCACATGCAGATTGGGGGTGACCGCTGCTGCGGCATGAAGCGATTCCAGCAATGGCACTGCACTGTCGACCAGCGTCGCCAGCGATCCGGCAAAGCGCGCTGCATTGAACTGGCGGCTGAACCGGGCAAAGGGCGGGCGCCGGTTGAACGCGCGGTGGACCCGCAGCTTGTTGGCCGGAACGCGTGCCCAGCGAGCATAGACCAGCGCCAGCACGCCCGCGCCGATCGCGACATACAAGCCATAGGATTGCAGGAACGCGCTGATCGCGATCAGCGCACGGGTCAGGAACGGCAGCTCCGCCCCCCGGCTGACGAACACCCTAACGATGTCGGGTACGACATACACCATCAGCAGCACCATCATGCCGAACGACACCGCAGCCAACAGCGCGGGATAAAGCAGCGCCAGCTGAATCTTCTGGCCGTTGGCGTGACGCCGTTCGACAAATTCCGCCAGATGCGACAGCACTTGCGACAGCGTGCCCGACTGTTCCCCGGCCGCAACGGAGGCGCGGTAGAATTCCGGGAAAACGCGCGGGTGACGATTGAGCGCTGCGGCGAATCCCCGCCCGTCCAGGATCGCCGCCCGCACGTCCATCAGCACGGCGCTGGCGGCGGGTGCGTCGGATTGCTGCGCCACCAGCCGAACGGCCTCCTCGACCGGAATGTCGGATCCGACCAGCGTGGCGATCTGCCGCGTCAGCGTTGCCAGCTGCCGGGCGGAAACGCCGCGACGGCGCAGCGACGGCAGGCGCAGGCCGGGGCCGCCAGCCCCTCCCCGCTCCGCCGCCAGGTCGACCGCCAATGGCAACATCCCCTGATCGCGCAGCATCGCACGCGCCGCGGCGGGGCTGGATGCCTCGACCACCCCCCTTTTGGTGGCACCGGCGCGATCCGCCGCACGATAGGCAAAGGCGGGCACGGAACTAGGCCTCGTCCCGCACCACACGGGCGACTTCCTCGACCGTGGTCAGGCCTTCGCGAACCTTGCGCACGCCATCCTCCAACAGGCCGGGTCCGTATTTGCGCGCCACCCGCTCCATCTGCGCCTCGGATGCGCCCTCATGCACCAGCGCCTGGAACTGGTCGTCCACGGCGATGACTTCATACAAGCCCGCCCGACCGCGATAGCCTTCGCCGTGGCACGCGTCGCATCCGACCGGCCGCCAGATTTTCTTGCCCGCCTTCAGCAACCCGCCGAGCAGCGCGGCATCAGCCTCGCTCGCCCGGTCCTCGCGCCGACAATCGGGGCACAACCGCCGTACCAGCCGCTGCGCCACCAGCCCGACCAGCATCGGCGCCAGCAGATAGCGTTCGACCCCCATGTCGATCAGCCGGGTGACCGATCCGATCGCGGAATTGGTGTGCAGCGTCGACAGCACGAAATGGCCGGTCATCGCCGACCGGACGGCGACGCTGGCCGTTTCCTGGTCGCGGATTTCGCCGACCATGATGACGTCGGGGTCCTGACGCAGGATCGCACGCAGCCCGCGCGCAAAGGTCAGGTCGGTCCGCGGATTGACCTGGGTCTGGCCGATGCCCGCCAGCTCATATTCGATGGGGTCCTCCACCGTCATGATATTGCGCTTGCGATCGTTCAGCCGGTTGAGTGCCGAATAGAGCGTCGTCGTCTTGCCCGAACCGGTCGGGCCGGTGACCAGCACCATGCCGTTCGGCTTTTCCAGCAGCCGCTCGAACACCGCCCGGTCGCGGTCGCTCATGCCCATCGCGGCCATGTCCAGCTGCAGATTGCCCTTTTCCAGCAGGCGCAGCACCACCCGTTCGCCGTGCTGGGTCGGGATGGTGGAGACGCGGGCATCGACGTCGTGCCCGCCGATGCGAAGCGTCACGCGCCCGTCCTGCGGCACCCGCTTTTCGGCGATGTCCAGCTTGGCCATCACCTTGATCCGGCTGACCAGTAGCGGCGCGAGCGCGCGCTGCGGCTCGACGATGTCGCGCAGCACGCCGTCGATGCGGAACCGGACCACCAGCCGCTTTTCCTGCGTTTCGACATGGACATCCGACGCGCCCTCCTTCACCGCTTCCAGCAGGATCGCGTTGATCAGGCGGATGACCGGCGAATCGTCGCGCGTGTCCAGCAGGTCGTCGACCGCCGCGACGCTGTCGGCCAGCGCGGCCAGGTCCATGCCGCCCATGTCGAGTTCGGCGGCGGTCGCCGCACTGCCCTCGCCATAGGTCGCGCCAAGGGCGGCATCGAACGCAGCATCGGCCAGTGGCTGCATGGCAACACCCGGCGCGATCCGCTGAACCTCGAGCAAGGCCTCCAGCGCGGCCCCCTCGCGGTGCAGGCATTCCGCGCCGCCGTCGCCGACGCGCAGGATGACGCCGTGCCGCCGTGCAAAGCCATAGGGGATCATCGCCGATCCGATCCGGGGCGCGGGAGCCGAAGCGGCCTGGGCAAAGGAGATGTCGTTCATTTCGCAAGCTCCACCGTGCCGCTGACCCGGCCAGGCGAGCTTGTGCGCACCAGATCGGCGCGAACCACGGAAAGGCCTGCCTGGCCCGTTACCGTGCTCAGTTGCGCAATCAGTTGTCCGTAATCGGCATCGGTCATCGTCAGGACGAACTGGTCGCCGCTTGGCGCAACCGAGGCACCGATCTGACCGGCTGCCTGCTGCAACAGCTGGTCTGGCGGCAGGGTCGGCTGCGCCTGAGTCGGGTCCAGCCGTCCTGCGGCCAGCATCCGGGCGTTCAGCGTTTCATAGAGGCGGATGTCCGCCAGTGCATCGGCGCGGGCAGCCTGCAACGGCTTGATGATCAGAAAAATCAGGACGGCCACCGCCAGAATGACTGCAAGCACGCTGACTGCCTGTCGCTCGCGGGTCGAACGTCCGGCCCACCACCGGTCGAACGCGATCAGCGCGCGGTCCAGCGTTGGCATCTGCCGTGCAATTACCGTCCGCATCATGCCCCCGAAGTCACCGTCACCGCACCCGCCCCGTCGCTGATCGCCGTGCCCGCGACCGATGCTGCCCGCAAGGATCGCTCGATCCCGCCCGCCAGCGCCGCATCGCCATCGATGACCAGGATCATGGCATCGCCCTGCAACCGGACGCTGCGCACGCTGCCCGCCGGCACGACGGGTTGCAAGGCTGCGGCCAGGCGGCTCAGTTTTGGCAGGAACCGGTCATTCCCGCCCCCGCTGCCGGGCGCTGGCAACATCGCCGTCACCCGGTCGGCCAGATCGCCGTCGACCGGCGTGCCCGGTGCGAATTGCTGAACGAGCACGCGGGTATCAGCCGCCCTTCGTTCCGCGATGACGCGCGTCATCGCCGTGTCCGCCCCGGCAATGGCCACATGCGCCCCGACGCCGATCGCCAGGATCCAGAACAGCCGCCGCAGGTGCGGGTCGGCGACCGACTGGCGCGGCCACGCCCCCTGGCGCAGATCAAGCCCTGGACTGGCCAACGCCACCGATGGTTCTGCAGCGGTAAGCACCTTAGCCAATGCCGCGAGTTCCGGCGGCAATTGATCGCCATCAGCCAGCACCGCCGGAGCACCGGCCGCCCGCCATGCCGGGGTCAGCGCCTGCACGGGGAGCGCAAAGGCCGCTCCCTCGCCGTCCCTGACCAATGCACGCTGACCATCCATGCCGATGGCCCATTCTCCGGTCGGTGGTTCCGGCAACGCCAGCGCATCAGGCACCATCGCTGCATGGCCAAGCCCGGCCGCATCGGCCAGCGCCGTCCATTCCCGCATCACCGCATGGCGAACCACGCCGACCCGGTATCGGTCACCGCCAATGCCCGGCCCCATCGCCAGGTGCACGGCATCCAGCGGGTCGGCAATCCGGTCCTCGATGGCATAGGGCAATGCCTCCAGCCGCTTCGCGGCCGAACGAATGGGCAGTTCCACCACCAGCACCCGCACCGATTCGGTGGGGACAAGCAGCGTTGCAGGGCCGTCGCAAACGGCTATGATCGATCCGTCGGCGGTCAGCCGCCACACCCCGTCCGCCCGCTTTTGCGTCGTTCCGGCGTTTGATGGCGTATCTAGAGGGTGGGCGGCCATGGCTGTCACATTGCTTTCACGGATCAAACGCATGGGGCGGGGATGCACATAGTATTGAAACAGTTCCATGACAGCGTGGCAAAGCTGCGCAAGGCCCGCAAGTCGAACCCGCTTCCCGCTGCCGGCGAAACCGGCCTGACGCTGGTGGAAATGATCGTCGTTCTGGCAATTATCGCGCTGGTTGCGGCGCTGATCGTGCCTAACGTCATCGGGCGGCCCGATCAGGCGCGGGTGACGACGACCCAGACGAACCTGACCAGCGTGTCGGGCGCCCTCAAGCTCTACCGCCTCGACAACGGGCAATATCCGACGACCGCCCAGGGTTTGAAGGCGCTGGTCGAACGCCCGACGGTCCCGCCGCTTGCGAACAACTGGCCGGATGGGGGCTATCTGTCGGCACCTGCGGTGGACGCGTGGCAGAACCCGCTGGTCTATGAATCCGACGGCCGCAGCTATGAGGTGAAGTCGCTGGGCGCCGATGGCCAGCCCGGCGGCGAAGGGATGGACGCGGACATCAGCAGCGGCAAGCGCAACTGATCCGATGAGCGGGGGGGACCTGATCAGCCGGCGCCCCCCGCCCCGTGCGGGCGAGGCGGGCATGACGTTGATCGAAATGCTAATCGTCCTTGCGATCATCGCTGTCGCCGCCGGTGCCGTGACCCTGGGCATCGGCGCGGCCAGCCGGACGCCGAACGTCGAAACCGAGGCGCGCAGGCTTGCCGGACGCATTCAGGCGGCATCCGACGACGCGATGCTCGGCGACCGGATCATCGCCCTAACGATCCGCGACGATGGCTATGCGTTTTCGACGATGGAGCCTGATGGCCGCTGGCGGGAACGGACCGACGACGCGCTCGCCTTTCATCAGGTGCCGGGCGGAATGGCCATCGAACTGGACACCGCGCCGCCGATTGTCCTGAACGGCAGCGGCATGGGCAAGCCGGTAACGGCAACGGTCGAAAGCGGCGATCAACGCTGGCGAATCGTCTATGACGGCCTGATCGCGGTCGCACTGCCCGCCGAACAGGTCCCGGCGCTGTGACCGCCGACCCCACCGAACAGGGCTTTTCGCTGATCGAGGCGCTGGTAGCGCTCGCAGTGCTGGCCATCGCCACGGTCGGGCTGGTCCGCACGGTGGAGACGCATATCGATTCGACCCGCGCGATGGAGCGCCGGGCGGCCGCCTTGTGGGTCGCGGAAAACCGGCTGGCCGAACTGTCGCTGGGCATTGCCCCTGCCGGGGACGAACCCGTCGAGATGATGGGCCAGCAATGGCAGGCGCAGGTCACCTGGCAGGGGACCAGCGACCCGATGCTCGACCGCGTCCGGATCACGGTATCGCCCGCCGGGGAACAGGGATCGCTTGCATCGCTCGACGGCTTCGTCATGAAGGCGGCGCAATGACGCTGTTCCCGCCCCTGACCGATGCCCGAAAGCGGCGTGCGCTCGACTTGTTGACCGGGGCGGTGGTGCTGTCGGTCGCGGTCGCGCTAGCGGGGCTGACGTGGCGGATTGCGGGCCATGCCGGAACCGGTGCGGTGACCGTTCCCGGCGGTGTCGCACGCCCGGCAAACGCGCGCCCCGATATTGCCCCGGCACTCGCATTCGCACCCTTTGGCCAGGCCAATCCCGCCGATGCTGCCCAGCCGACCACGATCGCCGCCACGCTGAAGGGCGTGATCTTTGCCCGGCCCGACGCCCTGTCACGGGTCATCGTCCAGATTGGCGATCAGCCCGCGCGCGAATATGCCATCGGCCAATCGCTTGGCGGCGCGCAGATCACGGCGATCCTGCGCGATCGCGCCATCCTGAACAATGGCGGGCGCATCGAATATCTCGCGCTGCCCGATCCCTTTGCCCGGCCGGCGTCCGCGACCGACGCGGCGGCTGCCCCGGCCCAGCCGGCCGGTCAGTCGCCCATTGCCGCCCCGCCCGGCGACGCCGCCGGGTCGCCCGATGCCCAGCGGGTGCAGGCGATCCTGTCCAAGATCCAGGCCAGCCCGGTGCAGGGCGGCTTCGTCGTCGGCGCAGCAGGCCTGCCGGGGCTTCAGCCCGGCGACCTCATCCGCAGCATCAACCGGCAACCACTCAGCGACGCCAATTCGGCCAATACCGCCATGGCCGGTGCGATCCAGCGGGGCAGTGCCGATGTCGAAATCCAGCGTGACGGCCAAACCGTCATCGTCACCATCCCCATCCAATAGAGTTTCCGCCCGTGCGCCATTCGATCCGGACCCTGCTGCTCGCCACCGCCATGGCCGCCACGACCGTTCAGCCGATCCTGGCGCAGACGGCGGAAACGGCGGATGTGGTCGTCAACATGCGCGACGTGGACATCACCACGGTCGCCGATCAGGTGTCACGGATCACAGGCCGCACGCTGATCCTGGACCCGCAGGTCAAGGGGAATGTGACGGTCACTTCCGCCGCGCCCCTGTCGCCGAACGGCGTCTGGGAACTGTTCCTGTCGGTGTTGCGGGCCAATGGTTTCGCGGCGGTCCGCTCGGGCAGCGGCTGGCGCGTAGTGCCCGCAGCCAATGCGGTGCGCGATGGCGGCGTGCCTACCCGATCGGCCAGCGGGGAACAGGTGGTGACACGCATGATCCGCCTGTCCAACGTGCCCGCCGCAGAGGCTGCGCGCATCGCCCGTCCGCTGATCGCCGTATTCGGATCGGTCGAACCGCTCGACAGCCCCAATGCCATCGTGGTCACCGATTATGCCGACAATGTGCGCCGGATCGAGCAGATCGTCCGGTCGCTGGACGGCGGCGGCGGCCAGACCTTTGTTGCGATCGTGCTGCGCAACGGCAGCGCAGAGGCCGTCGCTGAAGCCATTCAACGGGTGATGGGCGACGGTCAGGGTGCCGGGGCGACCCGCGTTGCCGCCGATGCGCGGTCCAACACCGTCATCGTGCGCGGCACGCCGTCCGCCGTCGACGAGGCGCGCCGGATGATCGCATCGCTGGATGCCCCGGGCGGCGCGACACCGCAAACCCGAGTGTTCCGCCTGAGCTATGCCGATGCCGAATCGGTGACAGAAGTGCTGCGCGGCGTGCTGGGCATCGATACGGGCGCGACCAATCCCGTTGCGCGCAGCCTGCAATCGCGGAACGGCGCAGCAGGCACATCGCGCAACAGCCCGAGTGCAGCGGTGGCTGGCCTGATCGCCGCCAATCAGGATGCGCAGGCCGCGGGCGGGGGCCAGGGTGCTGCCCCCCTGCAATTGCCGTCCGAAGTGAATGGCGGGCGCGAAGCGACGCCGCAAGGGTTCTCGACCCCGGACATCACCGTTCAGCCTGCGCCGGAGATCAACGCCCTGGTCGTTCGGGCAACCCCGGCGATGATTGCGTCCATCGAAACGGTCATCCGCGAACTGGATGTCCGCCGGCCACAGGTGATGATCGAGGCAGCGATCGCCGAAATCACCGGCGACGATGCGGAGGCGCTGGGCATTCAGCTGGGCACGAGTGCGGCCGTCCTCAATCAGGTCGAAGGCGCGGGCACGTCGTTCACCACCGCCGGTCCGTCGCTCGGGCAGATCCTGGGTGCGCTGGACGTGCCGGCCGCCGCGCTGTTTGGGCAGCTGGGCGGGTTCAACGGTAATGTGTCGGTGGGCGACACCTTCTCCATCCTGGTTCAGGCGCTGGGCCAGTCGACCCGTGCCAACCTGCTCTCCAAGCCGCAGGTGACGGTGCTGGACAACAGCCCGGCCGAGTTCATTGCGGGCCAGGAAGTGCCGTTTATTACCGGCTCTATCCTGACCGGAAACGGCACGGCAAACCCGTTCACCACGATCGAACGCAAGGATGTCGGCATCACCCTGCGCGTCCTGCCCCGCGTCAATGCCGGAGAGACGGTGCGGCTGGAAATCGTGCAGGAGGCGTCTTCGCTGCCGACCGGCCTGCCCACCTCTGCCGCCGACCTGATCACCAATCGGCGTCAGATTTCGACGACGGTGCTGGCCGACAACGGCGAGGTGATCGTGCTGGGCGGACTCATCACCGACGACCGGTCGGAAACGCAGCAGAAGGTGCCTGTGCTGGGCGACATTCCCATTGTCGGCGAATTGTTTAAAAGCCGCCGGGAAACGCAACAAAAGCGCACCCTGTTCATTTTCCTGAAGCCGACCATCCTGCGCGATACGGCCGATGCGGCTCAGGTGACGCGCGAACGGATGGATCGATTGCGGCAGGAGGAGGAACGGCTGGGCAAGTATCGCAGCCTGCTGATCGACCGGCCCCCGCCCCGCCTGACGCTGGAGCTCGAAGGGATCTATTGACCGGGCACCGCGACACGCACCTGGCGATTGCCGCGCCGAAAGGACGCAGCATCCGCCGACAGTGCCTCCAGTCGCCAGCCTTCGACACTGTCGCCCAGGCCAAGCGTCCGGGTTTCGCCCCCGCTGCTGCGGACGATCGCCACCGCATCGCGGCCGATCCGCCCGAAAATGCCGACAAGCACTGGCTGATCCTCGACGCCGACATCGATGTCCGCCTGTCCGAACAGGCTGCGCTGGAATGCGCTTGCCGGCTGCGGCGGCGTGCCCGGCCTGACGGGCGGCAACGCCCGGTCCGCGGTCGGGGGTTCGCTTCCCCGCGCCAGGGCCAGGATGAGGGGCGGCAGGACCAGGGCCAGTCCCACCAGCGCGGCACGGCCGATGCCCAATCGCATCATCGACGCCATGGCGACACGAGCACAGCATCCAGCCGGACGGTCCCCTCCCCGGCCGCTGTCAGCCGCCACCGAGCCAGCCGGACCATCGGCCGCTGTCGTTCGAGATGATCGATCAGTGCGATCACCGCCGCTTCGGAACCGGACAGCCTCAGTCTCACCGCCGCCAGCCGGGGCGTGCCGCGTGCCAGGGCGATCCGTTCCACCAGCAATCCCCCCGCCCGCGCCCGGCCCATCGCCGCGCTGGCGATGGCGCGTCGGGCGGCCATGGCGTCGATGGCGCGCAGTTCCGACCCCGGTTCGGCCAGCGGTGGCAAGGGTTGCCTCGCCCCCGACTGATCGGCCTTGGCTGCGGCAAAGGACGTTCGCGCATCGGCTAGGTCGAACCAGGCATCCATCGCTGGCCATGCGACCAGCGCAGCGAACGCCGCCGCCATCAGGGTTGCAATACGCCCGGTCATTGAACCACACCTGCCAGGGTCACCCGCATCCCCCCCTCGGTCCGGCGCTCAGCCTGTGTCCGCAGCCGGAAAAAGCGGGCCGACCGACGCAGCGCGGCGCGCAGCCGTGCGGGATCGACCGTCACCACCTCGATCACAAAGCGATTGTCCTGATCCTGGCCCGCCTGCACCAACCGGTCATCGACCGGGATCGCCATTGCCAGTTCGTCCATCGTCTGGGCCGCACCCGGCCTTCCTGCGAACATCGCCAGCGTCCGGTGCTCGGCAGACCCGATGGCGTGGCGCAAGCGATCGACCTGTCCCGTAGCTACGACCCGGGCGGTGTCCGCGCGCACCTGACGCTCCAGCCAACGCCCCCCCGCCCACACAGCAACCATGGTCCAGGCCATCAGCAGCGCCAGCCACAAGGGCCATTGCCCGCCTGGCAGGACCGGCCGACGCCACGGCGCTCCGGCCGCGACCCGGATCCGCGTCATCAGCGGCGTGCCGCGTTGCCGCGTGTCCGACCGAGGTTCGCTGGGCGATTCCATCGCGCTGCCCCTAATGGTGTCACCGGCCAAGACAAGGGGGCCGCGTCCCGCAAGCCCCCGATCCCCACGCCCACCGATACAAGCAGCCCGGCCGTCACGATTGTGTCGCACCACCGTCTTGGGTTTGTCGCCAAACGCTCATCAGCCTGTCTCATGGCACGATCAAGGGATGCTCCAGCGGCACGACCGCACCAGTTTGATTCGCATCCCGGGGGACCGATCCAATGGAAGACATGGCCTTGCCGACCGTCAGCTATACCGACGGAGACATCGACACCAATCCGTCCAGCGCCGTATCGCTGAACAGCCTGATCGAACAGCGCTATTCCCGGCGGTCGACCCTGCGTGGCGGCGTCAATGCCGCTGCGCTGGCCGTATTCGGCGGCGGCGTCGTGGCGGCGTGCGATGAGGATACGACCAATGGCGAACCCGCGCTCAGCGTGACCGCCGGATCGTCGGGCACCACCTCGGGCGGCCGGGTGGTGACGCTGAACGGCAATGCCAGCGGCGCGCAGGTGACGGCGCAGAGCTTTACCCAGACCAGCGGCCCGACCGTCGCACTGACTGGCGCGAACAGCGGCACCGCGACCTTCATCGCGCCTGCGGTTTCGACGGCCACCACGCTCGGTTTCCGCTACAGCGCGACCAATGCCGGTGGCCTGATTTCTCAGGCCGACACGACCGTGACGGTCAACCCGCCCGCCATCGGCTTTTCGGCGATTGCCAAGAACCGGAACGACGTGGTGACGGTCCCGGCCGGCTACACTGCCACCGTCCTCTACCGCATGGGCGATCCGTTGGCGGCCAGCGTCCCCGCCTATCGCAACGACGGCACCGACACCAACTTCGCTCAGCGCGCGGGCGATCACGGCGACGCGCTCTATTATTACGGCCTGTCCGCAACGGGCGCGCGCGACGACAACAGCAGCACGCGCGGGTTGTTGGTGATGAACCATGAAAACATCACCGAACAATATCTGCACGCCAACGGCCCAACCGCGCCCGGCGGCGTTCGCCCGGAAAGCGAAGCCACGACCGAAATCGACCTGCACGGCGTCAGCATCGTCGAAGTGACTCGCGCCGCCAGCGGCGCATGGTCCTATGTTCAGAGCAGCCCGTTCAACCGGCGCATCACGCCGAATACCCCGATGGCGATCAACGGCCCGGCGCGGGGCAGCGCGATGCTGCGCACCGCCTTTTCGCCGACCGGCGTTGCGGGTCGCGGCACGATCAACAACTGTGCCAACGGCGTGACGCCATGGGGCACCAACCTGACCTGTGAAGAAAACTGGGCCGGCTATTTCCGCCGCCCGACGGCGACCGACAATGCGCTGCGTTCGCCCAAGGAAGTCGTCGGCCTTGCCCGGTACGGCGTCACCAGCAGCACAGGCAACTATGGCTGGGCGACCGTCGTTCCCGCAAATGCCGCCAACACCATCTTCCGCAAATGGGATGCCCGCGTCTCCGGCGCGGACGCAACGCAGGATTATCGCAACGAACCGAACCAATATGGCTGGGTAGTTGAAATCGATCCCTATGATCCGGCATCGACCCCGCGCAAGCGCACCGCGCTTGGCCGGATGAACCATGAAGGGGCCTGGCCCGGCAATTTCGTGCCCGGCGTTCGTCCCGCCTGGTATCAGGGCTGCGACGCGCAGAACGAATATGTGTACAAGTTCGTGTCCGCCACCCCCTGGGCCGCGGCGGACGCCCAGGCAACCGACCGGCTGGCCATTGGCGACAAATATCTGGACAGTGGCACGCTCTACGTGGCCCGCTTCAATGCCGACGGCACCGGAGAATGGCTGCCGCTGGTCTTCGGTCAGGGCAATGTGACGGCCGCCAACCCCGCCTATGCCTTTGCGGATCAGGCCGATGTGCTGATCCACGCCCGGCTCGCCGCCGATGCCCAGGGCGCGACGCCGATGGACCGTCCGGAATGGACGGCGGTCAACCCGGTGACCGGCGAAATGTACCTGACGCTGACCAACAACGCCAATCGCCGGGTGCCCGGCGATACGCTGTCCGGCAGCCAGCGGCTGGTCGATGCCGCCAACCCGCGCGTCTATGTCGATGCGCCCAGCACGGCGCGCGGCAACCGCAACGGCCACATCCTGCGCCTGCGCGAACAGGGCGACACGACGGAGGCGACGCGCTTCGTCTGGGACATCTATGCCTTTGGCGCCGGTTCGGACCTGGACGGCACCAACGTCAACCTGTCCGGGCTGACGGCGGACAATGATTTCTCCAGCCCTGACGGCCTGTGGTTCGGTCGACCGACCAACGCCTCTGGCCAGGTGACGCCGCTGTTGTGGCTGCAGACCGATGACGGCGCGTTCACTGACGTCACCAACAACCAGATGCTGGTCGGCATGCCGGGCCGCGTCGGTGACGGCGGCACGCGCACGGTCACCAACACCGCCGCCAACGGCACCACCTCGACCGTTGTCACCCGGATCGGCGCCAACCCGGGCACGCAGCTGCGCCGTTTCCTGGTCGGCCCGGTCGGATGCGAGATCACCGGGGTCGACTCGACGCCGGATGGCCGCACGCTGTTCGTCAACATCCAGCACCCGGGCGAAGGCGGCAGCGTTGCCAACATCACCAGCAACTGGCCGGCCAGCCAGACCGGCCCGGCAGCAGGCAGCCGTCCGCGTTCGGCGACGGTGGTGATCACCAAGAATGACGGTGGGGTCGTCGGCCTCTGATCGCTGGCGATACCACGAAATAATGGGGGGAGGCGAACGGGTCGCCTCCCCCCTTTTTTGATTGCGATTGCATTCAGGCCAGCGGTTGCCGAACGACTGGCACGCGGACAGTGTCAGACCAGACGGGAGTGCTTCACCGCCGCACCGATGAACCCTGCAAACAAGGGATGCGGGTCAAAGGGCTTGGACTTCAGCTCCGGATGGAACTGGACGCCGACGAACCAGGGATGGTCGGGCCGCTCGACGATTTCGGGCAGCGTTCCGTCGGGTGACATGCCCGAAAAGACCAGTCCGTCCCGCTCCAGCACTTCCCGGTACCCCGTGTTCACTTCGTACCGATGGCGGTGCCGCTCGGAAATTTCCGCATCGCCATAGATCGAACGGACGACACTGTTCCCCGCCAGCGCAGCCGGATAGGCGCCCAGCCGCATCGTCCCGCCAAGGTCGCCTCCGGCTTCCCGCCGTTCCAGCCCCTTTTCGGTCATCCATTCCGAGATCAGCCCGACCACGGGTTCGTGCGTTTCCCCGAACTCGGTCGTCGAGGCATCGGAAATGCCCTGGTCGCGCGCGGCCTGGATGCAGGCCATCTGCATCCCCAGACAGATGCCCAGGAACGGCACGTTGCGTTCCCGCGCAAAGCGGACCGACGCGATCTTGCCCTCGCTCCCGCGCTCGCCAAAGCCTCCGGGCACCAGAATGCCGTGCATCGGCTCCAGGTGCGCGGCGATCACCTCTTCTTCCTGCTCGAACAATTCGGCGTCCAGCCAGCGGACATGCACCTTCACCCGGTTGGCGATGCCGCCATGGACCAGCGCTTCCTGCAGCGATTTATACGCATCGGGCAGGCCGACATATTTGCCGACGACGCCGATCGTCACCTCGCCTTCGGGATTGTCCAGCCGCTCCATGATGCCGCTCCAGCGGCTCAGGTCCGGCTTCGCCCCTGGCTCGATGCCAAAGGCGCGAAGCACTTCGTCATCCAGACCCTCGGCATGATATTGCAGCGGCACGGCATAGATGCTGCGCGCGTCCAGCGCCGGGATCACGGCTTCCTTGCGGACGTTGCAGAACAGGGCGATCTTGCCCCGGTCGCTGTCGGGCAGCGGCTTTTCGCACCGACAGACCAGCACGTCGGGCTGAACGCCAAGCGCCGCCAGTTCCCGCACGCTGTGCTGCGTCGGCTTGGTCTTCAGCTCGCCCGCTGCAGCGATATAGGGCACCAGCGTCACGTGAACGCTGATCGACTGACCGCGGCCCAGGTCGTTCTTCAGCTGGCGGATCGCCTCGATGAAGGGCAGCGATTCGATATCGCCGACCGTGCCGCCAATCTCGCACAGCACGAAATCCAGATCATCGGTATCGGCGGTGGCAAACGCCTTGATTGCGTCGGTCACGTGCGGAATGACCTGCACCGTAGCGCCCAGATAATCGCCGCGCCGCTCGCGCTCGATGATGGTCTTGTAGATCCGGCCCGACGTCACATTGTCCGACTGGCGCGCCGACACGCCGGTGAAGCGCTCGTAATGGCCCAGATCCAGGTCGGTTTCCGCGCCGTCGTCAGTGACATAAACTTCGCCGTGCTGATACGGGCTCATCGTGCCTGGATCGACGTTCAGATAGGGATCGAACTTGCGGATCCGCACCCGGTAGCCACGCGCCTGGAGCAGTGCCGCCAGGCTGGCTGCCATCAGACCTTTGCCGAGCGACGAGACCACGCCGCCGGTGATGAAAATATACCGCGCCATGGGGGGTAACGCCTAGTCCTTTGGAACGAACAAGAGCAAGCGCCCGAATCCGGACGATGCAAAAAAACCGGGGGGCAAGCGCGAAATGGCCCGCCTTGGGCAGCAATTACTGCTGCAGGGGAACCGAATCCTCGGTGCCGGTGGCGGCATTGCCCATCGCATCTGCGGGCGCTGCGGCGGGCGCAGGCGCCGTTACCGGTGCGATGTCCCGCGCCAGCGACGGGTCGATACGGTCGTTGCCGCGCATGGCTGCCAGTACCGCCAGCACAATGGCCATGCCGATGAACAGCACCGCCAGCACCGAGGTAGAGCGGGTCAGGAAATCCGCGGCGCCACGCGCCGACATCAATCCGGCCGGGCTGCCGCCGGTGGTCAGGCCGCCGCCTTCGGACCGCTGCATCAGGATAACCGTCACCAGCAGGGCCGCGATGATGGCGTGAACGACAAGAAGAAAGGTAAACAGCATGATGGTTCGCAAACGTCCCGGCAACTTGGCAAGGCGCGCACATAGGCCAGCCGGGCATGGCAATCAACCGTCCCGCCGGACCTGACTGGTCACTCGGGGGTCCGACGAATGCAGCAATGGAAATGGCAGCGGAACCGTCGGGCGCGACGGGACGTTACAGTTGCGTTCCTCTTATGCCCCACCGGGCCAGTAATGGTGTAGCAAATGGCTGATTTCATTCTGAAGTCCCGATCCGACGATCGTGACAATCCCCTCGGCGAATGGTGCACGGCGCTGATCAATTATGTCCGATCCGGTCGCCCGGACCTGACCAATCGCCAGATGGCGCTGTTGATGATCGTCCATCTGGAGGATGGGCCGCATACCGTGCGGGGGCTTGCGCGCAGCCTGAACGTGTCTAAGCCGGTGATCACTCGCGCCTTGAATCGACTGGGGGCGCTCGGCTATCTGCGCCGCCAGCGCGACGATAGCGACAAGCGGAATATCTTTGTCGCGTGCACCGAGGAAGGGGCAGCATTTCTTGACGAATTCGGACAATTGCTCGGTCCAGTCAGACAGGAGCAAGATCGTCGGCGACGCGCAGCCGGCTGATCGCTTTCACCTGAACGGGACTTCCCGCCGATTCGACCCCCGCACCACGCCCGCGCGGCGGGACTTGGTGGACATGCGACTGGCGGGCAGTATCTTTGCGCCTCATTATGCGCGCGCCCTGCCGCATGTCGTCGTTTCACCTGCGCCCTTATGGGCCGAGCCGTCGATGGACGGCCACCCCTTGTCCGAAATCGTCGCGGGCGAAACCTTCGACGTGCTTGAGCAAACCGCTGGCCGCGCCTGGGGCTGTGCGCAGGACGGCTCTGTCGGTTTCATCGATGCCGCTGCAATCGCACTGCAACCCGACGGTGCAGTCCAAACTCCGACGGCTTCCACCGGCGACCCGGTGGAGCGTGCAAGGGCCATGATCGGCACGCCGTATCGGACGGGCGGTCGTACCCCTGCCGCGGTGGACGCCGATGGCTTTATCTACGCTGTCCATGTCGGAATCGCCCCGACGATTGCTCGCTTTGCCGATCTGCAGCAGGAACAGGGGCTTCCCGTCGATTTGTCCTCCCTGCGCCTGGGCGATGCCCTGTTCTGTTCAGGCAAGACCGCGATGCTGATTGCCCCTGACCAGGTAGCCGCCGTCGATCCGGATGCCGGGGTCGTTGCACAGGCTCTGAATGCATGGCTTGCCGCGCATCCCGGCGCCATCGGTCGGCGGTTCTATTGATGTCCGGCCATGTCTTCATCGACGGCGCGGCTGGCACCACCGGGTTGGAAATCCGCGAGCGTCTTGCCGGACGATCCGAATTCAATCTGATCCTGTTAAATGATGCCGACCGCAAGGACGCGGCCAAGCGGTCGCAGGCATTGAACGATGCCGATTATGTCATCCTCTGCCTGCCGGACGACGCAGCGGTCGAGGCAGTATCGCTGGTGACGAATCCCACGACCCGGATCATCGATGCCTCGACGGCGCACCGTGTTGCCGATGGCTGGACCTATGGCTTTGCCGAACTTGAACCCACCCAGGCGGCTGCCATCGCCGATGCCGCTCGAGTCAGCAATCCCGGTTGCTGGCCGACGGCCTATCTGGCGCTGGTCCGCCCGCTGGTCCGTTCCGGCCTGATCCCGGCGAATTGGATGCTGTCGGCGGGCGGTGCATCGGGATATTCCGGCGGCGGACGCGCCATGATCGAGGCGTTTGAAGGCGGCAGCCCCACCACCGGCTACCGTGCCTATGGCCTGGCGCTGGCGCACAAGCATTTGCCCGAGATGCAGAAGCATTCGCGCATGGAGCATCCTCCAGTGTTCCAGCCTGCCGTCGCCAACACCTATCGCGGGATGCTGCTGGAAGTGCCGCTGGCCCTGCCGCTGCTGCCGCGCAGTGCAACCCCAACGGGGATCACCGCGATTCTGAAGGAGGCTTATCAGGCGTCGTCTTTGATCACCGTGGCCGATGCGACCGAGCCGGAACTGAATATCGAGGAAAATGCCGGCAGCGACCGGATGACCTTGCGGGTGTTCGGCAACGACCGCGGCCAGGTGCGGCTGGTGGCAACGCTCGACAATCTGGGCAAGGGCGCGGCGGGCGCGGCGGTTCAGAACCTGAACCTGATGGCGGGGTGCGATCCGCTCGCCGGACTAGCGATTTAGGCCCAATCGGCGCCCGCATACGAAAAAATACCCGGTTCGCGCTTCGCGGGGCGGCCAAGCCTTGCTAGGCGCAACAGGGTACAATCCGTCGAGGGGATGACATGGGCGAGCCGTTTGGAAAGCTGCTGCTGTTCGGAGCGACCGGCGATCTGTCGCAACGGATGCTGCTGCCCTCGCTTCACGGCCTTCATGCCGATGGGCTGCTTCCGGACGGGCTGACCATTACGGGCACGGCCCGCTCGGCGATGGACGATGCCGGTTTCCGAGATTTCGCCGCAAAGGCGCTGGACCAGTTCCTGCCGGACGACCGCAAAGATGCGGCCGTCACCGATGCGTTTCTGGCCCGGCTGCATTATCAGCCGCTGGATGCATCGACGCTTGAGGGGTTCGATGCGCTGGCTGAAAAGCTGGGCGACATATCCGGCGGGCTATCCATTTTCCTGTCCACCGCTCCGTCGCTGTTCGGACCGACGATCCACGGGCTGCAATCTGCGGGGCTGACGGGCAGCAATGTCCGGATCAGTCTGGAAAAGCCGCTGGGCATCGACCTCGAAACCAGCCGCGAGATCAACGATATCGTCGCCTCCGCCTTTCCGGAGGAGCGCACGTTCCGCATCGACCACTATCTGGGCAAGGAAACGGTCCAGAACATCCTGGCTCTGCGCTTCGGCAACGCCCTGTTCGAGCCGAGCTGGAACGCGCGCGGCATCGACCATGTCCAGATCACAGTCAGCGAAACCGTGGGGCTGGAGGGGCGGGCCGGCTATTATGACGGGTCCGGCGCGCTGCGGGACATGGTGCAGAATCACATGCTCCAGCTGCTGGCGCTGATCGCCATGGAACCGCCCTCGCGGTTCGACGGAACGGCGATCCGCGACGAAAAGGTCAAGGTTCTGCGGTCGCTGCGTCCCATCACCGACGCCGACAAGCTGACCGTCACCGGCCAATATGGCCCTGGCGTGGTTGGCTCGACCATCGTCGACAGCTACGAAAATGAACTGGGCAGGCCCAGTACGACCGAAACCTTCGTCGCGATCAAGGCGCATGTCGACAACTGGCGGTGGCAGGGCGTGCCCTTCTACCTTCGCAGCGGCAAGCGGATGGCGGAGCGGCGCAGCGAAATCGTCGTGCAGTTCAAGCCGGTCCCGCATTCGATCTTTTCCGAACGCGGCGGCGCGCTTCAACCGAACACGCTCGTCATCCGGTTGCAGCCAGAGGAATATGTCCGGTTGCTGGTCATGGCCAAGGAGCCGGGCCTGGACCGTGACGGCGTGCGCCTGCGGGAAGTCCCGCTCGATCTATCGCTGACCACAGCCTTTGCCGGCACCCGCCGCCGCATTGCCTATGAAAGGCTGTTGCTCGACCTGATCGAGGGCGATCCGACCCTGTTCGTCCGCCGGGACGAGGTAGAGGCGCAATGGGTCTGGATCGACGCGATCCGCAAGGGATGGTCGGATCAGGGGGTCCGCCCAAAACCCTATGCCTCTGGCAGCTGGGGTCCGAACGCCGCGATCGCGTTGACCGAAAAGGATGATGTGACCTGGAACGAATGATCGTCCGGGATCGGCGTCCAATGATTGAACAACAAGGAGTACCCGACCATGGCCGATGAAATCGAATGGTGGGATTATGAAGAGAAATCGGAATTCGCCGACGCGCTGGCGGGCGATATCGGGTTCGTGATCGAAAGCGCCCTCGATGCGCGCGGCAGTGCGGTGATCGCGCTGGCTGGCGGCCGGACGCCCCAGGCTGCCTATGACAAGCTGGCCAAGACCAAGCTCGACTGGAAACGCGTCACGATCGTCCCGACCGACGACCGGATCGTCCCGATGGGCGATGCGCTGTCCAACGTCACCATGATCGCGCGCACGTTCCTGCCGCTGGGCGCGCGGGTGATCCCGATCACCAGCGAGAAAGCGGAGGATTACAAGGCGTGTGGCCGCGCCGCCGATGCGCGGCTTCAGGACCTGCACTGGCCGCTCGACCTGGTGGTGCTTGGCATGGGCGCCGATGGGCATACCGCGTCGATCTTTCCCGGGCCGGACCTGAATGAAGCGCTGACCGGACCGAAGGAGCGCCGCGCGCTTGGCGTCATGCCCGACCCGCTGCCGCCGGAGGCACCCGTGGCGCGCGTAACCCTGTCGGCCGCTGCAATCGCATCGTCCAAGTCGCTGATCATCGCGATCACGGGCGACGAGAAAAAGGACGTGCTGGAACGCGCCATCGAACAGGGGGCGGGCTCGCCCTATCCCATCGGGCGGCTGCTGGCCGAGGTCGATCTGCCGGTCGACATCCATTGGGGAGCGTAAGCCGCACGACAGACACCGTTCGCTCCGAATTCGCCGCCGAACTGCAGCATCCCGCCCGGGTGCAGACGACGTCCTCCGGCACTGACCGAACGGGAAAAGGAAGACCGACATGACCAAGCTTCATCCCGAGATTGCCGCCGTCACCGATCGCGTGATCGAACGCAGCCGGCCTGGCCGCGAGGCCTATCTGGCGCTGACCCGACGCGAGCGCGATTCCGGTGCCGACCGGGCCAAGCTGGGCTGCGCGAATCTCGCTCACGCCTATGCCGGAACGGATGAACAGCGCGATGCCATGCGCCCCGCCAATCGGATGAACATCGGCATCGTCACGGCATATAACGACATGCTGTCGGCGCATGCGGTCTATTATCGCTACCCCGAACAGATGAAGATCTGGGCAATCGAAGCCGGCGCAACGGCTCAGGTTGCGGGTGGCGTGCCCGCGATGTGCGACGGCGTGACGCAGGGGTATCAGGGCATGGAGCTGTCGCTGTTCAGCCGCGACACCATTGCCCTTTCCACCGCCGTCGCCCTGTCCCACCGCACCTTTGAGGGGGCAGCCCTGCTCGGCATCTGCGACAAGATCGTGCCGGGGCTGTTGATGGGGGCACTGCGCTTCGGTCATCTGCCCATGGTGATGATCCCGGGCGGACCGATGCGCACCGGCATCAGCAACAAGGAAAAGGCGCGGGTCCGCGAACTCTATGCCGAAGGAAAGGCAGACCGGGAGGAACTGATGGAGGCCGAGATCGCGGCCTATCATTCCAAGGGGACGTGCACATTCTACGGCACCGCCAACAGCAATCAGATGATGATGGAGGCGATGGGCCTGCATGTCCCCGCCGCGGCCTTTGCCAATCCGGGGACCAGATTGCGCCAGGAACTGACCCGCGCTGCCGTGCATCGGTTGGCGGAGATCGGATGGGACGGCGACGATTATCGGCCTATTGCCGAAGTGGTGGACGAGCGCGCCATCGTCAATGCGGCAATCGCCCTGCTCGCCACTGGCGGATCGACCAACCACTTGATCCACCTGCCCGCAATCGCGCGGGCCGCGGGCATCGTGATCGACTGGGAGGATTTCGACCGGCTGTCCAAGGTCGTGCCGCTGCTGGCGCGCGTTTACCCGAATGGGTCTGCGGATGTGAACGGGTTCGAGGATGCCGGCGGGCCGAGCTTCGTCATCCGCGAATTGCTGCGCGGCGGCCTGATGCATGCGGACACGCTGACCATCGCCAAAGAGGGCATGGCAGCCTATGCCCGCAAGCCGGCAATCGATGCGGAGGCGCTGGTCTGGCACGACCATCCCGACCAGAGCGGTGATGACAGTATCGTTCGCACCATCGATGTCCCGTTCTCCCCGGAAGGCGGCTTTCGCATCCTGTCCGGCAATCTGGGCCGGGCATGCATCAAGGTGTCCGCCGTCGAACGCGACCGCTGGGTGATCGAAGCTCCGGCGCTGGTGTTCAGCGACCAGGCTGCCGTGCAGGCCGCGTTCAAGGCCGGCGAGCTGGATCGCGATGTCGTCGTTGTCATGCGGTTTCAGGGGCCGCGGGCGAATGGCATGCCGGAGTTGCACAAGCTGACCCCGCCGCTGAGCGTCCTCCAGAATCGCGGATTTCGCGTCGCGCTGGTGACCGACGGGCGCATGTCCGGCGCATCCGGCAAGGTGCCCGCCGCCATCCACCTTTCGCCCGAGGCACTGGGCGGCGGCCCGATCGGCAAGATCAGGGATGGGGATATCGTGCGGCTGGACGCCGAAGCAGGGGTGCTGGAGGCGCTGGTCGATCCGGCGGAATGGGCAGCGCGCCCCATAGCCGAAGCGCCGCCGCCGCCATTGGGCACCGGACGCGAACTGTTCGCCATGCTGCGCCAGGCAGACGAAGCCGAAAAGGGCGCGTCGGCCATTCTGGCCGCGGCAGGCCTGTAAGCGTACAGGAGGGGATAAATTCATGGAAATCGTGACCGTCGATATCGGGGGCACCCATGCCCGCTTTGCCATCGCGGAGGTGGATGAAGGCAAGGTCCAGTCGCTTGGCCAGCCGATCACGCTGAAGACGGCTGAGCATGGCAGCCTTCAACTCGCCTGGCAGCATTTCGGGCGCGAGATCGGCCGGCCGCTGCCCCGCGCCGCCGCGATCGCCGTCGCCAGCCCGATCAATTCCGACCTGATCAAGCTGACCAACAATCCGTGGATCATCCGCCCCCAGCTGATCAACGAGCGGCTGCAGGTGGACAGCTGGTCATTGATCAACGATTTCGGGGCCATCGGTCACGCCGTGGCGCAGGTCAGCGACGATCAGCTGGTTCATCTGTGCGGGCCGGACGTTGCCCTGCCCGATCGCGGATCGATCACGGTGTGCGGTCCAGGCACAGGACTGGGCGTGGCCCAGGTGTTCCGCACCGGCAAGGACGGCCATTATCACGTCATCGAAACCGAAGGCGGCCATGTCGATTTCGCGCCGCTGGACGGGATCGAGGATGCGATCGTCAAGCGACTTCGCAAGAGCTTTACCCGCGTATCCACCGAACGCGTGGCGTCGGGGCCGGGCATTGTCAGCATCTACGAAACGCTGGCCGATCTGGAGCATCTGGCGGTCGCGAGCCGCGACGACAAGACGATCTGGACCATGGCGCTTGAGGGTTCGGACAGCCTGGCGGTCGCGGCGCTGGACCGGTTCTGCTTGGCGCTGGGTGCCATTGCCGGGGATCTGGCACTGGCGCATGGCCCGCGGGGCGTCGTGATCGCGGGCGGCCTTGGCCTGCGGCTCAAGGACAAGCTGCTGGAATCCGGGTTCGAACAGCGGTTCACCGCCAAGGGCCGATTTACCACGCTGATGAAGTCCATTCCGGTCAAGATCATCACCCACCCCCAGCCCGGCCTGTACGGCGCGGCTGCCGCCTATGCGCAGGAGCACACGCGATGAACGGTATCGAAGCGATCATGCGAACCAGCCCGGTCATTCCCGTGCTGGTCATCGAGGATGCGGCGACGGCCCGCCCGCTGGCCGAGGCGCTGGTCAAGGGCGGCCTGCGCGTGCTGGAAGTCACGCTGCGCACTGGCGCGGCGCTGGAAGCCATTGCCGAGATGAAGAAGGTCGAAGGGGCGATCGTCGGCGCCGGCACCGTCGTTTCGCCCGAGCAGTTCGCGCAGGTGATGGATGCGGGCGGCGAGTTCATCGTGTCGCCCGGCCTCACCGAACGGTTGGCCGATCCGATCATCGCATCGGGCGTCCCGTTCCTGCCCGGTATCGCCACGGCAGGCGACATCATGCGCGGCTATGACCTGGGCCTGCGCCATTTCAAATTCTTCCCGGCCGAGACGAGCGGCGGCCTGAAGGCGCTGAAGGCGCTGGCGGCCCCGTTTTACGAAGCGCAGTTCTGTCCCACCGGCGGGATCAGCGCGGCGACCGCACCCGAATGGCTGGCGTTCGGCCCCGTCCAGTGTGTCGGTGGCAGCTGGGTGACGGCTAAGGGTGCGTCGATGGCAGAGGTCGAGGCACTGGCCCGCGAAGCCGCCAACTTGGGCCGCTGATCGCCCTTATCGTGCCCTCGGCGTACGCGATACCGATTCCGCACGGCATCGCCTGCGCGATCCCCGCAATGTCCTGCTGCCCTGCCCCGCCGGGCAGGTCTGCCGCGTTCACATTTCGCCGCGGGAACGGCGGATGGCATACCATTTCTGGACGTTGGCGTTGTGCTGTTCCAGCGTGTCGGCGAAAATGTGCCCGCCGGTGCCGTCCGCCACGAAATAGAGCGCGCTGGATGGCGCCGGATCGAGCACCGCATCGATGCTGGCCCGCCCGGGATTGGCGATCGGCCCTTTTGGCAGGCCGGTCATCGCATAGGTGTTGTAATCGTTCACCTGCGCGATTTCCGACCGCAGGATACGGCGGCCCAGCGGGCGGCCCTTGGTGATCGGATAGATGATCGTCGGATCGGCCTGCAGCTTCATCCCCTGACGCAGCCGGTTGGAATAGACGGCGGCGACGGTGCGGCGCTCCTCCTCCTCGCCCGTCTCCTTTTCGACGATGGAGGCCAGGATGATCGCCTCTTCCGGGGTCTTGACGACGGTGGTCGGTTTGCGCCGCTGCCATGCCTCGGCCAGATAGTCGCGCATCGCCTTTTGCATCCGCGTCAGCACATCCGCCCGCTTGTCGCCGCGATTATAGCTGTAGCTGTCGGGCAGGACCGAACCCTCTGCGGGCACGTCGACCGGCCCTTCCAGTTGCGGTGCCTTCATCAATGCGTCGTGGATCATCACCGATGGCCACCCCTCCGGCACCGTCACGAACCGTTGCAGTGTCTGGCCGCCCTGAAGCATCTTCAGGATATCGGCCTGGCTCAGCCCCTTCGGCACCCGGTATTCACCCGCCCGGATGGGTTCGTCGCCGCCAAAGATGCGGGCGTACAGCCGGAACCGGTCGGCCGAACGGATTGCCCCCGCCCGCTCCAGCTCGCGTGCCGCAGCGGACAGGCTGGCCCCCTGTGGCACGATCACCGACAGATTGTCCCTGGCCGGGCCTGGCCCACCCCATTCGCGCAAGCCATAGCCGCCCGCGGCAATCGCGATCAGCACGGCCAGGATCAGCAGACATCCGAACTTGCGCATTACCCAACTCCCTAACCCGATCAGGCTGAGCTTGTCGAAGCCTCGCCCTTGTTCCTCCGCTGGTCGAAACAGAAGGACAGCGCTTCGACGGGCTCAGCGCGAACGGGGGTTGGTTGAACTGTCCGCTTAAACCGCCTTCATCACCAGGCTGGCATTGGTGCCGCCAAAGCCGAACGAATTGTTCAACACGGCGCGCACGGACCGTTCCTTGGCCTTGTGCGGAACCAGATCGACGCCAGCGCAATTCTCGCTGGGATTATCCAGGTTCAGGGTCGGCGGCACGATGCCGTCGCGCATCGCCAGAATGCAAAAGATGCTCTCCACCGCGCCGGCACCGCCCAGCAGGTGGCCGATGGCCGATTTGGTCGACGACATGGACAGATCGCCGATCGCGTCGCCGAACAGGCGGCGGACCGCGCCCAGTTCCAGTTCGTCGCCCAGCGGGGTCGAGGTGCCATGGGCATTGATGTAATCGATGTCCGACAGAGCCAGCCCGGATTTGCGCAGCGCCATTTCCATCGAACGGAACGCGCCCGACCCCTCCGGATGAGGAGCGGTCACGTGATAGGCATCGCCCGACAGGCCATAGCCGACCACTTCGGCATAGATTTTCGCGCCCCTCGCCTTGGCCCGCTCATATTCCTCGAGCACCAGGATGCCGGCGCCTTCGCCCATGACGAAGCCGTCCCGGTCCTGATCCCATGGGCGGCTGGCCCGCCATGGTTCGTCCCGGAAACCCGTCGACAGCGCCCGCGCCTGACCGAACCCGGCGATGCCGATCGGACAGATCGTGCTTTCGGCTCCGCCGGCCAGCATGACGTCGGCATCGTCCATCGCGATCATGCGCGCGGCATCGCCGATCGAATGCGCGCCGGTGGAACAGGCGGTGACGACCGCATGGTTCGGCCCCATCAGTCCGTATTTGATGCTGACCTGACCGGAAATCAGGTTGATCAGGCGACCATGGACGAAATGCGGGGAAACCCGCTTCGGCCCCTTCTGAGCCAAGACCAGCGATTCGCTCTCGATTCCCGGCAGGCCGCCAATGCCCGATCCGATGGAACAACCGGCGCGAAACCGCTCTTCCTCGGTCATGTCGGTCAGGCCGGCATCCTCCAGCGCCTGACCGGCGGCATCGATCCCGAATACGATGAACGGATCCACCTGACGCTGCACCTTGTGGTCCACGCGCTTGCCGGGATCGAACCCGTACTCATGGTCGGCCGGCTTTACCTCACACGCGTAATTGGTGTGGTAATCGGTGGCGTCGAACCGCGTGATGGTGCCCGCGCCGGATTTGCCGGCGATGATGTTTTTCCAGGCGGTTTCGACATCGGCCCCCAGCGGGGTGACCAGGCCGAGGCCGGTGACGACGACGCGGCGCATGGGCAATTTCTCCATGATTCCAGTTCAGCGAGACCGTTTCCGGCCGTTGGATGAAAAACGGCCCCATCGACGGCGGGTCAAAACACCCGCGCGATGGAGCCGTCAATCCTTATCCGGCCCGGCGGGCCATGGGCGATCCTGCGATCAGCCCTGATGCTCGTCGATATAAGCGATCGCGTCCTTGACGGTCGTGATCTTTTCGGCGGCTTCTTCGGGGATTTCGACGCCGAACGCTTCTTCGAAAGCCATGACCAGTTCGACGATGTCCAGGCTGTCCGCGCCCAGATCGTCGATGAAGCTGGCATCCTCCGTCACCTTCTCGGCTTCGACGCCCAGATGCTCGACGACGATCTTCTTAACCCGATCGGCGGTCTCGCTCATTCCCAATTCCTTTATGCAGAAAAATGATTGTCTTGTCCCATCCGCACCTAATCCGCCCGCTGTTCGCGCGCAAGAGGGCGGACCGTTGGCGATGGAACCAACGTTACGAAATCATCGCCATGCCGCCGTTCACGTGCAGCGTCTGGCCGGTGACATAGCCCGCTTCTCGGCTGGCGAGGTAGACGACGGCGGCGGCAACATCCTCCCCGCTGCCCAGATCGCCCGCCGGGATGCGGCCGAGCAGCGCGGCCTTTTGCGCATCGGGCAGCGCATCGGTCATCGCCGAGCGGATGAAGCCGGGCGCCACGCAGTTCACCGTGATGCTGCGGCTGGCCAGTTCCTGGGCCAGCGCCTTGCTCATGCCGACCAGCCCCGCCTTGGATGCGGCATAATTGGCCTGGCCCGGATTGCCCGTGGCGCCGACGACCGAGGTGATCGAGATGACACGGCCGAAGCGCTGCTTCATCATCGGGCGCGCAGCCGCGCGGATCAGGCGGAATGCGGCCTCAAGATTGACTTGGATCACCTGGCTCCATTCGTCATCCTTCATCCGCATGGACAGGTTGTCACGCGTGATCCCGGCATTATTGACCAGGATGTCGAGCCGCCCGCCCAGCGCCTCCGCCGCCTGGGGCACCAGCGCGTCGACCGACGCCGGATCGGACAGGTTGCACGGCACGGCGACATGATCGCCGCCAAGGTCGGCGAGGAAGGCGTTCAGCTTGTCGGCATTGGACCCGGAAACCGCCAGACGCGCGCCCTGCGCCGCCAGCGCCCGTGCAATCGCCGAACCGATGCCCCCGGATGCGCCCGTCACCAGCGCAGTCATTCCCGTCAGATCGAACATGTCATCATCCTTGTCGTCAAAGCGAGGCGAGCAACGCCTCGATATCATCCATGCCCACGACGCTGACCGGGGTCGCGTCGGGCGCGATGCGCTTGACCATGCCGGTCAGCACCTTGCCGCCCAGTTCGACATAGCCGGTGACCCCGGCATCCCACATCGCCATCACCGATTCCCGCCAGCGGACCATGCCGGTGACCTGTTCGACCAGCAGCGCGCGGATCGCGTCCGGATCGCTGACCGGAGCGGCGGTGACATTGGCGTAAACGGGCACCAGTGGCGCCTGAATGGCCGCATCGGCAAGGGCGGCGGCCATGGCGTCGGCGGCAGGCTGCATCAACGGGCAGTGAAAGGGCGCGGAGACGGGCAGCAGCACCGCGCGCTTGGCCCCATGATCCTTGGCGATGGCGACCGCGCGGTCGATCGCACCCTTGTGCCCGGAGATCACCACCTGGGTGGGATCATTGTCGTTGGCGACCGTGCAGACTTCGCCTTCTGCAGCGGCTTCGGCGATCGTGCGCGCCTTGGCGACATCGGCACCCAGCAGCGCGGCCATCGCCCCCTCGCCCACCGGGACGGCCGCCTGCATCGCCTGGCCGCGCAATTTCAGCAGCCGGGCGGTCGTGGCAAGGTCGAATGCGCCGCCCGCGCACAGGGCGCTATATTCCCCCAGCGAATGGCCGGCGACGAAATCCGCCTTTTCCGACAGCCGCACGCCGCCTTCGCGCTCCACTACGCGAAGGACCGCAATGGCGTTGGCCATGATCGCGGGCTGGGTATTTTCGGTGAGCGTCAGGTCGGACTCCGGCCCCTCGGTCATCAGCCGGAACAGATGCTGGCCAAGGGCATCGTCCACTTCCTGAAACACTTCGCGGGCGACCGGGCTGGCATCGGCCAGCGCCTTGCCCATGCCCACGGCCTGGCTGCCCTGCCCCGGAAAAATGAATGCGCGCATGGCGTCGGCGTCCTCCGATTGAAACTGGTGTGCCGGACTAGCGGCATCCAACCTGAACGCAAGGGTGCGCCTTGCGACATTTGGTGACGCATTTGCGGTGCCATTGGGACATTTGCGGGACAGGCAGCCCCCAGATTGGCCTCATCGAAGTTCAATCGAGGAGTAAGGAAGATGAAAAAGCTGATCCTGGGCGCAATCGCCGCCTCGCTGATGGCCACCCCGGCACTGGCCGCCCCGCCCCGCGACCGTCAGATCGTGAAGCAGCAGCCGAACCGCACCGTGATCGTCAATCGCGGCCCCGGATACCGCGAGCGCACGGTCGTCCGCCACAACAACCAGCGTCAGTGGGCGCAGCAGAATCGCTGGAACAACCAGCGGCAGTGGCAGCGCGGCCAGCGGTTCGACCGGCGCTATGCGACCAATTATCGCCAGATCGACTATCGCCAGTATCGCCAGCGCGGCCTGTATGCCCCGCCCCGCGGGCATCAGTGGGTCCGCTCCGGCAATGACGCGGTGCTGGTCGCCGTCGCCAGCGGCCTGATCGGTGCGGTCATCGGCGGGATTGCGTTCTAACCCTTGCCTTTCGGCCGGATATGGCTAAAGGCGACAGCGTCCGGGGTGTGAAGCCAGCCTTCACGCCCCGGCCTGCATTTGAAGACGACAGCCGGAGGGGCATGGCACGGGGCCATGTCAGCGATCGGCCAACAGATGGGAAGACACATGGCTCTGTACGAGCACGTGTTCCTTGCGCGCCAGGATCTGGCACAGGCGCAGGTGGACGCGCTGGCGGAAACCGCCACCAAGATCGTCGAATCGATGGAAGGCAAGGTCGTCAAGACCGAGACCTGGGGCCTGCGCAGCCTGGCCTATCGCATCGCGAAGAACCGCAAGGCGCATTATGTCATGATCGAGATCGACGGTCCGCCGACGGTCGTCGCCGAGCTGGAGCGCCAGACCGCGATCAACGAAGACGTGATCCGTTACATGACCGTCAAGGTCGACGAACTGGAATCCGGCCCAAGCGTGATGATGCGCAAGGGCGATCGTGACCGCCGCGGCCGCCGCGACCGCGACGACGAAGGCCGGGGAGAATAAGACATGGCACGCGCATTTTTCCGCCGCCGCAAGAGCTGCCCCTTCAGTGCGAAGGACGCGCCGCGGATCGATTACAAGGACGTCCGTCTGCTGCAGGGCTTTGTGTCCGAGCGCGGCAAGATCGTCCCGTCGCGCATCACTTCGGTGAGCGCAAAGAAGCAGCGCGAACTGGCTCAGGCCATCAAGCGCGCCCGTCATCTGGGCCTGCTGCCCTACATCGTGAAGTAAGGAGCGCCCCATGGATGTGATTCTGCTGGAACGCGTCGAAAAGCTCGGCGCTATCGGCGATGTGGTGAAGGTGAAGGACGGGTTCGCCCGCAACTACCTGCTGCCCAACAAGAAGGCGCTGCGCGCCAACGAAGCCAACCGCAAGGTGTTCGAAGCCAATCGCGAACGGATCGAGGCGGAAAACGCCGCGCGCCGCAGCGAAGCGCAAAAGGATGCCGGCAAGGTGGACGGCGCGTCCGTCACCCTGATCCGTCAGGCGTCGAACGTCGGCCAGCTCTATGGCTCGGTCGCCGTCCGCGATCTGGTCGAGGCGCTGGAGGCCGAAGGGCACAAGGTCGCCAAAAACCAGGTCGTGCTGGACAAGCCGATCAAGGCCATCGGCGTCTATGACGTCAAGGTCGCGCTGCACCCCGAGGTGTCGGTGACGATCAAGGTGAATGTCGCTCGCTCGCCCGAAGAGGCCGATATGCAGGCTCAGGGCGTCGACGTGATGTCCGCGATGTTCGAAAAGGACGAAGCAGGCTTCACCGAGGACTATGATCCCAATGCCGAGCCGGGCGAAATCGCTTCGGCCGAACCGGCAACAGACGAAGCCGAACAGGGCTGATCGCCCGGTTCGACGGACAAGAAAAAGGGCCGCCGGGATCCACCCGGCGGCCCTTTTCGATTCGGGGTGACGTTGCCGTCCGGTCAGGGCACCGACACGCAGGCGGTAATGACCAGCGCGAGCGGGATCAGGCTGAGGACGACGGGGACGATCTTGTTCATGGTGCAATTCCAAATGAGGCTTCACCCTATGTAATGCGCCCTGGACGGAATGGTTGCTGCAAAGTGAACAGTTTTGCTGTCGTGCCGCAAAGCATCGCTGCTGGCGCACGGGTGGACCGGGCGCCGAGACCTGCGGCCGTCCATAAACAAACAGGGCGCCCGGAACCGGTCCGGACGCCCTGAAATAAGCGAAATTCGACCGATCAAGCCTTGGGCGGATCGGCGATCATTGCGGTGAAATTGGCCGAAGCGGCAACCGCATCGCCAAGCAGCGCGCGGCCCGCAAACTTGCAGACGCTCGACCGTTTCTGGACGAACTCGACTTCCAGCGTCAGCAGGCAACCCGGCTCAACCGGCTTGCGGAACTTCGCTTCCTCGATCGCCATGAAATAGACGAGCTTGCCCGAACCGGCCAGGCCAAGGCTCTCGACGGCCAGAACCCCCGCCGCCTGGGCCAGCGCCTCGACGATCAACACGCCGGGCATGATCGGACGGCCGGGGAAATGCCCCTGGAAAAAGCCTTCGTTGATCGTCACCGCCTTGACCGCGCGGATCGACCGGTCGAGCAGGATTTCCTCGACCCGGTCGACCAGCAGCATCGGATAACGATGGGGCAGCGCCGCCATCACCCGCTGGACATCCAGCGGGCCGATGGCGGTGCGGCCTTCGACGGCGCTCTCGCTCACCGGCCTTCGGGGGCCGGGGTCGTGCCGGCGGCGGGCTGCTGCTGGGCGGCACGCGCCGCCTGCACCTGCGCCGCGCGGGCAACCAGCTGCTGATACTGCTGCAACAGCTGCAGCGTCTGCTGCGACGGACGCCAGTTGGCCGGCGGCGTGATCGCGACGTTGGGCGTGCTGCGATCCAGTTCCGCCTTGATCGCGGGCGTCACATTGGCGGCGTCGGGCGCATAGACGAACGCTTCGGGCGTCAGGATCGCGTTGATCTTCTTGTCGGTGACCACCTTGGTCTGCGCGGCCGGATAGGCGCGCAGGATGGTTTCAAGCGCATAGGCCTGGGCAAGGAGCATCGGCTCGTTCAGCTGCGTGATCGCCTGTTCCGACTGCTGCTGGATCGTCTGGATCTGCGTCACTTCGGCGCGCTTCGCCGTCTGTGCCGCCTGCACTTCCTGTTCGGAAAGCTGATTGTCCTTGTTCGTGTCAAGGGCGGTGATCAGCGGGCGCAGCTGCGTGTCGGTCTGCTGGCGACGCTGTGCGATCTGGTCGATATTCTGCTTGTAGGTGGTCCGAATCTGCTGGTTGGCAGTGTCGAACGCCTTTGCTGTCAGGATCGCTTCCGACGGGTCGGCATAGGCAAGGCCAGCGACCTGGGCGATAGCCGGCGCCGCGCCCAGCGCGATCACCAGCGCGGCGAGCGGAAGATGGTTGAGCTTGGTCATCAGAATGCAGTTCCTACGTTGAAGGTCACAAGTTTCGGATCGTCGCCTTCATAGCTGACGATATCCTTGGCGATGTCGATGCGCAGCGGGCCGAACGGCGAATTCCAGTTAACCCCGATACCGGCGGTGACGCGTGGCTTGATCGTGTCGCCCAGGAACAGTTCGTTGAACAACAGCTGCGGCCGGTTGGCATTGCCGTTCACGTCGATCGCCTGCGTGGTGGATACGAAATCCCCCTCTGCATTGCGGCCGATGAACAGCGGATTGCCGGCACCGTCCCGCGCCTGGGGCGATTGCAGCACGGGCCGCGTCAGCCCGGCAAGAGCACCAACCTGGACGAACACCGACGGCCGGATGCCCAGTTCCTGGATCCCGCTGCCCAGCGGCGGCTCCAGTTCCAGCTTGCCAATATAATAGACGGTGCCGCCGAGCGGATCGTCCACCAGCTGATTGCGGTCGGTCACCGGGATCTGGTCGCCCGTATCCGGATCGATGCCGGTATAGGTCTGACGCAGGATGCGGGGGCCGACACCGCGGATCTGGAAACCGCGAAACTGGGGTTCGCCCAGATAGAAACGGTCGTTGATCCGGATCGGATCGTTGCCGGGGCCACGGCTGGATTCGAGCGAATAGATGTATCCGCCCTCCAGCGTGGTCGAAAACACCCAGCCGCTGCCAAAGCTCATATATTTACGGAAATCGCCGCGGGCGCGCAGATACCGGACGTCGCCGCCCAGCCCCGCCACGTCGGCACCGACTACCAGCCGCTGCCCGCGGGTCGGCCGCAACCGGCTGTTCAGATTGTCGTAGATCAGCGACAGGGTGATGGCAGAGGTGATGCGATTGCCGATGGCATCGCACAGATACCGGCCGGCGCGCAGCGGATCGCACTGCCCGTTCGTGAAGAACTGGCTTTCGTCCAGCGTGATGTCGTCCTGCTGCAACGTATAGCGGCCCGACAATGTCCAGTATTCGGTCAGCGGAATGCCGGACACGATATTGAACCCGGTCGACACCTGCTGGAACGTCGTGTTCCGGTTCTGGCCCAGGAAGTTGAACGAGTTGAAATCCCGGCGGAAGATCGCGCCGCCAAGCGCAATGTTCTTGTCGAACAGATAGGGTTCGGTGAAGCCGACCTCGACCGAATTGGAGAAGGTCGAATAATTCACCTCCAGCCGGATATCCTGGCCGCGACCCCGGAAGTTACGCTGGCGGATCGCCCCTTGCAGGATAAACCGTTCAAGGCTGGAAAAGCCCGCGGACAGGGTCAGTTCGCCGGTGGACCGTTCCTCGACATTCGCGCGGAGCACAGCGCGGTCCGGCGCCGACCCCTCGGCCTGTTCGATTTCGAACTTGTCCTGGAAATAGCCGAGCGAGTTGATCCGGTCCTGGCTGCGCTTGACTAGGAACGTGTTGAAGGCATCGCCCTCCGCCACGCGCATTTCGCGGCGGATGACCTTGTCCTGGGTCTGGGTGTTGCCAGTGATGTCGATGCGCTCGACATAGGTCCGGTTGGCCTCTGCGATGAAGAAGGCCAGGTTCATCGTCAGCTTTTCGCGGTCCCGCTGGAACTCCGGACGGACGTCGGTGAACGCATAGCCGAATGTGCCGGCCAGCTCGCTCAGCTGGTCGATCGTTTCTTCGACCAGCTTGGCGTTGTACCAGTCGCCCTGCTTCATCGGCAGGTTCTTGGCCAGCGAATCGTCGTTGAAATCGCGGATGGCACTGTCGACGGTCACCTCGCCGAATTTGTAGCGCGGCCCTTCCTCGACGACATAGGTGATGATGAAGTCTTCCTTGTCCGGGGTCAGTTCCGCGACGGCGGAGATCACCCGGAACTCGGCATAACCCTCGGTCAGATAGAATTGGCGCAGCTTTTGCTGATCATAGGCGAGCCGGTCCTGGTCATAGCTGGTGGCCGAGGAAAACAGGCGGAAGAAGCGGGCCTGCTTCGTCGCCATCTCCTTGCGCAGCTCGCTGTCGCTGAACTGTTCGTTGCCGATGATGTTGATCTGGCGGACCTTGGACTTCGGCCCTTCGTTGATTTCGAACACCACATCGACCCGGTTCTGGTCGAGCGTGACCATCTGAGGCTCGACCGTCGCGGCGAACCTCCCTTGGCGGCGATACAGTTCGATGATGCGCGCCACATCGGCCCGGACGGCGGTGCGGGTGAAGATCTGACGCGGTGCCAGCTTGATTTCGGGCAGGATCTTGTCGTTCTTCAGCCGCCGGTTGCCCTCGAGCACGATGCGGTTGATGATCGGGTTTTCCCGAATCCGGACGACCAGCTCACCCGTTTCCACCCCGGCGATCGCCACGTCGGCGAGCAGGTCGGAGTTATAAAGGTCGCGGATCGCCTCATCGACCGACTCGTTGGTATAGGGTTCGCCGATGCGCAGCTTGGTATAGGACAGGACCGTTTCCGGCTCGATCCGCTGCGACCCCTCGACCGTCAGCGAGCGGACGATGCGCACGTCCTGGCCCGGCTGCGGCGCAGCCGTCGGGGCGGCCTGCCCCGGAGCGGCGGGAACGGCGGGAGCCACCGGTGCGGTCTGTGCCACCGCGACGCCCGACAGCATCGTGCATGCGAGCAGCGCCGACGCGCCCGACCCATTGGTGAAAAGCTTTGCCTTGATCACGAACCCCACCACCTTGAACCGGAAGAAAAAGCGCATCTGTCCCGGATGCGCGCGTAGCCCTGCCCTAACCTGCCGTGCCGATCAAGCCAGCGAGGCCGCGCCACAGGCCGAATGCGCCGAGATCATTGAAGGTCACGACCAGAACCAGCGTCAGCAGCGATACCATGCCCAGCCGGAACGACCAGTCCATCACCTCGGCACGCACCGGCCGCCCGCGCACCGCTTCGGCCGCGTAGAACATCAGGTGCCCGCCATCCAGCATCGGCACTGGCAACAGGTTGATGAACCCCAGATTGATGGAGATGATCGCGGCCAGCAAGATCAGTTCCGGCAGACCGAGGCTCAGTTGCTGCCCAGCCACCTGCGCAATCCTGAGCGGCCCGCCCAATTCGTCGATTGAGCGGCGACCGGTGATGATCTGGCCCAAGCCGTCCAGCATGGTCGTCAGCTGGCCGATCGTCATCGACAACCCGGCCATCGGCGCTTCGAGCAGGCCGACCGTTTCCGATACAGGGGCGACCGGCCGCACCCCCAGCAGTCCCAAGCGATATTCGTTGCCGAACCGGTCGATTTCGCGCCGGACCCCCAATGTGACCGGCTGGTCGATCCGGGCACCGTCGCGCTCGACCGTCAGCATCACCCGCTCGCCGGGGCGCATGACGGTAAAGGACCGCATGTCGGCAAAGGTTTCTGTCGGGCGACCGCCCATCGCTAGGATCCGGTCCCCGGGCTGCAATCCGGCGCTTGCCGCGGCACTGTCCGGTTCCACCGACCCCACCTGCGCCGGGGTACGATCGACGCCGTAGATCATGGCAAAGGCCGCCATAATGGCGATGGCCAGCACGAAATTGGTCACCGGGCCGGCCGCAACGATGATCGCGCGCTGCCAGACCGGCTTTGCCTGAAATGTCTGGGCGCGTTCCTCGGCGGGGAGCGACAGCCATTCGGCGCTTGGCTGACCCGCCGGGTTCATGTCGCCGGCAAACTTCACATAGCCGCCCAGCGGCAGGATGCCGAATTTCCAGCGGGTGCCGCGCCGGTCGGTGAAGCCGGCGATTTCCCGACCGAACCCGACCGAAAACGCCTCTGCCTTCACGCCGAACCAGCGGCCGGCGGCATAATGGCCAAGCTCGTGCAGGAAAACGAGCGGGCCGATGACCAGCACGAACCCGAAAATGGAAAAGATCAGGCCGGGATTATCGGTCAAGAAACGCCTCGCTTCACCCGCTCTGCCGTGCGGGCCCGTGCTTCCGTGTCGATGGCGATAACCGCATCGACCGTTGCCGGGGCCGCCGGATCATAGCCCGACAATATTTCCTCGACGATTGCGGCAATTTCAAGAAAGCCGATGCGCTTGTCGAGAAATGCCTGGACCGCGATCTCGTTTGCCGCATTCAGGATCGCCGGCCTGGCGCCCCCTGCATCGACGGCGGCCCGTGCCAGTCGCAGGGCGGGGAACCGCATCGGGTCCGGCGCCTCGAAATCCAGCCGCGCCAGACTGGCGAAATCCAGCGGGGCGATGGGCGTCGGCATCCGGTCCGGCCAGGCCAGGGTATGCGCAATCGGCACCCGCATGTCGCTCGGCCCCAGCTGGGCAAGAATGGAGCCATCGACATAATCGACCATGGAATGAATGACCGATTGACGATGGACCAGGATTTCGATGCGGTCGGCAGGCACCGGAAACAGCCGTGCCGCCTCGATCAGCTCCAGCCCCTTGTTCATCATCGTGGCGCTGTCGATCGATATCTTTGCGCCCATCGACCAGTTCGGGTGCGCCACCGCCTGTTCCGGCGTCACCGCCGCCATCCGCTCCAGCGGCCAGTCGCGGAACGGCCCGCCGCTGGCCGTCAGGATGATCCGCCGAACGCGTTCCGGGCGGTCGAAATCGAAACACTGGAAGATGGCATTGTGCTCGCTGTCGGCCGGCAGGATGTTCGCCCCGCTGGCCCGTGCCGCCGCCAATACCAACTCCCCGGCCGACACCAGCGGCTCCTTGTTGGCGATGACGACGGTTTGGCCGCCCTCTATCGCAGCAAGGGTCGGGCCAAGCCCCGCACAACCGACGATCGCGCTCATCGTCCAGTCGACAGGGATCCGTGCGGCATCGCAGACGGCCTGCATGCCGCCGGCGGCGTCGATGCCGGTTCCTGCCAGCGCAGCTTCCAGTTCGGGCAGGCATGCGGCATCACCCACCACCGCCCGTTCGGCACGGGTCCGGATCGCCATGTCGGCCAGCCGATCGACGTCCCGGTTCGCCGTCAGTGCGACGACACGAAAGGCATCGGGCGCCCGTTCGATCAGGTCCAGGGTCGACGTGCCGATCGAGCCCGTCGCCCCCAAAATCGTTACGCGGCGCATCACAACCCCTTTGAAACCAACGCCAGCATCAGCGCCGCGACCGGCGCGACCGGGACCAGCCCGTCCAGCCGATCCATCAGCCCGCCATGACCCGGCAACAGCGTACTTGCATCCTTGACCCCTGCCCGCCGCTTCAGCCAGCTTTCGAACAGGTCGCCGATCTGCGCGATGACGGCAAGCAGCGGCGTGGCGATGGCAAGCGGCACCGGCAAGCCCTGACCGGTCAGTGCCCATCCGAACAATGCCGCCGCGACAACGCCGCCGGCCAGCCCGGCCCAAGTCTTGTTCGGACTGATCGCGGGTGCGAGTTTCGGGCCGCCGATGAATCGCCCGGCGAAATAGGCCCCGATGTCACAGGCCCAGACCAGTGCCATCGCCCAGAGCGTCAACAGGATCCCGTCGGGCCGGTCGCGCAGCACCAGAAGCGCCATCACCGGAAGCGCGACGTACAGCACGCCTGCCGACAGCCACAGACGCCGGTCGACCGCCGCTGCAAACAATGCGGCTGCCAGGATCAGGCCCAATCCGAAAAACCCCGGACCAGCCGCCCAGGGAGACAGGATGGCCAGCGGCACCATCAGCGCCATCTGCCCCAACCAGGTGACCCGGGGCGGCAGATTGACCAGCCCACCCCATTCGCGCAGCATCAGGAGGGCAATGACGGTCAATGCCAGCCAGAATGCGAATCCGCCGAGCCAGATGACGGTCATCGCGACAACCGCCAGGGCCAGTCCGACCGTCGCGCGTACCGACAGATCGGCCAGCGGCCCTGCCATGCGCTGTCTCACAACCCGCCGAACCGCCGCTGGCGACGGCGAAAGGCGGCAATGGCATCGACCAGCGCCGCGCGATCGAAATCGGGCCAGAGCGTGTCGACGAACAGCAGTTCGGCATAGGCCGCCTGCCACAGCAGGAAATTGGAGAGCCGCTGCTCGCCCGATGTGCGGATCAACAGGTCCAGCGGCGGCAGATCGGCAGTCGAAAGCGTGCGTTCGATCCGTTCGGGATCAATGGCATCGGCTGACAGCGTGCCGTCGGCGACCTGTGCGGCCAGCGTCCGCATGGCTTCGGCGATTTCGGCATGGGCCCCGTAATTCAGGGCAATGACCAGTCGGTGCCGGCTGAACGCCGCCGTCCGCTCGATCGCGCGATCGATCATCGCCACCAGATCGGGGGACAGCTTGCGATAGTCCCCAATGACCTGAAGACCGACCCCCTCTTCGACCAGATCGTCGATCTCGGTCTTCAGGAAATGGCGCAGCAACCCCATCAGGTCGCCCACCTCTTCCTCCGGCCGCCGCCAGTTTTCCGAGGAGAAGGCGTAGAGGGTCAGCACCTCGATCCCAAGATCGCGGGCGGCGCGCGATACCGCCCGCACGGCCTCTACGCCCTTGCGGTGACCGGCAATGCGGGGAAGCCGCCGGGCCTTTGCCCAGCGACCGTTTCCGTCCATGATGATGGCGACGTGTCGAGGCACGCCGCCCTCGATTTGGTCTCCGGCGGCGTCGGAACTCACTTGCCCAGGATTTCCTGTTCCTTGGCATTGGCGGCGGCATCGATGTCGGCAATGGTCGCGTCGGTCAGTTTCTGGACCTCTGTTTCCAGCCGCTTGCGCTCATCCTCGCTGATCGCGCCCTTCTTTGCGTCGGTCTTCAGGCTGTCCATGCCGTCGCGGCGGACGTTGCGGGCCGCGATCCGCGCCTTTTCCGCATATTGACCGGCCAGCTTGGCCAGTTCCTTGCGGCGCTCCTCGGTCAGGTCGGGGATCGGCAGGCGCAGGGTATTGCCGTCCGAAATGGGATTGAGGCCAAGGCCCGCCGAGCGGATCGCCTTTTCCACGGGGCCGACATTCGTCTTGTCCCACACCTGTACCGACAACATGCGCGGCTCCGGCGCGGAAACGGTCGCCACCTGGTTCAGCGGCATCGCAGCGCCGTACACCTCCACGGTAACCGGATCGAGCAGCGAGGTGGAGGCACGTCCGGTGCGCAGGCCGCTGAGATCGCCCTTCAGCGATTCGACGGCGCCGTGCATCCGGCGTTCCAGATCGGCCTTGTCATAAACGGCCATGGCAATGTTCCTTCTTGCTTTGTCGTTCTCAGGCGTCGTTGCGGACGATGGTGTGCGTACCCTCGCCGCGCAGCACGGCGGACAGATTGCCCTCGCTGCGGATGTTGAACACGACGATCGGGATATCGTTGTCGCGACAAAGCGCGACGGCGCTGGCGTCCATCACCTTCAGATCGTCGGCCAGCACGCGGTTGAAGCTGAGCGTCGAATAACGCTGTGCGCCCGGCACCTTTTTTGGATCGGCGTCATATACGCCATCGACGCTGGTGCCCTTGAACAGGGCATCGCACTGCATCTCGGCGGCGCGCAGGGCGGCTGCGGTATCGGTGGTGAAGAACGGGTTGCCGGTGCCGGCGGCAAAGATCACCACCCGGCCCTTTTCCATATGCCGTTCCGCGCGTCGGCGGATATAGGGTTCGCAGACGCTGGCCATCGGGATCGCCGACTGGACGCGCGTGTCGACGCCCAGCTGTTCCAGTGCATTCTGCATGGCAAGCGCGTTCATCACCGTCGCCAGCATGCCCATATAATCGGCGCTCGTCCGGTCGAACCCCTTCGCTGCGGCGGCCAGGCCGCGAAAGATGTTGCCGCCGCCGACGACCATGCAGACCTCGAGCCCGGTTTCCGTCGCGGCTTTTACCTCGCGTGCTACCCGGTCGCAGGTTGCGGGATCGATGCCGAACTGGCCACCGCCCATCAACACTTCGCCCGACAATTTCAAAAGGATGCGTTTGAAGCCCTGGTCCGTCATGTTCGCCCGTCGATCGTCTGGAAAACCCCCTTGCCGGGGGACCGAATTGCGGCGGACCTTAGTGTCGGTCGATTGCCCTGCCAAGCGGCGATCCGGGGGCTGCGACCAGAAATTGCCGACAGGGTTCGGACCGGCCGCCATTGCCGGGCGCCGGACGGAGCCGCCCGGTCATCCCATGTTCAGCGCCGCGCAATGTCGGATGGTTTAGCTGGACCCCAGTCTGTCCTGGCGCGTTTCGCCATGATACCAACGAACCTGCTCCGCTCCTCATTGGTTCGAACGGGGCGGCATGGAGAATGACGATGTCGACCTTTAAGCGTATCAAGCAGGTGGCACTGGCATCGGCCCTGACGGCCACGCTGGCCGCCTGTGCGACCCCCACCCCCTATCGCCCGGCAATGGGCAGCGGCAGTTCGCGCACCGGCTATGCCGAACAGCAGATCGAACCCGACCGGTTCCAGGTCATGTTCGCCGGCAACAGCGTCACGTCGCGCGAAACTGTCGAACGGTACCTGTTGTACCGGTCGGCCCAGCTGACGCTGGAACAGGGGTACGATCACTTCGTCCTGGCCAACCGCGACACCGACAAGCAGAGCCGGACGGTCGTCAATGACTGGGGTGGCCCCGGATTCGGCGCGTTCGGCGGCGGCTTCGGCTATTGGGGTCCGCGCTGGCGCTTTGGCGGTCCGCGCTGGGGCGTCGGGGCGTGGAGCCCGTGGTACGATCCGTTCTGGGATCGCCAGATCGATGTCCGCACCATCAACAAATATGAGGCGATGGCGGAAATCGTGATGGGCAAGGGTCCGAAGCCCGGCAACGACGTGCGGGCATTCGACGCACGGGCAGTGGTCCAGAGCCTGGGCCCGACCGTGAGGATGCCGACCGCCGGCTGATCCGGCGCTCAATTGATCCAGCGAAAAGGCGTGACGGGCCAGTGCCTGTCACGCCTTTTTATTGACGGTCCGGCCCGGTGGCCAGACCGTCCGCGACGGGGGCGTGCGTTACGCGACCGCCCCATGGCAATGCTTGAACTTGCGACCCGATCCGCAGGGGCAAGGGGCATTGCGGTTGATATTGGCAAAGGCCGCCGGGTCGATATCCTCCTGCATTTCCGGCCGCGGCATCTGCATCGGCGGCAACCGGGTGGTCACAAGGCCCAGGGTACCGCCGTCGATATCGCGGCTGTCGTCCTCGCCCGTCAGCGGATCGATATGCGTGGTCAGGAAATCGGGCAGTTCGGGCAGTTCCGGCGGCGGCGCATAGCCGAACTGGCTCACCGCCAGCACGCGGGTCACATCCTCGCGAATCGCGGTCAGCATCCGCTCGAATTGCGCGAACGCCTCTGCCTTATATTCGTTGATCGGCGTCTTCTGCGCATAGGCGCGCAGGTGGATCACGGCCTTCAGCGCATCCAGCAGCGCCAGATGCTCCTTCCAGTGATGGTCCAGATTCTGGAGCAAGATCGATTTTTCGACCCGGGTCCAGGTGTCGGGGTCCAGCGTCGCGGCCTTTTCCTCGATCAGCTGGTCCGCCATCGCCCGGATGCGCTCCTCCAGCGTCTCCGGCTCGATACCGTCTTCCTGCTCGATCCAGTCCCTGACCGGCGGATCGACGTTCAGCACGTCGCGCGAACGCTGCATCAGGCCCTCGACATCCCATTGCTCGGGATAGCTGCCGACCGGACATGCTTCCCCGACCAGGGCGTTCACCGTCTCCGCCCGCATGTCGACCACAACATCGCCGACGGTATCGGCGTCCATGATGTCGGCGCGCTGTTCATAGATCACCTTGCGCTGGTCGTTCATGACGTTGTCATATTCGACGACCTGCTTGCGGATGTCGTAGTTGCGCGCCTCGACCTTTTTCTGGGCGGTCTCGATCGCCTTGGACAGCCATTTGCTGGCAATCGCCTCACCGTCGCCGACGCTCGACCGCATCATCTTGGCGAACAGCGTGTCGGGGCCGAAAATGCGCAGCAGATCGTCGTCGAGGCTCAGATAGAAGCGCGAAAGACCGGGGTCGCCCTGACGGCCCGAACGGCCGCGCAGCTGGTTGTCGATGCGGCGGCTTTCGTGCCGTTCGGTGCCCAGCACGAACAGGCCGCCCGCAGCCAGCACCTCGGCCTTTTCCGCCTCGATCTCGGCACGGATCGCGTCGATGGCGGCATCGCGCTCCGGCCCTTCCGGCATGTCGCGCAATTCGTCCTCGACCCGGTATTCCAGATTGCCGCCCAGTTTGATGTCGGTGCCGCGGCCCGCCATGTTGGTGGCGATCGTTACTGCCCCCAGCCGCCCGGCCTGCGCCACGATGCGCGCTTCCTGTTCGTGATAGCGGGCGTTCAACACCGAATGGGTGACGCCCTCCTTGTTCAGATATTCGCTGAGCAATTCGGACTTTTCGATCGACACGGTACCGACCAGCACCGGCTGGCCGCGTTCGGCATGTTCTTTGATCGTGCGCGCGATGGCGATGAACTTGTCCTGCAGCGACTTGTAGAACTGGTCGTCCTCGTCCACGCGCTGCACCGGCACGTTGGTCGGGATCGACACCACGTTCATCTTGTAGATGTCGTAAAACTCGGCCGCTTCGGTCGCCGCCGTGCCGGTCATGCCCGACAGCTTGGGATACATGCGGAAATAATTCTGGAAGGTGATGGAGGCCAGCGTCTGGTTCTCCGGCTCGATCTTCACGCCTTCCTTGGCCTCGACCGCCTGATGCAGGCCGTCGGACCAGCGGCGGCCATCCATCATGCGGCCGGTGAATTCGTCGATGATGATAACCTTGCCATCCTTGACGATATAGTCCGTCTCCCGCTTGCGCATGATGTTCGCCTGCATCGCCTGTTGCAGGTGGTGGACGACCTGGGTGTTCTCGTAATCATAGAGGTTGCTGCCCTTGAGCAGCCCGGCCGCCTCCAGCATCCGCTCGATCCGCTCGGTCCCGTCCTCGGTCAGGACGATCGAGCGCTGCTTCTCGTCCTTTTCGTAATCCTCGGGCACCAACTGCTTCACGATGGCGTCGACCGAGACATACAGGTCCGACTTGTCGTCGGTCGGACCGGAAATGATCAGCGGCGTGCGCGCCTCGTCGATCAGGATCGAGTCCACCTCGTCGACGATGGCGAAATTGAAGGGCCGCTGCACCATCGATTCGCGGTCATACTTCATGTTGTCGCGCAGATAGTCGAAGCCGAATTCGTTGTTGGTGCCGTAGGTGATGTCGGCGTGATAGGCCGCGTGCCGCTCGCCGTCCGACAGGTTGGGCACGATCACCCCGGTGGTCAGGCCCAGAAAGCCGTAGATGCGGCCCATCTCCGCCGCGTCGCGCCGGGCGAGATAGTCGTTGACGGTAACGACATGGACGCCCTTGCCCTCAAGCGCATTCAGATAGACGGCGAGGGTGGCGACCAGCGTCTTGCCCTCGCCCGTGCGCATCTCGGCGATTTCGCCGCGGTGGAGCACGATGCCGCCGACCATCTGCACATCGAAATGCCGCATGCCCAGCGTACGCACCGATGCCTCGCGGACCGTGGCAAAGGCTTCGGGCAGGATCGAATCCAGCTTTTCGCCATTGGCCAGCCGTTCGCGGAACCGGACGGTCTGGGCCGCCAGATCCTCGTCGGACAGCGCCTGGATCTGCGTTTCGAGGTCGCGGATCCTGGCGACCTGCGGCTTCATGGAATTGACGTAGCGATCGTTGGACGATCCGAAGAGCGACTTGGCAATACCGCCGAGCATGATGAAATCCTGACTATGATCTGGGGGGGCCGCACGGATTGCGCGCGGTCTGACAGCGCCGTTTGCCGGCGCGGGTGCAGGGAGGCCGGCAGAGCGCATGGACGCTCCGCCCGGAACTCAGTTCAGCCGCCGCTCACCGCGAAGGACGGCCCGCTGATCGCCCAGCATGGCCGGCGAACCGTCGATCCTGCGTGGCGCAATGGGTGTGCCGATCAGCGAAAGCCACGGGCGGATGGCCGATGCCTGTGCCATTTCGGCGGCGACGGCGATGGCCGCTTCCTGGCGCGCCTCGATCGCCATACGCCCGACCGGCTGGGCAGCCGTCATCGCGCCGGACAGGCCGGTCAGCAACGCGGTCAGCAACAGCAACAGGTTCAAGACAGGCCCTTCGTTACGCTTCGGTGTCACATATACACCCGAACGCCGACATAGTTTCTGAACAAGGCGTCGTCCAACGGAAATCGAACCGCGACTTGCACCCCGGGATGCAGCCTGTAATCACCCCGGCGCTATGGAACGCTCGCCGCTCGCCCGCCCCTTTCCCGAAATGCCCGCCATCGCCGGAGCCGTGCCCCGGGTCGCGCGTGCCGGATACAAGGATTGGGGTCGGTGCGACCTGACCTACATCACCCTGAGCGAGGGGACGGCTGTCGCGGGCGTGACGACCCAAAGCAAATGCCCGTCACCGGAAGTCGAATGGTGCCGCGACGCGCTGGTCCTGGGGCGGGCACAAGCACTGGTCGTCAATGCCGGCAACAGCAACGCCTTTACCGGCAATCGCGGGCGGATGGCGGTGGAGGCGATTGCGGCCCGGGTGGCGGGGCATCTGGGCTGCCAGCCATCGGATGTGTTCGTGGCATCCACCGGCGTCATCGGGGTCCCGTTGCCGATCGACAAGGCAGAGGCGGGTCTGGACGCGGCATTCGCCGCCGAACCGTGCAGCTGGGAAGCGGCGGCCGCCACGATCATGACGACCGACACCTTTGCCAAGGGTACGGTGACGCGGGCGGTGGTCGATGGACGCACCGTGACGCTGGCCGGGATCATCAAGGGGTCGGGCATGATCGCGCCGGACATGGCGACGATGCTGGGGTTCATCTTTACGGACGCCGCCGTCGATGCCGCCTTTCTGCAACGCGCGCTCAGTGCCGCCAATCAGGGCAGCTTTTCCTGCATTACCGTCGACAGCGACACGTCGACCAGCGACACGGTGCTTGCCTTTGCGACGGGTGCAGCGGGCAACGCGGTGCTGACCGACGAGGACAGCGACGGGGCCGATGCGTTCCGCGCGGCACTGTCGGACCTGTGCCTGCAACTCGCCCATCTGGTCGTCCGGGATGGCGAAGGCGCGCGCAAGTTCATCCGGATCGACGTGGAGGGGGCGACAAACGACGCGAGCGCGCATCGCATCGCGCTCAGCATCGCCAATTCGCCGCTGGTGAAAACCGCAATCGCGGGCGAGGACGCGAATTGGGGGCGGATCGTCATGGCGGTGGGCAAGGCCGGCGAACCGGCCGAGCGCGACCGCCTGTCCATCCGCTTCGGCGGGGTTCAGGTCGCCAGCGGCGGGCTGGCGGTGGACGGATATGACGAGGCCCCGGTCGCCGCGCATCTGAAGGGCGAGGAAATCGATATCGGCGTCGATCTCGGCCTGGGGGAAGGTCGCGCGACCGTTTGGACGTGCGACCTGACCCACGGCTATATCAGCATCAACGCAGATTACCGGAGCTGATCGCTCAGCCCCGGCTGGATCGCATTACAGCTCGCTCTGCAGCCAGGCAGCCAGTTCGCGCTTTGGCGCGGCGCGGTTGAACCGGGCGACTTCCTGGCCATTCTTGAACAGGATCAGTGCGGGGATCGAGCGGATGCCGAACTCGGCCGCCTTTGACGGCGCATCGTCCAGATTGGCCTTGGTGATCGTCACCTGATCCGCCAGCTCGTCCGACAATTCCTCCAGCGCGGGGGCGATCATCTTGCACGGTGCGCACCAGTCAGCCCAGAAATCGACCAGAACGGGCTTGTCCGCGGTCAGTACATCGGCCTCGAAACTTGCGTCGGAAACGGCCTTGGTGGCCATGGGGAGTTCTCCTTGATCAATCGGCTTGCATTGGGTGCAATCTAGGCGGGCGGATCGCCCGGCTCAAGCATCTGCGCGATATAGCTTTGTTGCGGATCGCCAAACTGAACCTTGTGCGCCGCCAGCATTTCGGGATCGAGCGCGATCAGTCGGGGGCCGCTGGTATAAAGCAGCGCGGCATCGACCGCCCGGCCGGGAAAGATCACCTCCAGCGCGGCGCAATAGGCCGCCATCTGTCGCAGGTGATAGGGCGGGACCGCGGCGGCATCGGCGGGCGCATGGCGCCCGGTCTTGAAATCAATCACCCGCACCCGGTCCGGCCCGATCAGCAGCCGATCAGCGGTACCCGCTACCACGCGCCCATCCGCCAGGACGGCGGCGATCGGTGCCTCGGCCAGCGCATCGGGGCCGAACAAGTCGGCAAAGCCGGGATGCTCGATCACCGCCAGCGCGTCGTCGATCAGCGCGCGCCGGGCATCGGCATCGGCCAGCCCCGCCCCCTTTTCCAGCCAGCGATCGGCGGCCGCCCGACGCCGGTCGGGCATCACCGCCGGCATTCGTTCGAACAGGGCGTGCAACCGCTTGCCCCGCTCGGCCGCCGCCAGCATGGCCGGACCCGGCGGCGGATCGGCGACCGAATCATCGCCCATCGACGACGGCGCCAGCGGCCGGGGCGGTCGCGCCTCCTGCGGGGCGGGCAGAGCCGCCCAGGCTGGCAAATCGGTGCGGGTTGTCGGGACATAGGCCGCCTCGACAACCGTGCGACGGCGACCGGCCAATCCGTCGGCGCCCCAGGTGCGTTCATCGGCCTCCTCGCCCAGCGGCGCGACCCCCAGTGCATCGAATGCGCGCGCCGCCTGTGCATACCAGCTGTTGGGCGCAACCTCGCCCTTTGCACTGCGGCCAAGCGCCCCGGCGACGATCAATTCGCGTTCAGCGCGCGTGGCGGCGACGTAGAAAAGCCGCCAATGCTCCTCCAGCTCGCGCGCAGCCGCGTCGGCCATCAACTGGCCCAGCGCCTCGCCCCGTTCATCCTTTCTGGGTCGGAAGACAGGCAGCTTCACGCCGCGCTCCACCTCCCATTGAAAGCTGCGCTCCGGCCGCCGGTCGGGGTCGGCGGTGGCGTCGGCCAGAATGACGAGCGGTGCCTGCAACCCCTTGGCCCCATGGGCGGTCAGCACCCGCACCGCATTGCCGGGCTGGGCGGCATCGCGCTTCACTTCGACCTCGCCCCGGTCGAACCAGTCCAGAAACCGTTGCAGCGACGCCGTCGCCAGCCCCTCGAACTGGAGCGCGGCGGACAGCAGTTCCTCGATCGGGTCGCGCGCCTCCTCGCCCAGCCGTTCCAGCAGCCGGCGGCGGCCATCCATGTCGCCAGACAGGATGGCTTCCAGAAACCGGTGCGGCGTCGTGAAATCCGCCGCGTTGAGCATGGCGAACAGCGGTGCCAGCCGTGCCTGCGGGTGCGTATCGCGCAGATGACGCCACAAGGTCACCCCATCGGGACGGACGGCAGCCTCCAGCAATTCGTCCTGGCTCCATCCGATCAACGGTGAAACCAGGAGCGCCGCCAGCGACAGATCGTCGTCGGGTTGCAACACGAAGCGGATCGCCGCCAGCAGGTCCTGCACCGCCAGCGGGGCATTGAGCCGCAACCGATCCACCCCGGCAACCGGCACCCCGGCCTCGTACAGTCGGGCGACCAGCAATGCCGCCAGTTCCCCCCGGCTCCGGACCAGGATCATCACTTCGCCCGGCGCGATCCGCCCATCCGCGATCTGGTGTTTCAGCCAGGCAGCGATGCGTTTGGCCAGGGCGCGGGTGGCATCGTCCACCCACCCTTCCTCTCCGTCATCGATCGCCGCGTCGGTCACCGGTCGCCACAGCCGCACCAGCCCCGGCCCCGGCACATGGGTGCCATGCCGCTGGATTTCGGAAAACTGTCCCAGCGCGCCCGCTGGCAGCGTCTCGATCGCCCGATCGACGAATTGCAGGATCGGTTCGGCGGACCGGAAACTGTGGGTGAGCGACAAGGGGTGAAACGCCAGCAGCGGCGCATCGCGGTCCACGGCCGCGTCCCGCTGCGCCTGCCGTTCGAAATGCCGCTGCGCCAGCGCGAAATTATAGGGATCGGTGCCCTGAAACCCGAAAATCGCCTGTTTGTAATCCCCGACGACGAACAGGGTGCGGGTGCCGGACGCCCGCTGCCCCTCCCCGACGAAGAATTCGTCGGCCAGCGCCTTGACGATTTCCCACTGGTCCCAGTTGGTATCCTGCGCCTCGTCGATCAGGATATGGTCGGTCGTCTGGTCGAGTTTGAACCGAACCCATTCGCCGATGCCGGGTTGCGACAACAACCGCCCGGTTTCGCGGATCAGGTCGTTGAAATCGACGGCGCCCAGCCGCTGCTTGGCGCTGCGATAGGCAAGGGCATAGGCGCGCCCGGCGGCCATGCCCTGCGCCAGCAGGTCGCTGAAAGCGGCCTTGGCGCGCAGGCCGATCAACGCAGAACAGCGTTCGAACAACCGGGCGGCAAGATCGCCATAGCCATCGACCTGCGGTGCCTGTCCCTTGCCGGTGGATGACGGTTCGCCGTCCTTCCTCGCCCAGCACAGATGCAGGTTGGCGAGCGTTTCCGCCCGCCGCGCCGCATCGCTGGCCAGCCACGCCGCAATCCGGTCGGCCCGGTCCAGCCCCTTCTTGGTGCCCCATTCCGCGTTCAGCCGCGCGACTTCGGCAAGGCCCAGCCATTCGACCGAGCATTGCGCCGCGATCTCTGCCTCGACTTCTCCCACCGGCAGGCCCAGCCGCTCCCGCAGCCAAGGCGCGACCGCATCGGGCAGTGCCGCCATGGCATCCGGCACGGCGGCGCAGGCGCGCAGATATTGTTCCGCCCCGCCCTCGCCCAACCGCAGGCTGAGCGCAGCGACGCCATCGAGCACCTCGGATGCCCCGCCAGCCGCCTCCGACACCAGCATCGCCGCCAGCGTTTCGCGGGCCAGCACCTGTTCTTCCCGCGCCTCCAGCGGGCGGAACCCGGGCGCCAGCCCGGCCTCCAGCGGGAAAGCGGCAAGCAGGCTCTGGCAGAAACTGTGAATGGTCTGGATGCGGATGCCGCCGCCCGGCGCGTCGAGCACCTCGGCAAACAGCGTCCGGGCGCGCTGCAGAACGGCCTCAGACGTGTGATCCTCGCCCAGCGCGAACACTTCCTTCGCCAGCGCGGCATCGGGCATCCGCACCCAAGCGCCCAGCCGCGTATTGATCCGCTCCGCCATCTCCGCCGCGCCGGCCTTGGTAAAGGTCAGGCACAGGATCGCCTCCGGCCGAACGCCGGACAGCAACAGGCGAAAGACCCGGGCAGACAGCACCTGCGTCTTGCCGGTGCCGGCGGACGCGGACAGCCAGATATGCGCATCCGGCGCGGACGCCTGCGCCTGGTCCCCCTTCAGCAGGGGCAGGGGCCGCATGTCACTCACGGCCCCACCATTCGTCACGGCGCATCAACTGATCGTAATCGGCATAATTGGCATATTCCGGACGCAGCTTTGCGGTGAACGGCGCATCGCCGGTCAACCATTCGCGCACCGCATGGCCGAATTGCTCCGCTGCATGGGGGACGAATGTATCGACGGGAACCGGATCGCGCTTGGCCGGATCGACCGGGCTGTCGATATATCCGAACTGGCTGGTGCCGCCCTTCTTCGCCATCGACCAATATTCGAACCCGGTGGCCCGGCCGGCGAGCCCGCGAAAGGCACCGCGTTCCAGCATCAGCCCGATCAGCCCCAACTGAAAGCTGAAGCCTGCGCGGATCGCACGGGTCGATGGCGGCGTCCCGGTCTTGTAATCGATCACGACCAGCCCGCCATCCGCCGCCTGGTCGATGCGGTCGAACCGGCCGGACAGCGTAACCCCGTCGAAATCGATCTTGCCGCTTTCCTCCACCGCCAGCACTTCCCGCCCGGTGGCTTGCATGGTCGCCAACTGTCCGATCATCCAGTCGATGGCCTCCATCAGGCGCGGGCGCCACAGGGCGCGCATCATCGGATGCGTGGTTTCGGCCAGGAACAACGCTTCGGCATGGGCACGCAACCGGTCGGGGTGCTGGCGATCTTCTTTGGCCCATAGTTCGAAGGCACGGTGGACGGCAGTGCCCTTCCACGCTGCGGTGACATCGGCATCCACCGCATCCAGCGGCTCCAGCCGCAGCATCCGGCGTGCATAGAATGCGTATGGGTCTGCCTTTAGCCGGTCCACTTCCGTCACGCTGATCCGGCGGGGACGGGCGGCGGCTGGCGGGGCGGGCGCGGGGCGCCCGGCGGGGCGATGTTCGACGGCGCGGTCGATCGCGCGGGTCCAGCCGGTCAGCGTCGCGGCGCGGGCACGCTCGGCGGCGGCCCGCTGGTCGGCGGTCAAGGCCTCCAACCGCAGCCAGAACCGGGACGGGATGGTCGGCGCGGTCGCATCGCGCTCCGCCCGGGTCAGGATCACCTCTGGCGCTCCCAGTGCACCGGCCAGGTCATGGGCGGCCAGACCGATCCGCCGTTCAAGCCCCGGCAGGCCGAGTTCGGCGCGGATACGCGGGGCCAGCCACGGATCAGGTGCCGGTCGGGATGGCCAGACCCCTTCGTTCAATCCGCCAAGGATCATCAGGTCAGCCGTCTGCAGCCGCGCTTCCAGCAGGCCCAGGATCGACAGGCGCGGATGGCCGCCCTGTGGCGGCCGGATCGACTGTTCGTCGAACAGCATCCGCAGCAGGGCGGGCAGCGCGCCCACCTGCATCAGCGGCGGGCCGAGATCGGCCTCCGCCTCCAGCCGGGTGAAAAGGTCGGCGGCGCACCGCCCCTCCGCCCGCGCCCATGCGGCATCGCCCGCCAGCGCCGTGGCGGCTTCGCGCAGTGCAGCCAGCATCGGGCGAAGCGGCATGGTGTCGGCTGCCGTCCGGTCGGCAAGCGGGGCCAGCAAGTCACGGGCTACAGGCCACCAGCCAGCCGCCCGCTGCCGGACCAGGTTCTCGCCTGGCCGTCCGGTATCCTGAACCAGATGCCGGTCGATCCCAATCAGGCCGGGGGCGGGCCGCGGGCCGCGCAGCGCCCGATCCAGCTGACGCGCACCGTCCAGCCATGCCAGTCGCTGATCCCCGGCCCGCACCAGCGGATGTTTCAGCAGCGCCAGCAGCGGCACCGGCGCAAATCGCTCCGCCACTGCCTCGGCCAGCCCGATCAGCAGCGTGCCCACCGGGGTCAGCGACAGGGCCTGCCCGGCGCTGTCGTCGATGGCCAGGCCCCAGCGTTCGCAGTGTGCGGCGACGCGCCGGGCGAGCGCCCGGTCCGGCGTCACCAGTGCAGCGGTGCGGCCCGGCACCTCCAGCGCCTCGCGCAGCGCCAGCGCGATCGCCTGAGCCTCGTCCGCCGGGGTCGGCAGGCTGACCAACGATACGCCGGCCAGGCGGCGTTCGTCGGGCCGCTTGGCGATCCAGTCGCGCGTGTATCTGGGCGGTGCCATTGCGGTGGCGACCGCCCGGCTTCGCTGGGGCGCTGCATCATGCTCGCTGCCGCCGCGCCATAGCCGGAACTCGCCGCGACCGACGCCCATCCGATCGATCAGCAGTTTCAGGTGGAATTGCGGGTGGGTCTCAATCGACGGCTGGCGGCGGCCCGTGTCCGGATCTGCGCGATGGGGGCCGAGCGATTCCCACTGATCGTCCGGCATTTCGGTGGCCAGGCCCGGCAGGACGACCATGCCCTGCGGCAATTCGGCCAGTTGGCGCAGCAGGCGCGCGATGGCCGGGGCTGCTGTGGTGACGCCAGCCGCGCAGACCAGGCCCTGTGGCGGCGTGTCGCGCCAGTATCGGGCCAGCCGGTCCATTAGCATCGCCCGGCGGCGTGCCAGATCGATGCGGTTCATCTGCGCCAGTTCACGCGGCCATTGTTCGACGACGATGCGGAACAGCGCCAGCGATCGTTCCCAATGCTCGGACAGGCCCTCCGGCAACGCAAGCGTGTCGAGATCGGCGGGGTCCCGCTCCTCGATCAGCAACTGGTCGAGCGTCCGACCCAGGTCACCCGCCAGGCGCATGGCCTCCACGGCATCGACCGCGCGCCCGGCCCTGGCCAGCGCCTGTTCCACCAGCCGGGCCAGCACCAGCCGACGGGTCAGCGGGTCGACGGCAGGCGGCGGTGGATCGTCGGCATCGGCCGCATCGAACCAAGCGCCCGCCGCTTCGTCCAGTTCGGGATCGCCGATCGCGACCAGCCGTGGCAACAACAGTCCGCCGCCGCTTGCCCGGACGAATGCATCGCTGATCGACCGTTTGGCCCGATTGTTTGGCACCAGCACCAAAGCCCGGGCCAGCGCCATCGGGTCCTTCGCGGTCATCCGCAGCAACCCGTCGGCCAGTGCGTCGGCAAAGGCCCGATGAATTGGGATGGTATAAAGGCCGGGGCGGGCCCGATCAGCCATCGGCCAGCATCGCCTCGGTCGCGGGGATCGCGGCGGGCGTGCCGACGTCGAACCACAACCCCTGATGCGGCAGGCCCCATGCGCGCCCATCGGCGATGGCGCGTTCCCAGAACAGGTTGGTGCTGAACGGTCCGTCCGGCCAGTCGCGGATGATCCGCGGCGACAGGATCTGGATGCCGGTGAAGACAAAGGGGGCCACCCGTCCCGGCTTGCGTCGTCCGGTGATGCGTCCGCGCGCGTCGAGATAGAAATCGCCCTGGCCGCCATGATGATGCGCCCGCGCCAGCGGCACCATCAGCAAGAGCGCGTCCATCCGGTCATCGTCCCACACCTGGGCCAGCGCGCGGATCGCGTCGATCGGCCCATCGAGCCACAGATTGTCGCTGTTGACGCACAGGAACGGCCGGTCGCCGATCAGCGCCCGGGCATGAACCAGCCCGCCACCGGTTTCCATCAACTGGGACCGTTCGTCGGAAATGACGACCTCGATGCCCTGGACCCGGCGGCGCAAATGCGCCTCCAGCGCATCGGCCAGGTAATGGACGTTAACGACCGCCCGCTTGACGCCGGCGGCGCGCAATCGATCGAACACATGGTCGATCAGCGGCTTGCCCGCGACTTCGACCAGCGGCTTTGGTCGGGTCGCCGTCAGGGGCCGCATCCGCTTGCCCAGCCCGGCGGCCATCACCATGGCCGTCTCCGGCACCTGCACTGTGGGTTCGGGGCGGATGGACTGCGCTACGGCCATCGGATCATTGCCCCGCGATGACCATGGGGTCGCCGCGCCGGTCCGCCGGGATCATGGCATCGAACCAGGCGGCGACTGGGGCCAGCGCCGGATGCGCCAGATCGCGTTCCAGGTATCGCCACACCCGCGGGCACAAAGCCGGGTAGCGCGGCTTGCCATCGCGCTTCCACAAGCGCGTGAAAATCCCGATGATCTTGGCGTTTCGTTGCGCGCCCAGTACGTGATAGGCCGCCCTGAACGCATCCCCTTCGCCGGTGACCGAACAATATCGGTCGAGCATTGCCGCCTCCAGCGCAAGATCGACGTCCCGGCGCGCGTCCTGCAGCAACGACACCAGATCATAGGCCGGATGCCCGGCAAGCGCGTCCTGGAAATCCAGCAGGCCAAGCGGCGCGTCCGGCCCCCGCACCATGATGTTTTCGGCGTGGTAATCGCGCAGCACCGTCACGACGGGCGAAGCATCCAGAATCGGCGCCAGCACCTGGTCCCAGGCAGCGGCATAGGAACCGGCATCGGCATCGATCCCGACGGCCGGGCAGTAATATTCGGTCAGCAAGGCCGCTTCGCGTTGATAGACGGCACCATCATAGGGCGCGACTTCGGCGACACCGGCACCGCGAAGCGCGATCAGCACGTCGATCGCCGCAGCATAGGTCTCCGCCTCGTCGGCCAATCCTTCATCGACCACGCGCCGCATCAACAAATCACCGAAATCCTCGATCAGGATCAGACCACCCGCCAGATCTTCGCCCAGGATGCGCGGCGCGGCAAACCCTTGCGCCGAAAGCCAGCGGGCCATCGCCAGAAACGGACGCGGATCCTCATGCGGCGGAGGCGCGTCCATAAGGACGGCGGCCTCGCCCCCGCGCGAGACCCGGAAATAGCGGCGAAACGACGCATCGCCCGCCAGCGGCGTCACCTGTGCGCCGGACCAGCCGACACGGTCCAGAAAAGCATCGGCATGGGGCGGCGGAATCATGGAAAGGGCCATCGGTGCCTCCAACCCTCCGGCACCGATGCTGTCAAGCAGCGCGAGCCGTCCGCGATCGGCTCCAGGGTCAGGCCCAGCGCATCGGGCCATGCATTCATCCCTGCCCGTTCGGGCCATTCGATGACCAGCGCATGATCCATCCGAGCCTCGTCCAGCCCAAGCTCCCACACCTCGTCCGGATCGTTCAGCCGGTACAGATCGACATGCAGCACCGGCAACCGCACCTCTGGCGGAGCATAGGGCTGGACAATCGCGAAACTGGGCGACGGCGCCTCCCCCGCGAGACCCAGCCCGGCCAGCAGGCCGCGCGCGATGCTCGTCTTGCCCGCCCCCAGCGGCCCGCTCAGCGTAATGACGTCGCCGGGACGCAACAGCGGCGACAATGCCCGGCCAAGCGCCTCGCTGGCCTCTGCTGTTGCCAATCGCATCAACGAGGCAGCTCTGCGGTCAGCATCGTGCCCTCCCCCGCCCGCGCGACCAGCTTCAGCGTGCCGCCATGCGCCTCGATTGCCTGCCTTGCGAGCGGCAGGCCCAGATCGGTGCCCCGGTTGCGCCCGCCTGAATCCGATCCCGGTCCGTCATCGGAAATGACGATCCGCGCCCGCCGCGCCGTCCCGTCGACATGGAGCAGGATCCGCGCGCCATCGGCCAGTCCCCCGGCGGCATGACGCAACAGATGCTCCATGGCCTGACGGATGCGGCGCGGGTCGGCGCGGACCTCGCCAGCGGTATCGCGGATGTTCAATTCCAGCGTTATGCCGCGCTGGGTGGTCATGGGCATGACCGCTTCGGCGGCCGCCCGTGCGAGCGGCGCAAGCTCGACCTGCTGGCGGACGGGTTCGGCGTCCTGGCTTGCGGTCAGGTCGAGCACATCGTCGATCAGCGTGCCCAACCGGGCGGATGCGGCGACGATGGCGGTGGCATATCCCTGTCCGGCCTCACTGAGGCTGCCGCCATAGCCGGCCTCCAGCATTTCGGCAAAACCGGCGATCGAGGTCAGCGGCGTACGCAGCTCATAGCTCATATTCGCCATGAAATCCGTCTTGATCCGGTCGGCCGCGACCAGCGCCTGGTTGCGCTCCTCCAGCGCCTGTTGCGCGCGCAGCGAATCGGTCATGTCCATCAGCGTCAGCAGCGCATTGCCGTCGGGCAGCGGCACGGCGTTCAATTGGAACAGACGTCCGTCGGCCATCGCCAGCGTCCCGCCACGCTGGACGCGTTCGACCGTTGCCGAGCGCACCAGCACCGCGATCAGGTCTGCCTGTGTCGGCTTGGCGAGTACCGGCCGAACCGTGGCGGCAAGCGCATCGACCCGCGGGTGGCCGGCCATATATTCGGCATCAAGCGCAAGTGCGGCGGCAAATTTGCTGTTCCACAGCTGAATGCGCCCATCGGCCGCAAAAACCCCCAAGGCTTCCGCAAGGTTTTCGAAGGTTGCGGTGCGCACCCGCAGAAGCGTGTCGCGCGCGCTGGCGAGTTGCACCTGTTCGGTCCGGTCCTCGAAAATCAGGACCAGCCCTCCTTCGGGTAACGGCTGGGCAAGGACACGCAGATGCACGGCGCCCGGCAGGTGCCAGCTTTCCTCGATCCCGCCTTCGGCCGCATGGAACCAGTCGCGCCGCTCCGCCTTCCAACTGGGGAAATCGCGGACTTCGGGAACCCGCTGGCCCTCGCGCATCCGGTCGAGCACGCGGTCGAACTCCGGGCGGTCGGCCAGCCATTCCGGCTTGATGCCAAAAATGCGGCGAAACGGCTGGTTGCAGAAGGTCAGTGTCCGGTCTGCCCCGAACTGCGCGACCCCGGCCGACAGCCGGTCAAGCATCGCGCGCTGTGCCTCGCCGAACCGTTTCAGACTGGATCGCGCCTGTTCGAGATCGTCGATGTCGACGGCAAAGCCTGCCGTCATCCCGTCGGCCAGGGGGAGGACATGGAACCGCAGCATCCGCCGCTCGCCCGCCACCGTTGCCGGAGCCGAGACGACGATGGCGGCCTGGTCGTCGCGCGCAGCCGCCGCCTGAGCGATCGGCCCTTCCCTGCCGCTCGCTTCCGCCAATTCGATCTGTCGGGTGACGACGTCCATCGCGCTGCCCGCCTCGACCGCCGCGACATAGGCGCGGTTGACCATCGCCAGTTGCAGATCGGCACCCCGCAGCCACATCGGCATCGGGGCGGCGTCGATCAGGTCGTTGACCGCATGGAACGCGGCGCGCCATTCGCGCGCTGCCCCGGTCTGTTCCTCCAGCCGCTGCTGGCGCGCGCTGTCGTCGATCAGCCAGACGAGCACGCCACCCGGCGCCTGCATGGCGGGCGGCGCGCGATCGCCGCTAGCGATCAGATACCGGTCGCCGCCAACCATTGCCAGGTGTTCGACAAAAGGCTGGCCCGATCGCATCGCCGATCCCACCGCAGCGTCAAACGCGGCTGAAGATGCCGGTTCAAATCCGTCGGGATGGGCGGCCAGATCCTTCAGCGTGTCCGGCAGGCGGTCCAGCCCCAGCCGCTGCGCCAATTCGGCAGGGCCGGAAATCCTGCCATCGCCGTGAACCAGCATCCATATGGCCGGTGCCGCCTGCACCAATGCCGATGCGCGGGCATGGTCGGTGGCTGCGGCGCGGGCCGTCCGTGCGGCTGTCATGCCCTGGAACAGCATCCAGCCGCCGCCGCCCAGCGCGACCGCCGCCACGATACCGGCAATTGCGACGATATAGGATTCAGCCATTGCCACCATCGATCACCATGCGTGCCTGTGTAGGCGATGGAGTCGATCAGGCAACCCGCCTTTGCCGGCCAACCGGCGAGCAACGAAAAGAAAGGGAGGATACGGCCGATGCCGCACCCTCCCCCAATGATCGTTCGCTTGGAACGGTCAGAACCGACCCTGAACCCCGACGAACGCCACCCGGCCGATCCCGCTGACGGGATAGGCCGAGCTGGCGATGTAGGGTCGGGCATCGGTCAGGTTGCTGATGCCCATATTCAGGGTGAAACGGTCGTTCGCCTTGATGCTGGCAGAGATGTTGTGCACGAAATATTCGCGCGCCCATCCGGCATCGCCGAATTCGGTCTCGATCCGTTCGATTTGAACCGCTGTGGCAATGGCCTGACGGCCAACATATTGCAGCGTATAGTTCAGCCCGAACCCCTGATAGCCATAGGTGAACGAACCGACGCCGGCCCATTCGGGCGAGCCCAGTTCGTTCAGACCGGGATTGACCAGCGTTTCGTCGACCGGATCAAAGAACCGGTTGACCTTTTCCGTCCAGTTGCCCGTGCCGCGCAGGTTGAAATCATGGTCGCCCAGGCTGAAGGCATAGTTGACCGTGAAATCGACGCCCGACGTTTCGATCCGGCCAAAGTTCAGCTGGGTCTGACGCAGGAAGTTGAACCCGAAGGACGTCGGCCCCGCGTTCGGCCCGTTGCGATCGAACAGGTCGCAGAACTGGTTGGGGAAAGTGGCGTTATCGTAACAGGTGTTGACGATATCCTGCGCCTGCACCGCCGCGATCGCGTCGGCGATGCTGATCGAATAATAGTCGCCAGACACGGTCAGGCCGGGGATGAAGCGCGGCTGGATGACGACGCCCGCCGTCCAGGTCGTCGCCGTTTCCTCGGTCAGGTCGGGGTTACCGCCGCTGGTGCCCGAGAAACGGGCGGTCAACGGATCGGAATATCCGGCGATGAATGCGGCCGGATTGGGAATCCCCAATGCCGTCGCGGCCGCGATGCAGTTTTGCAGGCGGTTGGGCGTCGCGTTCTGGTTGACCACATCGCACGGATCCGACGGTCGGAAGGTGGCCCCCTGTGCCGGGCTGAACAGCTCGGCAATGTTGGGCGCACGAATGGCCTGGGAATAGGTGCCCCGGAACCGGATGTCCTGAACGGGCGCCCAGATGCCGTTCACCGACCAGGTGAATGCGCCGCCAATCGTCGAATAATCGGCATAGCGGGCAGCACCATCGACGGTCAGTTCATGGAAGAATGGGGTGTTGGCCAACAGCGGGATCGAGATTTCGCCGAAGGCTTCCTTGACGTTGAACGACCCGCCGGTGTTGAACGTCTGGGTCGATGCATCGAACAGCAGCGAATTGTTGGGCGAGATGTCACCGATGAAAGTGCCTGCCGGTCCGGCGGGCGATCCTTCGGGCAGCAGGCCCAGTTCAAGGTCGCTGAAGCGCGACGACGATTCTTCCCGACGATATTCGCCGCCGACCAGGAACTGGACCGGCCCACCGGGCAGGTTGAAGAACGCACCGGTGTTGCCGGTCAGCAGTGCCGTTGCGACGAACTGTTCCAGCCCAAAGAAGTCGGTGGTCGGCGTGGTGATGAAATTGACCGCGTCCGCGCTCAGCGACTGTTCGCCGCCCAGGATGTTGGCCGGTTTGCACTGGCCGTCGCCGGGACGGAAAGTGAAGAAACCGGGGGCGATGACCGGGAAGATTTCGCTGCCCGGATGCGGCGTCGGATCGATGTCCGAGCGGCAGATCGGCTGGCCGTTCGGTCCGCGCACCACGTCGATCGCGGCGAACAGACGGTCATAGCGCACCGAGTTCGACTGGGTAACGGACGTATCGGTGCGCCCGTAATTGGCAACCACTTCGTAGGACAGGTTGCTGGTGACTTCGCCGCGCAGGCCAGCGACGACGCGGTACGTATCCCGCTCCGCCCGCTGCGTGTTCGGCCCGAGGTCCAGGAAGTCGCGGCTGACCCGCAGGCCGCCGGCATCATCGGCATCGGCCTGCAGCACGGCCGGGATGAACGGATTGTCCGGGAAGATCAGCAAGCTGTCGTAGAAGGTGTTGTAGTTGTTGCGCGACAGCGTGTTGTTGCGGGCATATTTCGCGTCGAGGAAAAACTCGGCCCCCGGCGAAAAATCATAGTTCAACCGGAGATTGGCGAACATCCGCTCGCTTTGCGGAATGAGCGAAGACTGGTTGGTGCGTTCGACCGCGCCATCGCCGCCGAACTGGTTCTGCGACGTGGAGACGATGCCGTCCTCGAAGATCTTCACGCCGCCGCCCGGCGTCGAGACATAGCAGCCGCCACCGCCAAAGCCGGTCAGGCCGATATAGCTTTCCTCGCAATCGTTGATGCCGTTGTTGTTGATGTCGGCGTTGAAGAAGCCGAAATCGTTACGGAAGATCAGGCCCTGGCCCGAGCTGATCGCAAAGCGGGGATCGGCGCCGATGACGAAGCGCGGTGCGCCGACCGCCCGGTTCATCAGTGCCGTTTCCGCCGGTGTCGGGGTCCGTCCGGGGAAGAAGGTGGCGAACTGCGCCGCGGTAGGAATGGCGTAGCCGATCGGGAAGCGCCCGCCACCGATCGCATAGCGCTGGGCGAAGTTGGGCGTCGCCACCGGATCGATGTCGCCGCGCTGGAACCGCAGCAGCGGGTTCTGGTACGTCGTGCTGTTGTTGCCGCGGCCATTGTCGCGGGTGAACGGCCGGTCGCCGAACAGCACTTCCTGTTCCAGCGTGTAGCCGGCCGAGAGCGTGACGTTCCCCCGATCGTCCAGGAAATTGGTGCCATAGGTCAGGTCGATCGACTGGCCGCCACCGGCACCGGAGGTGGCGAAGTTCGACTGGCCGTTGATCTGCAGCCCCTCGAAATCCTTGCGCAGGATATAGTTGACGACGCCGGTCACCGCGTCTGCGCCGTACACCGCCGAAGCGCCGCCGGTCAGCACGTCGACCCGCTCAATGAGTGCAGTCGGGATCGTCGACACGTCGACGGTCTGAGCGCCCGCAACGCCCGAGACGTGCCGATAGCCGTCGACCAGCACCAGCGTCCGGTTCGATCCGAGCTGGCGCAGGTTCAGCGTCGCCTGACCGACGCCGCCGCCACCGCGTTCGATCGAGTCGGCCACCGTCCCGGACGAGATCAGCGCCGGGATCTGACGAAGCGCGGCCGTCGCATCCTGGGCGCCAGTTGCCGCGATGTCCGCCGCCGTGGTGACGCTGATCGGTGAGGGAGAGGTGGCATTCGGATCACGCGCCAGCCGGGTGCCGGTCACGATGATCGCCTGGTCATCCGTCTCTGGGTCGGTGGCAACCGCGCCTGCCGTAGCGTCCTGCGTGTCGATCGACTGCGCCATGGCCGTCGAGGCCAGCGCGATGGCAAGGCTGGCCCCCGCCGCCAGACGCAATGTCCAGAGCCCTGTTCTGTTCAACATGATACACCCCATGAATAGTGATTGAGCGATGGCGTGGCGTTACGCCGCCAGCCATGTTCCCCTGCGCTTGCTCACTCGGGCCCGTGCGGTGGTCCGCCTTCTGCCCATCCAAAGTGCAATGTCGGCATCATGCTGCACCTGCGGGCATTGTAAACGCTGAACCCACGTTTTTTCGGCATCGTGGCGGATATGTCACGATCGAGACAAATTGGCTGGGCGGTCCGACGACTATCGTGTTGATGGACAGGGCCATTACGCTCGGCGGGACGGTAACCACTCCGATTTCCAAGTGTTGCGATCCAGCAACACAGGCGATGGTGAATAGGCGTTGGCTATGGAATGCCATTGCTTTTGGGCCACACTAGGTAAATGGCCTTAGGGATGACTCCCGTCCGATCGGGGTTGTTAGCGTGAGGAAACGTCCATGAACAATCGTAAGCGCGGTATGCTGCTGGCCAGTTCGGTCCTGTTGCCCGCCACCCTGCTGCTCGCTCCGGCCGCGATGGCCCAGGACGCGGCACCGGTCGACGATACTGCGGCCGCCCAGGAAACCGACACCGGCGAAGACATCGTCATTACCGGCAGCCGCATTCAGCGCCCGGCGATCGACAACCCCAATCCGGTCATTTCGTACAGCTCGGAAAACCTGCAGCAGTCGGGCCGTGTCAACCTGACCGACGTGCTGGTCCAGAACCCGGCCCTGCTCGGGTCCAGCACCAGCGCCCAGCAGTCCGGTTCGACCGGCGATACCGGCGCGACCGCCGTACAGCTGCTGAACCTGCGCGCGCTGGGCACCGACCGCACGCTGGTGCTGGTCGATGGCCGCCGCCACGTCGCGGGCATCAGCGGGACGGCGTCGGTGGACATCAACACCATCCCGACCGAACTGGTCCGCCGCATCGACATCCAGACGGGCGGCGCGTCCGCCGTCTATGGTGCCGATGGCGTGTCCGGCGTCGTCAACTTCGTCCTGCGCCGCGATTTCGAGGGTGCGGTCGTCCGCGCCCAGACCGGCATTTCGGAAGAGGGCGATGCGGGCAACCGGTTCTTGAGCGTGACGCTGGGCAGCAATTTCGCCCAGGATCGCGGCAACATCGCGCTTGCCTATGAATGGCGCGACGACGACCGCGTCAACGGCTTTGGCCGCCGCCGGGTCGGCGATCCGCGCCAGGCATTCGGCCTGGTCCGCAATCCGGACGATTTCCCCGACAATCCCGCCGTGTTCGACCGGCTGCTGTTCAACGACCTGCGCTATGCCGACAGCTCGCGCGACGGCGCCATCGATCTGGGCTCGATCGACGAAGAGACCGGCCAGTTCGTGATCGGCGCGTTCGACGGCGTTCCCGAGTTCACCGGTTCCGGCGGCGTCTATGACCGCGGCCGGCTGCTCCCGTCGTCGGGCGGCCTGACCCAGGGTGGCTCCAGCACGCCGCTGGCGGGGTATCAGGGCGACCTGGCGCCACAGAACGAAGTGCACAACGTCAATCTGCTGACCAGTTTCGAAGTGTCGCCGGCGCTGCGCCTGTATGCGCAGGGCAAATATGCCAAGACGCGCAGCTTCACCGTTGCCCAGCCGAGCTTCGACTTCTTCACCTATCTTGAGGCGGACAACGCCTATCTGGTCGACCGCTTCGGTGCGGGGACCGACGGTGCGCTGGTTTCGCGCGACAATTACGATTTCGGCATCCGCGGCGAGCGGGCTGTGCGTGAAACGTGGCGCGGCGTCATCGGTGCGGAAGGCCAAATCAGCGAAAACGCGACCTATGACGTCTATTACACGTACGGCGTCACGGACAGCGAGTTCCTGTCGACCAATTACCGCCTGACCGACCGTTACCTGGCTGCGCTGGACGCGGTGCGCGATCCGGTGTCGGGCAACATCGTCTGCCGTTCGAACCTGGATCCGACGGCTGCGCCGTTCCAGTTCGATTTCGGATCGGTCCCCTTCCCCGGCTTCCAGACCTTTACCCCCGGCGCGAACAGCGGCTGCCGTCCGCTGAATGTCCTGGGCGACGGCGTGCTGGACCAAGCGGCGCTCGATTTCATGAACGTCGATCTGGTCAACAACTACAAGGTGCAGCAGCACGTTGTTTCGGGGTCGATCAGCGGCGATTTCGGCCAGTTCTTCGAACTGCCTGGCGGCCCGATCGCATTCGCGGTCGGCGGGGAATATCGCAAGGAAATCAGCGACTATACCCCCGACCAGTTCCTGCAGGACGGCGTGCTGGCGGACATTGCGCAGATTTCGCCGGTTAGCGGCCAGTTCGACGTCAAGGAAGTGTTCGGCGAACTGAGCGCCCCGCTGCTGCGCGATGTGCCGTTCGCCCAGTTGCTGGAGGTGAACGCAGCGGTCCGTCTGTCGGATTATTCGACCGTTGGGCGCACCGATACCTGGGCGTTCAGCGGCATCTATTCGCCGGTCGACGACATCCGCATCCGCGGCACCTATTCGCAGGCAGTGCGCGCGCCGAACATTTCGGAGCTGTTCTCCCCGGTCAGCGGGACGTTCGCGTTCATCGACGATCCGTGCGATCCGGAGAATATTCCGGAGGGCACCGAGTTCCGCCAGGCGAACTGCACCGCGCTGCTCACCTCGCTGGGCGTCAACCCGGGCACGTTCAGCCCGACGACCGATCCGACGGCCACGGTCAGCCTGCCCGGCCGCACCGGCGGCAACGTCAACCTGAGCGAGGAAACCGCGCGCACATGGACGGCGGGTGTGGTGCTGCAGCCGCGATTCATCCCCGGCCTGTACATCACGGCCGACTGGTATGACATCGAGCTGAAGAACGCAGTCCGCACCGCTACGGCGCAGGAAATCGTGGATCTTTGCGTCGATCAGCCGACCCTGGAAAATGCGTTCTGCGACAGCGTTGGACGTTCCACGACGACCGGTTACGTTAACGACTTTCTGATCGGTCCGCAGAACGTCGCGGCGATCAACACCGCCGGTCTGGACGTTCAGGTCAATTACAATTTCGAAGTCGGCAAGATCGGCAAGTTCAACCTGCAGCTGGTCGGCAATTACCTGGACCGGTTCGATTTCGAACCCACCCCCGGTGCGCCGATCGAGGTGAGCAAGCTGACGGTCAGCTACCCGGAATTGTCGGGCACCGCCGACCTGACCTGGTCGAACGATGTGCTGATGATCAACTATGGTCTGAACTTCTTCAGCAAGACCCGCCGGTTCACGGACGATCAGATCGCGGCCCAGCCGGACATCTCCGATCCGCGCTATTTCTTCTACCGCGAAAAGTGGGAACATGACGTGCAGGTCGCGGTGAATGTCGAGGACAATTTCCGTTTCTATGCCGGCGTCAACAACCTGCTGAACGACGTGGGCGACGTGGCGTCGGTCAACCAGCCGTACAGCTTCCTTGGCCGGTACTTCTATGCAGGTGCGCGGATCGCCTTCGGCCCCACCCGCTAAACATCGATCGACACCATTGAATGGGGCGTGCGGAGCGATCCGCGCGCCCCTTTTTTTGGTCCGGTGCCCCCCGGTTTCACGACCGACAAAAAGAAAGGGGCGCCCCGGCCGATGCCGGAGCGCCCCCGATGACGTGCAATCGTGCGCGTCGGATCAGTAGCGGTAATGATCCGGCTTGAACGGGCCGGCGGCCGGCACGCCGATGTAATCGGCCTGCTTCTGGCTCAGCTGCGTCAGCTTGACGCCCAGCTTTTCCAGGTGAAGCGCCGCGACCTTTTCGTCCAGATGCTTCGGCAGGACATAGACTTCGTTATTGTACTGCTCGGGCCGGGTGAACAGCTCGATCTGCGCCAGCGTCTGATTGGTAAAGCTGGCCGACATCACGAAGGACGGGTGGCCGGTCGCGTTGCCCAGGTTCACCAGACGGCCCTTGGACAGGATGATGATCTGCTTGCCATCGTCGAACTCGACCAGGTCGACCTGCGGCTTGATCTCGGTCCACTTGTAGTTGGACAGGGCCGCGATCTGGATCTCGCTGTCGAAATGGCCGATGTTGCAGACGATCGACATGGGCTTCATCGCCTTCATGTGATCGGCGGTGATGACGTCGGCATTGCCGGTCGCCGTCACGAAGATGTCGGCGCGCGTGACCGCCTCTTCCATCGTCACGACCTCGAAGCCCTCCATCGCCGCCTGCAGCGCGCAGATCGGGTCGATCTCGGTGACGAGCACGCGAGCGCCGCCGTTGCGGAGCGACTGGGCGCTGCCCTTGCCGACGTCACCGAAGCCGGCGACGACCGCGACCTTGCCGGCCAGCATCACGTCGGTGCCGCGGCGGATCGCGTCGACCAGCGATTCCTTGCAGCCATAAAGGTTGTCGAACTTCGACTTGGTGACGCTGTCGTTCACGTTGATCGCGGGGAAGGGCAGTTCGCCCTTCTTGGCGATGTGATACAGGCGGTGCACGCCGGTGGTCGTTTCTTCCGACACGCCCTTGATGTTCTTCACGGTTTCCGTGAGGTAGCCGGGCTTGCGAGCGATGAATTCCTTCACCGCGCGCTGCATTTCGACCTCTTCCTCATTCTCCGGCTCGCCGAAGCTGTGGCCAGCTTCCAGCTTGGCGCCCCACAGCGCAAACATGGTGGCGTCGCCGCCATCGTCCAGGATCATGTTGCAGGTTTCGTCACCCCAGTCGAAGATGCGACCGACATAGTCCCAGTAATCGGCGAGGCTCTCGCCCTTCACCGCGAACACCGGGATGCCCGCAGCGGCGATGGCGGCGGCGGCATGATCCTGGGTCGAAAAGATGTTGCACGTGGCCCAGCGGACCTCCGCACCCAGCGCGGTCAGCGTTTCGATCAGCACGGCGGTCTGGATCGTCATGTGCAGCGAACCGACGATCTTCGCGCCCTTCAGCGGCTGGGACGGGCCGAATTCCTCGCGCAGCGCCATCAGGCCCGGCATTTCGGTTTCGGCGATGTCGATTTCCATCCGGCCCCAATTGGCCAGGCCGATATCGGCAATCACATAGTCCTTGGCGGCGTCGATCGTCGCGGTGGCCACTGTCAAATCTCCTGCTCAGCAATAGGCACACGGCGTTGGCACCGTGTGAACTGAGGCTGCCGATACAGCCTCCGCCGGCGGAACGCAACGTCGTATAAAGGATTCTTTATATGCCGATCGGTCAGGCGCTGCCGCCGCTGATCGAAAGCAGCCGGGGATCGATCCCGGCGCGCTGGAACCCGTGCGACCAGCGCTGATCGGTCGGCGTGTCGAACACCAGCCCGGGATCTCCGCCGGTATTGAACCAGCCATGCCGGGTCATCTCATCCTCAAGCTGTCCCTCGCCCCAGCCAGCATAGCCCAGCGCGGCGAGCCAGCGGTTCGGCCCCCGCCCCTCCGCAATCGCACGGAGCACGTCGATCGTGCCCGACAAAGCCCAGCGACCGGCGACGTCGATGGTATCCTGTCCGCTCCAGTCCAGGCTATGCACGACGAATCCGCGACGCAATTCGACCGGACCGCCGAAATGGACCGGCCCATCGGGGCATTCCCGCGCATCGATTTCCACCTGGGCCAGCAGGTCGTAGAAACTGAGGCCCTCGATCGTGGCACCGATGCCGATGCCTAGTGCCCCTTCTTCATTGTGCGCGCACATCGCGATCACCGCCTGGTCGAACCGGCTGTCCCCGATTCCCGGCATCGCCAGCAGAAACTGGCCCACAAGATAGGCTGGCGCGTCCATCCACCTCCATTATAGTGCGCCGCATGGCAAACCCAAGCCCGCCCGCCGTTTCCGTAATCGTCCCGGCCTATGGCGTCGCCGATCTGGTCGGTGAAACGCTCGCGTCGCTCCAGTCGCAGACGCTGACGGACTGGGAAGCGATCGTCGTCGATGACGGAGCGCCAGACGATGTGGCGGGCGCGGTCGCAACATTTCTCGCCGATCCGCGCATCCGGCTGCTGCAAACCGACAATGGCGGATTGGCGACGGCGCGCAACCGGGCGATCGCCACGGCGCGGGCACCGGTCGTGTCGCTGCTGGACGGCGACGACCTGTATGAACCGCGCTATCTGGAGGCGATGCTGGCCGGGCTGACTGCCGACCCCGGACATGGCTTCGTCACATGCGATGCGACCTATTTCGGGGATTCACGGTCGGGCGAGCGGTTCACCGATTATTTCCCGCAGACGCTGCCGATGACGCTGGACCGGGTGCTGTCACGGCAATTCTATGTGTTCGGGGCCGGGATGTTCCGGCGCGACGCGTTCGATTCGATCGGGGGGTTCGACGCCTCGCTGCGTTCGGCCGAGGATCTGGACTTCTGGATCCGGCTGTTATCGGCGGGGTGGACGGGGGGCTATGTGCCAGAGCCGCTGCACCGGTATCGGCGGCGATCCACGTCGCTGTCCCGCAATTCCGCGGGCCTGTTCCGGTACGAGGCGGCGGTTTACCGAAAGGCTGCGGCAGCGCTGGCTGACCGACCGGAGGCGGATACCGCCGCCCGCATGGCGACCCTGTTGGAACAGCGGCTGGCCCGGGCGGAGGGAGAGGCGATGATCCTGTCGGGCGATACGCGCGGCGGCATCGCCCGGCTGGCGGAAGGGCGGATGGGCGAGGAATCGCTGAAATGGCGGGTGACCATGGCCGTGATGCAGGCATTGCCCCCCCTCGCCCGCCCGATCCTGTCCGCCAGGGCGCGCAACAATCAGCGGGTTTGACGATCGCGCGCCTTTAAACGGCAAGCCCGAACCCTAAATGCCCGGACGATATCAATAAAAGGAGACGGCCATGAGCATCCAAACCGGCGACAAGCTGCCCGATGTGACCCTGATCAAGGCAACGAGCGAAGGCCCCGACGCCGTTCAGTCGGCGGATTTCTTTGCAGGGCGAAAGGTGGCCGTGTTTGCGGTGCCGGGCGCCTATACCCCGACCTGTTCGGCCAAGCACCTGCCCGGCTATCTGGAGCAGCTCGACAATCTGAAGGCCAAAGGCGTGGACGAGGTCGCCTGCATTTCAGTCAACGACGCGTTCGTCATGGGTGCATGGGCCAAGGCCAACGATGCCGAGGGCAAGGTGACGATGCTGGCCGATGGCAATGGCGAATTCGCCGAAGCCATCGGGCTGACCATGGACGGATCGAAATACGGCATGGGCACGCGCAGCCAGCGTTATTCGATGCTGGTCAATGACGGCGTGGTAGAAGCGTTGAATGTCGAGGCGCCGGGCGAGTTCCGGGTGAGTTCGGCCGAACATCTGCTGGAAACGCTCTGACATCGGACCACGCCCGCGCAACGATCCCGGCGCGGGCGTGGGTTTCCGGCCGTTGCTGTAATGGAACCATCTTCGTTGCAGGTTCGTTCAGACCGCCAGACGAAGGAGATTCCCGATGACCACCACCAGCGGCCCGGCAACCGGGACCCCGACCGACACCAAGAACACGGCCGCGCCGGAAGCCAAGAAGGCGGCACCGCGCAAGCGCACGACCGCTGCTGCCAAATCGGGCACGGCGACCAGGACCGGGACTGCGGCCAAGTCGGCGAACGGAACTTCCCGCCCCGCCAAGACAGCGGCGCCCAAGGCAAAGGCTCCGGCAAAGACTGCGGGCAAGGCGACGACCACCAAGGCAAAGGCCCCGAGCAAGGCGGGCAAGGCTGCTGGCGCCAGCCCGGTGGATAAGGCGGTCAAGGCCGTCAAGGACAATCCCAAGACCGCTGCCGCCATCGCCACCGGCGCTGCCGCTGCGGTGGCCGGTGCGATCTTTGGCGCGGCGAAGCTGCGTAATCGGGCCGACAAGCCGGCAGAGGCCAAGGTTACCGGTATTGCGACGCCGGTTACCGATCCGGCCGAGGACTGACCACTCCGCCGATTTTATCATGACCGCCGCGAAACGACATTTTCGCGGCGGTCTTGTCAGGGTCATAATGACGGCCTAGCCCGGGCATCATGAACGCGACCGAAATCGTTGCCGAGCTGGAACGTCGATACCAGCAATCCGTCCGAAATCTGCAGGATGCCCTGACCCGGTATCTGACCGACGCCACCCCCCCGCCGGCATCGGCGCGCACCGATGGCAGCTTTGCCTATCCCGAGATACGGCTGACCTATCACGGCGAAAGCGAACAGCGCCCTGCGCCGCTACGCTCGTTCGGGCGATTGAGCGAATCCGGCGATTACCGGATCACAGTAACCAAACCCGCCATGTTCGGCGGCTATCTCATCGAACAACTCGACCTGCTTATCGAGGGGTATGACGTCACCATCGAAGTCGGCACCAGCCGCCAGGAAATCCCGTTTCCCTATGTCCTGGATCCCGGCCATGCGCTGAGCCTTGACCAGGTGTCGGCGATCGAACTGGCCCGGCATTTCCCGGCAACCGAGCTGGCGCATATCGGTGACGAGATTGCCGATGGGCAATGGGACGACGGGTCCGGCGTCCGCCCCCTCGCGCTGTTCGACGGGCTGCGCACCGATTTTTCGCTGGCCCGGCTGCGGCATTATACCGGCACCCCGGCCGAGCATGTTCAGGATTATATCCTGTTCACCAACTATCACCGGTATGTCGACGAATTCGTCCGCTGGGCCTGTGCCCAGCTTGGGCCAGACAGTCCCTATACCGGCGTGTCAGCGGCCGGCGGGGTGATGATCCGCGCGGGTGACGATCCGGAGCGGCTGGTCAGCGACAGTGCATGGCGGCGGCACCAGATGCCGGCCTATCACCTGATGGCGCCCGGCGGCCAGGGCATCACGCTGGTCAACATCGGCGTCGGCCCGTCCAATGCCAAGACGATCTGCGACCATCTGGCGGTGCTGCGCCCCCATGCGTGGCTGATGATCGGCCATTGCGGCGGGCTTCGGCCGAGCCAGCGGATCGGCGACTATGTGCTCGCCCACGCCTATCTGCGCGACGATCACGTTCTGGACGACGTATTGCCGCCTGAGATCCCGGTGCCCGCCATCGCCGAGGTGCAGCAGGCCTTGGCCCGCGCGGCGGAAACGGTGTCGGGCGAGGATGGAGAGGCGCTGAAGCGGCGGTTGCGCACGGGGACCATCGTCACCACCGATGACCGCAACTGGGAACTGCGCTTTTCGAAATCGGCGCTTCGCTTTTCACTCAGCCGGGCGGTCGGCATCGACATGGAATCGGCCACCATCGCGGCCCAGGGCTTCCGGTTCCGGGTCCCCTATGGCACATTGTTGTGCGTGTCCGACAAGCCGCTGCACGGCGAATTGAAATTGCCGGGGCAGGCGAACCGCTTTTACGAGCGGGCCATCGCTGAACATTTGAAAATCGGCATTGAAACCGTCGAAGAATTGCGGCGTGAAGGATCGAAATTGCACAGCCGCAAATTAAGGGCGTTTAACGAGCCGCCTTTCCGCTAAAGTGAACCCAGTAACGCGTAACGGGATGACTGCATGCAACGACTGGCGCTGACCGATATTGTTCCCGATGCAATGGAACACGGCCCGATCAACGCCAAGGCGGACCGGCTTTCCGGCGTATATCTGGGCAATCAGGTGGTGCTCACCCGGCTGTGGACCGGGCATCCGTTCATGGTGTCGACCAACGACATGATCGTCGCCCCGCACCTGATCAATCTGGGCATCAACGAACCGCATAACAGCCGCACGCTCGTGTCGCTGGTCCGGCAGGGAGACGTGGTCGTCGATATCGGTGCGAATGTCGGTTATTTCAGCATCCTGGCGGGATGGCGCGCCTATCCCGATGGGCAGCTATGGGCGTTCGAACCGAATCCCGCAGTTTTCAGGATTCTGAGCGACAACATCACCAGCAATGCGATGCAATGGATGGCGCGGCGTCACCGCGTGGCCCTGTCGGACCGGACCGGCACGGCGGCGCTGCGCATCTTTCCGGGCTATGAGGCGACATCGACGATTCGCGATGTGCCGGACGATTTCCTGGCGCATACCGAGGCAGAAACCGGTCGGCCGTCCCATACCATTGATGTGCCGATGGCTCGGCTGGACGACGTGATGCGCGACGTGCCGGAGATCCATGTCCTGAAAATCGATGCGGAGGGACATGAGCCCGCCGTCATCCGCGGGGCGGAACAACTGCTGCGCCGTTCCCCTTCGGTGAAGATCATCATGGAGTTCGTGCCCCACATCATGGGGACGAACGAGGCACGGTCGCTGCTCCAGCTGCTACGGACCATCGGCTTCCGCATCTACCGGATCGAAGCGGACGAGGGCTATACGGCGCAGGACAGCGACGATGCGCTGATCGGCGCGCCGTTTTCCGACCTGTTGCTCGTCCGCCCGGCGGGCTGAGGGCTTACCAGCCCTCGGCCTCACCCTTATTCTGTTCGTCCAGCCAAGCCTTCAGCGGCGCGAAATATTCGACCATTGCCGCGCCGGACATTTCCCGGCTGCCGGTAAACGCCTCCAGCGCGTCGGGCCACGGCTTCGAAGCCCCCATTCCCAGCATCGCGTTCAGCTTTTCGCCGACTTCCTTATTGCCGTAGAAGGAGCAGCGGTGGAGCGGCCCGGTCCAGCCAGCCTGTTCGCACGCAGCCTTGTAGAACTGAAACTGCAGCAGCCGAGCCAGGAAATAGCGGGTATAGGGCACGCTGGCGGGCACATGATATTTCGCGCCGGGATCGAACTTGTCATCGCCCCGCTCCTCCGGCGGGACCAGCCCCTGATATTGCAGCCGCAGCGAATCCCAGGCGGCCTGGTAACCGGCGGGCTTGACGCTGCCCGAAAACACGCCCCAGCGCCATTTGTCGATCAGCAGGCCAAAGGGCAGGAACGCGACCTTGTCCATCGCCTGACGCAGCAGCAGGCCGATATCCTTGTCCTCGCTCGGCACCTTTGACGCATCGAGCAGGCCAATCTGGACCAGATAGTCGGGCGTGATCGACAGCGCGACGAAATCGCCGATCGCCTCGTGGAACCCGTCATTGGCACCGTTCAGATACAGATAGCTCTGATCCTTATAGGCGCGCTGATAGTAATTATGGCCCAGTTCGTGATGGATGACGACGAAATCGTCGCCATTCACCTTGATGCACATCTTGATCCGGATATCGTCCTTGTTGTCGATATCCCATGCCGATGCATGGCAGACGACCTCTCGATCGGCCGGCTTCACGAACATGGAGCGTTGCCAGAACGTCTCCGGCAGCGGTTCGAACCCCAGCGAGGAATAAAAGCCCTCGCCGATCTTTACCATGCCGACCGGATCGGCCTTCTTCGCTTCAAGGAGCTTGGTGACGTCATAGCCGATATCGCCCGCCCCCTTGGGCGCGACGATGTCATAGATGTTGCCCCATTCCTGCGCCCACATATTGCCGAGCAGGTCGGCACGGATCGGGCCGGTGCGGGGCTGCACTGCGTCGCCATATTTCTCGTTCAGCTTCTTGCGCGTATAGACGAATAGCGAGCGATAGAGCGGCTCGACCTCCTTCCACATTTTGTCGGTCAGCTTAGCGAATTCGGCAGGGTCCATGTCGTAATTGGACCGCCACATCGCCCCGACGTCGCGGAACGCCAGTTCCTTTGCCCCCAGATTGGCAATCTCGACGGTGCGGGCATAGTCCGCGGCCATCGGCGCGCCGACATTGTCGTGCCAGCTGACCCACATTTCCTTGAGCTTGGCCGGATCGCGCTCGGTACCCATCGCCGCTTCGATATCGGATCCGTTGATCGGCTGACCGTTCAGCGTCCCCTTGCCCTTGCCATAGGCAGAGGACATCTTGGTCACCAAAGTCGCGAGCTCGTCCGCAGCGCCCGGTGTCGTGGGCGCAGGCAGAGTGAGGCCGGAGCGCATGATGTCCAGCTTGCGCCTGGTATCGGGCGACAGGTCGGGGATGGCAGCATATTTCGCGGCATCCAGCGCGTACTTCACGGCCATTTCCGTGCCCTCGGCCCCGCTCTGGGCCGCAAGCGCGTCGGTATCGTCGGTGATGTAGGTCGAGTTGACCCATGCGATCCGGCTGGCCTCGACCGAATAGTCGAACGCCGCCTTTTCGGCCGCAGCCACAAAGGCATCGGCATCGGCAGGCGTCAGCGCCTTTCCAGCAGCGGCGGCAGGAGCGGCGGGCTTTTGCTGGGCCGAAACAGGGATTGCCAACAGGCAAGCGAGTGCGAGGGCGGAAACTCCGGTGCGGATCATGATGGCGGGACCTTCTGGACGCGACAATGGGATGCGCGTCTTGTGAGCCAGCGCGCAACCGGCCGTCAAGCGGTCAGGAAGTCGTGGATCGCCTCGCCCAGTTCGCGCTTGGTGACTGCGCTCATGTGATTGCCCGGCACCTCGACCAGCCGCGCGTCCGGCAGCAGGTCGGCCAGCGCGACGTGCGACCCGTTATCGTCATCCTCTGCGCCTGCGGCGACCAGCACCGACTGGGCAATTGCGGCGATCGCCTCGCGCGGCGTATCGACAAAGGTGTCGAGGATGCCCAGCAGCGCAACGGGATCGCCACCCGTGGTTTTCAGAAACGCCTCCGCCATCCATTCCGGCGATCCGCGCTGATGGCTGCCCAGGCCAGTGAGCACCCGGCGAAAATGCCCCGCCCGCGCGCCGGTATCAAGCAGCCCTTCCAGCCCCATGCCCGACAATATGACGCGGCGGGGTGCCGGGGCGTTGCCACGCGCCAGCACCCGGACGACGGTCCGCGCGCCCAGCGAATAGCCGCCCAGATCATAATCTCCGGCAGTCAGGCCAAGATGCGCAATCAGCGCCTCGGCATCCATCGCCAGCGCATCGGGCGGATAGGCCGCCGCATCATGCGGTCGCCCGCTGTCGCCATGCGCGCGCAGGTCCGGCACGATCACCCGGAACCCCGCATCGGCCAGCAAGGATGCATGGCCGTATTTGATCCAGTTGGTGTTGGCGTCGCTGAAATAGCCATGGATCAGCACCAGCGGCCGCCCCTCGCCCAGCTCGCGCCAGGCGATGGGTGTGCCGTCGAAACTGTCGAACCGCCGGGTGCCGTCCATGACGCTGACGCTCAGCCCTTTTTCAGGTGGCGGCGGCCCAGCAGCTCGGCGATCTGCACCGCGTTCAGGGCAGCGCCCTTGCGCAGATTGTCGCTGACGCACCACAGGGACAGGCCATTTTCGACCGTCGAATCCTCGCGTACGCGGCTGATGAACGTGGCGTAATCGCCAACGCATTCGATGGGCGTCACATATCCGCCGTCCTCACGCTTATCGACCAGCATCACGCCAGGCGCCTCGCGCAGGATATCCTGGGCCTGCTTGGCAGAGATCTCATCCTCGAACTCGATATTGATTGCTTCCGAATGGCCGACGAAAACGGGCACGCGCACGCAGGTGGCGGTGACCTTGATCTTCGGATCCAGGATCTTCTTGGTCTCGACCACCATCTTCCATTCTTCCTTGGTCGATCCGTCGTCCAGGAAGCTGTCGATATGCGGGATCACGTTGAACGCGATCTGCTTGGTGAACTTCTTCGGCTCGGCCTGGTCGCCGACGAAAATGTTGCGCGATTGTTCGAACAGCTCGTCCATCCCAGCCTTGCCGGCGCCGGACACCGACTGATAGGTGGCGACGACGACCCGCTTGATCTTTGCAGCGTCATGCAGCGGCTTTAGCGCGACGACCATCTGTGCGGTCGAACAGTTCGGGTTGGCGATGATGTTGCGCGCCTTGTACCCGTCGATCGCCTCCGGGTTCACCTCGGGCACGATCAACGGAACGTCCGGTTCCATGCGGTATAGCGAGGCATTGTCGATGACGGTGCAACCGGCCGCGGCAAATCGCGGGGCGTGCAGCTTGCTGCCGTCGCTGCCGATGGCGAACAGCGCCATGTCCCAGCCGGTGGGGTCGAAATGCTCGATATTCTGGACCTTGAGTTTCCGGCCCGTCTCACCGAACTCGATTTCGTCGCCTTGGCTGCGTGCAGAGGCGAGTACAGCGATCTCGTCGATCGGGAATTCCCGCTCGGCGAGGATGTTCAGCATTTCGCGGCCCACATTGCCCGTGGCCCCCGCGACGACAACCCGATACCCCATGATAACGTCCAGTTCCTTGATGGCTCCCGCTCGGTGATTGAGCGCGGCTGCTTTAGCGCCTTTGCACGCTCATGGAACCCAAGAAAGCCTGGGCGTTACACGAAGCCCAGGTTGCGCGAACCAAAATTGCCCAGTTGGGGCAGGATGGTGCCCAGATCGGCATCCGGCACCCCGAACCAGCGGGCCAGCGTTGCGGCATATTGGTCCGTCGCGGTCGATGGCAGCAAGCGCCCCTGCCCCACCTGATCGTCGGTTTCAATCGAGACATGGGGTGCGGTGCCGTAATAGCGGCCGCCCTTGACGGCGCCGCCCATCACGAAATGATGGCTGCCCCAGCCATGATCGGACCCGTCGCCATTGTTGACCAGCGTGCGGCCGAAATCGGATGCGGTAAAGGTCGTCACCTGTTGCTGGACGCCCAGTTCGACCGTTGCCATGTAGAATGCGGCCATGGCCTCATCCAGCTTGGCCATCAGGTCGGCATGCTTGGCCGACAGGTCGTTGTGATGATCGAATCCGTCCAGCGCGACGAAGAAAACCTGACGCTTCGACCCCAATTCGCCCCGAGCGCCGATCAGCCGGGCGACGATGCGCAGCTGGTCCGCCAGTTTGTTTTCCCCCGGCACGATGTCGAAACTGGTTTTCAGGTCCACCTTGTCGAGGGCCGAATTGACGATGCCCTCCATCCGCATCGACCGCCGGGCCAGCATCGCCAGTTCGTTTTCCATCGCGTGATCGCGCTGGGCAGTCATCAGCGTGTTCAGCGCAGCGGCAATGGCCGGCGATCCATAGGCCGGCTTGTGAATCGCCTGAACCTTGATCGCGCCCTTCGGGCTGATCTGATATTGCAGCGCCTTGTCGCCCGACACGAACACGGCATTGCCGCTGGCCGAGATACAGGTGAGCAGCGAATGCTGGTTGCGGTCCATCGCCCAGTCGCCCAGCCGCCCGCCCCAGCCGACCACGGCTCCCTCGCTGCCCAGCGCCTGCCACACCGATTGCTGGTCGTTGTGGCTGAACAGCTTTGGCGGCAGCGGAAAGTTCGCTCGGTCATTGCCGTCGAATTGCGCGCGGGTCAGCGGCACGATCAGCGGGCCGACATTCAGCACTGGTGCAATCTTGCCCGCATCGAACAACAGCTTCACCCGCGGCATCTGGGGTGCGACCGCATAGGCCAGATCGTCGGTCAGCACCTGCTTGACGCGGGGCACCAGGGTCGTCGCGCCCAGGTCGTTCCGGCCATAACCGATATTGCCCCGGATGCGCAGGTAGCGGGCGTGATTGACCGGATCGACCGGGATCAGCGTATTGCCATGGTCGTTTCCGCCATACAGGAAGATGCAGACCAGCGCGCGGTAATCGTCCGCGCCCGGCGCCGCCGCCTCGGCCATATGGCCCAGGCTCATCGCCAGCGGCGCGCCAGCGCCGATCGCGGTCAATTGCGATGCGCGGGCCAGCAAGGTCCGGCGGCTGACCGGCGTCGTGATGATGTTCGCCATGCCCCGATCCCCCCTATTTCTCGACCAGATATTCGGGCGATGCCATGACCAGCAGGCAGGCACTGGCCAGCCGGTCTAGCTTTGCGTCCTCGCCTGCGTCCTCGGCCACCGCCGTTGCGGCAAGCGCATCCGCAATCAGCGTCACGGATTGCTCCGACAATCGCCCTGCCGCCAGATGCAGGTTCAGCCAGTCTGTGACTGCTCGCGCGTCATGCGCGATGGGCAGCAGCGCGGCATAGCTGGGCCGGATGCCCCGGGCGCCCCAGCGGATCGTCCATTGCAGGAAGTTGAGATAGCCCGCGATGCTCGTCTCGTTCGCGATCTGGAATTCGGGCGCCAGCTTCTCCGCCTTGGCGATCTCGGTCTGGGGCGGGCGGTAACCAGGGCGGAAGAAGTTGAACACCGACGGCGACCGGAGCGGGCTTTGCGCCAGCGCCTCGTCATTGCGGCTGGTGTCGAACATCTCGAAAGGTTCATCCACCTGTTTCAGACCAACGGTCCGCGCCCAGCCGACATAGCGGAGGACGGGTTCGCGCACCTTGCCAGCCAGCCGGTCATCCGGCCGCGGCGGTGCCATCGCTTCCGGGTCGGTCAACACCGCGCGCCACACCGCCTTCAGGTCGCCGCGCACCCCCTTGCCATTGTCGGCAAAGGCCGCCGCGACGCGCCCGACATAGGCGGGGCTGGGATTGCTGGTGATCAGTCGCTGGATCATCTGCCGCCCGAAAAAGGGTCCGACATTGGGATGGTTGAACAGATGGTCGTGCGCCATCGCCAGTGCCTGTTCGCCCGGCGTGTTTTCAGGAATGGTCAGGCCCAGGAAGGTGACGGCCAGCTTCGAATGCTTCCCCGGATCAAGCACCATGGGGTCTAGGCAGAATTCCTGGCTGATCACCGGATAATCCTGCCAGGCGACATCAGTCTTCTTCACCCGGCGCATGTCATGGTCATAGCCGGTAAAGACCCGCGCCAGATTGGTCACATCGCTTTGCGTATAGGTTTCGATCGGCTTGCCCGCCGCATCGAGCTTCTCCGTGCCGTCCGGATTCAGTTCATACAGGCCGATGGTGAAGAGCTGCATGATTTCCCGGGCGTAATTTTCGTCAGGCTGGCGACCGGTGGCGGGGTCTTCCTTCAGATTGCCCTTGGTATTGAGGTACATGCCCATGGCGGCGTTCAGCGTCACCGCCTGCATCAGGTCGCGGAAATTGCCGAAGGCATGGCGCGTCAGCACCGACCAGTATCCCGCCATCATGTAGGGCGGCCAGAACCCGTCGATCGGATTGAGCGACACCACGAAGAACTGCGACAGGGCAAAGGCGAGCCGCTGGCGCATCTCGTCCGGCTGAGCGATGAGCTGGTTCCAGATCATGTAATCGCCCGCCTGCGGCCAGAAATAGCGGGATTCCTTCGTAATGGCGGCGTGACCATTGGCGGTCAGCCAGTCCGAGCCGCTCTGCCCGGGGGAAACCGCGAAATGCCTGTCGAGCCAGCGGTCGGGGCCGATGTCCAGATATTCGACAATATCCTGCGGCGTGGCGGCAAACTTGGCGCGCTGGATGAACCGCGCCGCCATGGCCGCATCGCTGGTCGCCATTGCCACCTGCCCCTCTCCCCGCTTTTTCTGTTACCGCGATCATACGGCAAACCGGGGTCGGGTCAATCAGACCGCTTCGCTCGGCATCGTGGTCCAGCCAAGTCGGGGGATGGCGATCGACCGCCGGCCGGACAGATCGGTGCGGACGACAAACAATTCGCGGCTTTCGATATAGCCGATCAGCCGCCGGACGCGGCCAAGCGAGGCGGTGCCATAGATGCGGGCAAGCTCCTCATCCGGCGGGCAGGCCATGCCTTCCCGGGCTGCGCGCGCGATCAGCAGGAACGGGCCGAGCATTTCGTCCGGCAATTCCCTGGCCAGGCGAAAAGCGGGCGCCCATTCGGCATCCAGCCCGTCGACGATGCCCGCCCGCGCCGCCGACAGCCGGCGGGTAAAGCCCGCCAGATCGACAGGCGGGCTTTTCAGGCCCTGCATCCTGCACCGCACCTGGAAATCCTGAAACAGCACGGCGGCCGGTCGCGTCGCGGAGTCCGGCTCCTCAACGATCGCCTTCAGCACATCGGCAATCACGGCTTCCGCATCCAGATCGGCGAACAGGTCAGGCTCCGGCTCAGGCGCGTCCTCCGGCCGGGGGGCGGCGATTTCGGCGAGGACGTCCTCTGCCGAAACTGGCTCCGGTTCAGGCGGGCGGACGAACGACGGCACCGGATCGACGGGAGCGAAGAGCAGGTCCTTCATATCGCCTGCCGGCGCATCGGGCAGCGGCGTCAGCTTCGGGCTGCCGCTGCGGGCGCTGGTTTCGACGGCACCAATCGTCACCGCAATCGGACGACGCGACACCGCCGGACCCAATGCAAGGAAATGCCCGCGCGCGAGATCGCGGATCGCCTCGGCCTGCCGCCGCTCCATGCCCAGCAGGTCGGCGGCACGCGCCATATCGATGTCCAGAAAGGTGCGGCCCATCAGAAAGTTCGACGCCTCGGCCGCGACATTCTTTGCCAGCTTGGCCAGCCGCTGGGTGGCGATGACGCCGGCCAGACCGCGCTTGCGGCCCCGGCACATCAGGTTGGTCATGGCCGAAAGGCTGGCCCGGCGCACCTCTTCCGCCACCTCGCCGCCCCCGGCGGGAGCAAAGAGCTGTGCCTCGTCCACCACGACCAGCGCCGGATACCAATGGTCGCGCGGGGCATCGAACATCGCGTTCAGGAACGTGGCGGCACAGCGCATCTGCCCTTCTGCCTCCAGTCCCTCCAGGCTGAGCACCACGGAGGCGCGATGCTCACGGATGCGAGCGGCGAACCGCTCGATCTCGCGCTCGGCATGGTCGGCCGCCTCGATCACGACATGACCATAAGCGTCCGACAGGGTGATGAAATCGCCCTCCGGGTCGATCACCACCTGCTGCACACGGCCAGCGCTGCCCTCCAGCAGGCGGCGAAGCAGGTGCGATTTGCCCGATCCGGAATTGCCCTGCACCAGCAGCCGGGTGGCCAGCAGTTCTTCAAGGTCCATCACCACCGGCCTGCCCGCCGGATCGACCCCCATATCCACGCCAACCGTCATGCGAACGCCAATGGCGGATCGAATCGGGTGTCGGCAAGCGTTATGCGGTGCGCCGCCGGAACGGTTGCCGCTGGACATAGGACAGGCTGCGCCACACCCATTCCAGCGGTCCCGCAGCAAAGAAGCGCAACCAGACATTGGCCAGGATCAACAGCAGGGCGATCACGGCCGTCGCCACCCATAGCAGTTCCCACCAGTCGAGGGTGCCCCACAGGTTCAGGCCATAGGGTGCGAACAGGATGTGGATGCCGATGATCTGGGTCAGGAAATAGAGCGAGAATGCCGTCTTCCCCGCCGCCGCCGCCGGGCCAAGCAACCGCAGGCCCAAGGCCGATTTGGCAGCCCAGTTGATCAGCGCCAGATGGCCGATGGTCGTCGTCAGCCGTCCGACCTCATTCGTGAACCAGATCGTCTTTGCCGCCAATCCGAACTGCGTCACCTCGATCGCGCCGAGGGTGCGGACCGAAAGGCCGACGGCGTAGGCGGCCAGCATTAGGATCAGGTAGAAGCGTCGGGAGCGATCCCCCTGGATCACGCCCCATTTGAACAACGCCATGCCGATCAACATGGTGAAGAACGCCTCGATCACCGTAAAGGCAAGCGCGCCCTTGCCGATGAAGATCTTCATCCAGGTTTGCCATTGATATTGCGCGTAATCGAGCGCGCTGCCGGAATGCGCCTTGCGCTCCTCGGCCAGTTCCTCGCGCTGCTTGTCGGACAGGGTGCGCCGTGCCGCCACCTTGTTCCATTCCCGGGCGGTCTCGATGTCGTCTTTACTCAGTTTCTCGCCGCGCGCCTGCTTTTGCGCGACAGCCTCGACCCGGTCGATCAGGCCGGTGCGATCGACATAGCCAAAACTACCACCGCCGATCGTCAGCAACGCATAGGCCAGCCCGATCCCGATCAACACGCGCGGTCCGAGCAGCCGGAACGGGAACAGGAACATGGCGGCCAGCGCATAGACGAACAGAATGTCGCCGACCCACAGGATCAGGAAGATATCGATCAGGCCGAACAGGATCAGCCACATGGTCCGCCGGTAGTAAAGGTCGGCGATGGCGACCGGCCCGTCCGGCACCATCGCCCGCCGCGCGAGCAGCATCAGCCCCGCACCGAACAGCAATTCCAGCAGACAGCGCTGTGTCCCTTCGAGATAGATGGTCACGCCGAACCAGGCGGCCTGATCCAACGGTGTCCAGCCGATCTGTTTGAAATGATCGAACAACAGGGTGGTCGGCGCGGCCTGGAAGGGGATGTTCATGTAAAAGATGAACAGGATCGCGACCCCCCGAAGGATGTCGAGCACCGCGATCCGGTCCGCGCCCCTTACGGGCGCGATGCCTGCCAATTCCGTCATTTCGATACTCCCCCCGAAGTCGCCCAAGGCTATGCTTTCGGGGGGTGCCGGGTCAATCCGTCTTGGGCCGCCCGGTGACCCGGTCAGCGAAATTCAGGATCGTGCCCCACAGATGCTCGCTGATCCCCGGCCCCGCCACCCGGTGGGTCTGCCCCGGATAGAGCATGACCTGGAACGGCACTGCCGACTTCTGCATTTCCGCCATCATGACGGTGGAATGATCGAGCACGACATTGTCGTCGGCCATGCCGTGGATCAACAGCAGCGGATCGGCGATCTTGGCGGCGTTTTCGACCGTGTTCGACGTCTTGTAGGCATCCGGCACCTTTCGCGGATCGCCCATGTACCGCTCGGTATAATGCGTATCGTACAATTCCCATTTGCTGACCGGCGCGCCGGAAATGCCGCCGGCAAAGACGCCCTGCCCTGCCTCCAGCATCTTCAGCGTCATGTAGCCGCCATAGGACCAGCCATAGGTCACGATGGCATCGGGATCGACGAATGCCTGGGTCTTCAGCCACTGGGCGGCGGTCAGCTGATCCTGCACCTCGACGCTGCCCATCGCCTGATACAGGTGATCCTCGAAAGCCTTGCCGCGATTGGCCGCGCCGCGATTGTCGATCTGGAAAAAGATGTAGCCGCGGTCCACCAGATATTGCTGAAGCGCGCCTGACCATTGGCGGGCCACCGTCTGGCTGTGCGGGCCGCCATAATGCTGGAAGAACACCGGATAGCGCTTGCCCGGCTCAAGCACCGGCGTGACCATTTCCCAGTGCAGCACCGTGCCGTCGACAGCCTTCATCGTGCCGAACCGCTTGGGCCGGTGGCCGGGCAGATAGGGGTGATAGGGATGCGAGGCATCCAGCGCGTTTTCGTTGATCCACGCGATGCGCTTGGCGCCCGCATCCGCAAGCCAGGTCTGTGGCGGCTGATCCGGGTTGGAGCGGGTGACGATCATCCGGCTGGCATCGCCATTGCCGGACGCGCCGTGCCACCAGCCGGTTTCGGTCAGCCGTTCGGGTTCGCCTCCACCAAGCGGTACGGCATAGATGTGGCGTTCGAGCACGCCGTCCTTGTTGCCGGTCAGGATGATGCGGCCCGATTGCTGGTCGACGCCGACCAGCCCGAACACTTCCCAATCGCCGCGGGTCAATTGCTGCCACTGGCCGCGGTCGAACCGGTACAGATGGCCGTGCCCGTCGCGTTCGGACCACCAGATCAGCGTCCCGTCGTTCAGGAAGCGATAGGCATCGGACAGGTTGACCCAGCTTCGCTCGCCAGACTTTTCCGTGAACAGGATGCGGGATGCACCCGTCTGCGGGTCGACGGCCAGCATGTCCAGCACCGTCTGGTCGCGGCTCTGGCGCTGAACATACAGGGTCTTGCCATCAGGCGCCCAGTCGACCCGCGCCAGATAGATGTCGCGCTCCTCGCCCAGATCGACCTTTACCCGCCGCTTTCCGCCGTCGTGCAGGACATAGAGGTCGACCAGCACGTTGTCCGTGCCTGCCTTCGGATAGCGTTGATCATAGACGCGAGTGCCATCGGCGCCGATCGCGGCCCGGCTGACGATGGCGACAGGCGCTTCGTCATAGCGCTCGACGGCGATCATGCTGTCATCGGGTGACCACCAATAGCCCTTGCTGCGGCTCATTTCCTCTTGAGCGACGAACTCCGCCTCGCCCCAGTGAACGGTTTCGCTATCCTCCTGAGGCGTTACCGCCGTCGCCCTGCCGCTGGCCCGGTCGAGAAGCATCAGGCGGCCATCCTGGACATAGCTGACGGCCGACCCGCGCGGGCTGATTTCGGGGTTCAGCTTGGCACCGGTTCCGGCGGGCAGCTTTTCAGCGCTGCCGTCCAGGCCCGCGCGGTACAGCTCGCCGTCCAGCGGCACCAGGATCGACTTGCCGTCGGGTGCCCAGTCATAGGCGACGATGCCGCGCGTGCCGCCGATCCGGGCGCGCTCCCGCTGCATCTTTTCCGCTTCGGACAGTTCTCCGCCGCTGCTGAGCTTGGCCGAATCCACCAGCATCCGCCATTCGCCGCTGGCGGTATCCATCGCCCACAGGTCATAGCGATCGCGCTCATCGGGACGGTTGCGAAGCAGCGTCAGCCATTTGCCATCGGGCGACAGCCGGGCCGACCGCGGTGCCGGACCGTTCAGGTCGGGCGAGGCGAAGACGCGCTGCAGCGTCAGTTCGGCGGGCGCGGACTGAGCGGGTGCCTGTTGCGGTTCAGCGGCCATGGACAGGCCACCCATCATCAACGCGCTTGCCATAAAGGCCCATTTCAGCATCCCCGACACACTCCAACCCTGGCCGCGATCGTCCGGCCATTCGCGCAACCTTATTACGCGGCAGGGTTGAGGCGTAAAGGCGAGCTCCAAGAAAAAGGGCGCGAAAGCCGTGCCTTCGCGCCCTTTCATGCCTGTATGCCAGCAGCTTATTCGGCAGCGGCCGCCTTTTCGCCGGCGCGCGGATCGCGGCGCTCGGCAATGCGGGCGGACTTGCCGGTGCGGCCGCGCAGATAATAGAGCTTCGCGCGACGCACGACGCCGCGACGGACGACTTCGATGCTGTCGACGTTCGGCGAATAGAGCGGGAAAACGCGCTCGACACCCTCGCCGAACGAAATCTTGCGGACGGTGAAGTTGCTGCCCATGCCCTTGTTCGAGCGGGCGATGCAGACGCCTTCGAAGTTCTGGACGCGGGTGCGCTCGCCTTCGACGACCTTCACGCCGACCTTCAGCGTGTCGCCGGGGCGGAAATCGGGGATCTTCTTCGCTTCGTTGAACTTGGCGATATTCTCGGCTTCGATCTGCTGGATGAGGTTCATCTCATTCGTCCTTCTGTCGCCGCGCGCCAGAGGGAGAACCGACCCGAGCGCCCTCATGGCGCTCCCACAGGTCCGGCCTCCTTAGCCGTGTATCGGTCTCGGCCATCGACTTTCGCCAGGCCGCGATCCGCGCATGATCCCCCGATCGCAGCACTTCGGGGATCGTGCGCCCTTCCCATTCGACGGGTCGGGTATAATGCGGGTATTCGAGAAGGCCGCTTTCGAAGCTTTCCTCATCCCCGCTCTGGGTCGCGCCCATTACGCCGGGAATGAGCCGAATGCAAGCATCCAGCGTAACAAGGGCGCCCATTTCCCCGCCGGAAAGCACATAGTCGCCGATGCTGACCGGTTCGATCGGCCGGGCATCAAACAGGCGTTCGTCAAACCCCTCGAACCGGCCGCACAGGATCGACACCCCCGGCCCCGCAGCCAGTTCGCGGACGCGGGCTTGGGTCAGCGGGCGACCGCGGGGGGACATGGCCAGCATCGGACGGCCATAACCGACGGAATCGCAGGCGGCGGCGAGCACGTCCGCCTTCAGCACCATGCCCGCCCCGCCCCCGGCCGGGGTATCGTCCACCGTCCGGTGGCGGTCGGTGGCAAAGTCGCGGATCTGGACCGTTTCCAGCGCCCATTTCCCCTCCGCCAGCGCCCGCCCGGCGATGGAATGGCCGAGCGGACCGGGGAACATATCGGGATAGAGCGTCAGGACGGTGGCGTGGAAGGTCATGCTATCGGACCTGCGGCGCGAAGCGCAGTGCCTGGATGGTCAGGGGATCGGTGGGGGCAAGCAGCACCTGACCGTCGAGCAGGCCGCGTTCGCAGTTCCAGCGGAAGCTGACCTGCATCCGCGTCTGGACCGCCAGCGGCTCGGCGCTGGAGCAGGCACCGACCGCCCCTTTCAGTCGGGCAAACTCCCCGGCCCAATTGTCCGCCGACCGGTCCAGCAGGAAGTTCATCGCCAGCTTGCCCTCAAGCGGGGCCAGCGAACCGGCCGCATAAGCGGCGCGGGCGGCGTCGACGAAGGCGGAGAGGTGCGGCGCATCGACCGGCGCTGGCGACGACAGCGCGCCATCGCGGGCCAGCGCATAGAGGCTTTGCCAGACGGCGACGGCCGGGGCCTGGTAAGTGCGGTTGGCGAAGGCGAAGGCGGCGACGCCGCGTTCGGGCGCCAGCACGACGAAGCTGCCATAGCCGGGATAGCCGCCGCCATGGCTAAGCGTCAGGCCAAGGTCGCAGTCGGGAGTCACGCGCATCCCCATGCCATAGGCGATGGCGTGGGTGCAGCGATCATCCGCCCCCTGCCCCGGTCGCGGCGAAAGGCGGACGAAGTTCAGCCCCTGAGCCATCTCGCGCACCGTGGAGCGCCGGACCGGCCCCGATTCCGCGCCATCGCGCGCCGGCCAGGCGGACAGCAGGAAGGACAGCCATTTGGCATAGTCGGTGGCAGTGGTGTGCAGACCCCCCATCGCGCCGAATGCGCCGTCCTTCATCGACGGCTCCTCGACCCACTGGTCGTTTTCCCAGCGATAGCCGACAGCCAGCTTGTCCGGCGGCACATCCCCCACCTCATAGCCGGTTGCGGTCATGCCCAGCGGTGTCAGGATCGTGTCGCGGATATAGGCCTGATAGGGCTTCCCCGAGGCATTGGTGACGATGCGGCCGAGCAGCGCATAGCCGTAATTGGAATATTCGTGCGCCAGTTGCGGCGTACGGCTGAACGGCACCCCGCGAGCGATCATCGCGGTGAAATCGGGTTCGCTCAGCACCTGTTGCCGGTCCCCCCATGGATCGTCGGTGACCATGCCGGTGGTGTGGGCCAGCAGGTCGCGGATGCGGATGCGGGGGCTGTCGCTGGTCGGATAGGCCCAGCCCTTCATTTCCGGCACATGGGTTTCGGCGAGATCGTCGAGCCGCAGCCTGCCCTGATCCCGCAGATTGAGAATGGCGAGCGCGGTGAATGCCTTCGACATGCTGGCAATGCGGAAACGGGTGTCCACCGCGACCGAACGCGGGCTGCCCCAACGCTGCACGCCTTCGGCCCGGACCAGTTCCAACCGGCCGTTGCGGACGATGCCATAGACGAGGCCGGGCACGGGCGTCGCCTGTTGAAAGGCATCGAAGGCGGCGTCAATCCGAGCTTCGGTTTCGGCAGGGATCGCCTGCTGCGCCGCCCCTGCCGATGCCCAAAAAAGCAGCAGAAGGGGTGTCAACCGGTTGACAGTGTTGACGAACCGAACGGGTTTAACGCGAGGCCGACCAAGGGCGTCAGGCGCAGAAAGGGCGGAAATCGGCATGCCCGCAGCCAATCAGAAGTCGGGCGGTTAGGAAAGCATTTTCGATCCGGCTGCCCGGCATAGCACATGACAGGGCATCACCCTTGCCAAACCGGCCCGGACCTGAGCGGCGCGCAGCTTTGACGTCAAGCTCAGCCCGCAGATCCGACAGTAACCCAAGGCGGCATTTGCCCCGTGGACAGGGCGTGCGCCCATCCCTCAAATCCTTCGATACGCGCCTTTGCAGCAGCGCGGTGGTGGTCATATGCCACTCTGCGTAGACTGACCGCCGAACCATCGAGGATAAGGTAACGGGCATCCGGGTCACCCACCTCGACCCGGTAAGGAGCGGGGTGATCGTCGTCATAGGCCTGCAATCCGACGCTGCCTGCATTGGCGACACGGCGGCCATCGGCAAGCGTGACGATCCGTTGCAGATGGGTATGCCCGCACAGGATGAGCATCGCATCGGCGGGGCCGAGGCGCAAGGCGACCTCGCCCGCATCCCCATCCCGGATCGTCGGCGGATCGACGCTGTGCAGCAGATGCTCGACATCGCTGCGAGGCGACCCATGGCATAACAGCGTGTCGTTGAGCATGGTCGTGGCCGGCAACATGCGCAGCCATTCGAGATGTTCGGGTAACAGCCGTTCGCGCGTAAACCGGTCCGACTTGCCGATGCGCTCCGGCCCGTGGGTCAGCAGCTGTCGCTCGTGATTGCCCGCCAGCGTCGCCCAGTCCTGCGCCATCAGCCAATCCGCTGTCTCGGCCGGCCACAAGGGTCCAGACAAGCTGTCGCCCAGGTTGACGAAGCGCGTGCACCCTTGCGCCAGTGCATCGGCATGAACCGCTTCGAGCGCAGGCAAATTGCCGTGAATGTCGGACAGGACGGCGGTGCGCGTCATTCGATCCAGGCGGCGTTGACCACCAATCGGTCGGCATTCCAATCGGGCACGGCGGCGGGTGTCATGGGCACCATGAAGCGCTTGGCATCGGGCCGTTCGACCTCGATGACATCGCCCGCGCCGAAATTGTCGATGGCGACGACGGTTCCGACCGCCTCCCCAGCGTCGGTGACGACCGGCAGGCCGATCAGGTCGACATGATAATATTCGCCCTCGCCCAGCGGCGGAAGCAAGGAGCGCGGCACGGTGAGTTCGGTGCCGCGCATCGCCTCTGCCGCGTTGCGATCGCGCACTTCCGCAAAGCGGGCGATGGCACCGTTGGGGCCGTCGCGCAGGGACTTGAGCGTCAGTGTACCGCCGTTGAATGCAGCAAAGCCGTCCAGGCTTTCGGCAAAGACCTTGAGCCGGACTTCGCCCGCCACCCCATGCGCGCCGATGATGACGGCAAGGGTGACGGGTCGGTCGTCACTCGAGGCCAAGATATCGGAACGCGCGGTCATCGGGACTGCCCCACCCCAACCCCTCCCCTGAAGGGGAGGGGCTTTTGCTGAATCAACCTTCGGCCTGTTCCTCGGTCGCTTCGGCAACTGGTGCCTCTTCGGCAGCAGCTTCCTCGGCGGCAGGCGCTTCGGCCTCGGCCTTGGCGGCGGCGGCGGCTTCCTCGGCTGCCTTCAGCTTTTCGGCGCGCTCTTCGGCGCGTTCCTTGGCCTTTTCGCCCGGCTCGGCCTTTTTCGGGTTGCTGCGGGCTGCGCGCTCCTTGATGCCGGCGGCATCGAGGAAACGGGCGACGCGGTCGGTCGGCTGCGCGCCGACGCTCAGCCAATGCTTAGCGCGATCGGCATCCAGCTTGATGCGCTCGGCCGAATCCTTGGCGAGCAGCGGGTTATAGGTGCCGATCTTTTCGATGAACTTGCCGTCGCGGGGCGAACGGGCGTCGGCGATGACGATCCGGTAATAGGGCCGCTTCTTGGAGCCGCCACGCGACAGACGCATTGAAAGTGCCATTCTAACTTCGTCCTTCTCTTCTCTATCCATGTCGCGGGATCGAACCGCGACGATTACCTGTGACGCCCTGGACCCCGGCCTTCGCCGGGGAACGGGAAGCTACTTCTTCTTGTTCAAAAGCCTTGCCAGTTCCGGCGGGATGTTGCCGCCGCCCGGGCCGCCGGGCAGGCCCGAAAGGCCCCCGCCCATCTTGTCCATCATCGCGCCCATGTCCGGGCCACCGAGCGCGTTGCCCATGCCGCCAAGGCCGCCCTTGCCGAGCATGCCCAGCATCCCCTTCAGCCCGCCCATCTTTTTCAGGCGCTTCATCGCGGTCTGCATCTCCTGATGCATCTTGATGAGCTTGTTCACGTCCTGAACCGTGACGCCCGAGCCCTTGGCGATGCGAATCTTGCGCTTGGCGTTGAGCAGTTCCGGCTTGGCGCGTTCCTTTGGCGTCATCGATCCGATGATCGCGTCCATGCGGATCAGCACCTTGTCGCCGCCGACCTGATCGACCTGGGCCTGTGCCTTTTTCAGGCCGGGGATCATCCCGGCAAGCGCACCGATGCCGCCCATCTTGCGCATCTGGGCCAGCTGGCTGCGCAGGTCGTTCATGTCGAACTGGCCCTTGGCCAGCCGCGATGCCATGCGCTCGGCATCTTCCTGCTCGATCGAGGCCGCAGCCTTTTCGACCAGGCTGACGACGTCGCCCATGCCCAGGATGCGACCGGCCACCCGCTTGGGATGGAAGGGTTCGAGCTGGTCGAGCTTTTCGCCCATGCCGGCGAACTTGATCGGCTTGCCGGTGACGGCGCGCATCGACAGGGCGGCACCGCCGCGGGCATCACCGTCCATGCGGGTCAGGATCACGCCGGTCAGCGGCACCTGAGCCGAGAAATTCTCGGCCACGTTCACCGCGTCCTGACCGGTCAGGCTGTCGACGACGAGCAGCGTTTCGGCGGGCCGGGCCACGTCCGACACCGCCTTCATCTCGTCCATCAGCGCCTGGTCGACGTGCAGGCGACCGGCGGTGTCGAGCATCAGGACGTCGAAGCCCTGAAGCTTTGCGGCCTGAAGCGCGCGGCGGGCGATATCGACCGGCTGCTGGCCCGGCACGATCGGCAGGGTCGCGACCTCGATCTGGGTGCCGAGCACCGCCAGCTGTTCCTGCGCCGCCGGACGGTTGACGTCGAGCGAGGCCATCAGGACGCGCTTGCGATCCGTCTTGCCGATCAGCCTCGCCAGCTTGGCAGTGGTCGTCGTCTTGCCCGAACCCTGAAGCCCGACCAGCATGACGACGGCAGGCGGCGTGACGCCAAGGTCCAGTTCGGCGGTGTCCGCGCCCAGCATCTCGACCAGCGCGTCGTTGACGATCTTGACGACCTGTTGTCCCGGCGTGACGGAGCGCAGCACCTGTTGCCCGATCGCCTGTTCCGTCACCTTGTCGACGAAATCGCGGGCGACCGGAAGGGCGACATCCGCCTCCAACAGCGCCACCCGCACCTCGCGCATCGCGGCGCGCACATCCGCCTCGGTCAGGGCGCCGCGCCCCCTGAGCCGATCGAATACGCCGCCAAGGCGATCGCTGAGACTTTCGAACATCGTCACTCCAAACCAGCCCGGGTGCGTCAAAGCAAGAAACGCCGGCGGACGAACCCTCGTCAGCCAGCGTCACCCCGTGGGGCGTGCGATGATGTCCCGTTTCGCTGAAACGTTGTGCGGCTCCTATGCCAGCCCGCGCAAAAAGGCAAGGCCAGGCGGATTAACGCGTTTTACACCAACGATGGGCCATCACCGGGGCAAGGCGTTCACGCCAACACCAGGGGGATGCGCCGACGAATGGCGTTCGGACGGAAAATCGATGCGGACACAGCGGATCGGGCGAGCCCGGCCGCCCCAGTGTCGCGCGGCGAATGGATCCCTGCGCTGGTCGTCCTGGCCGCGATCCTGTTGTTCATCGCGCTGGGCAGTTCGGTCCTGTCGCGCACGCTGAGCCAGTATCTGGGCGGCACCGCGCCGACCGAACGGACGCTGGCGATCGCACTGATGCTGAACATCGCGCTGATCCTGCTGGGATGGCGGCGGCAAAAGGCGTTGCGCCAAGAGGTGAAGGTACGGACCGCGGCCGAGGAGCGCGCCCGCGTGCTGGCCAGCCGCGATCCGCTGACCGGATTTCTGAACCGGCGGGCGCTGGGTGAGGAAGGTGCGGGCATGTTTGCCCAGGCCGGTCGACGCCGGAAGGCCATGGCGCTGCTGCTCCTCGACCTGGACCATTTCAAGACCGTCAACGACATGCACGGCCATTCGGTCGGCGATGCGCTGTTGAAGAGCGTGGCGCGAGAGATCGCCGATGCCATGCCAGGCCTGTCGCTGACCGGCCGGCTGGGCGGGGACGAATTCGCCTGTGGATTCCTGTTCGATCACGACTATCCCGAAACGGTCGAGCGGATTGCCGAGCGGCTGGTGATGCGCATGGCCCAGCCCTTCGATGCCGACGGCATCGCGTGCCATGTCAGTTGCACCATCGGCATCGCCCGGTCGGACATGGATTGCCGCAGCATGGACGCGCTGCTGCGCCGGGCCGACATTGCGATGTATTCGGCGAAGAAGGCCGGGCGGAACCGCTATGCCTGGTTCGATCAGTCGATGGAGCGGGAACTGAACGCCCGCAACGCGCTGGAATCCGGGCTGCGCGCAGCGATCCCCGCCGGGCAGATCGTGCCGTATTTCGAACAGCAGATCGACCTTGAATCGGGCGAGCTGGTCGGGTTCGAGGTGCTGGCGCGGTGGGAACATCCGGTCAACGGGCTGATCAGCCCGGAACGATTCATCCCGATCGCCGAGGAAACCGGCATGATCGCGGACCTGTCCATGTCGATCATGCGCCAGGCGTGTCTGGCAGCGCGCGACTGGGATTCGGCCATCACCCTGTCGATCAACATCTCCCCCTGGCAATTGCGCGATGCATGGCTGGCGCAGAAGATCATCAAGGTGCTGACCGAAACGGGATTTCCGGCCGAGCGGCTGGAGGTGGAGATCACCGAAAGCGCGTTGTTCGACAATCTGGCGCTGGCCCAGTCGATCGTCGGCAGCCTGAAGAACCAGCGTATCCGGCTGGCGCTCGACGATTTCGGTACCGGCTATTCGTCGCTGGCGCATCTGCGCGCGCTGCCGTTCGACCGGATCAAGATCGACAAGAGTTTCGTCACGTCGCTGAACGAGAACCTGGATTCAGTGGCGATCGTCAACGCCATCGTCAGCCTGGGCAACAGCCTGAACCTGCCGGTCACTGCCGAAGGGATCGAGGACCGGTCGATCCTGGAACGGCTGCGCGCAATTGGCGTGGCCAAGGGCCAGGGATGGGCATTCGGCAAGCCGCTGTCACTGGCGGCCACCCGGCGACTGCTGGCCGAACGCCGCCGGCTGGTTTCAGGGAATGCACTGCCCGCCGATCCGGTCGACGATCCCGTCACCAGTCTACGGCAGACCGGCTGAGCCATTCCGCCTCTGCATCGGTGGTGGCCCGGCCCAGCGCTTCGTTGCGACCCGGAAAGCGGCCGAACCGTTCGATCACCGCCAGATGCTCGCGCCCGAACCTCACCTGTTCGTCCAGCCCGGCTGCCGCGAAACATTCGATGGCGAAACGCTGCAATGCCACCTGTTCGGCGTGCATCAGCGGCATGAACAGAAAGGTGGCGCGCACGCCGGTTTCATCGGCGTGCCATCCGCGCCGGATCGCCGACAGGGTGAGTTCGAGCGCAAGGGGATCGCCGGCAAAGGCGGCGGCGGTTCCACGGTGGATGTTGCGCGAAAACTGATCGAGCAGGATCACGGCGGCAAGCAACGCATCCGAATCGTCGCGCCACTGCCGCGCATCGCTGGCCAGCACGTCATCGCGCAGCGCACCGAACCGCTGAGCGATCGCCCGGTCCAAATCGGGGTCTGCCCTGAACTGGACTTCGGTGGGCAGATCGAGCCAGAAATCCAGCACCGCCGTGGTGCCCGCGTGGACTTCGCGTCCGTCCGCCCCTAGATCGCCTGTCATGTCCGCCCTTTCCCAACCCGAAATCGTCAGCCTTGGCTGTAGGTTGAACATCGCGGAAAGCGAAACGATCCGCGCGATGGTCGCGGGACGGGACATGGTGGTGGTCAACAGCTGCGCGGTCACCAACGAGGCGGTGAAATCGACACGGGCCGCGATCCGCCGCGCAAGGCGTGCCCGGCCCGATGCCGAACTGGTCGTCACGGGATGCGCGGTGCAGATTGAACCGGCGGCGTTCAGCGCCATGCCGGAGGTCGACCGGATCGTCGGCAATGCGGACAAGCTGTCGCCCCATGCCTGGGCATCGACGGATCCGGTCCGGGTCAGCGACATCATGGCGGTCAGCGAGACGGCCCCGCATCTGGCCGCCAGTTTTGCCGAACATGCCCGCGCGTTCGTCGAGGTGCAGAATGGCTGCGACCATCGCTGCACATTTTGCATCATCCCCTATGGCCGGGGGAACAGCCGGTCGGTGCCAGCGGGTGCCGTTGTCGAGCGGATCGCCGCGCTGGTGGATCAGGGATACCGCGAGGTCGTGCTGACCGGGGTCGACCTGACCAGCTATGGCCCCGACCTGCCGGGATCGCCGAGCCTGGGGGCGCTGGTCGAGCGTATCCTGACCCATACGCGGGTCGAGCGGCTCCGCCTGTCGTCGCTGGATTCGATCGAGATCGACGACCGGCTGTTCGCCCTGTTGACCGGGGAGGCGCGCGTGCTGCCGCACGTCCATCTGTCGTTCCAGGCGGGTGACGACATGATGCTCAAGCGGATGAAGCGGCGGCACAGCCGGGCCCAGGCGGTGGCCATCGTCGACCGGCTGAAAGCCGCGCGGCCGGACATCGCCATCGGTGCCGACCTGATCGCCGGATTTCCGACCGAGGACGAGGCGATGGCGGCGAACACCCTGGCGCTGATCGACGATTGCGACATCGTCCATGCCCATATCTTTCCGTTCAGCCCGCGCGACGGCACGCCCGCCGCCCGGATGCCGCAGGTGCCGCCCGCCACCGTCAAGGCGCGGGCCGCGGCGCTGCGCCAACGGGCGTCCGAGCGGCGCGCCCAATGGCTGCGCCACCAGATCGGCACGCACCAGACGATGCTGGTGGAACGGCCGGGCGACCGGGGCCATGCCGCCAATTTTGCGGAAATCCGGCTTGCCAGCCCCCTGCCCATCGGACAGATCGCCACCGTGACCATAACCGACGCAACCGACACCCATCTGACTGGAATTGCCGCATGAGCTGGTCCGACCGCCTGTTGGGCGGCTTTCGCAAGACATCCGACCGGCTGATGGGGAACCTGGCCGGGCTGTCCGCCGCCCGGCTGGACGAGGCGCGGCTGGAGGAGATCGAGGAAGCGCTGATCGCATCCGACCTTGGCCCCGACACCGCCGCCCGCGTCCGCGCCCGGCTGGCCGAGGGGCAATATGAGCGCAATCTGGAGGATCTGGGCATCCGGCTGGTCGTGGCCGAAGAGGTGGAGCGCGCGCTGGAACCGGTGGCCGAACCCCTGCCGATCCGGACGGACCTGAAACCGCAGGTCGTGCTGGTCGTCGGCGTCAACGGATCGGGCAAGACCACGACCATCGCCAAGCTGGCCAAGACGGTGAAGGATCAGGGATTCAGCGTGATGCTGGCCGCCGGCGACACGTTCCGCGCCGCCGCCATCGGCCAGCTGCGTACCTGGGCCGACCGGCTGGGCGTGCCCATCGTCGCGGGCGCCGAGGGCGGCGATGCGGCGGGGCTGGCGCATGACGCGGTGAAGCGGGCGATCGAACAACGGGTCGACATGCTGATCATCGACACGGCCGGGCGATTGCAGAACCGGCGCGAACTGATGGACGAGCTGGCCAAGGTCAAGCGCGTCATCGCCAAACAGTTGCCGGGCGCGCCGCACGACGTCCTGCTGGTGCTGGATGCGACCACGGGGCAGAACGCGCTGAGCCAGATCGAGGTATTCCGCGACGTGGCGGGCGTGACCGGCCTTGTCATGACCAAGCTGGACGGCACGGCGCGCGGCGGCGTGCTGGTGGCGGCGGCAGAAAAGTTCCGCCTGCCCGTCCATGCGATCGGCGTCGGCGAGACGGCGGAGGACCTGCGCGCGTTCGATGCCAATGAAGTTGCCCGCGCCATCGCCGGCGTCGAGCGGGTCAGACGCTGAACGATGACATCTGAACAGGAACGGACATGACGCAACTGAAGCGCGAACCCCTGTCCCCCCTTGCCCGCATGGCCATCGATTTCGGGCCGCTGATCGTCTTTTTCGCGGTCAACAACCTGTCGCGCGGGCTGGAGCTGGCCCGGCTGCTCTATGCGACGGCTGCTTTCATGGTGGCCACCGGCATCGCCATGGCGTTTTCATGGGCGCGGACGCGGCATGTCTCGCCGATGCTGTGGATTTCGGGCGCGCTGGTGCTCGTGTTCGGCGGGCTGACGCTGTATTTCCAGAACGAGACCTTCATCAAGGTGAAGCCGACCCTGGTCTATCTGATCTTCTCGGTCGTGCTCGCCTATGGCCTGGCGACCGGGCGGCCGTTGCTGAAGATGCTGCTGGAAAGCGCCTATCCCGGCCTGAACGAACGGGGATGGCGGCAGTTGACGATCAACTGGGCGTTGTTCTTTGTCGGCATGGCCCTGTTGAACGAGGCGGTCTGGCGGACGCAGACCACCGATTTCTGGGTCAGTTTCAAGCTGTTCGGCGCGATCCCGCTGACGCTGGTCTTCGCCGCCGCCAACATCCCGATGCTCTTGAAGAACGGATTGCAGGCGGGCGAAGCGGCGAAGGATCCACCGCTGCCGCCGGAGGGATAGGCAAAAGGAAAAGCCCTCACCCTTCCCACCGCTTCGCGGCGGGCCCCTTCCCTCTCCCGCAAGCGGGAGAGGGAGAGAGGGTGAGGGCTTCGAACCTGTCTGGCGATCAGCCCTGATCGGCGCGGGACACGCCCTCGCCGTCCAGGTTCCGGGCGACGAATTCCCAGTTGATCAGCTTGTTGGCAACCGCCTCGACATAGGCCGGGCGGGCGTTGCGATAATCGACATAATAGGCGTGTTCCCACACATCGATCGTGAGCAGCGGCTTCATGCCATCATAGGCGACCGGCGTATCGGCATCGTGCAGCGACGTCACCTTGAGCTTGTCGCCATCCAGCACCAGCCAGCCCCAGCCGCTGGCGAAATGACCGACGCTTTCGGCGACCAGCTTGCTGACCAGATTTTCGGTCGAGCCGAATTCCTCGGCGATCATGTCGGCCAGCTTGCCGGTCGGGGCGGCATAATCCGGGGTCAGGCACTGCCAGAAGAAGCTGTGGTTCCAGATTTGCGCCGTGTTGTTGAAAAGGCCCTTGTTGCCCTTTTCCTTGGCGAACAGGATCGCGTCGGACAGCTTGGCCTCGGCCAGTTCGGGCATGTCGGCCACGAGCTTGTTGGCGTTGACGACATAGGCATTGTGATGCTTGCCATGATGGAAGTCGAAGGTTTCGGCCGACATGTGCGGCGCCAGTGCGTCCTTCGCATAGGGCAGTTCGGGCAGGATATAGGCCATGTCGGTGCTCCTCTTCGCTGATGGCAAATCGTTCGCCGGACCAACGCGCGAACCGGATGCGGGTCGCATGACCCATCCCGCCCGCCCTGTCGTTCCGGCACGCCGCGCATATCGGGGCACCGGTCGCCAAGCGCAACGGTTTGCCCCGCACAATCGCCCCGGAAAGGGCAATTGCTTTATCCCATCGAGGTGATAGTCTTTTACGAGATAGCGGGGAGAGCGCGATGCGGGCAAGGATGATGCTGTCGGTAATTCTGGCCGTCGCGGCTTTGGCCGGATGTTCATCGCCCGAAAGTGCCGAAACCATGGAAGCCTATGACGTCGCCGAGCCGTCGCCACAGCCGGCCAAGGCCGGATCGGGGGCCGCGCCGCTGGACGTGACCCTGCCCAAGATTGCTTATGTCTATTCCCTGGGCTTTCGAGTGCCGACGGATGCGATTGCCAAGGTGCAGGACGCGCATCTGGCGCTGTGCGACCGGCTGGGCGCCACGCGCTGCCAGTTGGCCGGCATGACGCGCAACAGCGGCGAAGGCGAACGGGGCGAGGCCGGCATGACGTTGCGCGTGGCGACGCAGGACGCCCGGTCGTTCAGCAGGGCGCTTGAGCAGGCGGCGGCCGCAGGCGGTGGCCGCACGGCCGACACCGAGGTCGAGGCCGAAGACGTATCCAAGGCGATCGTCGATGCCGATGCCCGCATCCGCCAGCGCGAATTGCTGGTCGCGCGGCTGACCGAGATCCTGCGGACGCGGACCGGCAAGGTCGCTGAGCTGGTCGAGGCCGAACGCAGCGTGGCGCAGGCGCAGGAGGAACTGGATCAGGCGCGCGGCCTGCTCGCCGAATTGCGCGGGCGGGTGGCCTATTCGACGTTCAACCTTCGCTATGCGGGCGTGGCTGCGGCGCCGGGCGGGGCGATGTCCGATGCGATTGCCGACAGCGCGGCAAGCTTTGTGCAGGCGCTTCGCACCATCGTGGTCGCGCTGATCTATCTGTTGCCATGGCTGGTGCTCGCTGGCCTCGCATGGCTGGGCTGGCGGCGCTGGCTTGGACCGCTTGTCCGGCGGCGACGCGCGAATGGCGTTACACCCGCCTGATTGCGCCCCCGCCCCCCTTTGGGTATAGCCGGTTCAAAGGCCCCGGCCCCGGCGGTTGCTCCGGCATCCGTTAGTGCCGGGGCTGCTCGTTTTTGAAGGACAAGACGCCATGGCACGCCGCCGCCAGATCTACGAAGGCAAGGCCAAGATCCTGTATGAGGGGCCGGAGCCCGGCACGCTGATCCAGTATTTCAAGGATGACGCGACCGCCTTCAACGCCCAGAAAAAGGGCACGATCAACGGCAAGGGCGTGCTGAACAACCGGATTTCCGAGCATGTGTTCACCATGCTGGGATCGATCGGCATTCCGACCCATTTCATCCGCCGCCTGAACATGCGCGAGCAGTTGATCCGGCAGGTCGAGATCGTGCCGATCGAGGTCGTGGTGCGCAATGTCGTCGCCGGATCGCTGGCCAAAAGGCTGGGGATCGAGGAAGGACAGCAGCTGCCGCGCACCATCGTCGAATATTATTACAAGGACGATGCGCTGGGCGACCCGATGGTCACCGACGAACATATCCTGGCATTCGGATGGGCCGCGCAGGAGGAACTGCACGACATGGCCGACATGGCCATTCGCGTGAACGATTTCCTGACCGGCCTGTTCGCTGGCATCGGCATCCGGCTGGTCGATTTCAAGCTCGAGTTCGGCCGCATCTGGGACAATGACTATAGCCGCATCATCCTGGCCGACGAGATCAGCCCGGATGGATGCCGCCTGTGGGACATGACCACGGGCGAAAAGCTGGACAAGGACCGGTTCCGCCGCGACCTGGGCGGCGAGGTCGAGGCGTATCAGGAAGTGGCGCGTCGGCTTGGCCTGATGCCCGAGGGCGCTGAATCGGACGTGCTGGACCTGGACAGCCACCGCAAGAAGCTGGGCAAGTAAGCGGCGGGTTGCGGCGCGGCCACAGGCCCGCCATAGCCGCCGCCAAGCCGACTCATTCGATCTGTCCGGGGAACCGTCCATGAAATTGCGCATCATCGTCACGTTGAAGAACGGGGTGCTGGACCCCCAGGGCCGGGCGATCCAGCATGCGCTGGGCTCGCTCGGGTTTGACGGGGTGGACGATGTGCGCGCCGGCAAGCTGTTCGAACTGACGGTAGCCGACGGCACCAGCGACGAAGCGATTGCGGGCATGTGCGAAAAGCTGCTCGCCAACACCGTCATCGAAAATTACCGGGTGGAAAAGCTGTGACCGCCGCCGTCATCGTCTTTCCCGGTTCCAATTGCGACCGCGACATGGCGGTGGCGCTGGAGACGGTCACGGGGCGCAAGCCGCACATGGTGTGGCACCGCGACACCGAATTGCCGGACGGCGTCGATGTGATCGCGGTGCCGGGCGGGTTTTCCTATGGCGACTATCTGCGCTGCGGCGCGATTGCCGCACGGTCGCCGATCATTCGGGCCGTTACCGAAGCGGCCGGGCGGGGCGTTCCCGTGCTGGGCGTTTGCAACGGGTTTCAGATCCTGACCGAGACGGGGCTGCTGCCCGGCGCGCTGATGCGCAATGCCGGGCTGGATTTCGTGTGCCGCGACGTGGCGCTGACCGTCGAGAACAGCCAGTCGCTGTTCACCAGCGGCTATTCGGCGGGGCAGACCATTACCATCCCGGTCGCGCACCATGACGGCAATTATTTCGCCGATGCCGAGACGCTGGCCCGGATCGAGGGCGAGGGACGCGTGGCGTTCCGATATGCCGAGGATGTGAACGGTTCGGCGCGCAAGATCGCGGGACTGTTGAACATGGGGGGCAATGTGCTGGGCATGATGCCGCACCCGGAACGCCGGATCGAGGCGGCGCATGGCGGCACCGATGGCCGTCGGTTGTTCGAGGGAATGCTGGCGCTGGTCGGCGCCTGACCCGGCAAGGCGGTGGCCCGTGGCAGCACTTGCCGCCGGGACGAAATAAAAAGGGGGGGCTGACCCGGCCGGTCAGCCCCCCCTTTTTTCATTGGGTCTTCCCGAGGGATCAGCCCTGCGGGATGCCCGAAGCGGCAGCGACTTCGGCAGCGAAGTCGCTCTCTTCCTTTTCGATGCCCTCGCCCAGCTGATAGCGGACATAATCGACCAGCTTGATCGACGTGCCCGAATCCTTGGCAGCCTTGGCGATCACGTCGGCGACCGGGGTCTTGCCGTCCATGACGATCGGCTGGCTGAGCAGCGCGTTTTCCTTGGCGAACTTCTTGACCGAACCCTCGACCATCTTGGCGATGATGTCGGCGGGCTTGCCGCTTTCCGCTGCCTTTTCCGTGGCGATGGCGCGCTCACGCTCCAGCACTTCGGGGTCGAGACCGGTTTCGTCCAGCGCCAGCGGGAAGGCGGCGGCAACATGCATCGCCAGCTGCTTGCCCAGCGGCTCGAGCACGTCGACGCCGGCGTCGGATTCCAGCGCGACCAGCACGCCGATCTTGCCCATGCCCGGCGCTGCGGCATTGTGGACATAGGGGATGACCGCGCCCTGCGCGACTTCCACCCGCTGCATCCGGCGCAGCACCTGGTTTTCGCCAATGGTGGCGATGTTGGCGGTAAGCACTTCCTCGACCGTGCCGCCCTGGGGCATCGCCGCGCCCTGCAGCGCATCGATATCGCCCGCGTCCATGGCCAGCGCGGTCACATCGCGCACGAACGCCTGGAAAATCTCGTTCTTGGCGACGAAATCGGTCTGGCTGTTCACCTCGACGGCGACGCCCTTGGTCCCGGCGACGGCAACGCCGACCAGACCCTCGGCCGCAGTGCGGCTGGACTTCTTGGCGGCGGCGGCCAGGCCCTTGGTGCGCAGCCAGTCCATCGCCGCTTCCATGTCGGCACCGGTTTCGGCCAGCGCCTTCTTGCAATCCATCATGCCAGCGCCCGAACGCTCGCGCAGTTCCTTGACCGCTGCTGCAGTGATCTCTGCCATGGTAACTTCCTTTTCGGTGCGGGGCATCCACGCCCCAGGTAAAACATCAAACCGCTCGCACTGAGCTTGTCGAAGTGCCGTCCTTCTTCTTCGTTACAAGAGAAAGACAGTGCTTCGACAGGCTCAGCACGAACGGTGAAAGGGTGTCGAAGCTGTCCGTTCTTACGCGTCGATCTGACGCTCGCCCTCGACCGCCGTTTCCGGATCGGTGGACGCGGCGGGCGCTTCCGGCTCGCTCAGCGCTTCTTCCATCGGTGGCTCGTCCATCGCACCCAGATCGTGACCGAAGCTGGCCTGACGCTCCTGCCCGCCACGGGTCGCGGCGATCGCCACGGCTTCGCAGTACAGGCGGATGGCGCGGCTGGCGTCGTCATTGGCGGGCACCGGGAACGCGATGCCATCCGGCGACACGTTGGAATCGAGGATCGCGACGACCGGGATACCCAGCGTGTTGGCTTCCTTGATCGCCAGCTCTTCCTTGTTGGCGTCGATCACGAACATGATGTCGGGCACGCCGCCCATGTCGCGGATGCCGCCCAGGCTGAGTTCCAGCTTGTCGCGCTCGCGCGTCAGGTTCAGCACTTCCTTCTTGGTCAGGCCGTGCGTGTCGCCCGACAGCGTTTCCTCAAGCGTCTTGAGGCGCTTGATCGAATTGCTGATCGTCTTCCAGTTGGTGAGCATACCGCCCAGCCAGCGATGGTTGACGAAATGCTGGCCCGAGCGGCGGGCAGCGTCGGCGATCGGCTCCTGCGCCTGGCGCTTGGTGCCGACGAACAGCACCTTTCCGCCCGAAGCGACGGTCGAGCTGACGAATTCGAGCGCGCGCGCGAACAGCGGCACGGTCTGCGACAGGTCGATGATGTGGACGCCGTTGCGGTCGCCAAAGATGTAGGGCTTCATCTTCGGGTTCCAGCGATGCGTCTGGTGGCCGAAATGCGCGCCCGATTCGAGCAATTGCTGCAGAGAGACGACAGGTGCCGCCATGGGATAGTCTCCTTCCGGTTGGTCCTCTGGGCGGCGAATATCCGGCAAGCGCCGGACACCGGGTTATGTGCCACCCATGAGAGATTAGGCGAGCCGCTTAATCCAGCCGGTGTCGAAACACAAGGCTTGACAGTCGGAACATAAATCGAACATAGAACGCCCATAGAGCAAACATGGAACTTATCCACAGGCTCGGGATTTCACTTGCTCGTATTCGGCGTGTGTCGGTCGGGCATCGTCGCAGGAGGGTTTGAGATGGTCGCATTGTTCGCATCGCTGCTGATCGCCGGCGGATTGCTGTTGGCGGTTGCGGGCATCGTGCTGGCGCTCGAGGCGCGCGGCGCCTTGTGGCTGGACCTGATCGTGCGCGGCCCGCGTCCGTTCGCGGATGACGAGCGCCCGGTTGCTCATGGGATCGCGCGACAGGCTGTGCCGGTGCGGCGGATGGGCCGACCGGGCCGCTCGGCTACCGCCTGACCTTGCGATAACTGGCGATGCTGAACGGGATCGACGCCACATAGGCCAGGCAGATCACCGTCAGCGTCTGCCACGGCGCAGACAGCAGCGCGGCCCCGGCGAGCACCACCACCAGGATCGCCTCGAACCGGATGTTCGGCCGGAGTTTCAGCGAGCTCCAGCTATAGGTCGCCAGGCTGGAAACCATCAGGAACGCGACGAACGCGATCCAGGGGGCGACGATCCAGGGGGACCGCAGCAGTTCCTCACCGCTCCACAACCAGGCAAAGATCGGCAGCATGGCCAGACCGGCCCCTGCGGGTGCGGGAACGCCGGTCAGGAAACCGGCGGATTTATGCGGCTGATCGACTTGATCGATCGCGGCATTGAACCGCGCCAGGCGAAGGGCGCAGAACACCGCGTAGATCAGGGCACAAAGCCAGCCGAGACGGGGCAGCGTCACCAGCGACCAGAGGTACACGATCAGCGCAGGCGCGACGCCGAAGGAGATTGCGTCGGACAGCGAATCCAGTTCGGCACCGAACCGGCTTTCCCCGCGCATGAACCGGGCAACGCGGCCGTCGATCCCATCCAGCACGCCGGCGATCAGGATCATCGTCACCGCCCGCTCGAACTCGGCCCCGATGGCGTAGCGCACGCCGGTCAGCCCGAAACATAGCGCCAGCGCCGTCACCGCATTGGGCGCGATCGTCCGCAACGGAATGCCGCCGCGCGGGCGCGCAGGACGCATTACTGGGAAATGCCCAGAGGCGACGCGACCCCGACCCGGCCGATAATGGTTTCGCCCGCAACGGCCCGCTGGCCCAGGGTCACCTGCGGCTCGACGCCGTCGGGCAGCCAGATGTCGACGCGGCTGCCGAAACGGATCAGGCCGACCCGCTGACCGCCGACCACCATGTCCCCCGGCTTGGCAAAGCTGACGATGCGTCGGGCGACCAGCCCGGCAATCTGCGTCATGGCGATGCGGACGCCGTCGCGCCGTTCGATCACCAGATGCTGCCGCTCATTCTCGTCCGACGCCTTGTCCAGATCGGCGTTCACGAACTTGCCGGAGATATAGACCTGTTCGGTGATGGTGCCGGTGACGGGCGTGCGGTTCACATGCACGTCAAACACGCTCATGAACACCGATACCCGCACCCGCGTGGCATCGGCCAGGCCGCCCGGCCCCGCCAGTTCGGGGGGAATGGGCACCCGGCGGATCATCGTAACCAGCCCATCGGCCGGCGAGACGACCAGATCGGCCCCTTGCGGCGTAACCCGCACGGGATCGCGGAAGAACGCGGCGACCCAGATCGTCAGTCCGACCAGCAGGAAACCGAGTTCGTCCCAGATGAAAAAGAGGAACAGCGCGGCCAGACCGCCGCTGATGGCGATATATTTCCAGCCCTCTGGATGAATGGCGGGCCAGCGCCATTTCACCGACGGCGGCAGGGCGGAACCGGGATCAACTTCTTGCATCGGCCGGGTCTAACTGCGTCGCCATGGCAGCACAATGCCTGTCGTCATTCGCGGTTCCCCGGTGCGGTGCCGCACGGTTGATCGCCCGCGCGCTTGCCCCTAGGAGGCAAGGCGAACCCGAACCCCTGTTTCAACAACGGAAAGCGAGCGCATGGCGAAGATCAAGGTCAAAACCCCGGTCGTGGAGATTGACGGCGACGAGATGACGCGGATCATCTGGCAATGGATCCGCGAGCGGCTGATCCAGCCCTATCTCGACATCGATCTGGTCTATTTCGACCTGGCCGTCGAAAAGCGCGACGAAACCGACGATCAGATCACCATCGACAGCGCCAATGCGATCAAGAAATACGGCGTCGGCGTGAAATGCGCGACGATCACGCCCGACGAACAGCGGGTCGAGGAATTCGGCCTGAAGAAGATGTGGCGGTCGCCCAACGGCACGATCCGCAACATCCTGGGCGGAGTCGTGTTCCGCGAACCGATCGTCATCCAGAATGTCCCGCGCCTGATCCCGGGCTGGACCAAGCCGATCGTCGTCGGCCGTCATGCGTTCGGCGACCAGTATCGCGCGACCGATTTCCTGGTGCCCGGCCCCGGCAAACTGCGGCTGGTGTGGGAAGGTGCCAATGGCGAGAGCATCGACCGCGAAGTGTTCGACTTCCCCGGCGCCGGTGTCGCCATGGCGATGTACAACCTGGACGAGTCCATCCGCGATTTCGCGCGCGCCAGCCTGAACTACGGCCTCAACCTGGGCTGGCCAGTGTATCTGTCCACCAAGAACACGATCCTGAAGGCCTATGACGGCCGCTTCAAGGATATCTTCGAGGACGTGTACCAGGCCGAGTTCAAGGACCGGTTCAAGGAAGCGGGCATCGAATATCAGCATCGCCTGATCGACGACATGGTGGCCAGCGCGCTCAAATGGCACGGCGAGTTCGTGTGGGCGTGCAAGAATTACGACGGCGACGTCCAGTCGGATCAGGTCGCGCAGGGCTTTGGCTCGCTGGGCCTGATGACCAGCGTGCTGATGAGCCCGGACGGCAAGACGGTCGAGGCAGAGGCCGCGCATGGCACCGTCACCCGGCACTATCGCCAGCATCAGCAAGGCAAGGCGACCAGCACCAATCCGATCGCGTCGATCTTTGCCTGGACCGGCGGCCTGAAGTTCCGCGGCCGGTTCGACGGCACGCCCGAGGTGACGCAGTTCGCCGAGACGCTGGAGCGCGTCTGCATCCAGACCGTCGAAAGCGGCAAGATGACCAAGGATCTGGCCATCCTGATCGGCCCGGACCAGCCCTGGATGACGACCGAGCAGTTCTTCGAGGCAATCCGCGTCAATCTGGAAGCCGAAATGGGCAAGATCACCGGCTGATCCGGATGACGATGGGATGAAAAAGGGGGTCGTCGGCATCTGCCGCACGGCCCCCTTTTTCATCCGGGCGCAACCAATGCTTCCATCGCAAGCCGCGACATGGCTATGGTCGGCGCATGCACATCAGCCTGTCGAACGAAGGACTTTCCGACGCCCTGGTCATTCTGGGCGCGGCGGGGCTGATCATCCCGGCCTTTGCCCGGTTCCGCATCAGCCCGGTGATCGGGTTCATCCTGATCGGCCTGCTGGTCGGCCCGGCGGGTCTGGGCGCGCTCGTGCCCCAGGCGCCGTTCCTTTACTATGTGACGATTTCCGATCCGACGTCGATCGAGCCGTTCGCCGAGTTCGGCATCATCCTGTTGCTGTTTTCCATCGGCCTGGAATTGTCTGTCAAGCGCCTGTGGGGCATGCGGACGCTCGTATTCGGGGTGGGCGCGGCCGAATTGCTGGGGTCGGCAGCGATCATCGCCGCGGCACTCCACCTGTTCGGACAGGGATGGGCGGCCGGCATCGGGCTTGGGCTGGCCCTCGCCCTGTCGTCCACCGCGCTGGTGCTGCCGCTGGCCGGGACCGAGCGCCCGGCGGGCAAGGCGGCGTTCGCCATGCTGTTGTTCGAGGACGTGGCGCTGGTGCCGATCATCTTCCTGCTGGGCGCGCTCGGTCCGGCGGCGGGGGACGATGGCTGGACGGGATTGGCCGATATCGCGATCCGGGGAACGTTGAGCGTCCTGGTCCTGTTCGTCGCCGGGCGCTTTTTCCTGCCGCGCCTGTTCGGCCAGGCGGCGCGGGCCAAGAATCCGGAGCTGTTCCTGGCCGCCAGCCTGTTGGTGGTGATCGTCGCCAGTCTGGTCACATCGGCTGCGGGCCTCAGCCCGATTGTCGGCGCGCTGCTGGCCGGCCTGCTGATCGCCGAAACCGAATATCACAGCGAAGTCGAGGTGATGACCGCGCCGTTCCGGGGACTGGCGCTGGGCGTGTTCCTGATCACGGTCGGGATGCGGCTCGATTGGCGGTATCTGGCCGAGAACTGGGCCATGGTCACCGGCGCGATCCTGGGCGTGATGGTGATCAAGACGGCGGTGACAGCCGTGCTGTTGAAACTGGCGGGCGCGCGGAACAGCACGGCGATCGAAACCGGCGTCATGATGGCCAGCCCGTCCGAGACGACGATCATCGTGCTGGGCGTAGCAACGGGCGCGCTGCTGATCGATCCGGAAACCGCGACCTTCTGGACCGCGGTGACGGCCATCGGCCTGACCATCACCCCCCTGCTCGCCAAGATCGGCCAGGTGTTCGCCCGCGAGATCGAACAGCGCACCGGCGAATTGCCGCCCGAGGCCGAGGTTGGGCGCGAAGGGCCGGGCACCGTCATCATCGGTTTCGGGCGGGTCGGCCGGACCGTCGCCGACCTGCTGCGCGCGCATGGCAAGCGGTTCGTCGCGGTGGAGGCAAGCATCGAGGGGGTGATGGACGCGCGCCGGGCGGGCTACCCCATGATCTTTGGCGATGTTTCGCGGGCCGAACTGGTCGACCGGCTGAACCTGGGGCGCGCCGATGCGCTGATCCTGACCATGGACGATCCGGTTCTGACCGTGCGGCTGACCAAGCGGGTGCGCGGCTGGTTGCCCGACCTGCCCATCGTCGCCCGCGCGCGCGATCAGGATCATGCGGCCGAACTGTACAAGGCCGGGGTGACCGATGCCGTGCCCGAAACCCTGGAAAGCTCGCTGCAACTGGCCGAGGCCGTGCTGGTCGATCTGGGTGTCGCCATGGGGCCGGTGATCGCCAGCATCCACGAAAAGCGCGACGAAATGCGCAAGGGGATCAAGGATGCCGCAGGGCTGGACCGCGAACCGCGCATCCGTCGAGTTCGCCAGACGGGCGGCGAACCGGCCTGACCGGCGCCCACCACGCCCTATCGCGCCCCCGACCGTTCGGCAAAGTGCCAGGAAGCGACGGCCAGCGCGGGCAGGCGGGCGACAGCGTCGGCGGCGGCCGGGCTGGACGCATTGCCGTCGATCATCCGGCGCTTGATCCCCTGAACGATGCCCGCCAGCCGGAACAGGTTATAGCTGAAATACCAGTCGAGCGCGGGCAGGCCGTCCCGCCCCGTCGCTGCGCAGTATCGCGCGACCATTTCGTCCAGCGTCGGGATGCCGGTTTCCGGCCCCGTCATGCCCTTGACGCCGGATCGCCCCTCCGGCTCGGTCACCCAGCTCATCAACAGATAGCTGAAATCGGCAAGTGGATCGCCAAGCGTGGACAATTCCCAGTCGAGCACGGCCAGCACCCGAGCGCTGTCGGGGGCGAAGATCAGGTTGTCGATGCGGTAATCGCCGTGGACGATGCTGGTCCGCGTCTGGGGCGGCACGGTGCGCGGCAGATAGTCGATCAGGCGTTCGATTTCGGGCACGTCGTCGGTCTGGCTGGCGCGATATTGCTTGATCCAGCGCGCCACCTGCCGCTCGAAATAATTGCCGGGCCTGCCGTAATCGGACAGGCCGACCGCATCGGCATCGATCGCGTGCAGCGCCGCCAGCGCATCGACGAGCGCATGATAATGCGCGGTGCGATCCGCGGGTGCCATGCCGGGCAAGGTGCCGTCCCACAGCGTCCGCCCCCGAACCAGCGTCATCAGGTAGAAGGGCGAACCGATGACCGCCGCATCCTCGCACAGTGCCACTGGCCGTGCGACCGGGAAGCCGGTGGGATATAGGGCCGCGATCAATCGATATTCGCGTTCGATCGCATGGGCGGACGGGAGGATCGGACCAAAGGGCTTGCGGCGCAGGACCAAGGGTTCCCGTTCGGTATCAATGCGATAGGTGGGATTGCTCTGCCCCCCGGTGAAGCGAGTGCACTCGATTGCCGCTCCGGCATCGGGCACATGGTCCGCCATCCATCGGCGGAGCGCGGCGAGGTCAAGGTCGCTCATGGAAACACGATCACCGACCGCACCGTGCTGCCCTGGCGCAGCCGGTCGAGGGCATGGTTCACCCCGTCCAGCGAAATCGTTTCGGCCACCATCGTGTCCAGATCGAGCAGGCCGTCCAGATACATGCGCACCAGTCGAGGCAGATCGATGGGGAAGCGGGTGGAGCCGAGCAGCGATCCCTGAAGCTTCTTGCCGGTCAGGAAACTCGGGCCGGGCAGGCTGACCGACTGGCCCGGCGCGATCATGCCCAAAATCGTCGCGGTACCGCCGCGTTTCAGAATGGCCCAGGCAAGCTCTGCGGTATCCGCCCGCCCCACCGCTTCGATCGCATAATCCACCCCGCCGCCGGTCAGGGACAGGATCGAGCGTGCCGTGCCGTCGCCAGCCGGATCGAGGGCGTGGGTGGCACCCATCCTGAGCGCCAGCGCCCGCTTTTCTGGCACGGGATCGATCGCCAGGATCATGCCCGCGCCCGCGATCTTTGCCGCATTTATCGCGGCCAGGCCGATGCCCCCCGCCCCGATCACGGCGACGCTTTCGCCGGGCCGCACCCGGCTGTCGTTGAAGATCGATCCGGCGCCGGTGATGACCGCACATCCAAGCAGCGCCGCCCTATCCAGCGGCATCGCCGGATCGATGGCGACACAGGCATGTTCATGGACCAGCATAAGTTCGGCAAAGGCCGACAGGTTCAGGAACGGAGCCAGCGGCGTGCCGTCCGCCAGCGACAGGCGCGGGGGCGCATCCGCCGGCCGCCGGGTCGATGGATCAACACAGAGCGAGGGCCGCCCGCCAAGGCAGAATTGGCAGGTGCCGCAATAGACGGTGAGGAAGGTGACGACATGGTCGCCGGGCTTCACATGGGTGACGCCCTGCCCCACCGCCTCGACCACGCCAGCTGCCTCGTGCCCCGGCACGGTCGGCATCGGATGCGGAAAGCTGCCATCGACGAAATGCAGGTCGGATCGGCAGACGCCGCAGGCAGCGGTGCGGATCAGCACCTCGCGCGGCCCCGGCGCATCGATGCGGACCGCTTCGACCGACAGCGGCCCGCCCGCTTCCCGCAGGACGGCGGCTTTCACGCGCTGTATTTCCCGAATTCGGCGCGGGCGATGGCGCGGTTGTGCACTTCGTCCGGCCCATCGGCAAAGCGGAGCGTGCGCAGGCTGGCCCAGGCGCTGGCCAGGCCGAAATCGTCGGACACGCCGGCGCCGCCATGCGCCTGGATCGCATCGTCCAGGATCTGCAGCGCCATCATCGGCGCCTGCACCTTGATCATCGCGATTTCCAGCTGCGCCGCCTTGTTCCCCGCACGGTCCATCATGTCGGCGGCCTTCAGGCACAACAGGCGGGTCATTTCGATGTCGATGCGCGCACGCGCAATCCGCTGTTCCCAGATGCTGTGATCGGCAATCCGCTTGCCAAAGGCGGTGCGGCCGAGCAGACGGCGCGCCATCGCCTCTATGGCGACCTCTGCCGTGCCGATCGTGCGCATGCAGTGATGAATGCGGCCCGGCCCCAGCCGCCCCTGAGCGATTTCGAACCCCCGCCCCTCGCCCAGCAACAGGTTTTCCGCGGGCACGCGGACATTTTCCAGCACCACCTCGCCATGGCCGTGCGGGGCATGGTCATAGCCATAGACGGACAGCATGCGTTCGATGCGGACGCCGGGCGTGTCCATGGGCACCAGGATCATCGATTGCTGTTGATGCCGCCGGGCGTCCGGATCGGTCTTGCCCATGACGATGGCGATGCGGCACCGGGGGTCGCCGGTCCCCGACGACCACCATTTGCGGCCGTTGATGACATAATGGTCGCCGTCGCGGCGGATCGAGGTTTCGATATTGGTCGCGTCCGAAGACGCCACCGCCGGTTCGGTCATCAGGAACGCGCTGCGGATTTCGCCGTGCATCAGCGGCAGCAGCCAGGCGTCCTTTTGCGCGCGGGTGCCGTACCGGTGCAGCACCTCCATATTGCCGGTGTCGGGTGCCGAACAGTTGAAGCATTCGCTGGCCCAGTCGATGCGTCCCATTTCCTCGGCACAGAGCGCATATTCGAGGTTGCTGAGGGATTCGCCGTCGAAACGGAAACTGTCGTCGACATGGGCCTGCCCCGAATGGGGCGGCATGAACAGGTTCCACAACCCGGCGGCGCGCGCCTGTTGCTTTACCGCCTCGATCACGGGAATGACCTTCCACCGGTCGCCGGTCGCAAGCTGCTGGCGATACAGGGCATCGCGCGGTGCGATTTCCCGGTCGATGAACGAACGAACCCGGTCGCGCCATGTCGCCTGCCGATCGGTCAGCGTGAAGTCCAAATCCATCCTCCCCAATCGCCCGATCCGGTCGCGGTTCATCGGGGTTAGACCATACCCGATCTTCGGTAAAGTCGCCCACCAAGTGGTTTAGCGATAACATCCGTTGGCTTTCCAGCAGCCGCCGCCAATCCAAGAAAATACTGGCCCCACGAAACCAAGCTGCTAGGCTTGGCGGATGACGGGCGAGACTGGGGTGCGCGAGGGCGAGGCGCAGGGGACGAGGCGGTTTCAGGAGAAGCGGGACGCGATCCTGGCCGCCGCTGCCGATGCGATCAACGAACAGAGTGCAAAGGGCATGACCTTTGCCGATGTGGCCCGCCGCGTCGGGCTGAACACGACGAGCGTCACCTATTATTTCAAGCGCAAGGAGGATCTGGCGGCCGCCGCGTTCGAACAGACGCTGGCGCGGTTGCGCGCGATGCTGAACGAGGCGATGACCGAGCCGACGCCGGAAGAGCGCGTGCGCCGTTACATGGCGATCAACATGGCCCGCATGGCGGCGCTCCGCGAAGGACGGGAACGCAATTTCGCCATCCTGTCCGACCTGCGGGCGATGGAGGAACCGATGCGGTCGCGGTTGCTGGCCGGATGGCGCGACGTGTTCCGTGCCGCCCGCCGCCTGTGGGGGGATGCGGCCAACCGGGCACAGACCGACCTGTTCGGGGCACGCGCGCACCTGGTCCTTGAAAACACCTTTTGGCTGAACGCGTGGATCGAACGCTACTCGACCGACCAATATGGCCGGGTGGAGGCGCGCCTGGGCGACGTGTTCGCGGCCGGGCTGGCAGGGGCGGGACAGCGTTGGGCGCCCCGGCTGCTGGCGCTCGAACCGGTGGAGCGCGAACCGCAGCGCGAGGCGTTCCTGCTGGCGGCAACCCGTCTGATCAACGAACTGGGCTATCGCGGCGCTTCGGTGACGCGGATCGCATCCGAACTGAACGTGACCAAGGGCAGTTTCTATCACCATCTGGATGCCAAGGACGATCTGGTCATCGCCTGTTACCGCCGCAGTTTCGACCTGATCGGCGCAGCGCAGCGGGCGGCGGACGAGCGCGGCGGCACGCAGTGGCAGCGATTGTGCGATGTCGTCGCGACGCTAATCGACATCCAGTTTTCCGAACGCGGCCCGCTATTGCGGACCACCGCCCTGTCCGGCCTGCCGGTCGATGTGCGCCAGGCGATGGTCGACCGGTCGAACATGATCGCGCGCCGCTTTGCCGGGACGATCAGCGACGGCATCGCCGAAGGGACGATCCGCGCGGTCGATCCGCTGATCGCTTCGCAGGCGCTGATGGCGCTGCTGAATGCCGCGTTCGACATGCGCAAATGGGCGAGCGCAATGCCGCGCGACCGGGCCGTCGCGCTTTATGCCTCTACCTTGATGTCGGGGTTGTTCGACGATCCGCTGCCGACCGGATAGGGGCGCGGAACGGGCGGGGCACTGGGTCGTTTAACCGGCGAAACGGAGGACCCATAATGCGTCATGCCCCTGCCCTGCTGATCGTACTGATGCTTGCCCCGCTGGCTCCGGCAACGGCGCAGGAGCGGCCCGGCACCGATGCCAGCGAGGAACGCAACGAAAAACCGGACGATACCGGCCGGGTCGCGGGCGACATCGCCAGCCAGCCGGCGCGCGATATCGGCGCGATGCCGACCAAGACGCCCGATGTGCTGATCGCGGCGCAAAAGGCGCCCTATGACCTGACCGGCATCAAGACCTGTCGCCAGATCAGTGCCGCCGTCACCGAACTGAACACGGCGCTTGGCCCGGATTTCGACGCGACGCCCGAAGAGCGCAGCCGCGAGGGTGCGCTGGCAGAGGCCGGCGGGCGCGCCGTCGTCAATTCGCTGATCCCGTTTCGCGGACTGGTGCGCGAAGTGAGCGGCGCGGCCGGGGCGGAACGGCGGTTGCAGGCGGCGACCGATGCCGGTCATGCCCGGCGCGGCTATCTACGCGGCATCCACCGGACCCGCGGGTGCAAGACCGGGTTCTGACCGGCGGACGACGGGCGCTTTGCACCGCAATCGTTTTTCTATCCGCCTGTCCGGCTTTGGCGGGGGAACGCCAGTGCCTATCTCGCCCGGCGACACCAAATCCTGCGGAGATGCCCGATGATCGACCTGTATTACTGGCCCACGCCGAATGGGCACAAGGTTACGCTGTTCCTTGAGGAAACCGGCCTGCCTTACGCCATCCACCCAGTCGATATCGGCGCGGGCGACCAGTTCAAGCCGGATTTCCTGGCGATTGCGCCCAACAACCGGATGCCGGCGATCGTCGATCACGCCCCCGCCGATGGCGGCGCGCCGGTCAGCCTGTTCGAAAGCGGCGCGATCCTGACCTATCTGGCCGAAAAGACCGGCCGGTTCGGGGGTACGGACGCCCGCAACCGGATCGAGGTGAGCCAGTGGCTTTTCTGGCAGATGGGCGGGCTGGGACCGATGCTGGGCCAGAACCATCATTTCAATCGCTATGCGCCTGAGCGGATCCCCTATGCCATCGACCGCTATGTCCGGGAAACGGCGCGGCTGTACGGCGTGCTCGACCGGCGGCTGGCGGACCGGGACTTCATCGCGGGGGACTATTCCATCGCCGACATGGCCGCCTATCCCTGGATCGTCCCGCATGAGGCGCAGGGCCAGGACCTGGCCGATTTCCCCAATGTGCGGCGCTGGTTCGATGCGATCCGGGAGCGCCCGGCGACCATCGCCGCCTATGCCAGGGGCGATGCGATCCGGCCGGCGGATGCCCCGATGACCGACGAGCAGAAGAAGGTGCTGTTCGGCCAATCCGCACCCAAGCCCTGACCGGCGTTGCGACAAGTTGCGACAGTTTTCGCGGCGCCCGGGACAGTGCTGCGACAAGTGGGTGCGAAAAGGGCCGTCAGCATCGGGGATGGCCCGGTGAACGACAAGGAACCGACGCAATGATCCGCAAGACAATCATCGCCGCCGCGCTGGGCGCGACCATGCTGGCCGGTGGCGCCTATGCCGCGCAGGAAATGGCCGGCGGCAACCGCATGGACCGCATGGTCGCCCGCATGGATGCCGACAAGAACGGCAAGATCAGCGCCGCGGAGATGCAGGCGCAGGTGGATGCCCGGTTTGCGCGGCTGGACGCCAACAAGGACGGCCAGCTTTCTGCCGACGAAATGCCCAAGCGCGGCAAGGCCAAGCGCGGCGGTCGCGGCGAGATGCGCGCAATGATGATGCAGCGCATGGACACCAACGGCGATGGCCAGGTGTCGGCAGAGGAACGCCAGGCCGGACGCGCGGCGATGATCGCGCGGCTGGACACCGACAAGGACGGGCAGGTTTCCCGCGAAGAGCGGCGCGCCGCCCGCAAGGCGATGGGCCAGATGCGCGGTGGCGGCCGCTGGGCCGATACCGACCGGGACGGCACCGTATCCGATGCGGAACGCGCAGCGATGCGTGCCCGGATCGAGGCGCGGATCGACACCAACAAGGACGGCACCGTATCCGATGCAGAACGGGCCGCAGCGCGCGAGCGGATGGGCCGGATGCGCGGCCGCATGATGGCGCGGGTCGATACCGACGGCAACGGATCGATCAGCCAGGCGGAAATGCGGGTGCAGGCGGCGGCGCGCTTTGCCCGGCTGGACGCCAACAAGGATGGCCAGATCGACCAGGCCGAGCGGCAGGCGGCAGCAGCCAAGTTCGCCGAACGCCGCGCCAACTGGCAGGCCAAGCGTCAGGAGCGCCGCGACGGTGCGCCGGTCGCTGCCCCCACCCCCTCCCCGGCGGGCTGACCCGATCAGCCGCCAGCCGACCGGGCGAACAGCCCCCCGCCCGGTCGGCACCCCCAACTCGACGATCCGGCGATAGCGGGGAGCCGCAAGCCCGGCTCTGGCGTTTCGTCATCGCCCGCGCCACAATCGGACCCGATATGAGCCTTTCCCACATCCTGCTGGTCGATGACGAACGGTCGATCCGCGAGCCGCTGGCCCAGTTCCTGACCAAACAGGGATTTCGCGTGACCCAGGCGGGCGATGCGGAGGGCGCTCGGGCGCGGCTGAACGCCTACGACATCGACCTGGCCATCCTAGACATCATGATGCCGGGCGAGGACGGGCTGAGCCTGTGTCGGCACATTCGCGCCACCAGCGACACGCCCGTCATCCTGTTGACCGCGAAGAGCGAGGAAACCGACCGCATCGTCGGCCTGGAAATGGGCGCGGACGATTATGTGGTGAAGCCGTTTTCGCCGCGCGAACTGGCCACGCGGGTCAAGGTGGTGCTGCGCCGCGCCGCCAATGGTGCCCGCCAGCACGCGCCGGACAGCGCCAGCCTGGCCTTTGCCGGATGGGTGCTGAAAACCGGGGAGCGCACACTGGTCGACCGCGACGGCGTGTCGGTGCCGCTGTCCACCGGCGAATACAACCTGCTGCATACGCTGGCGATGCGCCCGCGACAGGTGCTGACCCGCGACCAGTTGCTCGACCTGACCCAGGGGCGAGAGGCGGCGGCATTCGACCGGGCGATCGACAATCAGGTCAGCCGCCTGCGCAAGAAGATCGAAACCGATCCCAAGAACCCGGTGCTGATCAAGACCGTCTGGGGCGGCGGATATACGCTTGCAGCCGAAGTCACGCGGCTTTGAACCCGGCATGTCCCGCATCCGCCTGATCCCCCGCAGCCTGTCGGGGCAGATCGCGCTGCTGGTCGCGCTGGCGCTGTTCGTGGCGCAGGCGATCAATTTCGGCCTGTTGCTGCGCGAACGCCAGGCCTATCGCTTTGCCCAGATTGCAGTGCCCAGCATCACCCGGATCGTTGATGCGGCGGAACGAGTGGAACAGGGTCGGCTGACGCTGGACGACCAGCGGCCACGCGGCCGGGTCAGGCTGTTCGCTGACAATCCGGTGCCGGCAGGCATGCCGGAGGTGCCCGAGGTCGCAACCGGGGTGCGATACGGGCTGGAGCAGAGCAATATCCGCTTTGGCCGGATCGTGGCGGTGCTGAACGAGGATCGACAGATCGTTCCCGCGCTGGAGCCGCGCAACCGGATCGTGGGGCCGCGCCGTCGCGGATCGGCGGATCTGCTGGTCGGCGTGGAATTGCCGGGCAAGGGCTGGCTGGCGCTGCGTGCGCCATGGCCGGTGACTGGACGGTTCCTGATCTGGCAGCTCGTGGCGCAGACGCTGGTCCTGTACATCGTCGTGATGGTGCCGATCCTGTTGCTGGGGCGGCGCATCGCCCGGCCGCTGCGCGCGCTGGCGCAGTCGGCGGCCAGTTTCAACCCGGCCCAGCCCGGCGATCCGGTGCCAGAGCGCGGGCCGGAGGATGTGCGGTCGGTGATCGCCGCCTATAACGGCCTGTCCGGCCGCGTGACGGCAATGCTGGATGAAAAGGACCGGATGCTGGGCGCAATCGGGCATGACCTGCGCACGCCCCTGTCCGCGCTGCGGGTCCGCATCGAAAATGTCGAGGACGAGGGCGACCGAGCGCGGATGGCCGAAATCATCGAGGAGATGACCCGCACGCTGCAGGACATCCTGTCGCTGGCGCGGATGGGGCGGCCGAGCGAACCGGTGGAAACGGTGGACGTCGCCGCTCTGGTCGACGCCGTGGTCGCCGATTTCGAGGATATCGGGGCCGATGTGACGGCGACCGAGGCACCCCGCACGACGATCCGCGTGCGCCCGTTCCTGATGCGGCGGGCGGTGCGCAACCTGGTCGAAAACGCCGTGAAATATGGCGGATCGGCCGAGGTTCGGCTGGTCAGCGAACGGAAGTTCGTCGCCATCGAAATCTGCGATCGCGGTCCGGGTATCCCGGCGGACAAGCTGGAAAGCGTGTTCCAGGCATTTATTCGCGTCGAGACGAGCCGCAACCGGGAAACGGGTGGCATCGGCCTGGGCCTGGCGCTGGCCAGCGCCATCGTCCGCGATGCCGGCGGCACCATCACCCTGGCCAATCGCGAGGGCGGCGGGTTGATCGCCACCATCCGGCTGCCCCGGTAAAGCCGATGCTGACCGTTGCCAGCTACAATATCCACAAGGCGGTCGGCACGGACCGGCAACGACGCCCGGACCGGATCGTCCGGGTGCTGTCCGAACTGAACGCCGATATCGTCGCATTGCAGGAATGCGATCGCCGGTTCGGCACGCGCCAGGCGGTGTTGCCCGGCCATGTCCTGAATGATCATGGCGCGTGGCAGGTGGTGCCCATCGCCCAGCGGCAAGCCAGCATGGGCTGGCACGGCAACGGATTGCTGGTGCGGCCGGATGCGACGATCCTGCATGCCGAGGCGCTGCACCTGCCCGTGCTGGAGCCGCGTGGTGCGGCTTTGGCGGAACTGCGCATTCGGGGTCGTGAGGTGCGGGTGGTGGGTATGCATCTGGACCTGTCCGGCCTGTGGCGGCGGCGGCAGGCGCAGGCGATCCTGGCGCATCTGGCCGCCCGGCCGGTGCCGATGCCGACCGTGCTGATGGGCGATTTGAACGAATGGCGGCCGCGCGGCGGCTGCATTGCCGATTTCTGCGGCAGCTATCGATTAGCCGATACCGGGCCGAGTTTCCATTCCCGCCGCCCCGTCGGTCGGCTGGACCGGATCATGGTGAGCAGCGACCTGAGCATATCCGAATGCGGGGTGCATCAAAGCGTGACTGCGCATGCCGCTTCCGATCACCTGCCGGTCTGGGCTAGGCTGACGCCCGCCTGACGCGATCAGGCCAAAAACCGGACGGGACCGAAGGGGAGCAGCGGGTGCGCGAAAAGGAATTGCGGCTGGCGCTGGTCTGTTACGGGGGGATCAGCCTGGCCGTCTATATGCACGGCATCACCAAGGAAGTGTGGCGCATGGCGCGCGCCAGCCGTGCGTTTTGCGACGGCGACCCGCCGGCGGGCGGCAGCCAGGGCGTCTATCGCGCATTGATGCAGGAGATTGCCGACGCAACCGGCATTCATCTGCGCGTCCTGGCCGATATCGTCGCGGGGGCTAGTGCGGGCGGGATCAACGGCGTGTTCCTGGCTCAGGCGATCAGCACGGGCCAGTCGCTGGACCCGCTGACCGACCTGTGGCTGGACCTTGCGGATGTCGAGGCGCTGATCGACCCCGATCAGGGACCGTCCGGGCCGATGACCAAATTATGGGCGTTGCCGATCGCGTGGATGGCAATGAACCGGGGCACGCTGATCGACCGGACGGTCGAGGAACCGGCGCGCGAGGAAGTGCGCCGCAAGCTCGAACATTTCGTCCGGTCGCGCTGGTTCGAGCCACCCTTTGGCGGGCAGCGGATGCTGACGATGCTGCTGGATGCGTTCGCCGCCATGGCGGCGGGCGATGTCGGGCCGCGCCTGTTGCCACCCGGCCAGCCGATCGACCTGTTCGTCACCGTGACCGATTTCCTGGGCTATCCCGAATCGCTGCGGATCAATTCGCCCGCCATGGCCGAGGAAACCGAGCACCGGCTGGTCATCGGCTTTTCGGACCCGGGGCTATCTGGCCCCGCCCCCATCGGCCATCAAGCGGAACTGGCCTTCGCCGCGCGCGCCACATCCAGCTTTCCGGGCGCCTTCCCTCCCTTTGCCGTCGGCGAGCTGGACGATCTGCTGGCGGCGCGCGGCGAGGAATGGCCGGGGCGCGAGGCGTTCCTGAGGCGTGCGCTGCCCCGGCAATGGGCGGCGGGCACTGCCGAGCGGACCGCGCTGATCGATGGATCGGTGCTGGTCAACGCGCCCTTCGAACCCGCCATCGACGCGCTGAAGGAACGCCCGGCCCGGCGGGAGATCGACCGGCGCTTCGTCTTTGTCGACCCCACCCCCGGCGCGCGGCTGAACCTGTCGGGCGATCCGGGCGAACGACCGGGTTTTTTCCAGACCATCATCGGATCGCTGTCCGAATTGCCCCGGCAGCAACCGATCCGCGACAATCTGGAATCGCTCGCCGCGCGGTCGGACCGGATCGAGCGGATGCGCGGGATCGTCGAGGCCATTCGCGCAGAGGTGGAAAAGCAGGTCGTCGGCCTGTTCGGCTATACGCTGTTCCTCGATTACCCCACCCCCCGCCGCCTGGCGAACTGGCGCAGGCGGGCGCAGCATCATGCCGCAACCCGTGCGGGATATGGCCATGCCGCCTATGCGCTGTTGAAAGCGGACGGGATCATCGGTCGGCTGGCCGGGCTGATCGCCGGACTGGCCGGTGTTCCGGATCCGCAGGGCGAACGGGCGATCCGGGCGCTGCTGGCGCAAGTGGTGCGCGACCGGGGTGGAATGGATTTTGCGACGGCCCTGGCGACCGGCGCGTCCGAGCCGGCCATCGCCTTTCTGCGCGACCATGACCTTAACTTTCGCATCCGCCGGTTGCGCCTGATGGCACGGCGGATCACCGAACTGGATCAGGACAGCAGCAATGAGGGGCTGAAGCCCATCCGCGACGCCGTCTATGCATCGCTCAGCGCGTATCTGGAGTGCGAACGGCGGGATCATTATCAGGGGATCGTCGATGCGACCGACGCGCCGGAGACGGCCGAGGCCATTGCCGCGATCCTGGACCGGATCGCGCGGCGGACCGACCTGATCACACTGGACCAGGAAACCGACGACCGGCTGTCGGCGGGCCTTAGCCAGTTGTCGCGCGACCATCGCCGCCCCGTCCTGCTCGCCTATCTGGGCTTTCCGTTCTACGATCTGGCCACGCTGCCGTTGCTGGAGGGCGAGGGGCTGGACGAATTCGACCCGATTCGCGTCGACCGCATTTCGCCCGACGATGCGGTCGCCATCCGCCCGGGCGGGGCGGCGGCGACGTTGAAAGGCATTCAGTTCAACAGTTTTGGTGCGTTTTTCAGCCGATCCTACCGCGAAAACGATTATCTGTGGGGGCGGCTGCACGGGGCGGATCGGCTGATCGACATCCTGTTGTCCACCCTGCCCCCGCCGCAGCAACCGGACAGGGAGCGGATCGCGGCCATAAAGCGCCGCGCGTTCCTGGCCATCCTGGACGAGGAACAGGATCGGCTGACAACCATTACCCCGCTGTTCGCCACGTTGCGGACAGAGATCGGTTGAACCGGCGAACGATTGGCAAAATGCGCAATTTGCGCCTAGGGTCGTCGGCCAAGGGAACAAGGAAAGGACCCCCATGCAATTCCTGAGGACCCTGTTCTGGGCCTTGCTGGTCGGCATTCTGGTCGCATTCGCGTTCAACAACTGGACCAGCGTCGATGTGCGGCTGTGGGGCGGCATGGTTGCACAGACCAATTTGCCGCTGTTGCTGGGCATCGTGTTCCTGCTGGGCTTCGTGCCGATCTTCATCGCCTATCACGCGATGCGCTGGCGCCTGAAATCCAAGCTGGCCAGCACCGAGCGGGCGCTGAACGATCTGCGCATCGCCCAGACGCCGGTGCCGCCACCGACGCAACATCCCGATGGCATCGCACCCGCGCGCGACGTCGCAACGCCCGCGCAACTGCCGCTCGACGGCCCCGCCGGTAGCCGGTTGTGAGCAGCCCGGTCTTCGTCGCGCTGGACACGCCCGATCTGGCGCGGGCCGAGGCGCTGGCCCGGCGCGTGAAGACTCATGTCGGCGGCATCAAACTCGGCCTGGAATTCTTCATGGCCAATGGCCGCCAGGGCGTTCATGCCATGGCTGAGCTGGGCCTGCCCGTTTTCCTCGACCTGAAACTGCACGACATTCCGAATACCGTGGCAAAGGCGGTTCAGGCGCTTCGGCCGCTGAACCCGGCGATCCTGACCGTCCACGCAAGCGGAGGGCGGGCGATGATGGAGGATGCAAAGGCGGCTGCGCCGGAGGGGACCAAGGTGGTGGCCGTGACCATGCTGACCAGCCTCGACGGCCGGGACCTGGAATCGATCGGCCTTGCCCCCGATCCGCACGAACAGGTGGTCCGCCTGGCCGAACTGGCGCGATCGGCCGGGGTCGACGGCATCGTCTGTTCGGGCGAGGAAGTGGCCGCGGCGCATGCGGCGTGGAAGGACGGGTTCTTCGTCGTGCCCGGCGTCCGTCCGGCCAATGGCCAGGCCGGCGACCAGAAGCGCGTGGTGACGCCGCGCCAGGCATTGGACCGGGGAGCGTCCATCCTGGTCATCGGACGGCCGATCACTCAGGCCGAGGACCCGGATCACGCCGCCCGCGCCATCGGCGCCACGCTGTAAGTCCGTTACCGCTCAACAGTCCCCGCATCCCCCGCCTTGTGTATTGCTTCACGCAGTCACCAGGCGTATCCATCTGAAAATGCACAAGGAGGGGATGGAAAATGATGCTGAAGGCAATGCTGTTTTTCGCCGGCTTGACAACGTTGTCGGTGGCGCACGCCCAGGACGCGCCCGCACCGCCGCCGCCCATGCCCATGCCGGAGGCTTCGCCGATTTCACCGCACGAGATGGGCACGCTCTATGATCGATTGAACCGCGACGTGAAGGGCGGGCGTGCCGGGCTGCCCCGGTCTTCGACGCCGGTGCCCGTCCACCCCGATGACGTGGTGGCGGGCGCGGAGGTGCGCGATTCGCGCGGCAAGCTGCTCGGCACCATCGAAAAGGTCGTGCCGGGCGTGGCGACGATCAAGAGCGATGTCGGGCGGATCGAGATCGACTTCGCCTCGCTTGCGAAGAACAACAAGGGGCTGTTGATCAACATGCCCAAGGCGAAGTTCGATGCCATCGTCTCGGGCAAACCCGCCGGCTGACCGCCCGCATGATTGACCCGGCGGCCAGCGGCGCTTAGCGGCATCGGCATGTCTGTCACCGCCAAGATCTGTGGCCTGTCCACGCCGGAAACGATGGACGCGGCCGTGGCGGGCGGTGCCAGCCATGTCGGCCTGGTCTTTTTTCCGCCCTCCCCACGTCACCTGTCCTTTGACCGGGCGGCGGGGCTGGCGGATCGGGTGCCGGGCCATGTCCGGCGGGTGGGCGTGTTCGTTGATCCCGACGATGCGATGCTGGATACGGCCATGGCGGCGGGGCGGCTGGACACGATCCAGCTGCACAAGGCAGCGCCGGAACGGATCGCGGCGATCCGAGCGCGCACCGGCCTGACCGTCTGGGCCGCGGTGGCGGTGAAGACTCGCGCCGATCTGGACACGGCATCGCGCCTGTCGGGTGCCGCCGACCGAATCCTGTATGACGCCAAGACGCCGGATGGCGCGGCATTGCCGGGTGGCATGGGCGTGCGGTTCGACTGGGCGCTGCTGAGCGGATACCGGCATCCCCTGCCCTGGGCGCTGTCCGGCGGCCTGGACGCGGGCAATGTCGCAGAAGCGGTGCGGATAACAGGGGCTACGCTGGTCGATATATCTTCCGGCGTCGAAAGCGCGCCGGGGATCAAGGATGTGGACAAGATCGCGGCTTTCCTTAAAGCGATCGCATCATGAACGCACCCAACAGCTATCGCGCCCAGCCGGACGAGCGGGGCCATTTCGGACAGTTTGGCGGACGATATGTCGCCGAAACGCTGATGCCGCTGATCCTTGAGCTGGAAGCGGCGTATAGGTCGGCCAAGGCGGACCCGGCCTTCGCCGCGCAGTTCGACGACCTGTTGGAACATTATGTCGGCCGCCCCAGCCCGCTTTATTATGCCGAGCGGCTGACCGAGGAACTGCGGAAAGACGCGGGCGAAGGCATGGGCGCGCAAATCTGGTTCAAGCGCGACGAGCTGAACCATACCGGCGCGCACAAGATCAACAACTGCATCGGCCAGATCCTGCTGGCGATGCGCATGGGCAAGACGCGGATCATCGCGGAAACCGGCGCTGGCCAGCACGGCGTGGCCACCGCCACCGTCTGCGCGCGCTTTGGCCTGCCCTGCACCATCTTCATGGGCGCGAAGGACGTTGAGCGGCAGCAGCCCAACGTGTTCCGCATGAAGCTGCTCGGCGCCGAAGTCATTCCGGTGACGAGCGGGGCCGCGACGCTGAAGGACGCGATGAACGAGGCGCTGCGCTACTGGGTGGCGAACGTCCACGACACCTTCTACATCATCGGCACCGCCGCCGGCCCGCATCCCTATCCCGAACTGGTCCGCGATTTTCAGAGCGTGATCGGGCGCGAGGCGCGGGGACAGATGCTGAGCCGCACCGGTCGCCTGCCCGACCTGCTGGTCGCGGCGATCGGCGGCGGATCGAACGCGATCGGCCTGTTCCATCCGTTTCTGGACGATGCGGACGTGAAGATGCTGGGCGTGGAAGCCGCCGGGCACGGGCTGGACAAGCAGCACGCGGCCAGCCTGGCGGGCGGCTTTCCCGGCATCCTGCACGGCAACAAGACGTACCTGTTGCAGGACGAGGACGGGCAGATCGCCGAAGCACATTCGATCAGCGCGGGCCTCGACTATCCCGGCATCGGCCCGGAGCATAGCTGGCTGAAGGAAATCGGCCGGGTCGATTATACCAGCGTTACCGACATGGAGGCGCTCGCCGCTTTCCAGCTGCTGTGCCGGACCGAGGGCATCATCCCCGCGCTGGAGCCGAGCCATGCCATTGCTGCGGTGGAAAAGGTCGCGCCGACGATGCGACAGGATCAGGTGATCCTCGCCAATCTGTGCGGCCGCGGCGACAAGGACATCTTCACCGTGGCGGAAGCGCTGGGGACGGAGATATGATGTTCCGCGGAGGCGGCGAAATTGCGCCGCCGAGAATTGCCTGGCGGCGACCAAGCCTTGGCGAAGCATTTCTAACCGTTTGCTGCGTGTTCACGATTTCGATGACACTGCAAATCCTGTTTTACGCCGCATCTCAAGAAGCAATAAACTACGAAAAAGCGTTCTTTTATGCCGCTTGTTTCGGTGTTGGTTATGGAGTGAGCAGCCTGTTGTGGAAATCGAGAATGGTCATCTTGAGATGAGCCGCCTTGCCTCCACCTTCGCCGCCGCCCGCGCGGACGGTCGCGCCGCGCTCGTCACCTTCGTGACCGCTGGCGACGGACCCACCGCCGACATCCTCGATGCGCTCGTCGCGGGCGGGGCGGATGTGATCGAGCTTGGTATGCCGTTCACTGATCCGATGGCGGACGGTCCGGCGATTCAGGCAGCCAATCTGCGCGCGCTGGCCAACGGCACGACCACGGCGGACATCCTGGCCATCGCTAGCGCCTTTCGTCAGCGCCACCCGGACGTGCCGCTCGTCCTGATGGGCTATGCCAATCCGATGACGCGGCGCGGGCCGGAATGGTTCGCCGCCGCCGCGCGCGATGCGGGCTCGGACGGCGTGATCTGCGTCGATATTCCGCCCGAGGAGGACGATCAGCTTGGCCCCGCGCTCCGCGCCGCCGGGCTGCACCTGATCCGCCTCGCCACCCCCACCACCGACGCCGAGCGGCTGCCCGCCGTGCTGGATGGCGCATCGGGCTTTCTTTACTATGTCTCGGTTGCCGGGATCACCGGCAAGCAACAGGCGGCGCAGGACAGCATCGATGCTGCCGTCGCCCGGCTGAAGGCGGCGACGGACGTGCCCATCGCGGTCGGGTTCGGCGTCCGCACGCCGGAACAGGCCGCCGCCATCGCCCGCGTGGCCGACGGCGTCGTCGTCGGTTCGGCGATCATCGATCTGGTGGCGGCGCACGGCGCGGATGCGCCCGCCGCCGTCCAGTCCTATGTCTCCAGTCTGGCGCAGGCGATCCGCGCCGCATCAAGGGTTTCCGCATGAGCTGGCTAGGCCGCGTTCGCAACGCAATCTCCGCATTTGTCCCGGCAAAGAAGGAGACGCCCGACAATCTGTGGCACAAATGCGCAGGTTGCGGCCAGATGGTCTTCATGAAGGAATATGAAGAGAACAGCGCCGTCTGTCCCCTGTGCGGCCACCACGGCCGGATCGGGCCGAAACAGCGGTTCGCGCAGCTCTTCGATGCCGGCTTCACAGTGCTGAGCAGCCCGCGCACCATCGACGATCCGCTGAAGTTCCGCGATTCAAAGCGCTATGCGGATCGGTTGAAGGCGGCGCGTGCCGAAACCGGCGACACCGACGCATTCGTCAATGCCGACGGCCTGATCCGCGGTCAGCGCGCGATCATCGGCGTCCAGAATTTCGGGTTCATGGGCGGGTCGATGGGCCAAGCGGTCGGCGAGGCGTTCATCGCGGGCGTCGAGGCAGCGATCAAGGCCAAGGTGCCCTACATCGTCTTTACCGCCAGCGGCGGCGCGCGGATGCAGGAGGGCATCCTGTCGCTGATGCAGATGCCGCGCACCACCGTCGCCATCCAGATGCTGCACGATGCGGGCCTGCCTTATATCGTCGTGCTGACCGATCCCACGTCCGGCGGCGTCATGGCGGCCTATGCCATGCTGGGCGACGTGCAGATCGCCGAGCCGCGCGCGACGCTTGCCTTTACCGGCCGCCGGGTCATCGAAAGCACGATCCGCGAAAAGCTGCCCGACGATTTCCAGACCAGCGAATATTACCTCGCGCACGGCCTGATCGACATGGTGGTCCACCGCCACGCCCTGGCGGACACGCTGGCGCAGGTGATCGATTACCTGACCGGCGCGCGCAAGGCGGCGTGATCCAAAGCCGAGCCCAGGGGCGATGCGGCTGCTGATCCTTGTCGGTCCGATCGCGTCGGGCAAGCTGACGATCGGCCGCCTGGTCGCCGAACGGGCTGGTCTGGCGCTGTTCCACAATCATCTGGTGGTCGATGCCGTCGCCGCGCTGTTCCCCTTTGGCAGCGAAGCGTTCGTCCGGCTGCGCGAGCGGCTCTGGCTTGATCTGATCAGCGAGGGATTGGGGGCAGGCCGCGATATCCTGTTCACCCTTGCCCCCGAACCCAGCGTGCCAGCCGATTTCCTGCCTCGCCTGATCAATCTGGCCCGCAGCAGCGGTGCAAAGGTCCATCTGGTTGCGCTGACGCTCGACCCCGGCGAGCAGGAACGCCGCCTGACCGATCCCGATCGCGCCGCGTTCGGCAAGCTGCGCGACCTGGAGCTGTTCCGGTCGATCCGGGCCGAACTCGAACAATGCGCGGCGAGCATGCCGGCGCCGGACCTGACGATCGACACGACGGAAATGACCCCGGATCAGGCGGCCGCGCGCATCGCCGCTCACATGGCCTGATGCCGGACCACGCGACCTCCACCGACCCGCTGGTCCAGCGGCAGCTCGACCGGCTGATGGCGCTTGGTCCCGGTGCGGATGTGCTGGGGCTTGAGCGGATCACCCGGTTGCTGGACCGGATTGGCAATCCGCACCGCGCGCTGCCGCCGGTGTTCCATGTCGCAGGCACCAACGGCAAGGGATCGACCTGCGCCTATCTTCGCGCTGCGCTGGAGGCGGAAGGATACCGGGTCCATGTCTATACCAGCCCGCATCTGGTGCGCTTCAACGAGCGCATCCGGCTGGCCGGGCGGCTGATCGCGGACGACGCGCTGGCGGCATTGCTGGCCGAGGTGCTGGATGCAGGCGGCGATATCGGGGCCAGCTTCTTCGAGGTGACGACGGCTGCTGCCTTTCTTGCCTTTCACCGCACGCCTGCCGATGCCTGCGTGATCGAAGTGGGCCTGGGCGGTCGGCTCGACGCGACCAATGTGCTGACCGATCCGGCGGTATGCGGCATTGCGCAGCTGGGCATGGACCACGAGGCATTTCTGGGCGACACGATCGAGAAGATCGCGTTCGAAAAGGCAGGCATTGCGAAGCCCGGCCGCCCGCTGGTGACGTTCGACCACGGCGATGCGTTGAATGCCGTGATCGCCGACCAGTGCCGGCGGGCGGGCGCTCCACTGTTGCGCGAGGGGCTGGATTGGCAATTCGGCGGCAATGCGACCTTGCGAAAGGTGTTTCATCACGGCCCCGGCGGCGGTGCTCAGGTGATGACGCCCTGGCCCGCACTGCTCGGCGATCATCAGGTCGCCAATCTGGCACTGGCCACCGCCATGCTGCGCGCGCAGCACCGGCTGCCGGTCGGCGCCGATGCGCTGAAGCGGGCGCCGGTCGATGTGCGCTGGCCCGCGCGGATGCAGCGGCTGAGCGACGGGCCGCTGACGACGATGCTGCCCCCCGGCTCGTCGATCTGGCTGGACGGCGGGCATAATCCGGCGGCGGGACGGGCGGTGGCCGATGCGATGGCGGGGATTGCGCCGGATGGCGGCATCCACCTGATCCTGGGGATGCTCGCCAACAAGCAGCCGGAGGGACTGCTGGCCCCGATCGCGCCGATGCTGGCCAGCATCACCGCCCTGCCCGTTCCCGGCCATGCCCATCATGCCCCCGCGATGCTGGTCGAAACGCTTGGCAGGATGGGCGTCGCGCAGGGTGCGGCCGCATCCGATCCCGCGTCGGCCGTTCGCAATGTGGCGCAGCGACTAAACGGACGGCCCGGCACGGTGCTGATCCTCGGCTCGCTCTATCTGGCGGGCGAAGTGCTGCGCCTGAACGGCGAATTGCCGGACTAACTTCGGCGTCGTCATCGTCACATCGCCCGAGCCTGAGGCCATTTGCGATTTGCGATTGACTATCAATAGCGGTTCGTTAGGCTGGTGCTCAGACAGGAGATCAGCCCCCCGATGCTCACCGCCCAGGCCATTGCAGCCGCCCTTCCCCGGCATCAGTCGACACACCCCGCCCGCCGCCTGCTGATGCTCGGCATACGCCGGACCGGTCAGTTCGGGCTGGATGACGCCATGACGGCCAGCCTGTTCATGTCGGCATTCGGCGCGGGCTATCGCCGTCCGCTGGTGCTGATGCGCAGCCTGATGGCCGAATTGTCGCAGGCGGCGAGCGGTTCGATCCGGATCGCCGCCCCGCAATGCTGCCGGATGACGGTGGATGAGGCGATGCTGAGCGATGCTGTTGCGTGCGCCGCGACCCATCCGTCTCGCGCGGCGATGCTGCTGGCCGATCTGACCGCGCGGCGCAATGCCGATGGCCCGGCGGCCACCGCCGCCCTGCTCGCCCGCGCTTTTGCAGAGGGCGGTCAGCCGCTCGACTGAGTGGCCTCGACGTCCTGTTTTGCCGCGCGCAGGCTTTCGACGACGAACCCCTTGCGCCACAGGATCCACAACAGGATCATGCCCGGCAGGGCGACGACCACGGTGAACAGCCAGAAGCCGACCCAGCCCAGCCCCTCCGCCAGATAGCCGGCCGGTGTCGCCAGCCAGGTGCGCCCGACGGCAGCGAAGGAGGAAAGCAGCGCGAACTGCGTCGCGGTATAGGCCAGGTTGGACAGGCCCGACAGATAGGTGACAAACACCGTCAGCCCGATGCCGCTGGTCAGATTCTCCGTCCCCACCGCCAGCGCCAGCATCAGCGGCGAATGGCCGACATTGGCGAGCACGGCGAACAGAAGGTTGGAGAACATCATCAGCGCGCCGGACACGAACAGCGCCCGCCCCATGCCCAGCCATGCGATGAACGGTGCGCCCAGGGCCGATCCCATGAACAGGGCGGCGATCCCCACGAACTTGTTGATCGTGATGAACTCGGTATCGGAAAAGCCAAGCTCGACGATCATCGGATTGAGCATCCCCTGCCCCATCGCGTCGCCCACCTTGTACACCAGCACAAAGGCGAGGATCAGCACCGCGCCGCGCCGGCCAAGAAACTCGATGAATGGATCGAGCACTGCCGTTTTCAACCAGGGGCCGAAAGCCACCCCCGCCCCGCGCGCGGCCTGGGCAACGAACTTGCCCGGCCCGGCGAACAGCGCGGCGATGGCGGCGGGAACGACCAGGAAGCCGGTCAGGCCGTAAGCCATGGCCCAGCCCAGATCAAACCCCTCGGTCGACGCCAGCCACACCGTCACCACCCCGGCGAACAGATTGCCGGTGCGATATCCGAACTGATTCATCGCGGTGCCGTGCGGAAGCTCCTCTTCGGAAAGGATTTCAATACGATAGGCGTCGATGATGATATCCTGTGTCGCCGAAAGGAACGCGACGATGATCGCCCAGACCGCGAACAGGCCGATATTGTTCGCCGGGTCGCTGGCACCCAGCTGCCAGAGGGCGAGGAACAGAAGCAGCTGGATGAAGAACAGCCAGCCCCGCCGCTGGCCGAATAACCGCGTCAGGATCGGCAGCGGCAGCCGGTCGACCAGCGGCGCCCACAGGAACTTCAGGGTATAGGGCGTGGTCAGGCCGATGGCGAAACCGATGGTCGATTTGTCGACCCCCACCTTGGACAGCCAATAGGCCATCGTGCCGAGCAGCAACGTCAGCGGAAACCCGCTGGAAATACCGAGCAGGAACGCAGTCAGCGGCATCCGACGGCGATAGGGGGCAAAGGCCGGTACGACATAGGCAAGGCCGATGATGGCTGCCAGAATCCCGACAAAGACCAGCGTGTCCCATCCGAATTTCACCGCCACCCTGCTCCACAGCCATTGGACCCTGCCAAGCCATACCGAAACTGTGGCGCTTGCCTAGAGGAAGGTGGGCCGCGAGCGAGGGAGCGCTCACGGCCCGGCGGCGCGACGGGGCGTGGGGGCTACAGGTATCGCGCCGCAAGGATGGGGCCGGCATCGCCGCTGCGGACGATGATTGCATGACGATCGACCCCGGCGGCGCGAACCAACCGCCGGTCGATGGCGATGGTCGTCGGGCCGCCGCGCCAATCGGCAATCTTTGCCTCGTTTTTCAGGATATTGACGTAACTGACCGTCCTGCCGCCATTTTCGCCCGATCCGATCCTGACCGTTTCCGCGCTGTCCAGCCCAAGCAGCTGAACGGTGGCAGGCGCACCGGGCTTGCCGTCCAGCGTCAGGCTGGGGGCCGGGCCGCCGGTGATCGTGATGCTGATTTCCGGCAGCGACGAATGCTGCGCGATCAGCCCGGTCAGGCTGGCCGTACGGCTGCCCACCGTTCCCGCCGCGCCCTGAACCACTGCCTGCGGGGTATAGACGCCCGCGCCCGGAATGTGCCGGGCGGCATAACCTTGTTGCAGGACCGTGTTGGCGGGAAGCGCCAGCGTGTCCCGCCATCCAAGCCGGTCCCAATAGGTGACCGGGCGGCTGATCGCGATGACGCCCGGATCCTTTGCCAGCCGTGCCAGCAACGCATCGGCGGGCGGGCATGACGAACAGCCCTGGCTGGTGAACAGTTCGACGACCACGGGATGCCCGCCCGACCGGGCAACCGGTTCGGCATCGGCCGCCGCATCGGGGATAGGGGTCGCACCGGGCATAGCCACATAGCCAACGCCGATGATCAGCGCCACAGCCGGGATCAGGTAGAACAGACGACTGGACATGGCGAATGGGCTTTCGAGGGTGGGGGTGCTCACCCCGGTTCGCCCCGTCCGGCAGCCCGGTTACACCGCGTCAGCCGACCGCGGCAAAGATCGACAGCCGTTCGGGGACGCTGCGCGGAGACCGGCCGGATCCGATCGCCTCAATCACCCCGATCGCCCCGGTCAAATCGCGGGGCCGATAAGGTTTGGCCAGCCATCCGACCGCCGCGACGCGCGCCTGATCGGGACACAGGCCGGCGACGATCAGCACCGGCACCCCCAGCTGCTGGGCCCGCTCGGCAATCGCAAGGCCGGTCCCGTCCGACAGGTTGATGTCCAGCAGCACCAGATGCGGATCGTCGTTATCCAGATGGACCAGCGCGGCGCTGACCGTATCGACGGTCGCAACCACGGCATAGCCCGCCTCGCTCAACAGATGTTCGGCGTCGAACGCCACCAGCGGCTCGTCCTCGACGATCAGCACGCGAGTGATCCGGCGCTTTCTTCTGCTGAACAACATTGCTATCCGCTCTATCCCCTGGCGGAACGGTTTATCCGCCCCCGATCGCAATAACGCATTGCCCCAAATAGAGTTCGGACATCCGACACATTTTGTCGGGTCCCTGAAACGGAATATAGCACAACCATGCCGCCACCGAAATCCAAGGACGCGCCCAAGCAGGCCCGCAAGGACGCCCCGAGGGACGGCCAGCGCATCGCCAAGTTGCTGGCCCGGGCCGGCATCGCGTCGCGGCGCGAGATCGAACGGATGATCGAGGCGCGGCGCATCGCCATCGACGGCAAGCCCGTCGAGACGCCCGCGACCGTGCTGACGTCGCTGCACGGCGTCACGGTCGATGGCAAGCCGGTCAAGGCCCCGGCGCCCGCCCGCCTGTTCCTGTTCCACAAGCCGACCGGCGTGCTGACGACGGAACGCGATCCAAAGGGGCGGCCGACCATCTATGACCGGCTGCCCAAGGACCTGCCCCGGCTGATGCCCGTCGGCCGGCTGGACTACAATACCGAAGGGCTGCTCTTGATGACCACCGATGGCGAGTTGAAGCGTCAGCTTGAACTGCCGTCCAGCGGCATCGAACGCGTCTATCGCGCCCGCGCCCATGGACAGGTGACGCAGGAGGCGCTGGAATCGCTAATGGACGGCGTGGAAATCGAAGGGATGCGCTATGGCCCCATCGATGCGAACATCGAACGGCGCACGGGCGCCAATGTCTGGATCGCGCTCAAGCTGACCGAGGGCAAGAACCGCGAAGTCCGCCGGGTGCTGGAATTTCTGGGGCTTGAGGTGAACCGGCTGATCCGCATGGCCTATGGTCCGTTCATCCTGGACGACCTGCCCGTGGGCGAGATCGGCGAGGTGCGCCAGCACGATCTGGTCGCGTTTCGCCGGACGCTGAAGTAATGAGGATCATCGCCGGGCAATGGCGCGGTCGGCGGCTGGCGGCGCCGAAGGGTGATGCCACCCGCCCCACCGCCGATCGCACGCGCGAAGCGCTGTTTTCGATGCTGGTCAGCCGCATCGGCAGTTTCGAGGGGCTGACGGTCGCCGATCTATTCGCCGGATCGGGCGCCCTGGGGTTCGAGGCCTTGTCGCGCGGTGCCGCATCCTGCCTGTTCGTCGAGCAGGACCGCGATGCGCTGGCGGTCATCCGCGCCAATGCCGAGATGCTGGGCATCCGGGCCGATATTCGCGCGCAATCCGTCATGGCGCTGGGTCCGGCACCGGGGCCGATCGATCTGGTGATGATGGACCCGCCCTATGGCACTGGCGCAGGGGCCGTCGCACTGGACAAGCTGAACCGGCTGGGCTGGATCGGCCCGGCGACATGGGTCAGCATCGAAACCGAAAAGGGCGAGCCGGTGAATGCGGCGGGTTTCGCGATCGATGCGGACCGCAGTCATGGCAAGGCGCGACTGACGCTGCTTCGTCGCGCCGATTGATCCAGTCCGTCGCGGCTCAGTGCTGCCGGATGGCCTTCACCAATTCGGCCTTGTTCATCGACGAGCGACCCTCGATCCCGATCTTTCTGGCCTGATCATAGAGTTCCGCCTTGGTCCGGTCCTCCAGCTTGCCGCCCCCCGATTTCAGCGTGCCTGCCGCGCGCGCATTGGCGATGCGCGCTGCCTTTTCCTTCGATGCGCCCTGGTCCAGCAGCGCTTCGAAGGTTTCATCGTCCTTGACGCTGGGGCCGTGATCCTTTGCCATGTCCTGCTCCTGTCTGTCGGGGGATGAACGCGCGGTCATCGCACCGGTTCACCGGCATGGCGAAAGCGGATGTGACAAAAGGGCGACAAAGCCGATCAACGTCCCTATATGGCGCGCCAAGGGCAGGTCAGTGACGGGCGCATGATGATTACCACCAATCCCTTTGACGACGACAAATTGCGTGAGGAATGCGGCGTTTTCGGCGTGTCCGGTGCCGATGGCGCCGCTGCGCTCGTCGCGCTCGGCCTGCACGCGCTGCAGCATCGCGGGCAGGAAGCGGCCGGCATCACCAGCTTCGACGGCGAATTGTTCCATACGCACCGCGCGATGGGCCATGTCGCCGGCAATTTCGACAAGCCGGACGTGATGGAACAGATGCCGGGCCGGGTCGCGCTCGGCCATGTCCGCTATTCGACGACGGGGGAAACGGCGCTGCGCAACGTCCAGCCGCTCTATGCCGAGCTGGCGACCGGCGGATTCGCCATCGCGCACAACGGCAACATCTCGAACGCGATGCACCTGCGGCACGAGCTGGTGCAGTCGGGTTCGATCTTTCAATCGACCAGCGACACCGAAACCATCATCCATCTGGTCGCCACCTCCAATTTCCGCACCCCGCTCGACCGGTTCATCGATGCGCTGAAACAGGTCGAGGGCGCCTATTCCCTCATCTGCGCCACGCCGCAGATGATGATCGCCTGCCGCGACCCGCTGGGCATCCGGCCACTGGTGATGGGCAAGTTCGGCGATTCGGTCATCTTCGCCTCCGAGACCGTGGCGCTGGACGTCGTCGGCGCGCAATTCGTGCGGTCGGTCGATCCGGGCGAACTGGTCATCGTCCACCATGACGGGCGTATCGAATCGATCCGGCCCTTTGCGCCAGCCGCCGCCCGCCCCTGCATCTTCGAATGGGTGTATTTCAGCCGCCCCGATTCCATCGCCGATGACCGCTCGGTCTATTCGGTGCGCAAGTCGATCGGCGCCCAGCTGGCGATCGAAAACCCGGTCGAGGCCGATCTGGTCATCCCGGTGCCCGACAGCGGCACGCCCGCCGCAATCGGTTATGCCCAGCAATCGGGCATCCCGTTCGAGCTGGGCATCATCCGGTCGCACTATGTCGGGCGCACCTTCATCCAGCCGGGGGACAAGGTCCGGCATTTGGGCGTCAAGCTGAAGCACAATGCCAACCGTGCGCTGATCCAGGGCAAGCGCGTCGTCCTGATCGACGATTCGATCGTCCGCGGCACCACCAGCCTGAAGATCGTGCAGATGATGCGCGAGGCGGGCGCCCGCGAGGTGCATATGCGCATCGCCAGCCCCCCCACCCGGCACAGCTGCTTTTACGGCGTCGACACGCCGGAACGCGCCAAGCTGCTCGCCGCCAAGCTGGACCTGGGCGGGATGACCGATTTCATCCATGCCGACAGTCTGGCGTTCATTTCCATCGACGGCCTGTACAAGGCGCTGGGCGAAGCCGGGCGGATGCCGGTGCGCCCGCGTTATTGCGACGCCTGTTTCACCGGCGATTATCCGACCCCGCTGACCGATCAGCGCGAACGGGGCGACAATCAGCTTGAACTGTTGAGCCACTGACATGACCGACACCACGGACAGCCGGCCGCTGGCCGGAAAGCTTGCGCTCGTCACCGGAGCCAGCAGGGGGATCGGCGCCGCCACGGCCACGGCGCTGGGCGCGGCCGGGGCGCACGTCATCCTGACCGCGCGCACGACCGGCGGGCTGGAATCAGTCGAAGAGGCGATCCATGCGGCTGGCGGCACCGCGACCATCGCGCCGCTCGACCTGAGCGAAGGCGACGGGGTGGTCCGGCTGGCCGAGGCGATTGCCGGTCGGTGGCAGGCACTGGACGTGCTGGTCCTGAACGCGGCGATGCTCGGATCGCTGGGCGCGGTGACGGCGATCGATGCCAAGGAATTGTCCAAGGTGATGACGCTGAACGTCAGCGCGCAGGCAGCCCTGCTGGCATCGTTCGACGCGATGCTTCGCGCCTCTTCGGCGGGCCGCGTGATCGGCATCACCTCCAGCGTCGGGCGCAATCCGCGTGCCTATTGGGGCGTCTATGGCGCGTCCAAGGCGGCGTTCGAAACGCTACTTGAAGCTTATGGTCAGGAAGTGCGCAACGTCTCGCCTGTGCGCACGGCGATCGTCGACCCCGGTGCGACCCGCACAAAGATGCGTGCCCGCGCCTATCCCGGCGAAAATCCGGACAGCGTGAAGCCGCCCGAAGTGGTGGCCGAGCGGATCCTATCGCTGCTCGCATCGGATTTCGAGGACGGCCGCTTCGAACGCGTGGGGTGACCAGTGCCCCAATGCCCTCTCCCCTTGTGGGAGAGGGAGCGATGCCAGTCGATGCCGCCTCCGTCTATTTCCCGGCCGCGGCCGACAGCTCCGCCATGAACTGAAGCTGCGCCACGCGCAGATCGTTGCCGGTTGCGCGCGGCCAGTTGGCGATTGAGGCGATCACCAGCTGTTTATCCGGCACGACGATGATCGACTGGCCGAAAATCCCCTGCGCAGCAAAGGCGTTGGGGAACACCCACCATTGATAGCCATAACCCTGTCCGTCGGTGCGCTTGTCAGCCAGCCGGTTGCTACCCGCCTCGGCAAACCACCCCTCCGGCACCTGTCCCTTGCCACCTTCAAGCGCGTACAGACCCATCCGGGCATAGTCGCGCAGGCGAAGCGACAGACAGCACCCGCCGATATTCTGGCCGGCCAGGTCGAACATCCAGAACAGGTCGCCTTCGAACCCCGCAGGACCGGTGATCTTTTCCTGTGCGTAATCCGACAGGCGGCGACCGGTCGCCCGTTCGACAATGATGCCGATCAGGTTCGTCTCGCCCGTCTTGTAGACCCATTTCGTCCCCGGCTCCGCTTCGCTGGGCAGCGTGGCCAGATAGGCGAGCATGGAGTCCTTGCTATCCGGCGCGGTGGCCAGCGCCATGCGGGCGACGTCGCTGTTGGGGTTGGTATAATCCTCATTCCAGCGCACCCCGCTGGTCATGGTCAGTACCTGGCGCACCGTAACGCGGTCATAGCCGCTGCCCTTCAGCTCCGGGACGAATGTGACGACGGGATCGTCCAGCGACTTGATGGCGCCGTCCCGAACCGCCGCGCCGACAAGGGTCGACGTAAAGGACTTGGCGACGGAAAAGCTGGTCCAGCGATCGGTCGGCGTCATGCCCTCAGCATAGCGTTCGTACCGCACCTGGCCGCCCTGGACGACGATCAGCCCGACCATGTTCTGTGTGTCCATCCGGGCGGCGATGTCCGCTTCGTCCATCGGCAGCGGCTTGCCCTTCGGCAACAGGCGCACCATGCTCGACGCCTTGGCCGTGGTGCCGGGGAAGATCGTTTCCATGGCGCGGAAATTCTTTGACCGCACCGCGTCGGGCCAGAACAGGATTTCGGCGGCGGCGCGGGACAGCCTGGCCTTTTGCTCGGCGGTCAGGGCGGGCGCGGTGCTTGTCTGGGCATGGGCTGCGGGCATCATCAGCGCCGATCCGATCAGCATCGCCAGCCGCAGCATCCGCATCGCCTATCCTCCCTTTACCAGAGTCACCTGAGCGACGTCGATTGCGCCGCCTTTGAACCCGCCCTCACAATACATCAGATAGTAGCGCCACAAATCCCTGAATTGCCGGTCGAACGCGCGCGGCAACCGCCCGTCCCGATCCGCCGCATCGAACCGCGCCCGCCAGTCGGCAAGGGTGCGGGCATAGCTGGCGCCAAAGCCATGCCGGTCGGTCCAGGCAAGGCCGTGCCGCTCCGCGACCGCGCGAAACCGGCTTTCGGAAATCAGCATCCCGCCGGGAAAGACATAGGTCTGGATGAAATCGACATTGTCTGCATAGGCGTCGAAAATGGCATCGTCGATGGCGATATACTGGATCGCCGCCCGCCCGCCCGGTTTCAGCACGCGGGCGATGGTGCCCAGATAGGCATCCCAATATTCCCGGCCCACCGCCTCGACCATCTCGATGCTTGCCACCGCGTCGAACGTCCCCTGAACGTCGCGGTAATCGGTCAACGCGACGGTGACGCCCGACAGGTCCGCCGCTGCCATCCGCCCGTCGGCATAGGCCTTTTGTTCCGACGACAGGGTCAGCGCATGGACCCGCCGCCCGGCCCGCGCGGCCAATTCGGCAAAGCTGCCCCATCCGCAACCGATTTCCAGAATCGTGTCGCCCGGCCGGGTTCCCGTCCGATCGAGCACCGCCATCAGCTTGCGCGCCTGTGCCTGTTCCAGCGTCTCTGCCGGATCGGCATGGATCGCGCTGGAATAGGTCATGTCGCCGCTCAGCCAGGGCGTATAGAAATCATTCCCCAGATCATAGTGATAGGCGATGTTGCGCCGCGAACCCGACCGGTCGTTGCGCCGCAGCCGGTGGCGCAGGCGCATCGCCGCGTTGATCCACCCCCTGGCCCGCCCGGCCCCGCCCAGCGTCGTGCGATTGACGGTGAAGAGTTCGAACAGCGCAACCGGATCGGGGCTGGACCATTCGCCCGCCGCCCATGCCCGGTACCATCCGGCCGATCCACCGCTGACCAGCCGAACAATCGCCCGCCAGTGATTGAGGGACAGGATCACGTCTGGGCCGGGTCGTCGTCCACCCAGCACCCGTCGGCTGCCATCCGGCAGGGTCAGGTCGATCCGGCCGACCGCCAGTCCGGCATCGATCCGGGCAATTACGCGCGCCAGAACCGGCTGGATCAGCCGATAGGCGCCCTGCCCGGCACCAGCCCCGTCCCCGCGTTCGCCAGCGGCCAGCCGTCCGCGATTGCTCGTCCCCTGCTCCATCGTGCGCGCCTTTGGCACAAGCCACGGGCGCGCGAAAGCCGGGATGGGTTCAGCGAACGGCCTTGGCCGCCTTCAGCGCGCGGTCGCGGGCTTCGCGGTGGCCTATGATCTTGGAGGGATACTCCTTGGGCCGTCGCCCATACTCCTCCGGATCGTGGATCACGTCGTCTTGCAGATGCTTCAGTTCGGGCACCCATTGCCGGATATACCCCGCTGAATCGAACTTTTCCGACTGGGTCAGGGGCGCCATGATCCGCACGAACATGTTGCTGTCGATGCCCGTGCCAGACACCCATTGCCAGTTGGTCGCATTCGACCCGTAATCGGCATCGACCAGGCAGTCCCAGAACCACTGCTCGCCCTTTCGCCAGTCGATCAGCAGGTGCTTGATCAGGAAACTGGCGGCGATCATGCGGACGCGGTTGTGCATCCATCCCGTCGCCCAAAGCTGTCGCATCCCGGCATCGACGATGGGGTATCCGGTCCGTCCCTGTTGCCATGCCTTCAGGTCGGCGGGGGCGGTGCGCCAGTCGAGCGCGTCGAACTTGTCGCGCGCATTCCTGGTCGCATAGTCGGGAAATTGCAGGATGACGTTCTGCGCATAGTCCCGCCAGCCCAGTTCGGACAGATAGACGCGAACCGATCCTCCCGCATCGGCCACCCTGTGCCAGATCGCCGCTGGCGAAATCTCTCCGAAATGCAGGTGAGGCGACAGTCTGGACGACCCCTCGATGCTCGGCAGGTTGCGCTGTTCGTCATAATCGGCGGCATGGCGGACGAAGGCGTCCAGCCGCTTGCGCGCGCCCTCTTCGCCCGGCGTCCATTCTTCCCCAAACCCCTTTGCCCAGTTCGGCTTGGTCGGCAGCAGGTCCCAATCGGCCAACGTTTCGGATTTCGGCCATTTCGAGGGCGCGGCTATCTCACGCGGGCGATAGCCCGGTTTTTCCGGCGGCATTTGTTCCTGAAGCGCCCGCCAGAACGGGGTGTATATCTTGTACGGCGCGCCGCTGCCGGTGGTCACGCTGCCCGGCGGGGCCAGGTAATTGCCGTCGTGGCAGGCCAGATCGATCCGTTTCGCCACCGCCTTTTCGGCGTTGCGCCACCAGGGTTCGTAATGGCGGATGCAGTGCACCCGTCCCGCACCCGTTTCCTCGACCAGTTCAGCGAGCACCGCATCGCATTTGCCCCGGCGAAGGATCAGTCGGCTGCCCTTTTCCCGCAGGCTTTCGTCCAGCGCCTTCAGGCTGTGATGCAGCCACCAGCGCGACGCCCCGCCCATCGCCCGGTGTTTGGGCGTGTCGTCATCCAGCACATAGACGGGGATCACCGGCCCTTCGGCGGCTGCGGCGGCAAGGGCCGCCTGATTCGACAGCCGCAGGTCGCGGCGAAACCACACGATGCTCGGTTCAGTCATTCCAATCCTTTCGACCCGGCAACAATGCGCCAACGCCGAAATCGGGTGCAAGACAATGTGGTCGAAAGCCGGTGTTGACCGGCCCCGGCACCGCTACCGGTGATAGGTGCGGCCCAGGGTCAGCACGGAATCCGCGTGCCGCCGAGCCACTTCCATCGGATCGTTGCCATAGCCGCCGCCCAGCGCGCTGGCGAGCGGGATGCCCCGCGCTGCGCACAGGCCAGCCAGCCAGGCATCGCGGGCGACCAGCCCGTCCAGACTGAGCGATAGCCGCCCCAGTTTGTCTCCCGCCCATGGATCGACCCCCGCCTGATACAGGATCAGGTCGGGCCGCACCTGATCCATCAGCGGCACCAGCGTGGTGGCGAGAATATCGAGATATTCGGCATCCTCCACCCCGTCGGGCAAGCCGACGTCCAGCGTCGAGCGCGCCTTTCGCACCGGAAAGTTCTTTTCGGCATGAATGGAATAGGTTGCGATTTCCGGTCGCCCGGCGGTCAGCGACGCGGTGCCGTCGCCCTGATGCACGTCGCAATCGACGATCAGGATCCGGTGCGCATCGCCCTCCTCCACCAGCCGCACGGCGGCGCAGGCGAGATCGTTGAAGATGCAGAAGCCGGCGCCGGTATCGGACAGCGCATGATGACTCCCCCCGGCGGTATTCGCCGCAAAGCCGCGCTCGAGTGCAAGTTTGCCAGCCAGCCAAGTACCGGCGGGTACATGCACCGCTCGGTGAGCGACGGCGGGGGTGACGGGAAAACCGATCCGCCTTTCCTTTTCGCGCGGCACCCGCACCTCAATCACCTCGGCGACATAATCGGGGTCGTGCACCGCCTCCAGCCAGGCACGCGGCATCGGTTCGGGCGCGTGCCACTCCAGCCCATCCTCTCCGGCCAGCACATCGCGGACCAGCCCGTTCTTGTTCCACTCATAGGCACTGCGGGCGGGCGCGGGCGCGACATAGCTGGGATGGTGGACGACCGCGATCATTGCCGCCTAGATAAGTGCAAGCCCGCAACCGGCAAATACAGACCATGCGAGATGGCATGACCGAACGGACCCTGCGCCCCGATGTCGCGGCGTTCCTCGCTTATGCCAACGCCATGCCCGGGCCCCGAATGCACGAAATGCCGCCAGAGGCTGCACGCGCGCAATATGTGGCGATGAAGGGGCTGGTCGACGAGCCGGTCGGCGATCTGGCCGTGCAGCGCCCGCTCGCAATCCCCGGCCCGGCGGGTGACATCCCCGCCATACTGTTCGACGCGCGGGCAGAGCGGGATCCGGGTCCGGTCGTCGTCTTCTATCATGGCGGCGGCTGGGTGATCGGCAATGTGGAGAGCCATGCAAGCTATTGCGCGGAACTGGCGCGTGCGCTCGACCTGCCGGTCGTGTCGGTCGATTACCGGCTGGCGCCGGAACATCCCTGGCCCGCCGCGGTCGACGATGCTGAGGCGGCGGCGCGCTGGGTGGCCGGCAGTCCCGATGCGCTTGGCCTGTCCGTCACCGGGCTGGTCGCGGCTGGTGACAGCGCGGGCGGGAACCTGGCCATCGTCACCGCCATGGACCTGCGCGATGCGCCCGCCGCCGTGCCGGTGATGGCTCAGTTCGCCATCTATCCCGCGACCCATCTGGGTACGCCCTATCCCAGCTATCACACCTATGCCGAGGGGCATCTGCTGACGCATGACAGCATGACTTGGTTCGAGGCAGCCTATGCCGCCGATGCAGCGCATGTCCGTGCCTCGCCCATCCTCGGCACGCTGGCCGGAATGCCCCCCGCGCTGGTGCTGACCGCCAGCCACGATCCGATCCGCGATCAGGGCCGCGCCTATGCCGCCGCGCTGGCCAATGCCGGAGTCGCGGTCAGCTTTGTCGAGGTGCCGGGCATGATCCACGGCTTCATCACGCTGCGGAAAGTGATCCCGTCGGGCCGTGCCGATCTCGACCGCGCCCATGCCGTGCTGAAGGCGATGATTGCCGCCGCCGCCTGATCGGCTATAGCCCAGCCTCACCGCTCATGCTGAGCTTGTCGAAGCATTGCCCTTCTTCGAATCGGCAATCGGCCATGCCATAAGGACAGTGCTTCGACAGGCTCAGCACGAATGGTATCTTGTGCGCCTGCCTCCCCCCAAGTTCCGGACATGCCCATGATCGACAAGGAAGCGCTCCCCTATCGCCCCTGTGCGGGCGTCATGATCCTGAACGCCGACGGCAAGGTGCTGGTCGGCCAGCGGTTCGATTCGGTGGTGGAGGCGTGGCAGATGCCGCAGGGGGGCATCGACCCCGGCGAGGATCCGCTGGAAACCGCCTATCGCGAGCTGTGGGAGGAAACGGGGATCGAGCGGCACCTGGTCGAACTGATCGCGCGGGCGCCGGAGGAATTGTTCTACGACCTGCCCGACGAGCTGATCGGCCGCATCTGGAAGGGGCAATGGCGCGGCCAGCGCCAGCACTGGTTCCTGTTCCGCTTCACCGGCACCGACGCCGACGTCAACATTGCCACGCCAGAACCGGAGTTCAAGGCATGGCGCTGGGCGGACCCGGCCGAGCTCCCGGACCTGATCGTGCCGTTCAAACGCGACCTGTATCAGCGCATCCTGACCCTCTTTTCACCGCATCTATAGTCGGCGCTGCCTTTTCGCGGCCTGAAATCAGGGTTATTGCGTAGGGCCATGCGATCACGCCTGACCCTGCTGGCCCTGACGCCCCTGTTGCTGGCCAATGACGACGAGGCCAAGAAGGAGCCGCCCCAACTGCCCCCGGCGGTCGAAACGATGCTGATGGCGGCGTTCGACAGCGGCAACGAGGGCGAGGTGAATACCATCGCCAAATACGCGAAGACGGCGACTCCCGATGCCACGGAAATGATCAACCGGCGCGTCGGCGACTGGAAACGCGCCCGCGCCGAAGCCAATCAGAAGCATCTGTCGGAGGCCGAGTTCTTTGAATTGGTCAAGGGCCGGGCAGAGGTCGGCGCGTGGCTGACCACGGGCAATACCGACAATATCGGCGTCAACGGCGTGCTCGACCTGCGCCGCGAAGGATGGTTGTGGCGGCATAAATTGCGGCTGCAGGCGGATTATCAGGAATCGCTGGGCGTTACCAACCGCGAACGCTACCTCGCGGCCTATGAACCCAATTACAAGCTGGGCGACCGCGCCTATATCTACGGTGCCGCCCAGTTCGAAAGCGACCGCTTCCTGGGCTATACCGAGCGCTATTCCGCATCGGTCGGTGCGGGATACAGCGCGATCAAGTCGCCCGGCATGACGCTGGACGTCGAGCTTGGCCCGGCATTCCGTTACACCGATTTCGTCAACGCCGAAAACGAACGCAATCTGGCGGCGCGTGGCTCGCTTGATTTCATGTGGAAACTGACGCGGTCGATCACTTTCGAACAGGATGCGTCGGCCTATCTGCAAAGCGCGAACAGCACCGTGTCCAGCAAGTCGGCGGTGCGCGCCAGGCTGGTTGGGCCATTGTCGGGGCAGATGTCCTATACCGTGCAGTATGAAAGCGAGCCGCCCACCGGCCGGGTGTCGACCGATACGATCAGTCGCGCCTCGATCGTTTACGATTTCTGACCGGGATCGGGCGGGGGTGGTTTCGCAGCCCGCTTCGGGTTAGGCGAACGCCATGGAGAAACTGACGCCGATCGAACGCGCTGCGGTGGAACGGGTGGCCGGCGAACCGATGCTGGCGATGACCGAGCGCTGGGTGGCGATCAACAGCGGTACCCGCAACCTGGCGGGTGTCGCGGCGATGGCCGGCGAGCTGGCCGACGCGTTCGCCGCCCTGCCGGGGGACATCTCTCTGGTCGAACCCGCGCCGGTCGAACAGGTGACGGTGGCCGGCGACCGGGTGCAGCTGGATCATGGCCGCCACCTTCGCCTGACCGTCCGGCCGGACGCCCCGGTTCAGGTCGTGCTGACCGGGCACATGGATACCGTATTCGCCGTCGATCACCCGTTCCAGACGGCGCGCTGGTTGGCGGATGGCAGCTATAACGGACCCGGTGCCGCCGACATGAAGGGGGGCATCGCCCTGATGCTCGCCGCGCTGAAGGCGGTGGAGGCCAGCCCGCTGGCACCGCGCATCGGCTATGACGTCGTGATCAATTCCGACGAGGAAACCGGCTCGCTGTCCTCCGCTCCGCTGATCGCCGATGCGGCGCGGGGCAAGGCGGCAGCGCTGACCTATGAACCCGCATTGCCGGACGGCACGCTGGCGGGCGCACGGGGCGGGACCGGCAATTTTTCCATCACCGTCCGCGGCCGCAGCGCCCATGCCGGGCGCAATCCCGAAGACGGCCGAAATGCGCTGGTCGCCGCCGCCGACATTGCCGTCCGGCTGCACGCGGCTCGGATCGACGGGCTGGCCGTCAATCCCGCCCGCATCGACGGCGGCGGGCCGAACAACATGGTGCCCGACCTCGCCGTGCTGCGCGTTAATTTCCGCCCCAGGGATGCCGACATGATCGCGCGCGCGCAGCTGCTGCTCGACCGCGTGCTGGGCGAGGCGGCGCTGGCGCATGACGTGTCGGTCGAGCTGCACGGCGGATTCAACCGTCCGCCCAAGCCGATCGATCCGGGCGCGCAAAAGCTGTTCGATCTGGTCAAGCGGACCGGCGCCGATCTGGGTCTGGAAATTGCGTGGCGCGCAACGGGCGGCGTCTGCGACGGTAACAACATCGCCGCCTGCGGGGTGCCGGTGGTCGACACCATGGGCGCGCGCGGCGGTGCCATTCATTCATCCGACGAGTTTCTGATCCCCGACAGCCTGAGCGAGCGCGCCGCGCTGTCCGCCGTCACGCTGCTCCGGATCGCCGAAAAGGGGGGCCTGTGAGTTTCGTCATTCGCGCGGCGGAGGACCGCGACCTGCAACCGCTGTATGAAATGGCGAAACTGGCCGGCAGCGGTTTCACCAACCTGCCCCCCGACAAGCCGTCGCTGCGCGCCAAGCTGGATCGCAGCGCCCAGGCATTTGCACGCACGGACGACGGCGTGCACGACGACCTGTTCGTGCTGATCCTGGAAAATGCCGATACGGGCGAGGTGCGCGGCACCTGTCAGATCTTTGCCCAGGTCGGTCAGCGCTGGCCCTTCTACAGCTATCGCCTGTCGATGCTGACCAAGCACAGCGAGGAGCTGGGCCGCACGTTTCGCGCCGAAATCCTCAATCTCGTCAACGATCTGGAGGGGGCGAGCGAGGTCGGCGGCCTGTTCCTGCACCCTGGCGAACGGGCAGGCGGGCTGGGCCTGCTGCTTGCCCGCAGCCGCTATCTGTTCATCCGCCAGCACCGCGCCCGCTTTGCCGACCGTATTCTGGCGGAATTGCGCGGGATCATCGACGAGGCAGGCGGCTCGCCCTTCTGGGACGGGGTCGCTGGCCGCTTCTTCGGCATGAGCTTTCAGGAGGCGGACCAGTTCAACGCCATTCACGGCAACCAGTTCATCGCCGACCTGATGCCCAAGCACCCGGTCTATGTCGCCATGCTGCCGGATACGGCGCGCAGCGTCATCGGCCTTCCGCATCCCAGCGGCCGGGCGGCGATGCGGATGCTGGAGAATGAGGGTTTCTCCTATGAAAGCTATGTCGACATTTTCGACGGCGGCCCGACCATGACCGCGCGGACGGATCAGGTGAAGACGATCCGCGACGCCCGGGCCGCGACCGTGACCGGCGTTGGCGATGGGGGCGAGCCGGCGCTGATCGCCACCGGTAGCCTGACCGGATTTCGCGCCTGTTCCGGTACGATTGGCGTAACCAGTGACGGCGTGAGCGTGGATGCCGATGTCGCCAGGCTGCTGGGCGTGGAGCACGGCGCAGAGGTGCTGTACGCGGAACGATAGCTAATCCTCCCCTGCAAGGGGAGGTGGCATCGCGCAGCGATGACGGAGGGGTATCGCGCGCTCGTGAGAGCAATACCCCTCCACCATTTGCTGACGCAAATGGGCCCCCTCCCTTTGCAGGAGAGGATCTGGAGAGTGGAATGCTGACCGAAATCAATTTCGACGGACTGATCGGGCCGAGCCACAATTATGCTGGCCTCAGCCCCGGCAATCTGGCCGCGACGCGCAACCGGGGCGCGGTGTCGCATCCCCGTGCCGCCGCGCTGCAGGGGCTGGCCAAGATGCGGCACAATCTTCGGCTCGGCTTGCCGCAGGGGCTGTTCGTGCCCCTGCCCCGCCCCGATCATCGCTGGCTGGACAGCCTTTCCACCGACTATGCCGCCGCACCGGAGCATCTGAAGGCGCAGGCCTTGTCCGCCTCCGCCATGTGGGCCGCCAATGCCGCCACAGTCTCGCCCGCACCGGACACGATGGACGGCAGGTGCCACCTGACCGTCGCCAATCTCGTCACCATGCCGCATCGCAGCCATGAATGGCCCGACACGCTGGCCCAGCTTCGCCTCGCCTTTGCCGATCCGGCCTTTGCCGTGCACGGTCCTGTCCCCGCTCCGTTCGGCGACGAGGGCGCCGCAAACCATATGCGGCTGTGCGCCAGTCATGACGCGCCGGGTGTCGAGATCTTCGTCTATGGCGTCTCTGGCGGCCCCTTCCCCGCCCGCCAGCACCGCGAGGCGAGCGAAGCGGTCGCCCGCGCGCACGGCCTCGATCCGGCGCGCACGCTGTTCGTCCAGCAGTCGGAGGCAGCGATCGCGGCAGGCGCATTCCACAACGACGTGGTGGCGGTCGCCAACGGGCGGGTGCTGCTGGCGCACGAACAGGCGTTCGAGGATCGGGACGGGTTCTACGCCGATCTGCGCGCCATCATGCCAGAGGTGGAGATCGTCGAGGTGCCCGCTGCCCGCGTATCCCTTGCCGATGCCATCCAGTCCTACCTGTTCAATGCCCAGTTGGTGACCCTGCCCGGCGGCGAAAGCGCGATCATCCTGCCGACGGAAGCGCGCGACAATGAAGCCGTATGGTCGTGGCTGAACGATCATGTCGCGGGCAATGGCCCGATCCGTCAGCTGAAAGTGGTGGATGTGCGGGAATCCATGGCCAATGGCGGCGGCCCGGCCTGTCTGCGACTGCGCGTCGTCTGCGATCCTGCGACGGTCGATCCCCGTTTCCTGCTGGACGAGGGCAAGCTCGACCGGCTGGAGGCGCTGGTCGGCGAATGGTGGCCGGAAGCGATCGGGGCCGACGATCTGGGCAATGCCGATCTGCTCGACCGGATCGGTTCCGCGCGACGGGCGTTGATCGATCTGCTCGGGCTTGTCGAATTAATTGACAGGTAAGGCTGTTCGTTAACCTGTAACTCGCGTAATTCAGCCGCTGGCACGGGCATTGCTTTAAGGATTGTCATGTTCCAGCGGTTGGCACGTCTGTTCACGATCAAGACCAAGTTCGAGGCCTTCATGGTCATTTTCGGGCTGGCGAACGGCGCGGCGGATCGCGGCACCCATTATCTGGTGCAATATCCCGGCTGGCTCGGCTGGTTCATGTTCTGCCTCTGCCCCATCGCGGTTTTCATGGCGGCCACCCGCATCCTGGACAGCGTCGAGCGCGCGCAGGCGGAGGGGTAAGTTCCGAAAACACCCTCACCCTTCCGCGGCTGACGCCGCTCCCTCCCTCTCCCGCTTGCGGGAGAGGGAAGGGGCCCGCCGCGAAGCGGTGGGAAGGGTGAGGGAATCCTTATTTCGAAATCAATCTACTGAGCGAACAGCGTCAGCGGCACGGCCTCGCCCATCGCCTTGTAGCCCGCGATCGACGGATGTAGCCCATCGCCGGAGTCATACGCCGCCTGCATCCGCATCGGATCGGCAGGGTCGCGGACCAGCGCATCGAAATCCATCACGGCATCGACATTGCCGGGCGTGCGCAGCCAGGCGTTGATCGCCTGTCGATCCGCCTCGTTTCGCGCATCCGGGTGATAATAGGCCGATGCACCATAGGGCATGATCGTGCCGCCAATGACGCGGACACCCCGCGCCCTCGCCCGCGCGACGATCTGTGTATAGGCGGCGATCATCGCGTCGCGCTCCTCGATATGCCGCTGCGGCGTCACCGGCGCGTCGCGGGTCAGCGTACCCAGATCGTTGACTCCGATCAGCAGCATCAGATGCGTGACGCCCGGCAGCGCCAGCACGTCGCGTTCCAGCCGGGCAAGCGCATTCGGGCCGAGCCCGTCGCGCAGCACGCGGTTGCCGCCGATCCCCTGATTGATGACTGCCAGGTCGCGGGTCCGCTCGTCCGCCTGCAACCGGTTGGCCAGCGTGTCCGGCCAGCGGGCGTCGGTATCGGGCTGCACGCCGTATCCGTCGGTGATGCTGTCGGCCAGGATGACGAGCGCCCGGCCCCCTTCCCGCTCGACCTCGACGCTGGCCAGGTTGAACCAGCCGACCTTCTTCTCCGCCTTCGTGAAGTCGGCATTCAGGTCGCTGCCCGGCACCGGATAGCTGTTGGTCCGCGACCCCGGATGCCCGGTCTGCCGCGCGGGTACGTCGGCCAGCGCGATGGTGACGGCGACATGCGCCAGCGCCGTTACCGGGATCGCAATCGGATCGGACAGAAACTCCGCCCCCTGCGGCACCAGCGCCCCGCTCTGCCCGCTGAACGTCACGCGGATCGGCGTCCCCTGCACCGCCGGCCCATCCTTCGACACCGCCGTCGCCACGGTCACGCCCGTTACCTTCAGCGGCGCATCGCCCGCAACATTGGACAGGCGGATGCGCAGCCGGTCGCCGGAAAGGGTCGGCCGGATCAGCTGGCGGATCACCACCGGGTTTTCGCCCTCGTGGGGCATCCGCTGCTGATCGTTCAGTTCGAAATTGCTGCTCGCCCAGACGGCGACCCATCGCTTTTTCTGCGCCCATGCTGCACCCGGCAGCGCCAGCGACAGGGCGGCCAGGCCAAGCGCGATCCGACGGACCATCATGCCACCGTGCCCCGCACCGGTGCCTCGCGCAGCGACCGTGCAATGGCATCGTAGAGCGGCTTGGGCCTGAACTTCGCATCATAGGGTGCGCCCCGCACCAGCGTCTTGTCCTTGCGCGGGGTAAAGCCGGTCAGCCAGCTATATTTGTCGCTCATGCCCCAGGCGAGCACATCCTGGATCTGCGGATAGGCCAGGGTGACGTCGAGGTAGCCGCGCGCATAATCGGCGACGATCCGGTCGCGCGTCGCATCGTCCGCCTCGATATGCCGGTCGTTCACATCGAACTCGGTGATGACCAGCCGGTATCCCATGCCCGTCACTTCGTTCAGGAAGGCGCGCCACACTGCCTGCTTGCCGACAAGCTGTTCGGCAACGGATGTGCCGGCGCGCGGGCCGATATGCGATTGCAGGCCAAGCGTGTCGACCGGCACGCCCCGCTTGCGAAATCCCTCCAGCAGCTTCAGCACGCCGGTGCGATGCTTGTCGTCATCGCCGCCGTCCCAGCCCATATAGTCGTTATAGACCAGCTCGGCATGCGGTGCCGCTTCCCTGGCGGTGCGGAACGCCAGGTCGACCACCGCTTCCTTGCTGCCCATCGCCTTGGTCAGGGCGTTGTCGTACAGCTGGCCCGTGCCCGGCTCGACTGTCTCGTTCACCACGTCATAGCTGTAGATGCGGGTGCCGTAGCGGGCAGTGACGGTGCGGATATGCTCGGTCACCAGCCGCTCCGCCTCGCTGGCGGGTCGCGCGCCGAAGTCATATTCGTTCAGCCATTTCGGCATCCAGCGCGTCTGGTTCCACAACAGGGTGTGGCCGCGCACCTTGATGCCCTTGGTTGTCGCCCATTCGACCATCGGGTCGAAGCGGCCGAACTCGAACCGGTCGGCGGCGGGGCGGGTTGCGCCCCATTTCATTTCGTTTTCCGGCACGATCAGGCCGCAGTCCCGCTCCAGCAGCGCGGCATAGGCGGGATTGACATGCGATCCCCGGTCCGCCCCCGGCCGCCCGCTTGCGGTTGCCGAGCCGAAGCGCAGTCCGCGCGTGCGGGCAATGGCGTCCAATCCGGGCGCCGTCTGGGCCAGGGCCGCTGGGGCGAGCGCCGATGCTCCGACAAGGGCAGCCCCGCCGAGCAGCTGGCGTCGGTCGATCGTCATGCGGTCCATACCCTATTCCTTCGGTTTCGGCTCGGCGCGCTGCTCCCCGATGCGGGGCACGAGCAGATGGATGATGGCCAGCGCCAGCAGATAGGCAACCCCGGCGATGGCCATCAGCGGGATATAGCTGCCCGTGGTCTCCAGCGTCCATCCCGCAAACTGAGCGATGCCCATGCCGCCCAGCGCCCCCGCCAGCCCGCCGATGCCCACGACGGTGGCGACCGCCGGGCGCGGAAACGTGTCCGACACCAGGGTATAGAGATTGGCCGACCAGCCCTGATGCGCCGCCGCCGCCAGCCCGATGATGCCGACCGCGATCAGCGCGTTGGGCAGGAACGGCGCGATGCTGACCGGGACCACGCACAATGCGCAGATCAGCATCACCGTCTTGCGCCCCGCATTGACGCTCCATCCGCGCGCGATCAGCCGCGACGACAGCCATCCGCCGCCGATGCTGCCGATATCGGCCAGCAGATAAACGGCAATCAACGCCGGGCCGAGCGAGGCGAGCGCGCCCCCGCCCTTTGGCAGCAATTCGAGGCCATAGGTCTTGGTAAAGAAATCGGGCAGCCAGAACAGGAACAGCCACCAGACCGGATCGGTCAGCAACTTGCCCAGCAGAAACGCCCAGGTGCCCCGATGGCGCAGCGCCTCGCCCCAGCCGATGCGCGCCTGTGCCTCGGGCGGATCGGAATGGATCAGCGCCAGTTCCGCCGGCCCCACTCTCGGATGCTCCTCGGGCTTGCGATAGACGACCAGCCAGAAGACGAGCAGGATCAGGCCGAGCGCACCGGTGACGATGAACGCCGCCTGCCATCCGAACCACAGGACAAGGAACGGCACCGCAAGCGGCGTCAGCACCGCGCCGACATTGGATCCGGCATTGAACAGCCCGGTGGCGAATGCCCGCTCCCGCTTGGGAAACCATTCGGACACCGCCTTGACCGCGCCGGGAAAGCCCCCGGCCTCGCCCAGACCAAGCGCAAAGCGGGCGAGCATGAAGTGCGTCACGCTCGATGCTGCGCCGTGCGCCATCGCCGCCACCGACCAGACCAGGATCGCCACCGCCAATCCGGCCCGCGTCCCCACCGCGTCGATGAAGCGGCCCATCAACAGGAGGCCGATGGCATAGGCCGCCTGAAACGCGGTGACGATGTTGCCGTAATCGGTTTCGCTCCAGCCGAACTCGGCATCGAACACCGACTTCAGATTGCCGAGCACCAGCCGGTCGACATAATTGACCGTGATGGCGAAGAACAGGAGTGCACAGATCGCCCAGCGATAGCGCCCCGGCTTCATCGCGGCAGCCGCCGCCTCAGCGGTGACCGCCGACATCACCAATGGAACATGCTCCCGTCTTCCAGCCGGTTCACCGGCAGATAGGCCCGCTTATACTCATATTTCGCCGCCAGCGCCTCGTCGATCTCGACGCCCAGCCCGGGGGCATCGCCGGGATGCATCATCCCGTCGGCGAAGGTGTAATGATGCGGGAAAACAGCGTCGGTTTCCTCGGTATGGCGCATATATTCCTGCACGCCGAAATTGGGCACCGACAGGTCGAAATGCAGCGCCGCCGCCATGCAGACCGGCGACAGGTCGGTCGCGCCATGGCACCCGGTGCGGACATTGTGCAGGTCCGCCAGCATCGCGACCTTGCGCAGATGGCTGATCCCGCCGGCATGGACGACCGTTGCGCGGATATAGTCGATCAGCTGTTCCTCGATCAGCTGCTTGCAATCCCAGATGGTGTTGAAAATCTCCCCCACCGCGAGCGGCGTCGTGGTGTGCTGGCGGATCAGGCGGAAATTGGCCTGATTTTCCGCCGGGGTCGCATCCTCCAGCCAGAAGGGGCGATAGACCTCAAGGTCCTTGCCCAGCCGCCCGGCCTCGATCGGGGTCAGCCGGTGGTGGATGTCGTGCAGCAGATGCACGTCCCAGCCCAGCGCCTCGCGTGCCGCCTCGAAAAGCGGCGGTACCGAGCGAAGATACTTCTCGCTCGACCAGAGATTCTCGGTCGGCAGGTCGGCATCGGCGGGTTCGTAGAAATAACGGTCCTTCGACACGCCATAGGTCGAGTTCAGCCCCGGCACGCCGGATTGCAGGCGGATCGCCTTGTACCCAAGCAACTGGTAGTGGAGCGCGTTGTCGACGGTTTCCTCGACCGTCTTGCCGTTGGCATGACCGTACACCATCACGCCGTCGCGGCACGCACCGCCCAGCAGCTGATAGACGGGCAGCCCCGCCACCTTGCCCTTGATATCCCACAAGGCAGTATCGACGGCGGCGATCGCGCTCATCGTCACGGGGCCGCGCCGCCAATAGGCGCCGCGATACAGGTAATTCCAGATATCCTCGATCCGGTGCGGGTCGCGCCCGATCAGCAGCGGGATGACATGATCGGTCAGATAGCTGGCAACCGACAGTTCGCGGCCATTCAACGTGGCATCGCCCAGCCCGGTCACGCCGTCGCTGGTGCGGATCTGCAGCGTCACGAAATTGCGCCCCGGACACGTCACGATCACGCGTGCCGATTCAATCACCGCCATCATCATCCCCTTCCCAAACGCGTCGCATTATCCGACAAAAGTCGCCACGACGGGTTGTCCTGTCACCTGATACCGCTACCATGTTTGCGCGAACATCGGCTGTCAACGCCGGGGTAACGAGCCATTGAGAGGATGTCGATGCGTTTGCTGACCGGGCTGGTTGCCCTTTTCACCTTCCTGATGCCCGCTTTTGCCGCCGCCGAGGACGGCCATGAATTGTGGCTGCGATACCGACTCGCGGATGCAGGCCGGATTGCCATGTTACCGGGAACATTGGCGGTCGAGGAAAGCGACCCGCGGATCCTGTCCGCCCGCAACGAACTGGTTCGCGGTCTTTCCGCGATGCGGGGCAGCCCCGTCGCTGCCGGGGCCGTGCTTGGGGACGGCGAATCGCTCGTGATCGGCACGCCGCAGGGCAGTCCGCGAATCGCCGCGCTCAAACTGCCGCTGGCGGGATTGGGCAAGGAAGGATTCGTGATCCGCTCTGCCCGCATCGCCGGCAAGCCGGTGACGGTCATCGCCGCCAATGACGGCGCGGGCGTGCTGTACGGCGCGTTCCGCTATCTGGAACTGGCAATGAAGGGCGAGGCGCTGGTCGGCCTGAATCTCAGCGACAAGCCCGCACTGGACGTGCGTATCCTCAACCACTGGGACAATATGGATCGCCATGTGGAACGGGGTTACGCGGGCGAATCCATCTGGGACTGGCAGAAGCTGCCGCGCTTCGCCGATCCGCGCTACACCGACTATGCCCGCGCCAACGCGTCCATCGGCATCAACGCGGCGGTCCTGAACAACGTCAACGCCAATGCCGACATCCTGACCGCGCCCTATCTGGAAAAGGTCGCGGCCATCGCGGCGCAGCTTCGCCCGTGGAACATGCGCGTCTATCTCTCCACGCGCTTTTCCGCGCCGATCGAGATCGGTGGCCTGAAGACCGCTGACCCCCTCGACCCGGCGGTCAAGCGGTGGTGGAAGGCGAAGGCGGACGAAATCTATCGCACCATCCCCGATTTCGGCGGCTTTCTGGTCAAGGCCAATTCGGAGGGACAGCCGGGGCCGCAGAATTACGGCCGCAACCATGTCGACGGCGCCAACATGCTTGCCGACGCGATCGCGCCGCACGGCGGCATCGTGATGTGGCGCGCCTTCGTCTATTCGGAGAACGACCCGACCGACCGCGCCAAACAGGCGTCGATCGAATTCGAACCCTATGACGGCCAGTTCCGCGACAATGTGCTGGTTCAGGTCAAGAACGGGCCCATCGACTTCCAGCCGCGCGAGCCGTTCCACGCGCTGTTCGGCGCGATGCCAAAAACGCCGCTGATGATGGAATTCCAGATCACCAAGGAGTATCTGGGGTTCGCAACCCATCTCGCCTATCTCGGCCCGATGTGGACGGAGGTGCTGGCCGCCGACACCCATCGGCCACGGGCCGGCACGACCGTTGCCGACGTCCTGATCCGCCGGGTCCGCCCGAACGCCGTGACCGGCATGGCCGGCGTCGCCAATATCGGTGCGGACCGCAACTGGAGCGGATCGCAGTTCGATCAGGCCAACTGGTACGCGTTCGGCCGCTTGGCCTGGAACCCCAAGGCCGATGCCGCCGCCATTGCGCGCGACTGGGCGGAGCTCACCTGGGACGCCGATGCCACCGGCACCACGGCGATCGTCGACATGATGATGGCCAGCCGGGAAGCGGTGGCCGATTACATGACCCCGCTCGGCCTCACCCATCTGATGGCGACCGGGCATCATTACGGCCCCGGCCCCTGGGTCGACGATCTCGCCCGCCCCGAATGGAACCCGGTCTATTATCACAAGGCCGACCGGAACGGCATCGGCTTCGACCGGCTGGAAACCGGCAGCAATGCGATCAGCCAATATGCACCGGGCGCTGCGGCGCAGTGGCGCGATCCGGCGAAGATGGACGAGCGTTATCTGCTGTGGTTTCACCATCTGCCCTGGGATCACCGGCTGCAATCGGGAGAGACAGTGTGGCAGGGACTGCTCGCCCGCTATGATCGCGGCGTGGGCGAAGTGGGCCGGATGCAGGCAAGCTGGTCGGCGCTCGCCGATCAGGTCGATGTAGAGCGGCACCGGGAAGTCGCGCAATTCCTGAAGATCCAGCGGGACGAGGCGCAGTGGTGGCGGGATGCCAGCATCGCCTATTGGCAAAGCGTCAGCGGCCGTCCCCTGCCCGCCCGCGTAAAGGCGCCGCCGCATCCGCTCGAGCATTACAAGGCGATCAAAACCCCCTATGCCCCGGGCAGCGGGGAGTGACGATGGACTGATAGCCAAGGCAGAAACCGTTCGCACTGAGCTTGTCGAAGTGCTGTCCTTCTCTCTTCCTCAGCGGGGAAAGGCAGCCATTCGGCAGGCTCGGCACGAACGGGGCCTGGATGAATTCGATGAAATGCAATGTGGCCCAAGGGGAGTTGAAATGAACAAGACCATGCTTGCAGCCCTGCTCGGCAGCACGATCGCGCTGACCGGCTGTGCAGCCACCACCGGCGCCGCCGGCGATCCGGCCATCCCCGCCACCAATGTCGCGCAGTTCGATTGGCTGACCTATCAGGGCAGCGATCCCGTCGATGCCATCGCCAGGCCAGGCCCCGGCGAGTTCCGCAATCCCATCCTGCAGGGCTATTATCCCGATCCGTCGATCACCCGCGTCGGCGAGGATTATTACCTGGTCAATTCCAGCTTCGCTCATTTCCCCGGCATTCCCGTCTGGCACAGCCGCGACCTGGTGAACTGGACGCAGATCGCCAATGCGATCGACCGGCCCGATCAGCTGGATTTCAAGCGGCTGGGCCTGTCGCGCGGCGTGTTCGCCCCCGCGATCGAATATAACAACGGCACGTTCTACATCATCAACACCTGTGTCGACTGCAACGGCAACTTCATCATCACCGCCAAGGATCCGAAGGGTCCGTGGAGCGACCCGGTATTCCTGCCCGATCTGGACGGCGGCATCGATCCGTCGATCTTCTTCGACACCGACGGCAAGGCATGGGTGCTGAACAACGGCGCACCGCTGGGCACCCCCCGCTACGACGGCCACCGCGCCATCTGGATCCAGCAGATCGACCCTGCGACGCTCAAGACGTTCGGCCCGCGCACCGTGCTGGTCGATGGCGGCGTGGATCCGTCCAAGAACCCGGTATGGATCGAGGGGCCGCACATCTTCAAGAAGGATGGCTGGTACTATCTGACCGCGGCAGAGGGCGGCACGGCGGTCAATCACAGCCAGGTGGTGCTGCGTTCGCGCAAGCCCGACGGCCCTTATACGCCCAATCCGAACAACCCGTTCCTGACGCAGCGCGACCTGCCCGGCGATCGGTCGAATCCGATCACCTCGGCCGGCCATGCCGATCTGGTCGAGACGCAGAACGGCGAATGGTGGGCACCGTTCCTCGCCGTGCGGCCCTATGAGGGCGACCTCTACAATATCGGGCGCGAGACGTTCCTGATGCCGGTCACATGGGAAAATGGCTGGCCGGTCATCACCCGCCCCGGCCAGGTGATCCCATGGACCGCGAAGAAGCCGAACCTGCCCGCCGGCAAGCCCGGCCCCGTGCCGCACAATGGTCCGTTCAGCGTCCGCTATGACTTCGACAAGCCGCTGGGCATGGAATGGGTGATGCTGCGCAACCCGCAGGGCAACTGGTTCCGGGTCGATCAGGGCGCGCTTCAGCTGACGCCCCGTCCGGTCAGCCTGGGCGAAAACGGCAACCCAAGCTACATCGCCCGACGCCAGCAGCATCTGAAGGCGACGGTCGAAACGCAGATGCTGTACGAACCGCTGAAGGATGGCGATCGGGCCGGTCTGATCGCCATGCAGTCGGACGAGGCGTGGATGGGCGTCCAGGTCGTTCGCAAGGGGCGCGAGCGCGTGATCCGCGTCGCGGCGCGCGCCAATGCGGGCGAGGCGCAGGACGGGCGGGTGCTGGTCGAACGACCGCTGGATGCCGGTCCCGTTCGGCTGCGCGTCAGCATAGACGGCGGCAAGGCCAGCTTTGCCTATGCCCCCAGCGGTGGCGACTGGCGGCCGCTGCTCGAAGGTGCCGACGCGACCATCCTGTCGACGCGCAAGGCCGGCGGCTTCGTCGGCACCACCATCGGCCCGTTCGCGCAGAGCGGGCGGTGACACCGTAAACCCTCTCCCCTTGCGGGAGAGGGTTGCGAAGACTTGGCAGCTTGCTGCCTAGTGGCAGCTGGGTGAGGGGTAAGGCCCGCCGTCAGCGTCGAACCCTCACCCTCTCCAAGCTATGCTAGCCGCTGACGCGGCAAGCTCCGCTATCCTCCCCCATCAAGGGGGAGGATCAGAGGTCACTCCACTGTCAGCTTGGCTTCCTTCAGCTGAACCGAGTCCGGCCCCGCCATGATCGTGAAGGTGCCGGGCTCCACCACCCGCTCCATCTTCATGTTCCACAGCGACAGCGCCTCGGGCGGCAGGGTGAAGCGGACCGTGCGCTTTTCGCCCGGCTTCAGCGACACCCGCTCGAACGCCTTCAGCTCCTTGATCGGTCGCGTGATGCTGGCCGCATCGTCGCGGACATAAAGCTGCACCACCTCGTCCCCGGCCCGCAGCCCGGTGTTGGTGACGTCGACCTCGACCGTGGCGGTGCCGCCCACCTTGATCGTCGGGGTCGTGACGCGCGGCACACCGATGTCGAAGCTGGTGTAGCTGAGACCATAGCCAAACGGGTAAAGCGGCTTGGTCGTATCGAACAGATAGCCGCGCCGCGCGCTGGGCTTGGTGTTGTAATAGACGGGCAGTTGGCCCGCATGGCGCGCAAAGCTGACGGGCAGCTTGCCGCCCGGATTGGCCTTGCCCAGAACGACATCGGCCACCGCATGGCCGGTCTGTTCGCCCAGATACCAGCCCTCGATCAGGGCGGGAGCATTTTCTGCCAGATAGTTCACCGCCAGCGGCCGTCCGTTCAGCAGCACGACGACCACCGGCTTGCCCAGCGCGATGATGCGCTTGGCCAGTTCGTCCTGCGGCCCCACCATGTCCAGCGACGAGCGGTCGCCCAGGTGATTGTCCGCCCATGCCTCCCGGCTCAGCTGCTCGTTCTCGCCCAGCACCATGACGATGACGTCGGCCGCCTTCGCCTTTTCGACCGCCTCGTCGGCCAGCCGCGCGTTGGTTTCGGCATCGATCAGCTCCACTTCGTCGCCGGCCCAGGCGCGCGACTTGGTCAGGCGCACGCCTTCGGCATAGTCCACCTGGAACTTGCCCTCGCCGGCCTTCTGCATTCCCTCAAGCACGCTGACGACGTGGCGCGGCACTTCGGAATAGCCGCCGATCGGGGTGTCGCGCGCATGGGTGCCGATCACGGCCATCCGGCCGATCCGGTCGGGATCCAGCGGCAGGACGCCCTTGTCGTTCTTCAGCAGGACAATCGCCTTCTGCGCCGCTTCCCGCGCCAGTGCGATGGCGTCGGGCGTGTTCTCCTTGGTCAGCGCCGCCTTGGCGTCGACATAGGGATTTTCGAACAGCCCGGCCTGGAATTTCAGCGTCAGGATGCGGCGCACCGCCGTGTCGATCTGCGCCTCGCTGATGCGGCCGGACTTGACCAGTTCGGGCAGGTGCTTGAACGCATCGTCGTCCGGTGCCTCGACATCGACACCGGCCTCGACCGCACGCGCCGCCGCTTCCTTCTTGTCGGTGAACATCTTGTGACGGCTGACCGTCTCGGCGACCGCGAAATAGTCGCTGACCACCATGCCCTTGAACCCCCATTCCTTGCGCAGCACCGTGTCGAGCAGCCAGGGGTTCACATGGCTCGGCACGCCGTCGATTTCATTGTAGCTGGGCATGATCGCCGCCACCGGCAGCGCCTTCACCGCCCGCTCGAACGGCGGAAAGAAGTTTTCGCGCAGGATGCGCTCCGAAATCTGGGCCGGGGCGATGTTGGTGCCGTTCTGCGGTTCGCCATGCCCGGTCATGTGTTTCAGCGTGACATAGACCTTGTCGTTGGCCAGCGGCAGCGTCGTGCCCTGAAACCCCTTGATCGCAGCCAGGCCGATCTCGGACACCAGATGCGGATCCTCGCCATAGGTTTCCTCGATCCGGCCCCAGCGCGGGTCGCGGGCGACGTCGACCACGGGGGCCAGCGCCAGATTGGCGCCCCGTGCCCGCATTTCCTTCGCAGCGACGGAAAACACCCGCTCGACCAGTGCTGGATCGAACGTGCTGGCCAGGCCGATCGCCTGGGGAAAGCTGGTCGCGCCGCGCGCGGTATAGCCGTGCAGCGCTTCTTCATGGACGAACAGCGGGATGCCCAGCCGGGTCTTTTCCACCGCCCATTTCTGGGCTGCGTTCACGTAATTGGCCGTATCCTCCGCCTCGCGGTTGACCACATCGGCCGTTGCCCCGGCTGCACCGGTATCGCGCACCACGCCGCGCTTGTCGGACGGACGCGACAACATGCCCAGACCGTTCGGGAAATTCTTCGACGCCGCTGCCGGATCGAAGGTGCCATCGGCGGTCTGGACCTTGTTCTTGGTGCCCCAGATGGCGATCATCTGGGCAAATTTCTCCTCGAGCGTCATCCGCTTGAGCAGATCCTCGACGCGCGCCTCGACCGGCTGGGACGGGTCCTTATAGGCCGGGCGGGCCTCCGCCTGAACGGGTGCGGGGTCCGGCGCGGCCAGGGCGGCACCGCCCGCCGCAAACAGGATCATGCTGGCCGATGCCGCCAGCGCGGCCCGGGTGCGATACAGTGTCATGGCGTTCCCCTCATGCGGCCAAAGCGCGCCAGATCGGCACACACCAGGCCTGATATCGTTACCAGCGGCTGACTGGCATCCCGATCCACAGGCGTCAACCATCAGACTCAATTGCGTTTGTTATGCCGTAACATTATGCAGGCTGCCGGAGATGGAGGGGGCATGAAGACGAGCAGACGGCGGCAGGGCAGCCCGACCGTGCAGGATGTGGCCGTGGCTGCGGGGGTGTCGGCCATGACGGTATCCCGCGTGGTCAACGGCGGCACCAATGTGCGCGAAGCCACGCGAACGGCGGTTTTGCAGGCGATCGAACGGTTGAATTACCGTCCGAATACCGCCGCGCGCAATCTGGCCGCGGGTGAGGCAACCCAGATCGGCCTGTTCTATGCCAACCCCTCGGCTGGCTATCTCAGCCAGTTGCTGATTGGCACGCTGAATGCCGCGCGCAAGTCGGGATGCCATGTCGTCCTGGAATCCTGCGAGGGCGAAAGCGACGAGGAACTGGCCGAAGCGACGCGACAGCTTGCCGCGACCGAGGTTCAGGGGGTGCTGATCCCCGCGCCTCTGTCGGAAAATCGGACGGTCCGCACCGAACTGGAAGCAGCCGGCCTCCCCTATGCGTCGATCTCGCTAGGGCAATTCATGCCGGGCAGCCTGAATGTCCGCATCGACGATTATGCTGCCGCGCGGGCGATGACGGATCATCTGTTGCGGCTGGGCCACCGGGAGATCGCGTTCATTCTCGGCAATCCCAATCAGGTCGCCTCTGCCGAACGGTATCGTGGCTTTTGCGATGCCATGGCCGATGCCGGGCTGAACCCCTCTGCGGCACGCGTCGAGCGGGGGGATTTCACCTTTCGCTCGGGCATGGAGGCAGCGGAGCGGATATTGGACAGCCGGTCGCGGCCGACCGCGCTGTTCGCGTCGAACGACGACATGGCGGCGGCCGCCGTGGGTGTCGCGCACCGGCTTGGCCTGCACGTCCCCGCCGACATCAGCATCGTGGGGTTCGACGATACGGCCATCGCCACGTCGATCTGGCCGGAACTGACGACCATCCGTCAGCCGACCGCGCAAATGGCGGAACACGGCGTCGCCCTGCTGCTGCGTCGCATTTCCGGCCGCCACGACGATCAGGGCGTCGAGGGGCATGACCAGATCGTTCCGTTCGTGCTGATCGAGCGCGAATCCGCCGGTCCGCCGCCAAAGCGGTGAACGATAGGGCACCCATCGCAAAGGCGCTTGCAATCATGCGCCGGATGGGCTTTTCAGTTAACGCTAACAGTCGGGCACAAGCCCGGCGACTTCAGGGTGAGACCGGAGGGGATAGGGAATAATGGTTCAGACAACGGCGGAGCGCACCAATCTGGCGCTCGTTATTGCCATCGTCGCGGTGGCGACGATCGGCGGATTGCTGTTCGGATATGACAGCGGCGCGGTCAACGGCACGCAGGACGGGCTGAAGGGCGCGTTCAACCTGACCGAGGGGGGCCTGGGCTTCACCGTCGGCTCGCTGCTGATCGGCTGCTTCATCGGTGCCTTCTTCGCCGGTCGCCTGGCCGACACGATGGGCCGCCGCAACGTCATGATCCTGACGGCGATCGTCTTCCTGATCGGCGCGCTGATCCAGGGCTTTTCCGAAATGCAGCCGCTGTTCGTCGTCGCCCGCATCATGGGCGGCATGGCGGTCGGCGCCGCCAGCGTGCTGTCGCCTGCCTATATCTCGGAAGTCGCTCCCGCCGACATTCGCGGCCGGATGACCACCATTCAGCAGATCATGATCATCACCGGCCTGACCGCCGCATTCGTGGTCAACTATTTCCTGGCCGCCGCTGCCGGTTCGTCGACCGCGCCGTTCTGGCTGGGGCTGGAGGCATGGCGCTGGATGTACCTGATGCAGGCGATCCCGGCCGGCGTCTTCCTGGTCGCCCTCCTCTTCATTCCGGAAAGCCCGCGCTATCTGGTGTCGAAGGGCAAGCTGGCCGAAGCGCAGACCGTGCTGACCAGCCTGTTCGGACCGGAAACGGCGAAGGCCAAGCTGGCCGACATCCAGGGGAGCTTTTCCGCCGATCACCGTCCACGCCTGTCGGACATCCTGACGCCCGGCGGCTTCCTTGGCATCCGTCCGATCGTCTGGGCGGGCCTGTTGCTGGCGGTGTTCCAGCAGCTCGTCGGCATCAACGTCATCTTCTATTACGGCGCGACCCTGTGGCAGCTGGCCGGCTTCACCGAAGATCAGTCGCTGCAGATCAACATCGTGTCCGGCGTCGTGTCCATCGCCGCCTGCATCATCACCATCTTCCTGGTCGACAAGATCGGCCGCAAGCCGCTTTTGCTGATCGGTTCGGCCGGCATGGCGGTCACGCTGTTCGCGCTGGTCTATACCTTTGCCAACGGCACGCTGGATGCCGAAGGGCAGCTCAGCCTGTCGCCGTCGCTCGGCACGCTCGCGCTGGTCGCCGCCAACCTCTATGTGATCTTCTTTAACATGAGCTGGGGCCCGATCATGTGGGTCATGCTGGGAGAGATGTTCCCGAACCAGATTCGCGGCTCGGCCCTCGCTGTCTGCGGCTTCTTCCAGTGGTTCACGAACTTCCTGATCTCACTCAGCTTCCCGATCATGGCTGCGGGCATTGGCCTGGCCGCCAGCTACAGCTTCTACGCTGTCTGCGCCGTGATCAGCTTCTTCCTCGTCCAGCGCTTCATCAAGGAAACGGCGGGCAAGGAACTGGAAGCCATGGAAGGCTGATCCGCCTTCCGCATCGATCCGGGGAGGGTGCACCGCCACCCTCCCCCTTTTTTTGACTGGAGACTGTCCCGTGACCCGCACCCCCGCCCGCCCCTTCCGCTCTCGCGAATGGTTTGCAGCGCCAGGGCGCAGCGACATGGCCGCACTCTATCTCGAGCGGTTCATGAATTACGGGATCACGCCCGAGGAGCTGATGAGCGGCAAGCCGATCATCGGCATCGCCCAGTCCGGCAGCGACCTTTCCCCCTGCAACCGGATCCACCTCGAACTCGCCAAGCGCGTGCGTTCCGGCATCGAAGCAGCGGGCGGTGTGTGCATCGAGTTTCCGGTCCATCCCATCTTCGAGAATTGCCGTCGCCCGACCGCGGCAATCGACCGCAACCTCGCCTATCTCGGCCTGGTCGAAATCCTTAACGGCTATCCGATCGACGCCGTCGTCCTGACCACGGGCTGCGACAAGACCACACCCAGTCAGGTGATGGCTGCCACCACCGTCGACATTCCCGCCATCGTCCTGTCCGGCGGCCCGATGCTCGACGGCTGGGACGAGGGCGATCTGGTCGGCTCCGGCACCGTCATCTGGCGCAGCCGCCGCAAGCTGGCGGCGGGCGAAATCACGGAGGCCGATTTCCTGCGCGCCGCGACCAGCTCCGCGCCGTCCGCCGGGCATTGCAACACCATGGGCACCGCCAGCACGATGAACGCCGTGGCGGAAGGGCTTGGCCTTTCCCTGCCCGGCTGCGCCGCGATCCCTGCACCCTATCGCGAGCGCGGCCAGATCGCGTATGAAACCGGCCGCCGCATCGTCGAGATGGCCTATGAGGACCTTCGCCCGTCGCGCATCCTGACGCGTCAGGCTTTCGTCAACGCAATCACCCTCGTCTCCGCCATCGGCGGCTCGTCCAATGCCCAGCCGCACATCGTCGCCATGGCCCGCCATGCCGGGGTCGAGGTGACGCCGCAGGATTGGCAGGACGCCTATGACGTGCCGCTGCTCGTCAACATGCAGCCCGCCGGCAAGTATCTGAGCGAGCGCTTCCACCGCGCGGGCGGCGTGCCCGCCGTGATGCACGAACTGATCGAGGCGGGCCGCGTCGATGGCAGCGTCCTGACCGTCACGGGCAAGTCGATGTCGGAAAACATCACCGGCCGCCACACCACCGACCGCGAAGTGGTGAAGCCCTATGCCGAACCGCTGATCGACAAGGCTGGGTTCCTGGTGCTCAAGGGCAATCTCTTCGATTTCGCCATCATGAAGACCAGCGTGATTTCCGACGAGTTCCGCCAGCGTTACCTGTCGCGCCCGGGTCAGGAAGGCATTTTCGAATGCCGCGCCATCGTGTTCGATGGCTCAGACGATTATCATCACCGCATCGACGATCCGGCGCTGGAGATCGACGAGAACTGTATCCTCGTCATCCGCGGCTCCGGCGTGCTGGGCTGGCCCGGATCGGCGGAGGTCGTCAACATGCAGCCGCCCGCTGCCCTGCTCCAGCGCGGCATTCGCAGCCTGCCGACGCTGGGCGATGGCCGCCAGTCGGGCACGTCGGACAGCCCGTCGATCCTCAACGCGTCGCCCGAAAGTGCTGCGGGCGGCGGTCTTGCCTGGCTCCGCACTGGCGACATGATCCGCGTCGATCTCAACACCGGCGAATGCAACGCGCTGGTTGAACAGGCGGAAATCGACCGCCGTCTTGCCGCCGACGGCCTGCCCCCCGTGCCCGAAAGCGCGACCCCGTGGGAGGAGCTGTTCCGCGAAAAGACCGGACAGCTCGGCGAAGGCGGCGTGATGGAATTCGCGCTGAAATACCGCAAGACCAGCGAAAAGGTGCCCAGGCACAATCACTGATCGCAAGCGTATAGCGCTCCTGCTTTCGCAGGAGCGCCGTTCCCCTCTCGCCTTAAAAGGGGGGTTCGGAGTCGTCCATGCCCGCGGCATGGATTGAACAGCGTGAGGCGGCTGTTCACCCCGAACCGGTTGCGCAGACTTGGCGGCTTGCCACCGGGTCGAAGCTGGGTGAGGAGCGATGGCCCGTCCAAGAAAACCCTCGCCCTTCCCACCGCTTCGCGGCGGGCCCCTTCCCTCTCCCGCGTGCGGGAGAGGGAGGGAGCGCCGTCAGGCGCGGAAGGGTGAGGGCCTTTCTGTCGTCAACCGCTATTCAACCGCGACCTCGAACGGCACGGCCGGCAGCGGCGCTTCGTCATACAGGTTGGTGACGGGCGTGTCGGCCCAGGCATAGCGCACCTTGTCCACCGGCTTGCCGTCGCCCGTCAGCCGCACCGTCGCCCCCTCGGTCCGCGCGGTGGCATAGCGGCATCCCGCCCCCGCGCCGCACAATTCGAACCCGATCGGCCCGGGCGCGCTCCACGCGTTCAGCTTGCCGGTCACCCCGGAAAAGCGGACGACGACGTCAGCGCCGTCGCGCTGCGCCCCGCTGACCAGCGGCCCCGACGGGGATTTGGTCCCGCCATAGGCCAGCGTCGTCGCCGCCCGCGCCAGCCGAGCGGCCAGTTCGTTCTTGTTCGCCGGGTGGATGTCGGTCCGCTCGCCGATATCGACTGCCGTCACGATGGCCGCATGGCCGTCATTCACTGCGGCCAGTCGCTGTTCGTTGCGCACCACCGCCCAGCCGCTTTCCACCGGCTGCGATGCGGGCGCACCATAATCCGCCAGCCCGACGATCAGGAACGGCAGGTCCGCCACCCCCGACTGCCGCCGCCACCCGGCCATCAGCGCGGCCATGCGCTTGTCATAGCCAAGCGTCCCAACGTCGCTCTCGCCCTGATACCAGGCCGCACCCTTCAGCGCGATCGACCCCAGCGGGGCGATCATGCCGTTATACAGCGTCGACAGCCCCCAATGGCTTTCCCACGGCGTGCGCGGCGGCTCGCCCTTCACCTTGGCGATGGCATAGCGCCAGCCATCGGCCAGGGGCAGCGCCGCCTGACCCTCGACCGTCAGCGCCATGCGCTCCGTCGGGCCCATGAAGCCGCCCGGCCCCCAATTGTCGCTGATCGCCACCAGGATGCGGTTTGCACCCGGCTTCAGCACCCCGGCGGGCACCGCATAGCTGCGCCAATTGCCCCAGCCAAAGGTCGATCCGACCGCGACGCCGTTGACCCACACCGTGTCACGCTCGTCGATACCGGCCAGATCGAGCGTCGCGCCCTTGCCCGCCGCATCCTTGCCGATCGTCACCTCGCGCCGGAACAGTACCGTGCCGTTCAGCTCCGCCGTCTCGCCGCCCCATTGTTCCCACGGCGTCATCTTCGGCACCGGCTGCCAGCTCAGGCGGTCGGGGGCGTTCCACGGCTCCTGCCCCGGCTTGTCGCCCGACTGTTCCCGCCACCATGTGCCCCAGCGTCCGGCGAACACCGCCAGCGCCTTGGCCGGATCCTCGCCGCGCAGTTGCATCAACGTCGCATCCTCGGCATTGCCGGGCAGCGGGCGGGCGTCCTCCAGCGCGATCCACGGCCGGATGGCGGTGCCGCCCCAGCTCGAATCGATGGCGCCCATCGGCACGCCCTGTTCGGCCTTCAACTGCTTGACCATCAGGTAACAGGCCGCCGAAAAGCCGCCGACGCTCTCCGGCGATGCGGCCGCCCATGCAGGCCGCTTCTCGAGCGGGGCGTCGGCCGAATAGGCGACGCGCTTTTCCATCTTGAGCAGGCGGAGCTGCGGATCGGCCGAGGACGCGACGATGCCCGGCCCGTTCAGCGTGTTGCGCGTCTCATATTCCATGTTCGACTGGCCGGAACACAGCCAGACATCGCCCGCCAACAGGTCGTCCATCACCGCCGTCGCGCCATTCGCGCCGGTAACGGTCAGCTTGTGCGGCCCACCGGCGGGGAGCGCGGGCAGCGTCGCCTGCCACTTGCCCGCTGCGTCGGCGGTTGCCTGAACCGAAGCACTGCCCATGGCAATGGTCAGCGCCTCGCCGGGATCGGCGGTGCCGATGACGATCAGCGGCCGATCGCGCTGGATCACCGCATGGCTGCTCATCGGGGTCAGGATGACGGGTTCCGCCGCCGCCGCCCCGGCGGTCAGCAGGAGCGCGAGCGCGAGCGTGCGGTGGATCATCCTCTTCAATACCCTTTTATCGTTGTTCCCTTCAATCCGGGCACATCGACCCGGAATGAAAACAGGTCCCCGGCCAGCGGCTCGCGCGCACGCGCGTCGGCATCCAGATGCTTGGCGGCGGTGGTCGCGAACACGGTCTTCAGGTCCGGCCCGCCAAAGGCGATCTTGGTAATCGCGCTGACCGGAAACTCGACGACCTCCAGCAACTCGCCTGTGGGCGAATAGCGCCGCACGCCCCATCCGGCATACAGGCTGATCCAGACGCATCCCTCGGCATCGACGCACGGACCGTCCGGATAGCCTTCGCCATTCGGGATCGCGGTGAACAGCCGGGTGTTGGCCAGGCTACCGTCGGGCTGAACATCGCTGGCATAGACCGGGCCGCCCAGCGTATCGACGGTATAGATGGTCTCGCTTTTCGGACAGAGCGCCGGGCCGTTGGTGATGGAAACCGGACCCGCCGCCTTGATGCAGCGGTCGCCGTCCAGCCGGTACCAGTAACCGGTGTCCGCCGTTTCGGCATCGTCCATCGTGCCGAACCACAAGCGGCCATGGCCATCGACCACGCCGTCGTTCAATCGGTTGCCCGGCATATGCGGTTCGGGGTCCACCAACGGGGTAAAGCTGCCGGACACGGGATCGAATATCGCCAATCCGGTTTGCAATCCGGCGATGAACCGCCCGCTCTCGGTGGGCAGACAGAATCCGACCTGCGCCGGCGCATCCCAGGATCGGCGTTCGTCCGTCGCCGGGTCATAGCGATGAATGCGGTGGCCCTTGATATCGACGAACCAGAGCGCCGCATCCCGTTCGACCCAGACCGGCCCCTCGCCCAGCGGCGCGCCGAGCGACCAGACCGATTTCGGCTCGGACCGCACGACGCTCATCTCAGCGCCAGCCCGCATCCACGAAATAGCTGTGTCCGGTGACCAGCCGCGCGTCGTCGGAGGCCAGGAACAGCACCATCGCGGCGATGTCATCGGGTACCAACCGCCCCTTCAGGCACTGGGCCGCCACGATCTCCGCCTCGCCCTCCGGCGTGTACCATTTCAGCTGGCGCGGCGTGCGGACATTGCCGGGGATGACGCAGGTCGACCGGATCCCGAACTCGCCCAGATCGCGCGCCAGGCTGCGCGACAATCCCTCGATCGCGGCCTTGCACGTCTGGTACAGCGGCAGGTCCTTCAGGCCCAGATGCCAGCTGATCGACCCCAGGTTGACGATCACGCCGCCGCCATTCGCCTTCATGCCCGGCACGACGGCCTGGGCGGCAAAGAACATGTGCTTCAGGTTCACCGACAGGCGGTTGTCCCAATAGGCTTCGTCCACCTGTTCGATGGAATGCCGGTCGTCATTGGCGGCGTTGTTTACCAGGATGTCGAACGGGCCGTCGGCCGCTTCCACCTTGGCGATGGCCGCCTGGAGCGCGGCGATGTCGGTCAGGTCGACGCGGTGGAACGTCGGCCGATGGGGGCCATCCAGCCGGTCGACCACGCCCTGCGAATCCGCTTCGGCGATATCGAAGAACGTCACCTGCGCCCGCTGTTCGACAAAGCCCTCGACCAGTCCCGCACCGATGCCGGAGCCGCCGCCGGTGATCAGCACGCGCTTGCCCTCAAGGCTCGGATAGAGTGCACGCTTGGCCGCGGCTTGCGTCAATTGAGCCGGATCAGCCTCGGCCATAATCAATTCCTTCGTCACTCTGAGTTCCTGTCCAGCGGGGCATCCCCTCCCCGCGCCCGTTCATTCCGTCAAGCCGAAACCGGCTCGACCAGCAACCCGCGCTCAGCCAAGTTGCGATAAAATCCGCGGATGCCCATGGTCCACGGGGCAGCCGCCTTGCTGGTGGTCACCCGGTTGACCAGCCGTCCCAGCCGGTCGTTGGCGATGGTCACCCGGTCGCCGACCTTGTGGGTGAACCCGCGACCCGGCTCGTCCCGGTCCTGCACGGGCGCGAACAACGTGCCCAGGAACAGGACGAATCCGTCCGGATACTGATGCTCGCTCAACGTCTGCTTGACCAGATCGAGCGGATCGCGGCTGATCTGCCGCATCGAGCTATGCCCCTCCAGGCGATAGCCCTCCTCGCCCTCGATCAGCAGGTCGATTTCCGCTGCACGCACATCGTCGATGCCGTAGCTGCCATCGAACAGGCGGATGAACGGCCCCAGCGAGCAAGAAGCGTTGTTGTCCTTCGCCTTCCCGAGAAGCAGCGCGCTGCGCCCCTCGAAATCGCGCAGATTGACGTCGTTGCCCAGCGTCGCGCCCACGGTCTGCCCGTGCGAATTGACCGCCAGGACGACTTCGGGCTCGGGATTGTTCCAGGTCGAATCGGACCGGACGCCGATTTCCGCGCCCCAGCCCAGCGTCGACAGCACGGGCGCCTTGGTGAACACCTCGGCATCGGGGCCGATGGCGACTTCCAGATATTGCGACCACATGTTCGCATCGATCAGCGCCTGCTTCAGCCGCGCGGCCGGTTCGGTGCCGGGAACGACGGAACGGATGCCGTCACCCACCTTGTCCTCCAGCTCGGCGCGGATCGCGGCCGCGGCGCCGGAATCCCCGCGCGCCCGTTCCTCGATCACCCGTTCGATCGCCGACACGGCAAAGGTCACGCCCGCCGCCTTCACGCATTGCAGGTCGACCGGCGACAACAGCACGGGGCCGCCGTCGCTGCCCGGCGCCGCCAAGTCCAGCACGTCGCCCAGCGCCCGGCCGGTCACCGACGCCGCATCGCCGTCCAGCAGGTCGGCGACCGTCGGCACTTCGCGCGACACATCGAACACCGTGCCGCCACGCACCACCACGGGCACGGGACCATCGGCCAGCGCAACGCGGCCAACCAGCGTTGCGTCGCGATAATCCACCGGCAGGGTTTCGGGCGTAAGCATCCTCTCCACGGCAATTCCCATCAGCTGTTCACTCTGGTAGCGCTACCACTAGTCCGCCCCCTGCCCGAGTCAAGCAATGCTTGGCCGCGCAGGGGACAAAGCCCGGTCGTCATGCACATTTGCGGCTGAAATTAGCGGACGAGCTTGCCGGGATCAGAAAGCCCAGGAACGGGCCGAATTCGACCGTGTGCTTGTCGCCGGCCATCTGGACCGAAACGTTCATCTCGTTCGGCTGCAACGCGATCTTCGCCGGGCCGGAAATGCAGTAATATTTCCATTCCGGGCCGACCGTCACGGCACCTTCGATCGCCGCGTCATAGGGGGCGGCGGTGCGCTGAATGCGGATGGGCAGCGTGACGGTGGACCCACCGGCATCCCCCTTCACCGCGCGGGCGTAGAAACCGAAGCTCAGCTTGTCGCCCACCGCAAATCCCTGTTTGAGGGTGATGGCGGTCTGGATGTCCCAAGGGTTGGCGCCCTTGCGTGCCACCGCGGCCTCGATCGCCATGCCGCCCGGCGCGCCTTCGGATTCGACCACGCGGGTCCGCATCCCCTTGCCCGTGAAATTCCATTCGGCGTTTTCCGCATCGGTGATCTGCACTTCGCCACCGCTTTGCGCCCATGCCGATGCCGCTCCGGCGACCATGATCGCCATGCCGAGCGCGAACGAAACTCCCTTGGTCGTCATGCTGACCTCTCCCCCGCTGTTATCGGTATCACGCTAAAACCGAAAAGGGCCGGAACGCAAGAGCGAACCGGCCCGTTTCAACGTCCCGTCAATCGGTTCCGGATCAGACGGTCCAGGCTCCGTCGACGCGGGCCAGCACGCCGGGCACCGCACCCTTCAGCGCGTCGGGCAGCAACGCCTCCGGCATGTCCTGATAGCTGACGGGGCGCAGGAACCGGTCGATCGCCAGCGTGCCGACGGAAGTCGATCGGCCATCCGATGTCGACGGGAACGGCCCGCCATGCACCATGGCATGGGTCACCTCGACCCCGGTGGGCCAGCCATTGACGATGATCCGGCCGACCGTCTGTTCCAGCGCCGGGATCAGCGTGCGGGCGGCGTCGTGATCGGCCTCGTCCACCTGCAGGGTCGCCGTCAACTGGCCTTCCAGCTTGGTCAGCACCGTGTTCAGCTCATCGACGTCGGCGCATTTGACGACCAGCGACGACACGCCGAAGATTTCATGCGCATGCGCCGGATCGGCGATGAACTGGGCACCCGTCGTTGCATACAGGGCCGCAACGCCGCGGGTCGGGCCTTCGGCAGCCAGTCCGGTCGCCACCGTCTGGACACCGGGCAGCGCCGCCAGCTTGGACTTGCCCTCTTCGAACGCCTTGTGGATGCCGTCCGTCAGCATCACCTGCGCGCCCAGGCCGGACACCCCGCCACCGGCGCGCTCGATGAACGCATCCAGCTCGGGTCCGTCCACCGCCAGGATCAGCCCGGGATTGGTGCAGAACTGGCCGGCACCCATGCTGACCGACGCCACGAACTGGTCCGCCAGTGCAGCGCCGCGATTGGCGAGCGCGTGCGGCATCAGGATCACCGGGTTGATGCTCGACATTTCGGCATAGACCGGGATCGGCACCGGCCGTGCCGCCGCCGTCTTCATCAGGGCGATGCCGCCGCCACGCGATCCGGTGAAGCCCACCGCCATGATGCGCGGGTCGGACACCAGCTTCTGCCCGACGGTCGATCCTGCGCCCGTGATCATCGAGAACACCCCGTTCGGCATTCCCGTCTTTTCGGCAGCGCGCACGATCGCACCGGCGACCAGCTCCGACGTGCCGGGGTGTGCTGAATGCGCCTTGACGATCACCGGGCAACCGGCGGCCAGCGCCGATGCGGTGTCACCGCCCGCCACCGAAAAGGCGAGCGGAAAGTTCGATGCGCCAAAGACAGCGACCGGGCCGATCGGCACGCGGCGCAGGCGCAGGTCCGATTTGGGCAGCGGCTGGCGATCCGGGATCGCATGGTCGATGCGGATGCCCTGCCATGCGCCGTCGCGCACTTCCTTGGCGAACAGCCGCAACTGACCGACGGTGCGTCCGCGCTCGCCGTTCAGGCGGGCGGGCGGCAGGCCGGTTTCGGCGCAGCCCCGCTCGGTCAGCGTATCGCCAAGCGCATCGATCTCGTCGGCAGCCGCGTCCAGAAATGCTGCCCGCTGTTCAAGCGACAGCTGGGAATAGATGGGGAAAGCAGCCGCGGCCAGCGCACAGGCCTCTTCGACCTGCTCTACCGTCGCCAGCGAAAAACCGGCATCGGCAATGGCCTCTCCGGTGGCCGGATTATATGCGTGAAACCGCTCATTCGTGCCAATGCGAGCGCTACCAATAAAAAGTTCGCCAGTGATCGTCATGCCCTCTCTCCTGCCGATGGGGGGTGTCGCGGCGGCACTTAAGGGGTGGCACCGCAACATTCAAACGGGAATTGGCCCTTAGCCGGCGAGTGCCGGCTCGGGTGCGGCCGCGATCGCCCGAATGGCGTTCGCGGCGATGGTCAGGCTGCGCGCACGGGCATCCTGATCGAATATCGCGCTGGTCAGCATCAGTTCGTCGACACCCGTGCGATCGACGAACGCCCGCATCCGGGCCTCCACCGTCGCGGCCGATCCGATGGCGCTGGCACTCAGCACGCCGTCCAGCATCGCCTGTGCCTGGGGCGGCAGGCTGTCCCGATAGCCAGCGACCGGGGGTTTCAGCTTGCCGGGATTGCCGGTGCGCAGCGCGACGAAGCTTTGCTGCATCGAACTGGCCAGATATTCGCCCGCCGCGTCGGTCTCGCCACCGAACACGTTGAACCCCGCAATCGCATAGGGCTCCTTCAATTGCGTGCTGGGGCGGAAATCCCGGCGATACAGATACAGTGCCTCGTCCAGCATCTGCGGCGCGAAATGACTGGCAAAGGCATAGGGCAGGCCCAGCGCGGCGGCGAGCTGCGCGCCATAGGTGCTGGACCCCAGGATATAGATGGGCACGTCGGCGCCCGCACCCGGCGTCGCCCGGATACCGGTCCGGCCGTCATCGGCGAAGTAGCTCTGCAACTCCATCACGTCGCGCGGGAACCCGTCGGCATCGCTGGCCAGCGTGCGGCGCATCGCCTGTGCCACGCGCTGATCGCTGCCGGGCGCTCGGCCAAGGCCCAGGTCGATCCGGCCGGGATACAGCGCAGCCAGCGTCCCGAACTGTTCGGCAATCGCCAGCGGCGCGTGGTTCGGCAGCATGATGCCGCCTGCTCCCACGCGAATCTGCTGCGTGGCGGCAGCGACATGGCCGATCACCACGGCGGCGGCACCGCCCGCGACGCCCGCCATGCCGTGATGTTCGGCCACCCAGTACCGGGCAAAGCCCAACCCCTCGACATGGCGGGCGATGGCGGCCGCATCGCCAAGAGCGTCGGCCACGGTCGCGCCCTCGCGCACCGGGATCAGGTCAAGCAGGGAAAGGCGTGTCATGCGCCTTCAGATAGGCAGGAAAGCAACGATTTCCAATCGAACGGGTCCAGTGACTGCTTGACCTGATGCCGCCGCCGGGGAAAGCTGGTGGTCCATGGAACGGATCGGGCTTCAGCGCTGGATGGTCGCGGCGGCGATGCTGACGGCATCGGTCTTTGCCGGATCGGCCGCGCCCGGCCCGCAGACAGCCTATGCCCCGCCGATGCACACCGGCCTTGCCCAGCGAAGTGTGGCGGCGGCCTCCGCCCAGCAACGCCAGGCGATGGCCGATGCGGGACTGGCGGTCGAGCGAGCGCGGCCCGTCGGCTGGGCACTTGAGGAATCGCGGCGACTGACGCAACAGATCGATGCGCTGAAACCGCAGCGCCCGGGGGTGATCGACGCCTATGTCCTGGTCGCTGGGCTGGACAGCGATCCCGTGTTCGGGCGGGAGGCGCGGGCGACGGCCCAGGTGCTGGAACGGCGCTATCAGGCGCAGGGACGCAGCATCGTGCTGGCCGGCAGCGATGGGCAGGCGCCGTCGAAACTGGCCATGGGATCGCCCGCCAACATCGAATCGGCGCTGGCCGCCATCGCCGACCGCATGGACCGGCAGGAGGATGTCCTGATCCTCTACACCACCAGCCACGGCGCCCCATGGGGCATCGTCTATCATGACGGCGACAGCGGCTTCGGGGCCATCTCGCCCTTCCGCCTCTGGTCGACGCTCGATACGCTGGGCATCGACCGGGCGATGATCCTGATCAGCGCCTGTTATTCGGGTGTTTTCGTCCCGCTGCTCGCCGACCCGGACCGCGTGGTCGCCACCGCCGCATCGGCCGACCGTCCCAGCTTCGGATGCGCCGCCGACAATGACTGGACCTTTTTCGGCGACGCCCTGATCAACATTGCCCTGCGCAAGCCGCAACCCTTTGCCGGTGCGGCGGCCGAAGCGCGCGGGCTCGTGTCCGGATGGGAGCAAACGGCAAAGGTCGACGCCAGCAACCCGCAATTGTCGATCGGAGCGGAAACCGGCGTCTGGCTGGCCGCGCTGGATGCCCGCGCCCCGCGCGATGCCGGCAAGCCCGTCGGCCGACCGGCAATGGCGATGGTCGATGGCCCGGCCAGCGCAGGCCGATAGACGACAAAAGCGCTGCACCGCAAAATTGTTACGGAACCATGCCCGATACCACCCGTTCGGCGGGCATGACCCATAACCAGCACCCCTATCCCCTGCTCGCCACCCCGCATGTCGAATTGTCGGGGCCGGTCAATCACGCCATGGCCGCCACCTTCCGCGATGCACTGGCCAGCGCTCCCGCAGACGGGCCGATCGTCATTTCGATCTCGACCCTTGGCGGCGATCCGGAGGTCGCCCGGCTGATGGGCGACGAGGTGCGGCTGCTGCGGGAATATAAGGGGCGCGAACTGCTGTTCCTGGGCAAGGTCGCGGTCTATTCGGCTGGCGCGACGTTCATGTCCGCCTTTCCCGCGGACAAAAGGTTCCTGACCCGTGGAACGCGGATCATGATCCACGAGCGCATCCTGTCGAAGACCATCCAGCTCGAAGGGCCGCTCAAGACCTGCATCGCCAGCCTGAAGGCCGCGCTGCACGAGATCGAACATTCGATCCGCATCGAGGAAGAGGGGTTCGGCGACCTGGTCCAGGGCACGCAGATCGACCTGGAGGTGCTGAAAGCCCGAGCGCCCGAAAACTGGTATATCGAAGCGCAGGAGGCGCGCGACCTAGGCCTGGTGCTCGACGTCATCTGATCGCCGCCGGATTGCGATTTTCTCTCGATCGATAATCGCATTTTTCGCGTCTGCTGCATTTGCGAGCAGCGTCAGCCTGTTGTAACGGGTGCGGGTCTTGACTGGCGCGCCCGCCGCGCCAGATCGGAATGTGCAACAACGGGAAGTGACCATGGCCGAATTCGCCCTGCCGAAGAACAGCAAGATCAGGAACGAGGGCAAGGTTCACAAAGCGCCCCAAGGCGCTACGCGCGTCAAGCAGTTCAAGATCTATCGCTACGATCCCGACGCCGGCGCCAACCCGCGCTACGACACGTTCGAGGTCGACCTGGACGATTGCGGCCCGATGGTCCTCGACGCGCTGATCAAGATCAAGGGCGAGGTCGATCCCACCCTCACCTTCCGCCGGTCCTGCCGCGAGGGCATCTGCGGTTCCTGTTCGATGAACATCGACGGGCGCAATGCGCTGGCCTGCACGACCGCCATCGAGGACATCAAGGGCGCGATCCGTATCACGCCGCTGCCGCACATGGATGTCATCAAGGACCTGGTCCCCGATTTCACCCATTTCTATGCCCAGTACGCTTCGATCAAGCCGTGGCTGCAGACGGTGACGCCGCCGCCCTCGGGCAAGGAACGGCTGCAGTCGCCGGAGGACCGCGCCAAGCTCGATGGCCTGTACGAGTGCATCCTGTGCGCCTGCTGCTCGACCAGCTGCCCCAGCTATTGGTGGAATTCTGACCGGTTTCTCGGCCCGGCGATTCTGCTTCAGGCCTATCGCTGGCTGGCCGACAGCCGCGACGAGATGACGGGCGAGCGGCTGGACGAGCTGGAGGATCCCTTCCGCCTCTATCGCTGCCATACCATCATGAACTGCGCCAATGTCTGTCCCAAGGGCCTAAACCCGGCCAAGGCGATCGGCGAGATCAAGAAGATGGAAATGGAACGCGCGATCTGATCCGGTATGCCTCCCCGGCCCCGGGGAGGCATAGCGGCACCCGGCCTTGACCGATCCATCGCCCTTCCGCTTCTTTCCCGACCCGGATCTCCCCGGATGGCACCGGTGGGAACTGGTTGAGCGCGACCGCTATAACGACATGCTCGGCGCGATATCCGTCCGGGCGGAGGGCGCCGGGATGGCACTGGTCCGGATGACACCGGCCCGCCGACACAGCAACCTGCGCGATCAGGTGCATGGCGGCGCGCTGCTGGGGTTCATGGACATGGCCTTGTTCGGCGCGGGCCGTGCATTGGGCGTGGCCAGTATCGACGGCGCCTCGACGGTCGACCTGTCCGCTCAGTTCATCGACGGCGCCCGGATGGGCACGGCGATCGAAGCGGAGGTCGAACTGCTGCGCGAAACCGGTCGGCTGTTCTTCATGCGCGGCCGCGTCGTTCAGGAAGGACGGGTGATCGCCAGCTTCACCGGCACCGCACGCAAGGGCAGCACGCCGCGATGACCCGCCCGCTTGCGGCCTATCGCGCGCTGGTCGCGGCTGGCGAATTGCGCCCCGACCCCACTCAGGCCGCTGCCGCCGAACGGCTCGACCGGCTGGCGGCCGAACTGGAAGCGGTTCCCAAGCGCGGATCGACCCTCTGGAAACTGCTCGGCCGCACGCCGGAGCCGCCGCGCGGAGCCTATCTGTGGGGCGATGTCGGACGCGGCAAATCCATGCTGATGGACCTGTTCTTCCAGCATCTGGACATCCGCCGCAAACGCCGGGTCCATTTCCACGCCTTCATGCAGGAGGTGCATCACCGGCTGCACATCGCGCGCGGCAGCGAGGTGCCGGACCCGATTCAGCCCGTCGCGGCAACCATGTCGGACGAGGTGCGGCTGCTGGCGTTCGACGAAATGATCGTCAACAACCCCGCCGATGCCGCCGTCCTGTCGCGCCTGTTCACCGCGATGTTCGATCGCGGCGTCACCATCGTCGCCACTTCCAACCGCGCGCCGACCGATTTGTATAAGGATGGGATCAACCGGTCGCTGTTCCTGCCCTTCATCGACCTGATCCAGCAGAAATGCGATGTCGTCGCGCTCAATGGCCCGGTCGATTACCGGCTCGATCGACTGGGTCGCATCGACACCTGGCTTGTCCCCAATGGCCCGGAGGCAACGGCGGAATTGTCGGCCGCCTTTTTCCGCCTCACCGACTATCCGGTCGAGGACCGAGCGAAAGTACCCGTCGAGGAACTGGACGTGGGCGGCGGCCGCACGCTGCACGTGCCCAAATCGCTGAAGGGCGTCGCGGTGTTCAGCTTCAAGCGGCTGTGCGGAGAGGCACGCGGTGCCGCCGATTATCTGGCCATCGCCCGCCGCTTTCACACCGTCATCCTGGTCGGCATCCCGCGGCTCGGGCCGGAAAACCGCAATGAGGCCGCACGCTTCGTCACGCTCATCGACGCGCTGTACGAACACCGGGTCAAGCTGCTCGCCGCCGCCGATGCCACGCCCGAAGAACTCTATGCCGAAGGCGATGGCCGCTTCGAATTCCAGCGAACCGTCAGCCGCCTCAACGAAATGCGCAGCTTCGACTATCTGGCCAAGGGCCACGGTACCGACTGAGCGCCGGTTGCAAGCCGGCGATTAGCCGTTAGCCTCGTACCCACGGAACAAGGGGATGAGGATGCTGCGTTTTCTGGCCGCCATGGCGCTGGCGTTGATTGCCCTGCCGCTTGCCGCCCAGCCGGTCACGCTGACCGCCGCCGATTTGCGCCCACATCAAAAGCTGGACGGGGCGTGGCACTGGTCGATCGACCCGTTCCGCGACGGTGTGAAGGGGTTTCACGGCGGGCCGCCCAATGATTCCACACGCCGCTGGCAGGACCGGGTGATCGCCGATGTCGAGCGGGACAACCCGACCGCGCTGTTCGAATTCGACGTTCAGCGGTCGGCCATCACTCATCTGCCGGGCAGCTGGATCGGACATTCGTCAGAAATGCGCCACTATCACGGCCTGGTCTGGTATCAGCGCACGTTCGAGCACGCGCAGCCAGGGCCGGGCGAACGGCTGTTCCTGCGCATCGGCGCGGCGGACTATTCGACGGCGGTGTTTCTGAACGGGCAGGAAGTCGGGCGGCATGAGGGTGGGTTCGTGCCCTTTGCGTTCGAAGTGACGGGGCTGGTCCGCGCAGGGACCAACCGCATCACGCTGGGGGTGGATTCCGCCCGCACACCGCAAAGCGTGCCGCCGCCCGTCACCGACTGGGAAACCTATGGCGGGATCACCCGGCCCGTCTCGCTGATTGCCGTTCCCGACACCTTTATCGATGACGCCTGGGTCCGCGTGACCCGCGATGGCCGGATTGCCGCGACCATCCGGCTGAACGGGCCGGATGCCGCCGCGCCTGTTCGCGTGACGATCCCGGCATTGGGCGTGACGCTGGACGGGCGGGCCGCTGGCGGGATGTGGGAGGGGTCGGCGCCCGCTCCGCGTGCGCTCCGCCGCTGGTCGCCGGACGACCCGATGCTTTATGACGTGACGGTCACTGCGGGTGCCGACCGCATGGTGGACCGGATCGGCTTTCGCACGATCGAGGTGCGCGGGCACCGGATCATGCTGAACGGCAAGCCCCTCTTTCTGCGCGGCATTTCCGTGCATGAGGAGGAAATTGGCAAAAATCCCGTCCGCGCCATGACCCCGGCCAGCGCCCGCGCCCTGCTGGGCGAGGTCAAGCACGGCCTGAACGGCAATTTCGTGCGCCTGGCCCATTATCCCCATGCCGAGGTGATGACCCGCGCCGCCGACGAACTCGGTCTGATCGTGTGGAGCGAGATTCCCGTCTATTGGCTGGTCGACTGGTCGAACGCAGATACGCTGGCCACGGCCCGCGCGATGCTGGCCGCCAATATCCGGCGCGACCGCAACCGCGCCTCGATCGGCCTGTGGAGCGTCGCCAACGAAACCCCCATCGGCGATGCCCGCAACACGTTCCTCCGCACCCTGATCGCCGATGTCCGCGCGCTGGACGATACCCGCCTGGTCACTGCCGCGCTCCTCAGCGAGCGAAAGGGCAAGGTATCGACGATCGACGATCCGCTGCTCGCCGATCTGGATGTGATGGCGATCAACACCTACTCCGGCTGGTATTCCGGCGATCCGTTGGCGGACCTGCCATCGTTCGAATGGCGCAGCCCGGTCGACAAGCCGCTGATCTTTTCCGAATTCGGCGCAGGCGCTCTGGCGGGCTATCGCGACGGCTCGGCCGATCCGCACAAGTTCAGCGAGGAATATCAGGCAGAGGTCTATCGCCAGACGCTGGCCATGGCGCGCAAGGTACCGTTCCTGGCTGGCCTGTCGCCCTGGATCCTCAAGGACTTCCGCTCGCCGCGTCGCCAGCACCCGGTCTATCAACAGGGCTGGAACCGCAAGGGGCTGATCTCGGAGGTCGGCACGCGCAAGCTGGCCTTCGACGTGCTGGCAACGGAGTATCGGCGGATCGAGCAGGAGGGACGCTAAATACTCCCTCTCCCCTTGCGGGAGAGGGATGCGGAGACTTGGCGGCGCTGCCGCCTAGTCGAAGCTGGGAGAGGGGTGATGGCCTACGCTCGGGAAAGCTCATCACCCTCTCCAAGCGCCGCTAGCCGCTGTCGCGGCAAGCTTCGCTATCCCCTCCCATCAAGGGAGAGGATGTTAGTCCTTATCGCACACCCTCGAACACGAATTTCTGGACGCGGCGACCCGTGTTCACCTCGGTCGCATAGATATTGCCCTGCGAATCCGTGTCGATGCTGTGCAGCCAGATGAACTCGCCCGCTTGACGCCCGTTTCGCCCGATGGCGCCCAGCACCTGATGCGTTTCGCGCAGCAGGATCCAGATGCGCCCGTTCATCATGTCGGCGACATAGAGATATTTTTCGTCCGGGCTCATCGCGATGTCGGTGACGGTGCGGGTGCCGCCCGTTTCCGGAGCGATCACCAGGTCGCGGACGAACTCGAACTTGCCCGCGCGCTTGCGGTACAGCTGGGCGCGATTGTTGCGCCGGTCGCAGACATAATAATGCTCGTCCTTCGTCTTGACGATGCAATGCACGATATCGCCGAAGCTCTTCGAAGCCGGGTTGGCCCCGCCATCGCCGGTGCTGGTCGCCTGGCTCTGATCGAAATTGCCTGCGCGCGCCGGACCTGCCGGCGGGCTGGCATAGGCACCGAAGGCCGCCGTGTTGCGATTGGTCCGGCTGTCGAAACCGATGATCCGCTTGTTCTTGTACCCATCCGCGATCAGCAATTCGCCATCTTCGTGGAACACGTCGGCCGGGTTGCCCAGGCTGCTCAGATCCTCGTTCCCGCCGGTCTTGTCGCGGCGGCCATAGGCGCGGATGAACTTGCCGTCGGCGGTGAAGTTGAGGACGGCATGGTCGCCATCGCCATTGCCGCCGAACCACACGGTCTTGGCCGCATCGACATAGACACCGTGAATGCTCTTCGGCCACTGGTTCACCCCGTCCAGCACCGGTCCGGTGTCGGGCAGGCCCCATCCGGCCAGATAGGCCCCATCCCGGCTGAAGCGCACCACCGTCGGCGCGGGCTTGCAGCAGACGGCGATCGGCGGGGTCTGCGCGGCACCGGTATCGGTCGGCCCAAGCGAATGGGGACGGTGCACCACCCAGACATCGTCATCACCGTCCACCGCCACGCCGGAAACCTGACCCAGCATCAGGTCGGCGGGCATCGTGGGCCAAGCGGCATCGACGCGAAAGCGCGGCATCGGCGTGCCGTCCGCCACCACGACGGTTTCGACTTCCGCCAGCGCCGGCGCCCGGACGCGCGCTGCCGGATCGGCTTCCCCGGCGCTGGCAGCCACCGCCGCCGCGCACATGGCCGCCAGAGCAACCCCCATGCCAATCGTTCCGCCCCGTATCCGCATGGCTTGACCTCCGAACGCGCTTGAACTCGCGCCGTTCATGCCATGGCCATCTTGCCCTGTCACGTTGCATCCGACCCAAATCCAGCGTTATTGCACATCGTTCGCATGTGCAAAGATTTCCGGTCTTTTCACGATTCTTTAGTTGCCCGGCCTTATCAAAGCGCCTAAGCCGCACCCGTTTCCGCGGGCCGTGGAGAGTGCCCGCACCGGCCAGAAAAGGGAGACCCATGGCTCGCAAGAAGATCGCGCTGATCGGCGCTGGCAATATCGGCGGCACGCTCGCCCATCTCGCAGCGCTGAAGGGACTGGGCGATATCGTCCTGTTCGACGTGGTAGAGGGCGTGCCCCAGGGCAAGGCGCTTGACCTGTCGCAGTGCGCGCCCGTCGAGGGTTTCGACGCCACGATCACCGGCACCAACGACTATGCCGACATTGCGGGCGCCGACGTCATCATCGTCACCGCCGGTGTCGCCCGCAAGCCGGGGATGAGCCGCGACGATCTGCTCGGCATCAACCTGAAGGTGATGAAGGCGGTCGGCGAAGGCATCGCCGCCAACGCCCCCGACGCGTTCGTCATCTGCATCACCAACCCGCTCGACGCGATGGTGTGGGCGCTGCGCGAATTTTCCGGCCTGCCGCATCATATGGTGGTCGGCATGGCGGGCGTGCTCGATTCCAGCCGTTTCAGCCATTTCCTGGCCGACGAGTTCAAGGTGTCGGTCAAGGACGTGACCAGCTTCGTGCTCGGCGGACACGGCGACACCATGGTCCCCGTGCTCGAATATTCGACCATCGGCGGCATCCCGGTCGCCGACATGATCGCGATGGGCTTTTCCACGCAGGAGCGGATCGACGCGATCGTCCAGCGCACCCGTTCGGGCGGCGGCGAGATCGTCGGCCTGCTCAAGACCGGTTCGGCCTTCTATGCGCCCGCCACCAGCGGCATCGCCATGGCGGAAAGCTATCTGTTCGACCAGAAGCGCGTCCTGCCCGCAGCCGCGCACCTGACCGGCCAGTACGGCGTGGATGACCTGTATGTCGGCGTCCCCGTCATCATCGGCGCGGGCGGCGTGGAAAAGGTGATCGAAATCGCCCTGTCGGACGAGGCCAAGGGCAACCTTCAGGTCAGCATCGACGCGGTCAAGGAACTGCTGGTCGCCTGCAAGGGCATCGACGAGAGCCTGGCCTGAAATTAGCGCTGCCCCGGGGAACCCCGGGGAACAAGGGAGCGAAGACTAGATGAGCATCCTCGTCGACAAGAACACCAAGGTCATCACCCAGGGGATGACCGGCAAGACAGGCACTTTCCATACCAAGGCGGCGCTGGATTACGGCACGCAGATGGTTGGCGGCGTCACGCCCGGCAAGGGCGGCACGATCCATGAGGAACTGGGCCTGCCCAATTTCGACACCGTCGCGGAAGCCGTCGCAAAGACCGGCGCCACCGCGTCCGTCATCTATGTTCCGCCGCCCTTCGCCGCCGATTCCATTCTGGAGGCGATCGACGCGGAAGTGCCGCTGATCGTCGCGATCACCGAAGGCATCCCGGTCCTCGACATGGTCCGCGTCAAGCGTGCGCTGTCGGGATCGAAGTCGCGGCTGATCGGCCCGAACTGCCCTGGCGTGCTCACCCCCGGCGAATGCAAGATCGGCATCATGCCCGGCAGCATCTTTTCCAAGGGCAGCGTCGGCGTTGTCAGCCGTTCAGGCACGCTGACCTATGAAGCCGTGTTCCAGACCACCAATGCGGGTCTGGGTCAGACGACGGCGGTCGGCATCGGCGGCGATCCGGTCAACGGCACCAATTTCATCGACGTGCTGGAACTGTTCCTGGCCGACGACGCCACTCAGTCGATCATCATGATCGGCGAAATCGGCGGCGATGCCGAGGAGCAGGCGGCGCAGTTCCTGATCGACGAGGCCAAGCGCGGCCGCAAGAAGCCGATGGCCGGCTTCATCGCGGGTCGCACGGCCCCTCCGGGCCGTCGCATGGGCCATGCCGGCGCGATCGTCTCCGGCGGCAAGGGCGATGCCGAAAGCAAGATCGCCGCGATGGAAGCGGCCGGCATCAAGGTTTCGGCCAGCCCGTCGCTGCTGGGCGAAACGCTGGTCGAGGTGTTGAAGGGTTAAGCCACTAATCCTTCTCCCGCCAGCGGGAGAAGGATACGAAACCTTGGCGCTGTAAGCGCCTAGGTGCAGTTGGATGAGGGTGGCCTTTGCTGGCATTGCAAACCCACCCTCACCCAGCTCCGACTAAGGCCTTTCTGGCCTAAGTCTGCGCAACCCTCTCCCGCCAGCGGGAGAGGGATGGAGGATGAAATGGGTTACGAAGGTCTGGATTTCGATGCGGTCGCAGGGGTGAGCCCCGCGTTCGTCGAATCGCTCTACGCCAGGTATCGGCAGGATCCCGCCTCGGTAGAGCCGGGCTGGCAGGCTTGGTTCGACGGCCTGGAAAACGCCGTTTCCGGGCCGAGCTGGCAGCGCAAGGGCTGGCCGCTGACCGATACCGATGCGCTGACCGCCGGGCTGGACCCGACCCAGATGGAGCCGGCGCCCAAACCCGCCAAGCCCGGTGCCGCGCCAAAGGCGGCCCCTGCTGCCGCGCCGTCGGCCGATCAGATCGCAAAGGCCGCGGGCGATTCCATCCGCGCGATGATGCTCATTCGCACCTACCGGGTGCGCGGCCACCTTGCCGCCAATCTCGATCCGCTCGGCCTGTCGAACCGCGACCTGCCGGACGATCTGAAGACCGAATATCATGGGTTCCCCGACAGCGAGGTCGACCGCCCGGTATATCTGGGCGGCGCGCTTGGCCTGCAGACCGCAACGGTGCGCGAACTGGTCGATACGCTGCGCCGCAATTACTGCGGCAATGTCGGCCTGGAATATATGCACATCGCCGATGTCGAGGAACGCCGTTTCCTGCAGGAACGGATCGAGGGCCAGGACAAGGCGATCGATTTCACGCCGGAGGGCAAGAAGGCGATCCTGTCCAAGGTGATCGAGGCCGAGCAGTGGGAAAAGTTCCTCGGCAAGAAATATGTCGGCACCAAGCGTTTCGGCCTGGACGGCGGCGAAGCGATGATCCCCGCAATGGAAGCCATCATCAAATATGGCGGCCAGATGGGCGTGCGCGAAATCGTCTATGGCATGGCGCATCGCGGACGGCTCAACATGCTCGCCAATGTGATGGGCAAGCCATACCGCGTCATCTTCCATGAATTTGCGGGCGGATCGGCCAACCCCGATGAGATCGGCGGTTCGGGCGACGTCAAATATCACCTCGGCTCCAGCACCGACCGTGAATTCGACGGCACCACCGTGCACATGTCGCTGGTCGCCAACCCGTCGCACCTGGAAGCGGTCGATCCCGTCGTGCTGGGCAAGGTGCGCGCGCTTCAGACAATGCGCGGCGACCTTGAGGCGCACGAGCAGGTGCTGCCGGTGCTGATCCACGGCGACGCGGCGTTCGCCGGTCAGGGCATCGTCTGGGAATGCCTCGGCTTTTCCGGCATCCGCGGCTACAACACCGGTGGCTGCGTCCACTTCATCATCAACAACCAGGTGGGCTTCACCACCTCGCCGCAATTCGCCCGCTCCTCCCCCTATCCGTCGGATGTGGCCAAGGGGGTCCAGGCACCGATCCTGCATGTCAATGGCGATGATCCGGAAGCGGTGACCTTTGCCTGCAAGATGGCGATCGAGTTCCGGCAGAAGTTCCACCGCGACATTGTGATCGACATGTGGTGCTATCGCCGCTTCGGCCATAACGAGGGCGACGAGCCGAGCTTCACTCAGCCGCTGATGTACGCGAAGATCCGCCAGCACCCGCCGGTCAGCGACGTCTATGGCAGGAAGCTGGCTGGCCAGAAGGTGATCGACGACAGCTTCGTATCCGGCAAGGTGCAGCAGTTCACCGACCTGCTGGAGGAAGAGTTCAAGGCCGGGGCCAATTACAAGCCGAACAAGGCGGACTGGTTCGCCGGACGCTGGTCGGGCTTGTCCGCCCCCGCCGATCCCGAAAGCGCACGCCGCGCGGTGGATACCGGTATCGACAAGAAGCTGTTCGATAGCCTTGGCCGCACCCTGACCGAGGTTCCGGACAGCATCCAGATCCACAAGACGCTGACCCGCGTGATCGACGCCAAGCGCCAGATGTTCACCAGCGGCGAGGGGTTCGACTGGGCGACGGGCGAGGCGCTGGCGTTCGGATCGCTGCTGTCCGAAGGGTTCGGCGTGCGCCTGTCCGGCCAGGATTCCGGGCGCGGCACGTTCAGCCAGAGGCACGCCGTCTGGGTCGATCAGACCGACGAGCACAAATATGTGCCGCTGAAGGAAATCCCGCACGGCAGTTTCGAGGTGCTGGACAGCCCGCTGTCCGAATATGGCGTGCTGGGCTTCGAATATGGCTATGCGCTGGCCGATCCGAAGACGCTGGTGCTGTGGGAGGCGCAGTTCGGCGACTTCGTCAACGGCGCCCAGATCATGATCGATCAGTTCATCGCGGCAGGCGAGATCAAGTGGCTGCGCGCCAACGGGCTCGTCATGCTCTTGCCGCACGGATATGAAGGCCAGGGTCCGGAGCATTCGTCGGCCCGCCCCGAACGCTTCCTGCAATTGTGCGCACAGGACAATATGCAGGTGGCGAACGTGACGACGCCGGCCAATTACTTCCACCTGCTGCGCCGTCAGATGCACCGGAATTTCCGCAAGCCTCTGGTGCTGATGACGCCGAAGTCGCTGCTGCGGCACAAGATGGCGGTCAGCCGGGCCGACGAGTTCCAGGGCGAGACGCATTTCATGCGAATCCTGTCCGATCCGAGCGCACCCGCCGATGCGGATGTGAAGCGGCTGGTGCTGTGTTCCGGCAAGGTCGCTTATGACCTGATCGAAGCGCGCGACGCGGCCGGGGACAAGAGCACGGCCATCGTTCGCATCGAACAGCTCTATCCCTTCCCCGGCGATCCGCTGACCGTTCGGCTGAAGCGGATGGTCAATCTGGAAGAGGTGGTCTGGGCACAGGAAGAGCCGAAGAACAACGGCTATTGGTTCTTCGTCGAACCCCTGATCGAACAGTGCCTGGCCGATGCCGGCATCAAGCCGAAGCGGCCTCGTTATGCCGGCCGCTCGGCGGCGGCGTCGCCTGCGACGGGCCTGATGAAGCGGCACCAGCTGGAACAGGGTGCGCTGATCGCCGATGCGCTCGGCCACAATGTCCGCGAGGAAGTGCGCCGCACGCGCAAGGGATAGTTGGAGGACCGCTTGCCCCGAGCTTGTTGAGGGGCTGTCCTTCTTGAAACGCTTGAAAAAGGGATCGGGAAACGATCATGGCAACCGAAGTCAAAGTCCCCGTACTGGGCGAATCGATCACTGAAGCGACCATCGGCGAATGGCTGAAACAGCCCGGTGACGCCGTGGCGGCCGACGAGCCGATCGCTTCGCTCGAAACCGACAAGGTGTCGGTCGAGGTGCCCGCCCCCGCCGCCGGCGTGATGGGCGATCACATGGCCAAGGTTGGCGATACGGTCGAGGTCGGCGCGGTGATCGCGATGATCGAGGCGGGCGGCGCTGCTGCCGCGCTCGCCGCGCCGAAGGCCGAGCCTGCCGCGGCCCCTGCGCCCTCCCCGGCCCCTGCCTCCGCCGGCCAGCAAAGCCCGGCCACGCCTGCCCAGGATATCGATGCGGCCGCCCTGTCCCCGGCAGTGCGCCGCGCGGTGCTCGAGGCCGGGCTGGACCCCGCCACCATCAAGGGCACGGGCCGCGATGGCCGCATCACCAAGGAAGATGTCGAAGCCGCCGCTGCCGGCAAGTCGGCCGCGCCTGCCCCGGCGGCCCCCGCCCCCGCCACCGCTCCGGAGCCCGCCGCCAGCGAAAGCGCGCCCGGTCGCCGCGAAGAGCGCGTCCGCATGACCCGCCTGCGCCAGACGGTCGCCAAGCGGCTGAAGGAAGCGCAGGATACCGCCGCCCTCCTCACCACCTTCAACGATGTCGACATGACCGCCGTCATCGAGGCGCGGGCGAAGTACAAGGACCTGTTCGAAAAGAAACACGGCGTCCGCCTCGGCTTCATGGGCTTTTTCGTGAAGGCCGCGTGCCAGGCGCTGAAGGATATGCCCGGCGTCAATGCCCAGATCCAGGGCGATGAGATCGTCTATCACGACTATGCCGACATCTCGGTTGCGGTTTCCGCACCGCAGGGTCTGGTCGTGCCGGTGATCCGCAATGCCGAAAGCCTGACGGTCGCCGGCATCGAAAAGACGATCGGCGATTTCGGCAAGCGCGCCAAGGACGGCACGCTGAAGATGGACGAGATGAAGGGCGGCACCTTCACCATCTCCAATGGCGGCGTCTTCGGCTCGCTGATGTCCACGCCCATCATCAACCCGCCCCAGTCGGCGGTGCTTGGCCTGCACCGCATCGAGGATCGCCCCGTGGTCCGTGACGGCCAGGTGGTGGTGCGTCCGATGATGTATCTCGCGCTCAGCTACGACCACCGCCTGATCGACGGCCGCGAGGCGGTGACGTTCCTGGTCGCGATCAAGAACGCGATCGAGGACCCGACCCGGCTGCTGATCGATTTGTAAGCCCGCCGTGCCCCTGCGAAAGCAGGAGCCCAGAGCAGCATGGGACCGACCTCGATCATCCTAGGCTCCTGCTTTCGCAGGAGCACGGGCCGGGAGAAGCATGACGAAGACCGGATATGTCTACATCATGGCCAGCAATCGCAACGGCACGCTCTATATTGGCGTGACCAGCGATCTGATCGGCCGGGCATATCAGCATCGCATGGGGCTGGTTGAGGGTTTCACCAAACGATATGGCTGCAAGACGCTGGTCTGGTTCGAAGCGCATGACGATCTGCAAGCGGCACGCTACCGCGAACTGCAGATGAAGAAATGGAAGCGGGCTTGGAAGGTCGAACTGATCGAGCAGACCAACCCGCAGTGGAAGGATAGGTACGAAACGTTGCTTTGACGTTCCCAGTGCTCCTGCGAAAGCAGGAGCCCAGAGCACCAAGCGACGTCCCTCGTAACCCTGGACCCCTGCTTTCGCAGGGGTACGATGGAGTGAGTGATGGCGAACGATACGTACGACTATGACGTCCTGGTAATCGGTGCCGGCCCTGGCGGTTATGTTGCCGCCATCCGCGCGGCTCAGCTGGGCCTCAAAACCGCGTGCGCGGAAAGCCGCGAGACGCTGGGCGGCACCTGCCTCAATGTCGGCTGCATCCCGTCCAAGGCGCTGCTCCACGCGTCCGAACTGTTCGAGGAAGCGGCAGGCGGCAAGCTCGCCAAGCTGGGCGTCAAGTTCGACAAGGTCAGCCTCGACCTCGATGCCATGCACGCGCAGCGGCTGGAGGCAGTGAAGGGCCTGACCGGCGGCATCGAATATCTGTTCAAGAAGAACAAGGTCACCTGGCTCAAGGGTCGCGCCGCGTTCACGGACGCGCACAGCGTCACCGTGGGCGAGCAGACCGTCACCGCAAAGCACATCGTCATCGCCACCGGCTCCAGCGTCACCCCGCTGGCCGGCGTCGAGGTCGACCAGCAGGTGGTGGTGGACTCCACCGGCGCACTGGAACTGCCCAAGGTGCCCGAACATCTCGTCGTCATCGGCGGCGGCGTCATCGGCCTTGAACTGGGCAGCGTGTGGAAGCGGCTGGGCGCCAAGGTCACCGTGGTCGAATATCTCGACCAAATCCTGCCCGGCTTCGACGGCGACGTTCGCAAGGAATCGCTCAAGCTGTTCAAGAAGCAGGGCATCGAGTTCAAGACCGGCACCAAGGTGACGGGCGTCACGGTGGATGGCGGCAAGGCGACCGTCACGCTGGAACCGGCCGAGGGGGGTGACGCGGAAACGCTGACCGCCGACAATGTGCTGGTCGCCATCGGCCGCCGTCCCAATACCGATGGCCTGGCGCTCGACAAGGCGGGCCTGTCCGTCAACCAGCGCGGCCAGATCGAGGTCGGCCACAGCTTCAAGACCGCCGTCGACGGCATCTGGGCGATCGGCGACGTCGTCCCCGGCCCCATGCTGGCCCACAAGGCGGAGGATGAAGGGATCGCGGTCGCCGAGAACATTGCGGGCCTGCACGGCATCGTGAACCACGACCTGATTCCGAGCGTCGTCTATACCATGCCCGAAATCGCCGGCATCGGCCTGACCGAGGAAGCGGCGCGCGAAAAGGGCGAGATCAAGGTCGGCAAGTTCCCGATGGCGGGCAACAGCCGCGCCAAGACCAATCACGAGCCGGACGGTTTCGTGAAGGTGATCGCCGATGCCAAGTCAGACAAGGTGCTGGGCGTGTGGATCATCACCAGCGTCGCGGGGACGATGATCGCCCAGGCGGTTCAGGCGATGGAGTTCGGCGCGACCAGCGAGGACATCGCCCTCACCTGCCACGCCCACCCCACCCATCCGGAGGCGCTCAAGGAAGCGGCGATGGCCGTGATGGGCAAGCCGATCCACATCTGATCCGCGTCCGCGTCGGCGAAGGGATCAGCCCTGCTGATCCCGAGCGCACAAGACGCGGACGGCCAGCGGCGCTCGGGCGCCGACTGACGGCATGGGCTTTGCGCATGCCTTCCGTCCGGATAATCGCATCGCCATGATCACCGACCGCGCCTCCCTCGAATCCCGCTGGCTGACGTTGACCCGCACCGACCTGCCCTCGGTCGCGGCCGAGCGCCGCTGGCCGATCCGCGCCGATCATTGTTTTCAGCGCGTGCTGCTCGATCACGCGGCGGGCGGCGTCTGGTACGATCACATCGCCGGCCGCCCGGCTTATGCCCATGCCGATGCCGCCCTGCTTGCCCGGGCGGTCGCACTGGGCGAGGCGGTGCGGTCCGGGACCGCGGACTTGCCCGCCCTAAATCGCCAGTCGATCGCGTGGCGACGCACTCGTAAGCAGGAAGGAACAGGCTGACCCGACACAGCCGCACCGAACGGCTCGGTTGATCGCTCCCACGCCTCCGTTCATCGCAATCGTTCATTTGCAGGCAACCCTCGGCCGCCTGATGCGCTCACTGCGCAACAACCGGACAAACAGGGGATTATCCCATGCAGCGCAAGAATTTGGCGCTGACGGGCGCGGCCATCGGTGTGGCTGCGGCTGTCGGCGGGCTATTGGCCATTGGCGGCCGCACGCGGAGCGACACAGGATCGCATGATGACGCGCCCGGTCGAACGGCCCGGCGCAAGCCATCGGACGACAAACGGGTCACCGGCAAGACGGTACTGATCGCCAAGCCATCGCGCAGCGAACTTTACGATTTCTGGCGGGATTTCAGCAACCTGCCACTGGTCATGGAAAATTTGGATGCCGTCGAGCGGATCGACGACCAACGCAGCCGGTGGCGGATCAAGGCGCCGGGCGGCGGCACGGTCAGCGTGGAAACCATCATTGCACAGGACCGGCCGGGCGAGCTGATCGCGTGGCGCTCTACCGAAACGTCGGAGATCGAGACCGAGGGCCGCGTCACGTTCCGCGATGCTCCGGCCGACCGCGGCACCTATGTCGAACTGGTCATCGCCTATCAGCCGCCGCTCGGGGTGGTCGGACAGGCGGTAGCCAGCCTGCTCCAGCGCGAACCGGCGATCCAGTCGCGCCGCGATCTGCGGCGGTTCAAGATGCTGATGGAAACCGGCGAGGTTGCCACCGCCAAGAACCGCCTTGACCATGAGGAGACGGTCTGATGCGCGCCCTTTGCTTTCACGGAACGAAGAATGTCAGCGTCGACACGGTTCCGGACCCCATGATCGTCAATCCTCGCGATGCGATCATCAAGGTGACGAGCACGGCGATCTGCGGATCCGACCTGCACCTGTTCGACGGGGTAATCCCCGGCACCCGGCCCGGCGACATTCTGGGCCACGAATTCATGGGCATCGTCGAAGAGATCGGTCCGGGCTCGACCTTGAAGCGCGGTCAGCGCGTCGTCGTGCCGTTCACCATCTCCTGCGGCAGCTGCTATTTCTGCGGCAAGCAGCAATTCAGCGCCTGCGACAATTCCAACCCGGTCGAAACACAGGAACTGGGCGAAACCATCTATGGCTATCCGATGACCGGCATCTTCGGATATTCGCACCTGACCGGCGGCTATCCGGGCGGACAGGCGGAATATGTCCGCGTGCCGTTCAGCGATGTCGGACCCATCGTCATCGAGGATGACGGGCTGGACGACGACAAGGTGCTGTTCCTGTCGGATATCCTTCCCACCGGCTGGATGGCGGCCGAAAATGCCGCGATCGAACCCGGCGACACGGTTGCCGTCTGGGGCGCAGGACCGGTTGGCCTGTTCGCCGCTCAAAGCGCCCGCATCATGGGTGCGGAACGCGTCATCGTGATCGATCATTATCCGCGCCGACTCGAACTGGCACGCGGTCTTGGCTGCGACATCATCAATTTCCGCGAAACCCATGTCCGCGAGGCGCTTGCCGAGATGACCGGCGGCGTCGGGCCGGATGCGGTCATCGACGCGGTGGGGATGGAGGCGCACGGCTTCGCCATCGACAACATGATCGATATCGCCAAACAGACCATCGGCATCGGGGCGGACCGCACATCGGCGCTCAAACAGGCGATCCTGTCGGTGCGCAAGGGCGGGCGGATTTCGGTCCCCGGCGTCTATGGCGGCCTGACTGACAAGTTTCCGATCGGGGCAGTGATGGAAAAGGGCGTGACGCTGCGCACCGGCCAGACTCATGTGCAGAAATATATGACCGACCTGCTCGCGATGATCTCGGACGGGGTGATCGACACGACCTTCCTGATCTCGCATCGCCTGCCGCTCGAGCAGGCGGCGGACGGCTATCGCCATTTCCGCGACGAACAGAATGAATATACCAAGATCGTCCTCAAGCCGGGGATGGCGGCATGATCCGGCAGAAACCCCTGAACCAGCAGGTCATGGTCATCACCGGCGCGTCGTCCGGCATCGGCCTGGCCACCGCCCGCATGGCGGCCTCGGCTGGCGCGAAAATACTGTTGGTGGCGCGCAACGGTGACGCGCTGGAAAAGGCCGTGGCGGATATCCGTCAGTCCGGTGGCACTGCCGACCATCTGGCGGTGGATGTCGCCGATGCGGACGCAGCGCAACGGATCTCCGCCAAGGCTTTGGCATCGCTTGGCCCGATCGACACCTGGGTCAACAATGCGGCCGTCGCCTTGTTCGCCCGGCTGGATCAGACCACGCTGGACGAACAGCGCCGGGTGTTCGACGTCGGCTATTTCGCCACCGTCGCCGCATCGTTGCATGCCGTCGAACAGATGAAGGCGACCGGCGGCGGCACCCTGATCAACGTCGGATCGGTTCTGTCCGAACGCGCCGCCCCGCTGCAGGGTGCCTATTCCGCCATGAAGCACGCAGTGCTCGGCTTTACGGAGGCGCTGCGGAGCGAGTTGCAACAGGAAGGGGCGCCGATTCAGGTAACCCTGATCAAGCCGCACGGCATCGATACGCCCTATCCCGAACATGCCCGCAACAGGCTCGGCAAACCGGCGCAGATCCCGCCGCCCTTGTACAGCGCCGACTTGGTAGCAAAGGCCATCTGCTTTGCCGCTGCCCATCCCCGCCGCGAATTGCTGGTCGGCGGGGCTGGCATGTCGGCCACCGTCGTCGGCAATCTGGTGCCCGGCCTGTCGGACTGGCCGATCGCCAAGCTGTTCGGCCGGTGGAACCAGACCAATGATCAGCCTCCGGAGCCGGGCGCATCGGATAACCTGTTCGAACCGCGCAGCGACGGGCGCGTGGCGTCCAATCAGACACGCTTCGTCCGGCAATCCAGCCTGGCGCTGGCGGCCCAGCTCCACCCGGCGCGTGTCGCGGGCGGTGCGCTGGTCGCCGGCGGCCTGGCCTATTGGCTGCTGCGCGGACGCATGCACCGAACGAAGGACTGACGGCCGGACCATGTGCCCTCCCCTTGTCGTCCGACAGCGGATGGGCGACAGTCGCGCGGCATGGATGCCACGCCAACTGAAGCCGCAGGAATGGCGGAACCCATGCCGTCCCGGCCTCTACGGGTCGTAATCGCGGGTGGAACGGGCACGATAGGCAGGGCTACCGTGGCCGAACTCGTGCGGCGCGGCTACCGGGTCCTGTGCCTGACCCGTCCGGATCGTCCTTCAACGTCGGACTTGTCGGCGGGCATCGATACATGTCCCTTCGATCCGACCAGCCCGGATGACAGTCATCTGACATGGCTTAACGACGGGCCGGTGGATGCCGTCATCTCCTGCATGGCATCGCGCACCGGCACCCCATCGGACGCCTGGGCAGTCGATCATGCTGCCAACCTCGCTTTGCTGAACGCGGCCCGACGGGCGGGCGCGGCGCACTTCGTCCTGTTGTCCGCCATCTGCGTGCAGAAACCGCTGCTGGCGTTCCAGCACGCCAAGCTGGCGTTCGAAGCGGAATTGCAAGCCTCCGGCCTGGCCTGGTCAATCGTCCGGCCCACCGCCTTCTTCAAATCGCTGTCGGGCCAGATCGACCGCGTGTGCGCCGGCAAGCCGTTCCTGTTGTTCGGCGACGGCAGGCTGACGGCGTGCAAACCGATCAGCGACCGCGATCTTGCCGCCTATCTCGCCGATTGCCTGACGGAGCCCGCCCGCGCCAATCGCATCCTGCCGATCGGCGGCCCCGGCCCGGCGATCACGCCGCGCGAACAGGGCGAGGCATTGTTCGCAATGACGGGTCGGCCGCCCCGCTTTCGCTCGGTGCCCATCGGCCTGCTCAACGGGATCATCGCCGGGCTGGGCGTCGCTGGCCGGGTGGTCCCATCCCTGGCCGACAAGGCCGAATTGGCCAGGATCGGCCGATATTACGCCACCGAATCCATGCTGGTGCGCGATCCCGTCACCGGGCGCTACGATGCAGCCGCCACCACGGAAACCGGCACCGACACCCTGTTCGATCACTACCGCGCCGTGCTGGACGGAGCCGTCACCGTCGACCGCGGCGATCACGCGGTATTCTGAGCGCGACCGGCACGTCCTGCTATCCCAGCCGCGCGAGCGCCGCCGTCAGCCGATTCGCCTCCGCTGCCTTTTCCGCATGATCGGCCCGCGCCTTTTCCACCGCCTCGGGCTTCGCACGCTCGACAAAGCTGGGATTGGAAAGCCGCCCGGCCAGCGCATCCCGCTCCTTCGCCGCAGCAGCAATCGCCTTGGTCAACCGCGCCTTCTCGGTCTCCAGATCGATCACGCCTTCCAGCGGCAGGACCAGCACCGCTTCGTCCACCACCACCTGCAGCGCGCCGCCCTCAGGCTCTGCGCCCTCCGCCCGGTCGATCCTCGCCAGCCGCGCAATCGCCGCTGCCTGCCGGTCAAGCCGCCCCAGCGTCGTCTCGCCCGCATCGCGGAGGTGGAACGCCAGCCGTGCGCCCGGCGGCACGTTCAGTTCAGCCCGCGCCGCCCGCACCTCGCTCACCAGCCGGATCAGCCAGTCGATCTCGCGCCCCGCCTCCGCATCCAGCGAGCGCGCATCCGGCATCGGCCATTTGGCGACGATCAGGTCATGCTCCCGCTCGCCCAGCGCGTGCCACAATTCCTCGGTCACGAACGGCATGAACGGGTGGAGCAGCACCAGGATCTGATCCAGCACCCATCCGGCCACCGCACGCGTTTCCGCGCCGCCCTCGGCCCCTTCGGTCTGCAGCACCGGCTTGATCAGCTCGACATACCAGTCGCAGAACCGGCTCCACGCGAACTGATAGATCGCGTTCGCCGCCGCATCGAACCGCAGCTCGGCCAGCGCCAGATCGACCGCCTGCACGCACGCCACCGTCTCGCCGATGATCCAGCGATTGACCGCCAGGCTCGCTTCCGGCGCCGCAACCGATGCGCTCGCCCCGATCCCGTTCGCCTGACAGAATCGCGCCGCATTCCACAGCTTGGTGGCGAAGTTCCGGTATCCCTCGACCCGCGCCTCGTCCATCTTCACATCGCGGCCCTGGCTCTCCATCGCCGCCATGAAGAAACGCAGGGCGTCCGCGCCATATTTGTCGATCAGGCCCAGCGGATCGACCACATTGCCCTTGGACTTGGACATCTTCTGCCCGTCCGCCGCGCGCACCAGCCCGTGCAGGTACAGCTTGCGGAACGGCACATCGCCCATGAAATGCATCCCCTGCATCATCATGCGCGCATCCCAGAAGAACAGGATGTCGAACCCGGAAATCAGGATGTCGTTCGGATAGCGGCCGCCCAGCGTCCGGTCGCCATTCTCCGGCCAGCCCAGCGTACCGAACGGCCACAGCGCGGACGAGAACCAGGTGTCGAGGACGTCATTGTCGCGGGTCAGCGCGACGCCTGCCCCCGCCTCGGCCTGTGCCTCCGCCTCGGTTTCGGCGACGAACACCCGGCCGTCCTCGGCATACCATGCCGGGATGCGGTGCCCCCACCACAATTGCCGCGACACGCACCAAGGCTGGATATTGTCCATCCAGTGGAAAAACGTCTTTTCCCACGACTTCGGCACGACCTGGATCGCACCGGATTTCACCGCCTCGATCGGCCCCTTGGCCAGCGTCTTGGCGTCGACATACCATTGGTCGGTCAGCCATGGCTCGATCACCACGCCCGACCGGTCGCCATAGGGCGTCTGGATCGTGCGCGGCTCGGCGTCATGCTCGGCCCCGTCCTTGTCGACATGCGGGATCAGCCAGCCCTCGGCCTTCAGCCGCTCGACCACGGCCCGTCGCGCATCGGCCCGGTCCAGCCCGACCAGCTCGGCGGGGATCATCCCGTCGGCCGTCTGGCAGACAGCGGCCCTGGCATCCAGCATGTTGAGCATCTCGGCGGGTTTAATCCCGCTGCGAACGCCCACCTCGAAGTCATTGAAATCATGCCCAGGCGTGATCTTCACCGCGCCCGACCCCAGCGCCGGATCGGCGTGCTCGTCCGCGACGATGGGGATCAGCCGCCCGGTGATCGGCAGCCGCACCTGCTTCCCCACCATCACCGTATAGCGCGCATCCTCGGGATGCACCGCCACCGCCATGTCGGCCAGCATCGTCTCCGGCCGCGTCGTCGCCACCTCGATATGGCCGCTCCCATCCTCAAGCGGATAGCGAATCCGCCAGAAGCTCCCCTTCACCTCGCGCGTCTCGACCTCAAGGTCGGAAATCGCCGTCCCCAGCCCCGGATCCCAATTCACCAGCCTTTTGTCGCGGTACAGCAGACCCTGACGATACAGGTCGACGAACACCTTCAGCACCGCCTTGCTGAAGCCATCGTCCATCGTGAACCGCTCGTCGGACCAGTCCATCGAACAGCCCAGCCGGCGCAGCTGCCGCGTGATCGCCCCGCCGCTCTCCGCCTTCCACTGCCACACCTTGTCGACAAACTGCTCGCGGGTGAAGTCCGTCCGCTTGCTGCCGGCCGCGTTCAACTGCCGCTCGACCACCATCTGCGTGGCGATACCGGCATGGTCCATGCCGACCACCCATCGCGCATCCTTGCCCTGCAACCGCGCATGGCGGGCCAGGATGTCCTGCAACGTATTGTCCAGCGCATGGCCGATATGCAGGCTGCCGGTGACGTTCGGCGGCGGATTGACGATCGTCCATGGCTCCGCGCCGGGCCGTTCGGGGCGAAACAGGCCGCGCTCCTCCCAATGGGCATACCAGCGGGCCTCGATTTCGGCGGGCGTGAACGTGCGGGACATTTCGGTCATGCTCCGCGCAATAACCGGGCGGACGGTCAGCGCAAGAGAGCGCGGCATTCCCGATTGACTCATCAGCATCATCTGTTATTTCTGTTTTTACAGAAAGGATCGCAAGTGAGCCTGTTCGACCATCCCGATGCCAAGGCGTTCATCCTCCACTGGGGGGAAATGGGCACGCACTGGGGCGTCAACCGATCGGTGGCTCAGGTCCATGCCCTGCTCTATCTGTCGGAGCATCCCCTACCCGCCGACGACATCACCGACACGCTCACCCTGGCCCGCTCCAACGTCTCGACCGCGCTCAAGGAGCTGACCGGCTATGGCATCGTGCGCCGCGTCCATATCGACGGCGACCGCCGCGATCATTTCGTCGCGGAGACGGACCTGTGGGAAATGCTCATGCGCATCACGCGGGAGCGCAAGCGGAGAGAGATCGACCCGACGATCCAGCTGCTCGACGAGCTGGCCGAAAGGCTCAAGGCGGACAAGACCGCCCCGCCCCAGGTCCGCGACCGCATCGTGCGGATGCATGAGTTCATCGGCACGCTGGGCGGCTGGTACGATCAGGTCCGCGTCCTGCCCAAACCCACCCTTGTGACGCTCATGAAGCTGGGCGCCAGGGTCGCCCGTTTCATCCCCGGGTCCGGCAAGCAGGAAGGCTGAACTGCCCGCCGCCCGTCCAGTCCCGATCAGCCGCGCCCGTATGTTTCTGTATTTCCAGAATGAACTGAAGGCAGATTAACATGAACCTCAAATCGCCTCGCCTGCCGACCGCCGCCCGCCGCATCGCCGGTGCCTTTGCGGTCGCCCTGGCCTTTGCGCTTGGCGTCTATCTGTTGCTCGACTCCACTCGCCCCGGCGCGTTGGTGGGCTTCACCTTCCTGCTCGTCCTGCCCGGTGCGACGACGGCGTTCATCGCCTGGGTCGGCGATCCGCGGGGCGAGCGAAGCCGCGGCTGGTATCTGGGTGCGGTCCCCTTTTCGCTGATGTTCATTGTCATTGTCGCATCAGCGGTTTTCCTCCGCGAAGGGGTCATCTGCATCCTGATGCTCGCCCCGCTCTGGCTGGCGAGCAGCATGATCGGCGGCGCGCTCACCATGAAGCTGCGCCACCGCCGCCAGCCCCATGAATCGATCGAGGCCACCTTCAACGCCAGCGTACTGCTGGTCCTCCCGCTCGTCGCCTTTCAGGTCGAACCGATGATCCCGCTGCCCCGCGATCGCTATGCGGTGACGCGCAGCATCGACATCGCCGCCGATCCGATGACCGTTTGGGACATTGCCAAGGGCGCCGGGGTAATCCGTGCGGACGAGGGACGCTTCACGATTTCGCAAAGCCTCATCGGCCTGCCGCGCCCCGTCGGCGTGCGTCTCGATGCCGACCGGCTGGGCGCGGTCCGTCATGTCGCGTGGCAGGACGATATCCGCTTCGATGAAGTCGTGACGGCATGGCAGCCGGGACAGCGGCTGCATTGGGATTTCCGTTTCGGACGCGCCGCAATGGACGGCTGGGCGATGCAGGACCGGCACCTGATGCCCGACAGCCCGCATTACCGGATCACCGATGGCGGCTATCGGCTGGAGCCATTGCCCGGCGGCGGCACCCGCCTGACGCTGACGACCAACTATTGGGCGCAGACGCCGGTCAACCCCTATGCCCGCCTCTGGGGCGAACTCCTGATCGGCGACGTTTCGGGCAATGTGCTGATCATCATCCGCGACCGTGCGGAATGGGACGAGAGCCATTAACCGCCACGCCCCACGCAATCAGCGCCTGGCCCGCGAAATAGGTCGGCCAGATCAGCGCCTCCCAGCTGTCGAACCCGCCCATCCGGGCAAACAGGATCAGGTCGGACACGACGAACAGCATCGCGCCGATGCCCACCCGGTATCGGGGAAAGCGGCTGGTCCACGCCAGTGCCGCCATGCTGCCCAGTCCCGCCGCATAGACGGCGACGCCGACATCGCGGCTCAGCAAGGCGGCGATCAGCGAGGTAGCAGGCGCGATGATCCAGCCAAGCAGGCGCTGGCTCCGGCTCATCGCAGCCCGCCGTTGCCGGGCGAACAGCGCGATATAGACCAGATGCCCGGCCAGGAACGCGACCGCCCCCACGGTCAGGCTCACCGCCGCCAACAGGACGTCGCCCAGCGCCCCCAGCGCCAACGCCGCCGCCAGCAGCCGCCCGTCGCCATTCCGCGCCGTCATCGCAGCCCAAAGTGCGAGCAGCCCGACGCCCAGCCCCTTCCATACGACGACTCCCGGCCCGCTCAGGTCGGTCCACCCGACCAGCGAATAACTCGCCCCCGCGATCAGCGCCGCAATCCAGATCAGTCGCGCCATATGCTCTCCCACTCGTGCTGAGCCTGTCGAAGCACTGCCCTTCTTCCGGCCCCGACGCCAGCATTCCCCGTCACCCCAGCCTTGTGCCGGTGTCCAGCTTGCCACCGCACGCCCCTACCGCTGCTGCCGGCTGGATGCTGGATCAACTCCGGCATGACGAGAAAAGACAGAGGCCCCTCACTCTTCCGCACCTGACGGCACTCCCTCCCTCTCCCGCTTGCGGGAGAGGGAAGCGGTGGGAAGGGTAAGGGCCTTCCTTCCTCTTCCCCTTCCCATCCCGCCCCTTTCCTACACACCCGGCTTGCGCCTAGGCTCCGCCTGCGCAAAAGCCCCGTGTATCACGCGGGAACACCCATGTTCGGCTGTCAACCGCTCACAAAACCCATTCATTTCGTCAAAACTGTCAACCGATCTGTCAAAACTGGCCCCGTCCCATGACCCAAACTCACGACATTCACATCATCGGTGGCGGCCTCGCCGGATCGGAAGCCGCCTGGCAATTGGCCAATGCCGGGCTACGCGTCCGCCTGTCCGAAATGCGCGGGTCCGGAGACCGCACGCCCGCGCATCAGACCGACGATCTTGCCGAACTGGTCTGCTCGAACAGCTTCCGCTCGGACGACGCCGACAGCAATGCCGTCGGCCTGCTGCATCAGGAGATGCGCGCGCTGAACTCGATCATCATGGCCGAAGGAGACGTGCACAAGGTGCCGGCCGGATCGGCGCTCGCCGTTGACCGCGACGGCTTTGCCGCCGGCGTCACCGCGCGCCTTGCCCAGCATCCCAACATCACCATCGTGCGGGAACGGGTCGATACCCTGCCCGCCAGCGGCCCGACGATCATCGCCACCGGCCCCCTGACCGCCCCCGGCCTGGCCGATGCCATCGGGGCCGCGACCGGCAAGGATCAGCTCGCATTCTTCGATGCCATCGCTCCCATCGTCCATGCCGACAGCATCGATATGGACATCGCCTGGAAACAGTCGCGCTGGAACAAGGGCGAAGGCAGCGACTACATCAACTGCGCCATGGACCGCGAACAATATGAGGCGTTCCACGCCGCGCTGATGGCGGGCGAAAAGACCGAGTTCCGCGAATGGGAAAACGTCCCCTATTTCGACGGCTGCATGCCGATCGAGGTGATGGCGGAACGGGGGCTGGATACGCTGCGCTTCGGCCCGATGAAGGGGGTCGGCCTCGATGACCCGCGCACCGGCCGCTGGCCCCATGCCGTCGTCCAGCTTCGGCAGGACAATGCCACGGGGACGCTGTGGAACATGGTCGGCTTTCAGACCAAGCTGAAATATGCCGAACAGGTGCGCATTTTCCGCACCATTCCGGGGCTTGAAAATGCCGAGTTCGCCCGATTGGGTGGCCTGCATCGCAACACCTTCATCCGCTCGCCCGAACTGCTCGACGCCACGCTGCGCCTGAAATCGGCCCCGCACATCCGCTTCGCCGGACAGATTACGGGGTGCGAGGGTTATGTCGAAAGCGCGGCCATCGGCCTGATTGCCGGGCGCTTCTGGGCCGCCGAACTGGCGGGCCGCACCATGACGCCACCACCGGTCGAAACCGCGCTGGGGGCGCTGCTCGGCCACATCACGGGCAATGCGCGGGCTGAAAGCTATCAGCCGATGAACGTCAATTTCGGCCTGATGCCGCCCATCCCTGGCCGAACCAAAAAGGCGGACCGGAAACGGATGTACACCGACCGTGCCCGCGCGGCGCTGGGCGAATGGCTGGCGGCCTAACCCTCGGCCGCCTCGTCCGCCGGTTCCGGGGCCCGCTCGGCCGGCGGGCATTTGACGGTTGTCGGGGCTTTCCGCTTCACCGCCGTCGTCGCAAACTCCGCCCGGGTCAGCGCCCGGTCGCCGCTGGCATCGGCCTTGGCGAACTTGTCGGTCGTCTTGATCGCCCATTCCTCGAACGACAGCCGCCCGTCGCCGTTGCTGTCCAGCTTGGCATAGGCCTTGCGCCGACTGGCCAGATATTCGTCCCGGGTGATCCGGTCGTCCCGGTCCTTGTCATACCGGTCGAACCGCTTCTCCTCCCGACTCCGCTCCGGGGCCGAAGGGGCCGCTTCAGGCAGCGGCTGCGACAGGGCCTGCTTCGCCGGGGGCGGCGGCAGCGGATCGACCTCAGCACTGGCCATCGACCGATAGAGAAACAGGCCCGCCGTCATCAACAGCATGGCCCCCGCAGCCCCAGCCAAATACCGCCACATCGCCCAACTCCCCCAGCCTTGCGCCACGCTAACCCAGCTTGACGCCATGGCATAGGCCGATCAGCGCCCGGTCAGCCGCATCGCCAGCATCCGCGCCACCCGCCGCGGCGAACCATGCGGGATCGGCTGGTCCGGTGGCATGGCGCAATCCATCCGGGCCAGCAGCGCCAATGCGCCCAGCATCCTCAGCGGCACCGGCCATCGCCCCGGCCCCTCCGCCAGCATCGCCGCCGCCCGCCGCTGGGCATCACTCGCCATAGCCATGTCGCTCAGGTGCCGCGACAGATCGGCCATCGCCCATCCCTGCCCGGCCGCGTCCAGCCCGGGGGGCGGCGGCACGGCAGCCAATGCAGCGATCGCCCGGAACAGCGTGCCGCCCCGCTCAGCCGCGCACTGATCCAGCACCGCCAGGTCCAGCGACTCGGCCGTTGCCAGCCGCTCCCACCCCATCGCCATCCCGGCCAGGGCGGCGCCGGAAACGCCGTTTGCCACGCAACTGCGCTGGACATCGACCAGCACGGGCATGGCGGGCGGTGCCTCGCTGTCCAGCGCCTCCAGCCGTTCCCGCCACCACGCCAGCCGGATCTGGGCCAGCATCGGCTGGGTCGTGCCCCGCAGCACTGCGCCCAGTGCATCGTCCAGTGCCAGCAATGCACGCATCGATTCGCCCAGCCGGGGCGGCGCGTATCCGATCGCCAACGCGACCTCGGGATTGTCGACCAGTCTAACCATGAACCGCCCCGATCAACGGTTACCGGGGCGGTAACCACGTCAGTTGAACGCGGCTTATCGAATGCCGGTGCATAGGCGCAACCTCGTATAGCCGGGGCATGACACAGGAATGAACGTCTTCTTCAGGATCGCATCGGGTCAACAGGCCGGATTTCTGCGCCGTCTGGCGAACGATGTGCGGGCCAATACCCTGGCCATGATGGCCGCGGCGCTGGTGCCGCTGGTCGGCATGGTTGGCGGCGGGGTCGACCTGTCCCGGCTGTATATCGTCAAGACGCGGCTTCAGCATGCCTGCGATGCGGGCGCCCTGGCCGGCCGCAAGGCGATGGCGGGCGGCGCCTGGAATCAGTCGAACGAGATGCCGCGCCGAACCGCCGAGCAGTTCTTTGCCGCCAACATCTCGGCAACCCCCTATGGCGCACGCAACGTGACGCGGGCCTTTTCCGAAAATGCGGGCAAGGTGACCGGGACGGCGACTGCGACCGTGCCGATGACGCTGATGCGCGTACTTGGCGAAACGACCCGAACGCTGACCGTCACCTGCGATGCCGAAATGCGGCTGCCGAATACCGACGTGATGTTCGTGCTGGATACCACGGGATCCATGGCCTGCGATGCCGATGGCAATAACTGCAACAGCGGTTCGACGTCCAAGATCGTCGCGCTGCGCAAGGCGGTGAAGTGCTTCTACGAGATCGTTGCGCGGCTGGATACGGATGCCAGCTGCGAAACCGGCAACCCCAGCGGCGGCACCAGCGCCGCCGTGCAATTGCGGTTCGGGTTCGTGCCCTATGCGACCAACGTCAATGTCGGCCGACTGCTGCCCTCAAGCTATTTTGCCGACAGCTGGACCTATCAGTCGCGAACCTATCGCAACCAAGGTGCCTGGCAGGATTGGGTCGGCGATAGCTATACCTGGCCCAACAACCGGGGCAATTGCACGAAATATAACGACACGGCCGCGCGCCAGTGGCAGGTGACCAAGACTTGGGTCAACGGCTATGGCGACCTGTGTTATCATGAGCGTCGCGACTGGGGCGCGCAGTGGCGCTATCATGCGCGGTCGGTCGACGTATCCGGGCTGAAGAACGGCACCGGCTACAACAACAGCTTCACCGTCCAGATCGGCAACTCCGCCAGCGGGACGATCACGCCGACCAACAGGACGATCACCTGGGACGGATGCATCGAGGAGCGCGCGACCGTCCGCGCGACGACGTACAGCCCGATCCCGGCCGATGCCAAGGATCTGGATGTGGATCTGGTGCCGACGGGCGATGCCAGCACCAAATGGGGCTTCGCCCTGCCCGGACTTGTCTATGCGCGGCAGGTGCGGACCAGCTGGGATCAGCTGAGCGCCGACCAGGTGGACACCGCGACCAATTACTATAATTCCGTCCCCTATTTCTGCCCCAAGCCCGCCAAAAAGCTGCAGGCTTGGCCAAGCGTCACGGATTTCCAGACCTATGTCGACAATCTGACCGCCGACGGAAACACCTATCACGATATCGGCATCCTGTGGGGTGCGCGGCTGATGTCGCCCACCGGCATCTTTGCCTCGGAAAACTTCAAGACGCCCCAGGGCGGCGACATCGAACGGCACATGATCTTCATGACCGACGGTGACACCGTGGCCAGCAACACCGACTATGCCGCCTATGGCCTGCCCTGGTTCGACCGGCGCCAGACCGATGCAGCCAATCCGCCGACCAACGAACAGCTCGTCGCCCAGGTGAATGCCCGGTTCGAGGCGCTGTGCACGGTGGTCAAGAACAAGAACATCACCGTCTGGGTCATCTCGTACGGCAATGGCCTGAATGCCGATACCGATGCGCGGCTGACCCGCTGTGCCAGCCCCGGCAAGTTCTTCACGGCGCGCGACAATGCGACGCTGCTGACCACGTTCAAATCGATCGCCGACCAGATTTCGGCCCTGAGGTTGATCAAATGATCCAGCGCCTTCGCCTGCTCAACACCGATCACCGCGGGGCAACGCTGACCGAGTTCGGATTTGTCGCGCCGGTCCTGTGCCTGTTGCTGATGGGGGCGTTCGACATTGCGCATACGCTGTACATGCGGGCGGCGCTGCACGGCATCGTTCAAAAGGCCGCGCGCGACTCGTCGCTGGAGGACGGTGGCACCACGGGCCGTCAGACGACCATCGACGAGAAGGTCACCAAGGAAGTGCGCAAGATCAACGCCAACGCCACGCCCTATTTCTCGCGCCGCTTCTATCGCACCTTTTCCGACGCTGCGGCGAAGCAGCCCGAGGATTGGGACGACACCAACAACAACCGCACCTGCGACAATTCCGAACCGTATGAGGATGCCAACAACAATTCGACCTGGGATGCCGATGGCGGCAATGCCGGACAGGGCGGGGCCAAGGACGCGGTGATCTATACCGTGTCGATGGAATATGACCGGCTGTTCCCGGTGCATGGTTTCGTCCCGTCAATGGGGGACAAGGTCAAGGTCAGCGCATCCACCGTGCTGCGCAATCAGCCGTACAGCGAACAGAGCAGCTACGCGGCCCCGGTCATCCGCAATTGCCCGGCAGCGGTCACGTCGCCGACGCCGACACCAACGCCCAGCGGCACGCCGTGCGTCGTCAATGCCCTCGGCATCTGCGTTGCAATTTGAGGATATTCGGCATGAAGCGGATCATCCAATTCATTCGTCGTCCGGTCTTTCGTCGGCTGGCCCTGCGTCGTCTGGGTACCGACACGGGCGGGCTGGCCCTGCTGGAATTTGCGCTGTCGTTGCCGCCCCTGCTGCTGTTGCTGATGGCGGGTGCGGAATCGACCAACTATGTCATCGCCCGGATGCGGATCAGCCAGCTGGCGCTGCACATCGCGGACAATGCGGCACGGATCGGCACCGGCAGCCAGCTGGCATCGAAGAAGATCACCGAAACCGACATCAACGACCTGTTCACGGGTGCCCAGCTTCAGTCCGGGGGACTGGACCTTCGCGCCAATGGCCGGGTGATCCTGTCCAGCGTGGAACCGGTTGCCAATCCCAACAGCAATGCGCGGTACAAGATCGCGTGGCAGCGCTGTTACGGAACACGCACGACAAAGACATCCACTTACGGATCGGCCGGCGATACCAATCTGGTCGGCGTCGGCCCGGCCAACCGCCAGGTAACGGCGACCGATTACGGTGCGACGATGTTCGTCGAGGTGCATTACGTCTATCGCCCGCTCATCCGCTCGCAATTCGTCCCGCGGCTGGAATTCAGCGAAATCGCGTCGATGATGGTGCGGGACGCCCGCGACATGACCCAGATCTACAACACCGAAAACGCGACAGTGTCAGGATGCGCAGTGCCGCCGCCGGCACCCAGCGGCGGCGACGGCGATGATGACGATGATGGCAACAACGGCCATGGCAATGACGAGGACGGCAACGACGAAAGCAATCCCGGCGGCGGGGGGCCGTAATGGTCGTGGCAATAGCCGCAACTAAAGCGAGCGCAATGCGCCACGTCTGATCGGTGGTTTTCCGGTCACCGGAACCAAAAAGGGGCCAGGCATCGATCGATGCCCGGCCCCTTTCAGCATGGGTTCCGACCAAAGGTCAGCCGCGATAGGTGACCTTCTTGACGGCTGCGACCACGCGCGCCGCATCGACCAGGGCCAGCTTTTCCAGATTGGCCGCATAGGGCAGCGGCACGTCCTCGTTCGTCACGCGCAGCACCGGCGCGTCGAGATCGTCGAAGCCCTGTTCCATCGCGACCGCCGCGATTTCCGACGCGATCGAACAGGTCGGCCAGCCTTCCTCGACCACCACCATGCGGTTGGTCTTCTTCAGGCTTTCCAGCACCGTCGCGGTGTCGAGCGGACGCAGGGTGCGCAGGTCGATCACCTCGGCCTCGACACCCTCGCCCTCAAGCGTCTCCGCCGCTTCCAGCGCCACGCCGACGCCGATCGAATAGGATACGATGGTCACGTCCTTGCCCGGCCGCACGATCCGCGCCTTGCCGATCGGCAGGACGAAATCGTCGAGCTTGGGCACGTCGAAGCTGCGGCCGTACATCAGCTCGTTTTCCAGGAAAACGACCGGATCCTCACTGCGGATCGCAGCCTTCAGCAGCCCCTTGGCATCGGCCGCGTCATAGGGCGCGATCACGATCAGGCCGGGGACGCTGGCATACCAGGGGCCGTAATTCTGGCTGTGCTGGGCGGCCACGCGGCTGGCCGCGCCGTTCGGCCCGCGGAACACGATCGGACAGCGCATCTGGCCGCCGGACATGTAGTTCGTCTTGGCGGCCGAATTGATGATGTGGTCGATCGCCTGCATGGCGAAATTGAACGTCATGAATTCGATGATCGGGCGCAGGCCGCCCATCGCCGCGCCCGTGCCGATCCCGGCAAAGCCATATTCGGTGATCGGCGTATCGATGACGCGGCGCGCACCGAATTCGTCGAGCAGACCCTGGGTCACCTTGTACGCGCCCTGATATTCGGCGACTTCCTCGCCCATCACGAACACGCGGTCGTCGGCCCGCATTTCCTCGGCCATCGCATCGCGCAGCGCCTCGCGCACCGTCGTCTTGACCATCTCGGTCCCCGCCGGGATTTCCGGATCGGCGGCCTTGGGCTTCACATCGGACAGCTGCTGGGTACCGGTCGGGGTGTCGCCCTTGGCCGGAGCCTCGGGTGCCTCGGTCTTCTGCGCCTCGGCCGGCGCAGCAGCGGGCGCGGCTTCGACGGCCGACGCATCCTCGCCCTCGCCCGCGATCAGCGCGATGACCGTGCCGACCTTCACATTGTCGGTGCCCTCGGCGACCAGGATCTTGGCGATCACGCCCTCGTCCACGGCTTCGAACTCCATCGTCGCCTTGTCGGTCTCGATCTCGGCCATGATGTCGCCTGCCTTCACGGCATCCCCTTCCTTGAGGAGCCATTTAGCCAGCGTGCCTTCCTCCATGGTCGGCGACAGGGCAGGCATTTTCAGTTCAATCGCCATGTCAGTAGGTCCCCACCAGCACGTCGGTGTAGAGTTCGGCCGGATCCGGCTCCGGCGTGGATTCGGCGAAATCGGCGGCTTCGCCGACGATCTTGCGGATTTCGGTCTCGATCGCCTTCAGGTCGGCCTCGGTCACCCCGGCCGACGCCAGTTCCTTCTTCACGCCCTCGATCGGGTCCGAATTGTCCCGCATCGACTGAACCTCGTCGCGCGAGCGATACTTGGCCGGATCGGACATGGAATGGCCGCGATAGCGATAGGTCTTCATCTCCAGGATGATCGGCCCCTTGCCGCTGCGCACCCACTCCAGCGCCGTCTCCGCCGCCCCGCGACAGGCCAGCACATCCATGCCGTCGACCTGAATGCCGGGGATGCGGAAGCTTTCGCCGCGGCGGTAGAGCTGGTCCTCGGCGGACGAGCGCTGAACGCTGGTGCCCATGGCGTACTGGTTGTTCTCGATCACGAAGATGATCGGCAGCTTCCACAGCTCGGCCATGTTGAACGATTCATAGACCTGGCCCTGGTTCGCCGCGCCGTCGCCGAAATAGGCCAGGCAGACGCCGCCATCGTTCGAATATTTATGGCCGAACGCCAGGCCTGCGCCCAGGCTGACCTGAGCGCCGACGATGCCGTGCCCGCCATAGAACTTCTTTTCGGTCGAAAACATGTGCATCGAACCGCCCTTGCCGCGGCTGATGCCCGCCTCGCGCCCGGTCAGTTCAGCCATGATCACCTTGGGATCGATGCCATAGGCGAGCATGTGGCCATGATCGCGATAACCGGTGATGACCGAGTCCTTGTCGCCGTCCAGCGCGGACTGCAGGCCGACGGCGACCGCCTCCTGACCGATATACAGGTGACAGAAACCGCCGATCAGTCCCAGTCCGTACAGCTGTCCCGCCTTTTCCTCGAACCGGCGGATCAGGAGCATCTGGCGATAGAATTCCAGAAGCTGTTCCTTCGACGCCTTGAACCGCTGCGGTTCGCCGGGGCGTTCCCGATTGGACAGGGGGGGTTCGGTGCTGGCGGTGCTCGCCGGTGCCTTTGCCACGTGTTCTTGATCCTCGTTCCTGGGGAAGGAAGGTGCCCGCCTATAGGCGTGTTTTCAGCCCTAGGGCAATGTCCCGTATTCGAATGTGACGATCCGGCGATCAGTTCTGGTTCAACAGGATGACGACTTCGTCCTCCCGCGCCACGCCCATCCGCTTGCGGATCAATTCGTCCACCAGGTCGGGATCGGCCCTGCCCTTCAGCAGCCGGACGCGGTTCGCCAATTGCTGGCGCTGTTGCTTCAGGGCACCGAACTGCGCCTGCTTGACGCGCAGGTCGCTGCTATATTCCCGGTATTTCATCAGGCCGTTGGCGCCGAGCACCGCATTGTACGCGAACAGGCTCATGAACCCGATCGCCAGCGATGGGACGAGCGCACGCCACAGAATTGACCGAACCACATTGCCCGTCGACATTTGCGAATCATGGCCGACCCGACTCGGCGAATCAACCCCCGAATCGTGGAAAATCAATGCATTTGTCGCACGAACCATCCGCCCCGCCCGCCCCATCCATCGAGTTCGGCCAGTTTCTGGCGGTGGACATCCGCATCGGCACGATCGTTTCGGCCGAGCCGTTTCCCGAAGCGCGCAAGCCGGCGATCAAGCTGCTGATCGATTTCGGCCCGGCAATCGGCCGAAAGAAATCCAGCGCGCAGGTGACGGCGCATTACACGGCCGACGCTTTGATCGGACGGCAGGTCGCGGCCGTCGTCAATTTCCCGCCGCGCCAGATCGGCAAGTTCATGTCGGAGGTGCTGACGCTCGGCTTCCCCGACGAAGCGGGCGAGGTCGTGCTGTTCAGCCCCGACCTGCCCGTCCCCGACGGCGCGCGCCTGTTCTGACGATCAGCGGCGCAGGACGCTGCGCCCGGCATAGACGGCGGCAGCACCCAGTTCCTCCTCGATTCGGATCAGCTGGTTGTATTTGGCCAGCCGGTCCGACCGCGCCAGCGACCCGGTCTTGATCTGACCGCAGTTGGTGGCGACCGCCAGGTCGGCAATGGTTGCGTCCTCGGTCTCGCCGGACCGGTGCGACATGACTGCGGTATAGGATGAACGCTGCGCCAGGCCCACCGCCGCCAGCGTCTCGGTCAACGTGCCGATCTGGTTCACCTTGACCAGCAGCGAATTGGCCAGCCCCTGCTCGATGCCCATTGCCAGACGCTTGGGATTGGTGACGAACAGGTCGTCGCCGACGAGCTGGACCGATCCACCGACCTTGTCGGTCAGCGCCTTCCACCCCTCGAAATCGTCCTCGCCCATCCCGTCCTCGATCGACAGGATCGGATAGGCGCGGGTCAGCTCGGCCAGATAATCCGCCATTTCGTGCGGCGTCAGCGACAGGCCCTCGCCCGAAATCTCGTATCGGCCGTTCTTGAAGAACTCGGTCGCCGCGCAATCCAGCGCCAGCATCACGTCCTCGCCAGGCTTGTATCCGGCCGCCTCGACGCTCGACATGATGAAGTCCAGCGCCTCGCGTGTGCTGGCGATGTTCGGGGCGAAACCGCCCTCATCGCCCACGCCGGTCGCCAGACCCTTTTCGTGCAGCTTCTTCTTCAGCGTGTGAAAAATCTCCGAACCGCAGCGCACCGCTTCGGACAGGCTTTCGGCACCGACCGGCATCACCATGAATTCCTGGAAATCGATGGGATTGTCGGCATGTTCGCCGCCATTGATGATGTTCATCATCGGCACCGGCAGGACGTGCGCCGACACGCCGCCGACATAGCGATACAGCGGCAGGCCGCGCGCATCCGCCGCCGCCTTCGCCACTGCCAGCGATACGCCCAGGATGGCGTTGGCGCCCAGCCGCCCCTTGTTCTCCGTCCCGTCCAATTCGATCATCGCGGCGTCGATATCGGCCTGATCCTCGGCATCCATGCCGGTGATGGCTTCGAAGATCTCGGAATTGACCGCTTCGACCGCGCCCAGCACGCCCTTGCCCAGATAGACGCCCTTGTCGCCGTCGCGCCGCTCCACAGCCTCATGCGCGCCGGTCGATGCGCCGGACGGCACCGCCGCACGTCCGAAGCTGCCATCTTCAAGCAGCACGTCGACTTCGACGGTCGGATTGCCGCGGCTGTCCAGAATCTGGCGGGCGTGAATGTCGATGATTGCGGTCACGAAATGGTCCTCCTAGATATGAGGGGCGGTTGATCGCCGGTCGTCCTGCCCGCCTCTATCGGCAGTTTTGCTGCCGGGCAATCGAAGGTCGGACGGAACAAGCGGCCCGGGGACGGGTTGACGCCAGTGAATTCGAATGGAGGGATCAAACCATGAATGACCCCGTTGCCCCGACGGTTGGGGCTCCCAATGATCCGGTGATCGACACTGCCGACACCGCCACTGCCACCCCCAAGGCGACCGATGCGCTGAAGGAACAGGCCGGCAAGCTTGGCAGCCAGGCGGCCGACAAGGCGCGCAGCTTTGCTGCCGAGGGCAAGGACAAGGCGTCCGGTGCGCTGAACGAGTTCGCGCGGATGATCGACGATGCCGCCGGCACGGTGGATGAAAAGGTTGGCGAGCAATATGGGCAATATGCCCGCTCCGCCGCCAGCGCCGTCGCAGGCCTGGCCGGAACCATCGACCGCAAGGATGTGGACGAGCTGATGGACGACATGCGCGATTTCGTCCGCAAGTCGCCAGCCGTCGCGATCGGCGCGGCTGCAGCGATCGGCTTCGTCCTAGCGCGCGTGATCAAGGCTGGCGTGGATTCGGTCGCTGACGGTGCCGAAAACGCATCGAAGAATGATCCGGCCGCCTGAACACGCATTGTCGGGCACTGTAGGGGAGCGAGTGTTGGCCGATCCCGTTGAACTGGACACCGTGCCCAAGCTGATGAGCCAGCTGGTCAAGGATGTCCGCGCCTATGCCCGTGCAGAGGCTGTGTTTGCCGAAGCCGTGGCTCGGGACCGGGCGCGTGATGCGATCATGCTGGTGGCGATGGGTGCAGCCGCGCTGGCAATCGTAACCGCGCTCCTGCTGGCGGCACTGGTCGGGCTGATGTTGTTGCTGCAACCGTTGGTCGGCCTCGTGGCGGCGATGCTGATCGTGCTGGTGCCCGGATTTGCGTCGGTTGCCCTGCTGGCCCTGACCGCCAGGGCCCGGGCAAAGCGGCTGGTCCGGCCGCTCGATCCCACCGCCGTCGCGCCCAAGGATGACGCGGAATGAGCAATGGCATCGACCCGCTGACCGCGCGCCAGATGGCTAATGCCGCTCGTCGCCAAATGGACGTGACGGCGGCCCGGCTGCGCGATCAGCTTGGCCCGGACGAGGTGCTTGAGCGGCTGTCCACCGCTGCCGCTCGAAAGGGACGGCAGTTGGCGACCAATGTCGCGGGCAAGGTAGCGACCAGCAAACCGGCCGTCGTGCTGGCGCTGGTGATGGGCCTGGCCATGATGCTGAGACGATGGGGTATCGGAACGCGGCGGACGGGAACGTCGCCGAACGGACAAGGAAAGGACAAGGCATGACCGGTAAAAGCAAAGTCAAATCGACCGCCGACAGCGTGAAGGACAAGGTCTCGACGGCCATCGACACCACCAAGTCCGAAACCGGCAAGCGGGTCGAGGACAATCCGCTGGCGGTGCTGGTCGGCGGGCTGGCGATCGGTATGGCGGCCGGCGCATTGTTGCCGAAGACCCAGCGGGAAAAGGAAGTGTTGGGGCCGCTCGGCAAACGCATCACCCAAACCGCCGGTGCCGCTGCCGCTGCCGCCCGTGAAGTCGGTCGGCAGGAGTTGAGCGCGCTGACCCCGGACAAGGCGAGTGCCAAGGCGCGGGCAGGCTCGATCGTCGAGCATGTCATCCTGGCCGCGAAGGAAGCGGGACGGGAAGCAGCGAAGAAATCCGGCTGACCCGGCGCCCCCGGGGGTTGAGCCGCGCCGGGTTTACGGTAAGCGGAGTCAAACCAAATCTTTCCGGGGAATAATGCCGATGAGCAAATTGCATCTGGTATTCGGCGGGCGCGTGACCGACCCGCAGACGCTGGATTTTACCGATCCGTCCAAGCTGGATGTCGTCGGCATCTATCCTGACTATGCCAGCGCCGAAAAGGCATGGCGGGCGGCGGCGCAGCGCACGGTGGACGACGCCGAAATGCGTTATGTCGTCGTCCATCTTCACCGGCTTCTCGAACCGAACGCCTGAACGAAAAAGGGCCGCTATCCCAATCGGATAGCGGCCCTTTTTCAATCTGCGACCAAAGGTGGTCGGCGGCTCAGATGAACTCGATCTTGCTCACCTCGTACCAGCGGTCCCCGGCGGGTACGGTGACCTCCACCTCGTCGCCGACCTTCCGGCCGATCAATGCACGGCCAAGCGGCGAGTTATAGCTGATCATGCCGGTCTTGGCGTCCGCCTCGGCCAGACCGACGATCTGGTAACGGACCGGCTTTTCATCCTCGTCGATCAGGGTCACGGTCGCGCCGAACACGATCTTGTCACCGGACAGATCGCGGGGATCGATCACCTGCGCCCGGCTGAGCTTGTCCTCGATATCCGCGATCGATGCCTCGATCTGCCCCTGCCGTTCCTTGGCGGCGTGATATTCGGCGTTTTCGGACAGGTCGCCATGCGCCCGCGCCTCTTCGATCGCATCGACGATCTGCGGGCGCTCCGCCTTCAGCGCCTTGAGCTGCTCGCTGAGCATCTCATAGCCCTGAGCCAGCATCGGCATCTTTTCGACGGTCGCCATCCCTAAAACCCTTTACATCAATAATCTCGTCCCAAGCGGCCCATCCCCTGGCCGCCCGCACCGTTCACCAATGATCGGGGATCAATTGTGCGAAGACGAGTAATAAGCCTGCAAAGGTCTTACTTCAAGGGATTGGCCACGGACGGCGGCAATCGCTTGTGATGCGGCGACGCTGGCGGGGGCGGTGGTGAAATAGGGCACCTTCTGCGCGACGGCGGATGCGCGGATTGATGCCGAGTCCTTCAGCGATTGCCAGCCTTCGGTCGTATTGAACACCAGCGTTACCTTGCCGTCCAGGATCCGGTCGACAATGTGCGGGCGACCCTGCGCCACCTTGTTCACCCGCTCCACGGCAATACCCTGTTCCGCCAGATAATCGGCCGTCCCGCCCGTGGCGATGATGGCAAATCCGAGTTCGGACAGGATCCTGGCCCCGGGCAGGATCACCGCCTTGTCGGTGTCCTTGACGCTGATGAACACCGTGCCGCCATCGGGAAGGGTGACGCCAGCGCCCAGTTGGGATTTGGCGAAGGCAGTCGCAAAATCCCGATCGATGCCCATCACTTCGCCGGTGGATTTCATTTCCGGGGACAGCACGGGATCCACGCCGGGAAAGCGCGCCCAGGGGAAGACCGCTTCCTTCACTGCGATATGATTGATGTGCCGATCGATCGCGGGCATGTCGCGGAGCATTTCGCCCGCCATCACGCGGGATGCATATTTGGCGATTGGGCTGCCGATCGCCTTGGCGACGAACGGCACCGTGCGGCTGGCGCGGGGATTCACCTCGATCAGGTAAACCTCGCCATCCTTGACCGCGAACTGGATGTTCATCAGCCCCTTCACCTTCAGCGCATGGGCCAGCGCCTCGGCCTGGCGCTCGATCTCGGCGATGATCTCGGCAGGCAGGCTGTGCGGGGGGAGCGAACAGGCGCTGTCGCCGGAATGGACCCCGGCTTCCTCGATATGCTGAAGCACGCCGGCCACGACGACATCGGTCCCGTCGCAGATCGCATCGACATCCACCTCGATGGCGTCGCGCAGATACTGGTCGATCAGTACCGGGCTGTCGCCGGACACCTGAACCGCCGTCTGGATATAGTCGTCCAGCTGCGCCAGCGTATCGACGATCTCCATCGCGCGCCCGCCCAGCACATAGCTGGGGCGCATCAGCACCGGATAGCCGATGCGCTCGGCAGCCGCGACCGCCTCGTCCCGGCTGCGCGCCAGGCCGTTGAGCGGCTGCTTCAGCCCCAGCTTGGCGACCAGCGCGGCAAAGCGCTCGCGGTCTTCGGCCAGGTCGATGGCGTCGGGGCTGGTGCCCAGAATGGGGATACCCGCCGCCTCGAGCGACTTGGCGAGGTTGAGCGGCGTCTGCCCGCCGAACTGGACGATCACGCCGACCAGCTCGCCGGTCGAGCGTTCCACGTCGAGGATTTCCAGCACGTCCTCGGCGGTCAGCGGCTCGAAATAGAGGCGATCCGACGTATCATAATCCGTGCTCACCGTCTCCGGATTGCAATTGACCATGATCGTTTCGAACCCGGCATCGGCCAGCGCGAAACAGGCATGGCAGCAGCAATAATCGAACTCGATCCCCTGCCCGATCCGGTTCGGCCCGCCGCCCAGAATGACGATCTTGCGCCGATCGCTCGGCATCGCCTCGTTCTCGGGCTCGCCAAAGCTGGGCGCTTCATAGGTCGAATACATATAGGGCGTCTTCGCCTCGAACTCGGCGGCGCAGGTGTCGATGCGCTTGAACACCGGCCGCACGCCCAGCTTGTGGCGCAGTGCGCGGACATCCGCCTCGTTTACCCCGCCAGTCATCGCCTTGACCGCTTCGTTGATCAGGCCGCCGCGCGCCTGGAACCGGTCGCGAAGACCTGCCGACTGCACCGCCAGATAGGCAAGCCGCTTGTCGGAAAAGCCCATCGCCTTGAGCCGGCGCAGCCCCGCCGCATCGCGCGGCAGGCCGTCGGCGCGGATCGCATTCTCCGCCTCGACAATCTCCCTGATCCGCTCCAGGAACCAGGGATCATATTTGGCGATGGCGTGTACCTCCGCCACCGTGAAGCCCTCGCGCAGCGCCTGTGCCGCGACCAGCAGCCGGTCCGGCGTCGCCTGAGCCAGCGCCGCCTCGATCTCCGCACGCGGCGCGCCGATCAGATGCTCGACGTCGTTGAAGCCGGACAGGCCGGTCTCCAGGCCGCGCAGCGCCTTCTGCATGGATTCGTGAATGTTGCGGCCGATCGCCATTACCTCGCCGACCGACTTCATCGCGGTGGAGAGCAAAGGCTCCGATCCCTTGAACTTCTCGAAGGCGAAGCGCGGGATTTTCGTCACCACATAATCGATGGTCGGCTCGAACGACGCCGGAGTCGCGCCGGTGATGTCGTTGGTGATCTCGTCCAGCGTGTATCCGACCGCCAGCTTCGCCGCGACCTTGGCGATCGGAAAGCCCGTCGCCTTGGACGCGAGCGCCGATGAGCGCGAAACGCGCGGGTTCATCTCGATCACGATCAGGCGGCCGTCCTTGGGATTGACCGCGAACTGGACGTTCGACCCGCCCGTCTCCACGCCGATCTCGCGCAGCACCGCGATGCTGGCGTTGCGCATGATCTGATATTCCTTGTCGGTCAGCGTCAGCGCAGGCGCTACGGTGATGGAATCGCCGGTATGGACGCCCATCGGATCGACATTCTCGATCGAGCAGATGATGATGCAGTTGTCGTTGCGGTCGCGGACGACCTCCATCTCATATTCTTTCCAGCCGAGCAGCGATTCCTCGATCAGCACCTCGGTGGTAGGCGACGCATCCAGGCCGCCGGTGACGATGCGGATGAACTCTTCCCGGTTATAGGCGACGCCGCCGCCGGTGCCGCCCAACGTGAAGCTCGGCCGGATGATCGCGGGCAGGCCGGTGATGTCGAGCGCGGCAATCGCCTCCTCCACCGTGTGCGCGACGGCGGAACGGGCGGATTCCAGCCCGATCTTGTCCATCGCCTGACGGAATTTCTGCCGATCCTCCGCCTTGTCGATCGCCTCGGCATCCGCGCCGATCATCTGGACGCCGTACTTCTCAAGCGTGCCGTCGTTGAACAGCGCCAGCGCGGTGTTCAGCGCCGTCTGCCCGCCCATGGTGGGCAGGACGGCGTCCGGCCGCTCCTTCTCGATGATCTTGGCGACGATGGCGGGCGTGATCGGCTCGACATAGGTCGCGTCCGCCAGCTCCGGATCGGTCATGATCGTGGCCGGATTGGAATTGACCAGGACGATGCGATAGCCCTCTTCCTTCAGCGCCTTGATCGCCTGCGTGCCCGAATAATCGAACTCGCACGCCTGGCCGATGACGATGGGGCCCGCGCCGATGACGAGGATCGAGGAGATATCTGTGCGTTTGGGCATCGGTCTGCGTCTGTCCTGATCAGCAATTGAATGTGGCAATCGGCCGAACGGCTCGACTGCAATGATGAAATCGCCGGCGTGCCAGCGGTCGCGGCGGCATCCTGCGGTGCGTGCAATGGCGCATCATCGGATCCACGCGATGAACAGGAACACCAATCCGGCGACGCATGCCGCCATGGTCCAGCGAATGATGCGGACCGTTGCCATGCTGCTCGCGCCCGCAAGCGTTCGATCGACCGCCGATTGGCCCGGAAATGGCACGCCGCCCTGAAGCCGCTGAACAAGTGCCGGGTCGAGCCGCGCAAGCAATTCGGCGGCCCGCTCGGGCGAAACGGGTTGATGCGACACCCCGGGCTGGTTCGGCAGATAGATGCCGTCGTCCGACACCCGCGATGCAATGCGCGTCAGCCGGACAACATCTTCCTCCGTCAGTTCAGACGCGGCAGCAGGCGTCAACAGGGCGCGGAGGATGCGTGCATCGTCGGACCCTTGTGTCGAGGAACGCGGTTGGACCGGCTCGCCCGGCCGCGCTCCGCCTGTCGGTCTTGCCGCATCGGCCGTCACCGGTTTGACAGGCGCAGCCGCGCCGTTGGCGCTGCTGGGTTCGACCGCGACGCGCACTTGACCCGGATTGGCTGGCGGCCGCTCGGCCCCCTTTGGCAACGGCAAAAGCGCTCCCGCCCGAAGGGATGGAGGAAGCGGATCGATCACCGGACGCCCCGGCAATTGACACTCCGAACCGGCATCCGGCGGCTACCCCGCCCGATCTGCCGCGTCGCGCTCACCGCAACATCCCCACAAACCGCTCGAACAGATAGAAGCTGTCCTGCGGGCCGGGGCTGGCCTCCGGGTGATATTGCACGCTGAACGCCCGGCGGTCGGTCAGTTCGATCCCGCAATTGCTCCCGTCGAACAGCGACACATGCGTTTCGCGGGCGTTGGCGGGCAGCGTGCCCCGGTCCACAGCAAAGCCGTGGTTCATGCTGGTGATCTCGACCACACCGTCGTCCAGCCGCTTGACCGGATGGTTGGCGCCGCGATGCCCCTGAAACATCTTGGTCGTCTTCGCGCCCGCCGCCAGTGCCAGCAACTGGTGGCCCAGGCAGATGCCGAACACCGGCAACTTGTCGTCCAGCAGCCGCTGGATCGGAGCCAGCGCATAATCCCCCGTCGCCGCCGGATCGCCGGGACCGTTGGACAGGAACACGCCGTCCGGCTTCAGCGCCATGATCTGGTCGTATGTCGCCTCGGCCGGCACGACGCTCACCTTCGCGCCCGCACGGACAAGGTTGCGATAGATGTTGCGCTTGGCCCCGTAATCGATGGCGACTACGTGCGGCCGCTCGCCCTCGCCCGCCGTTTCATAGCCGAAGCCCAGCCGCCAGATGCCGCCGTCCCACGTCCCGTGCGTCTCGCGCGTCACGCTCTTGGCCAGGTCCATCCCCTCCAGCCCCGGCCATGCGCGTGCCTGTTCCAGGAGCGCGGGAATGTCGAATTCGCCGGTGACGGAATGAGCGATCACCCCATTGGGCGCGCCGCCGCCACGAATGCGCCGGGTCAGCGCGCGGGTATCCACGCCGGCCAGGCCGATGCGGTTATGCTTGGCCATCCATTCGGGCAGCGTCTCGACACTGCGGAAATTGCTGGGTTGGGTCGGCATTTCGCGCACGATCATGCCGAGTGCATGGGGATCGTCCGCCTCGAAATCATCGGGGTTCGCACCGACATTTCCGATATGGGGAAAGGTGAAGGTGATCATCTGTCCCGCGAAGGACGGATCCGTCATGATCTCCTGATACCCGGTCATGGCGGTGTGGAAGCACACTTCGCCGACCGCGCTGCCCTGTGCCCCGAAACCATGGCCCCAGATCACGTCGCCATTCGCCAGGACCAGAACACCCGTGGCTCCATCCGGCGCAGGCAAGGGTTTGGCATCGGCCATGATCGGTGGTCGCTCCTGGTTGGGTTCCGGCAATGTCGCTAAGTCCCGCCCGCTAGACCCCTGCCCTTCGCCCGTCAACCGCGCTAGAGACCAGTTTTGCGATTCAGGTGAACGAAACATGATCCGAGACGATATCCAGGCCGCCGTGATTTCCGCCATGAAGGGCGGCGACAAGGCCACGACCCAGACGATCCGCATGATCCAGTCCGCGATCAAGAATCGCGATATCGAACTGCGCACGGCAACGGTTTCGGGCGATGACGACGCTGTGGTCGTCGAGGTCCTGCAGAAAATGGTGAAGCAGCGCCGCGAATCGATTGCCATGTACGAACAGGGCGGCCGCGCCGAACTGGCGGCGGCGGAGGCTGCCGAGGTGGCGGTGATCGAACGGTTCCTGCCGCAACAGATGAGCGAGGCAGAGACGACCGCCGCGATCGAATCGATCAAGGCCGATATCGGCGCGACCGGCATGAAGGACATGGGCCGCGTCATGGCCGAGCTGAAGGCCCGCCACGCAGCGCAACTGGACATGAGCAAGGCCAGCGGGCTGGTAAAGGCGGCACTGGCGGGGTGAGTCTTTCCCCCCAATTCCTCGACGAATTGCGCGCGCGCACGACGCTGTCTGCACTGGTCGGGCGGACGGTGAAGCTCGTCCGCGCAGGCCGGGAATACAAGGCGTGCTGTCCGTTTCATAACGAAAAGACGCCCAGTTTCTGGGTGAATGACGACAAGGGTTTCTATCACTGCTTCGGCTGCGGCGCGCATGGCGATGCCATCCGCTGGATGACGGATCAGCGTGGCCTTGGCTTCATCGATGCAGTGAAGGAACTGGCGGAGGCGGCCGGGATGCAGATGCCCGCCCCCGATCCCCGCGCCGCCGAAAAGGCGGAACGGGCAAAGGGGTTGCACGAAGCCTGCGCGGATGCCGCCGCCTGGTATGCCGATCAGCTATGGGGCGTGAACGGGGCGGAAGCGCGGGCGGTGCTGGAGCGGCGCGGCATCCGGGCGGAGACGGCCCGCGCCTTCGGACTTGGCTATGCCCCGGACAATCGGCGCGGCATCCGCGACGCGCTGAAGGATTATGGGGACCGCCTGCTGATCGAGGCGGGGCTGCTGATCGAGGTGGAGGGCAAGGATCCCTATGACCGGTTCCGCGGCCGGCTGATGATCCCCATCCGCGATCCGCGCGGGCGCGTGATCGCGTTCGGCGGGCGCATCATCGGTGACGGCGAGCCCAAATATCTGAACTCCCCCGAAACCCCGCTGTTCGACAAGGGGCGCCAGCTCTACAATCTCGATCGTGCCAGCGCCGCTGCGCGAAAGGCGGGCCGGATCGTGGCGGTCGAGGGGTATATGGACGTCATCGCCCTGGCCCAGGCGGGGTTTGACGAGGCGGTCGCGCCGCTCGGCACGGCGATGACCGAGCATCAGCTCGACCGGCTGTGGCGGATGGCGGACGTACCGATCCTGTGCTTCGACGGCGACGGCGCCGGGCAGAAGGCGGCGATCCGCGCCGCCACCCGCGCGCTGCCTATGCTGGCACCGGGCCGCAGCCTGTCCTTCGTCACCCTGCCCCAGGGTCAGGACCCCGACGATCTGGTCCGCTCTGCCGGGCCCGCCGCGTTCGAGGCACTGCTGGCAAAGCCCGAACCGCTGGTCGAACGGCTGTGGCGGCACGAACTCGCGGCCGAACCGCTCAATACGCCCGAACAGCGTGCCGGATTGAAACGGCGATTGTCCGATCATGCCCGCGCAATCGGGGACAGGGGCGTGGGCAGCGAATATTTGGCCGAGTTCCGCAACCGCTGCGACACGCATTTCGCACCGCCGCGACGGGCGTTCACGCCGCGCCAACCGGGACGTCAGCCCGGGCGTGGGGTCAAGGGCAAACCATGGTGGACACCCCCCGATCCGCCCCCGACCGAGGAATCGCAGCGGGTCAAGGAACACGGGATCGACCGAGTGCTGGCAAAGGCGGTGCTGGGCGGCCTGATCCGGCATCCGGCCGAAATCGCCCGGCACCTGGAGGTTCTCGGATCCCTGGCGCGTGCCGACACGGCCCTCGCGCGACTGTTCGAAGCCGTGATCGATGTGGCACTGGAGGATCAAGCGCTTGATACTGCTCGGCTGCGTACCATATTGGCCACATCCGGCTTGGATCAGATTGCAGGCGAAATGCTCCGTGCAGACGGGGTGCTGTTCAGTTTCAACCGACCCGTTGCGGCGGTGGACGATCAGAGCGATGCGACCCTGCGGGCAAGGGTCGAGGATCAGCGGCGGCGCGCCGTGGCCGATCTGGGTGAAGCGATTGCCATTCTGGCGGCCGGACCCAGGATCGAACAGGCGCTGGCCGAGGCGACGGCAACCGCCGCCGCCAGCGACGATCCGGCGGCTTTCGATCGCCAACAGGCGTTGTTGCGCGAGTCGATGGCGTTGAAGGCACGGCTTGCAAATCTGATGGGTTCGGACAAAGACGATTAGAATCCTGCGTTCGGGCAGCGCAGCAGTAATTTTCGAGGGTTTTGATGGCGAAGGCGAATGGCGGCGGCGAAGACACGATCGAGGCTGGCGATGCGCCGCTGATCGACCTGAACGAAGGGTCGATCAAGAAGCTGATCGCGCGCGCGAAGAAGCGCGGGTACATCACCGTCGATCAACTGAACGAAATGCTGCCCCAGGATCAATTCTCGTCCGAACAGATCGAGGATGTCATGTCGGCATTGTCCGACATGGGCGTCAACGTGGTCGAAAACGAGGATGTCGGCGAAGACGGCGAGGCGGAAGAGGATTCCGCCGACGAAATGGATGCCGGCGACAGCAGCGACGACGGCACCCTGATCGTCGAGACGAAGAAGAAAGAGACGGTCGATCGCACCGATGATCCCGTCCGCATGTATCTGCGCGAGATGGGGGCAGTCGAACTGCTCAGCCGCGAGGGCGAAATCGCCATCGCCAAGCGGATCGAGGCTGGCCGGGACACCATGATCCTGGGCCTGTGCGAATCGCCCATCACCTTCAACGCGATCATCGGCTGGTCCACCGCCCTGAACGAAGGAACGATGCAACTGCGCGAGATCCTGGATCTCGACGCCATGCTGTCAAAGGATCCTGCGCCCGAATCGCTGTCCGACGAGGAAGAGGAAGGCGACGGCGAGATCAGCGAAAAGACCGCCGGCCCGTCGTTCAAGGAAGAGGAAGACGTCGAGGAGGAATCCGGCGACGACGACGAGGATTCGATGACCGAGCGCCGCGCGCGCCGTCCGTCCGATGACGAGGAAGAGGATAATACCCTCAGCCTTGCCCAGATGGAGGAGCAGCTGAAGCCGCAGGCGCTGGAAAAGTTCGCCAACATCACTGCGATCTACAAGAAGTTTTCCAAGGTTCAGCAGCAGCGTATCGATGCGATGGCGGCTGGCGTCGACTTTTCGGCATCGGACGAGCGCAAGTATCAAAAGCTGCGCGAGGAACTGACTGCCGAGGTGGAAAGCGTTCAGTTTCATCAGGCCAAGATCGAGTATCTGGTCGATCAGCTGTACAGCTATAACCGGCGGCTGACCGCCCTGGGTGGCCAGATGCTGCGCCTGGCCGAGCGGCACAAGGTGCCCCGCGCTGCGTTCCTCGATTCCTATATGGGCAGCGAGCTGGACGAAAACTGGCTCGCCTCGGTCGCTGGCATCGACAAGAAGTGGAAGGCCTTCGTCGAGAACGAGGCCGACGGCGTCGATCGCATTCGTACCGAAATCGCCGAAATCGCGCAGGCGACGGGCATGAGCCTGGCCGAGTTCCGCCGCATCGTGAACATGGTGCAAAAGGGCGAGCGCGAGGCGCGCATCGCCAAGAAGGAAATGGTCGAGGCGAACCTGCGCCTCGTCATTTCCATCGCCAAGAAATACACCAATCGCGGGCTGCAGTTCCTGGACCTTATCCAGGAAGGCAATATCGGCCTGATGAAGGCGGTCGACAAGTTCGAGTATCGTCGCGGCTACAAGTTCAGCACCTATGCGACCTGGTGGATCCGTCAGGCGATCACCCGTTCGATCGCCGATCAGGCGCGCACCATCCGTATCCCGGTGCACATGATCGAAACGATCAACAAGCTGGTGCGCACCAGCCGCCAGTTCCTGCACGAGCAGGGCCGCGAGCCGACGCCGGAGGAAATGGCCGAGCGCCTCTCCATGCCGCTGGAGAAGGTGCGCAAGGTGATGAAGATCGCCAAGGAGCCGATTTCCCTCGAAACGCCGATCGGCGACGAGGAAGACAGCCATCTGGGCGATTTCATCGAGGACAAGAATGCGGTTATCCCGGTGGATGCTGCCATTCAGGCGAACCTCAAGGAAACGGTGACGCGCGTGCTGGCGTCCCTTACCCCGCGTGAGGAACGCGTGCTGCGGATGCGCTTCGGTATCGGGATGAACACCGATCACACGCTGGAAGAGGTGGGCCAGCAGTTCAGCGTCACCCGCGAACGCATTCGGCAGATCGAGGCCAAGGCGCTCAGGAAGCTGAAGCACCCGAGCCGCAGCCGCAAGATGCGCAGTTTCCTGGATCAGTAAGTCTAATTGATCCGAAATGGCGGCTTAACCATTTCGACAAGCGGCGGCACGATAATCCGCGATTGGTGCAAATCGCGTACGCTTTGCCGCCACCCTTCCATCGTTCCTGTTTCTTGCGCAAACTGGCTCGATTCCGGATTGGGTTTGGCACCTGACGTCGCTGGTTCATGGCATGCTGACCGCATCGCCATTCCAAGGAACCGCAGATGCAGGACAACCGGGAACTGAGCAACGTGGGGACGCCGATTTCGGTATCGGCGTCGGAACTGGTCCGCAATTTCGGCGAATGGCAGGATCGGGCGCTGAACCGGCCTGTGTTCATCCATAAACGGGGTCGATCCCGATTGGTCCTGATGGCGACCGATCTGCTGGATCGCCGCGATCCCGCTGTCCCGGTTGCGCCCCAGATGGATCGGGACAATTTGGGTCACCCGGTGATGGAGGGCATGGCCCAGCCCGTTTTGATGATGGACGATTCGCTGGTCGTTCGGTGGCACAACCGCGCTGCAACCGATCTGTTCGGCAGCAATGGTGCATCGCTGATCGGAATGCGCTTTGCCGACTTGGGCCATCTGTCCGGCGCCGAGTTTCTGGTCACCGTCCTGCGCCGGGTTTCGGCATCGCGCATCGCCGACAGCATCGAAATGACCATCGGCGACAATGGCCGCGAACGGCTGTTGTCCCTGACCATTCAGCCGCTCCGCGACGGCGTTGCGCTGATTGCCCGCGACGTCGCCCTGCATCACGCGCTGGCCGAGGCCAAGGCCGCGCTGGAGGCCGTGGACGGGGCACTGGCCCTGTTGCCCGGCGTGGCGACCGTCCGCGTCAATGCGCGTGGCTATTGCGCATCGGCCACCGGGTCGCTGATGCACCTGACGGGCCTGGGCGAAGCAGCGCTGCGGCAGGTGCGGCTGGCCAGCCTGTTCGATATCCGATCGCGCGTCGCGGTAACGCATGCGGTAGAGGCCGTATTCGCCGATCGCGCGCCGCGGCTTGGCTCCGGCGTCCTGCTCCGCAATGGCGGCGACCCTTTACCGGTGGCGATCGCGTTCAGCCCGGTTCCGCATGGAGCGACCATTCATCAGGTTCAGTTGGTCATGATCCGGGGATCCGGCGAACAAGGCACTGCCATCTAAACCCCCTCTTTACTCCATTGCCCTAATCTGCCCGCTTGAGGCTCGGCTACCACGGCATCCGGGCCGAACAGGACAAGGCAGGACAATGGCAAAAGCAGCGGTTCACGGGTTCGGAAATGGCTGGGATACGCTATCGGCGCTGGTCGAAGCGGATGGTGCCCGCGCCCACCGGACCATCGCGCTTGCGGTGCAGCCGGCGTTCGCCGAGCGCGATCTGGCGGACATCGTCCATCATCTGTGCATCCTGCATGGGCGCTATCCGGGTCTGATCGACCTGGCCGCAGCGCGCGGCGATATTCCCGAAGCGGCGCAGTGGACTGCCGATGTCGCCAGCGTCTTTGCCGGGGAACGCGGCTATCTTGCCCGGCTGGTGTCGGCGGTCGGCCCGCTGCCCAGCACGCCGGGCCATGCCGAGGCAGAGGCCGCCGTTGCGATGCAGCGCCACGCGCTGGACATGCTGGGCCGTTCGGACCGGCGGGGCTGTGCGATGGGGGCGGCCATTGCGCTGGTCCTCGACTGGCCCACGCTCCGTGCCGTGATGGACAATGCGGCCAAGCGCCTGGGCCTCACCCCGCCCCGCCTCGCCTTGCCCGAACGGTTCGAAACCGCTGCGCTGGTCGAGGCCATGGCGGCAAGCACGCCCGTCGAACGGGCGATGACCTTCGGTGCGCAACAGCTGATCGGACAGCATCGGGGGCTATGGGATTTGCTCACCGCACGGGCCGAAGCGCGTCGGCGGCTGTAAGCGGACCGCCTTGTGCGCTGAACGAAATCTGCATGCACAAAAGCGCCTGATCGGCTTGCCAATGCCGGACACGGCGTTAATCCGGACCCGTTGCAGCATGAAACGGGCGGGCCGATGCGATTTCAGGGAACCGACACCTACGTCGCCACCGACGACCTGAAGGTCGCCGTGAATGCAGCCGTGACCTTGCGCCGGCCGCTGCTGGTCAAGGGCGAACCGGGCACAGGCAAGACCGTGCTTGCACAGGAAATTGCCCGCGCGCTGGATGCGCCGCTGATCGAATGGAACGTCAAATCGACAACGCGGGCGCAACAGGGTCTGTACGAATATGACGCCGTTGCCCGGCTCCGCGACGGGCAATTGGGCGATCCGCGCGTCAACGACATCGGCAATTATATCCGGCGCGGCAAGCTGTGGGAGGCGTTCACCAGCCCCAGGCTTCCGGTGCTGTTGATCGACGAGATCGACAAGGCCGATATCGAGTTTCCGAACGATCTGCTGCAGGAAATCGACCGGATGGAATTCCACGTCTATGAGACGGGAGAAACGGTGCGAGCCACCGAGCGGCCGGTGGTCGTCATCACGTCCAACAACGAAAAGGAATTGCCGGACGCATTCCTCCGCCGCTGCTTTTTCCACTATATCCGGTTTCCGGACCGGGAGACGATGCAGGCGATCATCGACGTCCATTTTCCCGGCATCCAGAAGATCCTGGTCGGGCGTGCGCTCGATTTGTTCTATCAGGTGCGCGATGTCGCTGGCCTGAAGAAAAAGCCGTCCACCAGCGAACTGATCGACTGGCTGAAGCTGCTGTTGAACGAGGACATGCCGCTGGAGGTGCTCCAGAACCGCGATCCGTCCAAGGCGATCCCGCCGCTCCATGGAGCGCTGCTGAAAAACGAACAGGATGTGATGTTGTTCGAACGGCTGGCCTTCATGGCGCGGCGGCAGGGCGGCAACTGACCGCACGGGTGCCAGCCGACATCCGTGGCAATCCGGAAAACACGGTTTGGCTGTTGTTAACCAATCCCGCAAAGCCAGTGGCAAGGGCTGGCGGGATAGGCCTTCGTCATGCGTTGGCGTCGCCTATTCTCTCTCCCCATATTGTGCGGTCTCGTCATGGCGGTACCGGTCATGTCCCCGGCAAAGGCGCGCGGCTGGGCCGACTATGTCGGCGAATGCGTGCCGTTCGCCCGGCAGATGTCGGGCATCCAGATCTATGGCGACGCATGGACATGGTGGGACGCGGCAGAGAACCGGTACGAACGCGGCCATTCGCCGCGCATCGGATCGGTCATCGTCTTTCGCCAGGCACCGCATCTCCGCCTGGGGCATGTCGCGGTGGTCAGCCGGATCATCGAGCCCCGCGTCCTGATGGTCACCCATGCCAACTGGTCGCGGTTCGACGGCAAGCGCGGCCGCCCCGAACGCGACGTTACCTTGTTCGACGTGTCGAAGCGCGGCGATTGGAGCGAAGTGCGCGTCTGGTACCGCGACAGCCGGGGCCTCGGCTCGAGCCGCTATCCCATTGCCGGGTTCATCCATGGCCGCACGGTCCAGCGCGGGCTGGCGGCTGCCCGGCCCTCGCCGGAGCTGACCGCGGAAGCGCCGGACGTGGTCGGATCGCTGATCGACGCCTATGCCCGCTGATGCGCGGGGCTTGATGCAGGGTCGATGCCCCGCCTAAGGCGGACGGCGATGGCGGGGGAAACATCCATGGATCGGCGGACATGGCTGATCGTTGCGGCGTTCGCATCGATCGGCTTGATCCTGCGCTGGCTGGCGGCACAGGGTGGGCTGTGGCTGGACGAGGCCTGGTCGGCCCGGCTGGCGCGCGACGTCGGGACGCCGCTCGGCATCTTTCTGAACATCAATCACGACAACAGCCATCATCTCAACTCCCTGTGGCTGCAGACGGTCGGGATTGCCGCTCCGCCATGGCTCGCACGACTGCCTGCGATCGTGACGGGGACATTGGCAGTCGGCGTTGCGGCCGCCGTCGCCGCGCCCCGTGGCCGCTGGCCTGTCATCGTCACCGCAGCCTTGTTTGCCCTGTCGCCGCTCTTGGTGACCATGGGATCGGAGGCGCGGGGCTATGCGCCGATGGCGCTGGCCCTGCTGATCGCCATATTGCTGGTCGATCGCTGGCTGGCGCGTGGCCCGGAATACCGGCCGCAGACGGCGCTTGCGCTGTGCTTCTTCCTCGGCATCTTCAGCCAGATGACGATGCTGTTCGGCATTGTCGCGCTGGGCGGCTGGGTGTTTTTCACCCTTTGGGCACGCCACGGGTTTCTCCCGGCGATCATCGGCAGTCTGCGCCTGTTCGGTCCGGCGCTGGTGGCCGCCTTGCTTGCGCTGGCGATCATTGCCGGTGCCGCTGCGGCCGATCCCAAGGGGTTTCAGTTCGGCGCCTATGAGCCGTTCGACCTGTTGCTGTTCCTGCACGGCGTCATCGAACTGTTCGATTATGCGATCGGCTGGCCGATGAACATGCTGTGGATCCTGGCTGTCGTGGCGGGGCTCGTCATCATCGGGCGGGCGGCGGAAGCGCGGCGTCTGGCCTTTTACCGGCTGGCCATATTGGCGTTTCCGGCCATGCTGGCGCTGCTTCAATCGGGTAATGTCGGCCATCCGCGCTATTATCTGGTCGCGGGGCTCGCCTTTCTGCTGCTGCTGGGTGAAATCATCGGCCTTGCCCTGGCAGCGGGGGGATGGCGGCGGATTGCGGCACTCGTCAGCGCAGCGGCACTGATGACGGGCAGCGTCATCCAGAATGTCGAGCTGATCCGCAACCAGCGCGGCGACCCGGCACAGGTCATCACCATCCTGCAACGCATTGCTCCCGCCGGCACGTCCGTCACGCTGGACCGGGATACCGCCGATGCGATCATGGAGGTGGCGGCAGCCCAGGCCGGATACCGGCTGGACATTCGACTGACCCCCTGCCCGGCTGGCCAGTTCGTCCTTGCAGACCGTTATCGCGGCGAGCGCTTTCCCGAGTTCATCGTGAAATGCGGCGTTCGCTTTCGCCCGATCGCCACTCGCTATGCGACCGGCATGTCCGGCACGCACTGGCGGCTGTATCAGCGCCAGGAGCGTTAGGGGGAGCATGTTCCTCGGCTTTATCGACGCGCTTCGGGCGGCCGGCATCCAGGCAAGCCTGACCGAGCACCTGCTGCTCCTGGAAGCGTTGGACCGCGAGGTAATCGACCGGACGCCCGATGCCTTTTATCATCTGGCGCGCGCGGTGTTCGTCAAGGACGAGACGATGATCGACCGGTTCGATCAGGTGTTCGCCAGCGTCTTTCGCGGTGCCCTTGGCCCCGCCGCTCTGCCAGAGGGCGATATTCCCGCCGAATGGCTGCGCGCGGTCGCAGAACGCTATCTGTCGTCCGAGGAACTGGCCGAACTAAAGGCAATCGGTGACTGGGATACCATCATGGCAACGCTGAAGCAGCGGCTTGCCGAGCAGCGCGAGCGGCATGAAGGCGGCAGCAAATGGATCGGCACCGGCGGCACCAGCCCCTATGGCAATTCCGGCCATAATCCCGCCGGCGTCCGGATCGGGGGTGAAGGCAAGCGGGGCCACGCGATCAAGGTCTGGGAGGCGCGGGAATTCCGCAACCTGGACAACAGCCGAGAACTGGGCACCCGCTCGCTGAAGATCGCCCTGCGCCGTCTGCGCCGTTTCGCTCGCGAAGGGGCGGCGAACGAGCTCGACCTGGATGCCACCATTTCCGGCACCGCTCGCCAGGGATGGCTTGACGTGCGGATGCGGCCCGAACGGCACAATGCGGTCAAGCTGCTGCTGATGCTGGACGTCGGCGGGTCGATGGACCCGCACGTCCGGCTGGTCGAGGAGCTGTTTTCGGCCGCCACCGCCGAGTTCAAACACCTTCAATTCTTCTACTTCCACAACTGCCCCTATGAAGGGCTGTGGCTGGACAACCGCCGACGCCATCACGAACGGATCGCCACGCGTGAAATCCTCAACAAATACGGGCCGGACCACAAGTTGATCCTGGTCGGCGACGCCGCGATGAGCCCGTATGAACTGACTCACACAGGCGGATCGGTGGAGCATTTCAATGAAGAATCCGGCTTGCTCTGGCTGTCGCGGCTGACGGACACCTGGCGATCATCGGTCTGGATCAACCCGGTTGCCGAAGCGCTTTGGGGCTATAGTCAATCGACGCGGATCATCGCCGATGCGATGAAGGGGCGCATGTATCCCCTGACCCTTGCCGGACTGGACGATGCGATGCGGGAACTCGTTCGGCGCCGATAGGTCGGCGATGCCGGTTACGTCCTGCGGTCAGAGCCGGTCGATTGCGCGGCGCAGCCGCCGTGTTACCGCAATATCGCCTGGGGCAGCATCGGCAGCCTCCGCCGCCAGCGCCATCAGGCGCACTGCACCGAAACTGGCGGCCAGGCCCTTCAGGCGCAGGGCCGCCACGCGCCAGTCGCTGCGCTCGTCGGCATTCTCCATCATCGCCAGACTGCGTTGCACGCCGTCGAGGAACGCCGCCCGCAATTCGGCGATCAGTGCGGGCTCGTCGCCCACCGCCGCCGCCAGCGTCGCATCAATGGCACCAGGATCATAAGCCATGACCCGACGCTAAGCAGGGATCGTTAAGCAAGCGTTGCCAAAGCGTGGTTCCGGTCGGCCGAAAACGTGGTAAAGACAGTGTCATGAACGGGGGATCAAGGATTGTCGGCATTCGTGCCGATCAGGGCGACGACGGCACGGAAAGCGCTGTCGATCTTGGCACGGACGCTGCGCTGCCACTGGCTGCGGAACCCGCCGCCATGGGTCAGCCGGACGGCGACTGGCTGGACCAGGATGAAGCGGCAGATGAGCCGCGCCATGGCCGATTGATCGCGCTGGGTGCCGTCCTGACCCTGGCCTGGCTGGGGGCGATGCTGTGGCTCAGCGCCCCTGCCCTTGCACGGGGTATCGAGCCGATCGCATTGGCTCAGTTCATCGCGGCGTTGATCGTGCCGCTTCTGCTGATCGGTCTGGCCGCGCTGTTGATGCTGCGCACCAGCCGGGCAGAGGCGCGGCGGTTCGCCGCTACCGCAGCGGCGATGCGGGCAGAGGCCGCCAGCCTCGACCGCGCGATTGCCATCATGTCGGCAACCCTGGACGCCAACCGCACGGAATTGCAGCGTCAGATCAACGACATGCTCGCCATTGGCGATCGCGCGAGCGAACGGCTGAGCCAGGTCAGCGATACCGTCTCTCAGCAGGCGCGTCAGCTGGATGCCAGCTCCACTCAGCTGGGCATCAGTGCGGACCGCGTCGATCAGCGGCTGAACCTGATCCTGGCGCTGATGCCGAAGGCGCAGGCGGAAACCGAGGCGATGACCGCGGCTCTGGACGCAGCCGGACTGTCGGCGGGCGAACGCGTTGCCAGCCTGTCCGCCGAGCTGGCACGGGTCGCCGAGCGCGGACGGGAAGCGGATGCCATTGCCGGCGGCGCGGCCGAACGGCTGGCGGCGCATATCGCGCGGATGGAAGCGACCAGCGAAGTGGCCGGCGCCCGGCTGGAGGCGGTGACGAGCCAGATGTCCGACGCGGTGGACGGCGTTCTCGACCGCGCCGCGCAAGCCGTTGAAGAAGCACGGCGCGGCATCACCGCACAGGGTGATGCGATGCTGGCGATGCTGGCCACCAATCAGGCCGCGATCGAACGCACCGGGATGGAGGGCAGCGCGGCGCTGGCCGAGCGGATCAGTGCCATCGAAGCGGCGCTGCAACGCCTGGCCGACCGGCTGGCCGACCAGCAAGGGGCGAGCGACGCGCTGTTCGAGACCCTGGACAGCGGCGTCGATCAGGCGGATCAGCGGATCGCCGCCATGCACGCCTTCGGCATGGAGCGCAGCCAGTCGCTCGCCGCCGCGATCAGCGCGCTGGACCAATCGGCCCAGGCGATGAACCGGACCCTGGAAACCGGCGACGCGACTGCGCGGACGGTGATCGCAACATCCGAATCGCTGCTGATCGCGCTGGATGCGGCTGCCCGGGAAGTCGACGAAACCCTGCCCGATGCGCTGGCCCGGCTGGATCATCGCATCGCCGACAGCCGGCGCATCGTGGGTGAGGCAAAGCCCGAATTGCTTGCCTTGGTTACCGCTGCCGAAAGCACCCATGACGCGATCGAGGCGATTGCCGGCGTGATCGCCACCCAGCGCGACACGCTGGCCGCGTTGTCGCAACATCTGCTGGAGACGCTGGACACCGGCCATGACCGGATCAGCGGCGTCCGGGCCATCGCCGACGCGACGATCGAGACGACCCGGCGATTTGCCGACGAATCGGCGCCGCAGTTGATCGAGGCGCTGGTCCGCATCCGTGAAACGGCCCAGACCGCAAGCGATCATGCCCGCCGCACCCTGGGCGATGTCATCCCTGCCGCAGCCCGCCAGCTGGAGGCCGAAGGCGCAGCCGCGCTGGAGGGGGCAGTCGACCGAACCGTCCGCCGGCAGATCGAGGAGCTGGCCGAAACCAGCGATACGGCCGCCGCAGCCGTCGCCCGGGCGACCGAGCGGTTGAGCCAGCAGATGTTCGCCATTTCGGAGGCAACCGCGACGATCGAGACCCGTCTGAAAGACGCCCGCGAAGAGCGCGAAAAGGGCGATCACGAACAGTTCGCACGCCGGGTCTCGCTATTGATCGAGGCGCTCAATTCAGCGTCGATCGACATCGCCAAGGTGTTTGCGCAGGACGTATCGGACAGCGCCTGGGCAGCCTATCTGAAGGGCGATCGCGGGGTGTTCACCCGTCGGGCTGTCCGGTTGCTGGATACGGCGCAGGCCCGCGAAATCGCCCAGCTCTACGACCGCGACGACGCCGTGCGGGAACAGGTGAACCGCTACATCCACGATTTTGAAGCGATGCTCCGCCAGATCCTTGCCCTGCGGGACGGGTCGCCGCTGGGCGTGACCCTGTTGTCGTCGGACATGGGCAAGCTCTACGTCGCGCTGGCACAGGCGATCGAGCGGCTGCGCGCCTGAAATCGCTATTCCGGCGGGGTACCGAGCAAGGGGGTGATGTCGATCATGTCGACCGTCACCCAGCCATAGCTGTAGTTCAGCACGAACAGCCCGAATGCCGTCGTCGCGACCAGCGTATTCCACAGCGCGAGCCGCCCGAAACTGAACCGCGCGGGCGCACCATCGGCATGGCCGGGCACCCGCGCGCCGTCATCCCCGCGACGCCGCATGAATGGCAGCACCAGGAACAGGCAGAACATCCAGAACAGGAAATAGATCGCCAGCGCCGATTGCCAGGCCATTTCGGTCAGCCCCCGATCAACAGGACATCCACCACCGGTTTCTTGCCGGTCCAGCGCGTCGCCACCCGGCGGATCGCCAACCGCAGTGCTTCCCGCAGCTTGTCGGGATCGCCGGCACCGGTATCGCGCACGACCTTTTCCGCAGCTTCCTCCGCTTCATCCAGAAAACTGTCGCGCTCCTCTTCCACCGGAACGCCGTTCAACCGGATTTGCGGCCGACCGATCAGTCGGCCGCGGCCGTCGATTGCTACCCCAATCGATATCTGACCATTCAGGGCCAGCTTGCGCCGCTCGTTGATCGTCCCGCCATCCGCCGGAAGGATGACATCGCCGTCCAGGACCAGACGGCCTGTCGGAACATGGCCAATGCGTTCGGGCTGACCCGGAGCCAGCCGGATGATCTCGCCATTTTTCTGCACGACCGCGCCCGGCACCCCCTGGCTGACGGCAAATCGGGCCTGTTCGGCCATGTGCCTGATCTCGCCGTGCACCGGCACGACCATGTCCGGACGGATCCACCGGTACATCTCGGCCAGTTCGGGCCGACCAGGATGTCCGGACACATGAACGAACGCCTGCCGATCCGTAATCATAATAACGCCAGCTGCGGACAACTGGTTCTGAATGCGGCCAATGGCCATTTCGTTGCCAGGGATCTGCTTTGACGAAAAGACCACCGTGTCGCCTGCCGATAATTTGAGCTGGTGGGTATTGTCGGCGATCCGGGCCAGCGCCGCGCGCGGCTCGCCCTGCCCGCCCGTCGCCACGATCATCACCTGATGGCGGGGCAGCCGCATCGCGGTATCGAAATCGATGGTTTCGGGGAAATCGCGCAGATAGCCGGTGTGCTTGGCGACCTTCAGGATCCGGTCCAGCGAGCGTCCGGCGATGCACAGCTTGCGGCCAGTGTCCTGCGCCACGGCGGCCAGGGTCTGCAGGCGTGCCGCGTTGGAGGCAAAGGTAGTGACGAGCACCCGCCCCTCGACCGCCCCGATCACCGCATCCAGCCCGCGACGGACATCGCCTTCCGAACCGGAGGCTTCCGGATTGAACACGTTGGTCGAATCGCAGACCAGCGCCAGCACGCCCTTGTCCCCGATCGCGGTCAGTTCCTCGGCAGTGCTCGGCTGGCCGATCAACGGCTCGTCGTCCAGTTTCCAGTCGCCCGTGTGAAGGATGCGGCCATGCGGCGTTTCGATCAGCAGGGCATTGCCCTCTGGGATCGAGTGCGCCAGCGGCAGATAGGTGAAACCGAACGGCCCGAGCTGAAAACTGCTTTCATTGTCGACGACGTTCAACTTGACGCGGTTGGCGATCCCTTCTTCGTCCAGCTTGCCCCGGATCAACCCCGCAGTGAACGGCGTCGCAAACAGCGGGACGCCCAGGTCCGCCGCGAAATAGGGCAGCGCACCGATATGATCTTCATGCCCATGGGTCAGGACGATGCCCAGCAGGTCATCCAGATGATCCTCGATGAACTGCAGATCGGGCAGAACGATATCGACGCCGGGATATTCGCCGCCGCTGAAGGTGATGCCGCAATCCACCATCACCCATTTGCCTTGGGTGCCGTAGAGATTGACGTTCATGCCGATTTCGCCCGATCCGCCGAGCGCAAGGAAAAGCAGTTCTTTACCAGGAGTCACATTCATCCAATCATGTTGGGCGGACAGTGCCGCCGTCGTTCTTCAATGGGCCCGTGCCCACAGCATCGCCAGACCCTGCAGCGTCAGTTCCGGCTCGATCACGTCGAATATTGAGGTGTGCCGTTCAAAGAGGACGGCCAGACCGCCGGTGGCGATCACCCGGGCGGGACGACCGATCTCGGCCCTGGTTCGCGCCACCAGCCCCTCGATCATCGCTACATAGCCCCAATAGATGCCCATCTGCATCTGGTCGACCGTATTGCGACCGATCACGCTGGTGCCGGCCGGCGCCTCGATCGCGATGCGCGGCAATTTGGCTGCGGCGGAAAACAGGGCATCCAGCGACAGGTTGATGCCAGGCGCGATCAATCCGCCCTTATACGCGCCCCGGAAATCGATCACCTCGAACGTCGTGGCCGTACCGAAATCGATGACGATGGCGTCGCCTGGATGCAGCGCATGGGCCGCGATGCAGTTGAGCGCGCGATCCGCGCCCAGGCTGTCCGGTTCGTCGACATCCAGCGCAAATCCCCATGCCGCCCGCCCCTTCCCGGCGATCACGGCGTCGACACCGAAATACTTGCTGGCCAGCGTCTGAAGGTTATGCAGGGCGCGCGGCACCACCGTGCCTATGATGACGCCGGTAACTACCGATCGATCCAGCCCGTTCAATTGCAGCAACTGGTTCAGCCAGACCGCATATTCATCCGCCGTCCGTCGCGGATCGGTGGCAATCCGCCAGCGCGCGGTAACGGCGTGCCGACCATCCAGACCCGGGGCGGGTTCGATCAGCGCACAGACGATATTCGTGTTCCCGGCATCGATGGCGAGCAGCATGGCGCAGTCCTACTCCTTCCGGGTCACGAACGCGAGTGGATCAGGCAAGGAACACGTCGGCCGCATGCAGGATCACGCGTTCACCGTCGGCGCACTCGACTATCAGCGCACCATCGGCGGTAATGCCACCGAACCGGCCTTCGATCCGGCGTCCGTCGGGATGGTGGGTCCGGATCGGCGTTCCGGGACGATAGCTGTTGGCCAGCCAGGCCCGGCGGATGGCCGCCACCCCCTCTGCCCGCCAGCGGGCGAGCCATATGGCAACCGCATCGGCAAGCGCGGTCACCAGTTCGCTCGGCGACACACTGCTGCCGACATCGGCGAGCGCAATCGTGCGGCGATCCTTCAGGTCGGGCGCATGGGCCAGATTGACCCCAAAGCCTATCACGACCACCGCCTCGATCCGCTCCATCAATATGCCGGCCAGCTTCGCACCATCCAGCATCAGATCGTTGGGCCATTTGATGCGCAACCGTTCACCCAGCCGGGTCAATCCCTGAACGGCATCGGCCAGCGCCACGGCTCCGACCATCGCCAGCGTATGGATCGGCGGGTCGTCCGGGCGGAGCCGAACGATCGTGCTGGCATACAGGTTGCCCGGAGGCGACTGCCATGCCCGGCCTTGGCGTCCGCGCCCGCCCTCTTGCCGATCGGCGCGCAGCCAGAAGCCGTCGGCCATGCCCGACGCGGCGAGTTCAAGGCAATCGGCGTTGGTCGAACCCGTGACCGCGACGGTACGGATGCGCTCGATCAGAACAGGGCTCCAGCAGCCGCACTGGTCCAGGCGGACAGGGCGGGCAGCGCAAACCAGCCAAGAGGCGACATCGCGGCTGCGCTGACGACGATCAGCCCACCCTCGATCCGGTCGTCATGCCGAGCAAACGGTGCGGCCGGCTCGTCGAGGTAAATCGTCTTGACGATCTTGAGGTAATAATAGGCCCCGACGACCGACCCGAGCACCGCGACAACGGCAAAGGGGAACAGCCCGGCCGCCACGGCCGCCTCGAACACCGCAAGCTTGGAGAAGAAGCCGAGCAGCGGCGGAATGCCCGCCAGGGAAAACATGAAGATCGCCAAGGCCAGGGCCAGCCCCGGCCGGGTCCGCGACAGGCCGGACAGGCTGGCAATATCCTCGACCTGCGACCCATCCTCGCGCCGCATCTGCAGCACGACCAGGAACGAACCCAGCGTCATCACGACATAAACCGCCATGTAGAACAGGACAGACGCAATGCCGTCCTGCGTCCCCGCAGCCAGGCCGACCAGGGCGAAGCCGATATTGTTGATCGACGAATAGGCAAGCAGCCGCTTGATGTTGGTCTGGCCAATGGCCGCGACCGCGCCGAACAGGATGGAGGCGAGGCTGGCGAAGATCACGATCTGCCGCCACTGATCCACCGCCGGACCCATGGCCTCCATCGCCACGCGCAGCGTCAGCGCGACGGCAGCAACCTTCGGAGCGGAGGCGAAAAATGCGGTCACCGGCGTCGGTGCACCTTCATACACGTCCGGCGTCCACATGTGGAACGGCACCGCGCTGATCTTGAACGCAAGGCCGGCGAAGACGAACACCAGCCCGAACAGCAGGCCGATGCCGGCATCGGGTGCGGCATAGGCTGCAGCGATGCCATCGAACAGGGTCGTGCCGCTGAACCCGTACACCAGCGAGATGCCATAGAGCAGGATGCCACTGGCCAGTGCGCCCAGCACGAAATATTTCAGGCCAGCCTCGGCCGAGCGCGTGTCACGGCGCATAAAGCTGGCAAGCACATAGGCGGCGAGGGACTGCAGTTCGAGGCCGACATACAGGGTGATCAGATCGCCCGCCGACACCATGATGCCCATGCCGACGGCGGACAGCAGGATCAGCACCGGATATTCCGGACGCAGGTTTTCGCCGACCGTGCCATGAAAGAAGCGCGGCGCGATGATGATTGCAACCGCTGCGGCCAGATAGATCAGCACCTTGGCAAAGGCAGAGAAGCCATCGGCCCGGATCAGCCCGTCAAACGCCTCTCCACCGGACGATGCCGGACCGAACAGGGCAATACCGGCCCCGACAAAGGCGGCTACCGAAACCCAGCCGACAGCGCGGGTCACGGACGGACCGCCCCAGGCGGCGACCAGCATCAGCACAAGTGCTGCAACGGTCAGCACCAGTTCGGGCAGGATCAACATCAACTGGCTGGCGTAACTCATCAATGCGCCCCTTCGGCTGCGGCTTCACCCGCCTGCCCATGTTCTTCGCTGGGTCCATGATGACCCTCGGCCACCTTCACCCGCTCGGCATATTCGGCGCGGCCTGAGTCGGTGCCCGGCGTCGGCTGGCTGTCGCCCACCGGTGCCGACCGGTTGACCCGCGCCAGCAGCACAGTCGTATCGGCGCGCATGGGTGCGATGAACGGCTCCGGATAGACGCCCATCCACAGCACCACCGCAGCGACCGGCGCCAGCAGCGCCAGCTCGCGTGGCGACAGATCGGTCATTGCGCGGACGTCGTCCGACTTGATTTCGCCGAACACGACGCGGCGATACAGCCACAGCATATAAGCCGCACCCAGGATGATGCCCGTGGTGCAGATCAGCGTGATCGTCGTCGAAATCTGATAGGTGCCGAGCAGGCTCAAAAACTCGCCTACAAAGCCGCTGGTCCCCGGCAGACCGATCGAGGCCATGGTGAACAGCAGGAATAACAGCGCATAGCGCGGCATGTTGATCGCCAGGCCGCCATAGCGCGCAATCTCCCGCGTATGCAGCCGGTCATAGATCACGCCGACACACAGGAACAGCGCGCCCGAGACAAGGCCGTGCGAGAGCATGACGATCATCGCGCCCTCGATCCCCTGCTGGTTGAACGCGAACAGGCCGATGGTGACGATCGCCATGTGCGCGACGGATGAATAGGCGATAAGCTTCTTCATGTCGCTCTGCACCAGCGCGACGAGGCTGGTATAAACCACTGCCACCGCGGACAGGCCAAGCACCAGCCAGGCAAGCTGAGCCGTCGCCTCCGGAAACATCGGCAGGCTGAAGCGCAGGAAGCCGTATCCGCCAAGCTTGAGCAGCACGCCCGCCAGAATGACCGACCCTGCCGTCGGTGCCTGAACGTGGGCGTCGGGCAGCCAGGTATGCACCGGCCACATCGGCATCTTGACCGCGAACGAGGCGAAGAAGGCCAGCCACAGCCAGGTCTGAACCTCTGCCGGGAAGTCATAGGCCATGAGTTCGGGGATGCTGGAGGTACCCGCCGTGCCGATCATGTAGATCATGGCAATCAGCATCAGGAGCGAGCCGAGCAGCGTGTAGAGGAAGAATTTGTAGCTGGCGTAGATGCGGTTCGCCCCGCCCCAGATGCCGATGATCAGGTACATCGGGATCAGGCCAGCCTCGAAGAAGATGTAGAACAGCAGCAGATCCTGCGCCGCAAAGGTGCCGATCATCAGCACCTCGGTCGCCAGGAACGCAGCCATATATTCCGGCACCCGCTTCTGCACCGCTTCCCAGCTTGCCCCGATACAGATGGGCATCAGGAACACGCTGAGCATGATCAGCATCAGCGCAAAGCCGTCGATGCCGAGCGCCCAGGTGAACTGGCCGAAGATCGCCGAGCTTTCCTGGAACTGCCACTGCGCGCCGCCGATGTCGTAATTCGCCCACAGCACGCAACCCAGCGCAAAGTCGATCAGCGTCGCGACAAGCGCGATCATCCGCGCGCGCGGCGCATCGGCAAACAGACAGGCCACCGCCGCCAACGCGGGAACGGCCAGCATGATGGAGAGGATTGGAAAACCGTTCATCGCCCCGTTCAACCCGCAATGGCCCAGGTGACGGCGGCGGTCAGGCCGATCAACATCACGAAAGCATAGCTGTAGAGATAGCCCGATTGCACCCGCGCCGCGAGCCGGCTGCCGACCCCGACCAGCGCCGCCGATCCGTTCGGCCCGAACCGGTCGATCGTGCCTTCGTCACCCGCCTTCCAGAACAGCCGGCCGAATGCCAGCGATGGCCGGACGAACAGCAGCGCATAGAGCTGGTCGAAATACCATTTGTTCATCAGGAACCGGTGCAGGATGCGCAGTTCACCCGCCACCGCCGCCGATGTGCGCGGCCGCAGGATATAGGTGTAGAAGGCGGCTGCCAGGCCGATCAGCATGACGATGCTGGCCGCCAGCTTCACGAACAGCGGGACCTCATGCATCGCATGGGCGAGCGTCGCGTCGAAGAAGATGCTTCCACTCCAGAAAGCCTCGGCATGGCCGGCCTCCAGGAAGAATGGGAAGAAGACGAACCCTGCCGCAATCGCGCCCACGCTGAGCAGCGCCAGCGGCACCAGCATCGGCCACGGACTTTCGTGGGGATGATAGCCGCCCGTCCCGGCCGCCATCTGGCTGGCATGGTTCGGCACGGGATCGTGATGCGGGGCATGGCCTGCATCTTCCTGAGCCGGAGCATTCTGCGTCTCGTCCCCGTGGCCGTGCGTGGCATGGGCATGATCGTCATGGTGGTCATGGCCGTGCGCGTCATGGATCGCATGCTGGATATGCTCGGATGCGGCCCAACGCGGCTTGCCCCAGAAGGTGAGGAACATCAGCCGCCAGCTGTAGAAACTGGTCAGCAGCGCCGCCAGCGTGCCCACCCAGAACGCGCCGACGCCGGTGCCGCTCGCATAGGCCGCCTCGAGGATCGCGTCCTTGGAATGGAAACCCGCAAATCCGCCGATCCCGTAGATGCCGACGCCGGTGATCGCCAGCGTGCCCATCAGCATCGCCCAGAAGGTGACCGGGATTTCCTTCCGCAGGCCGCCATAGAAGCGCATGTCCTGCTCATGGTGCATGGCATGGATCACCGATCCCGCGCCCAGGAACAACAGCGCCTTGAAGAAGGCGTGGGTGAACAGGTGGAACATTGCTGCGCCATAAGCGCCGACGCCTGCGGCAAAGAACATGTAGCCGAGCTGCGAACAGGTCGAATAGGCGATGACCCGCTTGATATCGGTCTGCACCGTGCCGATGGTGGCTGCAAAGATGCAGGTCGCGGCACCCACCGCCATCACGACATAGAGCGCAGTCTGGCTCGCCTCGAACATCGGCGACAGGCGGCACACCATGAACACGCCGGCGGTCACCATGGTCGCTGCGTGGATCAGCGCGGACACGGGCGTCGGGCCCTCCATCGCGTCCGGCAGCCAGGTGTGCAGGCCCAGCTGAGCCGACTTGCCCATCGCGCCGACGAACAGGAGCAGGCAGAGCACCGTCAGGGTGTCAACGCGGTAGCCGAGAAAGCCGATGGTCGATCCCGCCTGTTCCGGCACGGCAGCCAGGATTTCGGGGATCGAGACGGTGCCAAAGACCAGGAAGGTACCGAAGATGCCGAGCATGAAGCCCAGATCGCCGACGCGGTTGACGACGAACGCCTTGATCGCGGCGGCATTGGCGCTGGGCTTGCGGAACCAGAAGCCGATCAGCAGGTAGGACGCAAGGCCCACCCCTTCCCAGCCGAAGAACATCTGAACCAGATTGTCGGCCGTCACCAGCATCAGCATGGCGAAGGTGAACAGCGACAGATAGGCGAAGAAGCGCGGCTGATCCGGATCCTCCTCCATATAGCTCCAGCTATAGAGGTGGACGAGTGCCGACACGCTGGTGATGACCACCAGCATGACGGCGGTAAGCGCATCGACCCGCAGCGCCCATTCGAACGTCAGGTCGCCCGACGCGACCCAGTTGAGCACGGGATGGACATGCGCGCTCTGCGTTTCCGTCAGAAACCCGATGAAGATCGGCCAGCTGAGGCCTGCTGCAATAAACAACGCGCCGGTGGTCAGCACCTTGGGCAGCGTGGTGCCGAACGACTTGTTCGACAGGCCCGCGACGATGGATGCCAGCAGCGGCAGGAATACAATGGCGTAGATCACCAGATGATCACCCCTTCATCCGGTTGACGTCTTCGACCGAGATCGTGCCCCGGCCACGGAAATAGATGACCAGGATCGCCAGCCCGATCGCTGCCTCGCCAGCGGCGACGGTCAGCACGAACATGGCGAACACCTGCCCCACCAGATCGCCCAAAAAGGCGGAAAAGGCGACGAGATTCAGGTTCACCGCCAGCAGGATCAGCTCGATCGCCATCAGGATGACGATCAGGTTCTTGCGGTTCACGAAAATGCCCAGCACGCCGAGCGTGAACAGGATGGCCGATACGACGAGATAATGGGTCAGACCGATCACAGCGACACCCCCTGCCCCACGGGCTGATTGACCAGGCGCGTCGCATCCTTCTGACGCCGGGCCACCTGCGCCGCGACATTCTGCTTGAACACGCCAGTGCGCTGGCGATGGGTCAGCACGATGGCCCCGATCATCGCGACCAGCAGGACCAGCCCCGCCGCCTCGAACGCGAACAGATAGCGCGAATAGAGCAATTGCCCGATCGCCTCGATATTGCTGACCGACGGGTCGATCGGGGCGATCCGGCCCGACAGGTCGATCTTGCCCGCGCTCCAGGCGCCGATGGCGATCATTATCTCCGCCGCCAGCGCAACCGCCAGCGTCAGGCCGATCCAGAAATAGCGGACGACCCCGGCGCGCAATTCCGTGAAGTCGATATCGAGCATCATCACCACGAACAGGAACAGCACGGCGACCGCGCCGACATAAACGATCACCAGCAGCATCGCGATGAACTCGGCGCCGACCAGCACCATCAGCCCGGCGGCGTTGAAGAACGCGAGGATCAGCCACAGCACGGAATAAACCGGGTTGCGCGACGCGATGGTCATCGCGCCGGAAATGAGCACGATGCCCGCGAACAGGTAAAAGGCGATGGCTTGGATCACAGTTTGATCGTGTCCCCTGGCACCGTACGCCCTGAACTGGTCGAAGGGCTGTCCTGCTTCACGGTGAAGAAGGTCAGGGCCTCGACAAGCTCAGCCCGAACGGCGGTGAATCGAACTCGGCGCGGCATTAACGATAGGGCGCATCGGCGGCAAGGTTCGCGGCGATGGCCCGCTCCCATTTGTCGCCATTTTCCAGAAGTTTCTCCTTCTGGTAGATCAGTTCCTCACGCGTTTCCGTCGAAAACTCGAAATTGGGGCCTTCGACGATCGCATCGACCGGGCATGCCTCGGCACACAGGCCGCAATAGATGCACTTGGTCATGTCGATGTCATAGCGCGTCGTTCGACGGCTGCCGTCCTCGCGCGGCTCTGCCTCGATCGTGATGGCCAGGGCTGGGCACACCGCCTCGCACAGCTTGCACGCGATGCAGCGTTCCTCGCCGTTCGGATAGCGCCGCAGGGCATGCTCGCCCCGGAAACGCGGCGAAATCGGGTTCTTCTCGAACGGATAATTGATCGTCGCCTTGGGCTTGAAGAAATACTTCAGCGTCAGCGCGTGCGCGCCGATGAACTCCCACAGCGTGAACGCCTTTAGGGTCTGGACGAAACTCATGCTGGAACTCCAACGCGGGTCAGCATCAGGTAACCCGAAACGAGAAAGACGAAGACAAGGCTGAGCGGCAGGAAGATTTTCCAGCCCAGCCGCATCAGCTGGTCATAGCGATAGCGCGGGACGGTGGCCTTCACCCAGCTGAACAGGAAGAAGAAGACCAGCATCTTGATGAAGAGCCAGATAATGCCGGGCACAAGGTAGAGCGGCGCCCAGTCGATCGGCGGCAGGAACCCGCCCCAGAAGAGCACCGCATTCAGCACGCACATCAGGATGACGTTCGCATATTCCCCCAGCCAATAGAGCGCGAAGGCCATGGACGAATATTCGGTCTGATATCCCGCAACCAGCTCGCTCTCCGCCTCGGTCAGGTCGAACGGCGCGCGCTGCGTCTCGGCAAGCGAAGAAATGAAGAACACCGCCGCCATCGGGAACAAGAGCGGGTTGAAGCCGTAAGCGTTGATGAAGCCAAGCACATGGCCCTTCTGATTCTCGACGATTTCCGACAGGTTGAAGCTGCCGGTCCACAGCACGACCGCGATCAGGACGAAGCCGATCGACACTTCATAGCTGACCATCTGCGCCGCAGCGCGGATGGCGGAATAGAAAGGATATTTGGAGTTCGACGCCCATCCGGCCAAAATGATGCCGTACACGCCGAGCGATGATGCTGCGAGGATGTAGAGCAGGCCAACATTGATGTCGGACAGGACGACACCGACATCGAACGGCACCACCGCCCAGACGATCAGCGCGACCGTGAAGGTGATGATCGGGGCGAGCAGGAACAGCCCCTTGTTCGCGCCCGTCGGGATGATCGTTTCCTGAAGGAATACCTTCAGGCCGTCGGCGAACGACTGAAGCAGGCCCAGCGGCCCGACCACGTTCGGCCCGCGACGCAGCGCCATCGACGCCCAGATCTTGCGATCGGCATAAATGATCAGCGCCACCGCCAGCATGACGGGAAACGCGATCAGCAGGATGCCGATGATGGTGGCGGTGAACCAGGCGGCCTCGAACGGCAGGCCGAGCGTGGTCTGGAAAAATTCGGTCATTCCGCCGCCTCCGCGAAATCCTGGCCGTGGATCAGTTCGGCCGAGCAGCGCTGCATCGTCGGGCTGGCCCGGCAGATCGCGTTGGTCAGATAGAAGTCAGCGATGGGATAGGTCACCGCGCCGCTGGCCTCGACCGGCAGCGATGGCGGGTTCCAGTCATATTCGACCAGCCCCTCCGCGCCCAGCGCCGGCACTTCCGCCGCCATCGCCGCGCGCAGCTGGTCAAAGCTGTCGAACGGCAGGGTGTGGCCCAGCACGTCGGACAGCGCCCGCAGGATCGCCCAGTCCTCGCGCGCATCGCCGGGCGGGAAAACCGCGCGGTCGCCGCGCTGAACACGGCCCTCCAGATTGACGTAGGTGCCGGGCTTTTCGGCATAGCTGGCAGCCGGCAGGATCACGTCGGCATGGGCTGCGCCCTTGTCGCCGTGATGCCCGACATAGACCTTGAAGCTGTCCGCAAACGCCGCAAAATCGACCTCGTCAGCGCCCAGGAAAAAGGCGAGCTTGGGCTTTGCCGCTGCGATATCGGCAATGCCACCCGGCTGAGCGAAGCCGAGCATCAGCGCCCCCATGCGCGCGGCAGCGGTGTGGACGACATTGAAGCCGTTCCATCCGTCACGCACGATCTTGCCATCGACAGCCAGCTTGAGCGCCGCGCCATGGCCCGCCTTCAGCGCACCCGGCCCGACGATGATCGCAGGCCGCTCGGCCGCGTCCAGCGCCTCGGCAACATGGCCGGGCAGCTTACCCAGCAGGCCCAGGTCGTCGCCCAGCCACTCGACCTTGTAGGTCAGATCGACTTCCGGCCCGATGGCGAACACCTTCGCCCCGCGCTTGCGTACGGCCTTGCGAAGCCGCGTGTTGACCAGCGGCGCTTCCCAGCGAAGATTGCTGCCGACCAGCAGCACGACGTCAGCCGTCTCGATCCCGGCGATGGTCGAATTGAACGCGACCGCGGCCAGGTTGGTCACGTCATAGGCCATGCCGGTCTGGCGGCCCTCGAGCAGCGACGATCCCATCGCCCCCGCCAGCTTCTTGGCGGCGAACATCGTCTCGCAATCGAGCAGGTCACCCGCGATCGCGGCGACGCTGGACCCGGCATCGACCGCCTTGATCGCAGCGAACGCCTCTTCCCAGCTTGCCGGCCGCAGCTTGCCGTCCTTGCGAACGAACGGGCGGTCTAGGCGGCGATGGGCAAGGCCATCGACAGCATGGCGCGTCTTGTCGTGCGCCCATTCCTCGTTCACGTCCTCGTTGATCCGGGGCAGCGCGCGCAGCACCCCGCGACCCCGGCTGTCGAGGCGGATGTTGGTGCCGACTGCGTCCATGACGTCGATCGCCATGGTCTTTTTCAGCTCCCATGGCCGCGCCTCGAACGCATAGGGGCGGCTGGTCAGCGCGCCGACCGGGCACAGATCGACGACATTGCCCGACAGCTCGGACGACACCGCCTTTTCCAGATAGCTGGTGATCTGCATGTTCTCGCCGCGATAGATCGCGCCGATTTCCTCCACGCCCGCCACTTCCTCCGAAAAGCGGACGCAGCGGGTGCAGTGGATGCAGCGGGTCATCACCGTCTTGACGATGGGACCCATATATTTCTCGGTCACCGCCCGCTTGTTTTCCGAATAGCGGCTCTGACCCTTGCCATAGGCGACCGACTGGTCCTGCAGGTCGCATTCGCCGCCCTGATCGCAGATCGGGCAATCGAGCGGGTGGTTGATCAGCAGGAATTCCATCACGCCTTCGCGTGCGGCCTTGACCATCGGGCTGTCGGTACGGATTTCCTGCCCCTCGCCAGCGGGCAGCGCGCACGACGCCTGCGGCTTGGGCGGCCCCGGCTTCACCTCGACCAGGCACATGCGGCAATTGCCCGCGATGCTGAGGCGCTCATGATAGCAGAAGCGCGGGATTTCCTTGCCCGCCGCCTCGCACGCCTGGAGCACGGTCGCCCCCTGCGGCACTTCCACTTCGATTCCGTCGACTTTCAACTTGGGCATGGCTTACTTCTTCTCCGCCGCGTCGGCGCTGCGGAATGCGGCCGTGGCCAGCATCGATCGCAGACCCGAAACGGACGTTTCCACCCGGCTCACCGGGCTTGAACAACGCGTCACAACGATATCCAGCTTGGCGGCAGCGTTGGTTTCCGCCGGCGTTTCAACGTCCGTCGCGAACAGCGCGGCAACGTCGTCGGGCACCGAGCGGACGACGCAGATCGCGATCGCATCGGACGGACTGAACGACGGGATCGCCGGACCTGCAGCAGCCCTTGCAAGCCGGACGTTCGGTGCAACGGGTGCCGATTCCAGCAGCTGCTCCGCCATTGCGCCAGCGCCCAACAGGTTGGCAGCCCTCATCCGCCCCCGGCGAAAGGTGCGGCATGCATCCATGTTGGTCTGCACCAGTTGCGCCATTCCGGAGGCATAGCTCTTGCTGCGAAAATCCTGGCGCAGGGTTTCGGCTGCCTTTGCCGGGCTGCGGCGCGCAACGCATGTGCCGAATTCGAAAATCCGAAGGCGACCGCGATCCGTGGCGCCTTGTTCATCCTGACCATCGCTGACGGGATCAGGCCAGGTTGCGGGACGCGTATCGGCCCGCAAGGGTGGCGCAGGCTGCTGCTGCAGTGCCGCGGCGATCAGCAGGGCAGCAATCACTCCGCCGCCTCCAGCATGCCGCCACCATTCCGCTCAGCGATGCGTCGCTCCATTTCCGGGCGGAAATGGCGGATCAGGCCCTGGATCGGCCACGCGGCGGCGTCACCCAGCGCACAGATGGTGTGGCCCTCGACCTGCTTGGTCACATTGTAGAGCGTGTCGATCTCACTGACATCGGCATCGCCGGTGCGCATCCGCTCCATCACGCGCCACATCCAGCCGGTGCCCTCACGGCACGGCGTGCACTGGCCGCAGCTTTCGTGCTTGTAGAAATAGCTCAGACGGCTGATCGCGCGGACGATGTCGGTGGATTTGTCCATGACGATCACTGCGGCGGTGCCCAGACCCGAGCCGAGTGCCTTCAGCCCGTCGAAATCCATCGGCGCGTCCATGATCTGCTCCGCCGGGACCAGCGGGACCGACGAGCCGCCCGGGATCACGGCGAGCAGATTGTCCCAGCCGCCGCAAATGCCGCCGCAATGCTTTTCGATCAGCTCGCGGAAGGGGATGCTCATTTCCTCTTCGACCACGCACGGCTTTTCCACATGGCCGCTGATCTGGAACAGCTTGGTGCCCTTGTTATTCTCCCGCCCGAAGCTGGAAAACCATTCCGGCCCACGCCGCAGGATCGTCGGCGCAACCGCGATCGATTCCACATTGTTGACGGTGGTGGGGCAGCCATACAGGCCAGCACCCGCCGGGAAGGGCGGCTTCAGACGCGGCTGGCCCTTCTTGCCCTCCAGGCTTTCGATCATCGCGGTCTCTTCGCCGCAGATATAGGCGCCCGCGCCGCGGTGGACGAACACGTCGAAGTCATAGCCGGAGCCACAGGCATTCTTGCCCAGAAAGCCCTTGTCATAGGCCTCGGCCACGGCGGCGAACAAAGTCTCCGCCTCGCGGATATATTCGCCGCGGATATAGATATAGGCCGCACGCGCGCGCATCGCGAAACCGGCGACCAGCGCCCCTTCGATCAGCTTGTGCGGATCGTGGCGAATGATCTCACGGTCCTTGCACGACCCGGGTTCGGATTCGTCGGCATTGATGACCAGGAAGCTGGGGCGATCCGGCTTCGGCTCCTTGGGCATGAAGCTCCACTTCATGCCCGTGGGGAAGCCCGCCCCGCCCCGCCCGCGCAGGCCGGATGCCTTGATCCGCTCGATGATGGTGTCCTGGCCGAGCGCCAGCAGCGCCTTGGTATTGTCCCAGTCGCCACGCCCCATGGCCGCATCGATCCGCCATGACTGATAGCCATAGAGGTTCGTGAAGATCCGATCCTTGTCAGACAGGCTCATCGTACGCCGCCCTTGCCTTTGAAAAACATGAGGTAGATCACGACGCCCAGGCCGATCAGGAGCAGCGGCCCCATCAGCTTGAACGTCAGCTTGAGTGCCCAGCCGAGCACCACGATCCCGCCGATGATGGCGAGGATGGTGACGATCAGGCTCTGGTTCTTCATGCCCATTCACCCCGGTAATCGTGGTTTTCGGTCACCATCGCGGTCAGCGTGGTCGGCCCGCCCAGCGGCTCGACCGTATGGCGACCCGGCTCCTGCGTGCCGGTCTTGGGGCTTTCGCCGCGCGACAGGGCATCGAGGATCGCGACCGTGCGATCATAATCCAGGTCTTCGTAATTGTCGTCGTTGATCTGGACCATCGGCGCGGACGAGCAATTGCCCATGCACTCGACCTCGGTCAGCGTGAACAGGCCGTCGGGCGTCGTCTTGCCCTTGATCAGCCCCTTGTTCTTGCACGCCGCCATCACGTCGTCCGACCCGCGCAGCATGCACGGCGTCGTGCCGCACACCTGCACATGATAGCGGCCGACCGGCGCCAGGTTGAACATCGTGTAGAAGGTCGCGACCTCGAACACGCGGATATAGGGCAGGTCGAGCGTGCGGGCGACGAACTCGATCACCGGCACGGGTAACCAGCCCTGCGTCTGCGTCTCCGCCCCCACCTGGCGCTGGGCCAAATCAAGCAGCGGCAGCGTGGCCGACATCTGCCGCCCGGCGGGATAGCGCGCGATGATTTCTTTCGCCTTGGCGGCGTTGGCCTCGTTCCACGCAAATGCGCCCCAGCGTGCGCGGGTCTCGGCCTCGGAGGGGATATTAGGTGCGTCAGCCATTTGATTCACTTCGCTTTTCAATTTGCCCCAGACACCAACGGCCAAACCGGACCAGCAACAATAGAATGAGCAAACCTTGGCCAAATTGGATGACCCACTCGGGTATCCGGTCAAAAAGGTGCAGCTGCAGCGAAATCCAAAAAAACGCTACAAATGCGATGCCGCCTAGCCAGAGATAGATCGAGTCACGAGCATCTTGGCTCACCGGCCGCACCCCCACAAAACACTTTCCGTCATTGCAAGCGTAGCGAAGCAATCCTGAGCCACGGGCCGTTCGCTGGATTGCCGCGGGCCTGCCGCCCTCGCAATGACGGGGCAACAACCGATCACCGGTCGCACTCCCCGAACACGATGTCCATCGCGCCCAGGATCGCGGTGGTGTCCGCCAGCATGTGCCCGCGCGACATGAAGTCCATTGCCTGCAAATGGCTGAACGCGGTCGGGCGGATTTTGCAGCGGTACGGTTTGTTCGAGCCGTCCGAGACCATGTAGATGCCGAATTCGCCCTTGGGGCTTTCGGTCGCGACATACACTTCGCCGGCGGGCACGTGATAGCCCTCGGTATAGAGCTTGAAGTGGTGGATCAGCGCTTCCATCGACTGCTTCATCTCGGCGCGCTTGGGCGGGCCGACCTTGCGGTCCTCGGTCATGATCGGGCCCTCGGGCATCTGCGCCAGGCACTGCTTCATGATGCGGGCGGACTGATACACTTCCTCGACGCGGACCATGAACCGGTCATAGCAATCGCCCTTCGTCCCCACCGGCACGTCGAATTCCATGCGGTCATAGACGTCATAGGGCTGGCTTTTACGGATATCCCAGGGGATGCCCGCGGCGCGGATCATCGGGCCGGAAAAGCCCCATTTGATCGCATCGTCGCGGCTGACCACGGCGATATCGACATTGCGCTGCTTGAAGATGCGGTTTTCCGCGACCAGGCTGATCGCGTCGCCGAACAGTTGCGGCAGGCGGGTGTCCAGCCATTCCGCAATGTCGGTAAGCAGCTTCAGCGGCACGTCCTGATGCACCCCGCCAACGCGGAAATAGTTGGAGTGCATCCGCGCGCCCGATGCCCGCTCGAAGAAGTTCATGCAGTCCTCACGGACCTCGAACATCCACAGGTTCGGCGTCATCGCGCCCACGTCCATCACATGCGAACCCAGGTTCAGCATGTGGTTGGAGATGCGGGTCAGCTCGGCGAAGAACACGCGCAGATATTGCGCACGCAGCGGCACTTCGAGGCCGAGCAGCTTTTCGACCGCCAGGACGAAGCTGTGCTCCATGCAGAGCGGCGAGCAGTAATCCAGCCGGTCCATATAGGGCAGCGCCTGGGTATAGGTCTTGTATTCGATCAGCTTTTCGGTGCCGCGGTGGAGCAGGCCGACATGCGGGTCGAGCCGCTCGACGATCTCGCCGTCCAGCTCCATCACCAGGCGCAGCACGCCGTGCGCGGCCGGGTGCTGCGGCCCGAAATTGATCGTGTAGTTCTGGATCTCGACATCGCCCGTCGTCGGATCGGCGGCGTCGGTGCGGCCTTCCAATTCTTCCAGATAATCGGCCATCAGGCGTCTCCCTCCGGCCTGGCGGCGGATGCTGGGGCTTGGTCGGTCTTGGGCTTGTCCGCCGGATTATTGCCGGGCTCGGCCTTGCCCGCGCCGGTGTCGGCCGGGCTGTCGGTCACCTTGGGCTTGTCCACCGCGGCAGGCGTCGGCCCCTTGTCCTCGGTCTTGGAAACATCCTTGGCAGCGGCCGGCGTCTGGGCACCCTTTGCCTCTGGCTGAGGCGCCTTTTCATCGCCGGGCAGGACGTATTGCGCGCCCTCCCACGGGGACATGAAATCAAAGCTGCGGAAATCCTGCGCCAGCTTCACCGGTTCATAGACGACGCGCTTGGCCTCTTCGGAATAGCGCAGCTCGACATAGCCGGTCAGCGGAAAATCCTTGCGCAACGGATGGCCGCGAAAGCCGTAATCGGTCAGGATGCGGCGCAGGTCAGGATTACCGACGAACAGCACGCCGTACATATCGTACACTTCGCGCTCCAGCCACCCGGCGACGGGCCAGATGCCGGTGACGCTGGGCACCGGCTGCACCTCGTCCGTCATCACCCGCACGCGGATACGGTGGTTCCGGGTCAGGCTGAGAAGATGATAGCAGACGTCGAAGCGCTCGGCCCGCTCAGGATAGTCGACCCCGGCGATTTCCATGCACTGCTGATATTCCAGGCCCGGGGTGTCGCGCAGCGTCACCATCGCCGCGACCAGGCTGTCGCGCACGACGGTCAGCGACACCTCGCCGACATGATCGACGGCATCGATCAGCAAGTCGCCAAGCGCCGCGCGGGCGGTGTCGATCACGCCGTCATTGGCGGCATAGCGGGGGGCGGTCAGGCTGCTCACCGTTCGATCGTCCCGACCCGGCGGATCTTTCGCTGCAATTGCATGACGCCATAAAGCAGCGCCTCGGCCGTCGGCGGGCATCCGGGGACGTAGATGTCGACGGGCACGATCCGGTCGCATCCGCGAACGACCGAGTAACTATAATGGTAATAGCCGCCGCCATTGGCGCAGCTGCCCATCGAAATGACGTATTTCGGCTCCGACATCTGGTCATAGACGCGGCGCAGCGCCGGGGCCATCTTGTTGCACAGCGTGCCCGCGACGATCATCACGTCCGACTGGCGCGGGGACGCGCGCGGGGCGGCGCCGAACCGCTCCATGTCATAGCGCGGCATGTTGACGTGGATCATCTCCACCGCGCAGCAGGCCAAGCCGAACGTCATCCACCACAGGCTGCCGGTCCGCGCCCATTGGAACAGGTCTTCGGTCGAGGTGACCAGGAAACCCTTGTCGGTCAGCTCGCCGTTCAGGTCGTTGAAAAACTGCTGATCGGGCTGAACAATGCCGCCCTGCGGCGCGAGGATGGGAGAGGTCTGATTCATGGCTTATTCCCAATCCAGCGCGCCGACTTTCCACGCATAGACCAGGCCCAGCGCGAGTTCGGCGATGAAGATCATCATGGACGTCCAGGCGACCCAGCCGAGATCGAACACGGATACGGCCCAGGGGTAGATGAACGCCGCTTCCAGATCGAAGATAATGAACAGGATGGCGACCAGGTAGAAGCGCACGTCGAACTGGCTGCGGCTATCCTCGAACGCGGGGAAACCGCACTCATATTCGGTCAGCTTTTCAGGGGACGGCTTGTGCGCGCCGGTCAGGCGCGACACCGCCATGGGCAGGAACACGAACGCCACTGAGAGGGCCAGCGCGACCCCAAGAAACAAGAGGATCGGCAGATATTGGCTGAGATCGACCAAGGTTTTTCTCGCGCTTGCGATATGGATTGGGGTGGCTTCTAAGCCGATGCCCCCCGCCCCGCAAGGCCAAGACTCGCCCAAAAATAGCCAATCCGGTTCCGGGTCCATTATTCGGGCGGTAACCGGGCCACCGCAGATGCACTTGCCAAGCCGGGATGGCGGGATGATGCTGTGTCGGGGAACAAAACCGGGGGGAAAATTGCGATTCAGTTGAAGATGTGGGCTCGCGGTGCGGCCCTGGCGGCCATGCTGACCATCGCTGCACCGGCAACGGCTGAGATGGCGACGGCAACCGAGGCGGAGATCGTTGGCGTGTTGTAGGCCAAGGGGCTTCAGGCTCAGGTGACCAGGACGGAACAGGGTGGCATCGAGATAAAGAGTGCAGCGTCCGGCGCCCAGTTTTTCGTGCCGCTGCTGAACTGCGATGAAGGGACCGCCAAGAACTGCAAGACGATCCAGTTGTTTGCCGGCTGGTCCACCAAGGAGAAGCGGACGCTGGAACAGATGAACGCCTGGAACAAGTCCAAGCGATTTACCCGGGCCTATCTGGACGACACGCAGGACCCCTGGCTGGAGATGGACGTCAACCTGGATTTCGGAGGGGTCGCGGAGGCGAACCTGGCCGATTCGGTCGATGTGTGGCTGTCGTTGCTGGGCCAGTTTCAGGAGGATATGAAACTTTGATCCCGGCGCCGGCGGGTTGCTGCGTCAGCGCAGCGACCCGGCCACCAGCTTGTGCAGCTTGGAATGAAGCGTGTCGTTGGCGGCCAGCACCTCGCCCTTAACCAGCGCCTGATCCGTGCCGCGATAGTCGGTGACGAACCCGCCCGCTTCCTTGACGAGCAAAAGGCCAGCGGCGATGTCCCAGCTTTGCAGGCCGCTTTCCCAGAAACCGTCGAACCGGCCCCCCGCGACCCAGGCAAGGTCGAGCGCGGCCGAGCCGAACCGGCGAATGCCGGCGACTTCCGGCGCGACCGCACCGAAGATGCGGGTCCATTCGGCGAAATTGCCATGGCCCAGGAACGGGATGCCGGTGGCGATCAGCGCGTCCGCCAGATCGCGGCGGGCGGAGACGCGCAGCCGTTCGGACTGGACCCAGGCCCCCCGGCCCTTTTCCGCCCAGAAGCTCTCATCGGTCAGCGGCTGATAGACCAGGCCGTGGGTGATTTCCGGCTTGCCCTGGCTGCCGCGCGGATCTTCGACCGCGATCGAGATGGCGAAATGCGGAATGCCGTGCAGGAAGTTGGTGGTGCCATCCAGCGGATCGACGATGAAGCGCGGCTTGTCCGGATCGCCCTCGATCGTACCGCCTTCCTCGAGCACCAGGCCCCAGTCGGGCCGCGCCTTGCGCAGTTCCTCGACAATGGTGTCCTCGGCGCGTTTGTCGGCGATCGACACGAAATCGGCAGGCCCCTTTCGGCTGACCTGAAGCTGCTGCACCTCGTTGAAGTCGCGGCGCAGGCGCGGCGCCGCCTTGCGGGCAGCGCGGTCGATGACAGTGATCAGGCCGGAATGGGCAACCAACTCAATTCTCCCAGTCGCGCGACAGGACGGTTAGGCGACAGTCGCGCGCTTTAAAATCCAAATCCCCGAAGATCATGCCTTGCAGAATGTAGCGTCCGTCCGAACCGACCTCAAAATGACCGATACTGCCGTAATCAGCTTCGCCCGCAGAGTCGCGCGCGGGGGGCTGAAAACTTTCAGCGAACCGAAGCTCACTGACCCCATCAAAGCGCAGCTCGATCTGTTCATAGCGGTACATCTCGCCTTGGCGAGGAGGGCCGGCAAATGGATGGTCGTTTGACAAGACCGCGTCCACGGTCAGGACGATCCGCTCGGGCTCGATCTCGTAGCCCAGCACCCAGCTGTCCACGAAAGAGTAAGGTGCAAAACGCGGATCGTCCTCATAGCGCACGATCAGTCCGCGCGGCGGACATAGGTCTGTTCGTACACGTCGACGACGATGCGGGTGCCCGATGCGATATGCGGGGGCACCATGATGCGGACGCCATTGTCGAGCACGGCGGGCTTGTAGCTGGACGAGGCGGTCTGCCCCTTTACCACCGCATCCGCCTCGACGATCGTCGCCTCGATCGTGTCGGGCAGCTGAACGCTGATCGCTTCCTCGTCATAGAGTTCCATGACGACGTCCATGCCGTCCTGCAGGAAGGCGGCGGCATCGCCCAGCAGGTCGCGGGGCAGCGTCACCTGATCATAGGTTTCCTTGTCCATGAAGACGAGGCCGTCGCCCTCGGGATAGAGGAACTGGAAATCCTTGGTGTCGAGCCGCACGCGCTCGACCGTTTCGGCGGAGCGGAAGCGGACGTTGTTCTTGCGCCCGTCGCGCAGGTTCTTCAGCTCCACCTGCATATAGGCGCCGCCCTTGCCCGGCTGGGTGTGCTGGATTTTCACGGCGCGCCAGATGCCGCCTTCATATTCGATGATGTTGCCGGGACGGATATCAACGCCGCTGATCTTCATGGATCGCCTGCCTGCCAAGGATGAGAAAGAAGGCGCGCCCTTAGCCGCTGGCGGGCGGCGGGGCAAGCGGGGTGCCGGAAGGTGGCGAAAGTGGTGGCACGTCACCCATGAAATCACCCCCCACCGGGTGCGCGTTTAGCGGTCGACAGCGCCCGGTTGACAAAGGGGTTGACGCTTTTGACGAAATGAAGCGGTTTACACGAGATCGGTTGACGGTTTCGCGGTGCGGGCCGGAGACGGATGATGCTGACGGCAGGGGGTTCATCCCGTCAGCAGAGCAGGCGAAATCCTACATTTCCAGCACAGATTGAAAGACCGCGACCGCCGCCGCCTCATCGCCGTTCCAGACCGCGCCACAGACCGCCAGGAAGTCGGCCCCCGCCGCCACCAGCGGCGCGGCATTGGCCGGCGTGATGCCGCCGATGGCGACGCAGGGCAGCTCGAACACGGTGGACCACCAGGACAGGATCACCGGATCGGGCACGTGCCGGACCTGTTTGGTGGTCGTGGGATAAAACGCCCCGAAGGCGACATAATCGGCCCCAGCCTCCCCGGCCTCCATCGCGAGGTGGCGGCTGTCGTGACAGGTGACGCCGATCTGAGCCTGCGGACCCAGGACGGCGCGCGCCTCGCGCGGGTCGTCATCCCCCTGCCCCAGATGCACGCCGTCAGCGCCCAGCCTTTTGGCGAGACTGACGCTGTCGTTGACGATGAAGGCGACGTCGCGATCGGCGCAGATGCGCTGGAGCGGCTCGGCCAGCCGCGCGGCCTGATGCTGGTCCAACCCCTTTACGCGGAACTGGAAGGCGGCGACCGGCCCGGCATCGAGCGCACGTGCCAGCCGGTCGGGGAACGCTCCACCGACATCGAGCGGCGAGATCAGATAGAGCTGGCACGGCGGCCGCCTGTCGTCGCGCACGAACTGCGCGGCAAAGTCGGGGTCGAGCGGGCCAAGCGGGTCGATATCGTCGATCATGCCGCTCCCTACCGCGCCAAAGCACGGGGCGAAAGGCACCAGCAGCGCATGGCGCTATGGATTCGCGGCGGCGTCCCGCTCGTTGATGATCCGCGCCGTCGCATCGGGATCATAGGGTTCGAGGATCCAGTCGGCACTCCACCACCCGGGCTGGATGGCGCCGTATTCCAACCGGCCAGGTTCGATATTCAGATATCTGTCGGGCGCCGCCACATTGCGGATGCGGACGAACTTGCCGGACTGCTCGACAAACCACAGCGCCCGGGGGTCCGGATTCTGGGCATTCATCGGCCGCAGCATGGGCTGTGCTTCGCCGGAGATGACCTGAGGCTTGCTGAATGTCTGGATGGTAAAGGCCTCCTTGGGACCATTTGCGATTTGAACGGTGATCGGGATGAACACCCACAAGGATTTCCAATCGGTCGGCCCCTGCGCGCTTGTGCCGACCGTCGGGTTCACCCAGTCAAGCACGTGTTGCTGGTTGTAGCGATTGACGACGCGGTAATAGCGGGCGGCCTGCGTTGGCCCGGCCACCGCCGGGGTGGCGGTGGCTGGCGGCTTCGGCTGCGGCTGGGGATTGGCGGCCTCGCGGGTATTGATGAGGCGCGCCGTCGTCTCGGGATCGTACGGCTCCAAGATCCAGTCGGCACTCCACCACCCGGGCTGGATGGCGCCGTAATCCAAACTGCCAGGCTCGATATTCAGATATCTGTCGGGCGCCGCTACATTGCGGATGCGGACGAACTTGCCGGACTGCTCGACAAACCACAGCGTCCGGGGGTCCGGGTTCTGCGAGTTCACCGGCCGCAGCATTGGCCGTGTTTCGCCGGAGATGACTTCAGACTTGCTGAACGTCTGGATGGTAAAGGCCTCCTTGGGTCCGTTTGCGGTTTGCACCGTGATCGGTATGAACACCCAAAGCGATTTCCATTCGGTCGCACCCAGCGCACTCGTGCCGACTGTCGGGTTCACCCAATCCAGTACCTGCTGCTGATTATAGCGGTTCACGACGCGGTAGTACCGCGGCGCGCTTTGCTGTCGCGCGGCTACGGCCTGCGCGCCGACCGCCGCCTGCGGCATGGCTACGGAAACGTTCGGATTGAAGTTCCTGAGCGTCCAGTGTGCGCTCCACCAGCCCGGCTCGACCGCGCCGACCTCCAGCACGCCGCGTTCGATATGCAGGGCCTGCCCGGCAAAGGCATTGGCACCGGGCCGGATGCGGTAGAAGCCGCCGACATTTTCGACGATCCACACCTGACTGGTATCGGTATTGTTGAACGGTTTCAGCGTCGGGCGGGCCGCAGCCGTCAGCACGAGGTTCGTCGCCTGATGCACAATAAAATAGGCGTTGTTGCCCTGTTTCACGAACGTCCAATGCGATTCGACATATTCCGGGCCGATCGGCGCGACCCGCACGGGACTGTTGCGCGATTCCACCGCCATGTCCGGCTTCCATCGGTTCTCGATCCGCACGCCCTGCTGCGCCATGGCAGCGGAACTGGCGAAGATGCTGGCGATCAGTGCCGCCATGACGATTCCGGCGATCTGCCGCAGCGATATCGAACCTGTCATCCCGTCCCCCCGCTTGACCACGTCAATGTCGGTCGATTTCTCATGGTATTGCGCATCTTGCCTTTCCAACGGCTGGGGGATCAGCATGTCGCACCCCCGGCGTTGAAGATGGTGCCGGTTGCCTTGACGCATTTCTCGCCCTGGAACGCGCCCATGATCGTGGTGCTGAACAGCGGATCGGCCTTGACGGTGCCGACCCCCTGGATGGTGACGGTGATCGGCAGGTCGAAATTCGTGCCCGGCGGCAGCACGATCACCCGGCTGAGGCCCGCCGTGATCTTGTCGGTGGCGACGAAGCGCATCGTCGTCCCCTCGAAATACTGCACGGCCATCGAACTGACATAGCCCGCCTCCGAGCGCAGCCGGATCGAGCGCAATCCGCTGGGCGCGGTGCCGCCGGTGAACGCTTCCTTGACCGTCGTGAAGGCACCGGCGGCGGTCCCGCCCTTCAGCCCGTCCTCGATCCCGTTCACCAACGTCGTGCCGGTCACGGTGAAGGCGTACATCCCCGGCCCGGCAAAGGATTTTTTCGCGATCGCCTTGCCGCCGCGCGCCTCCACCGACATCTGGATGTTGCGGGCACCGATGGAGAGCGGCACCACCATCGCCTGGGTGCCGGCGGTCGTTTCCACCTGGGTCGACTTGGACGAGCCATCGGGCGCAGTCCATTCGACCCGCAGGATGGCGGAATAGCCGCCATTGTTCTTGACCGCGATCACGCCGCCCTTTTCCATCAGCGTGGCCGGGGCATTGCCGCGATAACCGTCCTTGGCAAAGCCCTGCACCGCCGTCCAGAACGAGCCCGCGCTCGCCTCGCACGTCCAGTCCCCGTCACAGATCGTCATCATGTCCTTCAGGAACAGGAAGTCGGCGATATCGCGGCCCAGCGACATGCCGTCGCTTTCATAGGCGGGAAAGCCGAACGCGGCGAACGGCGTGTCGTAAGCCAGATCATGGGCGAAGCAGGCGGAGCGGAACCGCGTCTTGTCCGATGCCGCGCCGGGGCCGGAACAGCCATCGGAACTGCCCGGCTCGCCCATGTAGCGATAGCGAAGAAACGGCGCGCCATCGAGGGGATTATAGACCGTGATCACCGGATCGCGCCCGGCGATCCAGCCATGCTGCCCCCGATCATCGGGATCGGGGGCATAATAAACATTCTGTTCGGTGCTGCGGCCCGTCTGCGCGCCAAAGCCCTTCAGCGCCCAGTGCGCGCTCCACCAGCCGGGCTGGATCGGACCGAGTTCCAGCCGCCCGTTTTCGGTATGCAGATAGGCGCCCTGCACCATGCGGTTGCCGATCCGGTAATAGCCGTTTCCCGCATCCTCGACCTGCCAGAGCGCGCCCGGGGAAACCAGAGCAGGGGAGGCAAGAGCCAGTGCCGGCGTCGCCGCCAGCACGGAGCCGCGATGGCGATTGACGATGCGATAGACATTCGGCTCGCCTGTGGGCTCGAACGTCCAGTCCGCGCTCCACCATCTTGGATTGAACGGGCCGGACGTCACCGGGCCGGTTTCGCTGTGCAGCCCCTCCGCCGCGCGGTATCGGTTGATCACCTGGACATAGGTCTGGGCCGATGCCGGAGCGGCGGATGCCGCCAGGGCGCCCATAACTGCAAGCAGCGCCAGTGCCGCTCGTATCCATCCGCCTGCCATCAACAGCCCCCCGGCTGCCGAGCACGACTCGCGCCCTGCAGCCGGTCGTTTCATATCACGAACGACCTAAACGGCGAAATTTCTGTGCGTGAGGTGAAGGCGCGGCGGATCAGCGCGTTAGCATCGGATCATGCGGCGACGACCTGCTTTTCGACCGACGCCGCGTAGATGTCGTCAATGGCCTGGCCGAGCGCCGCGTCGAATTCGGCATCGGACATGCCGTGGCGCAGATCGTCGAGCAGCGCGCGGCTGAAGCTGGCGATCATGCCGCGGTTCCTGGCGAGTTCAGCACAGGCTTCGCGCCGGGCATAGCCGCCGGACAGGGCGACGACGCGCAGGACGCGGGGGTGATCGACCAGCGGATCGAACAGGCCGGGCTGGGCCGGGATCGACAGTTTCAGCATCACCCGGTCGGTGCCGGGCATCGCATCCAGCGCGCGCAGGATCGAATCGCGCAGCAGTGCGTCGGCATCGGCCCGCTCGGGCGATTTGATGTTCACTTCCGGTTCGATGATCGGCACGAGCCCGGCGGCCAGCACCTGGCGCGCAATCTCGAACTGCTGGGCAACGACCGCGTCGATCCCTGCCGCGTTGGCGAGGTGGACGACCGAGCGCTCCTTGGTGCCGAAGATGCCCAGCGATGCGGCGCGCGCCAGCAGGTCGGACAGGCCGGGCATGGGCTTCATCAATTGGACGCCGTCCGTATCCGGCTCCAGTCCCTGGTCGATCTTGAGGAACGGCACGATCCCCTTTTGCAGCAACGCGGTCGGAACCGGCACGCTATCGACGGTGCCGTCCATCGTCCGTTCGAACAGGATCGCGCCGATCACCTTGTCCCCGGCGAACACCGGCGAGCGGATGATGCGGGCGCGCATGTCGTGGATCAGCGCGAACATCTGTTCATCCGAGGACCAGGCATCATCGGCAATGCCGTATCCGGCCAGCGCCTTTGGCGTGGAGCCGCCCGACTGATCGAGCGCGGCGATGAAGCCATGGCCGGTGGCGATCTTTGTAGTCGTGTCGAAGCTCATCCGGCGACTCCATCTTACATACGTATGCAGCGGCGCATAGCCGCTAGCTTGTTGCGGCGCAACACCCTGACAATTCCGTCAGTTGGAAAGCGCGGCGACCCCGGGCAACGCCTTGCCCTCCATCCATTCCAGGAACGCACCGCCTGCCGTTGAGACGAAGGTGAAGTCGCCCGCGACCCCCGCCTGATTGAGCGCAGCCACGGTATCGCCGCCGCCCGCGACCGAGACGAGTGACCCTTCCTTGGTCAGCGCTGCCGCCGTGCGGGCAAGCGCGACAGTGGCCGCATCGAAGGGCGGCGTTTCGAATGCGCCCATCGGGCCGTTCCAGACGAGCGTGCGGCACGTCTTGAGCACGTCCGCCAGCGCCTCGGTCGCAGCGGGGCCGGTGTCGAGGATCATCTCGTCGGCCGCCACCTCATGCACATTGACGGTGCGCAAGGACGGCGGATTGGCGGCGAACTCCTTCGACACCACGACGTCATAGGGCAGGTGCACGGTGCAATTGGCCGCCTCTGCCGCATCTAGGATCGCATCCGCCGTGCCGGTCAGGTCATGCTCGCACAGGCTCTTGCCGACATCGACGCCGCGCGCGGCCAGGAAGGTATTGGCCATGCCGCCGCCGATGATCAGGTGATCGACGCGCGCGACCAGATGCTTCAGCACGTCGAGCTTGGTCGACACCTTGGCCCCGCCAACCACGGCGGCGACGGGGTGTTCGGGATTGCCCAGCGCCTTGTCGAGCGCGTCCAGTTCCGCCTCCATCTGACGCCCGGCAAAGGCAGGCAGTGCGCGGGCCAGCCCCTCGGTCGAGGCATGGGCGCGGTGGGCGGCGGAAAAGGCGTCGTTGACATAGAGGTCGCCGAGCGCGGCCAGGCGGGCGACCGTTTCGGGATCGTTCTTTTCCTCGCCCGGATCGAAACGGGTGTTCTCGAGCAAGCCGATATCGCCGGGGCGGAGCATCGCCACCGCTTCCGGCGCGGCACTGTGGGGGATGAAGCGGACCTCGCGGCCAAGGACGGCGGAGAGGGCGCCGGTCACCTGGCTGAGGCTCTGGGTCGGATCGGGGCGGCCCTTGGGTCGGCCGAAATGGGCGAGCACGACCACGCGCGCGCCGCGATCCGACAGTTCGGCGATGGTCGAGACGGCAGCACGCAGGCGGGTGTCGTCCGTCACCGATCCGTCCGCCATGGGGACGTTCAGATCCTCACGCACCAGCACCGCCTTGCCGGTGACGTCGCCCATATCGTCCAGCGTCTTGAAACTGCGTGCCATGCTAATCGCCCCTCGGTTTATCCGTTCGCGCTGAGCCTGTCGAAGCGCTGTCCTGCTTTGGCCAGAAGGGCAAGGCTTCGACAAGCTCAGCCTGAACGGGGTTTTCGTTATGTGTCGTTCTCGATCACCCGGATCGCATCGCCCACCGCAATCTCGCCCTCGCGGATCACGCGGGCAAGCGCGCCGCCGCGCCAGTCGGGGGTCAGCGCGGCGCGCAGGCCCGGCGCGATTTCCTCCATGCGCGTGCACGGATCGCATTCGACGGTGATTTCAAGCACCACCTCGTCACCGATGGCCAGAAGCGCGCCCGGCCGCTGGGGCAGATCAAGCCCCTCGACCAGCAGATTGGCGCGGCGATGCCACCAGGGCAGGTTGTGCCCCACCTCCACCATTGCCGCCGCCCAGTCGCCCGCCTCGATCAGCGACACCTGGCGCTTGCCGGTGCCGCCGGGCTTGCGCGCGCCGCGCAGGTCGCCGGCGATGCCGCCCGCAATGCTGATCCTGGCCCGGTCGATCGTCTCGATCGGGCCGCGCGACCGGGCGTGGCGGGCAATGCCGGCGATGCGGCCCATCGGCGTTACAGGAACTTCGCCATGGCCCCGGCGGTATCGACCATCCGGTTGGAGAAGCCCCATTCATTGTCGTACCAACTGACCACGCGGACCAGCTTGCCGTCGATCACTGCCGTTTCCAGGCTGTCGATGGTCGAGCTGAACGGCGTGTGCACGATATCGGCGGAAACCAGCGGGTCTTCGCTATATTCGAGCACGCCCTTCATCGGCCCTTCGGCCGCCGCCCTCAGCAGGGCGTTGATCTCTTCCTTCGACGTGTCGCGGCCCGGCTGGAACGTCAGGTCGATCAGCGACCCATCGGGCACGGGGACGCGCACGGCCGAGCCGTCCAGCTTGCCCTTCAGCTCCGGCAGCACCTCGCCCACCGCGCGGGCGGCGCCGGTGGTGGTCGGGATCATGCTCATCGCGGCGGCGCGGGCGCGGCGCAGGTCGGGATGGATCTGATCCAGGATCTTCTGGTCGTTGGTATAGGCGTGCACCGTGGTCATCAGGCCGCGTTCGATGCCGACGCTGTCGTTCAGCACCTTGGCGACGGGCGCCAGGCAGTTGGTCGTGCAGGACGCGTTCGACACGATGGTGTGATCGGCGGTCAGCTTGTCGTGGTTGACGCCATACACGACGGTCAGGTCGACATTCTTGCCCGGCGCGGAGATCAGCACCTTCTTCGCGCCGCCCGCCAGATGCTTTTCGCACGACGCACGGTCGGTAAAGAAGCCGGTGCATTCCAGCACCAGATCGACGCCATTGTCGCCGTGGGGCAGGTTGGCCGGATCACGCTCCGCCGTCACCTTGATGCGCTTGCCATCGACGATCAGGTCGGTGCCGTCGGCAGCGACTTCCCCGGGATAGCGGCCATGGATCGAATCGCGCGAGAACAGCCAGGCATTGGCCTTGGCATCCGCCAGATCGTTGATCGTCACCAGTTCCAGCCCGCTGTCGGCCCGTTCCAGGATGGCGCGCGCCACCAGCCGGCCGATGCGCCCGAACCCGTTGATCGCAATTCTGGTCATCTCAATTCTCCTTCAATCCCGCAACCGTCCGCGCTGAGCCTGTCGAAGCGCAGCCCTTCTCCAAGAAAGGCAAGGCTTCGACAAGCTCAGCCTGAACGGACAAAATCAGCCCAGCGCCGCCTTGACCTTTGGCGCGATGGCGTCGGGGGTCAGGCCAAGATAAGCATAGACATCGTCGCCAGGGCCGGACACGCCGAACCGGTCGATGCCGATGTTCAGGCCGTCCGCGCCGGTATAGCGCTGCCAGCCCGATGTGACCCCCGCCTCGATCGACACCTTCAGCGTATCCGAAGGCAGGATATCGGCGCGATAGGCCGCGTCCTGCGCATCGAAACGGAGCCAGCTGGGCATGGACACGACATCGGCACCAATGCCGTCCGCTTCAAGATGTTCGGCAACGCCGACGGCGATCGCGACTTCGGAACCGGTGGCGATCAGCACGACCTTGCGCGGTGCAGAGGCCGCACGCAGGCGATAGGCACCGCGCGCCGAGCGATTCTCAGCCGCCTCGGTCCGCAATTGCGGCAGGTTCTGACGGCACAGCGCCAGCACCGACGGGCCGTCGGCGCGACGGACGGCCAGTTCCCAGCATTCCGCCGTTTCCACCGCATCGCACGGGCGCAGCACGTCGAGATGCGGGATCAGGCGCAGGCTCATCACCTGTTCGATCGGCTGATGCGTCGGGCCATCCTCGCCAACGCCGATGCTGTCATGCGTCATGACATAGGCGACCCGCGCATTCTGAAGCGCGGACAGGCGGATGGCGGCGCGGCAATAATCGGCGAACACCAGGAACGTACCGGCATAGGGGATGACGCCGCCATGCAGCGCCATGCCGTTCATCGCGGCGGCCATCCCGAATTCGCGGATCCCGTAATTCACGTAGCGACCGCCATAATTGCCGGGCAGCAGCGATTCGGTTTCTTTGGTCTTGGTCAGATTCGACGCGGTCAGGTCCGCCGATCCGCCGACCGTCTCGGGCAGCTGGGCATTGATCGCGCCGAGCGCGAGTTCCGACGCCTTTCGCGTCGCCACCTTTTGCGGGGCGGCGAGCAGGCCGTCGATATGCGCCTGCATCGAGAAGGATGCGGGCAACTCGCCTGCCATGCGCCGCTCGAACTCGGCGCGGTCGGCATGGGCCGCCAGCCGCTCGTTCCAGGCAGCGTGGTCGCCCCGGCCGCGCTTGCCGGCCTCGGTCCAGGCGTCGAGCACGTCCTGTGGCACCTGAAACGCCTCCAGGTCCCAGCCGATGGCGGCCCGGGTGGCGGTGACTTCATCGGCACCCAGCGGCGCACCGTGGGTCTTGTTCGTGCCCTGCTTGTTGGGCGCACCCTTTCCGATGACGGTGGTGCAGCGGATCAGGCTGGGGCGTTCGTCGACCATCGCCGCTTCGATCGCGCGGGCGATATCGTCGGCGTCATGGCCGTCGCAGGACACGGTGTGCCAGCCGGTCGCGGCATAACGTGCCGGAATATCCTCGCTGGACGACAGCGTGACGTTGCCGTCGATGGTGATGTTGTTGTCGTCCCACAGGACGATCAGTCGGCCGAGTTTCAGATGGCCGGCAATGCCGATCGCCTCGTGATTGATCCCTTCCATCAGGCAGCCGTCGCCGGCGACGACCCAGGTGCGGTGATCGACCAGATCGTCGCCGAACTGCGCATTCAGGTGACGCTCGGCAATCGCCATGCCGACGCCCATCGCCAGCCCCTGCCCCAGCGGCCCGGTGGTGCATTCGACGCCCGGCAGCTCGAAGTTTTCGGGATGCCCGGCGCATGGGCTGTGCAGCTGCCGAAAGCGGCGGATGTCATCCAGCGTCGGCCGTTCGAACCCGGTCAGGTGCAGCAGGCTGTAGATCAGCATCGAGCCATGGCCCGCCGACAGCACGAACCGGTCGCGGTCGGCCCATTTCGGCGCACTGGCATCGAATTTCAGATAGCGGGTCCACAGGACCGTGGCGACATCGGCCATGCCCATCGGCATCCCCGGGTGGCCGCTATTGGCCGCCTGAACTGCGTCCATCGAAAGCACTCGGATGGCATTGGCCATGGCAGTTTGCTGCACGGTCATCGGTTCGCTCGTCTCCCTTCGGCGGCGCAATGGGCAGGACTGCCCGGCACGGATGCCGCCCCTGCACCCGGCCGGGACGGCGAGTCGTGAACGCCCGCCCCTTTGGAACCGCCGTCCGCTGCCGTCAACCTGCCGCACCGCGGCAATCGCAATGGCTTGCGAGCCGGATGCGTGCCGCCTATCGGATCAGGATGCCCAACCGCGAACCCGCCCCCGAACTCGCCCGGATCGAGGCCGCCCTGGCCCGGATCGAGTGTGCCGCCGCCGCCCGCACCGCCGCGACCGAGGCACTTGCCAGGCGCCATGCCGCGCTGAAGGCGGGCATGGCCGATGCGGTTGCGGTGCTGGACGGACTGATCGCCCGGCGGGACGCAGCGGAGGAACAGGACTGATGGGCCAGATATCGCTGACCGTCGCGGGCAAGACCCATATCGTCCAGTGCCGCGACGGCGAAGAGGCGCATCTGAAACTCCTGGCCGACCGGCTGAATGCCGATGCCGATGTCGCCATCCGGGCATCCGGCGGCATCGCCAACGAACGCACCCTGTTGCTGCTGGCGCTGATCGTGACCGACAAGCTGGTCGAGGCAGAGCGCAATCCGCCGACCGGCCTGCCGCCCGCGCTGGTCGACGAGATTGCCGAACGGCTGGAGCGCATCGCATCGCAGCTTGAGGAAATGCCGACGAGCCCCTAACTATGACCATGGCGGGACTGCCCGGTGCGCGCTTTAGCGATTATCCCTGAGGCGATTCACTCTCCTAGGGAGCTGTCCCTGTTCGGACCCTGGTCCGATGCACATGGTTCCCACCTGACGTAACTGGCGTCAGAGGATATTCAAGCACACGGCCCATGGTGGTTCCGCCACTCCATCGGCCACACAGGCGGAGGGCCGGATGACAGCCAGCAAGCGGGAATTGCGCGCCGTGATGCGCGACCGCCGCGACGGATTCGTCGCCGCCGGGCCGCCACAGGTCGCCGCGCCGCACTGGCTGATCGACATGATCCGCCGCGATCGGTTGGTGGCGGCCTATATCGCGATCGGCAGCGAGGCCGGTTGCGAACAGCTGATCCACGCCGCTGCCGAGCATCAGGCCCGCATCGCCCTGCCCCATGTGACGTCGCGCGCTGCGCCCTTGCGGTTTCTGGCGTGGCAGCCCGGCGAGCCGTTGGTCGACGGGCCGATGGGGCTGAAGCAACCCGACGAGGGAGCCGAGGAGCTGGCCCCCGACCTTATCCTGACCCCGCTCTTGGCATTCGATGCCGCCCTGCACCGGCTGGGCCAGGGGGCAGGCCATTATGATCGCGCCTTTGCCCGCTATCCCAATGCGCGGCGCATCGGCGTCGCCTGGTCGGTGCAGCAGGTGCCGGCCGTGCCGACCGATCCATGGGACGTGCCGCTGCATGCCGTCGTGACCGAAGCCGGCGCGCTGCGCCATCAGGAGGACAGCGATGCAGGATGATGCACCAAGCTGGCGCAAACCCGTGGGCGCGCTGGCCATCATGGGGATCATTCTGGTCTGGGTGGTGCTGATCGCCAGCCTGTCCGACTGGATCGCGATGCTGTGGTGGCCGGTGCAGGCCGTGATCTATCTGGTGGCGGGCATCATCTGGATCATGCCGATGCGCCCGCTGTTGATGTGGATGGAGACCGGCCGCTGGCGCTGACCGGTCCCCGATCCCGGATTACATGTAGGTCAGGCCGTAATGGCCATAGACCCGTTCGCCATAGGCGCGGTCATAGGACGGTTCGTCCTGTTCGTAGGACGGCGCGCCTTCCAGCTGCTCGCGGCTGACACTGACGACATAGCCGCCCTTTGCAGTATCATAGGCAAGCGCCTGCCAGGGCAGCGGGTAATGGCGGTGGCCAATGCCGAACAGCCCGCCAAAGGCAAGCACGGCATATTCGGCGCGGCCCGACACCTTGTCGACCATGAAGCGTTCGACATGGCCCAGCTTTTCGCCGTCGGGGCTGTACACCGCCGTGCCCTCGACCTTGTCCGATGCAATCAGCTGCGCGGTTTCGTGCGTATCGACGTCCATAAATCCCTCCATCCAAAGCATTGAGATGCAAGCGATTCTGCTCGCCCGCATGATGCCAACGCATCAAGGGCGAGCAGGATGCGTCGGCGAATGGCACCGATATGCCATTCGTCGCAGCCATCGGACCGTTCAGCGGCCCGATTGAGCCAATCCGCAATACTGTCGATTAAGGGGGTTCGCCGCGATGGCGGGGCGCGCCGACCGACCGCCAATGGCGGCAAGTGGCGCGAGTGACGGGGCTCGAACCCGCGACCTCCGGCGTGACAGGCCGGCGCTCTAACCAACTGAGCTACACCCGCATTCGCTTGCGAGAGCGCGGCCTCTAAGGGAGGGTCGGTGCCCTGTCAACACCCTGATGACCGGGGGCGGAATCATCGGTCTGTCCCCGCCGCGCGCCGCGCACCAGCATCCCCCGTTCGAACAGAAAGCCAGCGATATCCGGCTTTCCGGCGGCGTTCAGGATCGTCTGGATGATGATGAGCAGCGGCACGGCCAGCAATGCGCCGGTGGTGCCCCACACCCATCCCCAGAAGCTGAGCGAGACGAGGATCAGCACCGGGTTGATGGTAAGCCGGTGACCGACCACGAGCGGCGTCACCAGATTCGCCTCGATCAGGTGCGCGGCCGTCATCAGCGCGGCGGGCAGCAATGCCCAGACCAGATCGTTGAACGTCATCAATCCGCCCAGCGCCAGCAACGCCGCTGCCAGGATCGGACCCAGATAGGGGATGTAGTTGAGCAACGCGACGATCCCGCCCCACATCAGAGGCGTCGGCATTCCGATCAGCCACAGCCCCGCCGCGACCGTCAGACCAAGCATCAGGTTGATGAGAGTGATGGTGCCCAGATAGGCAGAGGTATCGCTGACCACGGTCTGGATCACCCGCGCGGTGGCCATCGCCCCGTCAAAGCTTTGCCGCGCGGTGATGGCCCGGGCGCGCAACCGGCTCCATCCCGACAGCACGAAATAGATGACGAGTATCGCGAAGAACATCTCCAGGAGCGCGGACGGCGCGCTGGTGCCGACAAGGTCCATCAGCGAGGTCGGCGGCGATCCTACGGCTGCATCGGCAGTGCGCGCGGGCGCCGCCGCCACCTCGGCAATCAACCGGTTCACGAAATCCTCGAGCTGCGCGTAATAATCGATCAGCGGCCGGATGTTCGACTGGATCCGCTCGATCCGCACCGGCAGTTCGCGGACCCAGCCCGTGGCGGGCACCACGATCGACGCCAACGCTGCGTTGGCCACCACCAAGAGCAGCAACAGGCAGATCAGCGCCGCCAGGCCCGACGGGATGCGGCGGCGCTCCAGCCATTCCAGCATCGGCACCAGCGCCACGGCGATCACCAGCGCGGCCGTCAGCGGCAGAAAGAACTGCGCCCCGGCCCGCAGCGCAAAGGGCGTGGCGAGCAACAGCCCCAGCCCGGCGATCAGCGTCAGTCCGGCGAGCAGCCGGTCTCGCCGCGTTTCGTCGGCATCCGGTTCGGCACGCGCCAGCGGCGGCGCCCCCGCCGCGCCGCCCGTGGCGGACAAGGCGGGATCCAGATCGGCTTCGGGCGGGCGTACATCCATGGCGCGATCCTAGCGTCATTCCCAGCCGGTGTAATCCCGCATAAGCTGACTGCCATGTCCGATCCCCTGATCCTGGTGCTGGATGCCGGCACCACCTCCACCCGCGCGATGCTGTTTACCGTGACGGGCCAGGTCGTCGCGCAGGCGGCGCGGCCCATCCCCCGGCATTATCCGGCACCCGGCCGCGTCGAGCAGGATGCAGGCGACCTGTGGCACCTGACCCGGGCGGCGGCGGACGAGGCGGTCGCGGCGGCGGGCGGCGCGGACCGCATCGCCGCCATCGGCATCGCCAACCAGCGCGAGACCATCCTGTTCTGGGACCGGACCACCGGCGAGCCGCTGGCCCCGGCCATCGTGTGGCAGGACCGCCGCAGCGCCGAGCTGTGCGGCAAGCTGATCGATGCCGGCGAGGAACCGGGGGTGCGCGCCCGCACCGGATTGCTGCTCGACCCCTATTTTTCGGGAACCAAGATCGCCTGGGCCATGGCGCATTGGCCGCAATTGGCGGCGGCCGGCGAGCGACTGACCATCGGCACGGTGGAAAGCTGGCTGGTCTGGCACCTGACCGGCGGGGCGCATGTCACCGATGCGACCAATGCGTCGCGCACCCTGCTGATGGGTCTGGGATCGGGGGCATGGGACGACGGGCTGATCGACCTGTTCGACGTGCCGCGCGCGGCCCTGCCCCGCATCGTCGACAGTGCGGGGCGGATTGGCGAGACGCGGCTGTTCGGCCCGGCGATCCCGATTTGCGGACTGGCCGGGGACCAGCAGGCGGCAGCCATCGGCCAGGGTTGCCTGACCCCTGGCCAGACCAAGGCGACGTTCGGCACCGGCGCGTTCATCCTGGCGCATAGCGGCCCCACCCCGCCCATGTCGCGCCACCGACTGCTCGGCACGGTCGCATGGCAGATGGGCGGCCAGCGCGCCTATGCGCTGGAAGGGTCGATCTTCGTCGCCGGCAGCCTGATCCAATGGCTGCGCGACCGGCTGGGCCTGATCGACAGCGCGGCGGATACCGCCCACCTGGCCGCATCGGTGCCCGATACGGCCGGGGTTTACTGCGTGCCCGCCCTGTCGGGCCTGGGCGCGCCGTGGTGGCGGCCATCGGCGCGCGGGGCACTGAGCGGCCTGAGCTTTGCCGCCGAGCGCCCGCACATCGTCCGTGCTGCGCTGGAGGCGATGGCCTATCAGGCGCACGACCTGAAAACCGCCTTTGCCGCCGACGGTGCGGATTGGGAAACCGTGCGGATCGACGGCGGGATGGCAGCCAACGACTGGATGGCGCAGGACCTGGCCGACATGCTGAACGTGCCGGTGGAACGGCCCCGGATGGTGGAGACGACGGCATTGGGGGCCGCGATGCTGGCGGCGGTGGGTGCCGGCCTGTATTCCGACCTGGCCGAGGCCGCAGCGGCAATGCAGGACCGGACGGACCGGTTCACCCCGGCCCTGGCCGATGCGGAACGCGCGGCCCGGCTGGCCGGATGGCAGGCGGCGTTGGCATCGGTGATCGGATCGAGCTGAGCCGCACGAGCGGGGTCAGGCGATCCGCGCTATTCCGCCTGGTCCTTGCCGGGAACCAGGCCCAGTTCGCGGCTGACCTGATCCAGATCGGCCCCGGCGGGCACCAGGTTCCACACCCCCGGTTCGCGCCCGTTGAGCACCGTCACTGCATCGCGCGGACAGACGCCCAGGCATTTGACATCGACGATACCGACCGGGCTTTTCCGGCCCTTTTTCGCGCCGAGATGCTTGCGCAGCGCCTTGGTCAGCGGGGTGCGACCGTCTTTCCCGAACCCGCCATCCAGCTTTTTCGAGCATTTGGCGCACACCATGACGGCATTGGACCAGTTGGCACGGACCCGCGTCTTCACGAAGCGCCCCGCGGCTGGCGCCGTTCCTCTGCCGCCCGCAACACCTCATAGGCAGCCTGGATCGCCTGAAACCGCTTCGCCGCCTCTGCATCGCCGGGCTGCACGTCGGGATGATTGGCCTTTGCCAGCCGCCGCCACGCGGTGCGTACCGCATCGAAATTGGCGTCGGATTCAAGCTCCAGCACGCCAAGCGCGCGCATTTCCTCGCGCGAGCGGGTGCCATCGCCCGGGCCGGACCAGGCATAATGCGACGCCTCTGCATAACCGTTCGCGGCGCGTCGTTCCGCCTGCTCGCGCGCCTTGGCCTCGGCCTCGTTCAATCCTTCGAAATAATTCCAGCCGCGATTATATTCGGCGGCGTGATCCTCGCAGAAATACCAGCGATCGGGATTGTTCGGCGCTTTCGGCGCTGGCCGGTCGCCCGGCCGGTCGCAGCCATCCCGGTCGCACAGACGCACCGGCTGCGCCTCGCGCGACGAACCATAGCCGCGCCAGCGGGGAAATCCCCAGTCGTTGGAACGGGTCGAGCGCGCCATGGACGGCACATAGGCATGGCGACCGCCATCGCCAAGCATTGTTGTCAAAGGCAGCGTATAGGGGTGCCTTATTCATTCGATAGCAGTGCGCTATATGCCCGGCATTTAAGATCGTATCGCTTGCCTGCCGACGCGGCTGCCATCATCCTGTCGCATCCACCGACGATATTGGACCGCCATGTCAAACCCCCTCGCCTCCTTCGCCGATAACTGGCGGCGCGACTTCCCCGCCTCGATCGTCGTATTCCTGGTGGCATTGCCGCTATGCCTTGGCATTGCCCTGGCGTCCGGCGCACCGCTGTTTTCCGGGCTGATTGCCGGCATTGTTGGCGGCATCGTCGTCGGGATCCTGTCCAAATCGCCCTTGTCGGTCAGCGGCCCGGCCGCGGGGCTGACCGTGATCGTGCTGACGGCGATCGAATCCGTGCCCACCTATCAGGCGTTCCTGCTGGCCGTCGTGCTGGCCGGCGTCATGCAGATCGCCTTTTCCTTTACCAAGGGCGGCGTGCTGGGCGAATTCGTGCCGACATCGGTGACGACGGGGATGCTGGCCGCCATCGGCCTGATCCTGATCCTGAAGCAGATTCCGCACGCGCTGGGCTATGACGGCGATGTCGAGGGCGATTTCGCGTTCCTGCAGCAGGACGGCATGAACACCATGTCGACCATCTGGTACACCATCCAGAACAGCATTCAGTGGGGTGCGACGATCGTCGCCCTGATATCGCTGATCTTTCTGTTCTGGTGGGATGCCAACAAGCCGAAGGACGGCATGTTGCGGCTGTTGCCGGGGCCGCTGGTCGTCGTGGCATTCGCGGTCATCGCCAATGCGGTCTTTGCCGCCGCCGCCCCCGGACTGGTCATCGAACAGTCGCACCTGGTGCAGGTGCCGGTCGCCGGATCGATCGCCGAGTTCACCAGCTTTTTCTCCTATCCCGATTTCAGCGCGATCACCCTGCCCGCCGTCTGGTCGGCCGCCATCACCCTGGCGCTGGTCGCCAGCCTGGAATCGCTGTTGAGCGTCAAGGCGATCGATACCATCGACCCGGAACGCCGGACGACGGACAAGAACCGCGAATTGCTGGCCCAGGGCAGCGGAAACCTGGTGTCCGGACTGATCGGCGGATTGCCGGTGACGTCGGTCATCGTGCGGTCGTCGGCCAACGCCGATGCCAATGCCGCGTCCAAGGCATCGACGATCATGCACGGTTTCTGGCTGTTGCTGAGCGTCCTTTTGATCCCGACGATCATCAACCTGATCCCCCTGTCGGTGCTGGCCGCCATCCTGATCCAGACCGGATACAAGCTGAACAAGCCGGCCCTGTATGCAAAGTTCTGGAAACTGGGCTGGGCGCAGTTCATCCCGTTCCTGGCCACGGTTGCCGCGATCCTGTTCACCGACCTGTTGAAGGGCATTGCGATCGGGCTGGTCATCGGGTTCGTGTTCGTGATCGCGCGCAATTTCCGCCCGGCCGTCACCTATGTCGAAGATACGCACGGCAACGTGCTGGTCCGGGCGCGCCGCAACCTGTATTTCATCCACAAATATGAGCTGCAAAAGGCATTCAACCGGGTGCCGGACGGCGCGAACGTCATCATCGACCTGACCGCGACCGATTTCGTCGATCCCGACAATATCGACATCATCAACGGCTTCAGCGAAGGCGCGCGGTTCAGGAACATCGACCTTTTCGTCCGGGGCGACATTCCGCGCAAGGCCGCCGCCCTGATCAAGGCCGAACCCAAGGATGTGGTGTACGCATGAGAACCTATCACCAGTTGATCCTGGCCAATCGCGCCTGGTCGCAGGAGTTGACCGAGCTGGATCCCGATTATTTCCGGCGCCAGATCGAGGGACAGAAGCCCGACGTTTTGTGGATCGGCTGTTCGGACAGCCGGGTATCGCCGGAACAGATCACCCGCACCCAGCCGGGCGAATTGTTCATCCACCGCAACATCGCCAATCTGGTCCACACCACCGACGATAACTTCATGTCCGTCCTGCAATTCGCCGTCACGGTGTTGAAGGTCGGTCACATCATCGTCTGCGGCCATTATGGCTGTGGCGGCCTGCACGCGACGCTGAACGGTGCGCCGGAGGGGCATATCGGCGACTGGCTGAAGAACGCAGCCGACGTCCATGCCAATCACCGGCACGAGATCGAGGCGGAACCCGATGCCGAGGCCAAGCTGAACCGGCTGGTCGAATGCAACGTCCGCGACCAGTTGCTCGACCTGGCCCGCACCGACATCGTGCAGGCGGCCTTTGGCAGCGGCCAGCGGCTGCACCTGCACGGCTGGGTCTATGACCTGCGCGACGGGCTGATCAAGCCGTTGCTGGATATCGAGGCCGAAACCGACCTGGATGCGCTCGGCCCGCTGGACCGCGTACTTTCGGCAACCAGCCCGGCGGCGGCATGATGGTGTCAGAGGGCCTGTAAGCCGGGTTCTGTCCACCCCTTATCGGGGATGGGCGACCATTCCTCTAGGACGACGCTTGCACGCCGCCTCAAGCAACCAACCCGGACGCCGGGCCGGAACATGGCCCATATGGCATCCCTATTCGGTCTTGCTCCCGGTGGGGTTTGCCGTGCCGCCCCCGTTGCCGGGCGCGCGGTGCGCTCTTGCCGCACCCTTTCACCATGACCTGGTCGAAACCGTGGCCGTCTGCTCTCTGTGGCACTTTCCCTGACCCCGGCTGAAAGCCGGTGCCGCCGGGCGTTACCCGGCACCGCTGTTCCGTGGAGCCCGGACTTTCCTCGCCCCCCGCACATGCGGAGACCGCGGCCGCCCGGCCCTCTGACCCCTTTGTCCCTAATCGTCTCCCTGCGGTTTGGGAAGCAATAGCGCGAGCAGGATCATCCGGCATTCGGCATCGATCACGCCGTCAACCATTTCGGGGCGAAACCGCCGCTGGAACGCGGTCACGGCAGCCTGCGCATCGCCGACGTCATAGCCGAACCGTTCCAGCGCCAGCAGGAAACCGGCATCGGACCAGCCCGGATCGACCAGATTGCGGGTGGGACGCGGCAGTGCCAGCCGCAGTCGCGCCAGTTTGCCCCAAGGGAACAGTTCGCCCGGATCCATCTTGCGCGCGGGCGCTACGTCGGAATGGCCGACGATGTTGCCGCGCGTCAGATCGTAGCGATCCTTGATCGCATGGACGAGCCGCACCACCGACGCCACCTGTTCGTCGGGAAACGGGCGATAGCCGAATTCATGGCCCGGATTGACGATTTCGATGCCGATGCTGGCGCTGTTCACGTCGGTGATGCCGCGCCAGTGCGCCCGCCCGGCATGCCAGGCGCGGTGCTCCTCGGCCACCAGCCGGTGGATGCGGCCATCCTCTTCGACCAAATAATGGGCGGATACCTGCGCATCGGGATCGCGCAACCGGGCAAGGGCGACGTCGGCGTCGGCCATCCCGGTATAATGCAGCACGATCATGCTGATCGGCAGCCGCCGATCGTTGAAATTGGGCGAAGGCGAGTCAATCCAGTCCATTGCGCGGGGCATTTCCCAAAGCCAACGCAGCCGGGATGCGGCGCGGACCGGAAAAAGGCAAGTCAGCCGCCGCGAAGTTCGTAATAGCCGCGATGGCGGGTACTGGGAACCAGCGCATCGGTCTGACCGATCACCGTTTCGCCCGCACCCAGCACCAGCAAGCCGTCGGGCCGCAGCGCCGCCGCCAACCGGGCGAACACCCGCTGCCGCTGATCCGGGGCGAAGTAGATGAGGACGTTGCGGCACAGGATCAGATCGAACCGGCCCGGCAGCGGTTCGTCGGCGGCGACGTGATGCTGGCGATAGCGGATGCGGGAGACGAGCTCGGCGCTCGCATGCCATTCCTGATCGTCGCTGCCGCTGTCGAAATGCTGCATCAGCCGCCGGATGGGCAGGCCGCGCTGAACCTCGAACTGCGAATAGCGCCCTTCGCGCGCGCGATCGATCGCCACGACGGAGACATCGGTGGCGGTGATTTCGGGACATTGCGCGCCGGCCAGATCGGGATGATCGGCAAACAGCATGGCAAGCGACAGGGGTTCCTGGCCAAAGGAACAGCCGACCGACCAGATCCGCTGCCGCCGATGCGGGGTTTCCCGGGCGCGCTGGGCGACGGCATCGACCAGCTGGTCGAACAGCGGGCCATCGCGGAAGAACGAGGTTTCGTGGTTCAACAGCGCTTCGACCACGTCGTCCGCCAAACTGGACCGGGCTCCGGCAATCGCCGCCGCCAGATGGTCCAGCGTCGCGATGCCGTGATTGCGCATGACGGGTTTCAACACCGTATCGATCCGCCACAACCGCGATTCGGCGATCTGTTGGCCGGTGCGCCGTTCGAGGAGGGCGGCAATGGCGGTGATGGCACGCGTGGACGCGAGCGGCGGATGAGCAACGGTCATGCGGGACGCCGCCGGGCAATCAGGCGGCCGATTTCCTGGGGCGGCAGGACAAATTGCGCCAGGTTCGCCTGAACGGCGGCACCGGGCATTCCCCAGACCACCGACGTCGCCTGATCCTGCGCGATCAGCCGCCCACCACGCGCAACCAGTTCCGCCGCGCCGCGAACGCCGTCGCGTCCCATGCCGCTGAGCACCACGGCCAGCGCCCGGTCGCCATAAACCTGGCCGATGGAATGGAACATCGGATCGACCGACGGGAGGCAGCCGCTGGGCGCCGGGCTGTCGGACAGGCGGATGGCGACCCCGTCGGCGGTCTTGACGCAGACCATGTGCGCCGTGCCCGGCGCGATGACGATCCGCCCGGGACGGACCCGCAGGTGATCGGAGGCGACATCGCATGGCCGACCCGCCAGCACGGCGAGCTGGGCCGCGAAATAGGGCATGAAGCTTTCGGGCAGATGCTGGGTGATCAGGATGGGTGCGGTCATGCCGGGCGGGATTTCCCGCAGCATCCCGCTGAGCGCATGGATACCGCCGGTGGAAGCGCCAATGGCGATCACGTCGAAACTGCCGATGGCCTGGGGCGGCAGCGGCAGCGCAGGCACAGGCACCTGCACCGCATCGAGTTGAGGCCGGTCGACCAGCCTGGACAGTTTTTCGGTCAGGTTGTCGGCGAACCGGCCGGCAAAACTGCCGATGCCCGGTTTGACCAGCGTATCCGCAGCCCCCAGCGCCAGTGCCTGGATCGAGGACGCAGCGCCGTCGGACGCGGCAGAGGACACGATCAGCACCCTGGCCCCCGCCCCCGCCTCGATCAGGCGCGGCAACGCGGTCAACCCGTCCATGCCGGGCAATTCGATGTCGAGCAGGATGACATCCACCCGGTTCTCGGTCAGGAACCGAAGTGCCCGCATCGCATCCGGAACCGCACCGGCGATGACAAACCCCGGAATGGACTGCACCAGCCGTTCGATCACCGATCGCGCGACGACGGAGTCATCGATGATCAGGACTCGCCGGGCCGCCGAGCCATCGGTGTCCGACTGTATCCGATGATGACTGGGCCCGTGCATGGTCGTTTCCGCCGTTGTCGCAGCAGTCGATCAGGCCATGCCGACGATTTGCAGCTTGCTGTGCAGCGTTTCGCGGTCGAACGGCTTCATGACATATTCGTCCGCCCCCGCCTCGATCGCGGCGCGGATATAGGCCATGCCGTTTTCGGTCGTGCAGAACACCACCTTCGGCTTGGAGGCGATCCCGCTGTCCTTGAGCGCCCGCAGGAAATCCATGCCGCTCATGATCGGCATGTTCCAGTCGAGCAGGACGACATCGGGCGGCGTGGCCATGCAGGATTCGAGCGCCTCGCGCCCGTCGCCCGCTTCGCGGACCTCGAAATTGAGCGTCTCAAGGATATGCCGCGCGACCTTGCGGATCACCTTGGAATCATCGACGACCAGACATGATTTCATGAAACGCTTCCCGATACTGCTATGGTTTTCGTTCTGGCACGGCTGCGGTAACCAGCGCGTTAACGGTCAGGCCGATCAGGCCGCTTCGGCCTGAAGCGGCACCATCGCCGTCAGGTCGATGACCAGCACGGGCTCGCCCAGATGATCGACGATGCCGGTGGCGACCCGCCCCCACGTGCCCGCCACCGGCATGGCGGCGTTCAGGCCAGCCATCGGCAGCGGCACGATATCGTCCAGCGTATCGACCAGCATCGCATAGAGGTGATTGTCGTGCGACAGGATCACGGCCCGACGCGATACCGTCAGCCCGTCCAGGCCAAGCGCGACGCGCGTGTCGATGACGGTGACCACCCGGCTGCGCAGCGCCGCCAGTCCGCGCACCCGCTGGGGCACGCACGGCACGGGCGTGATGTCGCCCAGATCGACGACGGACTGCACCTGATCCGAATCGATGGCGACGGTGCGCCCGTCCAGTTGCGCAAGCAGATACAGCCGTTCGGTCATCGTGCGCCCCTGTGTTGCATCGACGATTTGAGCGCAGCCATCAGCGCCGGGCGGTCATAGCGCCACAGGCTGTCCGGCCGCGACTGATCGGGTTCGGGTGCCGACCGCAGCGTCAGGACCGTGGCCGCCGCAGGCAGCGGAGCCAGGGCCTGAGCCTCGGTCAGGATCAGCAGGTCGGCACGCTCATGCTCGGCTAGCTGGTCGACGACGCAAAAGCCCATCCCCTCGATCATGGGACGCAGAAAGATCTGGGCCCAGCCGCTGGCATCCTCGCCGATCACGCAGATCGGGCGGTCGTCCGCCGGTGCCGTTCGATCGGCCATGGTGGCGAACAGCCAGATCAGGTCGATCAGTTCGGCGGGTTCATCGTCGATCAGCGTGACGCCCGCGACCGGGCCGCTGTCGGGCGCGGGCACCAACGGCGCGACCACCCGGACGATGTCCAGGCTTTCGGCGATGGCATAGCCGATTTCCGATGCACCATCGCGCAGCCGCAACACGTTCACCCGCTGGCGATCGCCAAGCGGGACCGTGACGAACAGCGGGATGATCGCCCCGTCGATCGTCATGCGCAGCCGACCGGCACTGGTGCGGATCGCATCGATGGGGACCTGCTCGATCCGGTCGACCGCCGCCAGCGGCACCAGCCGCCGGGCGCCGTCCAGGTCATGCACCAGGAGCGCGGCATAGCCCGGCTCGGCCGCCGCCGCCTGATCCGGATCGGCGGCTTCGGCCAGCGCGCCGGTCGACGACAGACCGGCCGACGTCGCGATTCCCGCACAGTCCAGGATCAGCATCGGCACCCCGTTGTCGGGCAGCGTCTGACCGGCAAACAGCCCGCAGGCCATGATGGCCGGGGCGGCCGGCTTGATGACCAGTTCCTCATTGTCCAGGACCGAATCGACCGCAACGACATAGCTGAGCGTGCCCAGATTGATGATGACCAGTTGCCGGCCCTCTTCATCGTCCCGACGGCAAGTGCCGAGACCCATCATCGCGCACAGATCGACCAGCGGCAGCCGACGGCCGCGCACCGTGGCGATCTGGCGATCGCCCAGCCAGTCGATGCGGACGGAATCGCCGCGCAGCATCACGATTTCCTCGATCGTCTGGCGCGGCACGGCGAACCGCTGTCCGCCAAGCCCGATGACGATGGTCGGGATGATCGACAGGGTCAGCGGCACATGGATCGACACCCGCAGGCCCCGGCCCGGCGCATTGTCGAGCAGGATGCGGCCACCGATCTGTTCGATGCACGCACGCACCACATCCATGCCGACGCCGCGCCCCGAAATCTCCGTCACCTGATCCTTGGTCGACAGGCCCGGTTCGAACACCAGGTCAAGCTTGGCGCGGGGCGACAGCGCCTGAAGTTCCTGTTCGCTGCGGCCCATGCGGACCAGCTTGGCGATCAGCCGGTCGGGATCGATTCCCCGGCCGTCATCGGCAACATCGATCACGATCTGGTTGCCCGATTGGCGCGCCGACACGGTCAGGCGTCCATTTTCGCGCTTGCCGGCCAGGCGGCGTTCGGCGGGCGGTTCGATGCCGTGATCGATCGAATTGCGGATGATGTGGACCAGCGGGTCGCGCATCACCTCGATCATTTCGCGGTCCAGTTCGACCTCCGACCCCTCGATCTGCAGCGTCACCGATCGGCCACAGGCGGCGGCGGTATCGCGCACCATGCGCGGCAGCGGGGAAAACAGCGCCTCCACCTTCTGCATCCGGGTCCGGGTCACGGTGTCGCGCATTTCGGCAACGGTGGCGGAAAGCCGTCCCAGCGATGCCTCGATCGCCGGATCGACATCGCTGTCGCGCAGGCGGCGGGCCAGTTCGTTGCGGGCGAGCACCATGTCGGACATGCCGCTCATCATCCGGTCGAGCAGTTCGACGCTGAGCCGGACCGACCGGGACGCGGTGCGCAGCGTTTGCGCCGGGGTCGCCGCGCCGGACGCCTGTTGCGGCTGAACCCCGCCATCGGCGAGCGCCGCGATCAGATAATCCTCGCCCGTATCGTCCAGCGCGATACCGGCGTCGATGGCCTCGACGATCTCGCCGATCCGGTCGACAATCGCCAGTACCGCATTGACCAGCAGCGGATCGGGCCGCCGCTTGCCGTCGCGCACATCGGACAGCACGTCCTCTGCGGCATGGCTGAGCCGCGCAAGCCGGGGCAGGTCGAGAAAGCCGCAACTACCCTTTACCGTGTGGACGAAACGGAAAATCGCATCCAGTCGCGCGCGATCGTCGGGATTGGCTTCCCACGCGACAATCTCGCCGGAAAGCGCCTCCAGCGTCTCGCGCGTTTCGGCGATGAATTCGATAAGCAGATCGTCCATTGGTTCCAGCCAGCCCCTGACGCGGCGACCATGGGACAACCAAGGTTAATTCCGCGTTAGAGCCGGATGGGTGCCTAAATCGGAGATCACGCCGCCCGCAGCGATGCCCCGAACAACAGGATTTCGGCATCCGGCGGCGAGATCATGACGGTTCCGCCCGCATCGCCGACCAGCTGGCGGACCAGATGGGCGGCAGCCGCGCGCGGCGTCACAGCCTCCACCGGCTCGCCCGCCAGTACCGAGCGCATTTCCGTATCCAGCACGATCCGCTGCCCCGCCGCCCGGACGACGATTTCGACGAGCCCGTGATCGATTTCGGCCCCGATATCCAATTGGCCGCCCCGGATCAGCGCATCGCCGCCGATCAGCGCCAGGTTCAGCATGACCTTGACCGCGGTCTTGGGCAGGCTTTGCGCTTCGATCATCCAGCCGATGGTCAGGCGCTTGTTGTCGCCGAACAGCCCCTCCAGCGCCTGTTTCGCTTCTCTCACATCGACGGATTCGCCGAATCCGCCTGCCGCACCAAAGGCCAAGCGAAAGAATTTCAGCTTGTTGGCCGATGCCCGCGCGCTGTCCGTCAACAGCTCCAGACACCGGGCACGCATGTCCGGGTCGGTTTCATCGGCAAGCAGTTCCAACCCGTTGTTCAGCGCGCCCACGGGCGACAGCAGATCGTGGCAGAGCCGCGAACACAGCAGGCTGGCGAAATCGGTGGCGCTGATGGTCAAGGCGGACACACTCCCGTTACTCATGCCCATCTCTAGGCGCTGGCCACCCGCCACCGCAAGCGATCAGGTCAGATCGAGCGGCACGGGATCGAACCGTCCGACCATGGAGCCACCCGCCACCGCCCGCCAGGCGCGGACCTCGTCGCCCGCCACGATCAGCCAGATGCGGCCATCGGGCGCGGCCATCGCCGCATCCGTTTGCGAAGGAACCGCCACACCCGACGGATGCGAATGCCACCATCCGAGCACCGCCTGCCCGCCGCTTCGTTCCCGACGATAGGCCGCAATCAGCGCCCCCGGATCGATTTCGAAGCGCCGGCCGGGGTCGGCGGCGACATTGGCGGCCGGTTGCCAGTCAGCGACCGCGTTGTCCCTGCCGAACAGGATGCCGCATGCCTCCAGCGGCGCGGCGCGCTTGCTTTCGTGAACGATTGCGTTCACTATCCCCCTTGAAATGGACAATGCACAACCCATCTTGGCCGATACCATGGATCGGGGGGTCTCAACACTGCAAGCGCGCATTTCGGCTGAGGCTGATGGCTGGAGGCTGGACCGTGCACTGGCGGATGCGCTGCCCACCCTGTCGCGGGAACGGCTGAAGCTGCTGATCGCGCAAGGGTCGGTGATCGGGCCGGACGGTCCGGTCCGGGATGCCAAGCGCAAGGCAGCGGCCGGCACGCCGTTTTCGGTCACTATTCCCGATCCCAAGCCCGCCCATAACGAAGCACAGGCCATCGACCTGACGGTCGTGTTCGAGGACGCGCATCTGATCGTTATCGACAAGCAGGCCGGGCTGGTCGTTCATCCGGCGGCGGGCAATGTCGACGGCACGCTGGTCAATGCGCTGCTCCACCATTGCGGCGGTTCGCTGTCCGGGATCGGCGGCGTGGCGAGGCCCGGCATCGTCCACCGGATCGACAAGGATACCAGCGGCCTGATGGTCGCGGCAAAGACGGACCGTGCCCATGTCGGCCTGGCCAGACAGTTCAAGGATCATTCGATCGATCGCCGATATCTGGCGGTGGTGAACGGCGTTCCGAAACAGGGGTCGGGCGTAGTCGACGCGCCGCTGGCGCGGTCGCCGGTCAATCGGAAGAAGGTGGCGATCGTCGCGCATGGCAAGCGGGCGGTCACGCACTGGCGGCTGGTTCGGCCACTGGATCATGCCGGGCTGGTCGAATGCCGGCTGGAAACCGGGCGCACGCATCAGGTGCGGGTGCACATGGCGTCCATCGGTCATGCGCTGGTAGGCGATCCGGTCTATGGCCGGACCGTGCCCAGACATCGGGAGGCGCTGGAAACCCTAGGTTTCAGGCGTCAGGCCTTGCACGCGGCCCGGCTGGGGTTCATTCATCCTGTGACAAATACCGCTTTGTCGTTCGATAGCGAACCTCCGCCTGACATTCGGGAACTGATCGTTCATCTTGGCGGTTGAAATTCAATACGGCGAAAGGGGCAGATGGCGGCACGTTGCCGATCCTGCTTCAACGAACCGGTAAAGGGAGATTTGGTGATGGCGAAATCCAGCAATGTCCCGGCGACGATCCCGGCGCTCGGCGGCGAGGCGAGCCTGAGCCGGTATCTTTCCGAGATCAAGAAATTCCCCATCCTGGCGCCCGAGCAGGAATATATGCTGGCCAAGCGCTTTCAGGAGCATGGCGACCCCGAGGCGGCGGCCCAGCTGGTCACCAGCCACCTGCGCCTGGTCGCAAAGATCGCCATGGGCTATCGCGGATACGGCCTGCCGGTCAGCGAGCTGATTTCCGAAGGGAATATCGGCCTGATGCAGGGCGTGAAGAAGTTCGAGCCGGATCGGGGTTTTCGCCTAGCCACCTATGCGATGTGGTGGATCCGCGCGAGCATCCAGGAATTCATCCTGCGTTCGTGGAGCCTGGTCAAGATGGGCACCACGGCGGCGCAGAAGAAACTGTTCTTCAACCTGCGCCGGATGAAGGCCAAGCTGGACGCGTTCGAGGACGGCGACCTGCGGCCGGAGGATGTCGCCAAGATCGCGAAGGATCTGGGCGTTACCGAGGAAGAGGTGACGTCCATGAACCGCCGCATGGCAATGGGCGGCGATACCTCGCTGAACGTTTCCATGCGCGACGATTCCGAAAGCCAGTGGCAGGATTGGCTGGCCGATGAAGGGCCTTTGCAGGACGAACGCGTCGCTGAGGCGCAGGAGGCCGATGTCCGCCACGCGCTGCTGATGGAGGCGATGGACGACCTGAACGAGCGGGAGCGGCACATCCTGACCGAACGCCGCCTGACCGACGATCCCAAGACGCTGGAAGAATTGAGCCAGGTGTACAATGTCAGCCGCGAGCGCGTCCGCCAGATCGAGGTGCGCGCGTTCGAAAAGCTGCAAAAGGCAATGATGCGGCTGGCCGGGGAAAAGCGGCTGCTGACCGCCTGACGCCCACTTGGCGCAGGCACCGATCAGCCGCTAAGGACGGGGCATGGCCAGTGCCGCCCCCCGTCCCGCCCGCCGCAAGCCCGGCATCGGCCGCCGCATCGTCGGCTGGCTGTGGAAGGCGGCGGCAATCTTCGTCGTCGCCTCGGTCGCGCTGGTGCTGATCTATCGCTTCGTCAACCCACCGATCACACTGACCATGATCGGCGACATGATGGCCGGACACGGCGCGACGCGAAGCTGGCGGTCGCTGGATGCGATCGACCGCGACATGCCCCGCGCGGCGATTGCAGGCGAGGACGCCAATTTCTGCTCCCATCCCGGGTTCGATTACAAGGCGATCGCCGCCGCCGCCGCCCGCAATGCCAGCGGCCGCGGCGTTCTGCGCGGCGGATCGACCATCAGCCAGCAGACCGCGAAGAATGTCTTCCTGTGGCAAGGCGGCGGCTTTGTCCGCAAGGGCGCGGAGGCATGGTTCACGGTGCTGATCGAACTGATCTGGGGCAAGCGCCGGATCATGGAAGTGTATCTGAACGTCGCTGAAACCGGCATTGGCACCTACGGCGTCGAAGCTGGGGCCAGACGATATTTCAAGCATGGCGCTGACCGCATGACCCGTACCGAGGCGGCGCGGATCGCCGCCGTGCTCCCCCTCCCCAAGAAGCGCCCCGGCATCGCCCCGAGCGGATTTACCCGACGGCACGGCAACCGGATCGCCGCCCGGATCGGCGTCGTTGCGCGTGACGGGCTGGATCGCTGTCTAGATTGAGTTCCGGGGCGACGCGTTTGCCCCGGGTCTTAGCACAAGCGAACTACGGGGACCGACGGCAATCCGCCGATCCCCGCGCTAGGCATGGGTTATTCGCCCGGAACCGCCTTTTCCACGGCATCCCCGGCCTTGTCCGCCGCATCGCCGACCGAACGGGCCGCATCGGTCACGGCCTCGGTCTCGATCGCTTCGTTGCGGTTCATGTTCATCAGGAAATAGGCACCGACCAGAACCGCGATCAGCAGCGCGATGCCGATGATGACGGTGCCGCCGCCGCCACGCTTTTCGATGACGGTCGTGTGAGTGGTGTTCGGTTCACGCGGTTCCATGTATTCCCTCCATCAATGATGGAAGACGGAACCGCCGACGTACCGATCCGGTTCCGTGCGATCAGAAGGGCAGCTTGAAACCGGGCGGCAGCGGGATGCCCGCGCTCAGCTTCGACATCTCGCCCTGGGCAGCGGCATCCGCCTTGGCCCGCGCATCGTTCATGGCGGCCGTGATCAGATCCTCGAGCATCGTCTTTTCGGACGGCGCGAGCAGCGATTCGTCAATATCCAGCCCGATGATCCTTCCCTTGGCACTGGCGCGCACCTTGACCAGCCCGCCGCCGGCCGCACCCTCGACCTCGATCCCGTCCAGATTGGCCTGGGCCTTTTGCAGTTCGTTCTGAACGTTCTGCGCCATGGCCATGATGTCTTCGAGCGATTTCATCCGTCACCTGTTCCTTGAATTGCGGGCCGTCAATCGACCAGTTTCGCGTCGGGAAAGGCAGCCATCGCCGCCGCCACCATCGGCGAGGCCAGGATGGCCGCGCGCTGCGCCTGTCTCGATTGTTCCTCCTGTTCCCGCAATGTGGGGTCGCCTTCGCCAGCGACAAGCGTGACCGACCAGGGGGCGTCGGTGATCTGACGCAGCGCCCGGTTCAGGTCGCCGACAAATTCGGCCGGCAGCGGGCGGCTGTTGCTGATTTCAATGACCGGCGGGGCGTAGCGCACAGGCCGGAGCAGGTTGCGCGCCTGCATCGCCAACGCACCGAACCCGCGATCGCCGAGCAGGTCGATCATCGCGCCAAGCGTTTCGGGCAGGGCGATGCCGGGTTCTGCAGCATCGGCCGGGGTCGCCGACGGACCCGGGGTCACGGCAGCCGGTGCGCCCTCCCCCTCCGCCGCCGCCGGGCCTGCCGCAACCGGCCCGGCCAGCGTCGCCTCTCCGCCCCGGATCATCCGCGCCAGTTCGCCCGGATCGGGCAGGCTTGCGGCATGGATGATGCGCAGCAGGGCCATTTCGCAAGCCTCGATCGGCAGGATCGCGCGCGTCACCTCTTCATGGCCGCGCAGCAGCAGCTGCCACAAGCGGTGGAGCCGGGCATGGGTCAGCCCCGCCGCCCATTCGGCCAGCGCCACCTGTTCTTCGTCCGACCGCGCAACGCCGCCATCGGTCCCGATCTTGGTCAGGGTGATGGCGTGGACGGTTTCCAACAGGGTGCGCAGCACCGCCAGCGGATCGACGCCCAGATCATATTGGCCGCGAAGCGCCGCAAGCGCCGCCGGCGCCTCCCCCGCCAGCAAATGGCCGAGCAGCGCACGGATCGCCCCGCGATCGGACAGGCCCAGCATCTGGCGGACCGCCTCTGCCGTCACCGCGCCGCCCTCGATCCCCGCATGGGCGATCGCCTGGTCCAGGATCGACAGGCCGTCGCGGGCCGAACCCTCTGCCGCGCGGGCGATCAGGGCCAGCGCCTCCGGCTCCGCCTCGAATCCTTCGGCGGCGGTGACATGGGCGAAATGACCGGCCAGCAGCTCGGCGGGAATTCGGCGCAGGTCGAAACGCTGGCACCGCGACAGGACGGTGACCGGCACCTTGTGCACCTCTGTCGTGGCGAACAGGAACTTGACGTGGGGCGGCGGCTCCTCAAGCGTTTTCAAGAGGCCGTTGAACGCCGCGTTCGACAGCATGTGCACTTCGTCGATGATGTAGATCTTGTAACGCGCCGACACTGCGGCATAGCGCACCGCCTCGATGATCTCGCGGATATCGCCGATGCCGGTATGGCTGGCGGCGTCCATTTCGATCACGTCGATATGGCGACCCTCCGCGATCGAACGGCACGGTTCGCAAACCCCGCACGGATCGATGGTCGGACCGCCCTCACCGTCCGGGCCGACGCAGTTCAGCGCCTTGGCAATCAGCCGCGCGGTCGATGTCTTGCCGACGCCGCGCACGCCGGTCAGCAGAAACGCATGGGCCAGCCGGTCGCGCCGGATCGCATTGCCCAGCGTAGTGACCATCGCATCCTGGCCGATCAGCTGGCTGAACGTCTGTGGCCGGTATTTGCGCGCCAGCACGCGATAGGCGGCATCGCGCGGCGGCTGGGGCGGCTCACCCAGGTCGAAGGAGGATTCGTCGCTCATGTGCCGAGCATCCTAGCGGGCGAATGGAGCGGAGTCGAAGGGTCGCACCGCAGGACGGCACGTTGCCGGACAGCGCTGGGCGGCAGCGGCGGCAAACGGGAGCTGGCGAAGGGAGGTGGAAGCCGGGACGACCCGGAGCGAAATCACTGTGGCTGCTTCCGTCAGGACCTGACCAGGTTCGCGACGGCACCGCCCGCCCGACTTCCGCCAGCGCATATGGGCCAGCGCGCGCCGCGATGCAAGCCGGGTCAGGTCAGGCGCGTGCCCAGATCGCCCCGATCAGCTTGCCCACTTCCTGATGCGCGGCCTCCGCACGGGCGGGGTCCATGCCCGATGCCTCCAGATAGCTGGCGATGACGATGGGCTTGCGGCCGGGCGGCGTGGCGATTGCGACATCGTTCCAGTGGCCCCGCCCGCTGCTGCCCGTCTTGTCGCCCACGGCCCAGGCGGCGGGCAGTCCGGCGCGCAGCCGGTTCACGCCCGTGGTCGATGCGGCCAGCCAGCCCATCAGGCGGGCACGCGATGCAGCACCCAGCACGTCTCCGCCGGTCAGCAACTGCTTGGCCAGCCGGGCCATCGCATAGGGGCTGGTGGTATCCAGGTCGCTGCCGGGCGAAAACCGGTTCAACTCCGGCTCCATCCGGTCGCTCCGAGTCACCGGATCGCCGGATGCGCGCAGGAAACGGGTCAGGCCGCCGGGGCCGCCCACTTTCATGAACAGCAGATTGGCCGCCGTATTGTCGGACTGGACGATGGCGGCGGCGCACAGCGCCTCGACGCTGAGCTCTCCCTGACCGATGGCGGCGCGAACGACGGGCGCGTGATCCAGCAGGTCGGCCGTGCCGAAACGCACCGGATCGCCAAGGCCGATCTGTCCGTCGTCCACCCGCGCCAGCACGGCGGCGACCAGCGGCAATTTGATGGTCGAACACATCGGATAACGCGATTCGGCATCGATCATCAGCCGCTGGCCGGTGTTGGTGTTGAGCGCGGCCACCCCGATCCGGCCCCCCGCCTCCTCGACGATCCGGGCGATGGGATCGCGGGCCTGTGCCCAGGTCGCGGCGGGCAGTCCGATGGCGGTAGCAGTAATGCCGCCCAGCACCAACTGGCGACGGGAAAGGGTCATGGTCATGGGCGTCCTATCGTCCCTGCATGTCGCGGTGGCTGCCCGGGATGCGCACGGTCAGCCCGTCCAGCGCGTCGGTCAACACGATCTGGCACGCCAGGCGGCTGAACCGCGTCGCCCCTGGGGCAAGGTCGAGCATGTCCTCTTCCTCCTCGACCGGCGGGGGCAACCGGTCATAGTCTTCGGCAGCGACCAGGACGTGACAGGTGCTGCAAGCCATCTGGCCCTCGCATGTCCCCTCAAGCGGCTGGCCATCGGCTTGTGCCACCTCCAGCAGCCGACCGCCCGGTGCTGCGGCAACCTCCCGCACCGTCTGGCCGTCGGCGGCAATGAAGCGCAGCCGGATCATGCAGCGATCCGTTGATCGGCGGCGGCACGGCAGATGCGGTCTAGGGCGGTCATCAGGTCGTCCTCCGTCGTGGTCCGCCCGAAACCGAGCCGAATGCTGGATCGGGCGTGTGCATCGCTGAGGCCCAGCGCCCGCAGCACATGGCTGGGGCGACCCGATCCGCTGGCGCAAGCCGACCCCGCCGAAAAGGCGATGTCGCGACAGTCGCTCATCAGGCGGGCGACGTCCAGCCCGTCATGCCGGACGTTCAGGTTGCCGGGCCAGCGAGGATCGGCGGCCCCGTTCAGAGCCCAGCCGCTGCCCAGCCGGTCGCGCGCCAGGGCGAAGAGGCGGGCGGCATGGGCGGCATCACCGGCCATCCGCTGTCCGGCCAGCCGCGCCGCCGCGCCAAAGCCGGCGCACAGGGCGGGCGACAGCGTGCCGGATCGCCCCGCTCCCTCCTGCCCGCCGCCATGGATCAACGGGTCGAGGGTGATGCCGTCGCGGATCCACAGCGCGCCGATGCCCTTCGGCCCGTAGATCTTGTGCGCGGAGACGGCGACGATGTCGCAGCAATCGGGTACCGCGATCTTGCCATAGCCCTGCACCGCGTCGCAGATCAGAACCGCGCCGGCGAAATCCGCCAGCTTGGAAAGGGCGGCGATGGGCTGTATCACGCCGATCTCGTTGTTGACGAGCATGGCGACGACGGCGGCCACCCCCGGCACGATGGCCTGAACCGCGGCATCCATGTCGACCAGCCCGTCCTTGCCGACCGGCAGGATGGTCACGTCCCGGCCCTGTCGCCGCAATGCTTCGACCGTATCCAGAGCCGCCGCGTGCTCGGTCGCCAGCGTGACGATATCGCCCGGCGGCAAACCCTTGATCGCCCAATTGAGCGCCTCGGTCGCCCCGCTGGTAAAGCTGACCTGCCCACCCGGCGGCAAAAGGGCCGCCACCTGTGCCCGTGCCGCCTCGACCGCCGCCCTGGCCCGTCGACCGGCAGCATGGGGGGAATGGGGATTGGCGAATCCGTCATCGGACAGCCAAGGCAGCATCGCGGCCAGCGCCTCGGCCGCGAGCGGCGTCGTCGCCTGATGGTCCAGATAGATCATCCGGCGACCGGCCCGTCGCGGTTATCCTCGTCCGGATCGGGACATTCGCGCTGCCCCACGATCGATTCCCAGGCATCGCAGACCGTATCGACATCGGCCTCCTGCGTGTCCCGGCCAAAGCTGATGCGGACCACCTCGCCCGCCTCGTCCCCGTCGATGCCCATATGGGCCAGCACATGGCTGGGCCGCATCGATCCCGACGAACAGGCGCTGCCCGCCGACACGGCGATGCCCGCCATGTCAAACCGGATCAGCTGGGTCGTCGCCTTCATCCCCGGCATCCGGTACGCACCGACCAGCGGGGATCGACGCTGGGCATCTTCCCCGATCACCTCGCCCCCGGCATCAAGGATCGCGTCCTCCAGCTGGTCGCGGAGCGCCGCCAGCCGGTCCAGCGGCTCCGGCTCGGCGAGCGCAGCGGCATAGCCCAGGATCGCGGGCAGATTTTCGGTACCGCCGCGATAGCCGCGCTCCTGCCCGCCGGTCGGCAGCAACAGGGCGAAATCGCGCACCAACAGCGCGCCGACGCCGGGCGGCCCACCGCGCTTGTGCCCAGACACGGCAATGAAATCGGCATGATCCTGCGGTCGGTGCGCGTCGGACCAACCGGCGGGCATCTGGGCTGCGTCGACGAACAACAGGCCGCCCGCCGCCTTCACCCGTGCCGACACATCGGCCAGCGGCTGCAGGACACCGGTTTCGTTATTGCCCCATTGCACCACGACCAGCGGCCGCTCGCCCGCATCGGCCAGCAACGCCTCCATCCGGTCCAGATCGACCTCGCCGTCAGGATCGACCGGCAGCATCACCGCATCGCTCGCCGCCCGCAGCACCGCATCATGTTCGGTCACCCCGACCAGCCGGCGGCCGGCCTGTGCCCGGCGCAGGCCGATGCGGATCGCCTCCGTCGCGCCGCTGGTGAAGATCACCTCGTGCGGCCAGTCATAGACATCGGCGACCGCGGCCCGCGCAGCCTCCAGCCGGGCGCGCGCCGCCCGCCCCTCTGCATGGGGAGAGGAGGGATTGGCCCAATCGAGCAGCGCATCGGCCATCGCCTGACGGGCGACCGGCAGGATCGGCGTCGTCGCGGCATGATCGAGATAGATGCGACTGGCCATCGGCAATTCCCATTTGCGGGACGGGCGCAATGATTGCACGCGCGGCCCGAGCGTCTATATAGCCGGTCACTTGACCCGCGCCAGCGCGGGCCGGCCATTTTCGCGAGTAACCATGCCCGAAGTCATTTTTCCCGGCCCAGAAGGTCGTCTGGAGGGGCGTTTCGCCCCCGCCCCCCGCCCCCGCGCGCCCGTGGCGATGATCCTGCATCCGCATCCCCAGTCGGGCGGCACGATGAACAACCGGATCGTCCAGGAACTGTACAAGACGTTCCAGCGGCGCGGCTTTGCCACGCTGCGCTTCAATTTCCGGGGCGTCGGAAAAAGCCAGGGCGTGTTCGACAACGGCGTGGGCGAATTGTCCGACGCGGCGGCCGCGCTCGACTGGGTGCAGAGCTTTCACCCCGAAGCATCGACCACCTGGGTCGCCGGATATAGTTTCGGCGCTTGGATCGGCATGCAGCTGTTGATGCGACGCCCGGAAATCCGGGGCTTCATCTCGATCGCACCGCCGGCGAACATGTACGACTTCACCTTTCTGGCCCCCTGCCCGTCGTCGGGCATCATCATCCAGGGGGATGCCGACGAGGTCGTGACGCCGGGCGGCACGCAGAAGCTGGTGGAAAAGCTGCGCACGCAAAAGCACATCACCATCCACCACGACACCATCAAGGGCGCGAACCATTTCTTTCAGGACGAAATGGACGACCTGATGGGCAGCGTGGACAAATATCTGGATTTCCGGCTGGATCCCTCCTGTCCGATCCGGTGAGCGACGCGTCCGCAAGGACAACGCTCGACACCGGTTCCGGACCAGCTGACGCGGATCAGAGCGTCAGGATCAGGACGTTGGCCAACAGGATGGCCGCCAGCACGAGCATCAGCACGGGCTGGCGGCGGTTCCCGCCCCGCCGGAACAGCACCAATGCGCCGATGACCAGGGCGAACACCGCCAGCATGGCGATGGCGGGCGCGGCATTGCCGATCGAGGTGAGTGCGCCGGGCATGAGGGTGCTTTAGCGGATCAATCGGATGTTGCCAGCACCTGTGCGAACGCATCCAGATCGGTATTCCCCCCCGACAGCACGACCAGCATTCCCGGCTGCGGCTCAACCCTGCCCGCCAATATCGCAGCCAGTGCCGCCGCCCCGCCTGGTTCGATCACCAGTCGCAGGCGCGCCGCCGCCCAGCGCTGGGCCGCCCGCACCTCCGGCTCCGTTACGGCAACTCCGGTTGCGCCGCGCCGGGCCAGCACCTCGAACGTCCGTTCCGCAACCCGCGGCGTCTGCAGCGAATCGCAGGCAGTGGGGGGCGCGTCGGGGCCGACCGGTTCGATCCATCCAGCCTCCAGACTGCGGCGCATGTCGTCCCACCCGGCAGGTTCGGCCAGGGTGACGCGCGCATCGGGCAGTGCCAGCGCCATGCCGGCCGCCAGCCCTCCCCCGCCGCAGGGGACCAGGATGTGCGACGGATCGGGCAGGCGCATCTCGACCATCTGGGTCAGCGCCTCGATCGCGACGCTTCCCTGGCCCTCGATGACCCAAGGATCGTCGAAACTGGGCACCAGCGTCGCGCCGCGCGCATGGGCCAGATGCGCCGCGATCTTCTCACGCGATTCGCTCCGCCGGTCATAGGTGACCACCTCTGCCCCCAGCGCGAGCGTGGCATCGCGTTTCACGCGGGGCGCATCCTCCGGCATCACGATGACCGCAGGCATGTTCAGCCGCCGTGCCGCCCAGGCGACGCCCTGCGCATGGTTGCCCGAGGAAAAGGCGACGACTCCGGGTGCCCGCACCATCGGATCGATCGCCGTCAGCCGGTGCCATGCGCCGCGCAGCTTGAATGCCCCGATCGGCTGAAGCGATTCCGCCTTGAACGCAACGGGCACCCCGCGGATTTCGGCGACGAACAGAGGTGTCGGCGGCAGAATTGCGGCGATCTTGGCTGCTGCATCGCGCACTCCGGCGCGCGTCGGCTGTCTTATTAGTGTCACAAAATCACCCCGACCCGAAAAAACCCGGTGCAATGTCTTTACAGCCGGGGCCATCCTGCATATGTCCGCGCCTCCGCTGCCCCATGGGACTTCCAACCGCAAGGCAGCTTTTCGTCAATGTTTGCCGCAAGGCATTTGGAGGTCCCTTGAATTGCACAAGCATCATAGCGCGCTGGGGCTAGCTGTCTCCACTCGACCGGTTGCTCCGGTCACGCTCGTTCGTCCGCACGCCGCATCGCGTGCCGCCCGCTTCTTTGTCGAGAAGTTTCCGGGGCGGTCGATGTATGCGGTCAAGGCGAACCCGTCGCCCGATCTGCTCCGCATCCTGTTCGATGCCGGGGTGACGCATTTCGACGTCGCCTCCATCGGCGAGGTACGGCTGGTTGCCCGCGAAGTACCTGGCGCGACCCTGTGCTTCATGCACCCGGTCAAGGCTGAGGAAGCGATCGAAGAGGCGTATTTCACGCACGGCGTGCGCACCTTCTCGCTCGACACCATCGAGGAGCTGGAAAAGATCGTCCGCGCGACCAGCCGCGACGGCGTCGCGGCAAGCGACCTGACGCTGTGCGTCCGGCTCCGCGTGTCGTCCGATCATTCCAAGCTGTCGCTGGCCGCCAAGTTCGGCGCCGCGCCGGGCGAGGCCAAGGAACTGCTGATGGCCACCCGCCAGGCGGCGGACGCGCTCGGCATCTGTTTCCATGTCGGCAGCCAGGCGATGAGCCCGGAGGCCTATGCCAACGCCATGGAGCGGGTGCGCATCGCCATTGTCGAGGCGGGCGTGACCGTGGACGTGGTCGATGTCGGCGGAGGCTTTCCGTCCAGCTATCCGGGCATGGAGCCGCCGCCGCTGGAACGCTATTTCGCGACGATCCACCGCGCCTTCGAAAGCCTGCCGATCAGCTATTCGGCGGAGCTGTGGTGCGAGCCGGGCCGGGCACTGTGCGCTGAATACAGCTCGATCATCGTGCGCGTCGAAAAGCGGCGCGGCGACGAGCTGTACATCAACGACGGCGCTTACGGCGCGCTGTTCGACGCGGCGCATATCGGCTGGCGCTTTCCCGTCCGCCTGCTGCGCGAGCCGGACAGCAATGCCCGCGACATGGCGTTCAGCTTCTATGGTCCCACCTGCGACGACCTCGACCACATGACCGGGCCGTTCATGCTGCCCGCCGATGTGCGCGCGGGCGACTATATTGAGGTGGGGATGCTGGGCGCTTACGGCGCGGCGATGCGCACCGCGTTCAACGGTTTCGGCTCCGATGCGACGGTGATCGTCGACGATGAGCCAATGACCAGCCTGTATGTCGCGGCGGACGAAGACGCCGCGGTGGCATCGAACGTCGTCAAGCTGTAACGCAGGCCATTCACTACAGTGCCCGCTCGGGCTGAGCATGTCGAAGCCCTGTCTTTTCTTCATCGGAAGAAGGACAGCCCTTCGACAGGCTCAGGGCGAGCGGGCCTGATAGCATCCTTAAAAGGGTTTGCGCGTCCCCGACCCCAATGACTGCGTGATTGATCGAGAGACCAACCATGACCGACACCAAGATCAACGACACCCGCAAGGCGGAGCTGCTGTCGACCGAAGTCGAGCATATCGACATCACCAGTTTCGACGCCCGCCCGATCGTGGACGCGATGGGCAAGATGAGCTTTACCAGCCGCGACCTGGGCCGCGCGACGGGCATCTACAACCAGATGCTGGCCGACAAGGATTGCACGGTGGTGCTGGTGATTGCCGGTTCGACCTCGGCCGGCGGCTGCATGAACCTCTATGCCGAACTGGTACGCAACAACATGGTCGACGTGATCGTCGCCACCGGCGCGACCATCGTCGACATGGATTTCTTCGAAGGGCTGGGCCACAAGCATTATCAGGCGCTGGAAGTGCCGGACGACGATACGCTGCGTTCGCTGTACATCGACCGGATCTACGACACCTATATCGACGAGGTGGCGTTGCAGCATGTCGACCACACCATTTTCGAGATCGCCGAGACGCTGGAGCCGAAAGCCTATTCGTCCCGCGCCTTCATCCGCGAGATGGGCAAGTATCTGGTCGAGCATGGCAAGAAGGACAACAGTCTGGTCAAACTCGCATACGAGCATGACGTGCCGATCTTCTGCCCGGCATTCGTGGACTCCTCGGCTGGCTTCGGTCTGGTGAAGCATCAGGTGGATTCGGTGAAGGCGGGCAAGCCGTACATGGTGCTCGACGCCATCGCCGATTTCCGCGAATTGACCGAGATCAAGATCCAGGCGGGCACGACAGGCCTGTTGATGATCGGCGGCGGCGTGCCCAAGAACTTCATCCAGGACACGGTCGTCTGCGCCGAAATCCTCGGCCATGACGATGTCGAGGTGCACAAATACGCGGTGCAGATCACCGTGGCGGATGTGCGCGACGGTGCCTGCTCCTCCTCCACGCTGCAGGAAGCGGCGAGCTGGGGCAAGGTGAACACCGGCATCGAACAGATGGTCTTCGCCGAAGCGGGCAGCGTGATGCCGCTGCTGGCCAGCGACGCCTATCATCGCGGCCACTGGAAGGACCGCGCCAAGCGCGCCTGGGCCAAGCTGTTCGCCTGATCGCCCCGGTGCACCTGCGAACGCAGGTGCCAAGGGCCGCGGGGCCTACGCCATGCCGCTCTGGATTCCGGCTTTCGCAGGAACACGGACCGGTACCGGGTTGAACAACCGATATGATTGATCCAGCCTCCCCCGAGGACATTCGGGGGAGGCTTTTTTCATGCACGGACAGCTTGGCGGGATCACGATCCTGCAACCCGTCGTCGCATTGATCGCATGGACGCTGGTGATGTGGCTATGGATGTATCTGACCCGCATTCCGGCGATGCGGCAGGCGGGCATCGACGTGCGGCGGCTGACCGGCGGCACGGGCGCCGACCTGCGCCAGCGGATCGACCCGAAAAGCCAGTGGCCGGCGGACAATTACAATCACCTGCTGGAACAGCCGGTCCTGTTCTACGCCATCTGCCTGACGCTGGCCGTGATCCAGCAGGGCGGCGGCATCAATGCAATGATTGCATGGGCTTATGTGGGGTTGCGCATCGCCCATTCGCTGGTGCAGGTGACCAGCAACCGGGTGGTCGTGCGCTTTGCCCTGTTCACGCTGGCGACATTGACGCTGGCTGCGCTGACGCTGCATGCGGCCATCCCCCTGTTCCGCTGACCAAAGGATTGCCGATGACCCTGACCCTGGACCGCCGCAGCGTCATTGGCGGGGCAATCGGGCTGGCCGGTGCGGGCGCATCCGCCCCGGCCATGGCCGCGACTGCCGCTCAGGCAGGGCCGACCATCACGAGCTGGCCTCCGCCCGGCGCAGTGCCGCTTTGGCCCGGCCGACCGCCCAACGCGCCGGCCACCCTGCCCGCCCCGAACAATTCGATCAACGGCGCGCCGAATGATCGCCAGCTCTGGGGTCGCGGCATCGCCATGCCGACGCTGGCGGTATTCCGCCCGGCCCAGTCGAACGGACGCGCGGTGCTGGCCATCCCCGGCGGCGGCTATGGATTCGTGTCGGTGGAAAACGAGGGGGTCAACGTCGCCCGGACGCTCAATACGCTCGGCTATACGGTGTTCGTGCTCACCTATCGCCTGCCGACGGAAGGGTGGCGCGACCGTTGGGACGTGCCGCTGCAGGATGCGCAGCGGGCGATGCGCGTCATTCGTTCGCGGTGGAGCGAATGGAACATCGATCCACGCCGGATCGCGGTGCTCGGCTTTTCGGCCGGTGGCCATTTGGCCCTGTCGCTGGCGGTTGGCCATGCCGACCGGGTCTATACGCCCATCGACGCCGCCGACCGGCTGCCAGCGCGGCCCGATTGCCTTGGGCTGGTCTATGCCGTGTCGACCGTCGCGCCGAACAGCGGGTTGAAGGGCCAGTCCGCGATCAACCTGCTGGGCCCGAACCCGCCCGCTGCCGCGCTGACCCGCTATTCGTCCGACCGCCGGATCACGGCACAGCTGCCGCCGGTGATGTTGGTCCATTCGGTCGATGACGGATTGGTGCCGGTGGACATGAGCCTTGGCGTGTTTGCCGCCGCCCGCGCTGCGGGGGTAAAGGCGGAATTGCACGTCTATGAACTGGGTGGTCACGGCTATGGCATGGCGCTCAACAGCGCCCATCCGGCGCATGGCTGGGGCAACCAGTTCGCCCGATTCATGGGGCGGCACCTGGCCTGAGATCAGGCCAGCAGGCGCCTGAGGCTGCGTTCCAGGGTCATGAGCTGCCACAGCGTGCGATCATGATCGGCCATGCCCGACCGGTGATCGCCTGCGATCCGGGCAAGCGCCTTGCCGTCGAACCATTGCAGCAGCACGGGCGACGTGGCGAGTGCCGCCGCCTGATCCGCCAGCGGGCCACGGAACCAGCCGGCGATCGGCACGTCGAACCCCTGCTTTGGCCGATAGAGGATATCGCGCGGCAGATAGGGCTCCATCGCCCGTTTCATCAGCCATTTGCCCTGCCCGCCGCGCAAGCGCATCGATACCGGCAGGGTGGCGGCGAACTCGATCAGCCGGTGATCGAGCAGCGGCTCGCGCGCCTCCAGCCCCACCGCCATGCTGGTCCGATCGATCTTGGTCAGGATGTCGCCCGGAAGCCAGTGCCGGAAATCGGCATATTGCGCCCGGTCCAGCGGATCGCGCGCCGGGGCGTCGCGCATGGCGGCCAGATAGCGCTCCTCCGCCCGGTACCCCCCGATGGTACGGCGCATGGCATCACCGTACAGCCGCTGGCGCAGCGCGGGCGTCGTCACGCCGACCGCCTTGGCATAGGCATCCGCCCCATCCTCCGCCAGCGCCAGCAGCGTAGTTTTTGCCCGGAACATGCGCGGCGCCCAGTCGGCCTTTGGGTATAGGCGCCCGGCGGTTCCGAACAGGGTAGAACGCACACCGTCCGGGATCACGCCGCGCACCCGTTCCTCGGCCGCGTGAAAGCGATAGCGGCGATACCCGGCCATCGCCTCGTCCGCGCCGTCGCCGGACAGGGCAACCGTCACCGTTTCGCGCGCAAGCTGGCATACGCGATAGGTGGGCAGCGCCGACGGGTCGGCAAAGGGTTCGTCATAGGCCGCGACCAGCGTGTCGATCAGGCCGAAATCATCGGCATCGACGCGGCGTGTGCGGTGGTCGGTGGCAAAGCGGTCCGCGATCGCTTGGGCATAGGCGGTTTCGTCATGATCGGCCTGGGCAAAGCCGATGGTGCAGGTCTTGACCGGCTGGCGACTAGTCTCTGCCATCAGCGCGACCACCGCAGAGCTGTCCACGCCGCCAGACAGGAACGCGCCGAGCGGCACATCCGCCACCATCCGCGAACGCACCCCCTCGCGCAGATGATGGGTGAGTTCCGCCTGCAGGTCCGCCGTCGAGCCGCGCGCGCGGCGCGAGAAATCGACATCCCACCACTGCACCGGCTGCGGCACCGGGCGACCGCGCTCCAGCAACAGGAAATGCCCGGCCGGCAGTTTCGACACTCCGGCCAGGATCGCCGTATCGTCGGGCACATAGCCCAGGGCCATGAAATCCTCGATCGCGGCGGGATTCACCTGACGCCGGAACAGAGGATGTGCCAGCAACCCCTTGAGTTCGGAGGCAAAGGCAACCGCGCCATCGGCAAGCTCCGTATAGAAGAGCGGCTTCACCCCCATCCGGTCGCGCGCCAGGAACAGGCTGCGTCGGTCGGCATCGTACAGGGCAAAGGCGAACATGCCGTTCAGCCGGGCGAGCAGGTCCGGACCCCAGGCACGCCAGCCATGCAGCAGCACTTCGGTATCGCTGTTCGAGGTGAACCGCGCGCCCATCGCCTCCAGCTCGGCGCGAACCTCGAGAAAATTGTAAACCTCGCCATTGAACACGACGACATGGCTGTCCGACGGCAGAGCCATGGGCTGTGCCCCGCCCGCCAGGTCGATGATCGACAGCCGCCGATGGCCTAGCCCGACGCCCGGCGCAGTCCACACGCCCGATCCGTCCGGCCCGCGATGCGCGATGGCATCGGTCATCATGGCGATGCGGGCGGGATCGACCGGCTTTGGCGTTTCGGGATGATACAGCCCGGCAATGCCGCACATCAGCGCGGCATCCCGGCAGCGCGATCGGCAACCCGGTCGATCGGCCCCATCGCCGCCAGGAAATCCCGGATCGCGCGGCGGCTGTCCTGATCGGTGCGTTCGGCGGAAATCAGCACGGCAACGGCGCGCTGCGGCCCGCCCAGCAGTTTGACCCGAAGCGTCTCCAGCTTGACGCGCTTTTCACTGGCGGTGACGACATTGCCGACACGGTACCATGTCGCCACTTCCCGCTCCACCCGGTTGGGCCCGATCATGCGCAGGGTCGATCCGTCCTGGATCGGGTCCATATCCTCGATGCGGACCCAGACGTCGTTTTCGCGGATCGCGCCCTGGCCATGGGCGACCAGCTCATGCCCCTCGCGCTGGCCGGCATAGACGGCGATGCCCAGATCGACCGTCCGGCCGACCGAATCGCGGTACCGGCCGATCAGCCGGTGATCGGCGGTCGGATAATTGGGCTCCCACGGCGCGGTGCGGCTGGCTTCGATCCGCGTCCAGCCCGGAACATCGGGCAGGTCGATCCGCGCGGGCAGCGGCTGGGCGCGCAGGTCGGTGGCCCAGGCAGCCGTCGCCGCCAGCACCGCGATCCCGATGACCGCGCCGGTGGCCGTCCAGCGATCCAAGGTCCGGGCGGGCGGCGACTGGAGCCGGGCCGGATCGAACCAGGGCATGGCCGGATCGCGGTCGAACCAGCGCCAGCCCATGGCGATCACGGCCACCATGACCAGCGCGAAGAAGACGAAGCCATAGACGATATGGTCGAACCCGGTCGCCGCCTCCACACTGGTCCACCAGGCGGCATAGATGGTGCCGAATGCCCGCACCCCGTTGGCAAGCACGGGCACGACCAGCGCCATTGCCATGAACGCGATCCGTCGCCGCCATGACAGGTAACAGACATTGGCGACCAGCGAGCCATAGGCGAGCATGGCGATCAGGAACTTGTTGCCCGAACACGCCTCTGCCACCTCGAAAAACCCGTTGGACGTGGTGATCAGCACGCCGTCAACCGATGCCGGCACCTGAAACAGCGCAAGCAACGCCATCACCATGTCGACCGTAACCGACTGAAGCGGTGCCTCCATGAACTCGCCGAACGGCACCAGAAAGATCATATAGGCCAGCGGAAAGATCAGCCCGCGCGCCACATTCGGCCCGAGCAGCGCGATCGCCGAGCATTGCATCATCCCGACCAGCGCCACATGCCGCAACAGAGCGACCCCGGCGGCATCGCCGACAATCCAGAGCAGGGCCGCCCCGGCAAGCGGGATCAGGGCCGGCCACCAGGCAACCGGCGTTACCTGCGCCAGCTCCGTCCGACGCTGCCAGACGAGCCAGCCGAGGATCGGCGGCACGAACAGGCAATGGCCGAACGTCGTCGAATTCCAATAGATTTCGGCCAGGTCAGCCACGTCGCCTGCAAACAGCAGCAACAGCGCCGCCCATGCGACGGCCAGCGCGATGCCGTGGCGCTGCCAGGCGGCCGGGGCCGTTTGCACGGCCAAGGGACTGGGCCAGGCCAGCGTCATGCCGCATCCCGCGCGGCCGGGCGATCACAGCCGATCAGCGCGTCCAGTCCCCTCAGGCAGGCATCCCAGCCATATCGGGCAATCACCTGATCCCGGGCGCGGGCGCCGAGCAGCGCCGCCGCCGGATCGTCGATCAGGCCAGCAACCGCCGCCGCCATCGCCGCCGATCCATCGGCAACGCGCAGCGCGCCGCCATGATCGATTCCCTCAGCCGCCGCCGGGCTGGCGACGACCGGGCGGGCCATCGCCATCGCCTCCAGCACCTTGTTCTGCACGCCGCGGGCAATCGCCAGCGGAGCGACGACGACCGATGCCGCCGCCAGCCATTGCCGCGTATCCGGCACCTCTCCGGTCACGATCACGCCGGGCAATTGCGCCAGCCTGCGCACCGCTTCGGTCGGCGCGCGCCCGACGATCGAAAAGCGGGCATCGGGCCTGCGGGCATGGATCAGGGGCAGGACGTTGCGGGCAAAACCGGCAACCGCATCCTCGTTCGGCCGATAGTCCATCTGGCCGGTGAACACGATCAACGGGCCGGCGACATCGATCGGCGCGACGGACGCAGGATCGAAACGATCGGTATCGATGCCGTTTTCGACGGCATGAACGCGCGGTGCGCCGGTGCGGTCCGTGAACAGTCCGGCTTCGGCCGTGCTGACGAACAAGCTGGCATCGACGCGAGCGGCCACCGCCGCCTCGAATGCCTGAAGCAATCGCGCCTCGCGCCGCATCATCCAGGCCATTGGTCCGGTCCCCGCCCCGTAATCGGCGAATTTCGCGGAATCCATGTCCACGAAATCCATCACGATCCGGGCCGTGGTCCGATCCGGCAGATATTGCGCCATCTGGCCGGAAAACACGAACAGGGTATCGATCGGATGGCGGGTCAGCACGGCATTCACCGCGCGCGCCATTGCCGGATCGGCAAAGGCCGTCAGCGACACGGGGCGGCCAGCGGCCAGTGCCTCGATGGCGGCACACGCCCGCCCCTTGGTCCGGAGCAGGATGTGGTGGCTTGCCGCCAGCCGGCCGAGTGCCGGCCCGTGATGCATATCCCGCGGATCGTCGGCAAAGGCGACCAGATGCACCCGGTGGCGTGCCGCCAGATGCACCAGCTGATGATAGCTGCGGATCTTGTCGCCGCGGTCGGGGGGATACGGAATGCGATGGGCGAGGTAGAGGATGTCGCCCATCAGCCCAGGCCCCGGGCGATCCATGGCCCAAGCCGGTTGGCGATGCCCAGCGGCAGCCGCTGCCAGGCCGCCACCTGCAGCCGGAATTTCGGGCTGAGCGGATTGACCTCGCGCATCGGCACCCCGTCCCAGGCGCGCTTGAAATAGGCGAGCGGCTGAGGGTCGAACCCCCAGTTCTTCTTGAACGCGGCCGCCCCGGTTCCCGTTTTCGACCGGCCAAAGTCGAATGCCGTGCAGCCGCGACGCCGGGCGTGACCCATCAGCGCATAATACATCAGGTCGTTGGCCCGAAGCGCACGGGCGGCGTGCGTGCCGCCCCCCCAATAGGGATAGACCGTGCCGCGCCAATAGAGCGACAGCACGCTGGCCACCGGTTCTGCGCCGTGGCTCACCGTCAGGATATCGGCATCCAAACCGAACGCATCCAGCACCTCTGCAAACAGCCGCACGGGAAACACCGGCGTGCCCAGATTGCGGACGGATTCGGCATAGACGGCATAATGGGCCGCCCGGTCGGCGGGGGCATCACCGGTGGTGACGGCCAAATCCTTGTCCAGCGCCTTGCGCACCTCCGCGCGCTGCTTACGCGGGATCGCCAGCAATTCGGCGGCGTCGTCGGCCGCCAGCGGACGCACATGGCCCAGATAGCTGTGCCCGTCCGCCACCCATCCATCCCCGGGGGCCGCACCGCCGCGCAACTCGACCGTGGGACAGGACAGGCGATGCGACAGGGCAACCGCCGATTCGGCCAGGGCCGCGACGGCGCGGCCATGGTCGGCCAGGATTCCGCCATCGACGCCGAAACCGGTCGAAACCAGTGCCCGGCCAAACAGGGGCGAATGCATCTCGGTCAGAGGCAGCACGCCGCGAAGCGACCCGCGCGCATCCTCTGCAACCAGATAATGCCAGCGCTGTCCCGTTCCCCGCGCCGTCGCAATCGACCACCGGCTATGGTGAAAGGGGGTGGCAGCGGGCTGTTCGTCGACGAACGCGTCGATCCGGGCGCGCTCCGCCGGATCGCCCAAGTCGGCGACGCGCACCGACAGCGCGCTGGCAAAAGCTGGGGCGTTCATGGCAGCCGGGCCGCTTCGGCGGCGGCGACCGCGTCGCAGCGGCCCCAGCGGTGGTCGCGCAGCAGGGTGCGCAGCTTGCCCGCCATCGCACCCAACCGGGCATAATGGCGGATCCGGGATTTGAGCGGCGCATCGCTGACCCGCGGCTGACCCGGATCGATCTCCCATGGGTGGAAATAGAACATGGCCGGCCGTGCATCGTCGGCATTGGCGTCGCGCACGGCGCGCGTGGTGAAGCCGCCGGGGAACAAGCGGAAGAACCCGCCCCCCGCCGGCGTCGGTTTGCCGAACAGGCTGCCGAGCGTGATCGGCAGCTCGATCAGATCGCTGCCCGCCACCGGTCGCCATGCCCGCTTTGGCGCGTCGGCCCAGCCATAATGATCGGTCGTCACCGGAGCGACGCTGGACGAATAGGCATAGCCGGCCTCCGCCAGGATCGGGTGCGCCCACGGGGTCCGCTGATCGATCGAGAAGCTGGGGGCGCGGTAGCCGGTGACCGGCGTGCCCGATGCATCCTCCAGCGTCTTTCGCGCGCGGTCGATATCGTCGCGGAACTGGTCGGCGGTCATGCGGAACACCCGGCCATGCGCCCAGCCATGGCTGGCCAGTTCATGCCCCTGATCGACGATCCGCCGCATCAGCGCCGGATAGCGATGCGCCACCCAGCCAAGGGTGAAGAAGGTTGCGGAAACCCCCGCCTCTGCAAACAGCGCCAGCACGGCATCGGTGTTGCGTTCGACCCGGTGTTCCAGGCTGTCCCAGCGATCGGGCGACAGCACCGTTTCAAAGGCGCCGACCTGGAACCAGTCCTCGATATCCACCGACATGCCATTCAGCACGGGGCCGGGCGCAATCGGATGATGCAGCATTGAACGGCTCCCCTGCCCGGTATCAGGCGGCGTTGGATTGAACGCCGGCCACTTCCGCCTTGCGGGCGTCGGTTTCAATCCAGTCGACCAGCAGCGTCAAGACCCGGCGCAGCGCCGCATCCTGTTCCTCCAGCCGCGCCTCGATCGCGTCCAGCCGGGCGGCGAACGCGTCATCCACCGGGCGAGTGGGGAGCGCGTTGGCATGGACGGCCTCGCCCTCCGGCCGGATCGGCAATGGCGGGCGGGGCGCGGCCGCCGGGGTCAGCGCCATCGGCTCCAGTGCCGGCGCAGGCGTGGCCGGTTCCCCTGCCCCGTCCTGCTCGGGCTGGGTCATGTCGGCATCCAGATCGGCCGCGACCGCATCGATGTGTTCGGCGCTGAACCGGTCGAGCTGTTCGACCGCGCCATAGAGCAGCACGCGGGTGGCGAGCTGATTCAACCGGCGCGGGACGCCGCCCGACCAGCGATACATGGCCGCAATCGCCTCGCCCTCGAAATCGGGATTGCCGGTCCAGCCGACACGGGCCAGCCGGTGCGCCAGATAGGGGCCGACCTCTTCCGGCTCCATCGGCATCAGGTGGTGCATGGCGATCACCCGCTGGCGAAGCTGTTCCAGCCCGCCGGTCCCGGTCAGCAGGGTGCGGAACTCCGGCTGGCCCAGCAACAGGATCTGCAGCAGCGGAAAGCCGCCCGATTGAAAGTTGGAGAGCATTCGCAGCTCTTCCAGGCTGTCGACGGGCAGCGACTGGCTTTCGTCGACGATCAAGAGCGCACGGCGGCCCGCCCTGGCAACCGCGTGGAGCGCCCGCTCGATCGCCTTCAGCACATCGGCCTTGGCCAGCCCGCGCGTGTCCGCGCCCAGCCCGTCGGCGACCAGATGCAGCAGATCGGCCGCCGCCACCTGGGTGGTGACGATGCGCACCACCTGCAGCTGGTCGGAGTCGATGGTTTCCATCAGATGCGCGACCAGGGTGGTCTTGCCAGTCCCCGGTTCCCCGGTGATGACGATGAAGCCCTCGCCCTGGCTCAGGCCATAGCCCAGATAGGCCATCGCCTTTCGGTGGCTGGCCGTGTCGAACCAGAAGGTCGGATCGGGCGTCAGCTGGAACGGGCGTCCGCTCAATCCGTAATGGGCGTCGTACATAATCAGGCTCTCCGTGGCGCGCCCCCGCGCCGGATCAGAAACGATATCCCAGCGCGACCAGCGCCTGTGCAACGATGTCCGACCGCAGCGCCGCGTCGGAATCGAACGTGTCGATCCCGCCGACGACCTGAGCGTTCAGCCGGCCGAAATTGCGGGAATAGGCGGCATTCGCCCCCAGCCCCCACACATCGCCGCCGCCCACGATCCCGCTGTCGTAATAATTGCCATAGACATTGCCGGTGACGCTCGACTGGCTGTCCAGCGCCCGCGCGGCGAATGCCTGCACATACCAGGCCTGGTCATTGGCGCCGTCGATCACCGCGCCCACCGGCACGTCGGGGACATAGAAGCGGCGATGGGCATAACCACCACCGACGCCGAACTGCGTGTTGCCCCGTTGGGCCGACCAAACCGCATCGACGCCGCGCGCCCGGAAATTGGCCGTGGTCACCGACTGGAAGACGCCGTTCAGGCACTGGCCGCCGGCGTCGCCGCCCGATCCGAAGATGCAGCCATTGTAATTGTCGCTGAACGGATCGCGATTGTTGGTGAAGCTGGTCGGCAGCCGGTCGATCGCGCCGTTCAGCTGGCGGCCAAAGCTCTGCACGCTGTCATAGACGCCGATCTGCAGCCCGGACGAGGGCGAGGTCTGCCAGCTGAGCGAACCCGTGCCGCTGAACGTGCCGTACCGTTCGCCCACGCGCGCCTCCAGCGTCAGCCGGGGGCTGGGCCGCCACAACAGGCCGCCGTCATAATAGACGCCGTCAAAGGCAAAGGCGCGGCGGCGCGGCGAATTGGGATCGGTGACGAACCGGCCATTGGTATCCAGCACCGGATCGCCATTGGCGTCCAGCAGCACGTCGCGCTGGCTGATATCGATGTTTTCATAGCCGACGCCGCCGACCAGCGCGACGGTCCGGCTGACCGGCAGCACCGCATCCGCGCGAGCAAAGCCCCCTTCATACCGCTGGTCGAGCTGGCGCGCCTCTTCGCGCTGATAGGCACCGCTGACCGTCAGTCCGACGGGCAGCACATCGCCCGCCCCGGTCGAGACGGAGGCGATGGCCAGCTGGCTGGTGGCGTCGTCATACACATCGACTGGCGGCGCGGTCGGATCGATGCCGACCACGCCCGGCGACTCGACCTTGGTATAGCCCAACCGATAGGCGGCGGTCACCGATGCCGGGCCGACCTGGCTGGAAAAGCTGGGGCCGACATAAGCGGAATAGACCTGGACCGTGTTGCCGACATTGCCCACCAGATTGGTCGGTGCGTCACCGCGGCTGTCGAACCGGCCGCGCGTGGCGATCGCGCCCCCCTCGACCGACAGGCCCGGCGCGATCTGCACCGCGGCATTGGCCAGTCCCGAATGAACGTCGCCGTCCTCCAGCCGGTCATCCCAGGAGAAGCGCCGCTCATACTGATAATTCAGCTGGACGGTGACGCGCTGTGTCTGGACGGTGGCATCGATCCCGGCGGTGACCGTGGAATAGGTCAGCACGTCGTTTTCCCGCAGGTCGGCGGTCAGGATCTGGCCGACCTGAACATAGGGAGAGATGGCGACGGTGCGTTCGGCGGGCGCTGCGGTCTGGGCGACGGCCGGAGCCGCAATGCCGATCAGACCGACCCCCGCACCGATCAGGGCAAGCCGGGTCATTTCTGGGACTCCTGTCCGTAATAGCTGCCGAAGCGCGGGCCGCTCCGCTGAAAGGTGACGCTGTTGATCAGCAGCTGCAGCTGGTCGCATCCGTCGAGCAGAGCGACGGTTTCCCGCAAATCCCCCTCGGTCGTCCGGTCTGCGCGCACCACGATCAGCGTCTGACCGACATTCAGCGCCAGTACCGATGCCGGCGATGCCGCCAGCGCCGGGGGAGAATCGAAAATGACGATCCGGCGCGGATCAGCCATCGCCAGACCGTGCAGCAGCGCGTGCGCGTGATTGCTGGCCAGCAATTCGGTATCGTTGGCGCGAAGCGTGCCCGCCGGCAACAACGTTAGATTGGCGATGTCGGTATCGAGGATGCAGCTTTCGACGTCGAAGGCCGGATCGGCTAGCGCATCCAGCAGGCCCGAACCCGCATCGACGCCCAGCCGCCCCGGCACGTCCGGCTTGGCGAAATCGGCATCCACCAGCAACACCTCGACATCCTTTTCGGCGGCGAGCGAGATGGCGAGGTTGATCGCGCAAAAGGTCTTGCCCTCATTCGGCCGGGCCGAACTGATCAGGACCATGCGGGCGCGGGCATCATCGGCATCGGCCACCTTGCGCGCGGTCAGCAGCACCTGCCGCTTGGCCAGCCGAAACTCCTCGGCCAGCACATCGACCGGCGCATCGGGGACCAGCAGGCCATGATCGGCCAGCCGCTCGCGGTCGATCGCAACGCGGCGGCGCACGGTCCGTGCCACCGGACGCGCTGCGGGCGATGCAGGAGCCGGGGCGGCAACCGGTGCTACGACAGGCCGTTCGGCCGCCGGGGCAACCGGCGAATCGGTCCTCGCTTCGGGAGCGGTCCGGTCGATTACGGGTGCGGCAGGCGCAGCGACAGGGCGCGGCGGCGGCGCAAAGGCGTTCAGGCCGGCGGCACGTTCCAGCAGGCTACCCTGAATGCGGCGGGGTTCGTTCATTACCGGTTCCTCACGCCATCATGCCGACACTGATCAGGTCGATGCCCAGCATCGCCACGAACACGACGACAAGCCCCCCTGCACCACCGGCAAACAGCATCAGTCGCTTGCGGCGAAGCGCGGTCTGAGTGGCGAGCACCACTTCGCTGATCGATCCGATGACCGGCAGGCCACTGGCCCGTTCCAGCCGGTCGGCGGTCGGCCAGGTGGTCTGGACGCGGCTGAGGGCAAAGGCAGCCGCCATGCCGCCGCCAAGGCCGACGATCAGCACCGCCGCCAGCAGCAGCGGACGGTTGGGCGATGCGGGAGCACGCGGCAGCGTGGGCGGATCGATCACCTTGAACCGCACGGGTGCGGTTTCAGCCTGAACCTGACCCTTCAGCCGCACGTTTTCGCGGTCGTCGACCAGCCGACGGTAAGTCTCGCGCAGCGCGTCAATATCGCGGTCCAGCTGGGCCTGCGCAGCTGCGGCATTGGGATCGGACTGAAGCGCGCGCTGAAGCTGGGCGAGTTGCCCCTCGATCATCGCCTTGCGCTGGCCCAGTTCGGCAACGCGCGCCTGGCGTTCGGCCTGTTGCGTGCGCAGACCGACATAGACCGGGTTCTGCTGCCCGGCCACCGCGCCGCCCGTCCCCTCGTTCGCGGCAGCGGCGCGGGCAAGCGCCAGCTGCGCCGCGAGCGCGCGCATGTCGGGATGCGAATTGGTCCAGCCGCGGGCACGGCCCTCGGCAATCTGGCCCTCGATCGCGGCCAGCCGGGCACGTGCCGGGCCCGCAACCGCGCCCCCAGCCCCAGCGACCATCGCCGGCGTTCCCGCCATCTGCGAATTGATCGCCGACAGGCTGGAATTGGCACCCGCCATCTGGGCATCGACATCGGCCAGCGCGGTCCGCGCCTGGCCGATCCGGTCGTTCAGCGATCCCGTGCCGGGCAAGCCGGACAGAAAGCGATTGTTGAAATCGCTGCGCTGGTTTTCCTTGTCCTGCAGCTGCCGCTGGCGAAGGGCGATCTGTTCGTCCAGAAAGCGCAGCGACTGGCCGGTGCCGTCGCGCGACTGGGTCAGGTTATCCTCGACGAAGATGTCGATCATCTTTTGCACAACGGCACGCGCCAGCCGGGCATTACCGCCGTCGGTCAGATCGGGATTGCTGATCGATGCGCTGATTTCGAACAGATTGTCCTGCTGCGCCGTGATCTTGACCGCCTTTTGCAGCGTCGCCACCTGGCCTGCCAGTTGCTGCGGCGTCGATGCCTGGCGCGCGAGTTCGGTGCCGCGCACGACCTTTTCCAGGTTGACAGCCGATGTCAGCGTCTGGCGGACCCGTTCGATCTCCCGCGCCTGTTCGACCTGTGCCTGGGCGCTGGCGGTGCCATCGGGCAACAGGTTGGGCGATTGCACCAGCACGCGCGCCGTCGACTGATACTGGGTGGGGATCATGGATACCCCGAACCAGCCGGCCAGGCAGATGATCCAGGCAGCCGCCAGCGCCACCCAGCGTCGATGCCAGATGCCGTGGATGCCCGCGCGGATCTCGTCGTAAATGCCGTCCATGCCAGCCGCCTCAGAACATGGATTCGGGGATGATGATGACGTCGCCCGGCTCCAGCCGGACATTGGCGGCGGTATCCCCGTCCTTCAGCAGGCTGGCCAGCCGCAGCTTGTATTCGGTCTGCTTGCCCGTCTTGCGGTCGTAACGGACCAGGCGGGCGCGGTTGCCCGACGCCGTGGGCGACAGCCCGCCGACCGCGATCATGGCGTCCAGCACCGTCATGCTGGCACGATAGGGGATGGATGCGGGCTTTTCGGTGGCGCCGACGATCCGCACCTGCTGGCTGAACGTGCCGGCAAAGTTCTGGACGATGACCGACACGATCGGATCTTGGATATATTCGCCCAGCGCGATCTTCATGTCGTCGGCCAGCATCGACGGGGTCTTGCCGACGGCGGGCATGTCGGAGATCAGCGGGGTGGAAATGCGGCCGTCCGGACGCACCTGCACCCCCTTTGCCGACAGTTCGGGATTGCGCCAGACAAAGATGTCGAGCTGGTCCAGAGGGCCGATGACATATTCCTCGCTCGGCGCCTCCCGCCCGGCGACAAACGCCGCAGGGGGCAGTTCCTGACGATTGCCGGTTGCGCATCCGTTCAGCATGGTCCCCAGCAGGGCCATGGTGGCCGGTGCGGCCAGCAAACGGGTCCGAAGTGTCAAACGCATCACGCCCAGCCTCCATGCGGTGCGGAATCGACCGGCGTCCCGGCCAAATCGCACCAATTCAAGGCTGTGATGGCGTTAAGAGGTTAAGATCGCGTTAGGCGAGCGGCCGGCTCAATCCGTGCCGACCAGTCGTTCGGTGGCGGGCGGATGGCCTAGAAACGCAGCCGGACTGGCCGTGACGCCATATGCCCCGGCCAGAAACAGGGCGACGACGTCACCCGGCCGGGCATCGGGCAGCGCCACCCGGTCTGCAAGCCTGTCCAGCGGGGTGCACAGGCATCCCACCACCGATACCGGCCTGCCCGGCGTGTCCCGCATCCGGTCGGCCAGCGCCACCGGGTAATTGCGCCGGACCACCGTGCCGAAATTGCCGCTGGCGGCCAGTTGATGGTGCAGGCCGCCATCGACGATGTAGAATCGTTCGTCGCGACTGTCCTTCACATCGACGATCCGGGTCAGATACACGCCGCATTCGCCGACGAGCCACCGCCCCAGTTCGATCGCAAAGCCGCTGTCGCGCAGGGGCTCGGGCCGCCCGTCCAGCGTAACCGCGAGGGAACGGCCGATCGCTGCGATATCCAGCGCCTCATCGCCGGCGAAATAGGGGATGCCGAAACCGCCGCCCAGATTGACGAGCGGCGGCGCATGTCCGGCCTCGTCGGCCAGGCGGGCGGCAAGGGCTACCGATGCCGCCATGGTATCGCAAAGGGCGTCGGCATCCAGCGACTGCGACCCGGCATAGAGGTGAAACCCCCGCCAGTCGGCCCCGCCAGCGACAATCGCCCGAACCAGTGGCGGGACCCGCTCGGCATCCACGCCGAAGGGGGAGGCACGGCCGCCCATCTTCATCCCCGAGCCGCGCAGTTCGAAATCGGGGTTCACTCGCACGGCCAGCCGCGGGGCGATGCCCAGACGATCGCCGATCGCCAGCGCTCGCGCGGCCTCCCCTTCCGATTCCAGGTTCAGCGTCGCCCCGGCCAGGATGGCGGCATCCAGCTCGGCATCCCGCTTGCCCGGTCCTGCAAAGCTGATCGCCGATCCGGACTTGAGCGTGCCGGCAAGGGCCAGCTCACCCGCCGATGCCACGTCCAGGCCATCGACCAGCGGGGCAATGGCGGCCAGCAGCGGCGGATAGGGATTGGCCTTGATCGCATAATGCACGTCCAGCCCCGGCGGCATGGCGGTGCGCAGCGCGGCGATGCGGGCAGCGACCACGGCAAAGTCGTACAGCACGCACGGACCGTCGCCCGATTCCGCCAGCCAGTCCGATGCTGGGCGACCCGCGATCGACAGCCGGTGCTGATCGGCATAATCCGGCGGGATCGGCCCCGTCGGCTTCATGACGCCAGTTCCGCGCGAAGCCTTGCGCGATCCAGCTTGCCATTGGCGTTGCGCGGCAGTTCGTCCCGCCAGACATAGCGCGCAGGCTGCATGAAACCGGGCAGATCGCGGCGCAGCCGGTCGCGCAGCGCAGCTTCGGCACGGGCGGCATCGCCCTGCGGGCGGGCGACGAGCAAGATCGCGTGGCCGGTGCGCGGATCGGGCACGCCGATCGCTACCGCCTCCGCTGCCTCCGCCCCGGCCAGCGCTGCCTCCTCGATCTCGGTCGGGCTGATCCGGTTGCCGGAAACCTTGATCATTTCATCATCGCGCCCGACGAACCGCAGCAGCCCGTGCGCGTCCTCGACGACCGTATCGCCGGACCATACGGCCATGCCGCCTTCGGCCGACCATTCCGGCGCCGGCCGGAACCGCTGCTTGGTGCGCTCGGGATCGCGCCAATATCCATGCCCGACCAGCGGCCCGGCATGGACCAGCTCGCCCGGCTGGCCGGGCGCCGCCCGGCTGCCATCGGGTCGTACCACCATCACCTCGGCAAACGGGACCGCCCGCCCGATGGAATCGGGATGTTCGTCGACCAGATCGGGGTCCAGATAGGTCGACCGGAACGCCTCTGTCAGGCCGTACATCGGATACAGGTCGGCATTGTGGAACCGCGCCCGCAGCGACCGCACCATCGCCGGGGTCAGCGCCCCGCCGGAATTGGTCAGCCGCCGCAGCGCCATCGCCACGGCCCGCGGCCATTCCGCCTCCATCAGCTGCACCCATAGCGGCGGCACCCCGGCCAGCGTCGTGATGGCGTGCCGTTCGACCGCCGCAACGACGTCTCTTGCGGTCAGATAATCCAGCGGCACGACGCAACCACCCGCCGCCCAGGTGGAAAACAGCTGATTCTGGCCGTAATCGAAGCTGAGCGGCAGGATGGCCAGCACGCGATCCGCCGGATCGATCCGCAGATAATTCGCGACGCTGATCGCCCCCAGCCACAGATTGGCGTGGCTCAGCATCACGCCCTTTGGCCGGCCGGTCGAACCGGATGTGTAGAGGATCGCGGCCAGCGTGTCCGGATCGACGGTGGATGGCGGCAAGGGGTCCCCGGCGGGCGGTGCCTGTTCGACGGTTGCCGATGCACACCCATCGGGGACATCGCCTTTGCCGAGCAACGCCAGCCGCGCAGGTTGGCTGACCAGCAGCCGCGCGCCGCTGTCGGCCAGGATATGCGCGACCTGTGCCCGTTTGAGCTGGGGATTGATGGGCACATGGATCAGCCCGGCACGCGGCGCGGCAAGCGGCATCAGGCAAGCGGTCAAGGATTTCGGCAGCCAAGTCGCCACCCGGTCCCCCGCCGAAAGACCCTGTTCGGCAAGCCAGCCGGCCAGCCGGGCAACCGCCGTTTCCAGCGCGGCATAGGTCAATTCCCCAGCCCGACCGGCCAGGGCAGGATGATGCGGCTGGCCGAACTGGGTCAGATGGTCGACGGGTCTGGGCTGGGGGTCGAGCGCGATCATCGCCGGACGTGATAGCCGCCCGGGCAGGCCGTCGCCAAGGGGCAGTCTTGGCTTTGATCGGGACAGCGGCTAACGCCCGCCCAGACTGGCGGTCCGCCACGCGCGGACCGGACGAAACGGAATAGGACTGGGCGGTTGGTACAAGAGGGATATGACCGGATCGAAGCGGTGATCCGCGACGTCTTGCGCGATGTGCTGGCGCTTACCGATGCACGGGCGGCCGCGCTGGCGCCGGATACGCCGCTGTTCGGCGCGATGCCCGAACTCGATTCGCTGGCCGTGGCAGGGGTGCTGACCGAGATCGAGGACCGGCTGGGCATCGTGATCGACGATGCGGATGTCGATGCCGACATGATGGACAGCTTTGGCAGCCTAACCCGCTTCGCCGCCGAACGGGCGCTGGTGTGATCGGCGGATACGCCGTCAAACCCCATCACTGGCCGGGCTTTCCCTGGCCCGGCAGCCGCGAACCGATGCTGCGAACCGGACCGGACGACGGCCCCCTCGTGCTGATCGCGCAGGCATTGTTCGAGGAATCGAACCGGACCCGCGCCTTTCTGTTGTCGGTGATGCGGGCGCTGGCGTCGCATGGGCTGACATGCGCCCTGCCTGACCTGCCGGGCATGGGTGAAAGCGAAACGCCGGTGGAAAAGGCTAGTTACCTCCTGTGGTTATCCGCATTTGCGGAATGTGCGTATCAAGTCTCTCCGGATCGGCCGGTGCATGTGTTGACGCTGCGCGGCGGGGCGCTGCTGACCGGATGGACGCCAGCGGCCAGCCTGTATCAGTTCGCACCGGTGGAGGGCGCATCGCTGGTCCGCGACCTGATCCGTGCGCGACAGGCAAGCGGGCGCGATGCAGCGTTCGAGGGCGAAATGGCCGCGCTGATGGCCGCCCCCGCCCCGGAAACCCCCTTGCCGACGGTGACGCTGGCCGGCAACGCGATACCCGGAGACCTGCTGGTCCATCTGGCGCATGGCCATGCCCTGGCACCCGAAACCGAGGACGAACCGCCGATGCCGCGCCGGGTCGCCCGGCTGGCCAGCGATCCCGCCCCGGCGGACGTCCGGTTCGATGCGGCCCCCCTGTGGCGGCGGTCGGAACCGGGGCAGGACGAAGCCCTTGCAACGGCGCTGGCGGCCGATGTCGCCGATTGGGTGCGGCAATGCGGCGGCTGATCGCCTTTCCCTGTGCCAACCAGACCCTGATCGGATCGGTTGACGATGCGGACGGCACCACCGGACTGCTGATCGCATCCGGCGGCAATGAAGTGCGCTGGGGCGCACATCGGGGCATGGCGATGCTGGCGGCGCAACTGGCCGCCGCCGGCTACCCGGTGTTCCGGTTCGACCGGCGCGGCGTCGGGGATTCGACCGGCGAGAATGGCGGGTTTCTTTCAAGCGGCCCCGACATTGCGGCGGCAGCCGCGGCGTTTCGGCATCATTGTCCCTTGCTGACCCGCATCATCGGCTTCGGCAACTGCGATGCGGCCACGGCGCTGGCGCTGTTTCACCGCGACGCCGGGATCGACGCGCTCGTGCTGGCCAATCCCTGGGTGGTCGAGCCGACCGGCGATATGCCCCCGCCCGCCGCGATCCGCGCCCGCTATGCCGATCGGTTTCGCGATCCAAGACAGCTGTTGCGCCTGCTGCGCGGTGACGTCAGCATTGCCAAGCTTTTGAAGGGCCTGGCCAGCATCGTTCGCAAACCGTCTCAGCCGGGTGCACTCGCCGACACGGTTGCAGCCGCGCTGATGGCGAGCGATGCGCCGGTCACTATGCTGCTGGCCGATTGCGACAATACCGCCATTGCCTTTGCCGATGCGTGGCGTGGCCCGGCATTTGCCCCGCTGCATGGCCGGATCAGTGTCATCCGCTGCGATACCGACAGCCACAGCTTTGCGCGCGATGCGGACAAACGCTGGCTAAGGGATCAAATGCTAACGGTGCTGCAAGGCTGACCGAAGCGGGGGCGTTCCCTTATTCCGCCGCTTCGGCCATGGCGAAATGCGCGGCGGCCAGAAACCGCTCGGCATCCAGGGCGGCCATGCAGCCGGTGCCGGCGGCGGTGACGGCCTGGCGATACACCTTGTCCATCACGTCGCCGCACGCGAACACGCCGGGCACGCTGGTCCGGGTGCTGCCGACATCGACCTTCAGATAGCCGTCCTCGTCCAGCTCAAGATGCCCCTTGAACAGGGATGTCGCCGGGGAATGGCCGATGGCCACGAAGCCGCCGTCCACCTCGATCGTCGACAGTTCGCCCGTCACGGTGTCGCGGAGTTCCATGCCAACCAGCCCCGCCATGCCGCCGCCGTCGATGAAGCGGACCACTTCCTTGTTCCACAGCGTCGTGATGCGATCATTGGCGAACAGCCGCTGCTGCAGGATCTTTTCGGCGCGAAGGGTGTCGCGGCGGTGGATCAGGGTGACGTCATGGCTGTGGTTGGTCAGGTACAGCGCCTCTTCGACCGCGGTGTTGCCGCCGCCGATGACCGCCACCTTCTTGCCGCGATAGAAGAACCCGTCACAGGTGGCACAGGCCGATACGCCCTTGCCCTTCAACAGGTCCTCGCTCTCCAGCCCCAGCCATTTCGCCTGGGCGCCGGTGGCGATCACCAGCGTCTCGCCCTCGTACACATCGCCCGAATCGCCGATCAGGCGGAACGGCCGCTGCGACAGGTCGATATCGACGATGGTGTCGTACATCATGCGCGTGCCGACATGTTCGGCCTGCGCCTGCATCTGCTGCATCAGCCAGGGGCCCTGGATCACCTCGGCAAAGCCGGGATAATTCTCGACGTCCGTGGTCGTGGTCAGCTGGCCGCCGGGCTGGATGCCCTGGACGACGATGGGGCTCATGCTGGCGCGCGCGGCATAGATGGCGGCGGTCAGCCCCGCCGGGCCGGAACCGAGGATCAGCATCTGGGTCGAATGAACGGTCATGATCGTGCCTTGGTGGATTCGCTTGCGCGGCATCTAGGGTCAGGCCGGGCGTCCACGCAACATGGGATAGGCCGGGCCGTATTTCAGCCATAGCTTTTCTGCCCGGGGGCAAAGCCGTGCTGCCCCTGCCCTTCACAAGCCCGTGCGATCGGATAGAGAGGGCATCAAGAGAGGAGAGCCCCCATTTCCCCCAATACAGATTCCGTCCGCACCGATTGGACTCGTACCGAAATCGCCGCGCTGTTCGACCTGCCCTTTGGCGAACTCATGTTCCAGGCCCAGACGATCCACCGGCAGCATCACGCGCCCGACACCGTCCAGATGTCGACGCTGCTCAGCATCAAGACCGGCGGCTGCCCCGAGGATTGCGGCTATTGCAACCAGTCCGCTCATGCCGAAACCGGGCTGAAGGCAACGAAGCTGATGGACGTGCGCGCCGTGCTGCAATCGGCCGCGCAGGCAAAGGACCATGGCTCCACCCGCTTCTGCATGGGTGCCGCGTGGCGCAATCCCAAGGACCGCGACATGCCCGCCATCGTCGAGATGGTGAAGGGCGTGCGGGCGATGGGCATGGAAACCTGCATGACGCTGGGCATGCTGAGCGAGCAGCAGGCAGGGATGCTGGCCGATGCGGGCCTGGATTACTACAACCACAATATCGATACGTCCCCGGAACGCTATGGCGAGGTTATCACCACGCGCTCGTTCGAGGATCGGCTGGACACGCTGGAGCATGTTCGCAGGGCCGGAATCAACGTCTGCTGCGGCGGCATTGTCGGCATGGGCGAGACGCGCAGCGACCGGGTCGGATTCATCCATGCGCTGGCCACCCTGCCCCGCCATCCGGAAAGCGTGCCGGTGAACGCGCTGGTCCCGGTCAAGGGCACGGTGCTGGGCGATATGCTGGCCGATACGCCGCTGGCCCGGATCGACGAGATCGAGTTCGTCCGCACCGTCGCGGTGGCGCGGATCACCATGCCGGAGAGCATGGTCCGCCTGTCCGCGGGGCGCGAAAGCATGAGCGATGCGACGCAGGCATTGTGCTTTATGGCTGGGGCGAACAGTATCTTCACCGGCGACCGGTTGCTGACCACCGCCAATGCGGGGGATGACCGCGACGCCGCGCTGTTCGCCCGGCTGGGCATTACGCCGATGGCAGTCGAGGCAAAGGCCGAATTGCAGGCAGCGGAGTAACGCGCATGGCCTCCACGATCGAGGAACTGGAACGCCGCCGTCAGGGTGCCCGCATGGGCGGCGGCCAGAAGCGGATCGACGCACAGCACGCCAAGGGCAAGCTGACCGCGCGGGAGCGGCTGGACGTACTGCTCGACCCCGGCAGCTTCGAAGAGTTGGACATGTATGTCGAGCATAACTGCACCGATTTCGGGATGCAGGATCAGGTGGTTCCCGGCGACGGGGTGGTGACGGGATCGGGGACGATCAACGGCCGGCTTGTGTTCGTGTTCAGCCAGGATTTCACCGTGTTCGGCGGCTCGCTGTCCGAACGCCATGCGCAGAAGATCTGCAAGATCATGGACATGGCGATGAAGGTGGGCGCGCCAGTCATCGGCCTGAACGATTCGGGCGGCGCGCGCATTCAGGAGGGCGTGGCGAGCCTTGGCGGCTATGCCGAGGTGTTCCAGCGCAACGTGCTGGCATCGGGCGTGGTCCCGCAGCTCAGCCTCATCATGGGGCCGTGCGCGGGCGGCGCCGTCTATTCGCCGTCGATGACCGACTTCATCTTCATGGTGAAGGATTCGAGCTATATGTTCGTCACCGGACCGGACGTGGTGAAGACGGTGACCAACGAGGTGGTGACGCAGGAGGAACTGGGCGGCGCGATCACCCACACGACCAAGTCGGGCGTTGCTGACCTGGCGCTCGAAAACGATATCGAGGCGCTGTTGGCCGCGCGCGACTTCTTCGATTTTCTCCCCGCGTCGAACCGCGAGGAGCCGCCGGTCCGCCCGAGCGACGATCCGTGGGACCGCATCGAGGACAGCCTCGACACGCTGATCCCGCCATCCGCCAACCAGCCCTATGACATGCACGAGTTGATCGTGAAGGTGCTGGACGAGGGCGAATTCTTCGAGCTGCAACCGGCGCACGCGGGCAATATCCTGATCGGCTTCGGCCGGATCGAGGGGCGTACGGTCGGCGTGGTCGCAAACCAGCCGATGGTGCTGGCCGGATGTCTCGACATCAACGCCAGCAAGAAGGCCGCGCGGTTCGTCCGCTTCTGCGACGCCTTCGAGATTCCGATCCTGACGTTCGTGGACGTCCCCGGCTTCCTGCCCGGCGTGGGACAGGAGCATAGCGGCATCATCAAGCACGGCGCGAAACTGCTGTTCGCTTACGCCGAGGCGACCGTGCCCAAGATCACGGTCATCACCCGCAAGGCCTATGGCGGCGCATACGACGTGATGGCGAGCAAGCATTTGCGCGGTGATCTGAACTATGCCTGGCCGACCGCCGAGATCGCCGTGATGGGCGCAAAGGGCGCGGTGGAGATCATCTTCCGCGGCCGCACGCCGGAGGAGATCGCCGAGCGCACGGCGGAGTACGAGGCGCGCTTCGCCAACCCGTTCGTCGCGGCGAGCAAGGGCTTCGTGGACGAAGTGATCATGCCGCATTCGACGCGGCGACGGGTGGCGCTGGGCCTACGCAAGCTGCGGGGGAAGAGCCTAGAGAACCCATGGAAGAAGCATGACAATATTCCGCTATGAGCAGAGCCAAGCGCGAGTGCCGAAAGAGAATTGAAGAGCGCTGGCCTTGGCTGGCAAACATGATGGGGTGCTACTTCAACCAGGATTACGACCTTTTGTACGGATCGCTTGAGGGAGCGATTAAATGTGCGGTGAGGGATGGCTCGACTGAACACCGTCGTGGCATTCTCAAGGAATGGCGCGATTGGAAAAACTCTGACGGAACGACGGACGACATTCGACCGCTTCTCGACGCAATGGGCGTTGATCTGCTGTTCAAATCCGCACTGGACGCGCGAAAATTCATGAACCGAATCTATGATGAGCTGCTGCTCTCGGTTAAATCCGACACGGACTTCCAACAATGAAGCTTGGCCCCGTCAACCATATCGGAATCGCTACACCGTCGATCGCGGACAGCATCGCTTTCTACCGCGACGTGATGGGCGCGACGCACATCCACGAGCCATTCGACCTGCCTACACAGGGCGTGCGCGTATGCTTCGTCGATACGCCGAACACGCAGATCGAGTTGATCGAGCCGCTGGGCACGGACTCGCCGATCCATGGGTTTCTGGCGAAGAACCCGGCCGGGGGGCAACATCATTTGTGCTATGAGGTGCCCGATATTCATGTCGCCAGGGCGTGGTTCGAGGCCAGAGGCAAGCGCGTGCTGGGGGAGCCGCGGATCGGCGCGCATGGGACGCTGATCTTCTTCGTCCACCCGCGCGACATGGGCGGCGTGCTGACCGAGATCATGGAGACGCCGCGTGGGCATGACAAACCTTCTCCCCTTGTGGGAGAAGGATACGAAGGCTTGTGAGCGAAGCGAGCTAGCCGCAGTTGGATGAGGGTAATGGCGGTGCGGCGGCGTTATGGCCTGCACCTCAACACCCCTCACCCAGCTCCAACTAGGCAGCAAGCTGCCAAGTTTTCGCAACCCTCTCCCACAAGGGGAGAGGGGAACAGGATTTGAGATTGCGTATGACGGCCAAACCCACCCCCGCCGACTGGGCCGCGCTCGCCGCGAAGGAAGTGAAGGGCCGCGACCTCACCTGGCACACGCCGGAGGGGATTGCGATCAAGCCGCTCTACACCGCCGAGGATGCGGCGGGCATCGACCCCGGCCTGCCGGGCTTTACTCCCTATACGCGCGGCGTGAAGGCGACGATGTATGCCGGTCGCCCCTGGACGATCCGGCAATATGCCGGTTTCTCGACCGCAGAGGAATCCAACGCCTTTTATCGCCGCAACCTGGCCGCCGGGCAGAAGGGGCTGTCCGTCGCCTTCGATCTTGCCACCCATCGCGGATACGACAGCGATCACCCGCGCGTCACCGGCGATGTCGGCAAGGCGGGGGTGGCGATCGACACGGTCGAGGACATGAAGATCCTGTTCGACGGCATCCCGCTCGACCAGATGAGCGTCAGCATGACGATGAACGGCGCGGTGATCCCCGTGCTCGCTTTCTTCATCGTCTCGGCAGAGGAACAGGGCGTCGATCAGGCGCTGCTGGAAGGGACGATCCAGAACGACATCCTGAAGGAGTTCATGGTCCGCAACACCTATATCTACCCGCCCGAGCCATCGATGCGGATCATCGCGGACATCTTTGCCTACACCTCGGCCCACATGCCGAAGTTCAACTCGATCTCGATCAGCGGATATCACATGCACGAGGCCGGGGCGACGCAGGTGCAGGAACTGGCCTTCACCATCGCCGACGGCATCGAATATGTCCGGCGCGGGGTGGAGAGCGGGCTGGATATCGACAAGTTCGCCGGCAGGCTGTCGTTCTTCTTCGCGATCGGCATGAACTTCTTCATGGAGGTGGCGAAGCTGCGCGCCGCCCGCCTGTTGTGGCATCGCGCCATGACGAAGCTGGGCGCGCAGGACGAGCGCAGCAAGATGCTGCGGACGCATTGCCAGACCAGCGGCGTGTCGCTGACCGAGCAGGATCCGTACAACAACGTCATCCGCACGACCGTTGAGGCAATGGCGGCGATGCTTGGCGGGACGCAGAGCCTGCACACCAACGCGCTTGACGAGGCCATTGCCCTCCCCACCGATTTCTCCGCCCGGATCGCCCGCAACACGCAGATCGTGCTGCAGGAGGAAACTGGAATGACAAAGGTCGTCGATCCGCTGGGCGGCAGTTACTATGTCGAGGCGCTGACGAAGGAACTGGCCGACAAGGCGTGGGAAATCGTCGAGCGCGTCGAGGCCGAGGGCGGCATGGCGAAAGCGGTCGCCGCCGGCTGGCCAAAGGCGATGATCGAGGAAGCCGCCGCCGCAAGGCAGGCGCGGGTGGATCGCGGCGAGGATGTTATCGTCGGGGTGAACAAATACCGGCTGGGTGAGGAAGACCGGCTGGAGACGCTGGAGGTCGATAACGCCGCCGTGCGCGAGGCGCAGGTGGCGCGCATCGCGGCGGTCAAGGCCGCGCGGGACGACGCGGCGGTGCGGGCAGCGCTGGATGCGCTTAGGGTCGCCGCCCAGTCCGTTCACCCTGAGCTTGTCGAAGGGCTGCCTTCTCCTGCCACGGCCCAGGAAAAGGACAGTGCTTCGACAAGCTCAGCACGAGCGGGGGTCGGGGAAGTTGGGGGGGAAACGAACCTGCTCGCTCTGGCCGTCACGGCGGCGCGGGCGCGGGCGACGCTGGGCGAAATCTCCGCCGCAATGGAGGATGTGTTCGGCCGTCATGCCACCACCCCTACCCCGGTCCGGGGCGTCTATGCCGCGCCCTATGCCGAGGATGACCGCTGGGCGCAGGTGACGGCCGGCGTTGATGCCGTCGCCCGTCGACTGGGTCGCAAACCCCGCCTGCTGGTCGCCAAGATGGGGCAGGACGGGCATGATCGCGGCGCGAACGTGATCGCATCCGCCTTTGCCGATCTGGGGTTCGAGGTGGTCAGTAGCCCCCTGTTCCAGACGCCGGAGGAAACCGCCGTCCTGGCACTCGACAGCGGGGTCGACGTGGTCGGCGCATCCAGTCTGGCGGCGGGTCACAAGACGCTAATCCCCGCGCTGATCGCCGGGCTGCGCGAGGCGGGGCGCAGCGACATCAAGGTGATCGCAGGCGGCGTCATCCCGCCCCAGGATTATGATTTCCTGCGCGACGCGGGAGTTCAGGGCATTTATGGCCCGGGCAGCAACGTCGTTGAATGCGCAGCCGACGTGCTTCGCCTGCTCGGCCACAACATGCCGCCAGTGGAGGTCGATGCGTGATCGGCCGGTTACACCATGCTTTCTGGCTGCTGATACTGGCCTGCTGGACCTCGGTCGCAAGCGCCCAGACGGCACCGGAAGCGACTCCGATCGTCGTCGGCCAGTCCTATCGGCTGGCCAGCACGATCATGCCGACGACGCGAACGATCAATATCTGGCTGCCGCCCGGTTATGCCGATGGCGGCAAGCGCTACCCGGTCCTCTATCTGCTCGACGGCGGGGTTGACCAGGATTTCCATCACATCAGCGGCCTGGCCCAGTTGGGCACGGTCAACGGCACGACGCGGGACGTCATCGTCGTGGGGATCGAGACTGTCGACCGTCGCAACGAACTCGCCTTTCCCACGACCGATCCCGCGTTGAAGGCGGAATATCCCACTGCGGGAGACAGCGCACGGTTTCGCCGCTTCATCGCCGATGAGGTCAAGCCCTGGGTGGAGCATGGCTATCGGACCGATGGCACCGACGCGGTGATGGGGGAATCGCTGGCCGGGCTGTTCGTCGTCGAAACGCTGCTGCGTCAGCCCGCGCTGTTCGATCAGTATATCGCGATCAGCCCCAGCCTGTGGTGGGACAACCAGTCGCTGCTGACCGCCGCCCGGCCTATGTTGCCTGGGACGGCGGGAAGAACCCTGTGGCTGAGCGTCGCCAATGAACAGGGCATGGGCGTCACGCCCTTTGCCGACCTGCTCCGCACCAACGCACCGGCGGGTCTGACATGGACGTTCGCACCCATGCCGAACGAAACCCATGCCAGCATCTATCACGGCGCGGCAATGATCGCGCTGCGTCACCTGTTCGCACAAGCCGAGGCTGAATGATGTTCAAGAAGATCCTGGTCGCCAATCGCGGCGAAATCGCGTGCCGGGTGTTCCGCACGGCCAAGCGGATGGGGATTGCCACCGTGGCGGTTTATTCCGATGCGGATGCGCGCAGCCCGCATGTGCTGATGGCGGACGAGGCGGTGCGGCTCGGCCCGGCGCCTGCCGCCGAAAGCTATCTGAAGGCGGAGCTGATCCTGGCCGCAGCGCAGGCGACCGGCGTGGACTGCATCCATCCAGGCTATGGATTCCTGTCGGAGCGGGAGAGCTTTGCCCGCGCCTGCTCGCAAGCGGGCATCGCGTTCGTCGGGCCGCCGCCCAACGCCATCGCCGCGATGGGCGACAAGATCGAATCCAAGAAGCTGGCCAAGGCGGCGGGGGTCAATGTCGTCCCCGGCTATCTGGGCGAGATCGCGGATACCGAGGAGGCGGTGCAGATCGCCAGCGATATCGGCTTTCCGGTGATGATGAAGGCATCGGCGGGCGGCGGCGGCAAGGGGATGCGGCTGGCGTGGAGCGAACAGGATGTCCGCGACGGGTTCGAGGCGACGAAGCGCGAGGGTCTGGCGAGTTTCGGCGACGACCGCGTGTTCATCGAGAAGTTCATCGAAAGCCCGCGCCATATCGAGATCCAGGTGCTGGGCGACCAGCATGGCAACATCCTGTACCTGGGCGAGCGGGAATGTTCGATCCAGCGGCGGCACCAGAAGGTGGTGGAGGAAGCGCCCTCCCCCCCTTTGTCACGCCGGATATGCGCCGGGCGATGGGCGAGCAGGCGGTCGCACTGGCCCGCGCGGTCGGCTATTACAGCGCAGGTACGGTCGAATTGATCGTCAGCGGCGCGGATACCAGCGGCCAGGGCTTCTACTTCCTGGAAATGAACACCCGGCTGCAGGTGGAGCATCCGGTGACCGAAGCGGTGACGGGCATCGACCTGGTCGAACAGATGATCCGGGTTGCGGCCGGCGAGCGGCTGGCGTTCGATCAAAAGGATATCCGGTTGAACGGCTGGGCGATCGAGAACCGCGTCTATGCCGAGGATCCCTATCGCGGGTTCCTGCCATCGACCGGTCGGCTGGTCCGCTATGCCCCGCCATCGGCATCCACCACGCCCTATGGCGAACCGGATTCGGCCTGCGCCTATATCCGCGTCGATGACGGCGTGGCCGAGGGCGGCGAAGTATCGATGTTCTACGATCCCATGATCGCCAAGCTGATCACTTGGGCCCCCACCCGCGACGCGGCCGCCGATCTGCAGGTGCAGGCGCTAGACGGATTCCAGATCGAGGGGCTTGGCCAGAATATCGATTTCCTGTCCGCGCTGATGCAGCATCCGCGGTTCCGGTCGGGCGCGCTGACCACCGGATTCATCGCTGAGGAATACCCGGAGGGGTTTTCGGGTGCACCGGCATCGGCCGAGCTGACCCGCGCGCTGGCGGCGGTTGCGGCGGGGCTTTCGTTCACGACTGCAGGCCGCGCTCGGCAGATTTCAGGACAGCTTGGCACCGCGCAGCTGCCGCCGTCCGACTGGACCGTGCGGATCGGCCGGGAGGATCATGCCGTCACCTTGACCGAGGGCCACGCGATGGTCGACGGTCAGCGCGTTGATGGCACCATGCACTGGCAGCCCGGCGACCGAATGGTGACTGCCACCGCCAATGGCGACACTTTGTCGGTGAAGGTGAAGCGCACGCGGACCGGGTGGCTGCTGACGACGCGCGGCGCCGTCCACCGGGTCGAGGTGTTGCCCGCGCACATTGCCCCCTATCGCCGGCACATGATCGAAAAGGTCCCGCCGGACATGAGCCGGTTCCTGCTGTGCCCGATGCCGGGCCTGCTGACCCAGCTGCACGTCGCGCCCGGCGACAAGGTGGAGGCCGGTCAGCCGCTGGCGGTGATCGAGGCGATGAAGATGGAAAATATCCTACGCGCCGAAAAAAGCGCGGTGGTCAAGGCTGCGAACTTTGCGCCGGGCGACAGCCTGGCCGTGGATGCCGCGATCCTGGAGTTCGAATAGGCCGGTTCAGCCGGCGGCCCATTCCCGCCGGCTGACCCCCTGCGCATAGAGCAGGGTGGTCAGGTCGCCCGCATCGACGCGCATCTGCGCGGCGGCGGCGACCACCGGCTTGGCATGATAGGCGACGCCAAGCCCCGCCCGCTCGATCATTGCGAGGTCGTTGGCCCCGTCGCCCACGGCCAGCGTCTGTTCCGGATTCAGCCCCAGTTCGGCCGTCGCGGCGGCCAACGTCGCTTCCTTCGTTGCCGAATCCACGATGGGCTTGGCCACTGCCCCGGTCAGCTTGCCGTCCGCGATCAGCAGTTCGTTGGCGATCATCCGGGAAAAGCCGATCCGGTCCGCCACCGGCCCGGCAAAACGGGTGAAGCCACCCGAAATCAAGATGGCCGTCGCTCCCCAGCCCCGCATCGTGCGAACGAGCTCCGGCGCGCCGGGCATGATCCGCACCCGTTCGGCCAGGCATAGTTCGATGGCGCTTTCCGGTAGTCCGGCGAGCAGGGCGACCCGCGCGTCCAGCGCCTCGGCGAAGTCCAGCTCGCCGCGCATCGCCCGTTCGGTCACCTCGGCAATCTGCGGCTTGATCCCCGCATAGTCCGCCAGTTCGTCGATGCATTCGACGGTGATCATCGTCGAATCCATGTCGGCGACGATCAACCGCTTGCGCCGGTCCGGGGTATCGGGCTGGACCGCGATGTCCACGCCGGGAAAGGCTAGTTCCAGATTGAGCCGGGCAGCGTCGGGATTGACCATGAAGCGGATGTCGCCCGCCACGCCTTCATCGATCCATTGCCGGGCGGACGGGGCACAGCCAGCCCCCGCCAGCCGATCCATAGCGGCGGAAAAATCCCCCTCGGTCAATCGTTCCGATGCTATCAGTGTGGCGATGAACATGTCTTCCGGCCCTTCCCTTCCGCGCGTCGCGCTCATCGCAGGGCCGACCGCCAGCGGCAAGAGCGCAATCGCGCTGGAACTGGCGCGGCGGCACGATGGCGTGGTCATCAACGCCGATGCAAGCCAGGTCTATGCCGATCTGCGCATCCTGTCCGCCCGCCCGACCGAGGCAGAGGAGGCACAGGCACCGCACCGGCTGTTCGGCCATGTCGACGGGGCCGATGCCTATAGCGCGGCGCATTATGCCGCCGATGCGCGGGCGGCGATCGATGCCGCGCTGGCTGAGGACCGTCTGCCCATCCTGGTCGGAGGCACCGGGCTATATCTGCGCACCCTGCTCGACGGCATTGCGCCCGTGCCAGAGATCGACCCGGCGATCCGGGTGCAGGTCCGCGCGCTGCCCGTCGCCGAGGCCCATCACCAGCTTCAGGCCGTCGATCCGGCGGCGGCGGCATGGCTGAACCCCGGCGATACGACGCGGGTGGCACGGGCACTGGAGGTGAAGCTGTCCACCGGCCGGACGCTAGCGGAATGGCAGGCGCAGCGCGAAGGCGGGATCAGCGAGCGCATCGCCCTGACCGCCGCCATCCTGCTGCCCGACCGGAACTGGCTGACGCAGCGGTGCGATGCACGGCTGACCGCGATGTTCGATGGCGGCGCGATGGCGGAAGTACGGGCGTTGCTTAGCCGCCACCTGCCCCCGGACTTGCCGGTGATGCGCGCGATCGGCGTGCCGGAAATCGCGGCCATGCTGGCGGGCGACATCACCCGAGCCGAGGCGCTGGACCGGGCCATGCTGGCGACCCGCCAATATGCCAAGCGGCAATATACGTGGTTCCGTAACCAGCCACCGTCAGACTGGCCGCGACTGATGACGACAGAAAAATCTGCGCTGATTGATCATTTTGAAACTAAATTACACACATAGGCATTGACGCGTATTTTTTATGCGGTTAGCAGCGCGGCTCGAATTCTGATACTGCGCCTGCGAATGATGGGAGACGAACCGTGACCGAGAAGAGTGGAGCCGACATCCTGGTCGAGGCGCTGATCGACCTCGGCGTGGAGGTCGTGTTCGGCTATCCGGGCGGGGCGGTGCTTCCCATCTATGACGCGCTGTTCAAGCAGAACGCGGTCCCCGGCCGGCGTCAGATCAAGCATATCCTGGTCCGCCACGAACAGGCGGCGACGCACGCGGCAGAGGGCTATGCCCGGTCGACCGGCAAGCCCGGCGTCGTGCTCGTCACCTCCGGACCCGGCGCGACCAATGCGGTGACCGGCATCGCCGATGCGCTGATGGATTCGATCCCGATGGTGGTCATCACCGGCCAGGTGCCGACCACGCTGATCGGATCGGATGCGTTTCAGGAGGCGGACACGGTCGGAATCACCCGCCACTGTTCCAAGCATAATTATCTGGTGAAGGACCCGGCCAAGCTGGGCGAGGTGATCCATGAGGCGTTTCATATCGCCACCAACGGACGCCCCGGCCCGGTGGTCATCGACATTCCCAAGGATGTTCAGGTCGCCACCGCCAAATATCGCAAGCCCGGCCCCATCCAGCACAAGACCTATCGCCCGCAGGTGAAGGCCGATGCCCATCTGATCGAGGCGGCAGTCGAAATGCTGGCGGCGGCGGAGCGGCCGATCCTCTATACCGGCGGCGGCGTCATCAATTCGGGTCCGCAGGCGACGCAGTTACTGCGCGAACTGGCGCGGATCACCGGCGCGCCCGTCACGTCGACGCTGATGGGCCTCGGCGCCTATCCGGCGACGGGTGACCAGTGGCTGGGCATGCTCGGCATGCACGGCACCTATGAGGCGAACTGGGCGATGAACCAGGCGGACCTGATCCTGTGCCTGGGCGCGCGGTTCGACGACCGGGTGACGGGGCGGCTGGATGCCTTTGCCCCGCATTCCAAGAAGATCCATATCGACATCGACCGGTCGAGCATGAACAAGACCGTCCGTGTCGACCTGCCCGTCGTCGGGGATGTCGGGCTGGCGATGGAAGACATGCTGAAGGTGTGGAAGGCGCGGCAGACGCCGAAGCCCGACCTTTCGGCCTGGTGGGCGCGCATTGCCGAATGGCGCGCGGTCCGCTGTCTCGATTTCCCCGCATCCCGCGCGGAGATCATGCCGCAGCACGCGATCCGCGCGCTGTATGAGGCGACGAAGGCGCGCCAGCCGATCATCACGACCGAGGTGGGCCAGCATCAGATGTGGGCCGCGCAGCATTTCGGGTTCGACGCGCCGAACAAGTGGCTGACCAGCGGTGGCCTTGGCACCATGGGCTATGGCCTGCCTGCCGCGATCGGGGCGCAGCTGGGCAATCCGGGCGCGCTCGTCATCGACATTGCGGGCGAGGCGTCGATTCAGATGAACATTCAGGAACTGGCGACGGCGACGCAGTACCGGCTGCCGGTCAAGATCTTCATCCTGAACAACGAATATATGGGCATGGTCCGCCAGTGGCAGGAACTGACCTATGAAAGCCGCTATGCGGAGAGCTATTCCGACAGCCTGCCCGATTTCGTGAAGCTGGGCGAAGCCTATGGCTGGAAGGGCATCCTGATCGAGCGGCCGGACCAGCTTGATGACGGCATCGCCGCGATGCTGGACCATGACGGCCCCGTGATCGTCGATTGCCGCGTGGCGAAACTCGCCAACTGCTTCCCGATGATCCCGTCAGGCGCGGCGCACACCGACATGCTGCTGCAGGCGGCCGAGGTGTCGGGCACTATGGACGACGAAGCGAAGGCGCTGGTTTAAGCTCATGCACATCAAACAGGAAATTGCCGAGCGGCACACGCTCGCCGTCATCGTTGACAACGAGCCGGGCATCCTGGCGCGGATCGCCGGGCTGTTCACCGCGCGCGGCTATAATATCGAAAGCCTGACGGTCAGCGAGATCAGCGATGATGACGCGATCAGCCGCATCACCATCGTCACCAGCGCATCGGCGCCGATGATGGAACAGATCATCGCCCAGCTGGACCGGCTGGTGCCGGTGCACAAGGTGACCGACCTGTCCGCGCTTGGCCCGCATGTCGAGCGCGAGCTGGCACTGGTGAAGGTGCGCGGCACGGGTGATCACCGGATCGAGGCGCTTCGCCTGGCCGAAGTGTACCGGGCCCGCGTGGTCGATGCGACGACCGAAAGCTTCGTGTTCGAAGTGACGGGCGGCACCGAGAAGCTCGACAAGTTCGTCGAACTGATGCGCGAACTGGGGCTGGTCGAGATTGCGCGGACCGGCATCGTCGCCATCGCGCGGGGGAAAGAAGCCGCATAAGCCAGAATTGAAACAGCCGTCACCCTGAACTTGTTTCAGGGTCCATCCCGCCATATGCGACTGAGCGGCTGGGGGCCGATGGATGCCGAAACAAGTTCGGCATGACGGCATCACAAAGGGGACTGACTTCAAATGCGTGTCTATTACGATGCCGATGCGGACCTGAACCTCATCACGGGCAAGAATATCGCCATTCTGGGTTACGGATCGCAGGGCCATGCCCATGCGCAGAACCTGCGCGACAGCGGCATCGCCAATGTCGCCATCGCGCTGCGCCCCGGTTCGCCGAGCGCCGCCAAGGCGGAGGGTGCAGGCTTCAAGGTGATGGCGAACGCCGATGCCGCTGCCTGGGCCGACATTCTGATGATCCTGGCCCCCGACGAGCATCAGGCGGACATCTATGCCAAGGATCTCCACGCCAAGCTGAAGCCCGGCGCGGCGCTTGCGTTCGCGCACGGCCTGAACGTGCATTTCGGCCTGATCGAGCCGCGCGCCGATGTCGACGTCATCATGATCGCGCCCAAGGGGCCGGGCCATACGGTGCGCGGCGAATATCTGAAGGGCGGCGGCGTCCCCTGCCTGATCGCAATTCATCAGGACGTGTCGGGCAACGCGCACGACGTGGCGCTCGCCTATGCCAGCGGCGTCGGCGGCGGCCGTTCGGGCATCATCGAGACGAATTTCCGCGAGGAATGCGAAACCGACCTGTTCGGCGAACAGGCCGTGCTGTGCGGCGGCACCACCGCGCTGGTCCAGGCCGGGTTCGAAACGCTGGTCGAGGCGGGATACGCCCCCGAAATGGCCTATTTCGAGTGCCTGCACGAACTGAAGCTGATCGTCGACCTGATGTATGAAGGCGGCATCGCAAACATGCGCTATTCGATCAGCAACACCGCCGAGTTCGGCGACATCCGCACCGGTCCGCGCATCATCACCGAAGAGACGAAGAAGGAAATGAAGCGCGTGCTGGCCGACATTCAGTCGGGCCGCTTCGTCCGCGACTTCGTGCTGGACAACCGCGCCGGTCAGCCGGAGCTGAAGGCCAGCCGTGCGGCCGCCAAGCGCCACCAGATCGAGGAAGTCGGCAGCAAGCTGCGCGGCATGATGCCCTGGATCGGCGCCAACAAGCTGGTCGACAAGGCCAAGAACTGATTGGTCGGTCCCGCGTCGCCTGCTCCCTTGCCGGGGTTCAGGCGGCGCGGCGGGCCTGGGCGAAGCCCTCGAACGTCGCGCGCACCGCGGGGCTGGCTTGTGCGACCATCGACTGTATCCGGCCAATAAAGGCGTCGCGCTCGCTCGGATCGTGCAGATGCATCATCGCCCAGTTGCCGAACTGGCGCTGCTCGATCGGCGTGCGCGACAGGGTGACGGCGGCACGGTGCCGCGCATCGGCACTGATCCGCCCATAGGCGGCAAGCACTGCCGGTTCCGGCCCCTCCAGCACCTGAAGAAACCGTCGACCGTCCGAATAGAGCAGGCCGGTGATGCCGTCGCGCCGGTTGTTCCGCCGCGAAACGTCCAAAATCTGGTCGATATCGCGCGCCGTCACATTGGCCCCGACCGAACTGACATAGACCAGTTGTATCATGTTTCACCCGTTCAAGCCGTACTTTCCCGAAGGAATTGCCTGCAATTGTTTAAAGAAATGGTCAGCGCGGCGACAAGCACCACCGAAAACGGCATGTTTCCATCCCTTGGCTGGACGTTGGGCAGACGACACCACACATAACCGCTGCCAGTTCAACAACAGGAGGCCCCCAATGCGTAACGTCCTGATCCTCGCGGCCGTCGCCGCCACTGCCCCGCTGATGGCGCAGTCTGCCCCGCAACTGCCCGGCGCGGTCGATGCATCCCGCGTCACCGGCGGCACCTATGCCGCCGATCCCGGCCATTCGCTGATCGGCTGGGAAGTCAATCATTTCGGGTTCAACGATTATTACGGCCTGTTCGGGGACGTTGCGGGCACGCTGACGCTGGACCCCAAGAACCCTGCTGCCGCAAAGGTGGACGTGACCATTCCCGTATCCAAGGTGACGACGGCCAGCGCCGGCCTGACCAATCACCTGTTGCGGGCGGGTAAGGACGGCGGCAAGCCGGACTTCTTTGGCCCCAACCCGGCCGATGCGCGCTTCGTGTCGACCAAGGTGGTGCCCGGCGCCGACGGCAAGACGGCTCAGATCACCGGCAACCTGACCCTGAACGGCGTGACCAAGCCGGTCACGTTCGAGGCGGAGTTCACTGGCGCGGGCGCCAACCCGATGAACAAGAAGGAAACCGTCGGCTTCGAGGCTGAAACCTCGATCAAGCGCAGCGATTTCGGTGTGAACTATGCGCTGCCCCTGGTGTCGGACGAGGTGGAACTGGACATCTCGATCGCGTTCGAAAAGCAGTAAAGGTCCAAGGGAAGACCCTCTCCCTTCCCACCGCTTCGCGGCGGGCCCCTTCCCTCTCCCGCTTGCGGGAGAGGGAGGGAGGAGCGCAGCTCCGGAAGAGTGAGGGTGTTCTCCCTCCGCCACAAAACTACCGAACCGGCCATTTTTTGGCTGGACAAAAGTTGGCCGCGCCCGCCATAGCGCAACAATGATCGCGGCTGCGCCCCTCGCCACCCTACGACTTATCCGCCCTTAGGCGGTGTGTGTCCGCGCGCTGTCGCGCCGCCTGGGGGATGATCCAAGAGCCAATCAGCCGCAACGCCTTCGCATCCCACGCCGGATGCCGATGATGGAAATGTGAACCGATGCTCCGCGATCCTTCGACCAAATACCGCCCCTTCCCGCCCATCGCCCTGCCCGACCGGCAATGGCCGAACCGCACGATCACCCGCGCCCCGCGCTGGCTGTCGACCGACATGCGCGACGGCAATCAGGCGCTGATCGATCCGATGGACAGCGAAAAGAAGCAGCGCTTCTTCGACCTGCTGGTCCGCGTCGGCATCAAGGAGATCGAGGTCGGCTTCCCAGCGGCCGGTGCGACCGAATTCGACTTCATCTCCGGCCTGGTCCGCTCCGGCACCATCCCGGAGGATGTGACGGTACAAGTGCTGACCCAGGCGCGGCGCGACCTGATCGACACCAGCTTCGACAGCCTGGAGGGCATCCACCGCGCCATCGTCCATGTCTATAATGCGGTCAGCCCGGCCTGGCGGCGGATCGTGTTCGGCATGGACCGCGCGCAGGTGAAGCAGATCGCCGTCGATGCCGCCCGGATGCTGGTGGACAATGCGGCCGCCCGCCCCGGCACCGACTGGCATTTCCAATATTCGCCGGAAACCTTCTCAACCGCCGAACTGGACTTCAGCCTGGAGGTTTGCGCGGCGGTGATGGAAGTCATTCAGCCGACGCCTGACAAACCGCTGATCCTCAATCTCCCCGCCACGGTGGAATGCGCGACACCCAACGTCTATGCCGACCAGATCGAATGGTTCTGCCGCAACCTGCCGAACCGCGAAGCGGCGGTGATTTCGCTGCATACCCATAATGATCGCGGCACCGGCGTCGCTGCGGCTGAACTGGGCATGATGGCGGGCGCCGACCGGGTCGAGGGCTGCCTGCTGGGCAATGGCGAGCGGACCGGCAATTGCGACCTCGTGACCGTGGCGCTGAACCTCTATACGCAGGGAATCGATCCGGGGCTGGACCTCTCGAATATCGATGCCATTGTCAGCACGGTCGAATATTGCACCAACATCCCGGTGCATCCGCGCACACCCTATGCCGGCGACCTGGTGTTCACCGCCTTTTCCGGCAGCCATCAGGATGCGATCAAGAAAGGGTTCGCAGCGCAGGAAGCGCGCAACGACGCCCTGTGGGAAGTCCCCTATCTGCCCATCGACCCGGCAGACCTGGGCCGCAGTTACGAAGCGGTGATCCGCGTCAATTCGCAGTCCGGCAAGGGCGGCGTCGCCTGGGTGCTGGAACAGGACCAGGGGCTGAAACTGCCCAAGCGGCTGCAGGCCGATTTCAGCCGTCACGTCCAGGCGCTGGCCGACGCGACCAGCCGCGAATTGAACGCCGGCGACATCTGGGGATGTTTCCAGTCGGCATATCGGCTGACCGGCGACCAGCATTTCACGCTGGAAGCCTATGAAGAGGCGCGCGCGCCGAATGGCGACCGGCTGTTCGCCGGGCATATCGGCATGGGCGGCCAGCGCCGGTCGGTCAGCGGGCGGGGCAACGGGCTGATCTCGTCGGTCGTCGCCGCGCTCAACGAAGCGGCTGGCCTGTCGCTGGATGTGGCTGACTATAGCGAGCATGCCATCGGCAAGGGCGCGACAACTCGGGCCGCAGCCTATGTCGAATGTGTCGATGCCGATGGCCGGATTCATTGGGGGGTGGGCGTGGATGAGGACATCGCGACCGCCAGCGTCCGCGCGGTCATCTCGGCGGCAAACGCTGCGCGCGCCTGACATGCGCTGCTGCGGGCGCCCCGCATTGCCGGGCGCCCGCCATATATTGCCCATGCGCCGATACACTGCCGGAATGAACCGTGTTCATCCTGTGATTCTTACGCTATCGTAAGGAAATTCAGCGCGGCACGACCGGTCTGCGCGGCACGGGCGGGGGACAGATGCGATGAGCATCCGCAGTATCTGCATCGTGATCATGGCGGTGCTTGCCAGCCTCGCCTTTCCCATGGCCGTATCGGCGCAAAGCTATAGCCGGATCGTCAGCGGTGGCGACGGCACGACGGCGATCAACCTCGAAACCCGGACGATCGCCGCGACCCCCGCCCCAGAGGGGTGGTGGAGCGCGCAATGGGAATTGATCGGTTCCCATATCTATGGCCCCACCGATGCCTATCTGCTGCGCAACCGATATACCGGCGAATATCTGGTCAACCGCGGCGGCACCGATGACGGCACAGTCCGCGGCGCGCTTGCCCTGGAAAAAGGGACGGCGAATGATCCCTGGGTCATCGAGCGGATTGTCGGAGTCATCCCGCTGTTCAGGATCAGGCCCTATAGCCGCCCCAACCTGTACCTGCAGATGCGCGACGGTGCGCTGACGGTCGCGCCGATACCCGCGACCAATCGCAATGAGTTGTGGGTGCTGGACGAGCGGGCGTTCCAAATTGCCAGGGCACAGGCATTGAACGGACGCGCCGCGGCATAGGCCCGGGCGGCTGCCGCCGCGGCATAGGGGCAACAGGCGACCCCCGCACCGCAGCCCAGGATCAATCCGTCGACTCCGCCACCGACGACAAGGGGGCGGGACATATCGGTCATCACCGAAGGAGTCAGCGGCCCGCCGCCGTCGGACCTGGCCGGCACGAAAAAGACCTATGTCGTGGCGATCGATTATTGTCATTCGGCGCTGAGCGACACGGGCACGGCGGACGCGCTGGTCGTGACGTTCGCATTCACCGGTGCGGATCGGCTGTACGAACGGCGCGTTCAAGGGACCGGCTCCTGCTCGGTCCTGGGGGCGCCGGTGTCATCCGATCTCAAGGTGGAAGTGACCAGCGTACGCGAGCTGGCGGCGGTGATCATCGAGAATACCGGCGGCGACGCCCTGTTCATCGATGAAGTCGAAGTGTTCCGGGATGGTCGCAAGATCCTGTGGGACGGCCGCGACAATGGCGGCGGCTGGTGCCTTTCCACCGACACCAACGACCATCTTGGCGGTTGGGAAAGTGTGGTTGGCGGCTGTCAGTCCGCACGGACGTTCAACACCCCGGCCTGAACGCAGACGGCGGCGTCCGAGAGCGGCCAGACGCCCGACCGCGGCGTCGCTTCCGGCGCCCTGCGGTCGGACCATTGCCCCATTCAGCCCTTGCCCATCAGCGCCAGCACCTCCTTGCGACTGCGCTCATCGTCGCGGAATACCCCCATCATGCGGCTCGTCGTCATCGTCACGCCGGGGGTCCGTACGCCGCGCGCGGTCATGCACGCATGGGTCGCCTCGATCACCACGGCGACGCCGCGCGGGCGCAGGTTGTTCCAGATGCAGTCGGCAACCTCGGCGGTCAGCCGTTCCTGAACCTGCAACCGGCGGGCATAGGCATGGAGCACGCGCGCCAGTTTCGAGATGCCGACGACCCAGTTCTGCGGCAGATAGGCGATGTGCGCCTTGCCGATGATCGGGGCCATGTGATGTTCGCAGTGCGACTGGAACGGGATGTCGCGCAGCAGCACGATCTCGTCATAGCCGCCGACCTCTTCGAAGATGCGCGAGAGGTGATAGGCCGGATCCTCTCCGTAACCGGAACAATATTCCTTCCATGCGCGGGCGACGCGTTTCGGCGTGTCCAGCAATCCCTCGCGCGTCGGATCGTCCCCGGCCCAGCGAATCAAGGTGGCGACAGCAGCGGCGACATCGTCGGGAACGGGAATCTTGGGAGGCGGCGCGACCAGATCGCCATTTCCAAACAGGTCTTCGTCGTGATCGGCCAAAATGGACTCTCCTGATGCGGGTGCCGCTACGGCAGGGCGGGACATGGGCAGTGGTTTCGCAAATGCAACTGTTGCGGCCAAGAAACATAGGGAAACCGCCGTATTCTCCACAGTGCAAATTCCGTTGACGGGGTAAAATTTCGCGCGTTAGCTGCGCAGCAATCAGACAGAAGGCCGACCGGTCAAAAGAACCCGAGCGACCGAACAGAGAGGATGCCGTTATGAAAGCCTGCCATCTCTTCGCCGTCAGCGCCCTTGCCGTCGCAGCATTCGGCGCATCGCCCGCCCTCGCACAGGACGCCGTCGATCCCGCGCCCGAGGAAGAAACATTCGAAAACGCCGGCGACATCATCGTCACCGCTACCCGGCGCGAACAGTCGATCCAGGACATTCCGATCGCGGTAACCGCGATTTCCCAGACCTTGCTGCAGAATTCGGGCGTTCAGGACATTCGCGGGCTGGAGCAGCTGGCCCCGTCGATTCAGTCGTCGACCGGCCAGTCCTCGGCCACCGGCACCACCCTGTTCATCCGCGGCATCACCACGGCGGGCGACAATCCTGGGTTCGAGCCGGCGGTGGGCGTGTTCATCGACGGCGTGTATCGTCCCCGCGCCGGTGTGGCCGTGGCCGAACTGCCGCAGCTGGAGCGGGTCGAGGTGCTGCGCGGGCCGCAGGGAACGCTGTTCGGTCGCAATACGTCGGCCGGTGCGCTGTCGATCTTTACCGCCAAGCCGAAGTTCGAATTGGGGGGCTATGTCCAGGCCGGCTATGGCAATTACGATGCCTATGAACTGGAAGGCGCGCTGACCGGCCCCGTGTCCGAAAATTTGGCGCTGCGCGTCGACGCCGGGTATCGCAAGCGCGACGGATACATCTCCGACGTGAACAGCGACCGTGCGATCAACGACATCAACCGATATTATGTTCGCGGCCAGGCGCTGTTTGAAACCACCGACGTCACCTTCCGTCTGATCGGCGATTATTACGAAACCGACGAAAACTGCTGCGGCGCGGTCAGCGCGGCGCGGATCGGCGCGACCAATCCGACGCCGGCGATCGAGGCGATCGGCGCGCTGCAGGGTCTGGACGGCCTGTTCACCGGCGACCCGTCGCTGCGTCAGATGGCGATTTCGCCGAACCGCGCCTTTACCGAAAAGGTCCGCGATTTCGGCGTTTCCGGCGAGCTCAACTGGGATCTGGGCGGCGTATCGCTGACGTCGATCACCGCCTATCGCAAATGGCGGGCACTGCGCGATCAGGACATCGATTTTTCCGGCATCGACCGCGCCTATCGTGAGGATTACCTCAACCGGCTGAACACCTTTACCCAGGAACTGCGGTTCCAGGGATCGGCGTTCGACGGCGCGCTCGACTGGCTGGTCGGGGGCTTCTACCTGAACGAAACCAACACGCTGCGCGATACCGTGCGCATCGGCAACGATGGCAACCGCTATGTCGATTTCCTGCTGAACGGCGCGACGCGCAGCCAGTTGCTGCCCACGGGTGCGCAATTCTATGGCACGCTGGGGCCGAATGTGCCGCTGTTCGGTCAGGTCCTGCTGCAGCAGAACCCGATCGTCGCCCCGCCGCCGGCGGCCGGCTTGCCACCCATCCGGTTGCAGCAGATCGCGCCCGCCGGATCGGCGCTGTTCAACCTGCTGACCAATCCCCTGCCCGGCGCACAGCCCGGCCAGGGCAACAACAACGACGATTTCCGCGTAAAGACCAACGCAATCGCGCTGTTCACGCACAACATCTTCAATTTCACCGACGAATTGTCGCTGACCCTGGGCGCGCGCTGGAATTACGAAAAGAAGGAGCTGGACGCGACGATCAACAGCACCACGGGCAGCTGCGCGTTCTTTAATCAGGTCCGTGCCGGCAACCAGGCGGCGGCGACCTATGCAACGCTGCTGCGCGGGGCATCGGCCAATAATGCGCTGTTCAACAACCTGTTCCTGCTCAGCTGCAACCCGGCGGTGAACAGCGAATTCAACGGCACCTATGCCGACGATTTCAGCGACAGCCAGATCACCGGCACGGCCAAGCTGTCGTACAAGGTCAGCGACGACGTGCTGCTTTACGGCGGCTATGACCGCGGGTTCAAATCCGGCGGCTACAACATGGACCAGGCGACGTTCGACAGCGTCCTGTTGGGCGGCAACGGCGCACAGGCCAGCGACCTGCAATTTGATGGCGAAACCGTCGATTCGTTCGAGCTGGGCGTGAAGACTTCGCCGCTGCGCGGGTTCACGTTCAACGTCGCCGGCTTCTATTCCAAGTTCAAGGACCTGCAGTCGCTGGTGTTCAGCGGCACCAATTTCGTGGTGCAGAATGTCGACAGCACCACCAGCAAGGGCGTCGAGGTGGAATCGACCATCCAGCCCGACCGCGCTCTGCTGATCCGGCTGGGCTACAGCTATATCGATGCCAAGTATGATGCCGACAACAACTTTGCCGGTACCCCGCTGCAGGGTCAGGAGGGGCTGCAGCTGTTCAACCAGCCCAAGCATACGGTGACAATCGCCACCACCTGGACCCCGGAAATCTCCAACGGCGTCCATGCCCTGTTCCACGCGGACATGCGCTACAACAGCGAAGTGAACCTCAATTCGAACACGCCCAACCCGGTGACGGGCGAAACCGCGCTTCGCAATCAAGGCTATCCGCTGATCAATGCCCGGATCGGCATCCAGAATGCCGATGGCACGCGGGGGCTGGAGTTCTTCGTCGAAAATCTGACGAACGAATTCTACTACATCACCAGCTTTCCGGTGCCGGAGCAGACGGGCAACATCGCCGGATATCCCGGCCTGCCCCGCTTCTACGGCATCCAGGCGCGGTTCGGCTTCTGAACGCACTCAGTCGCTCCGGTCAATCGATCGGCCGGAGCGACAGCGCGCGACGCATTGCCGGATGCCGCCGAATTCTCTAGCCTTGTCAGCCGGGTATCGATGAAGGGCGGCGGTGGATGGGCATGATTGGCGGGACGGCGATGCTCGCTTTGTGCTGTTATTCGCTGCCACCCGGCGACCCGGCCAGTGCCGATCCGGTGGCGTTCAGCCCGGTATCGGCGGTTGAGGCCCCGCCCCCAGCCCATGCGGTGTTCGGACCGATCGACCCCCTGACGCTGCGTCAGGACCCCACCGATGACGACGCCCAGCCAGCGGTCGAACCGGCAACCGGCGGTAGCGGCGTGTTCGATCATGCCGGAGAGATTCCGTTGGAACTGGGCGGCGTGGCGGCCGGGATCACCGCCATCGGCATCGCCAACTGGAACTGGGGCAATTCCAGTTTCCGGTTCAATTCCGAAGGATGGTTCGGCCGCGAGACGAGCAGTTTCGGCATGGACAAGCTCGGCCATGCCTATTCGTCCTTTGTCATCACCGAGTTTCTGGGCGCATCGATCCGCGCCAATGCCGCCAATCCCCGCCATGCGCAGCGCAGTGCGGCGTTGATGGCGGCGGGCCTGATGACCTATGTCGAGATTTTCGACGGCTTTTCCGGCGATCACGGTTTTTCGTGGGAGGACATGGCGTCGAACGCGACCGGCATCGGCCTGTCGGTGCTGCGCCATCAGGTGCCGGGGCTGAACGACAAGCTGGATTTCCGCATGGAATATCTGCCATCCGGCGAACGCGGCTTCCGTCCACTGAGCGACTATGCTGGGCAACGCTATCTGCTGGCGGTGAAGCTGGCCGGGTTCAAGCCACTCGAGCGCGGACCGATGCGCTTCGTCGAAGTGCATGGCGGCTATTATGCGCGCGGGTTCACCGAATGGGAACGGGACCGCGGCGTCGAGCCGCGCCGGGCGCTTTATGTCGGCATCGGCCTGAACGTCCAGCAATTGCTATCGCGCCGTCGCGGCGAGGGACGATCGTGGCGCCGGGCCGCGCGATCGGCGCTGGAATATGTCCAGATCCCCTATACCAGCGTTCGCAGTCGATAGGCGCTTGCCCGAACCGCACGGCCATGGTTCAACGCCGATATCGGGGGAGACAGATTGACGATGAACCAGCCGGTGCCAGCGCGCATCCTGACGCTCGACGCCACACGGGGCGTCGCGGTGATGGGCATTTTGCTGATGAACATCATCGCATTTTCCATGCCTCAGGCGGCCTATTTCAACCCGCTGGCCTATGGCGGCACCGATCCGCTGAACATGGGCGTCTATCTGGTCAATTTCGTCCTGTTCGACGGCAAGATGCGGGGGCTGTTCTCGTTCCTGTTCGGCGCTTCGATGCTGCTGATCGCCCAGCGGGCAGCGGCTGCCGGGGCCAGCGCGCCGCGGACCCATTATATCCGGATGGCCTGGCTGCTCGTCTTTGGCCTGGCCCATCTGTTCCTGGTCTGGTGGGGCGATATCCTCAGCCATTATGCGCTGATCGGCTGTATCGCCTTTTTGATGCGTTATCTGAGCGTGCCGAAGCTGGTCGGCCTGGGCATCGCCCTGCTCGCCATCCAGCTGCTGGTCGGACTGATGGTGCTTGGCGTCGCGGTGATCGCGGGTCAACCCGATGCACCGGCCGAGATGGCAGCGGCGCTGGCCGAGTTTCGCAATGGCTTCGGTGTCCCGGTGCCCGCCGATCTTGCCGCCGACCTGGCGCTCCACCGCGGCGATTACCCCGGATTGCTCGCGGAACGGTGGGAGAAATATGCGGTGGCCCCGCTTGCCGGGCTATTTCAATATGGCTGGGAAACCCTGGCCTATATGCTGTTCGGCATGGCCGCGTTCAAAACGGGGCTGCTGACCGGCGAATGGCCGACCGGGCGGACGCGATTCTGGATGCTGACCGGCCTGGGCGTCGGCCTGATCGGCTATGTCGCCATTGCGGCGATGATGGTGCATTACGGGTTCGACATGATCGCGGTGATCGGGGCGACCATGGTGATGACCGTGCCGTTCCGCCCGCTGATGATCGTCGGCTGGGCCAGCCTGATCGTGCTGGCGACGCAGGGCGGCGGGCCGTTGACGCAGCGATTGGCCGCGACGGGCCGGATGGCGTTCACCAACTATCTGATGACCAGCATCGTCATGACGACCCTGTTCTATGGCTATGGCATCGGTCTCTATGGCTATCTGGATCGGTGGCAGGTCTATCTGCCCGTGCTGGGCATGTGGGCCGCCATGCTGATCGTATCGCCGATCTGGCTTGCCCGCTTTCGCTTCGGTCCGTTCGAATGGGCGTGGCGCAGCCTGGCGCGCGGCCGAATGCAGCCGATGCGTGGGGCAGCGTCACTAAGCTGACGGTCGCCCGCTCTTTTTGATAACGCCTCGCATTTCGGCTTGCGAGCCAATCGCATTATCGATAGCATCCCTTCAACGAGCGAGGGAATCGATGATCGTTTGCGTTTGCAATGCCATCCGCGAAACCGAGGTGGAACAGGTGGCCCGCATGGGTGCCTGCACTGTGGCACAAGCGTACCGCGCGCTCGGCAAACAGGCGAAATGCGGACAATGCACCTGTTTCGCGCGGCAGATCATTGACGAGGCGCGTGCAATTGATTGCCAGTCTCACATGAAAAAAGTCGCGTAAAACCGCCATTTTTGGGCTGTCTGACCAGGCTTTTTGTCGGTAGAAAAAGGCCGGGAAACAACAGGACAGCGCGACGATGAAGGGCGACCCAAAGGTCATCGAATTTCTGAACACGGTGCTCAAGAACGAGCTGACCGCGATCAACCAATATTGGCTGCATTACCGCCTGCTCGATCATTGGGGCGTCAAGAAGCTGGCCGAATACGAGCGGCACGAATCCATCGACGAGATGAAGCATGCCGACTGGGTGTCGGAACGCATCCTGTTCCTGGATGGCCTGCCCAATTTCCAGATGCTGGGGCGGCTGCGCATCGGCGAAAGCGTCGAAGAGGTGCTGAAGGCCGATCTGGCACTGGAATATGATGCCGTCCGGGACCTGAAGGACGCGATCGAACATTGCGAAACGGTGCGCGACTATGTCAGCCGCGACCTGTTCCGCCGGATCCTCGACAGTGAGGAAGAGCATATCGACACGCTGGAGACCCAGTTCGAGATGATCGAACGCATGGGCATCCAGAATTATGTTCAGCTGAATTCAAAGGCCGAGGAAGCCTGAACGCAGGCATCGTCGCCCGGCACCGTTCAGGTGGTGGGCGACACCCGGCGGCCAAATGCCTGGGGCTTGCGCATGACCAGCGGGTTTGCGTCGCGTTCCAGCAGGGCAAGCGTGGCATCGAACACCGGGCGCAGCTGGACGATATGTTCCAGCGCAGCCGTCGGCCGATCGTGATTTTCGATGCTGAGCCGCGCGATCATTTCGATCGTTTCGGCCAGTTCCGCCAGCGGCTCTGCCCCGAACTGGCGCGATTCCCCTTTCAGCGTGTGGGCCGGGATCACCATGGCGGCGGCATCCTGTGCGCGCATCGCGGCTTCGATGGCGGCGACCGATTTGACGCCGTCTTCCCGGAAATAGCCGAGGATGCGGACGAAACTCGCGCCCAGCTCGGCCCGCGCCTGGGAATAGGCGGTCCAATCGACCAGGGCACGTTGCCCGATTTCGCCCATAGGAAACTCCCAAATCCCGCTACCGCGTCCTGCCATTCCCTAAGCCCGAAAGGGTAAGCAGACGGTTAAACGCCGAGGATTAGGACAGACGAAACAGGTCGGTTGCGATCTTTTCAATCGTGCGGCCGTGCTGGCTAGCGACAATCGCCAGCTCGACGGCCGCGGCTGGATCGTCCGCTGCGATTTCCAGCGGCTGATCCCCCCCGCCCTCTCTCAACGCCCTGGCCAGGCGCACCGCCGGCCAGGGGCAGCGCAAGCCCCGTGCGTCGATCCGGCGGATCATTCGCGGTGATCGAACGGATTCTTGGGCGCGCGTAGCGACAGGCGGACCGGCACCGCGCCAAAGCCGAACTCGCGCCGCAACCCGTTGATCAGATAGCGGCGATAGCTTTCGGGCAGCTGATCGACCCGCGTGCCGAACAGGACGAATGCCGGGGGACGCGTGTTGTTCTGGGTAATATAGCGCGGCTTGATGCGCCGTCCGCCGGGTGCGGGCGGGGGGTTTGTTTCGATGGCGCGTTCGAACCAGCGGTTGAGCTGACCGGTGGAGACGCGGCGCGACCAGGCTTCGCGGGTTTCGAACGCGACCTGGATCATCGTGTCGATCCCCTTGCCGGTGATCGCCGATACGGTCAGCAGCGGAATGCCCTTTGCCTGGGCCAGTCCCTCTTCGAGCGCCGCCTTCACGCCGTTGAACAGGCTCGATGCCTCTTCGGCCACATCCCATTTGTTCAGGACGATGATCAGCGCGCGTCCTTCCTGCAGGACGCGGTCGGCGATCTTCAGGTCCTGAAGCTCCAGCCCCTTGGTCGCGTCGAGCAACAGGACGACGACCTCGGCGAAATCGATGGCGCGCAGGGCATCGGCGACCGACAGCTTTTCCAGCTTTTCCTGAACGCGCGCCTTTTTGCGCATCCCGGCCGTATCGATCAGCCGCACCGGCCGGTCCCGCCAGACCCAGTCGACCGCAATGGAATCGCGGGTGATGCCCGCCTCCGGCCCGGTGATCAGCCGGTCCTCGCCCAGCATCCGGTTGATCAGCGTCGATTTGCCCGCGTTTGGCCGCCCGACGATCGCCAGTTTCAGCGGCCCGCCCTCGGCATCTTCGGGTTCGTCGCCGTCCGCTTCGCCCTCAGGACGTTCGCAATGGGGGCGAAGCGCCTCGAACAGGTCCACCACCCCCTCGCCATGTTCGGCCGACAGCGGAATGGGATCGCCCAGGCCCAGCGCCATCGCCTCGATCACGCCCGCCTCCCCTGCCCGGCCCTCCGCCTTGTTGGCGATCAGGACGACGGGGGTATCGGCAACGCGCAGCCAGCGGGCGATTTCCTCGTCGAGCGGGGTCAGCCCGGCCCGGGCGTCGACCATGAACAGCGCCACGTCGGCATCGCGCACCGCAGCCTCGGTCTGCGCCCGCATCCGGCCGGGCAGTGTCGCTGCATCCTCGGTTTCATAGCCGGCGGTATCCATGACGATGAATTCGAGGCCCAGCAGATGCGCCTCGCCCTCCCGCCGGTCGCGGGTCACGCCCGGCTGATCGTCGACCAATGCCAGCCGCTTGCCGACCAACCGGTTGAACAGGGTCGATTTGCCGACATTGGGTCGGCCGATGATCGCCACGACGGGCAGGGGATGCGCCATATCGAATGCCTTGCCCGTCGCCCGATCAACGCCAGGCGGTCAGGCGACCGTCATCGGACAGGGTATAAAGCGTATCGGCAGCCACGACCGGGGCCAGGGTAAAGCCGGCCTTGTCCGCCTCGGTCGTCGAAATCACGCTGCCATCGGCCGGGGACACCTGCGCCATTTCGCCGCGCGAGTTGACGAGGATCAGGCGCCCGCCGGCCAAGACCGGCCCGACCCAGTTGATCGGGCCCTTGCGCTTCTTTTCGTTCCGATAGCGCTGGAGCGGGGTGATCCACCGCACCTTGCCATTGGCGCGGGCGATAGCGGCCAGCCGGCCTTCGCTGGTCACGACGAATACCCATTCGCCGATCACCCACGGGGTGGCGATCCCGCCGATATTCTGTTCCCACAGCCGCTGGCCGTTCAGGATTTCGACCGCGACCATGCGCCCGCCCTGCCCCACGGCATAGACGCGGCCCTGATCGATGACCGGTTCGGCATCGATATCGGCCAGCGCCGACACCGATGTCGAAATGCTGGTGCGCGACAGGGCGTCGGACCACAGCGAACGGCCGTTTTCATAGCGATAGGCGTTCAGTTCGCCGGACGAAAATCCAGTGACGACAGTACCCTGTGCCACGGCCGGGGCGGCCACGCCGAACACGCCCTGGGGCTCCAGCGACGCCGCCTGGGTCCAGACGACGGATCCGTCCGCCTGCGACAGGGCAAACAGCTGGTTATCCTGGCTGAGCGCATAGACATTGCCGTTGGCCAGCGTCGGTGCGCCGCGCAGCGGGCCGCCCGGCTTTGCGCGCCAGACCTGGGTTCCGTCGGCTGCCTCCATGGCAACCACTTCGCCGACGCCGTTGGTGGCATAGACCCGAGCGCCGTCGACGCTGACCCCGCCACCGAAACGCGAGCGTTCGTTCGCTTCGTCGGTCGATGTCTGCTGCGTCCAGATGGTGGTGCCGGTATCGGCGGACATCGCGTGGACGACGCCGCTGCTGTCCATCACATAGACGCGGCCGCCCGCCACCACCGGCGCGGCGGCCAGCCGCACGGTCTTGGTCGTGCCGGGGATGGTCACGGTCCAGGCGCGCGTCAGGCTCTGGCCCAGCGAGGGATGGCCCATGGATTTTGAGGCATTGCCGCCAGGCTGGCTCCACGCCGGATTGCTGGCGGCGGCGGGCAACAGCACCTCGACCTGAGCGATCGTCGGATCAGCGCGGACCTCGTTCTCGCTGACCAGGATCGGCACGCGCTGACCGACGACCGGCGTACGCTTGTTGCCCTTGCCACCAAAAATGCCGCAGCCGCTGAGCATCGCCAGCGCGGTTGCGGCCAGCAGCAGCTTGCCGTTCATCTTCATTTCGCGTCCGTTCCCTCAGCCTGTCCAGCTGCCGCAGTGGAATTGCCCTCTTCCCCGGCGGCGGCGCTCTGGTCAATGGCATCGACACCCAGCAGACCGGCCATCTGGACGGCGCGGGCGCGGATCGTTTCGGGCACCTGCTCCGCCTTGGCCAGTTCGCCGAACAGGCGGCCGGCCTCTGCCTCTCGCTTCGACGCCAGCATCGCCATCGCCGTCAGCTCGCCGGCGGTGCCATAATAGGCGCTGTCCTTGACCGCCATCGGCTTCATCCTATCGATGACCTGCTGCGGGGTCAGCTGGTCATATTCGGCCAGGGTCTGGCGCAGCAGCGCCAGTTCGCGCACGGCCGCGGGCTGGCTGGTGTCGCTGGCGACGGCGGCGAACTTGGCGGCGGCGCCCTTCAGGTCGTTCTTGGCCAGCATCACGTCGGCTTCGGTAAACAGCGCGGCAAAGCGGATGCCCTCGATATCCGACCCGGCGAGCGTGGCCAGCGGCCTGGCGGCTTCTTCCTGCTTGTTCTGAGCCAGCGAATCCAGCGCCTTGGTCAGCGCCGCGCCCTGTTCCGCTGCCTGCGCCTTCTGATGGCTCTGCCACCAAAGCCAGCCACCAAAGGCGGCCACGGCCAGCAGCACCACCGCCAGGATCAGCAGCCCCCACCGCCGAAACAGCGCATTCGCCTGTTCACGGCGCAGTTCCTCATCCACTTCGCGCAGGAAGGCATCGTTATTCTGCGGGGTCAGCGCCAAGTGTTGCTCCATTCATTCCGGGTGCCCGAAGGCGGCGGACCTTAGCCGCGCATTCGGCCAAACAAAAGCCGCTCAATCCTTTGGGCGGTAAATCTGTTCGTCGCCCGGAAAGCGGCGGGCGCGGACATCGGCGGCGTAGGTTTCAACCGCGGCAGAAATACGGCCAGCCAGATCATCGAACCGCTTCACGAACCGGGGGACCCGATCGAACATGCCCAGCATATCCTCGGCCACCAGCACCTGGCCATCGCATCCCGCCGATGCGCCGATGCCGATGGTGGGGCACCCGACCATGCGCGTGATATCGAGCGCGATCGGCTCCATCACGCCTTCGATCACCAGCGCGAACGCGCCCGCATCCGCCACCGCCTGGGCATCGCCCAGGATCTTGACCGCCTCGTCATGGCTGCGACCGCGCGCGCCATAACCGCCCAGCATGTTGACCGCCTGAGGCGTGAGCCCGACATGAGCCATCACCGGAATACCCCGTTCGGTCAGGAACCGTACCGTCGGCGCCATCGCGGCCCCGCCCTCCAGCTTGACCGCCGCCGCGCCGGTTTCCTTCATCAGCCGGGCCGCACTGGCAAATGCCTGTTCGGGCGATGCCTCGTAACTGCCGAACGGCATGTCGATCACGACCAGCGCGTGATAGCTGCCCCGCACCACCGCCGCGCCGTGCGCCGCCATCATGTCCAGCGTGACCGGGACGGTCGACGGCAGGCCGTAGATCACCTGGCCCAGGCTGTCGCCGACCAGCAGCATGTCGCAATGCGGATCCATGAGCTGGGCCATGCGCACGGTGTATGCAGTCAGCATTACCAGCGGTTCGCCGCCCTTGCGCTGGCGGATGGCGGGCACCGTCAACCGCTTCATCGGCGCAGGGGTCGGGTTGGCGCGGCTGGTGCCGGTGTCCAGGGTAAAGGTCGTCGACATGACCCGCCCTTAGCGGCTTGCCCCATGCTTCGCCACCGCAATCGGCCAATCCATGTTATTCATCATTGACTCAATGTTTGGTTTATATAACATGGTGAGCATAATTTTTGACAAGGATGACGATGATGGCGTTTCGGGAAAAGATTGCCTGGCTGGCCTTTGTCAGCACCATATTGGTTTGGGGCGGGTTTTTCGGGGTGCTGTTCGGCGTGCCGGAACAGGCCCGGGGGATCGGCATGATCGGCCCGTTCATCGTGGCGACGGTGGTACAAGCGGCGGTCATGGCGGCGGCGGCCGGCTATTGGGCAGCGCGGGCGCCATCCGAAGCGCGTGCGCCAGCCGATGAGCGCGAACGCCTGCTGAGCTTTCGGGCGACCGGGGTCGCCTATGGCGTGCTGGTCATCACCATGTTCGCCGTGATCGCATGGCTGCATTTCGGGCTGCACGGCCCGGACGTGATCTTTGCGCTGGTCGGTGCGTTCGTTCTGGCAGAGGCGGTTCGGTTCGGCACGGTCGCCATCGGCTATCGCCTGGGGCTGACGGGATGACCATGCGGCTGACCAATCAGGTGCGGACGCTGCGCTTTCTGAACGGCGAAATGACCCAGGCCGAACTGGGTGAGCGGGTGGGCGTCACCCGCCAGACGATCGCAGCGATAGAGGCGGGGAAATATTCGCCGACGCTGGAGGCCGCATTCCGCATCGCCCACGCGCTGGGCAAGCCGCTGGAAGAGGTGTTCCAGTGGCAGGCGGAATAGCTGGTGAAACGAAAGGAAAGGACTGCGACGATCCCCCAGATCATCGGCAAAACTACCCTATTTGAGGTATATCAGCCGATCAACTGCCTTGCTCATCGCGGGATGGCCGCATAGGCGGCTGGGTCGAAGCCGATCAGGATCGCATTCCACGTTTCAGTCACAGGACGCCGGATCGCCGATGGGTGGAGCAGCATCAGCGCGATGGCGCGTTCGGCATCCAGATCGGCCCGGTCGCTGTCGGGCAGCTTGCGAAAGGTGGTGCCGGACCGGTTCAGCACCCGTTCCCAGCCATGTTCGGCCACCCATGCGCGCAGACGGTCTTCCGGCACGCCCAGCTTCTTGAAATCGTGAAAGCGATAGGCGATCCCGGCATCATCCAGCGCCGCCCGCGCCTTCTTGACGGTGTCGCAATTCGGAATGCCGTAGAGGACGATGCCGGTCATCGCGCGATGCAGGTTTCGCCTGCCCATAAATTGGTGATGGTTGCCGTCGGCGCATCGGAGCTGAGCAGGCCGGCCATCGCCCCCGCCGTGAACTCGATCCCCAGACTGGTTTCGGCAACTTCGATGGCATAGGCCTTTTCCAGATCAGCCAGCGGGCTGCCGATCCCGACGCCCGCCATGCTGGTCAGCGCGGCATCGCCGCCGTCGCGATTGGCGGTCCACCCGGCCAGCTTGCCGTCGTTGAAGCTGAGGTCCACGCCCTTGAACCGGACGCTTTCCAGCGGCGCGAGCGGGCACGGATCGCCGCCCTGCCCCGGCCCCAGCGCGCGTTGCACGGCGGCGACCGCATCGTCGCGCGCCATGCCGAACGCCAAAGGCCGGGTCGAACCGGTGGCGGCGTCCACCAGCTGCAACCCATCCGGGGCAAGATTGAGCAGCGGCCCGGCGGCTGCGGCGGTCGGCGTGGGCACGGGCGTGACGGATGGCTCCGGCGCTACGGCATTGCCCGCATCATCGTCCCCGGATGGCTGCGGATCGCATGCCGTCAACAGGATCAGCCCGGCCAGTGCCGCCAGCCGGATCATTGCGCGGCGCCGCTTTCGCACCGGATACGGATCGCGGTGGCACCGTCGGTCGTGGTCGCCAGCATCCCGTCGTCGCGGAGCGTCAGGGTCAAGTGCCGTCCCTGGGTCATCCCCTCTGCGTCCAACGCGGCATCGATTTCGATGCGGTTCGGCTCGGGCTGGGCGACAGCGTCCACCCGCGCGACGCTTTCATAGAAGCGCAGGCCATCGGCGGCGACGATCAGGCGCATTTCGCTGACATCCTGGCTGCACGCCATGCGGTCGCTGTCCCATTTTCCCTGAAAGCTATCGGGGATTTCCTTGCTGAGCGCCTTGGCCGACGCGACCGGGGTCGGCAGCGTGTCGGGCGTATCCGCACTGGCATTGGCGGCAGGGTCGGCAGGGGCCATCGCCGTGTCGCAGGCGGCCAGCCCGAGCGCGAGGACCAGGGTCAGAACAGGTTTCATGGCGCCGGGCATAAAGGAAGCATGGCGGATTTGCCAACGGGGCACTGAATGACCTGGAAAACAGGGAACGGACCGCTGGCGCTTTTGCGACATTCGGCGCATCCTCCACCACATGATCGAATCAAGCCGCCGCTATTCGCGCGTCGCCCAGGCGTTTCACTGGGCAATCGCGGCCGCGATCCTGGTCAATCTGCCGCTGGGCCTGTTTTCCGATGCGCTGGCGCCGGTGACCGGCCCGGTCATGCCGCTGCATAAATCCATCGGCCTGACGGTGCTGGCGTTGAGCGTCGCGCGGCTGGGCTGGCGGATCGCCAATCCTGCACCGCCGCTGCCCGCCACCGTGTCGGCGGCAGAGCGCCGGCTGGCAGGCGCAGTGCACGCCTTCCTCTATGCGCTGATGATCCTGGTGCCGCTCAGCGGTTATGCCATGTCGTCGGCGGGCAACCGGCCACTCGACTGGTTCGGCCTGTTTCCGGTGCCCAAGCTGCCGGTCGTCCGCGATACGCCGCTTTATGACGTGGCGCATGAGGGCCATGAATTGCTGGGATTGGCGCTGGGTGCGCTGGCGATCGGGCATATCCTGGCGGCGCTGCGCCATCAGTGGCTGCTGAAGGACGGGATGCTGAAGCGGATGGCCGGCTGACGCACGGCTTGCCAATCCGTGCGCTGCGGGCGCATGGCGATTGACGCCCGCCAGCGCATCCTTTGTCCAAGCATCGTCGGATTGTCCTGAATGACCCCTTCCCTGTTCCTTGTCCAAGTGCTTGCCATTGTTGCGCAGGATGCGCCGCCGCCTGCCCCCAGAGAAACCGAAGCGCCCGCCATCATCGTCACCGGTCGCGGCCTGACGCTGGGTGACGGGGCAAGCGACGCCGACACCGTCATCGACCGCGCACGCATCACCGGCACCGCCAGTGGTCGCCTGGAAGACGTGTTGAGCGACGTCGCCGGACTACAAAGCTTTCGCCGCGCGGATTCCCGGTCGGCCAATCCGACGGCACAGGGCATCACCCTGCGCGGACTGGGCGGCAATGCGGCCAGCCGAGCATTGCTGATCGTGGACGGTGTGCCCCAGGCCGACCCGTTCGGCGGCTGGATCGCGTTTCCCGCCTATGCGACCGACCGGATCGGCGCCATCCGGGTCCGACGGGGCGGCGGCAGCGGCACCTGGGGATCGGGCGCGATCGGCGGCGTGATCGAGATGGAAAGCGCAACGCCCGATCAGCTGGACCCCCTGACCGGCGAGATCAGCTATGGCGAACGCAACGCTGTGGCTGCGCGGGCCAGCGGCCTGATGAAAGGCGGAGCAGGCTTCGCAACCGTGACCGCAGCCTATGCGCGCGGCGACGGCTTCATTCCGATCGTGCAGGATCAGCGCGGCCCGGTGGATCGAGCCGCGCCCTTCGAGCAGGCCAGCGTGGCGCTGCGCGGCGTCCTGTCCATCGCACCGTCGACCGAGTTGCAGGCAACGGTGCAGGCATTTACCGACCGGCGCGACCGGGGCCTGGACTTCACCGCCATCGGCAGCGACGGCGCGGACGCCAGCATTCGCCTGGTCGGGACGGGCGACTGGCGCTGGTCGGCGCTCGGCTATGTCCAGTCCAGGCGCTTTTCCAGCCAGTTCGCCGCCATCAACAACGCACGAACGACCGCGACGCAGACGCTGGATCAGGAAAACACGCCGGCCACCGGCGTGGGCGGGCGCATCGAGGTGATCCCGCCGCTGGGCGGACAGGTGACGCTGGCATTGGGTGCGGATGTTCGCGCGATCGAGGGGGAGACGCAGGAGCTGTTCACCTATGTCGCCGGATCGCCGACCCGCCGCCGGGTGGCGGGCGGGCGCACGCAAACGCTGGGCGGGTTTGCCACGCTCGGCATCCGCGCCGGACGCATCCGGATCGAGGGGGATGCCCGGATCGACGGCTGGTGGATCGAGGATGGGCGACTGACCGAACGGACGCTGGGTGCCACCGGCCCGGCGCTGACCGACACACGGTTCGCCGACCGGTCCGGCAGCGAAGCCACCGGCCGGTTGGGCATCGCTTGGTCGCCCATCGACGCGGTCACGCTCCGCACCGCCGCCTATCGGGCATGGCGGTTGCCCACCCCGAACGAATTGTATCGCCCGTTCCGCGCTGGTGCGGACGCGACGGCCGCCAATGCCGAGCTGTCCCCCGAACGGCTGGAAGGAGTGGAGGCGGGAATCGACCTGGCCCCCAGCCCTGCCCTCACCCTCTCCGCAACCGCTTTCGCCAACCGGCTGAACGATGCTGTCGCCAATGTCACGGTGGCACGGGGTCCGGGCACGTTTCCCGGCGTCGGGTTCGTATCGGCCGCCGGCTTCTTTCGGCGGCGCGACAATCTGGATTCGATCGAGAGCGTGGGGGTGGAAATCGACGGGCGGGCGCAGATCGGTACCGTGTCGGCCCGGCTGTCCTATGCCTATGTCGATGCGACCGTGCGCGGCCAGGGATTGTCCGCGCCGCTCGACGGCCTTCGCCCCGCCCAGGTGCCGCCGCACCAGTTCAGCGGCACGATCGGGTGGCAGCGTGGCGACTGGCTGGTCTCCACGACGCTGCGCCATAGCGCATCGGTGTTCGAGGATGACCAGAATGGCCGGACGCTGGGCGCCGCGACCACGGTCGATGCGGTGGCGGACGTGCCGCTGGTCCCGGCCCTGACCCTGCGCTTACGCGGTGAGAACCTGTTCGACGCGCTAGTGCCCACCGGCTTCAGCGGCGCGGCGCTGGAACGGGCGCGGCCGAGGCAGCTCTGGGCGGGGCTGGCGCTGCGGCTCTAATCTTCATGCCGCGCCGTCATTGATTTGCTAAGTCTCCACGGCCGCGAACAAGCCACGCAGTTCGGTCTTCAGGATCTTGCCCTGAGCGTTGCGAGGCAGGACCTGATCGACGAAGCGGATCGCTACGGGCACCTTGAACCCGGCCAGGTGCCGCCGCACCCAGTCCTGAAGCTCCGCCTCGCTCGCCTCGCAGCCCGGGCACAGATGCACGACAGCGGCCGGTTGCTCGCCCAGCGTCCGGTGCGGCACGCCGACCAGCGCACAATCGGTGACCGCGGGATGAGCGTACAGCACGCTTTCCACCTCGATCGAATAAATATTCTCGCCGCCCCGGATGATGATGTCCTTGGCGCGATCGACGATGGTGCAGAAGCCGTCCTCGTCCAGCCGGGCGAGGTCGCCGGTGCGCACCCAGCCATCGACGAAACAGGCGGCGGTCTCGTCCGGCTTGTTCCAGTAGCCCTTCACGATCATCGGCCCTCTGGCCCACAGCTCGCCGACCTCGCCGGTCGGCAGTTCCGTGCTGCCATCGAGCGACATGATCTTCAGGTCCGCAACCGGCACCGGCAGGCCGCAGCTGTCGGGCCGCGCCAGATACTCCTCGCCCTGATGGTTGGTGACGGTGGCCATCGTCTCGGTCATGCCCCAGCCATTTCCGGGCAATGCGCCGAATTCGTCATAAATGCGCCGCACCAGTTCGGGCGCGGCGGGCGCGCCGCCATAGGAGATGCCCTCCAGGCTGGACAGGTCATATCGGTCGCGGTCGGGATGTTCGAGCAACTGCCAGGCGATGGTCGGCACCCCACCGGTCGCGTTGATCCGCTCCCGCTGGATCAGCGCCAGCGCCTCGCCCGCATCCCATTTGCGCATCATCACGATCGTGCCGCCCAGCGCCATGTTCGCCATCAGAAACGCCGAACAGGCAGTGACGTGGAACAGCGGGATGACCAGCAGCCCGACCTTTGGCTCCGGCACCGGCGGCGGCACCTCGCCCCGGCGGAGCATCGCGCGAGCGGCGGCATAGAAGGTCGAATGGATGTTGGTCAGGATATTGCGATGCGTGCCGAGCGCCCCCTTTGGCGCACCGGTCGTGCCGCTGGTATAGAAGATCGTCGCATCGTCATCGGGGTGCAGATCGGCCATGGGCAGCGGCACATCGGGCAGCGAAGCCCAGTCGCTCGGCGCGCCGATCAGGTCCTCAAGTGCGTATTCGCCGTTCGCCAGCGGATCCTTGGCACGGGTGACGATGACACGGGCGACTTCCGGGCAGCTGGCGTAATGCCGTGCCAGCACGCGGTGGCGGCGGCCATCGGCGATGACGACCTTTGCCCCGCAATCCTTCAGGCCATATTCCAGCTCCGCCCCGGTCCACCAGGCGTTGAGGGGCACGGCGATGCCGCCGATCGACGTGACGGCAAAGAAGATCGCGATCCATTCGGGCAGGTTCCGCATGACGAACGCCACGCGGTCGCCCTTTTCCACGCCCATCGCCTGCAAATGCGTAGCCAGACGCGCCGTCGCCCGGAACATCGCATCATAGGTCACGCGCTCGTCGTTCAGGATCGCGCATTCCCGCGTCCCATGGCTTCGCGAAAAATGCAGCAGCATCGACAGGGAGGGCGGGCATTGTTTCCACACCCGCGTTTCCACGCCCCGGATCGTCTCGGTCGCCATTTCGAATTTCTGGCCCGGCGCGGTCAGCAGGGCGCGGACCTGATCCAGGGTCATGCGGGGCCAGCCATCGGGGATCGCAATCGGCGTTTCGGAATGCACGGCACGCTCTCCACTTATCGATCGAACAGGCGTTTTCGCCCTTTCCATGCCAAGGCTAGTGTTGATTTCCCGTAAGCTCAAGGCGATACAGGTCCGGATGGTCCGCTGCGGTGCAACGCCCTTTCGAAATTGGGGTATGGTGACGCTACGGATTGAACGAGATTTTGTCGGAGAGCCTGAATGAGCAGCGAATCGTCCCCCATCACGCAGGAACGGCATGGCGACGTGCTGGTGCTGTGGAGCGACAATCCGCCGGTGAATGCGCTGGGCGCGGCGGTGCGGATCGGCCTGGCCGAGGGCATCAAGGCGGCTGCGGCGGATGACGGGGTGAAGGCGGTGATCATCGCCTGTCGCGGCAAGACCTTTTTTGCGGGCGCGGACATCACCGAATTCACCAAGCCCCCGGTGCAGCCGCTGCTTCCCGAACTGGTCGATGCGATCGAGGCGCTGGACAAGCCGGTCATCGCCGCCATCCACGGCACGGCACTGGGCGGCGGGTGCGAGGTGGCCTTGGCCAGCCATTACCGGATCGCGGTGCCGTCCGCCAGGCTGGGCACGCCCGAGGTCAAGCTGGGCCTGCTGCCAGGTGCGGGCGGCACGCAGCGGCTGCCCCGCGCGGCGGGGGTCGAACTGGCGCTGGAAATGGTGACCAAGGGCGAGCCGATTTCGGCCACCGACGCGCACAATGCGGGCCTTGTCGACCGACTGGCGGGCGAGGACAGCCTGATCGCCGACGCGCTGGCGCTTGCCAATGAGGTGAAGGACGTGCGGCCCATCCCGCGCGTGTCGGAAAAGCCGCTGGCCCATGATCCGTCGGTGTTCGAGGCGTTCCGCAAGGCCAATGCCAAGCGGTTCCGGGGGCTCGACGCGCCGGAGGCGAACATCGCCTGTGTCGAGGCGGCAACGAAAATGCCCTATGCCGAGGGTGTGCAGATCGAACGCCAGTCCTTCATGAAGCTGATGTTCGGCGTCCAGTCGGCAGCGCTGCGCCACATCTTCTTCGCCGAGCGCAAGGCATCGAAGATCGACGGCATTGCCGAGGATGTCGCCCTGCGCCCGGTGAACCGCGTCGGCGTGATCGGTGCCGGCACGATGGGCGGCGGCATTTCGATGAACTTCCTGTCGGCCGGCATCCCCGTGACGATCGTCGAGATGCAGCAGGAGGCGCTGGATCGCGGCACGGCCACGATGCGCAAGAATTACGACGCGACTGCCGCCAAGGGCCGGATGACCGCCGGGCAGGTCGAGGGCGCGATGGGCCTGCTGAAGCCCAGCCTGTCGATGGACGACCTGGCCGATTGCGATTTGATCATCGAGGCCGTCTATGAAAACATGGATGTGAAAAAGGACATCTTCGGCAAGCTGGACCGGGTCGCCAAGCCGGGCGCGATCCTGGCCACCAACACCAGTTATCTGGACATCGACGAGATTGCGGCGAGCACCTCGCGCCCGCAGGACGTGCTGGGCCTACATTTCTTCTCGCCCGCCAACATCATGAAGCTGCTGGAGGTCGTGCGCGGCGAAAAGACCGCCGACGATGTGCTGGCAACGGCGATGGCGGTGGCCAAGAAGATCCGCAAGGTCGCGGTCGTTGCCGGCGTCTGTCACGGTTTCATCGGCAACCGCATGCTGATGCCGCGTCAGATCGAGGCTAACCGGCTGCTCTTGGAGGGCGCGACGCCGGAGCAGATCGACCGGGTGCATGTCGAATTCGGGATGCCGATGGGGCCGTTCCAGATGGCCGACCTGGCGGGGGTTGATATCGGCTGGCATCGGGATCCGAGCCGCATCGAGGATATCCGCGACCAGCTCTGCGCCGAGGAGCGCTGGGGGCAGAAAAAGGGCGCGGGCTTTTACGATTACGACGACAAGCGGAACCCCTCCCCCTCCCCCCGCGTCGCGGAGATCATTCAGGAGTGGCGCGACAAGACCGGCACGTCGCAGCACGATGTCACCGATGAGGAGATTGTCGAGCGCACGCTCTATCCGATGGTCAACGAGGGTGCGCTGATCCTGGCCGAGGGCAAGGCGCAGCGGGCTTCCGACATCGATGTCGTCTGGGTCTATGGCTATGGCTGGCCCCCCTATCGCGGCGGACCGATGTTCTGGGCCGATCTGGAGGGCGCGAAGAAGATCGTCGCGGGCATGGAAAAGCACGGCTTCGAGATCGCGCCCCTGTTGCGGGAGAAGGCCGAGAAGGGCGAGCGGTTCAACCGGTGATACCACTGGCCCTCTCCCGTTGAGCTGCACTCGCCTGCGGCTCAGGGGAGAGGGTTGGGAGAGGGGCAGTGCCGCAAGCGTTCTGCTCGAAAGCAACCCCTCTCCGCTGCGACTAGGCGGCACGCCGCCAAGTCTCGCGCCTCTCCCCTGAAGGGGAGAGGGATTTGGAGAGGACAAACCATGACCGACCTCAACCAGTTCCGCTCCGAAACCCGCGCCTGGCTGGAGGCGAACTGCCCCGCCGAAATGCGTGCGCCCGTGCGCAGCGACAAGGACGTGTGCTGGGGTGGACGGCGCGCGGTGTATCAGCCGGGGCAGCGCGAATGGCTTGACGCGATGGCGGCGCGCGGCTGGACGGTACCGGACTGGCCGACCGAATATGGCGGTGGCGGCCTGTCTCCAGCCCAGACCAAGATTCTGCGAGAGGAGATGGCGGCGCTGAACTGTCGCCTGCCGCTGCGCAGTTTCGGCATCTCGATGCTCGGCCCGGCGCTCCTGAAATACGGGACCGAGGCGCAGAAGCTGGAGCATCTGCCGAGAATCGCGCGCGGCGAAATCCGCTGGTGCCAGGGCTATTCGGAGCCCAATGCGGGCAGCGACCTTGCCGGTCTTGCCACCAGCGCGGAGGATGCGGGCGATCACTTCATCGTCAACGGGCAGAAGGTGTGGACCAGCTATGCCGATCAGGCGGACTGGATTTTCTGCCTGGTCCGCACGTCCAAGGAGAGCAAGCAGGGCGGCATCAGCTTCGTCCTGTTCGACATGGAAACGCCCGGCGTTTCCACCAGGCCGATCCTGTTGATCAGCGGCAATTCGCCGTTCTGCGAAACGTTCTTCGACAATGTGCGCGTACCCAAGGCCAATCTGGTCGGCGAGCTGAACAAGGGATGGGATGTCGCCAAATATCTACTGGGGCATGAGCGGGAGATGATCTCGGGCATGGGCCTCGGCCAGTCGGGCGGTGACGATCCCCTGATCGCCGGGGCGATCGCAACCATCGGCTTGGACGAGCGCGGGCGGCTGGCCGATCCGCTGCTGCGCGCCAGCATCGCGGAGTTCCGAGTGCGGACCCGTGCCTTTGCGGCGATGAGCGAGCGCTTCATCGACGAGCTGAAGGCAGGGCGCGCTCATCCTGCCCAACCGAGCATGATGAAATATGTCGGCACCGAACTGAACAAGCGCCGCCAGGAACTGGTGATGGCGGCAGGCGGCAGCGATGCGCTGGAATGGGAAAGCGATCGTTCGGCGGGCGGGGCCAAGGCGCGCGGCTGGCTGCGCAGCAAGGCCAATTCGATCGAAGGCGGCACGAGCGAAATCCAGCTCAACATCGTCGCCAAGCGGATACTGGAATTGCCCGGCGCCTGATCCGGGCAACGGGAAGCACGGGAACTGATCCATGCCGTTGTTTCTGAACGAAGAACAGGCGATGCTCGCCGACACTGCACGCCAGTTCGTTGGCGAAACCGCGCCGGTCAGCCACCTGCGGGCGCAGCGCGATGCCAACGATGCCACCGGCTTTTCCCGCGACCTGTGGCGGCAGTCCGGGGAGATGGGCTTTGCCGGGATGCTGGTGCCGGAGGCGCAGGGCGGGCTGGGCCTCGGCCATGTCGAGGCAGGTGTGGTGATGGAGGAAATCGGGCGCAACCTGACCCCCTCCCCCTTTCTGACCACGGCGGTTGCGGCGGTCGAAGCGATGAAGGGCACTGCTCATGCCGACCGCTGGTTTCCGGGCATCGTCGCGGGTGAGACGGTGGCGGCGATCGCCATCGACGAAGGCGCAAAGTTTACCGGCCGGGTGGCGATGCGGGCGGAGCGGTCGGGCAACGGCTTTCGCCTGACCGGGACCAAGCAGTTCGTCCATCACGCCCATGCCGCCGACTTGCTGCTGATCGCGGCGACCACGGCGGAGGGTGCGCCGCCAACGCTGTTCGCGGTCGATCCCGGGGCAGCGGGGCTGACCATCGACCCGCAGCGGCTGGCGGATGCCAGCCTTGCCAGTCGCCTGACGCTGGACGGCGTCGAAGTGGACGCCGATGCGGTGGTGGGCGAGGTGGATAATGACGCTCCGCTGCGGCGTTTGCTGGCGGGCGGCAGGGCGGCAGCCTCTGCGGAGTTGCTGGGCGTCGGCGGGGGCGCGATGGACATGACCATCGGATACCTGAAGCAGCGCAGGCAATTCGGCACCCTGATCGGCAGTTTCCAGGCGCTGCAGCATCGCGCCGCTCACCTCTATTCCGAAATGGAGGTTGCTCGTGCTGCGGTGCTGAAGGCGCAGCAATTGCTGGACGCAGGGTCGGCGCAGGCGGATCATGCCGTGGCCATCGCCAAGGCGATGACCGGCATGGCCACCACCCTGTCGGTGCAGGAGGGCGTACAGATGCATGGCGGGATCGGCATGACCGACGAATATGATATCGGCTTTTTCATGAAGCGGGCGCGGGTGCTGAGCGAACTGTTCGGCGACGCCAATTTCCACGCCAACGCGCTGGCCGAGGCGGAGGGATATTGAACATGGCCCAGGCATGAGCGACGAACGCCGCGCCGATACGCCCGAGGGGCTGGTCGCCCAGCTGATTGCCCTCCTGGATGTCGAGCGGATCGACACCGACCTGTATCGCGGTGCCCGCCAGCCGGAGGGGACGGGTCGTGTGTTCGGCGGACAGGTGATCGCGCAAGCTTTGCAGGCGGCGCAGCGATCGGTGGAGGGCAAGGCGTGCCATTCGCTGCACGCCTATTTCATGCGGGCGGGCGATGAGCGGCACCCGATCATCTACCGCGTGGTCCGGGATTTCGAGGGGCGCAGCTTCGCCAATCGCCGGGTGATCGCGTCGCAGGGCGGGCAACCGATCCTGAACATGATCGCGTCCTTTCAGATCGAGGAAGCAGGCATGGCGCATCAGGATGCGATGCCCGACGTGCCGATGCCGGAGCAGCTTCGGTCCGAGCGCGAGCTGCGCGCGGAGATCGAGGCGCAGGTGCCGGACAAGCTCCGCCGCTTCTTCCTGCGCGCCCGCCCCATCGAGATCCGGCCGTGCGAGCCGCGTGACTGGTTTCGCCCGAAGCCCAGGCCCGCCCGGCAGGCAAGCTGGCTGAAGACAGCGACCGAGCTGCCCGCCGATCCTGCGCTGCACCGGGCGATCCTGGCCTATGCCAGCGACATGACGCTGCTCGGCACCTGCACCCTGCCCCACGGGGTCAACTGGATGACGCCGGGGTTCCAGACAGCGAGCCTTGACCATGCGTTGTGGTTTCATCAGTCATTCCGGGCAGACAACTGGCTGCTGTACGATTGCGACAGCCCCTGGGCCGGGGCAGCGCGGGGCTTCAACCGAGGGCAGATATTCAGCCGCGACGGCCGGATGATCGCAAGCGTCGCCCAGGAAGGGCTGATCCGGATGCGGGGTGTGGAGCCTCGCGCCGAATAGGGCGTTCAACGTGCCATGGCTCTCCTTCCCGCCCTGACCGCCGCCCTGGCCCTGCAATCCGCCCCGACGCTGGAGTCGATGCGCTGGGACAAGCGGGTCGTCGTCGTCTTTGCCGCCGACGAGGCAATGGCCAAACGCCAGCGAGCGCTGCTCACCGATGCGAGCGGCATGGCGGAGCGCGACCTGCACCGGATCGAGGTTATCGGCGACCGGGTCAGCGGCTCCAGCACCTCCGCCGCCGCGCTGCGCCAGCGGCTGAAACCCGATGGGCCACTGACCGTACTGCTGATCGGCAAGGATGGCGGCGTGAAGCTGCGCTCCGCCGAGCCCGTGTCGCAGGACCGACTGTTCGAGACCATCGACGCCATGCCGATGCGGGCAAGCGAGATGCAGCGACAATAGGCCATCGGTCAGCGCGAAGCCGGAACGACCAGATACCAGCCCGGCAGATACAGCATCACTTCGGTCGCGCCGGTGCGTCGCCATTGCACCGGGCGATCAAGGCCGGTGACCTGAACCCCGTGGCCCGGCCCGAAGCGCGCGCTCATCGCTTTCGCATCCGCCGCGATCAAATCCACGATCTGGCCGCGATACTGATCGGGTTCCAGCACCGACAGCGCCGGATCGCCAGAGACGGCAATCGTGGTGCGGCCAACGGGTTTTACCGCCTTGACGAACGCCGCGATCCGTTCGCCGGTGTCGTTCAGCGTCATACCGGTGGTCAGCGGCACCTTTACCTGCACGGTCGTCTGAACGGTATCCGGGCGGCCCGTGGTGCCGAGCAGGAGCTGGCGATGATTGGCTTGGGTCAGCGGCTCCAGCACCTCGGTTCCGACCGCGAGCTGCAGGCCGGATCGCTGGGCCTGAGCAATGGCGGCGAGCACCGTCGCCTGCAACTCCTGAAGCCGCGTTTCCGCATCCCGCGTATCCCCCGTCAGGATAACGGACTGCACGACGAAATCGGCATTGCGCCGGAGCCCGATGACCGAAGGAAGCTGGGTAGGAGCCGAGACATTGGGCGAAGCCACCGCATAGCCACGTCGATACTGGCCGGAAACCAGGACTTCCTGAGCGAAAACGGGAGCCGCATCCATGGCGATAACTGCCAGCGAGGACAGCACGATCCTGAGCCTGTGTTTCATGGGCGGGGCACCACATTGACGGTGATCGGGAGAAAGAGATTGACGTCGTTCGATCCGGCCCATGCCCATTGGACCGGCCGCTCGACCCCCGTGACGGTGACCGCATAGCCCTGGCCGAAGGCAGCCGCGCTCGTCCCCGAATTGGCGGCAATGCGTTCCATGATCGCACCGCGATACTGCTCCGGGTCGACGACGCTGAGCGCCAGATCGGCGAAGCTGTTCATCTGGGCACGGCCTACCGGTGGCACGGATTTGATGAACGCATCGACCCGCTTCAGCACGTCGGGATAGCTGAGATCGGCCGTCAGCGGCACCTTGACCAAAAACAGCACACGGCTGCCTTCGTTGGGATAGGTGATCCGCTGAACATCAAGGCCGTCCACCTTGTCCGCCGTCAGCGGTTCAAGCGTCATGCCACCGATGGCGAGCTCGACGCCGCTTCGACCGGCAAGCTCCACGGCCTTGCGGGCCATCGCCATGATTTCCGCGCGCCGCTGATCGGCATCCAGCGTATCGCCCTTGATCTCCACCGGCTGAACCGCGAAGTCGGCCCGGCGGCGCAGGACCATTGCGGACGCGGGCGGCACCGGCGGGGTAATCTCCTCGGCATCGATCGAGTCGACAAATGCTGCGGACTCGCGCTTCAGGCTTGCCGTGACGATAACCTCGTCCTGCGCATGAAGCGGCGCTGCGGCGGCAAGCGTCAATCCCATCGCGGCGAGCATCCAGCATAGCCTGCCCATCGGCCTATCCCCTCCCCTGACGTTCGATCAGCGTGGCATGGGAAAAGCGATTAGGGAAGCGGCATCACGCCGCCGCCGCGACGCCCTCCAGCGCGTCCCTGACTGCCGCCAGCGCGTCCGCGCCCTTGGCACCATCCGGGCCGCCGCCCTGGGCCATGTCGGGACGGCCGCCGCCACCCTGTCCGCCCAGCGCGGCGACGCCCGCCTTGACCAGGTCGACCGCGCTCAACCGGGCAGTGAGGTCGTCGGTTACGCCCACCGCGATCGAGGCACGGCCTTCGTTGACCGCGACCAAAGCGACGACGCCGCTGCCGATACGAGCCTTTGCCTCGTCCACCGCCCCGCGCAGGGCCTTGGGATCGAGGCCGTCCAGCACCTGACCGATGAAGCTGGTGCCAGCGACCTGTTCCGGGCCAGCAGGCGCTGCGGCACCCCCCCCACCCAGCGCCAGCGCCCTTTTCGCCTCGGCAAGCTCGCGTTCCAGCCGCTTGCGTTCCTCCATCAGGCTGATGACGCGGGCGGGCACCTCGTCGGGCGCAGCCTTGAGCGCCGCCGCCGCCTCGCGCAGCTTGGCGTCGCGATCGGCGAGCCACAGTCGCGCGCCCTCCCCGGTCAGCGCCTCGATCCGGCGGACACCGCTGGAAACCGCGCTTTCGCTGACGATCTTGAACACCGCGATGTCGCCCGTGGCGCGGACATGGGTGCCGCCGCACAGTTCGACAGAATAATGCTTGTCGGTCAGGCGGCCCATGGAAAGCACGCGGACCTCGTCGCCATATTTCTCGCCGAACAGTGCCATGGCCCCGGCGGCAATGGCGTCGTCGGGCGTCATCAGGCGGGTCGTCACCTGTTCATTGGCGCGGATTTCGGCGTTCACATCCGCCTCGATCTGGGCGATCTCCTGAGGGCTGAGCGCCGAGGGATGCGAGAAATCGAAGCGCAGGCGATCGGCCGCGACCAGCGAGCCCTTCTGGCTGACATGGGTGCCGAGCCGGTTGCGGAGCGCCGCGTGCAGCAGATGCGTGGCGGAGTGGTTGGCGCGGATGGCATCGCGGCGCTCGACATCGATCGCCAGTTTCACCGTGTCACCGACAGCGATCTGGCCGGATTCCACCCGAGCCTGATGCGCATGGAGCCTGCCCAGCGGCTTCGACGTATCTTCAACGACGACCCGCAAGCCCTTGTCATTGCTGATGATCCCGGCGTCACCGGTCTGGCCGCCGCTTTCGCCATAGAAGGGCGTCTGATTGGTCAGGACGATCACGCTGTCGCCCGGTGCGGCACGGTCGACCCGCGCACCGTCGCGGACCAGCGCCACCACCTGGCCCTCGCCCTCTGACGAGACATAGCCGGTGAATTCGGTGCCGCCCAGTTCCTCGGCAATGTCGAACCAGACATCGTCGCTGGCCTTGGCACCCGACCCTTTCCATGCGGCGCGGGCGGCATCCTTTTGCCGCTTCATCGCGGCGTCGAAACCGGCGCGGTCGACAGCCATGCCCTGAGGACGGAGCGCGTCCTCGGTCAGGTCATAGGGGAAGCCGTACGTGTCATAGAGCTTGAACGCGGTCTCGCCGGGCAGCGTATCGCCCTCGCTCATCGTAGCCGTCGCTTCGTCGAGCAGGCGCAGGCCATTGGCAAGCGTCTGGCGGAAGCGGGTTTCCTCCTGCAGCAAGGTCGCCTCGATGAGCGGCTGGGCGCGGACCAGTTCGGGGAAGGCAGCGCCCATTTCGGAAACCAGTTCCGGCACCAGCCGGTGCATCAGCGGGTCCTTCGCCCCCAGCAGATGCGCATGGCGCATGGCGCGGCGCATGATGCGGCGGAGCACATAGCCGCGCCCTTCATTGGCGGGCAGCACCCCGTCCGCGACCAGGAACCCGGCCGAGCGCAGGTGATCGGCGATGACGCGGTGGCTCGCCTGATTGTCACCGGTGGTAGCCGAGCCGGTGAGCGCCCCGCTGGCGGCGATCAGCGCCTTGAACGTGTCGGTATCGTAGTTGTCGTGCACGCCCTGAAGCACCGCGGCCACGCGCTCCAGCCCCATGCCGGTATCGATGCTGGGCCGCGGCAGATCGCTGACGATCTCGTCCGCTTCCTGCAGATGCTGCATGAAGACGAGGTTCCAGATTTCGACGAAGCGATCGCCATCCTCATCCGGGCTTCCTGGCGGGCCGCCCCAGATATGGTCGCCATGGTCGTAGAAGATTTCGGAACAGGGACCGCAGGGGCCGTCCGCGCCCATCGCCCAGAAATTATCCTTGGTAGCGATGCGGATGATGCGTTCCTCGGGCAGGCCCGCGATCTTCTTCCACAGGTCGAACGCCTGATCGTCGGTGTGATAGACCGTCGCGGTCAACCGCTCCGGGTTCAGCCCCCATTCGCGGGTGAGGAGCGTCCAGGCGTGGGTGATCGCCTGTTCCTTGAAATAGTCGCCGAAGCTGAAATTCCCCAGCATTTCAAAGAAGGTGTGGTGCCGAGCGGTATAGCCGACATTGTCGAGGTCATTGTGCTTGCCGCCGGCGCGGACGCATTTCTGCGAAGAGGTGGCGGTGGAATAGGGCCGCGTTTCCAGGCCAGTGAAGACGTTCTTGAACGGCACCATGCCCGCATTGACGAACATCAACGTCGGATCGTTGTGCGGCACCAGCGGCGCGGACTGGACGCGGGCATGGCCCTGACCCTCGAAATAATCGAGGAAGGAGCGGCGGATATCGTTCGTCGAGGTCATGGTGCCGACTTAGTGGGGCAAACCGCTTCGCTCAAGCGAAACGACTGGTTGGGATGATTCACCGCTCGCCTCAGAGCAGGCCACGCACCTCCAGCGCTTTTTTCCCGACTGCGCTTACGATCCATTCGATTTGCTTTGCCGAAAGTGCGAACGCCTCGTCGCGCGGATCGACTGCCGGATCCAAGCTTGCTACGCCAGCTTTAAGAATGTCCCGAGCCACTCCATTTTCAATTATTGCTTCCACGCCATCATAGATGAATGAGCGGGGAATGCTCATGCCAGCTGTCAGCGGCAATCCGTGGGCTGAAGCACTAGCGACCAGCGCAAACGCACACCGAGCGGTCGGTTTGCGAGGCGACGGATGGGGTGTGGTTGGAAGAACTCTGGAAATTTGTCGCAGCGGCTTGATTGGGACGCTCTGAACTTCACCAATTCCTGCGATAAACTTGTTCAGCTTTGCTCGCTCAGGATTGTCAGCACGTTCTCCCGACAGTGTTGCAGCGTGCTTTGCTAAGCTAAATGGGGCAGCCCCTGACACGGCCCCGACGCCTCCAGCCAGATTAGTGAGACAGCCCCCCTCATGTAGACGTTTATACTCTGCGATCAATGCGGCTTCGCGTAGCAAACAATCCACCTGATCTTTTTTGTCGTATACTGAGTCGATGCGATATAGGACCTGCCTGCCAGTTCTAATGATCTTCCGGATCACATTGCATTTGAAGGGATTGCTCTCGCCGATTAAGTGAGCCCGCCGCGCTTCCGCCTCGTGCTCTAGCGCCCTACGGGCAGTTCCTTTGCCAATGTAAAATGGGGTGCCATCGGGACGGCATAGCAAATAGACATAGTAACTGTTGCGCGTCCCCCTGAGGTAAGCAGATAATTCGCTACTGTTGCCTTCGAACAGCATCTAGCCAATCGGCTCGTCGATCGAGCGGGCGGGTTGGCTGAACCATTTCGGACCCGCTTCGGTCATGTGGAAGCAGTCTTCCAGCCGGATGCCGAACTTGCCGGGCAGATAGATGCCGGGTTCGTTGGAGAAGCACATGCCGGGGGCGAGCGGCGTCGTCTCTCCGCGGACCAGGTTGATCGGTTCATGGCCGTCCATGCCGATGCCGTGGCCGGTGCGGTGGGACAGGCCGGGGAGCTTGTAATCCGGGCCATAGCCGAGCGATTCGTAATAGGCGCGGACGGCATCGTCCACGCTGCCTGCGGGCGCGCCGTTGCAGGCGGCGGCGAGTGCCACGTCCTGGCCCCGGCGCATCTCGCCCCATACCTTGCGCTGTTCCGGCGTGGGCGTGCCGTGGACGAAGGTGCGGCTGATATCGCTTTCATAGTCATGGACGACCGCGCCGCAGTCCATCAGCACGACCTCGCCCGGCGTCACCCGCTGGGCTTTGCGCGTGCCGTGCGGGTAGGCGGACGCCTCGCCCAGCAGGATCAGGTTGAAGGCGACTTCGCCGCCCAGTTTGACCGTCGCGGCGCTCATCATCGCGGCGATGTCGCGCGGGGTCATGCCCGCCTCGATCCGGGGATGGGTCCAGCGATAGGCGGCCATGGTGACGTCTGACGCGGCCTGCATCAGCGCGATTTCGGCCGCGCTCTTGATCATGCGGCAGCCGCGCACGACCGGGTTGGCGGAGACGATCAGGCGGGCATCGCCGAGCGCGCGGGCAAGGCCGTCGACGGCGAAATAGCGGGCGGTTTCCTCGATCCCGACGCGGCGGGTGGCCAACCCCTTTTCCCTTAGCCACTCGGCGACCAACGCAAGCGGGTCCTCATGTTCCTGCCACACGCGGACCTCCGCCGGTATGCCCAGCGTTTCGCGAACCGAGGGTTCCTCGAAAAAGGGCGTGACGATCAGCGGATCGCCCTCCACCGGCAGCACGGCGGCGGTCAGCCGTTCGCTGCGCCCCCAGCGGACGCCGGTGAAATAGACCAGGCTGGCGCCCGGTTCGATCAGGACCGCGCCGATGCCCGATGCCTTCATCAGCGATTGCGCGCGGGAGAGGCGGGCGCGGCGTTCGTCCGAGCCGATGGGCTTGGCCGCGCCGGTGATCGGGGCGAGCGCGGACAGGTCCGGCTCCATGGCACGGGCTATGGCGCTGGTCGCCAGCGGCGCGAGCGCGGCCGTGCCGATCAGCGCGCGTCGGGTCAGCCTCATGCCGCCAATGGCTCTTCGACCGAGTCCTCTCCCGCAGCAACCAGCGTGGCGAGCGCGAGGTCGCCGGTGACGTTGAGGGTCGTGCGGCACATGTCGAGGAAGCGGTCGACACCGAGGACCAGGCCGATCCCCTCTGGCGGGACACCGACCATGCCGAGGATCAGCGCGACGACGGGCAGCGATCCGGCGGGGACGCCGGCCGTGCCGATTCCGCCCAGGATGCAGATCAGCATCACCGTCACCTGTTGCCAGATAGTCAGGTCGACGCCGAAGAACTGAGCGAGGAAGATCACCGTCACCCCTTCGAACATGGCCGTGCCGTTCTGGTTGGCGGTTGCGCCGATGGTGAGGACGAAACGCCCGACCTTTGGCGGCAGGCGCAGTTTCTCGTCCGCTACGCGCAGGGCGGTGGGCAGGCTGGCGTTGGAGCTGGCAGTGGAAAAGGCCATGACCATCGCCTCCTGCACGTCGCGGAAAAACTGGATGGGCGAACGCTTGGCGACCAGCGCGATCAGGGCAGGAAAGATCAGGAACATCTGGATGCCGAGCGCGAGCACGACGACACCGACATAGGCCGACAGGCGGATCAGCAGATCCCAGCCGAACAGGGCGGCCAGATTGAACATGAAACAGAAGACTGCGATTGGGGCCAAGCGGATGACGATGCCGATCAGGCGCATCGAGATTTCGAACAGGCCCTGCATCGCCCGCTTGATCGACTCCGTTTCCGGCCGATCGACCAGCACCAGGCCGATACCGAAGAACAGGGCAAAGAACATCACGGCGAGGATGTCGTTGTTCGCCATGGCGGTGACGATGTTGGTCGGCACGATGGCGAGGAGCGCGTCCATGCCGGTGGGCGTGGTCGCCGTGCGTTCGAGGATCGATCCGGCCGCGCCCTGCCCGTCCGCCAGCATCTGCCGCGCGACGGCGGGATCGACGCCGCTGCCGGGCTGAAGCAGGTTGACCAGCACCAGGCTGACGATGACCGCGACGGTCGATGCAACCAGCGTCCAGCCAAGTGTCTTGAGCCCGATGCGGCGCAGGGACCGCACCTCGCCCATTTCCGCAATGCCTACGACCAGCGCCGAGAACAGGAGCGGGATGACCAGCATGAACAAGAGGCGCAGGAACAGCTGGCCTATGGGGGCAGTGACGTAAGTGGTCACGGTCTTGACCCAGGCCGCATCGCCCGCGCCGTAATGGACGACCAGTCCGACGATCAGACCGGCGGCAAAGCCGATCAGCATCTGCCATTGCAGCGACAGGCCGTGCGCGCTCTCATCCGTTGCCGTCGCCGTCGTCATGCCGTGTGCGCCCCCGTCTGCCTGGTCTATCGCGCCAGCCTAGACGGGGGGCCGGGCACAAGTCGAGCCACGCACGGCGAAAAATGCCGCGGTGCGGCGCAGACGGGGGAGGATCAATCCGCCGTGACCGGTTGTGGCGGCCGCCATTCCCGGCCGATGACCAGCTTGTCCCCCGTCACGCCCGGCGTGGCAGGCACGGGTTCGATCATCGGGCGGTGCGCCCAGACATCGCCGTCGCCGACCAGCGCGAAGCCATAGCTGACATGATCGGCGTCCGGCGCGATCGGCCCGATTTCCACCATTACCGGTGTCCAGCCGCGCGACCCGGCAAAGGGCCGGAAATTGCTGTTACCGCCGTTGAGCAATCGTCGAGCGCGCTTTGCCGGTTCCGGTCGAGCGGCGGCGTCCGGCGCGCCGGATGGCTCCGGTTGCTGCCACGCATTGCCGGCCGCCGCCCAGAAATTCACCTGATCGACGGCACGCGTCGCCACCCACAAGGTGAAGCGGACCCGCTGGCCGCGATAGGGCGCCGCATCGACGATCCGGCGAAAGGCCGCATGATTGCCGCCGCCACTGCGTGCCCCGATGCACATCGGCGAGCCGTCGGCAGGCGCGCGAAACACATAGCGGTGAAGCCCGATGCCGGTGCGCTGCCAATAATCCGGGCCGGTGACCTGTTCGGCATTGGGGACAAAGGCAAAGCCGCCCGACTTGCCGGGGACCAGCGTCATCAGGCTGGAGCCGTTCCCTCCGCTGTAGACGTCCACCCCATTGGCTGGATCGTCGCGCAGCGGGGTGCAGCGCCGCACGCGACCGTTGACGACGATCCCGGCAACGGCGTCGACGACGATATCTGGCCCGTCATCGGGCCCGGGAGTAGCGACCTGGGCGACCGACCGGGGGGTAGCGAACGGGACGGCCAGCCCGACAAGGATCAGACCGGCCATCGCCGGGCGGCAATAGCCGTCAGGCATAGGCATAGGGGCCGCCGGCGGCGAGCGCGGCCTGATAGGCGGGGCGGGCATGGATGGTGTCGAGCCAGGCAAGGGTTGCGGGGCGACGACTGTCCAGCCCAGCGCGCGACCGGGCGGCCTCCAGCGGAAAGCTCATCATGATGTCGGCGGCGGTAAAGGACTGGCCGGCGAACCAGGGCCGGCTGGCCAGTTCCGCCTCGACATAATCGAGATGGACATCGATCATCGGCTGGATCTTCTTTTGTGCCATACCGCCGAACAGCGGCACTTTCGACAACACCAGCTTGAGAAGCAGCGGCGGCATCAGCGACCCTTCGGCATAATGCATGAAGAAGGTCCAGCGCAGCGCATCCTCGCGGTGCGCCGGCTGACCGAATTGGCCATCGGCGCGGTGGACCAGATAGTCGACGATCGCCCCGGTTTCGGCGATGACGCGCCCGTCATCCTCGATCACGGGCGATTTGCCGAGCGGGTGGACGCGCTTCAGCTCCGGCGGGGCGAGCATCGTCACCTTGTCCCGCTGATAGCGGACCACTTCATAGGGCAGGCCGAGTTCCTCGAGCAGCCACAGGATGCGCTGGGAGCGGGAGTTTTCGAGGTGATGGACGCGGATGGTCATGGCGATGGCTCCCTGAAGCGACGAGCGATGCGGGACAATTCTTCCTGACCGTGTTGGAAGGACTTGGCGGTCAGGTGTCAACAGGTCCCTGGGCGATGAAGCGGTCCCCAAAACGAACGCGGCCCGGTGGACGTTCCACCGGGCCGCGCCCCATTCCCAACCTGCCACGCAGCGGCAGCGGGTTACATATCGTCGCTATCGTCGTCCGCGTCGGGGCCGGTCATCATTTCCTCGGCCACCTTTTCGGTGCGCGCGCGGATCGCGGCCTCGAGCTTGGCGCACAGCTCGGTATTTTCCTTGAGGAACGTCTTGGCGTTCTCGCGGCCCTGACCGATGCGGACGCTGTCATAGCTGAACCAGGCGCCCGACTTCTCGACCAGCCCCGCCTTGACGCCCAAGTCCAGGATCTCGCCGATCTTGGAAATGCCCTCGCCATACATGATGTCGAATTCGACCTGCTTGAACGGCGGGGCGACCTTGTTCTTCACCACCTTCACGCGGGTCGCGTTGCCGATGATGTCGTCGCGGTCCTTGATCTGGCCGGTGCGGCGGATGTCGAGCCGGACGGAGGCGTAGAATTTCAGCGCATTGCCGCCGGTCGTGGTTTCAGGATTGCCGTACATGACGCCGATCTTCATGCGCAGCTGATTGATGAAGATCACCATGCAGCGCGAGCGGCTGATCGAACCGGTCAGCTTGCGCAGGCTCTGCGACATCAGGCGGGCCTGAAGGCCGACATGGCTGTCGCCCATCTCGCCCTCGATTTCCGCACGCGGCACCAGGGCAGCGACCGAATCGACCACCAGCACGTCGATCGCGTTCGAGCGGACCAGCGTGTCGACGATCTCCAGCGCCTGCTCGCCGGTATCGGGTTGGGACACGATCAGTTCGTCGATATTGACGCCCAGCTTCTTGGCATAGACGGGATCGAGCGCGTGTTCGGCATCGACGAATGCCGCCGTGCCGCCACCCTTCTGCGCCTCTGCAATGACGTGCAGGGCGAGGGTGGTCTTGCCCGAGCTTTCCGGCCCGTAAACCTCGATCACGCGGCCGCGCGGCAGGCCGCCGACGCCGAGCGCGATGTCGAGGCCGAGCGACCCGGTGGAGATCGCCTCCACCTGCATCGCTTCCTTTTGCCCCAGCTTCATCGCCGAGCCCTTGCCGAACGCCCGGTCGATCTGGGCCAGGGCGGCGTCGAGCGCCTTTTGCCGATCCGTGGAAGTCGCCATATCGGTGTCGATCACCTTCAGTTTCGCGGCCATCTGCGCTGTCCCTGTCGCTAGAGGAAATGGATCATGCGTTCAATCGTGTTGAACGTCATGTATCGCATTTGTTCCTGTAGAACAAGAGTGGAACAGTGAGAGGCTCAGCCGAGCAACATGCCCAGGGTGCGTTCGACCTGATCGAAGGTGAACGGCTTGGCGAGCACGGGGCGGCCCGCATGGCGCTGGGCGATGTCCTCTCCCCCGCTACCGGTGGCGAGCGCGAAGGGGATGCCGGCGGCATCCAGCGCGTCGGCAACGGGCCACGACTGTTCGCCGCCCCGCAGATTGACGTCGACGATCGCGGCGTCGAACCCGCCGGACTGGACCAGGGCCGCAGCCTTGTCGACGGCATCGGCCGGGCCGACGACGCCGTGGCTCAGCATGTCCAGGAAATCTTCCAGCATCATGGCGATCAAGGGTTCATCCTCGACGATCAGAATACGGGATTGCGAAACGCTCATGCAACGATCCTAAAGCCGCAGACGGCAAGTCGCCAGCGTTCATTGCGCCGTCATAACGTCCCGGGCCGCTTGTGCAAGCTGTTGTACGGAAAAGGGTTTCGGCAAAAACCCGACATTGTCGATCGTGATCTGCCGCCGCGCCTGTTCCTCGGCATAGCCCGACATGAACAGGATGGGCAGATCGGGGAACTCGCGCCGGACATGGCCGACCAGGGTGGGACCGTCCATCACCGGCATGACGACATCGGTGATGAGCAGATCGGGCCGGACCCCGTCGGCCAGCATCTGCATCGCCACTTCGCCATTATCGGCAGTGAGCACGCGGTAGCCCTGACGCGCCAGTGCCCGTTCGGCGACGGCGCGGACCATGTCCTCGTCCTCCACCAGCAGGATGGTGCCGGTGCCCCACAGGTCGGGCACCGCCGCCTTTGCCGCAGGGGTCGCCGGTTTCAGCGCCTTGCCCGCCGGTTCGGCGGCACGGTGGACCGGCAGATAGATGGTGAAGGTCGCCCCGCTGCCCGGTGTCGAATCGGCAAAGATATAGCCGCCCGATTGCTTGACGATGCCATAGACGGTGGACAGGCCGAGGCCCGTGCCCTTGCCGGTTTCCTTGGTCGTGAAAAAGGGCTCGAAGATCTTTGCCTGGATGTCCGGCGGGATGCCGGTGCCGGTGTCGGAGACGCGGAGCGCCGTATAGTCGCCCTCCGGCAGCACCCCGTCGCCGCGCTTGCGCACATCGGCAGCGCTGACCGCCAGCGTCTCGATCCTGAGAACCCCGCCGCCATTGGGATGCGCGGCCAGCATGGCGTCGCGGGCGTTGACGGCCAGGTTGACCACCACCTGTTCCAGCTGACCGGGATCGGCGCGGACGGGGCCAAGTCCGCGCCCGTGCTGAACCACCAGCTCGACGGTTTCGCCCAGCAGCCGCTTGAGCAGGGCCGATACCTCGGAAATCACGTCAGGCAACTGAAGCACCTGGGGCCGCAGCGTCTGTTGCCGGGAAAAGGCGAGCAGCTGGCGGGTCAGGCTGGCGGCGCGATTGGCGTTGGAGCGGATCTGCTGAATATCGTCATGGTCGCTGTCGCCGGGGTCGTGGCGCATCAACATCAGGTCGCAATGGCCGAGAATGGCGGTGAGGATGTTGTTGAAATCATGGGCGACGCCGCCGGCCAGCTGGCCAACCGCCTGCATCTTGATCGCCTGCGCCACCTGACGCTTCAGTTCCTGTTCCTCGCCCGTATCCTTGAACGCCAGCATCACCTGACCGCGCGCGATCGCGCCAAGCCCGGTGGCGCGCAGCGAGACCGGTTCGTCCGGGCGGACCCGCAGCCGAACGGACAGGTCGGTGGACCGCGCGCCGGGCCGGGCCATGCGGTGAATGGCATCGGCCAGCGCCGCCTTGTCCTCGCGCACCAGCAGGTCGCCGGGCCAGGTGGGGCGCGTCGCGTCGCTGGTTCCGGTCGCGCGGTAGAAGCCGTCGTTGACGCAGGCCAGCCGCCCCTGTTCATCGAGCAAGGCGACGCCCCCCGGCAACAGTGCGATCATCGCCTGCAACCAGCCCTGCGCATCCAGGTTGGGCGAGGCCGGGGCGGCCCGTTCCTCCTCGTCCACCATTGCCAGCAGGATCGGCCCGTCGTCCCGGCCCGATTCTGCATCGTCCAGCGGCAGCTGGAACAGGCGCAACAGGCCCGCCCCCTCCCCCTCGCCCGACAGGCGAAACCGGCTGACGTCATCATCGGCGGGCAGCAACAGCGGGGCGAGGTTGCGCCCCTCGACGGGCACGTCGATGCCGCCCAGCGCACGGTGGCGGAACACGCGGCTGGCGGCGATCATCCGCCCGTCGCCCTCGACCAGCACCGCCATCACCCCCGCCTGCCCCAGCCGATCGCCAAGCGGGCCTGCGATCATGCCGGGAAGGGTCGCACGGCGCACCGCGTCGTCCGGCAGGACAAAGCGCCAGATCAGCCCCTGCTGACCGCCGCGCACGATCACCGCGCGGACGGTGCGCGCGCCGAGCGTCAGCAGTTCGCTTTCCGCCTGACCATCGCGCCAGGCCAGCCGGGCAGCGGCGGTCAATGCGGCGATATCCGCATCGCTCATCGGCAGCATGGGCGGCGCGGGCAGATCGGGAAACTGGTGGGCATAGGCCTGGTTGGCAAAGACCATGCGCCCGGCACGATCCGTGACGACTGCCGCATCGGACAGGCCGTCGGCGATCACCCGGGCCAATGCCCAGTCCGGTTCGACCGGCGACGGTTCGGTACCGTCGGCAGCGGGCCGACGGACGATCAGCGCGGCAAGGGCGACCAGCACCAGCGCGGCGGCGGCGAACCCGCCGGCGAATATGGGGCTGCGCACCAACCACAGCAGCAACGCACTGGCCGCCAGCGTGGCGAGCAGCGCCCAGATCAACGGGGAACGATTGGGCGAAGCGGCGGGCATGGTCATGGCGTTGCGCCCTTGTCACGCCCGCGCCGTCGCCGGTCAAGCGACCGTGCAGGGAAAGGCGGCCGGACGACGGATCGCCCGGCCGGCCCATGCCGGTTGGCCATTTTTACCAGATGCGGACGCGCGCTTCCGGTGCCAGATACAGGCGGCTCGACGGCTGCGGGTTAAAGCCCGCATACCAGGGATCGAGATTGCGCACGACCCAGGCCCGCTGTTCCGAGGGCGAGTGCGGATCGGTCAGCAGCCGCTGGCGCAGATTCTCCTCGCGATAGGTCCGCCGCCAGATCTGCGCCCAGCCCAGATAGAAACGCTGTTCCGCGCCGAAGCCGTCGATGACCGGTGCCGCCTTGCCATCCAGCGATGCCTGATAGGCGTCCCATGCGACGGTAAGCCCGGCCAGGTCGGCGATGTTTTCGCCGAGCGTCAGGCTGCCATTCACCTTGCCGCCGGGCAGCGGCTCATAGCCGTCATACTGCTTGACCAGCTGCGCCGTCAGCGCGTCGAAGCGCTTCACGTCCTCGGCCGTCCACCAGTCGGTCAGCGCGCCATTGGGATCGTATTTCCGGCCCTGATCGTCGAAATGGTGGCTGATTTCGTGCCCGATCACCGCGCCGATGCCGCCATAGTTCACCGCCGGATCGGCGTTGGGATCGAAAAAGGGCGGTTGCAGGATCGCGGCGGGGAACACGATCTCGTTCATTGTGGGGTTGGCATAGGCATTCACCGTCATCGGCGTCATGCCCCATTCCCATTTGCGGATCGGTTGGCCCAGCTTGCTGAAATTGTCGCGGTGCGCCCACTGGTTGGCGCGCAGGTTGTTGCCCAGCGCGTCGCCCGCGCGGATTTCCAGGTCGGAATAATCCTGCCAGCGATCCGGATAGCCGATCTTGGGCGTGAAGGACGCAAGCTTGGCCCGCGCCTTTGCCTTGGTCTGGGCATCCATCCAGGTCAGCCCGTCGATGCGGCGGCCCATCGCCGCGGTCACGTTGCGGACCAGCTCGTCCATCGCCGCCTTGGTTTCCGGCGGGAAATATTTGGCGACATAAAGCTTGCTGACGTCATCGGCCAAGGCGCCGGTGGTGAAGCCCACCGCCCGCTTCCAGCGGGGTTCCTGTTGCGGGGTGCCGGACAGCGTGGTGCCGTAGAAGGCGAATTGTTCGCGGTCGAACGCTTCGGGCAGCACGTCGGCAAAGCCGTTGAGCGAGCGGACGAGCAACTGGTCCTTCAGCACCGATACCGGCGTTGCGGCGATTAGCTTCGCGATGCCCGCAACCGCGCTCGGCTGGGCCACGATCACGCTGTCGACATTGGCGCCCAGCCCGCGGAAATAGGGCGCGAAGTCGAAACCGGGGGCCTTCGCCGCCAGTTCGGCCAGCGTCATCTTGTTATAGGTCTTTTCCGCGTCGCGGCTTTCGGTGCGGGTCCAGTGGACGCGCGCGATTTCGGTTTCGAATGCCAGCAGCGCCTGTGCGCGCGCATCGGCGTTCGGCTCGCCCGCCAGCGTCATCACCTTGGCCAGATGCGCCAGGTAGGCCGCGCGCACCTTTGCCTGACGCGGTTCGCTGGACAGGTAATAGTCACGGTCGGGCATCCCCAGCCCGCTTTGCACCAGATTGAGCGCATAGGTGTCCGGCCGCTTGTCGTCATTGTTGACATAGGCACCGAACGGGCCGCCGACGCCGTTCACCTGCGCCTGGGCGACGAGCGCGGGATAGCCCGACTTGTCCGACAGGCCCTTGATCTGCGTCAGCCAGGGCTGGATCGGCGCAAGCCCGGCGGCGTTGATCGCGGCGGTATCCAGATAGCTGGCATAGGCGGTGCCGATCTTGCTGTTCGCATCGCCCTGCGCCGCTTCCAGGATTTCGCGGGTGCGTTCGCGCGACAGTTCGTCGAGCACGGTGAACATGCCGTAGTTCGACTTGTCCGCCGGCACCGGGTTCGCCTTCATCCAGGCGCCGTTGGCGAAATCATAGAAATTGTCGCCCGGGGCGACCGACCGGTCCATGCCGGCGGCATCGAAACCAAACACGCCATATTGTGGCGCGGCCGGCGTCGCGGTCGAGGCAGTCGCCGTCGTCGTTTCGCTAGTGACGGGCGCGCAGGCACCGACCAATGCGGCGCTGGCGAGGAGGGACAGGGTGAGAGCGGAAATCCGCATGGACGCATCCTTCGTCGAAAATTGGGATGCGCTGTCTTAGTCCCGCCATACGCCGGGTCAACCGGCGTGACGTCAGTTTCGCACGCCCCGGCGCGACCGCCGCCATTTGCGCCCGATCCACCAGCGCCAGCCAAAGGCGGTGCCGAAATAGGCGATAAGGGCGCCCAGCACGGAAAAGACGATCAGCCCGGTCAGCGTCGCCGGTCCCGCCTCCACCAGCAGCCAGTCGAGCCAGCCGCGATCCGCCGCCACCGCGCCCGAACGGATCGGGTTGCCCGGCAACTGTTCGTCGATGCGAAGCAGCCATTTGCCGACCATATAGGCCGCGACCCAGATGGGCGGCGTGGTGAAGGGATTGGTGATGAACGTGGTCGCCGCCGCCGCCGGGATATTGGCGCGCAGCGGCAGCGCCAGAAGCGCGGTTGCCGGAATCTGCGCGACCGGGATCATGATGCCGGTGACGACGCCCAGGGCGACGCCGCGCGGGACCGACCGGCGGGTAAAGCGCCACAAGGAGGGTGCCAGGATGCGGTTGGCAAAGGGGCGGGTCAGGCGATGATCGGCCAGCTGCTCGCGGGTCGGCATCGCCGCCATCAGGCGAGCGATCCAGCGGCGGCCCGCCATGCGATCACCCATGGTTGCGAAGGAGCCGCTGCTGGTCACGCTTCCATTCGCGCTCCTTGATGGTCTCGCGCTTGTCATGCGCCTTCTTGCCCTTGGCCAGCGCGAGTTCGACCTTTGCCCGGCCCCGCCCGTTGAAATAAACCGACAGCGGCACCAGGGTCATCCCCTCGCGTGCCACCGCCCCGTGCAGCTTGTTTATCTCACGCTCGTGAAGGAGCAGTTTACGCGGACGCTTCGGCTCGTGATTATAGCGGTTGCCGTGACTGAATTCCGGGATGTTGGAATTGACCAGCCAGACCTGCCCGTCCTTTACCTCGGCATAGGCCTCGACGATCGACCCCTCGCCAAAGCGCAGGCTCTTCACCTCAGTGCCGGTGAGCGCGATCCCCGCCTCGTACACCGTCTCGATCGCATAATCGAACCGTGCGCGCCGGTTTTCGGCGACGGTCTTGACCTTCTCGAAGGATTGGGGACGCGGACGAGCCATGGAGCGCGCGATGTAGGGAGGCGAGGCGCGAAAGGGAAGCGGGAAGCGCGAGGGGAGCGCATCGCATCGGGCCGCGGCGTCTAAGATGGCAGCTTTCGACAGACACGCTGATTGGCAGCTACTGGGTGGATAGCTGCCTTCAGGCCGCCCCTTCCGCAAGAACCGCCGACAACTGCGCGAAACCGTCCGGGGCGCTGTTCCAAAAAGGGGATAGGTCTCGCGGGTAACGCTGACGTAGGTCCGCCAAGATCGGCTCATACTCAGGTTCGGTCAACCGAATGAGCCAATCGGTAAGTGGTAGGCCAGCACGAGCCATGCCGCATAAAATGGTCTGGGATTGGTCGATGCAACCGTCCTCTGCGTGCAGCAAATCTTGCTCAAGCGCCGCGGAGAACCATGCGTCAATAAACTCTAGAACAGCCTCCCTCTCGGCGACTGACCATGTTTCCCATCGCGCAAGAGCGAGTTTGCCAAGCACGATTTCCGTGTGTGGCACCCCGAAAGGGCCAACTGCGGCCAACTCAAAAATTCGGGGCATCAAATACCGAAAATCTCGGTCGCCCCCTACCGTCAGGTATGCGCCGGTGATGTAGCGCCACAGCTGATCCCCGTCCAATTCCCGGAGGGGGTTAGAGAGCAACACATCGACATTTCGCGTGTCGATACAACAAGGACAACCCTCGATGAGGGGCGGAGCCTTTGCAGCGAACACCCGATACAAATCTTCGATCGAGTCCGCCAATCTTGTGTGGCTCGAAGTTGGCGGCGGGGTAACCATTTCCGAAGTTTATGACTCGGGCGAGACGACCGCAATGGGGTCGGTTGCGGAAGGGCCGCTTCCGTCGCAGGTGATGCTAGACCAGCCCCGCATGGGCCAGCGCCGCATCGACCGCAGCGCGGCTCGCTTCGCCGGGCGGGGTCATGGGCAGGCGGAGTTCGGCGGGGAAATCGGGGCGGATGCGGTTGAGGGCGTATTTGACCGGGCCGGGCGAGGCATCGGTGAACAACGCGTGGTGGAGCGGCCAGAGCCTGTCCTGATAATCCAGCGCAGCGGCATAATCCCCCGCCAGCGTCGCGGCCTGGAACTCGGCGCACAGGCGCGGGGCGACGTTGGCGGTGACCGAGATGCACCCCACCCCGCCCATCGCGTTGAAGGCAAGCGCCATGTCGTCATTGCCGGACAGCTGCACGAAGTCCGCTCCCGCCGCAGCGCGCTGGGCCGACACGCGGGCGATGGCCCCAGTCGCGTCCTTGATGCCGACGATCGAGGGGAACGCCGCTGCCAGCCGGCCAATGGTTTCGACGGCAAAGTCCGTCACCGTGCGGCCGGGTACGTTATAAAGAACGATCGGCAGGTCGCAGGCGTTCACGATCGCCTCGAAATGCCGGAAGATCCCCTCCTGATTGGGGCGGTTGTAATAGGGCGGGACCATCAGCGCATAGTCGGCCCCCACTTCCTTTGCCGCGCGGATATTGGCGATGGCGACGCGGGTGTCGTTCGACCCAGCGCCCGCGATCACCGGCACGCGGCCCGCCGCCTGATCGACGCAGACCCGCACGATGCGGAAATGCTCCTCCGCCGTCAGCGTCGCCGCCTCTCCGGTCGTGCCGCAGGGGACGAGCGCCGACGACCCCTTGTTCAGCTGCCATTCGATAAAGTCGCGGTAGAGGCTTTCGACGAAAGCGCCGTTCACGAAGGGGGTGACGAGCGCGGGAATGGACCCGGAGAGCGACATGACCGAAAAACCCCTTCATCGCGGCGATTGCGGCTGGCCAATAGGGCCGGATTCCGTATGATGTCCAGTATGCAGCACTGGTTCTGGCAGAGTATCGCCTGGATCGCGGCAGGCACCGGCCTGATCGCGACTTCCGCCGCCGTGACGTCGCAGGAGATCGTTCAGCCGATCCCGGGCGGCGGGGGCATGGTGCAGCCTGTCGATCCGATCGCGGCGGACATCGACCGCTGGCGCCAGTTGCAGCAGTCGGACAACCTGCCCTTTTCCAGCTATGCCGGGTTCATGCTGAACCATCCGGGCTGGCCGGGCGAGCGCAGCCGCCGTGCCGCCGCCGAGACCAGCCTGTCCAGCGGGGCAAGCGACCCGCGACTGGTGGACCAGTTCTTTGCCCGCTTCGCGCCGCTGACAGGCGCTGGCCAGTTGCGCCATGCCGAGGCGCTGGCAGCGATGGGGCGGATCGCGGAGGCGAACGAGGCGGCGCGGCGCGCCTGGCGGATGGGCAGCCTGCGCCCGCAGGACGAAAGCGCGCTGCTCGGCCGGTTTCCGGGCGCCCTGACCCCGGCGGATCATGACGCGCGCATGGACCGGCTGCTCTGGCAGAATGCGACCAGCGCGGCGCAGCGTCAGCTGGGTTTCACCTCCGCGACCATGCGGCCGATCTTTGCCGCACGGCTCGCCTATCGCACGACGGCCGCCGATGCGGCGCTGGTGCCGCCCGACCTGGGACGCGGCGATCCCGGCCTGATCGCGGACCGGGCCAACTGGCTGCGCTATACCGGGCAGAGCCAGGCGGCGCGCGCGATGCTGGCCCAGCCGCGGCAATTGACCGCGACGCCGGGCGATGCGGAGAAATGGTTCGAAACGCTGTTGACCATGGCCCGCGCGGCGGCCAGCGACGGCCAGCATGCGCTTGCCTATCAGATCGCGGCGCAGGTGGACGACGCCTATCCGGCGGGCACCGATGTCAGCACGAAATCGCTGGGTGAGCGGGACGATTATACCAGCCTGGTCTGGCTGGCGGGCACGACCGCGCTGGACAAGCTGAATCGTCCGGCGGACGCGGTGGGCATGTTCAGCCGCTATGGCAACGGATCGCGCACGCCGCAGACCCGGTCGAAGGGCTATTACTGGGCGGGCCGCGCGGCGGAAGCGGCTAGCGACCGGGCGGGCGCGCAGCAATGGTATGCCCGCGCCGCCGGGTACCCCGACCTCTATTACGGGCAGCTGGCGCTGGAGCGGCTGGGACAGCCCTATCGCGCGCCGTCGACTGTCGCGATGCCGGTGGCAGAGGAGGCGCGGCGCGCGTTCATGAACCGGGGCGTGGTGCGCGCTGCAAGCTATCTGGGCCGCAGCGGCGCGCGGAAGGAACAGACGCTGTTCATCCGCCAGATCGCCAATGACGCGACCAGCGACACCGATCATGCGCTGGCAGCCGAGCTGTCCAAGACGCTGGGACGCCCTGATCTGGGCGTGATGGTGGGGCGGTCGGCGCTGCTCAATGGCCTGTCCGACTATAGCGTCGCTGGCTATCCCGCCGTGCCGGTGCCGATGGGGCAGGACGCGTACTGGACGATGATCCACGCGATCGCGCGCCAGGAAAGCCAGTTCGACCGCGAGGCGATCAGCCATGCGGGTGCGCGCGGCATGATGCAGCTGATGCCCGGCACGGCGCGCGAACAGGCGGGCAAGCTGGGCCTGAGCTACAACCCGTCGGCGCTGACACAGGATACCAGTTACAATATCCAGCTGGGCAGCGGTTATTTCCAGCGGATGCTGGACTATTATGGCGGCAGCTATCCGCTGGCGGTGGCGGCGTACAATGCCGGGCCGGGCAATGTGAACAAATGGCTGCGCGCCAATGGCGACCCGCGCACGGGTGCCATCGACATGGTCCGCTGGGTCGAGGCGATCCCGATCTACGAAACCAAGAACTATGTGCAGCGCGTGTTGGAAAACGCGGTCGTCTATGACCTGATGCACCCGCAGCGCGCCCGCTCGCGCGGGCCGCATCATGTGAGCTGGTATCTGGGGAAGCGGCAGCCGGGCTGAGGCGGGTTGCCCTCTGGCCCCCATCATCCCGGATGTTCGGCTTTCCCGGAAAACCGGCAGGTTTTCCGTTGGAAAGCCTTGCACTCCGGGATCCATCTCTCCGTCGGCGGCTACCTCACCATGGATCCCGGACAGCTCGATCTTCCGATCAAATCTGCGATTTGAAGAAAACCGGCTTCCGGGATGACGATTGATGGGTTGTCGCGCTAAGCCCCCGCCCATGGAACAGCGCCCCAATTTCATCACCCCCGCCGGCTATGCCGCGCTGAAGGCCGAGTATGACCAGTTGTTCGCGGACGAGCGGCCGAAGCTGGTCGAGGTGATTTCCTGGGCGGCGGGCAATGGCGACCGGTCGGAAAACGGGGATTATCTGTACGGCAAGAAGCGGCTGCGCGAGATCGACCGGCGGCTGGGCTGGCTGGCCAAGCGGATGAAGGCGGCACAGGTGGTGGACCCCGCGCGGCAGGCGGACCGGTCGCGCGTCTGGTTCGGCGCGACGGTGACGATCGTGGACGAGGACGAGCGGGAACGCGTCCTGACCCTGACCGGTGATGACGAGGCGGATGCGGGTGCGGGGCGCATCGGCTGGAACGCGCCCATCGCGCGGGCGCTGCGCGGCGCGGCGGTGGGTGACCTGCGCCGCGTCATCCTGCCCGCTGGCGAGCGGGAATATGAGGTAATGGCGATCGATTATCCGGCGATGAAGGTGACATAGCCCCAATAAGCCAGGCCAAGCACAAGCGCCGCCATCGCAAGGGTGAAGATACGCCGCAAGGCCGATTCGGCCATCGCCTCGCCATCCTCCTCCAGCCATTCCAGCCATTCGTCGCCGCGCAGCCGGGCGACGGTGGCCGACGCCAGCACCGGCCCGACCAGATAGATAACTGTCAGCATCAGGACAAGCGCTGCCCAGCCCGTCATGGTGATTGCGCCCATGTCCCCCGACTCGGTGGCGCGGGCACCCCCCGCCCGCGGTTCGATACTTTCACGAAACGAACATCGCTGCCAAGCCCGGTTTTCGGGTCGAGCGAGCGGATTTGCACGGCGGATGGCGCTTTAAGCCCATGTTCGGCGGCCCTGTGCGGGGCTAGGATGCGGCCATGACGAACAGCAACGGCAATGGCAGCGCATCGGGGGGCAATGTCGCGCTGCTGATCGATGCCGACAATGCCTCGCCTAGCTCGCTCGATCCCGTCCTGACCGTGCTGGCGGAGCTTGGCACGGTCAATATCCGCCGCGTCTATGGCAACTGGAAGAAACCCGCGTTGAAGGGCTGGCAGGACCAGTCGCTGCGCCACGGGCTGGAACCCTATCAGCAGTTCGACATCACCAAGGGCAAGAACGCCACCGACATGCGGATGACGATCGATGCCATGGACCTGCTGCACCGGGGGCGGGTCACCGGATTCGGCATCATGAGTTCGGACAGCGATTTCATGCCGCTGGCCATGCGCATCCGGCAGGAAGGGCTGCCCGTCTATGGTTTCGGCACCAGCCGCACGCCGGAGGGGTTCCGCGAGGCATGCACGCGGTTCATCGACGTGAGCGCACTGACCACTGCCGAAGGTGCCCCCGCCCCGCCCCGCGCGGAGGGGAAACCGACCGTTGACGATGCCGAACTGATCAAATTGTTGATCGATGCGTATAATTCCGCCAAGCGCGACGAGCGCGGGTTTGCCAGCCTGACCGATGTCGGCCAGCGGGCGGGCAACCGGTCGAGTTTCGACACCCGCAATTTCGGTTATGCGCGGCTATCCGACCTGATGGAGGCCGTTCCCAATTTCCAGATCGAGCGGCGCGACGGGGGCCGCGTGTTCGTGAAACGCGTAAGGTAGTTGATGACGACACAGCAGGTGGTGGTGACGGGCCAGGTTCAGCGCGTCGGGTTTCGGGATTTCGTGGTGCGTACCGCGCGTCAGCATGGCCTGATCGGATGGGTGCGCAATCGCAGCGACGGTTCGGTCGAAATCATGGCGACGGGCGACGACGCGGCGCTGGGTGCGCTGGTCGATGCGTGTCGCCAGGGGCCGCCCCGTGCCCGGGTGGAGCAGGTGGAGGCCTATCCGGCGGCTTATGGCGGCGAGAAGGGCTTCACCAAAAGGCTGAATGTCTGACGCCGTTCTGCCGTAACGGGCAGGGAACGATTGACCGGGATAGCCATTCTGCCCCTAAACCTGTCTAGGAAGGGGATCGCCATGACCGTCAGAAACCTGTTGCTCGCCACTGCCGCACTGTCGCTTGCGGCTTGCGGGGGTACGACCGCCGCACAGACGCGCCCTGCCAGCGCCGGACAGGCGCAGCCGATCACGGCGGCCGAGCGCCAGCAGGGGCAACAGATCAGCCAGGAGCTGATCCAGCAGTTCGGCGGGGCCTGGTCGGGGCCGCAGGTCGCCTATGTCACGCGCGTCGGGCGCAACATCGCGGTTCAATCCGGCCTGTCGGCGGCGCCGTCCGATTTCACGGTGACGGTGCTGGACAGCCCGGTGGACAATGCCTTCGCCACCCCCGGCGGCTATATCTATGTCACGCGCGGCCTGATGGCGCTGATGAACGACGAGGCGGAACTGGCCGCAGTGCTGGGCCACGAGGTCGGCCATGTTGCCGCCCGCCATTCGCAGAGCCGCCAGCGCACCGCGACGCGCAATTCGATCCTGGGCGTGCTGGGCCAGGTGCTGGTCGGCGCGGTGGCGGGCGACGGCACCATCGGCCGCCTGCTCAATCAGGGGATCAGCACGGGCGCGCAGCTGGCGACGCTCGGCTATTCGCGCAGCCAGGAAACGCAGGCCGACCAGCTGGGCGTCCGCTATCTGAACACTGCCCGGCTGGACACGGATGCGCTGTCGTCGATGCTGGCCAGCCTGGCCGCGCAGAACAGCCTGAATGGCCGCATTCAGGGGCAGACCCGGTCGGTCCCCGCCTTTGCCAGCACGCACCCGGAGCCACAGGCGCGCGTGCGCACCGCGCTGAACGACGCAAACCGCACCGGCGGGACGCAGTTTCCGCGCAACCGCGAGCCGTTTCTGGCGGCGGTCGATGGCCTGCTCTATGGCGACAATCCGCGCCAGGGCGTGATCCAGGGTCGCGATTTCCTGCACCCGGATCTGCGCATCGCCTTTACCGCGCCCCAGGGCTTCACGATGTCGAACAGCCCCAGCGCGGTGACGATCGCCGGTGGCAATGTGCAGGCGCAGTTTTCGATGCGGGCCTATTCGGGCAATCTGGAAAGCTATGTCCGCGCGGTATTGGGCGACCTGGCCGGACAGAATGCCCAGTTGCCGCAGACGGCGGTGCAGCGGACCACGGTCAACGGGCTGCAGGCGGCCTATACCACCACCCGCGCCAATGCGAACAACCAGCAGCTGGACGTCACCGTCTTTGCCTATCAGGTGGCGAACGACCGCGCCTATCACTTCACCGTGCTGGCCCCCGCCGGGCAGGGTCTGGGCGGTGCCACCGGCCTGGTCCAGTCGTTCCGCGCCCTGACCAGCGCACAGGCGGCGCAGATAAAGCCCCGATATGTGCGGGTCGTCACCGTCCGCGCTGGCGATACCGTCCAGTCGCTGGCAGGCCGGATGGCGTTCGACGATTTCAAGCTGGAACGGTTTCTGGTGCTCAACGGGCTGGCCAGCAACGCCACCGTGCGCACCGGCGACCGGGTGAAGATCGTCGCCTATTGAGGCACGCGCTGCACCGGCGCTGACGCTCGGTTGTCATAATTGCATTTGCCCGCACCGTGCGACTGAAACATGGTGCGGGCAGACGCGCCGCGCCCGGCCAGCCGGACGATAAAGAGCATGTCACCCCCGCACGAGTGAATCACCCTGAAATCGAAGCGGTTTCGGGTTGGAATTCATTGACGACAAACGGGGGTCTTCATGTTCGATACCGATACGCAGGGTGAATTGATGGCGCGGGGCTATTCCCGCCGCCAGTTGGGACGCATCGTCGCGCTGATGGGTGCCGGAGCCGCCATCGGCCCGTCGCTTTCCGCCCCGGCCTTTGCCCAGAGCCAGGCAGCGCGAGCCGTCGAGGGCGCAGTGCAAATCGGCGCCAATGAATGCTGGACCGGCCCCTTTCCCGAGGCGGCAGAGGCGGCGGCGCGGATCGTGTCGATGGGCAATCGCTATGATCCCGTCAATGCGCGTGGCCAGTTGATCGCCACCGCCGCGGCGGTGGACGGCATTCCGGAAAGCCATATCCTGCCCTGGCCCGGATCGGGCGATCCGCTGGTCCGATCGGTCATTTCCTTCTGTTCGCCCGAAAAGGGGCTGGTGACCGCCGATCCGACGTTCGAGGCCGCATGGCGCGCCGCCGCCTGGCTGAACGCGCCGCTGGCCAGGGTACCGTTGCAGCCGGGCAAGGGCGCGGACGTAAAGGCGATGCTGGCCGCCAACCCGAATGCAGGCCTTTATTATGTCTGTTCGCCCAACAACCCGACCGGCGCGGTGACGCCGATGGCGGACATCGAATGGCTGGCGGCGAACAAGCCCAAGGATTCGGTGCTGCTGGTGGACGAGGCCTATATCCACTTCTATGACGGTCCGACCGCCGCGCCGCTGGCCGCCGCGCGCGACGACGTGATCGTCATGCGCACCTTTTCCAAGCTGTTCGGCATGGCGGGCATCCGGCTGGGCCTGACGCTGGCCAACCCGGAACTGCACAAGCGGATGATGCGCTATGACGGGTTCCAGGTATCGGGCGTGCTGCCGATCACCGCGCTCGCCTGCGGCACGGCGGCCTATCCGATGAAGGATGCGATCAAGGCGCGGCGGGCGGAAATGGTCGCCACCCGGGCCATGACCGTCGATGCGCTGACCAAGCGCGGGATCGAGGTGCACGGCGGCAGCGAGGGCAACATGATCATGGTCGACTGGAAGACCCGCCCCGCCAAGGAGGTGCAGACCGCCCTGCTCGCGGAAAAGGTGCAGATCGGCCGCAACTGGCCAATCTGGCCGACGGTCAGCCGCGTGACGATCGGATCGCAGGCGGAAATGGCCGCGTTCATCAAGGCGGTGGACAAGGTTGTGAAGGCGTGAGGTGATCAGCCGGGCGGGTCACCCCGTCCGCCTGGCACTCGCCCCGCCGATGACCGCTTGGTTGCGACCCGCCAGGGTGATAGTTTGGCACCATGACCGAGCACAGGCCCCTGAATACCGAGCATCAGCGCGTAAAGCTGCGTGTCGAGGACTATTTGCTCCTTGACCGGTCGGGTGCATTTGACGGCTATGCCAAGACCGAGCTGCTGGACGGTGAGCTTTTCTGTATGAACGCCCGGCACCGGCCCCACGCGCGGGTCAAATCGCGGCTGTTTCTAGAGATCAGCGCTGCACTGAAGGCGATGGGTTCGCAGGTCACTGCACTGGTCGAGGCAAGCATCGCCCTGTCCGAAACCAGCGCGCCGGAGCCGGACATTGTGCTTACCAGCGAGGCGGATGGTGACGGGCTGGTGCCGCTGGCTTCGGTGGCACTGGTGGTCGAGGTGGCGGACACCACGCTTTCGACCGACCTGACCCAGAAGGCAGCGCTCTACGCCGTGGCAGGCATACCGGAATATTGGGTGGCCGATCTGGCGGGGCGTACACTCCGCCAGATGTGGGGTCCGGATGGCAACGGGTATCGGGAGCGCCGAAAAGTCGCTTTCGGCGATGCGATGGTCAGTGTCACCATCGACGGATTAAAGGTGGAAACAAGCGGGCTGTAGCGGCTCAGCCCGCCCAGTAATCGAACGCATGTTCTTGCAGCGCGCGGACATGCGTTGCCGCCTCCGGTCCGGTCCACGCTCCGGCATAGCCGCGCGCGTCGGAGCCGGTCCACCAGCCCTGCCCCGGCAGGCCGTCGCTTTCGCGCACCACCAGCGCGGCCAGCGCCGGGCGGCCGGCGGCCAGTTCATCCCGGTCGATCGCATCCAGCGTGCGGCATAATGCCCGCATCTTCGGCCGGGTGAAGCGCAGGCCAAGCGCACCCAGCGCTTCGGAATAGCTGACCGCCCGCCCTTCCCGCGCCGCTGCGATCAGGATCGCGCGGATGCGCGGCACATCGGCAAGGACGCTGGCGGCGGATTCGGGCGCGAACCCCTCCGCCGCCATCCATTCGGCGAGCGTGCCGTCCGGGCGACCGCCCGCCACTGCTTCAGCGCGTCAGTTTCTTGTACGCAAGCGCGGTCGGGCGATCGGCGGCGTCGCCAAGGCGGCGGCGCTTGTCTTCCTCATAGGCTTCGAAATTGCCCTCGAACCATTCGACATGGCTGTTGCCCTCGAACGCCAGGATGTGCGTGGCAAGGCGATCGAGGAAGAAGCGGTCGTGGCTGATCACCACGGCGCATCCAGCGAAATTCTCGATCGCTTCCTCCAGCGCGCCCAGCGTCTCGACGTCCAGGTCGTTGGTCGGTTCGTCGAGCAGCAGGACGTTGCCGCCCTTTTTCAGCATCTTGGCGATGTGGACGCGGTTGCGCTCGCCGCCGGACAGCTTGCCGACATTCTTCTGCTGGTCCTGCCCCTTGAAGTTGAACGCACCGACATAGGCGCGCGTCGACATGTCGTGGCCATTGACCTTGACGTAATCGAGGCCGTCGGAAACTTCCTCCCAGACATTCTTCGACGGATCGAGATGGTCGCGGCTCTGGTCGACATAGCCCAGGCGGACCGTGGTGCCGATGTCGATTTCGCCCGCATCGGGCTGTTCCTGTCCGGTCAGCAGCTTGAACAAAGTCGACTTGCCCGCGCCGTTCGGCCCGATGATCCCGACGATGCCACCGGGCGGCAGCGAGAAGGACAGGTTTTCAAAGAGCAGCTTGTCGCCATAAGCCTTGGTCAGGCCCTTGGCCTCGATCACCTTGCCGCCCAGCCGCTCCGGCACCTGAATGACGATCTGCGCCTTGCCGGGCGAGCGGTTTTCCTGGCTCGCGACAAGCTGTTCGAAGCGGGCGATACGCGCCTTGGATTTGGTCTGGCGCGCCTTGGCGCCCTGACGAATCCATTCCAGCTCGTCCTTGATCGCTTTCTGGCGACCCGTGGCCTCGCGGTCCTCCTGCTCCAGCCGCTTGGCCTTTTTCTCCAGATAGGTGGAGTAGTTGCCTTCGTAAGGAAAATATTTGCCGCGATCGATTTCCAGGATCCAGCCGACGACATTGTCGAGGAAATAGCGGTCGTGGGTGATCATCAGCACCGCGCCGGCATATTCCTTCAGATGATTTTCCAGCCATTTGACGCTTTCGGCGTCCAGGTGGTTGGTCGGTTCGTCGAGCAGCAGGATCGACGGCTTCTGGATCAAGAGCCGGGTCAGCGCGACGCGGCGACGCTCGCCGCCCGACAGGGTTTCGACGCCCATGTCGCCGGGCGGGCAACGCAGCGCCTCCATCGCGATTTCAAGCTGGTTGTCGAGGCTCCAGCCGTCGACCGCATCGATCTTGGCCTGAAGCTCGCCCATCTCCTCCATCAGCGCGTCGAAATCGGTGTCCTCCTTGGGATCACCCATCTCGGCGGAAATGGCGTTGAACCGCTCGACCAGATCGGCGGTTTCGCGTGCGCCGTCCTTCACGTTTTCCAGCACCGTCTTGGCCGGATCGAGCTGCGGCTCCTGCTCCAAATAGCCGACGGTGATGTTTTCGCCCGGCCACGCCTCGCCCGAAAATTCCTGGTCCACGCCGGCCATGATCTTCATCAGCGTCGACTTGCCCGCGCCGTTGGGGCCGACGATGCCGATCTTTGCGCCCTGATAGAATTGCAGGTTGATGTTGGACAGAACCGGCTTGGGCGCGCCGGGAAACGTCTTGGTCATGTCCTTCATCACAAAGGCGTATTGGGCGGCCACGGGGCGGTCTCCGTTGATTGGATGTCAGGTTGGGGAAATTCGTCGCGCCATTTAGCGGCGGGTCGGGCCGTTGGCAAACCTGCGGGCAGGCACTAGCGTCGCGCCCCATGAAAAAGCTGATGATCGGCACGATCGCCGCCCTCGCCCTTCCCTTTCCCGCCCTGGCCCAGTCGCTGGACGTGGCCGCGCTGCGCGATGCGGCGCTGGCGGATACGCTCGCCTATGACCTGACCGAGAGCCTGACCACCGAGGTCGGGCCGCGTCTGGCCGGGACCGAGGCGGAGGCGCGGGCGCGCGACTGGGCGGTAGCCAGGCTGACGGCGCTGGGATTCAGCAACGTGCGCGCCGAATCCTTCACCATGCCGGTCTGGGTGCGCGGCGAGGAAAAGGCGTTCATCACCGCGCCCTTTCCCCAGCCGCTGGCCGTGACGGCACTCGGCAATTCGGGCAGCACCGGGGACAAGGGGATCGAGGGCGAGATCGTGTTCTTTCCCAGCTTCGCCGACCTTCAGGCAGCGCCCGATGGCAGCCTGAAGGGCAAGATCGCCTATATCAGCCATGCGATGCGCGCCACGCAGGACGGGTCGCATTACGGCGCGTTCGGGGCGGCGCGGCGGCAGGGACCGGGAATCGCATCGCAAAAGGGCGCGGCGGCGATCCTGATCCGGTCGATCGGCACCGATCATCACCGCAACCCCCATACGGGCGTGATGACCTTTCCCGACGGGGTGAAGGCGATTCCGGCCGGCGCGTTGGCCCTGCCCGACGCCGATCAGCTGGAGCGCGTGCTGAAGCGCGGCAAGCCCGTGACGATGAAGCTGGTGATGACGCCGCGCCAGACGGGCAATCACCCGTCAGGCAACGTCATCGCCGAAGTGCCGGGCCGCGATCCGGCGGCGGGCATCGTGCTGGTCGCCTGTCACCTGGACAGCTGGGACCTGGGCACGGGCGCGTTCGACGATGCCGCCGGTTGCGGGATCGTGGCGGCGGCGGCCAAGCGGATCATGGATGGAGGCGGCGCGCGGCGGACGATCCGCGTGCTGTTTGCGGGCGCCGAGGAGGTCGGCATCCATGGCGGCCGCGCCTATGCCGATGCGCACAAGAGCGAACGGCATGTGGTGGCGGCGGAATCCGATTTCGGCGCGGACCGGATCTGGCGGTTCGACACCAGCATCGAGGGGGGCGCCGCACCGGTCGCGGCCAGGCTGGCGACGGCGCTGGCCCCGCTGGGCATCAACCGGGGCAGCGATTCGAGGCCCGGCGGCGGCGCGGACATCGGCCCGGTGGTGCGCGCCAACGGCGTAGCGGTCATCGACCTGCAGCAGGATGGCAGCCGATATTTCGATCTGCACCACACGCCCGACGACACGCTGGACAAGATCGATCCTGTGCAACTGCGGCAAAATGTCGCCGCATGGACCGCGATGCTGGCCGTGACCGCCGATGCAACCGAGGATTTTCCCGTAGTCAGCCGCTGATTCGCGTGGGTTTCGGACATTCCACCCCGTCGCGACTATGAATTACCGATTGACGCAATCGCAGCGGACGTTATTGCCAAGGCTTCGCGACGGCATTCGGGCCGGCCGCGAATTAGAATTGCTTGGGAGCATTCGAATGAAGAAGATCGTTCTTGTCGCTGCTGCCGCCGGCCTGATGACCCTGGCCGCGTGCACCTCGCCGGAAGCCCCGGAAGCGAATGTCGAAGACACCATGGGCAACATCGAAGCGATGGCCAACGACACCATGGGCGAAATGGGCAACGAAATGGACGCGATGGGCAACACCATGGACAATTCCATGGACGCCATGGGCAACATGGGCTGATTTCAGCCGGTTGCTTTTCCGGCCCCATGGCCGGACGAGTTAGGGAAAGGGCGCTGCCAGCGATGGCGGCGCCCTTTTTCTATGGCCTGCCCTTTCGATGGCCTGCCCGATGCAAGCGGATTCGCCGCCATCGGGTCAGCACCCAGGCAATCACCGTCGCGCAATCAATGGGCGTTGCGCATAAACCGATGAAAGCGACCGACTGACATCGATCTGCAATGCGAGTCGCATCAGACTGTCATCAAACCCAGCCACTGGCACGGCATTCGGACAGCCAGGGGGGTTCAAAATGGCTCATGTCGCTTTTCGCGCGCGCTTGTTGCTGGGCGCAGCACTGCTCGTCGTTCCTGTCATCGCCGTGGCTGGACAGGTCACAGGGACCATTGCCGATTCGTCAGGCACGCGCGTGCTGCCCAGTGCGGAAGTGACGATCGTCGAGCTGGGCCGCCAGGTCGAGGCGGACAGCAACGGCCGGTTTCGCTTCACCGATGTGCCCGCCGGCAACTATACCCTGCGCGTCCGATATGCCGGTGCCGATACGGTCACGATGTCGATCACGGTCGATGCGACCGGCGAACTGGTTCAGGACATCCTGATCGGCGGCGAAGGCGAGATCCTGGTCACCGGCCAGCGCGCGACGCTGGCCAGCTCGCTCAGCCGCCAGCGCAATGCCGACGGGTTTGAAAGCGTGCTGACCCGCGATTCGATCGGCCAGTTTCCCGACCAGAACGTCGCCGAATCGGTCCGCCGCGCGCCCGGCGTCAACGTGCTGAACGATCAGGGCGAGGGCCGCTTCGTCGCGGTGCGCGGGCTTGACCCCAATCTGAATGCCGCCGCGATCAACGGCGTGCGCGTGCCCGCGCCAGAGGCCGATGTTCGGGGCGCTGCGCTGGACGTGGTCGCGTCCGAGCTGGTCGAATCGATCGAGATCAAAAAGTCGCTGACCCCGGACATGGACGCCGACACCATCGGCGCGTCGGTGGAGATCAATACGACCAGCGCGTTCGACCGCAAGAAGGACCTGCTGGTCGTCAGCGCCGAGGGGTCGTTCAACGACTACACCAACCTGGTGACGCCCAAGGGCAGCGTGAATTTTTCGACGCGGCTGGGCGACAATTTCGGCATTTCGGGCGGCGCATCCTATTATCTACGCCGGTTCGAGACCGACAATGTCGAAATGGACGGATGGGGCACCGACGACAACGATAACCGCTTCGCCGATGCGGTCGAGTATCGCGACTATGACGTCCGCCGCCTGCGCACCGGCGGGTCGCTGTCGTTCGACTGGCGCGCCTCTCCCGACACGGTGCTCTATGCGCGCGGCATCTATAACCGCTTTTCGGACCAGGAGGATCGCCGCCGCCTGATCATCGAGCTGGACGAGGATCCCACCGCATCGACCGGACAAACCGCCAGCTTCGACAGCGCCGACGGTCGCATCCGGGTCGAGCGCGACCTGAAGGACCGGTTCGAGGTGCAGACCATCCAGTCCTATCAGGTGGGCGGCGAGACCAATACCGGGCCGTGGCGCATCCAGTATCAGGCCGCCTATTCCCGCGCGGCGGAGGAAGAGGACGGATCGATCGATCCGATCACCTTCCGCCGCGATTTCGAGGATGAGGACAACCTGACCATCGCGTTCGACTACAGCAATTACCTGTTGCCACGATTCACCGTCGGGGGCGGCGATGCCGCGCTGTTCGACACGCCGACCGAGTTCGAATTCGATTCGTTCGACCGGACCAGCCGGTCCAGCTCGACGGATCGCGAATGGACGTTCCGCACCGATGTCACGCGCAGCTTCGCGCTGGATCAGGGCCAGTTCGACGTGCAGGCGGGCGGTAAGGTGCGCTTGCGCGAAAAGCGGTTCGACCTGAATGTGGATACGTTCGACGGCTTTGACGGCGATTTCACCCTGGCCGATGTACTGGGCACCCAGACCTATCGGCTGGCCGATCTGGGCAATCTGGTTGCCAAGCAGGGCGAGCGCGATTTCCTGGACGCCAATGCGGCAGGGTTCGAACGCGATGCGCTCGGATCCGGTTTCGATTCCATTGCAGAGGACTATGCCGTCGGCGAGGACATCTATGCCGGCTATCTGCTCGGCCGGTACCAGACCGATGCGCTGCGGATCATCGGCGGCCTGCGCGTCGAGCACACGAAGAACGACATTCGCGGCAACACCGTCACGCTGAACGAGGACGGCGAGGATGACGAACAGCTGATCGTCGCACCCAACCGGGTCGAGCGCAGCTATACCGACTGGCTGCCCAGCATCGTCGCGCGGTACGAGGCGGCCGACGATCTGATCCTGCGCGCGGGCGCGTTCAAGAGCCTGGTGCGGCCGGGGATCGGCCAGCTGGCACCCCGTTTTGCCATCGAGCGCGACGGCGACGACCTGGAGGGCGTGTTCGGCAACCCCGATCTGGTTCCCTATCGCGCTTGGAACCTGGATATCGGCGCAGAATGGTATTTCGCCAAATCGAGCGCGTTGCAGGCGGGGTTCTTTTACAAGGACATCGACAATTACATCATCGCCGTGACCTATGAGGCCGATGATGCGCCGTTCAACGGCATCTACCGCGACATTCCGTTCACCGAGGCGGAGATCCCGCAGAACAGCGGCAAGGCAACGATCCGCGGCTTCGAGTTCGGCTATACCCAGCTGTTTTCGATGCTGCCGGCGCCGTTCGACGGGCTGCTGACCAATTTCAACTATACCTACACCGACACGGATGGTCAGACGTTCGACGGCGACACCGGGGACCTGCGCGACATCGCGCTGCCGGCGGCGTCGAAGCACACGTTCAACGCGGTGCTCGGATATGAAAAGGGTCCGATCAGCCTGCGCCTGGCGGGCACCTACCGCGACCGGTATCTGGACGAGGTTGCGTCCGTCGCCGAAGAGGACCGGTATGTCCGCCAGCATTTCCAGCTGGACGCCAGCGCCCGCTATCGCCTGAACCGCAATTTCCAGCTGTTCGGCGAATGGGTGAACATCAACAACGCGAAATATGTCGCCTATCAGACCGGCCCGGTTGCCCGGAACCTGCTGCAGTACGAGGAATATAGCTACACGCTGAAATTCGGCGTGCGTGGCAATTTCTGACCCGGAGCGAGTGATGAAGCCGAACCCGCTGTTCGTCCCGCTGCTGGCGGTCCTGTGTGCCGCCTGTGCGGAATGGCAGGGGGAGCGGCCGCTGCCGCCTTCCCCCCTGCCAACGGTCAATGTCCCGGCGGCGGGGGAAACCGTGCCGGTCGCCACGCCCAATGCCGATGCGGCGGACGATCCGGCGATCTTTGCGAAGGCAGACGGCGCACCCCTGTCGTTCAAGGGCAAGGACGAGCCGGGCCTGATCCTGGGCACCGACAAGAAGGCGGGGCTCTATGTCTTTGCCCTTGGCGGCGGCGCGCTCCAGTTCTTGCCCGACGGCCTGCTCAACAATGTCGATCTGCGTGCTGTGGGCGACGGCTTTATCGCTGGCGCGTCGGATCGCGGGCGGATGGGCATTGCATTCTATCGCTATGCCGGCAGCGGCGAGCTGGTCCCCGCCGGGTTCGTGAAGTCCGACGTCGTCGAGCCCTATGGCTTTTGCATGGGGCGGCGCGGGGATGCGCTGCTCGCGGTGCTGGTCGCCAAGGACGGCGCGACACGGCAATATCGGCTGAGCGACGACGGCACCACCGTTACCGGCGTCGAGGAAAAGCGGTTTGCGGTCGGCAGCCAGTCCGAAGGGTGCGTGGTCGATGACCGCACCGGGGCGCTGTATATCGGCGAGGAGATGACTGGCTTGTGGCGCTATTCGGTCGATCCGGCCGATGTCGCGCGCACGCCGGTATCGATGCTAGCCGAGCAGCATTTCGTGCCGGATGTCGAGGGGCAGACGATCATCCGCGAGAGCGACCGCGCCTGGCTGATCGGATCGAGCCAGGGCGACAGCGCCTTTGCGGTCTTTGCGCTGGAGGAGGCAAGCCAGCGCTATGTCGGTCGGTTCCGCGTAGCGGCGGCGGGCGGCGTGGATGCGGTGAGCGGCACCGACGGGCTGGATGCGTGGAGCGGGCCGATCGGTGCATTCCCGAACGGGCTGCTGGCGATCCAGGACGATGTGAACGAGGGCGGGCCGCAGAATTTCAAGCTGGTCGACTGGCGCGCGGTCAAGGCGGCGCTGGGGATCGAATAGGGCGGAAGGGAGACCCTCACCCTTCCCACCGCTTCGCGGCGGGCCCCTTCCCTCTCCCGCAAGCGGGAGAGGGAGCGGAAATCCGGACCGGTCGCACGAGCGGTCATCATATGCCCGTGCTCCCGCGAAAGCGGGAGCCCAGGGTTTCACAGGACAGTCCATTGTAGCCCTGGGCTCCTGCTTTCGCAGGAGCACATGACGTCTATCGCGCCGTACCCGCCTCCGCCCGCGCGGGAGCGAGCAGGACGGCGTTGGCGAGCAGCAGGTCGAGCCCGCCCAGATAGCCGCGCGTCACCGGGCTTTGCGTGAAGCCGATGACCAGCCCCTCTCCGCGCGGCTGGCTGATCACGAACGGCTTGAAGGCGAGTTGAAGCCGGTTTTCCTCCCAGAGATAGCCGCTGGCGACCAGGCTGTCGGCGGCGGCGAAGCGCAGGACATTGGTGCCGTCGGCGGCGTTCACCGGCTTGAAGATCGACGTGCCGGAGACCAGCGCGGTGGCATCGGTATAGCCCGATGCCAGCCAGTGATCCGGATCAGCCTCCACCCGCACCAGCGCGCCGGGCACTTCGTCGGGGGATGCCTTGGGATCGTTCACCATGCGCTCGTAATCGGACAGGCTGGCGATGCGCGTGCCCTCTTCCGGGGCGGCGGGCTTGTCCTTGTCCTCTTCCTGAAACGCCTGTTCCTCGGTGGTGGCCAGCAGTTTCAGGCTGTCCGACGTCAGCGCGCCGGTGGCCGAGCCCAGTGCCACGACCACCCCGCCCTGTTCGACGAACGCCTTCAGCGCCGCCGCGCCCCGGTTTCCGAGCAGCGGAGCGAACCGCCCGGTCGTCTCGGGCAACACGATGACGTCGTAATCGGCCAGTTTCGCCGCGCCCATGGTGCGCACCCGGATCGGCGCGACGGGCAGGCCGAGCTTGCGTTCGAGGACGTAGCGGGCCGCCCCCGCCTCCCCGCCGGAAGTGCCCTCGTCCCAGGCGAGCGCGATGCGCGGCGCCTTTAGCCGGGCAAAGGCGTCGCTGCCGAAATTGGGGCCGCGATCCACCCAGCTCGTGTCCAGCGTGACGACCTCAGCCCCATGCGCCTCGGCCAAGCGGGCCAGCCGCTGGGGCAGGTCGGCGGGATTGCCCTTGGCCGGGAACACCACCGTGCCCTTGCCGAAGTCGCGCCCGTCGCGGCTGAACGCCTCGTCCGTGGTCGACGCGACCAGCCCTTCGCGCAGCGCCGCGATGACGAACCGCGCCTGACCCGCATCGGTCCAAGGGACAGCATAGCCGAAGCCTGCGCCGATCGAGGCCATGGCGGGCGGCGGCGCATCGGATGACACAGGCTCGCCCGACGCTGCACCCGCCCCGGCGCAGGCGGTGGCCGATACCCCCTCCATCAGCGGCAGGTTCCAGGCGGTCACGTCATAGAGCAGGTGCGGCAGGCCCGCTTTCCTGCGCCGTTCCTGTTCGGCCATGAATTGCTGCGGCAGGGCGACATCGCGGTCGAGCAGCGCGCGGATCAGGCGGCCATTCGGCTGTGCCTTGTCCACCACCAGCGCACCCATCGGATAGCTGCGCCCGCAGATCGTGCCCGGGCCGGTGCGGGTGACGGCAATCCCCTGAAACGCCAGCGTCGATGCGAGCCGTTCGGCCTGGCCGCGACGGACGGCGCGGTCGATGACGACATAGCGGTCGGACGCCCGCTCGCCCTCTGCAACCGCAGACCGGCGGAAATCGGCATAGTCGGAGAGATAGCGTTCGCGGCCATTGGCCAGCGTTTCCAGCGTGGCCATCGCCGCGATGAAATTGTTGAACACGCCGTCGCGATAGGTGAGCGTGGTGCCGTCGCGGCGTTTCCAGGCAAGCCCACGCGGCGATGCCTGTTCAAAGGTCGAGGCGATGCTGCCGTTGAGCGTCGGCCACATGTCGCCATAGCCGGGATAGAAGGCGTCATACACTTCGCGCGTGAAATAGGGGATGCCGTTGCGGTCGAACCAGGCGGCGCGATTGCGCCCGAACTCGCTCTGCGCGGCATTCTGACGCGAGGTGATCAGCGGATTGACCGGATCGGCGGGCGGCCCGAAATAATAGCTGTCGTCGCCGCTCATCTCATGGCTGTCGATGAACACCATCGGATTCCACTGGCGATAGGCAGCGACGCGCCCGCGCGTTTCCGGCTGGGTGAGCGCGAACCAGTCGCGGTTCATGTCGAACAGATAATGGTTGGTCCGCCCGCCGGGCCACGGCTCGTCATGTTCGGCGGTATAGCGGTCGCCCTGCGGCTCCAGGCCCTCGGCGGCCTGAAACCCGTTGACGAACCGGGCGCGGCCATCGGGATTCTGGCTGGGGTCGATGATGACGATCGTCTCGGCGAGGATCTTGTCGACCAGCGGATCGCCCTGGGCCGACAGCAGGTGATAGGCGAGCGCCAGCGCGCTGTCCGGCGGCGTGATCTCGTTGCCGTGGATGCCGCCTGCATACCAGGCGATGGCGGGGGTGCGCGCGATGATCGCACTGCGCTCCGCCGGGGACAGCGCCCGCCCCTCCGCGAGCCGTGCGGTATCGGCCTGGATCTCGGACAGGCGGGCCAGATGCTCGGGCTTGCCGATCACCAGATAGACGAGCGGCCGCCCCTCCCATGAGCGGGCATAGGTGACCAGTTTCGCCCGGTCGGGCGACTTTGCAGCCAGTGCCTCGAGGTAGCGGACCAGATCCTCCGGCCGGGTGATCCGTGCGCCGCTGGCATGGCCGATAACCTGTTCCAGCGTCGGGACGGCGGCATCGCGCTGCGCCTCGATCAATCCCTGCGCCGGTGCCGGGCCAACCGATGCCAGCATCGCCGTCGCCATCAGCGCCGCCCGCAACCCCAATCCAGTCCTGTGCATCATGCCCCCGATCGATCGCCGAACCCCTGTGCTAGCGGATGCCATCCCCAGCGCAACGGTCAAAACAGGCCCTGGACCTGTCCATCGGCATCGATGCGGATCGCCTCTGCCGCCGGCACGCGCGGCAGGCCCGGCATCGTCCGGATGTCGCCGCAGATCGCAACCACGAACCCGGCCCCCGCCGCCAGCCGCACGTCGCGCACCGACAGGATATGCCCGGTCGGTGCGCCCAGCGCCTGTGGATCGGTGGAAAAGCTGTACTGGGTCTTGGCGATGCAGACCGGCAGATGCCCGTATCCCGCCTCCTCCCAACGGGCGAGCTGTGCGCGTACTTCGGGCGAGGCGACCGCCGCCTCGGCGCGATAGATGCGGGTGGCAACCGTGTTGATCTTGTCGATCAACGACAGATCGTCGTCGTAAAGCGGCGCGAATTGCGACGGGGCGTCGGCGATCTCGACCACGCTCCGCGCCAGTGCTTCCGCGCCCGCGCTGCCATCGGCCCAGTGGGTACAGACGATCGCCGGCGATCCATGGTCCCCTGCAATGGCCGAAATCGCGGCCAGTTCGTCGTCGCCGTCGGTATGGAACCGGTTGATCGCAACCACCGCGGGCACGGCGAACTGACGGACATTTTCGATGTGCCGGACCAGGTTGACCGCACCGCGGCGGACGGCATCCACGTCGTGCCGGGCCAGATCGCCCTTGGCGACGCCGCCGTTCATCTTCAGCGCCCGCACCGTCGCCACGATGACCACGGCATCCGGCCGCAGGCCCGATTGACGGCATTTGATGTCGAAGAATTTCTCCGCGCCCAGATCGGCGCCGAACCCGGCCTCCGTCACCACATAATCGGCCAGTTTCAAACCGGTGCGCGTCGCGATCACCGAATTGCAGCCATGGGCGATATTGGCGAACGGCCCGCCATGCACCAGCGCGGGATTGCCCTCCAGCGTCTGCACCAGATTGGGCTTGATCGCCTGTGCCAGCAGCACGGCCATTGCGCCATCGGCATTCAGGTCGCGCGCCGTGACCGGCCGCCGGTCGCGAGTATAGCCGACCACGATCCGGCTGAGCCGCGCCTCCAGGTCGTCCAGCCCCTCGGCCAGGCACAGGATCGCCATCACCTCGGAAGCGACCGTGATCTCGAACCCCGACTGGCGCGGAAAACCATTTGCCGCGCCGCCCAGCGACTGCACCACATCGCGCAGCGCCCGGTCATTCATGTCGAGCACGCGCGGCCAGACGACCCGACGGGTGTCGATGCCCAACGCATTGCCCCAATAGATGTGATTGTCGATCATCGCCGCCAGCAGATTGTGCGCGCTGGTGATCGCGTGGAAATCCCCGGTGAAATGCAGGTTGATGTCTTCCATCGGCACGACCTGCGCATAGCCGCCGCCGGCCGCCCCGCCCTTTGTGCCGAAACAGGGACCGAGCGAGGGTTCGCGCAGACACAGCATCGCCCGCTTGCCGATCCGGTTCAGCGCATCGGCCAGGCCGACCGAAGTCGTGGTCTTGCCCTCGCCCGCAGGCGTCGGGTTGATCGCGGTGACCAGGATCAGCTTGCCCGCGGCATCGTCCGGCAACAGCCGGCCAGTGTCGATCTTTGCCTTGTAATGGCCATAAGGCTCGACCGCGGCCGCCGGAATGCCGGCACGTTCGGCAATTTCCAGGACGGGGCGGATCGCAGCAGCGCGCGAGATTTCGATATCGGACAGCATAGCGTCCTCTATCACGCCGCAAGGCCAGGGCAATCACCGCCCGATGCGCCAAGGCCCCGGCAATATAATCAGAGAAGGGGATATTGGTCGGGGAGACAGGATTCGAACCTGCGACATCTTGCTCCCAAAGCAAGCGCGCTACCGGGCTGCGCCACTCCCCGACCGGAGGGGCGACATAGCGGCGAAACCGCGCCCGCGCCATCCCCAATTCCGTCTGGTGGGCCCGGCAGGATTCGAACCCGCGACCTAGCCGTTATGAGCGGCCAGCTCTAACCGCTGAGCTACAGGCCCATCAGACGAGGGGGCGGCGTAGCGGAAAGGCGATGGGGCGGGCAAGCCCCGCTTCAATGCGCCGCATCCATCACCGCCACCAGTTCGGATTCAGCGATCGGGGCAATGCCCATCCGGTCGAGCTGATCCAGCATATCCGTCCACCAGCAGTGAAACGCCGCCAGATCGGCGGCATCGCGGACATAGGGCGTGTGGCCGGGCACCAGCGACGGCGAATGGAACGAAAAATTGAGCAGCCGCACCCCGTGATCGACCGCCACGCGCACTGCCTCCAGCGCATCGGCCAGGGGCATTTCCTCTGGCGTCAGGGCGATGCGGCGGAGCAGCCCCGCCCGTGCCAGCGCGCCGCGCGCCAGCGGCACCCGGCCCAGCATCCGTTGCAGCCGCCGCCCCCTGTCCCCCAGCCCACCGACGAACACCGTCGTCAGCGGCAGTTCCACGAGCCGCCCGCCAGCGGTGGGGCGAAAAGGATGATTGGCGATGGCGCGGAAATCCGGGCCGCCTTCGCCCGAATAATCGTACCGCGACCGCATCGAGCTGTCGATGCGATAGCCCTGCGCCTCGATCAGGGCCAGCGTATCCGGACCCAGGCCATAGCGGCCGGCGCGAAACACCCGGGGCGGTCTGTCGAATGCCTGTTCGATCCGATCGGTCAGTGCAGCGATCTTTGCCGACTGCAAGGCGGGCGGCAGATTGCCGAGAAAGCTATTGCCCGCCCCCACCGCCTCTTCCAGCGGCGGATTGACCCAGGGGTGAAGCTGCGCCCCGATGGCGGAGCGGCCATCGGCCAGCACCCCGCGCAGGATATCGATAGCAGCGGGATCGTCGGCGACCGGATAATCGATCAGATAGGTGATCGGCACGCCGCGTTCGGCAAAGCGGCGATGCGCATCGGGCAGACCGGCAATAGCGCTGACCGACCGATTGGCTGGCGACAACGGGGCCGCCCAGTCGAATTCCTCTTCGGTGTCGACGAAGATCGTGAAGCGCGTGCCCAGCGCAGCAGGCAGCCGGACGAGCTGCGACCGATCGGGGGCTGCCGCGCGAAACGGCCCGGAAGCCCTGGCAGGAAGCTGGCCCGATGCCACCGTCAGTGCTGTGCCGTCCGCTCCATCACCCGACCATCGACCGCCGGCAGGGCAAGTGTCAAGCGATCCGCACCGATGGTCAGCGCGCCGCCCAGTTCCGCCGCCAGGCGCGACACCAGCCGCAGCGTAAAGCGTGTGCCAAGCGGCGTCAGGTCGTCGGCGCCGTCAGCCTCTGCTGCCGCCAGCGCATCGGCATCGACCGTCAGCCGCTGCGGCCGGGTGAACGATAGAGTGACGCAATCGGCCGCCCCCTGTTCCTGGCCAACCGCAATAACCTCTTCGGTTGCGCCGTGCGCGACCAGGGTCGCCATCAGCCGGGCAAGCAGCCGCTCGGTCCCGCGCCGGTCGGCATCGACCGCGCCGTCGATTGCGCCGATGGCGACGCGTGTGCCGCGCAATTCGGCCAGCGGCGCCAGATCGGCGGCGATGCCTTCCAGCATTGGGGCCAGCGCGACCTCAGCCGGCCGCAGCTGCAGTGCCTGCGCCTCGATCCGGGCAGACAGGTCCAGATCGTCGATGATACCGACCAGTTCCCGCGCCTGTGCGCGGATGGCGCTGGCGCGCTCCCGATAGACGGACGGCACCGGTCCGAGCATTTCGCTTTCGATCAGCTCGGCAAATCCCGTGATCGCACCCGCAGGGGTGCGCAGTTCGTGGACCAGTTCGCGCAGCGTATCGATATCGGCATCGGGCCGCACGACCGCCTGTGGCTCCGCCCGTTCGTCGGCGCGCGGCCGCCGGGCACCCCCCGCATAACCGGTAAAGCGTCCGGTTGCGGAATCGAACAGGGGCATGGCGGACACGCGCCATTGGCCGCCCGCATCGCTGCTGCCCGCCACGAACAATCGGCTGTTGCGGAAGCTGGACCGCTTGCGCCACGCGCCTGCGACCCCGGCATCGAAACCCGTTTCGCCCGCCCCGCCGGTCTGGGTGAGCGCAAGCCCCACCAGCGGTGCGCGAGTCACCCCCTCGACCACCCGGATGACGCCGTGCGCGTCTGTTTCGAAGCGGAACCCGGCGGCAGCATCCGGGCCGCGCGCCTCTTCCCCGTCCTGAGCCGGCTGACGACGCTGATGCGCGTCGATCAGGGCCATGACATCCGCGATCCGGAACGGCCCGTCGGCATCGGCAGGCGGCGTCGGTGCGGGGGCGGCCGGTTCGGAGGCGGGCACCGCGTCCGGTGCGACACCCGCTGACGGTGCGAACCAGGATGCGATCGGGCTGGGTTCCCGTTCGGCAACGGGGGGCACGGCATCGCCGCCGCTGCGGGCACGGCGCATGGCCTCGGCAACCACCGGGATGCCCATGGCGACCGTGGCGAGCGACTGGAACGGCGTGGCGGCGGGCGCGGCAATGGGTGCCGGCGACACTTCGGCTTCCGCCTCCGGGCCGGGTTCGGCCGGGGGTGCATCGGGAGCGGCGAGGACGGGAACTTCACCGGTCGGCATCGCCGGTTCGACCGGCGGCTCCTCCAGCGGAACGTCGGCGTCCGGCGTGGCTTCGGCAGCGGGCAGGTCCGGCACGTCGGCATCCGCCATCCGGTTTTCCGCCGGGCGCTGGTCGTCGAGCACGAAATCCGCCGCCCCGAATGCGGCCAGTGCACGCTCGACGGCGGCGGACAGGTCGCGCCGATGCCGCAGCACGGCCCGTCCAGCGCCGCCCAGCCGGGGCAGCAATTCGGTCCATTCGGCATCGTCCAGATGCGCCGTCCGCAAAACCGGCAGCGCCACCATCGGCTCGTCCTCGACCAGCAGCGCGACCAGACCGGCAGGGGGATCGGCATAAGCCAGCCCGCCGGCACTGGCGATGCGGACCGGCAACGGCACCTGGGGGCGCAGCGTGCGCAGCCGATCGAGCACCGCCGCATCGACATCGACCCGTCGCCGGCCGATCAGGTCGATCAGCTGGCGCCAGGCCGCCGCCCGTCCGGACGGGGTCGACCAGTCGGCGGCAAGCACCGTTGTCAGCGTGTCGTCAAAGCGCAACTGAACCGTCCGTTCGGGGTCACCGGACTATTCCGGCGTCAAGGAATCCTTAACCGGTTCCGCCCTGCCCACAAGGCGCTGATTTTGGCACGTCGCATTGTGGGACAATTGCGTTGCCGCGTAATTATCTTATGCTCGCCCCGGGCCGCACGACAGAATCGCGGCCCTTCATGGAGTGATGCGAATGGCGTTCGACCGGATCGACCGGCAAATCATGGCCCTGTTGCAGGAACAGGGCCGAATGACCAATGTCGAATTGGCCGAACGCGTCGGATTGACCGCCCCGCCATGCCTGCGCCGGGTGCGCGCGCTGGAGGAAGCGGGCGTGATCCGGGGCTATCATGCCGAACTGGATCCGGTTGCGCTGGGCCATCCCATCACGGTGTTCGCACTGGTCAGCCTGCGCAGCCAGGCCGAGGCCGATCTGGCCGCGTTCGAACAGCATATCGCCACCATTCCCGAGGTGCGCGAATGCCACATGCTGAACGGAGAGATCGACTTCATCCTGAAGATCGTGTCGACCGACCTGAAAGGCTTTCAGGAACTGCTGACCACGCAGCTGACGACCGCGCCCAACGTCACCAGCGTCAAGACGTCGCTGACCATCCGCACCGCCAAGCATCTGCCCGGCATCCCGGTCTGAACCGGGAATACCGGGCATGATCGCTGCCGTACGCTGAGGTCAGGCGGCGGGTGCCGCGCCGCCCTTCAGGTTCAGGTGCAGCGTCCAGAATGCGGCCAGCTCAGCCAGCGGCGTGCCGTTGAGCGCCGCAAAGCTGGTCTTTGCCGCCGCCGCATCACCGGCCTGGGCCTGGGCAATGCCGACCCGCAGCCGCGTCTGGGCTTCGTCCACGCCGCCCTTTTGCAGCGCCAGCTGGTACAGTTCGACCGCCTTGGCCGCCTGTCCCTGCGCCAGATAGCCATTGGCGGCCAGCGCGGCGAGGCGGCCATTGGCGGCACCGCGCGCATCCTTTTCCAGCGACGCCAGCGAACTGTCGGCGGCGATGCCCTGCTTTGCCGATGCCAGCAGCGCGCGCGCATCGCTGCTGCCTGCCGGGATCTTGCCGCTGCGCTGGCCGTCCTCAATCACCGCGATCGTTTCCTGGCGCAGGCCGAGCTTGGACGCTTCGTCGGCATAGATGATGTAATCGGCTTCACCCGCCAGGGCGTTGGTGGCCCGCATCAGCCGGTACAGGTCGATCCGCTGGTTGCGGTCGGCGGCCGTATCGCCATTCGCCTGGTTCTGACGATAGGTGAGCAGCATCGAGCGCCAGTTCTGGGGCGTCGGATAATCGGTCACCAGACGGCGGACCCATTCGTTCGCCGCCTGGGGCTTGTTGGCGCCCAGCAGCTTGCCATAGGCATAGCGGTACCAGGTATCGGGCACGGGCTGGCCCGCCGCCTTGGTCGCCTTCACCGCCGCGTCGATTTCCGCGACGCCGCCTTCGACGTCGCCGGAATCGATGAGCGCGGTGCCGATGCGCAGCGGCAGATTGCCGTCGCGGCTGCCCAGTTCGCGCGCCTTGCGCAGATAGGGCAGCGCCTCGGCCGGCTTTTTCTGGTTGAGGGCGATGACACCGCGGCTCAGGTTGAACGCCGGCAGGTCCTGTGCCTCGGTCTTGGGGCTGGCGATCAGATAATCGAGCGCCTGGACGATCCAGGCATCGTCCTGCTTGATCTCGCCGATCTTGAGCCGCAGCCGTTCGTTGATGAAGCGTTCGTCGTCGTTGGAGACTGCGGCATTGGCCAGCGCGAACTGGGCCTCCGCTTCGGGAATGTTCTTCGCCGACGCCGCCGTATCAGCGGCCAGCGCGGGCACGCGGAACGCCTCGGAAATCTTGGGCGCGGCCGCGACAGGCTCTTCCTTCTTGCGGCGCTGCGCTTCGACGGGCGCGGTGGTCAGAACGGCGGTGGCACCGATTGCCAGGACCGTGGCCAGGGCGGCCTTCGAAACCAGTTTCATCCTTATCAATCTCCTTTGCCGTCGGCTGGGGGACGCCGGGCGCAATGTTGCTCTATCGGCCACCCGGCCATGGTTCAAGCACGTCCCGTCCCCGCCGGGCGATGCCTATGACCGACTGAACCAAAATTGAATGGAAGCGGCGAGGTTCCCTGCATTGGCGCTTTGATTATCGCGGTCGCATCCCTAGCTAGCGGCGATGCTAGCCGTGATTTCCCCCGCAAAGACGCTGGACTTCGACAGCGCGCCCCCGCCCTTTGCCGCGACCAACCCCGTTTTCGCGGACCAGGCCGATGCCACTGCGCGCAGCGCGGCGCGGCTGGGCGCGCAAAAGCTGGGCGAATTGATGCATATTTCGGACAAGCTGGCGACGCTGAATGCCCGGCGGTTTCGCGAGTTCGACCAGGCGGAGGCGCGGTGCGCGCTGTTCGCGTTCGCCGGCGACGTCTATCGCGGGTTCGAGGCGAGGACGCTGGAGCCGGAGGCGGTGGCCTTTGCCCAGGATCATATGCGCATCCTGTCGGGCCTGTACGGCCTGCTCCGCCCGCTGGATGCGATGAAGCCGTATCGCCTGGAAATGGGCACCCGCTGGGCGCCGGGCCGGGCAAAGGACCTCTATGCCCTGTGGGGCGACCGCGTGGCGACCCAGATTGCTGCCGATGCCGATGCGGCGGGCAGCGACACGATCCTCAATCTGGCCAGCCAGGAATATTGGCGGGTCGCCGAAGGGCGATTGCCGCCGGGCCTGCGCGTCGTCACGGTCGATTTCCGCGAGGACGGGCCGGACGGGCCGCGCTTCGTCAGCTTCAACGCCAAGGTTGCCCGGGGCCTGATGGCCCGGTGGATGTGCGAGCATCGGATCACCGATCCGGCGGCGATGAAGAGGTTCGACCTTGACGGCTATCGCTTCGTCGCGGGCGAGAGCAGCGACGATGTGTGGCGGTTCCAGCGCGTGCGCCGGGCGGAGGCGGCATGAGCGTCGCGGTCGTCATCGGGGCGTCGGGTGGCATCGGCGCTGCGGTCGAGGCCGCACTCAAGGAAGAGGGCAGCTTTGCCAGCGTGTTCGGCTTTGCCCGCTCCCGCACCGGGGCGGATCATCTGGACATCCTGGACGAAGCCAGCATTGCAGCGGCGGCAGCGCGCGTGGCAGCGGCGGGCGCGCCCGACCTGATCTTCGTGGCCACGGGCGTCCTGAGCGAAGGCGAGCGCGGCCCGGAAAAGGCAATGCGCGACCTGGACGCCGAATGGCTGGCCCGCGTCTATGCCATCAACACCATCGGCCCGGCGCTGGTCGCCAAGCATTTCCTGCCCCTGATCCCGCGCAACGGGCGGCCGGTGTTCGCCGCATTGTCGGCGCGGGTCGGGTCGATCGGCGACAACCGGCTGGGCGGCTGGCACGGATATCGCGCGTCCAAGGCGGCGCTGAACATGATGGTGCGAAATTTCGCCATCGAGGCCAAACGGCGAAGCGAGCGCAGCGTCGTCGTCGCCCTGCATCCCGGCACGGTTGATACCGGCCTGTCCCGGCCGTTCCAGGGCAATGTCGCGCCGGGCAAGCTGTTCGATCCCGAACGCGCCGCCCTGCAGCTGCTGGACGTAATCGACGGGCTGAAACCCCAGGACAGCGGCAAATGCTTTGCCTGGGACGGCAGCGAGGTTCCCGCCTAGAGCAGGAAATCCCCCTCGGTCAGCTGGGCCTTGGTCACGCCGAGCACGACGACCAGTTCGCCATTGCCCAGATCGATGGCGACGCCGCCATTGCCGTCGACGATCGCGCCCTGCAATTGCGCATAGCTGGTAAAGCCGATGCCGCGCAGGTCGATATCGTCGATTCCCGCCTGGAAATCGGCGATGACGTCGGCATCGGTGCCCCGGCGGATGACGAAGCGGTCCGATCCCGCCTGGCCATAGAGCACGTCGACCCCGGCCCCGCCGTCGATCACGTCGTTGCCGCCCCCGCCGATCAGCAGATTGGCGACGTCGTTGCCGGTAAGCGCGTTGTCCAGATCGTTGCCGACGCCGAACAGGGTATCCCCGTTCAGCACCAGATTTTCGACATTGGCATAGAGGTAATAGCCGCCATCGGCGATGTCGGCGATCACCGTGTCGGTGCCGCCGCCCGCCGCCTCGAACGTCAGATCGGCACCGGTATCGACGAAGTAGCGATCATCGCCTTCGCCACCGTCGAGCAGGTCATAATCGCCCAGACCCGACGCGCCGTACAGATCGTCGTTGCCCGCCCCGCCGACCAGAATGTCGGTGTGAAACCCCTCGCCGCCGCGCAGGATGTCGTTGCCCGCCTCTCCGTACAGGGCATCGGCCTGATCGCCGCCGTCCAGCGTGTCGGCCCCGGCGCCGCCGACCAGATAGTCGATGCCCGTGCCGCCGGCGAGGATATCGTCGCCATCCTGGCCGAACAGCTGGTCGTTTCCGGCCATGCCGCCCACTTCGTCGTTGCCCGCACCCGCGATCAGCAGGTTGCTGCCGCCATTGCCGATCAACCGGTTGTCCAGTTCGTTGCCGACGCCGAACAGATCGCCGGAGCCGAGCAGTTCCAGATATTCGACCTGGCTCCACAGATAGTAACTGGCGGTCGAACGGACCGTGTCGATGCCGCCGCCAGCGCCTTCATAGATGATGTCATCGGCGCGATCGACGACATAGAAGTCGTTGCCGCCGCCTCCGACCAGCGCATCGATGCCAGTGCCCGCGCTGATGAAGTCGGTCCCCGCGCTGCCAAAGATGACGTCGTTGCCGCCGCCCCCGTTCAGCTGGCCCCCGGCCACCGCCGATGCGATGATCAGATCGGCCCCGGTCCCGCCGATGACCGTCGGCGCGGCCAGCGTGACCTGGCTGAGGTCGATGGAATTGCCCGAATTGCTGAGCGTGATCTGCCGCCCCAAAAAGCCGTTGGGACCAAAGATGACGGTTCCGCCGTCGGCCAGGGTCAGGGTGCTGACGCTGATTTCAGCAAAGCCGTCCGCCTGGGTCGATGTAAGCGTCAGGTCGCCGCCGACGATGCGTTCGATATCCGCCGAGAAGCTGAGGCCCGACAGGTTGATCGGCCCTTCGCCCAGCACGTTGATCGAATCGAACCCGGTGCCGCCGATGAAGCTGTCCCCGGCGACGGTGCCCGTTCCGATGGTGAAAATGTCGTCGCCCGCGCCGCCGTCATATCGGTCGATGCCCGCGCCGTCCTCGATCGAATCATTGCCGTCGCCGCCGAGCACCAGGTCGTCGCCTGCGCCGCCGATCAGCACATCGTCACCGCCGCGGCCCTCCAGCCGATCATTGCCGCCATTGCCGCGGATCGTCTCGCCGCGCCCGGTGCCGAGCACACCGTCATTGCCCGCGCCGCCATTGACCGCAAAGAAGCTGTCGCCGAAGCTGGTCGCGGCGCCGAGCACCACCTGATTGCCGGCATCGCTGAGCGTCAGTTCGCCGCCGGTCACGATGCCGGTGAAATCGATGGCACCGCCGGTGGCCAGCCTGACCTCAGGAGCCTGGATCAGCCGCAGGGCCGCAAGCTGCGCGACGGTGGCGCGGATCGCGTCGTTGCCGGTCGCCCGGATTTCCTCGACGCTGGCATCGATGACGGCGGCAGACAGATCGCGCAGTCCGCGGGTCGTGCGCGTGGGATCGCCCTCGATCAGGATGGTGTCCGTACCCGCACCGCCGATGAAGCGGTCGCCCGTCGATACGGCCTCGCCATCGGCCAGGATCAGCTGATCGTTGCCATCGCCGCCGTCCAGCGTGTCAACGCCCGCACCACCGCGCAGTTCGTCCGCGCCGCCCAGCCCCTGCAACACGTCATCGCCGCCATTGCCCGCGAACCGGTCGCCGCCACCCGTGCCCAGCACTGTGTCCGCGCCCGATCCGCCGTCGACACGAATGACGGCGTTGAACGTCGATTCCCGCAGGTCGAGGCTGTTGGTGCCGTTAGCGAGCACATAGGCCCCGGCAGCGCGCCCAACGGCGGCAATGAAGCTGCCCGCGCTGGTGAACTGGATGGAACCCATGTCGAGCTGTCGCAGCGCACCGGCCTGAGCCATGCTGATCACCAGACGGCCCTGGCCCCAGACCCCCTCGATGCTGGTCAACTGATAGGCGCCGAAGTCGAACACGGTGCCGGCATCGGCATCCTGGATCCACAACAGATCGTTGCCGTCACCGCCATCGATCACGTCGCGGACCGAATAGCCCTCGTTCAGCTTGACGCGGAATTGATCGTCGCCGGTCCCGCCTTCCATCCGGTCGTCGCCCAGCCCGTCGAAGAAATCGTCATTGCCCGCGCCGCCCCGCGCGATATCGTTGCCGTCGCCGCCGGACAGCGTATCGTTGCCGCCGCGCCCCTCGATCAGGTCGACGCCAGCGCCTCCGTCCAGATTGTCGATCCCCTCGCCGCCGATCAGTTCGTCGTCGCCGCCATTGCCGGACAGGATCACGGTGTTCGGCCCGCTGTTTCCGGCCAGGGTCACGCGGTCGTTGCCGTCGCCCGGCTGCAGCCAGCCGCTGGTGAAGCGATTGCCGGTCAGATCGACCAGGCCCGATCCGGTGATCCGGAACAGCCCCTCGATCGCGTTCAGCTGAGCCAGAGTGGCGAAACCGATGGTGACGAATCCACCTTCGGCAACCAGGACCTCGACATCGCGGTCGATGGTCAGCGCCGTCAGATCGATTTCGGCGAAATTGTCGTTGCGGATGACGACCCGGTCATATCCGGCGCCGCCCGTCACCCTGTCGCCGGCATTCACCTCGATCGGCGAACCGAAATAGATGGTGTCGTCGCCCGCACCCCCGTCGATCCGGTCGACGCCGGTGCCGCCGACCAGATAGTCGTTGCCTTCCCGCCCCTCGATCACGTCGTCGCCCTCGCGGCCCTCGATCGTGTCGGCGCCCGTGCTGCCGATGACGGTGTCGTTGCCGCCCTGGGCATAGACGCTGACGCCGATCGGCCCCTGCCCGACGCCGGTAACGGTGACGCCGCCGAAATCGATCCGGTCGTTGCCGTTGGATGTGACCAGCCCCATGAAGCCGAGGTTCATGCCCGCAAAGCTGATGTCGACGGCGGTCGAAAAGCGGAACTGGCCGCTGATCCGCTCGAACGAGCGCAGCTGTGCCTCGGTCATCTCGACGCTAGAATTGGCCTCAAGCACCTCGATATCGGCAGGCAGGGTGACGGCGCGCAGATCGAGAGGAGTCGCGATATTGTCAAAGACCAGCGTGTCGCGCCCCGCACCGCCCACCAGTTGCGCCAGCGTGCCAAGATCGACGCTGTAACCAAGCACGATCCGGTCGTCCCCGGCCCCGGCATTGATCCGGTCCAGCCCGTCATAGGCAAAGATCTGGTCATTGCCGTCGCCGCCGTTCAGGACGTCGTCGCCCCCCTCGCCGTCCAGCCTGTCGTTCCCGGCACCACCGGTCAGCGCGTCGTTGCCGTCGCCCCCGCGCAGGTCGTCGTCGCCGCCCTTGCCGTCGATGGTATCGTTGCCGCCGAACCCGGCGGCATAGTCCGCTTCCTCCGTCCCGTTGATGACATCATTCTGCGGACCGCCCAGAAACGTACCCATACCCCTCCCCGCGGCGCATCGGCGCCCTGACGATTATGCGATGGACATAGCGCCGGATCGGCAGGATTGAACAGTCCCCCATGTCGTTCCGCTTGGCAGGGGCGCACGGCGCGGCTAAGACAGTCACCGAAACGCAACATCCCGAAAGCGCCGCGAATTGACCGACGAGACCATCCTCGCCGACCCCTCCGATATCACCCCGATCAGCATCGTGGACGAGATGCGGTCGAGCTATCTCGACTACGCCATGTCGGTCATCGTCGCCCGCGCCCTGCCGGACGTGCGCGACGGGCTGAAACCCGTGCATCGCCGCATCCTCTATGCGGCGCAGGAGGGCGGCTATCTGGCCAACAAGCCCTATCGCAAGTCCGCCCGTCTGGTCGGCGACGTGATGGGCAAATATCATCCGCACGGCGACAGTTCGATCTACATGGCCATGGCTCGGATGGCGCAGGACTGGTCGATGCGGGTCACGCTGATCGACGGACAGGGCAATTTCGGATCGATGGACCCGGATATGCCCGCCGCGATGCGCTATACCGAGGCGCGGCTGGCCAAGGTTGCGGGCGCGCTGCTCGACGATATCGACAAGGATACCGTCGATTTCCAGGACAATTATGACGGCTCAGAAAGCGAGCCGACCGTCCTGCCCGCCCGCTTCCCCAACCTGCTGGTCAACGGCGCGGGCGGCATCGCGGTCGGCATGGCGACCAACATTCCGCCGCATAACCTGGGCGAGGTGATCGACGCCTGTCTGGCCTATATCCAGAATGGCGGGATCAGCGTCGAGGAACTGATGGAGATCGTGCCGGGGCCGGATTTCCCGACCGGCGCGCTGGTGCTGGGCCGCGCGGGCTGCCGCGCCGCCTATCAGTCGGGACGCGGATCGATCATCGTCCGCAGCCGCCACACCGTCGAGCAGCGCGGCGAGCGCCGGTCGATCGTGCTGACCGAAATCCCGTTCCAGCAGGGCAAGAACGCGCTCGTCGAAAAGATCGCCGAGGCGGCAAAGGACAAGCGCGTGGACGGCATCGCCGATATCCGCGACGAATCCAGCCGTGAAGGCGTGCGCATCGTCATCGACCTGAAGCGCGATGCGACGCCCGACGTTGTGCTGAACCAGATCTGGCGCAACACGCCCGCGCAATCGAGCTTCCCGGCCAACATGCTGGCGATCCGTGGCGGGCGGCCGGAACTGCTGAACCTGCGCGACATCATCGAGGCGTTCGTCAAGTTCCGCGAAGAGGTCATCACCCGGCGCTCCAAGTTCGAACTGGCCAAGGCGCGGGACCGGGCACACATCCTGCTCGGCCTGGTCATCGCCGTGTCCAATCTGGACGAGGTCGTGCGGATCATCCGCGGTTCGCCTAGCCCCACCGTGGCGCGCGAACGGCTGTTGGTGCGCGAATGGCCGATCGGCGACATCGCGCCCTATCTCCGCCTGGTCGAGGCGACGGTCAGCGACGAAGGCGCGACGGTCTATCGCCTGTCCGACATTCAGGTGCGGGCGATCCTGGACCTGCGCCTGCACCGGTTGACCGCGCTTGGCCGCGACGAGATCGGGGCCGAGCTGGCCAAGCTGGCCGAAACGATTGGCGAGCTGCTGGAAATCCTGGGCAACCGGGCCCGCCTCTATGAGGTGATGGTCGAGGAACTGACGGCGGTGCGCGATGCTTATGCGACGCCGCGCCGCACCGAGATCACGGCGGCTGCCGACGGGATCGAGGACGAGGACCTGATCGAGCGCGAGGACATGGTCGTCACCGTGACGCTCGCCGGCTATATCAAGCGTACGCCGCTTGCCACCTTCCGCGCCCAGGCGCGCGGGGGCAAGGGGCGCGCCGGCATGGCAACCAAGGACGAGGACGCGGTCACCAACCTGTTCGTGACCAGCACGCACACGCCGGTCCTGTTCTTTTCCACCCATGGCCGCGTGTACCGGATGAAGGTGTGGAAGCTGCCCGAGGGTGGCCCTGCGACCCGCGGGCGGCCGATGGTCAACCTGTTGCCGCTGGCGGCGGGCGAGACCATCAGCACCGTCCTGCCGCTGCCCGAGGATGAGGCGGAATGGGGCAAGCTGCACGTTATGTTCGCCACCGCCAAGGGCAATGTGCGGCGCAATTCGATGGATGCGTTCACCAACGTGCCCACGGCCGGCAAGATCGCCATGAAGTTCGAGGGCGAGGATGCCGATGACAAGCTAATCGGCGTCGCGCTGCTGGAAGAAGGCGACGACGTGCTGCTGGCCAGCCGCGACGGCAAGGCGATCCGGTTCCCGGCAGAAGATGTGCGCGAGTTCCAGAGCCGCAATTCCACGGGGGTTCGGGGCATGACCCTGAAGCCCGACGATGCGGTCATCTCGCTGTCGATCCTGCACCGGTCCGGCGCCAGCCCGGAGGAGCGCGAGGAGTATCTCCGCTTCGCCCCGTGGAAGGGCGAGCGGGACGGCGAGCCCGCGCTGGCGCCGGAACGCATGGCCCAGATGCAGGCGCGCGAGCAGTTCATCCTGACCATCTGTGCCAACGGCTATGGCAAGCTGTCGTCCGCCTATGAATATCGGCGCACCGGCCGCGGCGGCCAGGGCATCGTCAACATCGACAATATCGCCCGCAACGGCCCCGTCGTCGCCAGCTTCCCGGCGACGACCGACCAGCAACTGATGCTGGTGACCGATCAGGCGAAGCTCATTCGGATGCCGCTGTCCTCGCTGCGCGTCATCGGGCGCGGGTCGGCTGGCGTTCGTCTGTTCAATGTCGGCGACGGCGAGCAGGTGGTCGGTGCGGCACGGATCGACGACGACGAGGAGCCGGAAACCCCGGCCGAGGCGATCATCGCCGAGGAACGGGCGAACCCGCCGGTCGACCCGGACAAGACGATCGAAGTCGATGACGGCACCGGTGCAGAGCAGGACGACGGCGAGGGCGAGGCATGAGCCACCCCACCACCGCCTACAAGATCCTGACCGCGGCGCAGATGGCCGCGCTGGCCGAGGACCGGTTCGATGGCGCACCGATCGACGTCGCCGATGGCTATATCCACCTGTCGACCGACGATCAGGTAACGGAAACGGTGGACCGGCATTTCGCCGGCCAAACCCATCTGTGGATTGCGGCAGTGGACCTGGCCGCGCTGGGCAGCAGGGTTCGGTGGGAGGAATCGCGCGGCGGAGCGCTGTTCCCGCACCTCTATGGTCGCTTGACCCATGGCCAGGTGATCGCCGCCGCGCCGTTGCGTCGCGGTGCCGGGGGGCAGGTGATCCTGCCCGCTTGAACCGCCCGATCCGCCGGTCGCGGCCAGCCAGGGCTGCGTCCCGCGCGATTGCCGGACACTCGAAAGGAAAACGGCCCGGTGTCGGGGGACACCGGGCCGTCTTCGTTCACTGTCCATTCGGTCAGCGGTGAAGGTCGAAGCGGTCGGCCTCCATCACCTTGACCCATGCCTTGACGAACGCCTTGACGAAGTGCGGTTCGCCGTCGCTCTGGCCATAGACCTCGGCCTGGGCGCGCAGCACCGAGTTGGAACCGAACACCAGGTCGACGCGCGTTCCCGACCATTTCGTCTCGCCGGTCGTGCGGTCCTTGGCATGGAACACCCCGTCCTCGTCCGCCGACGGTTCCCACTTCGCTGCGAAGCTCGAGCCGAGCAGGTTGACGAAGAAGTCGTTGCTGAGCGTGCCGACACGGGTAGTGAACACCCCATGCGGGCTGTCGTTGGTGTTGGCTCCCAGCACGCGCAGGCCGCCGACCAAAGCGGTCATTTCCGGCATGGTCAGGCCGAGCAGATTGGCCCGGTCGACCAGGTTTTCCTCCAGCGTCCGCACCGGCTGATGCCCGGCATAGTTGCGGAAGCCGTCGAACACCGGCTCCAGCGGCTTGAAGCTGTCGACATCGGTCATCTCGTCCGTCGCGTCGGTCCGGCCCGGCGTGAACGGCACGTCGATGGTGTGGCCGGCTGCCTTCGCCGCCGCCTCGACCGCCGCACAGCCGCCCAGCACGATCAGGTCGGCGATGCTGACCTTCTTGCCGCCGACCGCATTGGCGTCGAATTCGGCCTTGATGCCCTCGATCACCGACAGCGCGTGGGCCAGTTCCGTCGGCTCGTTCACCGCCCAGTCCTTTTGCGGGGCCAGCCGGATGCGCGCGCCATTGGCCCCGCCGCGTTTGTCGGAGGCGCGGAAGGTGGCCGCCGACGCCCAGGCCGTCTTGACCAGACGCGAGACGGACAGGCCGCTGTTCAGCAGCTTCTGCTTCAGCGCAGCAATGTCCGCCCCGTCGATCAGCGGGTGATCGACCGCAGGGACCGGATCCTGCCAGATGCGCGGTTCAGTCGGCGCCTCGGCACCGAGCAGCCGCTCGACCGGGCCCATGTCGCGGTGGGTCAGCTTGTACCACGCCTCGGCAAAGGCCTTCGCGAACGCGTCCGGATTCTCGTAGAATCGGCGCGAGATCTTTTCATAGGCCGGGTCGAAGCGCAGCGACAGGTCGGTCGTCAGCATGGTCGGCCGATGGAACTTGCCGGGCACGTGCGCGTCCGGCACGTCCTCTGCTGCGTCCTTGGCCACCCACTGATGCGCACCGGCGGGGCTCTTGGTCAGCTCCCACTCATGCTCGAACAGGTTCTTGAAATAGAGGTTGGTCCATTTCGTCGGTTCCTGGGTCCAGGTGACTTCCAGACCGCTGGTGATGGTGTGTTCGGAGTGCCCCTTGCCATAGCTGTTCGACCATCCGAACGCCTGTGCCTCGAGCGCCGCGCCCTCCGGCTCGGGTCCGACATATTCCTCCGGGTTCGCCGCGCCATGCGTCTTGCCGAAGGTGTGGCCACCGGCGATCAGCGCAACGGTTTCCTCGTCGTTCATCGCCATGCGGCTGAAGGTTTCGCGGATGTCGTGCGCGGCCGCCAGCGGATCGGGATTGCCGTTCGGCCCCTCCGGATTGACGTAGATCAGGCCCATCTGAACCGCGCCCAGCGGGTTTTCGAGTTCGCGCTCGCCGGAATAGCGGCCGGTATCGGCGAGCCATTCGCGCTCGGGACCCCAATAGACGTCTTCTTCCGGCTCCCAGACATCGGCGCGGCCACCGCCGAACCCGGCGGTCTTGAAGCCCATCGTCTCCAGCGCGACGTTGCCGGTCAGGACGAGCAGGTCGGCCCAGCTGAGCGACCGGCCATATTTCTGCTTGATCGGCCACAGGAGCATCCGCGCCTTGTCGAGATTGGCGTTGTCCGGCCAGCTATTGAGCGGGGCGAACCGCTGCTGCCCCGCGCCCGCGCCGCCGCGACCGTCGCCGATGCGGTAGGTGCCGGCCGCGTGCCAGGCCATGCGGATGAAGAGCGGGCCGTAATGGCCGAAATCGGCCGGCCACCAAGGCTGGCTGTCGGTCATCAGCGCTGCGATGTCGGCCTTTACCGCCGCCAGGTCCAGCTTGCTGAATGCCTCCGCATAATCGAAATCCTCGCCCATCGGATCGACGAGCGGCGAATTCTTGTTGAGGATCGAAAGATCGACCTGATGCGGCCACCAGATGCGGTTGGTCATGCCGAACAGGACGGCGTTGCCGTCCATTTCGTTGCCGTGCATCGGGCATTTCGATTCGACGTTCATGGCTCCTCCAGTCGTTTTGCCTGTTTATCCTGTCGCCAAGATCATGCCGCCTGCCCGCAAGGTCCAATCAGGAAATCGCATCAGAGTGATCGAACTTGATCGATCAGCGGTCGGCACGAGTCTCTGTTGCGGCACAGGCTGCGCCCCGATGATGGCCTCTGCAAGTCCAGTCGCGGCGGGGACTATCAAAATCACGCCATTCGCATTATCTGCGCGCCGATCATGGCAACCATTCTTCCCGAGCCGCCCCGCGTGGGCATGGTATCGCTCGGCTGTCCCAAGAACCTGGTCGACAGCGAACGCATCCTGACCAAATTGCGCAGCGATGGCTATCAACTGTCCCCCGATTATGCGGGTGCGGACGTGGTGCTGGTCAACACCTGCGGCTTCCTGGACAGCGCCAAGGAGGAATCGCTGGAGGCGATCGGCGAGGCGCTGGCCGAAAACGGCCGCGTCATCGTGACGGGATGCATGGGAAAGGAAGCGGAGGTGATCCGCGACCGGTTCCCCAATGTCCTAGCGATCACCGGCGCGCACGAATATGAGCAGGTGGTGAGCGCGGTGCACGAGGCGGCACCCATGCCGCCCTCCCCCTTCGTCAATCTGGTCCCCGAACAGGGGCTGAAGCTGACGCCCAGACACTACAGCTATCTGAAGATTTCAGAGGGCTGCAATCACCGCTGCGCCTTCTGCATCATCCCGTCCTTGCGCGGCGATCTGGTCAGCCGTCGGCCCGACGCGATCCTGCGCGAGGCGGAAAAGCTGGTCGCGGCGGGCACGCGCGAACTGCTGGTCATCAGCCAGGATACGTCGGCCTACGGCATCGACATCCGCCGCGAACCGCGCGCGTGGAAGGGGCGCGAGGTCGTGCCGCACATGACCGATCTGGCCCGCGAGCTGGGCCAGCTGGGGGCATGGGTGCGGCTCCATTATGTCTATCCCTATCCCCATGTGGATCAGGTCATCCCGCTGATGGCCGATGGGCTGATCCTGCCCTATCTCGACATTCCGTTTCAGCATGCCAGCCCGTCCGTGCTGCGCGCGATGCGCCGTCCAGCGAACGAGGCCAAGGTGCTGGAGCGCATCCATGGGTGGCGCAAGATCTGCCCGGACATCGCCATCCGCTCCACCTTCGTCGTCGGCTTCCCTGGCGAGACGGAGGCGGATTTCGAATATCTGATGGAATGGCTGGCCGAGGCGCGGCTGGACCGGGTCGGCGCGTTCCGCTTCGAGCCGGTGGCGGGTGCCGCCGCCAACGACCTGCCCGATCCCGTGCCGGAAGCGGTCAAGGAAGAGCGCTATGCCCGGCTGATGGAGCTGACCGCGCGCATTTCGGCGGAAAAGCTGGCTGCCAAGGTCGGACGGACGCTGGACGTCATCATCGATGCGGTCGACGAGGACAGTGGCGCGACCGGCCGGTCCATGGCCGATGCGCCCGAAATCGACGGCGAGGTATTCCTGCGCGATGCCGGGCACCTGTCCGTCGGCGACATTGTGCCGGTATCCATCGAGGATGCGGACGAACACGACCTGTACGGCGTACCCAATTGATCCTTTACCACCTTCGCTCTGGCAATCGTTTCGGGCGCGGCTAACCTTTGGATCGGGCCGGACCGGATCCGTCCGAGTCGCGGCATGTTGCGTGGGGAGCGGGTGACATGAGGGCGAAGACCGCATGGGCAGCAATGCTGACGGCATTGGCGGCCCCGATGATGCTGGCGCAAAGCGGCGGTCCGGAAGCGACCATCTATCGCGACCTGAACTACCGGGGACCGGCAATGGCCGTCCAAGAGGCGCAGCCCAATCTGCGCCTGGCTTGGCCGGTGACCAGCATCCAGGTGACGCGGGGGCGGTGGCAGCTGTGTGCCGAGCCGAATTTCCGGGGCAATTGCATCACCGTCGACCGGAGCGAAGCCAATATCGCCGGGCGGCTCGGCCCGCGCAGTCAGCTGGGTTCGATCCGGCCGATCAGGGCGGGCGGCGGCGGCGGTGGCGATACCGGGAACCCGGGACCGTCGCTGCGCGGCATGGCGGCGGAGTTCTTCCCCGCCCCGCGACGGTTCGGCGAGCGCATCCCCGCCTGTCCGCGCGGCAACGCAACCGCGCAGTGCGCGGCGGAAACCGCCGATGCCTTTTGTCGTCAGCGCGGCTGGACCGGATCGGCACGCCAGGCGCTGGAAACAGTCAGCCGCCGGGTGATGCTTGCCGACGTGCTGTGCACACGCACGGGAAATTGAGAAGCGGAGGGGAGGGATAACGATGCGAAAGACGATCGTGGGCGCCGCTGCATTCATGGCGCTTTCCGGCTGCATGCAGCCCATCGGGACGCCGGGCGGCAGCAGCTTTTACGAATGCGACCGAGGGACCAAACTGCGGGTGGATTACCGGGATCGCGGCGCGATCGTTCGCGTCAATGACAGCCAGACCATCGTGATGCTGCCCGCCCCGTCCATCGACGGAAACAGCTTCGAGGGGCGCAGCGGCCAGCGGATGCAGCGTAGTGGCGGCACCGTCACATGGAATACCGCTGCCCGCAGCGCGCCGGAGACCTGCCGCCAGATCATCGTCCCACGCTGATCTGGCGAAACGCGGTCATCCGCTCTAGCTAAGGCGGATGACCGACTTCACTGCCCTGCTCCAGCCCGATCGCGGCCAGCCCGCGCGCCTGATCCATGTCGTCCGCCCGGAGGCATGGGACGGATGGCTGGCCGAACAGCCGCCGCGCATCCGGGCAACCGTTGCCGCGCACCGGCTGGCCGGCAAGGCGGGCAACCGTGCGGTGCTGCCCGGCGAGGGGGCGGACGACTGGTCGATGCTGCTGGTGTGCGACGAGGCGGAGACCTCGCCCTGGCGGATCGCGTCGCTGGGCGAGCAATTGCCCGAGGGGACGTACCGGATGGCAAGCGGGGAGCCGGGCGCGGCGATGCTCGGCTGGTGCCTGGCCCAGCACCGGTTCGACGCCTATCGCAAGGACCCTGCCCCCACCGGCCCGCGCGTGCTGCTGACGAGCGAGCCGGCGCGGATCGCGGAAACCGTCGCGCTGGCGCAGGCGGTGGCGACGGTGCGCGACCTGGTCAACACGCCCGCCGCCGATCTTGGCCCCGCTGAGCTGGAGGCAGAGGCGAAGTCGCTGGCGGATCGCCACGGCGGCACGCTGACGGTGACCAGGGGACTGGAGCTGGAGCGCGGCTATCCGATGATCCATGCGGTCGGACAGGCTGCGGCGCGGGGCCGCGAGCCGCGCCTGATCGAGGTGGAATGGGGCAATCCCGCCCATCCCCGCGTGGCCATCATCGGCAAGGGTGTGGTGTTCGATTCGGGCGGGCTGAACATCAAGCCCGGCGGCGCGATGGCGCTAATGAAGAAGGACATGGGCGGTGCCGCACATGCGCTGGGGCTGGCGGCGCTGGTGATGGGCCAGCGGCTCCCGGTGCGGCTCCACCTGCTGATCCCGGCGGTCGAGAATGCGATTGCGGGCAACGCCTTTCGCCCCGGCGACGTGCTGAAGACGCGCAAGGGGATTACGGTCGAGAATACCAATACCGATGCCGAGGGTCGGCTGATCCTAGGCGATGCGCTGGTGAAGGCGGTCGAGGGCAAGCCGGTGCTGATGCTGGATTTCGCCACCCTGACCGGTGCGGCGCGCGTGGCGCTGGGGCCTGATCTGCCTGCGACCTTCGTCAACGACGACGCGCTGGCGGCGGACCTGATGACGGCGGCGAACGCGGCGCACGATCCGCTGTGGCGGCTGCCGCTGTGGGACGGCTATGACGACATGCTGCGTTCCGACATCGCCGACATGGTCAACGCGCCCGATGGCGGCTTTGCGGGCGCGATCACTGCCGCTTTGTTCCTGCGGCGCTTCGTGCCGGGCAGCATCCCCTGGGCGCATCTCGACACCTTTGCCTGGCGCCCCGCCCCCCGCGCCGGAAGGCCCAAGGGCGGCGAGGCGCTGGGAATGCGTGCGGCCTGGGCGATGCTGAAAGGACGATTCGGCTGAACCCTCCTCCCCCTCAACGGGGGAGGATAGCGCAGCTTGCCGCGAGAGCGGCTGGCAGAGCTTGGAGAGGGTGATGGCCCGCTGTTAGTTGACACGAGGGTTTAGACTGCATGGGTTGCCGGGATTAAGCGGGGTATTGCGGGATTGTGTGGGATGGAACCCACGCAAATTGGCCGTTTTCACGTTTTGCCTTCGGCGGGATGTGCGGTGCGCGTCACTGTCTAGACTCCTGCTTAATTTAGACGATGGCGGCCAAGAGCAGCTGGACTCGGCATACACCAACCAAGAAGCCTCTCAATTGCGGAAAAACGGGCGTTGAGAGGCTTCTGAGCAGTCGATCAGCAATGACTGGGCAAATCGAACCGGGACGAAAGTGGGACATTCGGTGTCCCAGTTCGCTGGGCGCGTCCAAGTTCGGCAGAAGCCCGCAGAAATCGGCGCGCTGAGCGCGATGAAGGCGCGCCCAGGAAGCGTCGTTCGGGCAGTCGAACTGGGACATTTTTCTAGCGCCCCGGGAAGCGCTCTTTGCGTTCCAGCTGCCAGTAATGGAGGGCAGATGCGGCGGCACGGCCGAGCGCGACCGGCCCGGTCGGACCCGAACCACTGTGGCGGGGCGTCGCACCCCGGCGTTGCCATTGTTCGTCGAAAAAGCCGGCGTTCACCTCTGCGCGCCAGCCATAGGTCAGCTGCTCAGCTCGCCATCGCCAGCGGAGGCCGTGGCGATCGCACAGCGCTGCCAGCTCGGTTAACTCGGGCACCTCAGTGCGGGGCAGCGCCGTTATCCAAGGGCCGAGTTTCACACCCCCAGGTTCGCACCGTCATGGCAGCGAACATGACCAAGGCTGGCGGTCCTGAAATCCGCGCCGCGCTCTACCGCATAGATATCAATCACCCGGACGCTGACATCGTCGTCGATCAACCCGATCTCGCTCAGGGTCTGGCACAGGTAACCCGCATAGCCGTGCCGAGGCGTGCCGTCGGGGATGATGCCAACCTGCCATTCGACATCGTATTTTCCATCCTGAAACACCAGATCGCGGACTTTCGGCTCGGCCAGGATTGCTTCCTTTGCGGCAGCGACCTTCTTCGGGTCGAACCGCGCGGCCGACTTCGGCGGTTCAGACCATGCGGCTGTTGACAGTTGCCGGTCCTGATCGTTCTCAACCGCCGTAGGCGGCGGGGCTGATCCACAGCCGCAAATCAGTGACGAGAGCATCAGCAAGGCCAGCATTGTTGCCTCGATCCGCACACGCATCGTTTAGACCCTCTTCACAACCGCCACTACGCGGCCGATAATCTGTACCTCGCCATCGTGGCCGGTCTCGATCGGGACCGACGGGTTGTCGGACAGGATCTTGACGCTGCCGTCGGGCATCGGGCGAAGCCGCTTCATCATGCCGATCTCGCCAAAGCCAAACGCCCAGATCAAGTCGGCCATGCGCGGCGTGTTCTGCCGGCGATCGATCAGCACGATCTCACCATCGTCGATCGTGGGAGACATGGAGTTCCCCTGCCCCTTTGCCCAGAACAGCAGCTCAGGCGGGCTGTCGGTAAACTGGCGCAGCCAGGCGCGAGAAAAGACGCGACCTTCCCCGTCGGGGCTGTCCTCCAGATAGGTCGCCCCCATGCCGTAGCTGAGGTCGATCTGAGCGATCTCGACCAGGTCGGACCGATCTGCAGATGTGGTTGCGTCATGGGCTGGCCGTGGCGCTGGCGCCGAGCCGATGCCTGGATCGTCCGTCTCGCCAAGCAGATACTCGACCGATGTGCCCAATTCCCGAGCAATATGATGAAGATACTTGCTACCTTGGCCTTCGCCACTGGTGAGCTTGTTCACCGAAGCCTGGGAAATGCCGACGCGCCGTGCCAGCTCCGACTGGCTCAACCCGCACTCTTCGATCAGCCGCTTTAGACGGTCGGAATCTACCCTGCTCATAGGGCACGACCTACAACCTTCGCTTTAATAACGCGCGCCCACTTTTGGTGTTGACTATCTATAACCATGGATTTAGCTAAAACCATGGTTATGGCACCTACACCCTTCGAAGCGCTGACCGATCTGGTCGAGCGTGCCGGATCGCAAAGCGCCCTGGCGCGCGCATTAGAGGTCACCCAGGCTGCTGTCTGGAAGTGGCTTCAATCATCGAAGCGGCTGCCCGCCGAGTACGTGCTCAAGGCGGAGCAGCTATTCGGTGTTTCGCGGCACGATCTGCGGCCTGACATCTATCCACGGGACTATCCTCCTGCGGCAGTTGTTGCCCGGCAAGCGAGCGATTCGCATCGTCTAAGTGGAGCGTCGGAATGAGCGGCGCGTCTCTGCTTTCCGGTGCGAACCTGCTCGAGCTGTCGCCGACCCTGGTCGACGAGGGCGAGCGGATCGGTTTCCTGCATGAGGACAAGGCAGCTGCGATCGGTCGATTGATGGCGGTCGACGGGCAGCGCGACCCGATCAAGGTCGTCGCCAATCCGAAGAACCCGGACAAGCCCTGGCGGCTGGTGACGGGCATGCACCGGCTGATCGGTGCGCGGATCGAGTGCATTCCGGTGTTCGCCATCGAGGTGAGCGGCAAGCCAGAGGACCTGGCCGATCTGGAGGCGAGCGAGAATCTGCATCGCCGCCCGCTGGCACCCATCGAGCGGGCCAAGTTCACCGCCGCACTGGTGCAGGCGGCGCAAACGCGGATCGCGCGCGAGCATGGCAATATCAGCCACCAGAAACTGGGCATCAAGCTCCGTTGGCAGCGCGTAAAAGCGGGAGAAACCCGCGCCGACGACGCCCTAACTGAGGAGGTCGGCGATACTTGTGCCACGATGGCACAAGTATATGGCTGGGAGGAATCGGTCGGCGAAGCCCTCGGTATGGCGCGCCGCTCGATCCACCGGGATCTTGAGCTTTACCGGCTGATCATCGAGCCGTTTCCGGCGTTGGCCGAGGCGCTGTCGCGCCATCCGGTGGTCGGCGAGAATGCCAGCCAGCTGCGCCAGGTCGCCCAGGTGAAGATCGAAGCGGATCGCCGCCGGGTGATCGAGGCGCTGCTGGCCGATCCGGAATTGAGCGCCGATGCAGCCCGCGTCGAGGTCGGCATCGATGCGCTGGGCGGTCCGGCACCGACCGCCGAGCAGAAGGCGGTCAACGCCTTTGTCGGCGGGCTCAGCCGCCTGACCGCTGCCCAGCAGAAGCACAATGTGGACGGCATCGTCCGCGCCCTGAAGTCGATCGAGGTCAAGCGCCAGCTGCGCGACCGGCTGAACGAGGAGCTGGGCGATGTCGCGGGCTGAAGTCGGCACCGGGCGCAAGGCCAAGCGCCAGCCCGTCGACTGGTATGTCGATGAAAGCTGGGTCGCGTGGCAGCTGACCGACGCGCTGGGCGGATTCGCCGAGGAGAGGGCCTCGTTCGAGCTGATCTGGGACCCGTGCGCCGGCAGCGGCCGGACGATGTGCGCGTTCTTGGAACAGGGGCACCGCGTCGCCATGTCGGACCTGGTCGACCGGCTCGACCGGCCCATGCTGGCGGAATCGGCCAATATCGGATCCGCGCCAGTGCCGATGTTCTTCAAGGCGGACTTCCTGGAGGGGGACGGCGGCCGCAATCGCTGGCCGGGCTGCAGCATCGTCTGCAATCCGCCCTATAGCTACATCGAGAACATCGCCGAGGCGTTCGTGCGTCAGGCGCTGCGCGTCGCATCACGGCGGGTTTGCATGGTGCTGCCGCTCAAGTGGTTGGCGAGCCAGGGCCGGTATCGGCTGTTCATGGAAGACCATCCGCCGCAGTCGGTGATGGTGCTGACCCAGCGGCCGTCGATGCCGCCGGGCGACATGATCGACCTGATGGGGCGCCGCGCCTTCAACGGCGGGACGATCGATTATGCCTGGTTCGTGTGGGACGTCAGCCGTCCGACCGCGCCGGGCTCAACCCGTATCCTTTGGTTGCCGCCGCTCAACCGGTCGGACGCGCGGCATGCCATCCCAGCCCTGGCCGGACACGGGGAGGCGACCGATGCCCGAGCGTAAAGACGAGGTCCGCTGGACGGTCCAGCAAGTGTGGCGTTCGCCTGAGCCGATCGAGATCGACTGGCACCGGATGACCGGTTTCGCGGTGATCGCGGCGGCGGCGCTGATCGAGCTGGTGCTGATCTTGCTGATTATCCTGCATTTCCAGGGCAAGCTGTGATGCGGCCCGGCAAGGACGAGGCGCAGGCGTGGCTGGATGCGGATCGGCTGGCGATGCGAGCGCTGGTCGCCGCGATCGTGCTGAGCATCGTGGTGCTGGGGCTGGCATTTTGGGGCATGCTGTCATGACCCCGCGCGCGCTGCAGGCGCTGGATTTCATCCGCGACGAGATCGGCCGGTTCGGGCTGGCCCCAACCTATGTCGAGATCGCCCGCCACCTGGGCATGGCGGATACCAGCAAGGGCCGGATCGCGGAGATCATCGACAGTCTGGTCGACGCCGGAAAGCTGGTTCGCCACCCGAAGCGGGCGCGCGGTCTGGCGCTGCCGGCTGCGCCGGACCTGCAGCTGGTCGACACCGAAGTGCTGAAGGCCGAGCTGGCACGGCGCGGCGTGACGATGGCATCGCTGGCGCGGCCCCGGCCGATCGCCCGCGACGTGGTGGTCACCTGTGCCCATGACGGCTGCGGCGAAGTGGTCGAGCGCGGCAAACTGTATTGCCTGACGCACTGGCGGATGCTGCCCCCGAGGATGCAGCAGCGGCTGATCGGCGCGTTCCGATCGCGCGATACATTCGCTTACCAGGCGGCGTTCAGCGACACCAAGATCCATCTCGAGAGGGTCGGACGATGAGCGCGCCTGATCGTCAGGCTGAACGACTGCGCGCGGCGCGGGAATTGTTCGAGCGGTCCCTCGCCGATCAGGTGCCGATGCGCGTCGCCAAGCAGCTGCTGCGCGAAGAGCGTCGCCAGCGGTTCGCTGCCGCCCTGTCCGAACCATCGTCGCCGCTGCCTGCTTCGCCGCTGTGCGGCACCGAGGCCCCGGCGCTGCCGACCATCCACCCGACCGATTGGGACGCACCATGGCATCAGCGCTGAACATCACGCTCGGCACACCCGAGCAGCACCTGAAGGCGCGCCAAGCGCCCGTGCGCCGCAGCGCGCCAATGGCCCCAACGGGCTTCATGAACATCAAGCCCACCCGGATCGACCCGATGGTCGCGGACGTAATCCGCGCCCTGGTCGAAACGCTGCCGCCGAAATCCGAACAGGAGTGATCGCCATGGCCGACGAACCTGCGAATTTCTGTAACATCAGCGTTCATTTTCGCGGCGACACGCTGAAGGCGGTGCGGGCACGGGCCGCTGAGCGGTCCATCACGCTCGGCAAGGCCGCGATCAGTTTGATCGACGAAGCATTGTCCGGCGGTGCGACAGCCCCGCAAGCACCACAGGCGCTGCTCAATCTGGCGGACGTTTCGTCCGATGACCTGCTCGACGAGCTGGTGAGCCGGTTGTCGACCACGACGACGCTGGAGGCGGCGATCGCGCGGGCCGAAGCGGCAGAGGCGAAGCTGCTGGCCATTACCTCAGTTCTGGCCCCGGAGCGCGCCCAGTGATCGAGACTCGCTCCTACCGAACAGTCGACGCTGCGATCGTCGCGCACGTAGTGCAGCTGCTCGCCGAGCGGCGCGCGGCGGCGTCCGGAGCAACAGTTCAACCCGCGTCCGGCACCAGGGGATCGGTCCCCTTCGCTAAGCGGGAGCAGGCGGTGCGGCCGGACAGCCGACCCTGCCCTGAAGGCGGCAGTGATGAGGCGAGCGCACCGGGCGCTTGCCAACCGCCACAAAGCGTCCAGGCGATCGATGCCATGGATGCACCGGAGGCAGGCCGGGCGGCGGCGATCGCGCCGTCCGGTCCTGCCACTGTTTCAGGCCGGATTCGGATGGGCGCTGTGACACCCGCCACCCCGGCACGAATCTCGCCGCGCGCCATCGAGCAGGCCAGTGCCGCACTCGACTGGCTGCGTGGGCAGCGGATCAGCGTGTCGGTCGCCAGCCATAGCTGGCAGGGCACCCGCTATTACGTGTCGGGCTATCCCAACACCTTCGGTGCCGCCGATCTGGTCGAGCTGGCGCAGAGCAAGGGATTTGCAGCCAGCTGATGCCCAAGGCGCGCGCCCAGACCGAGCAGATCGCATTCTGCTTCGAGCCGCCCAAAGCGGCGACGCTGCCGGCGGCGCTGGCGGGGCTGGAGCAGCGCATCTGTTCGGCGGTCGGCGTGATCCTGGCCAGCGACAGCCGCCCGCGCGAGGTGATCGCGGCGGAGATGAGCGTCAAGCTGGGCGAGGACATCAGCCGGGCCATGCTGGACGCCTATTCGAGCCCGGCGCGGCTGGAGCACAAGGTGCCGATGTCGCGCTTCTGGGCGCTGATCGCGGTCACCGATCGCCACGACATTCTCGACCAGCTGCTGCGCGAGATCGGCGCGGCTGCGCTGGTCGGCGAAGAAATCCACACAGCGCGGCTGGGTCACATCGACCGCCATATCGCCGCGCTGAAGGCGGAGCGCGCGAAGATCGCCGATTCCGCTCCGATGATCCGTTCCGGGGGGAAGCATGGCTAGTCGCGCGGTTGAGTATTCTGTTCCCACCGCGACCGTCGCCACCCCCGATCCGCGCCTGGAATGGTACAGCGCGGCCGAGCTGGAGGCGCTGGCGCTGCCCGGCCTGCCCGGGGACAAGCGGTCGATCAACCGGCGCGCCGACCAGGACCGCTGGATCAACCGCACCGGTCCCGACGGGCTGGCGCTGGTTCGCCCGCGCGCGGGACGGGGCGGCGGCGTCGAATATCATGTCACGCTGCTGCCCGCCGCCGCCCGGTTGGAGCTGGAACGGCGCGCATCGCTGCTCCGCCAGACGGAGGCTCCGGCGATCGCGCTGGTGCGCGCCGAAACCGAAGGCGGCTGGCGGTGGCTGGAGGCTCAGAGCGGAGCGGTGCGCGCCGAGGCGGAGCGGCGGCTGGCGATCGTCAACCAGATCCTGCTCCTCGAATCCGCTGGCATGACCCGCACCGCTGCGATCGCGCATGTGATGGAAGAGCACGGGGTCAGCCGCGCGACGCTGTGGAACTGGTTGGGCCTGATCGATGGGCTGGCCAGCAGCGACCGGCTGCCGGCGCTCGCCCCGCGCCGGAAGGGCGGCGGCCGAGCGGCCGAGATCGATCCGCGCGTCTGGCAGTATTACAAGAGCTATGCCCTGAGCCTGTCCAAGCCGAGCCTGACCCATTGCTATGAGCGGACGGCCGAATATGCGGTGGAACTGGGCCTTTCGATGCCCGCCGAGCGGACGATGCGCCGACGGTTCGAGCGCGAGGTCGAACCGGCCATCCGCCTGCTGAAGCGCGAAGGCGAGGAGGCACTGCGCCGATCGATCCCCGCCGAGCGCCGGACGGTCGAGCATCTGTCCGCGATGGAAGTGGTCAATATCGACGGGCACAAGTTCGACGTCTGGGTCATCCCGCCCGAAGGTGGCGATCCCGTTCGGCCGATCATGGTGGCCATCCAGGACGTGCGGTCGAGCAAGATCGTCGGATGGCGGCTGGGGCTGACCGAGAGCACCACCCTGGCCCGGCTGGCGGTCGCCGACATGCTGAAGAATTTCGGCATTCCCAAGCGGATGACCAGCGACAATGGTCGCGCATTCGCCAGCAAACTGTTCAGCGGCGGGCAGACGACCCGCTTCCGGTTCAGCATCCTTGAGAACGAGCCGACCGGGCTGATGACCGCGCTGGGCGTGGAGATCAACTGGGCGATCCCGGGGCGCGGCCAGTCCAAGCCGATCGAGCGCGCATTCCGCGACTTGGCCGACCGCGTGTCGCGCGCGCCGGAATGCGAAGGTGCCTATACCGGCCCCAATCCCCTGGCCAAGCCCGAGAACTACCGGACGAAGGCGATGCCCTGGGAAGCGTTCCGCGCCCATGTCGAGCGATGCGTCAACCGCCACAATGCCCGGCTGGGTCGGACAGGGCGCGACTATCGCGGTCGGAGTTTCGACCAGGTGTTCATCGACACGCTGCGCGATGTCGGCCGGGCGACCCCGGAGCACCTGCGGCTGGCGCTGCTGGCCCATGACCAAGTGCGGGTGAACCGCCAGACGGGCGAGATCAGCCTGTTTGGCAACCGCTACTGGGCCGACGGCATGGACCGGCTGCGCGGACAGCTGGTCACCGTCCGGTTCGATCCCGAGCAGCTGCACGGCGACGTCCACCTATATGACGGACCGACCTATTTGCTGACCGCCCAGCTGATCGCCGACAGCCCCTGGGGCACGGTCGATGGCGCGAAGTCCGCCGCGAAGCGGGCAGCCGATTACCGGCGCAAGATCCGCGAAGGCGTGGAGGCCGAGCAGCTGCTGACCAGCGAGCAGCTGGCGGCAATGTCCCCCGGCGTCAGTGCACCGGCGATCCCGGAGCCACCGGCGCTCCGCCCGGTCCGCCATCGTGGCAACGTCGCAATCGCCGCAAAGCCGATCGCGGAAACACGCGCAGAGGCAGCAGCCAAACGAGAATCCCGAGTTTTCGGTGCCCTTCGAGTGATCGAGGGCGGCGAATGAAGCGGCGCACGGGGGTCGCCTAGGAACCACCCCCGCGCGCCTGGTCCCAAGCGAGACAGGAGTTGAATAGCATGAACGACCCAGCGGAACACAAGATCGACATCGAGGAGCAGCGCCAGTGGTTGCTCGATCACAAGACCTCGACCAATTCGAGCTGGCGCGATCTTGGCGGTCGAATCGGCATCAAGCATCAGACGCTGAGCCTGTTCGGCACCAAAAACTACAATGCCGACGAGACACATCTGGCGGAAACGATCGCCCGGTATCGCCAGTTGCTCGTCCAGCAGGCGTCGATCGCGGTCGAAGCGCCGGACGTGCCGGTGTGGTACGAGACACCGACAAGCCAGCAGCTGATGCGACTGCTCGGCTGGGCGCAACGCGGCCGGATCGTCGTCGCGGCGATGGGCGCTGGCCTGGGCAAGACGAAGACCGCCCAGCAGTTCCAGGGCTATTTCCCGAACGTTTTCCGCGCCACCATGTCGCCCTCGACAGCCGGCGTGAACAACATGCAGATCGAGCTGCTGGAGGCGCTGGGCGAGCCGAATGCGGTCGGAACGCCGCAGAAGCTGAGCCGCCGCATCCGCGACCGGGTCAAGGATCTGTCGAACCCGGTCATCATCCTCGACGAGGCCCAGCACCTGTCGGAAAAGTCGATCGAGGAGGCGCGCAGCTGGCACGACATGACCGGCGTCGGCATCGCGCTGTTTGGCAACATCGGCGTCATGCAGCGCATTGAAGGCGGGTCGCGCAAGGCAGCCTTTGCCCAGCTTTACAGCCGGATCGGCATGCGACTGGTCCGCACTACGGCCCTGCAGGGCGATGCCGATGCACTGGCGGCGGCATGGGGCGTCGGGGGCGCGAAGGAACTGGCCGAGATCCGCAAGGTCTGTGCGCTGCCGGGTGGCCTTCGCGGGGCAACGCACATGATGGAGCTGGCCACGATGATCGCCGCATCCGAGCAGTCGCCGCTTGCCGTCGACCATCTGCAGGATGCCTGGGCGCAGCTGTCGACCCAAGCGGTGATGGCATGAGGATCGCGGCTGTCATCCTCGAGGGCGAAGCGACGCCCGAAGCCATCGCGCGGATCCGTGCCGAACTGCTCGACGATCAGCAGCTGGTGGTAGCGCCGCCGTCGGTCCGTTCCATCGTCGAGCGGGTCGCGTTCGAAACCGGCCAAAGGGGCCGGCTGATCATTGGTCCGCTACGCATGGCAACGCTGGTGCGGGCGCGGGATGCCGTTGCATGGATTGCGGGCGAGCTCGGCCGATCCAATGCTGCGACCGCCCGCGTCCTGGGCAACCGTGACCCATCATCGGTCCTGGTCGCGCGCCGCCGCGCCGAAGCGCGACGGGGCCGCGATCCGGCGTTCCGGATGCTGACCGACCGCCTGGTCGAGGAACTAGGGGGCAGGCCATGAACGCTCCCGCGCAGCTGCGCAGCCCCGCCGATCAGCGTCGCAACGCCATGCTGGCCAAGGTCCATCTGGGCGCAAAAGACCTTGGCCTGGTCGGCGACGCCTATCTCGATCTGTTGTTCGGCGTCACCGGCAAGGACAGCGCGAAGAAATGCACCGACGCCGAGCTGAGCGCAGTGCTCGACCGGCTGAAGGGACTGGGATGGAAGCCCGCCAGCCCGCGTGGACGGACCGGCGAGCGCCGCCAGGCTCGCGCTGCCGATCACAAGGTAGCGGCGAAAGCCCGGGCGCTATGGATCTCGCTCTACCATCTGGGCGCGATCGACGATGCCGGCGAGATGGCGCTGGAGGCGTTCGCCCGGCGGCAGCTCAAATGCGAGCGGCTGCAGTTTGCCGACCAGCGTCTCGCCTTTCGACTGATCGAGGCGCTGAAAGCGATGGCCGAGCGTCATGGCTGGAGCCAGTCGACCGAGGGGCTGGCACCTGGAGCGGGGCCGATCGTGCTGCGCCGCCGCCTGGTCGAGCGGATCATGGCGCTGCTGGCCGATCGCGGCGTGATTCCAGCGCACTGGCGGCTGACGGAGGCCGCGTGGCGGCTTTGCGGCATCGAGGTGCGAGATCTGCTGCTCCTGAGCAGCAGCGAACTTGATGACATTGCCGCCGCGCTGGGGGCGAAGCTGAGGGAGTTCGGCCGATGAACGCGCATTCGCCCATCCAGCAACGGCCCCCAGTGCCGCTGTATCATTCAGGTGCCCGCTGCCCGAGTTGTGGCGGGCGTCACTGGGTCGTCGGGCGCATCTCAGCCGAATGCCCACGCTGTGCCACCGCCCTGCCGCTGGCGAGCGGATCGCCGGACGCCGACGACTGATCATGGCCAGCAGCCGCACCTCGAGCGACGTGTTCGCCGATCTTGCCGGTATCATCGGCGAGGACGGCGCGCGCGCTTTGTGCGACACGCTGGGCGGCACCACCGTCTATGTCCCCAGAACCATCCCTGCGAATCATGAGATCGCCTTGGCAATCGGACCGAAGCGCGCGCAGGTGCTGGCCGAGTTCAAGCATGGCATGGTCATCGCCGTGCCCAAGGCGCATCATCGCCGCCAGCGCGCGATCGAGATGCTGATGGCCAGCGAGGCCGAAGGCGGCACCACCGAGGCACAGGTCCACGCGATCGCCCGCGCGACAGACTATACCCGCAGCCAGATTTACCGGATGTTGAAGGACATTCGGAGCCAACTGGACGACGGCCAGCTGAGCCTGTTCGGATAACCCTTCAAGTCGCATATGCGACGTCAGACGCTGGTTCCCGATCATCCATAGACTGGTCCATGGACCAGCACCCGGACATCGTCGTCAACGCATTCAGCCCGCGTTATCTCCGCGCCTTCAACCGGGTCATCCGCATCGAGGGCGGATATGTCAATCACCCCGCTGATCGCGGTGGCGAGACCAAGAACGGCGTGTCGCTCCGCTTCCTGGTGGCCGAGGGCAAGGTCGACAAGGATTTCGACGGCGTCTGGGACTTCGACCTGGACATGGACGGCGACATCGATGGCGCGGACATCCGCGCGCTGACCGTCACCGATGCGAAGTGGCTGTTCCAGTCGTGCTTCTGGCTGCGCCTGGACTGCGAGAGCTTCGCCGCGCCGATCGGCGAGATGATGTTCGACCAGGGCGTCAATGGCGGGCTGATGGCAGCGCGACGGCTGCTTCAGCGGGCGGTCAACATCTGCCTGTTCAAGCCGCAGGCAGGCGCACCGGATCGTCCAGCGATGCTGGAGCAGGACGCAGACATCGGGCCGCTGACGCGCGATGCGCTGGACTGGGTAATCAAGCGACCGGGCCTTGGCATGCCCGCCATGATCGCCGCCTATCGCGAGGCGGCGGCCGATCGGTATCGCGGCATTGTCGCCGTGAACCCGTCGCAGTCGGTGTTCCTGAAGGGATGGTTGCGGCGCGCAGCGGAGCTGGGCGCATGAGCTGGCTCTCGGCCCTTCGTTTCGCACTGCCTGTCGCTGGCGCGCTGGCCCTGGTCCTGCTGTTCATGGATCAGCAGCGGCTCGACGCGATCGTCGACCGCCAGCGCGCCTGCGAGCAGGCTGCCGGCAATGATGAGCTCGCTGTGACCAGCTGCGCGCAGTCAGTGGCCGATGCCATTGCGCTCAGCCGCCGCTCGGCAGCATGCGAGCGGGCGATCAACACAGGCGACCTGTTCGTCCAGCGCTCGGCCTGTGGCGCTGCCACCAAACGCGCCCTGGCGGCGCTGGATGCCGCCACAGGCGAGCGCGACCGGCTTGTCGCCGATCTGGCTGCAGCACGCCGCAGTCAGGACCAGGCCGTCGGCCGAGCCGAATTGCGCGGCGCAACCACATCACAAAGGATCAGGGACAATGCTCTTGCGATTGAACGTGCGCCGCGCGCTGATGACGGCCGCCGCATGTGCGATGCTGACTGCCTGCGGACGCTCGCCGGACGCCCGCCCACTGCCGATCGCCGCTGATCCGGTGGTCGAGACCCGCACCCTGCGCGAGATGGTGTGCCCGGCGGAGCTGACAGCGCCGCTGCCGGATCCAATCCCCATGCCCGAAGGCGCGGCGATCACCGGCGACGAGGCTTCGCTCGATTATGTCGGGCGGCGCTTCGCACGCGAGGAGCAGCTGGAGCAGCGGATCATCGACGGCCGGAGCGTCTGCCCATGAGCGTGTTTGGATCAGGCGCGCCGAGCGATCTGGAAATCCGCCTTGCGGCGGTCGAGGTCGTGCTCGACGAACTGCGCGCAAGCATTGCGGGGGTGGAAGAAGCGGCGGGCAGCCAGGTCGCAGCGGTATCCGGCGAACGGGCACTCGGCGACACCACCCTGCAGGCGCTGATCGCCGCCGAACAGAACGCGCGCGTCGCGGGCGACCAGGGACTGGCCGATCAGCTCGCCGCGCTGGCCACCACGGTAACCTTGGGCGACGCCATCAACACCGATCGGTTGGAAGGGCTGGTCGGTGCTCTGTCCCAGGCACTGGGCGAAGGCATTGCCGTCATGCAATGGCCCGAATTGGCCACGATCGACGCCGATCGGTTCGAGCGTGGCAAGGCGGCAAAGGTTTACGGCCCGGACCCGGGGACGCATATCGATCCCGGCTCGGGCACCGCCGTGCCGAACACGGGCATCTATTCGGCGCGTCCGGGGACGGGTTGGGTACGGCTGGCCAATCTGGAGGTCGCCGACATCGTCGAGGCGGTCGCGGAGGCCAACGCTGCGCTCGACGCCAAGGTCGCGGCGGCTGAAACCGCTTTGGCCGGCATCCGGGCAATCATCGCGCGGATCGAATCGGTGGGCGGATGGCTGGTCCAGTATCGCGACCGGTTCGGGCGGCTGCTCGACGGATCGCTGAACAAGGATACCGGGCTGTTCGCTCCCCGGTTCGCCGCGCAGCTGGTGGCCGGCATCCGCCAGCTGACCTTTGGCGTTTCGACCGTGCGAAGCGGCGAAACGAGCCGGTTCCTGACGGCATGGCGAGACCGGTTCGGCCGGATCATGCTTGGCTGGGACCAGCTGCGTGGTGGCGTCATCATCGCTAAGCTGCTGCGCGCTGACGGGTCGGATGCATGGGCGCAGCTTGATCAGGCCCGTGCCGATGCACAGGCAGCCAAGGACGGTGCCAATCCGCGCATCGCGGCACTTCGACAGCTGCGCTATGGAGAGCCGATGGGGCTAATGGCAGCGCCGCCGCGCCTGTCGCAGACCACAGCCTTTGCCACCACGATCGCCGATGGCGAAAACATCGGGTTTGCCGATCGTCGCATCGTCCATGCCCATGGCGTGCCCGTCGTCGGCACCGGCGTTCCCTATAACGGCTCGGTCTCCAATGGCTGGGTTACCACCCCGGCCGGGCCGAACACGGCAGGCGGAGTCTGGTCGCAGCGGTTCATGACCGATGCTCCGTTCTTCGAACTGGAGGTGATCGACGGGTTGGGCGCAAGCCACTTCGCGGTAACGGTCGACGGGCAGGCCGTCGCCCGGTCGGTCAATATCCTGATGCCGAATGCGGGCGGGAGCCGGTACATCCGGGTCGACTTCGGCGCGAATGCCCAGGGCGAGGTGGCTGCGCAGACCTTGGGATCGGGCGGCAGCGGCCATGCCGTCGGCGACGTGCTGACCGTCCAGGGCGGCACGAACAACGGTCGGCCGATGGTCGTCGTCGTCACCGGCGTCGACGGCTCCGGCGCTGTGCTGCGCTGGTATGTGCGCGACTATGGGGTTTACACGGCATTGCCTGGCGCGGGAGCGGCCACGGTCAGCAGCGGCGCAGGCGTCGGCGCGACCTTCACCCTGACCAACAACAATCCGCGTTTTTCGAACCATAGCACCCGACGCGTGCGGCGCTTCGAGATCTTCAGCTCCAACAGCAAGGTCAAGGGGCTGCGTGTGCCACTGCATTCCATCGTGCGCCCCTGGCCGATCAATGGTCCCCGGCTGTTCGTCATGACGGACAGCTATGGCGACACGTTCCAGCTTTATGCGGGCGGCGGCTATCCCTGGCGCATCGGACAGCGGCTCGGCATCGACGATGTCTGGCATAATGGACGGGGCGGATCAGGCTTTCTGGCGACCAATGGCGGCACGGTCAGCACCTATCGCCAGCGCCTTGGCGATCTGGCGGCGCGGATGCCGGCCAACCCGCTGACCCCCGCGATCCTCCTGACCCAGGGCAGCATCAACGACAGCGGGGCGGCCGATGCCGACCTGCAGGCCGAGGTGTTCGCTTATTGGGTCCAGGCCTTCACCACCCCCGCCTATGCCGCGATGTACTTCGTCCAGACAGGCATCCTGCGTGCGGCCCTGGTCAATCCTGCCGACAGCAAGAACAACGCCGTGCGCGCGGGCTTCCTGGCTGCACAGGCAATCCACGATCCCAATGGTCGCCGCTCGGCTTTCCTGGAGACGCGCGGCGCGGGCTATGAGCTGCTGACGGTTGGCGGCCGCGCGGGCACGCTGACCGGCACGGGCAATACCGATTTCTGGAACGCCTCGGACGGCGCGCATCCGACGCAGGAGGGTCACGACTTCCTCGGCGATCTGCTGGCGGCCGATCTGATCGACATCATCGCACGCTGGAGTTGAGCAATGACCCTGCAATCCCTTTTGGTCGATTTCGACTTTGACAGCGGCGACAATACGCTGCCGATCGCCAGCAACGATCCGGTGCTGGCCTCCAAGGCTTCGAGCGACTGCACCTTCGACGCGCGGGCAGCGGCGGGCTATGCTGGCGGTGCCCTGCCGGTCGTGGGTGCGCAGATCCCATCGCTCGGGCTGGCTGGGCTATTGCCGACCGCCATGCCCCTGCTCAGTCGCGCCAATCGGTCCTATTCGGCAGTGCCAATCGCCGATGCATCGCGCGCCGATTACATCGGAGGGGCATGGTCGTTCGATGGGCGGACCGGGCTCTACGTGCTGGCGAGCGACATAGCGACCCATGAGGTCTGGAACCCAGTTGCTGAGGGTTTCCGCAACCATCTGTTCGTCGTCTGGTTCAAGTCGAAGGTGACGCCGCCCGCCGCGATCACCGGTCTGGCCGGCTCGGGTATTGGGGCCTTCAATACTTCGGGGTTTCACTTCGGCTTTGTCCAGCAAACTGATGGATCGATCCGCGAAGCGGCGCATGGCGTCCTGGTCAGTGCTGGGGCCGTGCTTGACGGCGATGTCCATCAGGTGGCCGTTCACTATGCCTACGATACGGGTGCCGACACGACCACAAGTCGTGCCTTTTTCGATGGGCAGGAAATCGGCGCACCCGTTGTCCAGGGCGCTCACAAACCCAGCCAGCACTCGGTCAACACATCGCCTCCCGGTGGCGGCGGCAGCCGAGCGTCGATCGGCCAGGCGGCCGGATATGGAAGCTGGGGCAATGGCAGCATCTACCGCGTCGATCGGGTGTTTACCCGTGTGCCGGTCCCCGGGGCAGCTGGAAGTTTTGCCGCGCTCGATCCCGCCGTTCGGGTCGCTGATGATTGGGCGCTGAACCAGGCGTTGCGCACGTTATGACCGCTGCATTCGACCCTTTGCGCGTGCAGCTCGTCACGTCCGTGACGCTGGCCATGTCCGCACCCGATATCTGGGTGGTGCCTGGGCCGCACATGATCGTCGTCGCCGGGGTGGCAGTCCCGGTGCTGTCGGCCGGGTTCGGCATCGTCGGCATCGGTCTGGGCCAGCTGCTCGCCCCGCCAGTGACCATGGGTCTTCGACGGCGTGTGGCGTTGATCGCGGCGCTGCTCGGGATCGAGCTAGGGATCGTTATCGCAACCGGTCAGCAACCGCTGGTGGCAATGGCCTGGGGGATCGGCCTTGGCTTTTCCGGCCTCGCGGTAGCCGAAGCGCTCGGTTCCGCGGCGAGCGACGGTGTTCGTCGGATCAGCGGCGCGTTCATCACCGCAATTTCCGCCCGCCTCGAGGCGAAGAAGAAGGATGATTCCAATGCATGACTGGCTTCAGCTGGCGATCGGCGCAGTGATCCTGGCTGCCGTGCTGTGGGCAGTGCGCCAGCACGGCAGCGCCAATCCCGAATCGACAGGCAAACTGTCGCGCCAGGTCGCGCGGATCTTCGCCGAACTGCGCGAGATCAAGACCGGCCAAAAGGGCATGGCGACCCGTGCTGAGCTGGAGGCGCTGGCAGGCGATCTTCGCGAGCTTGAGGCGCGGACCGCGTCATCGGCCGAAGTCATCGCGCTGGAGGGCAAGCTGAACCGGATCGAGGAGCGGCTGGCCGGCCAGGGCCAGATCATGGCGGCAAAGATCGACGCTGTCGGCGCCTCGGCCGATCGCACCGAAAAGCTGGTCTCGACCATGAACGCGATCCTGATGCGTAAGGGACTGGGCGAATGACCTATGCGAGCGAGGTTGCCTCGCGTCGTCGGCTTCAGCTGCTGCAGCTGATCATCCAGGACGGCGGCCAGGCCAATGACGGGTCGCTGTTGACCGCGATGCGTTCGATCGGCGAGCGCCAGGCCATGGACCAGGCGGCGCTGCGGCAGCTGCTCCGCGACCTGGAGCAGCGCGACTGCCTGACCCTCGACATGATCCGCGACACGGTGATGGTGGCGCGCGTGACCGAGCGCGGACGGATGGTCGCGGCCGGCGACACCGAAGTGGGCGGCGTTCACAACCCGCTGATGGGCCTTTGAGATGGCGCTCAGAACGCCGCGCCGGCACCGGCCATCGACCATCGACCGCAAGGATGGCGAAGTCCGCGAGCTGATTGCCCAGCTGCGGATCGACCATGGCTGGACGATCGACGAGATCCACGCAAAGCTGAAGGAGATCGGTCAGAGCGATATCTCCCGATCCGCCCTGGCGCGCCATACCAAGTCGCTGGACGAGATTGGCCAAGAGCTGCGAGCGTCCCGCGAAATGGCCAAGCAGTTGATGGGCCAATTGGGTGAGGGCGACGAAGACCGGATGCTCGAGCTCAATGTCGAGCTGATGCAATCGATGCTGGTCAAGATGCAGACGTCGATCGGCGAGGACGGGCAGCCCGTCACCTTCAATCCGATGGAGGCGATGCTGCTGTCGAAAACGATCCAGCAGCTCGCCGGGGCGCGGAAGACCAACGCGGACTTCATTTTGCGGCTGCGCGCCGAGACCGCACGTGCGGCTGCCAAGGCCGTTGATGAAGTGGCCAAGACGCGCCCAGCGGGCCTGACCCGTGAAACTGTGGACGAGATCAAACGGCAGATCATGGGGATCGCGGTCTGATGGCGTTCACCCGCGAAATGCTTGAGGAGAAGATCGGGGATGGCATCCCGATCACCGAGGAAGAGTGGTCGGCCTACCGCATTGCCTCGCGTCAGGAACTGCCGGCGTATCTCTCGGGAAAGTCGCTGCCAGACGTCCTGATGACGTTTCAGAAAAAGCTGCTCGAATCGACTTCGAAATACTCGGTCACGGTTGCCGACAAGGCGCGCCGAACCGGTGCCACCTGGGCGATCGGCGGCGATGCCGTCCTGACCGCCGGATCGTCCAGCGCCGCCGGCGGCATGGACGTGCTCTATATCGGCTACAATCTCGATATGGCGCGGGAGTTCATCGACACCTGCGCCATGTGGGCCAAGGCGTTCATGCCCGCCTGCAGCGAGGTCGGCGAATTCCTGTTCCACGACAAGGGGCAGGATGGCCAGGAAGACAAGTTCATCCAGGCGTTCCGTATCCGGTTCGCCTCCGGGTTCGAAATCTGTGCTCTGTCAAGCCGCCCGCGTTCGCTGCGCGGCCGCCAGGGCTATGTCATCCTGGACGAGTTCGCCTTTCATGACGATCCCGAGGGGCTGCTAAAGGCATGCATGGCGCTGCTCATCTGGGGCGGCAAGATCCTCGTCATCTCCACCCATAATGGCGCGGACAACCCGTTCAACCTGCTGATCGAGGACATTCGCAAGGGCGAGCTCGGCGCGGATGCAAATGTCGTACGATGCACCTTCGACGATGCGGTGCTCGATGGTCTCTATGAGCGCGTCTGTCTGCGCAAGGGTATTGAGTGGACGGCGGAGGGCGAAGCGCGCTGGCGCGAAAGCATCCGCAAGATCTACCGCGCGAATGCTGCCGAGGAGCTGGACTGCATTCCGGCCCAGGGTAGTGGCGTCTATTTGAGCCGCGCGCTGCTGGAGGCATGCACGGTGCCCCCCGACAAGGTGTTCACGCTTCGATGCCCGGCAGGATTCGAACTGCGTGAGGCACACCAGCGTGAAGACTATGTCCAGGCGTGGCTTGATCAACTCATCGCACCCGAACTGGCGGCGCTCAACCGGAATCACCGGCACGGATGCGGGCAGGACTTTGCGCGCGAGGGCGACGCCTCGATCTACGTCCCGCTTGCAATCGAGGCGGACCTGACACGGCGCGCCCCGTTCGTCATCGAGATGCGCAATGTGCCCTTCGAGCAACAGAAGCAGGTGTTCATCTGGGTCACCGAGCGCCTGCCCCGGTTCATCGGCGGCAAGATCGATGCGACGGGCAACGGCGGGTATCTCGGTGAAGTGGGGGTGCAGCGGTTCGGCCCCAGCCTGATCGAGGCCGTCAAGCTGAGCCAAGCCTGGTATGCCGAGTGGATGCCGAAGATGAAGACCGGCATCGAGGACCGGAAGCTGCTTTATCCGGCGAACGACAACCTCGTGTCCGACCTGCGCATGGTCCGTCTGGTGCGCGGCATCCCGATGGTTCCGCAGGGTGCGAAGAATGAAGGCACGGACGGTCTTCCCCGCCACGGCGACTTTGCCCCTGCGCTGGCCTTGGCCAACGCCGCGACGTTCAACGACCCTCAGGTTATCGCTTACCACTCGGTGCCCAAAACCGGATTTGGCGACCAACCTGCCGGCGCATCGATCGATAGATTTCTAAACCGCCCTGGTGTGACCCGTCCGCCCAATGAGCAATCTGGCGGCAGGCAATTTGGCAGCGGTGCCTGGTGACCGAGGAAATCCGATGAATAACCTGCCTGTGCCATATGCCGCGCCGCCGCCGCCCGTCCTGGTCGACACCAGCGGTCGGCCGCTGCGATCGGCCACCACGATCCTGACCACCGATATTGGCGGGCCGACCATGGCGGGCGTCCGCTCGATCCTGTCAGACCATCCCGCGCAGGGCCTCGACCCAGCGCGGCTGACGCAGATCCTGCGGGCGGCCGAAACCGGCGACGCGACCGCGTATCTCGAGCTGGCTGAAGAAATGGAGGAAAAGGATCTCCATTACCGCTCCGTCCTGGCGACCCGCCGGCTGGCTGTGGCGCAGCTGCCGATCCGGGTTGAGGCTGCCGGCGACAGCTCGGAAGAAGAAGCTGATGCCCTGATCATCCGCAATTGGCTTAAGCGGCTGACCCTGCAGGCAGAGCTGTTCGACATCCTGGACGCAATCGGTAAGGGCTTCAGCGCCACCGAGATCATCTGGTCGACCAGCGGCGGCAAATGGATGCCGGAAAAGCTGAAACGCCGCGACCCCCGCTTTTTCGAGTTTGATCAGCTGACGGGCGAGACGTTGCTGTTGAAGGGCGGCATCGAGGGCCATTCGGGTGTTCCGCAGCCGCTGCCGCAGTGGAAGTTCATCGTCCATGAACACGGGACCAAGTCGGGCCTGACGATCCGGGGTGGCCTGGCGCGCGCCGCCGCCTGGCTCTACCTGTTCAAGAATTACACGCTGAAGGACTGGATGACCTTCCTCGAGGTCTATGGCCTGCCGCTCCGCGTCGGCAAGTATCAGAACGGGACCAGCGAAGACGATATCCGCAAGCTGGCCCAGGCCGTCGCCCAGATCGGCTCCGACGCGGGCGCGGTGATCCCGGCGTCGATGATGATCGAATTCATCACCAGCCAAGGCGGTGCCGCCAACCCGGAGATGTTCCAGGGCCTGTGCACCTATGCCGACGATCAGCTGTCGAAGGCGGTACTGGGGCAGACCAGTTCGTCGGATGCGAAGGCGGGCGGGCTTGGATCGGGCCAGGCCAATCTGCACGGCGAGGTGCGGCACGATATTGAAGCGTTCGACGCCGTGACGTTGAGCGCAACGCTGACCCGCGACCTGGCGGTGCCGATGGTCATGTTCAATCGCGGCATGCGCGATCGTTATCCGCTGGTGCTGATCGGCCGAGCTGACCCAGTCGACGTGAAGGCGGCGCTGGAAGCGATCGCCGCCGGGCTGCAGGCGGGGGTCAAGATCGGCGTCGGCTACTTCCGGAAGGTGACCGAGATCCCCGAACCGGAGCCGGACGAGGAGCTGTTGCAAACGCCGTCCGCACCGGCGGCCCAGAACGCCCAGGAAGACGCCCAAGGCCGGGAGTTGCCTGAAAAGGGCTCGAGGGCCTTCTTAACCCCTCTTAAACCGACGAGAGAGGGTAATCCGCCCCGACCCGAGGGGGGCGAAGTCGCCGCTGCCGCGCAGCCGGCTCGCGAACCCGACGCGATCGACCGGATGGTCGAGGAGGCACTGGGCAACTGGGAGGGCATGACCGGCCCGGCTATCGAAGGGTTTGAGGCGATGATCGTTGCCGCCACGTCGATGGAGGAAGTGCGCGAGCTGCTGGCGCTGCGCGCTGGTGACATGATTATGGAGATGGACATCGGAACGATCGTCGAGTTCGGCGAGCGGGCAGGCTTCGCCGCGCAGATCGCCGGGCTGGTCGAGGGGCCTAAGGAGTAGGTCATGGACGACGAACTCATGGACGATTTCGAAGCTGCACACCGTGTCGGTGAGAAAGTGCTGGAGATGGCTGACCGGCTAAGCACCGCACAAAAGATCGTGCCTGGATCGCGTGCGGCTTGGGCGTTCGACGTGGACGGGGTTCGCTTCGAGCTGGAGATGAAGATCGGCGGTTCGGCCGAGGGGCCGAAGAGCTAGAATGGCCCTGTCGATGCCAACGTGCTATGCGAAAAGCGAGCCGAACGGGGCGGCTACCCCATCCGGCTCTAACCAACCGATGAAAGGTCCATCGAATGGCTTCGTCTCATCTACTTGCGCTGGAGCAGTGCGCAATCCTCGCGGCAAACCTGTCCAAGTCTCCGGAGAAGGAAATCCACCTTCTCCTCGGTGGCGAGGGCGTCCACATCATCGGCAGGGCAAGGCGGCCTGGCATCCATCAGATCATGTCGGAATTCACTTTTCTCATTGGCTGGCAGCAGCTGATCGACGGAACGGTCGAACCCGCCGAGGCGATCAATGTCATCGATCGAAAACTGGGCGTTTTTTTGGAACCCGTGGATCCGCCGACGGAGCAATAGTCGATGAGCATTTCTCCAAAGAATGCAGCCATCGCCGCCCAGCTTGTCGGATTAGGAAGTCCGGGGCCGATCTTGGCGTCCGACAAATCCAACCGTTTGGTTGCTGCCGCCAGGCTCGCTCGCTTCATGGATCAGCTCGGCCGGATCGACGAACGGCTGCCAATGAAACGGCTCTAGCGCTCCTGCCGCATGGCGTGGCCGTATGACCGGCCCTGCTGACCTGCCCAGCGCCGGGGTGCCGCCGGAGGAAGCCATCGCTTTTTTCCGGGCGAAGGGCTTTCGCATCGGCTTCAACTGGCAGGACGTGTTCAGGGCCGAGCACGCCCGCTGGTTTACCGTCGCAAAGGCGATGAGCCGCGACCTGCTGGAGGACATCCGCGCCGAGGTGGACAAGGCCATCACGGACGGCACCACGCTGGAGGATTTCAAGAAGGCGCTGAGGCCGAAGCTGGAGGCGCGCGGATGGTGGGGGCGCAAGCCCATGATCGACCCGGCCACCGGGCGGCAGGAAATCGTCCAGCTGGGCAGCCCGCGCCGGCTGAAGACGATCTTCAACGCCAATGTCCGCACCGCCTATGCCGCCGGCAAATGGCAGCGGATCGAGCGGACCAAGGCGGCTTTCCCGTTCCTGGAATACAGCTCGGTCATGGACGGGCGCGAGCGGCCCGAACATCACGCCTGGGACGGCACCATTCAGCCGGTCGACAGCGACTGGTGGGACACGCACTATCCTCCATGTGACTGGGAATGCCGGTGCGACGTCATCCCGCGCACCCAGCGGATGCTCGATCGCAAGGGGCTGATGGTGACCACGGCGCCGGTGCGTCATCCCGACGTGCCCTGGACGAACACGCGGACCGGCGAGACCGGCATGATCGAGCGCGGGATCGGCAAGGGCTGGGATTACAACGTCGGCAAGGAATATCTGCGCGGCCTCGCCCCGTCGCCGCTGCCGGAAAGCTTCGACGGCCCTGACCAGGTCGATGCAGCCGCCCGCCTCACCAAGCCCCAGGCCGCGACCGTCGACCGCTTCCTCGGCCAGTTCGGGATCAAGCCGGGCGGCGAGGCGATCTGGGAGGACCGGGACGGATGGCCGCTGTCGATCGGGCGGGGATGGTTCATCGGGCGGGACGGCAGGGTGCGGTTGCCGAAGGTGCCGGTTGTCCTGCTCGCGCTGACCCTGAAGCAGCCGGACACGATCAACTTTGTCTGGGTGCGCGGCCTCGACGGGCGGGCGCTACTGATGCGCCGCTATGTCCGGCGGGTCGCCGGCACACCGATGCAGATCGATGTCGGCCGGGAGAGTTGGCGCTGGCGCTGGTCGGCGGCGGATCAGGTCGACGCTGCCAATCGCTATCAGAAGCGCCACCCCGCCGGCACTGGCAGGGGTGGACAATTCGCGTCTGGCGGATCGGCCAGCAGTTTCGTGGGCGCGGCCATCAACGGGACGTCGCCGAACGTCGACATGATGCGATTGGGCGATGTCAGCGATGTGGTGATTGGCAAAGCTGCCGAGGCGGGCGTGAGATTGAAGAGCCCGGCCCTTTGGCTTGAGAGCGGTCGGGTGCGTCACATCCACCAGGCGCACGGCAGCGACCGGCTGCCCATCCGGCCGCGCGATATCGCTGGAGTGAAAACAATTCTGGAGCATTCTGGACGGTTCAATCTCAGCCGCTCCGCCAAGTCAAACACTCCAGCGAGGCTGGAAGCGTTTCACCGTTCTGGCAGAGTAGAAACCGTCATGGTGTTTGAAGCGCGCCGCCGGGGGCTGATGCTTCACACCATGTTTCGCCGCAGGATCAAATGATCGGGGGTCTCGCCGTCCCGATGCCGAAGCCCCGAGCTATACGTCCGAAACGCTAGCGAGGCTTTCGATATAGCGATACTAGGGGCGCGGCACAATGTCACAGCGTGGGTCGCATATGCGACGTTAGGCGGGGTCTCCGCCTGATCCATAGCTGGCCCCATGAAGCGGGCCATTATCACCACCGAACAGGTATCGGCCGCCGCCTCGAGCGAGGTGGCGCTGGTCGATGGCGCGCCCGCCCGCCGGGTGAAGGTGCTGCCGATCGGTACCATCGCCATGCGTGATGGGCGCGGCCCCTATCGCATCCGCGATCGCGCGCATGCCGAGCAGGTGGTGGCGCAGACGCAACGCTGGCTGGGCAGCGCCGATCTGAATTTCGATTTCAATCATCAGGTCCTGGCGAACGGAGCCGATGCCCGCGCTGCCGGCTGGGTTCCCGCCGATCGACTGATCGTCGAGGATGACGGGATTTATGCCGACCAGGTCGAATGGACCCAGGTCGCCGCAGCTGCGCTGACAGCGCGCGAATATCGGTACCTGTCGCCGCTATTCATGGCCCGCCCGGTCAAGGACGGCGGCGACGTCCTGCATCTCAAGAATGTCGCGCTGGTCAATGTTGGCGCGATCGACCTGCCTGCCATTGCGGCGGGCCTTTCCGAGGAAGAAAACCCCATGGATTTGACTGCCATCGCGGCGGCGCTCGGCCTTTCGGCCGACGCGACCGTCGAGCAGATCGCGGCAGCTGCCGCCGATCTGAAGAAATCCGCCGCCAGCGTTACGGCGATCGCCACCAGCCTTGGCCTGGCCAGCACGGCCAGCGTCGAGGAAGTGGCTGCCCGCGCCTCCACGCTGACGCAGGACATGGTCCCCGCCAGCGTCGTCGATGGGATGAAGGAGCAGCTGGCGCTGCTCAACAAGGACCGGCTGGCAAAGGAAGTCGACCAGCTGGTCGCCGCCGGCATCCTGCCGCCCGCCAAGCATGCCGACACCCTGGCGTGGTTCGAGCGCGAGGAAGTCGTTGCCCGCAATTTCTTCAAGGACATGCCGCCGATGATCGCCCCCGGCGAACAGGTGGGCGGCAAGCCCGGCGCGAAGTCCACCACGCTGACCGCCGACGAGGTCGCGGCCTGCGAGATGACCGGCATGAGCCATGAGGACTTCCTCGCGGCCAAGAATGAAGGGATCGCATAATGGCGTTGTCTGCTGCCAAGCCCGTCCAGCGTTTCCACGGCGGCGGGATGCTCGTCGTGGGTGTCGCTGCGGCCGCCGTCTGCCTGCAGGGCGGGCTGGCGATGGTGTCCTCGGGCTATGCCCGCCCGGCCCGCGCGGGCCAGGGCGGCACCGATCTGCTGAAGATCGCCGACGTCGCCAATTCGCGCGTCATTGGCGTGTTCGAGCATTCGGTCACCGGCGGCGCGGCCGACGGCGCGGCGACGGTCGAGGTTCATGAAGGCACCTTCCTGCTGAAGAACAGCGTGGGTGCCGACGCGATCACCGTCGCCGATGTCGACCGCTATTGCTTCGTCGTCGATGACGAGGCAGTCGCAGCGCATTCCGCTGGCGGCACCCGTCCGCGTGCCGGAGTTGTGCGCGAGGTGAGCAGCGAGGGCGTCTGGGTCGAGATCTCGGCCGCCGCCGCAGCTGCTGCTCCCCGCACTCTGTTCCTGCCTTGGAGCATCAACGAGACCGATACCCTGGCCGGCACCTCGGTCGAGCTGGTCTCGCCGGCGGCAGGGCGGATCGTGCGCAACACGGTGATCGTCCAGAAGGCCGTGACTACCGGTGGGGACGTCACGGCCCTGGTCGGAGTTACCGCCGTCGACGGTCTGGCCTGCACGATCGCCGATGGTGCGGCGAAGGGCGCTGTGGTCACCGACACGCCGACTGCCGGCCATGCCAGCGCCGTCGTCGCGGCGGGCGATCGCATCCAGATCGCGCCCGCCGCCGCCTTTGCAACCGCAGGTGCCGTGTCCGGCATCCTCGAAATCGCCCTCAAGTAAGGAGCCGCCACCTTGGCACGCATCGTCACTCAGCCGCTGCTCGACGCGCTTCGCGTCACGTTCAGCAAGGCGTTCGAAAAGGGCAAGACCGAAACGCCGATCGTCGGCGAGTTCATGTCGACGCCCGTCCCATCCACCACCGCGATCAACACCTATGGGTTCCTGGGCGACCTGCCGATCTTCCGGAAGTGGGTCGGCGAGAAGCGGGCCAAGGCGATCCGGGAAAAGGTCTATCAGCTCCTCAACGAGGACTATGAAGCGACCCTGCCGATCCCGAAGAAGCAGATCGAGGACGACGAGATCGGCCTCTATCCCGCGCTGTTCGAAGGCTGGGGCCGCGAGGGCAAGCAGTGGATGGACCGGCTGCGCTTCCGGGCGCTGGCCGAAGGCCATCTGCGCGAATGCTTTGATGGGCAGAACTTCTTCGACACCGATCATCCGACCTACCAAGAGGCGGGTGGCACCTGGTCGAACATCGACAACACTGGCGGCGGCGAACCCTGGTATCTGCTCGACTGCTCGCAGCCGCTGAAGCCCCTGATCGCGCAGGAACGCAAGAAGCCGTTCTTCTGGTGGGTCAACAGCCTGATGGACAGCGTGGTCGCATCCACCGGGATCATGACCGCCTATGGCGAGGCGCGCGGCGCGGTCGGCTATACCATGCCGTTCCTTGCCTATCGCTCCACCCGCCCCCTGACGCCGGAAAACTACATTCTGGCGCGCGATGCGATGAAGGCGTTCAAGGACGACAACGGCGAGCCGCGAGGCACCCGCCCGACGCACCTGGTGGTCGGCGTGTCCAACCAGCAGAAGGCGAAGGACACGTTCAAGCCGAACCTGCCGGGCGGCGAGAGCAACACGCTCGCCGGCGAGATCATCATCGTCGAAGCCGATCGGCTGCCCTGATGCGCGGGATCCTGCACATCGCCAGTGCCCGCGCGCCATTCCGGCGTGCGGGCCTGGAATGGTCGACCAAGGCGGCCCAGCCGGTCGACATCCGCAAGCTGGACGGCGCGCGATTGCTGGCCCTGATCAGCGACCCCGTCCTGACCGTGCAGATCGAGGACGAGGCGGGTGCGGTGAAACCGTTCCCCATCGTGCCGGCCAGCGTCACGGCCAACGATCTGCAGGGCATGATCGACACGCTGGCCTCGCAGATGCCGGCGGCCGAGGCCGAGGGCACTGCCGAGCGGGTCATCTCGGCCGAGCGGCATGACGCAGTGCTGCAGGAGGTCGCCGACCTGCTCAAGGAGGTCGAGCGCCAGGCGGACGTCATCGGTGGGCTGGAAGCGAACCGTGACCAGGCCGACGCCTTTGCCGGCGCGATCCGTCAGGCGCTCGGCGTTGATGAAACCGATATCGACCTGGTCGCCACCGTGGCGTCGCTCCGCGCGCGGGTCGCAGCGCTCGAAACCAAGCTGTCGCAGGCGGAGATCGATGCCGGCCGGATCATCGGCGAGCGTGACCAGCGCATCGCCGAGCTTGAGACGGCTGCGTCCAAGAAGGCCGCAAAGCCGGCACCAGCGAAGCCGAAGGCCGACGCAAGCTGATTACCTGCCGGGGGCCGAATACCCCGGCTGGCGTCCCGGCGGGCATTGCCCGGCCCGCCGGGCTTTCCACCAGGGCAGTTTCAGAGGGTCACCATGGGCAACACTCCAGGACATCGCGAGCTGACGGAGCAAGAGGTCGAAGCGATCAACGACATCCGTGCGAAGGCGCAGGAGATCAGCGACCTGATTTCAAACCTGCATGAGCTGCCAGGCGTCGATGCCAGGTGGTTGTCCATCGGTCGCACCGATATGCAGACCGGTGTGATGGCCCTGATTCGCGCCGTCGCTCGTCCCGCGCTGTTCTGACCATGTATGTGACCGCCGACGAGATGCGCGCGCGCTATGGTGAGGGCCTGCTGGTCCAGATCACCAACGCAGACGCATGGGATGCGGTCGCCATCGCCGCCGTCAACGCGGCTGTCTCCGATGCGTGCGTGCTGGCCGATGGCTATGTCGCCAAATATCATCAGGCGACGCCCGGCGTCGAAGCGCCGCCGCTGCTGAAGCGCCTGGTCCGCGAGATCGCCTTTGCCGACCTTCAGCAATCGCCGACCGAGGAGTCGGCCAAGCGCAAGGCGGATGCGATCCGCACCCTTGAGATGATCTCGCGCGGGCTGGTGAAGCTCGACCAGGGCGAGGGCAATCTGCCCGCGCGCGACGGCGCGGTGATCGTGCCCGACCGCGAGCGCATTTTCAGCCGAGACCGGATGGGCGGCTTCTGATGGCCGGCGTTTCCTATCAGGTGAAGGCCGAGGGGCTGGACGAGATCAACCGGTCGCTGGCGGTGCTGGCCGACCGGTTCGGCGACCTGACCCCGCTGATGCAGACCATCGGGATGCTGGGCGAGGTCGATACCCAGGACAATTTCGGGGGCGAGCATGCGCCCGACGGCACGCCCTGGCCGCCGTCGAATCGTGCCCGCGAGACCGGGGGCAAGACGCTGCAGGACAGCCGCCGCCTCTACAAGTCGATCACGCACCGCGCCGATGCGCGATCGGCCGAGTGGGGCACCAACGTCATCTATGCCCGCCGGCACAATGAGGGCTGGAGCGGCACCGAACAGGTGGCCAGTCACAAGCGCACCATGCGCCAGGTGTTCGGCGTACGCCTGGCTGAGCCGATCGAGGTGACGGTCGGCGCGTTCAGCCGCACGGCGAACACGCCGCGCCGCCAGTTCATCGGCCTGTCGCCGTCGTTGCGCGAGGATATCGCGGACGCGGTCGAGACCTATGCTGGGTTGCCATCATGAGCGCCGGTTCGCTCGCTGCCATCTATTTCGCCGTGCTGATCGCCGTGCTGGTCGTGGCCAAATGGCAGGCGCGGCGGGAGCCGACGCAGCATGGCCGCGTGGTCATGATGTTCTTCGGCTTCTGGCTCGCGGTCCTCTGGCCGCTGGCTCTCATTTACTTCCTAGTCGTGTTGCCGATCTTGCTGATCATTCGGGCGGTGGGTCGATGATCGCGGCGATCGAACTGGCGATGCTCGCCCGGCTAAAGGCCGTGGCGGACACCGGCGCGCTGGGCTTTCGCTGGCGCACGCTCGGCACCTATCCGGAGCAGTGGGAGGATTATCTCGACAGCGAGGGCGAGATTGCTTGCCCGGCCGCATGGGTCGTGTTTGCCGGTTGGGACAATCCCCGCATCGATTACGGGCCGGATGGCGATGACGTGCTGCACGTCGACGGGTCGTTCGGGTTGATGGTCGCCGATCGCAACATGCGGCCGAAGGAGCAGTACCAGCGCCACGGCGGAATCGATGTCGAAAGGGAGCCGGGCACCTATCGGCTGATGATGGCCGCGATCGCCTCGCTGGCCAACCAGACGCTCGGTCTCGACCTGGTCAAGGCCATCGTGCCCGGATCGATGCGCCCGGTGGCAGCGACGGCAGCGTCCAATAAGCAGCGTATGTCGCGCTTGGCGTGCGAGCTGCGCTGTTCGTTCCCGATCGCCATCGTCGCGGACGGTGACCTGACGATGCTGGAGACGCTGCATGCCAACTGGGACGTGCCGCTGTTCGGATCGCCGATCGCCATCGACGCCGATCCTGGCCGGCCAGGCATCCAGTTGCCCGACGACGCCCATGCCGACGCCACCGATATTGTCACCCTGGGAGACCAAGAATGAAGCTGATGCGCCGCGTCACGCCCGAGGCGGGCCAGACCGTCAATGACGAACAGGGCCAGCCGATCCCGGCGGGCGGCATCGATGTCGTCTGGTCCACCTGGTGGCAGCGCCGCCTCAACGCCGGTGAGATCACCGTGTCCGACCCCAAGAAGGGAGCCGCCAAGTGAACAGCTTTGCCTTTGACCTGATCAGTGCCGCCAACCGGGTGCCCGGGAGCCAGGTGGAGTTTTCCAACGTCCGGGCGTTGGGCGGACTGCCCCCGGCCGAACAGAAGATCCTGCTGATCGGCCAGCGGCTGGCGACGGGCACCGTGCCGCAGGGCCAGGCGCGGCGGATCACCCAAGCGGACCAGGGCGCTGGGTTCTTCGGTCGCGGCTCGCAGCTGGCGGCAATGATCGCCTCCGCCATCGCAGCCAACAGCCAGACCGAATTATGGGCACTCGGCCTGGACGATGATGCAGCGGGGGTCGCCGCCACGCGGACGGTCACGATTACCGGCCCGGCGACGGCGGCCGGCGCGCTGGCACTGCTGATCGATGGGCAGCGGGTGCGCGCCAGCGTTGCCCCAGGCGACACCGCCACGGCCATGGCCACCGCCCTGGCCGCCGCCGTCAATGCTCAGCCGGACCTGCTGGTGACCGCTGCGAGCGCGGCCGGGGTCGTCACGCTGACGTGCCGCCACAAGGGAACGCTCGGCAACGACATCGACGTCCGGGCCAATCACTACGATGGCGAAGTGCTCCCCGCCGGCGTCGGGCTGGTTGTCGCTGCCGCGACGGCCGGCGCGACCAATCCGGACCTGACCGATGCATTCGCTGCGATCGGGGACGAGCAGTTCCAGCAGATCGCCATCGGCATCAACGACTCGACCAATATCACGATCGCCGAGGGCGAAATGGCTAGCCGATGGGAGCCTGGTCGTCAGATCGAGGGCCGTGCCTGGTTCGGCGCGTCGGGGACGCTGTCGGCGCTGCTGACCCTGGGCGGCAATCGCAACGGCGTTCATTCGAGCGTGATTGGAAACTACCGGATGCCGACGCCGCCCTGGCGGGTCGCGGCGGCGGTGGCAGCGGTGGCGGCATTCCACCTGCAGATCGACCCGGCGCGTCCACTGACCGATCTGGCGGTGCCAGGGTTGGTTGCCCCAGCGATCGCCGACCGGTTCGGTCGCAACGAGCGCAATCAGCTGCTCGGTTCCGGCATCTCCACCCTGCGCATCCAGGCAGGTGGAATCGTGGCGATCGAGCGACTGATCTCGACCTATCAAGTCAACGCTTTCGCCTTCGACGATCCCAGCTTCCTCGATGTCACCACCACGGCGACCCTCGGCTATTATCGCTACAGCTGGCGCGCACGCATGGCGGCGAAGTTCCCGCGCGCCAAGCTGACCGACGACACGATCCGGTCGGTCCGCGCGGAAACGATTGCGCTCGCCCGGGAATGGAGTGCGGCCGGCCTGATGGAGGATGCCGACGGGTTCATCGCCGGACTGGTGATCGAGCGCGACGCGACCAATGCCACCCAGCTGAACGTGCTGATGACGCCCAACACGGTCAACGGCCTGCTGCAGCTGGCCGCCCGCATCGAATTCGTCCTCTGAAGCGACGCTTCAGGGGCAGCAAAGGAGGTTCTGAACCATGTCCAATCCCAACCGAGTGACCGGCCGGGCGCGCGTCAAGATCGATGGAAGCCCGCTCGAGGTGTCGGGCGGCGTCACCCTCGATCCGGGCGGGCCGATGCGCGAACCGGTCAATGGCGACTATTCGATCGGCGGCTTTCGGCAGACGACCAAGGAGGCGCGGCTCGAGTTCTCGGTGCTCGACAAGGGCAGTTTCAGCGCCACCCAGTTCGGCGCGATCGACAATGCGACGGTCAGCATCGAGTTCGATAACGGCCGCAATTTCGTCATGGTCAATGCCTTTTCCGAAGGCGCGCCGCAGCTCACCACGACTGATGGCCTGGCCAAGTGCGTGCTGATGTCGCCGCCGGCCGAGGAGCTGCTGTGATGCAGGGCGATCTGGACGAGCTTGCCGATGAAGGCTTCAAGCCGCACCCGTTCGACGTGCCCTATGGCCTTCGGCACCCGGTCGAGCAGCGCAAGCGGATCGGCACCGAAGAGACCAGCGACTGGATCCATGAGGTCACCCTGCGGAGGCCGACAGGCAAGGATCTGAAGCTGATCGACCAGTATCGCACCCAGCCGATGGAACTGACCATCCAGATGGTCGCGGCGCTGACCGGTCTGCCGGTCAAAACGGTGGAGGCGTTCGATGCGGAGGATCTGCTCCCTTTGGGCGCATCGGCGATGCAGAGTGCGGACGCTGGCCGGAAGACTGGCGGCGGCCGCTAGCCGAGCTGGCCGCCGCATGGGGCTGGCCGCCGTCCGAGCTGATGGCGCTGCCCTGGGATGAGGTGAAGGCCTGGATCGACCAGGCCGACGGCATCGCCGCCGATCGCGCCGCCGCTCAGGAATAGGGAAGCTGCCGGGCAATGAGACTATCGCTGATCCTTGAAGCCGTCGACCGGATCACGGCACCGGTGCGCCGCGTCGAGGCGAGCATGAAGCGGCTGACCGACCGGGCGATCAAGCCGGTCGAGCGGGCGCTGCAGCGGGTTGATGCCGTCGAAAAGCGGGTCCTTAGCAATCGCCTTATCAACCGGGTCGAGCAGCTGACCACTCGCGTAGCTCGATTGGCGCGCATCGGCGGCAGCTGGGCGATGGAAAAAGCAGCCTATGGCGCGGGCTATGCGATTGGTTGGACGATCCGACAGGCGACTCAGCTTGCACTTCGCATCGCGCAACTCGGTGCCCTCACGGCCGCCGGAGGAGCAGCATGGTTTGTCGGAGGGATTGTCAGCACGGGCGCGTCCTTCGAGCAGATGCAGGTCCAACTGGAAGGGACACTCGGCGGCGCTGCAAAGGCAAAGGAAGCACTCGCCTGGGTCCGAGAATTCGCCAAGCAAACGCCCTACGAGCTTGAAGAGGTAACCCAGGCATTCGTTCGCTCCTACAAATTGGGCATCAACCCAATGTCTGGCGCGCTGAGGGATATGGGTGACGCAGCCGGTGCCAACGCCAAACAGCTGATCGATGCAATTGAGGCGGTCGGGGATGCTCAGAATGGTGAGTTTGAGCGGCTCAAGGAATTTAACATCACGTCGAGCTCGAAGGGGGGGACGGTAGTTTTCACCTATTTCGACAAGGCGCAGAAGGAAGCCCGAAAAGCCGTCCCAAAGACCAAGACCGCGATCCAGCAAGCCGTCCTCGAAATTTTCCGCGAAACGTCCGGCGGAGGCATGGCCCGGCAGTCGACAACGTTGATCGGGCTTTGGGCCAATCTCATGGACACGGTGAAGGGTTTCCAACTCGATATCGCCAACGCCGGCATTTTCGACCTGGTCAAATCCAAGGTCGACGCAATCCTCAAATCAGCGACTCGCCTAGCTGAAGACGGCACCTTGGCCGCGTGGGCCGAGACCATCTCTGATAGGATGGAGGAACTCGTCGAACGCGCCTGGAAGTTCACCACCGAAACGGATTGGCAAGCCGTCATCGACGGGCTCGGGGGCATTGCAAATGCCTTGATAACCGTGGTTGGACTGATTGGATCGGCGATTTCAGGCGTACGTCGCTTCAGGCTCGAGGCTGACCTGCGGAACGCCAATGCGACCGTCAACAGCTGGGCGCCCTGGACAACAGATGCCGACCGCCGTGCGGCGCGATCGCGCGCGTGGGACATCCAGTCCGAGCTTGATCGTCTCGATGGGAAAAACACCGGCCCGGTTTCGCTGAACGTTCGGGACGCCACCGACCGCAAGAAGCTTTGGCTGCAACCTGCCTCCAGCATGGCCCCGGCCTCCAAGCCGGGCAAGCTTGAGATCAGCATTCGCACCGATCGTGGCACAGAAGCCTGGCCGAGCAAGATGGCTCCCGGTTCGACGCCCCTGTCGGTCAATACTGGCAGGCCGATGTGGGGTGACCAGTGATCCCGCCGGCCGGATGGCAACGAGGCAGCTTTCGCGGCGTCCCGTTCTTTACCGAAGATCATGACGAGCAGGGTGGCCGTCGCGGGGTGCTGCACGAGTTTCCCCAAGCGGAGTTACCGGTCTGGGAAGACCTGGGCCGGGCGGCAGGGCGGTTTCAGATCAACTGCCACATCGTAGGCGATCGATATCCGGCCGACGCGGACGCGCTGCGGGTTGCCTTGTCCGCGCCCGGGCCTGGCACGCTGATCCACCCTTGGTATGGGTCGATGCAGGTGGCGGTCGAGAATTACAGCCGCCGCGACAGCGCGATCGAGGGCGGACAGGCGCTATTTGCCATCAGTTTTCTTGAAACCGGCCTGCCGGCCGTGCCTGCTCCGGCCGACGACACAAGCGCTCAGGCGGCAGCTGCGGCAAATGACGCGGCAGCTGTCGCCGAGGAGCAGCTGGATGAAGATTGGTCGATCGAGCAGGTTACCGACTTTGTCGATAAGGCGGCGCGCGACCTGACCGATGCACTGGCCCTGGCGGCCCAAGCTCGTGCAGCCATTGCTGGCGGCCCCGGAGCGATCCTCGCCCTGGTCGATGCCAACGCGGATCTGCTCGGTTTGCCGGACACGCTCCGCGATGGGCTGAAACTGGGGCAATCGATCAATCGGCTGGTTCAAACGGTGGCCACCATCGCGCCGTCGGCCGAGCGCTCGCTGGCGGCGATCGAGCCCCTGATGGCCTGGGGCGGCGACCTTGATCCGGTTATCGGTGCAACCCCGCCCCGGGAGCAGGAGCGCCGCAACCAGGCAGCAATCGTCCAGGCCGTTAATCTGGCGGCTGCCGCCGAAGCTGTGCGCCAAATCGCCCGGATCCGTTTTGCAAGCTATCCCGATGCCGTCGCCGTTCGCGATCGCGTCGTCGAACGCCTGGATCTGCTGGCAGTGCGTCAGGCCGATCGGGGCGATGATGCCGGCAGCATGGCCTATGATGCGTTGCGCCAGGCGATGGTCCGCGATGTCACCGCGCGCGGCGGGTCGCTGGCTCGCCTGAAATCCATCACCCCGGGGACTACCGAGCCGGCCATCGTCATTGCGAACCGCCTTTATGGAGCTGCTGGCGTCGGCGACCGGGCCGACGAGATCGTGACCAGGAACGCCGTGCGGCATCCCAACTTCGTTACGGGCGGCGCGGCGTTGGAGGTGCTGACCAGTGGCTGACGCCATCGAACAGGCATCCCGACTTGCCGAGCCGGTAGCGTTGGCCATCGGCGGGCGTTTGTTCGGCGGCTGGACGTCGGTGTCGATCACGCGGTCGATCGCCCAGATTACCGGCACCTTCAGCCTGACGGTCGCCCAGAAGGCGGCGGCGGTCGACGCCGTCTTTCCAATCGATGCCGGCGCTGCCTGCCAAGTCCGCATCGGTGACGAAGTCGTGATCGACGGCCATGTTGATCGCGTCGACCCTTCAGGATCGCCTACCGCAAACGAGGCACAGGTTACCGGCAGGGATCGGACGGCTGACCTGGCCGATTGTTCCGCCGTTCATCGCCCGGGGAGCTGGTCCAACAGTCGGATCGAGCAGATCGCGGCGGAGCTGGCCCAGCCGTTCGGCATCGAGGTCCGGGCCGAAGCCAGTACCGGCGCTCCGATCCGGGCCTTTGCGCTCCAGCAGGGCGAAACGGTCCAGGCCGCGATTGAGCGGCTGCTGCGGTTCCGCGGCCTGCTGATGGTCGCTGATCAGGGCGGTCTGGCAATCGTCGAGCCGTCCTCGGCCGCGCCGATCGCGACGCTGGCCTATGGCGAGCAGATCGAGAGCTGGTCAGCCTTTCACAGCCAGGCCGAGCGGTATTCGGACTATCTGGTCAAGGGTCAGGCGCGAGGCAGCGACGATCGCAACGGCCGAACGGTCAGCCAGCTGAAGGGCGAAGCGCGGGATCCGGCAGTCCGTCGCTATCGTCCGCTCCTGCTCATCGCCGAAGACCAGTCCGACCCTGCCACCATTGCGGCGCGCGCGCGATTCGAAGCGGGCGTGCGGGCAGGTCGCGGTGCCGGATGCCAGGTCACGGTTCCAGGATGGCGGCCGCGCGTTGGCGAACCCCTGTGGCGGCCAAATACGCGGGTAAGGCTCCGCCACGCACCGGCAAAGTTTCCGGATGCCCTGATGCTGATCGAGAGCGTGACATTCGAGAAAGGCGCCAACGGCACAGTCGCCCAGCTCGCTCTGGTGCCGCCGGAGGCATGGACGCAGCTGGCCGAAGGAGAGCCGCGATGATCGAGCGGGTTACCAAGCCGCTCGCGGACCGGCTGCGCATGATGGTCGCGCGGGCGATCGTCACTGCGGTCAACGACGCGCGCGGCGTCCAGGAGGTCCAGGTCGAGCTGTTGGCCGACGAGGTGATTGATGGCGTCGAGCATCTGCAGCCCTACGGCCTGACCGCGCATCCTGTCGCGGGGGCGGAGGGCGTGATGGTGGCCGTGGGCGGACTGCGCAGCCATGGCTTGGTCATCGCGGTCGGCGACCGTCGCTATCGACTCCAAGGCCTCGCCCAGGGCGAGGTAGCGGTGCATGACGATCAGGGGCAGCGCGTGCTGATCGGCCGCGACGGCATCCGGATCGAGAGCGGCCTGGGCGTGTCGATCGAGACGGCCGGCGAGCTGTCGATCGACGCCGACACCATTGCCATGAGCGCCAACTCGATCGTGCTTGACAGCAACGACGTGTCGATCGGCAGCGGCGCGGTCCTGTTTGCTGCGCGCAAGACGGACACCGCTACCGGAGGCACGATCACGGGCGGTTCGACCAAGGTGAAGATCGCATGAGCAAGCTGAAGAAGGTCGAACTGAAGCTCACCGAAAAGCTGGTCGAGATGCTTGCCGAATGTGGCGTCGATCGGGGCACTCCCGCCGATGCGACCGGCAGCTTTGACCGCCAAGGCAGGTGCCGACGGATTGCCGCTCGCTGGGCCGACGGCTGGCGCGTGACGGTCAACCTGCACCTGAGCGGTGGCTATTCGGTCAGCTACTCGATCCGCATGGTCTGTCGAAAGGCGGAACTGTGACCGATATCGCCCTTGTCTTTCGTGCTGACGACTGGACGGCCGACCTGATGCTGGCCGATGGCCAGTTGGCGGCCGATGACGGCCTGCGCACCGCAATCCTGCTGTCGATGTTCACCGACGCGCGCGCCCGGCCCGATGATGCGCTGGCCGATGGTGCAGATCCGCGTGGCTGGTGGGGCGACGGGTTTGCCTCGGTCGAAAATGACGCCATCGGCAGCCGGCTGTGGCTGGTCCTGGAAAGGGGCAAGGCGCTGGCATCAACGGCGCTTCGCGCCCGCGACATCGTGCGCGAAGCACTTGCCTGGCTGATCGACGATCGGGTGGCCAGCGCCGTCGACGTGCAGACCATGATTCAGCCGATCAGCGCGACGCGGCGGTCTGCGGCTTTGGCGATCGCAGTCACCATCACCCGCCCCGACGGCCGGACCGAGCGGTTCGATTATGTCTGGGATTTCACCCGCCGGAGCATCGCATGAGTTTCACCCGCCCGACCCTGTCAGCCCTGATCGACCGCGCCCGCGCCGACATCGATGCGCGCCTGCCTGGTGCCGACAGCCGCCTGCGGAGGAGCGTTCTGGATGTGCTGGCGCGCGTTCATGCCCAGGCGGTGAACGGGCTATATGGCGCGATCAATTATTATGCGGGTTTCTTTCCCGATCCCGAGAACCGCGATGCCATCGAACGCTGGGCCTCTATCAAAGGGCTCTCTCGCAAACCGGCGATCGGCGCATCCGGTCCGGCGACAGTCACGGGCACGAACGGCACGGCGATCGTGGCCGGCACCGTGCTCGTCCGCGCCGACGGCGTCCGCTACGCCACCTCGGCCGAGGCGTTGATCGCCGGAGGTTCGGCCGAGCTGGCTGTAGTCGCCCAGCAGGGCGGCAGGATCACCGATATGGCGGCGGGCCAGCAGCTGACGTTCGTGTCGCCGATCGCCGGCGTCTCGGCTGTGGCAGTGGTCGCCGCCGGCGGGCTGGTCGGCGGCCTGGCCGAAGAGAGCGACGCCGAACTGTCGAGCCGGGTCTATGGCGCGTTGCGCAATCCACCAGCTGGGGGGAAGGCAGCCGATTACATTGGCTGGGCGCGCGAGGTTCCTGGTGTCACCAGGGCCTGGGTCGAGGAGAACTGGGACGGGCTTGGAACGCTTCGGCTTTTGTTCGTGATGGATGGGCGCGCGGACATCATCCCGCTCAGTGCTGACATCGATGCCGTGGCTGCCAAGATTGAGGCAGAACGGCCCGTCTGCGTCGAGGTGACGGTCGGCGGCCCTGTGGCCGATCCGCTCGACTTCACGCTCACCGTCACGCCCGACACGCCCGACACCCGCGCCGCTGTCGAAGCCAGCCTGCGCGACCTGATCGCCAGGGAAGCACAGCCCGGAGGCACGCTGTTGATCAGCCGCCTGCGCGAAGCGGTCAGCGTCGCCGCTGGTGAGACCGACCATGTGATGACCGCACCCTCCGCCAACGTAACGGCCGCCTCGGGCGAGATCGCCGTCATGGGTGCCATCACATGGTCGTAAACCAGCCGCTCGCCCAGCAGGCGATGCTGATGGCGCTACTCCCCAGCGGGGCGGCCTGGCCGCGCGATCCGGGTAGCGTGCTCGGTCGCCTGCTCCTGGCGTTCGGTGATGAGTTCTGGCGCGTCGAAACCCGCATCGAGCAGCTGCGCGACGAATTCGATCCGCGCACCGCCTATGAGCTGCTCGGCGACTGGGAGCGCGCGCTGGGGCTGCCCGATGGCTGCACAGCCGCCGCGACCAGCACAGCTGCCCGGCAGCTCGCCTGCTGGCGCAAACTGGCTTTCGCTGCCGGTCACTCGCGGGCGTTCTATCTCGGCCTGGCGGCAGCGCTGGGCTATGAGATCGAGATCTTTGAGTTCGATCCGTTCGTCGATGCTTATGACGCGTCGCTGACCGGTCAGATCGATGGTGGCCGCTATCGCTATGTCTGGCGGGTGTCGGTGATCAATGCCGGATCGGTCAGCTATTTCCGCGCGGGCGATCCAGCCGGTGGATTGCTGCTCGAGGGCGATGCCCAGATCGACCTGGAGTGCATCATCGCCGCTGCAAAGCCCGCCCATACCCATGTCGTGTTCAGCTATCCGGAAGAAGGACTGCCGACGCCGGCGGAACCCCCAGCGATCGCGGATGTCACCGGCGTCGAGGTTCCGTTCGGGGCTGCCACGCCCATTGATGTCAGCGCGTTCATCACGGGCAGCTGGACGGGCGTGCTGGCGGGTAATGGTGCAAGAGGCACCACGGCCGAAGCCGGATCGATCATTACCTACACGCCCGGCTTGAATCAGACCGGCGCAGACAGCTTCACCTGGGCTGCAACCGGCCCAGGCGGCACGTCCAACACCGCGACGGTTTCGTTGGTCATCGGCGCAGCCCCGGCCCCGGTTGCCAGCGATCTGTCGGGCGTGGTCACCCCGTTCGAGACGCCAATTCCCATTCATCTGGCACCCCAGATCAGCGGCGTGTGCACGTCGATCGACGTCGCCGATGCGATGTTCGGGACAGTCGAAATGAGCGGCAACTACGCGATCTACACGCCCAACCCGGGTTACGCGGGCGGCGACACCTTCACCTTCACAGCGATCGGACCGGGCGGCACCTCCAACACGGCTTCGGTTTCCCTGACGGTCAGCGCGCCAGTGTCGCCCGGCAGCGGTGGCGGTGGCGGTGAACTCGGTCCAACCTAAGGAGCATCGTCATGTTCAGGATCAACAGTAGCGGCGCGACCGGGGACGGCAGGTTCAAGGAATCGCCATCGCCAGCGACCAAGCTATCCGCCGCCTGGCTGAACGCAGTGCAGGACGAGCTGGTCAATTTGGTCACTCGGGCGGAAGGCGGCGGCGCAGCGCTGAATCCCGGCGATAGCGCGCAGATGGTTGCCGCGATCAATGCAATGATCGATCGCCGGATCAGCGGCCTGATCGGGGAACCCGATGGTCAGACCATCCGCCTTGGGTCCGTGCTGATCAAGACGGTCAACCAGTTCGGCTCTTATGCCGAGGGCAGCTACTATGTGCCCTTCATCACCCCGTTTCCATCGCTGTGCGAAAGCGCGATCGCGGTGCCCCTCAACGCCAGCGGCAACACCTCAATGGATCTGTTCGCCTCGGTGCGCGGCTGGTCTGCCGAAGGCGTCAATGTTTCCCTGTCGACCGAAGCCTCAAGCGCCAACGCCTCGGGGCTGGTGGTCTGGGCACGCGGTCGCTGACACGATTTCCCTTCCGCAGATCGCGGGAGGGGGCTGGCGGGCTGGCACCCGCCGAGCCGCAGGAAGTGAGCCTGCACATGGGCGGCCGCGAACCGCCTTCCGTCCCTCCACCGGCGCACCGGCGAGGGCTTTGTGAGCATGAATGATTATGGAGTCGATAACGACCGACCTGACCCTCGAGCCGGTCACCCCCTGCGTGCCGCCCGCCCCCTATATCGGTGGCAAGCGCGCCCTGTCCCAGCGCCTCGTCGCGCGCATCGATGCGATCCCGCATGCCCTCTATGCCGAGCCCTTTGTCGGCATGGGTGGCGTGTTTTTCCGGCGTCGGATGCGGCCAAGGGTGGAGGTGATCAACGACATCTCTACCGATGTCGTGACCCTGTTCCGCATCCTGCAGCGTCACCGCCAGTCGTTCCTCGAGGAGCTGAAGTGGCGGCTGTGCAGCCGGGCCGAGTTCAAGCGGCTGACGTCGGTCGATCCCGACACCCTGACCGACCTGGAGCGGGCGGCACGGTTCCTCTATCTTCAAAAGGCTGGCTTTGGCGGGAAGGTGGTCGGCCGGGCCTATGGGATCGACTATGCGAACGGCGCGCGGTTCAACTTGACCAAGCTTGTGCCGTTGCTGGAGGACGTCCACGAACGGCTCGCCTCTGTGCAGATCGAGCAGCTGCCCTGGGAGCGATTCATCGAGCGATATGACCGGCCCGGGACGCTGTTCTATCTCGACCCGCCCTATTTCGACTGCGAGACGGACTATGGGCCAGGCGTCTTCTCAAAGGCCGATTTCGAGCGTCTCAGTGCCCGTTTAGAAGCCATTGAGGGGCGGTTCATCTTGTCGATCAACGATACCCCGGAAGTGCGGTCGATCTTCGCCCAGCACACGCTGGAGCCGGCGGCGCTGAATTATCGGCTGAGCGGTAAGGTGACACCGGCCCGCGAGCTGATTATCACCCCCCGATGATCCTACGCAGTGGTCCAGAACCTCTTGTCCAAGAGTCCAGAAGCTTTTGTCCCGCTACACCCGCCGCTGATTACAGTACGCCCCCCTCTCCCAGCTTCGACCAGGCGGCGTGCCGCCAAGTCTTCGCAACCCTCTCCCGCAAGGGGAGCGGGAATTACAGGGCCGCCGCGGCCTCGATGATCGGCACGAACTTCTCCGCCGTCAGGGACGCGCCGCCGACCAGCGCACCGTCGACATTGTCCACCGCAAGCAGCGTCGCCGCGTTCGCGCCCGTCACCGATCCGCCATAGAGGATGCGGATGCCGTCGGCCGCGTCACCGACCATCTGGCGCAGCTTGGCACGGGCAATGGCGTGGATCGACGCGACCTGATCCGTGGTCGGCGTGCGACCGGTGCCGATCGCCCAGCGCGGTTCGTAGGACAGGGTGAACCAGCTGCCGTCCGCGCCCTCCGGCACCGATTTCTCGATCTGCGCCTGAACCACGCGTTCGGCGCGGCCCGCATCGCGCTCCGCCTCGGTCTCGCCGCAGCACAGGATGACGGACAGGCCGTGCCGCCGCGCCGCCGCCGCCTTGGCCCAGGCATCGTGGCTGGTCTCGTTCTGATCCGCCCGCCGCTCGCTGTGCCCGACGATCACGGTGCGCGCGCCGATCTCCGCCAGCATCGCCGCAGAGATGCAGCCGGTATGCGCGCCCCGGTCATTCTCGTGGCAATCCTGCGCGCCCACGCACAGCCCCGGAGCGGCGGCGACCCCGGCCTCGATCAAAGTGAAGGGCAGGCACAATGCCACGTCCACATTCGTATGCAGCGCCGCAGCTTCGCCGATCGCCACCACCTCGGGCAAATCCCCTTTCAGCCCGAACATCTTCCAGTTGCCAGCCACCAGCTTGCGTCGAGTCATCGTCGTCCCCTGATCCATCGTTCCCGCGATAGCGCCGCCATCGCCCTGCGCAAGCTTGAAGGGCGGCCAAACTCCGCCTAGAGCGACGCGCTGACCTTCACGGCTATTCGATTGGTAACGCCCCCATGCTCTCCGGCCTGCGCCGTCTTATCAATTCCGTCTGGGGCAAGCTGATCGCCCTGGGCTTTCTGGTCGTCATCGGCCTTGCCTTTGCGCTGGCCGATATCGGCAATGTGCGGACGGGCGCGGCTGCCACGGGCGACAGTGTCGCTCAGGTGGCCGATACCAAGATCACCGAAACCGAGCTGCAGCGCGCGATCCGTGCCGCGCTGGAGCAGGCACGGCAGCGCAATCCGAACCTGGACATGAATGCACTGATCGCGGCGGGCGGCGTCGGCCAGCTGCTCGACGACCTGATCGACAATGCCGCGCTGGCGGAATTCGGCACCCGGATCGGGCTGAACCCCGGCGACAAGGCGATCGATGCAGAAATCGCCAGTGCGCCTGCCTTTCGGGGACTGAGCGGTCAGTTCGACCAGGCCGCGCTGGACCAGTTCCTGTCGCGCCGCCGCATCACCCTGGCCGAGTTGCGGCGGAACATCGGCAACGACATGGTCCGCGACTGGCTGACGCTGCCCACGATCGGATCGACCCAGGTGCCGAACAAGGTCGTGCTGCCCTATGCCTCGCAATTGCTGGAGGAGCGCAGCGGCCAGGCCGGGTTCGTGCCGATTCAGGCGTTCGGCATGGGCGATCCGCCGACGCCGCAGCAGTTGCAGACCTTCTATCAGCGCAACCGTGCGCGCTACACCATCCCCGAACGCCGCGCGATCCGCTATGCCGTGGTACAGGCCGAAACGCTGCGGCAGGGCATCACCGTATCCGATGCCGAGGTGCAAAAGGCCTATGCCGCCGCTGGCCAGCGGTACGCCGCCAGCGAAAAGCGGACGCTGGGCCAGGTGATCGCAGCGGATCAGGCGACGGCCAACCGCATCGCCCAGGCGGTGCGCGGTGGCCAGACGCTTACGGCGGCCGCCCGCGCTGCCGGGCTGGAGGCAAGCACGCTGACCGACACCACCCGCCCCGCCCTGGCCGGGCAAAGCGCTGACGCGGTTGCCACCGCGGCATTCGGCGCTGCACAGGATGCGGTGGTGGGCCCGGTGCAATCGCCGCTTGGCTGGCACGTCCTGCGGGTCGAACGGATCACCCGCGTCGCCGGCAAGTCGGTGGCGGAAGCGCGCGAGGAGCTGGTCAAGGAGCTGACCGACCGCAAGCTGGCCGATCAGCTGAACGCGCTGCAGGACAAGGTGAACGACGCAATTACCGCCAACGGCACGTTCGACGAGATCGTCGCCGATGCCAAGCTGTCGGCTCAGAAGACCGCGCCGTTGCTGGGCAGTGGCATCGACCCCGAACAGCCGCAGGCGCAGCCCGATCCGCTGGCCGCACAGCTGGCGAGCGCGGCCTTTGCGATCAATCCCGGCGATGCGCCCCAGATCGCGCCGCTGGGCGATGACGGTTCCTTTGCCGTGGTGGCGCTGGACCGGGTGGTCGAAGCCGCGCCGCCGCCGCTGGCGCGGATCGAGGAAGGAGTTCGCCGCGACTTCATCGTCGAGCGGGCGCTTGGCCGCGCGCGCCAGACCGCCGCTGCGATCATCAAGAAGGTGGACGGCGGGGCCACCCTGGCCGAAGCCTTTGCGTCGGCCGGCGTGACCCTTCCCAAGCCGGAGCCGGTCAACGCATCGCGGCTGCAGCTGATGGCCATTCAGCAGCAGAACCAGGGCCGCGTTCCCGCCCCGCTGGCGCTGATGTTCTCGATGGCCCCGAAAAAGGCGAAGCTGACCGAGGAAGAGGCGCGCCGCGGCTATTATGTCGTCTATCTGGACAGCATCAAACGCGGCGATGCCACCGGCAATACGCAGCTGATCCAGCGCCGCGCGCAGGAACTGGGGCAGACGTCCGGCCGCGAACTGGCGCAGCAATTCGTTCGTGCAGTGCAAAAGGATGTCGGCGTCAGCCGCAACCAGCCCGCCATCGACCGGGTGACCAATGGGCTGCGCGCCGGTGCAGCCACGGGATCCGCCGCCCAGTGATCCAGGGGCGGGCGGAGGCAAGGGCGGCACTGGCGGCGGGTCGCCCCGCGCTGGTGTGGCAGGCGCAGGTCGCCGATACCGAAACGCCGGTTGCCGCCGCGCTGAAACTGATCGAGCCGGGACGCGGCGATTTCCTGCTCGAATCGGTCGAGGGCGGATCGGTGCGCGGGCGGCACAGCCTGATCGGCCTGGCACCTGATCTGGTGTTCCGCGCCGTCGGCAATGACGCGGAAATCAATCGCGACTGGGCCAGCGACCGCGATGCGTTTCAGCCGCATACATTGCCCGCGCTGGACGCGCTGCGCGATCTGGTGGCGCAGTGCCGCATGGACGTGCCCGACATGCTGCCGCGGGCGCTGGCGTGCCTGGTCGGCTATTTCGCCTATGAAACCGTCGGCCTGGTCGAACGGCTGCCCCGCCCTGCGCCCAGCCCGGTGGCGGTGCCCGACATGATTTTTGTCCGGCCGACGGTCATCCTGATCTTTGACCGGTTGGCGGACAGCCTGTTTCTGGTCGCGCCGGTCTGGCCGGGGGCGGATGCCGATGCCGACCGGCTGATCGAGCGCGCGGCGGAGCGGATCGAGGCGACGGCAGCGCGGCTGGCCGCGCCCCTGCCCGCCAGCCGCGCTGCCCCCGCCGAGTTGCCGCCGGTGGTGCAGCAACCGGTGCTGGCCGACGGGGCGTATCGGGCGATGGTTGCCCGGGCAAAGGACTATATCGTCGCGGGCGACATCTTTCAGGTGGTGCTGGCGCAGCGGTTCACCGCGCCCTTCCCGCTGCCGCCGTTCGAGCTCTATCGCTCGCTTCGGCGGATCAACCCCTCCCCCTTCCTCTATCACCTCGACCTGCCGGGATTTGCGCTGATCGGATCCAGCCCGGAAATTCTGGTGCGGGTGCGCGACGGCGAAGTGACGATCCGTCCGATCGCCGGGACCCGCCCGCGCGGGGCGACGGGGGCAGAGGACGCCGCGAACCGCAACAGCCTGCTCGACGATCCAAAGGAACGGGCCGAACACCTGATGCTGCTGGACCTTGGCCGGAACGACGTGGGTCGCGTGGCTGCGGCAGGTACGGTCAAGGTGACCGACAGCTACATGGTCGAATTCTACAGCCATGTGATGCACATCGTGTCGAACGTCACCGGGCGCCTGGCCGCGCCGAACGACGCCATCGACGCGCTGTTCGCCGGGTTTCCGGCGGGAACGGTTTCGGGCGCACCCAAAGTGCGGGCGTGCGAGATCATCGCGGAGCTGGAGCCGGAAACCCGCGGGCCTTATGCGGGCGGTGTCGGCTATTTCAGTCCGGACGGATCGATGGACAGCTGCATCGTGCTGCGCACCGCACTGGTCAAGGACGGGGTGATGCACGTTCAGGCCGGCGCAGGCATCGTCGCCGACAGCGATCCCGCCTATGAGCAGCGGGAGTGCGAGGCGAAATCGGGTGCGCTGTTCGCCGCAGCGCGCGATGCGGTTGCCCGGGCCGCCGCCCCGGGGTTCGGTCAGTAAGCGCCTGGGGGCGTTCGGACCCGCCCGTCGAAACAGGTCGTGGTCCGCCCGCAAATCCACGCCCTGTCGGCGATATAGCGAACCCGAACCCGCCCGTCGCGGCCGATCATCGTTCCCTGACGCGCCACATAATCGCCGTCCACCCGACCCGTATCGCGCAGCCATAATGCGGCGGCCGCATTGAAGCTGCCGGTGACCGGATCCTCGATCACCATGCCGCCCGCATCGGTGAAGAAGGTCCGGATCTCCCAATCCGCCGGCCCGCCATCCGGGTGCTGGCCGACCAGCCCATATTCGGCGCGATGCCCCAGCGCGCGGACCGGATCGACCGCCATCACCGCTGCAGCATCGCGCAGCATCAGCAGCATCCAGCCTGGACCGTTATCGGACCAGCTGACCGCCACCACCTGATCGGGGGCAAGCTGCAGGATCGACAGCGCGCGCTCCAGATCGTCCGGATCGACGGGGCCGGATCGGATCAGCGGGGGTGCAGCAAAGCCGATGTCGTCGTCGAACAGCATCAGCTCGACGGGCCCGATGCCGCATTGCTGGATGATATGGCCCGGCTGGCGCTGCACGCCCCCCATCGCCAGCCATGCATGAGCCGCCCCCAGTGTCGGATGCCCGGCAAAGGGCAATTCCCGATCAAGGGTAAAGATCCGGACGCGGTAATCGGCGGCCGGATCGTCCGGCGGCAGCAGGAACGCGGTTTCCGACAGGTTGAACCAGCGCGTGATCGCCTGAAGCTCGGCGGCATCCCGGTCGCTGTCCAGGCGCAGCACGGGCAACGGATTGCCGCTGTACGGGCCGTTCGCAAACACATCCACCATGACGAAATCCGTGGTCATTTCCTGCCCTCACTGAGCGCCGCACGGGCCATGGCATCGAAGTCCGCATCCAGCGGCGGCGGCTCCATCGACACATGCGCCTCCAACCGGTCGGCAATGGCGGTCAGCGCAGCGATGCGGGCCGCCTTCCGGTCGTTGCCGTCGATCACCGTCCACGGTGCCGCATGCCCGTGCGTCCGGTGCAGCATGTCGTGAATGGCCGCCAGATAATCGGCGCGCCTGGCCCGGTTGCGATAATCGTCCGGCCCGGTTTTCCACCGCTTCCACGGATCGTCCAGCCGTTCGGCGAATTGCCGGTCCTGGGTCGCCTGCGTGATGTGGACGAACAACTTGACCAGGGTGGTGCCGCAATCGACCTGCTGCGCCTCGAACGCGTTGATCTCGTCATAGCCGCGCTGCCATTCCGCTTCGCTGGCATATCCCTCCACCCGTTCGACGAGCACCCGGCCGTACCAGCTGCGGTCGAATACGTGCAGGTGGCCGGGGCCGGGCATCCGGGTCCAGAACCGGTACAGGAAATGCCGTCCCTTTTCCTCGGGCGTCGGCGCGGCAACCGGGTGCACCGCAAACCAGCGCGGGTCCAGATGGGCGGTCAGCGCCTTGATGATCCCGCCCTTGCCGGCCGCATCCCACCCCTCAAGCGCCACGATGGCCTTTCGCCGATGCAGGATGTGCGCGACCTGGATACGCTCCAGCCGATCCTGAACGGCCTTGAGCGACCGGGAATAGTCGCCGGCAAATGGCCGGCCCACCTCAAACGCCGCAAGTTCGACCATGGCCGCCATTCCATCCACGCATCAACTGTTCCACAATCCGCCCAACAGCGCGATGAACATGCTGGGGACCATGCCCGCCCATGATGCCAGCCCCAAGACCACGATCGTGACGACGCTCTTCAACGCCCCTTCCCACCATTGCACGAACCACAGCCCGCGGCCCAGCCGGAGAAAGGCGACGATCAGTGCCGCCCACATCACCACCATGCTGATGAGCTGAAATCCCTGCATCTGCGGCAGCGGCCCAAGGAAAAGAATGGGCACGGTCCACACGCACATCAGCACGTTGGCGGACCGCAGGCTGCGCCGCCAGTCCAGGCCGCTCCACCATTTCAAGAGCGGCGTCATGAACAGCGCGTTGCAGACGGCGATCAGCGGCGTGACGACCAGCGACAGCCAGCTTTCGGCATCGCTGATGAACGCCTCCCGGCTTTTGCCGGACCGCGCGATCCACGGGTCCAGCGACGCCGGCGGCTGCGCCTCGATCACCCCCTTCAGCCCGCCGACGAGGAAAATGTAGAACATCAGCACCCCGCACAGCGCCATGTAGAAACCGAAAGGGCGGGAATAGATGCGGCCACCGGTCGGGCCGTGGATCAGATAGGATTCCAGTGCCGCCCGCGGCCGGACCAGCAGGTCGCGGAACGTTCGGAACTCGATCTCGCCGAACCCTGTCGTTTCCTCGCATAGATCGACGAACTGCTGCCGGCGGCTGATCGGGGCCGGTTGCGCTTGATCCGTCATGCCTGGTTGCTCCCGCCCCGCCCGGCTGTACGCCAGCCAGGAATTGCCCCGCGCAACTGCATCCAAGATCGGCCGCGATGTCAATCACCTGTGACGGGATGGCGCATTGCAACGGCTAGGGATCGACTGGCTGGCGATGCAGGCATGGAACATGCGAAACACTCGCACGCTATGGTCGGCACCCAACAACAGCACTGCGGTGAGTACGCCGGAGCCCAACGCAAGATGGCATGATCGTCACGCGGCAACGACGGCCGTAGCTAGAAATTGGTGCGCCCCAGCCATTGACGAAGCCGATTTGCGGCGGCAGATGAGCCGGGCCCCGACAACAGCTGCGAAACCCATTGTGAAAATTACACGATGGAAGCAGCCAAGTCGTTGAAATGCGGGTGTAGCTCAATGGTAGAGCAGAAGCTTCCCAAGCTTACGACGAGGGTTCGATTCCCTTCACCCGCTCCACTTTTGCTTGATCGTCGTCGCGCAACATCCGGACTGCGGATCGCGCCGGGCTATTGCGGGGGCGGGGTGAGGCCTGTGGCGGTCATCAGCGCGGCCTGAACGATCATCGTCACCAGCCAGTAGCCCGCGACCGACACGACCGTCCGGGCGGGTATCCGCAGCGCGGACAGGCTGACCGCAAGCACGGGCACCACAAACCCGATCCAGATGACGAATGCGCTGCCCAACGCCATGATCCATGGGGCGGCCCTGGCCGGGGCCAGGATCAGCGCGCCGGCCAGGATCGCCGCCAGCCAAAATAGCGCGATTGCCGCCACCAGCGACTGACGGATACCGGGCACCGGCGTAGCGACCGCCCGGGTCCACACCAGCCCGATCGCTAGGCCGGCCAGCATCGCCGCAGCGATGGGCCCGATATTCAGCCAGATATAGATCATCGTTCTGAACGCTCCACGGCAGATCCGGTCACAGCGGCGGCAGTTCGATGCCGAGCGGGGCCAGCGCACGGGCAGCCCCGGACTTGACCTTGAAGAACCCCGCCGTCGCCAACGGCCAGATTGCGGAATCATAGGCCCCGCGCTGCCAGCGGACGGGCGATGCATCCGGAACCGCATCCCGGTGCCAGCCGACCGGCATCCAGGGCGCGACCAGGGGCAATGGCCCATCATCGCCCGGCCAGTGATCCAGCATCGACACGGTGCAGCCGAATTGCGCGGCGGCGCGGGTGGCGGCATCCGCCACCGCTGCGCGCGAAAATCCGGTGACGGACTCCGCAGCATCGGGGGTACGATGATCGGGCGGACACACGCCGATGACCTGTGCCGGCGGGCGGGGCAGCGCCATCGCCTCGAATCCGCAATCCTCAGGATGCAGCACCAGCGCATAATCGCCCGTAGGAAAAGGAGCGGACGGAGCAAGTGCGACCCGCGGTGCAGGGTCGTCCGGCGGCAACGGATCGGCGGTTTCGTCAAGCCCGCGCGCGGCAAAACGGCCGTCGGTATAGCGGCGGATATTCTCGCCCCGCGCCAGATAATGCTTGCCCTGCGTGTGCAGGCCGGCAACCCACCGCCAGCTGAGCGTATTGGACGCCGGATCGCCGTCGATCAGATGGCGCAGGAAGAAATCGGCCCCCAATTGCCAGGGCAGCCGCAGCGTGAAGATCCAGATGCTGGCAAACCACATGCGGGCATGATTGTGCAGCCAGCCAAGCGTCACCAGTTCGCGTGCCCAGGCATCGAAGCAATCGATGCCGGTGCGGCCCGCCATGGCCTGGAAATGGGCATGGCCAAGTCCGCGATTGTCGCGCGCTTCGGCCAGCGCCGCATCGCGTTCATCGACATACCGGCGCCAGATCTCGGGCCGCTGTTCAAGCCAGCCCCGGAAGTAGCCGCGCCACAACACTTCGCTGACGAACTTGGCTGCGGCCTCGCCATGGGGGAGCGCGGCGGCAATCACCTCCTGTTCGTGCACCAGCCGATGCCGGAGCCAGGGCGAAAGCGCGGAAACATTGCTGCGGATCGGCGCATCCGGGTCGGCGGGTGGCCCTGCATCATGATTGCGGGTCGCGGCATAGCGCGCGCCCATCGCGTCGCGGAACGCGTCCATGCGCGCCATGCCAGCCTGACGATCCGGTCGAAATCGCACCACGGTTTCAGATCCCCCCCGGTACCGACGGCCAGCCGCCAGCGGCAAGCCGCTCTGCGAGCACCGCCAGACATTGATTCACCAATTCAGGGTCCGTTGCCCGCACGACGAAATTGGCCCCCACGCGCCCATCCCTGAAAAACGGATAGCTGCCGATCGACACGCCCTGATGTGCCCGCTCGACATCGGCCAGAAGCACCGCCACCTCGCTTTCGGCGACCCAGCAGCCCAGCGTGCCGCTGATCACGGGACGGCCGCCCTGCAGGGAACCGGTCAGCGCATCCAGCATCCCCGCCGCGATGTGCGGCACCCCGGCCAGGATCAGCACATTGCCGATCCGGATGCCCGGCGCGCCGGAGCTTTCATTCACGATCAGCTCGGCACCCTGCGGCACGCGGGCCATTCGCAACCGGGCGGGATTCAATCCGCCACGACTGGCATAATAACCGGCCAGCATCGCCTCGGCTGCCGGGTGAGTCACCACCGGCACGCCCAGCGCCGCCGCGATGGCATCGACCGTGATGTCGTCATGGGTCGGGCCGATCCCGCCAGTCGTGAAGCAATAGTCATAGCGATTGCGCAGCGCGTCCACCGCCTCGACAATGGCTTCGCGGGAATCGCCGACGACGCGCACCTCGGCCAGCCGGATGCCCTGTGCGTTCAGCCAGGTCGCAATCTGAGCGATGTTGCGGTCCTGCGTCCGGCCTGAAAGGATTTCGTCCCCGATCACGGCCAGGCCGGCGGTCCAGATGCGTTCAGTCATGGCGCAGGCGCATAGCGTGCCCGCCCCCTCTCGCAAATACGGCCCCAGGTCGCTATGTGATCGGCATGACGACCTATGTTTCCGCAACCGCCGATCTGCCGATGACCCGCAGCAACGCGATCAAGCTGCATGACGAGGCGGGGTTTGCCGGGATGCGCGCGGCAGGCCGCTTGGCAGCCGATATCCTTGACATGCTGGTGCCGCATGTCGTGCCGGGCGTGACCACCGGAGAGCTGGACGCGATGGTGCGCCGGGCCATGCTGGACGGCGGATCGGTGCCCGCGACTCTCGGCTATCGTGGGTACACGCACAGCTGCTGCATTTCGATCAATCATGTCGTCTGTCACGGCATCCCGGGGGACCGGGTGCTGAAAGACGGCGACATCGTCAATATCGACGTCACGCCACTGCTGGACGGATGGCACGGCGATACCAGCCGGATGTATCTGGTCGGCGACGTCCCGCTAAAGGCCCGGCGGCTGGTCGAGGTGACGCACGAATGCCTGATGCTGGGCATCGAACAGGCGCGGCCCGGCAACACGCTGGGCGATGTCGCCCACGCCATTCAGCGCCATGCGGAAGCGCATCGATACGGCGTCGTCCGCGATTTCTGCGGACACGGGCTGGGACGGCTGTTTCACGATGCGCCGGAAGTGGTGCATGTCGGGCGTCCGGGTACGGGTCCGGAATTGCGCCCCGGCATGTTCTTCACCATCGAACCAATGATCAACATCGGTCGTCCTGACGTCAAACTGCTGGAGGACGGCTGGACGGCAGTGACGCGCGACCGTTCGCTGTCGGCCCAGTTCGAACATTCCATCGGCATCACCGAAACCGGATGCGAAATCTTCACCCTCAGCGCCCGGGGCCTGCACAAGCCGCCCTATTGATTGGCCGAGGTAACGATCGTGGTCTTTTCCCGCCTGTTCAAGCGTGCCGCCGATCAACCGGCAACCCGTCCCGGCCGAGTGCCGGACGGGCGCCGGGTCTATGCGATCGGGGATATTCACGGGCGGCTCGACCTGCTCGATGCCCTGCTGGAACGGATCGATCAGGATCATGCCGGGCGTGAACCGGCCCGGCGCATCCTGATCTTTCTGGGCGACCTGATCGATCGCGGGCCGGATTCGGCGCAGGTCGTCGAGCGAGTCATGGCGTTGAAAGCAACGTCGCCCGAAGACGTCCGGGCGCTGATCGGCAATCACGAGGAAGTGATGCTGATGGCGCTGGCCGGCAACCGCGAATCGCTTCGCCTGTTCGACCGGATCGGCGGGCGGACGACGATGCACAGCTACGGCGTCACCGCCGAAATGATCGCCAAGGCCGATTGGGACGACCTGCACGCCGCATTTGCCTCAGCCGTTCCGGCATCGCACCGCGCGTTCCTGGAACAGTGCGAGGACATGATCGAGATGGGCGATTATGCCTTTGTCCATGCGGGCATCGATCCGGCCCGCGATCTGACCGATCAGAAAATCTCTGATCTGCGGTGGATTCGGGGGACGTTCCTGAACCATCGCCACGCGCTGCCGCGGATCATCGTCCATGGGCACAGCATCACCGAGTCGGTGGACTGGATGCACAGCCGCATCGGGATCGATACCGGAGCCTATGCCAGCGGACGGCTCACCGCGCTAGCACTGGAAGGCGCGGATCGCCGGATCGTCGATGTCGCGGGGTTGGTCGGCGAACGCTGACCGCCCGGATCAGCCGTTCAGCAGCCCGGCGGCATAGGCACGGACCTGCGGCCCGATATCCTCGCGCTCGAAACCCAGCGCGATGTTCGCCTGCAGCCATCCCGCCTTGTCGCCGCAATCATGGCGAACGCCGTCAAAGGTAAAGCCGTGGAACGGCTGGACCCCGATCATCTTGGCCATGGCGTCGGTCAGCTGGATCTCTCCGCCAGCGCCGGTTTCATGCGCCTCCAGCGCCTGCATCACCTCGGGCTGCAGGATGTAGCGGCCCGGCAGCATCAGGTTGGACGGCGCGGTGCCGGCGGCGGGCTTTTCCACCAGACCCTTGATCTCGGTCAGCGGGCCGTCGGTCGTGCCGGGATCGATGACGCCATATTTGTGGGTCTGGTCCGCCGGCACTTCCAGCGCCGCGACCAGATTGCCACCGACCTTGTGATAGGCATCGACCATCTGCGCCAGGCATCCGGGCTGGCCGATCATCAGTTCGTCGGGGAGCAGCACCGCAAATGGCTCGTCGCCCACGACATGCCGGGCGCACCAGACCGCATGGCCCAGCCCCAGCGGCTCCTGTTGCCGAATGGATACCAGATTGCCGTGCTTGATCCGGGTCGGCGCCAGCACGTCCAGTGACTTGCCGCGCGCCTGCATCGTGGTTTCCAGCTCGAACCCGATGTCGAAGTAATCCTCCAGGCTGCCCTTGCCGCGCCCGGTGACAAAGATCAGTTCCTCGATCCCGGCTTCCAGCGCTTCGTTGACGACATACTGGATCAGCGGCCGATCGACGACCGTCAGCATTTCCTTCGGCATCGCCTTGGTCGCGGGCAGAAAGCGGGTGCCAAGGCCAGCGACCGGAAAGACCGCCTTGCGGATCGGTTTATGGCTCATGCTGATGTCCCCTTGTTGCGCAAACGTGCCCCGGCGGGCGTTTGGCGAAAATTGCAGCGCAACGCAACCGGGCGCGAAGCGCCAGGCCGATCAGATTAGCCCCGCCAGCGGGCTGGATGGGTCGGCATAGCGGCGCTGGCCCATCCGCCCAGCACGATAGGACAAGCGACCGCTTTCGACCGCCAGCTTCATCGATCGGGCCATCATCACCGGGTCTTTTGCCTCTGCGATTGCGGTGTTCATCAGCACGCCGTCGCAGCCCAGTTCCATCGCCACCGCCGCATCGGACGCGGTACCGACCCCGGCATCGACCAGCACCGGCACCTTTGCCCCCTCGACGATCAGGCGGATGGTCACCCGGTTCTGGATGCCCAGCCCCGATCCGATCGGTGCGCCCAGCGGCATGATGGCGACGGCGCCGGCATTTTCCAACTGCTGCGCGGCGATGGGATCGTCGGTGCAATAGACCATGGGCAGGAACCCCTCCTTGGCCAGCACCTCCGTCGCGCGCAGCGTTTCGACCATGTTGGGATAGAGGGTCCGTGCCTCGCCCAGCACCTCCAGCTTGACCAGGTCCCATCCCCCCGCCTCGCGCGCCAGGCGAAGCGTGCGGATGGCGCTTTCGGCGTCGAAGCACCCGGCGGTGTTGGGCAGATAGGTGACCTTTTTGGGGTCGATATAGTCGGTCAGCATCGGTGCCTTCGGGTCGGACACGTTGACCCGCCGCACCGCCACGGTCACGATCTCGGCACCCGATGCCTCGACCGCCGCTGCGTTCTGGGCAAAGTCCCGGTACTTGCCGGTGCCGACGATCAGGCGCGATCGAAAGGTGCGACCCGCCACCGTCCAGCTGTCCTCCGCCACCGGCTGATGATCGCCACCGCCGACGAAATGCACGATCTCCAGCTCGTCGCCATCCTCGACCCGCACATCGGCCAGCGTCGACCGCGGCACGATTTCCAGATTGCGCTCCACCGCCACCTTTTCCGGCGCCAGGCCAATCTCCGCCGCCAGTTCGGCGATGCTGATGCCGGCGCGCACGCGGCGATGTTCGCCGTTCAGGGTGATGGTCACGGTGCCGTCGATATGGGTCATGTCTGTCCTCGCTATGCGGTGGCACTTAGGAACGCGGCTGGCGATGTCCAGCCGCTTCGTGTAGGCGGGACAGGTTCAATCGGGGCGCGATATTGACGAACAGGCAAAAACCGTGGCCCGCCGATAGATTTTGACGATCACCTTGTCCTGCATCGCCGCCCGCGTCATGGCGTGGCTTCCCATTCAGAAAGCGCATCATCATGAGCCAGATCGTTTATGTGCTGAACGGACCGAACCTCAATCTGCTCGGCACGCGCGAGCCGGCGATTTACGGGTCGGAAACCCTGGACGACATCGCCGGGATGCTGGAGGATCGCGGGCGCGAACTGGGTCTGACCGTCGATCTGCGTCAGTCCAACCATGAAGGGCATCTGGTCGACTGGCTGCACGAGGCGCAGGCATCGGACGCCCTTGCCGTGCTGCTGAACGCCGGTGCTTTCACCCATACTTCCGTGGCGCTGCACGATGCGATCAAGGGCATCCGCACGCCGGTGATCGAGGTGCATCTGTCCAATCCGCACCGGCGGGAATCCTTTCGTCATGTCAGCCTGGTGGGACAGGCGGCAAAGGGGACGATCGCCGGTTTCGGCGCCCTGTCCTATCTGCTTGCGCTTGAAGCCGCTGCCCGGTTCTGACAGAGACACTGCCATATTATTGTCATTCACGCTTCGAGGGGTCGATGAGCGAAGAAAACAAAACAGGCAGCGCGATGCAGGTCGATGTCGATCTGGTACGCGCATTGGCCACCGTGCTGGATGAAACCGGCCTGAGCGAGATCGAAGTCGAGGAAGGCGATCGCAAGGTTCGCGTCGCCCGACAGTTGCAGGTCGCGGCGGCTGCACCGGTCGCCATGCAGGTCGCAACTGCGGCACCGGCACCGGTTGTAGCGGCGCCTGCGGGTGCCCCGGCCGCCCCGTCGGCCACCAACGCGGTCAAATCGCCCATGGTCGGTACCGCCTATCTGACCGCGGAACCGGGCGCCAAGCCGTTCATCGCAGTGGGTCAGACGGTCAGCGAGGGCGATACCATCCTGATCATCGAGGCGATGAAGGTGATGAACCGCATCTCCGCGCCGAACAGCGGGACGGTCAAGGCCATTCTGGTGGAAAGCGGCCAGCCGGTCGAGTTCGACCAGCCGCTCGTCGTCATCGAGTGATCCGATGGGCAAGATCAACAAGCTGCTGATCGCCAATCGCGGCGAAATCGCGCTGCGCATCCACCGTGCCTGTCATGAAATGGGCATCAAGACCGTGGCGGTGCATTCGACCGCCGATGCAGACGCGATGCATGTCCGCCTAGCGGACGAGGCGATCTGCATCGGCCCGCCTGCGGCCAAGGACAGCTATCTCAACATCCCCAACATCATTTCCGCGGCCGAGGTTTCCGGCGCGGATGCGATCCATCCCGGCTATGGCTTCCTGTCGGAAAACGCCAAGTTCGCCGAGATCGTGGAACTGCATAACCTGATCTTCGTCGGGCCGAAGCCTGAACATATCCGCATCATGGGCGACAAGATCGAGGCAAAGCGCACGGCCGGTGCGCTGGGCCTGCCGCTGGTGCCCGGATCCGACGGCGCGGTCAGCGATGTGGCGGAGGCGCGGGAGATCGCCGCGCGCGCGGGCTATCCCGTGATCATCAAGGCGGCGTCCGGCGGCGGCGGTCGCGGCATGAAGGTGTGCGAGAGCGAGGATCAACTCGAAACATTGATGCAGCAGGCCGGGTCGGAGGCGAAGGCCGCGTTCGGCGACGCAACCGTCTATATCGAAAAATATCTCGGCAATCCGCGCCACATCGAATTTCAGGTGTTCGGCGACGGCAACGGCAACGCCATCCACCTGGGCGAGCGCGACTGTTCGCTGCAGCGCCGCCACCAGAAGGTGCTGGAGGAAGCCCCCTCCCCCGTGCTGGGCCAGGCCGACCGCGAACGGATGGGCGCGATCTGTGCCAAGGCGATGGCCGATATGGGCTATCGCGGCGCGGGCACCATCGAGTTCCTGTGGGAAAATGGCGAGTTCTACTTCATCGAGATGAACACCCGGATCCAGGTGGAGCATCCGGTGACCGAGGCGATCACCGGCGTCGACCTGATCCGCGAACAGATCCGCGTTGCAGAGGGCCAGCCCTTGTCGGTGACGCAGGACAAGCTGGAATTTCGCGGCCACGCCATCGAATGCCGTATCAATGCAGAGGATGCGCGCACCTTCGTCCCCTCTCCGGGTCTGGTCAGCTATTTCCACGCCCCCGGCGGGATGCACGTCCGTGTCGATAGCGGCCTGTATGCCGGATACCGGATGCCGCCCTATTACGATTCGATGATCGCCAAGCTGATCGTCTATGGCCGCACGCGCGAAGGATGCATCCTGCGGCTGAAGCGCGCGCTGGAAGAATTCGTGGTCGAGGGGATCAAGACCACGATCCCGCTGCACCAGCGCCTGATCGAACAGCCGGATTTCCAGTCGGGCGATTATACCATCAAATGGCTAGAGGAATGGCTTGCGCGCGACGCTGACGGGGGCGGCGAAACCGCTTCCTGAGGCGTGGGGGCCGTGCCATACCCCTGACATTGCATCGAAGTGTCAGGGGGAAAGTCATGCGTCTATCCATGCTTGCGGCGTCGGCCGCGTTCCTGTTCGCGGCCGCACCGGCCGTCGCGCAGATCGCTTCGCCGGAGCGCCCGGTCACTGATCCGCGTGCCCTGCAAAGCCCGTCGAACGCCGATGCCCAGCCGGTGCCGGTCGAGGACCTCGCCTATTCCCGCACGCTGGGCGCGACCTCTTGGAGCCGCGACGGCAAGGAAATCTATCTCGTCACCAGCCTGACCGGCCGCAACAATATCTGGAAGATTCCGGCGACGGGCGGCTGGCCGGTGCAGTTGACCCGGTCCGACGATGCCCAGTCGGGGCTGATCCCGTCGCCCGATGGCAAGCTGCTCTATTTCCTGCAGGACCAGGGCGGGAACGAGCAATATGACGTCTATGCCGTGCCCACCCAGGGCGGTGCGGTGCGCAACCTGACCAACACGCCGGACCTGCGCGAGACGACGCCGCTGATCGGTCCGGACGGGCGGACGGCGGTGATGTCGACCAAGCTGAAAAGCGAGGGTCAGGTCAATCTGGCGCTGTTCGACCTGACGACCGGCAAGACGACACCGCTGGTCAAGGAAAGCGACCCGCAGCTCCGCTGGTCCCCCACCGCCTGGATCGAGGGCGGCAAGGCGATCATCGCAGTCCGCGAAAACAGCGATTCGACCATGGCAGAGGTCTGGCGGGTGGACGTGCCCAGCGGCAAGGCGACGCTGATCCTGGGCAAGGCCAGGACGATTTTCGAGGCGACCGACGTATCGCCGGACGGCAGGCTGATCGCGGTGACCACCAATGACGGCACCGGCCAGCTTCGTGCCGCCCTGTATGAGGTGGCAACCAAACGGTGGCGCGCGCTGAAACCGACGCCCTGGGCTCAGTCTTCTGGCGGGTTCAGCCCGGATGGCCGGACGATGACCGTCCGCACGGTCGAGGATGGTCGATCCATGGTGTCGCTGGTCGACGTGGCGACGCTCGCCGAACGGCCGCTGGCCCTGCCGCCGGGCCTCAATGGCCTGACCGGGGGAGAGACGCCGTTTTCGCCGGACGGCCGCCGGTTGCTGGCGATCCATTCGGGGGCGGACACCACGGCGGACCTGCACATCGTCGACGCTGTATCGGGCCAGCCGACGCCGGTCACGGCGCTGGGCCTGGCCAGCCTGACGCCCGCCAACCTGCCGAAATCGGAGATCGTGACCTATAAGAGCTTCGACGGCACGCTGGTCAGCGGGATCGTGACCATGCCGTTCAACCTGAAGCGCGACAGCAGCAACCCGGCGATCCTGCTGCCCCATGGCGGCCCGACCGGGCAGAGCCAGGACGGCTTCAACCGCACCGCGACCGCGCTCGCCAGCCGCGGCTATATCGTCCTGCAACCCAATGTGCGCGGCTCGACCGGCTATGGACAGGCGTTTCAGACCGCCAATTATCAGGACCTGGGCGGCGGCGACCTCAACGACGTGATCGCCGGCAAGCAGTTCCTGGTCGACAGCGGCTATGTGAACCCGAAAAAGGTCGGCATCACCGGCGGATCCTATGGCGGGTTCATGACGCTGATGGCCGTGGCCAAGACGCCAGACGAGTTCGCGGCTGGCGTCCAGCTGTTCGGCATCATCAACTGGTTCAGCATGTACGAACAGGCGGACCCGCTGCTGCGCGAATATATCGTCTCGCTGCTGGGCGATCCGGTCAAGGATAAGGGCGTCTATACAGCGACTTCGCCGATGACCTTCATCAAGGATATCAAGGCGCCGCTCCTGTCGCTGCAGGGCGAAAACGACATTCGCGTGCCGCGCGGACAGGCGCAGGAGGTTGCCGATATTCTGAAGGCCAAGGGCACGCCGAACGACGTGGTATTCTATGCCGCCGAAGGCCATGGCTTTGCCAAGCGGGAAAACCAGATCGACAGCCTGAGCCGGACCATCGCCTGGTTCGACCGGTATCTGAAGGGCGCCCCGGCGCGCTGAACGTGTCCGGTCGGCAATCATGCACGACCGGGAGATAGCGCCTGTCACCATATCAGTCAGGGAACGGAGATGAAGGCGACCATCTGGCACAATCCTGCTTGCGGGACGTCGCGCAAGACGCTGGCGATCCTTGAGGAGACACCCGGTGTCGAGGTGATGATCATCGAGTATCTCAAGACCCCGCCGACGCGCGACCAGCTTAAGGCTCTTTACGCGCGGGCCGGGATGACGCCACGCCAGGGGCTCCGCACCCGGAACGGCCCCGCCGCCGAACTGTTTGCCGCGCTGGAGCTCGTCGACGCTGACGACCAACAGGTGCTGGACGCCATGATGGCGCACCCGGTACTGATCGAGCGTCCGCTGGTCGAAACCGATCGGGGCGTTCGCCTGTGCCGGCCGCAGGACGTGGTGCACGAAATCCTGTAGGGGCCAATCATGGCCGATTCGCGCTTTTCCCTGGAACCCGGTCGCAATTGCTGGCGACTGGCCACCGCGCATCAGGCGACGGTCATTGTCGATGCAGAGGATTATTTCGCCCGCGCGCGTGAAGCGATGATGGGGGCGGAGCACCAGATCCTGTTGATCGGCTGGGACTTCGATGCCCGCATCCGACTGGTGCACGAGCCGCAGGACGGTGCCCCGGCGGCCATCGGCCAGCTGATCGACTGGCTGGTCCGGCACAACCCGAAACTGCATGTCCATATCCTGCGCTGGGATACCGGCGCGATCAAAAGCCTGTTCCAGCCGACCACGGTGATAACGATGGCGCGGTGGTGGCGGCACCCGCGCATCCACCTGAAACTGGATCACGCGCATCCTCCGGCGGGATCGCACCATCAGAAGATCCTGGTGGTCGATGACCGGATCGCCTTTTGCGGCGGCATCGACATGACCGTCGACCGGTGGGACACGCGCGAGCATCTGGACGAACAGCCGCTGCGGCTGGAACCGAACGGGACGCCCTATGGCCCGTGGCATGACGTGACGACCGCGTTGTCGGGTCAGGCAGCGGCGGCGCTGGGCGATCTTGGGCGCGAACGCTGGCATCGCGCCGGGGGCCAGTCGATCGGCGCACCGCCGGCCGCCGACCCTGCCTGGCTGGACGACCTTCCAGTGCAGTTCACCGATGTCGAACTGGCGGTTTCTCGCACCATCCCGGCACTGGGCGACGAAGCCGGGGTGCATGAGATCGAACAGCTCTATGTCGATCTGGTCGGATCGGCGCAGCGGTTCATCTATGCCGAAAGCCAGTATTTCGCATCGCGCGTGGTGGCAGAGGCGATTGCCCGGCGGCTGGACGAACCGGACGGGCCGGAATTCGTCATCGTCAATCCGGTGACGGCAGAGGGGTGGCTGGAACCGATTGCGATGGACAGCGCCCGGGCGCTGATCATGGCCGAACTGATGCGACATGACCGCCATGGACGGCTGCGGCTCTATCATCCCGTGACGGCGGGCGGCCAGCCAATCTATGTCCATGCCAAGGTGGTGGTGGTGGACGATGCGATCCTGCGCATCGGATCATCGAACTTCAACAACCGCTCCATGCGCCTGGATAGCGAATGCGACGTGACGATCGATGCCAATCGCAGCGGGAACGAGGATGAATTCAGCACCATCGCAGCGGTCCGGAACGACCTGATCGCCGAACATTGCGGCACCGATGCCGAAACCGTCGCGCGGGCGATGCACGACCACGGATCGCTGGTCGCCGCGATCGAATCGCTCGAATCGGACAATGGCCGTCGGTTGATGCCGTTTCAGATGCCGGAAATGACCGATGCGAAAATCTGGCTGGCCGACAATCAGATCCTGGACCCGGAGGGTCCGGGGGCGATGTTCGAGCCGCTGGGCAAGCGCCGCAGCCTGATTTCCCGGATCAGGCGGCGACTGAGCCGACGTCGGCGGTGATGTCCAGTTTCTGACCGTAAAGATGGGTGACCCGCCTCCCCTTTACCACGACGTCCGCAGTGATCCGAACCCAGCGCTGCTCCCCGTCCAGCCGGCGGATGCTGGCGTCGAACGTAAAGCTTTCCGCATTGGCGATGGCATTGGTCCGCAGCCGATCCAGAAGGTCGCGGGACTCGTCGACGAACTGGGTGACGATTTCGCGCCGGTCCAGTCGCGCGCCGCGCGGGATGCCGAACAATTCGAACACGCCCGGCGACCATGTCAGGCCGTCGTCCGCCAGATCGCACTGCCAGCGCCCCGGCAACGGCGCCGGCCGGGCGGGCGCGATCACGGGCGCCGCACCCATACCCGGATCGGGCTGGTGACGTATCCATAACCGCTTGGCGATAGCGAACATCCGGCCACTCCCTCCGTCCCGCACAAATGGCTATTGCGCATCAACATCGGGTTAAGCAAGCGCTTGTCAGCGGATCAAATCGACCGCGTCGAAGCCGGCGCCGTTCCAGATCAGCGCCGTCATCTCGCCCCCCTGGATGCCATAGGCGACGGTCGGCCCCGTCAGCACGATCCGCTCCGCCCGGCACGGGTCGCCGTCGTCGGCTGCCATGTCAGGACATGCCGTCCGATAACGTCCAGGGCGGGCCACCCAGAAGCGGCGATCCCCCGGATCGGCCATGCTGAGCATCGTCATCGGTGCTGCATCGTCGACCCCCGATTGCATGATCAGATCCACTCTGCCGGGGGCAGAGACGAAATAGGCACGGTCATCCACGCCGTCGCGGTTGAAATCGCCGGTCAGTTGCGGGCCGGTCGCGGCCTGAACCAGTGCAAGCAAGGCCATCCACATCGCATTTCTCCTGATCGATCCGCCGACAAAACGGGTGGGGCCGGGCTTTTGCTCCATTGGCGGACTAGCGGGCCATCGCCGCCGCCGTTAAAGGCACCGGTCATGACTGCGATCACGCCCGAAATCATCGCCGAACATGGCCTGTCCACCGAAGAATATGCCCGTGTGCTGCACGCGCTGGGGCGGGAGCCGAACCTGACCGAACTCGGCATCTTTTCGGTGATGTGGTCGGAACATTGCAGCTATAAATCCAGCCGCATCCACCTGAAGAAGCTGCCCACCGAGGCGCCCTGGGTCATCTGCGGTCCCGGCGAGAATGCGGGCGTCATCGATATCGGCGACGGCCAGGCGGCGATCTTCAAGATGGAGAGCCACAACCACCCCAGCTATATCGAACCCTATCAGGGCGCGGCGACGGGCGTGGGCGGTATCCTGCGCGACGTATTCACCATGGGGGCGCGGCCCATCGCCAACATGAACGCGCTGCGCTTCGGCCGGCCCGATCATCCGAAGATGAAGCACCTGATTTCCGGCGTCGTCCATGGCATCGGCGGATACGGCAATTGCGTCGGCGTGCCGACCGTCGGCGGCGAGGTGAATTTCCACAAGGCCTATGATGGCAACATCCTGGTCAACGCAATGACCGTGGGGGTCGCGCAGACGGACAAGATTTTCTACAGTGCCGCCGCCGGGATCGGCAATCCGGTGGTCTATGTCGGGTCGAAAACCGGGCGCGACGGCATCCACGGCGCGACCATGGCCAGCGCGGACTTCGACGAAAAGTCCGACGAGAAGCGCCCGACCGTGCAGGTCGGCGACCCGTTCACCGAAAAGCTGCTGATCGAGGCGTGTCTGGAACTGATGGCATCGGACGCCATCGTCGCCATTCAGGATATGGGCGCGGCTGGCCTCACCTCCTCCAGCGTCGAGATGGCGTCCAAGGGCGGGGTCGGCATCGAACTGATCATGGATGCGGTGCCTCAGCGCGAAACGGGCATGACGCCCTATGAAATGATGCTGTCGGAATCGCAGGAACGGATGCTGATGGTGCTGAAGCCCGGCCGCGAGGCGGAGGCAGAGGCGATCTTCACCAAATGGGAACTGGATTTCGCGGTGATCGGCACGGTGACGGATACCGGCCGCATGGTGCTGAAATGGCAGGGCGAGACGGTGGCGGACATCCCACTTGCGCCGCTGGCCGACGAAGCACCGCTGTATGACCGGCCGCACGTCCCCACCCCGCCTCCGGCGGAACTGGCGAACGTGCCGGAATCGCAGCATATCGGCATCGACCTCATTCGCCTGATGGGATCGCCCGATATCGCCAGCCGTCGCTGGATCTGGGAACAGTACGACCATATGGTCGGTGCGGACACGGTGCAGCGCCCCGGCGGCGATGCAGCGGTGGTGCGGGTGCACGAGACGACCAAGGCGCTGGCGATGACTACCGATTGCACGCCGCGTTATTGCTTCGCCGATCCGGTCGAGGGCGGGAAACAGGCGATTGCCGAGGCGTGGCGCAACCTGACCGCCGTTGGCGCGCGCCCGCTGGCCGTCACCAACTGCCTCAACTTCGCCAATCCGCAGCGGCCAGAGATCATGGGCCAGATCGTCGGCTGCCTGGAGGGCATGGGCGAAGCGTGCCGCGCGCTCGATTTCCCGATCGTGTCGGGCAATGTGTCGCTCTACAATGAATCCAAGGCGACGGGCGGCGGATCGGCCATCCTGCCCACCCCCGCCATCGGCGGCGTCGGCATCCTGGCCGACTGGTCGAAATCGGTGACCATCGGCTTCAAGAAAACCGGCGACGTCGTGCTGGCGGTCGGCGAACGCGGCGGGCATCTGGGCCAGTCGATCTGGCTGCGCGAGATTCACGGCCGCGAGGAAGGGCCGCCGCCGCCCGTCGATCTGAAAGCCGAAAAGCGCACCGGCGACTTCATCCGCGACTGCATCGACCGGGGCTGGATCACGGCATGCCATGACGTGTCCGACGGTGGCGTCGCGGTCGCGCTGGCGGAAATGGCGCTGGCGTCCGACATCGGCGTGCTGGTGAACGAGCCCCAACCCTTCGGCGTGGCGGGCAGCTTCTTCGGCGAGGATCAGGGCCTGTATCTGGTCACCATCTGCGACACCTGCCTCGCCGATTTCATGGCTGCGGCGCACAAGGCGGACGTACCCGCCGATCCGCTCGGCCGGACGATCAAGGACCGGATCGTGTTCGAACTGGACGAGGGCGACTGGATCGTGCCGCTGACCGACCTGCGATCCGCGCATGAAGGGTTCTTTCCCAAGCTGATGCAGGCTTGATCGCTTGCGGCGGGGGCCGATACGCTATCCCGCCAATTGCATCATCCATTCGCCCCACAGGGCCTGGCGGTTGGGCGGCGACAGCGACCCGACCAGCGCCGCATTGGTGCGGACCACCAAGTCGGAGCCGAGCCCGATCATGTCGCTGGGCGGATAGCCATAGCGCTGGCGAAAGGCGCGGGTGAAGCTCGCTTCACTGTCATAGCCCATCAGATAGGCGATCTGGCTGATGCGGCTGCCGTCCGTCGCCTGGGACAACAGGATATGGGCGCGGCGCAGCCTGCGGTCGCGGATGAAGCGTTGCACGCCGCCGATCCCGCCGAACAGCCGGTACAATCCGGCGCGCGACAACCCCAGCGCCCTGGCCACGATCTCCCCATCCAGCGCCGGTTCCTCCAGCCGTTCGTCGACCAGTGAACAGGCGCGGTCGAACAGGCTGGCATCCAGTGCCTGCAGCCGATGCTGGTCCACCGGCGCGTCGGGAAACAGGCAGGCGGACAACAGCGTCATGGTCGACGCGACCAGCACCTGCTGATCCGCCACGGTGAACTGCGCCGAATGCCGGTCCAGCGAGTGCAGATGTGCCCCGAACAGCCGGGCGCGGGCATGGTCGACGAACTGGCCGTGCAACCGCTCCGCCCCCGGAGCATAGGCACGCATCACGTCGCGCGGAATGAAGACGCACAGGCAATGCATCGGTTCGGGCGGCAGGTCGATCGGCTGGCCAAGGTCGATCACGCGAATGATGCCGCCCGGCCGCCGCGGCGTGAAATCCAGCCGGATCAGGAAATGATCCAGCATGTCGGACCGGATCCTGCCCCGGCCACGAGCATAGTCCATGGCATCGACGCGGGTGCCGCCAAAGGCGAGCGGCCCGGCCAGCCAGGTATGCGCACTGCCGGAAAAGGGCTGATCCGCCGATGGTCGGCCCAGATCGAACATCGGCGCCATTGCCGTCTGCCACGCACCGAACCGTTCGCGTTCGGGAAAATCATGCGTGGAAAACCGGATCAGCGGAAGCGGATCGCCGGGTCGGGGCCGATGCAGAGCCATGACTGACCTGTCACCGGCCCGCCACGGCCTGTCAATAAATTGGCAACCATGTGAGACATTTGGGCAATTCAGCGGGACGTTTTGACAATCCAGATAGGTTATGGTCGGCGGATGAAGGGGTCGGATCAGGATTGGCGAAGCGACGGTGCAGCGTTCATCGTACCTGCCGACCGCTCCGTTTTCGGCAACCAGTCAGCCACTGCCCATTCGCTGTTCCTGCGTACCCCGGTGGGGGTCGAGGATGGCTCGGCCATGGTCCGCTACGGACGGATCGGCCGGACTCTGGCGGGCCGGATCGAAGGGGGCGGCACCCTGGGACGGGATCCGGCGCATATTGCGGCCTATCCGATCGACCATTTGATGCTGCTGGTGGTTCCCGATGGCGCGACGGTTGCGGGTACCGGCGGGGAGGAAGCGCTGGTTCCGGGCAGCGTCTTCCTTGCCGATCTGATGCGGCCGTTCAGGCTCGTTTTGGGCAGCACACGCTCCTGCCCAATCGTGCTGGTCCCCCAATTGCTGGCGGCAGCCGCCGGGATCCCGGTTTCCCGCCTCCATGCCACCGCCTTGCCCGCCCACGACCCCCTTGTCGCGGTCATCGCCGATCATCTGGCGGCGATCGGGACCGAGCTGACGGATTTGACCGATGCGGCCGGGGCCATGGTGGAACGCGGCACGCTGGCGCTGCTCAGGGGCGCGGCCGGGCGACGGTGGAAGGATGCGGTCGCCCCGCCCCCTGCCCGCCTGCTGGTCGACATCGAGCTGCGGCTGGGCGATCATCGGCTGAATCCCGAACAGCTGGGCATGGACCATGGGCTTTCGCGGGCCAGCCTGTATCGCCGGTTCGAATCGCTGGACGGCGTATCCAACTATATCCGCCAGCGCAGGACGGTGCTTGGCCTGTCGCTGTTGTCCGACATGCCCCCCGAAGCCCCGCTGGAACCGGTGATCCGAACCGCAGGCTTTACCAGCGAACGAACCTTTGCCCGTGCGTTGAACCAGGCGACCGGCCAGCCGCCGCGCCAGTTGCTGCGCACCATCGAGGCGCATCGGCGCGCCGTGCCGTTGGACAGTGGCGACGCGGTGCTGATCGCCGAGATGCGGGCCGCGTGCCGGCTGGCAATTGAAAAGCTGAACTAGCCAGACGGCCCCGGCGGCGCAAAAAAGGGGCGACCCGCCCCCCCGGACGGATCGCCCCCCACTTCGACCGCGATGGATCAGAAGCGGACGCGAATGCCCGCGCGGCCACCCCCACCGGCATAGCCATCGCCGAACACGCCGTTCGCCTCGATGAAGCCCGATGCGGCACCGCTGTCGATCGCCAGGCCGATGCGGGCACGACCGAACGTGTCCAGCGGCACATTGTCGTACCGGGCGACCACGCCGCCGCTGGCATAGTCGATCCGGTTGACGCCCCGGACCCGGTGCACCGCCTCTGCCCCGCCATAGGCGCTGATCAGGCCGCCGATCCGCCCGCCGGCGCGCAGCCCGCCCGACAGATTGACTTGCTCGCCATTGGAAAAGCTGGCTGTCAGGCCCGGCAGCGCAACGGAATCGATGTCGATCCGGTCCCAATGCACCCCGGCAATCGGTTCGATGAAGCCATCCGCCGAACCGAAGCGCAGGCCGACCCTCGCTTCGGCACCATAGCCATCGCCCCGGGTGCGCGCCGCCAGCCCTGCCGCCGGTGCCGCCACGCCGATCCAGAACCGGTCATAGCTCGCCTGTCCCTCGACAAACAGCGCACCGCTGCTCGCGCCCAGATAGACGACACCGCCCAGCGCCTGATAATCGAACCGCGTCTCGCCGCCGCCAAAGCGCAGGGCGGAATCGCGGTACTGACCGGCCAGGCCAAGGGTCAGTCCGTCACCGGCCACCAGATCGACGCCCAGCATTCCGCCGAACTGATCCTGTTCATAGGACAGGTCGACGGTGCGGGTGGAGCCGAAACTGGTGAGCGCGCGGCGTTCGTCGCGATCGACCAGGCCGCCCGACATCTGGCCCCAGACGCGGCCGGTTTCCGCCGATGCCAGGTCGAACTGACGGCCCGTCGCCAGATGGGCCTGAACCGATTCGGCGCCCATCGCCCGGATGGTCCGCGCACCTTCGACCAGCTTCATCAGGCGCGCCGCGCTGTCACCCGGGGCGCCCACCAGCCGAACCTGGCCGGCGGCGGAATCGGTGACCAGCGCATAGCGAACGGCCCCGCAGTCGGCGATGCCATCCAGGACAAAGGTGCCCGGGGCGGTGCCGCTGGCGGTTTCGACCAGCGTCACGCCGGCCAACAGGCTGGGTGCCGCCGTCCCGAACTGGACGGCGATCCGCGTCGTGCCGGTTGCCGTCCCGCCAATGGCAAGGACATCGGCGGTCGACCCGGCGACGTTCACCGCCAGCGTCGATCCGGCCTGACCGGCAAAGCCGCCGCTGATCGACAACCGGTCGCCTGCAACGCCGTTGGCCAGCTGAATCGTGCCGAAATTGTCGAACTGCTCCAGGCCGATGATCGCCGACGATTGCGGGACGGTCGCGGATGACAGGCGCACGGAACCGCGATTGACGATCCGGTCGGTTCCGGCCCCCATGTCGATCCCCTGGCCGTTCAGGATCAGGGTGCCGGCCGTGTCGATCCGGTCATTTCCCCCGGTCAGGACGATGCCCCCCTCGATCACGCCGTTATTGGCAATGGCCACCGGGCCGCCCTCTGCCAAGATCGCACCCAGTGAGCCGGCGCGGATCGTGCCGTTGTTCAGGACGGTCGATCCGGCACCGGATACCAGATAGACGCTGGTCGTGTTGCCACGCACCGTGCCTCCCGACCGCACGGTCAGGCTGGCGGCGTCGCTGGCACGGAGCGTAACCCCGCGCATGCCCGTGCCATTGGCGGTCACCGATCCGACGACCGCCACCGAGTCGCCAGCAGATGCCTGTCCGGAGATCGCGGTGGTCGCACCGTTCACCGCCGCGCCATTCGCTACCACCGTGCCCAGGTCCAGGAAGGTCGAGCCACCTTCGGCAAAGGCGGCGTTGGAGCCGTCGCCGTCCACCGTGATGCTGTCCGCCGTGATCGAGGAAAGGCCGAACGAATTGCTGTACACGCCCGACGAACCGGCACCCCGCGCGACGACGGTGCCCGCGATGACGGTCGATCCCTCGCCCCCTTCGGCCAGCACGCCGAAGGCGGTGGGACCATTGGTGGTGATCGAACCCACATTGACGACGGTGGTGCCAAAGGTGCGCGCGACGATCGCATCCGAGAACTGGCCAAAGGTTTCGACCCGGTCCAGATTGACCAGCACGATCCCCGCCGCCGACTGGGCATCGACCGCAGGTGCATTCTCGCCCCGCGTCCCGATCGATCCGTTGCCGGTGATCGTGATTCCGCTGTCGGACCGGGCGACGATCCCCGTCTGCAGGTCGCCGCGCGATGCGATGCTCCCGTCCAGCACGATGTCGACCTGGCCAAAGCCATAGGCATTGACCGCGCCGTCCATGCCATTCGCGATGTCGGTCACAATCGCGCCGTTCAGGGACAGGGCGACGTCATTGCCCGCTTCCACGAAAACGCCGGTCGCGCCGTTGCCCGATACCGTCACGTCGTTCAGCCGTGCCGCGACATCGCCCGCCGCCTGGATGCGCACGCCGGTGCCGCCGTCGCCCGACGCGGTGATGCCGCCGTCATGGATCAGCCCGACATTGCCTGCCGCCGATTGCGCCAGCACCGCCGTCGATCCGGCACCGGTGACGATCGCCGTGCCCAGGGCGATGTTCACGTCGCCCCCACCGCTGCTGGCCGACAGCCCCGTGCTGTTCGCGCCGCTGGTGCCGACGGTGTCGACGGACACGGTCACGTCCCCGGCGGCACCGGCATTGACCGCATCCGACCGGTCGCCGACGGTCGTGACCGCGCCCAGCGTCAGCGCCGCTTCGCCGCCGGCGACCGCGACGATGCCGGCGGAATCGCCGCCCGCAGTCGAGATCAGCTGCGCCGCCCCGCGCGCATCGCCGCCCGCCTGGACCAGCAGGCCGGTCGACCCCTCCCCCAGGGTCCGCAGACTGCCGATGTCGAACAGCGCGTTGCCCGCCGACGCGGCCGACACGCCAAAGCTCAGATCCCCGTTCGTCAGTACCGAACCGGCCCGCACCAGATGGTCCGCGCCCGACGTCACGCTGATCGCGGTCGCCGCCGGCCCATTGGCAACGGCGGTGGCGATGTCGATCAGCGCCCCGCCACCCGTTTGCACATCGATCGCGCCCGACCCAGCGCCAGCCGCGATAAACTGGCCGCCGCTGACCGATACCTGCCCGCCAAGGCTGGCGACCGACACCGCCGTCGCGGCCGCTCCGGTGGTCTCCACAAGGGTAGCCTGAACACTGATGGCACCGGTTTCGGATGTTGCCAGGATGCCCTCGGCTGCATCGCCGGTGGTACCGACCCGGTCCAGCACGATGCGCACGGCCCCTCCGCCGCCGGCCTGAGAGGCGACGGCAGCGGCATCGGCACCGCTGGTGGTCACGCTGCCCAGATCGATCGTCACGTCGCCGCCTGTCGAGGCCGCGGCCACCCCCGTTGCGCCCTGGCCAAACGTCTGGACGCTGCCTGTGCCCGTCACGGTCGCCCCGCGCTCACCCATGACCAGGATGCCGCCATTGCCGGTGCCCGACGCCGTCACGGCACCGTTCAGGATCACCGTGGCCACGCCGTCTGGCGGCAGGATTTCCGTCACCGCCGGATCAAGCTCGGCCCGCGCCATGATGGTTGCCACACCTTCGTTCGTCTGGTCGGCGATGGAATCCACAATACCCGAAATGCTGACGGTCGTGGTGATGCCGCGGGCATCGACCGCCAGCGCATCGACGCCGCGCACGGTTATATCGGTGGCCACGACATTGACCGGGTCACCGCTGGCGTCGATGGCATAGGCCGCTTCTCCATCGACCGACACGGTGCCGAGCGCCAGGATGGCGGTGTCGCCTTCGAAACTGGATGCAACGATCCCGTCGGCAAAATCCCCGACGGTCGTGACGTTATCCACCACGATTGCCGCGTCGCCCGTAAAGGCGGTGGCACGGATGCCCGTCGCCAGGAATCCGCGCGTGCCGACATCGCCGATGTTCACGGTGACCGCATCGCCGGTGATGCGGAGCGCGGCTGCGTTGTCGCCCACCGTCTGCACGCTGCCCGCAGTCAGCGCGGCGTCTCCGTTCGCCGTGATAGCGACGCCGCGCGCGCCCAGGCCGCTGGCGCTGACCCGATCGACGGTTGCGGCGACATCGATGCCGAACAGGTCAATGCCGACTGCGAAATCGCCGGTCGCCGTCACATTGCCCGCATCGACCAACACGGCGCCGCCCGTGGAAAACGCGCCGATGCCGATGCTGCGATCTCCGTCCGCGTCGACGCTGCCTACGGACAGGTCGATGGTCCCGCCATTTTGGGTTTCCGCATAGACGCCTGCGCCGAAATCGCCCTGCGCCGAAACCGTGCCGATGGTTGCGCGCAGATCGCCGCCCGCAGGACCGCCCAGATAAACGCCATATGCGCCCTCTCCGGACACAATGACGCGGTTTGCCCGAACATCGACCGCGCCACCCGCAAAGGTACCGGCCAGGATGCCGGTGCTGTCCACGCCGCTTGCGCTGACGGTGCCGATGCCGATGTTGACGAACCCGCGATCCGACACGGCGCGCACGCCGCTGCGCTGCGTACCATCGACCGTCACGCTGGCACCGCCGCCCGTCATGCGAACATCGCCGTCGTTCAGCCCGCGCAGCGACACCCCGTCACGCGCCGCCGATGCCGGATCCAGCCGGACCGCAACGCCGTCGGCCAGGGCAACCTCCAGATCCAGCACGGCGCTGTCTGCCGTCAACGCGCCGCCATTGGCGGCCGGGCTGGTATAGCGGATGCCGCCGGCATAGGGGTTGCCCGCCGGGTCGCACGTCACCTTGCCATCGACCAGGGGTCCACAGGCGTCCTGCGCCTGTGCGGTCATCGGCACGGCGGCAACGCCAGCCAGCGCGGTTGCACGGATCAGTCGGACAGCCGAACGGCCGGCACGGGTCGAAGAAGTACGCATCGATGAAACCCCTGTTGATCTGGATCGACCCGCCTGCTGGCCGAGGCGTGCGACAGCATCAACGGCGAGTTCGCCGCGCGCGAACTAGCGCACAGCCTTTGAGACGGGATGTCAGACCGGGGATGCCGGGGCGGTCGACCGCCCGGTGATCAGCCGGGATTGGCCGCCGCGCGGCTGCGGCCATAGATCAAATAGAGGACCAGGCCGATCGCGTTCCATGCCGCGCAATACAGGATGGTCGTCAGCGGCAGGCTGATGAACAGATAGGCACAGCCGAAAATCGCGCCCAGCCCGACCAGCCAGAACGCCGGGGCGCGGAACGGGCGTGGGGCATCGGGCTTTCGCCGGCGAAGCACGATCAGGCACAGGCCCACCGCCGCAAAGGCGATCAGCGTTCCGGCATTGGCCAGCGCGGCGATGTCCGCCAACGGCACGATCCCGGCAATGATGGCAACGACAACCGCAGTCAGGGCAATCACCCGAGCCGGCGTCCCCCGCCCCGAAATTGTCGACAGGGAGAGCGGCAGGTACCCGTCGCGCGTCATCGCCAGGAAAATCCGGCTCTGGCCGTACAGGAATCCAAGCAGTACCGTGGGCAGCGCGATGACGGCGGCGATGCCAACGATCCGCGCCACATCGCCCTGACCCAGTTCGCGCAGGATCAGCGCAAGCGGCTCCGGGCTGTCGGCAAAGCGGGTGAAGGACATGGCGCCGATCGCGGCAGCCGCCACCAGGACGTAGATGAGCGTACAGACGATCAGCGATCCGACGATGCCGATGGCCAGATCGCGGTCCGGGTTCTTCGCCTCCTCAGCCGCGGTCGAAATGGCGTCGAAGCCGTAGAATGCGAAAAAGATGATCGCTGCGGCGGCCATCACGCCCCGTTCGGTCCCGTCCGGCCCGATCGATTTGGCGAACCCGAACGGCATGAACGGTTCCAGGTTGGCCGAATCGAACGCGGGCAGCGCGACCGCCACGAACAGTGCCAGGGTCGCGATCTTGACCAGCACGAGCACGCTGTTCAGCCGGGCACTTTCCCGCGTTCCCAGCATCAGCAATCCGGCAACCACCGCGATGATGAAGATGGCGGGTAGGTTGACCAGCCCGCCCTGTTCCGGCCCCTCGGTCAGTCCGGCGGGAAAACCGATCGCGGTCAGCAGCGGCGCGGCATAGCCCGACCAGCCGACGGCGACGGTCGAGACGACCAGCGAATATTCCAGGATCAGGCTCCACCCGACGATCCAGGCGATCATGGGACCAAGGACGCGGCGGCTGTAGCTGTAAGCGCTGCCCGCCTGCGGCATCATCGTCGACAATTCGGCATAGGCGAGCGCGGCACAGGCGCAGATCGCCCCGGCGATGGCAAAGGACAGCAGCACCGCCGGCCCCGCCCGATCGGCACCGACGCCGATCAGCGTCAGGATGCCGGTCCCCACGATCGACCCGACGCCAAGGGCAAGCAGATGCGGCCAGCCGAGCGAACGGGGAAGCGATTGCGGTTGGGTGGACGGGGACAAGCGGGCAACCTCCTGACGATATCGGTCGCCCGACCTTGGCGGGCAAGTCGCTCGCTTGTCCAGTGTTCAGGTCAGGCGGGTGCGGGCGGCATCAGCGCATCGTCCGCCCGGTTCGCCCGCACCAGTGCCGGGCGTTCCCGCAACCGGTCCCAATAGGCGACGAACGCATCGTGCCGGGGCAGGGTGCCGAACTGGATACCCCAGCCGACCTGCGATCCGACATAGACATCGGCCAGGGTGAAGCGGTTGCCAGCAATATAGTCGTTAGCGCCAACCGCCGCGGCCAGCACCTCGACCATCCGGTCATAGCTGCCATAGCCGAACATCAACCCCTGCTCTGCCGTCGGCTCGAACTTGGCATAGCGATTGGTAATTGCCGCCTCTGCCGGCCCGGCAGCATAGAACAGCCAGCGCCAGTAATCCGCGCGCTCATCGTCGGACGGCCCCAGCGCGGCGGCGGGAAACGCATCGGCCAGATAGGCGCAGATTGCCGCACATTCGGTGACGACACGGCCGCGGTGGACCAGTGCCGGCACCTTGCCCATGGGATTGATCGCCAGATAGTCGGCGCCCTTCATCGTCGTGCCGTAATCCAGCACGACGACATCATAGGGTGCCCCCACCTCCTCCAGCGCCCAGCGGGCGATGCGCCCCCGCGACTGCGGGTTGGTGTAAAGCGTCAGGTCGGCCGTCATCGGTCCCTCCTTCCGAATCGGATCAGGAACAAAGAATGAACGATAGAAAGCGGACCGACAAGACCGGCCGGGATTATTTCTTGAACGCGTTGTCCCAGGCGCTGGCTGGCGTCTGCGGCGCCGCCTCCCCCAGCGCGGCCTGTTCGGCATCGCGCACGGCCTGTTCTCGCTCCGCCCGAAGCTGGCTGATCAACGCCTCGCGGTCGCCTTCCAGCCGCGTGTCGGTCGGTGCCTCGATCCCGGCAGCCTTGGCAGCCTTGGCCACCAGTGCGTCCAGCTCGCGCTGCGTGCACAGGCCCAGCGTGACCGGATCCTTGGGGGTGATGTTGGCGATGTTCCAATGGCTGCGGTCGCGGATCGCGGCGATGGTGGTGCGGGTGGTGCCGATCAGCTTGCCGATGGCGCCGTCGCTGATCTCCGGGTGGTTGCGGATGATCCAGGCGATGCCGTCCGGCTTGTCCTGACGCTTGGAAACCGGCGTATAGCGCGGCCCCTTCGTCCGGCGGACCTGGTCCGGCCCCTTCATCATCACCAGCCGGTATTCGGGGTTTGCCTGGCCCTTTTCGATCTCGTCCTGCGTCAATTCGTGCGCGCGCACCGGATCGCGGCCGGTCAGCTTGGTGGCGGCGGTATCGTCGGCGATCGCCTGGACCTCCAGGATGTGCAGGCCGCAGAAATCGGCGATCTGCTGAAAGCTGAGCGCGGTGTTGTCGACCAGCCAGGCGGCGGTCGCGTGCGGCATGAGCGGCTGGGCCATCTCTCGAAAATCCTTTAGAAATAACAAGGGCCACCCCTTCCGGGATGGCCGCTGACCCCGATGACTTAATCCTTATGCCGCAGAAGGGCAAGCATTTGAGGCTTGCAGCATATTGGTTTTTGATCGAAACCTAATGTCATGCGCTATTTCGAAGATATCCGGATCGGCGAGACCCATCGGTTCGGCCGGTATGCGGTCGAGCGGGAAGAGGTGATCGCCTTTGCCCGCGCCTATGACCCGCAACCCTTTCACTTGGACGATGCAGCCGCTGCGCAGACCCATTTCGGCCGACTGGCAGCGAGCGGCTGGCATAGCTGTGCGATGACCATGGCGATGATCGTCGAGCAGTTCGAACAGGACCAGCAGGCATCGCTGGGCGCGGCGGGCATCGACGAGCTGCGCTGGCTGAAACCCGTCTTTCCCGGCGACACGCTGCGCTGCGAGACGGAGGTGCTCGACAAGCGTCCGTCGGCCAGCCGGCCCGAAATGGGCAGCGTTCGGACGCGCATGACCGTATTCAACCAGAACGATGTGGCGGTGCTCAGCTTCATCTCGATCGCCCTGCTCCGCACCCGCCCCGCCTAATCCTCCGACTGTCCTTCGCGCGCGAGCAGGGCTGCCTTGCGGTCCAGGCCCCAGGCATAGCCTCCGGGCGATCCGTCGCCCCGGCGGGCGCGGTGGCAGGGGATGACGACAGCGACCGGATTGGCCCCGCAGGCAGAGCCGGTCGCGCGGGTGGCCGACGGGTTGCCCGCCCGCGCCGCCAGTGCGGCATAGCTCAGCGTCTCCCCCGGCGGGATCGTGCGCAGCGCCTGCCAGACGGCCTCCTGAAACGCAGTGCCGCGAACATCGATCGGCAGGGCCGGATCGCTGCCCGGGCGCGTAACCTCAGCCACCACCCGCGCGGCCAGCGCAGCCAGCGCCTCGCCGCCGGGCAACAGTTCGGCGCGCGGAAAGCGGGTGGCAAGGCTGGTCCAATCCTCGTCGAACGCCACCCGGCACAGGCCACGGTCGGTCGCCGCGATCAGCAGCGGGCCAAGCGCGGTGTCGGCCATGGTCCAGCGGATCGTCACCCCTGCCCCGCCCGCCCGCCAGGCCGACGGCGTCATGCCGATGCGGTCGGCGGCGCTTTCGTAAAAGCGGCTGGGTGCGCCATAGCCTGCGGCATAGATTGCGTCCGTCACCCGGCCCTCCTCGTTCATTGCAGCCTCCATCCGGCGGGCGCGCAGCGACCGGGCATAGGCGGCGGGCGTCACCCCGGTCGCCCGGCGGAACAGGCGCAGGAAATGATGCGGGGCATAGCCGACCGCCTGGGCCAGCGCCGTCAGGGCAATTGCATCCGGCGTCCCCTCGATCAGCGCGATCGCCCGTTCCACGGCGACCCGGTCCCGCCCCGCCGCGTCCGGGCTGCAGCGCAGACAGGCCCGGTATCCCGCCGCCTGCGCCGCCGCGCCATCGGCAAAGAAGCGGACATTGGCCCGCGCCGGTCGCCGCGCCGGGCAGCTTGGCCGACAATAAATGCCGGTGCTCGTCACGGCAAAGACGAACGCCCCGTCGGCCGCCCGGTCCCGCGTCGTCACCGCCGCCCATGCCTGGTCCTGATCGATCATGATGCCATCTCCTTCATGCCGCCTTGTGTTTGCAAGGTCCGGCGAACGCATCCCGAGCCTTGCGGCCAAAGCCCCGCCCCTCCCCTTTTTCGGGTTGAGCCAGCATCAATGCGCGCTACGCTCCGGCCGGGAAGGGATGCATCACATGGGGGTGGACATGACGCGCTGGTTGATCGGTCTGTTGATCCTGGTCGGCGCGCCAGGCACGGCACTGGCAGAATGGCACGAGGCAAGCACGCCGCGCATCGTCGTCTATGCCGAAGGGCGCGAACAGGTGGCACGCGAGCTGGCCGAACAGCTCGAACGATTCGATGCCGCCATCCGGTTGTTGCGCGGCATGGCGCCGTCTGATCCAGGCCCGGTCAACCGGCTGAACGTCTATGTCGTCGGCACCGACGACCAGATGGCCCGGCTGGCTGGCGGCAATCGCAACGTCGGCGGATTCTATGTGCCGCGAGCCGGGCATTCCATGATCTTTGTCCCTCGCAGCCGCGCGTTTTCGGACCAGACGGATTATGCGCAGACCGTCCTGTTCCACGAATATGCCCATCACCTGATGTTCCGGGAAACGACCGGCGCAGTGCCCGGCTGGTTCAGCGAAGGTTTTGCCGAATTCTTCGCAACGGCCCGAATGGAGCGCGACGGCAGCGTGGTGATCGGGTGGCCGGCGCAGATGCGCGCCAACGGCCTGATGCGGGTCAAGCAAATCCCGCTGGAATGGGTGCTCGATCGCGGCGACCGCAAGATGACGCCGGAGCAGATCGACCAGTTTTACGGACTCGCCTGGCTGCTCACGCACTATCTGAGCTTTTCGGAGCCCCGCAAGGGCCAGCTTGCCGCCTATCTCGCCGCGATCAATTCCGGCAGCCGCAGCCTGGATGCGGCAAAGGCGGTGTTCGGCGACCTGAAGCAGCTGGACAAGGAACTGGACCGTTACCGGATGCAGAAGCTGGCGGGCTACCGCGTCAATGCATCGATGATCCGCCCCGGTGCGGTAACCACGCGGCGGATGACGGACGGCGAGGCGGCGCTGATCGATCTGCACATGGAATCGGCGCGCGGCGTCAACGAAAAGACGGCGGCCGAGCTGTTGCCGCGCGTCCGCAAGGCAGCAGCCGGTCACAGCGGCGATGCCTGGGCACAGACCGCGCTTGCCGAAGCTGAATTCGATGCAGGCAACCTGGCCGAGGCGCTGGCCGCTGCGGAGCGCGCGGTCGCCATCGACCCGAAGCAGCGGCGCGGCCACATCTATGTCGCGATGGTCAAGCTCGCCCAGGCAGCCGATGCGAGCGACGCCGAACCCCTGATCAAGCAGGGCCGCGCCGCCCTGGTTCGCGCCAACCGGCTTGATCCCGATGATCCCGTGCCGATGATGATGATCTATCAAAGCGCCGGGCTGGTCGGCACGCCGCCCCATCCCAGCGTCATCGAGGCGCTGCATTATGCCCATCGGCTGGCGCCGGAGGACCAGTCGCTGCGCTGGATGTCGGCGGCCGAATATGTGCGTAGCGGCAAGCTGCCGGAGGCGGCGACCCTGCTGGGGCCGCTCGCCAATGATCCCCACGCGCCCGCCGATAATCGCGCAGCCCGTGTCCTCAAGGTTGTCGAAACCGGCGATGCGGAGGCAGCCCGCAAGGCGCTGGAAGCGCCGGAGCCGGGCGCTGAAGGGGCGGCGGAGAAGGCCGACGCTGCGGAAAAAGGCGGCGACCCCACCTGATCGCTGCCGCGCGCGAGCGGTTGCCAAGCCGTCACCCATGGCTATGGGTTACCGGTAACAGGCTTAGACGGCCGTGGAGAGGGAGCGATCGCGGATGCTGACCGGCAGGATCAGGGGCCTGAGATGGTGGATCATCGGCATCGTGATGCTGGGCACCATCATCAATTATCTGGTCCGCCAGACGCTGGGCGTGGCGGTGGCGACCGAGCCGTTCCAGGCCGATGTGCCGATGACGAAGGAGGAATATAGCTGGGTGACCGGCGTGTTCCAGGCGTTCATCATGTTGCAGCCGGTGGTCGGATACATCCTGGACAGCGTCGGCCTGCGCACCGGCATGGCGATCTTTGCCACCGCCTGGGGCCTGCTCACCATGGCGCATGGCTGGGTGGCCAGCTGGCAGGGGCTGGCCGCGCTGCGCGCCGCGCTGGGTTTTGCCGAGGGGACGTCGCACACGCTGGGGTTGAAGGTCGTGTCGGAATGGTTTCCGGCGCGCGAACGCGGCTTTGCGGGCGGCATCTATAACCTTGGCGCATCGGCGGGCATCGCGCTGGCCGGGCCGCTGGTCGCCATTTCCATCGTCTGGTGGGACTGGCGCGCAGCATTCTATGTTGCGGGTGTGCTGGCGCTGGTCTGGGTGGTCCTGTGGCTGCGCTGGTACCATACACCGGAAGCGCATCCGAACGTCACCGATGCCGAACGCGCGCTGATCGATCAGGGACAGGAAGCGCATGTGCGCGCCAGCGGCGAAAAGCCGAAGGTGCTGGCGCTGCTCGGCCGCCGCAATTTCTGGGGCATCGCGCTCCCCCGCTTCCTCGCCGATCCGACCTGGGCGACGCTGACCTTCTGGTTGCCGCTCTACCTGTCGGAGGAGCGCGGGCTGAACCTGGGCGAGCTGGCGATCGCCGTCATCCTGCCCTTTGTCGCGGCAGACCTTGGCTGTCTGGCGGGGCCCGCGATCGTGCTTTGGCTGGAGCGGCGGGGCATCGTCCTGATCGATGCGCGGCGCTGGACCTTTACCTTGGGCGCGGCGCTGATGCTGTCGATGATGTTCGTCGGCGGGGTCACCAGCCCCTATGTCGCCGTCGCGCTGCTCAGCATCGGGGCATTCGCGCATCAGGTGCTGTCGGTCACCTGCATCACGCTGGCCAGCGACCTGTTCCGCCGCGACGAACTGGGCACGGTCGCCGGCATGGCGGGGACCATGGCAAATCTGGGCGTGATGATCTTTACCCTGCTGATCGGCGCGCTGGTGACGCGGATCGGCTACGAGCCGTTCTTCATCGCCCTGGCGGTATTCGACCTGATCGCCGCCGCCATTCTGTGGACGATGGTGGTCAAGCCCGGCGCGGTACAACGGGAAAGCGGGATCGTGCCGATCCTGCTGGGCGGCGCTACGACGATCTATCTGGGCGCTGTTGCCGGGATCGATGCGGCGGGCGTGGCGGGCTATGTCGGCTTCGCGTTCGGCGCACTGCTGCTGGTGCTGGGCATTGCCATCGAATTCCGCGCGCGCAGCAGCCGAAAGGGCATCGCATGATCCGCAACCCGATCCTGCCTGGATTCAATCCCGATCCGTCGATCGTCCGAGTTGGCGAGGATTATTACATCGCGACCTCAACGTTCGAATGGTTCCCGGGCGTCCAGATCCATCACAGCCGCGACCTGAAACACTGGCGGCTGCTCACCCACCCGCTGACCCGCGCGAGCCAACTGGATATGCGCGGAGACCCCGACAGCTGCGGGGTATGGGCACCCTGCCTGTCCCATGATGGCGAGCGGTTCTGGCTGATCTATACCGACGTCAAACGCTATGGCCGCACAACGGTTGGCGGCGCATCGGGCGCGAGCCTGCGCGACTTCCACAATTATCTGGTGACGGCGGACAGCATCGAGGGGCCTTGGTCCGACCCGGTCTACATCAATTCCAGCGGCTTCGACCCCTCGCTGTTCCACGCGCCTGATGGTCGCAAATGGTTCCTCAATCAGCTTTGGGACCACCGCCCCGGCCGCAACCGGTTCGCGGGCATCGTGGCACAGGAATATGCGCCCGACGAGCAGCGGCTGGTGGGTGAACGGCACCTGATCTTTCCCGGCACCGAGCTTGGCCTGACCGAGGCGCCGCATCTCTACCACCGCGACGGCTGGTATTATCTGATCACGGCCGAGGGCGGTACCGGCTGGGGCCATGCCGTCACCCTGGCCCGGTCACGCGACCTGCTCGGCCCTTATGAAGTGGCCCCGCACAATCCGGTCCTGACCGCACGCGACCGTCCCCATGCACCCTTGCAGCGGGCGGGCCATGGCGATCTGGTCGAGACGCCGGACGGCACCCCCTGGCTAGTCTATCTGTGCGGGCGGCCGATTCCCAATCGGGGGCGCTGCACGCTGGGCCGCGAAACCGCGATCCAGCCGATGCGCTGGACGGAGGATGGCTGGCTGGAGACGCTGGACGGCAGCGGCGATCCGCAGATCGCGGTGCCGGAGGCGGACCTGCCGGAACTGCCCTGGCTCGACGCGGGACCGCGCGAGAATTTCGATGGCCCGGACCTGCCCGTCGACTTCCAGTGGCTGCGCACGCCGCACCCCGAGCGGCTGTTCTCGCTGACCGAACGGCCCGGCCATCTGCGGCTGTATGGCCGGGAGACGATCGGCAGCCTGTTCGAGCAAGCACTGGTCGCCCGGCGGCTTCAGGCACACTGTGTCACCGTGACGACGCGGATCGAGGCGTCGCCGCAGCATTACCAGCAGGCGGCGGGGCTGGTCGCCTATTACAACAGCGGCAAGTTCCATTACCTGCATTTGACGCATGACGCAGAGATCGGCCTGCATCTGCGCGTCATGTCCGCCCTGCCCGATGCGACGACGGCGGATGCCTTTTCTGCCCCCGTGCCGGTGCCGCCGGGGCCGCTGGAGTTGCGCATGGCGATCGATTTCGAACGGCTTCGCTGCGCCTGGCGACCGGCTGGCGAGACGGCCTGGCGCTGGCTGCCGGAACTGTTCGACGCCAGCATCCTGTCGGACGAGGCGACGACGCCCGGCGCGCCCAACTTCACCGGCTGCTTCGTCGGTGTGGCGGCACAGGACATGGCGGGCACGGCAATGTCGGTCGATTTCGACTGGTTCGACTATGTCGAGCGCGATTATGCGGCGGATGTGGGCGAGCTTGCCTGACCGTTCGCCCTGAGCTTGTCGAAGGGCTGCACTTCTTCGATCCGCAATGCGCACGGCCAACAGAAAGGGCAGTGCTTCGACAAGCTCAGTACGAGCGGACGATAGGATCAGGCGCCTCGGCCGACCGGCAGGCCCTCGACCCTATCGCCCAGCCAGCGCCGCCCGGTCCTCTTCGCCCGCGATCAGGCTGGCGACCCGTTCCGCGCCCACATCGCCCTCATTGCCGCGTCGTCCGATCAGCTGGCTCGCCCGCTGGAACCGGGCGAGCGCATCTTGAAACTCGCCGCGCGATTCGGCGCACAGGCCCAGGTTGAACGCCAGCGACGGATGATCCGGCAGTTCCGGCTCCATCGCCGCCCATGCCGCGCAGGCACCGGGCAGATCGCGCTGGGTTTGCACGACGGCCGCCTTGAACCGGTTGCCGACATCCTTCGGCATCCCCGACCGGCTTTCCCGGAAGCGGATCGAATAGCGGCGGACGGACGGCGTGATATCGCTGGCCAGATTGGCGGCGATGGTCTGGATCATGCCGCGCACCGTTTCCTCGGCGGTGCGCTGCGGGTTTTCGCCGGGACAATAGCTCACCTCGTCGCGCAAGGGCCGTTCGGCGGACATCACCACCGCCCCATCCTCGCGGCGGACCAGCCGCAGGTCAGCGGTCAGGTTGATGACGCGCCGGGTGCACTGCTTCGGCTTCATCTCCTTCTTGACGCACTGCTTGTCCTTTTCCTCCACGCATTCCTCGCGGCTGAGCTGGATTCGGTTGGTCTCGACGCCTGAGGTGACGACGCCGGACAGGATCGCATCGACCTCATCCGTGCCGCCGCCCATGCGCCGCGACAGGCTGACCACCGTGAAATGCCTGCCACCCGCGAGCGCCCGCTCGATCGCAAGCGCGGTCGCCGGGCCGTCCTGCCCGTCGAAGCGGTCGATGCCGATCCGCGTCAACAGGCTCGCCTCGCGGTTGGGGGCAGGGAAGAAACCCTCCATCGTCACGCTTTCGGCATGGGCCACGCCCGCCCCCAGCATCACTGCCGCAGCGCCCAGAATCACTTTACGCATAGCAATCCCCCCGATCGACCGTCCCCAGCCTAGCGCGACAGGCGGGGAGGGAAAACCCGCAGGATGACGCGGGCGGCTACCTGTTCCGCCGCGATCATCGGCGTTTCCTTCCTCCTCACTCCACCGAGTGGGCGCTGACGCCCCAGCGGCTCGCCAATTGACTGAGCAGCCGGTCGAGCGTTTCGCGCTCTTCCCCGGTCAGTACGCCGAACAGCGCCGCTTCGTTCGCGTCCGCGACTTCCGCCAGCAACGGCACCAGCGCCGCGCCCTGCCCGGTCAGCGCCAGCGTCTGGAACCGCCGGTCCGCCCGGCCCCCCGCCGCGCGTACCAGCAGCCCCTTTGCCCGCAGCCGGTCTACCAGCTTGGTGATCGCGCCCCGCGTCATGCCCATCCGGCTGGCCAGTTCGCTCGGAGGCACGGCCCCCGCGCCGTAAAGTTCGCGCAGCAGCACCCATTCGGCCACCGACACCCCCTTCGCCTCCAGTGCGCGAGCGGACCGGTGCGACACATGGTTCGACACCAGCCGCAGCCAATATCCCAGATGATCGTGCAGCGCAGAAGGCATGGTCATTCCATTCGATGATCCCAAGGAAACTTACGACAACTGGTTTCCTAGTCAACCAGATGGCCGGCAGTGCTTGCGTCCGGTGCATCCCGGTGCTAACCGCGCCGCGACTTCGGGTGGATGCCAGGTGCTCCGCCCTTTCATCGTTCCAGTTGGGGAAAAAGGGCGGGTGGATCATTCCGGCGGACTTCAGGCAGGGTTGAACGGGCGCTACGCGATCGCGCTGTTCGATCTGGCCCGCGAAGCAAAGGCGATCGAATCGGTCGAGGTGAGCCTGGCGACGATCAAGGCCGCGCTGGCCGAATCGGATGATCTGGCAGCGTTGACCACCAGCCCGCTGATCGCGCGTGCGGCCAGCATGGCGGCAATCGACGCGGTGGCGCGCGAACTGGCGATCGACCCCATCACCACCAAGTTCCTGGGTGTGCTGGCGCAGAATGGCCGCCTGGCCGCCCTGCCCGCGATCATCCGCGCATTCGGCCAGCTTGCCGCCAGCCATCGCGGCGAAGTGACGGCAGAGGTCACCTCCGCCCACCCCCTGACCGACGATCAGGTCACCGAGCTGAAGCAGCAGTTGCGCACCCGCATGGGCCGCGACGTGGCCGTCGACCTGTCGGTCGATCCCGCGCTGCTCGGCGGCCTCGTCGTCCGCATCGGATCCCAGATGATCGATTCGTCGATCCGCACCCGTCTCAATTCTCTCGCCAACGCGATGAAAGGCTAAGGCACTTCTCATGGATATTCGCGCCGCAGAAATCTCGAAGGTCATCAAGGACCAGATCGCCAATTTCGGCACCGAGGCGGAAGTCTCCGAAACCGGCCAGGTGCTGTCGGTCGGCGACGGCATCGCGCGCATCTATGGTCTGGACAATGTCCAGGCGGGCGAGATGGTCGAATTCGCCAATGGCGTGCAGGGCATGGCCCTGAACCTGGAAGCGGACAATGTCGGCGTCGTGATCTTCGGATCGGACAGCGAGATCAAGGAAGGCGACACCGTTCGCCGCACCAACACCATCGTCGACGTGCCGGTCGGCCGCGGCCTGCTGGGCCGTGTCGTTGACGGCCTGGGCAACCCGATCGACGGCAAGGGGCCGATCGTCGCCGAGAAGCGCAGCCGCGTCGAGGTGAAGGCGCCGGGCATCATCCCGCGCAAGTCGGTGCACGAGCCGATGCAGACCGGCCTGAAGGCGCTGGACGCCCTGGTGCCCGTCGGCCGTGGCCAGCGTGAGCTGATCATCGGCGACCGTCAGACCGGCAAGACCGCCGTCGCGATCGACACCTTCATCAACCAGAAGGGCGTCAATGCCGGCACCGACGAATCGAAGAAGCTTTATTGCATCTATGTCGCCGTCGGCCAGAAGCGCTCGACCGTCGCGCAGATCGTGAAGCAGCTCGAGGAAAACGGCGCGATGGAATATTCCATCGTCGTCGCCGCAACCGCGTCCGAGCCTGCCCCGCTGCAGTTCCTGGCGCCCTATACCGGCTGCGCCATGGGCGAGTATTTCCGCGACAACGGCATGCACGCGGTCATCGTCTATGACGATCTGTCCAAGCAGGCCGTGGCCTATCGCCAGATGTCGCTGCTGCTGCGCCGCCCGCCGGGCCGCGAAGCCTATCCCGGCGACGTGTTCTATCTCCACTCGCGCCTGCTGGAGCGCGCGGCGAAGATGAACGATGCCGAGGGTGCCGGTTCGCTGACCGCCCTGCCGATCATCGAAACGCAGGCGGGCGACGTGTCGGCCTATATCCCGACCAACGTGATCTCGATCACCGACGGCCAGATCTTCCTGGAAACCGAGCTGTTCTTCTCCGGCATCCGCCCGGCGATCAATGTCGGCCTGTCGGTCAGCCGCGTCGGCTCCGCTGCGCAGACCAAGGCGATGAAGAAGGTCGCCGGCTCCATCAAGCTGGAGCTGGCCCAGTACCGCGAAATGGCCGCCTTCGCTCAGTTCGGGTCGGACCTGGACGCCTCGACGCAGAAGCTGCTCAATCGCGGTGCGCGCCTGACCGAGCTGCTCAAGCAGCCGCAGTTCAACCCGATGCCGTTCGAGGAACAGGTCGTGTCGATCTTTGCCGGCACGCAAGGGTTCATCGACGCCGTGGCAGTGCAGGACGTGGTCCGGTATGAAGCGGCGATGCTGTCCTGGATGCGCGCCAACCACGCCGACGTGCTGACGACGATCCGCGACAGCAAGGACCTGTCCGACGACACGCGCGCCAAGCTGAAGGACGCGCTGGCGGCGTTCGGCAAGACCTTCGCTTGATCTAGCGTGCTCCTGCGAAGGCAGGAGCCCAGAGCCCTGAGCGGCTCGCCAAATGCTCTGGGCCCCTGCTTCCGCAGGGGCACAAGAAGGAAGACGGTAAGTGGCAACGCTGAAGGCGCTGAAAATCCGGATCGGGTCGGTCAAATCGACCCAGAAGATCACCAAGGCGATGAAGATGGTCGCCGCTGCCAAGCTGCGCCGCGCGCAGGAGGCGGCGGAGGCCGGGCGCCCCTATGCCGAGCGGCTTGAAGCGGTGGTGGCCAGCCTGGCCGCAAAGGTCGGCCAGCAGGCCGGCGGTCCGTTGCTGCTGTCCGGCACGGGTCGGGACCAGGTGCACCTGATCGTCGTCGCCACATCGGACAAGGGCCTGGCCGGTGCGTTCAACACCAACATCGCCCGCGCCGCCCGCCGCCGTGCCGAGGAGCTGCGCGCCGAGGGCAAGACGGTCAAGTTCTACACCATCGGCCGCAAGGGACGCGGCGTGCTGGCCCGCAGCTACAAGGGCGATATCGTCCATTCGATCGAGCCGGGCGACCTGGGCAAGCTGGGCTTTGCCGAGGCCAAGGGCTATGCCGATGATCTGATCGCACGGTTCGAGCGCGGCGAGTTCGACGTCGCTCACCTGTTCTATGCCACGTTCAAGTCGGTGCTGACCCAGGTGCCGACCGAACAGCAGATCCTGCCGGTCAAGGTGCCAGCCGCCGCCGTCAACGACGCCAGCGGCGCGGTGGTCGAATATGAACCGGACGAGGAATCGATCCTGGCCGACCTGTTGCCGCGCAACGTCGCCATCCAGCTGTTCCGCGCCATGCGCGAGAATGCGGCCTCGGAACAGGGCAGCAAGATGACCGCGATGGACAACGCCACGCGCAACGCCGGCGACCTGATCAAGCGGCTGAACATCGAATATAACCGCCAGCGTCAGGCGGCGATCACGACCGAGCTGGTCGAGATCATTTCGGGTGCCGAGGCGCTGTAATGATCCGCGCCGTCGCCCTTTCCCTGTTCGGCGTCCTTGCGCTGTCGGCCTGCGAGCCGCAGCCGACGGTGCTTGAGAATGAGGCGGCGGTCGCAAACGACGTGGCGGCGATGGCCGGTCCGGATCGGCTGTTCGCTGCGCCCCAGGCGGCCATCGGCGCGGCCAGGCAGTTCGGGTTCCAGCCGACCGACTATGCGGCAAAGGATGGCGGGTTCACCAGCACCGGCACGGCGGTGATTTCGGACCCCGCCGCCGCCAGCCCCAATCGCGTCGATTTCGCAGCGACCGGCCCGTCGGGCGATGCGATCGATACCATCCGCTTCACGCTGTTGCTGACCGACACTGCCAATGCCGATGCCGCCCGCCAGCGGACGGCCGCGCTGGTCCGCGATTATCTGGGCCAGTTCGACCTGGCCGACGACGCCGTTTTCGATGCCGTTGCCGGGGGCCAGGAAGCTCGCGGCACCATCAGCGGTGCCGCCGCCTTTACCGTTGCGCCCACGGGCGAGACCATCACCGTCACCCTAACCCCGCCGACGCCGTCCGCGTCCGCCTGACCTTTCGCAAGCTGAGGACTGAACCATGGCAACCGCGCCTGAACTGACCCGCCCCACCACCGGCAGCAACAATGTCGGTCGCATTTCCCAGGTGATCGGCGCCGTCGTCGACGTGACGTTCGACACCAACCTGCCCGCCATTCTGAGCGCGCTGGAAACCAGCAACAACGGCCAGCGGCTGGTGCTGGAAGTCGCTCAGCATCTGGGCGAGAACACCGTCCGCACCATCGCGATGGATTCGACCGAGGGCCTGACCCGCGGCCAGACCGTCACCGATACCGGCGCGCAGATTTCGGTGCCCGTCGGCCCCGCGACGCTCGGCCGCATCATGAACGTTGTCGGCGAGCCGATCGACGAGCGCGGCCCGGTCGCCACCGACCTCAAGTCGCCGATCCATGCCAAGGCGCCTGAGTTCATCGATCAGTCGACCGACAGCGCAATTCTGGTCACGGGCATCAAGGTGATCGACCTGCTCGCCCCCTATGCCAAGGGCGGCAAGATCGGCCTGTTCGGCGGCGCGGGCGTCGGCAAGACCGTGCTCATCCAGGAACTGATCAACAACATCGCCAAGGGCCATGGCGGCACGTCGGTGTTCGCGGGCGTGGGCGAGCGGACGCGTGAGGGCAACGACCTGTATCACGAATTCCTCGACGCGGGCGTCATCGCCAAGGATGCCGACGGCAACGCGATTTCCGAGGGGTCCAAGGTCGCGCTGGTCTATGGCCAGATGAACGAGCCGCCCGGCGCCCGTGCCCGCGTCGCCCTGTCCGGCCTGACCATCGCGGAATATTTCCGCGACGTTGAGGGACAGGACGTGCTGTTCTTCGTCGACAACATCTTCCGCTTCACCCAGGCGGGCGCTGAAGTGTCGGCGCTGCTCGGCCGCATCCCGTCGGCCGTGGGCTATCAGCCGACCCTGTCGACCGACATGGGCGCGCTGCAGGAGCGCATCACCTCGACCAACAAGGGCTCGATCACCTCGGTTCAGGCCGTGTACGTGCCCGCCGACGACTTGACCGACCCGGCGCCGGCCACCTCGTTCGCGCACCTTGACGCGACGACCGTGCTCAACCGCGCGATATCGGAGCTCGGCATCTATCCGGCGGTCGATCCGCTCGATTCGACCAGCCGCGTGCTCGAGCCGCGCATCGTCGGCCAGGAGCATTACGAAACCGCCCGCGCCGTCCAGTCGATCCTTCAGAAGTACAAGTCGCTGCAGGACATCATCGCCATCCTCGGCATGGACGAGCTGTCGGAAGAGGACAAGCTGACCGTCAGCCGCGCGCGCAAGATCCAGCGCTTCCTGTCGCAGCCCTTCCACGTCGCCGAAGTGTTCACCGGCATCGCCGGCAAGTTCGTCCAGCTGGAAGACACGGTGAAGTCGTTCAAGGCGGTGGTGAACGGCGAATATGACCACCTGCCCGAAGCCGCCTTTTACATGGTCGGCGGCATCGACGAGGCGGTGGAAAAAGCCAAGAAGCTGGCGGCTGACGCTTAATTGGATTTAGCCCTCTCCCCTTCAGGGGAGAGGGTTGGGAGAGGGGGCGTGCCGCAAGCCACCCGCTCTCCGACTGCCCCTCTCCCCAGCCCTCTCCCCTGAAGGGGAGAGGGAGAAGGTAATGAACATGCTGCACTTCGAACTCGTAACCCCCGAAAAGCTGCTCCGCTCGGAGCAGGTGCACATGGTCGTCGTTCCCGGCAGCGAAGGGGATTTCGGTGTGCTGGAGGGCCATGCGCCGATGATGTCGACGATCCGCGACGGCCAGCTTGCCATCTATCGCAGCGAGCGGGGCGAGCCGGAAGTCGTGGCCGTCAGGGGCGGCTTTGCCGAGGTGAACGAGCGCGGCCTGACCGTGCTGGCCGAACAGGCGGGCTGAACCACACCCCATCATGGGACGAAAACGGGGGGCGGCGCGGGAGCGCTTGCCCCCCTTTTTCATTGGCGGCGAAGTGCGTCCGTTCTATCGTCATGCGATGTGGATCGTTCGTCTCGCCCCCGTTGTCGCGCTTGTCGCCCCGTTCGCCGCCGTATCGGCTCAGGAACCGCTGACCGGCTATACCCTGGCCTGGGCCGACGAATTCGACGCGCCGGGCCTGCCCGATACCGGTCGCTGGACCTATGACACCCATCGCAATGCCGAGGGGTGGTATAATGACGAAGCGCAATATTACGCCGCCAACCGGGCCGAAAATGCCCGCGTCGAAAACGGGCACCTGATCATCGAGGCGCGCAAGGAAACGCTCGACAAGAGCCGCTTTCGCGATTTCGGCGGCCAGGCATATACATCCGCCCGCATGATCAGCGCGCCGACGAACTGGACCTATGGCCATGTCGTCACCCGGGCAAAGTTGCCCTGCGGACGCGGCACCTGGCCCGCCATCTGGATGCTGCCCGCCGCATCCGATGCGGGCTGGCCGCGCGGTGGCGAGATCGACATCATGGAATATGTCGGGCACACCCCCGGCGTCGTCCACGGATCGGTCCATACCGATGCGTTCAACCATATCCGCAACACGCACAAGACGGGCACCCAGCCCGTCACCGACGTCTGCGAAGCGTTCCACGATTACAGCGTCACCTGGACGCCGGAGGCCGTGGAGATCGCCATGGACGGCAAACCCTATTTCCGGTTCGACAATGACGGCAAGGGCGACCGGGCGACATGGCCGTTCGACAAGCCTTTTCGCCTCATCCTGAACATCGCCGTCGGCGGCACCTGGGGCGGCAGCAAGGGCATTGACGACGCCGCATTTCCGCAACGGATGGAGGTCGATTACGTCCGTTATTATCGCAAGGCGGATTGAACGACCCTCGACATCATTGATCCTTCCCCCTGGCGGGGAAGGAAGATGCCAAGACCTAACTACGCCGCGCCAGTGTCAGGATCGACAGGCCGGGGGGCAGCGGCATGCGCCCGACCAGATGCCGTTCCAGCCGGAAAATGGTCTGGAATGCCGCATTCAACGGTGCGGGCGGCGGGGAATCGTCGCTGTCGTCCTTGCCGGTCAGCTTGCCGGCCACGCGCGCGGCTACGGCGGCCGGGAACAATAGCGAATTGAACCAGCGCAGGCCGTTATGCGTCAGTCCAGCCGCACGGATCGCGGCGTCCAGCGTCCCCTTGGTATAGCGCCGCTGGTGATGGTTCACCACGTCGTGCGCGCTCCACATCCACGGATGCGCGGGAACCGCGATCAGGATGGCGCCACCCGGTTTCAGGCAATCGGCCATCGCCTTCAGCGCCGCCACGTCGTCGGCGATATGTTCGATCACGTCGAGCACGGCGATCATGTCATAGGCGCCGCGCGGTACCCCCGGCAGCTCCGGCAGCGGCGCATCGTTTACTGGGCGACCCAGCCGTTCGCTGGCGATGGCGCGAGCGGCAGCGTCGATCTCGATCGCCTCCACCTCGCCGAACCGGGCCAGCATCGGCAGATTATGGCCGGTGCCGCATCCGATTTCCAGGATGCGCGCGCCCGGCGTCAGCCCGGCATTGCGGGTGATGTAGTCCGCCAGCACCTCGCGGCGGGCGCGATACCACCAGTGCGTCGTGTCATGCGCCGCCATGCGGTCGTAAACGATGCGATCCATGGCTGGCCGATTACCCTCCGAAAACCCATTGGCGATTGATCCAGAACGTCAGCAGCGGGACCAGTGTCAATCCCGGTACCAGCGGCGACCATTCGGGCAACCCCGCCTGCCCCACCATTGCCCAGGTGAGCAACAGGTGCAGCATCAGCCCCGCGCCCTGCACCGCGACGAATTTCGCCTGCTGACCCCCGCCGCTGGTACGCACGCCGTGATCCTTGAAGCTCCAACGGCTGTGCAGGAAAAACCCGGCCGTCACCGCCACGGCAAAGGCGAACGGCACCGCCAGCACCGCGCGGTCGCCGGGAAAGACGGTCATCGTCAGCGGCAGATAGACGCCGGTGTACAGGATCGACGAAATGCCCCCGGCAACGGCGAAGCGCAGCAACTGGCCCGTGACGGGATGCTGCCTCAATTCGTTCATCCGCTGGAGCATCATTGCCCGACCCATCGTTGCGCGCCGGGCCAGTGCCCGCTTCCTTCCCGCCCGTCCAGCCTGTAGGGCGGGCGCCGAGCCGCCCTAGTCAAGGGCGCGGGGAAGGGAAAGCGCTTTTGCCGGGTCAGTCGGTCGGAACGGGATGGATCACGCGTCAGCTGGATCGCCACTGGCTGCGCTGGGTGCTGATCGCCTGGGCCGCGATTGCGCTGGTCTATATCGTCCAGCGTTACCCGCAGATCCGCTATTTCGTGCTGACCGACACCGACGACAATCTGCGCATGGCCCAGGTGCGCGCCTGGCTGGCGGGTCAGCCCTGGGCCGACCTGCGGCAATATCGGCTGAACCCGCCCGGGGGCCTGGACATTCACTGGTCGCGGCTTGTCGACCTGCCGATCGCCGCGCTGATCGTGATGCTGAAGCCGTTCGTCGGCGGGGCGTGGGCAGAGCGATGGGCGGCGGGCATCGCGCCGCTGCTGCCGCTGGGCGTCACGCTGACCGCGCTGTCGCTGACCGTGCGGCGGCTGGTTGCGCCGCGCGCCTGGCCGCTGGCCATTCTGTTTCTGTTCGGCTGCACCAGCGCGCTGTTGATGTTCATGCCGATGCGCGTCGATCATCATGGCTGGCAACTCGCCTGTCTGGCCTGGACGCTGGCCGGGCTGGCCGATCCGCGCGGGGGCCGGGGCGGCGCGGTGGTCGGCGCGGCCAGCGCGGTCAGCCTGACCATCGGGCTGGAGCTGCTGCCCTATGCCGTGATGGCGGGGGCGATCCTGACGCTGGAATGGGTGTGGGACGATGGCCGGCGCGACCGGCTGATGACTTATGGCCTGACGTTGGCAGGCGGCGTCGCGGCGGGATTTGCGGTGTTCGCCAGCCATGCAAACTGGGCGATGCGCTGCGACGCGCTGACGCCGATCTGGCTATCGGCGATGCTTGCTGTCGGCGGGCTGTTGTTTCTGATCGCCAGGCTGAACCCAGCCGGCAGGACGACCCGGCTGCTGCTGGCGGCGGCGGCGGGCGCGGTGGTTGGCGGCACCTTCGTCACCCTGTTCCCACAATGCCTGGCCCGTCCGGAGGGCGTGTCCGACGAACTGGTCAAGATCTGGCTGGGCAATGTGCGAGAGGCCAAGCCGATTTTCCAGCATCCGCTCAAGACCGGCCTGTCGCTGGCATCGGTGCCGATGATCGGCCTGATCGGCGCGATGATTGCCGCATGGCGCGCGCGCGGTACGCCCCGCCTGACCGGCTGGATCGCGGCCAGCGCCTTCATCGCCTTTGCCGGGGCGATGATGCTCTGGCAGGTCCGCTCCGCGCCCGCCGCGCAGCTGATCGGCATGGTGGGCAGCGTCGCACTCGCCTGGTGGCTGCTCCCATGGTGCATGACCCACCGCCTGATGCCGGTGCGCGTGTTCGGCACGGTCGGCGGCGCGCTGGTCCTGTCCGGGTTGGCCATCGGGCTGGTCATCGACAAGCTGCCGGTGCCGGACAAGGGCGGTGCCCGGCGCCAGGTCGTTCAGCAGGCGGCGCGCCAGTGCAATACGCTCAGCGCAATGCGTCCGCTGGCCCAGCTTCCCGCCCAGACGATCTTTACCCATATCGACCTTAGCCCGCGCCTGATCACCCTGACCCGGCACAGCGCCATTGCCGGCCCCTATCACCGCAACGAACGCGCGATCCTGGATGTGCACAACGCCTTTGCCGGCAGCCCGGAACAGTTCAGGCGTATTGCCGCCGCGCACGGCGCGACATTGCTGGCCGCCTGTCCCAACATGGCGGAAACGACCATCTACCGCGCACGGGGACCGAACGGTTTCTATGCCCGGCTGATGCGGGGGGAGCGGTTCGACTGGCTGGAACCGGTGACGCTGAACGGGGAAACGCCACTGAGGGTGTGGCGGATCAGATAGCCCCTCCCCCTTGGGGAGGGGTTGGGGTGGGGGATGGTGAAGGACCGTCACGCGCCCCATCCCCCACCCCCGACCCCTCCCCTGAAGGGGAGGGGAGATAAGGGTCAGGCCGCCTCTAGCAGCCGTTCCGCCTGTGCCCGCGCCTCGTCGGTGATCTCCGCGCCCGACAGCATCCGCGCAATTTCTTCGCGGCGCTCGCCCTCGTCCAGCAACACGACGCCGGTCCGCGTCACCAACCCGTCATGCGCCTTGGCGATGCGGTAATGATGCGCGCCCCGCGCCGCGACCTGCGGGCTGTGCGTCACGACCAGCAGCTGAGCAGCCGATGACAGCCGCGCCAGCCGTTCGCCGATGGCGCTGGCCACCGCCCCGCCCACGCCCCGGTCGATTTCGTCGAAAATCAGCGTCGCCGCCCCGCCCCGCTCGGCCAGCGCCACCTTCATCGCCAGGATGAACCGGGACAGTTCGCCGCCCGATGCGATCTTCATCAGCGGCGCGAACGGCGCGCCCGGATTGGTCGATACCTCGAATTCCACCCGGTCGCGCCCCGCCGCCGACCATTGCGCCTCCGGCAGCGGCTCGACCACGGTGCGGAACCGCGCGGCATCCAGCTTCAGCGGGGCCAGCTCCGCTGCGACCCCCGCATCCAGACGGGCACCCGCATCCGTCCGCGCCGCGCTCAGCGCCTCGGCTGCCGCCAGATAGGCCGCGCGCGCCGTCGCAACCTCGCGTTCCAGCCGCGCAATGGCCGCCCCGCCCCCTTCGATCAGCGCCAGCCGCGCCGTCAGTTGTTCGGTCAACGCCGGCAGGTCGTCCGGCTGCACCCGGTGCTTGCGCGCAAGGCCGCGCAGTTCGAACAGCCGCGCCTCGTCCGCTTCCAGTTGCGCCGGATTGAATGCCAGCGCGTCGGCGGCGACATCCACCTGGTCCTGCGCATTGGCCGCCTCGATGATCGCGCGGTCGACCGCCGCCAGTGCCTCGGCCAGCGCCTCGTGATCCTCTCCCACCCGTTCCAGGATGCGGGCCGCCTGGCGCAGCCGGGTCAGCGCGCCGTCGCTGCCGTCCAGCAGGTCGGCAATGCCCTGCAGCTCGCCCGCCACCTTTTCCCCGCGCTGCATGGTCGCGCGGCGTGTCGCCAGTTCGGCCTCCTCGCCCGGTTCCGGGTCGAGCGCGGTCAGCTCGGCGACCGCATGGTCCAGCCATTCGCGGTCGCGGTCCGCCGTTTCCTGTTCCGCCACCGCCTCGGCCAGCCGCGCCTCTGCCGCGCGCCAGTCGCGGTGCAGGGCCGCCACTTCGCCGGCATCGACCCGCCCGAACGCATCCAGCATCGCGCGGTGGCCACGCGGGTTCAACAGGCCGCGATCGTCATGCTGGCCATGGATTTCCACCAGCATCCCGCCCAGTTCGCGCAACAGCCCGGCCGATGCCGGCTGATCGTTGACGAACGCGCGACTGCCGCCATCGGCCTTGACGATCCGGCGGATGGTCAGCGGCTCGCCCGGTTCGGGATCCAGCCCGTTGTCGGCGATCAGCGCGCGGATCGCGGCATGACCCGGCGGCACGTCGAAACTTGCGGTGACGACCGCCTGAGCGGCCCCTTGGCGCACCAGCCCGCTGTCGCCGCGCGCGCCCAGTGCCAGGCCGAGCGCATCCAGCAGGATCGATTTGCCCGCCCCCGTCTCACCGGTCAGCACGCCAAGGCCGCGCCCGAACTCCAGGTCCAGCGCCTCGATCAATACCACGTCGCGGATGGAAAGCGCGGTCAGCATGGCGTTTTCCTGTCCCGGCCGATCCAGGCCCGGCGGATCAGCCGCCCGCCGCCGCCGTCACCGGCGCGTCGGGCACATTGTCGCGGACCAGCGCATAGGCGCGTTCATACCATTCGGTCCCCGGATAATTGGCGCCCAGCACGGCGGCGGACTTCACCGCTTCCTGCCGCAGCCCCAGCGCCAGATAGCATTCGGTCAGCCGCATCAGTGCCTCTGGCGCATGGCTGGTCGTCTGAAACTCGTCCACGACCTTGCGGAACCGCAACGTGCCGGCCAGCCACTGGCCGCGCTGCTGATAATAGCGCCCGACCTCCATCTCCTTGCCCGCCAGGTGATCGCGGACCAGATCCTGCTTCAGCCGCGCATCGGCGGCATAGCGGCTTGTCGGATAGCGGCGGATCAGCTCGCCCAGCGCGCCCAGCGCCTGATCGGTGATCTTCTGGTCGCGCTGAACGTCCGAAATCTGTTCGTAATAGCTGAGCGCGATCAGGTAATAGGCATAGGGCGCATCGCGGTTGCCGGGATGGATGGCCAGGAAGCGCTGAGCGCCCTGGATCGCCTTGGTGTAATCCTGGTCCAGATAATAGCTGAACGCCCCCATCAGCTGGGCCCGGCGCGCCCAGACGGAATAGGGGTGCTGCCGCTCGACCTCGTCGAACAGGGCGGCGGCGACCTTGTACTGGTTGCGGTCCAGCCGGTCCTTTGCCGCGGAATACAGCGTGCCGACGTCGCGCGCGATATAGGGCGTGTCGGCATTTGCCGTCGTCTTGCTGCAGGCGCTGGTCAGGACAAGCGCGCAAAGCGCCGCGGCGGTAAGGGGGCGGAACGGGAACATGGCCATGGCGGCTGTGTAGCGAAGCGCGCACCGCCCTACCAATGATTTTTGATGACCCGTTGTCGCGGTGCAGCGCATTGTGGAAACACGCGTTGAGCGATTGCCCGATTCGCCGGAACGAAGGATCTTGATCATGCCAGCCACCCAGCTGACCACCCACCGCGTCGAAAAACCCTGGGGCCGGCACAAGCTGTGGCCCGGATTTGCCGATCCGGCGGCAGACGGCGATCCTGTCGGCGAAATCTGGTTTCAGACGCCGGGCGATGCCCAGCCCGACCTGCTCGTCAAATATCTGTTCACCAGCGAAAAGCTGTCGGTTCAGGTGCATCCGAACGACGCGCAGGCGGTGGAACGCGGCTATCCGCGCGGCAAGGACGAGGCGTGGATCATCCTGTCGGCCGAGGCAGATTCCACCATCGCGCTCGGCACGCTTGCCCCGATGACCAGCGACGAACTGCGCGCTGCGTCGCTCGACGGGTCGATCGAGCATCTGCTCGACTGGAAACCGGTCAAGGCCGGCGACTATTTCTATTCGGAGGCCGGGACGGTCCATGCCATCGGCGCGGGCATTACGCTGGTCGAGGTGCAGCAGAATGTCGATCTGACCTATCGGCTGTACGATTACGGACGCCCGCGCGAACTGCATCTGGAGGATGGGGTCGCGGTGTCCGACGCCCGCCCGTTTCAGGCGCTTCCGGCGCCGGGCCGGGTCGCTGACGACCGGGAATTGCTGGCCGAAGGGCCGAAATTCGTGCTGGAACGCTGGCCGGGCGGCGAACGGACCGTTGCGCTGCCCGACGGGGTGACCGGATGGTTCGTGCCCGTCACGGGTTCGGGCGATGCAGGCGGCGTCGAATGGAAGGCGGGCGACTGCCTGACCTTTACGGGCACGACCACCCTGTCGGCCAGCGCGGACGCTGAACTCTATTTCGCCTATCCAGGCGACCAGCGGCTCTGACGCGTCAAATAATCCCGCCACCCAGCATCAGCCGGAACGCGCCGATCGCCAAGACCACCAGGTTCAGGTTGCGGCCGGTGTTGCGGTCGGACAGCGCGCCAAGACCCGCGCCGATGACCGCCATCGGCAGGAACAGCCAGTTGGCCCAGCCAAGCAATGGGAAAAAGGCGATGGCGACCAGGATCAGCGTGACGATGCCGATCAGGATCGAAAGCAGATTGAGCATCTAGGGAACTCTCCTTCTGAACGGGCATGGTGACCCGGCGGCGGGCGCGGAACCATCACCGCATATCATATTTGGCCGGCAGAGCAGCGGGTCGATCGGCACCGACCGTCAATCCGCCAGCGGAAACATCACCTCGTTCCGACGCATCGGGCCGGGCACGAACGGCGCGTTGTAGAACGCGTATTCGGCCGGCCCGGTCGCTTTAAGGTCGTGCCGCGCCATCCACTCGACCAGCGCAGCCTCCCGATCCGCCAGCAACGCATCGTCGGCGTTGCCGGAGAACTGGACCGCTGCCACCCGCCGTCCGGCCAGCGTCGTCACCGTCACGCCTGCTTGCGGCGCGGGGGCGGTCTGTTCGGTATAATGGGCAGGCAGAATGAACCGGGTGCGCCAAGCGCCGTCGGTGGTATCGCTCAGCACCGGGGCAGTCATCGCAACACGTTCTCCCGGCCGGTCCTTTGCAAAGATATAGTCCGCCAATCGGCTAAACCCGGCATTGAGCGCGGCGCGGCGCACCCCGATCGAGCGCGTTTCAGCGACGGTCAGCGCCGGATAAACCCGCACGGTGAACGCGCCGTCCTGCCTCTCCACCTGGTAATCGGGCCGCTCCCCGCCATTGCCAAGCCGGTACAGAGCAAAGGCGCCCGCCGCTGCGGTGGCAAGGCCAGCGCCGATCCACAGCCATTGGCGACGATTGTCGGTGTTCGGACGATCCGCGGTCGACGCCATTGCACGCTCCCTGTTTCCTGCAATGCAGATGGGAAGCATGGCCGGACGTGCCAAGGGCCAGGGCGGCGCGCAGATTATTTCGCCATTAACCGGACTTCTTTGCGCAATCTTAACCTTTACGGCGCGAAAACCATCAAAACTGCTGGAGTTGCGTGATGAATGCCGTCGTCCGACCGAGTTTCGCCCTGGCGTTCGCAGCTTTCGTCTCCGCATGCGGCGGACAGGAGGCGGCGGAGAAAAACCTCGCCGCTCTGGATGCCGAACTGCTCGATACCGGCAACAGCGCCGATCCGGTGATCGCCGCCGCGCTGGAGGATCAGATCATGGTCGATCCGTCGCTGGCGTCACAGGCGAATGGCGATGCGGTGCGCCCGCCCGCCGAACCCTATTCGGCCCCGGTCGCACCCGATGCGGTTGCCAAGCGGCCCGAGGTTAATGCCGACGGGCTGATGAAGGCGCCGGCCCCCGGCCCCTGCCCCTCCTGCAAACGGACCGCTGCCAGCGAAACGCTGGCCAGCCTCGCCGAAAGCCAGCAATTGTCGGGCGTCTGCGGCCCGCTTCGCTATTCGGCCGGCTGGGCGGCGAAACTGCCGCCCGATCTGCCGCTCCATCCGGCTGCCGCGGTGCGCGAGGCGGCAGGCGCGGATGCGCCGGGATGCCAGATGCGCGTCGTCAGCTATTCGGTGCAGCAGCCGCTGCAGACGATGATCGACTGGCATTATACCCGCGTCACCCAGGCCGGGCTGACCGCCGAACACCAGAGCGACGGCACCCAGCACCTGATCGGCGGCACCGGGCGCGGTAACGCCGCCTATATCGTCACGATGACGGCGAACGGCCCCGGCGCCACGGATGTCGACCTGATCCTGCGCCGCTGATCGTTCGCCGCTGTTCGTCTGGTTCGGTCAGACGGCGGGCAGCGCCTCGATCTTGCTGGAATCGAGCCATTTGTTGATCGCGCCCTCGCTGGCCCAGGGTTCGATCTCGGACAGTTCCTGATCGCTGAACGCCAGGTTCTTTACCGCATCCAGCGAATCATCGAGCTGTTCCACCGTCCGCGCGCCGATCAGGGCGCTGGTGACGCGCGGGTCGCGCAATACCCAGGCGATCGCCATCTGCGCCAGCGTCTGTCCGCGTGCCGAAGCGATGGCGTTCAGCTTGCGGATGCGGGTCAGATTGTCCTCGTTCAGCATCTCCTCGCTCATCGAACCCGACCGGCGGATGCGCGCATCGTCGGGCACGCCGTTCAGATATTTGGATGTCAGCAAACCCTGCGCCAGCGGCGAAAAGGCGATGCAGCCGGTCCCCAGCGCCTCCAGCGTGCCCAGCAATTCATCCTCGATCCAGCGGTTGAGCATCGAATAGCTCGGCTGATGGATCAACAGCGGCACCTTGTGTTCCTTCAGGATCGCCGCTGCCTGCCGCGTCAGTTCGGGCGAATAGCTGGAGATGCCGACATACAGCGCCTTGCCCTGTTGATGCAGGCTGGCGAGCGCGCCCATCGTTTCCTCCAGCGGCGTTGAGGGATCGACACGGTGCGAATAGAAGATGTCGACATAGTCGAGGCCCATCCGCTTCAGGCTCTGGTCGCAGGACGCGATCAGGTATTTGCGGCTGCTGCCGATGCCGCCATAGGGGCCGGGCCACATGTCCCACCCCGCCTTGGACGAGATGATCAGTTCATCGCGGTGCGCGGCCAGATCCTTGGCCAGCACCCGTCCGAAATTCTCCTCGGCCGAACCATAGGGCGGGCCGTAATTGTTGGCGAGATCGAAATGGGTGACGCCCCGGTCGAACGCCCGGCGGATCATCGCCCGGCCCGTCTCGAACACGTCCGTGCCACCGAAATTCTGCCACAGGCCAAGCGTGATCGCGGGCAGGTCCAGTCCCGACACGCCGCAGCGGCGATAGGGCATCCGCCCGTCATAGCGGTTGGCATCGGCGACATAGGGGACTTCGAACGGCATGGGTGAACCTCCGACAGGCATTTCGTGCCCGCTCTCTAGCCGAGCGAGCCAAGCCGCGTCACCCCTTTGCCCCTATCGATTTGAGCATCAGCGAAGCCAATCTTGTCGCCCGGCGAAGGCCGGAGAACGGAGACGGCAATCGCCCGGGTTCAGTCCGCCGAATGATCCTCGACCTCGGCCGCCGGCCCGTTCTTCAGGATCGATTCGATCGCGTTCTTCGCCGACGCTTTGCTGCTATAGCCTTCGGTCCAGAAGATCGTTTCGGCATTGTATTTGAACTTGGCGACGAACTCGCCCGCCTTGTTCTTCTCGATCACGAACTTGTGCGCCATGCCTGCCTCCCCGGCTCAGGTCGATTCCCTGCCGGAACAGTTTAGGCCCATGGACGGGAAAGCCAAGTCAGGTGTGGCCAAATCGGGCGGGATGGTATCGCTCGGCCTCGATCATGGCGACGGCCGGATCGGGGGTCAGCGACAGCAGCTGGGCGGTCGCGATCATCGCGGCGGCGGGTGCGGTCTGGATGCCGAAGCCCCCCTGCCCGGCAAACCAGTAGAACCCCTCCACCTGCGGATCGAAACCATAAACGGGCAGGCGATCGGGCGCGAAGCTGCGCAGGCCCGCCCATTTCCGCTCCACCGCCTCGATCCGCCAGTCCACCGCCCGTTGAAACCGGTCGATGGCGACGGCCACGTCCAGTTCCTCCGGCGCGGCATCGCCCGCCCTGTCCGGGATCTCGTCGTGCGGCGACAGCCACAGCCGCCCGCCCGCCTCCGGCTTGAAATAAAACCCGTCCTCCGCATCGCGGACCAGCGGCATGTCCATCGGCGCGGGGGGATCGACCCGCAATTGCACCATGGTCCGGCGATAGGGGCGGATACCCAGCGGAGCGACGCCCGCCATACGGGCCACATCGTCGGCCCATGCCCCGGCCGCATTGACCAGCAGGTCGGCATGAAATTCGCCGCCACGCGTCTCCAGCCGCCAGCCGGCCCCCGCCCGTTCCAGCGCGGCCAGCGTCTCCACGCGCACCCCGCCCCGCCGCGCGACGCCCAGGCACGCGCCGTGCAGCGCGCCGACATCGATGTCCATGCAGGTCGGCTCCACCACCGCCAGCGTCCATTCGGCGCGCAGGCCCGGTATCCGCCCCTTGGGATCGGTCCAGCTCAGCGGCACATCGGTGGCGGCGAAATCGGCAACGAACCGCTCGAGCAGCGGCCGATCCTGGTCCCGCCCGATGAATAGCTCGCCGCGATCCTTCAGGAACGACTTGCCGCCAAAGGCATCGGGAGGCTGGCGAAGCCATGGGCCAGAGGCCGTCGTCAGCGGCTGGACGCCCGGCCCGCCATAGCTTTCCGACCAGAATGCCGCCGACCGACCGGTTGCGTGATAGCCGGGATGCGCCTCCCCCTCCAGCAACAGGATGCGGGCATGGGGGGAAAGGAACGCGGCCAGGCTGGCCCCGGCAATCCCCGCGCCGACAATGGCGATATCGAACCGGTCGTCGCTCACGCCGATGCCGTTCTGGCCGGCGCGCGCGCTTCCAGGAACAGGTCGATCTCGGCCAGCGCCCGGTTGCGGACCGCATCGGCCTCTCTCAGCAATTCATGCGCGGCTTCGGGGCCGAAGCGGACGATGCGCGCATCGGGCAGGCGCTGGGCGATGCCGACGGCAGCGCGCGGATCGACCAGCGCATCGGCATCGGCGACCAGCATCAGCATGGGGGTCCGGATTTCCGCCAGCCGCGAATCGACGTGCATCGCGTTGGTCGAACGAAATGCCTGGGCTACCCACTGCCAGCTGGGCGGCCCAGTCACCAGATCGGGCATCGCCTGTTGCCACCACAGTTCATCGGCATAGCGGTCCGGATCGTGCGTCAGCAATTCGGCGCGAGTATCGGTCGTGAACGGCTTTTCGTTTCCCTTCCACGCCCGACGCTGCGGCGAACCCAGGCGGCACATCATCCGCGCGACCCGTTCCCCCAGCCACGGTCCGAACGGTCCTTTCAACCCCAGCATGGGCGCGATCAGCACGACGGCATCGGGCGCGACCGCCCGTTCCAGCATCGCGCGCAGGATCAAATGGCCGCCCATCGAATGCGCGATCAGGATATGCGGCCCCGGCACGGCCGCCCGCCATTCCTCGAAAAACCCTCTAAAGTCAGCGATATACTGCGCAAAATCGTCGATATGGCCACAGGCCCGGTCAGGCGTCGTGCGGCCCGATCCGCCCTGGCCGCGCCAGTCGCAGGAGGTGATGGTCCAGCCGCGCGAATGCCAGTGATCGAAGCTTTCCAGATATTTCTCGAAAATGTCCCCGCGCCCGCCCTGGAACAGGATGGAACCGCGCACCGGCATGCCCGGGGGCTGCGGCCAGGCCAGACAGCGAAGCGGCCATCCATCGGCAGCCGCCCAGCGGGTGATCCGCGCCGTGGAGGGAATGGTCCGCCGGGGGTCCGCTTCATAGGGCATGGCGCTGGTTACGTTTTGATAAGCCATCCCGTCTAGACCCCTTTGTCCATGGGGGATTACTCGGCCTATCTTCTGATCGGCATTCTGCTGGTGTTCCTGGTTTCGGCCGGGATCGAGGATCTGCGCGCTCGCGAAATCGCCAATTGGAAAAACGGCGGCATTGCGCTGCTGGCCGTGCCCTGGTGGTTCGCCATCGGCCTGTCGCCATGGCCCGAAATGGCCACTCAACTGGCCTTGGGGCTGGGCACGCTGATCCTGTTCTACGGCGCGTTCCATTTCGGGATGATGGGTGGCGGCGACGTGAAGATGCTGGCCGCACTCGCGCTGTGGCTGCCCTTTGGCTCGCTGATCTGGATGCTGGTGATGATGTCGCTGATCGGCGGCGCGCTGACCGTCATCATGCTGATCGACCATTGGCGGCTGAAGCGCACAGGCCGGCCCGAGATTCCGTACGGCGTCGCCATCGCGGCCGCCACGCTAATGATTCTTAGAGAACCGAATTTTTACCATTTTGGGTGACTGATCGCTCCGGGGAAAATCCCGGACCGGCATCGGAAAGGCTGCTTGCGTCATGGACGGACGGAAAATCTTGCTTCTGGTCGGCGCGCTGATTGTCGCGGCGCTGACCGCATTCATGGCACGCAGCCTGATCATGGGATCGGCCGCGCCTCAGGCCGGGGCCAACAGCGGCCAGCCCGCGCCCGTCACCGGGCCAAAGGTGCTGGTGGCCACGCGCGCCTTGCCGGTCGGCACTATCCTGGATCCGGCGGCGATGAAGTTTCAGCCCTGGCCGGCCGAGCTGGTCGAGGGGGCCTATTTCGTCGCGGGACCGGAAACCGACGTCACCAAGCTGCAGGGCACGGTCGTGCGTTTCGCCATTCCGGCGGGTCAGCCGATTACGCAGGGCGGGCTGGTCAAGCCGGGCGACCGCGGCTTCCTGGCGGCGGCGCTTGGCCCGGGGATGCGCGCCGTCACCGTGCCCGTGTCCGCACAGAGCGCCGTTGCCGGCTTCGTCTTCCCGGGTGACCGGGTCGACCTGATCCTGACCCAGTCGGTCGCCGGCGGGGGCGATGGTCCGCCGCTGAAGGCGTCGGAAACGGTGCTGCGCAACCTGCGCGTGCTGGCCACCGACCAGCGGACCGACAAGCAGACGGACGAAAACGGCAACACCGTCGTTTCCACCTATTCGACCGTCACCGTCGAATCCACGCCCAAGATCGCCGAGCAGATCGCGGTCGCCCAGACGCTGGGCAGCCTGTCGCTGTCGCTGCGCTCGATCGCCGACAACGCCGGCGAACTGGAAGAAGCAATCGCCAATGGCGATGTCGATGTGCCCGCCACGGACGATCCAAAGGCGGAAAAGGCAATGCTGGCCCGCGTCGCGTCCAGCCCGGTTGCCGGCACCAGCACTTTTTCGACCGGGGCCGATGTGTCGCGGTTCCAGCGCCGGACCGTACCCGGCAAGGGCGGCGGCGCCGCCGCCGCTGTGGCAGGTCCCGGCCCGATGGCGCCGGTGCCGTATCCGGGCGGAGCCGCGCCCGCCGTCGTCAAGGGGCCGGTGGTTCGCGTGGCCCGTGGCAATAACGTGACCGAAGTTCCGGTCGGGGGGACCAAGTAATGGAATTCGCAGTCAAAGCCGCGAAGTCGGCCGTCAGCGCGGTCGCGCTGGTCGCCACCATCGCCGCGCCGATGGCCTCGCCACTCGCCGCACAGTCCGTCGCCGCTACGCCGGAAGTCGTTCAGGTGTCGACCGGCCAGGGCCGGCTGGTCACGCTGAGCGCACCGATGTCCGACCTGTTCGTCGCAGACGACAAGGTTGCCGATGTCCAGGTTCGCTCGCCCAACCAGATCTATCTGTTCGGCAAGGCACCGGGACAGACGACCGTCTATGCCACCAACAAGGCTGGCCGGGTCGTCTATTCCGCCACGGTGCGCGTCGGCAACAACATCACCAGCGTCGGCGAAATGCTGAACGTGGCGATGCCCGACGCGGCGATCGTCGCAACGCCGATGAACGGCATCATGTTGCTGACCGGCACCGTCCAGCATCCCGACGACGTCGCGGAGGCCGAACGGCTGGTCAAGGCCTATGTCGGTGACACGACCCAGGTGCTGTCGCGCCTGCGCACGGCAACGCCGCTGCAGGTCAACCTGCAAGTGCGCTTTGCCGAGGTGAGCCGCACCTTCGTCAAGAATATCGGCGTCAACCTGACGTCGCTGGATGCCACCGGCGGGTTCCAGTTCGGGATCTCGCAGGGCAACCAGATCTTTTCGCAGTATAATCCCGGCGGTCCGATGGCCCCCGGCACCACGGGTCCTGCCGGCAGCACGGTTCTGAACCGCCCGGCCACGGGTGCAGCGCTGTACGGCGCGGGCCGGCTGCTGGGTCTGGATCTGCTCGGCTCGCTCGACCTGGGTGAGCGCAACGGCCAGGTGACCACGCTGGCCAATCCCAACCTGACCGCGATGTCGGGCGAAACCAGCTCGTTCCTGGCGGGCGGCGAAATCCCCATCCCGATCAGCCAGGGGCTGGGCGCGGTGTCGGTGGAATACAAGCAATATGGCGTCTCGCTCGCCTATACGCCGACGGTCCTGTCCGACGGCCGCATCAGCCTGCGCGTCCGCCCGGAAGTGTCGCAGCTGTCTAGCGCTGGCGCGGTGTTGCTGAACGGCACGCAGATCCCGGCGCTGACCACGCGGCGGGCGGAAACGACCGTGGAACTGGGTTCCGGCCAGAGCCTGATGATCGGCGGCCTGATCCAGAACCAGCATGACAATGCGATCACCAAGACGCCGGGCGCGGGGGATATCCCGATCCTGGGTGCGCTGTTCCGCTCCAACGCGTTCCAGCGCAACGAAACCGAACTGGTGATCGTCGTGACACCCTATCTGGTCAAGCCGGTCAACAACATGGCGGACATCCACCTGCCGACCGACGGGTTCAAGGCGCCGACCGATCTGGGCCGCATCCTGCTGGGCCAGCTTTCGACCGGCGATTCCAGCCCGCGGCCGGTGCCGACCATGGCCGGAAGCCCGACGGCCCCGTCCATCGGTGCCCAGGCGACCGCCGCCCCCGATGGGGCATTGCCCAGCGGCCCTGCCCTGCCCCCGGCCATGCCGGTCCAGCGCGCGACCGAAACTCCAGCCACCAGTGGCAAGCCCGGCAAGGCGCGCCGTCCGGCCGCCGCGCCCGGCTTTTCCGCCGCCAACTGACAGGGAACGCGATGATGTCCACTTCCTATCCCGCAATGACGGCGCTGGCGGCGATGCTGCTGCTGGCCGGGTGCAACAATGCCACGCGCGGCATCGAAACGGTCAATCAGCCGGTCGTTTCGCGCGCAGACTATGCGTTTGACGTGACCACCGGGCCTTCCGGCCTTGCCTATGGCGAGGCGGACCGGCTGGCCGGATGGATGCGGACGCTGCAGCTGCGCTATGGCGACCGGGTTGCGCTGGACGATCCCAGTGCCGATCCCGGCGTGCGCGCCCAGGTGGCGGCAGAGGCACAGCGCTACGGCCTGTTCGTCGATGCGGTGGCCCCGGTCACCCCCGGCGCGTTGACCCCCGGCACTGCCCGCGTGGTCATCAGCCGGTTGACCGCCAGTGTGCCGAACTGCCCGAACCATAGCGGGTTCGATGCGTCCAATTTCGATGGCCACACCCATCCCGGCTTCGGTTGCGCGGTGAACGGCAACCTGGCCTCCATGATCGCCAATCCGGCCGATCTGGTCCGCGGCCAGCCGGGCAGCGGCACCACCGATCCGGCCAATGCGGTCAAGGCGATCGACAGCTATCGCAAGGCCCCTGCATCCGGCGCGGGCGGCATCAAGTCCGAAGGGACGGGAGGAAACTGATGAACGCGCCCTGGAACCCGGCACGCGCGGGCAACCGCGATCCCTTCGTCGCCTTTGTCTGCGACGAAACCACGGCGGAGGCACTGCGCCCGATCGCCGTCGAACTGGGATGGCCGCCTGAAAAGGTCAACAAGGGCGGGCTGCGCAACGCGGTCCAGACCCTGTCGGTATCGGCCAGCCCGCACATCCTGTTCGTCGACCTGTCGGAAAGCGGCGATCCGCTGAACGACATCAACGCGCTGGCCGAAGTGTGCGAACCCGGCACGGTGGTCATCGCCGCCGGCCAGGTGAACGATGTGCGTCTGTACCGCGATCTGGTGGCCAGCGGCATCCAGGACTACCTGCTGAAGCCGCTCAACCCCGACATGCTGCGCGACACCTTTGCCAACGCCCAGGCGATGCTGTCCGCCCCGAAGGCGGTGGAGCCGACCGAGGCGCGGGCGCATTGCTCGCTGGCCGTCATCGGCACCCGCGGCGGCACAGGCGCGTCTACGGTGGCGACGTCGATTGCGTGGCTGCTCAGCGAGAAGCTCAGCCGGACGACCGCGTTCCTGGATCTGGACGTGCATTTCGGCACGGGGGCGCTGGCGCTCGACCTGGAACCGGGCCGGGGCCTGACCGACGCCATCGACAATCCCAGCCGCATCGACGGGCTGTTCATCGAACGCGCCATGGTGCGCGCCAGCGACCGGCTGGCCGTCCTGTCGGCGGAAGCGCCGATCAACGCCCCGATCCTGACCGATGGCGGCGCATTCTATCAGCTGCAGGAGGAAATGCGGTCGGCGTTCGAATGCACCGTCGTCGATCTGCCACGGGCCATGCTGGTTCAGCATCCCCACCTCCTGAACGACATCCAGATCGCGGTGATCGTCACCGAGTTCACGCTGGCCGCCGCGCGCGATGCCATCCGCATCCTGTCCTGGTTCAAGGGCAATGCCCCCCAGACCCAGGTGCTGATCGTCGCCAATCGGGTTCAGGCCGCGGCGCAGCTGGAAATCAGCCGCAAGGATTTCGAACAGTCGATCGAACGCAAGGTCGATTTCGTCGTCCCGTTCGATCTGAAACTGGCGGTCACCTCTGCCAAGCTCGGCAAGGCGATGGCCGAAGCGGGCAAGGGCGGCAAGACAGTCGCCCCCCTGATCGAACTGACCACCCGCATCACCCAGATGTCGGAGGCGGGCGCTCCCGCCGATGCCGGCAAGGCCAAGGGCAATGGCAAGACCAAGGGTGCCAAGTCCGGCGGCGGCACGTCGCTGCTGGGCAAGCTGGTTGCGCTGAAGGGTAAAAAGGCATCCGCATAACGACACGGACCGGGGAACGACCCGGTCCGGGCCGTCGGGTTTGAAGGACGGATACGACGCATGGACGCAATGCCGATCATTTTTGTCGCTGCCGGGCTGGCAATCATGCTCGGGCTGGTCGTCTTTGCCTTCACCGGCCCGTCGACCGCACGGATCGCTGCCAGGCGTGCTGCCGGGGTGCGTTCGCGCCATTCGGCGTTCGTTGCCGAAAAGGCGATGGAAGCGCAGATGCGCAAGATCGCGAATGCGCGCGCAACCCGGATGGACGTGGCCGCAAGCCGGTTCCTGCCCCGCCCTGCCGAACTGAAAAAACGCCTGGCGATGACGGGCACCAAATGGACCGTCGGCCAGTACGGTCTTGTTACCCTGGGCATTTTCGTCGTCATCTTTGCGGCGGTCTGGCTGCAGGGACTGCCGCCGCTCCTGGGCCTGTTCGTCGGCCTGTTCCTGGGCGCGGGTCTGCCACATTTCGCCGTCAATTTCATGATCAAGCGGCGCCTTGCGCAGTTCAACGCCAAGTTTCCGGACGCCATTGAGCTGCTGGTCCGCGGCCTGCGCTCGGGCCTGCCGATCACTGAAACCATCACCGTCGTCGGCAACGAACTCGAAGGCCCTGTGGGCGAGGAGTTCCGGTCGGTGTCGGACAAGATGAAGATCGGCAAGACCATGGATCAGGCGCTGCAGGAGACGTCGGATCGCCTGGGCACGCCCGAATTCCAGTTTTTCGTCATCACCATCGCCATTCAGCGCGAAACCGGCGGCAACCTTGCCGAAACCCTGGCCAACCTGGCAACCGTGCTGCGCCAGCGGATGCAGATGAAGCTGAAGATCAAGGCGATGTCGTCGGAATCCAAGGCTTCGGCCTATATCGTCGGTTCGCTGCCGTTCATCGTCTTCGGCCTGATCTACATGATTTCCGGCGATTACATGCAGCGCTTCTTCGTGGATGAACGGCTGATCGTGGCCGGACTTGGCGGCATGGTGTGGATGGGCCTGGGCGCATTCATCATGGCCAAGATGGTCAGTTTCGAGATTTGAGGGCGCCATGCTGACACCCGATACCGCCCCCACCATCCTTGGCGTCGACGTCTATTCCGTCGCCACCATGTTGTCGGCCGTTGCCGCGTTTTCGGTGCTGGTCGCCATTTACGCGGCGACGACGGTACGCGATCCGATGGCCAAGCGGGTCAAGGCGCTCACCGAACGGCGCGAACAGCTAAAGGCCGGGATCACCGCATCGACGTCCAAGCGCCGGGTCAAGCTGGTGCAGAAGCACGAGACGGCGGACAAGATCAAATCGCTGCTGTCCAGTCTGAAGGTGTTGCAGGACGAACAGCTGAAAACCGCGCAGCGTCGGTTGCTTCAGGCGGGCATCCGCGCAAAGCAATGGGCGCCGGCCGTGATTTTCGGCCGACTGGTGCTGCCGATCATCATCGGCGGACTGGCCGTCTATTTCGTCTATGGCACCGATGCGTTCTCGGATTGGACTCCGCTGAAGAAATACGGCCTGGTCGCCATCGCCTTTATCGGGTCGTACAAGGCGCCCGATCTGTTCCTGCAGAACAAGATCAAGAAGCGGTCGGACGCCATTCGAAAGGGGCTGCCCGATGCGCTCGACCTGCTCGTCATCTGCGCCGAGGCCGGCTTGACCGTCGATGCGGCCTTCCACCGAGTCGCCAGGGAACTGGGCCGCGCGTACCCGGAACTGGGCGAGGAATTCAGCCTGACCGCGATCGAGCTGGGCTTCCTGACCGACCGGCGTCAGGCGTTCGAGAACCTCGCCATGCGCATCGATCTCGACGCGGTGAAGGGCGTGGTCACGACCATGATCCAGACCGAGAAATACGGAACCCCGCTGGCGTCGGCTCTGCGCGTGCTGTCGGCCGAATTCCGCAACGAACGCATGATGCGCGCCGAGGAAAAGGCCGCTCGCCTGCCCGCGATCATGACCATCCCGCTCATCCTGTTCATCCTGCCGACGCTGTTCGTCGTCATTCTCGGCCCCGCCGCCTGCTCGATCAACGACGCGCTCTTGAGCAACTGAGCCAAGCTCCTCCCCTGCAAGGGGAGGTGGCAGGCCGCAGGCCTGACGGAGGGGTGACGCGCTAACCTGAGAGGGAGACACCCCTCCGTCGCGCTTTCGCGCGCCATCTCCCCCTTGCAGAGGGGAATCTTCAGAACGGCAGCAATTCCGGCCCGCCGGGCCAGATCAGATCCTCGGTCCAGTCGATCCCGGCCAGGAGCGCCGTCACGATCAGGGCGATGAACAGCAATTGCATCATCACCACCGCGCCGAAGAACACGAACGGATGCAGGCCGTAGATCCGGTCATAGCCCGCCGGGGTGATATTCGGTTGCCGTTCGCTCATCGTTTCAATGCCGCCTGTGCCGCCGCCAGTCGGGCGATGGGCACCCGATAAGGACTGGCCGAGACATAATCCAGGCCCAGCGTCTCGCAGAACGCGATGCTGGCCGGATCGCCGCCATGCTCGCCGCAGATACCCAGCTTGATGTCGCCCCGCGTTGCCCGGCCGCGCTCGGCTGCCAGCGCGATCAGCTCGCCCACCCCCTCGATGTCCAGCGATACGAAGGGATCGCGGGCATAAATGCCCTTGTCGACATAGACGCCCAGGAAGCGGGCGGCATCGTCGCGGCTGACGCCCAAAGTCGTCTGGGTCAGGTCGTTGGTGCCAAAGCTGAAGAACTCACCCACCTCGGCAATCTCCCCGGCCTTCAGCGCGGCGCGGGGAAGTTCGATCATCGTGCCGACCAGATACTCGACCCGCGCGCCCGCCTCGGCAAACACCGCTTCGGCCACCCGGTCGACCACCGCCTTCATCAGCTCCAGCTCGCGCCGCGTGGCGACCAGCGGGATCATCACCTCCGGGATCGGTGCCGCGCCCGACTTTTCCGCCACCGCCAGCGCCGCCTCGAAAATCGCGCGTGCCTGCATTTCATAGATCTCGGGATAGGTGACGCCCAGCCGACAGCCGCGGTGACCCAGCATCGGGTTCACCTCGTGCAGCTCCGCCGCGCGCCGCTTCAGCGTTTCGATGCCGACGCCTGCCGCCTCCGCCACATCGGCGAATTCGGCCTCCTCATGCGGCAGAAACTCGTGCAGCGGCGGATCGAGCAGGCGGATGGTGACGGGCAGGCCCGCCATCACCTCGAAGATTTCGATGAAATCCGCCCGCTGTTCGGGCAGCAGCTTGTCCAGCGCGACCCGCCTGCCCTTTTCGTCCTCGGCCAGGATCATCTGACGCACCGCGGTGATCCGCGCGCCGTCGAAGAACATATGTTCGGTGCGGCACAGGCCGACGCCCTCCGCTCCGAACTCGCGCGCGGCGCGGCAGTCGAGCGGCGTCTCCGCATTGGCGCGCACCTTCAGCCGTCGGACCGCATCGGCCCACACCATCAGCGTGCCGAAATCCCCGGCCAGTTCCGGCTGGATCGTCGGCACCTCGCCTGCCATCACCTCGCCGGTCGCACCGTCGATGGTCAGGGTATCCCCTTCCTTCACCTCGCGCCCGCCGACGCGGAACAGCTTCGCCCTGGGGTCGATCTGCAGCGCGCCCGCGCCGGACACACAGGGGCGGCCCATGCCGCGCGCCACCACGGCCGCATGGCTGGTCATCCCGCCCCGCGCCGTCAGGATGCCGCGCGCCGCATGCATTCCGTGAATATCCTCGGGGCTGGTTTCGATCCGCACCAGGATCACATGCTCGCCCAGCGCCGCGTGCCGCTCCGCCGTGTCGGCATCGAAGACCACGGTGCCGCTTGCCGCACCGGGGCTGGCGGGCAGCCCCTTGGTCAGCACATCGCGCGGGGCGGCGGGATCGAGTGTCGGGTGGAGCAGCTGGTCCAGCGCCGACGGATCGACCCGCGCCACTGCCTCGGCCTGCGTGATCAGCCCCTCGTTCGCCATGTCCACCGCGATTTTCAGCGCCGCCTTGGCCGTGCGCTTGCCCGACCGGGTCTGCAGCATCCACAGCTTGCCGCGCTCGACCGTGAATTCGATGTCCTGCATGTCGCGATAATGCCGCTCCAGCAGGTCGAACACCGATGCCAGCTCGGCATAGGTCTCCGGCATCGCCTCTTCCATGCTCAGCGGCTTGGCCCCCGCGCCCTCGCGCGCCGCCTTGGTCAGATATTGCGGTGTGCGGATGCCCGCCACCACATCCTCGCCCTGCGCATTGATCAGGAATTCGCCATAATAGGCATTGTGCCCCGTCGACGGATCGCGGGTGAACGCAACGCCCGTGGCCGAGGTATCGCCCATGTTGCCGAACACCATCGCCTGCACATTGACGGCGGTGCCCCAGTCGCCGGGAATGTCGTTCAGGCGGCGATAGACCTTGGCCCGTTCCGACTGCCACGATCCGAACACCGCGCCGATCGCGCCCCACAACTGGTCATGCACGTCCTGCGGGAACGGCTTGCCCCACATCTCCTCGACCAGCGCCTTGTATTCGGCGACGAGCTTCTTCCAGTCCGCCGCCGACAGGTCAGTGTCGAGGTAGAATCCGTTGTCCTCCTTGGCGATCTCCAGCGCCTCCTCGAACCGGCCATGGTCCAGGCCCAGCACGACATCGGAATACATCTGGATGAACCGGCGATAGCTGTCCCACGCAAAGCGCTCGTCCCCGCTCGTCGTCGCCAGTCCCTCGACCGTCCGGTCATTGAGGCCCAGGTTGAGGACGGTATCCATCATGCCCGGCATCGACACCCGCGCGCCGGAGCGGACCGACACCAGCAGCGGATCGGCGGCATCGCCGAACCGCTTGCCCGTCACCCCCTCGATATGCGCGATGCCGCCCTGAACCTCGGCCTTCACGCCGTCGGGAAACTGCTCGCCATTATCGTAATAGACCGCGCACATCGGCGTGCCGATGGTAAAGCCCGGGGGCACCGGCAGGCCGATCGACGCCATTTCGGCCAGGTTCGCCCCCTTGCCGCCGAGCAGGTTCTTGTCGCCCTTGCCGCCATCCGAAACGCCGCCACCAAAACGGTACACATACTGCGTCATGCTGTCGTCCCTGCCCCTCGTTCCTGCCGGATGGCACGCCGCGCCGGTGTCGCTGCATCGGCGCTTTGGCGCCCCTTCACCAGACTCTACATTCGTATGCAACAGCTTTATTGCGCTGCAACAGGCCAGAGCGACCGATGGTATCGCTAACCTTCGATCCGGCTGAAGTCGGCGACGGCGTGCACCGCATCCCGCATCCGCGCCAGCAGCGCCAGTCGCGCCGCGCGGATCGCCGGATGGGGGTCGTTGACGATCACGTCGGTGAAAAACGCATCGATCGGCGCGCGCAGGCTGGCCAGCGCCGCCATCGCATCGCCGAACCGCTCCTCCGCCACCGCAGCGGCCGCCAGCGGCTCGGCCGCATCCAGCGCCGCGATCAGCGCGGCTTCGGCGGGCGCCAAAGCCCTCTCCCCTTCAGGGGAGAGGGTTGGGAGAGGGGACGTGCGACCATCCCCCCCGTGCTCCTGCGAAAGCAGGAGCCCAGAGCCGTCAGGCCCCTCGCCACCCTGGGCTCCTGCTTTCGCAGGAGCACCATAGCCCTCCTTCTTCAGGATATTCGCCGCCCGCTTGTACCCGGCCAGCAGGTTCGCCCCATCCTCGGTCGCCATGAACGCCTGCAACGCATGGACGCGGGCGAGCAGGCGAACGAGATCGTCCTCCCCGCCCAGCGCAAACACCGCATCGATCAGGTCATGGCGGACACCGGCTTCCCGCTGCTGCACCTTGAGGCGGTCAGCGAAGAAACGCCCAAGCAAATCAGCAACCTTGTCAGCGGCCCAGAAACTTTCCACGTAAAATGGCTCAGGCAAACCTTCGTGATCGATGTGGAGATCGTCGTAAGACTTGTCATATATCGGTGCGGCTAAGCTTCGACCAAGTTCAAAACGTCCCCATGTCGAGTAGCTATCGAAATCAAGAGGCTGATACCGAAAGACTGATCGTTCCTGCCCAGCTTCGTAGACAAGAATTTCCTCAAACCAGAAAACAAAGTGCTCAAGACCATCGTAGCTGGTTCGCGATGCCTGGTTCTCTGCGAACAGTCGATATGCCTTACGAACTAACGCGCTCAGCGAAACGCGTAAACGGGATTGATTGATCAGTGAGATGACACCGATCGCAGAACGGCGTAGCGCGAACGGGTCTTGTGAGCCCGTCGGAGGATGCCCCATCGCGAAGAAGCTAACGATCGTATCCAGCTTGTCCGCCAGCGACACCGCCACAGTCACCGGATCGGTGGGCACATCGTCGCCCTGCCCGACCGGCTTGTAATGATCGCGGATCGCCGCTGCGACCGCGGGGTGCTCGCCCTGCGCGGCGGCGTAATATCCGCCCATCAGGCCCTGCAGTTCCGGAAACTCCCCGACCATGCCGGTGACCAGGTCCGCCTTGCACAGCCGCGCCGCCCGTTCGGCAAGGTCGGCCAAACTTCCCTCTCCCCTTGCGGGAGAGGGAGGGAGCGCCGGAGGCGCGGAAGGGTGAGGGGTCGAGGCCGGGGCCGCCCCCTCATCCTTCCCACTCGCTGACGCGAGCGGGCCCCTTCCTTCTCCCGCAAGGGGAGAAGGAGATTGGACAATCCCCTCCTCGCACAGCCACCGGGCCAGCTTTGCCACGCGCTCGACCTTGTCGGCCACCGTGCCCAGCTTTTCGTGGAACACGATCTTGGCCAGCTTTTCCGCCTGCTTCTCCAGCGGCACCTTCAGGTCGGTGTCGTAGAAGAACCGCGCATCGCTCAATCGCGCGGCCAGCACCTTCTGGTTGCCCTCGACGATCTTGGCCCCGCCATCGCTTGCCGCGATGTTGGCGGTGCACACGAACGCATTGGCCAGCTTGCCATCCGCATCGGCACAAACGAAATATTTCTGATTAACCCGTGCGGTTAGCTGAATGACTTCCGGCGGCACATCCAGGAACGCCGGATCGAACCGTCCGATCAGCGGCACCGGCCATTCGGTCAGGCCCGCATTCTCCGCGACCAGCCCCTCATCCTCGATCAGGGTCAGGCCCGCTTCGGCCGCCAGGTCCTTGGCGGCCAAGCGGATCATCGTCCGCCGCTCGTCCTGATCGACAACCACATGGCACGCGCGCAGTTTCTCGACATAATCCTGCGCCGACCCGATGGTGATGACGCCGTCATGATGGAACCGGTGCCCCATCGTCTCGCGGCCCGACCGGATGCCCGCCACCTCGCATTCGACCACATCGTCGCCGAACAGCCCGACGATGCCCTGCAACGGGCGAACCCAGCGCAAGGATTCGGTCGAAATCGACGCTGCGCCCCAACGCATCGACTTGGGCCAGGGAAAGGCGCGGACGATCGCCGGGATCGCCTCGGCCAGCAGGTCCGCGGTCGGCCGCCCCGCCCGCTCGATCACCGCGAACAGGGTCGCGCGCCCCTTCACGTCCCGCGTCTCCAGCGCGTCGCGGGTCAGCCCCGCCTTGCGCAGGAATCCCTCGACCGCCCCGTCGGGCGCATCGGCGGGCGGCCCCTTCAGCTCCTCGCTCACCGCGGCCGTCGCCTCCGGCAACTCCCGCGCGATCAGGGTCAGGCGGCGCGGCGTGGCATAGGTGACGATGCCCCCGGCCTTCAGCCTGGCCTTTTCAAGCTCGGCGACGAACAGCTTTTCCAGATCGGCCCGCGCCCGATCCTGCATCCGCGCCGGAATTTCCTCGGACCGCAGCTCCAGCAGAAAATCGGTCACAGCGTCCACTCCGGAAACTTGGCCTGCCACGCTGGCATCATGTGCTTGATGTGCGCCTCGCAGCTTCCCTTGGCGAGGTCGCGGACCCGGCCGATATAGGCCTGACGCTCCGCGACGCTGATGACGCCGCGCGCCTGCAACAGGTTGAACAAGTGGCTCGCTTCGATCGCCTGTTCGTATGCCGCGATGGGGACATTGTGGGTCAGGCAGTTCTCGCACTCGGCCACCGCCTTGCGAAATCCCTCGAACAGCGTCTCGGTGTCCGCAACCTCGAAATTATACTTCGACATCTGGCGCTCGTTTTCCAGGAACACCTCCCCGTACGTCACGCCCGCGTCGTTGAACGCCAGGTCGTACACGCTGTCGACATTCTGGATATACATAGCCAGTCGTTCGAGGCCGTAGGTCAGCTCGCCCGCCACCGGCTTGCAATCGAACCCGCCCATCTGCTGGAAATAGGTGAACTGCGTCACCTCCATCCCGTCGCACCACACTTCCCAGCCCAGGCCCCATGCGCCCAGTGTCGGGCTTTCCCAGTCATCCTCGACGAAGCGGATATCGTGTTTCAGCGCGTCGATGCCGATTTCGGCGAGCGACCCCAGATAGAGTTCCTGCAGGTTTTCCGGGCTGGGCTTCAGGATCACCTGATACTGGTAATAATGCTGCAACCGGTTGGGGTTCTCGCCATAGCGGCCATCGGTGGGGCGGCGGCACGGCTGGACGAACGCGGCGTTCCACGGCTCCGGCCCCAGCGCGCGCAGCGTCGTCGCGGTGTGGAAGGTGCCCGCCCCCATGCGCATGTCATAAGGTTGCAGGATCAGGCATCCGTGGCGGCTCCAATAGTCATGGAGCGTCAGGATCATGCGCTGGAAACTGAGCGGCTGTGCCAAGGCTGTGGTCCGTTCGCGGGTGGCTGAAAATGTCCCGCGCCGCTTAAGGCCATGGGACGGGCATGGTCAATGATTGGACGGCAGGCCAAGGCTTGCTTACCGTGTCCCCGCGAAAGCTGGGATCCAGAGCCAGGCTGGCAATGGCATGGGCCGATCAACCCTGGGCTCCCGCTTTCGCGGGAGCACGACTGTATATCTTGGCTGCAATGCCTTCCCTCGACTTCGCACGATACCAACGAGTAAAGCCAGTACCCATGCCGCTGCCCAAGCTCCTCCTCGTACTGGCTGCCCTCGCCATGGCCGGGCCGACCGCGCAGGTGCCGCAGCGCGACGTCGACCCGCCTGTCTGGGTGGTGCGCGATGTCGATACGACCATCTACCTGTTCGGCACGGTCCATTGGCTGAAACCCGAACTCGCCTGGTTTAATGATGAAGTTGCCACCGCGTTCGAGGCGTCGGACGAGTTGGTGATGGAACTGGCCCCCGGCGCGACTGGGGCAGCGCGCGATGACCTTTCCCGGCTCGGCACCCTGCCCGACGGCACCCCCGCCCTGCCCGACCGCCTGCCGCCCGGCTATGCCGACAAGCTGCGCGCGGCGCTCAAACGCGTCGGCTATGCCGAAACGGCGTTCGACCGGACAGCACCCTGGCTGGCCGCGACCAGCTTGTCGGTGCTTCCCTTGCGCGAACTGGGCTATGACGAAAGCCTGGGTGTCGAACGCGTTCTGTCGCGCGCGGCCGAAAGGGCGGGAAAGCCGGTGTCCGGGCTCGAACAGCCGACCGATCAATATGCGATCTTCGCTGGCCTGTCCGAAGCGGATCAGATCGCAATGCTGACGCGCATCCTCGACAATCAGGCGACGGTGCATCAGGGGACGGAGCGCGCCCTCGCCGCATGGGCCAGCGCCGACACCACCGACATGGCCGCCGTGCTGGCAGAGGATCAGGCGAAATCGCCGCGCGCGCTCACCGACCCGCTGGTCACCGCCCGCAACCGTCGCTGGGCTGAATGGATTCGCACCCGCCTCGATCGCCCCGGCACGGTCTTCATGGCCGTCGGCTCCGGCCATTTCGCCGGTCCGGACAGCGTTCAGGCCGAACTGGCGCGCATGGGGATCAAGGTGGATCGTGTGAAATCCAACTGATGCTCCCCTGCAAGGGCAGGAGCCTGTCCACCTTGCCAATCTGCCCGCTTTCCGCTACCGGCCCCCGCTTGCCGCGTGCAGGGTCATCCCTGGAGGCCTGCCCGGTGAAACTGGATTAACAAGCGCAATTGGAGACGACATATGAGCGAAGTGCTCACCCTGTCGGCCGAGACGCGCGAGCGGGTTGGCAAGGGAGCCTCCCGCACGCTTCGTCGTGAAGGCCGCGTGCCCGCCGTGATCTACGGCAACAAGCAGGAACCCACCGCGATCAGTGTGAACGAGCGCGAGCTGATGAAGGCGCTGATGACCGGCCACTTCATGAACTCCGTCATCATGGTCGATGTTGGCGGCAAGGCCGTCCGCACCCTGCCCAAGGACGTGGCGTTCGACGTCGTGACCGACCGTCCGGTGCATGTCGACTTCCTGCGCATTTCCGAGCACGCGACCGTCACGGTTGCCGTCCCCGTCGTGTTCACCGACGAGGAACTGGCCCCCGGCATCAAGAAGGGCGGCGTGCTGAACGTCGTTCGTCACGAGCTGGAACTGGTCGTCGACGCAGCCGAAATCCCTGAACAGGTCGAGATTTCGCTGAAGGGTCTGGAAGTGGGCGATTCGCTCCACATTTCCGCCGTCACCCTGCCCAAGGGCGCGGAAAGCGCGATCACCGACCGCGACTTCACCATCGCCACCGTCACCGCCCCATCGGCGCTGAAGTCGGCCGAAGGCGAAGCCGCCGCCGAAGAAGCGGAAGCCGAGTAACATTGGCCGAAAGCCCTCTCCCGTTGAGCTGCGCTCGCCTGCGGCTCAGGGGCGAGGGTTGGGAGAGGGGTTTCCGGGCGAGCTGCTCGCTTGTGGCAGCCCCTCTCCCCGGCCCTCTCCCCTGAAGGGGAGAGGGAGTCCACACGATGCAGCTCTGGGTCGGCCTCGGCAATCCGGGCGCGCAATATGCGATGCACCGGCACAATGTCGGCTTTATGGTGCTGGACGCCATCGCCGAAATCCACGGCTTTTCCGCACCCCGCCAGCAGTTTCGCGGCTGGACACAGGAAGGGCGCGTCGGGTCGACCAAGCTGATCCTGCTGAAACCCGCGACATTCATGAACGAAAGCGGCCGGGCGGTGCGCGCGGCCCTCGATTTCTACAAGCTGACCCCTGCCGACGTCACCGTCTTTCACGACGAGCTCGACCTTGCCCCGTTCAAGGTGAAGGTAAAGACAGGCGGCGGCACGGCGGGGCATAACGGCCTGCGCTCGACCGACCAGCATATCGGCCCGGATTTCCGCCGCGTGCGGCTGGGCATCGGCCATCCGGGGCACAAGGACCGGGTGACTGGCCATGTGCTCGGCAATTATGCGAAGGATGAGATCGAACCGCTGACCGACATGCTGGGTGCCATCGCTGCCGAGGCATCCTGGCTGGCGGCGGGCGACGATATCCGATTCATGAACGATGTCGCGCTCAGGATGCACCAGCCCTGACTTGACGCCCGCGCGGACCCGCCCGACCATCGGGGACCACGAAATGGGAGGGGAAAAGATGACCACTCGCCGCGACCTGCTGGCCGCTGCCGCTGCGACAGGCACGCTGATCGCCCTCCCCGCTCGCGCCGCCGGCCTGCCGCCGCGCGGCACCCTGGCCAATCCATCCGCCAGTCCGTCTGCGCGGTCGCTCTATCGCTATCTCTGGTCGATCTATGGCCGCCACACCCTGACTGGCCAGCAGGAAAGCTTCTGGCGGGCCGAAGGGCCGACTTATGAGCTGGACTATCTGAAAACCCATACCGGCAAGCTGCCCGCCATCCTGGGGATGGACTATATCGAGCCTGCCGACTTCGCCAATGTGAACGCCCGCGCCATCGCCTGGTACCGGCGCGGCGGCATCCCCACCATCTGCTGGCACTGGGGCGCGCCGGACAAGGGCACGGGGTATGACAACAGCAAGCAGCCATTCGACCTGAAGGCCGCGATGACGCCCGGCACACCCCAGCACGCGGCAATGATGCGCGACATCGATCAGATCGCGGATCAGCTGACCGTCATCCGCGATGCGGGCGTGCCGGTGCTGTGGCGGCCGCTGCACGAATTTTCGGGCGAATGGTTCTGGTGGGGCCAATGGGGGGCAGCCGGGTTCAAGGCGCTTTGGCGGCTGATCTTCGATCATTTCACCCATCGGCGCGGGCTTGATAACCTGATCTGGGTGCTGGGCTGGGCGGGCCAGAATGTCAGCGCCGATTACGATCCCGGCCGCGACAGCTATGATATTGCCGGTGCCGACATCTACGCCCCCGACCACGGCCCGCTGGCGGCGATGTTCGGTCAGGTAAAGGCGATCGTCGGCGACAGCGTGCCGATCTGTCTCCATGAAAACGGACCGGTGCCCGACCCGGCGTTGCTCGGGCCGGATGCGGACTGGCTGTGGTTCATGACCTGGCACACAAGGTGGCTGACCGAAGCCGAGTTCAATACGCCCGATCAACTGCGCAGCGATTTCAACTCGCCTCGCTACCTGACGCTCGACGAACTGCCGCCACTGCCCTGAACCCTGACCTTCCCGCTCAGCACGAACGGTTCAGATTTGCCGCAAAGTGCATTACTGAACCGCCCATGCCCAGCCGATCGCTCTTTGCCACCCGTTTCTATGAAGCCGACCTTGCCGATTCCGCCCTGCTGGCGGAATTGGAGGACAGCGCGCTTGCGCTGGCGGCGGAGGACCGCGCGGGCCAGCGCTGGAGCCGGGATCACGGCTATCGCGGCTATACCAGCTATGCGTCGCTGAATGATCTGCCGCTGCGCGATCCGGCGATCGCCGATCTCGTCCGGCAACTGAACCGTCATGTGGCCGCATTCGCCGAGGATTGCGCGTTCGATCTTGGCGGCAAGCGGCTGAAACTCGACAGCCTGTGGGTCAATGTGATGAAACCGGGGGCGACGCACAGCGGCCATATCCATCCGCACAGCGTCGTCAGCGGCACCGTCTATATCGCCGTGCCACCGGGTGCGGGCGCGCTGAAGCTGGAGGATCCGCGCCTTGGCCTGATGATGGCTGCGCCGACCCGCATGGCCGATTCCGAAGAGGCGCTACAACCCTTTGTCTACGCCCAGCCGCGCGCCGGGACCGTGTTTCTGTGGGAAAGCTGGCTGCGGCACGAGGTGATGCCCCATGCGGGCAAGGGCGACAGGATCAGCATCAGCTTCAATTATCGCCGGTGACGGCTTGCGTTCCGGTTCGCCCGGATTAGCCTTGCCACCATGCCCTCCGCCAATGCCGCCCCGCTGCTCCCCGGCGATCCCGCACCCTGGTTCCGTGCGCCGGTGCTGGACGGCAATCCGCAATTCGTTTTCGAATCGGTGGGCGGGCGCTGGCTGCTGATGCTGCTGGCGGGCAGCGCGGGTCACCCCGCCGTTGCCCCCGCGATCCAGCAGGCGATGGCCCGCCGGACAATGTTCGACGACGATTCGGCCTGCCTGTTCGGCGTTTCCGTCGATCCGGCCGATGTCAGCGCGGGGCGCATCGCCACGCATCTGCCCGGTATCCGCTGGTTTCTGGACCATGACCGCGCCATTTCCCGTGCCTTCGGGGCGTTGGACAGCGACGATCAGTATCGGCCGCACTGGGTGTTGGTCGATCCGATGCTGCGGGTGGCCGGGCTATGGCCCATCGATCGGGGCGATGCGGCACTGGCGATGCTGGAGCGCGCCATCGCCCAGCCCGACCCGGTGGGCCATGCACCGGTTTTGATCGTCCCCCGGGTATTCGAGCCGGACCTTTGTCAGCGACTGATCGGGCTGTACCGGGATCACGGCGGCGAGCAATCGGGGTTCATGCGCGAAGTGGACGGGCGGACGGTGCTGAGGGCCGATCCGGCCCATAAGCGTCGGGCCGATCACGTCATCGGCGATGCCGCGCTGATCGCCCAGCTTCGCGCCCGGTTGCACCGGTTTCTGGTCCCCATGATCGCCCGCGCTTTCCAGTTTCACGCAACGCGAATCGAACGGTTCATCGTCGCCTGTTACGACGGGGACGGCGATGGCGGCTATTTCCGCCCGCACCGGGACAACACGACCAAGGGCACCGCCCATCGCCGGTTTGCGGTGACGATCAACCTGAACAGCGAAGCATATGCGGGCGGCGACCTCAGGTTTCCGGAATATGGCCGGCGCCTGTACCGCGCGCCCACTGGCGGCGCGGTCGTCTTTTCCTGTTCGCTGCTGCACGAAGCGACACCGGTCACCAGCGGACAGCGTTATGCGTTCCTGCCGTTCCTGTATGACGAGGCGGGTGCCGCTCAGCGGGAGGCAAACACCGCCTATGTCGAAGGCGATCTGGCCCGCTATCGCGCGGGGTGAACCGCCCCTTTCCAATGGGCGCATCGGGCTTTAAGGGCGGCGGCCAGACCACCCCCCATTTTTCCCGGAGTATCCCATGGGCTTTCGCTGCGGCATTGTCGGCCTTCCCAATGTTGGCAAATCGACGCTGTTCAACGCGCTGACCCAGACGGCGGCGGCACAGGCGGCGAATTACCCGTTCTGCACGATCGAGCCGAATGTCGGCAACGTGGCCGTGCCCGACGAGCGGCTGCAGAAGCTGGCCGCCATCGCCGGTTCGGCCAAGATCATCGAGACGCAGCTGGGATTTGTCGACATTGCCGGGCTGGTGCGCGGGGCGAGCAAGGGCGAAGGCCTGGGCAACCAGTTCCTGGGCAACATCCGCGAGGTGGACGCGATCGTCCATGTCCTGCGCTGTTTCGAAAATGACGACATCCAGCATGTCGACAATAAGGTCGATCCGATCGCCGACGCTGAAACGGTCGAAACCGAACTGATGCTGGCCGACCTGGAATCGTTGGAAAAGCGCGTCCCCAATTTCCAGAAAAAGGCGGCACAGGGCGACAAGGAAGCCAAGGTGGCGGCCGCCGTGCTGGGTCAGGCGCTCGACCTGCTGCGCCAGGGCAAACCCGCCCGGCTGACCGAGCCGAAGGATGCGGACGAAGCGCGCGTGTTTGCCCAGGCGCAGCTGCTGACCGCAAAGCCCGTCCTCTATGTCTGCAACGTCAATGAAGAAGACGCGGCGAACGGGAATGCGCTGTCCGCCAAGGTGTTCGAAAAGGCTGAGGCAGAGGGCGCTCAGGCCGTCGTCGTCTCGGCTGCGATCGAGGCTGAAATCGCCACCATGCCGGCCGAGGAACGCGCCGAGTTCCTGGCCGAGCTGGGCCTGTCGGAAACCGGCCTCGCCCGCGTGATCCGCGCCGGATACCGGCTGCTCCAGCTGTTGACCTTCTTTACCGTCGGGCCAAAGGAGGCGCGCGCCTGGACCGTCGAGGCGGGCGCGAAAGCGCCGCAGGCGGCAGGCGCCATCCATACCGATTTCGAACGCGGCTTCATCCGCGCCGAAACCATCGCCTATGACGATTATGTCGCGCTGGGCGGCGAAACCGGCGCGCGCGATGCGGGCAAGCTGCGGCAGGAGGGCAAGGAATATCTGGTCAAGGACGGCGACGTGATGCTGTTCCGCTTCAACGTCTGACCCCTTCTAGCGCGGCCGCATCCTGATCGAACGCGGTCAGGATGGGGCACGGCCCGGCACCGCCCGACCCGCATTCGTCCGCCAGCCGCGCTAGCGCCGTGCGCGCCGCCTGCAATTCGGCGATCCGTGCATCCAGCGCCGCGATCCGCGCCTTGGCCATTGACCGCGCTTCTGCCCGGTCGTCCAGCGCATCCAGTTGCAGCAGCACGCCGATTTCCTCCAGCGTGAATCCAGCCGCCTGGGCATGGCGGATGAACCGCAATCGCTGCACCGCCGCCGCATCGTACCGGCGAATGCCACCGAACGGCGCACGATCGGGAACCGGCAGCAACCCCCGGCGCTGATAATAGCGCACCGTTTCCACGCCCACGCCGGCAGCGCGGGCAAGGGCGGCGATGGTCAGCGACGACATGCGGCTTGACTCCGTACCATGGTCCGGACCCTATATGGGCGGTCGCAGCACTTCATGCCACCGCAACTCAGGGCGCGACAATGACGGACCGACACGCTGAACTCTGGCGCATGGCGACGCCGGATCACATCTGCCCCTATGGGCTGAAGGCTTTGCACCTGCTGCGCAGCCGCGGCTATGCCGTGGACGATCATCTGCTGCCCGACCGGCCGACGACCGACGCCTTCAAGGCTCGGCATGACGTGGCAACCACGCCGCAGGTATTCATCGATGGCCGCCGGATCGGCGGATATGACGATCTGCGGCGGTTTTTCGGGCTGAAGGTCGCTGACCCATCGGCCACCAGCTATCGGCCGGTCATCGCGTTGTTCGGCATGGCGGCCGCGATGGCGATGGCCGCCAGCACGGCGACCCTGGGTACACCGTTCACGGTCCGGGCGGCCGAATGGTTCGTCGGCATGGCGATGTGTCTGCTCGCCATGCTGAAGCTGCAGGATGTGGAGCGGTTCGCCACCATGTTTCTGGGCTATGATCTGCTCGCCCGCCGATGGGTACCCTATGGTCGCATCTATCCCTTTGCAGAGGGGCTTGCCGGCGTGCTGATGGTGGCGGACGTACTGCACTGGATCAGCGTGCCGGTGGCGCTGTTCATCGGCGGGATCGGGGCCGTTTCGGTCTTCAAGGCGGTCTATGTCGACCGCAGGACGCTGAAATGCGCCTGTGTGGGGGGCAGCAGCAACGTGCCGCTCGGCTTTGTCAGCCTGACCGAAAATCTGGGCATGGTGGGCATGGCCATCTGGATGATGGCCAGGTAAAGGGCACGGGATGCTGGTGCGCCTGTTCCTGTTGGCCCTAGTTGCCATGCTTTCGCTGCCCCAGGCGGCGATGGCGTGCCATCAGCCCGACCGGGCGGTCGGCCATGCCGCGATGACGATTGACGGCCCGGGCCATGGCGGAATGCACGCGCCGGATCGGGAAATGCCGAACCAGCCGGATCAGGGGGACGGTACGTCGGACCTGTGCATTGGCTGTGTCGCACCGGCGACCCTTCGCCCGGCAGTGGTGGCCGCGCCGCTCGGCCACCGCCTGATCCTCGCCCCGATGACCGGCGCTCGCGGCAATCCATTGCCCCCGCCGCCGCCAGCAACCCCGCCGCCACGACCGATGGTCTGAACCGGCGCGGGCAATTCCGCCTGCGCGTCATCTCAGATCACCGGAGTAGCCATCAATGAAACCCGTTCTGCTTGCGGCATGCGTCGCGGCTGCGCTGTCGCCTGTTCCGGCGTTGGCGCAGGATCATCAAGGCCATCAGCAGCCTGCCTCCGCCCCTGCCCCCACCGATTCCCCGATGGATCATTCCAACATGGATCACGGCGCCGTGGATCACAGCACCATGGACCATTCGGCCATGGATCATTCCGCTATGGACCATGGCGGCCATGCCATGCACCCGGCCATGATGAACGCCGGGTCGGGCACTGCCCGCCTGCCCGATGCCGAACCGATGCGGGCGATCCACACCCAGGCGGGCGGCTGGGGCGTGATGATCCATGGCTTCGTCTTTGGCGCGGCGACCGACCAGTCCGGCCCGCGCGGCGACACTCAGATCTATGCCCCCAGCATGGCGATGGTGATGGCCGACCGCGCGCTCGGCGACCGCACCCAGTTTCAGCTGCGCCTGGGGATGAGCGCGGACCCGACCATGGGCGCGCGGGGATACCCGAACCTGTTCACCACCGGCGAAACCGCCAATGGCGAGGCGCTGATCGACCGTCAGCATCCGCACGACCTGTTCATGGAACTGGCCGCGCGGATCGACTTGGCGTTGGGCGAAACGGATGACACTCGCCTGTTTGTCTATGGCGGCCCGGTCGGCGAACCGGCGCTTGGTCCGTCCGCCTTCATGCATCGCCGTTCGGCGCAGTATCTGGCGCTGGGGCCGATCACCCATCACTGGTTCGATTCGACGCATATCGCTTATGGCGTCGTGACGGGCGGGATCGCGGCCAAGCGGTTCCAGGTGGAGGCATCGGCCTTTCGCGGGCGCGAGCCGGACGAGGAACGCTGGGGCATCGAGACTCCGGCGCTGGACAGCTGGTCGGTGCGCGCCACCTGGGCACCCAGCGAGAACCTTACCGCACAGGTCAGTTTCGGGAGGCTGAAGGCCCCAGAGGCGCTTCACCCGGACGAGAACGAAGCGCGGACGACCGCCAGCGTGCACTATGCCACGCGCGACCTGAACGCCACGCTGGCCTTTTCGTCCAAGAATCGGCTGCCCGGCCCGGTGCTCACCGCCTGGCTGGCGGAGGCGAACTGGAACCTGACGCCGCGCCACAGCCTGTTCGGGCGATACGAGAATGTCGCCAATGACGAGCTGTTTCCGGAGGGCGATCCCCTGCACGGCCAGCCGTTCCGCGTCGCCAAGCTGGAGGGTGGCTATGCCCATCGCATCCTGCTGAACAAGGATGTCGAACTGGCGCTCGGCGGATCGGTGGCGACGTATTTCAAGCCGGAAGCGCTGGATGACGCCTATGGCCGCAATCCGCTGGCGGTGACCGGTTTCGTCAAGATAACCGTCGGCCAATAGGCGCCCGACCAGCGCCAACCGTCCTCCCGGCCCTGCGCCGGGAGGACGAAAGGAAAGCAAACCGCGCCGTCAGGCCGCGCGGCGGAACGCGCTGTCGAACGGGACCAGCGCGTCCAGGAATTGGGCCGCGCTCGCTTCCCAAGTGAACCCCTGGCCATAGGCGGCACAGGCAGCACGGTCGCGTGTCAGTGCGGCGGCGATTGCAGTCCCCAGATCGGGGTCCAGCGCCCCCACCTGTGGCGTCACGACGTCGATCGGCCCGGTGACCGGATAGGCAGCGACGGGCACGCCGCAGGCCAGTGCCTCGATCATCACCAGCCCGAATGTGTCCGTGCGGCTGGGAAACACAAACACGTCCGCCGCCGAATAACAGGCAGCAAGTTCCGAACCGAAACGCGGCCCCATGAACACGGCCTTTGGGTGAGCCGCCTCCAGCGCACCGCGCGCGGGTCCGTCGCCCACCACCACCTTCGTTCCCGGATGATCGACGCTCAGAAAGGCTTCCAGGTTCTTCTCGATGGCGACGCGCCCGACATAAAGCTGCAGCGGGCGTGGCAGGGCGGCGAGTTCGGGATGGGGGGCCAGCCCCGGCTGGAACTTCGCCAGATCGACGCCCCTGCCCCAATGCCGTACCTGCGGCAGGCCATGGTCGATCAGGGTCTGACGGATGCTGGGCGTCGATGCCAGGATCGCCTGAGCCGGGGCGTGAAACCAGCGGATATAGCGCCAGATCAGCTCCGCCGGGATGCCGGTGCGTGCCGAGACATAGTCCGGGAACTGGGTGTGATAGGCGGTGGTGAAGGGAAAGCCGCGGCGCAGGCACCACCGCCGCGCTGCCAGGCAGAGCGGCCCTTCTGTGGCCAGGTGAATGGCGTCGGGTCCGAACGCGGCCAACCGGGCACCGATAGTGGCGGTCCGCGCCATCGCCAGCCGGATTTCGGGATAGGTGGGACAGGGGACCGAATAGAACTGGTCGGGCGAAATCACCATCACCTGATGGCCCTGTGCCTCCAGCACGCGACGGACGGACTTCAGGGTGCGGACCACGCCGTTGACCTGGGGTTCCCAGGCATCCGTGACGAGTGCGATCCGCATTGGAATCATGCCGCGACCCGGGTTTCCACAAGGGGCGGCGCAATCCCGTCCCGGGCCGCGATCTCATCGGCCCAGTGCAGCACCTCCATCCGCCCGTCGAAATGCTCGACCAGGGCGGTGCATCCCTCCACCCAGTCGCCGTCATTATAATATTCGATACCGTCGATCATCCGTGCATCGGCGGTGTGGATATGGCCGGCGATGACGCCGTCCACCCCGCGCGAAGCTGCCTCGCGCGCCACGATCTCCTCGAAGTTCGAAATGAACTCCACCGCGTTTTTCACCTTCTTCTTGGCGTGCTTCGACAACGACCAGTAAGGCATGTTGGCCCAACGCCGATAGGCATTCACCCACCGGTTCAGCGCCATCATGAAGGTATAGGCGGCATCGCCTAGATGCGCCAGCCAGCGATGGGACAGGGTGATCGCGTCGAATTCGTCGCCATGCAGCACCAGCAATCGGCGGCCGTCTGCGGTTTCGTGGATCGCTTGGCGCTTGATCTCCACCCCGCCGAAATTCAGGCCCGTGAACTGGCGGAACATTTCGTCGTGATTGCCGGGGACATAGATAATCCGCGTGCCGCGTCGGGCGCGCTTCAGGATGCGCCAGACGATGTCGTTGTGCGCCGCCGGCCAATAGAACTTCTTTTTCAGCCGCCAGCCATCGATGATGTCGCCGACCAGATACAGCGTCTCGCTGTCCACATGGTCCAGGAAATCGATCAGCAGGTCCGCATTGCAGCCGCGCGTGCCCAGATGCACGTCGCTGATCCAGATGGTGCGGAACTGGCGACGCTCCGTCACCGATTTTTCCGGAATGCTGGGCGACGATTTGGCGAAATCCGCGATGTCGTTGATGTCGGTGCCGAACGGGAGCTTGGTGATGGTCGCCATCGGGTGCCGGTCCTTGCGAAAGCAGCGGTTGATGGCACCCGCCAATGCCCGGCGATTGTTACATCTGGAATCGTCCGCATGTCGCGGTTTCGTAACATTCCCGCCGATTCTGCGGGGCCTGACACTGTTCTGTCCGCTTTCCACAGCCGATCCTGTTTACTCAATCGGCGCGCCAGATCGTGTGCCGCATTCGATGGGAGGGCAGCATGAAGCGCAGGCAGTTTGTTACCATGATGGCGGGCGCTCCGGCGCTTTGCTGGGCGGGCGCATTGGTCGCGCAGGATCGAGACGACCCGCTAAAGCCCAAGTCCCCCGCCCCGACGCGGCCCGCCCGGACATCGATCCGATTCGACGCGCCCAACCCCACCAAATTCGACGGTCGCGTGCTTCACGGCCAGCTGCTTGAGCGGCTTGTTCTCCAGACCCAGGGCTTGGCCGGTCAACGCGGGCAATTGGTCATCGGATTTTATGGCCAGAACAACCGGGAAAGCTCGGCATGGGCGTCGGCTCCCTTCCGACTGACGGACGGCGAGGTCAGCCTGTTTCGGTCGGGCTGCACGCTTTCGCCTGCCGTGTTCAGCGGCGATGCGACGATGCATGTGCCGGGGACGCTGCATCGCGACAATTGGGTCACGGGCCGCGCCACGATCAACGAAGTGCGCCAATTCATGGAATCACGGGCGACGGCTCATTTCCTCCAGGAAGGGATTGCCATGATGCTGGTGCCCCTCTTGCCAGGTGTCCGGTGCAATCTGGCGCTGTTCGACGGCTATCAGGATGAGGCGAATGGCGATCCATCGGGTCGACACAAATGGTCGCTGCCCGCGCTTTAGCGATCGCTTGCTGCTAGCCCGACGGAGCGCCTCTCGTTAATGCCCGGTCGGCGCAAGCCAGCCTGCTGTCGGGAGTGCCATGTCCATTCAGATCTGGTGGCTTTATGTCACCGCCGTATTCCTGATCTCGGCCACGCCCGGGCCGAACATGCTGCACGTGATGACGCAGAGCATCCGACACGGCGTGGGCCGATCGGTCATCTCAATGGCCGGGCTGATGCTGGCGAACATCCTGTGCCTGCTCGCTTCGGCAGCAGGGCTGGGCGCGCTCCTCCGCGCGTCGCCGATGCTGTACGAGGCGCTGAAGCTGATCGGCGTCGCCTATCTGGTCTGGCTGGGGGTCAAGGCCTGGCGCGCACCGGTGGACCCAGACGCGGCGGCCGCCCCCCGCACCGGCGGGTCGGCCCGCGCCCTGTTCCTGACCGCGATGGGTACCGGCTTTTCCAATCCCAAGCTGATCGTGTTCGCCGCCGCGTTGTTTCCGCAGTTCATCGACACCGGCCGGCCGATCGCATTCCAGCTGGGCATCCTGATCGCCACCTTCACCGTGATCGAGGGGTTCTGGTTCACCACCTATGCGCTGGGCGGCCGATCGCTGGCCCGCTATCTGGCATCCCCTGTCCGCCAGCGCTGGTTCAACCGGGCGACGGGCGGCATTTTCATTGCGTTCGGCCTGGCGCTGCTGGGCAGCCGGGTGTGATCCGGGCTTGACCTTTGCCCGCTTTGTCGGCTTCGACGCGGGGCATGAGCGATCTCGACCAACTCCGCGCCGACCTGATCCCGGCCATTGACCAGGCCCCCGCGCTGGACGCGCTGGAGGCCTTGCGCGTCGCTGCCCTTGGCAAGCAGGGCAGCATCACCGCGCTCCTCAAGACGCTGGGCGGCATGACGCCCGACCAGCGTACCAGCGAAGGGCCGCGCATCCATGCGCTGCGCGAGGCGGTGACCGAGGCCATCGCCACCCGCAAGTCGGTGCTTGAGGCGGACGCACTCGCCGCAAAGCTGGCCGCCGAGCGTATCGACCTGACCCTGCCCGCCGACCTGCCCCCGCCCGGCGGCGTGCATCCCATGGCGCAAGTGATGGACGAGCTGGCCGAAATCTTCGCCGACATGGGCTTCGCCGTCGCGACGGGTCCGGAGATCGAGGACGACTGGCATAATTTCACCGCGCTCAACATTCCGGAAACCCATCCGGCGCGGGCGATGCACGACACTTTCTATGTCGACGGGCCGGACGGCGCGCGCCGCGTGCTGCGCACCCACACCTCGCCGGTGCAGATCCGCACGATGACGTCGCAGCAGCCGCCGATCCGCATCATCGCGCCGGGCCGGGTCTATCGGAGCGACAGCGACGCGACCCACACGCCGATGTTCCATCAGATCGAGGGGCTGGTGATCGACAAGGGGATAACGCTGGCGCACCTGAAATGGACGCTTGAGACGTTCCTGAAGGCGTTTTTCGAACGCGACGACATCGTCCTGCGCCTGCGCCCCAGCTATTTTCCGTTCACCGAACCGGGGGTGGAGGTCGATGTCGGCTTCACCTGGGTAAAGGGCAAGCGCGTGATCGGCGGCGACGGCAATGCGGCCGATGGCGGCTGGATGGAGGTCTTGGGCAGCGGCATGGTCCATGCCCGTGTGCTTCGAAATTGCGGGCTGGACCCCGATGAGTGGCAGGGATTTGCCTTTGGCACCGGCGTCGACCGGCTGGCGATGCTGAAATATGGGATGGACGATCTGCGCGCCTTTTTCGACGGCGATATCCGTTGGCTCCGCCATTACGGGTTCGGCGCGCTTGACGTGCCCACGTTGTCGGGGGGAGTGGGCGCATGAAGTTCACCCTTGGCTGGCTGAAAAGCCATCTCGACACCGACGCGGACCTCGCCGCGATCCTCGATGCGCTGACCCGCATCGGGCTGGAGGTGGAAGGCGTGGACAATCCCGCCGACCGGTTCGCCGGCTTCACCGTCGCGCGCGTGCTGACCGCAGAGCGCCACCCCCAAGCCGACAAGCTTCAGGTGCTGAGCGTCGATACGGGCAGCGGCAACCCCCTACAGGTGGTGTGCGGTGCGCCCAATGCCCGTGCGGGGCTGGTCGGCGTCCTTGGCCTGCCCGGCGCGGTGGTGCCGGCGAACGGCATGGAACTGAAGGTGTCCGCCATCCGCGGCGTCGAATCCAACGGCATGATGTGTTCGACGCGCGAGCTTGAACTGGGCGACGACCATGACGGCATCATCGAATTGCCCGAGGATGCACCGGTCGGCACGCCCTTCCCCGCCTATGCGGGACTCGACGATCCGGTCATCGACGTGTCGATCACCCCCAACCGCCAGGATTGCATGGGCGTTCGCGGAATCGCCCGCGATCTGGCGGCGGCTGGCCTGGGCACGCTGAAGCCGCTCGCTGACGTCTACCAATTCCCCGCTCGGGCTGAGCCTGTCGAAGCCCTGTCCTTTTCTTCGAGCAAGCAAGACAGCGCTTCGACAAGCTCAGCGCGAACGGATGGTGTGGCCGAAGTCGAGGGTACCGGCCCGGCGCCGGACGTCCGGACCGACGACCCTGCAGGCTGCCCGGCCTTCTTTGCGCAGAGCGTCAGCGGCGTTTCCAACGGCGATGCGCCCGAATGGATCGCCCGCCGCCTGACCGCCATCGGGCAGAAGCCGATCAGCGCGCTGGTCGACATCACCAACTATGTGATGATCGACCTTGGCCGCCCGCTTCACGTCTATGACCGGGCAAAACTGACCGGCGGTCTCGTCGCGCGCAAGGCGGTGGCGGGCGAGCAGGTGCTGGCCCTCAACGGCAAGACCTATACGCTCGACGAAACGATGACCGTCATCGCCGACGATGTCTCGGTGCACGACATTGGCGGCGTGATGGGCGGCGAACATTCGGGCTGTTCGGAAACGACCAGCGACGTGCTGATCGAATGCGCCTATTTCACCCCCGAACATATCGCGGTGACCGGCCAGAAGCTGGGCCTGACCTCGGATGCGCGGCAGCGGTTCGAGCGCGGGGTCGATCCGGCGTTCCTTGACGATGGCCTGGCCATCGCCACGCGGCTGGTCCTGTCGATCTGCGGCGGCACGCCCAGCGCGATCACGCGCGCGGGCCGGCCGCCGCTGGAGCCGCGCACCGTGGCGTTCCGCCCCGAACTGGCTGAAACGCTGGGCGGCCTCGCCGTCCCCGCCGACCGCCAGCGGGCGATCCTGGAACGGCTGGGCTTTGCGGTCGATGGCGATGTCGTCACCGTGCCGTCCTGGCGCCGCGACGTGGATGGCCCGGCCGATCTGGTGGAGGAAGTGATCCGGATCGAGGGGATCGACAAGGTGCCCTCCACCCCCCTGCCCCGCACGCCCGGCGTCGCCACGCCCACCGCGACCCCGGCGCAGAAGCTGGAGCGCCGCCTGCGCCGCACCGCCGCTGCGCGCGGCCTGTCTGAAGCGGTCACCTGGAGCTTCATCGGCGAGGCGCAGGCAGCGGCTTTCGGCGGCGGGGCATGGACCGTAGCCAATCCAATCGCGGCGGACATGAAGGTGATGCGGCCGTCCCTGCTGCCCGGGCTGTTCGGCGCGGCCGACCGCAATCTGCGGCGCGGGGCGACCAGCGTGCGGCTGTTCGAGATCGGCCGCCGCTACCTGGCCGATGCCGAGCGCCCGACGCTGACCGTCCTGCTCGCGGGCGAACGCACCCCGCGCGGCTGGACTACGGGCAAGGCCCAGCCCTTGGGCCCGTTCGATGCCAAGGCGGAGGCGCTGGCCCTGCTGGAGGCCGCTGGCGCGCCGGTCGGCAATCTGCAGGTGATGGGCGAGGCTGGCGACGCCTGGCACCCCGGTCAGTCGGGCACGCTGCGGCTTGGGCCGAAAACCGTGCTGGCCGCGTTCGGCATGATCCATCCCGCAACGCTCAAGGCCTTCGACCTGGACGGCGTCGCCGTCGCGGCGGTGGAGCTGTATCTCGACGCCATCCCGCCCAAACGCGCTTCGGGTTTCATGCGCCCCGCCTATGCGCCGCCCGCGCTTCAGGCCGTGACCCGCGATTTCGCGTTCCTCGTCCCAGCCGATCTGGCGGCCGGCGACCTGGTCCGCGCGATCCGGGGCGCGGACAAGGCGGCGATCACCGATACGCGCCTGTTCGACCGCTTCGAAAAGGACGGCCAGCTCAGCCTGGCGGTCGAAGTGACGCTGCAACCGGGCGACAAGAGCTTTACCGACGCGGACCTGAAAGCGATCGCCGACAAGGTGGTGGCGGCCGCCGCGAAACTCGGGGCCAATCTGAGGGGTTGAGCCTATTCTCCCCTTCCCTGAAGGGGAGGGGCTTTAAGATGAAGGAGACACGCCCATGCCCACCGCCCTCATCACCGGTGCCACTGCCGGGTTCGGTGCCGCCGCCGCACGCGCCTTCGTCAGCGCAGGCTGGCAGGTGATCGGCACCGGCCGCCGGGCCGAGCGGCTGGACGCGCTCAATGCGGAACTGGGTGACGCCTTTCTGCCGCTGGTCTTTGATGTGCGCGATGAGGCCGCCCGCAACGCCGCGCTGGACAGCCTGCCCGAAGCCTTTGCCGCCATCGACCTGCTGATCAACAATGCCGGCCTCGCGCTCGGCACCGAGCCGGCGCAACGGGCCAGCCTGGCCAATTGGCAGACCATGATCGACACCAACATCTCGGCGCTTATCGCGATCACTCACAAGCTGCTGCCCGGATTGATCCAGCGCAAGGGTGCGATCATCAATCTCGGCTCGATCGCGGGGAACTACGCCTATCCCGGCGGCAACGTCTATGCCGCCAGCAAGGCGTTCGTGAACCATCTGAGCCACGTCCTGCGCGCCGACCTGCACGGCACTGGCGTGCGCTTGACGTGTATCGAACCGGGCATGGCGGAGACGGAATTCACCGTGGTGCGCACCGGCGGCAACCAGCAGGCCTCGGACAGCCTCTATGCGGGGGTCAACCCGATCACTTCGGAGGACATCGCCGACACCATGCTGTGGGTCGCGACCCTGCCGCCGCATCTGAACATCAACCGCATCGAGATCATGCCGGTGCATCAGAGCTTTGCCGGATTTGCGATTCACCGCGAGGGGCAGGCGTGAGGGAACGAGCCCTCACCCTTCCCACCGCTTCGCGGCGGGCCCCTTCCCTCTCCCGCAAGCGGGAGAGGGAGGGAGCGGCGCAGCCGCGGAAGGGTGAGGGTTTATGAGCGATTGGCTCAGCATCGGCGGCGGCGCGCTTACGGCCCGCATCAACCCGCTCGGGGCGGAACTGTCATCGCTGACGGATGCGCAGGGCCGCGAATGGATGACCGATGCGGACCCCGCCTTCTGGGCTGGCCGCTCCCCGCTGCTGTTCCCCATCGTCGGCGCGCTGAACGGCGGCACTTATCGCCATAAGGGGCAGGAATATGCCCTGCCCCAGCACGGCTTCGCCCGCCGCCGCTCCTTTGCGCTGATCGACAGCGGTGCGGACCATGCGACCTTCCAACTGACAGACGATGGAGACAGCCGCGCCGTCTATCCCTTCGCCTTTGCGCTCGACGCGGAATACCGGATCGACGGACCATCGCTGACCATTGCCTGCACCGTGACGAACACCGGGGATGAGCCGATGCCCGCCAGCTTCGGCTATCACCCCGCCATTGCTTGGCCGCTCCCGGGCAATGCGGACAAGGACGGGCATGACATCGCTTTCGATCAACCGGAACCCGGCCTGCTCGCCCGCCTGTCCAGCGGCCTGATCGCCGGGCACGACCGGCCAAGCCCGCTGATCGACGGCCAGATTCTTAGGCTGGGCGATGCCCTGTTCCAGGACGACGCGCTGATCTGGGACGGCCTAGCCAGCCGCGCCGTCACTTATCGCTCGCCTGGCGGCACGACGCTGCGGGTTGAATTCCCGGACGCCGACAAGCTGGGCATCTGGAGCAAGCCCGGCGCGCGATTCGTCTGCATCGAACCCTGGTGGGGCATCGCCGATCCAGTGGGCTTCGCAGGAGAGATTAGCGAGAAGCCGGGCATTTACCTCCTGGCTCCTGGCGAGGAACGCCGCTTCGCGATCCGAATCTCCATTGTGTCCACCGACCGCTCGTCCTGAGGAGCCGCGAAGCGGCGTCTCGAAGGACATCCTCAGGTGCTTCTAGACGGGGCTGACGCGCCTCTTCAGCACCAACGGACAAAACCCTCACCCTTCCCACCGCTTCGCGGCGGGCCCCTTCCCTCTCGCGCGTGCGGGAGAGGGAGGGAGCGGCATAGGGTTCCCATGAAAGTAAAACTTTCATGGGGCCCGGCAGCCGCGGAAGGGTGAGGGTTCTATTCCTTCTTCACCCTACCCCTCGATAAACGCCAGCAGGTCGGCGTTGATCACATCGGCATGGGTCGTCGCCATGCCGTGCGGTAGGCCCGGATAAACCTTCAGCGTGCCGTGCTTCAGCAGCTCGATCGCCTTCATCGCGCTGTCGTGAATGGGCACGATCTGGTCGTCGTCGCCGTGCATCACCAGAACGGGGATATCCAGCGCCTTCAGATCCTCCGTAAAATCCGTCTCGCTGAACGCCTTGATGCAGTCGTAATGCGCCTTGGTGCCGCCCATCATCCCCTGCCGCCACCAATTGTGGATGACGCCCTGATCGACCTTTGCCCCCTCGCGGTTGAAGCCGAAGAACGGCCCGGTCGGGATGTCGAGGAAGAACTGGGCGCGATTGGCGACCAGAGCATCGCGGAAGCCGTCGAACACCGACATGGGCAGCCCCTCCGGATTGTCCGGCGTCTGCACCATGATCGGGGGCACCGCACCGATCAGCACTGCCTTGGCCACCCGCCCCGGCTCGGCACGGGCGGCATAATGCGCCACTTCGCCGCCGCCGGTCGAATGGCCGATATGGATGGCCCCTTTCAGGTCCAGTGCCGCCGCCAGCGCCTTTACGTCGGCGGCATAAGTGTCCATCTCGTTGCCCTGCCACGTCTGGGTCGAGCGGCCATGCCCGCGCCGGTCATGCGCAATCACCCGGTATCCCTTGTGCAGGAAAAACAGCATCTGGTTGTCCCAGTCGTCCGCACTCAGCGGCCAGCCATGATGGAACATGACCGGGGTGGCATCCGCCGGTCCCCAGTCCTTGTAGAAAATCTCGGTGCCGTCGTCGGTGGTGATGAATGGCATGGTGCTGCTCCCTGTCCCGTCAGCCATGAATGGCCGAGTCGCCGGGGGACAGGATGATGCGAAAGCGGGTCGATGTCATGACAGCGATGTCGGGACGTGCCGCCCTCGACTTGGCATGGCCGGACCGCTAGGGCGCGCGCATGACTTCCCCGTTAGACCGTCGCACCTTTGCGATCATTTCCCACCCCGATGCCGGCAAGACGACGCTGACCGAAAAGCTGTTGCTGTTCGGCGGCGCGATCCATCTGGCGGGCGAGGTGAAGGCGCGGGGCCAGGCGCGGCGCGCCCGCAGCGACTGGATGAAGATCGAGCAGCAGCGCGGCATTTCCGTCACCTCATCGGTGATGACGTTCGAGCGGCAGGGCGTGACCTTTAACCTGCTCGACACGCCGGGGCACGAGGATTTCAGCGAGGATACCTATCGCACCCTCACCGCCGTCGACAGCGCGGTGATGGTGATCGACGTCGCCAAGGGCATCGAAAGTCAGACGCGGAAACTGTTCGAGGTGTGCCGCCTGCGCTCGGTTCCCATCATTACCTTCGTCAACAAGGTGGACCGGGAGGGGCGCGAGGTGTTCGCGATCCTAGACGAGATCGCCGAACTGCTGGCGCTCGATGTCACCCCGATGACCTGGCCGGTCGGCATGGGCGGTCAGTTCGAGGGGATTTACGACCTCGTCACCCACCGCCTGCTGCTGCCCGAAGGGGACAGCCGCGAGTTTCAGGGCAAGGTGATCCAGACCAGCGGTCTGGACGATCCGCAGCTGGATGCGATCCTGTCGCCCGACAATCTCGCCAAGCTGCGCGAGGATGTGGAACTGGCGCAGGCGGGCTATCCCGAATTCGATATGGAGGCATATCGGAACGGCGACCTGACGCCCGTCTATTTCGGTTCGGCGCTGAAGGAGTTCGGCGTCGATTCGCTGATCGAGGCGCTGGCCCATCATGCGCCCCCACCCCGCCCCCAGCCCGCCGAGCCGGCCCCGGTCGATCCCGCCCAGAGCGAAGTCACCGGCTTCATCTTCAAGGTCCAGGCGAACATGGACCCCAATCACCGCGACCGGATCGCGTTCATGCGGCTGTGCTCCGGCACGTTCAAGCGCGGCATGAAGCTGACCCCGACGGGCCATGGCAAGCCGATCGCGATCCATTCGCCCATCCTGTTTTTCGCCCGCGAACGCGAGCTGGCGGACGAGGCCTATCCCGGCGACATCATCGGCATTCCCAATCACGGCGTGCTGCGCGTCGGCGACAGCTTGAGCGAAAAGGCGGGAGTGCGCTTTACCGGCCTGCCCAATTTCGCGCCGGAAATCCTGCGCCGTATCGCGCTGAAGGACCCGACAAAGACGAAACAGCTGCGCAAGGCGCTGGACGACCTGTCGGAAGAAGGGGTGATCCAGGTCTTCTATCCCGATATCGGGTCGAACTGGATCATCGGCGTCGTCGGCCAGCTTCAGCTGGAAGTGCTGCTGTCGCGGTTGGATGCGGAGTACAAGGTCGGCGCGAACTTGGAGGGCGCACCGTTCGAGACCGCGCGCTGGATCTCAGCGGACAGCGACAAGGACCTTGAAGAGTTCATGTCGATCAATCGCGGCGCGATGGCCAAGGACCGCGACGGCAATCCTGTGTTCCTCGCCAAATCGGCCTGGGAAGTGAACTACATCGCCGACCGCTACGCCAAGGTGAAGTTCGCCGCCACGCGCGAACGCTGACGCTTACCCGTGCTCCTGCGAAAGCAGGAGCCCAGAGCTTCACAGGCCGTCGCTCGAAACCCTGGATTCCTGCTCTCGCAGGAATACGAATATCTCCTACCCCACCCAGTCCCGTCTGAGCGGCCGGACCGCCAGCAGCATCAACCCTGCCGCCACCGCATAGAATGCCAGGGCCGCCATCGCGGCATAGCGAAGCGCCTCGTCCCCATGGGCGGCCGTCATCCCATCGGCCACCGCGCCCATGATCCAAGATCCGGCACCCAGCCCGATCAGGTTGTTGATGAACAGGAACGACGCACTTGCCGTCGCCCGCATGTACGGCGGCACCAGATGCTGCACGGCAGTCGTCACCGGGCCGAGCCACAGTATGTTGAGGCCGTTGGGAATCAGGAACAGTAACCATGCGATCACCGGCGATCCAGTCATCGCAAAACCGCCCAGGAACAGCGGGATGCTGGCCCCCCAGGCGAATGCCGGCAGCCGGGCATAGGCACCGCGATCCGCCAGACCCAGCCGGTCGGCCAGCCATCCGCCTGAAAACACCCCGATCGTTCCGCCGACCAGCAGCAGCGATCCGAAGAAATAGCTGGTCGACGCCAGATCGAACCCGAAACTGAGCATCAGGACCGAGGGCGTCCAGAAGGCGAGGCCATATCCGCACATCGAACTGAACGCGGCGGCAAAGCTCATCAGCCAGAAGCTCGGCTTGGCGGCAAGGATGCGGAACACCGCGCTTACCGGCACCCGTTCGCCGGCCGGTTGGGCAGGGCGCGCCGGTTCGCGCACGATCAGGCGGAACAGCGGCGCGATCAGGATGCCGGCAATGCCGACGATAATGAACGCCCAGCGCCAGTCCACGCTGGCCGCGATCCAAGCGCCGAGCAGCGTCCCGCTGGCCAGGCCAATGGGAATGCCCAGCGAATAGATGGCCAGCGCCCGCGCCCGCTGATGCGGGGGAAAGGTGTCGGCGATGACGGCATAGCTGGGTGCCACGCCCCCCGCCTCGCCCACGCCGACCCCAAGCCGGAACGCGAACAACTGCCAGAAACTGCCCGCCATGCCGCAAAGCGCGGTAAAGCCGCTCCACACGGTCAGCGACAGGGTGATGACCCAGGTGCGGCTCGTCCGGTCGGCAACCAGCGCCAGCGGAATGGCCAGCGTGGAATAGAGAAGCGCAAAGGCGATGCCGCCCAGCGCGCCCAGCTGGGTGTTGGTCAGGTTCAGGTCCGCCTTGATCGGCTGGACCAGGATGCCCAGGATCTGCCGGTCGAGGAAATTGAAGGTATAGACCAGCAACAGCATCGCCAGCGCCGCCGCGCGATACCCCGGCGTCGTGGGTGCGCCTGACCCGTTCATGCCCGCTCCTTGCCCGCCGCGACCGACCCGCGATCCTTTGTGGTTAGCAGGGCGCGCATCGACCGCCAATGCGCGCCCGTTCGATCAGAATTTCGCGGTGAACGTCGCAAAGACCTGGCGCGGATTGCCGTAATAGGCGGTCAGCACCCCTTCCGTGCCCAGCGTCGGCACGAAATTGCCGGTGGCCGGGTTGGTCAGGAACGCGCCCGTATCCGGGTTCTGCGCCAGGAAATTGTAACCGGCGACGATATAGCGCTTGTCGGTCAGGTTGCGGCCATGGACGCCGATCGAATAGCTTTCGTTGATCGCCCAGACCAGATTGGCATCCCACAGCGCGAACGCCGGCTGATCGAGCAGCGGGGTGCGCAATTCGAACTGCTGGCTGTCGCCGCGATAACTGACCGTGGTGCTGAGATCGACCGAACCCGCCCCGACCGGTGCGGAATAGGCAATGGTGCCGCTGGCCGTCCAGTCGGGGGTGTTCTGGAACGCCCGGCGGTCGGCCACGTCGATGCCGCGCCCGTCGATGAACTGAGTGTATTTGGCATCCAGATAGCCCATCGTGCCCGACAGCGTGAACCGGTCGCCCGCCGCCGCGAAGTCGCGGGCAGCGACCAGGTTCACCTCGGCCTCGATCCCGTTGATCCGGGCGCGGCCGGCATTGGTCGTCACGCCGATAAAGGTCTGCTGGCCGTTGATGGTGGTGCCGATCGATCCGGGCACCTGCACATCGGTATAATCCGAGCGGAAGGCGGCGAGCGCGAAGGTCAGGCGGCGGTCCCACACCGAACCCTTGAAGCCGACTTCATAGGTATCGACCGTTTCGGGGTCGAACGAGAGGAAGTCGAACACCTGATCGGCATTGCAGACGCCGCCGGTGGGCGTGCGGCACGCGGTCGATTGCCCGCGCGGATCGAAGCCGCCGCCCTTGAAGCCCTGCGAATAGCTTGCATAGACATTCAGGTCGCCGGTCGGCTGCCACTGGATCGACGCACGGGGCGTGAAATCGCCGAAATCGGCCGCACCCGAAAAGTTGGACGTCGTTGCGAACAACGTCCCGTTGCCATTGAAGAAGGGCGAACCGCCGCCCAGGAACGTCTGGCGAAGGATCGTCGACCGCCGCGTGTCCCAGGTGTAGCGGCCGCCGACCGACAGGCTCAGCTGATCCGTCAGGTCATAAGTCGCATCGGCGAACAGCGCGACAGTATCAGTTTCCACATTGCCGAAGGTGAGCGCCGTGACCCCGCCCGGCAGGCGCACGTCGAACACGGTCCGCGCCTTGGCATCCAGATAATAGAGGCCAACGAGCGCATTGAACCGGTCGGTGCCGACCAGCATCTGCACTTCCTGGCTGAACTGCTCGTTGTTGTAGAATGCCGGCACATCGACCTGCACCGCCGGCAGCGCATCGAAATCGATCGGCGTGCCGCTGTCATCCTTGCGATAGCCGGTGATCGAGCGGAAGGTCAGCCAGTCGGCGGGCTTCGCCTCGATGAACAGCGATCCGCCATAGGCCTCGACCTTCTGTTCCGGATCGTTCAGGCCGCCGCGCGAATCGTACACATCGTCCAGCACCGGGGCGCCGGTGGCGATGCCCCGGATCAGCCGGTGGCCACCGCGCGGATTGCTCTTGTCCTCGGTATAATCACCCGACAGACGGATGAAGAGGCTGTCGTCCGGCTCGATCTGAAGCGTACCGCGCGCCGCCCAGATGTCCTTGTTGTAATTGGCATCGCCGGTGGTCAGGTTCTCGCCGAAACCGCCGCGCGACAGCCGCGCCGCCGCGCCGCCGATCTTCACCACGCCATTGCCGATCGGCACGCTGCCGCTGATCACGGCATCGGCCTGGTCATAGGTGCCATAGGCCGCCCGCACCTTCAGCATGGGGTCGTCGCCCAGCCGACGGGTGACATATTTGACCGCGCCGCCGATGGTGTTGCGGCCATAAAGCGTGCCCTGCGGCCCGCGCAGCACCTCGATCCGCTCGACATCGTAAATGTCCAGCACCGCTGCCTGCGGGCGGTTGAGGTACACATCGTCCAGATAGATGCCGACGCCCGCCTCGAACCCCGCAACCGGGTCCTGCTGGCCTACGCCGCGGATAAAGGCGCTCAGCGTCGAATTGGTGCCGCGCGACACCTCCAGCGTCACGTTGGGGGTAACGGCGGCGAGGTCGGTGACATCAATCGCGCCCACCCGCTCCAGCTGGTCCCCGGAAAAGGCCGTGATGGCGATCGGCACGTCCAGCAGCGATTCCTCGCGGCGTCGGGCCGTCACGACGATGTCGCCATCGGCAGGGTCGCTGGACGCCGCATCCTGCTCCACCTCATCCGGCCCGGCCTGTTGCGCATAAGCGGGCATGGCCATCAGCGCCGGGATGGCGACGGCGGACAACATCAGCGGACGGATGATGGACGAACGGCTTTTCATGGCGAAACCTCCCCGTTTTCGGCATCCCGTCATGCGCGGGTTGTGCCCTGTTGCAAACCGCTATACTGAAACCTGAACCGGGTTTCAACTTGGGAATGTGATGGAGGGGGCCGGATGGGGGCGGGACCGGAAACGACGGCTGCATCGGCGGCGAGCGCGGGCAAGGAACCGCGGACCGAACGGGGGCGGCGCACGCTTCGTGCCATCCTGGATGCTGCCGCGCTGGAGTTCGGCGAAAAGGGGTTTCACGACGGTTCGATCAGCGGGATTACCCGCCGCGCCGGCGTGGCCCTGGGCAGTTTCTACACCTATTTCGACAGCAAGGACGCGGTGTTCCGTGCGCTGGTCCAGGACATGTCGGATCAGGTGCGAGATCATGTCGCCCCTGCCCTTCGCGCCGCGTCCGATCCGCTTGCCGCCGAACGGGCAGGCCTGCTTGCGTTCATCCGCTTCGTGCGGGAACATAAGGAAATCTATCGCATCATCGACGAGGCGGAGTTCGTCGACCCCGACAGTTTCCGCCGCCATTATGCGACGACGGCGGACCGCATCCATGCGCGCCTGTCCGCTGCTGCGGCACGCGGCGAAGTGCGCGGCGACGTGAACGAGGTCCATGCCTGGGCGATCATGGGCATGAACGTCTTTCTGGGTCTGCGCTACGGCGTCTGGAACGATGCCGATGCACCCGATGGCGTTGCCGACCGCGTCGCCGACCTGCTGGCCGATGGCCTTGCGCGGCGCGACTGAGCCGTCACTGGCCCCGCAACAGATCCTTTAGCCCGGAAAAGGCGCCGATCGACACTTCGTCCTCCCGCTGCACCCCCGCCTCGCGCAGCGCGGCATCGGCGGCGGGACTGCGGGGATAGGGATCGAGCGCCAGCGCCATGGTCTCCGCCGCCGCCTCGCCCAGATCGACGGACCCGGCGGCATAGAACAGGGTATCGGCGGCGGATTCGTCGATCTCCACCTCATCCTCCATCGCATCCGGTTGCGGCACGAACTGAAGCTCGACCGGTTCATCGACGGTCGCCGGCACCGGATCGCCGGTGGCGATACAGCGCTGATCGACGGTGGCCCTGACCCGACCGGCGGCCAGCACCCGGTCGCCGTCGCGCCGGACCGTCATTTCGGCGGTCAGCGCGTGCACCGCGACCAGATCGAACCGGCGGGCCAGCTTTTCCCGCTCGGTCGCATCCGCCTCGATCGACACGGCCTGGGCCGTCCCGCCCATCTGGTCGAGTCGCCACGGACGCGAAAATTCCGGGCCGGTCATGGCAGGTTGCCCTGCATGATGGTGTCGACCGACACCGTGCGCAGGTCGCCGCGCAGCGCGCGCAGGCGTGTCGTCACATGGTCGAGCGCGGCAGGATCGGGGGCTACGCCGCGATACAGGTTGCGGACCAGCGCTTCGTGCATCTGGGCAGCCCCGGGCGCCGCCAGCCCGTCGCGATACGCGCCCAGCCGGCCACCGAGCATCCCCATCATCCGCCCGATCTGCTTGCCGACCACGATGTCGCCGAACCCGATCTGGCGGAGCTGACCGTCCATATCCTCGACAAAGCATTCGGCCAGCGCCGCCGCCGGGCCAGCCCCCTCCGGCGTCTCTTCCAGCCGCAACAGCACCATGGCCAGCACCGCGGCCACCATGTCGAACCGGCCATCGATGGTGTCGGGCACCTGTCCCGCCAGATACCAGTGCGGCTCGCGGGCACGTTCGACGGCGGCGCGATAGGCACGTTCCGCCGGGCGTTCGCCCCGCGGTCCAAACAGGCGCTGTAACAGCTTCATTCCACCGTGCCTCTTGTCCGTTCGTCACAGCGCCCTTGTGGCGCCACGATTGGCGGCATATTGAGCGGCTGGCCCGGGGTTGCAATGGATTGACCGGGCCGATGGTTATTTTGCGGAGGCGGTGGTGATGAAGTCCCTTTCCTATCGGGCGCTGGGCGTCACGCTGCTGATGACGGCCGCCCTGGCGACCGGGGCCTGCACCAAATTGCGCAGCCATCAGGGATATGTGATCGACGCCGATCTGGTGAACTCCGTCCAGCCGGGCGTCGACAATCGCGATTCGGTGCTCCAGACGCTGGGCAGCCCCACCTTTGTCGCGCAGTTCAACGACAAGGAATGGATCTATCTGTCGCGCGACAGCCGCAACCTTGCCTATAACCGGCCGCGCCCCGTCGATCAGACCGCGCTGCGCATCGTGTTCGACGATGCCGGCAACGTCGCGCGGATCGACAAGACCGGGATCGATCAGGTCGCCTTCATCGCGCCCAGCGACAAGAAAACGCCGACCCTTGGTCGGGAGCGCGGCTTTTTCGAGGATCTGTTCGGCAATATCGGTCAGGTCGGCGCCCCGCTGGGCGGCGGTGCCGGCGGGCCCGGCGGCCCCGGGCAGTGATGTTCCTTTCGCTCCGCTAAACGACCGATTCCCGGCCCGTTCAGCCGAATCGGCCTAGAACCCTTTTCATGATCCGGCGTTATCCGGCCGGAATGAAAGGGAGTTTGTTCGATGCGTAAGCCCATGCTGATGCTGTTGATGGCTGCGGTGGCGATGCCCGTCATCGCAATGCCGAGCGCCGCCCAGGCCCAGGTGCGCGAATTGCGCCGCGACCGGCAGGATGTGCGCGAGGAACGCCGGGAACTGCGCCAGGCGTATCGCCGGGGCAATCCACGCGAAATCCGCGAAGAACGCCGCGACCTGCGTCGCGAAACCCGCGATCTGCGCCAGACGCAGCGCCGCGTGGATCGCAACCGCGCCTGGGGCAACAATGACTGGCGGGATTACCGCGCCCGCAACCGCGGCGTCTATGCCCGCGGCAACTGGAACGCGCCGTTCCGCTACAATCGGTGGAGCAACGGCGGTCGGATCGCGCCGGCCTATTACGGCCAGCGCTACTGGATCGCCAATCCCGGCCGCTATCGCCTGCCGCCCGCCCGGGGTGCCGTGCGCTACGTCCGTCATTATGACGATGTCCTGCTGGTCGACACCCGCCGTGGGCGCGTGATCCAGGTGTATAACAACTTCTTCTGGTAAGCATTCGGGGCGGTCCTGTTGGGACCGCCCCTTCTTCAGGCATCACCGCATGGTGAACAGCACCTGGTCGACGACGCGCCCGCCCGGTGCCACCAATGCCAGCCGGTGCGCGCCTGGCCCGGCCAGCACCATCGGCCGTCCGTCCGCAGCGCCAAGATCGCGCTTGTCGAGCATCAGTCGGTGCCCGGCCACCTCACCCGACACCCCGATCACCAGCCGTTGCCGGTCCACCGGGATATCGGGATCGAGCGCATAGACGCTGCCCGATACCGGGCTGACGATCCGGGGGCGTCGCGCGGTTGCCGGGGCCAGCGCCACCTCGCCCATCCCGGTCCCGGCCAGGAAGAACTCGCGCCTCGGCTGCTCCAGCCCTTCGGCAAAGCGAACGCTGCGCCCCTCCACCCCCGCCGGGATCGCCGGTGCCCGCCCCGGCCGGTCGCGGTGCAGCGCCAGCATCACGTCGCGCCAAACGGGTGCTGCCCCGCTGGTCCCCGACACCGCGCGCATCGGATCGCCCTCAAGGTTCCCGACCCACACGCCGACGACATAGCGGTCGGTAAAGCCGATGCACCAATTGTCGCGCATCGCCTTGGACGTGCCGGTCTTCACTGCCGCCCAGAAGGGGAGCCGCAGTGCCGAATCCGTGCCGAACGTCGCGGCGCGCGCATTGGCATCGGCGATCATGTCCGCCACGATCCAAGCGGCGGCGGGCGTAGTGACCGCGCGCGGTTCCTCCGCCGTCTCCCCCTTGGTCAGCCGCAGCTTCTGCCACTGCCCACCGCGCGCCAGGCTGCGATAGGCGGCGACCTGTTCCATCAGCGTCACTTCCGCCGACCCCAGCGCCAGCGAATAACCATAATATTGTCCGTCCTCGGTCAGCCCGCGATAGCCCGTATCCCACAGCCGGTCCCGAAACGCCTCCACCCCGGTCAGCAATAGCGTCCGCACGGCGGGGACGTTCAGCGACCCGGCCAGCGCCACCCGCGCCGAAACCGGCCCCTTGAACGCCCGGTCGTAATTCTGCGGCACATACAGCCCCGACGCCGTGTCCAGCTGAACCGGCGAATCGTCCAGGATGGAGGCGGGCGTCAGGTAGCCGCGCTCGATCGCTTGCGCGAACAGGAACGGCTTCAGCGTCGATCCCGCCTGCCGATAGGCGCTCGCCCCGTCCACCGCCGCCGCTGTCGACGCGCCTCCGACGCCGCCGACATAGGCGAGCACCTCGCCGGTCGCGGTATCCGCCACCACCACTGCCCCGTCGCGCGCCCGCGATCCGCCCAGCCCCTTGAGCTGCCGAGTCAGCGCCGCAACGGCGATGCGCTGCACGCCCGCATCCAGCGTCGTCGTCACGTTGGCGCCCGGCTCCTTCAGCAACCGCACCGACAGATGCGGGGCAAGGCCGGGATCAAGGCGCAGGCTGCGCGCCGGACCCAGCATCGACGCCGCCCCGCTGCGAAACCGCGCACAGTTGCCCCCGCCGGCAATCGCACAGGCCCGCCGCGCCACCGCCGCCGCATCCGCCCCCGGCGCGGGCAACAGGGCGGCGAGCAGCACGCCATCGTCGCGGGTAAGCGTTCCGGCCGTCTTGCCGAACATGCTCAGCGCCGCCGCACCCACCCCCTGCGCCTCGCCGCGAAAGCCAGCCAGGTTCAGATAGGCCTCCAGTATCTGGTCCTTGCCCCAGGCCCGCTCCAGCGCCCAGGCGGCGCGCATCTGCTTGAGCTTGTCGCGCCACCCCCGCGCGCCGGGCCGGGCCAGTTCCGGCGCAACGAACGCGGCAACCTGCATCGAAATCGTGCTCGCCCCGCGCACCCGCTCTCCAGTCACCCGGTCGCGCACGCTTCCGGCAAGCGCCCACCAGTCCACGCCGCCATGATCGGCAAAGCGCCGGTCCTCCGCTTGAACGATCGCCGCCCGCGCATCGGCGGACACGGCATCCAGCGGCACCCAGGCCAGCCGCCGCGCCGCAAAATCCACCCGCTCGCTGTCGATCAGCGCGCCATTGCGGTCGTACAGCCAGGCCTCGGACGGGCGGAATTCAGCCTTGACGCTGGCCAGCGAAGGCAAGGGCGGCGGCAGCGTCAGCCAGCTAAGCACCGCATACAGCGCAGCCGCTAGAGCCAGTGCCACCAACCCCCAATGCCGCCGAGCAATCACCTACCCGTTTCCCGGCGAAGGCCGGGGCCCAGTTGCGAGCGCCTGCAAGCTGGACCCTGGCCTCCGCCGGGGAACACAGGGCAACACCTCACCGTTGCGCTGCCGCGCGGGAGGGAGCCTAGGGTTGCCGAGCGAAAGGCATGCAGCTCTGGGCTCCCGCCTACGCGGGAGCGCGTGGGACGCTGTCCTATCGACCCGATCCCCCATCCTGCCGACTGTACCCTCAACCTGACAAAGTTACGCGGAAGCGGTTTGATCCTGTCACCTTTGACGTTCACGACTGGTCTGTCCATGGTGGCACACAACGCCACGAGACCGTCGCAAGCAGTAATATTAGTCGGCGGCTTAAGTGTAGGAAAGGGCGCACAGCCGCCACCTTGCCTCTCTGGCCTCCGCTTTTGGACATCAGGAACCGGACCATGAAGCGTGTCAGTATCTATATCGCCGTTGGGACCGTTATCGTTGCGCTGGTAACGTTAGTGATGCTCAATGGATACATAAAATCAAAATATCTTTGCACAATGATTGATTACAGAGGAGTGAGCTATCGATATTTTGACAAGCTAGGCGGTTCGAAAGACATCAAACCAGAATCTCTAGATTCCGCTATTGATTGCTACTACGACTACACAACGCTTGAATCTCGATATACACCTTACATCGTGAACATAAGAAAAGGCAATGACGGACTGGATTATGTGTGGGTTGCGATAAACGATGTCACCGACGTCCAACTCGTTTTTGCGGTCGATAGCGAAGGTCATGTTGTAGATAAATACGGAGTGGACTGGCAGACTCCCTAACGCTGCCGCACCGTCACCACCCCATTCGGCACCGCCGCGCGGATTTCCGGGGAATACATCGCCTCCACCCGGCTGGGCGGCAGTTGCAGCGTGCCCGCGCCGTTCAGCCGGACGGTATAGCTGACCGTATGCGTCCCCGCGGGCAGCCAGGCGAAATAGGCGCGCCAGGCATCCTGTCCGCGCTCGACATAGCTGGGGGATGCGCCTTCGCTCTCCCCGCCCTCGCCCAGCAGCGCCGACTGGTTGGCCATGCCGCCGATCACCGTCGCGCCTGCCGGGATCGGGTCCGAAACCACCACCCAGCTCCGCTCGGCGCTCGCCTCGACGGTCAGCGTCACGCGCAGCACGTCGCCGCGCGTCAGCACGCCCTTGGTCCGGGCCTGCACCACATCGACCTTGCGAGTCATCCGGTATCCCGCCGCCAGCGGCTGGCGCAGCGGCACGGCGGCCTTCACCCGCACGAACGCCCATGGCCCGGCCCCGCCGCTCTGCGTCAGGGTCAGCGGCGCGCGCGCGGGCGGAAGCGGGAAGCTTAGCAGCCGCGACGATGCCGCCAGCGGCCAGCTCCGGCTCACCCGCGCAGTCCCCAGCGACGCCGTCGTCACTCCCGCCACCATTTCCGCCGGATAGGCCGCCGCAAAGCGCCGCGCCAGGATCGTCCCCCAGGCATTGGCCGTGGTCGTGTCCCAATGCCCCCGCTGTTGCCGCGTCGCGATGCCGGTCATCATGCGTGGGCCATCCTCGCCCCAGCCGGGCCGCCCCAGCACGGCGGCCAGCGCCTTGATCGCGGCCTCGTCGCCGGACGACATCATCCACCACGCCGCCTGCCCCTGATCGGTCAGGTCGAGCCGCGTCCCTTCATAGGCCAGCCGCTTGCGCAGCTCGCCCTCGCCCGCCGCCCGCAACGCCGCGCCATTGGCCAGCCCCGGGATGCGCCCCAGCGCCGCCAGATAGTCCGCAAGCGACGCGGTCGGCATCTCAGCCGGGGTCATGCCCACTTGCCCCAGCATCGCAGGGGTTGCCGCGCCCGCCCGCGCCAGCGCCGCCAGCGCCGCGATCCGCTGGATGCGGACATCGCCATAGTCCTCACGCCGCAGCCGCCCGTCCAGCACCGCCTGCATCGCCGCGACCATCCGCTCGCGCGATCCGCCGGGCAGCGGCAGGCCAGCCTCGGCCGTGATCGACAGGACATAGGCGGTCAGCGCCTCCGACCCGTTCATCCCCTCGACCGGGAAATATTTGATGAGGCCATCGGCATCCAGATAGGCGGGCAGTTCTCCGGCCAGCCGGTTCCATGCCGCCGCATCGCCTAGCGCCACCGATTTCGACAGCCGCTGCTCGAAACAGGTATAGGGATAGGCCGCCATATAGTCGCGCACGCCCTGCATTGGCGGGACGAGCGTGTCGGTCAGCGTCACCTCGACCGCGCCCAGCCCCGGCAGGAAGCCCGTGAGCGGCGCAATCGGGATAGCCCCGCCCGCGCCCACCCGCGTCAGCGTCGCGGCCCAGGTCTCGACGGGCACCGGTGGCACGACATTCTGCGTGACCGTCATCCGGTCGACCGCCCGGCCATCCTCGCTGCGCGCATTGACCGTCCAGGTTAGCGTCCCCGTCCCGCCGGGTGCGGTCAGGTTCCATGCCACCGGCACCGCCCCGCCCGCCGGAATGGTGACGGTCAGCGGCCTGCCCGTCGCCACGCGCGGGCTGACTGCGACATCCGCCGTCACCTTCATCGCGCGGTCGGACCCGTTGCGAAGGGTGAACTGCGCCGCATAGCGGTCCCCGCCCCGCACCAGCGGCGGCACGCCCGCAAAGATCGACAGGTCCTGCGCGGTCCGCACGCTCGCCTCGCCCATGCCGAACGCATTGCCGCCCGCAGCCCCCGCCACCGCGACCAGCCGGAACCCGGACAGCGCATCGGACAAGGGCACCGCGACCCGCGCCCGCCCCTGTGCATCCAGCGCCACTTGCCCGCGCCACAACAGCACCGGCTGGAAATTCTCGCGGTTCAGCCCGGACAGGTCGCCGCCCCCGCCGCCGCCCGCCTCGACGGCCTTGCGCCCATAATGCCGCTTGCCGACCACCTGCATCTGCGCGGTGGAGGTCAGCACCGACAGCGGCCGCTCGCCCATCATCGCGCCCAGCACGTCCCAGCTTTCGTTGGGCGCGAGCTGGAGCAGCGCCTCGTCCACCGCGACGAACGCCACGTCCGCATCGCGCGCCGGACTGCCATCGGGGTTAGTGACGGCGATCGCCACTTGGGCCGTGTCGCGCGCGGCATAGCGTTCCTTGTCCGCCTTGACGCTCACGCCCATGCGGAAATCGTCCCAGCCGACCTTCACCCGCGCCACGCCCATCCGGTAAGCGGGCTTGGCCAGATCGACGAGCGCGGTCGGACGCGCACCCTCGCGGGAGAAGAACGGCAGGTTCCAGTCGCGCGCCAGGTTCGCCAGCCACAGCGACCAGCCGCCGATCCGCCCGCGCACCGCCATCACGCTGACATAGACCTCCGGCGCATAGCCGCCGGGCAGCGCCACCTCGACCACCGGGTCCTTGCCGCTGAGTTCGGTGACGAAGCTGTCGATGACGCCCTCGCGCTCGACCGTCACCAGCGCCGTTGCCTCGCGGAACGGCATCCGCACCTGGAACCGCGCCTTCTCGCCCGCCTTCACTTCCGGCGCTTCGGCGATCACGTCCATCCGGTCGCCATTGTCGCCGCCGAACCACCAGTCATCCTCGCCCGCCAGCCAGACCGAGGTGCCCGCGACGGTCGAATTGCCATCCGAATCCTCGGCGGTGGCGACCGCATAGACCTCGCCCGACACGCCGGGATCCATCCGGCATTCCGCCAGCCCCAGTTCGTCGGTGGTCGCGGAACAGGTCTCGTCGATCCGCGTCGTCTTCATCTGGTTGTCGTACGCATAGAAACCGCCGATCAGCCGTCGCCTGGCGGTCAGCACCTCGCGGCTGAACAGCTCCACCGTGATCCGCTGCCCCTTGATCGGCTTGCCGCTGGGATCGAGGGCGACCAGCTTCAACCGCAGATCGTCGTCCTTCATCATCCAGCCATCGGTCTTCACCCCGATCTGGACGGCACTGTCATACAGCGGCACCCGCCGCGACGCGGTCAGGATCTCGCCATTCGCATCCTCATAATCCATCTCGACCAGCAGGTCGGTCGGGCCGGTCAGCATCGCGGGCACCTCGACACTGGTCCGCGCCGCGCCCTCGGCATTGAGCGTGAGCGGCAGCGTCTGCGTCGGCGGCAGCGGTGCCAGTTCCTCCTCGCCATCGCCATTGAGCGGCTTGACGCCCTCCTCCATCCGCCGCCCGGCAAAGCTATAGCCGTCAAAGCCCTTGGGCCGCCGGTACCCTTCCATGAACGCGACGCGCAGATCGACCGGCAGGTTGGATGCCCCCCCGCCCGACAGATACCCGGCAAACAGGTCCAGCGGCACGGACTTCGGCTTCACCATCGGCGCGCTCGGCCCGGCGACGCTCGCCTTCATCGTTGGCAAACGATATTCGTCCACCTTGACCGACTGGCCCGACCAGATCGTCCGGTCGCCATTGACGAAACGCAGATTGTAATCGCCCATCGGCGCAGCGGCGGGCACGGCCCATGTCGTCTCCCCCGAACCGCCCGGCCGAATCGTCAGCGGGAGTTCGAACTCCGTCCCGGTGCCCGAATGGGTCAGTACCAGCTTGCCGGTAAAGCCCGGCATCAGGCTGAATCCATTTCCGCTCGGCATCCGCACGAAATGCTTCATGTTCACCGTCTCGCCCTGCTTGGCGAGCGCGCGGTCGAACACCGTGTGGATCACCTCCTCCCGCGCCGACCAGCCGAACGGCAGGTCGAAATCATAGGGCCGGATGCCCTCGCCCCAGCTCGTGAGCGTAAAGCTCATGTCATCGCCCGCGCGGGCCGACACCATCAGCGGATGCGCCTCGCTCGACGGGCCGCAATCGCCATAGCTTTCGGGCTCAGGCAACCCCGTGGAGAACGCCGCCCGCCCCTGCGCATCGCTACGCCCGCGCGCCAGTTCCGCGCCCGAGCAGCTGTCGGTGACGCGCACCTCCGCCCCCGCCACCGGCTTGCCGCTGTCGAGCGCCGTGACCCAGGCGAGCGATCCGCCCCGGCCCCATTTGAAATGCACCGCCATGTTGGTGACCAGCGCGCCCGCCGCGACATAGCGCGGGGCGTTTCGCCCCAGCAGCGCCGCGCCCAGCCGCGGACTGGCGAACTCGACCACATAGAATCCGGGCTTGCCCAGTGCGATCGGCACCACCTCCATCGGCTTGCCGCCTGCGGGCAGCGGCAGGTTGAACGCCTTGCCCGCGCCGCCGGTCAGGATCGCCTTCGATCCGGTGTCGTTCACCGTCACCGTCTCGCCGCCGCGCTGCTCCTCATGGCTCTTGTAATCATCGGCCTCGTCGATGGTGCGCAGCCATTTGGCGATGCTGGCGTCCGATCCGGCGACGCGCAGTGCCTGCCCAGCCAGTGCGGCATTGTTCCCCGGCAACGGGTTTTCGACATTGCGGATGGTGACGGGCAGCGTCCCGCCCTCCTTCGCCTCGACGATGCCGAACGGTGCAGCGAACTTCACCAGCGGCGGCGCCTCGTCGAACCGCACCTCCAGCGGAAAGCGCTCGGCATTGGAAAGCGGCCGCCCGCTCTCGTCCTTCACCCCGGCGGGCAGCATCAGCCGCGCCGCCACCGCCTCGGGCAGGGGCGCGGTAAAGCGCACTTCGCTGACCATCTGCTTGTTCTTGTCGTCGTCGGTTATCGCGGCGGTCAGCACCTTGCCGCCCGGCACCTCGATCCGCGCCTGTTTCGCCACTTCGGCGGGCACCGGCGCGGAAAAGCGCAGCCAGCCCGGCGACACCGGATTGCACCCCGCCTGCGGATTGACCCGCGAACATTCGAAGCGCGCGGTGAACGGCTTGCGGACGGTATAATCGAACCGCTGGTCGGTGCCCGCCTTGCGCCCGCCGCTCTCGATCCCTGCGCCCCACACCAGCGCCATGTCGCGCCCGGGCGGCAGCGGCCTGCGACAGCGCAGCGCCGTCACCCCGGCCAGCGCCCGCTTGGCCTCGTCCGCGCTGGCAGGCAGCTGTTCGGGCAGGCCAGCGCTCGACAGGAAGCTGCGGCTCGACCAGTTGTCCTTGCCCAGCTTGCGGATCAGGTCGATCGCGGCATCGGTGCCCAGCACATCGACCGGGATTCGTTCGCTCAGGCCATCGACCGCGCAATAGGCGTTGGCCCCCACCGACTGCGGCGATGCGGGCAGGTTCGCGGCGACCAGGAACACCTGATCCTCCTCGATCTCGCCGCCATAGCCGCCGGGCAGCACGGCGCGCGCCACCGGCCCGCCGCTGTCCACGCTGAAGCTGCGCGTCCCCTCGACCGCATAGCCCGCCGCGCTGCGAAGGCCATCGCGCAGGTCGAACCGGCAGGTGACCCCGCCCGGCAGCCCGCTGGCGAAATCATAGACCCAGGTCTGTTGATCGACCCATCGTCCCTGCCCCCCCACCGGACAGGCAATGGCGGCCGGCGCGGCGGCGCGCGGATCGCCCAGCGGCACCATCGCCGCGCTGAACCGCAGCGTGAACCGCTCGATCGCGCCATTGCCAAGCCCCGGCGTGGCCAGCGTCACGCGCGGGGCATCATCCGCCACCGCCAAGGGGATTGCGGCGATCAGGGCCAGCGCCATGGCAATGCGTGCAAACAGCATGATGGCCATCCCCCTCCGGCCGGTCCGGACGCGAGAGTAACGGACAAGCGGCGGCCCTGTCCATTCGGAACCAACCGACTGATTTACCAAAGCTACCGCAACATTACTTATGCTATACGCGAATCGCGCAACTGGGGGGTGGCGATTGGCTGGATTGCTGCTCGACTGGCTGGACGCCATCACACACGAACTGTTGCTGTTTGCCGCGATCGGGTTTCTGATCGGCGGGCTGGACGACCTGTCGATCGATGTGATCCATGGCTGGCATCTGGTGCGCGACCGGCTGATCCGCAGGCGCAGGCGACCGACGCTGCGCGACCTGCCCCTGCCGGACCGGCCGGCGACCATCGCGGTATTCGTGCCCGCATGGGACGAATCCAGCGTCATCGGTGCCATGCTGGCCCATGCGCTGGACCGGTTCGATCATCCCGATTACCGCATCTATGTCGGCGTCTATCCGAATGATCCCGCAACGATAGCGGCGGTCACCGCCGTCGCTCGGATCGATGGGCGGGTGCGCACCGTCATCGCCGATCGGGCCGGCCCCACGACCAAGGCGCATTGCCTGAACCAGATGTGGCAGGCGATGCTGGCCGACCAGCTGGCGCAGGGGCATCCATTCGACCTGGTTGTCCAGCATGACGCAGAAGATCTGGTACACCCCGCCGAACTGCGTGTTTTCGACCAGTATCTGCGGCGGAACGACGTGGTGCAGATCCCGGTGCTGCCGCTGATCGATCCGCGTTCCATACTGGTATCCGGCCATTATGCGGACGAGTTTTCCGAGGCCCATTCCCTCAGTTTGCCGGTCCGCGAACGGCTGGGTGCCGGACTGCCGCTGGCGGGGGTCGGGTGCGCCATCACCGTACCCATGCTGCACGCGGTAGCGGCGGCGCGTGGCGGGCTGCCCTTCGACGAGGCCAGCCTGACCGAGGATTACGAACTGGGGCTGACCATTCACCGGCTGGGCGGACGCGGGGCGTTCGTGCGCATGGCGGAATATCCGGGTGGTCCGATGGTCGCCGTGCGCGCCTATTTCCCCGCCAGCGTCGAAACGGCCGTCCGGCAAAAGGCGCGATGGATCACCGGCATCGCGCTGGCTGGATGGGACCGGACGGGCTGGAGCCGTCGCGGTAACTGGCAGGACCATTGGATGCGGATGCGCGACCGGCGGGCGTTGATCGCCGTTTTGGTGCTGGCGGCGGCCTATGCCGCGCTGGTCGGCTGGGGGCTGGCGCGGGTCGGGCACTGGGCGATCGGGGTGGCGGTGCCGCCCGCCGATCCATGGCTTGGCTGGCTGATCCGGGCCAATGCCCTGCTGCTGGGATGGCGGCTGTTGCTGCGGGCGGTGCATGTCCGGGCGCATTATGGCTGGCGACAGGCGGCGCTGTCGGCACCACGGGCGCTGGTCGGCAACCTGATCGCGCTGCTGGCGACGCGGCGGGCGCTGTTCGCCTATATCAAGCTGTTGCGCGGCGCCCGGCTGCACTGGGACAAGACCGCGCATCATTTCCCGATCGCACCGGATCGGGCGATGCGGCGATGATGCTGCGCGCCGGCGGGCGTCCGCTGCGATTTGCCGGGCTGATCCTGGGCGGATGGGTCGTCCTTCGGGTCATGCTGCTCTGGTACCAGACCGGCGACCTGCCCGGCGCCATCCGCGACGGCGTGCCGGGCGGCGCGATCGTCGAACGCCTGGTCCGCGGCAGCGATGCAATCGCCGCCCCTCCTGCGGCGCTCGCCATCCCGCCCGCCGCCGTTCCCGTCGCGCCAACCATGCCGTTGCCGACCCTGATCGCAACCGCAGCCACGCCCGCGCCGATGCCGTTCCTCCACCTTCCCCCCGCCGAGCGCCAGGGCGTCGATCCGGAGCGTGTGAACATGGCGATGCTGGCGCTCATCGCGCTGGAACCGGCGACACCGGTCGCATGGACGCCCGATCCGCGACTGTCGCCAGACCTGCCCGCGCCCGCCTCCGTACCGGCCGGCCTGTCCGGTTCGGCATGGCTGATGGCGCGCGGCGGAGCGGCACGGCCCGTGGCGGGCCAGGGTCAGCTCGGCGGATCGCAGGCCGGTGCCCGGTTGCGCCATCCGATCGGCCACCGGGCGATTGCGGCCATGGCAGGGGTCAACGTGCCGATCGGTGCAGCCGGCCGCGAGCTGGTCGCCGGCCTGGAATGGCGGCCGCTGGACGCACCGGTGACGCTGATCGCCGAGCAGCGGATGGCGGTGGACGGCGTCGGTGCGGCCACCGGAGCCGCCGCTGTCGCCGGGATTGGTCCGCAACCGGTCGGCGGCGGCCTTTCGATCGAAGCCTATGGCCAGGCCGGGGCAGTGATGCGCGACCGGCTGGAACCCTATGCCGACGGGGCAGCGCGCGCACTGCATCCCGTCGGGACCACCGTGGCCATGGGCGGTGGCATCTGGGGCGGGATTCAGCGCGATGCAGCGCGGCTGGACATCGGGCCAAGTGCGGTGGCTACGGTCCGGCTCGGCAATCAGCCGGTCCGCGTCGCGCTCGACTGGCGGCAACGGGTGGCCGGCGATGCCGCACCGGACAGCGGCCCTGCGCTGACCATCGGCCTGGACTTTTGACGCAACCGGGTGGCCGTTTGGCCACGGGCGCGCATTGCGCCTTTTTCCCGCCCGGCTCTCGCGCTATCGCCGGATGGCCATGGACCTGTACCTTCCCATCGCCAATCTGTCAGTCAATGCACTGGTGATCATCCTGCTGGGCGGCGCGGTGGGATTATTGTCGGGCATGTTCGGCGTCGGCGGCGGATTTCTGACGACGCCGCTGCTGATCTTTTACGGCATTCCGCCCACCGTCGCCGCCGCATCAGCCGCCAGCCAGGTGACCGGGGCCAGCGTATCGGGCGTTTTCGCCCATCTGCGTCGGGACGGCGTCGATCTTCAGATGGGCGGCGTGCTGGTGCTGGGCGGCGTGGTCGGATCGCTGTTGGGTGCGGCGCTTTTCGACTGGCTGCGCGGCACGGGACAGATCGATACCGTCATCAACGTCCTGTATGTCGTCATGCTCGGATCGATCGGCTGGCTGATGCTGCGCGAATCGATCGATACGCTGAAGGCGCGCCGGGCAGGGACGGTCGCCCCGCTGCGCAAGCGGCACTGGCCGCTGATCGCCGCCCTGCCCTGGCGATGGCGCTTCTATCGCTCCGGCCTCTACATCTCGCCGATTGCGCCATTCGTGCTGGGGGTCGGCGTCGGCATCCTGACCATGCTGCTGGGCGTGGGCGGCGGGTTCGTGCTGGTGCCGGCGATGATCTACCTCCTTGGCATGAGCACGCGGGTGGTGGTCGGCACCTCGCTGTTCCAGATCCTGTTCGTCACCGCCGCGGCCACCATGATCCATGCGCTGACGACCAAGGCGGTGGACATCGTGCTGGCCGCCCTGCTGCTGGTCGGATCGGTCAGCGGTGCCCAGATCGGCGCCCGACTGGCCCAACGGGTAAAGCCCGAATATCTGCGGCTGATGCTGGCCGCGCTGGTCCTGGGCGTCGGCCTGCGGATGCTGCTGGGCCTCGCCTGGCGGCCGGACGAAATCTATTCGATCGAACTGGGATGAGAGCATTGGTGCGGCGGCTGCGCCCCCTGATCCTGATGCTAGCGGCCCCAGCGCTGCTGGGCGCGACCAAACCGGTGCTGGTGCCCGATGTGTCGCAGCGGGATATCGAGATCATCTACAGCTTTACCGGCGCCGAACTGTTGCTGTTCGGTGCGATCCTCTATCCCGGCGGCCGCGTGCCCGATGGCGACGAACCGGCCGATATCGTTGTGGTGGTCAAGGGGCCGACCGAAAGCATCAGGCTGCGCGAAAAAAGCAAGGTGGCCGGCATCTGGGTCAATGCCGATACCGCGCGCTATCGGTCCGCCCCGTCCTTTTACGCCATCGCCTCGTCCCGCCCCATCGATCAGCTGGTGGATGAACGCACGCGCGCCATTTACGAACTGGGCCTGGACAGCCTGCAGCTGTCGCCGATCACGCCGGCAACGACCGATGAACAACGGCGATTCGCGGCCGGACTGGTCGATCTGAAACGCCGGGCGGGACTGTATTACGAGGCGCCGGGCGCGGTGGAAATCACCGCCGACGTGCTCTATCGGGCGCGCCTGGCCATCCCGGCCCGGGTACCGGTGGGCCGCTTTACCGCCGAAACCTTCCTGATCCGTGACGGCCGGGTGCTGGCGGCGGCGGTGCGCGATATCGACATCCGCAAATCGGGGTTTGAGCGGTTTGTCGCGGCCGCTGCGCAGCAATGGTCGCTGTTGTATGGTCTGGTGGCGGTGCTTTTGTCCCTTGGGCTCGGATGGGCAGCGGGTGCGCTGTGGCAAAGGGTCCGGCCGCGCTGACGTTGGCTGAATGACCCCATGCGAACATCGGGTTACCGCCGGGCAACCATATCTTTACGCTTGATCCGCAATACCGGGCACTGGTCACGGGAACACACGAATGGCGGACATGCACGGCGCGCACGCTTTTGAACCTGCGATAGGCGTGCTTGGCGGCGCGGGAGCGGTGCCCCTTGGTACCGTGCCGGCCATCGGCATGGTCGTCGCCATCACCGGCGGCGGCAGCGAGGTCGAACTGGACCGCGCGCAGCTGGAAGGCCTGATGGCCGATCCCGATGCCAGCATCGCCAATGCGGGCCAGATCGGCAGCCAGATCAAGCTGCGGGTCGGCGCAACATGGGTCGTGGCCAGTGTCCGCAGCGTCCGCATCGCGCCGAACGACAGCAACCGGCTGGTCGCGCAGATCGATTTTCTGGGCGAAGGGGACGAGGAGAAGCTGACCGGTCGCCTGTACCGGTTCCGGCGCGGCATCACCCGCTATCCCAATCCCGGAACGCGCATCTATCCGCTGTCCACCAACGACCTGCGCCAGATCTATGCGGCAGAGGATCGGCCGCACATCGAAATCGGCACCGTGCATCCCAGCCGGGACATCCGCGCCGCGCTTTATGTCGATGCGCTGCTGGGCAAGCATTTCGCGCTGCTGGGTTCGACCGGCACCGGCAAATCGACCAGCGCCGCGCTCATCCTGCACCGCATCTGCGACATGGCACCCCAGGGCCATATCGTCATGATCGACCCGCACGGCGAATATTCCGTCGCGTTTCAGGGCAATGGCGCCCTGTTCGACGTCAGCAACCTGGCCCTGCCCTATTGGCTGATGAATTTCGAGGAACATTGCGAGGTGCTGCTCACCTCGACCGGCTCCGACCGTCAGGTCGATGCCGACATCCTCGCCCGCTGCCTGATGACGGCCAAGGCCAAGAACCGGGTGGGGCAGGAGGTGGGCAAGCTGACCGTCGATGCCCCCATTCCCTATCTGCTGTCCGACCTGTCCACCGCCATCCAGAACGAGATGGGCAAGATGGACAAGGCGACCGACACCGCGCCCTTCCTTCGGCTCAAGTCCAAGATCGACGAGGTCAAGGCCGATCCCCGCTATTCCTTCATGTTCTCCGGCATGATGGTCGGCGATACCATGGCCCAGTTTATCGCCCGCATGTTCCGCCTGCCCAGCGACGGCAAGCCCATTTCGATCATCGACGTGTCGGGCGTGCCGAACGAGATCACGTCCGTCGTTGTCGCGGTGCTGGCCCGCATGGTGTTCGATTTCGCCATCTGGTCGCGCAACGAACCGCAGCGTCCGATCCTGCTGATCTGTGAAGAGGCGCACCGCTACATCCCGAACGAGCGCAAGGCCGATGCCAGCTCGGTCGGCCGCATCCTCAGCCGCATTGCCAAGGAAGGGCGCAAATACGGCGTCTCGCTGGGGCTGATCACCCAGCGTCCGTCGGATCTGGCCGAAGGCGTGCTGTCGCAGGTCGGCACGATCATCTCGATGCGCCTGAACAACGAACGCGACCAGGCATTCGTCCGCGCTGCCATGCCGGAGGGCGCGCGCGGCTTCCTCGACGCCATCCCGGCGCTGCGCAACCGCGAATGCATCGTCTGCGGCGAAGGCGTGGCGACGCCGATCCGGGTCGCCTTCGACAATCTGGAAGAGGCACGACGACCGGCATCGGAAGACCCGCTATTCTCGACCCTGTGGCGCGAAACCGGCGGTGAAGACCGCATCATCGACCGGACGATCCGGCGCTGGCGGTCACAGGGGCGTTAAGCTCGCACCGGCATCGCGGATGCCGACGGCGTCCAGGACGATGGTACCCTCGATCCGCCGCAGCGCCTCCAGCGCCCCCGCCGCGCCCGCCGGGTGGCGATGCGCCAGCCAGTCGAGATACAGGCGCGCGATCCGCTCGCCGGTCTCGCGATAGGCCGCCTCACCGCGCGCTGCCGCCGCGACCATTTCCAGCCATATCCGGACATAGGGAGCAAAGGCGTCGGACCGGATGGCGGCCAGCGTCGTCGCCACCAGCGCATCCTCGTCGTCAAAGCGGGGCGGTGTGACGGCGGCGTCCAGCATCCGCTGCATCCGATGCGCCAGATGGTCCAGCAAGGCCGCGACCAGCGCCGATTTGGTCCCGAAATGATAGATCAGCATCCGGTCCGACGTACCGGCGGCGATCGCCAGCGGGCGCAGCGTGGCCTGGCCCAGGCCACTCGCCAGCACATGATCGGCCATCCGGTCCAAAGCGGTGATCCTGTCGTACGCCATGCGTGCCTTTTCCCCTGTAGCAATCGCTACATTCCTGTGCTAATTGTAGCGTCCGCTACATCCATACACAGGAATGTCGACCATGACCCTTTTGCAGATCATGCCGGTCCTTGCCTATGCGATCCTTGCCCCGGTCATCCTGATCAGCGCCGTGCGCCGGTCACCGGCCCGCCCCGTCCTTGCCGTGGCACTGACCGGCATCGCCTTTGCCGCTTTTTCCGCCATCACGTTTCTGTCGGACGGTCTGGTGCAATTCTGGCTCAACCACACCACGACGCTGGCCGGCAATCAGGTGTGGTTCGACCTGTTGATCGCGGTTGCCATGGCCTTTTTCCTGATGGTGCCGCGCGCCAGGGCGGTCGGCATGAACCCGCTTCCCTGGGGAATTGCGGTCGCAGCTACGGCATCGATCGCACTGCTGCCGATGCTTGCCCGACTCTTGTGGCTGGAACGGTCCGCCGCCTGAGCGGGGATCAGGGCTTCGTCTCGGTCCGGCTGCCATTGGCCGCCGGCACCGCCATCAGTCGCGCCAGCATCGACCGGAACTGCCGCAACTCGGCCCCGCTCAGCTGTTGCTGCAGCGTGAACTTGAAATTGGCCGGGTTGATCGGGCGGCCGGCGCGATAGACCTCGTAATGCAGGTGCGGGCCGGTCGACAGGCCGGTCGACCCGACATAGCCGATCACCTGACCGGCGGTGACGCGGGTACCGGGGCTGACGGCGATGCGGCTCATATGCGCATAGCCGGTCGCCAGATTGCCGGGATGGTCCAGCTTCACGAACTTGCCATGGCCGCCATGCCAGCCGGCATAGACCACGGTGCCGCTGGATGCCGCGCGGATCGGGGTGCCGTAACTCGCCTTGAAATCCAGGCCGTTATGCTGGCGGCGATAGCGCAGGACGGGGTGGAACCGCGCGCCGAAGCCGCTGGATACGGCGCCCGGTACCGGCCGTGCCATGTCGCCGCGATTTTCGCCGATCCCCTTGGCATCGAACCATTCGGTCCGCCCACCCTGTTCCCAGCGGACGAGCTGGATCTGGCGGCGGCCCTGGTCGATGGCGGCATAGAGCAGCTTGCCCAGCCGTTCCTCGCCGGTTTCGGCACGCTGGCGCTCGACGATCAGGTCGAATTCGTCATCGGCACCCATGCGCGACATCGGCAGGCGGGCGCGCATCGCACGGATATACGCCTCGACCGCGCGCGCCGGCGCACCCGATGCACGTGCCGCACGGTACAGGCTGGATCCGACGCGTCCGCGAATCCGCAGCGGCGTATCGTCGATGGCGATGGGAATCCGCTTCAGCGTCAGCCCGCCCTCGCCCCGCGCGACTTCCAGCGCCAGGTCGAACCGCGCGCGAAAGGACAGCGCCTCCAGCGGCCGGGCGGCATCCTTTGCCGGGCGACGACCCAGTTTCATCGCGATCCGCGTGCCCGAATTGATGCTGTCCACCGGCACGGCATCGCCGACTAGTGCCGCAACGGACGCCGCCTCGTCCTGCGCGACCCCGGATCGGGTCAGGAAGCGTTCGAACGATCCCCCCACCGTGCCGCTGACATCGATGATCGGCCGTTCGGGGGTGTCAGCCAGCGGCCGCACGGCGGCGGTCGCGCCCATGCGCGCCCCGCTGTTTGCGCCCAGCGCAAGGGCGGTCACCCCCTGGCTGCGCGCCTCATCCAGCGCGGACCCGGTCAGCGCGGCTGGCGCGCGGCCCAGGATCGGGCGTTCGAACCCCGGCGACAACAGCCATGCCAGCGCCAGCATCCCGGCACAGGTTGCGGCACCGCGATACCATTCGCCGGTACCGATCCGCGAACCAAGATCTGGAAAGGGGTCGAAATCCGGAAAGCGATCGGACAGGGCATCGATCAACCGCGCGCGACGCAGGCGCAGCGCGGGCACCGCGACGCTCTGCGCGCCGCTGCTACCGCCCGTCCAGTCCTGTTCACCCCGCAGGAACAAAAACCCGCACCCCCGACCCGATGGCCCGTCGATCGTTCCGACGACTGGGCCGACGCGATTTCTGTGCAGCAAAGGTGCTAAAGTCAAATTAACCCGTGGACCGGCCCTGCCGCCGTGCGACGAACCGTGCGATCCCAGGGGCGATCCGGCCCGGATGGCCAGTCCGACACGATTAATCACCGATTGCCCGTTGCCACGGCGTCCCCAATGGCCAATCTATCCGGCATGACCCAGTTCGCGCATCGACCGGTCACTGCCGTGCTGGGGCCGACCAACACGGGCAAGACGCATCTGGCGATCGAGCGGTTGTGCGGGCATTCCAGCGGCATGATCGGCTTTCCGCTGCGGCTGCTGGCGCGGGAAGTCTATGACCGCGTCGTCCGGATCAAGGGCGCGAACCAGGTCGGCCTGATCACGGGCGAGGAAAAGATCCTGCCCCCCGATGCCCGCTGGTTGCTGTGCACCGCCGAATCCATGCCGACGGACCGGGAAGTGGGCTTCGTCGCGATTGACGAGGCGCAACTGGGTGCCGATCCCGAACGCGGCCATGTGTTCACCGACCGGCTGCTGGGTGCACGAGGCCGCGACGAAACCATGATCCTGGGCTCGGAATCGCTTCGGCCCATGGTCCGGGCACTGGTCCCCGATGCAGAGATCATCACCCGCCCCCGCTTTTCGACGCTCAGCTATGCCGGCGCGAAGAAATTGTCCCGCCTGCCCCGGCGCAGCGCCATCGTCGCGTTCAGCGCAGAGGAGGTCTATGCGGTGGCAGAGGCGCTCAGGCGGCTGCGCGGCGGGGCGGCGGTGGTCATGGGCGCACTGTCCCCCAGCACGCGCAACGCCCAGGTCGCGATGTTCCAGGCGGGCGAGGTCGATTATCTGGTCGCCACCGACGCCATCGGCATGGGGCTGAACATGGATGTCGGCCATGTCGCCTTTGCGTCGCTGCACAAATTCGACGGCCGCCGTCATCGCCGGCTGACCATCGCCGAAATGGCCCAGATCGCCGGACGCGCCGGACGGCATCAGCGCGACGGGACGTTCGGCGCATTGCATGAACAGGGGCCGGACGCGTTCCAGCCGGAAGAAGTGCTGGCGATTGAGGGACACCGCGTGCCGCCGCTCGAACGGCTGTATTGGCGGAACGGCCAGCTGGACCTGTCCGGCATCGACGCGCTGATCGACAGCCTGGAGCGCCGCCCGGCCGACCCGGTGCTGCGCGCCGCGCCAGAGGCCGTCGACCTGGCCGTGCTCAAACGGCTGGCGGGCGAACAATGGGTGCGCGAACGGGCGCGGCATCCGGCCATGGTCCGGCGGCTATGGGCGGCGTGCGGCCTGCCCGATTTCCGCAAGCTCGGTCCCGATCCCCATGCCCGCTTCGTCGGCCGCCTGTTCCGCCATTTGTCGGAGGGCAAGGGCCATGTGCCCCAGGACTGGTTCGCTCAGGAAATCGATCGGCTCGACCGCATGGGCGGCGATGTCGAAACGCTTGCCGGCCGCATCGCTGCCGCGCGCAGCTGGGCCTATATCGCGCACCGATCCGACTGGCTGGAAAACCCGACCCATTGGGCAGAGCGCACCCGCGCCATCGAGGAACGCCTGTCGGACGCGCTCCACGCCAGCCTGACCCAGCGTTTCGTCGACCGTCGGACGAGCGTGCTCTTGCGCCAGATCGGGGCCGACCCTGCGTCCCTGCCGGTCGAGGTCGCCGCCGATGGCTCGGTCAATGTGGAGGGCGAACCGCTGGGCCGGCTGACCGGTTTCCGGTTCGAGGTGGCGGCAGAGGCGCGGGCATCCGATAAGCGCATGTTGCTGGCCGCCGCCGAAAAGCGGCTGGCGGGCGAGCTTGCGCGGCGCGCTCAGGGGCTGGCGGATGCGCCCGACAACGCCTTTGCCCTGATCGAAGCCGATGGCGGCCCGGCGCAGATTGCCTGGGCCGATACCCCGGTGGCCGCACTGGCTCCGGGACCGGCCATGCATCGTAGCCGCGTACGGCTAGACCGTGCCGCCGCCGCCCTGCCCCCGGCCCAGCGCGACGCGGTGCAGGCGCGGCTCGACCGGTGGCTTGCGGCCCAGCTCGGCCGGCATTTGCCGCCGCTTGCCCCGCTGGCCGCGCTGGCCGAGGCGGAGGATGCAAGCCCGGCGCTCCGCGTCACCGCCGCCGCCTTGTTGAGCGGCCTTGGCATCGCGCCCCGGGAACCGCTTGGCGATGCGCTCGATGCGCTGGACCGCCCGGCCCGCCACGCGCTGCGCCGGGCAGGCATCACCATCGGCAGCCTGGACCTGTTCGACCCGCGCGTGCTGAAGCCCATGGCGATGCGCTGGCGGCTGGCGCTGATGGCGGTCGCTGGCGGCCACCCTGCACCGGCACCGCCGCCGGGCGCGACCGTCCTGAACGGGATCGGCGCAATCGCGCCCGGTTTCCGCCGGATCGGGGATCAGGCGGTGCGCATCGACCTGATCGAACGGCTGGCGCGCGGGGTGCATGACGCCCGCATCGCCGCCAGTCGGGATGAACCCTTTCGTCCGGCGCTGCCGCTGGCGACCGCGATCGGCCTGAATGCCGGATCGCAGGACAGGTTGATGGCCGTGCTGGGCTTTCGACGGCTGAAGGGGGCGGATGCGGCCGACGACGCTGCGGCATGGGTGTGGCATGGACGGCCGCGACGCCCGGCCCGCCCCGCCGACCGTACGGCCCCGCCCCGCCCCGGCAATGCCTTTGCCGCGCTCGCCGATCTGCTGCCGCATGGCTGAATCCGGCGGATCCATGCGGCTCGACCGTTTCCTGTGGTTCGCCCGCCTCACCAAATCGCGCAGCCTGGCGCAACAGCTGGCCGAGGGCGGGTTGCTGCGGCTCGACGGGCGCCGGATCGACCGTGCCCATGCCGCCGTCCGACCCGGTGCGATCATCGCCTTTCCCCTGCATGGCCGGGTGCGGGTGTTGCGCGTGGTGGCGCTGCCCCATCGCCGCGGCCCGCCGGCAGAGGCGCTTGGCTGCTATGAAAACCTGGTCCCCGGCGCGTCCAACCCCGTTGACGTGCCCGACGCCCCCGCATAGCAGAAGTCCGGAGCACACGAACGGAGCGCATTCCCCAATGACCTATGTCGTCACCGACGCCTGCATCAAATGCAAATACATGGATTGCGTCGAGGTCTGTCCGGTGGACTGTTTCTACGAGGGTGAGGTGATGCTGGTCATCAACCCGAACGAATGCATCGATTGCGGCGTGTGCGAACCCGAATGCCCGGCAGAAGCGATCCTGCCGGATACCGAAAGCGGCCTGGAACAATGGCTGGAGCTGAACGCGACCTATTCGGCGCAGTGGCCCAACGTCACCAACAATGCCGGCCAGACCCCCGCCGATGCCGATGAGCATAAGGGCGAAGAAGGCAAGTTCGACAAGTATTTCTCGCCGGAACCGGGCGAGGGCGACTGATCCGCCGCATCCGGGGCATTGCCGTCGTCAGCCCATCCGCATCGGGCGCGGATGGGCCTATTCCGCGTGCCAAACAGGATAAATGTGCAGCGATGCGCGCGCCACGCTGGCATTTCTGTGTCTGTCGTGTTACATAGCGGTCAGACGGCGGATTCGAGCATCCGCCGCCGCGGAGACGTTGACAATAATGCCCCGGTCGCACCAGCTCAGCCCGGTTAGCGGGCCGGTTCTGTTCGTGCAACCCCCTGGGGCGAGAGTTCACGGAAAGGTTCCTCCTACATGGCTGCCAAGGCGCTGTCCTTCGATGTCGGCGATTATGTCGTTTACCCCAAGCATGGCGTTGGCCGTGTGATCGAACTCCAGAAGCAGGAAATTGCGGGAATGCAGCTCGAGCTGTACGTCCTGCGCTTTGAAAAAGAGAAAATGACCCTGCGCGTTCCGACCAACAAGGCGGAAAGCGTCGGCATGCGCAAGCTGTCCAGCGACAAGACGCTGCGCGAGGCACTGGATACGCTGAAGGGCAAGCCCAAGGTCAAGCGGACCATGTGGTCCAGGCGCGCCCAGGAATATGAGGCAAAGATCAACTCGGGCGATCTCGTCTCGATCGCCGAAGTGGTCCGCGACCTGTACCGTGCCGACGATCAGCCGGAACAGAGCTATTCCGAACGGCAGATCTTCGAAGCGGCCGCCAGCCGCCTGGCCCGCGAACTTGCCGCGATGGAACAGGTGGACGAGCCGACCGCGCTCAAGAAGCTGATCGAGATCCTGAAGGCGTCTGCCGCGATCTACAACAAGGACAAGGAAGACAGGGAAGCGGCCGCAGCCTGACGGGCATCGGCGCGCGATCCGGGAATGGGGGCGGTCCGGCAACGGGCGGCCCCCTTTTCATTGCCCGCCGGTCGGTTCCTGCCGCATGAACAGCCACGCCATGCTGCCCATTCACGCCGTCCTGCCCGATCTGATCGCCGCGCTCGATGCCGGGCCGAACGCCGTGCTGGTCGCGCCGCCGGGTGCGGGCAAGACGACGGCGGTTGCCCCTGCCCTGCTGGACCAGCACTGGTGCACGGGCGAGGTCATCCTGCTCTCCCCCCGCCGCATCGCCGCCCGCGCGGCGGCCGAACGGATGGCCGCGCTGGCCGGGGAACCGGTCGGCCGCACCTATGGCTATGCCACGCGCATGGACAGCAAACGATCCGCCGCCACCCGGGTGACCGTGGTGACGGAGGGCATTTTCGTCCGCCGCATTCAATCGGACCCCGAACTGGCGGGGGTCTCCGCCGTGCTGTTCGACGAAGTGCATGAGCGCAGTCTGGACAGCGATTTCGCGCTGGCGCTGGCATTGGATGCGCAGGCCGCGTTCCGGCCGGACCTGCGGATCGTGCCGATGTCCGCCACGCTGGATGGGGCGCGCTATGCGGCCATGCTCGGCGATGCGCCGGTCATCCGGTCGGAAGGGCGCAGCTTTCCGCTCGATCTCGTCCATCTCGGCCGCGCAGCAGAGGCGCGGATCGAGGACAGCATGGCCGCCGCGATTCGCCGCGCGCTGGCAGAGACAGAGGGCGGCCTGCTCGCATTCCTGCCCGGCGTGGCAGAGATCGAGCGGACGGCGGACCGGCTGGGCGACCTGCCCGGCGTTCGCCTGCACCGCCTGCACGGCCAGGTCGATCCCCGCGATCAGCGCGCGGCAATCGCCGCCGAACCCGACGGCCTGCGAAAACTCGTGCTGGCCACCAGCATCGCCGAAACCTCGCTGACCCTCGACGGCATCCGTATCGTCGTCGACAGCGGCCTCGCCCGCCGCCCGCGCTACGATCGTGCCGCGGGCATGACCCGCCTCGTCACCGAACGCGCCAGCCAAGCCGCCGCCACCCAGCGCGCCGGCCGCGCCGCGCGCCAGGGACCGGGGGTCGCCTATCGCCTGTGGGAAGCGGCGGCCACCGCTGGAATGCCGCCCTATGACCCGCCCGAAATCCTGGAGGCGGATCTGAGCCAGCTCCTGCTCGACTGCGCCATCTGGGGCGTCACCGATCCGCGCACCCTCGCCTGGCTCGATCCGCCGCCGGACGCGGGCGTGGCAGAGGCGCGGGCGCGGCTGAACGCGCTCGGCGCCCTCGATTCAGATGGCCGTCCGACGCCGCACGGTCACGCCATCGCCCGACTGCCGCTCAGTCCCCGCCTGTCGCACATGCTGATCGCTGCGGGCGAACTCGGCCTTGCCGAACGCGCGGCGGAGGTGGCGGTGCTGCTCTCCGAACGCGGCCTTGGCGGCACCGACCCCGATCTCGACCTTCGCCTGCGCCGCTGGCGCACGGAGCGGGGGCCAAGAGCGGAGGCAGGACGCAAACTCGCAGCCAGATGGGCGACCCTAAAAGCCCCCCTCCCCTTCAGGGGAGGGGCCGGGGGCGGGGCGTCGCCGCAAGCAATCCCGCCAGCGGATAGACCCCACCCCAACCCCTCGCCTAAAGGGGAGGGGCTAGAGGGCACCGCCCTCCCCCTCGCCCTCGCCTTCCCCGATCGCATCGCCCGCCGCCGCGATGCCACCGGCGAACACTGGGCCAGTGTCGGGGGTCGCGGCTTCCGGCTGGACCCGACATCCTCGCTGGCGGGAAGCGAATGGCTGGCCGTGGGGGAAACCCAGGGATCGGCGTCGGGTGCGCGCATCCTGTCCGCCGCAGCGATCGACCTGCAAATGATCGAACAGCTTTACGGCGACCGCATCGAAACCGTCCGCGACGTCCGCTTCGATCCGGCGACCGGAGGCATCAGCACGACCCGCCAGCGCCGCCTCGGCGCGCTCCGCCTGTCGTCCGGCCCGGACAGCGATGTCCCCGCCGACGCCATCGCCGCCGCTTTGCTCGGCGGCGTCCGCCAGCATGGCCTCGACCTGCTCCCCTGGCCCGATACCGCCCAGGCGCTGCGTCAACGGGCGCGCTTTGCCGCCGAACAGGGCGGCCATGCCGTCGCCATCGACGATGCGACGCTGCTGGCGACCCTGGATGACTGGCTGCCGCCCCTGCTCACCGGCAAAAGGCGGCTGGACGCGGTATCGCCCGGCGCGCTGACCGGCGTGCTGGAGGGGCTGCTCGGCTGGGACGGGCTTCAGGAGATCAACCGCCTCGCCCCCGCCCGCCTGGAAACCCCCGCGGGGTCCAGCCACGCCATCGACTACGCCGCAGAGGGCGGCCCGCGCGTCGAATGCCGGCCACAGGCGCTGTTCGGCCTCGCCACCCATCCCATGATCGGCGGCGGGCGCGTGCCGCTGGTGCTTAGCCTCACTTCTCCCGCCGGTCGCCCCATTCAGACGACGCGCGACCTGCCCGGCTTCTGGGCAGGAAGCTGGGCCGCAGTGGCAAAGGAAATGCGCGGCCGCTATCCGCGCCACCCCTGGCCCGACGATCCGGCCAGCGCATCCGCCACCCTGCGCACGAAAAATGCCGATGCCCGGCGGCGCGGCGGATGATCCACCGCTTGTCGAACCGCCACACTTTCCTTAGGTCATCGCCAGCACGAACCGTCAGTCAGGAACACCCAATGCCCACCGCCCGCATCTATCAGCGCCCGAAAAACGCGATGCAGTCCGGCCGCGCGCGCACGGACAACTGGGTGCTGGAATTCGAACCTGCCGAGGCGCAGCGTCCCGATCCGCTGACCGGCTGGGCAGGCTCCGGCAACACCCAGACCCAGGTCAAGCTGACCTTCCCCGATCTGGCGGCGGCCCAGGCCTATGCCGACCGCTACGGCATCCCCGCCCGCGTCATCCCCGCCCCGGAAAAGACCCTCAAGCTTCAGGCGTACGCCGACAATTTCAAATAAGCTGTCCTACACGGGAGCCACGCGGCTAACAGGATCGCCGCTCTGACCTGACCGACACCGGCCCCCGCGCCCGCTAAGGCGGACCGTCGCCCGTCCCGATCCCGCTCGTCCCGAGCCAGCCGAAGGACGCGGCCCCGCATTCATCCGTCCGCCAGGCGCACGCCATTGGCAACAGCCATCAACACAAGCAGCGCCACGACAAACCAGAATTGCACCGGGCGTTCGTCGCGCCTGGGATACCAGGCGGAATTGCCGGCGATCATGCCGGTTCGAATGGTTTGAATGGCAAGCCAGCTGAAAAACAGCACGCCGACGCTCGACGCGATGATGTTCAACGGTCCCGTCACAACGTTCCCCCCCGTATCAACCAAGCCCGCTAATCTGTTCCGGACGCCAGCTACCTGCGCTCAGCCCAGCAGATGCTGGCCAAGCAGCAGCAACAGCTTCACGTCCACCGCCGCCCCCGCCGCCCGTTGCTCGGCAACGAACGCCGCCAGCTCATCCAGCGGTACGCGATAGGGCGTGATCCCCTCCCCCGCGACGCCGCCGCCATCGGACACGCGGGTCAGGCCACTCGCCCGCACCAGCGTGAAGCTTTCCGACACCATGCCTGGCGAGGAATGGAATTCCCCCAGCGATTCGACCCGCGCGGGCCGCCAGCCGGTTTCCTCCTCCAGCTCGCGCGCGGCACTCTCCAGCGCATCCTCGCCTTCCGTCTCGTCGCCGATCAGCCCCGCAGGCAGCTCCAGGCAGCGCCGCCCCAGCGGCACGCGGTATTGCTCGACCAGCAGGACGTGCCCGTCCTCGACCGCCAGGATCACGGCCGCCCGGATGCCCCTTGCCCGTCCGACATATTCCCACCGCCCCTGCCGCTTGGCGACGATGAAGCGCCCCTCCCACATCGTCTCGATGGGCGCGTCGTGATCGGGAACGCTCAAAGTTCGATCAGCCGATCGGGCAGTTCATTCCGGTCGCCCTCGGTCTTGGGCACATTCCGGGCGAGCACGGTGCCGACTTCGGCCACCGCCCCGGCCATGCCATCGGCTATGCGCCCGTCCTTCACCGCGTCGATCAGCACTTCCATCGCATCGCCCCAGCATTCCGGGGTGACGTGCGGGGTGATCGCGGCATCGGCGACGATCTCAGCCCGATGCTCGTCCAGCGACAGGTAAATCAGGATGCCGACCCGCGCGACGGTCCGCTTTTCGGCGCTTGCCCGGAAATATTCGATCGCGCGCCGCCGCACCCGCCGCGACCGCACCGGCAGCGGGGCGAGGCGCGCGCGCAGCCCGGCCCGCATCAATGCGAATTGGACGAGGAAGAACGCCGCCGCCTGCCCGACCAGCAGCGCCGCCAGGATCGTGCGCGGATCGACCGCCTCGCTGTTCCATCCACCGGCCAGCCAGTCCAGCTTGGCCGGCAGCACGCCGGGCACCACCACCAGCGCGCCCAGCACCAGCAGCATCGCCGCCGCCGCATAATATAGCGCCACGTCGTGATAGGCATCGGACCGCCGCGCGACGATCGTCACGATCTCGGCATCGGTCCCGGCCTCCGCCGCCGCGACGGCCGCAGTAACCCGGGCGTGATCCGCCTCGTTCAGGATCGGACCCATCACCATCCCCCCGATGCGCCGCCGCCGCCGAACGACCCGCCGCCGCCGGAAAAGCCGCCACCGCCGCCCCAGCCGCCGCCACCACCGCCGCCGCCGCCGCCCCAGGACGATCCGCCGCTGCCGCCACCCCAGCCCGGCCCCCAGATGATAACCGGCCCGGCGCCGCCGCGTCGGCGCCCGCGATATTTCTTGCCCTTCGCCCGGCCAAAGATCAGCGGCACGACGATCAACGCGATGACCATCAGCCAGAAGACCAGCATCACCAACCCGAAGATGCCGGCCTTGCGCTTCTTCTTCTCCGCCCTGTCGCCCAGGATGCGCTTGGCCCGCGCCTCCGCCTGCGGGGCGGGCAGGCGCAGCTGCTCAAGGATCGCATCGGCCCCGGCGCGGATGCCGCCGGGCAAGTCGCCGTCCTTGAACCGCGGCGTGATGACATCGCCGATGATCGCGCCCGACAGCCCGGCGGTCAGCACCGGGGTCAGGCCGTAACCAACCTCGATCCGCACCTTCCGCTCATTGGGCGCAACGATCAGGATGACGCCGTCATTCACCTCTTCCCGGCCAATCCCCCATTCTCGGCCCAGCCGGTATCCGTAATCCTCGATCGAATAGCCCTGCAGGTCGGGGATGGTGGCAACGACGAACTGCTGGCCTTTCTCTTCCTCAAACCGGTCCAGCTCGGCAGCCAGCGCCGCTTCCTGATCATCGGGAATGATGTTCGCCGCATCGACCACCGGCTGGGTCGTGCGCTTGGGGAAATCCTGTGCCGTCGCCGGCATCGCCAGCGCCAGCAGCCAGAGGAACAAAAGCTGCCGGATCACTCGTCCGCTCCAATCTCAGCGATGATGGCAGCGGCGCCGGCCAGGATGCCCGCTGGATAGTCGCCGTTATCAAAGGCGGGAACGATCGCATCATCAATGATCCGCTTCGCCTCGGCATCGGTCATCGCACGCTCCAGCCCGCAACCGACCTCGATCCGCACCCGGCGCTCATTCGGCGCGACGATCAGCAGGACGCCATCGTCATGATCTTCGCGCCCGATACCCCAGCCATTGCCGAGCCGCAGACCCCATTCTTCGATCGTCCGGCCTGCAAGCGAAGCGAGCGTCACGACGACTAGCTGATGACCCCCGTCGGCCTCCAGCGCTGCCAATCCTGTGGTCAGGCTAGCTTCGCGCTCCGGATCGAGCAACTCAGCTTCATCCACCACCCAGCCGGACAGCGGGGGAAGCACCAATGGCTCGGTATCGCTGACCAAGCTGTACTGCTGCAATAGAGCCAAGCCCTGCTCTTCACAGCTATCCGCCGCCGCAGCCATGCCGCTGCGCGTCGGTACCAGCAGGGCGATGCCGATCAGGATGGCAAGGGCGGCGTGACGGATCACTTGGCGTCGAAATTCACCGTGGGCGCAGCTTCGGCACCCGGCGTGGTCGCCTTGAACGTCGCCATCGGCTTCGACCCGTAAAACACCTTCGCCCCGATCGCGTCGGGAAAGGTGCGGATGGTGGTGTTATAGCTCTGGACCGCGCTGTTATAGTCGCGCCGCGCGATATTGATCTGGTTTTCCGTCGTCGCCAGCTCGTTCTGCAGCGCGCGGAAATTCTCGTTGGAAGTCAGGGTCGGGTAATTCTCGGTCACGACCAGCAACCGGCCGAGCGACGCGCTCAGCGCACCCTGCGCCGCTTCGAACTGTGCGACCTTGGCCGGATCGGTCAGGTCGTCGGCACTGACGTTGACGCCGGTCGCCCGCGCCCGCGCCTGCGTCACCTCGGTCAGGACGCGTTCCTCCTGCGCGGCAAACCCCTTCACGGTATTGACCAGATTGGGGATCAGGTCGGCGCGGCGCTGATATTCGCTCTCGACATCGGCCCAGCGCGCCTTTGCGTTTTCCTCTGCCGTCGGCACGCTGTTCAGCCCGCAAGCCGACAGCATCCCCGCCGCAATAAGGGCAATCACCGCCTTGAACCGCATTCCATCCTCCTCCACCATAAGCGGGACCGTATTAGCGGAGCGATACGGTGCGTTGAAGCAAAATCGCAAAACGGGGGAACGTGAATGGGAATGATGAGCGAATTTCGGACGTTTATCGCACGCGGCAATGTCATCGATCTGGCGGTCGGCGTCATCATCGGCGGGGCATTCGCCACCATCACCAAATCGCTGACGGACGACCTGATCATGCCGGTGGTCGGCTGGATTTTCGGCGGGTTCGATTTTTCCAGCTATTTCATCCGCCTCGGCGACATTCCCGAAACCTATACCGGTTCGCCTACCAATTATGCCGCGCTGAAAGCGGCGGGCGTCCCCCTGTTCGGCTATGGCCAGTTCATCACCGTCGGCATCAATTTCCTGATCCTGGCCTTCATCATCTTTCTGTTCGTCCGCATGGTGAACAGGGTGGTGGCGGCGGCCGAACGCGAAAAGGTGGAGGCTGCGGCCCCGCCCGCCGCCGATCCGGCGGACATCGTGCTGCTGCGCGACATTCTGGAGGAACTGCGCAAGCAGCGCCCCGGCGTCTGAATGGTCAATCGGTAAAGGTCGGGCTGCGCCGCGTCAGCCCGGCCGACACCGCCTCCATCTGGTTGGGCGATCCGATCAGCGCCGCCTGTTCCCGGCTTTCGGCCATCAACAGCGCCGGGGCATCCGCATCGTGCATCGCATTGGCCAGCCGCTTGGCGGCGCGCACCGCGTGCGGGCTGCGTCCCGCAATCTCGCGCGCCAGCGCCAATGCATCGCCGTGCGGATCGTCGGACACATGGCTGGCAAAGCCCCAGCCGCTCGCTTCCGCCGTATCGAATTCCCGCGCGGTATAGATCAGCTCGCGCAGCACATCGTCGCGGATCAACCCGCGCCACAGGGCAAAACCTCCCATGTCCGGCACGATGCCCCATTTCATCTCCAGGATGGAAAAGCGCGTCTGCGGCGCACAGACGCGAATGTCCGCGCCAGACAGGATCTGCAGCCCGCCGCCCAGCGCCATGCCGTGCGCCGCCGCGATCACCGGCACCGGCAGCGTCCGCCAGCCCCAGGCCATCTGCTGGAACCGGTTGGCGATGCCGCTCGTCCGCGCCGACAGGCCCAGGTCGCTGCCCATCGCCGCCATGCTGGCCATGTCCAGCCCTGCGCAAAAGCCGCGCCCCTCGCCCGACAGGACGACCGCCCGCAACCCCGGCTCGACCACCAGCCGATCGACGACCGCGATCAGCGCATCCATCATTGCCGGGTCGAGCGCGTTCAGCTTTTCCGGCCGGTTCAACCGCACATCGGCCACCCCGTCGCGCATCGTCACCGTCACCCGGTCTTCGGCCATTTCGGCATCCTTTCCCAAGCCCCTGGCGGCTCTTGCGAACATCGCTAGCGCGGCGCATGTTGCGGCGGCAAGCCGGGATTACCGGCGCACGAACGAACGGGGGGATATCGCACATGATCAGGCAAATCGTCATCGTATCATCGCTGGCCATGCTCTCGGCGGCGGCGCCCGCCTCGGGGCAGCAGGCGGCGGCTCCGGCACCGCAGCCGGCACCGGCGACCGGTGTCGCCGACATCTATGGCACGGCGCTTGGCGATGGATGGCAGAACTGGAGCTGGGCCAAGACCGAACTCAGCGTCGAGCTGAACGGCAGCACCCGCCGCCCGATCCTGGTCGACCCTCAGGCGGGATGGCAGGCGCTGTACCTGCACCATGACCCATTCGACACTACCCCCTATCGCGGTATCTCGATGCTGCTGCACGGGCGCAGCGTCGGTGGCCAGAAGATCAAGATCGTCGCTATCGCCGATAACAAGCCGATCGACGAGGCAGGGCATTCGGTTACCCTGACCGCAAATGGCTGGACGAAAGTGGTCGTGCCGCTAGACGCGCTGGGGGCCGGCAACCGGATGATCGACGGTTTCTGGATTCAGAACGCGACTCCGGATGCCATCCCCTATTTCTACGCCGCTGAAATCAAGCTGGAGCAATAGGGGCCGGCGCGACCAGCCGGTATCCGCGCCCCTTTTCAGTCACCAGCATCGGGGGATCGAAGCCGCGGTCCAGCTTCGCGCGCAGCCGCGATATATGGACCGCGACGACGTTCGTGCCGGGATCGAAGCGCAGGCCCCATACCTGCGCCAGCAACGCCGTCCGCTCGATGCACTGTCCTGCATGTCGGGCCAGGTGCAGCAACAATGCATATTCGCGCGGCAACAGGTCCAGCGGGCGACCGTCGCGGGTGGCCGCCCGGTTGATCTGGTCGATGCGCAGCGTGCCCAGCCCGATCACCATCGGCGGTGGCGCGCGCAACACGGCGGCGGCCCGGGCGGCGATCTCGCGGCCGTCGGCATCGACGGGCACGGCATCCGCTGCGCCGGCATCGATGGCATCGGCAATGTCGCCGGCATGGCCGCCCGCAACCATCAGCAGGACCGGGCCACCCCATCCCAGTTCGCGGACCGCGTCCAGCCGCATTGCCGCCCCCTGTTTCCCGGGCTCCCAGCTGAGCAGCAACAGGTCGCCGTCGCCCGCCGCGTCCGCCCAGCTTTCGATCCCGGTCAGGTGATGGCCGCGCCGGGCCAGTCCGGCCGCCAGCGCCTCCATCCCGTCAATGCCCCGGTCGATCAGGACGCGTGCCATGTCGGCGAGCCTAATCCAGCTCGGTTCCCCGGTGCGGGCGATCGGCTCCGGAACGGATATGATCGTTCGCGTCGAACCGGCCAAGCGCGACGCGTGCCATACCAGCGACGAACCGGTCGGGATCGCCGCTGCCCCGGGTCAGCACGGCGAAGGCCGCATCCGGGCTTTCGGCAGTACCGGCCAGGGCCGCGATGGCGGCCGCCCGCATCCGGGGGTGGGGGTGATGCACGGCAAAGTGCTGGGCCAGGTCCACCCCATCGCCGCCCAGCATCGCGGCGATGCGCAACAGCGCCTCCGACGGGCTGAGGGTCAGGACGGCGGCGATGCGATTGGACGCCAGGTCGAACCGGTGCTGATTGATCCACGCCTGTTCGGCATCCACGCCCAGAATGTTCAGCGATACGGAAAAGGCATCGGGCGGCCACTGCGAATGAACGTCCCGCTGCATGCGGTACAGCATCAGCTGCCCGGGCTTCAGCCGGGCGCGCGCCTCGAACCGCAGGCCGGCGTCATCGCCTGGGACGCCCGTCACGGCATCAGGATCGAACCGGTAATAATCGCTCCAATATCCCGGCCCCAGATAGCCATAGGTCAGGAACGAGAAATTGTGATCGTGCGGCAGGCCGTACACGAACGCCGCCTCCCCGCTCGACCGCAGCGCCTGATCCTCCCGCGCCGGCCACAGATTGGCGCGCACGACGAACCGGCCGTCGGGCGGCGCCAGCAGCATCACCTGCGGGCCATAGCCAGCGGCGGGATCGCTTCGGTGCCGACGCTTCAATTCGTCGATTGCCAGATCGCCCAGAAAGTGCCTGTTGCGCCCCAGCCGCGCCAGCGTCGGGCCAAGCGTTGCGAACGCCGACTCGTCCCGGACATCGATCCGCGCCGCGCCAAGCGCCTCGATCAGCTCGGCCAGGTCGATCGGGCCATCGGTGCCGGGATCCAGGATCAGGGGCACGGCGCGTTTCGCCGGGTGATCGCAACCAGGGTGGCGTTCGCCGCCGCCCGGACGTCGGGATGCGGATCGTCTGCCGCCAGTTCGGTCAGCCGCCGCCCTGCCGCAGCGCCGCCCAGCATCAGCCATTCGCGCATCGCATGCCACCTCAGGTAGAATGCGGGATCGCGCGATGCGGCGTCGAACACCGGGTCCGCATCCGTCCTGCCCAGTTCGCGCACCAGCCGCAGCAACATCGTCCGTCGGGATGCCGCCACGGTCGGCGCTGCCGCCCGCCTGATCCGGCCCGTTTCAACATCGCCCTCGCGCACCAGCGGCGCGGCCGGGGTCGCCAGCGTGATGGTCACCGCCATCGTATCGGCGGCGCCGGGCCACAGGATCTGACCCTCGATCCGCCCGTCCTGAACGGTGATGGCACCTGCCTCCAGCCGTTCCGGCGCCAGACGGCGACATCCGGGTGCGTGGTCCAGCCGGAAATCTTCGGTTGCGGCCTCGGTCCGCCAGCGATGCAGGATCACGCCTTCGGCTTGCACATGGCGGCTGACCGACACGCGGCCCGGAATGACGAACCGGTCGGGAAAGCCCATCGCGCGCACCGCTGCGGCATCCAGCACGGTTATGCTCAACCGGGCGGCGGGGTGCTCGATCAGGATCGCGGTCAGCCGGACGGCGTCCCGGCTCACGCGAAATGGCGGGTCAAAGAAAGGGTCCCCTGCCAGCGCGGCCAGTGGCGCTGCGATCAGCCGATCGACCAGTCCCGGATCGGACAGGATCGACCGTGCGGCGGCAATGGCCTGGTCCACATCCTTGCCAAGGGCATCGAACCGGTCGGTGACGGACCGGACCTCCGCCCGGTCGGCCCAGCCTTGGGCAAAGGCCGCACTGCCGGTTCGCGCGGTCAGGATGCTCGCCCGCATGGCACTCAGCGCGGGCCCATTTCATAGATCAGCGCGGTGATCGAAACCGTCTGTTCGAACACCTGATCGTTCAGCACCTGCATCGCCGCAATCGCCCCCTGGCACGCGATGTCCGTCGCCAGCTCGGCAATATCCTCCAACCGTGCGATCCATCCGTCCGACATGACCGTTCCCCTTTCCTGTCTCAGGGTCACGAGCCTAGGCGCGGATCGCCGCAAAGCGTCAGTTACAATGGTGTAACCTTCCCCTTGGTTGCCGGACGCCGCGCGGCTGGCTAGGGGGGCGGGCATGACCAGCGCGCCCCGCTTCGTGTTCGATCCCGCCCGCTTTTTCGAAGCGCGTGTCGGCGGGCATGGCAGTCATCTGGGTGTCGGCTATGGCGGCCACGGCGCTGACTGGTGCGAACTGACCCTGCCCTGGCGCGCCGAACTGGTGGGCGATCCGGAAACGGGCGTCATCGCATCGGGCGCGATCCTGACGCTGATGGACATGGCAACCGCGATCTCGGTCTGGATGAAACGCGGCGTGTTCGCACCGCAAGCGACGCTGGACATGCGGATCGACTATCTGCGCGGCGCCCGGCCCGGTGCGACCGTGATCGGTCGCGGCGAATGTTACCGGCTCAGCCGGTCCGTCGCCTTCGTCCGGGGACAGGCGCATGACGGCGATGCGGCCGACCCGATCGCCCATGTCGCCGGCACCTTCATGCTTCTGGACATGCCGTCATGATCCTGCCCCCCTATGCCGAAACCCTGGGCGTCCAACTGGTGCCCGGCGACGCGAACGGCCCGCCGCAACTGATCCTGCCCTTTGCCGATCATGTGCTCGGGCGGCCCGGATTCCTGCATGGCGGCGCAATCGGCGGATTGCTGGAAATCGCCGCCGTCGTGGCCCTGCGTCACGCGCTGGGCGACGCGGACAGCCGCGCCAAGCAGATCAACGTGACCGTCGATTTCATGCGCGGCGGGCGGGACAAGCCGACCCATGCGGTCGGCATCGTCACCCGGCTGGGCAGCCGCATCGCGAATGTCGAGGCGATTGCGTGGCAGGACGACCGCAGCCAGCCCATCGCCGCTGCCCGGATGAACTATCGGCTGGGCGACTGATCGGTCATCCCACCAGCGGATAGCGCGCGATCATGTCATAGATCGCGCCTTCGCCGCCCAGCCGGCTTTCATACAGCCGGAAATCGCCGATCGCTTCCTCCGGCCCGGACAGCCCGGCATTGGCCGCCATGAACCCGTCGACCGGCCCGCTCGACGCATTCAGCCGGGCCAGCGTGATGTGCGGCAGATAGGCACGACCTTCTGCCGGCAATCCGATCCGGATCAGCGCCTGATCGATCTTGCGGTGCAGCCGGGCCAGCGGCTCGTGCGGTGCCACGCCGGCCCAGACGGCATTGGCCCGCCCCCGCGTGGCGAACTGCCCGACGCCGGACAGGGCCAGCCGGATCGGCGGACCGTGCACCTGACCCATGGCCAGCGCCACATCCTCCGCCATGTCGCCCGGCACCTCGCCGATATAGCGCAGCGTCAGGTGAAGCTGGTCGTCATCCTGCCACCGCGCACCCTGAATGCCGTGCATCAGCGACAGCAGCTGCACGCGCATGGCGCGCGGCGGACGAAGGGCAAGGAACAGCCGATGCATGATAGGCGTTGGCTATCGCATCACACGGCGCGATGCGACCGGTTTTGCTTGAAGTCGGCGGCCGGACGTCCGATATTGTCGATAACCGGCCTTATGCCGGGCAAGGAGTTTTTGGGATTATGGCAAACTGGTCTGACCCCCGCACCACAGCGGCGCCCTATGGGTCGGGCGTCGATACGCGCTCGGCCGCATTTGATGCCGGGCTGCGGTCGTACATGCTGTCCGTCTATAACTACATGACGTCGGGCGTGCTGCTCACCGGCATCGTCGCGCTGCTGTTTTCGTGGGGCGGCGAAAGCTCGCCCGCATACGCGATCATGGCTGGCGGCGGTCCGCTCGCCTGGATCATCGCGCTGTCGCCGCTGGCGATCGTGTTCGCGATGAGCTTCGGCCAGAACCGGATGAGCACCGGCACGCTGCAGGCGCTCTACTGGGGCTTCGCCGTCCTGATGGGCCTGTCGCTGTCGACGATCTTCCTGACCTATACCGGCACGTCGATCGCCGGCGCGTTCTTCGCCACCGCGGCCGGCTTCGCGGCTTTGAGCCTCTGGGGCTACACCACGAAGAAGGATCTGTCGGCTTTCGGCACCTTCCTGATCGTCGGCCTGGTCGGCATCATCGTCGCCAGCCTGATCAACATCTTCGTGCAGTCGAGCGTGCTCAGCCTGATCGTGTCGATCGCCGGCGTGCTGATCTTTGCTGGCCTCACCGCCTATGACACGCAGAAGATCAAGAGCATCTACTTCCACGTCGCGGGAACGGAGATGCAGGGCAAGGTCGTCATCATGGGCGCGCTGAACCTGTATCTGGATTTCATCAACATGTTCCTGTTCATCCTTCGCCTGTTCGGCAGCCGCGAGTAAGGATCGGACAAGTCGCAATGCGAAAGGCCCGGCGGGACGACCGCCGGGCCTTTTTCTTGGGTCCGGCGCCTGCGGCTTACGGTGGCCCGAAGGGGCCATCCCCAGCTTGCGCCCCGGACCCACCTGTAGCAGCCTGTCGGGCGTGACCGCGATGATCGACCTGGATCCGTTGGTGGTGCTGCGTGCCTATGCCATGGGGGTGTTCCCGATGGCGGACCACCGCGATGCACCCGCCATTTACTGGGTGGAGCCGAAATGGCGTGGGATCCTGCCGCTGGATGGCTTCATCCTGTCACGCTCGCTCAGGAAGCGGATCGTCAGCGATCGATTTCGCGTCACCGCCGACCGGGATTTCGCCGGGATCATCGGCCTGTGCGCCGCCGCCGCGCCCGACCGGCCGGATACGTGGATCAACGGCACCATCGAACGCTGTTTCCTGCAACTGCATGCGCTGGGCCATGCCCATTCGGTCGAGGTCTGGGACGCGGACGACCGGTTGGTCGGCGGGCTCTATGGACTGGCCCTTGGCCGCGCCTTTTTCGGCGAAAGCATGGTCAGCCGCGCGACGGACGCGTCGAAAGTGGCACTGGCCTGGCTGGTCGCGCGATTGCGGATCGGCGGGTTCACCCTGCTCGATTGCCAGTTTCAGACGGATCATCTGGCCAGCATGGGTGCGGTGGAAATCCCCCGCGCGCGCTATTCCGGATTGCTGGCTGCCGCATTGTCCGACGGGCTGGGCGCGGGTGCCGGGGCCCCATCGCCCGGGGCATCGTCGCCCGTGTCGGTGTCGGCCGATTTCGGGGCGCTCGACCGGCTCTCGCCGCCCTTGGGCGTGGCGGGCGCTTCGGCCCCGGGCAGGGTCATCGCACAGCTTTTGGGCCAGACGTCATAAATCGGATGCTGAACGACGTTCAGCGCCGGACGCTCCTTGAACAGCCAGCCTGAAAAGGCGCGGCCCCATTTGCCGTCGTTATTCTGGACGTCCAGCTGGACAAAGGCGCCGGTATACTGGTCCGGCTCCCACGGTGCCGTCACCTCGCAGGCGCGCAGGCGGACGATCACCGGCCCGGCGCGGACCGCCTGACCGGGCTTCAGCGTGATGTCCCGCGTCTCGCCGTTCCGCTTGTTCAACAGGCCCAGCACGGCGACCCGCTGGTTCATCGGCGTGGCGCCTGCCGTATCGCGGCTCTGCGCGCTGGCCATGGTCACCACATCGGTGCGCGCGGCATCCAGTCCGTCCGTGCCCTTGCGCGCGGCGTCGCCCTCGACCGATTCCTTCGCCGCCTGCGGCCAGAGATACCAGGTCGCGGCACCGGCACCGCCGATCAGCACCAGTCCGCCAAGCCCGGCGGCAAGCCAGCGACGGTTCAAGCGTCCGGCGTCCATGCTTCGTAATCGCCCACCGAACGGGCGCGGCGGCCGCCCGCCTCCAGCGCACCGGCCGGACGATAGGCAGCACCAGTGCCGGTCAGGTTCGGGGTGGCCGGCTTCTCGAACGCGCGCACCGGCGGCAGCGATTCGTCGGGCGTGCCCTCGATCTGATGGTGCAGCCAGCTGAACCATTCGGGCGGCACCCGGCTGGAATCATTGGCCCCCGAATAGATTACCCAGCGGCGCGGATTTCCGGCGGTATCGCGTCCGCCCTGATAATAGATGTTGCCGAGCGCATCCTCGCCCACGCGCTTCTTGCCGCGCAGGCCCATATGCGTGCCAAAGGTGGCGCCATTCCACCAGGTGAAGATCGAACCGAGCATACCCATAAGCGCCGCTTAGCCCGGTCGCGCGGCGGCGACAACCGGGGAGCGACCGAGCGATGAAAAATGCCCCGCCAAGTTCCTCCCCTGCAAGGGGAGGCGGCAGCGCGTAGCGCTGACGGAGGGGTATTGCGCCATTGATAGCGCATCACCCCTCCACCATGCTTCGCATGGTCCCCCTCCCCATCCAGGGGAGGATTGACGCGTATCAGCGTCCAACCCGGTCCCCGCCGCCCCGGCCGTTAGCCGGGGTCAGCCACAAAGGCCTTACCGCTCATACGCCTTGGGCAGCGCGCCTTCCTGCGGCTGGGCATAACGCCTGAACAGGCGGGTCTGCCGGTTCACCAGCGGCTGTTCGACCCCGTCGATATAGACCGCCTGCGCCGCCGATCCGATTTCCAGCGGATCGCCGTCCCAGATCACCACATCGCCGCGCTTGCCGGGCGCAAGCGAACCGATATCGCTCAGCCCCAGCACCGCTGCCGGGCCGGAGCTGATCGCGGCGAATGCCTGGCCCCAGCTCAGCCCCGTCGCCCCCGGCACCTTGTTCAGCGCGACCAGATTGCCGGCATATTGCTTGGCCAGATGCGCCTGGCGCGCCTCGTTGTCGTTGATCATGCCGATGCCGACCCTGACGCCGGCCGCCGCCATCCGGCCGACATTGGACTGGGTCGCGGCGAGCTGCTCGAACGTGTCGGGCAGGTCGTTGAGCGCGCTGGCCATCACCGGAATATTCGCCGCCGCGATCTCGCGCGCGACCGTCCAGCCCTCGCTCGCGCCGACGAACACCAGGTCCAGCGTCGGGAACTCCCGCTTCAGCGCGATCAGCGTCAGCATGTCGGATGCACGCTCGACATGCACCATCAGCTTCTGGCGACCGTTCAGGACGGGCACCAGCGCCTCGGCATCCGCGCGGGTGAGCAGCGCCTCCTTGCCCCGGTCCAGATAGGCCCCCGGATTGGCGGCATAGGCCTTTACCTCGAACAGGGTGTTGCGCAGCATCGCCAGCGCCGCCGGGCGGCTGCCGCCTGCGGCACGGGCACCTGCCTCCCCATATTCCATGAACTGGAATGCCTGCGCCTTGGTGATCGGGTTCACGTCGGTGGCCAGGTCGATGACCGCCCCCTGCCCGGCAAAGATCGATCCGCCATTGTCGGGGGCGACCACTGCCCGCGTGATCCCCTCCGCCCGGTTCAGCTGGATCGCCCCCGTTTTGGGGTTCACCGCCGGGGCGACGTCCAGCGCGGCATTGAACGGCGAATTGCCGGCGCTGGCATCGTTGGTGCCGCGCACCGCATCCACCTCGACAATGCCCATGCGGGTAAAGCCCGCGACTAGGCCGGGCGTCACCCATTTGCCGCCGGCATCGATGGTGCGCACGCCCGCAGGCGCGGCAACGCCTGCCCCGGCGGCGACGACGCGGCCATTCTGGATGACGACGGTGCCGCCCTCGACCGGGCCGGACCCGTCGCCGGTGACCAGCTTGGCATTGGTGATCGCCACGCTCTGCGCAGCGGCGGGAAGGGCGAAGGCAAGCGCCGCCGCCGACAGGAACAGGCGGGCGATCATTTCACGTCTCCCTCGCCGGGCTGGCCCAGCTCGAAATCGGATACCGGACGAAGCGCGGGATTGTTGGCGTCGAACATCAGCGCGCCGTCGATCCAGACCCGCTCGGGCCGGGTATAGACGCTGAACGGATCGCCGTTCCACAGCACCACATCCGCCATCTTTCCGGCCACCAGGCTTCCGGTCATCTGGTCGATGCCCATCGCCTTTGCCGGATGCAGCGACAGCCATCGCCATGCCTGCGCCTTGCTATAATCCATGCCCGCCCGCTTGGCGTCGGCCAGCACCTTGGCGACTTCCTGGTTCAGCCGCTGGATGCCGTTCGCGTCGTCCGAATGGATCATCGCGCACGCACCCGCGCGATCGACCAGCGCCAGGTTTTCCGGCACCATGTCATAGCTTTCCATCTTGAAGCCCCACCAATCGGCCCAGACCGCGGCACAGGCGTCGCGTTCCCTTAACAGGTCGCCGATCTTGTACGCCTCGACCGCGTGGTGGAAGGTGCCCAGCTTGTAGCCGAACTCCCGCGCCATATCGAGCACGATGGCCATCTCGTCGGCGCGGTAGCAATGATTGTGGACGATGATCTCGCCGTCCAGCACGCCGCGCAGCGTGTCCATGCCGATGTCGCGCGCGGGCGGCTCGCCGCCATCCTTTTCATATTTATCCCATTTGCGGTCATATTCCCGCGCCTTGGCCCAGGTCTGGCGATCGACCGCGACATTGCCCATTCGCGTCGACGGCTGGCGGCCGCGCGATCCATAGACGCGCTTGGGATTTTCGCCGCACGCCATTTTCAGGCCGTATGGCGCGCCCGGGAACTTCATGCCCTGCACCGTGCGGGCATAGACGTTCTTCAGCGTCACCGACCGTCCGCCCATCAAATTGGCGGAACCGGGCAGGATCTGCAGCGCGGTCACGCCGCCATTGGCCAGTGCGCGCGAAAAGCCGGGGTCCTGCGGCCACACCGAATGTTCGGCCCACACATCCGCCGTCACCGGGCCGGTCGCTTCGTTGCCGTCGGAATGCGCGTCCACGCCGGGGCTGGGATAATCGCCCAGATGGCTGTGCACGTCGATGATGCCGGGCGTCACCCATTTGCCCGCCGCATCGATGGTCGTCGTGCCCGCAGGCACGGTCAGCGCGGCGGCATTGGGCGCGACCGCGACGATCTTGCCATCGGCAAACAGCACCGCGCCCCCGTCGATCTGCTGCCCCTCTCCATCCAGCACCGTCGCGTTGACGATCAGGGTCGGCACGCCCGGATAGGGCTTGTAGGTGGAAGGAAACGGATCGCGGGCATAGCTCTCGCCGCCCTTCTTGTCCCCGTCCCCCTTTTTCTCGCGGTCGGCGGCAATGGCCGGCCCCGCCAGCGCGCAGGCGACGAACGCCGCCGTGACGCGCATCAGCGTCAGTTTCTTCACCCTGTAATCTCCCTGTTCCCGGCCATGCATTCCCCATTGCCGGGTCGATGCGGCAAAGCTGGCGCGAAAAGCATTGCGTGTAAATCGCTCATTTGCTCCAAGGGCTTGGACGGGCAGGCGCGATGGTCGCGCGGCCGGAGGATCGAGGGGTCGATGACCGCCAGCAGCGCTTCGGTGGCGACGCCAGCCGCCCCGGCAACGCCCGCCCCCTTTCCCGATCCCGCCCGTTTCGACGATGCCTATGCCCGCGTCCGCGGCGACAGCAGCATCCAGTTCGACCTGCCGTTGCGCGAGGTGGAGCCGCCCCAGTTTCCCGAATGGCTGTTGCGGCTGCTCAGGGGGGTGGGTGAATTCGTCGGGTGGGCAGGGCCGGTCTGGTCCTGGCTGTTCTGGGTGATCCTGGCGATCCTGATCGCGCTGGTGATCTGGCTGACGGTGCCTTCGCTGCGCGAACGGTTGATCGGACTGCTGCGGCGACGGCCGAAACCGGATTCGCCGCCCCCTGCCTGGACCCCGACGGCCGACGAAGCCCGCCGGCTGCTCGGCGACGCCGACGCGTTGGCGGCGGAGGGCCGTTTTGACGAGGCGGTCCGGCTTCTGCTTCACCGCAGCATCGAGGATATTCAGCGCTGGCGGGGCGAACTGGTCCGCCCGTCCTTCACCAGCCGGGATATCGTTGCACTGCGCGCCCTGCCGGGGGAAGCGCAGCCGGTATTCGCCCGTATCGTCGCGGCGGTGGAACGCAGCCTGTTCGCGGGTCGCAATCTGGGTGCGGCCGATTGGGAGCGGGCGCGCGGCGATTATGCCCGTTTCGCGCTGAAGGGCGCCTGATGGCCGACAGCGCCTCCACCCCCGCCTTTGCGGTCCGCACCGTCGTGCTGATGGTGGTGGGCGGAGCGATACTCGCCCTCGCCACGCTCCTGCTGACCGGCTTCGGCGCCGATATCGACCGCGCCGTCGGGCTTCAGCCGCGCGCCGATGCAAAGAACGGCATCGGCTTTCATGCGCTGATGGAACTGACCGAGGCGACCGGCCCCTATGAAAAGGTGATTATCGGCCGTGCGGTTCAGGTTTCGACGCCCGACCTGCTGATCGTCACCCCGCGCGCCGATACCCGTCAGGAGGATCTGGCCAGGCTGCTCGGCAACCGCATCGTCTATGATGACGACGATCAGGAGGTGGAGGCGCCGACCCTGGTCATCCTGCCCAAATGGACCGTCACCGGCATCCCGCTGGTCCAGGATCGGGTGACGCGCACCGGGCTGGTCGAAACCCGGCGGCTGACCGCGATGCTGCCGCCGCTGTTCGGGCGGGTGTCGATCAACCAGCGCGGGCCGGATGCGGTGCAGACCGTCTGGGGCGGGGCGCGCACCCCGTTTGTGGCCCCCGAACGGGTGATGCAGACGATCATCGGCGACCAGCTGGAGCCGGTCGTCACGGCAAAAGGCGGCGCGGCGCTGATCGCGCGGGTCAAGGGGCGCAATGTGTTCGTCGCTGCTGATCCCGACCTGTTCAACAATTTCGGCCTCAGCCGCCGGCAGAATGCCCGGGCGGCGCTTGAGCTGCTGGCCCTGATGCACCCCGACGACCCCGGCGGGATCGCGTTCGACGTGACGCTCCAATATGCAGCGGGCGAACGCAACGTCCTGAAACTGATGTTCACGCCGCCCTTCCTGGCGGTCACGCTGGCGCTGATCGTCGCTGCGGTTCTGGCCGGAATCGCCACCGCCAATCGTTTCGGACCGCCCCGGCGCGAGGATCGGGCAATCGCGCCGGGCAAGCGTGCGCTGATCGATACCATCGCCGCGCTGACCCGGCTGGCCGGGCGCACCACGTCCAGCGGCACCCCCTATGCCGACATGGTGCGCGATGCCGTATTGCGCCGGATCAATCCGCCCCGGCACCTGTCGGGCGAGGCGCTGGATGCGCATCTCGATTCGCTGTCCCGCGACGGCGAACCGACCTATTCCACCCTGCGCGCGGCGGCATTGGCCGCGCGGACCGAGCCGGAGCTGATCGATACGGCCCGCGCACTTTATGACTGGCGAAGGAACCTGCCCCGATGACCTTGGACGACGTACGCGATCTGGGCAAAGCGATTGATGAACAGGTGGCACGGGCGGTGGTCGATCAATCGGCCATCGTCCGGTTCATGACCATCGCCCTGTTTTCCGCCGGCCACATCCTGCTGGAAGGACCGCCGGGCACCGCCAAGACGCTGCTGGCGCAAAGCTTCGCCCGCACGCTCGGCCTGGATTTCGGCCGCATCCAGTTCACGCCCGACCTGATGCCCGGCGACATCATCGGATCGAACCTGTTCAATTTCCAGACCTCCACCTTCAACCTGACGCGCGGCCCCGTCTTCTGCGAACTGCTGCTGGCCGACGAAATCAACCGGACCCCGCCCAAGACCCAGGCGGCGTTGCTTGAAGCAATGCAGGAACGCGCCATCACCATCGACGGCAAGACGGAGCCGCTGTCCAACCGCTTCACCGTGGTGGCGACGCAGAACCCGATCGAGCAGCAGGGCGTCTATCCCCTGCCCGAGGCGCAGCTTGACCGGTTCCTGTTCAAGCTGGCGGTCGATTATCCCAGTGCAGCGGCGGAACGCGCGATCGTCGCCCAATATGGCGTGCGCACCGGCACGCCCAAGGCCGAGGATTCGGGCGTCACCCAGGTGGCGGACCATGCCGCGATCACCGCCGCCGTCGATGCGGTATCGACGGTGACGCTGAAGGAAACGGTGATCGATTACATCGTCGACCTGATCCGTGCGACGCGCAGCCATCCCGATCTGTCCAGCGGGGCCAGCCCGCGTGCCGCTTCTGCCCTGGCCAGCGCGGCGCGGGCGGCGGCGGCGCTGGACGGCCGCGACTATGTGATTCCCGACGATGTGAAGTTGCTCGCCCCCGCGCTGATGCGGCATCGGCTGATCCTCTCCCCATCGGCGGAAATCGACGGGCGCCGGGTTGAGGACGTGATTGCCGCCATCGTCGATGGTGTCGAGGCGCCCCGGTGATCCTGCCCACCCAGCGCGCGGTCGTCCTGGTGCTGGCGGCGGCACCGGTCGCGTTGCTCATCGGGGTGCTTCGCCCCGATGGCTGGACGATCGGCCTCGCCTGGGTGGCGACCATCGCGCTGTTGACCCTGCTCGACGGGCTGGTCACCCCCGGCTTTGGCGGACAGCAGTTTGCGCTGGATGCCCCGGCGACCGTGCATGTCGGCGAACAGATCGACCTTGTGCCCCGCATCCAGGGCGGCGACGGGCCAGGCCGCACCCGCTTTGCGGTAGAGGCCGGGGCGCCTGCCGAACCGGTGGCCCGGGATACGATGCGGTTGCGCTTCGTGCGGCGCGGCACCGCCCGGCTGGGGCGCATCTGGGCACGCCGCGCCGGGCCGCTGGGCCTTGGCTTGCGTCAGACGATTCGACCCATCGACCGGACGATCCTGGTGCTGCCCGACCTGACCCCGGTGCGCGATCAGGGGATGCGTCAGGTGCAGCGATCCGGCTTTACCGGCAATCGCCTTCGCCCGGAAGCGGGAGACGGAATGGAGTTCCAGACGCTGACCGATTTCCAGCCGGGCATGGCCAGGCGGTCGATCGACTGGAAGGCATCGGCCCGCATGAATGCCCTGCTAGCCCGCGAATACCGGCCGGAACGCGAAAACAATGTGGTGTTCGCCATCGATGCGGGACGCGCGATGAGCGATCCGGTCGGCGATCTGCCGCGCATCGACCGGGCGGTTTCCGCCGCCCTGCTCGCCGGTTTCGTCGCGCTGAAATCCGGCGACCGCGCCCGGCTGTTCGGATTTGCCGCCCGGCCCAGCGTCGACAGCGGGACGCTGGGCGGCGCGCGCGGCTTTACCGAATTGCACCGCGCCGCCGCCGCGCTGGATTACGGCACGGATGAGAGCAACTACACCCTGTCCCTGGTCACGCTGGACCAGCGGCTGGAACGGCGGTCGCTGGTCATCCTGTTCACCGAATCCGCCGATCCGACCGGTGCCGAACTGATGTTCGCCGCGGTCCAGCGGCTGAAACGGCGGCACCGCGTCCTCGTCCTCATGTTCCGTGACGTCGAGCTGGAAACGCTGGTCGATCGGCGGCCGAACAGCGCCGACGATGTGGTGCGCGCAACGATCGCCCAATCACTGCTGCGCGAACGGCGGATCGTCGTCGAACGCCTCAAACGGTCCGGCATCGACGTGATCGAAGCCGCGCCGGACGCCATGCCGTTGACGCTGGTCGAACGCTATCTTGCCATGCGGGAACGGGCATGACGACGGAACCCGCACCCCTCGCCCTACCCGTCTTTACCAGCCGCCATTTCCGGGCCGAACGGGAAGCGGACTGGCACCGGCTGGAACGGTTGCTCGACACCGTCGAGGGCAGGTCGCCCCGTCGGCTGGCGCAAGGCGACCTGATGGAGCTGCCCCGGCTGTACCGCGCCACCCTGTCGGCGCTGTCGGTGGCGCGCGAAACATCGCTCGACGCATCGATGGTCGCCTATCTCGAATCGCTGTCCACCCGCGCCTATTTCGTGCTGTACGGAACGCGCGAACCCTGGACCCGCCAGATCGCCGGCTTTTTCGGCCATGGCTGGCCGTCCGCCGTGCGCGCACTGTTGCCCGAAATCCTGATCATCGCCGCGCTGTTTTTCGCCAGCGCCATCGCCAGCTATTTCCTGGTCGCTGGCGATCCGGCCTGGTTCGAAGCGCTGGTGCCCCAGCAATTCGCCGACGAACGCAACATGTCTGCATCGGCGGAAACGATGCGCGCCAGCCTCTATGATCCGCCCCAGCAGGGCGGGCTGGACGTGTTCGCGGCGTTTCTGTTCAGCAACAATGCGCGGGTATCGATCTTTGCCTTCGCGCTCGGCTTTGCGTTCGGCATCCCCACCCTGTTCCTGATCGCGTCGAACGCCACGACGCTGGGGGCATTCTATGCCGCCTATATCCCGCATGGCCTTGGCTGGGGGCTGACCGGATGGCTGATGATCCACGGCTCGACAGAGATTTTCGGCATTTTGCTGGCCGGGGCGGCCGGCCTGCATATCGGCCGTGCCGTCGCCTTTCCGGGCGAGCGCACCCGGCTGGCGGCGGCATCGACGGCCGGGCGGCGGGCCGCGATGGTGATGATGGGCGTCGTCGTGATGATGGCGGTGGCGGCGCTCCTCGAAGGATTCGGGCGACAGCTGATCCGGGCGGACCTGCCCCGCTTTGCCATCGCCCTTGCCATGTTCACCTTCTGGGTCGGCTATTTCGCGCTGGCCGGACGGCGGCGTCGGCATGGCTAGTGCCGCCCGCCCCGCCCGTGGCCGCTTGGCACGTGCCGCCGCCGATACCGCCCGCATCCGCCGGCTGGTCACGCCAGAGGGCGTGGCGCTGAACCTGACCCTGGCCACCGCCGGCAACCGCGCGGGAGCATTCATGATCGACCTGATCATCATGCTCCTCATCCTGATCGGCTTTACCCTGCTGTCCGTGCTGACGGGGTTCAGCGCGGCCAAGGGCGCGGAAAGCGTCGTGCTGGTCATCTGGCTGCTGGGCGCATTCCTGCTGCGCAATTTCTATTTCATCCTGTTCGAAGGGGGTCGTCGCGCCGCCACGCCCGGCAAGCGCCTGCTCAAGCTGCGCGTCGTCAGCCGCGATGGGGGCAGGCTGACTGCAGGCGCGGTGGTCGCGCGCAACATGATCCGCGAAATCGAATTGTTCATGGCGCTTGCCGCCATTCCGGCGGCGCATACCGACGGCGTGTCGATGGGCGTCGCGGCGATGCTGGGCTTTGGCTGGACGCTGATCTTCCTGTTCTTTCCGCTGTTCAACCGCGATCGGATGCGGGCGGGCGATCTGATCGCCGGGACCTGGGTCGTGGAAAGCGAACGGCGCAAGATCGGCCGGGAATTGCTGGCCACCGATGCCGCGACCACCGCGATTGCCCCCTTCACCCCGGCCGAACTCGCCCATTACGGCCAGTATGAGTTGCAGCGGCTGGAACAACTGCTCCGCCAGGATGATGGCGATGCGCTGACCACCGTGGCCGCGACCATCCGGCGCAAGATCGGCCGGCCGGACGACCGGCAGGACCGCGCGTTCCTGGACGCCTATTACGCCGCGCTTCGCCAGGAACTGGAACGCAAGCTATTGTTCGGCAAGCGAAAGGCGGACAAGTTCGATGCCACGCGCTGACGTGCCCGCCCGCAACAGGATCGAAACGAGCCAAGCAGGGTTATTCCGGCAATGACCCTGTCCCCATCTCCCGAATGGCAGCAACTGGCCCTGTATGCGCTGGGCGCGGCGGCGCTGCTGATCCTGTTGTTCAACCTGCCCTATGTCGGCCGGGTGCTGCGGGCGCTGTTCTCGGTCGGGCTGCTGGCGCTCTGCCTGTTCCTGCTGGTGCGGCAGGCACCGTTCGATCCCACGCTATCCGGGGCGATGCGCGGGCTGGGGCTGGACCGGCAACAGGTGGTGGGCGATGAAGTGCGCATCCCCATGGCCCGCGACGGCCATTTCTGGGCGATGGTCCGGCTGAACGGCATCGAACGGCGGATGCTGATCGACAGCGGGGCGACGATCACCGCCATTTCCGCCGACACGGCGGACGCGGCCGGCATCGTGCGTCAGGCGAGCCCGGTGCCGGTCATCCTGCAAACCGCAAACGGGTCCGTCACCGCCGAAACCGGCCGGATCGACCGGCTGGCGATCGGCGGGATCGAGGCAAGCGACCTGCCGGTCGTGATTTCGCCTGCGCTCGGCCGGATCAACGTGATCGGCATGAACTTTCTGTCGGATCTGGAATCCTGGCGGGTGGAGGGACGGACGCTGATCCTGGTTCCCCGGACCCCGGCTGGGTAAAACGCTTGGGCGGCACGACATCCTCCCCCCGGAACTGCCGCGCCGCCCGTCCCCCCCGGGACCCGTTCACCACCCGAAATCGGCGGCGACCAGACTGTTCATGTCGATGCCCAGCAGGATCAGGACATCGGTGGCATTCACCTGGATGACCGTGCTGCCATTGTTCATGGACATGGCGGCACGGATCGCTGCAAACCCCTGAAAACTGCCATTGCCCAGCACGATCCGGTCGACCCCGGTTTCGAAATCGGTGATCGTGTCGATGCCGGCATTGGCGAAGAAGGTGAACATGTCCCGCCCCGCTCCGCCGCTCAGCACATCGTTGCCGCCGAACCCGTTCAGCTGATCGTCGCCCGCCTCGCCGAACAACCCGTTCGCGCCGCCATTGCCGATCAGCTGATCGTCGCCGGCCCCGCCCAGCAAGGCGGCATTGGCGCTGGCGTTCGCCTGTTGCGCGTCGATCCGGTTGTTCAATGCGTTGCCCACGCCGAACGCGGTATTGCCGGTCAATGTCAGGTTCTCGACATTGGCATAGAGATAATATCCGGCCCCGCTGATGTCGGCCACGACGCTGTCGGTGCCGCCGCCCGCATCCTCGAACGTCAGGTCGTCGGGGCTGTCGACGATATATTGGTCGTCCCCGGCACCGCCATAGAGCAGGTCGTAATCGCCCAGTCCGCTTGCCCCGCCCAGCCGGTCGTTGCCGTCACCGCCGACCAGGATGTCGGTGGCGAAATCGCGGAAACCGCCTTCCAGGAAATCGTCCCCCGCCTCGCCGTACAGCGCATCCGCACCCGCCCCGCCGGACAGGGTGTCCCGCCCCGCTCCGCCGAACAGGTAATCGATGCCCGCCCCGCCGATCAGCGAATCGTCGCCATCCTCGCCGTAGATCACGTCGGCGCCGTCATTCCCGTTGATGGTATCCACGCCGCCGCCGCCCAGCAGCAGCTCGTTGCCGCCCCCGCCGCGAATGTCGTTGTCCTGCGCATTGCCCACCAGAAAGGTCAGCCGGTTGTTGCCCGCCGCGGCCCAGATATTCTCGATGTGATCGAATGCATACCAGCCGCCATCCTGGATGCGAACCAGCGCGGTATCGGTGCCCTCTCCCGCATTTTCGAACACGATGTCGCTGGCATGGTCGATGCCGAAGCTGTCGTTGCCCAACCCGCCATACAGGGCGTCGATCGATGTCGGTTCCCCCTGCATGAAGCTGTTGTCCAGCGAATCATTGCCGTCGCCGCCGATCAGCACGTCGATGCCCGTGCCCCCGCTCAGGAAATCGTCGCCGGTTTCTCCGAACAGGATATCGTTGCCCGCATCCGAACTGATGCTGTCATTGCCTGCACCGCCCAGGATGGTCATGTTGCCGGTCGGGCTACGCACCCCGCCGATTTCGCCATTGGTCACGATGCTGTTGTCCAGTTCGTTACCGACGATGGTCGCGGGCAGCCGCGTGCCGTTCACCGTGCGCGTGCCCAGCGCGCCGAACAGATATTCGACATTGGCGGGCATATAGAAAATGCTCGGCTCATCCTGCAGCGCGCGATAGATCAGGATGATCGTATCCATCCCTTCGCCCGCATTCTCAAAGATATAGCGCTGGTCGTCGAATCGGACGAAATAGGTGTCGTCGCCGGTCCCGCCCGCCATGATCGTCCGGCGCAGGCCGCTGCCCGCGGTGCCGACGGTGGATTCGGCGACCAGCCGGTCATTGCCCGCCCCGCCATACAGATAGCTGGTCTGGAAACCGCCGGGCGGCAGGCCCAGCGAGGCGAAATCGAAATTGGCGGGCACCTCGAAACTGCCCTCCAGGATGTCGTTGCCGTCGCCGCCGTACAGGATGTCGTCGCCCGTGCCGGCCAGCAGCGTATCCGCCCCGGCATCGCCGTACAGGATGTCGTTGCCCTCGCCGCCACCGATCGTGTCGTTGCCGTCCCCGCCCCGGATGACGTCGTTGCCATCGTCGCCGAACAGCGTGTCGTTGCCACCCTCGCCGAACAGTTCATCGGCGCCGCTGGTGCCGTTCAATTGGTCCGCTTCGGCAGTGCCTCTCAGGATCGCCACGCAACGCCTCCACTCACATTCGGCAGGCCTATCGGCAGCCGAAACACAGGGATTGGAAAAATCGGACGGCGGGGGGCGGAACTATCCCCCCGGCCCGCCGCACCCCTTTGCCATGGGTCAGAAATAGCCGAAATCGGCCGCGACCAGCGTGTTCATGTCAACGCCCAGCAGGATCAGCACGTCATTGGCATTCAACTGGATGACCGTGCTGCCATTGTTCATCGACATCGCACCCTGGATGGCGGCAAAGCTGGTGAAGCCGCCATTGTTGATCGAAATGCGGTCACGCCCCGTTTCGAAATCGACAATGGTGTCGATCCCGCTGATCCCGAAGAAGAAGAACGTGTCGTTGCCCGCCCCGCCGCTCATCACGTCGTTGCCGCCCTGCCCGAACAGCTGGTCGTTCCCCGCCTCTCCGAACAGCGCATTGGCACCGCCGTTGCCGGTCAGGATGTCGTCACCGCCCCCGCCGAGCAGCGCGGCATTGATGCCGGCATTGACCTGTGCCGTGATCAGGTTGTTCTGCTCGTTGCCCACGCCGAACGTCGTGTTTCCCCGCAGGGTCAGGTTTTCGACATTGGCGTACAAATAGTAACCCGCGCCCTCGATTTCGGCGATGACCGTATCCGTCCCGCCGCCCGCATCCTCGAACGTCAGGTCGTCCGGGGTGTCGACCGTATAGATGTCGTTGCCTGCCCCGCCGTACAGCAGGTCGTATTCGCCAAGGCCGCTGGCCCCGTCCAGCTGATCGTTGCCGTCGCCGCCGACCAGGATGTCGGTCGAAAAATCCCCCGTCCCGCCGTCGATCAGATCGTCTCCGCCCTCGCCGTACAGCGCATCGGGACCGGCACCGCCATAGAGTTCATCGCGGCTCGCCCCGCCGAACAGGTAATCGATGCCGACGCCGCCGAACAGCATGTCCTCGCCATTTTCGCCGTACAGCACGTCGTTGCCGGCATTGCCCTCGATCTGGTCGTTGCCCGCCCCGCCCAGCAGCAGTTCGTTGCCGCCCGCGCCGCGGATCTCGTTGTTCAGCGCATTGCCGACCAGGAAGGTGACCGTGGCGGACGCGGCCTCGATCACTTCCAGATTGTCGTGCGCGTACCAGCCGCCATTTTCGATGCGGACGCGGGCAATGTCCCGGCCCTCGCCCGGATTTTCGAACACGATGTCGCCGGCATGATCGATGCCGTACACATCGTTGCCCGCCCCGCCATACAGGGCGTCCGGCGAGGTGATGTCGGTTGCGATGAACGACAGGTCGAGCAGGTCGTTGCCGTCCCCGCCGACCAGCGTGTCGATCCCCGTCGCTCCGTTCAGCTGGTCGTCGCCCGCCTCGCCGAACAGCACGTCGTTGCCGTTGTCGGACGATATCGTGTCGTTGCCACCGCCGCCCAGCACGGTCATGTTGCCCGTCGAGATACGGGTGCCGCCCAGTTCGCCCGCCGTGACGATGAAATTGTCCAGCTCGTTTCCGACGATCGCCGCGGGCAGTTGCTGGCCGTTGACGGTGCGAGTGCCCAGCACACCCTGAAGGTTTTCGACATTGGCGGGCATGTAGAACACGCTCGCCTCGCCCTGCAGCGCGCGATACAGCAGGATGATCGTATCGGTGCCTTCGCCTGGGTTTTCAAAGATATAACGCTGGTCGTCGAACCGGACGAAATAGGTGTCGTTCCCGGTCCCCCCGGTCAGGTAAGTCCGGCGCAATCCGCTGCCCGCCGTCGCCAGCGTGGATTCCGCGATCAACCGATCATTGCCCGCCCCGCCGTACAGATAACTGGTCTGGAACCCGTCGGGACCGACGCCGAACGCCGCGAAGTCGGCATTGGCGGCCAGTTCGAAACTGCCCTCCAGCACATCGTCGCCGTCTCCGCCATACAGGATGTCGTTGCCGTAAAGGGCGGTCAGCACATCGTTACCGCCATCGCCGTACATCTGGTCGTTGCCGATGCCGTCGTTCACGACGTCGTCGCCGTCGCCACCGCGCAAGATGTCGTTGCCCGCATTGCCGAACAGCCGGTCGTTGCCGCCCTCGCCGGAAATCTCGTCGTCGGCGTCGGTTCCCCTCAGTTCGTCCGCTCCGCTGGTGCCCCTTATGATCGCCACGCCACGCCCCTCTTCACTATCGACCTGCCAGTAACTGGCCATCGGTGACAGGGGATTGGAAAATTCGGACCGCCAGTCAATTGGTTCGTCGGCCCGTGCATCGACAAAGCCTCTGTCATCGCCCGGCTGCATCTGTCACATTCGGCCGCGATGCAGCGACTCATCATCTCATGCGATCCGACCGGTCCATGCGCTGCCCCTGCCCCATCTCCGTTCGTCGAAAGGATTGCATGAGCCGCAAGCCAGTTCCCGCCCAGCCGGGCGACCGCAGCCGCACGGAAGTGGTGTTCGATCGGCCGCAACTGCTGCCGCGCCTGTTCGGCGAGTTCGATGCCAATCTGCTGGCGCTGGAGGAACGGCTGGGCGTCTATATCACCGCGCGGGGCGACCGGGTGGGGATCGAGGGGACGGCCGATGCCGTCGCCCAGGCGCGCGAAGTCCTCCTTGAGCTGCAATCGCGCGTGATCCGCGGCGAATCGGTCGATACCGGCCTGATCGAGGCGGTGATCGCCATGTCCAGCCAGCCGACGCTGACCGGCATCATCCGCCAGGATACCGACGGCGCGCCGCCGATCATGATCCGCACGCGCAAGAAAACCATCGTCCCGCGCAGCCTGACCCAGGCGCATTACATGCGCGAATTGACGCGGAACGACATCATCTTCGCCCTCGGCCCGGCGGGCACGGGCAAGACCTATATCGCCGTGGCACAGGCGGTCAGCCAGCTGATCACCGGCAGCGTGCAGCGGCTGATCCTCTCCCGCCCGGCGGTGGAGGCGGGCGAAAAGCTGGGCTTCCTGCCCGGCGACATGAAGGACAAGGTCGATCCCTATCTCCGCCCGCTCTATGACGCGCTGAACGATTGCCTGCCCGCCGAACAGGTCGAGCGGCGCATCGCGAGCGGAGAGATCGAGATCGCGCCCATCGCCTTCATGCGCGGCCGCACGCTCGCCGACGCCTTCGTCATCCTGGACGAGGCTCAGAACACGACGCCGATGCAGATGAAGATGTTCCTCACCCGTTTCGGCCAGAACAGCCGGATGGTGGTGTGCGGCGATCCCAACCAGACCGATCTGCCCGGCGGCACCCGCGCCTCCGGCCTGAACGACGCGGTCGACCGGCTGGAGGGCGTGGAGGGCCTGTCCATGGTCCGCTTCGGCATCGGCGACGTGGTGCGCCATCCCATTGTCGGCCGGATTGTCGAAGCCTATGAGGGCCCGGATGCTTGAGAACGCCGTCATCGTCGAACAGCCCTGGCCCGATGCCGACTGGCAGGCGCTGGCCGACCGCGCCGTCCAGGCCGCGTTCGCCCGCACGGCCTATGCCAGCTGGACCAGCGAGCCGCAGACGGTCGAACTCGCCATCCGGCTGACCGCCGATGAAGAGGTTCACACGCTGAACCGCCAGTATCGGCAAAAGGACAAGCCGACCAATGTGCTGTCCTTTCCGATGATCCAGCCCGATCTGCTCGATACCGTCACGCAGAACAGCGACGATGGCGAGGTGTTGTTGGGCGACATCGTGCTGGCCCACGGCGTCTGTGCGGCGGAGGCGGCCGAACGCGAAATTTCGCTGGAGGATCATGCAAGCCACTTGATCGTTCACGGTTGCCTGCATTTATTGGGTTACGACCATCAGGGGGACGCGGAAGCGGAGGCCATGGAGGCGATTGAGCGCGATGCGCTCGCCGCGCTCGGGCTGCACGATCCCTACCCCGTGCGCGAGGATTGACGACGACCATGCCCGAGGGCCCCAGTAGTACCACGTCCGCTCAGCAAGGGGACAGTGACGGCGGAAGTATATGGCGGGGCCTGCGCGCCCTGATCTTCGGCACCGAAAGCGCAGAGACGCTCCGCACCCGGATCGAGGCGGCGATCGTCGAGCATGAGGCAGAGGACGACGCCCCCGTCGCGGGCGACCTTGCCCCCATCGAACGACAGATGCTGCGCAACCTGCTGCATTTCGGCGAACGCGACGCGGGCGATGTCGGCGTGCCCCGCGCGGATATGGTGGCGGTCGAGGAAAACACGCCGTTCGATCAGGTCGTTGCCCTGTTTGCCGAGGCGCGGCACAGCCGCCTGCCCGTTTATCGCGACAATCTGGATGACGTCATCGGCATGGTCCATATGAAGGACGTGTTCGGCATCCTGGCCGCAGACGCGCCGCGTCCCGCCACCGTCCAGGGGCTGATCCGCCAGCCGCTTTACGTGCCGCAATCCATGGGCGTGCTCGACCTGCTCGCCCGGATGCAGTCCAGCCACACCCACCTTGCCATCGTGCTCGACGAATATACCGGGACCGAGGGGCTGGTGACCATCGAGGATCTGGTCGAGGAAATCGTCGGCGAGATCGAGGACGAGCATGACGAGGCGCCGACCGAATTGCTGGTGCCGATCGATGGCGGCGGCTGGGAAGCGGATGGCCGTGCCGAGCTGGAGGATGCGGCCGAACTGATCGACCCCCGCCTGGCCGAGGTGGACGAGGATGTGGAAACGCTGGGCGGGCTTGCCATCGTCCTGGCGGGCCATGTGCCTTTGCCCGGAGAGCGCGTGTTCCACGACAGCGGCTGGTGCATCGAGGTGGTGGAGGCGGACCAGCGGCGCGTCACGCGCGTGCGGCTGCATCCGCCCGCAGCGCTCGCCGATCTCGAGGAAGCGGACTGATCTGCGCCCCGATGGCCGCGCGGCGGCTCTTGGCCATGGCGGCGCGCCATCCTATCTGACCGGACATGGCAAAGCTGAAGAACATCCTGATTCCGGCGGGCATCGCCGCCGTTGCACTGATTGGCGGGGCAACCTGGCTGATGTGGCCGGACAGCGCCCGTCTGACCGTCGCCGACGGCATGGGCGTTGCCCCCGAATTGCCGGCGGCGCGTGAACAGACCATTCCCACGGTCCGCGTGGCCAAGGCCGTCGGCTGGCCAGCCGGGGCAAAGCCGGTGGCCGCGGCCGGGCTGACGGTCGAGCGCTATGCCGACGGTCTGGCGCATCCGCGCTGGCTGTACCGGCTGCCCAATGGCGATGTGCTGGTCGCCGAAACCGCAGCGCCGCCTGCCGCCGAACCGGACGGCTTTTCGATCGAAAACTGGGTGATGGGCCTGTTGATGAAGCGGGCGGGCGCGGCCGTGCCGTCGGCCAACCGCATCACCCTGCTCCGCGACGGCAATGGCGACGGGCGGGTCGATACCAAAACGCCGTTCATCACCACCGGCCTGAACAGCCCGCTCGGGATGCAGCTGGTCGGCGACTGGCTGTACGTCGCCAATAACGATGCTCTTGTCCGCTATCGCTACACCGCTGGCGCCACGGCAATCGCCGGCGCACCGGAAAAGGTGATCGACCTGCCCGCCGGGGGCAATCACTGGACCCGCAACGTCATCGCCAATCCCGACGGCAGCGGTTCGTTGCTGGTCGCGGTCGGATCGACGTCGAACATCGCCGAAAAGGGACTGGAGATCGAGCGCAACCGCGCCGCGATCCTCGAGGTGTTCCCCGAACAAAAGCGGTTTCGCATCTATGCCAGCGGCCTGCGCAATCCGGTCGGTCTGGCGATCGAGCCGCAAAGCAATACGCTGTGGACCGTCGTCAACGAACGCGACATGCTGGGTTCGGACCTGCCACCCGATTATCTGACCCGCGTCGGCTTCGGCAAATTCTATGGCTGGCCCTGGGCCTATTGGGGCGGGTACGAGGATCGGCGGGTCGAGCCGCGCCGGCGCGACCTCCTCGAATATACCGCCCGACCCGATTATGCGCTCGGCCCGCACACCGCCTCGCTCGGCCTCAGCTTCGCGGCCGATACGCGGCTGGGCGGCCGCTTCGCCAATGGGGCGTTCGTCGGCCAGCACGGGTCGTGGAACCGGGTGCCGGTATCCGGCTACAAGGTCGTGTTCGTGCCCTTCGCCGGCAATGGCTATCCGGTAAAGGGCGCAAAGCCGGTCGACGTGCTCAGCGGGTTTCTGGACAAGGACGGCCAGGCCATGGGCCGCCCGGTCGGGGTATCGGCGGATGCAACCGGCGCGCTGCTGGTCGCCGACGATGTGGGCAACACCATCTGGCGCGTCAGTGCCGGGGGCCAGCAAAGCGCCAGCCGCTAGGCCGCCTCACGCCTCGGGATTGCCGCTGCGCCGCCAGACCCCGGCCAGCGCCCGGGCAAGCGTGCCCGACACGCCGGGGCGCACGAACAGCCAGTCGTTGATCGCCGGCCCCGGTTCCGCGCCGATCACGCCCTTGTAGCCGCTGTCGCCCGCGCCCCAATCGACCGTGGTGATCCCGTCCTCGATCGCGCGCACCAGATTGCGGTAATACAGCAGCTTGCCCGGCGAATGCTTGGCCACGGCGGGGTCATAGCTGTTGGCGATGGCGTATTTCAGCGTGCCGGCGTTGATGTCGAACGAAAACGCCATCGGCTTGCCGTCGATGCGCAGGATCGCCGCCCATAGCATGTCGGCGATCACGGGATCGGCGCTCGCCGCGCGCCAGAAGGCACCGTGGCCGTCATCGGTGAACTTTGCATCGCGGCCATCGGTTTCCGACGCGATCCAGCTCGCCCGCTCGATGGTCGCCAAGGCATCGAACTGATCGGCGGTCCAACCGGCACCGCTGACGAACGACCAGTCCAGCGCGCCATGATCGCCCAGATGCTTTTCGTGGAAGCGGTTCTTTTTCAGCGTGGACGTGCGCGGCCAGGTGCCTTCGGTCCGCCTTGCCGCCATATCCAGCAGGAAACTGGTGGCGACATGGCGCGACAGCGCGGACCAGCCATTGCCCCGTGCCGCCGCCAGCATCGCCGTCAGCGCCGGGTCGCCGTCATAGACCGGCCCCATGCGAATCGCGCGAACACCGTTGGGCAGGCCATCGAACAGGGCGGCGGCCGCCATCGGGCCGTCGGCCCCGGCGTGCACGGCAATACTGCGAAACGGCCAATAGCATCCGGGCACCTGCACCAGTCCGGCGCGCGCGGCCCATCGCTTCTGCACCGGCACCAGCGGCAGGGCCAGGATGGGCGTGCCCCCCTGCATCACCGTCCAAGTCGTTGCTTCCCCACCATAAAGCGCCACCGCCGCAGCAAACCAGGCGCGGCGCAGGAACCGGTGACTGGGCGGCGCGGCATCGGCAACCGCATCGATGGACGCAGCGATCCCCGGCTCCCGCACGACCATCGGCGTCGGCGCGGAAACGGCAAAGTCGGATGAGCGCAGCGGCGAGTTCATGGCCCGCCAGGTCATAGTCGCTGTTTATTACCAAGCGGTAGAAACTTGTTGCGCGCCCTACCCTGCAAACCGCATAAATCCGCGATGTTCGACGGACCGATGATCTCCACCATCGCAGAAACCATTCAGGTTGCGATCGCGCCCGTGTTCCTGCTCGCCGGCATGGGCGCGATCCTGAACGTGATGGCGGGTCGGCTGGCCCGGATCGTCGACCGGGTCCGCAAGCTCGAGGAACTGCATCCGCGCTCCACGGGGCCGGAACATGACCGCCATGTCTGGGAACTTCGCATCCTCGACAAGCGCATCACGGTGATCAACGCAGCCCTCGGCCTTGGCGTGGGCAGCGCGATGCTGATCTCGCTGGTCGTCGCGCTGCTGTTCGGGGCGCAGATGGCGAACCTGCATATCGGCAACGTCATCGCGCTCGCCTTCATCGCGGCGATGCTGATGCTCACGGCCGGGCTGGCGCTGTTCCTGGTCGAAGTGCGGCTGTCGCTCCGATCCATCCATGTCCGCCAGGAACTGCTGGAACGGGACCGGAAATGACCCTGCCCGTCAACGCCAATCTGACGGCAGATCGGCCGACCTTCGTCACCCATCTGGAATGCGGCCTGACCGGCGAGCGGTATGAGACCGACCGGCTGCACGGCCTGTCCGCCGCCGGGCGGCCGCTGCTCGTCCGCTACGACCTGGCCGGCATCGGTGCCGCGCTCGACCGGCAGGCCCTGGCCGCCCGCCCGCGCGACCTGTGGCGCTGGCGCGAATTGCTGCCCGTCCGCCGCACCGACAGCATCGTCAGCCTGGGCGAGATCGACACGCCGATCATCCCGCTGGATCAGGTCGGCCGTGCCGCCGGTGCCGCCCCGGGCGAATTGCTGGTGAAGGACGAGGGGCGGCTGCCCACCGGATCGTTCAAGGCGCGCGGCCTCGTCATGGCGATCAGCATGGCGCGCGAACTGGGCGTCACGACCATCGCCATGCCCACCAACGGCAATGCCGGCGCTGCAGCCGCCGCCTATGCGGCTCAGGCGGGGATGGAGGCGATCATCTTCTGCCCCGACGACACGCCGGAGATCAACGTGCGCGAAATCGCCGCCCAGGGCGCACGCGTCTACCGCGTCAATGGCCTGATCGACGATTGCGGCAAGCTGGTGCGCGAGGGCGCGGCGGCGCAGGGCTGGTTCGACCTGTCGACGCTCAAGGAGCCGTACCGGATCGAGGGCAAGAAGACGATGGGCCTCGAACTGGCCGAACAGTTCGGCTGGCATTTGCCCGACGTCATCTTCTACCCCACCGGCGGCGGCACCGGCCTCATTGGCATGTGGAAGGCGTTCCGCGAGCTTCAGGCGCTCGGCTGGATCGGCGACAAGCTGCCGCGCATGGTCGCCGTGCAGGCCGAAGGGTGCGCACCCATGGTCCGCGCCTGGGAAGCGGGCGAACGCCACGCGACCCGTTGGGAGGATGCGCACACCATCGCCGCCGGCATCCGCGTGCCGCAGGCTGTGGGCGACTTCCTGATCCTCGATGCCGTGCGCGAAAGTGGCGGGCGCGCCATGGCGGTCAGCGACGCCGCACTGGCTCAGGCGGTGGACGACACCGCCCGCACCGACGGCCTGCTGCTGTGTCCAGAGGGCGGCGCAACGCTCGCCGCGTGGCGACAGGCCCGCGCCGATGGCTGGGTCAGGGACGGTGAGACGGCATTGCTGTTCAACTGCGCCACCGGCCTGAAATACCCGCTACCCGACGCATCGCGCACGCTGGACCGCCACGCCGCGATCGACTTCGCAACCCTTTAGCCGCTAATTACCACCCGCCTCGCTCGCCGCTCGATCCAGCCAAGCAAGGCACCGGTGGCCACCGCGCTGACGACGCCGATCATGCCGCCGACGATCACGTCGCTGGCATAATGGTTCCGGCTCGGCAGCTGTGCCGCCACCACCGCGCCGGCCGCCAAACCGATCGCAGGAGCCGCCGCCGGATAATGACCGGCAGCGGCAACAGCCGTCGCTGCCAGCCCCGCGCTATGCCCGGATGGCATCGACCGTTTCGGCCCCTGCTTGCTCCGCCCCGGTCCCAGCCGATAGCCCTTGCCGTCCAGCGCATCATTGGGCCGGGTCCGGTCGATCCGGTCCTTGATCACCGTCTTGATGCCCGTCGCCAGCCCGTGCGCCGCCAGCATGTGCGCGCCAGCCCGCACCATCCGCGCATCCCGCCCGACCATGCCGGCGGTCAGGGTGAACAGGGCAATCGCGGTCAGTGGCGGCTGATCGCCGGCTTCGGCGAACCAGCGGATCGCCTGCCCGGCGCGCGTATCGCCATCCACCGCCACCGCATTGGCGATCACCAGGTCCGCCCGCTCGATGGCGTGCAACGTCCGGCCGTCATCGGTTGTCTTGCGCTCGTGCGGCTTTGTCATCGCGCGATAACGCACATTGCGGCGCTGCGGCTCCCAGCCGACTATTGCACCCCGTCCAGCCCGCCGCCCTGCATCACCGTCGCCGGATAGGTCGGCGCGACCCGCGCCTTCGACACCGTCTCATAGGCATGGCCAAGCTCAAGCAGCCGCCCGTCAGTCCATTTCGCACCGATAAAGGATAGGCCCACCGGCAGCCCCTTCACCAGCCCCATCGGCACGGTCAGGTGCGGGTAGCCCGACACGGCGGGCAACTGGCTGGCGCTCGGCCCGTTGAACTGGTCGCCGTAAACCGGGTCCGACAGCCATGCCATGCCATAGCTGGGGGTGACGATCGCCTGTGCCCCCGCCTTGGCCAGCATCGCGTCGATCGCCTCGCTCGCCAGCTTCAGCGACTTGGCCCGCGCCTCGGCATATTTCGGGTCGGCCGTGCCGCCGGTCGCCTCCGCCGCCTCGAAAATGCTTTGCGCGAAATAGCGAAGCTCGGTGTCGGCGTTCGCCTTGTTGAACGCGATGGCATCCGCCAGCGTGCGGATCTTCACGCTGTCCGGCGTGGTCGCCAGATAGGCGGCAAGATCGCTTTTCAACTCCATCAACAGGACGTTGAACTCGGCCTCGCCCAGCCCCTCGGTCGCCGGCCGCTCGACATCGATCAGCTCGGCGCCCTCGGCCTTCAGGATCGCCAGCTGCGCATCGAACTGCGCCGCCAGCGCCGCGCCCATTTGCGGCCGCATCACCGCCAGCTTCACGCCCTTCAGGCTCGCCTTGCTCCAGTCGGGGGTCAGCGCCTCCCGCTTCGCATCGGCCTCCCTGGTCGCCGCATCAGCCGGATCGCTGCCGATCATGCCGGAAAACAGCGCGGCGGCGTCCTTGACGCTACGCGCCATCGGCCCCGGCGTATCCTGGCTGTGGCTGATCGGCACGACATGGGTGCGGCTGATCGCGCCCAGCGTGGGTTTCAGGCCAACCAGGCCGTTGATGCTGCTGGGACAGATCACCGATCCGTCGGTCTCGGTCCCCACGCCCACCGCGCCCAGGCTGGCGGCGATGGCCGAACCCGTGCCGCTCGACGATCCGCACGCCGTCCGGTCGAGCGCATAGGGATTGCGCACCAGCCCGCCGACCGCGCTCCATCCACTCATCGAATCGCCGTCGCGGATATTCGCCCATTCGGACAAATTGGTCTTGCCCAGGATGATCGCGCCCGCTTCGCGCAACCGGGCGACCAGTGGCGCATCGCGGCCCGTCCTGTTGTCCTTCAGCGCCAGGCTCCCCGCCGTGGTCGCATTCTCCGCATTCTCGATATTGTCCTTGATCAGCACGGGAATGCCGAACAACGGCCCGCGCGCGATGCGCAGCCGCCGGTCGCGGTCGGCCTTTTTCGCCTGCTCCAACGCCTGTGGGTTGATGGCGATGACGCTGCGCAGGGCCGGTCCCGCCCGATCCATCATCTCGATCCGGGTCAAATAGGCCTGGACCAGCCGCTCGCTGGTCAACTCGCCCTTCGCCAGCATCGCCTGCAATTCCTCGATCGATTTCTCGCTGACCATCAGCGCGGTCGGGGGCAGTTCCTTCAACACGATCTCATTCGCTTGCGCCATGACCGCCACCGGCGAAACAGCGATCAACAAGGCGGCGGCAATCATCGAAACACGCATGGAATTCCCCCGAATCAGGTGATTGTTACAGGCTAGGGTCACTTGGTCGCCCCCGCAATCGACCGGGTGAAACAGTCGCGTCATCATCCTTACGCTGCGACGCAACACAGGGCGCGCAGGGGCAGCGCACAATCAAAGCAAATCAAACGGGGAATCACCATGGGTCTTCGCCTTGCCCGCGTCGCCATCGCGTCGCTGCTCGCCACCACTGCCACCGCCGCCCTGGCCCAGCCCATGGTCGATCCCGTCCAGCCGGACGAAACCGCCACCGCCCAATCCGACAATGACATCATCGTCACCGCGCAAAAGACCGAACAGCGCCTGGTCGACGTGCCGATCACGATCACAGCCAACACTGGCGAGCGCATCCGCGAGCTGGGCGTGCAGGATCTGGACGAACTGTCCAACTATGTCCCCGGCCTCAACGTGCAGGAGCAGAGCGCGAACAATCCGGGCATCGTCATTCGCGGCATCACGTCGGACAGCGGCTCCGCGCAGCAAGGGCCGCGCGTCTCGCTTTATTATAACGGCGTCGACATCTCCCGCTCGCGCGGCTCCTATCAGGCGATCTATGACCTCGAACGGGTCGAGGTGGTGAAGGGACCGCAGGCGACATTGTTCGGCACCGCCTCCACCATCGGCGCGATCAGCATGATCTCGGCCCGCCCGCGGGAGGGCTTTTCGGGCGAATTGTCCGCCAGCTACGGCAATTTCGATGCGTACCGGATCGCCGGCTTCGTCAATGCCGGGTCGGACGTGCTGGCCGGGCGCATCGGCTTCGAATACAAGAAGCGCGACGGCTATGTCGAAAATCTCGCGCCCAATCAGGACGATCTCTATGCGCAGGACCAGTTCGGCATTCGCGGCTCGCTCCGCTACACGCCGTCCGACGCCTTCACTGCCGACCTGATCCTGACCTATGATCAGCAGCGCAATTCGGGCACGCCCTTCATCTCGCGCGCGCTGCCGACCAGCGACGGGCCGGGCAACCCCTTCGGCCGCGCCAATCTGGGCGGCTCGCCCCTGTCGGAGGCGGTGCTGGGCCAGGAAAAGCTCGGCCTGAACCGCGAGGTCTATGACGCCAACCTGACCCTTGGCTGGGACATTGCCGACGACTGGACGCTGACCCTCGTCAACGGCTACCGCGAGTTTGACAGCCTCGAAATCTTCGACGCCGACGGGTCGGCCGCCTGGTATCTGGAATTCGCCGAGTTCGCCAAGGGGTGGCAGGTCAATCAGGAAACCCGTTTCGCCTATACCAGCGACCTGTTCCGCGGTTCGTTCGGCTTCAACTTCTTCCTGGAAGACAGCATCCAGAACGTGCCCTTCTCGTCCGAGGAAGGCATTTTCATCCAGTGCGCGACGCGGCGCATCCCCAACCTGCCCTGCATCAACGCCCAGGGCGTCGTCACCGCATCGCAGGCGACGGCACAGCTGACCGGTGGCGCGGCCACCGTCATCCCCTATCGGTCGGTGTTCGAAAATCAGGGTCGCAATACCAGCTATTCGATGTTCTTCGACGGCACGCTGACCCCTGCATCCTGGATCGAGCTGACCGCCGGGGTCCGCTTCCTGATCGAGGAGCGGCAATCCGGCTTCCGCGCCGATGTGCCGCGCACGGTGATCGGCAATCAGGCTTCGCTGGTGCCGGGTCAGGTCGATACGCGCGGCCAGACCTTTCGGGCGGAGGGCAATTTCGCCGCCGTGCTGCCGCGCTTCAACGTGCTCGTCCGCGCAACCGACGACGTGAACCTCTATGCCACCGTGTCGCAGGGCCGCCGCTCGCCGGTGGTTCAGGTCGGCGCGCGCAGCACCGTGCGCGGCCCGGAACGCAATCTGGCGATCATCGACGAGGAAATCGTCTGGAACTACGAAGGCGGGATCAAGGGGACGGTCGGCCCGGTCTCCGGCACCCTCGGCGTCTATTACCAGCAATATGAAGGGTTCCAGGTCAGCGTGGTCGATCCCGACGGCATCACCCGCACCCGCAGCGCGGGCAATGCCAGCAATCTGGGCGTCGAGGCGGAACTTCAGCTGCGCGCCTCGAACTGGCTGACCTTCTTCGGCAACGGCGCCTATATCGATGCCAAGATCGAGGAGAATTCGGCACTCTCCCCGGCCTTTTCGGGCGCGCGTTTCCGCCTTCAGCCGGAATGGCAGGCAGCGGGCGGGTTCACGCTGGATGCGGATCTGGGTGGCGCGCGGATCTTTGCGACGCCCAGCGTCACCTATCGTTCGCAGATCTTCTTCGAAGTGCCGAACAACCCCTTGATCAGCCAGCCGGGCGTCACCCTGTTCAACGCGCGCGCCGGGGTCAGCTTCGCCGAGGATCGCTACGAGATCGCGGTGTTCGGGCGGAACCTGTCGGACGAGGATTATCTGCTCGACGCCGGCAACACCGGCGGCGCGTTCGGCATCCCCACCTTCATCCCGGCCGAGCCGCGCTTCTACGGCGTTCAGCTGACCGGGCGTTTCTAGACGGAGCGACCTGCCCCATCTCCGCTCGCCGGTTCAATGCGAGCGGGATGAGGCGTGGGCGTTACCGGAGCAGCGCCGTCACGTCCCGCTGCGACAGGTTGGCCTGGGCGATCATCGCGGTGGATGACTGGCTCAGGATCTGCCACTGCGCCAGTTGCGTGGCCTCGCTGGCGTAATCGGCATCCTCGATGCGCGACCGGGCCTCCGCCAAATGGCCGGCGCCATTGTCCAGCCCCTTGGCCACGGATTCGAGGCGGCTGATCGTCGCGCCGACCTCCGCCCGGCCCTGGGTCACGCGGGTCAGCGCATCGTCCAGCGTCTGCAACGATGCCACCGCCTCGTCCGCGGTCGCCACCGAAATGCCGCTGGACACGGTCGTGGTGCCGCCGCCCTGCGGATCCCAATAGCTCTCGCCATTGGTCAGACCCTGATATCCCCCGACACTGCTCTGTTGGATCGGCATCAGGCTATTGGTCAGATAGTTATAGATCATCGCGCCGTTATCGACGTCTTCCTGGGTGATATATTTGCCCGACCCTTCGGGCAGCGCGCCCGGCGTCGTGCCGACGACCATCAACGCACCGGTGCCCGGCACGGAAACGGTGCCGCCCGTCACCGCCGACAACGCCAGATCGTCGATGCTCAGCGCGACGCTGCGATCGCCATTGGCGCCGACCTGGATCCCGAACGACGATCCGCCCTCGGCGAACAGGGCGATGTCGTTGAATGTCGCGCCGGTTACCGCTTCGCTCATCTGCGTCTTCAACTGGGCAACCTCAGCCTGCAAATTGGCTCGGTCGTCGTCGGTGATCGTGCCGGTGGCCGACTGCACCGCCAGTTCGCGCATCCGCTGGAGCATGGAGGTCATCTCGACCATCGCCCCTTCGGCCGTCTGCGCCATGGCGATCCCGTCCTGGGCATTTCGCACCCCTTGCGCATAGCCGCGCAGCTGCGCCGTCATACTCGCGGCAACGCCCAGCCCCCCTGCATCGTCTGCGGCGGAATTGATTCGCTTGCCGGTTGCCAGCCGGTCCGCGCTGCGGTTCAGCTTCTGGGCGGCGGTCGCGGCGGCGGCGGCAGCGCGGGCGGCGCGGCTGGTGGCGGAAATGGCTGTCATGGCGTACGCGCTCGCTCCGTTACGGTCGGGGTCGCCATATGAAACGGCCGCTGATCGGCATTGTTTAGTCAACCGGCCGATAACCATTCGGGCGGCCATCCCCTCCTCCACAGGTAAATATTTTACGTTCGCGCCCCGTTCTCTTGCATCGTCCGCCAGCCAAGGGAAACCCGCGCGTCGCTGCACCTGCACGCTGTCGGTCGTTCCATGAGACGAGTCTTTTTAGCGACGAGTTGAATCGTTACATCGGCATTTACCGACTTGCCTTGGAACGCGATTGCACACAATCTGTTGTGGTCGCTTGCGGGGGCAAGCCCAAGCACTGGTATTCCTTGACCTGCAAGGCTAACTTGCGGCCCGGGCTTGCGCGCACTGTGACGGGTCGGAATGATCACTTTTTGTTCTCGCGCGCGGGTAAGGATGATAGCATCCACCGGCCCCGCCCGAGTCGGATGAACCGCTGGAAGGATGATGGGGCAGCTATGGATTTCAGGGACGCAACGGAAACCGTGACAGATACCGCCACCATCGAACCGGCGACCACCGCCAGCGACAGCAAGCGCATCGACCCGCGCCCCTACACGCTCGAGGTCGATCACTCGCGCGACGCGCTGCTGACCGATTTCGGCAAGGAAACGCTGAAGGACCGCTACCTGCTGCCGGGCGAAAGCTATCAGGACCTGTTCGTCCGCGTTGCCTCCGCCTATGCCGATGATGCGGCGCACGCCCAGCGGCTCTACGACTATATCTCGAAGCTCTGGTTCATGCCGGCGACGCCCGTGCTCTCCAACGGCGGCACCGGCCGCGGCCTGCCGATCAGCTGCTATCTCAATTCCGTGCCCGACAGCCTTGAAGGGATCGTGGCCACTTGGAACGAGAATGTGTGGCTCGCCTCGCGTGGCGGCGGCATCGGCACCTATTGGGGCACGGTCCGCGGCATCGGCGAGCCGGTCGGCCTCAACGGCAAGACCAGCGGCATCATCCCGTTCGTCCGCGTGATGGACTCGCTCACGCTCGCCATCAGCCAGGGGTCGCTGCGCCGCGGCTCGGCCGCCTGCTATCTCGACATCAGCCATCCGGAGATCGAGGAGTTCCTCGAAATCCGCAAACCCTCGGGCGATTTCAACCGCAAGGCGCTCAATCTGCACCACGGCGTGCTGATCCCTGACGCCTTCATGGAAGCGGTGCGCGACGGCGCCGAATGGGAACTGAAATCGCCCAAGGACGGCAGCGTCCGGGGCAAGGTGGATGCGCGCGGCCTGTTCCAGAAGCTGGTCGAGACCCGCCTCGCCACCGGTGAGCCGTACATCGTGTTCAGCGATCATGTGAACCGCACCATGCCCAAGCATCACCGCGAACTGGGGCTGAAGGTCACGACGTCGAACCTGTGCGCCGAAATCACGCTGCCCACGGGCCGCGATCATCTGGGCAACGACCGCACGGCGGTCTGCTGCCTGTCCTCGCTCAACCTGGAAACCTGGGAAGAGTGGGAAGGCGACAAGCGCTTCATCGAGGATGTGATGCGCTTCCTCGACAACGTCCTGACCGACTATATCGAGCGCGCGCCCGATGAAATGGCCCGCGCTCGCTATTCGGCCAGCCGCGAACGCTCGGTCGGCCTTGGCGTCATGGGCTTCCACTCCTTCCTCCAGGCGCGCGGCCTGCCGATGGAGGGGGCGATGGCCAAGATGTGGAACCTGCGCATCTTCAAGCACGTCAACGCCCAGGTGAACGAAGCGTCGATGAACCTGGCGGTCGAGCGCGGCCCCTGCCCCGACGCGGCCGACATGGGCGTGATGGAGCGCTTCAGCTGCAAGATGGCGATCGCGCCCACCGCGTCGATCAGCATCATCTGCGGCGGCACCAGCGCCTGCATCGAGCCGATCCCGGCCAATATCTACACCCACAAGACGCTGTCGGGCAGCTTCTCGGTCCGCAATCCGCATCTGGAAAAGCTGCTCATCGAAAAGGCCAAGAACAGCGAGGGCGTCTGGTCCTCGATCCTCGAGCGCGGCGGCTCAGTCCAGCATCTCGACTTCCTGTCCCCAGAGGAAAAGGACGTGTTCAAGACCAGCTTCGAGATCGATCAGCGCTGGATCCTCGAACTGGCCGGCGACCGCGCGCCGTTCATCGATCAGGCGCAGTCCCTGAACCTGTTCATCCCGGCGGATGTCGAGAAATGGGACCTGCTCATGCTCCACTTCCGCGCCTGGGAACTGGGCATCAAGTCGCTCTACTATCTTCGCTCGAAATCGGTGCAGCGCGCCGGGTTCGCCGGCGGCGTGGAAGCCGACAACACGATCGAAAAGCCGCAGTTCAACCTCGGCGAAACGACCGATTACGACGAATGCCTGGCGTGTCAGTGAACTAAGGTCCCTCTCCCAATGGGAGAGGCGAGCTTGGATCAGCGTTGGTTTGGAGTAAAATTCGAATGAATGTGGATCGTCAGTGGGGATGCGGGCTCATCGGGGGGTTTGCCGCCGTCATCCTGATCCTCATCGCGATGGTCGCCTATCCGCAGTATCGCGTTTACTCTCAGCGCCTCTCCGGCGAGGCCGCGCTCGCAGAGGCGCAATCTTCGCGCCAGGTTGCCATTCTTGAAGCGCGCGCGAAAAAGGAAAGTGCCATCGCATTGGCCGAGGCTGAAGTCATTCGCGCGGAGGGTGCAGCAAAGGCGAACGCCATCCTTCAAAACAGCCTGGGCGGACCAGAAGGATATCTGCGCTATCTCCAGATTCAGGCGCTTGAATCGAGCCGGGCTTCGCTGATCTATGTGCCGACTGAAGCTGGGCTACCCGTTACGGAAAGTCGCCGGTTTGCAGTTGGAGGGGAACCGGAATGACGCGCAGCATCGCCGCCCTCGCCCTGCTCCTCGCCCTCGCCGCCTGCGCGCGGCAGGTGGACAGCGCGGTTCAGCCCGATGCGCCCGGCATCCTGCTCGGCATCGTGCACGGCTTCATCTTTCCCGTCGCCTGGGTCGCCTCGCTCTTCCTGCCCGACGTCGCGGTCTATGCCGTGCCGAACAATGGCGGCTGGTATGATTTCGGCTATTTCCTCGGCATCTGCGTGTTCGGCGTGGGCGCCAATGGCGGGCGCAAGGTGATCTATCGCGAGCGCATCATCGAACGGCCAGCGCGGCGTGGCCGGGTGATCGACAATGAATAGGGGCCGGCCATGACCCGCGCGCTCGCCATCCAGATGGGGGTCGGGGCGATGGTCGGCATGGCCGGTGCCACCCTGCTGGTCCGCGCCCGCCGCGCCGTCAGCGAGCCTGCCCACTCTGCTTGGGGGATCGCCGACATGATCGGGCTATTTTCAGGTGGATTTGCTACAGTATTTTATTCGACTGCTGTCGGATGATCTTTAATCTATTTTCTCTTGTTTTTATGACCTCTGGCTTTGCTTTTATTGCTATTTATCCAGAGCGAACCGCCTTCTATGTGTATACCCGTCTTCGATTCATTCATGATAGGCTCGCCAAGCCCGACAAGTTCGTCACTTCATACTTTCGTATCATTGGTATACTTGGATCAATTTTTGTTCCTTTAATAATTTTAGCAATGCTAATTGACATATTCTCGGAGTAACCGCCCATGTCCCTTCTCGAAGCCCGCAAGACCTACAAGCCGTTCGAATATCCCTGGGCCTATGAGTTCTGGAAGCGTCAGCAGCAGATCCACTGGATGCCGGAGGAAGTGCCGCTGGGCGAGGATTGCCGTGACTGGGCGCAGAAACTGACCGATCATGAGCGCAACCTGCTGACGCAGATCTTCCGCTTCTTCACCCAGGCCGATGTCGAGGTGCAGGATTGCTATCACGACAAATATGGTCGCGTGTTCAAGCCGACCGAGATCAAGATGATGCTCGCCGCCTTCTCCAACATGGAAACGGTGCACATCGCCGCCTACAGCCACCTGCTCGACACGATCGGCATGCCGGAAAGCGAATATGGCATGTTCCTCGAATATGCCGAGATGAAGGACAAGCACGACTATCTGCAGAAGTTCGGCGTCGATACGGACGAGGATATCGCCAAGACGCTGGCGATGTTCGGCGGCTTTACCGAGGGGCTTCAGCTCTTCGCGTCCTTCGCCATGCTGATGAACTTCCCGCGCTTCAACAAGATGAAGGGCATGGGCCAGATCGTCAGCTGGTCGGTCCGCGACGAAAGCCTGCACTGCGAAGGGATCATCCACCTCTATCACGCCTTCGTGAAGGAGCGGGACTGCCTGACCAAATCGGTCAAGGACGAGATTATGGACATGTGCCAGACGACCGTGCGGCTGGAGGATGCGTTCATCGACCTCGCCTTTGAACAGGGCCCGGTCAACGGCATGACGCCCAAGGAGATCAAGAAGTATATCCGCTACATCGCCGACTGGCGCCTGTCGCAGTTGCAGCTGAAGCCGATCTACATGATCGACGAACATCCCCTGCCCTGGCTCGCGCCGCTGCTCAACGGCGTCGAGCACGCCAATTTCTTCGAACAGCGCGCGACCGAATATTCAAAGGGCGCGACCCGCGGCAACTGGAACGACGTCTGGTCCAGCTTCGACAAGCGCCAGAAGATCAAGCCGCCCGTGGCGAACGAGGACCCCGGCGAATGCGGCGATATGTTCGCGGCTGCGGGGGTTGCTGCGGAGTAAACGGAATCGGCAGGGCAAGGCACCGTTCTTGCCCTGTCCTCCCCTTGGGCTATGGCATCGCCGGGGCATCTGTACCGCCACCGCCATCGGCGTCCCTGTCCTACACCGGCCTGGTCATGGCAGAACGGCCGCATGGCCATCCTTCCGCTTCTGCTGCCAAAATGCTCCCACCAGGCGAACTGTCAACCGCAGCAACCAGCCGCGTTGACGCCTATCGCCCTCCACACAAAACACGCTGTTTTCGTCAAAACTGTCAACCGATCTGTCAACCTCGGCTCAGCACCAGCCCCGCCGCGCCTCGCCATTGTTGGGCCGGGCCAGCCCCTCGCGGATCAGCACGTCGCCCACCGAGCGGCCACCGATCACCAGCCGCCGCAGCTTGCGCCCATTGCGGTCCGCATCGCGGTTCCCCGCCTGCACCGTCACCGGCCCGGCATTCAGCAGTTCCTGCAAGCGCAGCGTCGCCCGCTCGCCCAGCGCCGCCTCCCGGGCACAGCGCGGTGGATGCGTTTCCGGCGCGTCGATGTCCGCCAGCCGGATCTTGATGCCGCCCATCCAGATCGTGTCGCCATCCACGACGCAGTTCGTCCCGCCGCCGTCCTTGCACAGCTCGAAATAGACCCGCTCGCCGCTCGCCACCTCACGCCAGTTCTCGGCATACCAACCGAGGGGAAAGCGCAGCGCCATCAGGATCAACAGCATCAGCGCCAGCACGCCCAGTCGCGCCCACAGCGTTGCCCGCCGACGCCGCGCCGCGCGGTGCTGCCCGATATCGGGAAAGCGCGGATCGTACCGGCTCCGCCGCCTCATCGCGCCGCCCCCGCCGCGCTCATTCGACCGCCATCAACTGGCTCGGAAAGGGTACCGCCAACGCCGTTGCCGCCGCCGCATCGCCGGTCAGCCAGCTGTCATAGGAATCCTCGGCCAGGATCACGGGCATCGCCTTGGGGTGCAATGGTGCTACCAGCGGATTGGGTTCGCAGGTCAGGAACGCGAACACCCGCCCCGCCTCGCTCGGCCGCCATATGCCCGCAAAGGCAGCGGCGGGCCGCCCGGTGACGGTGAACCACCATTCCGCCGGGCGGCCGGTCACGGCGTCCTTGCCCGCCCTTGGCTCGGCAAAGCGGCTGAACGGCACCAGGCACCGGCGTTCCGGCGCCGCGATCATGCTGCGCCAGAATGGGCTGGCCAAGTTGCGGACGTTGGTCACATGCTTGGTGACGGTGGTGCCAGGCCGCTTGCCGGGCAGGGTCAGCGGCACGCCCCATCGCATCGCCTCGACATGGCGCACCCCGTCCTCGATCCGCGCCACCAGCGCCTTCCCCTTGGGCCAGACATCGGTTGCGTCCATCGCCTCGGCCAGATCGTCGGTGATCCGGTCGCCGTCGCGGTCGGGCAGGCTCCACCCGATATACTCGGCCCAGCTCTGGATCGCCTCGGGATGCTTCTGGTAATGATTGCACATCGCCGCGCCGCCTCCTCCGGCCGTTCAGCGCAGGCCCAAGGCCTTGTGGTTCTGCAAGCTGAGCCGCCATTTGGGCCGCGCCATCGCCATCGCCACCGCCGCCTCGACATTCGCCGCCCCGCGCGCATCGTCCATCGGCTGCACCAGAAAATGGTCGAACGCCCATGCCTCCATCGCATCCACGTCCGATCCCGGCTGCGGCCAGACCAGCTTCAGCTCGTTGCCCGACTGTTGCACCACGATGCTGCCCGCCTTTGGGCTGACGCAGACCCAGTCGATGCCCGGCTCCACCGGCAGCGTGCCGTTGGTTTCGATCGCCACCATGAACCCCCGGGCATGCAATGCTGCAACCAGCGCCGCGTCCACCTGCAGCATCGGCTCGCCGCCGGTCAGCACGACGAAGCGGCCCGCCGCGCCGACGCCCCAATGCGCGGCCACGGCCCCGGCCAGGGCATCGGCGTCCGCGAACTTGCCGCCGCCATCGCCGTCGGTGCCGACGAATTCGGTGTCACAGAACCGGCACACCGCGCTCGCCCGGTCCTGCTCGCGCCCCGACCACAAATTGCACCCGGCAAAGCGGACAAACACCGCCCGACGCCCGGCCTGCACCCCTTCCCCCTGCAGGGTCAGGAACATCTCCTTGACCGCATAGACCATGGCTCAGCCCTCTGGCCGGGTCGCATAGCGGGTGGGATCGGGCAGGCCCGCTTCCTCGAACCCCTTCATCCGCAATCGGCAACTGTCGCACAGGCCGCAATGCAGCCCGCCGGGAGCAGGGTCATAGCAGGACCAGCTCATTCCGGCATCCAGCCCCAGCGCCGCCGCCTCGCGCACGATATCAGCCTTGGTCATGAATTGCAGCGGCGCATGGATGCGGAACGGATGCCCGTCCACCCCGGCCTTGGTGGCCAGTTCGGCCAGCCCCTCGAACGCGGCGATGAATTCCGGGCGGCAATCGGGATAGCCGGAATAATCGAGCGCATTGACCCCGATGAACAGGTCACGCGCGCCCGCCGCCTCCGCCCAGCCCAGCGCCAGGCTGAGGAAAATCGTGTTGCGTGCGGGGACATAGGTAACGGGGATGTCATGCCCCACGCCTTGCTTGGGCACCGCAATGTCGCTGGTCAGCGCAGAGCCGCCGAACTGGCGCAAGTCCAGCGGCAGGACGATGTGCCGCTCCGCCCCCAGCGCGGCTGCAATCCGCCGAGCCGCCGCCAGCTCCACCTGATGCCGCTGGTTGTAATCTACCGACAGGGCCATCAACCGATAGCCGTCCGCCCGTGCCCGCGCGGCGGACACCATGGAATCCAGGCCCCCGGACAACAGGGCGACGGCAATTGGCTGGTCAGTCATGATCCACCGTCGCTACGCCCTAGGCGGGGCAACCGCAACCGCACAAAAAAGGGCCGCCGCAGCGGCCCATTGCTTGGGAACTTCAAAGGGGAACTCCGTACGACCATCGCCGCACATCCATGGAGGTATCAGACGCGTCTAAACGCCGGATTAACGACGCGGATTTCCAGCCGGACATGCGCCGAGCCGCCGCGCATCGACGTCGAGATGAAAGGGGATGCCGTCCACCAGTCCCTGGGTTTCGATGATGGCCGAACGCGGCGTCAGCGCACGAACGGTCGTATGCCCCTCGCCCGCACCGGGGCAGGTATAATGCACGGTCGTTTCCTTGGCATCATCCATCATCAGCTGCTGGCGACAGGAAAGCGTTGCGTGGCGGATCTGGATCAGCTGGCTGCGGCTGCCCAGGCACACCAGCCGACGGCTCGACGGATCGCCGCGTTCGACCAGTTCCCACTGCCCGTCCTCGATTCCGTCCAGAACCCCCGGCGCAGCGGCCGGCAGCGCGGCAGCGCCAGCCGCCAGCAGCATCGATGCCACCAAGATCCGGCCATGCCGTTGCCAATTGCCCATGATGCCGTTCGTCCCCCCTGTCCGGACGAGGCGGGACGATAGCATGATTCGCCCGACAGGTGGACCGCCGAAATCGCCCCGGTTACGCAGCCAGATCGGCGGGCACCGGGAACTTGCGGGCGCAAAAGGCGCAATCGACCGTGATCATGCCGTCATCACCGGCCATGTGCGCCCGATCCTCCACGGGAAACTTGGCGATCACCTGGCCGATATAATCGGCGCTGCACCGGCATCCCTTGGACAGGTCGACCGCCGCCAGCGTGCGCACTTCCCGTTCCTCGTTGAACAAGCGCCAGATCAGCGTTTCGAACGATGCCGACACATCGGTCAGCTCGTCCGCGCCCATCGTCGCCGCCAGCGTCTCGACGTGCTGCCATTCGGGATGATCGTCGCGCACGTGCAACCGCTCGCGCCCCTCCTCGCCCTCGGGCAGATGCTGCAGGAACAGGCCGCCGCCGATCATGTCGCCATGCGTGCCCCGCGTCACCGCCAGCCGGATCAGGCTGGGGATCTGTTCCGACTGCATGAAATAGGCCTGTGCCGCATCGGCCAGCGTCGCACCGTCCAGCGGCACGATGCCCTGATACCGCTCGCCCGTCGTCGCCTGGTCGAACGTGATCGCCAGATAGCCAGTGCCGAACAGCGCCATCAGCGTCGGTTCACCCGGCGCCTCGGCCAGCCGGTCGGCGTCGAACTGCACATAGCCGCGCACCGCGCCACCCTGATAATCGCAGACCATCAGCGACACGATGCCGCTTTCGGTCTGCGCCTGCAGGGTCAACTGCCCGCCCGCATCCTTCAGCGTGGAGCCGAGCAGCGCGGTCAGCACCAGAGCTTCAGCCAACAGCCTTTCGATGGCCGGCGGATAGGCATGGGCGGCCAGGATGTCGCCCAGTACCGGGCCGAGCCGGACGATACGGCCGCGGGCATCGCGGTCGGGCAGGGTAAAGCCGATCGCGCGGTCGAGATCGGGGGTTATTCTGTCAGTCATCACCGGAAATCCGTTCGGGCTGAGCCTGTCGAAGCCCTGCCCTTCCTGCTGCCCGACAACGCAAGAAAGAAAGCCCTTCGACAAGCTCGGGGCGAACGGGGTTCTTGGGAACGGACTTTAGATAGGAAGCAAGATTGTTGCTTCAACTCACCCCAATTGGCCGAAGCACCAGCGAAGGACCGACTTCTGGGCGTGCAGCCGATTTTCGGCCTCTGCCCAGATGTGCGACTGCGGCCCGTCGATCACCTCGGCCACCACTTCTTCGCCGCGATGCGCGGGCAGGCAGTGGAGGAAGATCGCATCCGCCCTGGCGCGCGCCATCAGGTCCGTCGTCACCTGATACGGCATCATCGCCGCCAGCTTTGCCTCGGCATGGGCCTGACCCATCGAGATCCAGGTGTCGGTGACGATTACGTCGGCGCCGCTGGCTGCCTCGATCGGGTCGCGAGTCACGCGCGCCCGGCCATTGGCGGCGGCCAGCACATCGACATCGGGATCATAGCCTGCGGGACAGGCGGCAACGACGTCGAACTGCATGAGCCCTGCGGCCTCGACGAACGAATGAAGGACGTTGTTGCCATCGCCCAGCCACGCGACCTTCAGGCCGGGCAGCGTCTTGCCCGCCTCGATGATCGTCAACAGGTCGGCCATGATCTGGCATGGATGGGACCGGTCGGTCAGGCCGTTAATGACGGGCACGCTGGCATATTCGGCCATTTCCATCAGCTTGGCATGATCGTCGGTGCGCACCATGATCGCGTCGCAATAGCCGGACAGGACACGCGCGGTATCCGCCACCGTCTCCCCGCGCCCCAGCTGGCTGGTGCCTGAATCCAGGATGACGGGCGTGCCGCCCAGCTGACGGATCGCGGCGTCGAACGAAACGCGGGTCCGGGTGGAGTTTTTTTCGAACACCATGGCCAGCGTACGGCCCGCCAGCGGCGCATCGGCATCGGCCGCGCCCTTGGGCATTCCCTTGCGCGCTGCCTTGCGATCCAGCGCATCGGCCAGCATTGCGGCAATGGCATCGGGTCCGGCATCGGACAGGTCGGTGAAGTGACGAATGGTCATGGGATCGTGCTCCTGCGAAAGCAGGAGCCCAGAGTGACAAGGGTCCACGTCTGGGCTCTGGGCTCCTGCCTTCGCAGGAGCGCTATGGAGATGTCAGGCCGCCACTGGCAGCGCATAGGTGCGTGCCGCGGCGCTCATCTTTTCCACCGCCTCGGCGATATGGCTTTCCTCGATGATCAGCGGCGGCAGGATACGGACGACATTCTCGCCCGCAGCCACGGTCAGCAACCCGTGATGGTCGCGCAGATGGGCCACGAAATCGCGCGCCACCGCCGGCTCCTTCAACTTGACGCCCGCCATCAGGCCAAGGCCACGCAATTCGTCGAACAGATGGTCGTGATTGGGCATCATCTGCGCCAGCGCAGCGCGCAGCCGGTCGCCCATCGCCGTCACATGCTCCAGGAACCCCGGTTCCAGCATCACGTCCAGAATGGCATTGCCCGCAGCCATTGCCAGCGGATTGCCGCCATAGGTGGACCCGTGCGTGCCGAACACCATGCCCTTGGCCGCTTCCTCGGTCGCCAGACAGGCGCCCAGAGGAAAGCCGCCGCCAATGCCCTTGGCCGACGCCAGAATGTCCGGGGTGATCCCGTAATGCTCATAGGCCCAGATCTTGCCGGTGCGGCCATAACCGCACTGCACCTCGTCCAGCACCAGGAGCAGGCCGTGCTCGTCCGCCGCCTTGCGCAGACCCTGGATGAACTCGGCCGTGCCCGCCGAAACGCCGCCCTCGCCCTGCACGGTCTCGACCAGGAACCCGGCGGTATGATCGTCGATCAGCGCCAATGCTGCGTCCAAGTCGTTGAACGGGGCATAAGCGAAACCGGGTAAAAGCGGTTCGAAACCGTCCCGCATTTTCGCCTGATTGGTTGCCGAGATCGTGCCCAGCGTCCGCCCGTGAAAGGCGTTGTTGAACGTGATCAGCGTGTGCCGCTGCGGATTGCCATTGGCGTAATGATAGCGGCGCGCGGTCTTGATCGCGCATTCCACCGCTTCCGCACCCGAATTGGTAAAGAACACCGTGTCGGCAAAGCAATTGTCGACGATCCGCTTGGCCAGCGCCTCGCCCTGGGGCGATCCGTACAGGTTGCTGACATGCATCAGCGTCGCGGCCTGTTCCTGGATTGCCCGGATCAGGTGCGGATGGCTGTGGCCGAGGGCATTGACGGCGATGCCGCTGGCGAAGTCGAGGTAACGCTCACCGCGTTCGCCGATCAGATAGCAGCCCTCGCCTCGCACCGGACGCACATCGCACCGCGGGTAAACGGGCATGAGCGGGGTGATGGTCATGGGAACTGCTCCTCCTTGCAAACGAAACGGGTCGAACGGGACTCCGGATAAACGAAAAAGGGCGGCTCCGACCGGCCGCCCGGATCGCGGATTTACAGGGATCGCCGGTGGCGCGTCAACACCGCTTCAGTTCTTGATCTTCCACCCGGCGCGCAGCAGGGCATAGGCACCCAGCGCCATGGCGATGTTCAATGCCAGCAACAGGACCGCGCCCAGCAGCACGTTCGAATCGGCCCGCTCCAGAAATCCGTAGCGAAAGCCGGAGATGATGTAGAAGAACGGATTGGCATGGCTGATCGCGCGAAAGGTCGGCGACAGCGCGTCGACCGAATAAAAGGTGCCGGACAACAGCGCCAGCGGCGCGACCACGAAATTGGTCACCGCGGCCGCGTGGTCGAACTTTTCGGCCCAGATCGACGTGATGACGCCCATCAGCGCCAGGAACACGGATCCCATCAGCCCGAACCACAGCATCGCCAGCGGATGGCGCGGCCAGACGTCCACGCCCCATACCGCCATGGCGATCCAAACGGCCACGCCGACCAGCAACGCCCGGGTGACCGCACCGCCGACCAGCGCGGCCAGCAATTCCGCCGTGGACAATGGCGGCATTAGATAATCGACGATCGTGCCCTGCATCTTGCCGACCAGCAGCGAAAAGCTGGCATTGGCAAACGCGTTCTGCAGCATCCCCATCACGATCAGGCCCGGGGCGATGAATTGGGCAAAGGTAACGCCCATCACCTGTCGGCCCGCGCCGCCCAGCGCGACCGTGAAAATGATCAGGAACAACAAGGTGGTGACGGCCGGTGCCCAGATCGTCTGCAACTGCACCTTGAAGAACCGGCGCACCTCCTTGATATACAGGGTCTTGAGGCCGCCCCAATTGACCTGACGGATCACCGCCACGCCCGGTTCGGCAAAGCCGGGTGCCGCAGGCGTCAGTCGATTTTCGGGCTGGTCGTTCATGTCGCCTTCGCCTAGTCGGATGGAGACGCCCCCGCAAGCCGGGGACAGCAACGGATTGATTGATGAGCTGGACCGAAGAACGCATCGATACCCTGACCCGGATGTGGGCATCCGGCAAGACCGCGAGCCAGATTGCGGAAGAACTTGGCGGGATCAGCCGCAATGCGGTGATCGGCAAGGCGCATCGCCTTGGCCTGAAACCGCGCCCGTCGCCGGTAAAGCCCAACGATGCGGAGGCAAAGGCCGCAAAGGCGGCCGCCGAGCCAGCGGTCGCAGCGCCGCCCGAAAAGGCGGTCCGCGCGTCCAAGGCGCCGCTGCCCAAGGCCGAGCCGTATGTCGCCCCGCCGCCTGCTGCACCCGCCGCCGCCGCCCCGGCGGATCGCCCCGCGCCGGAGGCCAAGCCGCAACAGGAACTGCGCTCGATCGGGCCGGGCGGTTTCCTGCGTCAGAATCCCGGCGAACAGACCGCGCCGTCGCAGCCCGCGCCGCCCCGCCGCCTGGTGCCCGCGCGGCCCAGCGATGCGATTGCTGGCAAGACGACGCTCCTGGATTTGAACGACAAGATCTGCAAATGGCCGATCGGGCATCCGGGCGAGCCCGATTTCCACTTCTGCGGCGACAAGGTGAACCCCGGCTTCCCCTATTGCGTCGATCATTGCGGCCATGCCTATCAGGCGCAGCTGCCGCGCCGTGATCGCCGCCCGCCGCCGCCCATGCCCTATGGCGGCCCGCGGGTCCGGTAATCCGGTCCCGCCGGATACATCAATAACGCAATTGCACGGACGATTGGCCCGAACCCGGACGGGTCTGGGCCGATCCCGTTGCTTGAATCAAGCATATCGGCGGTCGGTCGGGCATAATCGCTCCCTAAGGCGCGGGGCCTATCCTGGCGCTCATGATCCAGCCGCCGCCCCCCATCCGCCCGCATCGTGCCGGCCTGACCGGTGATGCCCGCGGCAATGCGCTGATTGAATTCGCGCTGCTGCTGCCAATCCTGGCCATGCTGCTGATCGGAATGATCGGATATGGCCAGTATTTCCTGATGGCGCACACCGCCCAGCAACTGGCCAACGACGCGGCCCGCGCCAGCGTCGGCGGCATCAGCAGCGAGGAACGAGCCGAACTGGCCCGTGCCAGCGTTACCAGCGGGGCTGCAGCGATCGGGGCCATTCCGCAGAACCGGCTCAGCAGCAGCGTCAGCGAAACGGGGTCGCGGGTGACGGTTCAGGTCACGCTGGACACCAATGGCATGGCGATGGTGCGCCTGCCGCTGGTGCCCATGCCCGATCCCGTCATTCGCCGCCGGGCCGTGGCGCATCGCGGCGGGGTTCTGTGATGCGGGGGATCAATCGTCTGCTCCGCGATACTGGCGGGGGTACGGCGATCCTGCTGGCAGCGGCGCTGCCGGTGCTGATCGGGTCGGCGGCGCTGGCGGTGGATGTCGGTGCGGTCCAGCTGGAAACCCGGCGACTGCAGGGCATGGCCGACGATGCCGCGATTGCCGCCGCTGCCAATATCCCCGCCGCGCAGGGCCAGGCCCGGGCAGCCGTCGCCGGCGCCGGATCGCCGGCCACCATCCAGGTGGATGTCGTCACCGGCAGCTACAGCGCCGATCCCGCCGTCGCCGCCCAGGCGCGGTTTACCGCCCAGGCCACCGGCGGCAACGCTGCGCGCGTGACGCTGACTGGCCAAAGCCCCACCTATTTCGGACGCATTTTCGGCCGCTCCAGCATTGCCATCGCCCGGTCCGCCACCGCTGCGCGGGTGGATTACGCCGCCTTTTCGGTCGGCTCGCGGCTGGCTTCGTTGAACGATGGCCTGATCAATGGCTATCTGTCGGCGCTGACCGGCGGATCGATCGGCCTGACCCTGCTCGATTACCGCGCCATCGCCGCGGCCGATATCGACCTGATCGCCTATCTGGATGCGCTGAAGGTACGGGCGCGGCTGACCGACCTGAATTACGGTGCGGTGCTCGACACGCCTGTGACCGGCGAACAAAGCATCGGCGCGCTGGCCGACGTCATCGGCGATGCTACGGCGGCGGCCGGATTGCGGGCGCTGGCCAGCCAGATGCGCGGCGGCAGCGCGCGGCTGGGCACGCTGATCGATGCCGGACCGTTGAGTGGACAGGATTCGGGCGGGCTGGGCCTGGTGCGGGTCAATGCCCTGTCGCTGGCGACCATGCTGGCCCAGCTCCAATCGGATCGCCGCCAGGTCGAACTGGATATCGGAACCGCCGTGCCGGGGCTTGGCGCTACCACCCTGACCCTTGCGGTTGGCGAGCGGGCGGTCCAGTCGCCATGGATCGCGATCACCGACCATGGCACCCCGATCGTGCGCACGGCCCAGGCTCGGCTGCGGGTGGACAGCCGGACCGCACCGGCCCTGTTGCCGGGGCTGGCCGGGCTGGCATCGGTGCATGTGCCGCTGTTCGTCGAACTAACTTCGGCCGAGGCGCGGCTGGAGCGGCTGGCCTGCGGGCCACAGGGCGACTGGGTGACCATCGCTGCCCGGCCAAGCCCGGGCATCGTTGCGCTGGCCGCCAGCGAAACCGCCGGTTTCGACGATTTTTCCCAGCCCGTCCGGCTGTCGCGCGCCCGGCTGGTCGATACGCTGCTGGTCGATGTCACCGGCATGGCCACCATCGATCTTGGGGTGGCCGAGCCGTGGCAGCAGGTCAGTTTCGACCGGTCGGATATCGCGAACAACACCGTCCGAACCGTGTCCAGTTCGACGCTGGCGACCGGCGTGACGACCAGCCTGCTCCAGCAGGCGGATCTGCGGGTAGACGTCGCCGGGCTGATCGGGCTTGACGCCCGCAAACTGACCGGCGCCGTTGCCGGACAGCTGCAGGCTGTCGGCCCGGCGCTGGACGGCATCATCAATCTGGCCACCGGTACGCTGGGGGTTCGCTATGGCGAGGCCGATGTGCGGGTAACGGGCCTTCGCTGCGGCATGCCCAGCCTGGTCGGCTGAGGCCGGCCAAAAGAAACGGGCCGACGGCAATGCCGCCGGCCCGGGTACGCATACGCCTACTCGAACGCTACACCGTTGCGCGCTTCAGAAGCGGAACGCCGCCGTCGCGCGAAGGCTGTGGAAATCGAAGCGGTTGTTGGTGCGGGCGAAATCCGTACCGTTGGCATTGCCCAGCACGAACGGGTGGTTCGCCGCTGCCTGGCCACGGCTGGCGCGGACGACATAGTCGTCATCGTCGAACCGCGTGAACAGATATTCCAGACCGATCGAGAAGTTGCGGCCCAGCTTCTGCTCGACGCCGCCGCCGGCCTGCCAGCCCCACTCCTCGCTGTCGCCGCGACCTTCATACGCGTTCAGCGTGTTGGTCGAGGTGAAGCTGTTCTTGATCTTGCCATAGGTCACACCGCCGGTGCCGTAGAACAGCGTGGTGTTCGCTGCATAGCCGACGCGGCCGCGCACGGCGCCGTTCCAGTCGAGCTGGCGCGTGAACTGATAGTTGGCGGGCGTGGAGCTGAACGCCGTCACGCTGTCGCTTGCCTCGGACTTGCCGAATTCGCCGACCACGCCGACGACGATGTTGCCCATCTGCTTGTCGATGCCGATCCGGCCATAATATTCGATGTCGTCCTTGTCGCCGACACAGCCGGTGTTCAGGCTGTTGCCGTTCGGGCGACCGGCGCAAAAGCCCGGAAACACGTTGACGCCGCCGGCATTCACGATCGTGTCGCCGTACTGGCCGTCCAGGTTGCGGTCAAAGGTGACGCTTTCCTGGTTGTCGTTGTTCTGGACCGAATAGCCGAACGAACCGCCGATATAGACGCCGTCAAAGGGCTTTTCTTCGACTTCCTGAGCCATGGCGGGGGAAGCGATCGCGGCCAGGGCGGACGCGGCAAGCAGGAAATGACGCATGGGATACTCCGGTTGTGATGTCGTTTGTGGTGCGGGCGGAAATACGCGCGAGCCCCCGCTTTGGGTGCATCGCACCACGACAAACAGTGAAGCTGCGACATTTATGCAACATGATCGTTCGGCTTGCCTGCGGCTTTCGCCCGGCCCTATAGCTTTGCCATGTCCCAGCTTTTCGATGTCGTTCCCCAGCCCGGTCCTGCCTATGATGCCGCGTCGATCGAGGTGCTGGAGGGGCTGGAACCGGTCCGGCGGCGTCCCGGCATGTATATCGGCGGCACCGACGAACGCGCCTTTCACCATCTGGCAGCAGAGGTCATCGACAATGCGATGGACGAGGCGGTGGCCGGCCATGCCACGCGTATCGAAATCACTCTCGCACCCGGCAACCGGCTGACCGTTGTCGATAACGGGCGCGGCATCCCGATCGATCCGCATCCGAAATATCCCGACAAGTCGGCGCTCGAGGTGATCTTTTCCACGCTGCATTCCGGCGGCAAGTTTTCGGGCAAGGCCTATGCCACCTCGGGCGGCCTGCACGGCGTCGGGGCCAGCGTCGTCAACGCACTCAGTACCGAAACGGTGATCGAGGTGGCACGCGACCGCCAGCTCTATCGCCAACGGTTCAGCCGGGGCGTGACGCTGGGTCCGATCGAACATTTGGGCGGGACGCCAAACCGGCGCGGCACCTCCGTCACCTTTACGCCCGACCCCGAAATCTTCGGCCCCGAAATGGCGTTCAAGCCCGCCCGGCTGCACCGGCTGGCGCGGTCAAAGGCCTATCTGTTCGCCGGGGTCGAGATCCGCTGGAAATGCGCCTCCGAACTGATTACCGACGATACGCCGGCAGAGGCGGTATTCCAGTTTCCCGGCGGCCTTGCCGATCATCTGCGCGAACAGGTCGGCGGACGGGAATGCGCCACCGCCGATTTCTTTGCCGGGCAACAGGCGTTCGCCCCCGGACCCGATGGCGCCACCATGGGCAAGGTCGAATGGGCAGTCGCCTGGCCGCTGTGGAGCGAGGGTAGCTACAGCTGGTATTGCAACACCATTCCCACCCCGGATGGCGGCACGCACGAAGCGGGACTGCGCGCGGCTTTGGTCAAGGGCATCCGGGCCTTTGCTGAGCTGGTCGGCCAGAAAAAGGCTAAGGACATCACGGCAGAGGATGTGATGACCGGCAGCGAACTGATGCTGTCCGTGTTCATCCGCGATCCGCAGTTCCAGAGCCAGACCAAGGACCGGCTGACCAGTCCGGAAGCGGCGCAACTGGTCGAGCGTGCCGTGCGCGATCATTTCGACCATTTCCTCGCCGACAACATGGACCGGGGCAAGGCTCTGCTCGGCTATGTTCTGGAGCGAATGGACGACCGCCTGCGCCGCAAGCAGGAGCGCGAGGTCAAGCGCAAGACGGCGACCAGCGCGCGCAAGCTGCGCCTGCCCGGCAAGCTGACCGATTGTTCCGCCGACGATCCGGCGGGGACGGAATTGTTCATCGTCGAGGGCGACAGCGCCGGCGGCAGCGCGAAACAGGCCCGTGACCGCAAGACCCAGGCGATCCTCCCCATTCGCGGCAAGATCCTGAACGTCGCCAGCGCCACCGCCGCCAAGATCGGTGCGAACAGCGAGATTGCCGATCTTGCCCTCGCGCTTGGCTGTGGCACGCGCAAGGACTGCCAGCCCGATCATCTGCGCTACGAACGCATCATCATTATGACCGACGCGGATGTCGACGGCGCACATATCGCCACGCTGCTGATGACATTCTTCTTTCAAGAGATGCCGGAACTGGTGCGTCGCGGGCACCTCTATCTGGCCCAGCCGCCGCTCTATCGGCTGACTAGCGGCACCAAATCGCTCTATGCCCGCGACGATGCCCACCGCGCCCAGCTGGAAGCCAGGGAGTTCAAGGGCAAGAAGGTCGATGTCGCCCGGTTCAAGGGGCTGGGGGAAATGAACCCCAATCAGCTCAAGGAAACGACGATGGACCCGAAAAGCCGCAGCCTGATCCGCATCACCCTGCCCCAGGAATATGAGGAACGGGCCGGCGTGAAGGATCTGGTCGACCGCCTGATGGGCACCAATCCGGCACATCGTTTTGCATTCATTCAGGAAAATGCCGCAAGAATAGAGGATGAGGCGATCGACGCCTGACTCGCCGGGAAATCGACTGCGGTAGACAAATGGGAGACGAAGATGCGGTTCCGGGGTTTCCATTACTGGGTCGGCCTGTCTTCTCTCGTCATTGCCGGTACGGGGGTCGGCCATGCCCAGCAGGCGACCGATGGCCCAGACATCACCGTCAATGCCGTCGGCGTCGACCAGCTGCGCGACGAACTGGCCGACTGCATCGAACGGCAATGCCCGGTGCCAGAGGAGATCGACCGGACACTCGCGCTTGCCGAAAACCAGTTCCTGGCCGGCGATTACCGCGATGCCACGCTGACCGTCCGCCGGGGACTGCACCGCAATCGCCGGCACCGCGACGCCCATCCCCTGCCCGTATCGGATCTGGCCCGCGCGGCCAGCCGGATCGCGTCCCACAGCGGCGACCTGGACGAGGATGTGTTCCACGCGCGCGAGGTTCGATCCATCCTGAAAGGCGGTCTGGAACCGACCGACGACCGGTCGCTGGGCGCACTGCTGGAACTGGGCGATTCGATGGTGCGCAGCCGTCGGCTGGACGAAGCGATCCTGACCTACCGGCTGGCGCGCGACAAGGCCGATCAGTCGGATCGCGCGCTGCTGGCCGCCAACGCCCGGCTGCGTCTTGCCAACATCTACATCGCCATGGCCAGTCGGAGGAACGTGCACCAATTCAATGCACAGCGAACGCTGGCGCCGCTCTTGGCCAGCGACGATCCGGTCGTCATCGATTTCCAGGTCGCGGCCCGGATGATGCTGGCGCGGATGGCGCAAAAACTGGGTGACGACGGGCCGATGGACGCACTGGTCGCCGCCTATCGGCCGAAGCCCTCCTCGGCGCCATTGGCCATGATCCATGCGCCGGAAATGACCGTCAAGGCGCGGGAACATGACGCGGGTGCCTGGGCCGATATCGGGTACTGGGTCAGCCATACCGGCAAGGTCAGTTCGGCAGAGGTGCTGCGCACGTCCCGGCCGCAGGACAAGCGCTGGGTCGATCCGGTGGTCACGGCGGTGCGCGGGCGTCGCTATGCCCCCTTCGCCCCGGATGGGGCCAGCCAGGAGCGCTTCCGGGTCGAACGCTTTTCCGTCGTCAAACAGCGCATCCCGCCCAGCGAGGACACCGCAATTGGCTCGCGCATCCCGATCTATGACGTCCGCCTCGTCACGCTGATGCTGGAAGACGAGCCGCCGGTGGAATAGGCTGCCCGACCGGATCGGGAGCGACGTTGATGGCACGATGGCAAGGGCTGACCCACTGGCTGGCGCTTGCCGCCCTGCTGGCCATGCCCATCATCGCCGGGTCGGCGGCGGCATCGCCCCAGACGGCGACGCCCATCGACGCCCCGTCACCCCGTGGCACCGCGCTCGACCGCCGCATCGCCTTGCTGGATGCGCTGTTCACCGGCGGCGGGGACTATGCGTCGACCTTTACCGAAGCGTTCCGGGCAGAAGTGCCGGAGGCGCGCTGGCGGGCGCTGGCGGCTCAGGTCGTGGCGGCGATCGGTGCGCCGACCGGGGTCGAAAGCCGGGAGGAGGAGGGGCCGAATGGCGCGCGCCTGCGCTTCGGTTTCGAACGGGGCATCGCCTCCCTGCGCATCGCCGTGGAACCAGGGGACCAGGGCCGGATCAGCGGCCTGCTGATCACCAACACCGAACCCAGGAACGACAGCGCCGACCGCATCGTCGCTGATGTCGCTGGCCTGCCCGGCGCAGCCGGGATCGCCGTCTGGCGGCTGGACGGCGTGCGGCCCGAACCGCTGCTCGCCCATGCCGCCGACCGGGCCGGGCCGATCGGTTCCGCGTTCAAGCTCTGGGTGCTGGCCGAACTGTCGCGTCAGGTGGCGGCCGGGGAGCGTCGATGGGCGGATGTTGTGCCGCTCGGCCAGCCATCGCTGCCTAGCGGCGTCACCCAGGACTGGCCCGCCGCATCGCCGGTCACGCTGCACACGCTGGCGGTCCAGATGATCTCGATCAGCGACAACACCGCCACCGACACCCTGATCGACGCGCTGGGCCGCGCCCGCATCGATGCGATGGTCGGGCGGGCGGGCGTGGCGGATGCCGACCGGACGCTGCCCTTGCTGACCACGATGGAGGCCTTCCGGCTGAAGGCGCTGGCTCGCGCAAGCGAAGTGCCGGAACGCTGGGACACGCTGGCTCCCGCCGCCCGCCGCCAGTTGATCCAAGATCGCTCGGCCCGGCTGGCCTCGACGCGCTTTGACGGAACCCTCTTCGCCGACGGCCCGCTGCGGACAGATATCGAATGGATCGCCAGCCCCGCCGATATGGCCCGCACGCTGGACTGGCTGCGCCGCAACGGCGGACAGGAAACCATGGCGATCCTGGCCGTCAATCCCGGCACCGGCGTCGCCGACCGGTTTGAGTGGGTGGGGTTCAAGGGCGGGTCGGAACCCGGCGTCCTCAGCCTCAATTATCTGGTGCGAACGAAATCGGGGCAATGGTTCGCGGTCACCGGCCAGTGGCACAATCCCGGCGGAGAGGTGAGCGAGGCGCGCTTTGCAGCGATCATGAACCGTGCCCTGACGCTGATCAGTCGCCCCGTTCAGCCCTGAGCTTGCGCAGTTCGGCCACGGCCTCGGCCAGCGCGCCCTGACAATATTCGCGCTCGAACGGAGTCAGCGCGGCGTCGGTATCGATGCATCGAAACGCCGCCTCGCGCGGGGGCATGGCGTCCACCGGTTCCGCCCCCTGATCCCGCCGGACGATCAGGCGCCGGAACTGATCGGCCAGACTGCCCACATTCCCGCGCGCTTCGGGGGCATCCGCCGCATCCTCGTCCGCGAAAGCCGCGGTGTCCGAAATCGGCGTCGCCTCGATCATCGCCATGGCCGCGTCGAACCGGCCCAGCTCGCGCAGGGCATTGGCGGCCCGCAGGCGCAGCACCGCGCCTTCCAGCCGGTCGGGATCATGGGGCATGGCCTGCACCTGTTCGGCGAACAGGGCCAGATACCGCGCCCGCACCGGCGTGCCCGGCTCTGCCTGCCAGACCGCGCGCAGCATCAGCCATGCGGCGGCCTCTTCTCCGTCCCCCAGCATGCGCGCCAGCCAGGCCGCCCGGAAATAGCTGTTCTCCTCGCGCATCGCCGCATAATCCGGCCGGGCGATCAGCGGGGCGAGCGTCTCTTTCTCCGCATCGGTAAAGTCGCGATACATCACCAGCCGATTGGTCGGGCATTCCGGAATCGCCAATGGAAAGGTCCAGCTGCCATAGGGCTTGCCGTCCGGCCGCGATCCCCAAGTGCTGTAGGACGCCGTGCGGATGTGCGTGAAGCTCTCGCCGCCAACCGCGCACGTCATCTGCACGGTCACCGGAATGCCTGCTTGCGCCGCGCCGGCGACCAGCGCGACCAAGCCGCCCGCCAACAGGATGATCCGCATCACGCCGTTCCCCGCCGCGCTTCCCATTCGCGCCTGAGCAGCCCGTACAGCGTGGTATCGCGCACCCCGATATGGGTTTCCCATTCCTCGCGCAGCACGCCTTCCAGCTGAAAGCCCAGATGTTCCAGCAACCGCCGCGACGGCAGGTTGTCGGGATCGGTATCGGCGAACACGCGCCGCTTGCCCTCGGTAAAGAACAGATGGTCCAGGAACCGGGCGACACCCTCGCGCGCCAGTCCCTTGCCGACCAGCGCGGGCAGGATCATGTAACCGATCTCCCCCACCCCACCCTGGCGCCGTTCGCCGACGGAGACCATGCCGATCACTCGCTGCTCGGCCTTCAGAACCATCGCAAAGGCGCGCCAGCCGTCATTGTCGATGCGCGGTGCCAGATGTTCGCGAAGCGCCGCCGCCTCGCGGATCGGGGCGTGCGACCACCACCGCATCTGCGCATCATCGGCAAAGGCGGGCAGCAGCGCATCGGCATCTTCGATCGCCAGCATGCGCAAGATCAATCGCTCGCTTTCGAGGGTAGGGAAATCGGACAATATAGGTTCCTGTCTTATGGGGGCTGCCAAACCCAAACCGTTGGTGCTGAGCTTGTCGAAGCATTGCCTTGCCACTTCGTGCCGCAGCCCCTTTGGCAGAGAAGTAAAGTCAGTGCTTCGACAGGCTCAGCAAGAGCGGCGATTGATAGGAAAGGGCTGGCTAATCCGCCAGCGCATCCACTAGGGCACGCACCTTGGCCTGGCGCCATTGCGGCAGCGGGGCGACCAGCCAATATCCCATCCGATACGGCTTGGTGTCCCCTGATTGCACCACCCGTCCGGCCGCCAGATCGGCACGGGCGATGATTTCCGGCACCGTCGTCCGCCCCATGCCCGCTGCGGCTGCATCCACCGCGAGGCCAGCATCGCCGACCAGGATGCGCGACACGCTTTCCTCGTTCAGGCATCCGGGCCATGAAATGCGGGTATCCGCCCCGCCGCCGGGCCGCTCGACGGTCACCATGCCGTCCGATTCCAGCGCCTCGCCCTCATGCTCCCCCGGCCCCTCGCCCCAGCGGACGGCCAGGTCCAGATTGGCCTCGGTGAACTCGATCGCATCGGCGGCCGTGACCAGATGAAAGCGCAGGTCCGGATCGGCCGCCGCGATCTCCGACAGTCGCGGCAGCAGCCATTTTTCGGCCAGGTCGCGCGGCGCGGCAACGGTCAGCGACTTGGACGATTGCCCCGCCTGCATCGCCCGCACCGCTTCCTCGAACTGAAGAAAGCCCATGCGCAGCGCCTCAAGCCCCGCCGCGCCCTCCGGCGTCAGCTCCAGCCCCTTGGCCGTCCGGCGAAACAGGACGACGCCCAGCGTATCCTCCAGCGCCCGGATCTGCTGGCCGACGGCGGCAGGCGTCACCGCCAGTTCGTCGGCTGCGCGCGTGAACGACAGGTGCCGCGCCGCCGCGTCCAGCACGCGCAGGCCGTTCAGGGGCAGGTGCGTCCGCTTCATCGCCCTATCCCGCCACCGCAGGCGCGATCAGCGCGAATTTCGGAATTTCCGCATCGAATTCGTCGCCGCCGGCCGAGATCATCTGATAACTGCCCTGCATATGCCCGGTCGGCGTCGTCAGCGGACAGCCCGATACATAGTCGAAACTCGCGCCCGGCTCGATCAACGGCTGTTCGCCGACCACGCCCTCACCCTCGACCATGTGCCGCATCCCCCGGCCGTCGGTGATGACCCAGCGGCGCGTCAACAACTGCACCGCATGGTCGTTCTCGTTCTCGATGCGGATATGATAGGCCCAGAACCAGCGGCCGCGATCCGGCTCCGACTGTTCGGGCAGGAAACTGACGGCCACCCGGACGATGACGCCATGCGTCTCGGCGGACTGGCCGAAAAGCGATTTCACAGCCCCACCACCCGCAACGCCTGATCCAGGTCGTCGATCAGGTCGGCCGGATCCTCCAGGCCGACGTTCAGCCGCAACGTCCCTTCGGTAATTCCCATTTCCAGGCGCTTTTCCTCGGCAACGCTGGCATGGGTCGTAGAGGCAGGATGGGTCATCAGCGACCGGGAATCACCGATATTGTTCGAAATGTCGATCAGGGTCAGCGCGTTCAAAAGGCCATGGGCCTGCGCCCGGCCGCCATCCAGCTCCATGCTGAAAATGCATCCGGCCATCGCCATCTGGCTCATGGCCAGCGCGTGCTGCGGGTGGCTTGGCAGGCCGGGATGATTGATCCGGGGCACCCGGCCTTCCAGGAAACGCCCTACCTCCAGCGCATTTTCCGACTGGCGGCGAATGCGCAGGTCCAGCGTCTCCAGCCCCTTCAGCACGACCCAGGCGTTGAACGCGCTCAGCGTCGGCCCGGTATTGCGGGTGAACGGCAACAGCGTGTTCAGGATGAAGTCCTGCGTCCCGCAAACGGCACCCGCCAGCACCCGCCCCTGCCCGTCCATCATCTTGGTGGCGGAATAAGCGGTGACGTCGGCCCCGAAATCCATCGGCCGCTGCAACGCCGGGGTGGCAAAGGCGTTGTCGACCACGCTGGTGATGCCCCGGTCGCGGGCCATCCCGCAAACGGTGCGCAGGTCGACGATGTCCATCGTCGGATTGGCCGGCGTTTCAAAGAAATAGACCTTGGTGTTCGCCCTTGTCGCATCAGCGAATTGCTGCGGATCGCGCGCATCGACGATCGTCGTCTCGATGCCGAACTTCGGGAGCAGCGTGTCGGTCAGCCAGCGGCACGATCCGAACAATGCCCGGCCCGCCACCACATGATCGCCCGACTGCAACTGGCACAACAGCGCCGCCGTCATCGCCGCCATGCCGGTGGCGGTCGCGCGGCACGCCTCGGCCCCTTCCAGCAGGGCGATACGCTGTTCCAGCATCTCGACGGTCGGATTCTGCAACCGGGAATAGGTCATGCCCGACTGTTCGCCGGCGAACCGCGCGGCCGCATCCTCCGCCCGGTCATAGGCATAGCCGGAGGTCAGGAACAGCGCCTCCGACGTTTCCCCGAACTCGGATCGTGCCGTGCCGCCGCGCACCGCCTGGGTGGCGGGGCGCCAATTCTGGGTGATCGATCGGTCCTGGCCTGTGGTGCGCTTCATGGGCGCTGCTTTGCCGGGTGGCGGGGGCCAAGGTCAAGCAAGTTGCGCGTTTCCGGCGGCACGGCGATCCGCTATGGGGCGCGCCGATGACCGCATCGTTCGCCCGCCGCCCGATCGCAACCGCGCTGTTGATCGCGGTTGCCGCTCAGTTGCTGTTTTCGGTTGGGGTGACGTCGCCATCGGGCATCTATTTCGACGAAACGCATTACGTCCCAGCCGCGCGCGCGCTGATCGACCTCAGCCACCGCGCCAATCCCGAACATCCGCTGCTCGGCAAGCTGCTGATCGCGCTGGGCATGACGGTCGCCGGGGACGGGCCGCTCGGCTGGCGGATTGCATCGACCCTGGCCGGAACGGGCACCGTCCTCGGCGTTTACTGGGCACTCTGGCTGATTACCCGCCGGGTCGGCACGGCGGCGCTGGGCGCAGCGCTCACCGCGATGAACGGACTGGTTTTCATCCATGCGCGCATCGGGATGCTTGAGCCGTTCCTGGCCCTGTTCCTGGTGCTGGCGCTGGTGGCCATGGTCCGCATCCGGGATCGCATGACGCCGGCCCGGCTGGCGGCGGCGGGTATGCTCCTGGGGCTGGCCACGGCGGTCAAATGGGCGGCGGCGCCCTATGTCGCGCTGGCCTGTCTGGTGCTGATCGTGCTCGGCTGGCGGCGGGGCGGCCTCCGGCAGGCGCTGGGCGCGCCCTTGCTGACCGGGCTGTGCGCGCTCGGCACCTATTTCCTGACATTCCTGCCCGCCGCCTGGCTCACGAACGAACCGGTGCCGCTTGCGAGCATCGGCTGGTTCCAGTTCGAGATGTTGCGGCTGCAGACGATGAAACTGCCCGCGCACCCCTATCAATCGCAGTGGTGGCAATGGCCCGCGATGCTGCGACCGATCTGGTATTTCTATGAACCCGATCAGGGCGTTCAGCGCGGCGTGCTGCTCATCGGCAACCCGGCGGTGCTGTGGGGCGGGCTGGTCGCGGTTGCCGCCTGTATCCGGCTGGGGCTGCGGCGCGGCGGCGGTTGGATGCTCGCCATGGCATTGCTGTGGGTCTTTTCGCTGGGCGTGTGGATCGTGATCCCCAAATCGCTCGGCTTTTTCTATTATTATCAAATGAGTGCCATCTGGCTGTGCCTGTGCCTAGCCCTGGCGCTCGACCGGGTGGCGGTCCGCTGGCGCTGGGCGGCGCTGGGGCTGGCGGCGGCGCTGTTCGCCTGGTTCTATCCGATCATTGCGGCCCGCCCCCTGCCCGATGCGCAGGCGTTCAGTCGCTGGATGTGGCTGGACAGCTGGCGCTAGGCAGCGGCCCTGCGGCCATATCGGCCCCAGGTGAAGCGCGACGACAGGGCAAAGTTCCACACCGCGCCGACCGCGACACCGGCAAGAGCAGGGATCGCCCATGCCCCCTGCTGCGCATCGTGCAGGAACGCGGCAACGCCGACATTCGCCACTGCGCCCACCGAACAGATCGCGCAGAAACTGACCCACCCGTCGATCAGCGCGCGCGCCCCGCGCAGACGCCGGTCGCGATAGGTCAGCGTGTTATTCAGAAAGAAGTTGAACGTCATCGCCGCCAGCGTCGCACCGATCTGCGCCGCCAGGAATGTTGCCCCCACCCCTTCGAGCAGCGCGAGCAGGACGCCCATATGCACCCCGGCACCCAGTGCGCCGACCCCTGCAAACATGACGAACCGCACCGGCACCCATTTGCCGAACAGCCGGTCGTACAGCGCGATCAGATATTCCAGCGCGACAACGTGATCCAGCTTGCTTTCCCCGGCATCGCGGGTGCGGAACACATAGGGCAGTTCGCGAAAGGCCAGCGGACGGGGGCTGGCGGTCATGATGTCCAGCAGGATCTTGAACCCGATTCCCGACAGGCGCGGCACCAGATCGCGGAGCACCGTGCTGCGGATCATGAAGAACCCGCTCATCGGGTCCGACAGATCGGCCTTCAGAACCCGTCGCGACAGCCGCGTCGCCAGCGCGGACTTGGCCACCCGGTCGCGGTCCCACTCCCCGGTCCCGCCGCCATCGACAAAGCGCGAACCGATGACGAGGTCGATGCCGGGATTATCAAACAGCATCTCGAACATGCGCGGCAACAGCGTTTCGTCATGCTGCAGATCGCCGTCCATCACCGCGACGATCGGGGCTGCGGTCGCGCACATCCCCTCGATGCACGCAGTGGAAAGGCCCCGGCGGCCGATCCGCTGGATCACCCGGACGCGGCTGTCGCGCCGGGCCAGGTCGCGGGCGGCGTCGCTGGTACCGTCCGGGCTGTCGTCGTCGACGAAGATGACTTCCCACCCGCTTTCGCCCAGCACCGCGTCCAGCCGCTCGACAAGGCGCGGGACGTTCGCCGCCTCGTTGAACACGGGCACGACGATGGCAAGGTGCAGGGAATCGGCCATGATCTCAAAGCTGGGCCAGCACTGCGTCCGCCATGGCACGGGTCGAATGCGCGCCGCCCAGGTCGGGCGTCCGCGCGCCGCCGGTTAATGCTGCCCGCACCGCCGCTTCGATCCGGTCGGCCGCATCCGCCATGCCCAGCGAATGGCGCAGCATCATCGCCGCCGACAGGATGGTCGCGCACGGATTGGCCTTGCCCTGCCCCGCAATGTCGGGCGCGGAACCATGGATCGGTTCGTACAACCCCTTGCCCGTCTCGTTCAGCGCCGCGCTGGGCAGCATGCCGATCGATCCCGCGCACATCGACGCCTGATCCGACAGGATGTCGCCGAACAGGTTGCCGGTCAGGATGACGTCGAACTGGCCGGGATCGCGCACCATCTGCATCGCGGCGTTGTCGACATACATATGGCTCAGCGCGACATCCGGGTATTCGGCCGCCACCTCGATCACCACATCGCGCCACAACTGGCTGGTTTCCAGCACATTGGCCTTATCGACCGAACACAACCGACCCTTGCGCCCCTGTGCCGCCTTGAACCCGACATGGGCGATGCGCCGCACCTCATCCTCGGCATAGGCCATCACGTCATAGCCCTGACGCCGCCCGTCGGCGGTGCTCCGCATCCCCTTTTCGCCGAAATAGACGTCGCCGTTCAGCTCGCGGACGATCACCATGTCGATCCGCTCGGCCACCTCGCGCTTCAGGCTCGATGCGTCCTCAAGGCCAGGAAACAACCGCGCCGGGCGCAGATTGGCGAACAGGCCCAGTTCGGCGCGCAGGCCCAGGATCGACTGTTCCGGGCGCAACCGCCGTTCCAGCCCGTCATAGCGGCTGTCGCCCACCGCGCCGAACAGCACCGCATCCGCGCGCTTCGCCAGATCAAGCGTCGCTGGCGGCAGCGGATGGCCCGCCGCCTCATATCCCGCACCGCCGACCGGCGCTTCCTCGAACGTCAGGCCAAGGTCGAGCCGCTGGAGCACTCGCACCGCCTCTGCAGTCACCTCTGGCCCGATACCGTCGCCCGACAGCACTGCGATCAACGTCATCCGGAACCCCCCAACAGCATTGCAACCCGTTCGGGGGCGCTCTAGCCCCGGCTGGCCCGCTCACGCAACCACGCGCTTCATCCGTTCGACCAGCCGCTCGCGCGCCGCCAGCGCATCCTGGCCCCGTCCGGTCATCAGGTCTCGGGCGAGGAAATGGCCGGTCAGCCGCAGGCCGTCGAGCACCGCGTCCCAATCCGCATCGCCCCCGGCGATCAGGAACCGTGGCAGGGGCAGCAAACGCCCCTCCAGCCCGACTGCCGCACCGCGACACACCCCCCCGCCACTCTTCGGGCTGACATGGGTCAGGTCATCGGTCGCCCCGGTGGCAACGCACTGGTTCAGGTCCAGCCCGAACCCCAGTTCGCCCAGCAGCAGCAATTCGTACCGGACGAGCGCCGCCGCCCATCCGCGTGCCGCCGGCGCCGCCTCGATCGCGGTCAACAGCGCGGCCAGCGTGGCATGAACCACCGGATAGGGCAGCCCCTCCGGCAGCGTCGCAGCCGTCAGCGCCGTCACCCAGTCGATCGCGGCGGCGGGCAGCGGTTCGGCATAAAGCGGCGCACGGCTGTGGATCAGCTCGACGGTCAGCCCGGGCAATTGCTCATCGGTGCGAGCCCGCCACTCGCCCGCGATCAGGTTGCCCGGCTGCAGGATCGGCCGCAACCGCCGCGAATGCCCGCCGCGCACATAACCAGCGATCATCCCCGCCTCTTCGGTCAGCGCCCGCGCAATCGCGCCATGCTCACCATGCGCGCGGACGGACAGCAGGATGGCGGGGGCAATCAGATGCATCCTTATCTCCCCTCCCTGAAAGGGAGGGGTCGGGGGTGGGTGGAGGCAGCGGACAAAGCGTCGAGAATGGTGGCGACAACGCCCCCGACATTCTCCAGCACCTCGTGATTCCAGAACCGCAGCACCCGCCAGCCCTGCGCTTCCAGATAGCGGGTGCGGGTCTCGTCTGAGCCCGCTTGTGCCGAATGCTGACCGCCGTCCAGCTCGATGACGAGCTTCACGCTCCGGCAGGCGAAGTCTGCAATGAAATGCCCGATCACCAACTGGCGGGTGAACCGTAGCCGGACCCGCCGCAGCCAGAGCCACAACCGCTTCTCCGCTTCGGTCGGATCGGATCGCATCGCGCGCGCGGCGTGGGTCAGTTCGGGCGAGATGCGCTGCACCCGGCTTGCATAACAGAGGTTGGTCGCGCCATCGACCCACCCCCGGCCCCTCCCTTTCAGGGAGGGGAGCGGGGCTACCGCCGCAGCTTCCTGGCCCAGCCGCTGCCCAGCAGCTGCTTTGCCCGCGCCACGGCGCCGTCGAACGCCCCCAGCCCCGCCATCAGCGCCCGGTTCGCCAGCGTCGGGCGCAGCAGCAACAGGTCGACGCATTCGATCCCACCCGTCGCCATCTGGCGCTTGTGCTGGCCCTCGCCCTCGGTGAAATCGAACTGGCGCAGCGTGCCGTCGGCGAACAGGTCGCGCATCGCCGCCAGGTGCAGCACGCTGCCCGGCGACCAGTCGTTCCATGCCGGATCATGGCCCAGATGCTCGTACCGGACGATGCCGTCGGTCACCGGGCACCACAGATAGGCGATGGGCCGATCGTCTACCGTCAACAGCCAGCCCCACGCATTGCCGTCCGCCGCCAGCGCCAGCATCTCGGCGCGGTACGCCTCGTCCTCCGGCAAAGCGGCGTCCAGCAACCGCTCCTGATAGGTCAGCGCCGCCACCTGCCGTGCAGGCGGAAAGAATGCCGCGACCTCCGCCGGGCTGCGATAGCGCCGCACCTCGATCCGGCCTGCCGCCGCCAGCTTCCTTTCCTTGCGCTTCAGGCTGGATCGCGTGTTGCCCGACAGCCCGGCGAACCAAGCGTCGAACCCGGTCGACAGGTCGGCATGATAGCGGGTGTACCGCTGGCGTTCCTGCATCAACAGGCCACCGGTCCCGGCCAGCAGCGGCGCGACATGGCGTGCGGGCAAGGAAGTGACCAAATACCCCTGCTCGTCGGGACTCAGCGGCGGCAGCACCGGCGCGGCATCGGCCAGCACCTCGTCCAGCCCAAGCGGCACCCGCGACAGGCGGCGATGCACGGTCAGCAGCGTGTGCGCCCCCGCCTGGAAATGCACCGGCCATGGCGGGGCGACGGAGCGCATCGGCACGCCGCTATCGAACAGTTCGGGCTTCATGCCGCCCGCTCCTCGATCCAGTTGGACCAGAGTTGCTCGGCGCGGCGGCGCAGCGTGCGCAGCGCATCCGGCCCCAGCGGCGCATCGGTGCGGTCCAGCGGCCATTCGGGCAGCTCGGCGAAATGCCGGGTGGGCAATGTCTCGCGGCGTTCGGCCAGCATCGAAAGCAATGCCTCGAACCGGCTGACATGCACGCCATTGGCTCGCGTGCCCGCCCGGTTGGCCAGTTCGAAACTGTGCCCGACGATCGTCACCAGCGAATGATCCTGCCGCACCGCATGGTTCAGCGCGGCCCGCATCTCCCCCACCGACAGCGCACAAATCTGGAAATGGCGCAGGCTGTCGGCCGTATCTCGGATTACCGTCACCGGCACCTCGATCACCCCCTGATGCGCGACCGGCGCGAGCCGGTCAGGCAACAGGGTAATGGCGCTGGGCCGGGGCGCGGCGGCGCCGTTATGGCTGCTGTCGTATCGGATGCCGTGCGCGGTTAGCGCCCGGAGGGTCGCGTCATTGGCGGCATAGCTGCCCGATCGGAACGCCACCGGCCGCGGCGCGCCCGCCGCCATCAACAGCTCGATCGCCCGACCGATCAGCTCGGTCTGCGCCGCTTCGTCATAGTCGATCAGGTTGAACAGCGCATGGGCCGCGCCGCCATCGCCGGGCACCGCGTCGGTCCAGCCGGGATGCAGATGCAATTGCACCTCCTGCCCCGCCGCCAGGATCGCCTCGATCACCCGGCGGATCGGATCGGGGCCAAAGGGGATGGCCGGCATCGGATCGACAAAGAAACACGCCTTCAGCCCATACGCGTTCAACCGCGCCAGTTGATGCGCGATCCCCACCCCTGCCGGTTCCAGCGACCGAGCGACGATCGCGGACAGGTCATGCCCCGCCCGATGCTGTCGCCAGGATAGCTCGGTATCAATCGTCAGGAAAACATCGGTTGCCATGCCGCCCGGTTAATCCACGCGGGTAAAGATAGTGCCAATGGCCCGCCGTCGATCCGATCAGGGTTTGATCCCATAGCGGGCATAATCCTCGTCGATTCGCGGCGCCAGCATCCGGGCTGCGGCCAGGTCGGCATCCCCTTCCGCCCGCTTTCCCATCCGCTGCTGGATGATCCCGCGCATGTACAGGCTGGCCGGCATGTCGGGCGACATGTCCAGCGCGGCCTTCAGGTCGGCCAGGGCATCGTCCATCCGGTCCATCCGGAAATAGACCATGGCCCGGCTGTCCAGCGCGGATGCCGGATAATCGCTCAGTTCGATGGACTTGGTGCAGTCCTTGAGCGCGGTATCCAGCGCGACGTTGCGCGTCCCCTTCAACCAGCATCGCCCGTTCAGCATGTCGGCATTGCCGGGCGCCGCCGCCATCGCCTCGTCCATCACGGTCAGTGCCTGGTCGGTGTCGCCCAGATGCGCCAGCACCTCGGCCTTCAGCGACAGGTAACTCGCCTTGTCCTCGCCGCCTTCGGCAATGCGTTCGTCGAGCAGGTCAAGCGCCGCGTCGGTCTGGCCGGTCTTCATCTGCAGCATGGCCAGCGCGCTGACCGCGCTGGACGAACCGGGATCCAGTTCGCGGGCCGCCAGGATGTCCTTCAATGCGCTGGCATCGTCCCGGACCAACTGGTGAACCCGCGCCCGCCACAGCAACAGATCCACGTCGCGCTCGATCGCCATGGCACGATCCAGGTCGGCCAGCGTCGATTTCCAGTCGAGCAGCGTCGCATGGAAATCCGCCCGGTTGGTCAGGGGCAACCGTTCGTCCGGCTTGGCGGCGATGGCGCGGGCATAGGCGGCCAGCGCGGGGGCAAAGGCATTGGCCTTTCGCGCCGCCTGCACCTGCTGCCACTGCGCCGGGGTGCTTGACGGCGCGATCAGCCGCAGCGCCCGGCTCTTGGCCAGGGCCAGCGCCTGCCGGGTTGCGGGAATATCCGCCGCAGCGATCTCGCCGCCGCCCGATCCCACCCGGTCCTCCACCAACAACCATCCGTCCGCACCGATAACCGCGCTGCGCGACAGCGCACGGCCCGCCAGGGTCGGCGGCAGCGTCAGGTCGCCATCCAGCGTAAAGCCGCGGCCGCCATCGGGCAGCTTCACCCGCTGGCGATGGAGCAGATGTTCGGCATCGCCGATCGAAACGGGCAGGTCACGCCACGCCGTGCGCGAACGGTCGGGCGCGAATCGGATCGCGCCCAGCGCTTCGTCCAGCGACAGCGTCCGTCGGTCGCCATCGCGTGTCCAGCCGCCATGCGCCACCCCGGTCATGGCGACGACGGCCGTGCCGTCCTCGTCCGAAAACCGGATGCTGTGATCGGTCATCGTCGCGCCGTCACCCATCAGGGTCTTGTTCAGCGATTCGGCCATCCGCTCCATGCCGTCGGCATTGCCCTGCGCCTGTCCGACGCGGATCTGTTCGACCAACGGGCCGCGCAGCGTCATCTTTGCCGAATAGACGCCCGGCATGTCGATTCCGGCCGACAGGTCATGTTCGATCTCGGCCAGATATTGCGGCCGCGCCGGGGGGCGCTGATCGATCGGGATCAGCCCGCTGCCAGCAGTCCGCAGCGGCAGAGCGTGGCGGAACGGCGGAACGTCCGCGATATCGGCCAGCTGGGCACCGGCGCTGGTCCCGTCCAGCCAATAGCTGGTGCCGTCGATCTGCGCCCGGACGATCACATGGTCGAACGCCGCCGGGATGGGCAGCCGACCCGGCAGCAGATCGCCCAGCTGGCTGTGCACCAGTACCGCTTCCGCCTCGATCCCCAGCTCGCGCAGCATGGCCAGCAGCAACAGCGATTTCGCCTTGCAGTCGCCGTAGCGCAATTCCCACGTTTCGGCTGGCGCCTGCGGCCGATAATTGCCGCCGTTCATGCCGTTGAACAGGTAACTGACCTTGTCCTGCACGGCGATCAGCGCCAGCGCCGCGCGCTTCAGCGGGTCGCGCTCTGCTCCCCGGATGCGGGCCACTTCGTCGGCCAGCGCACTGCCGGGCGTGATCAGGCCGTCGGTCGCATACAGCGCCGCCATCGTCTGCGACACGCTCTGCCAATCGGTAAAGCTGGTGGCTTCCAGGATGGGCAGCTTGCGGAACCGCACCGGGGTATCCTCCGGCAGGTCCGCCGGTTTGGGCAATGTGCCGATCTGCTCCAGCTCGTTCCAACCGTCACTGGTCCGCACGGTCGCGTCGAACCCGTCGGCATAGCTTTTCCAGCGGATCGGCTGACCTTCCGGCCACATCATCCTGCTGCGCGCATAACCGACCTTCAATGGAAGCGTGGGCAGGCTCATCGCGCCCTGCACCCCGTTGTTCAGCGCCGTGTCCTTGCTGGTTATGGAAAAGCTCAGGCGCAGGACATCGCCGACCCTCAACCCCTGGACGGCCAATGTCGCCGTCAGCACCCCGTCGACCCAGCGCTGCTCCAGCCGCTGTTCCCGGCGCAGGACTTCGAACTTCTGGCCCGCTTTCACCACGTCGATGGTGTCGCCGCCGCGCAGGATCTCGACCGAATGGATGATCAGGTCGCCGCTGTCCGGGCTCCAGCCGAGTTGCAGATTGCCGATATCGCCCAGCATCTGGGCGGTCGCCGCCCGCGTGGCGATGGCGGTGTAATTCCACACTTCATTGCCGTTCAACCGGACCTGGATATCGCGCAGCTGCAACACCGGATCGGCGTCGGTCAGCGTCTTCGCATCGATTGCCGGGGCTGGTTTCACCCATTGCGGTGCCGATTCGTACCGGATCGTCTCCCCGGCCATCGCCCCGGCCGGCGACAGGACGATCGCCACCAGCACCAACATCCACCGCATCCAGATCATGCCGAAACCCACCCCAACCGGCGCAGCCAAGCCTGTCGGCGCGCGATGCGATCAGCGTATCCCCTTGTTCAGGCGGGGGGCAAGCGGCAAAGCGTTCAATTCGGGTGGTAAAAATCGTAAACCTGCTGTGCGACGGCGGCACTCACACCAGGCGCACGCTTCAGGTCGTCCAGGCTGGCCGATCGCACCGCCTTGGCCGTGCCGAAATGCATCAGCAGTGCTTTCTTCCGCGCCGGGCCGATGCCGGGCACCTCGTCCAGCGGCGACGCGCCGATCGCCTTGGCCCGTTTCTCCCGATGCGCACCGATGGCAAAGCGGTGCACCTCGTCGCGCAGCCGCTGGAGGTAGAACAGCACCGGCGCGTTGACCGGCAACTGAAACTCGCGCCCGTCCATCAGGTGGAAGACCTCGCGTCCGTCGCGCCCGTGATGCGGGCCCTTGGCGATGCCGACCACCGGCACATCCTCAATACCGAGTTCCTCCAACACCTGCATGGCGACGCCCAGCTGCCCCTTGCCGCCATCGACCAGCACCAGGTCGGGCCATTCGCCGCGCTCGCGGTCCGGGTCTTCCTCCTGCGCACGCGCGAAACGCCGGGTCAGCACTTCGCGCATCATGGCAAAGTCATCGCCCCCCACCGTCTCCTTCCGCTTGATGTTGAACTTGCGATAGCCGCCCTTGCGAAACCCCTCTGGCCCGGCGACGATCATCGCGCCCAGCGCGTTCGTCCCCTGGATATGGCTGTTGTCATAGACCTCGATCCGCTCTGGCGGGCCGGGCAGGTCGAACAACTCGGCCACCTCGCGCAGCAGCTTCGCCTGGGTCGTGCTCTCCGCCAGTCGCCGGTCGAGCGCCTCTGCCGCATTGCGCTGCGCCTGTTCCATCAGGCGGCGGCGAGCGCCTCGCTGGGGCACGCTGATCGCCACCTTGTGCCCGGCGCGCTCGCACAGCGCTTCGCTCAGCAATTCCGCCTCCGCCAGGTCGCGGTCCAGGAACACGTTCCGCGCCGGCGGCACTTCCTCATAGAATTGCATCAGGAACGCCGCCAGCACCTCATCCTCCGGGACATCGGCGACATGCGTGGGATAGAAGCTGCGATGCCCCCAGTTCTGCCCGCCCCGGATGAAGAACGCCTCGATCCCGATCACGCCCGACTTTGCGGCCAGCGCGAACACGTCCGCATCGCCCACGCCGTCCGCGTTGATCGCCTGCGTCCCCTGGATGAAGGTCAGCGCCTTCAACCGGTCGCGCAGCACGGCGGCCAGCTCGAAATCCATCGCCTCGGCCGCCGCCGTCATCTGCTGGCCCAGCTTGGCCTGAACCTGGGTCGACTTGCCCGTGAGGAACGCCTTTGAATCCGCGACCAGCTCGGCATAGTCCGCCTTGCCGATGCGCCCCACGCACGGCGCCGAACAGCGGCGGATTTGATAGAGCAGACATGGCCGGTCCCGCGTCTTGAAGAAACTGTCGGTGCACGACCGCAGCAGGAACAGTTTTTGGAGGGCATTCAGCGTCTTGCGCACCTGTCCCGCGCCCGCAAACGGCCCGAAATAATCCCCCTTCGCCCGCCGTGCCCCGCGATGCAGCTGGATGCGGGCAAAGTCGTGATCCTGCCGGATCAGGATGAAGGGGAAGCTTTTGTCGTCGCGCAGCAGGACGTTGTAGGGCGGGCGATAGCGCTTGATCAGCTGCGCCTCCAGCAGAAGCGCCTCCGCCTCGCTGCCCGTCGTCACGATAGTCATGCCGCGCGTCTGCGCGACCATGCGCTGCAACCGTTTCGACAGGCGGCTGACCTGGGTATAGTTCGACACCCGGTGCTTCAGCGCCCGCGCCTTCCCGACATACAGCACGTCGCCGCGCGCATCCGTCATCCGGTACACGCCGGGCCGCGTCGGCAGCGTTTTCAGCACATTGCGGATCGCCGCCACGCCCGCATCCAGGTCGGGCTGTTCCGCGCCGCGCACTGCATAGGCGGCCTTGTCTTCGTTGAACCGGTCGGGGCTGTTGGGGGTCGACATGGTCCGGCTGGATTTAGGGACGCGGCAATGGAAACGCCAGCCATGGCTTGACGCTTCCCCGCCGCTGCATCAGCCTTTCGGGCGATGCTGTTCGCCCTTGCCCTGCTCGCCCAGACCGTGCCGCCCGCGGCACCCCTTGCACCCGATTGCAGCCACGACCGCGAGGCGCTGCTCGCCCTGCCACAACAGGCGTTCGATCAGGACATGGACGGCGGCTGGCGGGCGCTGGCCAATCGCGGCTGCGATGCACAGGCGGCGGACCTCATCCGCGACTGGCGCACCCGGCACGGCGTCAACGACTCGATCCTGATATGGCACGAAGGGCAGTCGCGCGCCTATGCCGGCCAAACCGATGCCGCGATCGCCCTGTTCGATCAATCCCGCAAACCGGCGGATGAAGACGCGCCGTTCGGCTGGAACCATTATGTCGACGGCAGCATCGCGTTCCTGCGCCGCGACCGGCCCGCGCTGGAACGGGCGCGGGCACAGCTGGCGATGCTGCCCCAACCGGACTGGTTCAAACCCGTCGGCCCCGACGGCAAGCCCCAGCCGGTGATCTGGCCGATGAACCTGCACGTGCTCGACGGCTTTCTGGCCTGTTGGGATCAGCCCTATGCCCGGGCCTATGGCTGCGGCACCCTGAGGCGTGCGCAGCCCGGCTGACCCCCAATCGGCTTACTTGATCGCGGCCAGATCCTTTTCGGCGGCGGTCATCATGTCGTTCGTGATCTGACCCTGCGCCATCGGCTGCAGCTGCTTCAGGCTCATCTGCTTGAACTGGTCGTACATCGGGTGACTCAGCATTTCGGGGAAATGCTTGTCCAGAACCGCCTTGGCGGCCGGATTGGCGGCCAGGGCCTCGACCGGCGTGTCCAAGGTCAGCGCGGCAGCGGGTGCCTGCGCGGCGTCATGCCCGGCATGGGCGGAATGATCCTGCACCGGCATCATGCCGACCAGGCCGGCCAGAACGACTTCAATCATGTCCAATCCTCTCGCAATGTCGCCATGGCCTAGCCCAGCGTATTGCGCGCATCAATCACCTTCGATGCCGGGCATGATCCAAACGAGGAAGCCCCGCCCGGCTGCATGCCGGACGGGGCTTTGTCGTTCGGTCTCCCGCACCCGCCGATCGGCGGTGGCGCGGCAATAATCAGTTCAGGCGCGACAGGCCCGCAATGGTGCGATCGACCAGCGCCTTGTCCGCGTCGGCGGAATGATGTCCGGCGATGATCGTCCCTGCGGCGCGGGTTGCGGCCGTTGCGGCGGTCGCCCGTACATCGGCCAGCGCCTGGCGCTCGGCAGCGGCGATCTTGTCCTCGGCCATGCGGGCGCGGCGGACGATCAGCGCGTCGGCATCGGTCTGTGCCTTGGCCACCAGCGCTTCGGCCTCGGCCCGTGCGCCATCGACCATCGCCTTGGTCTCCGCCTCGACATTGGCGATCCGGCGCGCATAATCGTCACGCAGCCGCTCCGCCTCGTCGCGCAGGGCCTTTGCCTCGTCGAGCCGAGCGCGGATCCCCGCGATCTGCCGGTCCAGCATCCCGCCGATCAGCGCGGGCACCTTCTTGACCAGCAGGATCAGGATGAACACCGCCATGGCCAGGCTGACCCAGCCCGTCGGGTCCAGGAACAGCGCGGTCGGATCGGCATGATGCTCGGCCGGGCCGCCATGAGCTTCAGTCGTGGCGGTCACGCCATGGGTCGCTTCAGCCATTCAGGGCCTCCTTCACCGCCGCACGGGCGGCTTCGTCGGATACCGAAACACCCGACAGGCGGGCAACGATATCGCGTGCCGCATCGGCGGCGACGCCCTCGATCTCGGCGACCGCCGCATCGCGCGACGCGGCGATCCGGACCTCAGCCCCCGCGATCTTCGCTTCGGCATCGGCATTTGCGCTGGCCAGCGCCGCTTCGGTCGAACGGGCCGAAGCCGCCTTCGCCTCGGCGATCAGCTTCTGCGCCGCCTCGCGCGCCGCATTTTCCTTGGCACGCCAGCTTGCCTCGGTCGCATCGGCCTGAACCCGCGCGCTTTCCGCCGCCGCCAGATCGGCAGCGATGGCGGCATCGCGCGCATCCATGGTCCGGGTCACCTTGGGCACCAGCCCGCGGCCGACCAGCACATAGGCGAGGCCAAAGATCAGGACGATCCACAGCACCTGCGACAGCAGATAGCCAAGGTCACCCAATTGCGCGATTTGAGGCATTCAGCGTTTCCCGTGTTCCACGGGCCGGAACAGCTCCGGCCCGGCAATCCATCGTCGCAAGCGGTGTTACGCGACGAAGATCAGCAGAACCGCGACGACGAACGCGAGCAGGCCCAGAAGTTCGGCGGCGGCGAAGCCGATGAACATGTTGCCCTGCTGGCTGGCAGCGGCCGACGGGTTGCGCAGCGCGCCTTCGAGGAACGCGGCAAACACATTGCCCACGCCCAGCGCCGCCAGACCGGCACCAATGGCGGCCAGACCGGCACCCAGCAGCTTGATCGCATCAGCTTCCATTTGAATTCACTCCTTCGGGATAATCAGGTTATTTGACGAAAAACGGCTCAGTGATGCTCGTGCAGATGCTCGGCATCGTTGATGTAGAGGCTGGTCAGCAGCGCAAAGACATAAGCCTGAACGCCCGCCACCAGCAGTTCCAGCGCGGACACGCCGACCATCAGCAGGAAGCTGGGAATGCCCACCGCCGCACCCAGGCCAGCACCCGCATTCACCGAATTGACGATGAAATAGGCCAGCACCTTCAGCAGGATGTGGCCCGCCGTCATGGCGACGAACAGCCGCAGCGCCAGGCTGAACGGCCGCACCAGGAACGAGATCATCTCGATCGGCACGACCAGCAGCAGCACCGGCACCGGCGTCCCGTGCGGCACGAACAGCTTGAAGAACTTCAGCCCGTGCTTGCCGAACCCGACGGCCAGCACGATCGCAAAGCTGACGATGGCGAACACGCCCGTCACCGTGAAATGGCTGGTGAAGGTGAACGGATGCACGCCGATCAGGCCCAGCGGCAAAAGGCCGAGCACGTTGGCGAACAGGATGAACATGAACAGGGTAAAGACGTACGGCACGTACTTCTTGCCCGCCGGGCCGATATTGGCGCTCAGCAGGTTGCCGATGAAGCCGGTAAAGCCCTCGACCATCATCTGCCAGCGGCCGGGCACCAGCTGCCCCTTGGCGCCGCCGATCACGAATGCCCACAGCGCGACCAGCGCGATCAGCATCCACAACGCACTGTTGGTGAACGAGACCGCGGCGTCGCCGACCGTGAACAACGGGTCGCCGATCGTCTGCACCTCGAACTGGTGCATCGGGTCGATCTTGCCTGCTTCTTCAGCCACTGCCCCAGCCATTCCTTAGTAAACGCCGTTCCAGTCAAAGAACCCACTTAAAACACGACGCCCGAAATCATTTCGAGCGCCGGTTCGCAATCCGGATGATGTTCCTGAAGGCGCCAGCCACCCCAAGGGCAAGCATCGCCAGCAGGAGCCAGGGCGAGGTTTCGAACCACAGGTCGAGCACATACCCGACCACGGCTCCTCCGACCATTCCCCCGATCAGCTCGGCCAGCACGCGGTTCCCCATCCGGGTATCCGCCTTGCCCGTATCGGGCTGTGCTTCGCCGCGCCGCACCGCTTCCTCGACCTGCGCCCGCTTGAGCCGCGCTTCCAGCGACTCCAGTTGCGCATCCTGGCCAAGGGGGTCCAGTCCGGGCCGCTGTTCCGTCATCCGCGTCGCTCCCCTGCCCGGTTGCGGGGCGGAAGGACGCCGATGACGGGCGTCGGCCCGCCAAGGCAGGGGCCGTTTAGGAAGGGGAAACCCCTGAGTCAACAGATAGGATTTAGCGCCGGCAAACTGGCGGGAACGCGCCGCCCGGAAATGGACGGCGCGCCCTGCATACCTATGCGGTCTGCGTCAGATGCACTTGGGGTCGCGGATCGGCGCACCGCTGCCGCGCGTCTGCCAAGCGCCCGCCGGGTCCATGTACTTCTCGCCAGCCGACGTGCGCGCGATCAGGTTGCAACCCGCGACGAAGCCGCGCTGCTCCACCGTGCCGCCCTCGGCCTGGGCCTGGTCGGTATAGGCTTTCTTGCGCTTGAGGTTGATGTCGGCCGCCATGTCGCGGATCGCATCGGACTGGTTGCCGACAACGCCCAGATAGCCGTCGGGCCGCTCGCCCACCTGGCCCGCAGAGCGCGCGGCGGCATAGGCCGGGTCACGGGCCTGGGCCAGCGCCATGCCGCCCGCACCCAGCAGGGCCAGCGACAGCAGCGCCGTCGTAAAGGTTCGTCCACGATTGCTCATCATCATTCCCATCAGAAGATATCCGCATTTTCCTCGATCAGCCGCTTGGCATCGCCGTCAAAGCGATAAACCACTTCCTGCGTGATCTTGATGTTCAGGTTGATCTCGATCGGCTTGTCCGGCGCATTGACGGTGACGCATCCGCACAGCGTCATTCCGGCAGCCACCGCGCCCATCGCCCACCCTGTGCGAACCTTCGCCTCCCTGTCCGTGTTGCCGGGCGACACCGCGCCGCCCCGGTTCATTGCGTTCATGGCATGGTCTCGCTTTCGCTGGGCTGAATAACCGGTCGGGATGGCGCTGGCGAGGGCGTTTTGGCTGGCGGCACCGGCGTGTCCGGTCGTGCCCGTTCCTCCTGCTCAGCCTGTTCGCGCAACAGCGCCGGCAATTGCCGCTGCACCAGGCGCGCCGGATCGTACACCGACTGCACTGAATCGATCAGCTGCAGGAACGGCGCCTCGATCCGCACATTGAACACCAGCGGCAACCGGGCCAGGCGGCGGATCAGGAAATTGCTCTTCGTCCCCTCCCCTTGCGCGATGCCGGCAAAGCGGATCTGGGTGATCATCTCGCCTGCCAGCGGCCCGTTCAGTCCCAGTTCCAGCTCGCGGTAGCGCAGCGACCGCAGCGCCTGGAACGCGAAATCCCCCCATGCACCCAGATCCTCTTCGGTCAACTCCCCGACATAGGCGACGGTACCGCCGCCCTCGCGCACCGACAGGCGGCCGTCCACCACCCGCGCCCCGCTGGCGTCGAACACCACCGGGATCGTCCCGTCGAACGTCCCCGTCGCGTTCAGATTATCGAAATCGAACTGCTGCAGGAACTGGCCGGCATCGATGCCGCTGGCCTCGAACACCATCCGTTTCGGGGCCTCGCTGGCGAAATCCAGCACGGTGGGGGCGAGCGTAAGGACACCGCCCGCCAGCGGCCAGCGGCCACCCTCGATCGCCACCTTCTGTCCGGCCAGCAGCCGGTACCGCACCATGCCGTCGGTCACCGCAAAGCCGGGATTGACCTCCGCCAGGCGCACTTCCTGCCGGTCGGCGCTTTCCAGGGCCAGCAGATCGGTAAAGCGGATTTCCCCGGACAGCCCCCGCACCGGTCCGAACGCCGCGGCCAGGTCGGTATCGTCGGTGCGAAACACGCCGCCGCTCGTCACGCCGTCGGCGGTCCACTCGATCGTGCCCCGACCGCTGACCACGCCGTCAACCTCGGCCACGACGCCCAGCGCCAGCCGGGTCAGGTCGGCGGGCTGCACGCCCTTCGGATCGAACCGGATGCCCGGCACGTCGATCACGGCATCGCCGACCGTGCGGTTCAGGTCGTGCCGGATCGTCACCTGCGCCAGCGTCGCGCCACCCTCTGGCAGGGTCAGCGCACCTGCGGCCTCGATCCGGTTGTCCACCAGGGTCAGGCGGACGTCGTTGCTGACCAGCGGATTGAATCTCGGCGAGCGCGGTGGCTGCCCCGGCTCGACCGCGTTCACATCGTCGCTGACGTCCAGTCGCCCGGTCAGCGACAGTGCGGCATCGGCAAAGCGCCAATCCCCCGCCCCGCCGGACAGCACCAGCGGGACATTGGCGATGCCCCCCGCCAGCCCCTCGAACCGACCGGCCATGGCGGCACCGTCAATGGCTCCGTCCAGCCGGGCGACGGTCAGGCGGTTGGGCCGGTCTGGCTGGCCAAGCACGACCCTGCCGTCATTCAGCGCAAAGCGGCGACTGCCAAGGTCGATTTGCGCCGCTGCCGCCTCGATCATCAGCGGCGCACTGCCCAATCGTCCGTTCAGGGTCAGCGGACCCGTGGTCATGCCGCCCGAAACCCGGTTGCCCGCCATCCGCACCATCGCGCCGCCCGCCGGACACAGCGTCAAGCGCGTCGCGCCCAGGTCGAGGCTCGATACGGCCAATCGCCGGAACGACAGCGGCGCACAGGCGCGATTGACGGTCAGCGCGCCCCCCGCCAGTGCCGCATCGATCGGCAGGCGCACGCTATCCACCCGGCCATCGCCCAGCGGCCCGCTCAGCACCGCGTCGGCCTGAACCCGCATGTTCGGCCCGTTCATTCGAAACCGCACGTCATTCAGCGCCAGACTGGCTGTCCCGGCGCGATAGGGCGCCAGCAGCGCGCTGCCCGTCACCGGCCCGCCGGGCGCCGCTTGGGTCAGCCGGACGACGCCGTCGGGCAATCCGCCCCCGCCCATCGCCAACTGACCGTTCAGCGTAAAGCCGCCGCCAGGCCAGGCCAGCCGGGCGCCCGCTCCGTCGTTGAGGGCGATCCGCGCACCGCTGTTCGAGGAAAGCGCCAGCCGCTGCACCACCAGTTCCCCGCCATCCGCCGCCGATCGCGCGGTCAGGTCGGCCCGTACCGACACGCCCTTCGCCATCCCTGCCAGCGCACCGGCCAGCCGGTCGACCAACGGCCCCACCGGCGTTCCCGCGCCGCTGCCGTTCAGGCTGGCCAATTGCTGCCGCAGCGCCGCGTCGGGTTTTGCACCATCTAGGCTCAGCTGCGCCCTCAACCGATTGTCGCCGCCAACCCTGTAATCGCCAGTGATCCGGCCCTTCGCCGCGGTGGCCCCCCGCACCCTGATCCCGCTGCCGCTCAGGTCGACCGAACCCGTCGTCGCGCGCGGTCCGCCATCGAACCGGACCGTCCCCGCCATTCGGCCCAGCCGGGCATCGGCGCCCGACAGGTCGCTGGCGTTCAATTCGGCGATGCCCTGCCACCGGTCCAGCCGCTCGTTCAGCGCAAGGTCCACCACCGCCGCTGCTCGCCCGATGCTGCCACCGGCACAGCGCCCCGCGCCGATCCGCACTGATCCGGTCAGTCGGGGCTGGCGGTCGGTGATCCGCAACGATCCATAGAAGCTGGCCCTGTCCGCCTGGCATCCCGCCATGGCCAGTCGAGGCGCGACGAGGCCGAGCATCCCCGAAAAGCCGTCATCCAACCGCCCGCTGCCGCTCAGCTTGACCCCAATTTGCCCCTGTTCGGTGTCGATCCGCGCCCGGCCGTCGGCCACGGCAACCGCAATCTCCGGCAGGGCGAACGGCCTGCCCGACGGGGGCGGCATCAACCGGTCGAGCGCCCCCAGGCGCAACTGGCCGCCCTCGACTCGACCCCGCATCCGAACCCGCCCCGCCCGCACCGCCACCACCTCCGGCGTGCCAAAGCCCAGGCTCAGGTCCAGTTCGGCCCAGTCGGCGGTCAGGTCCGGGTTGGCCGGATCCCCCAGCACCAGGTCGGTGATCCGCTGCGTGCGAAACCCGATATCCTCGATCCGGTACCGGGCCGGCACTCCGCGCGAAACCAGGGCGTCGCGGATGAACCCGTCGGCAATCGGCCGCCGCTGCGACCAGATCAGCGCCGATGCCGCAAACAGCATCAGGATGACGATACCGCCAAATCGGGCAGTCCGTCGCAATCGCCGTCGCCGCATCGGCGATGCCGGGGCCGGTTTATCGTTCAGGACGGGCTGGCCCGGTGGTTCGCTCACGACGCGCACAACGTCCCGACTGCCGGGACCGTTGCACCGCATGCCGGGTCAATCAGCAAAGGACAAGGTTCCGGGGTCATGCGCTCCGTTCGTTAGCACGGCTTGCCGCTCTGGCCACCTGTCGCTACGCCCTTGGGCATGAACCGCCCCGTAACCGACCGGACCGGCCACCGCGAACGCGTGCGCAATCGGTTGCTGGCATCGGACGGCGACGGCCTGGCCGATCACGAACTGATCGAATATCTGCTGGCCACCGCCCAGCCCCGCGTCGATACCAAGGATACGGCCAAGCGGCTGATCGAACGGTTCGGCAGTCTGCCCGATCTGCTGGCTGCCGACGTGCAATCCATCCTGAAAGTCGATGGCGCTGGCGAAGCGACCGCCGCTGCGATCAAGATCGTGCGCGCCGTCATGACCCGTACCCTGAAGGCGCAGGTGATGGACCGCCCCGTCCTGTCCAACTGGCAGGCGCTGCTCGACTATCTGCGCGTGCGGATGGCGCACGATGCCGTAGAACAGGTCCGGGTCCTGCACCTCAACACCCGCAACATCCTGATCGCCGACGATGCGATGAGCCGGGGCACGATCGACGAGGCGCCGGTCCATCTTCGAGAGGTGATCCGCCGCGCCATCGATTTCGGATCGGCGGCCATCATCCTCGTCCACAATCACCCATCCGGCGATCCGACGCCCAGCAAGGCGGACATCGACCTGACCCGCGCCATCGCGGCGGCGGGCAAACCGCTCAACATCGCCGTTCACGATCACCTGATCATGGGTCGCAACGGCCATGTCAGCCTACGCGCCCAAGGGATGATCTGACCGCCGCACTCGCAAAAAAACGGGGCCGGACCCTGCGGCCCGACCCCGTTCCCGTAGAACATGACGATATCGTCAGATCTTGTCGCCCAGTGCGCCCTTGACGCTGCCAGCGACATCCTGGCCCGTGCCCTTGAGCTGCTGGGCCTTGCCCTCGGCTTCCAGTTCCGGGTTGTTCGTCGCCTTGCCCGCGGCTTCCTTGACGTTGCCGGCGATCTTGTTGCCAGCGGCTGCCAGCTTGTCGGTCAGTTCACCCATCTGATGTCTCCTTCGGGTTGAAGTTGACGGTAAAACGTCACGACTGAAATCGGGTTCCGGCGGGTGTTCCCGTCCATGCTGGTTTCACCGGCAAGGGCGGGAGCTTTGGCCGAAATCAGGCCGACTGCGACAGGAAACTGGTCAGCTCTTCCTTGGTCACCGCGCTCGACTTGTCGGCATCGGCTGCGGCAAATGCCTGGCCCATCCATCCCTGCATTTCGGTCGAGGCCATGTCGGCGCCCGGCTCGCTTGCCTTGCGCAACGCGCCCAGCCAGCCGGCGAACTCGTCCTGGCTCAATTCGCCGTTGCCGTCGGTGTCATATTTGGCCCAGTCGGCTTCGACGACCTGAGCGACCTGAGCCTCGGTGGTGGCGGGCTGGCCCTGTGCCGGGGCTGTGTCCGTACCCTGCATCGGCGCCGTGCCTTCCTGCGTCGGGGCCGCCGGGGTCTGCATATCCTGGGCGATGGCGGGGGTGGCAATCAGGGCCGCTCCGGCCAGCATCATGGTCTTCAGCATGGTGTTGCTCCTTTGCGAAACAGTGAATCTCTGCGGCCGGACCGACGAACTATGGGGCGATTTCTGGCCCGGCCGCTGCGGCCTGAACCGCTGCAACATCAATCCCGCACGACGGATAAAGCTGCGAATTGCCCGCTCGGGCCGCCTTTGCTAGGGGCCGCCTCGCCCGGATTCCGGTATCCAGGCACGACGAGCCGCATTTTCGCCACATTCCGAACCCGCCAGTTCGCCCGAAAAAGGACATCCGATGGTCCCCCGCTATGCCCGCCCCGACATGACAGCCATCTGGACGCCGGAGGCGCGCTACGCGATCTGGTTCGAGATTGAGGCGCACGCGACCCAGGCACTGGCCGATCTCGGCGTCGTCCCGCAATCGGCGCCCAAGGCGCTATGGGACTGGTGGGCGACCAAACCGACGATCGATGTCGACGCCATCGATGCGATCGAGGCGGTGACCAAGCACGACGTCATCGCCTTCCTCACCTGGGTTGCCGAACAGGTGGGCGACGAAGCCCGCTTCATGCATCAGGGGATGACCAGCTCCGACGTGCTCGATACGACGCTGGCGGTCCAGCTTGCCCGCGCCGCCGACCTGCTGATCGCCGACCTCGACGCGCTGCTCGCCGCGATCAAGCGCCGGGCGATGGAGCACAAGCTCACCCCCACCATCGGCCGCAGCCATGGCATCCATGCCGAGCCCGTCACCTTCGGCCTGAAACTGGCCCAGGCCTATGCCGAGTTCGACCGCAACCGCGCCCGCCTTGCCGCCGCCCGGGCGGATATCGCCACCTGCGCGATTTCGGGCGCGGTCGGCACCTTCGCCAATATCGACCCGCAGGTGGAAGCCTATGTCGCCGACAAGCTGGGCCTCGCCATCGAACCCGTCTCGACCCAGGTGATCCCGCGCGACCGGCACGCGATGTTCTTTGCAACGCTCGGCGTCATCGCCAGCTCGATCGAACGGCTGGCGACCGAGGTTCGGCATCTGCAGCGCACCGAGGTGCTGGAGGCGGAGGAGTATTTCTCGCCCGGGCAAAAGGGCTCGTCGGCCATGCCGCACAAGCGCAACCCGGTGCTGACCGAAAACCTCACCGGCCTGGCCCGCATGGTGCGCGGCTATGTCACCCCGGCGCTCGAAAACGTCGCGCTGTGGCACGAACGCGACATCAGCCATTCGTCGGTCGAACGCTATATCGGCCCCGACGCCACCATCACGCTGGATTTCGCGCTGGGCCGGATGACGGGCGTGATCGACAAGCTGGTCGTCTATCCCGAACGGATGGAGAAGAACCTCAACCGCATGGGCGGCCTTGTCCATTCGCAGCGCGTGCTGCTGGCGCTGACGCAAGCCGGGCTCAGCCGCGAGGACAGCTATCGCCTGGTTCAGCGCAACGCGATGAAGGTGTGGGAATCGGACGGCGCCCTGTCGCTGATGGACCTGCTGAAGGCCGATCCGGAAGTATCGGCGGCCTTGAGCGTTCCGGAAATCGAGGCGCGATTCGACCTCGACTATCACCTTGCGCATGTCGACACGATCTTCACCCGCGTCTTCGGCGCGGAGTAGCGGGCAAGAGCTCGCCGCTGCGCAACGATACGAACGCCCATCCTAACGCGCTGGTAACCACGGATCGTTACAGCGGGCGTCATGACGGGTCTGCTCAACAGCGATGAATGGGCCGGGGGTGGAAAGGCGCCGTCCCCGCAGCCGGTTGCCCCGGCGCGTCCGGCCTTTGGTCGTGCGCCCAGCCTGCATCTGCGTGCCCGCCCCGCCTCGCGCGAGGAGGAACTGGCGCGCGCACACGAGATCACCCTGCTGGCGCGCGAAACGCTGGCCCATGCCTTTGCCTGCGCGCGCGGTGGCCAGCCCGTCGATACCGGCGCGCTGATGCCGATCGTCAATGCGATTTCCGCATCGCTCGCCCGCAATCCAACCGCGTTGCCCGGGCTTCTCCGACTCCGCGATGCCAGCGAATCGGCCTATTTCCATGCCATCGGCACCAGCAGCTTGATGATCGGCATGGCGCGCGAATTGCGGATGGACGCGGGCCAGGTCGCCGAATACGGGCTGGCCGGCCTGCTGCTCGATATCGGGATGACCGCGCTGCCGCCGGAAATCCTGAACAAGCAGGCGCCGCTGACCGAGGCGGAACAGGATCACGTCAAACGGCATTGCGAACTGGGCTGCAAGCTGCTGGCCGAAACCGGCACAGTCTCCGATTTCGTGCTCGATATCTGCCTACACCATCATGAACGGCTGGACGGGTCGGGCTATCCCTATGGTCTGACGGGGGATGCGATCAGCCAGGGCGCGCGCATCGCCGCGATCTGCGACAGTTTCGACGCGGGCACCGCGCCCCGTCCCTATGCGGAACCGCTGACGGGCGCTGAACTGATCGATCAACTCCGCGCCAGCCCGCTGGAATATGACCGGTCGCTGGTCGCCGCCCTGGTGCGGATGCTGGGCGCGTTCCTGCCCGGGGCGCTCGTGCGGCTCAGCAGCGACCGTCTGGCGGTGATCGTGCCGGGCGGCGACGATCCGCTAAACCCCCCGGTCATCGCCTTTCACCACGGCGCATCCAACCGGCCGATCGAATGGCTGCGCATCGATACCCGAGACGACCCGGTGGTCGGGATCGAACGCCCCGACCGCTGGTCGATCGCCGACTGGCCGAAACTGCGCCGGGTCCTGATGCACTGGGGCGACGAAATGCCGCGCGGCTGGGCCTGAACCCGGCCCAGCCGATCACCCGCCGACGGCGCGCTTCAAAAGGTCGAAAAAGCCGCTCGATTCCGGGCATTCCTCACCCGTCTCCAGCGCGCGGAACTCCTCCAGCAACTCACGCTGGCGTGCCGACAGCTTGGTCGGAGTCTCGACCTGCAGATGAACGACCAGGTCGCCGCGACCGCGCCCCTGCAGCACCGGCATCCCGGCACCGCGCTGGCGCACTTCCTTGCCCGACTGGGTGCCCTGCGGGACCTTCACGCTGATCGTCTCGCCGTCCAGGCCGGGCAGCTCGATCTCGCCGCCCAGCGCCGCTGTGGTAAAACTGATCGGCGCGCGCGCGTGCAGCGTCGTGCCCTCGCGGGCAAAGATCGCGTGTCGCTTGATGTGCAGAAAGATGTAGAGGTCGCCCGGCGGACCGCCGCGCGCGCCCGCCTCGCCCTCGCCGCTCAGCCGGATGCGCGTGCCCTCGTCCACGCCGGGGGGGACGTTGACCTGCAGCGTCTTGGTCTGGTCCACGCGCCCCTCGCCCCGGCAATCGGGGCAGGGATCGGCGATCACCTGGCCCTGGCCGTGACAGGCGGGGCACGTCCGTTCGACAACGAAGAATCCCTGTTGCGCGCGCACCTTGCCGGCACCGCCGCAGGTCCCGCACGCCTTGACCGCGGTGCCGGGCTTGGCACCCGAGCCGGAACAGCGCGAACAGGTGCCAGACACGTCGACGGTGATCTCCGCCTGGCGGCCGTGGAACGCCTCTTCCAACGTGATTTCCATGTCATAACGCAGGTCAGCGCCGCGCCGGGGCGAATTGCGCCCGCCGCCGCCGCGCCCACCGCCCATGAATTCGCCGAACACGCTTTCGAAAATGTCGCTGAACCCGCTGAAATCCTGCGGTCCACCCCCGCCACCCTGCTGGAAAGCGGCATGGCCATATCGGTCATAGGCGGCGCGCTTCTGCGGGTCCTTCAGCACCTCATAGGCCTCGGAAATCGCCTTGAACTTGGCTTCCGATTCCTTGCATCCCCCGGTCTTGTCCGGGTGATACTTCATGGCGAGCCTGCGATAGGCGGCCTTGATCGTCTTGTCGTCGGCCCCGCGCTCGCATTCGAGCAGCTCGTAATAATCGATCTGGGTGGTCATACAGCCCCGGCTCCGTCAGCCCCACCGTCGCCCCCGTGAAGGCGGGGACCCAACTCCGAAGCGCCGCACTGAACGGGACGGTTCGGAGATGGATCCCCGCCTTCGCGGGGATGACGGGGGTGTGACATGGAGGATTACGCCTTCTGGTTGTCGTCCACCTCGGAGAATTCGGCGTCGACCACCTCTTCCTTCGGGCCGGATTCGGCGTCCGCCGACGGAGAGGCTTCGGATGCCGCCTGCTTCTCGTAGATTGCCTGGCCCAGCTTCATGGCCACCTGAGCCAGCGCCTGCGCCTTTTGCGTCATCGCATCGGCATCGCCGCTTTCGACCGCCGTCTTGGTCTCTGCAATCGCGGCTTCGATCTCGCCCTTCAGCGCCGAATCCACCTTGTCGCCGTTGTCGGCCAGCTGACGCTCGGTCGTGTGGATCAGACTTTCGGCGTTGTTCTTCGCCTCGGCAGATGCCCGGCGCTTCTTGTCCTCTTCGGCGAACTGCTCGGCGTCGCGCACCATCTGCTCGATGTCGCTGTCCGACAGGCCACCCGATGCCTGGATGCGGATCTGCTGTTCCTTGCCGGTGCCCTTGTCCTTGGCGCTGACGTTGACGATGCCGTTGGCGTCGATGTCGAACGTCACCTCAATCTGCGGCACGCCGCGCGGCGCAGGCGGAATGCCGACCAGATCGAACTGGCCGAGCATCTTGTTGTCCGCAGCCATTTCGCGCTCACCCTGGAACACGCGGATGGTCACCGCCTGCTGATTGTCATCGGCAGTCGAATAGACCTGGCTCTTCTTCGTCGGGATCGTCGTATTGCGGTCGATCATGCGCGTGAACACACCGCCCAGCGTCTCGATGCCCAGCGACAGCGGGGTGACGTCCAGCAGCAGCACGTCCTTGACGTCGCCCTGTAGCACGCCTGCCTGGATGGCCGCACCGATCGCGACGACTTCGTCCGGGTTCACGCCGACATGCGGCTCCTTGCCAAAGAAATCCTTCACGACCTGACGCACCTTGGGCATCCGGGTCATGCCGCCGACCATGACGACCTCGTCGATGCCGTCGTTCTTGACGCCCGCATCGGCCATCGCCTTGCGGCACGGCTCCAGCGTGCGCTGGATGAGATCGTCGACCAGCCGCTCCAGATCGGCGCGGCTGATGCTCTTCACCAAGTGCTTCGGGCCATTCTGATCGGCGGTGATGAAGGGCAGGTTGACCTCGGTCGTCGCCGCGCTCGACAGCTCGATCTTGGCCTTTTCCGCCGCTTCCTTCAGCCGCTGAAGCGCCAGCTTGTCCTTGGTCAGGTCAATGCCTTCGGCCTTCTGGAAATCCCCGGCCAGGAACTGGACGATCTTGGAATCGAAATCCTCGCCGCCCAGGAAGGTGTCGCCATTGGTCGCCTTGACCTCGAACACGCCGTCGCCGACCTCCAGGATCGAGATGTCGAACGTGCCGCCGCCCAGGTCATAGACCGCGATGGTCTTGTTCTCGTTCTTGTCGAGGCCATAGGCGAGCGCGGCCGCCGTCGGCTCGTTGATGATGCGCAGCACCTCAAGCCCGGCGATCTTGCCGGCATCCTTGGTCGCCTGGCGCTGGGCGTCGTTGAAGTAGGCGGGAACGGTAATCACCGCCTGCGTCACCGTCTCACCAAGATAGCTCTCGGCGGTTTCCTTCATCTTCTGAAGAATGAACGCGGAAATCTGCGACGGCGAATAATCCTCGCCGCCCGCCTTCACCCACGCATCGCCGTTCGGCCCGCGCGTGATGGAATAGGGGACCAGCTCCGTGTCCTTCTTGGTGATCGGATCGTCGAACCGGCGACCGATCAGCCGCTTCACCGCGAAAACGGTGTTGTCGGGATTGGTCACCGCCTGGCGCTTGGCCGGCTGGCCGATCAGCCGCTCGCCATCCTTGGCGAACGCAACGATCGACGGCGTGGTGCGCGCACCTTCCGCATTCTCGATCACCTTGGGCTTGCCGCCCTCCATCACCGCGACGCACGAATTGGTCGTGCCGAGGTCGATACCGATTACTTTACCCATAGCTCCTCGTAAGCCCCCGAAAGTTCAAACAGTTGGTGACCGACCCCGCCCATCCCTGGCCGGATCGCTCGGTTGACTGGACGGGATATAGGCGGGCTTTGGCTTGCCGCAAGATTGGGCGGACGTTACCGGTGATTCCCGAATTGGGAGCCATGTCATGATCCGCCGCCTTCTCACAATCGCCCTGCTGTCCGGCCTGGCCGCCTGTGGCGGCATCGGGGAACCGGCCGTCACCGACGCGTGGGTTCGCCTGCCCGCCGTCGAGGGACGGCCTGCGGCTGCCTATTTCGCGTTCACCGCCGGGCGCAACGCCGCGGTTCTGACCGGCATCACCACACCGCTCGCCACGCGGGCGGAATTGCACGAAACCATCCGCCGGGACGGCGGGGCCATGTCCATGGCCGCCATTCAAGAAGTGCAGGTCGCACCCGCCGAGACCATCCGGTTCGAACCGGGCGGCAAGCACGTCATGCTGTTCGGGGTGACGGCCGGGGCCGCGCCCGGCGCCACGGCACCGCTGACCCTGCAGTTCGCGGATGGCAGCACGGTCCGGACAGAGGCGAAGCTGATCGGCGCGGGCGATCCCGCACCGGGTGAATAACCATCTGCACGGGGGGAACAGCGAACCATGCCGACCATCATCGATCGTTTCCGCTCCTCCACCCGTGGCTGGCTGATCGGCACGCTGGCCGGCTGGGGTACGCTGGTGCTGATCGTCGGCGGCCTGCTGGTCAGCTTCTATTTCCAGGCTCAGGGCACGCTGACCGGGGCGGCCTGGCTCGCCCCGATTGTCCTAGCGGGCGGGCTGGGCATCGTCATTGTCCGCTGGCTGGGCAACATCGCCACCGCCTATGAATTGACGGAGGACCGGCTGATCCTGCGTCAGGGGATCATTGCCAAATCGATCGACGAAATCGAACTCTACCGCGTCAAGAATGTGCGGATCGATTTCACCATCATCAATCAGATTGCGGATATCGGCCGGATCACCATCGGGTCGTCGGACGAAACCACCGCCGCTGCGCCGCTGGTCATGCGGGACATTCCCGGTGCCCGCGCCCGCCGCGAACAGATCCGCGACCGGGTCAACCTGGCCCGCCAGGCGCGCGGCGTGCGCGAAATCGATTTCGGCGGCGATGCCGTCTGAATGGCGGCGCCGTCCCGCCCGCTGACGCCCGACGAGATCGCGCTCGCCCGGACCGTGTTCGGCGATGCGCTGAACTATGACGCGGCGCGCGTCGCCAATCGCAAATGGGCCTTTTTCCAGCCTCGCCGTGTGACGATGGCCCCGGTGGGGACAATCCATTTCCACCCGAAGGGCGGCCTTTATTGCGACGATTTCGGCTGCGCTGCCCCGCATCTCCAGGGGCTGTTCATCCACGAACTGGTCCATGTGTGGCAGCATCAGCAGGGCATCTTCCTGCCGCTGCGCCGACACCCCTTCTGCCGATACGACTATGCCCTGAAACCTGGCTGGCGGCTGGACAGGTACGGCATCGAACAACAGGCGGAAATCGTCCGCCACGTCTTTCTGCTGCGGCAGGGCATGGCCGTCCCCGGCGCACCGCCGCTGGAGCAATATCGGGGCATCCTGCCCTTTTGATGGTGTGATTATCCGGGCAGGCGCCAGATCACGCGGCGCGAACCGAGGCTGCGGATCGCTTCGCCCGCTTCGTTCCTTCGGGGCGTAAAGCGCCCGCGCTTGATCATCGCTTGACAGGCGGCATCGTCCAGCAGCGGCCACCCGCTGGTGCGCGTCACATGGCATTGGCGGACCCGGCCGTCCACATCGATGATCCACGTCACCACCACCATGCCCTGTTGGCGGTCGATGACGGCGCGGGGCGGATAATCGTCGGACGTAAGCCATGCACCCGGATCGCCGTCGGCCGCTGCCGGTCCGGGCGCGGTCGCGCCGGCCAACACCGGATCGGGCCGGCCAATGCCCCATTGCTGCATCAAATCGGCATCACAATCGCGGATCGCCTTCAGCAGCGCCGCCATGTTGCCCACCGCCAGTGTGATGGGTGGATCGCGGTCCATCGTGAAACTGATCCGGTTTGCGCCGTCCAGATCGCTCAAGGCGATCGGCGTAAAGGTGGAAATCATCCACCGCCCCGCCTTGCCGACCGGATCCACCCACAGATCGGTATCGATGGGGTCCGGCCGATTGGAAAGGCCGACCCGCATCCGTTGCCATAATTTCGGCCTGCGTTCACTAACCAGCCCCAGCGTCGTCGATTCAAGGCCGGGCGACGGCAGCACGGCCAGCGTCACCGCCTCGGCCCCTGAACCAAAGCTGCGGATGGCGGCACAGCTTTTCTCGCCGAACTCCAGCGTCCATCCGGTCGATGGACTCAGCACGACCGGATCGGCGGCGGGCAACGGCGGTGCCAGCACAGCGGCCGCAACCCCGGCCCAGATCACCCGCCACCCTCTGCGCATCGCTGCCCCCGGTTTTCGCCTGTTCGCAGTGGCTTATCGGAAATCGTCCGGTCGGGCCATCGCTATTCCGGCGACAGCTGCGGTGCAGGCTCCATCCGCTGCATGATCCGCGGCGGTGGCGGTGGCGGTGGCGCGGCACGGGGTGGCGGCGGCGGAGCGGCGCGGGGCGGCGCGGGGGCTATTGCCGCCGGCTGCGACGGGCGAACCATCGGGGTGGCGGGCCGAGTGACCGGCCGGGCACCGGCGCGCTCTGGCGTGTATAGCGGCCGGGTCGGCTGGCCCCTGCCCGTCACCCCGCCGCCTGGCGGCGGAGCGATGGCGGGGCGCTCCAGGGACCGGTCGGTCCCGGGCGGGCGTCGACCCGACCCGGCACCGGCATCGCGGTCGGGCCGGATGCCGATGGCGCCGGGGGGCGACTGGGGCCGGGTCGGCCGAACGGCGGGCGCGCGCTCGATCCGGTCGGGGCGCAGGGCGTCTTCCCGCCGCACCGGCCTGCGGATCGGGTCGGGGGATGACAGGATGGGCGGGGCTGCATTGCCATCGGGACGGCCGGGCCGGATCGGACGCCCGCCCGTCTCCGGACGTCCGGGTCGACCAAGGCGCCCCGGCCGGTCCAGTCCGGGCGGCGGCTCGCCCACGAACCCCCGTTCGCGCCAGTCGCGGAACGCCTCTGCCCGCGCCCGCCGCCGTTCGCGTTCCAGCCGCCAGCGCTCGCGCTCCGCCCTGCCCCCTGGCGACCGGCGATAGCTGCCCCACAGCGGATCGGCGGCATAGCCGAAATCCCAGGTGGCGAAATTGTCCCACAACAACGGCGCGCTGCCCGCCCATATCTCCGGCCGCACTGCATCGCGCCGCCCCTGTCCGTCGGCTTCGGCGCGCAGCATCTGGCCGCGTCGCAACAATTCGATGGCATCGGCCCGCTGGACGGGCGCTGGCGCTGTCGTCGACAGCCGACCGTCGCCGCCATAGACGACCGCCAGCCGCTCGCCCGAAAAGCCATAGCTCCAGTCGGTATCCCGCACCAGGAACGGCAGCATCGCGCCGGGCTCGAAATAATATCCGCGCACCCCGTCCGGCCCCACCGGCTCGGTGATGACCCAATAGCCGTCGGCGGTCACCCACACCCATTGCGGGTCTCCGCCGCCGCTGGCCAGCGAGAAATCGGGCGGAGCCTCGCCAATCGCTTCCCACAGCGCATCGGCCCGGTCGATCCAGGCATAGTCGGCGGCCTCCGCCCCGAACTCGCCGATCGCCTGCGGCGGATAACCGGCGTCGGCCGCCAGCGGCATCATGCATCCGCCCAGCATCAGCGCCATCGCCGTTATGCTCGCCATCATCCTGACCCGTGCCATCGCCACTCTCCCTGACGTTCGGGATGAGATCGTGCCGCTGAACAGGGCATGAGCGGTGCGCATCGTCACCCCCGCACGAACAGCGTCTTCAACCAGCGCGATCCGCCCCGCGCCGCCGTCTGCCAATCGCCCTCCTCCGCTTCCGTCTCGGTGCGTTCGGGATCCAGCAGCTTGACCCGCGCCCCCCGGAACGCCGCCATTCGCCCGGTCACCAGCGTCAGGCCGTGTTCCAGCGCGGTCGCCGCGATCAGCGCGTCGCGGTCGTCGGTCAGGGGCAGCTTCGCCCGCCTGCGCACCACGGCCGGGTCGACGGCCAGGATCCGCCCGTCGAACGCCGCGCTGACCGGCCCGTCGAGCCATTCGCGCCAAGCCTCGCCCTCGGCGCGCGACCGTGCCTCGGCAATCGTCGCCGCGCGGTAGAGCGTCATCAGCGAGACGGCGGACAGGAACAGCCGGTGGCGGGGCGTCCGCCCGGCCCATGCGGACAGGCCGGGCGCTCCGCCGCGCCTCGCCTCGCGCAGCCCGACCAGCATGGGGGCGTCGATCAGGAACAGAGGATCAGCCTCCTGCCGCCATCGCCGCCGCCAGATCGGCGGGATCGAACGCCGGCGCCCCTACCCGCGCGGCCAGCAGGTCGATCACCCCCTCCTCCTCGCCCGCCATCCGGCGATAGGCGGCGATGGACAGCAGCACATGGCTGGGCCGCCCACGATCGGTGACGAACACCGGCTCGACATCGGCGAATCGCTTGGCGGCGGTCACATCCTGATTGAAGGCGCGGGCAGAAATCAGCTTCATGGCGCGTCTCGATGGTCCGAAATCCACTCTTTCGATGTACCTACATTACTACAACGTTGCCACGGTGCAACAAATTGCAGCCGGGGGCCGGAAATCGTCGGGGTCGATCCATAAACCCGCTTGCACGCGCACGCGGATGACGCTCCCCATGCCTCCGCCCAAGGCATGACCGGGCGGGGGAGAGGAATGTTTTTCGAAAGCCGGATCTTTCGGGCATGGTATGGCGGCATGATGCTGCTGTGGGCAGCGCTGTTCGCCGCCTTCTGCTCGCTCGGTTTCCTCGCCCAGCACTGGTATTACCCCGCGATCATGGTCGTCGGCGCGTTTGTCGCCGGCCTGACCCCAGAGGGAGGCGGCGCGGTCGCCTTTCCGGTGCTCAGCGTGTTTCTCGACATCAAACGGGAAATGGCCCGCGATTTCAGCCTGATGATCCAGTCGGTCGGCATGACCAGCGCCAGTATCTGGATCCTGTCCCGGCGCGGACATGCCGTCTCTGCCTATGCCCCGGTGGTCTGGTTCGTGCCCATCGCCTTTGCCGGTTTCGTGCTGGGGATGCTGCTGCTTCAGGCGATTCCGGTGTTCATCATCCAGGCGCTGTTCCTGTCGCTCATCTTCACCTTCGCCCTTGCCTATGCACTGGGCGGCCATCGCGGCGACCGGTCGGAATTGCGGACGGCCAAGGCCGGGGATCATGCGATGCTCGCCGGGGTATTGTTGGTCGGCGGAATGTGCGCCAGCCTGTTTGGCACCGGCGCCGACATCTGCATCTACACCCTGCTCGTCACCCGGTTCCGGATGCGGGAAAAGGTGGCGACGCACATCAGCATCATGGTGATGGCGGCGATTTCGGTGCTCGGCTATGGCTATCGCGCCTTCTGGGACGGCGACATCACCGCCTATCAGGTCCAGACCTGGTTGTGCGCCTGGCCCGTCGTCCTGTTCATGGCGCCGTTCGGCAGCCACATCCTCGCCAGGCTCAATGTCGAATGGATGCTGCGCGGCATCGTCGCGCTGAACATCTTCCAGCTCGGCTATTTCAACCTGAAGAACCCCAGCCTCGAAAAGCTCGCCTGGTCGGGCGCGGCCAGCGCCCTGCTATTCGCCCTGTTCTGGTTCTCGCTCACCCGGCTTGCCCGATACAGGGCTGCTTGTCCCCCTGATCCCGTGGAACTTGAAGCATGACGATCTCGGAGTGGATCGCCGATCTATGGCGCGTGGCGGGCGACATCCTCAATGCCCATGGCCCGGCGGTCCAAGCGGCCAAAAGCTATGCGCCGTCGGATTATTCCATCCACTTCTTCCTGCAGATCGCGGTAATCCTAGCCACCTGCCGCGTGGTCGGCTGGGCGGCCAATCGCTTCTTCGGCCAGCCGCAGGTGGTGGGCGAAATGATCGCGGGCGTGATCCTCGGCCCGTCGCTGTTCGGGCTGCTGTTCCCCGAGGTGCAAGGCGCACTGTTCCCCAGGGAGACGCGCAATGTCCTCTATGTCGGGGCGCAGTTCGGCGTCGGCCTTTACATGTTCCTGGTCGGCACCACGCTCCGGCTCGATCATTTCCAGTCAAAGGCGAAAAGCGCGGTCGGCGTGTCGGCGGCAGGGATCGGCGCGCCGTTCCTGTTCGCCTTTCTGATCACGCCGTTCCTGCTCACTATTCCGGGCCTGTTCACGGACGGGATCAGCCGGGTGAACGCCACCTTGTTCATGGGGGCGTGCATCGCGCTCACCGCCTTTCCGATGCTGGCGCGGATCATCAACGAACGCGGCCTGGCCAACACCTCGCTCGGCACGCTGTCCTTGACGGCCGGCGCGTTCGACGATGCCGCCTCCTGGTGCATCCTGGCCATCGTGCTGGCGACCTTTGGCGGCGGACCCGGCGTCGCCTTGCTGGCGATCCTGGGCGGCGTGTCTTTCGCTGTCTTCATGCTGCTGTTCGGCCGCCGCTTGCTCGCCCCGCTGGGTGGGATCGTCGAGCGTCAGGGGCAGATGAGCCACGGGCTGCTTGCCGTCGTCCTGATGCTCTATGCCCTGTCCGCATTCGTCATGGACGCGGTCGGCATCCATGCCGTGTTCGGCGGTTTCCTGCTCGGCGCCTGCATGCCGCGCGGCCGCTTCGTCGAGGAACTGAAGCGCAAGGTGGAACCGATGACGGTCGTGTTCCTGCTGCCGATGTTCTTCACCTATTCGGGCCTCAACACCCGGCTCGACATGGTGAACAGCATCACCCTGCTGCTGGTCGCGCTCGGCATTCTGGCCGTCTCGATCGCCGCCAAGTTCGGGGCCTGCTGGCTGGCGGCGCGGCTGGCGGGCGAGGACAACCGCACCGCCATGGGCATCGGCGCGCTGATGAACGCGCGCGGGCTGATGGAGCTGATCATCATCAATATCGGCCTGCAAAAGGGGATTATCGGCCCGACCCTGTTCGCCATGATGGTGCTGATGGCGATCGTCACCACGGTGATGGCGGGGCCGCTGTTCGAACTGGTCTATGGCCGCAAGGCGCGGGCAAGCGGCGAGCTGGGCGCGCTGTCCGAGGGTGCCGGGCGGACGCCAGTCGCGCGATCGGTCTAAGCCGCCATCCCCTCGGCATGGAAACTGTCGATCAGCGCGCGGTGCGCCGGCAACTCGCTGGCCGCCCGCGCGCCGAACCGCGCGATCCGCTCGAACTGCCGCCTTGCCCCCGCCAGATCGGCATAATCCCCGCGCACCGGCGACAGGTCGGTCGGATATTCCATCCCGTACAGGATGTACTGATAGTTGAACCAGGCGAAGCTATCGAGATCCAGGATGAAATCGAACCGCCCCGGCGGGCGATAGCGCCATTCCTCCAGCAGCTCCGCCAGCCGCTCCGGCACTGATTCCGGCGCGGCATTGTCCCGCCAGAACGGCTCGTCCCGGCGGCTCAGGCAATAATGCAGCTTCAGGAACGCGACCGTATTGTCGTACCGCGCCCGCATCCGCTCGTTGAACCGGCGCGCAGGCCCGGCGACCGGCCCGGTAAGCGGCAGCAACTCCGCAATCATCGCCGCCGCCGTCTCGATCATCACCATGCCAGTCGATTCCAGCGGCTCAAGGAATCCCCCGGCCAGCCCCACCGCGACGCAGTTCTTCACCCAGGGCGTGGTGCGATACCCGGCCTCGAACGGCAGCGCCCTGACGGCGACGTCGCGGCTGCGCCCGCCGCTATAGGCATCCAGAATGTCGTGCGCCCGCGCGTCGTCCAGGTGATCGCTGGAATAGACGCAGCCCAGCCCCCGCGCGCCCGACAGCCCGATATTCCACAGCCATCCGCCTTCATGCGCGGCGGCGATGGTATAGCTGTCCAGCGGCGCGTCGGCCCGGTCATAGGGCAGCTTGCAGGCGATGGCGCGATTGGCGAACAGCGTGTCACGCACGCCTTTGAACGGCGCATCCAGTGCCCGCCCGATCAGCTCGGCACGAAATCCGGTGCAATCGACATACAGGTCTGCCGTAAGCGGCCCGTGCGCCGCACACTGGACTGCGGCGATCGCCCCGGTCTCGGTATCCAGCGTCACCCCGTCCAGCCGCCCTTTCAGATGCCGGACGCCCAGCTCAACTGCCCGCATGGCCAGCACTTCGCCAACCCGCTGCGCATCGAAATGATAGGCATAGCTGAGCGGCCCGTCGAACGCCTCTTCGCCCGCCCGCTTCGGCGCACGCTGGGCCGCCGCCACCCGGTTCTGAATGGTCATCGCCTCGGCAAAGGACGGGCGCGCCGCAGGGTCCTCCAGCAGCCAGTAATCGACCAGGCTCGGCCCGCCCTCGCCGTCGAACGGCGCCTCGAACGGATGCAGGTAACTGTGCCGCCGGCCGCCCGTCGGCGCGTGCAGCCAGTCGTCGAACCGGATGCCCTGCTTGAACGTCGCGCACGCCTCCCGCACGAACGCCGACTCGTCCACGCCCAGAAAGCGCAGCGTGTTGCGGATCGTCGGGAAACTCCCCTCGCCCACGCCGATGATGCCGATGTCCGGCGATTCAAGCAGCGTGATGGTGACGCGGGGATTATGTTCAAGGTCGAAATGCCGCGCCAGATAGGCAGCGGTCAGCCACCCTGCCGTCCCACCGCCGATAATCAGGATCGACCGCTGCGCCATGCCGACAGGCATAGGGCAAGCAGTGCCACCGGGCTAGAGGATGAAATCGCCTGCGCCGAGCGCGGCCTTCGCCACCCCGTTCAGCACGATGAAATCGCCATTGCCCAGGTTGATGAATGCCGTCCCGCCATTGTCGCCCATCGCTGCCTGCACCGCCGCGAACGACGCAAAGCCGAATGCCGACAGGTCGATGCGGTCAGTGCCCGCCTGGAAATCGCCGATCACGTCGCCGCCGGTGCCGCGCGTAAACACGAACCGGTCGGCACCCGCTTCGCCGAACAGCACGTCATTGCCCCCGCGCCCGTCCAGCACATCGTCGCCCGCCCCGCCGAGCAGGTAATTGCCGATGTCGTTTCCGGTGATGCGGTTCGCCAGCGCATTGCCGACGCCAAACGGCGTCGCGCCCTGCAATACCAGGTTCTCGATCCCGCCGAACAGATAGTAACCAGCACCGGCGATATCCGCATATACCGTATCGGTGCCGCCATCGGCGTCCTCGAACACCAGGTCGGCGGGGGTGTCGACCCAGAACTGGTCGTCGCCGGTGCCGCCGAACAGATAGTCGAAATCGCCGCGCCCGCTATTGCCGAACAGCTGGTCGTTCCCGGCACCGCCGACCAGCTGGTCGAACACGAAATCGTCCCCGCCGGTCAGCACATCGTCGCCGTCCTCGCCGTACAGGCCATCGCCGCCCTCGCCACCGAAAAGCCGGTCGTTGCCGCCGCCCCCGACCAGCACGTCGTTGTCCGCATCGCCGAACAACTGGTCGGCCCCGTCCTCGCCCCACAAAAGGTCGATGCCCGCGCCGCCGCTGATCCGGTCGTCACCCGCACCGCCCAGCAGCAGATTGCCCCCCGCATTCCCCAGCAACAGGTTGCCAAGCGCATTGCCGACGCCGAAAAACGCGGTGCCGTCCAGCAGGATCAGGTCCTCGACATTGGCATAGAGGTAGAAACTGGCGTCGGCGACGGCGGTGTCGTGCCCGCCATCGGCATCCTCGAAGATCAGATCGTCCTGCCGGTCGACCAGATATCGGTCGTTGCCCAGCCCCCCGCGCATCGCATCCAGCCCGCTGTCGCCCCGCAGGATGTCGTTGCCGCTGCCGCCGATCAGCGTGTCGTTCCCCGCCAGTCCGCGCAGATCGACGCTGCCGGTCAGTCCCGCAGCACCAATGCCGTCATCGCCGTTCGTGCCCGTGCGGACGGTGGCCGCCCCGCTGGCCAGGGTCGCCGCATCGACCGTGCCGTCGGCAAAGGCAACGCGCTCGATCCCGATCAGCACGTCCTGGCCATCGCGCCCGGCGACCAGATCCTCGATCACCATCGTGCCGTCCACCATGCGGACGGCATAATCGCCGGCGATGCCGCGCAGCACCACGGTATCGGTGCCGTCGCCACCGTCGATCCGGTCGTTGCCGCCGCCGCCGGTCAACCGGTCGTCACCGCCGCGCCCCTCGATTGCATTGGCCTGATCGTTGCCGGTCAGCACATTGGCCAGCGCATTGCCGCCCAGCGCCACCATCGGCCCCTCGGCGGCGGCGGCTTCCCCCGGCCCGTTCTTGGCGGCACCGTTTTCGCCGTTCAGCAGCGTTGCATTCTCGACATTGGCCGCCAGCGTCGCCAGCCCCACGGTCGAATAGACATTGTCCTCGCCCGCGCTGCCCAGCGCCTCGCTCATGTCCGATGCGCGCTGGATCAGCGACTGGGTGCCGGTATCCAGCCGGATCACCCGCGGATCGATCGTTCCGGCTTCGGTATCCGGGGTATTGCGCAGGATCTCCACGTCCTGCGACGCCAGATACAGGTCGGCCGCCAGGAAAAAGCCGCTGATGACCTTTTCCCCGATTTCCAGCGCCTTCACCACCGGGCTGACCACCGGGAAAAAGACCGCCGCCGCCTTCAGCCCGTCGACGGCGGTATCGAACAGGTCGCCGGACGAATAGGCGCGCCCCGAATCCGTCGCTTCGTTCAACGTCTTGGTCAGCGACGACAGGATTTCGGATTTCAGCTTGTCGACAATCTGCTTGCGGATTTCCTCGTTCTGCTTGGCATCGGCAAAGGACAGCTCGGGCGTCGCCTTCTTCACCGCCTCCTGCAACGCAATCGTCAGCGCGCCGTCTGGCGAAAGCTTGTCCTTGAAATAGGCCCACAGCTTCCTCGCCGCAGCCTCCGACCCCAGTTCGACGACCAGCTTGGCGACCTGGCCGCGCAGGATCTTCAGATACGGCTCCATCTCCCTGGCCCAGTCATAGGCCTCGGCGATCCGGTCGGTCGTATATCGGACGCTCAGCAGATCGCCGGCATCGAACGGCGACTGCTCGCGGTAGAGTTGCAGATTGCCCGGCACGATCTGGCCGGAAAACTGGAATTCGCCCAGCTTGCCGTCCGCGCCCGAATAGCTGACGACGGTCAGCGTCGCGCCGGAAAAGACGAAATAGCGGCCAGGATCGGCCGATGTCCGCGTCGATGCGATGTCGCCATCGCTGAAATCCATGATGCGGTCGCGCGCGCCGGTGGTCCGGTCGATGACATAGGTATCGACATAGAACCGGTCCGCGCCCGCGCCGCCGGTCAGGATGTCGTCGTTGCCGGTGGCCACCGAGTTCCAGCTGACCAGGATATCGTTGCCGTCGCCGCCCAGCAGCTCGTTGCCGCCTTCGTCCCCGCCAAAGGCCGCATCCCCCTGTTCATGGGCGAACAGGACGTCGCGCCCCGCCCCGCCCTCGATCCGGTCGGCGCCGTGCCCGCCCGACAATACGTCGTCGCCGCCCTCGCCCAGCAAGGTGTCGGTCCCGTACAGGCCCAGCAGCACGTCGCCGCCCTCGCCGCCTGCCAGCCGGTCGCCGGTCAGGCTGCCGATCATCCGGTCGGCATGGGCGGAACCGATGACGCTCTCCACGCCCTCGATGCTGTCTTCGCCCGGCGTGCCGGCACCCAGCAGATTGACGGTGACGCCGGCGGTTGCCGCTGCATAGGAAACGGTATCGAACCCGTCCCCGCCGCGCAGGTCGTCGGCCCCGCTGCCGCCGATCAACAGGTCGTCGCCCTCTTCGCCGATCAGCGTATCGTCGCCGTCCAATCCGCGCAGCACATTGGCCAGGCTGTTGCCGGTGATCCAGTTGTCCAGCGCGTTGCCCGTCCCCTCCCGTGCCGAGCTGCTGGTGGGCGGCCCGTTCAGCAACAGCAGTTCCAGGTCCTCGACATGATCGGGCAGGGTGTAGGAGACATAGGACAGCACATCGTCATAGCCCTGCCCGGCCAGCTCGCTGACCTGCTGGCTGGTCGAATGGACGTAATAGGTGTCGTTCCCTACCCCGCCGCGCATGATGTCGTTGCCGGAATAGGCGACCAGGATATCGTCGCCGCCGCGCCCTTCCAGCACATTGTCCGAATTGGTGCCGACGATGTAATTGTCCGCGTCATTGCCCGTGCCGTTGATCGGCGCGCTGGAATAGAGTTCCAGCACCTCCAGGTTCGCGCCCAGGGTATAGCTGATCGCCGATCGGACGATGTCGAACCCTTCATTGGCATATTCGATGATGGTGTCGCCGATCGACCGGACCAGCAGGATGTCGTTGCCCAATCCGCCGTACAGGATGTTCGATCCCGAACCGCCGTCCAGCAGGTCGGCCCCCTCGCCGCCGTACAGCGTGTCGTCGCCGCCGTAACCGAACATCCGGTCGTTGCCGCGAAAGCCGTTCATCACGTCGCGTTCTTCGGACAGGAAAAATTCGTCATTGCCCGAAAACGCGGATTCCAGCAGCGCCAGGTCGTCGGCATTGCTCGAACTGCGATAGGCGTTGAATATGGCGACCGCAGACACATCGATCCCCTCGATGATCAGCGTGGCGATGCCGGATACCAGATCCTGTTCCAGGATGCCGGTCACCCGTCCCCCGGTAATCTGGCCATTGCTGGTATAGGCGAGGTCATAGGCGCCAAAGGTCAGCGACATGATCTCGCTGCCATCCTTGCCGTTTACATAGAATGTGTCGGGATAGGTGACGCCGTTATAGACGAAATTGGTGTTCTTCTCGGCGTCGGCATCCACCTGATGGCGGCGATACCAGTACAGGTCGATCTCATTGAAATTAGTGCCGACATTCACCCGTACGCGTGCCATTGAACCATCCCCCCCGTCGCCCGCGCCAGATGTAATCCGGCTCGACCGAAGGGATTGGAGATTTTGGACAAAATCGGGCTAGCGAGGGCGGCAGGATGCCTGTCGGCCTAGAGGATGAAATCGCCCGCGCCGAGCGTGCTCATCGCCACGCCGTTCAGCACGATGAAGTCGCCATTGCCCAGGTCGATGAACGCGGTCCCGCCATTCTCGCCCATCGCTGCCTGCACCGCCGCGAACGAGGCAAAGCCGAATGCGGACAGGTCGATCCGGTCGGTGCCCGACTGGAAATCGCCGATCACGTCGCCGCCGGTGCCGCGTGCGAACACGAACCGGTCGGCACCCGCTTCGCCGAACAGCACGTCATTGCCACCGCCGCCGTCCAGCACATCGTCGCCCGCCCCGCCCAGCAGCCAGTTGGCGCTGCCGCTGCCGGTGATGCGATTGGCCAGCGCATTGCCGACACCGAACGGCGTCGCGCCCTCCAGCACCAGATTCTCGACATGATCGTACAGGTAATAGCCGGCACCGGTGATATCCGCCTGCACGGTGTCGATGCCGCCGCCCGCCGCCTCGAACGTCAGGTCCGCCGGCGTATCGACACGGTACACGTCATTGCCCGTGCCCCCGTCCATCAGGTCGTAATCGCCAAGCCCGCTCGCCCCGTCGAGCAGGTCGTTGCCCGCACCGCCGACCAGGATGTCGGTCACGAAATCGGTTTGGCGAAGCGGCCCGCCGCTGATCACGTCCAGAATATATTCGCGGTGCCCATGCAATGCGTCATCGCCCTCGCCGCCGATCAGATAATCGGCCCCGTTGCCGCCCCAGATCACATCGTCGCCGATGCCGCCGTCGATCACGTCATTGTCGTTCTGTCCGAACAGGGTGTCGTTGCCGGTTTCGCCGAACATCCAATCCGCGCCCTCGCCCGCATCGATCCGGTCGTCGCCGTCGCCGCCCAGCAACAGATTGGCCAGATAGGACCCGATGATCAGGTTATCGAGCGCGTTGCCGACGCCGTACCCCCCCGGCGTCGTTGTGGGTTCAAAGGCGAGGCGGAACGCGGTCAGCTCCAGCTCCTCGACATGGTCCGGCAGGTAATAGCCGGTGTCGGCCGCGACGATGCGGTCGCGACCCTCGCCCGCCGCCTCGACCACGGTGTCGCGCGCGTCATCGACGCGGTACAGGTCGTTGCCCGCCCCGCCGACCAGCCGGTCGACGCCGCCGCCGCCATCCAGATTGTTGTTACGCGCGTTTCCGACGATCAGGTTGTCGCTGCCATTGCCCCAGCCATATTCGCCGTTGACGACATACAGGTCCTCCACATGGTCGCGCATCCAGTGGAAATCGGCATAGGAATAGACGGTGTCGTGGCCGCCGTCCGCTTCCTCCACCACCCGGTCGAACAGATCGTCGAACAGATAGATGTCGTCGCCCAGCCCGCCGACCATGCGGTCGGCCCCGCTGCCGCCGTCGATCCGGTCGTTGCCGTCGCCGCCGATCAGCACGTCGTCGCCCGATCGCCCCTGCATCTCGACGCCGCCATCGCCTGCGTTCAGGGCGTCGATACCGCCCGTGCCGATCATGATGGAGCCTATCGGCGCGGTCACGATGTCGGTCAGCGCGATCGTGCCGCTCACGCGCACCTGCAGCGCACCAGCGGCGGTCTGCGCCGTCACGATGGTCCCCGCGCCATCGACGGTCAGGGTGATGCCGGTCGCCCCGATGCGCGACAGGTCCAGCCGGTCCTCGCCGCTGACGAAATCGGCGATCCGGTCCATCGCCGCTGCGGTGGAATCGCTTGCGGATCGATAGACGAACAGGTCCGCCCCGCCGCCGCCCGTCAGCACGTCGGCACCCGACCCGCCAGCAATCAGGTCGATGTCCGCCCCGCCGTTCAGCACATCCGCCGCGTCGCCGCCCCACAGCACGTCGGCACCCTCGCCGCCCTCGACCTGCTGAACGCTGGCCGATCGCCGCCCGTCGAACAGGTCAAAGCCGCCGTTCAGCGTCACCAACCCGTCCAGCCGCCCGGCATTGACGACGATATCGTCCCAGATGCCGAGCGTGATGCTGCCGCTCACCCGCGCGTCGGCGCTGTTCCAGAACCGGTTATAGCCCGCATCCAGCTCGATCCGCCCGTCGAGCAGCCCGGTATTGGTCAGGTGCAGCGCGCCCGAATAGCTTGCATGACGCACGATCGCCAGTTCGGCGCTGATCGTGCCGTTGTTGACGATCCGGTTGACGACATTGATGTTGACCGAACCGGTGAAGAACGCGATGCCGACCACATAGGCATTGGCCTCCTCCGACGTCGCCTCGATCAGCCCGTTGTTGACGAAATCGCCGACCAGCCAGGCGCCGATCGCCATCCCCCCCGTCTGCGTGTCGGCATCGGCCAGTCCGGTGGCGCGCAGCGTCCCGTCGTTCCGCGTCGGCGCACCCAGGAAATAGGCATAGGCGTAATTGCCCACCGCCTCGATCGTCCCCAGATTGCTGACATTCCCCGCCTGGACGCCGTAAGCCGTGCCCTCGGCGTCCGTGACTGCACGCACGGTGCCGCGATTGACGAACCGGTCAGACAGGCCCTCCATCAACACGCCGGTTGCGATGCCGAAATAACCATTGGGTGCCGAAGCGGTGCTTTCGATCAGGCCCTCGTTGGTCAGCGTCGATCCGGTCCGGACCAACACGCCATTGCCCTGGCCGATGCCCTGGTGGTTGACCCGGATCGTGCCGCGATTGTCCAGGTCGGCACCGTCCAGGACGATCAGCGTCGGTCCCGTCACCGTCTGGTCGGCCGTGATAACGGTATCGACCCGCACTTGCGGCGCGCCATCGGGGCCGGTGGTCACCGCCATGATCGCCTCGGCATCCCCGGCGATCGCGCTCACCCCATTCGTCATGCCCCGCTCCCGATACGCAACACCGCGCGATCAGGTATTTCAGAGCGGATCATTCAGCGCAAGCAAGCAACCGGGAAGTCCATCGCCGCTCGGGGACGAAATATGGCCTAAACCTTCCTGACGACGCTTTCCGGCAGATCCTTGCCGAATACGCGCTGATAATATTCGGCGACCAGCGCCCGCTCCGCCTCGTCGCACTTGTTCAGGAACGACAGGCGGAACGCGAAGCCGACATCGCCGAAGATCAGCGCATTCTGGGCCCAGGTGATGACCGTCCGCGGGCTCATCACGGTCGAGATATCGCCGTTCACGAACCCGCGCCGCGTTAGTTCCGCCACGCGGACCATATTCTCGACGACTTCCTTGCCGCCCGGCTTGTCATATTCGCCCGACTTGGCCAGCACGATCTGCGCCTCGGTCGCGGCGGGCAGATAGTTCAGGGTGACGACGATGTTCCACCGGTCCATCTGGCCCTGATTGATCTGCTGCGTGCCGTGATAAAGCCCGCTGGTATCGCCCAGCCCGACGGTATTGGCGGTGGCGAACAGCCGGAACCACGGGTTCGGCCGGATGACCCGGTTCTGGTCGAGCAGGGTCAGCTTGCCCTCGGTTTCCAGCACGCGCTGGATCACGAACATCACGTCTGGGCGGCCCGCATCATATTCGTCGAACACCAGCGCGGTCGGGGTCTGCAGCGCCCAGGGGAGCAGCCCCTCGCGGAACTCCGTAATCTGCTGCCCGTCCTTCAGCACGATGGCATCGCGCCCGATCAGGTCGATGCGGCTGATATGCGCGTCCAGGTTGATGCGGATGCACGGCCAGTTCAGCCGCGCCGCCACCTGTTCGATATGGCTCGACTTGCCGGTGCCGTGATAACCCTGAACCATCACGCGGCGGTTATGGGCAAAGCCCGCCAGCACGGCCATGGTCGTGTCGGGATCGAACACATAGGCCGGATCAAGGTCCGGCACCCGCTCGTCCGCCTCGCTGAATGCGGGCACTTCCATGTCGCTGTCGATGCCGAACACGTCGCGCGCCTTCACCATCTTGTCGGGTGCGGCGAGGATCGTCATGTCGCGGCTGTCGGGCTGGGTATTCGGGATGCTGGCCATGTCGATTCCGTTGTTGCCCGTTGTCAGTGGGAAGCCGGGACGGCCAGGTCAAGCGCCGATCTTTGGCGGCAGCGCGAATAAGGTGCAGAAATGCGCCGCCTGCGCCTGATCGCCCTCGACGCGAAACAATCCTTTTTCCACCGCCATCGTTAGCGGCATCGGCCCGAACAGGGCGGGCAGGAAATCGTTCGGCTCGCCGACGAATATCGCCGCCGCCCCGTCGGCCGTGCCGCGCTTGATACCGATCGTCCCGTCGGCCAGATCGCACCGATACAGGTCGTCGCCCAGCCGGAATGCCATCGACATCCGCTCGCCCGCCGCACGGTCGGCCAGCAGGTTCATACGCAGCGCCAGCATCAGCGAAACCCGCGAAAAGGGCAGCGAAGGATCGTGCCGGGGCGACCGCAGCGCCCATCGCCCCAGCGCCATCACCACCGGCTCCGCCTCATAACCCCATGGCGTGAGCGAATAGACGGGCACGCGGGCGGGCGGCGGCAGGATGTCGCGGACCAGAATGCCATCCGCCTCCATCGCCTCCAGCCGCTGGGTCAGCACCGTGGCGCTCAGGCCAGGCAGCCCGGCCCGGATTTCGCCGAACCGCCGCGGCCCCAACAGCAATTCGCGGATGATCAGCAGCGCCCAGCGTTCGCCGACGAATTCCAGGGCGAGGGCGGTGCCGCAGGCATCGTCGTACCACCGCCCCTTTCGCTTACGACCCATGTTAGTTATTTTTTCTAACTGCATGGTTGCAATAACTAACTGACTGCGTCACCTCTTTCAAGCGGGCCGACTCGGTGGACAACGGGTCGGTCGGTAACGGCCGGAAGGAGGGACCCATGGCCCAGATGATCTTCGTGAACCTGCCCGTCAGCGACGTGGCACGGTCAACCGCCTTTTATCAGGCCATCGGCTTCGAAATCGATCCTCGGTACAGCAATGAACAGGGCTCGGGCATGATCTGGTCCGACACCATCTATTTCATGCTGCTGTCACGGCCGTTCTACTCGACCTTCACATCCAAGCCGATTGCCCATGCCAACGCCGTCAGCGCTGCGCTCTACGCGCTTTCCTTCAACAGCCGGGAGGCAGTGGACGCCGTTACGGAAGCGGCCATCGCCGCCGGGGGTCGGGAGGTGCATCCGCCGGAAGATCATGGCTGGATGTACAGCCGTGCCTTTGCCGACCCGGACGGGCACGGTTTCGGTCCGTTCTGGATGGACATTGACGCCGCGCTCGCCGCGACGAACGCGCCGCAGCAGGAGCCGGCATGATGGCGGACAAGCTCACCACCGTCCTGTGGTTCGACGGCGATGTCGAGGCGGCGGCAAACGGAGGCTGACCATGTCGTTCCAGGCCTATCTGAACACCATTCATCAAAAGACCGGCAAGACGCCCGCCGACCTGCGCGCAATGGGCGCCGAACGCGGCTGGACGGCGGGCGGCACGCTCGCGCCGGGCATCAAGCCGATGGGCATCGTGGCAGTGCTGAAGGAGGAGCTCGGCCTGGGGCACGGCCATGCGATGGCGGTGGTTGCGCTCCTCAAGGGGGCGAAGAAGGAGGGCGACCAATGACGCTTACCATCACCGGCTTCGACTGGGTTCCGGATTTCGCGAAAGGCTATGTCCGCGATCTGCGCGTACGCTGGGCATGCGAAGAGATCGGCTGCGAGTATCGCATGGACCTGATCGACCCGCGAAACAAACCCGCCGACCATTATGCGCGCCAGCCCTGGGGTCAGGTGCCGACGCTGGACGATGGCGGCGTCGAATGGTTCGAAAGCGGCGCGATCCTGCTGCATCTGGGCGAGCGCAGCCCCGCCCTGTTGCCGACCGATCCGGCGGCCCGCGCCCGTACGATCAGCTGGCTGTTCGCCGCCTACAACTCCGTCGAACCGTGGATTTTCCAGATCGTCGACGTGATGCTGTTCTCCTCAGACAAACCTTGGGCAGAGGCGCGACGTCCCAGCCTGGTCGCCGATGCGGGCAAGCGGCTGGACCGGCTGGTCACGGCACTTGGCGACCGCGACTGGCTGGCGGGCGACTTCAGCATCGCCGATATCGCCATGATCACCATGCTGCGCGACGATTGCGGCACCGGCGTGATCAGCGATCGCCCCGCGCTTGTCGCCTATGTCGAACGCGGCACCGCCCGCCCCGCCTTTCAGCGCGCGCTCGCGGCGCAACTGGCCGACTTCAATCCCGAAGCGACCGCAGCATGACGGCCCTGCCCCGCCTCTATTTCCATCCCTTCGCGCAATATTGCCAGAAGGTGCTGATCGCCCTGTACGAGCGGGAGGTCGCGTTCGATCCCGTCCGGATCAACCTGGGCGATCCCGACAGCCGGGCAAAGCTGGCGCGCGTCTGGCCCTTTGCGAAGTTTCCGGCGCTCGACACCGGCGACGGCACGATCCTGGGCGAATCCGGGGTCATCATCGACTATCTCGACACGCTGTCGCCGGAACGCGAACCCATGATCCCGGCGGACCGGCGGGCGGCGCTGGAACCGCGCATGCTGGAGCGGGTGCTGGACCATCATGTCGCCGATCCGCTGACCCGGATCGTGGTCGGCCGCTTCACCGGCAAGACAGCGGACGAGGCCGCCGAGCGCGCGACGATCGCCACCGCCTATGACTTTCTGGAGGCCCGCCTGCCCGGACGCGCCTGGGGTGCGGGGGATGCGTTCGGCCTGGCCGACTGCGCCGCCGCGCCCGCATTATTCTATGCCAATCTGGTCGAACCGTTCGGCGACCGTCCGCTGCTCGCCGCCTGGTTCGCGCGGCTGCGCGCGCGACCCGCCATCGCCCGCGTCATCGACGAAGCGCGCCCCTACCGCGCGGGCACGCCGTTCGACTGGCCCGCCGATTACTGAGGAGGAGAGGATCATGAGCTATATCGACGGATTCGTGCTGCCGGTGCCAGAGGGCAAGCGCGGCGCCTATGCCGATCTTGCGACCCGGATGAGCGGCGTGTTCCGCGATCACGGCGCGCTGCATGTGGTCGAGGCCTGGGCGGACGATGTGCCCAAGGGCGAGCACACCGATTTCTGGATGGCAGTGAAGGCAGAAGAAGGGGAAACGGTCGTCTTCTCCTGGATCGTCTGGCCGGACAAGGCGACGCGCGACACCGGCTGGGCAGCGGTGATGGCCGACGAACGATCCCAATCCAACGCGACAGCGGAGATGCCGTTCGACGGCAAGCGCATGTTCTGGGGCGGCTTCACGCCCTTCGTCGACGATCGCGGCTGACGCGCCCGGGAAAACGAGGAGGGGAAACATGACCAATCCACATGGCAGCTGGCTCTGGTACGAGCTGATCACCACCGACGCCGACGCGGCCGCCGCATTCTACGGCAACCTGATCGGCTGGGAAGCCCGCTCCGCGGGGCAGGAGGGGATGGATTACCGCCTTTTCGCCATGCATGGCGAGGATATCGGCGGCTTCATGGCGATGCCCGGCAATCCGATGCCGCCCTGCTGGCTGGGCTATGTCACCGTCGATGACGTCGATGCCACGGCCGCGCTGGTCACCGACCATGGCGGCGCCATCCATATGGGGCCGCAGGATATTCCCGGCGTCGGCCGCTTCGCCTTCTGCGCCGATCCCGACGGCGCGATGTTCTACATCATGCGCGGCAGCGTGGAGAGCGGGGTCAGCAAGGCGTTCGGCGGGCATGACGGTCCCGCCGGGCACTTCGCCTGGAACGAGCTGTCCGCCGCCGACCCTGCCCGGTCGCTGGCCTTTTACGGCGCGCTGTTCGGCTGGGTGGTGCTCGACACGATGGATATGGGTCCGGCGGGCCAGTATCAGATGCTCGGCCCCGCGGGCGGCGCACCGATGGGTGCGGTCATGCCGATGCAGCCCGGCACCCCCCGCCCCGCCTGGAGCCATTATGTCCGAGTCATCGGCATCGACGCGGCAAAGGGCCGGGTGGAGGCAGGCGGCGGCACGGTGATGTTCGGCCCCAGCGAAATTCCCGGCGGCGAATATATCCTGGTCGCCACCGACCCGCAGGGCGCGGCCTTCTCGCTCGTCGGCCCGAAATAAGAGAGGCTCCATGTCCAACGAACTCAGCATCGAACGCGTGCTCGACGCGCCCGTGGCCGCCGTCTGGCGGGCCTATACCCACCATCTGGGCGAATGGTTCTGCCCCGTTCCCTGGCGGGCGGAAGTGGTCGAGATGGACCTGCGCCCCGGCGGCCGCTCCGCCATCACCATGTATGGCCCGGACGGCGAGGTGATGCCCAATGACGGCATCTATCTGGAGGTGATCCCCGAACGCCGCATCGTGTTCACCGACGCGCTGACCACCGACTGGCAGCCCCAGGGCCCGTTCATGGTCGGCGGCTTCGACTTCGAACCCGATGGCGACCGCACCCGCTATCGCGGCTGGGCACGCCACTGGACCGAGGAGGCAAAGGCGCAGCACGAAGCGATGGGCTTCGAAGCCGGCTGGGGCAAGGTCGCCGAGCAATGGGAAGCCGTGGCAAAGCGGATCGCGGCGGAGGGCTGATCCCTCCCCCGCCTGCGGGAGAGGGAGGGTGCGGCGTCAGCCGCGAAAGAGTGCGGGCCTGCAGCTTCCCATGGACCCCGCACCCGCTCGTGCTGAGCTTGTCGAAGCACTGTCCTTTTCTTTCGAGACGGTCCCGTTGCTGCGAAACCGCGCTCGCCTATCGCAACAGCCCGCGCCGCCCAGCCCATTCGGCCAGCACCGCGAATAGCGTTGCCACCACCACGACCGTCACGCCCAGCGGCACGAAGGCGGAGCCGCTCCACCCGAACACCCAGACCCAGTCGATGACCGTGCCAGCCCAGGACAGCCAGAGCAACGGCCGCGCCCGGCGGGACAACAGGGCAAGCGCCACCGATCCGGCGACCCCGCCAAAGACGCCGATGGCAAAGCTGGCCGTGATCGCTGCTGGCATGACCGGACCGCCGGGTGGCGGCGCGTCGCCCACGATCACGCCGACATGAGCAAGATAGCTGGCGACGCCAACGCAATTCCAGAGCGCAGCGAGCACGCCGACGATGCGTATCCGGGTTCGACTCGACATGGCAGCCCCCTTTGCCGTTCAGTCGTCGGACCTCAGCCTATGTCGCTCGCCGGCATTGTAAAGCGACGACTGGACCTCGCTCAGGCAAACGCCGCCGATCCCTTCAGCGCATTATACGCCTCGATCACCGCCTGCAGCGCGCGTTCGTGGCTGCGGTCGCCGCCGTTCCTGTCTGGGTGGAACTTGCGCACCAGCTCCGAATAACGCTGCCTCAGCGCCCGTCGGTCGACATCGATGGGCAGGTCGAGCACCTTCAGCGCGGCGCGCTCGCGGCCCGTCAGCGGACGGCCATCGGGGCGCTGGCGCTCCTCCTCCATCCGCCGCTTGAACCGCGCACCGATAGCATCCAGCGGATCGGCGAAATCGGCCCAGCGGGGCGGACGGTCCGCGCCGCCGGTCGCTTTGAACGCCCGCGTTTCGCGCTCCCACCCCGCGGTCGGGCGCTGCGCCTCATGAATTTCGTCGGGACTCATGCCGGTGAAGAAATTGTACCGCGTGTTGAACTCGCGCACATGGTCCAGACACAGCCACTGATATTGCCCCGGCCCGTCGAAACCCGATCCCGCCGATCCCATCGGCGCGCGGAACTCGCCCGGCTCGTTGCATCCGGGGTGGGCACACACCCGGCCCGTCCCCTCGACGCGGCCATGAAAGCGGGTACGGGGTCGGTCGGAACGCGGGGAATCAGAACGGCTTGCCACGTGGCTCCTCGGAACAAATCGCCTATATAGGGCCGATGACCGATCCCGCTACCGGCCCAGTCGCCGCCGAACTCACCGCCCGCCTGACCCAGGCATTCGCCCCGTCCCGGCTGGAGGTCGTCAACGACAGCCATCACCATGCCGGCCATATGGGCGACGATGGCACGGGGGAATCGCATTTCACCGTGGTGATCGAAAGCGCCGCCTTTGCCGGCAAGTCCCGCGTCGAGCAGCAGCGCATGGTCAACCGCGAGCTGGCCGATCTTCTGGCAGAACGCATCCACGCGCTTGCGCTTCGGACGCGGGTGCCGACGGCCTGAAAGCGCCATTTCCCGCTGCATAACCCCTCACCCTGCTGGGGCTGCGCCCCTCCCTCCCTCTCCCGTAAACGGGAGAGGGAGGGAGGGGCGCCGCAAAGCGGTGGGAAGGGTGAGGGCCTTCCCGCGTCAACAAGGTCGCTTGTCAGTCGCACCCTCCGCCGCCGTCGCTTCCGCAATCGGACCCGCTGTCCGATGCGGCTGCGGTCGATCCGCCATCGCCGCCATTCCGTCCGGGCCTGCCCTTTTCCTTGCTTTGCCCGGCCATGGCGAATGCCGGGATCAGCGCGATGAATACTGCGGCTAGCGCGATCCAGACGGCGGTCATCGCGGCGCTTCCCACAGCTCGATGGCATTGCCCTCCGGGTCGTGGATGCGCGCGAACGAACCCGCCTCAGGCGAATCCCATTCGGCCCGCGTCTCGACCGCAATCCCGCTCGCGTTCAGCCGCTCGCACATCCCCTCCAGGTCGGTGACGCGCAGGTTGATCATGAATGCCTTGTCCGCGGCGAAATAATCGCTGTCCGCCCTGAACGGGGCGAACACCACCGGCCCGCCCAGCGTCTGCCACACCCAGTCGTTCGGCTCGCCCGCACCCTCCGCGACGCATCCGGCCCCGATGTTCAAGTGCTCGCGGTACCATGCGGACAGCGCATCCGGATCGCGCGCCCGGAAAAACACACCGCCAATGCCCAGCACGCCCATGGCCGTTCCTCCCGTCGATGGAACGCCATCCTATCCGATCATTCCAATACCGCCCAGCCCGCCCGTCTGTTATGGCCGCGCCGATGATCTCCTCGCTTCTCGTCAAACTCGCGCTGATCGGCATTATCGGCATCGGCGCGCAATGGCTCGCCTGGCGCACGGGCCGCCCGGCAATCGCGCTCATGCTGATCGCGGGCGTCATCGCCGGGCCGGTACTGGGCATCATCGTGCCCGAACGCGATCTCGGCCCGCTTCAGGAACCCATCATCAAGCTCGCCGTGGCGGTGATCCTGTTCGAAGGGGGATTGAGCCTCAATTTCCGCGACCTGCGCCATGCCGGCGGCCCGGTGCTTCGCCTGGTATTCCTGGGCGTGCCCATCGGCTGGGCGCTCGGCACGCTCGCCGCGCATTATGCCGCGGGCTTGAGCTGGGAAGTATCGCTGCTGTTCGGCGGCATCCTGGTCGTCACCGGCCCCACCGTCATCGGCCCGATGCTGCGCACCCTGCGCGTGCCGCAGCGCGTGTCCGACACGCTGAAATGGGAAGGAATCGTCAACGATCCCATCGGCGCGCTGCTCGCCATCGGCATCTATGGCTGGATCACCTATGAAGGGTCGGGCGGCACCCCGATCCTGCCGATCGCAACCGACGTCCTGCTGGCGACGCTTGCCGCCGCGCTGATCGGCCTTGCCCTCGGCTTTGCGCTCACCTGGCTGTTCCCGCGCGGGGCGGTGCCCGAATATCTGAAATCGCCGGTGCTGCTGGTCACCGTCATCGGCGGTTTCGTGGCGGCGGATAGCATCCTCCATGAAACCGGCCTGATCACCGTCACGGTGATGGGCGTCGTCCTCGCCAACCGCGAGGTGCAGTCCAGCCGGGCGCTTCGCCGGTTCAAGGAGGATCTGACCGTCCTTCTGGTCTCCGGCGTGTTCATCATCCTGTCGGCCACGCTCGACTGGCAAACCCTCTCCGCCTTCCGCTGGCAATTCCTGGTGTTCCTATTCCTGCTGCTGTTCGCGGTGCGCCCGATGACGGTGTTCGCCAGCCTGGCGGGGTCGAAAATGCCGCTGGCTGAACAGGCGTTCGTCGCCTGGATCGCGCCCCGCGGCATCGTGGCGGTGGCGATCACCGGCCTGTTCTCGCTTCGGTTGCAGGAAGCGGGCGTGCCCGATGCCGCCGCGCTGGTCCCGCTCAGTTTCGGCGTGGTCGTCGCGACCATCTTTGCCCATGGCTTTTCGGCGGCCGCCGTTGCCCGCTGGCTCGGCATCGACCGGGGGCCTGGGGACGGCGTGCTGATCGTCGGGGCCAATGACTGGACGATCGGCCTGGCGGAACAGCTGCATGCGATGGGCCACAACGTCCTTCTTGCCGACACGTCCAGCTTTGCGCTGCGCCGGGCGCGGCAGTCGGGTATCACCGTCCATCGCGGCGAAATCCTGGACGAGGTGACCAGCGACGATCTCGACCTGCACGGTTTTTCCACGCTGCTCGCCGCCAGCGAAAATGACGCCTACAACGCGCTGGTCGCTGCCGATCTCGGCCCGGAAATGGGCTCGCACCGCATCCTGCGCACCGCCCCGATGGGCAAGCAGCGAGCGGCGCGCGGCCCCGTCCTGCTCGACAGCGGTCGCAGCGTGGACCAGTTGCAGCAGCAACTGGCATCCGGCTGGACCTTCCGCCGCACGCGCATCACCGAGAAATTCAGCCTCGACGATTATCGCGCATCGCTGGGACCGGGCGGCGAAATCGTCGCGGTCGACCACGACGGCGCGGTCAGCTTCGTCGCCCAGGGGCTGCGCCCCGCCATCCAGTCGGGCGACAGCGTCATCGCCTTTGTCCCGCCAAAGGAAGAATCAAAGGAACCTGCGACTGAGCTGCAACCGCCGATCGACCCGGCCTGAACCCGGTCAGGCCGCGTCCGCCAGCACCTCGCCGCCCGCCGCCTCCAGCAACCGCCGCTCGATCGCGCGCAGCCGCGTTCCGCTGCCGATCTTGTCGCCCATCAGGTCGGTGACATAGAATGTATCCACCGCGCGCTCGCCATATGTGGCGACGTGTGCCGAATGGATCGTCACCTTCGACTGGAACAGCGCATTGGCCAGATGGTGCAGCAACGCGGGCCGGTCGCGGGCATTCACCTCGATCACGGTAAAGCGGTTGGACGCGCGATTGTCGATCAGCACATTGGGCTCGATGGTGAACGCATCGCTGCGCGGGCGGATCGCCGTCTTGCGCGCCAGCCGCTCGCGCAGGCGCGCCCGGTTGGCCAGCGAATCCGCAATCGCCGCCTTCAGCCGCTGCAGCTGCGCCACATCGTCGAACGGCCCGCCCATCGGCGACTGGACCAGGAAATTGTCCAGCGCCATGCCGCTGCGGGTCGTGTGGATGCGCGCATCGATGATGTTGCCCCCGGCGGCATGGATCGCGCCTGCGATGCGATAGAACAGGCCGGGATGATCGGCGGCATAGACGGTCACCAGCGTCGCCGCGCGCTCTCCGTCCGGCTCGGTCGAAATCGACAGCGGCGCATCGCCCGCTTCCGCCATCAGCTTCAGATTGCGGATCAGCACATCGACCGGCTCCGCCACCCAATAGGCCTCGGGCAGGACGCGCACCATGCGGTCGCGCTCGGCATCGTCCCATCCCAGCGCGTCCGCGACCGTCTGCTGCTTGACCGCGACCCGTTCCCCCCGCCCCTTCTGCTTGTGGCCCAGCCGCAGCACTTCCTCGGCGCTGTCGTACAGGTTGGTCAGCAACTGCCGCTTCCACCCGTTCCAGATGCCCGGCCCGACCGCGCGAATATCGACGACCGTCAGGACCAGCAGCATCATCAGACGCTGCGGGCTTTGCACCACTTCCGCGAAATCCAGGATCGTCTTGAAGTCCGACAGGTCGCGCTTGAACGCGGTCGCCGACATCAACAGATGGTACCGCACCAGCCAGGCGACCGTCTCCGTCTCCGCCTTGCTCAGGCCAAGGCGCGGGCACAGCCGTTCGGCCACCTCCGCGCCCAGGATCGAATGATCCCCGCCCCGGCCCTTTGCAATATCGTGCAGCAAAACCGCAACATACAGCGCACGGCGCGACACGATCTGCGGGAAGATGCCATGCGCCAGCGGGTGATCCTCGGTCAGCTCGCCGCGTTCGATCCGGCTGAGCAGGCCGATGGCCCGGATGGTATGCTCGTCCACCGTATAATGATGGTACATGTCATATTGCATCTGCGCCACGACGCGGCCGAAATCCGGCATGAACCGGCCGAACACGCCTGCCTCGTTCATCCAGCGCAGCACCAGTGCCGGGTCGCGCTTCGACGCCAGCACATCCATGAACAGCGCGTTCGCCCGCGGATCGGTGCGCTTGTCGTCGATCATCTTCGCATCGCGCGCCGCCGCCCGCATCGCCAGCGGATGCACCTCCAGCCCGTGCTTGTCGGCCAGCCAGAACATCTCGATCAGCCGCACCGGATCGTCCGCGAACCAGTCGTCGGCCGGCAGCGCCAGGCGTCCCCGATCCAGTACGAACCCGTTCAGCTTGCGGGGCGAGCGCCGAATGCGCGGCAGGCCGAACCGCGCGGTGCGGCTGGCGAACTGTTCGTCCAGATGCGCCAGGAACAGCCCCGTCAGGTCGCCGACCCGCTTGGCCTGCAGGAAATAGAACTGCATGAACCGCTCGACCTTGGATTTCCCCGGCCGGTCGGCATAATGCATCCGCTCCGCAATCTCCGGCTGCACGTCGAACGTCAGCCGCTCCTCGGCACGGCCCGCAAGCAGGTGCAGGTGGAACCGCACCGACCACAGGAAATTCTCCGCCCGCTTGAACTGGCGATATTCGGTCTTGGTGAGCAACCCCGCATCGACCAGCGCGGCGGCATCGCCCACATTGTGCACATATTTGCCGATCCAGAACAACGTGTGCAGGTCGCGCAAGCCGCCCTTGCCCTCCTTGACGTTCGGCTCGACGACGTAACGACTGTCGCCCATCTTGCGGTGCCGCTCGTCGCGCTCTGCCAGTTTTTCGATCACGAAACTGCGCGCGCCGTCCGCCTGCACATCGGTCTTGAACCGCCGCGCCGCTTCTTCATAGACGCCGGTATCGCCCCAGACGTATCGCGCCTCGAGCAGTGCGGTGCGGATGGTGATATCGCCCCTGGCCTGGCGGACCATCTCATCGATCGACCGGCTGGACTGGCCCACCTTTAGCCCCAGGTCCCACAGGCCATAGAGCATGGTCTCGATCACTTGCTCATGCCATTGCGACTGTTTGTAGGGGGTCAGGAACCCGATATCGACGTCCGAAAACGGCGCCATCTCGCCGCGACCATAGCCACCGACGGCGATCAGCGTCATCCGCTCCGACGCGGTCGGATTGGCCAGCGGATACAGCCGCTCGGTGGTGAAATCCCAGAGCAGGCGCAGGATCTGGTCGGTCAGGAACGCGCCCGACGCGGCCGCCACCATGCCATGCGCCGGGCTCTCCTCGAACCGCCTGCGGATTTCCACCCAGCCGGCCGTCAGCGCCGCCTTCAGCTCGGCCGTCGCCGCCTGCCGCATCCGCCCGGCATCACTCACCGGAATTGCCGCCAGCACCTCGGCCAGCGCCCGGCGGTCGATGATCTCACGGCGATTGCGGACGGCGGCAAAACGTTCTGGCATGGGCTGTCAGATAGGGGGTCGTGGCCCCAACGTCACGGCCGAAAAGGACGCTCTACCCCAAAACCGCCGGGGCAGCCCCTCCTCCCCCCTTGCGGGGGAGGATAGCGGAGCTTGCCTCAAATGCGGCTAGCGCAGCTTGGAAAGGGGGGATGGCGGCAGTCCTAATTGCCTTTGCATCGCGGATCGTCAAACGGACAAGCTCGTTAGCGACGTTGCTGCATAACGAAGAACATAGGGCTTATCGTTGGGCGTTCCATTTGGAATTGCCGCGCCGAAAAACGCCACATAACAGTCAAAACCGCTGAGCTCGTCATCAAACCAACAGTGCACAACCACGCCATATTCGGGGGATGTTTTGCCGTCGTCGCCCAGTAGGCTATCTAAACGAACATGCGTTCCCGGCGCGATGAAGCCGTCTTCTGACATTTATCGGTCGGCCGTCCACGCCACCCCGATCACTCCGCCTTCTTCGCCACGCCCACCAGCGCGGGCCGCAGCAGCCGGTCCTTGATCATGTACCCCGCCTGGATTTCCTGCACGACCGTGCCCGGTTCGGCGTCCGACGGCATTTCCATCATCGCCTGATGCCGGTTGGGGTCGAGCGGCTGGCCCACCGCCTCGATCCGCGTGATGCCGTGGCGGCTGAACACCGTTTCCAGCTCGCGGCCCGTCGCCTCCAGCCCGATGACCAGGCCCTTCATCTTCTCGTCGGCGCGCAGGCTGTCGGGGATCGCGGCCAGTGCGCGCGACAGATTGTCCGCCACCGACAGGATGTCGCGGGCAAAGCCGGTCGCCGCATAGGCGCGGGCGTCCTGCGCTTCCTTTTCCGCACGCCTGCGCACATTCTCGGTATCCGCGCGGGCATAGAGAACCTGCTGCCGTGCCTCGGCCAGTTCGGCCTCCAGCGCGGCCAACCGGTCCTGCATCGCCACTTCCGGCGCTGCTTCGGCGGTTGCCTCGCGCAATTCCTCGCTGATGGTCTCGCCGCCCGGCTGCTGCCCGGCGTTCTCGGTTTCCTCAGTCATCATGTCCCTGTTCTGCTTCGTCTTTATGCCAGCAGACGCGCCAGCGTCGCTGCGGTGAAATCCACCATGGGGACCACGCGGGCATAGTTCAACCGCGTTGGGCCGATCACCCCCACCACGCCGACCACCCGCCCGTCAAGCGCCCGCACCGGCTTGGCGATCACCGACGATCCGGACAGGGCGAACAGCTTGTTCTCGCTGCCGATGAAGATGCGCGCCGCATCCCCTTCCCGCGCCGAATCGAGCAGGCGCGCGATTTCCTGCTTGCCCTCCAGCTCGTCCAGCAATTGCCGCACGCGCTCCAGGTCCTCGGCCGCCGCACTGTCGACCAGCCGCGCCTGTCCCCGCACGATCAGCACCGGCCGCCGGTCGCCATCCTCGCTCCACACCGCCAGGCCGCGTTCGACCAGCGCCCGCGCCGCCACGTCCAGCTCGGCCCGCTCCCGCGCGATCTCGCCGGACAGCCGGGCCCGAGCCTCGCTCAGCGTCTGCCCGGCCAGCATGGCGGACAGGTAATTGGCCGCCTGTTCCAGCGCGCCGGGCGGCAGGCCGGGGGGCAGGTCGATGACCCGGTTCTCCACCGTCCCGTCCGCGCCGACCAGCACCGCCAGCGCCTTGTCCTGCGCCAGCGGCACGAACCCCACCTGACGCAGCACCGGCTCACGCTTGGGCACCAGCACCAGGCCCGCACAGGCGGACAGGCCGGACAGCGCGGCGGTCGTGCTGGCGATTGCCGCATCCACCGGCCCGCCCTGCCCCGCCTCGCGCTCGATCGCGGCGCGTTCGTCCTGCGACGGCTCATGCGCCTGCATCATCCCGTCGACGAACAGGCGCAGGCCCATGTCGGTCGGCATCCGCCCCGCGCTGGTATGCGGCGCGGCTAGCAGGCCCAGCTCCTCCAGGTCCTGCATGACGTTGCGGATGGATGCGGGGGACAAGTTCAGCGCGGATACCTTGGAAATGGTCCGCGATCCCACCGGCGCGCCGCTGTCCAGATAGGATTCCACGACGATGCGGAACACATCGCGCGCCCGGTCGGTCAATTCGGTAATCGGCGGCCCCATCATGGGCTCAGATTTAGGGATTTTTGCGCAGAATCAAAGCGGGTTGAGGCGGCATTGCCAGCAGTCACTGGCAAGGATACCGTCGGACGATGTGGGAAATCGTCCTGATTGTCGTCGGCATCCTTCTGCTGGCCTTTTCAAACCAGATTTCAGGCAAGGCCCATGCGCGCCAGAATGCGCGGCTTGCGGACCTCAAGGCCGGAGCCAGCGAGGCTCATTTCGAAGAGCGCCGCGCCCTTGAAACCTATGTCCCGACCAGGGCCAGATGGATCAGAATATTGGGCATCGGTTACATTGCGCTGGGGGCCGCACCACTCCTGCTGTTCTGATTGATCGGGCAGGCCGGCACCGCGTGAACGCCCGCGCCCCGCTGGCAATGTTGGGTTTCCCCTGCTCTAACACCCCCATGCCCATAACCGCCCTCGCCCGCCCCGCATCGTCGGCGAGACAGCGCGAGGGGCGATTTTCAATGTGACGTGCCACCACCTTCGCCACCTTCCGCGCCTCTTTCGCCCCGCGCGCATCGGGTCTAGGGGACGCAGCGACAGCCACAGGAGAAACCCCCATGCGTCCATCCGGCCGTGCGCCCGACGAAATGCGCGCCATTACCATCACGCCCAATTACACCCGCCATGCGGAGGGTTCCTGCCTGATCGCGTTCGGCGATACCCAGGTGCTGGTCACCGCCAGCATAGAGGAAAAGCTGCCGCCATGGCTGCGCGGCAAGGGCGAGGGCTGGGTGACCGCCGAATATGGGATGCTGCCCCGCGCCACCCATACGCGCGGCAGCCGCGAGGCGGCAAAAGGCAAGCAGTCGGGCCGGACCCAGGAAATCCAGCGGCTGATCGGCCGCAGCTTGCGCGCGGTCACTGACCTCAAACTGCTCGGCGAGCGCCAGATCACGCTCGACTGCGACGTGATCCAGGCTGATGGCGGCACCCGCACCGCCAGCATTTCCGGCGCATGGGTCGCACTGCGCCTGGCGGTGGACAAGCTGCTGGCCGAGGGCAAGCTGACCGTCGATCCGATCACCAGCCAGGTCGCGGCGGTCAGCTGCGGCATCTGGCAAGGCACGCCGGTGCTCGACCTCGATTACCCGGAGGATTCGGCGGCGGACGCGGACGCCAATTTCGTGCTGCTCGGCAACGGCAACATCGCCGAAGCGCAGGCGACCGCCGAGGGCGCGACCTATGACGAGGAAGGGCTGCTGCGCCTGCTCCGCCTCGCCCGCATCGGCTGCACGCAGATTTTCGCCGCTCAGGCAAAGGCGGTGGGCCGGTGAGCGCGCCGGGACAGGATGGCGACGAGGACGCGGTGCCGCCCCAGGCGATCCGCAAGCTCGCCCCCGGCAAGCTGGTCATCGCCAGCCATAATGAGGGCAAGGTCCGCGAAATCCGCGACCTGCTCGCCCCCTATGGCATCGAGCCGGTCAGCGCCAAGGAACTCGACCTGCCGGAGCCCATCGAGACCGGCACCACCTTCCTGGCGAATGCCGAGCTGAAGGCGATGCAGGCCGCCGACCTGAGCGGCCTGCCCGCTTTGTCCGACGACAGCGGCCTGTGCGTCGAGGCGCTGCTGGGCGCACCCGGCGTCTTTACCGCCGACTGGGCGGAGCGTCAGCCGTACGAGGGACAAAAGGGTCGCGACTGGTACATGGCGATGGGCAAGGTAGAGGGGAAACTCGCCGAGCTTGGCCCGGACGCCAACCGCTCCGCCTATTTCGCCTGCACCCTCGCGCTCGCCTGGCCCGACGGTCATGTCGAGTGGTTCGAAGGGCGCGCGCACGGCCACCTAGTCTGGCCGCCGCGCGGGAAACTTGGCTTCGGCTATGATCCGGTGTTCGTGCTCAACGGCGAAACCCGCACCTTCGCCGAAATGGACCCGGCGGAAAAACACGCCGTCAGCCACCGCGCCGACGCCTTCCGCCAGCTGGTCGAAGCGGTGTTCTAAACCCTATCCTCCCCCTCGACGGGGGAGGATAGCGCCGCTTGCCGCGCCAGCGGCTAGCAGAGCTTGGAGAGGGTGAATGCCCAAACGCAGACGGGGATACAGGCTTCGGCACGCCATCTCAGCGCGCCCGATGCTCCGTCCCCATGCCGGTGGTGATGAACACGCAATCCGCCTCCTCCCCGGCCGCGACGTCGGCGGTATGCCAGACGCCCGGCGGGTTGATGGCAAATTCCCCCGCACTCAGCGTCACCCGCTCCGTCCGCCCGTCCGGAAATTCCTGAACCAGCGTGAGCGCCCCTGCGACACACAGCACCACTTCCGCCCCGGCGGGATGCATCTCCCAACTGTCCCAGCTCGTGTCGAACCGGTATTGCAACACCAGCCGCCCCTCGATGCCATCATTGCCATGCCGAACGTCATAGCCTTCATACCATTGCGGCCCGTCGAGCACGGGCTGGGCCGCTGCGGTACCGCCCGGCCCCAGATGGATCGGATGATCGGTCAGCTTGGGCATGGACTTCCCCTTCCACTCGGCGTCGAAGCATGGCCCGCATGATCCCTCCCCTCGCCCTCTATGTCCACTGGCCGTTCTGCGTCAGCAAATGCCCCTATTGCGACTTCAACAGCCATGTCCGCGACACCGTCGACCAGGACGCATGGGCCGCCGCGCTGCTCGCCGACCTGGCGCACGAAGCCGCCCTGCTTCCCGGCCGACGGCTCGGCTCGATCTTCTTCGGCGGCGGCACCCCTTCGCTGATGCCGCCCGCCACCGTCGCCGCGATCATCGATGCCGCGACACGCATCTGGTCGCCCGTCGACGGGCTGGAAGTGACGCTGGAGGCCAACCCCTCCTCGGTCGAGGCGGCGCGCTTCGCCGATCTCGCCGCTGCGGGCGTGAACCGAGTGTCGCTGGGGCTGCAGGCGCTGGACGACGCCGCGCTCGTCTTTCTCGGCCGCGCGCACGGCGTGGACGAGGGGCTGGCCGCGCTCGCCACCGCGCAAGCGTCCTTCGCCCGCGTCAGCTTCGACCTGATCTACGCCCGCCCCGGCCAGTCGCTTGCGGCCTGGCAGTCGGAATTGGCCCGCGCCCTCGCCTTCGGCACCGAGCATCTCTCGCTCTATCAGCTGACCATCGAACCCGGCACCCGCTTTGCCACGCTGGCGGCCAGGGGCGACCTTATCATCCCCGATGGCGATGCCGCCGCCGATCTGTGGGACGCGACCCAGACGCTCACCACCGCCGCCGGGCTGCCGCTTTACGAAGTGTCGAACCACGCACGGCCGGGCGCGGAAAGCCGCCATAACCTGACTTATTGGCGCTATACCGACTATGCCGGCATCGGCCCCGGCGCGCATGGCCGGCGCGACGGCATGGCGACCTTTCGCCACAAGAAGCCGGAAAACTGGATCGCGGCGGTCCAGCGAAACGGCAATGGCCTGCGCGAAGAGACGGCGCTCATCCGGGATGAGCGCGCGACCGAGGCGATGGTGATGGGCCTGCGACTGGCCGAGGGGCTGGACCTTGGCCATCTGGCGGCGGTGGGCAATGCCCCGGCGGATACGCGGATCGACCTGAGGGCGGCCGACCGGCTGGCGGGTCACGGCCTGGTCTGGCAGTCGCCCGATCGCATCGGCCTGACCCCCGCCGGGATGCCGCTGCTCGATGCGATACTGCGCGAAATCGCCCGTTAGTCGGCGAAGCTGCGCGGCGCTGCCGACACGACGGCGGTTGTGCCGCCCTTGATCTCCTGCACCTCCAGCGCGCGTTCCGCCACGCCGTCGCGGCCAAATCGGAACGCACCGTCCAGTCCGGCAAAGCCGTCCGGCGACACCAGCCGCCCTTGCGGGAACGGCGTGCCCACTTTCCAGTCGCGGGCAATCCGCACGGTCAGCAGCACCGCGTCATATCCCAGGCTCGACAGGCGATATGGCGCCGCCCCGAACCGCGTGCGGTATTTGGTGGCATAGGTGCGATACAGACCGTTCGACACGCTGGCGAACCATGCGCCGTTCAGCGCGGCATTGCTCGCCAGCCCGGTATCGGTGTTCCACAATTCGGTACCAAGCAGCCGCGCACCGCTGTTCTTGCCCCGCCGGATGGCCGGGATCGACAGCGCCGCCGTTCCCGAACTGTCCGCCACAAGCACCGCCTGAAACGGGGATGCGCCATTCAACCGGCCGACGGCTGCGTTGATCGATGCCTGGCTTCGGTCATAGCTCTGCATGGCGACAACGCGGCCGCCCGCCCCCTCCACCGCGCGCAGGAAACTGGTCGAGGCGCGGTCGCCATAGGTGCCGCGCGGCATCAGCCCGGCAAAGTCGCTGATCCCGTTCTGGCGGGCGAAATCGACCACCCGCTCGATCGACTGGTCGGGGGAATAGCCCATGACATAGGCACCATTGCCCGCCACCGACACGTCGTTCGAAAAACTCAGCACCGGCACATTCGCCCGGCGGGCGATCGGCGCGACGGCACGGACATCCTCGGACAAAAGCGGCCCCAGGATCAGGCGGTTGCCATCGGCGATCGCCCGCTGCGCCGCGACTGCCGCCCCCGACTGGGTGTCATAGGTGGTGATCCGGATCGCCTTGGTATTGGTATCCAGCAATGCGAGCGTAGTGGCGTTGGCAAGGCTCTGCCCCACCCCGGCGTTGGGGCCGGTCATCGGCACCAGCAGCGCAATCCGATGGCGTTCGCGGTCTTCCGGAATGCCGCCGGTGATCGGCGGCGGATCGACGGGACGCGGCTGGGTGACCGGGCCGGGCTGTTGCGGCCCGCTTTTCGGCACCACCTGGCAACCGGCCAGCACCAGCCCCAGGCCGATGACGGCCATCCTGAACAGCTTCGTCACGCTTCCGGGTTTCCCTGCCGCTTCAGTCATGCCACTCCCCGTCCAATGAACGCCGAACTTCCGCCCGGTCTCTATATCGTCGCCACCCCAATCGGCAATCTTGGCGATCTGTCGCCGCGTGCCGCCGAAATCCTGTCCCGCGCCGATGTGATCGCGGTTGAAGACAGCCGTGTGACGGCCGGTCTGCTTCGCCATATCGGGGTAAAGCGGCCAATGACACCCTATCACGATCATAATGCGGATCAGGTCCGGCCCGCCCTGATCGAACGGATGGGTCGACAGGTGGTTGCACTAGTCAGCGATGCCGGAACGCCACTGATTTCCGACCCCGGGTTCAAACTGGTGCGCGATGCCAGGGCAGCGGGGCATCTGGTCGCCACCATCCCCGGTCCCTGCGCGGCGGTGGCGGCACTGACGCTGGCGGGATTGCCCACCGACCGGTTTTTCTTCCTGGGCTTCCTGCCGGCCAAGGCGATGGCGAGAGCAGAGGCGATCCGCGAAGTGGCGGCCATCCGCGCCACTCTGATCCTCTACGAATCGGGGCCTCGCCTGTCCGCCTGCCTGTCCGCGCTTGCCGACGGGCTGGGCGACCGGGAGGCGGCGGTTGCGCGCGAGATCAGCAAGAAGTTCGAGGAATGCATCACCGGCACGCTGACCCAGCTTGCCGCGCGCTATGCCGATGCCCCGCCAAAGGGCGAGATCGTGGTGATCGTCGGCCCACCCGCCGATGCTCCGCCCCCCGCGATCGAGGATGCCGATGCCGCGCTTGTAGAAGCGCTCACCCGCCTGCCCGCGTCCAAGGCGGCCGGGGAAGTGGCCAAGCAATTCGGCCTCGATCGCCGGGAACTCTATGCCCGCGCCATGGCACAAAAGGAAAAGCCCCTCCCCTTCACGGGAGGGGTTGGGGTGGGGGATGGGGCACAGGACGGTCCCTCACCACCCCCCACCCCAACCCCTCCCCCAAGGGGGAGGGGCTGATCGTGCCCCGTGACCGCCGCACAGCCGAGGCGATGGGCCGCGCGGGCGAGGATGAAGCCGCTCGCTGGCTGGAGGCAAAGGGCTGGCGCATCCTGGATCGCCGCGTGCGGACGAGGGCAGGCGAAATCGACCTGATCGCCGCCCGCCCCGGCCTGATCGCGTTCGTCGAGGTAAAGGTCCGCGCTACGCCGGCCGGACTGGATTTCGCCATCGACCAGCATCGCCTGTCCCGCGTCGCCGCCGCGGCCGAGGCGCTGGCCCATCGCTACGCGACAGAGGGCCAGGATATCCGCATCGACGTGATCCTGCTTGCGCCCGGCCACCCGCCCCGGCACATCGAGAACGCCTGGATCGGATGACAAGGCACAGCAGCCACCCTATCTGACCCCCAACCGCTCGCGCTGAGCCTGTCGAAGCGCTGCCTTTCGTTCATGGGCGGGTTGGAACAGCAGGGCAGGGCTTCGACAGGCTCAGCCCGAACGGGGATTGGATTGAATGACCCTGACCGTTGCCGTCCAGATGGACCCGCTGGATGCCATCAACATCGCGGGCGATTCGACCTTCGCCCTGATGCTCTCGGCTCAGGCACGCGGTCACCGGCTGTTCCATTACCTGGTTCAGGACCTGAACTGGTCCGACGGCCGGCTGTGGACGCGGGCACATCCCGTCACCGTACGGCACGAACCGGGCAATCATTTCGACTTCGGCGATCCCGTCAGCCTTGATCTGGGCGATGAAGCGGACGTGGTGCTGATGCGGCAGGATCCGCCCTTCGACCTCAGCTACATTACCGCAACCCATCTGCTGGAGCGGATCAGCGACCGCACCCTGGTCGTCAACGACCCTCGTTCGGTCCGCGACGCGCCGGAAAAAGTGTGGGTGCTCGACTATGCCCGCTTCATGCCGCCCACGCTGGTCACGCGATCCTTCGACGAGGCAAAGGCGTTCCTGGCGAAGCACCGCGCAATCGTGGTCAAGCCGCTGCACGGCAATGGCGGCAAGGCGATCTTCAAGATCGACGCCGACGGCCAGAACCTCTCTTCGCTGATCGAGGTATTCAACACCGCTTACCGCGAGCCGCATATGGTGCAGGCGTTCCTCCCCGACGTGGCCCAGGGCGACAAGCGCATCGTCCTGGTCGACGGCGAGGTGGCGGGCGCGATCAACCGCATTCCGGGTGAAGGCGAGATCCGATCCAACCTCGCGGTCGGAGGGTCGGCGGTGCAGACCGAACTGACGGCGAAGGAACGCGAAATCTGCGCCGCGCTCGGCCCCGAGCTGAAGGCGCGCGGCCTCATCTTCGTCGGCATCGACGTGATCGGCGGCGAATGGCTGACCGAAATCAACGTGACCTCCCCCACCGGCATCGTCGCCATCGATCGGTTCAACGGCACCGACACCGCCGGGATGATCTGGGACGCGATCGAGGCACGCGTCGCGGCGCGGGGGTGAGACGATGCTCCAATCGTTCAACCGTTCGCGCTGAACCTGTCGAAGCGCTGCCCTGTTCATGCGTGGCGAAGAAGGACAGGGCTTCGACAAGCTCAGCCCGAACGGGACTGATGGCGCAATCAAGCGTTAGCGTCTTATGACCCGAAACAACCCCATTTCGTCATTGCGAGCGCAGCGAAGCAATCCAGCCCCGTCAATGGATTGCTTCGCTACGCTCGCAATGACGGTCGGCCTGGTCGAATTGGTGCGGCCGACCTCATGACCGACTGGATTCTCGACTGGATCGCCTGGGGCGGATACCTCGCCATCTTCCTCCTGATGGCGCTTGAAAACATCGTGCCGCCCGTGCCTTCAGAGGTCATCATGGGCCTGGGCGGCATGGCGGTGGCGCGCGGCGACATGACCTTCTGGCCGCTGCTGATCTGGGGCACGCTAGGGACGCTTGCTGGCAATTACTGGTGGTACTGGGTGGGCAGGAAGGTCGGCTATCACCGCCTGCGCCCCTTTGTCGAACGCCATGGCCGCTGGCTGACGCTGGACTGGGCGGACGTGGAACGGGTGCACCGTTTCTTCCTGCGCCATGGCGGCATCACCGTGTTCGTGTTCCGGATGCTGCCCACCTTTCGCACCATGATCTCGCTGCCGGCGGGCATGACCGGCATGAGCTTCTGGCGCTTTTCGCTGTGGACACTGGCGGGCAGCAGCGTCTGGAATGCGGTCCTGGTCGGCGCGGGCTATTATCTTGGCGCCAATTTCGACCAGCTCGATCGCTATGTCGGCCCGATCGCGGTGGCGATGACGGTGGGCATCGTCATCATCTATCTCTACCGCGTCATCACCTGGAAAAAAGAGGCGTAACGGTCGCCCGCAACCGCTCGGGGCGATCCGGGGTCACGCCCTTGGATGCGCATTGCGATAGACGTCCATCAGATGCGCTGCATCGACGGCCGTATAGACCTGGGTCGACGACAGGCTGGCATGGCCCAACAGCTCCTGAAGCGATCGCAAATCCGCCCCCCTGCCCAACAGATGCGTGGCAAAGCTGTGCCGCAGCGCATGCGGCGTCGTCCGTTCGCCCAGTCCCAGCCGAACCCGTGCTGCCTGCACCGAGCGGCGGATGATGGCGGGGGACAGCGGCCCGCCCCGCGCGCCCCGGAACAGCGCGGCATCCCGCGCCGTGCCATAGGGGCATAGCCGGACATAAGCCTCGATCGCCTCGCGCACCGGCGGTAACAGCGGCACGATCCGCATCTTGGCCCGCTTGCCCGTCACCGCGATCGTCTCGCCCAGCGGCAGCACCGCCCCGGTCATCGCCATCGCCTCGCCGATCCGCAGTCCCGCGCCGTACAGCAGCATCAAGACCGCCCAGTCGCGTGCTGCGATCCACGGTTCGTCGGCCTGTTCCGCAACCTCTTCGGCCAGCGCCACCGCCTCGTCCGGGCTGACCGGCCGGGGCAGTCCCTTCTTGACGCGCGGCCCCTTCAGCCGGGGCAGCGCCGCTTCGTCGCCCGCCGCCCAGTTCAGGAACCCGCGCACCGCCGACAATTCGCGCGCGGCTGATGCGTTGGACAGTCCCTCTGCCCGCCGGTGCGCCAGGAACGCGCGCAGATCGGCCGCGCTGGTCCGGCCCAGCGCCGCCGGGTCGGCGGGCTGGCCCCAATGCTGCTGCAGAAACGCGATCAGCCGCTCCGCCGTTGCCTGATAGGCTCGCACGGTATGCGCCGATCGCCGCCGGTCGCGTGCCAGATGCCGGGCAAAGGCCAGCGGCAGCGGGGCCGGATCGGTCACGGCTTATCCCGCCTCGACCGCCTGTTGCCGGATCATGATCGTCCGGGCCAGCTCGGCGATGCGTTCGCCGAGCGCCCGATATTCCGCCTCATAGGCAGAGCCGTTACGCCAGGCGAGCGCGATCGAGCGATAGACGTTCCATCCGCCGATCTTCAGGATCTTCAGGCTGGAACTGCCCCCCACCTCGGACGACAGATACAGCGCGGGCAGCAGCGTCATGCCCATGCCGCTGGCGACCATCTGATGCAGGCTGTCCAGGCTGGTGCCTTCGTAATCGGGGCTGATCGCCATGTTGTGATCGCTGGCCACCTCGGCCAGTTGCCGGTGGAAATGGTGTCGCGGGTCCATCGACAGCATCACTTCGCCGCGCAGGTCGGTCATCGTCACCTCCTCGCGTCGGGCCAGCGGATGGTCAGCCGCGACGACGGGCAGCAGCGGCTCTCGGAACAGCGGCTCGATCACCACGCCCTCGCCCCCGATGGGCAACGGGCCCAGATGCAGGTCGATCTGCCCGCGCGACAATTCCAGCGCCTGATGCGCCGGGATCCCCTCGCGCACGTAAAGGCGCAGATCGGGGGCATATTCATGCAGTCGGGAAATGATGGGGGACAACAGATACGGCCCCAGCGTCGGCGTGGTGCCAAGCCGCAAGGTGCCGGACAGGCCATGCCGCCCCTGCCTGGCCACCGCCTCCAGCTCGCGCACGTCGCGCAGGATGGCGCGCGCCCGGTCGATGATCGCCCGCCCTATCGGCGTCGGGATCGCCCCGTTTGCGCGCCGCTCGACCAGCGTGACGCCCAGTTCCTCCTCCAGTACCCGGATCTGCTGGCTCAACGTCGGCTGGGATACGTTCGCGCTGACGGCCGCCTGGCCGAAACTATGCGCATCGGCGATGGCGACCAGATATTCCAGCTGCCGCAACTTGACCATGCCCGCCTCCCCTGTTGGACAAGGCATAGATCAAATCTATCAGAAAGGGCAACCCAAATCCATTTGAGCTTTGGCTGGTCACGCGGCACATGGGTCGGCGCGGACCAAATGCCCCCACGAACGGTCCGCATGGATAAGGGAAGACGCCAAACGGCCCTGTCCCGGCCGGTTCGATAGCGCCCTGCCCTGACGGCGCAATCGCTTCCCTTGTCCGCTCCGATGCGATGCGTGCGCGTCGGGACGGATTGGGAATGGCGGTCCAACGACCGCCATTCCCGCCACCGCCGGTATCAGGCGATGGTCTCGCCCGTCTTTGCCCAATCGGCCAGGAAACCCTCGATCCCCTTGTCGGTCAGCGGATGCTTGACCAGCGCCCGGATCACCGCGGGCGGCGCGGTCATCACATCGGCACCGATGCGGGCCGATTCCAGGACGTGAACCGGATGGCGGACGCTGGCGACCAGAATTTCGGTACCGAAAGCGTAATTGTCATAGATCAGCCGGATGTCGCGGATCAGGTCCATGCCATCGAACCCGACATCGTCATGGCGGCCCACGAACGGCGAAATGAACGTCGCGCCGGCCTTTGCGGCCAGCAGCGCCTGATTGGCGGAAAAGCACAGGGTGACGTTGGTCATCGTCCCTTCGCTGGTCAGCGCCTTGCACGCGCGCAGGCCGTCCATGGTCAGCGGCAGCTTGACGCAGACATTGTCGGCGATCTTGCGCACGACTTCGGCCTCGCGCATCATGCCTTCATAATCCAGCGCGACCACTTCGGCCGATACCGGGCCGTCGGTCAGGCCACAGATTTCCTCGACGACTTCCAGGAACCGGCGACCGGACTTGTGGATCAGCGACGGATTGGTGGTAACCCCATCGAGCAGCCCGGTTTCGGCAAGCGATGCGATTTCGGCGGTATCGGCGGTGTCGACGAAAAACTTCATGAAGCGGCTCCTGAAACAGCGACATCGGGTGACGCGCGCCCCTTTCGCGCATCCCGCGCCCCCGGGCAAGCGCAGTGACGATCAACCGGGGCGACGGAGCCATTTCTTAACCATGTCGCATTAGTCCGTTGCGAATGATTTTCGCCCATGACTTTGCCGTCGCCGAAGACGAGTATCGCACGCATCTGATCGACACGCTTGGCCTGCAACAGGCGATGAGCGGTCCCGAATTCGATACGCTTGCCACCCTGGCGGCCGAGGTTGCCGACGCGCCGATGGCGCTGGTCACGCTGATCGACGACAGCCAAACCTGGGCAAAGGCGCGGCACGGCTGCGACACCCCCGGCTGTTCGCGCGAAATCGCCTTTTGCGATCTGGTCATCCGGACCGACGAGCCGCTGATCGTCGCCGACACCCTGGCCGATCCACGGACGCTGGACAATCCCTATGTCCAGGGACCCATGGGCCTTCGGGCCTATGCTGGCGCGCCGATCCGCATCAGCGATCAGGCCAACGGGCCGCGCTGCCCCATCGGGACGCTGTGCGTCTTCGATAACCGGCAACGCAATTTCACGCCCGCTCAGGTCGCCCAGCTCGAGCGGCTGGCGCTGCTTGCCGAACGGCTTATCCATGCCCGGGCACAACTGGTCACCAGCCAGGCCATCTCGAAGGATTTCCAGCAGCAGGCGCTGGCCATGCGCCAGCAACGTCGCACCTTTGACCAGGCCGAACGGATGGCGATGATCGGATCGTGGCGGCTGACGCTCCCCGACCGCCAGCTGCATTGGTCGGAAGGCGTGTACCGGATCCACGATCTGGCAGTCGACAGCGACCTGTCGCTGATCGACGCCCTCAGCTTCTATCCGCCCCATGCCCGCGACACGGTGGTAAAGGCGCTGGAGGCCACCATCGCGACCGGCGCGCCGATGCAGTTCGAAACCGATTTCGACACGGCGCGCGGCCGACGGTTGCGCGTGCGATCGGTCGGCGAACTGGAGCTTGAGGACGGCGTGCCGGTGGCGGTCACAGGCCTGATCCAGGATATCACCGACCGTTACCGCATGGAACAAAGCCTGCGCCGTTCGGCCCATGTCGATGAAGTGACCCGGATCGGCAACAGGGCGGCGTTCAACCGCCAACTGCAAATCGCGATCGAAGGGGCAACGCGCGGCGATCATCCGCTCACCCTGCTGCTGCTCGACCTGGACGGGTTCAAGGGCGTGAACGACACCCATGGTCATATCGCGGGCGACGACATCCTGCGGGCCGTCGGGCGGCGGCTGCGCGCGCCCTATCTGAACGCTGCCTTTGCCGCACGGCTTGGTGGCGACGAATTCGCCCTGCTGCTGACCGAACCGCAACTGTGCGGCCAGGCGGATGTGCTGATCGAACGGCTGCTGGGCGATCTCAAGATGCCGGTGCATACCAGCGCCGGGCGACTGCCGGTATCGGGCACTATCGGCTATGCCGAATATGGCCCAACCACGGGGTCGCAGCGCGAATTCATCCACCGGGCCGATACCGCCCTGTACGAGGCGAAGCGGATCCAGCGGGGGACGGCCCGGCGCTATTCCGCGCTGCTGTTCCGTCCCGGCGGCAATACCCGCGCCGCCGGCTGATCGCCCGGGCGCCGCGCGCTATCGCAGGACGCCGAACACCGAAGCCAGCACCGGATCGCCGGTACCGCGCGGATCGGCGCGGATCGCCGCTTCCTCGCGCCCGATCGCGCCCCAGATCGCGCGTGCCGCCGCGCCGGACACATCGCGCTGGATGCCGGTGAAATCGACGCCGGTCGCAGCACCCAGCAACTGCCCCAGCACGCCGCCGTCCAGCGCGCGCAATGCCCCGCCCACTTCGGGGAACAGCGCATCGACGATGCTGTTGCCGATCGACCGCTCCAGATAGCCGGTCGCCGCCTGTGGCCCGCCGCGCACGATGGCGATGGCGTCGCCAAAGCTCATCCGCCGGATTTCGTCGTACAGGATGGGCGCGGTCCGCTCCGCCGCATCCCAGGCGGCGTCGTTGACCAGCCGCACGATCTGCCCCTGCACCACCGGCGTCTGGATCATCCGTTGCAGCACGCCGCCCGCGCGGTTGTTGGCCAGCCGTTCGGGCAGGCCGATCTGCACCAGCGCATCGCCGAAAAACCCGTCCTGCGACGCCAGCCGGGCAAAGGCACGCTGCGTCGACAGCGTCAGCAACCGCCGCAAGGCCTCGTCCAGGCTCAGCGTGCCGCCCAGGCCAGTGCATCCCGCCACCAGCGGCAGCGCCGCCATGCCGATCAGCACCCGCCGCCGTTCGATCAACCCCTCGACCATCGTCCAATCTCCCTCGTCGCGCATCCCTCGACCCCACTGGTCATTGCGAGCGCAGCGAAGCAATCCAATCCGACGTCACCACTGGATTGCTTCGCTGCGCTCGCAATGACGATCCGGTTCAATCTCAGCCTTCCCTTAACGCACCGGGCTGGCCTGTCGATGAACGGACGGGCTTTTCGCGGACGCATCGAACCGCGATATGGGGGTCATGGCATCGTCCCGCGTCCGCGTCATCGTCCTCAATTCGGCCCTCGGCCCGCTCGACTACCGGGTGCCGCAGGGCATGGACGTGGGACCGGGCAGCATCGTCGTCGCGCCGCTCGGTCCGCGCCAGATGCTGGGCGTGGTGTGGGAAGAGGATCGACTGCCGGGCGAAACCGTCGGCGACAACCGCCTGCGCAACCTGATCGCGCTCGCCGATGCGCCGCCGGTGCCGGAGCCGCTCCGGCGGCTGATCGAATGGACGGCGGATTACTATGTCGCCCCGCTCGCCGCGGTGCTGCGCATGGCGCTTGCCTCCACCGCCGCGCTGGCCGGCGACCGCACGATCATCGAATATCGCGCCACCGGCCTGCTCCCCGACCGGCTGACCCTGCAGCGCGAACAGGCATTGGCGCGGATCGCCGAGCGGCAAGGGACGATCCGCGAACTCGCCGCCATCGCCGAAACCTCGGACGCGGTGCTGCGCGGGCTGGTCAAGACAGGCGCGCTAGAGCCGGTCGAGGCGATTGCGGATCGCCCCCTGCCCGTGCCAGATCCCGGCTTCGGCCCGCCGCAACTGAGTGCCGAGCAACAGGCGGCGGCCGATGCGATCACTGCCGCCGTCCAGGCCCGGTCCTTCGCGCCCTTTCTGCTCGACGGCGTGACCGGTTCGGGCAAGACCGAAACCTATTTCGAGGGGGTGGCCGCCGCCATCGCCGCCGGGCGGCAGACGCTTGTGCTGCTCCCCGAAATCGCGCTGACCGAGCCCTTCCTCCGGCGGTTCGAGGCGCGGTTCGGGTGCGCCCCCGTCGCCTGGCATTCGGACCTGCGCTCTACCCAGCGCCGCCGCGCCTGGCGCGCCATTGCCTCTGGCGAGGCGCTGGTGACGGTCGGCGCGCGCTCCGCCCTGTTCCTGCCCTATCGCAACCTGGGCCTGATCGTCGTCGATGAGGCGCATGAAACGAGCTTCAAGCAGGAAGAGGGCGTGCATTACCACGCCCGCGACGTGGCCGTCATGCGCGGCCGGTTCGAGGGGTGCCCGGTACTCCTTGCCAGCGCCACCCCCGCCATAGAAACCCGGGTTCAGGTCGCGGCAGGCCGCTATACCGAACTCAAGCTGCCCGGTCGCTATGGTCCGGCCGAACTGCCCGATATCCAGGCGGTGGACCTGATCGCCACGCCGCCCGATCGCGGCCGCTGGCTCGCCCCGCAACTGGTCAAGGCGATCGACGCCACGCTCGAACGCGGCGAACAGGCGCTCCTGTTCCTCAACCGGCGAGGCTATGCCCCGCTCACCCTTTGCCGCACCTGTGGCCACCGCTTCCAGTGCCCGAACTGCACCGCCTGGATGGTCGAACACCGGCTGATCGCACGGCTGACCTGTCACCACTGCGGCCACACCATCAAAAGCCCGGATCATTGCCCGGAATGCGAGACGGAGGATTCGCTGGTCGCCTGCGGCCCCGGCGTCGAACGCATCGCGGATGAGGCACGCGCGCTCTGGCCCGATGCGCGCACCGCCATCGTCACCTCCGACACGCTCTGGTCCCCCGCCCGCGCCGCCGAGTTCGTCGCTCGGATGGAGGCAGGGGCCATCGACATCGTCATCGGCACGCAATTGGTGACCAAGGGCTATCATTTCCCCAATCTGACGCTGGTCGGCGTGGTCGATGCGGACCTGGGCCTCACTGGGGGCGATCTTCGCGCGGCAGAGCGGACCTTTCAACAGATCATGCAGGTGGCGGGCCGGGCCGGGCGCGGGGAAAAGCCGGGGCACGTCCTGATCCAGACAACCCAGCCCGGTGCCGCCGTCATGCAGGCGTTGGTGAACGGCGATGCCGATGGCTTCTACACCGCCGAAACTGAGGCGCGGCGAGAGGCCGGCGTGCCCCCCTTCGGTCGCTATGCCGCGATCATTGTGTCCAGCGAGGACAAGGGCGCGGCGGAGGCGACGGCCGATGCGCTGGCTAGGGCGGCACCGCGCAGCGACGACCTGCACGTCTATGGCCCCGCTCCCGCCCCGCTCGCCATGCTGCGCGGCCGCCACCGCCTGCGCCTGCTGGTCCATGCCCCTCGCTCCGCCCCGCTTCAGGACCGGGTTCGCGACTGGCTGGCCAGCATCGAATGGCCCGCCAAGGTCCGCGTGGCGGTGGACGTCGATCCCTACAGCTTTGTCTGAGCGACGGGCCACGTCCGCGCCTCATGCCCCGCTCGACAGCAGCGCCCGTGACCTTTAATCCCTATCTCTGATGCTCATCCGGCTGATCCTGGCTTTCGCTCTCCTGATCGGCCTTGGCGCGCCCGCCCGTGCCGATGACATTGCGGTGTCTGCGCGCGGCGTCGTCCGGATCGTCACCATCGCTGTCATCGAGGACGAGGTCGTCGATTTCAGCCATGGCAGCGGCTTTGCCATCGCGCCCAACCGGGTCGTCATCAATGCGCATGTGGTCGAAGCGGCCGCCCGCTATCCGGGCGATGTCGTCATCGGCGTCGTCCCGTCCGAGGGGTCGCGCGCCGTTCAGGGTCGGCTGATCGCGCTGGATCCCGACCGCGACCTGGCGCTGATCGAGTTCGATGGCGTCCGGCTCAGCCCGCTGGTCCTGTTCACCGGCCCGGTGGCAGAGGGGGCGGCAGTGGTCGCGCTCGGCTATCCCGGCAATGTCGATCTGGCCACCGCCCGCTCGGCGCGCGATTTCATCACGCCGCTGACCCCGGTGCGCTCGCAGGGCGTGCTCTCGGGCCAGCGCAGCTTGATCGGCACCAATGTCCTGCTCCACACCGCCAGCATCGCGCGTGGCAATTCGGGCGGACCGCTGCTTGATCGGTGCGGGCGGGTGCTGGGCGTCAACAGCGCGCTTACCCGCGGCGAAGAGGGCGATTCCAGTTTCGGGATCGCCGTGACGGAGGCTGAACTGGCGGCCTTTCTGCGGCAGGCGAAACAGCCGGTGCGCACCATCGGCAGCGCGTGCATCGAACCGGAACTGGCGCTGGAACAGCAGCGGGAGGCGGATGAAGTTGCGGGTGCGCGGGCAGCCGACGCCGCGCGCGCCGAAGCCGCGCGGGTCGCCACGCAACAGGCGCTGGCGGCCGATCGGGACCGCATGGAACGTCAGGTCGAACGGGAAAACTTCATCGCGGCATCGGCAATGGCATTGGCGCTGTCGGTGCTCGCGCTGTGCGGTGCCGGCCTATTGTTCATTAACGGGCGGCGGCGCGGGGCCATCGGTGCTGCGGCGGCGGGTATCGCCTTGCTGATCGGTGCCGTCCTCGCATTCGTCCTGCGCCCGGGCATTGCGCCATCTGTGGCTGCCGCCGGGACGCCCCCGGCAATGGCCGCGCCTGCGGTTCGCCAGCCGCCGACCGGGCCGATGGTCTGCACGCCGCTGCCCGACCGCAGCCGGATCACCATTTCGGCGATGGCCGATGTCGAACTCGACTGGCGGGCCGATGGCTGCGCCAACGGCAAGTCGGCCTTTCTGGCATCGGGCAACGCCTGGGAACGCATCGCCCTCGACGACAACCGGGTGTCCGTGCTCCGCTTCGATCCGGCAACGGCAACGCTGACCGACAATCGATATTATCTGTCGGCCGCCCGGATCGCCGATCTGCGCGCCGATGGTCAGCTGACCGCGACCAGCTGCCCCGCCGACGCCGCAGCACGAACCGCGCTGGCACAGGCCCGCGCGACGGTGCGCCAGTCGCTGCCCGCACGGCCGGACGAATGGCTCACCTATCGATGCGCGCCTGCATCGCCCGCACCGGCGGGCTAGCTTTGGTCAGCGCCGCCAGCCGCGCCGTCCGCCGCCGCGCCAGCCCCGATTGAAATCGTTCCAATAGGGCCGGATCGCCCGCCGGTCGCCGCGCCATCCGTGATAGCGGTTCTGCCAATATTGCTGATGATAGCCGTTCCAGCGATGCGGCCGTCGCCAACGGTCATAAACGTAATAGCCGGTGCCAGGGTAGTAATAGCCCCGGTGCCATCCCCAATAGGGGTCGCCCCAGCTGGGATCATACCAGTCGCCGGCATAGCCGACCGGTCCACCGACCCCGACGCTGACCGAGCTATAGCCATAGCCGCCATAGCCATAGTCGGTGCAGGCCGACACGCCGATCCCGGCGGCAATCGTCAGGGCAAGGGTCTTGAGGGTTCGCGTCATCGCCATCCACTCCCGTTCCGTTGATGCGGCACCGTTCCATTTCCCGGCTTAGCGGGGGCTGAACATGCCGTTCACCATTGAACGCGGGTGACGGCGATCAGTGCCCCGGAAAACCGACCAGGCTGTGCACCGACACATCGTCCGCCCGCAACAGGTCCGCGCCGCCCAGGTCGGGCAGGTCGATGACGAACGCCGCCTGCGTCACCACCGCACCCGCCTTGCGCAGCAGTCGCACCGCCGCACGCGCCGTGCCGCCGGTGGCGATCAGGTCGTCGATCAGCAGCACGCGCGCACCCGGCGCAACGGCATCGACATGGATGGCGATCCGGTCGGTCCCGTATTCCAGCGCATAATCCTCGGCGATGGTCGCGCCGGGCAGCTTGCCGTCCTTGCGGATCAACAGCACACCCGCCCCCAGCGCCAGCGCCAGCGCGGGCGCAAAGACGAACCCGCGCGCCTCGATCCCGGCCACCAGGTCGACCGGGCCCTCCACCTGGGCCAGCATCCCCTCGACCGCCAGCTTCAGCCCCTCGCCGTCCAGCAACAGCGTGGTGATGTCGCGGAACAGGATGCCCGGCTTGGGGAAATCGGGAATGGTGCGGATGCGCGCGGCAATATCGGCATTGCCGGTGATCGGTTCGGCCTGGGCCGTCATGGTCGTTCCCCCGAAATGAAACGGCCCGCCTGGCGATGACGACAGGCGGGCCGGATTGAAGTGGGTATCAGCCGATCAATGCTTCACGTCGCGCCAGATGTTGCGATAGGCACCATAGGCCAGCGCAGTGAAGATCAGGATGAAGATGATCGCCGCCAGGCCGGTCTGCTTGCGCACTTCCAGCTTCGGCTCGGCCGTCCACACCAGGAACGCGGACACGTCCTTCGCCATCTGATCGACGGTCGGGTTGGTCCCGTCTTGATAGGTCACCTGTCCGTCGGCGGCGAGCGGAGCGGCCATCGCCAGCGCCAGCGTCGGGAAATAACGGTTGAAGTTCAGCCCGGCGGGAACCTGATAATTCGGGAATTCCTTGGTCAGCTCAGCCGGAACGTCCGAATAGCCGGTCAGCAGCGAATAGACATATTGCGGACCGTGCGGACGCGCCTTGGTCATCAGCGACAAATCCGGCGGTACTGCGCCGTTCTGCGCCGCGCGCGCTGCCGCTTCGTTGGCATAGACCAGCGGGAACCGATCGGAGGGCAGGTTGGGCCGCGTGGCCATCTCGCCGGTTTCCTCGTTCACGGTCGGCTGCTGCACGGCCCATTCGGCGGCGATCGTCTTGATCTGGCCTTCGCTGTAGCCGATGCCTTCCAGATCGCGGAAGGAAACCAGACGCAGCGAGTGGCAGGCCGAGCAGACTTCCTTGAACACCTGGAACCCGCGCTGGAGTTGCTGCTGGTTCTTGCTGAACCCGCCGAACACGCCGTCGGACGCGAACGACACGTCCTTGGGCGCCAGGTGGAACTCATGCTCGACCGAATGCGGCGCTTCTTCGGTCATGATCGAGCCGAACAGGCCGAGCAGCAGCACAAAGGCAAAGCCAAGGCCGATCAGGATGGAAACGAGACGGATCATGGTCGGGTTCAGTCCTTATTCGGCCGGGACGGGCACGGGGCCGCCGGAAAGCGCGGTCTGGGCGGGCGACGTGCCGCCCTTCTTGGCGAGCACCGCCTCGGTGATCGAATTGGGCAGCGGGCGCGGCCGCTCCATCATCGACACGATCGGCAGGATCACCAGGAAATGCAGGAAATAATAAGCAGTGGCGATCTGGCCGATGATGACGTTCGACGTCGTCGCCTCTGCTCCGCCGACATAGCCGAGCACGAACACGTCGACCAGCAGCACGATCAGGAAGATGCGATAGGTCGGGCGATAATTGGCCGACCGCACCGGCGACGCATCCAGCCAGGGCAGGAAGAACAGCAGCAGGATCGAGCCGAACATGGCGACCACGCCCCACAGCTTCGCCTCTAGGATGAAGTCGACGGTGAACGACTTCAGGATGGCGTAGAAGGGCAGGAAATACCATTCGGGCACGATGTGCGCCGGCGTCGACAGCGGGTTGGCCGGAATGTAATTGTCCGGGTGGCCCAGCAGGTTGGGCGCAAAGAACAACAGGCCCGCGAACACCAGCAGGAACACGCCCAGGCCGAACCCGTCCTTGGCAGTGTAATAGGGGTGGAACGGCACCGTATCCTGCGCACCCTTCACATCCACGCCGGTCGGGTTGTTCGAACCCGGGATATGCAGCGCCCAGATGTGCAGGACGATGACGCCCGCAATCACGAACGGCAGCAGATAGTGCAGCGAGAAGAAGCGGTTGAGCGTCGCGTTATCCGGCGAATATCCGCCTAGCAGCCAGATCTGGATCGGTTCGCCGACCAGTGGGATAGCGGTGAAGAAGCCGGTGATGACCTGCGCGCCCCAGAAGCTCATCTGACCCCATGGCAGCACATAGCCCATGAACGCGGTTGCCATCATCAACAGGAAGATGACGACGCCCAGCAGCCAGATCATCTCGCGCGGTGCCTTGTACGACCCGTAATAGAGGCCGCGGCAGATATGGATATAGACGACGATGAAGAACATCGACGCGCCGTTGGCATGGGCATAGCGCAGCAGCCAGCCCTGGTTCACGTCGCGCATGATGTGCTCGACACTGTCGAACGCGATCGCCGCATTGGCCGCGTAATGCATCGCCAGCACGATGCCGGTGATGATCTGGATGGCCAGCGCCGCACCAGCCAGCACGCCGAAGTTCCAGAAATAGTTCAGGTTGCGCGGCACGGGATAGCCCGCGCCCACCGCGCCGTACACGAACCGCGGCAGCGGCAGCCGTTGATCGATCCACTGTGTCAGCGGAGACTTCGGCTCATAATGCTTTGCCCAAGGGAAGCTCATCGTCGTGCTCCTCAACCCACCTGGATGGTCGTGTCGCTGGTGAACGCATATTCCGGCACCGTCAGGTTCTTCGGCGCCGGGCCGGAACGGATGCGGCCTGCGGTGTCATAGGCGGAGCCGTGGCACGGGCAGAAATACCCGCCGAACGGCCCCTTGTTCTCGCCCTCGCCCGCGCCCAGCGGCACGCAGCCCAGATGGGTGCACACGCCCAGCGTCACCAGCCAGTTGGTCTTGCCCGCCTTGGTCCGCTCGGCCAGCGTCTGCGGATCGCGCAGGTCCGCGCCGTCATCCTTCTGAGCGGCGGCGATTTCCTCCGGCGTCAGGTTGCGGATGAACAGCGGCTGCTTGCGGAACGTCGCCTTGATCGACTGGCCGGGCTGGATCGACGACAGGTCGACCGTCGACGTCGACATGGCCAGCACGTCCGCCGACGGGTTCATCTGGTTGATCAGGGGCAGCGCGATCACGCCGGCACCCACGCCGGCAAAGGATACCGCCGCAATGCTCAGGTAATCGCGACGCCGGGGATCGGCGGGGGTGTCGACATCCGCGGAGGGCGAATCACCAGGGGTCAGATTGTTCACCGTTGCCATCAGTATCCGCCTTGCTACCCTTTTGAATACCGGCGCGACTGCGCCCATGTTCCGGCCGGGCCACCCGCGCACGCACGCACGTACCGCGGGGCTCGCCCACCGGTGGCTGGCGGCCTGTTAAACAAACAACCGGGCATTTGCCAATAGCATTTTACCGCAATGGCAATCGCCGCAGTCGATCAGCAAACGGCCGGTTTGCGCACGGTCCACCGCCCGCTATGGCGGTTTCATGCGGATTGCCCTTTATCAACCGGACATTGCAGGCAATGTCGGAACCGTCCTGCGGCTGGCGGCTTGCCTGGACGTTGCCGTCGATCTGATCGAACCAATGGGGTTTGCATTCGGCGACCGCGCCTTGAAACGGGCGGCCATGGACTATGCCGATCGGGTCCGGGTCATCCGCCACGCCGACTGGTCTGCATTCCAGTCCGCCACGGCCGGCCGCATCGTGCTGGCGACCACGCAGGGCGCGGTCCGGCTGGACCGGTTCGCGTTCCTGGCCGACGATATCCTGCTGTTCGGGTCGGAGAGCGCGGGCGTGCCGGAATCGGTGCACCAATGCGCCGATGCCCGCGTTCGCATTCCCATGGCACCCGCGCTCCGATCGCTGAACGTCGCCATCAGCTGTGCGATGATCCTTGGCGAAGCGTTGCGCCAGACGGGCGGATGGCCGGAATAGCGCCACCCCGCGCCGCGCCGACAGACAAAAGGGGCCGCCCAGATACTGGACGACCCCCTTCCCCGCGACCCCGCCGACGTTCAGGCTTGCTTGGGCACCTGACGCCGACGGAGCGAAGCGCGGTGGAATTACATCGCGTTCGGCATCGCCATCATGTTGCCGTCCTCGATCTCGTCCGCGCGGTTTTCACCGGCTTCCTCGATCGCTTCGGCCTGCGCTTCGGTCGCGCCATTGGCCAGCGCCGCATCGGCGTTCATCTCGGCGGCGTCCTCGACGTTTTCGGCAACCGCTTCTTCCGGCGAATTGGTGCAGGCCGCCAGCGGAAGCGCAACCAGCGAAAGTGCCAGCAATGCTTTCATGATCTCAATCTCCCTGTAGGGTCGGGCATAGTCCCGTGGGGTGCGAAACCCGCGGTCCGTCATTCCGTTCCCCGGCCGAATCAATTTGCCGATGCGGCCTGGCTCTTCAATCGCGCGGCAAAGCTCTTGCGCAGCTTGTTCAGCTTGGGCGGAATGACGGCGATGCAATAGGGATTTCGCTGTCCCTCGCCCGACCAGTAATCCTGATGATAATCCTCCGCCGGGTACCAGGTCGCGTCCGGCTCGATCGTCGTCACGATCGGCGCCGGCCAGTTGGCGGCATTGCGTTCGATCGCCGCCCGCGCCTCGGCTTCCTGTTCCGCGCCGTGCGGAAAGATCGCCGACCGGTACTGGGTGCCGATGTCGTTGCCCTGCCGATTGAGCTGCGTCGGATCGTGCGTGGCAAAGAACATGTCCAGCAGATCGGCATAGCTCACCTGATCGGGATCGAAGGTCAGCCGGATCGCCTCGGCATGGCCGGTCGTGCCGCTGCACACCTGCTTGTAGGACGGGTTGGGCACGCTGCCCCCGATATAGCCGCTTTCGACCGCCTCGACGCCGATCACATCGTTGAAAACGGCCTCGGTGCACCAGAAACAGCCACCGGCCAGGGTTGCGATCTCGCTCGCCATGATCTCCAAAACTCCCAATTGGTTTACCGATAGATAGGATTGGCGTGGCAACGGACAATGCGCCGCGCTAGGGCGCGTGGCGTAACAGCATGGAGACGGGGGAATGCGCGACGGAACGGTGATGGTGACGGGCGGGGCCGGCTATATCGGCAGCCATGCGGTGCTGGCGCTGCTCGATGCCGGCTGGCGCGTGGTGGTGCTCGACAATCTGGTCACCGGCTTCGACTGGGCGGTCGATCCGCGCGCCACGCTCGTTGTCGGCGCGATCGAGGATGAGGGCGTTGTCCGCGCCGCCATCCGCGACCACGGCGTCGTCGCCATCATGCATTTCGCCGGGTCGGTCGTCGTGCCGGAATCGGTCAGCGATCCGCTCAAATATTATCGCAACAACACCGCCGCCAGCCGCAGCCTCATCGAAAGCGCGGTGGCAGAGGGCGTCCGCCATTTCATCTTTTCCTCCACCGCCGCCACCTATGGCATCCCGGACAGCGTGCCGGTGCGCGAGGATATGCCGAAATCGCCGATCAACCCCTATGGCACGTCCAAGCTGATGACGGAGATCATGCTGAAGGACGTCGCGGCCGCTCATCCCATGAACTATTGCGCGCTCCGCTATTTCAACGTGGCGGGTGCCGATCCGCAGGGCCGCTCCGGCCAGTCCACCGCCGGTGCAACGCATCTGATCAAGGTGGCGGTGGAGGCAGCGACCGGCAAGCGCAGCCATGTCAGCGTGTTCGGCACCGATTTCGCCACCGACGACGGCACCGGCGTCCGCGACTATATCCACGTCACCGATCTGGCCGCCGCCCATGTCGATGCGCTCGACCTGCTGATCGCGCGGCCCGACGAAAGCCACACGATGAACTGCGGCTATGGCCGGGGCTATTCGGTGCTGGAAGTGCTGAACGCGGTGGACCGGGTCACCAACCTGACCATCGACCGCCGCATGGAGGGTCGCCGCGCGGGCGATCCCGACGCACTGGTCGCCGACAACAGCGTTATCCTCGCCACCCTGCCCTGGCGGCCGCGCCACGACGACCTGGACGGCATCGTCCGCGACGCGCTGGCCTGGGAACGCAAACTGGCCGAACGGCAGGGCTGAGCGGCTCCGACACCTCCTTCTCCCCTCCCCTTCAGGGGAGGGGCCGGGGGTGGGGAAGGGGACTGGGCGATGCACTTCGCTTCAGCCCCACCCCAACCCCTCCCCTGAAGGGGAGGGGCTATGGATCCTCAAGCCCTACTCCTCCCTCACCCGCGCCCGACCGGCCTTCACTGCGCTGCGGCCCTTCTTCTCGTCCACCCGCCGCGCCTTGGCCGACTTGCTCGGCTTGGTCTTGACCCGCTTCGCCTGCCGGATCAGCGCCCGCCGGATCAGCTCGCTCAGCCGTTCCCGCGCGTCCAGCCGGTTCGCCTCCTGCGTCCGGTATTGCCGCGCGACGATCAGCAATTCGCCATTCTGGGTGAGCTTGCTGCCCGCCAGTTCCTTGAACCGGACCCAGGCCCAGGGCGGCAGCGCCAGCTGATAGGCATCGACGCGCAACTGCACCGCCGTCGCCACCTTGTTGACATTCTGTCCCCCCGGCCCGGTCGCCGCCAGGAACTTCTCCTCGACGATTGCATGTTCGAACGGGGACAGCGGCTCACTCATCGCGGGCGAACGGATCGGCGAACCCCAGCGCCTGAAACCGCTCGGGCAGCGGCGAAAACGCCTCGATCTTGGGCTTGCCTTCACGCGGCACGATCAGCCCGGCGGCGTGGAGCAGCATGGTGATCCCGGTCAGGCAGGTGCCATAGACCGGGTCGCCCGCCACCGGCATCCCCAGCCCTTCGGCCGCATGGACGCGGATCTGGTGCGTGCGCCCCGTTTCGGGATAGAATCCCAGCAGCGCACGCCCGCCCGCCTCGGCCAGCTTCTTCCAGTTGGTGCGCGCAGCCTTGCCCTTCGGATCGCCACGCATCCGCCACCCATCCTCGCGCGTGCTGACCTTGGCCAGCGCCAGCTCGATCGTGCCGGACGATTCCGCGGGCACGCCGTCCACCACCGCCAGATAGCGTTTCTGCACCCGCCCCGCCTCGAATGCTTGGCCGAACCGCTTCATCGCCTTGGGATTGCGCGCCAGGAGCAGGCAGCCGGACGTGTCGCGGTCCAGCCGGTGCGCAGGCTGTGGCAGTCGCTGAAAGCCGAAGGTCAGTTCCTCCAGCATGCCCTCGACACTGACGGATCGGTCGCGCGGGCGATCGACCGGCAGGCCCGACGGTTTGTCGATGACAATGGCCTCGCCATCGATGAACAGGACGCGATCGGATAACATGGCCCAGCCATAGCGGCTTTGGCGGCGAATCAAAGGCTCGACGCGCGCCCGCTTCCATGCCTAGAACGCACGCCCATGAAACCGCTCGACGATCAGCAAGCCGCCGCCCGCACCTGGTTCGAATCGCTGCGCGACCGGATCTGCGCCGAGTTCGAGGCGATCGAGCGCGAGGCGGGATCCGACGCCAGCTTCGACTATCTCCCCTGGAATCGCACCGATCCGTCCGGCGAACCCGGCGGCGGCGGCGTGCGCGGCCTGATGAAGGGGAAAGTGTTCGAAAAGGTCGGCGTCAACGTCTCAACCGTGGGTGGCACGTTCGAGGGCGAGTTCGCCAAATCGATCCACGGCGCGGCGGAACAGCCCGAATTCTTCGCCACCGGCATCAGCCTGGTTGCGCATATGGCCAATCCGCACGTGCCCGCCGTGCACATGAACACCCGCTTCCTGGTCACCACCCGCCGCTGGTTCGGCGGCGGCGCGGACCTTAATCCGCCCATCCCCTATGATGAGGATACCGCCTTCTTCCACGCCCGGATGAAGGACGCGTGCGACGCGCACGATCCGGCCTATTATCCGAAGTTCAAGGCATGGGCGGACGATTACTTCTACATCCCCCATCGCGGCGTCCACCGCGGCGTGGGCGGCATCTTCTACGATCATCAGGAGGGGGATTTCGACGCCGATTTCGCGCTCACCCGCTCGGTCGGCGAGGCGTTTCTCGCCGCCTACCCGCCCCTGGTGCGCAAGCGGATGAACCAGCCCTTCACGGCCGAGGACAAGCACCAGCAGCTCATCTGGCGCGGCCGCTATGCCGAATTCAACCTGGTCTATGATCGCGGCACGCTGTTCGGGCTCAAGACCGGCGGCAATATCGACGCCATCCTGATGAGCCTGCCGCCGGAAGCCGTCTGGGACTGACGATGCCGCTGACGCCGGTGCCGCCGGGGCACGTCGCCACCATCGTCACCACGCTGGAGATGCATGCGCGCCCCCGCCCTGCGCCGCTGCCCGCATCGCCGCTGCGGCTGGTCCGCTGGGCCGAACCCCGCGCAGAGGCGTACCGCATCCTGTTCGAACGCGTGGGTGCCCCGTGGCTGTGGTTCTCCCGCCTGACGCTGGACGACGCCGCGCTGCTGGCCGCGATCCGCAAGCCGGGTACCCAGGTTCATGCCGTCATCGACCGGCAGGGGATCGAGGTCGGGCTGCTCGAATTCACCCATATCGACGACGAATGGGCCTCGCTCGATTATTTCGGGCTGGTGCTGGAATGGACGGGGCGCAAACAGGGCGACTGGCTGATGGCGATGGCCATGGCGCTGATGTGGCGGCCCGGCATCCGCTTCGTCCGGGTCAACACCTGCACGCTCGATCATCCCGCCGCGCTCGGCTTTTACCGCCGGCACGGGTTCGAAGCCGTCCGTCGCACGGCAGAGAGCTTTCCCGATCCGCGCCTGACCGGGCTGCTCCCCCGCGACGCCGCGCCTCAGATCCCGCTGCTCGATCCCGCCAGCCGCCGGTAGAGCGCAACCTGAACCAGCACCAGCGCCAGCCCCGCCGCACCGCTGGCCAGCGCCAGCACCAGTGCCGCCGGGATCTGCACGATCTGGCCCGTCGATCCGCTCGCCAGCGCCAGTGCATCGACACCGCGCGCCACGATGCTTGCGGAAAAGCTGCCGATCAGGATGATCAGCCACATCGCCGCGATCATCCATCCGCCCTTGGCGGTCATCGCCACCGCCGTGCCGACCGCATCGCCGAACCGCTCGTCCGGCCGGGCGATCAGCCGCGGCCCGATCATCAATCCGCGCGCGGTAAAATAAACGCCAGGCAGGATCAGCAGGAAAAAGCCGATGCCGGCCACCAGCCCGGCCAGGAATACGCCCGCCAGATAGCGCGGAAAGACGCGCAGCGTACCGGTCAGCGCCCCCAGCACATCGGGCCGGGCGGGGCTCAGGTACAATGTCTGGATCACCGCCGAACCGAAACTGGACATCAGCATGGCGAACGCCAGCACGCCCGCATGGTCGGTCAGGTGCGCGATCAGTACCGCCGCCTGCTGGTCCTGCGCCACCCCATCCAGGTTCAGCGGCGGCATCAGCAACTGCTGCCCCAATGCGGGCCAGGTATAGAACAGCCCGGCCAGCGGGATCAGCAGGGTCCGGTCGCGCCGGAACAGCGCTGCCGCCGCCTCGAATCCCTGGGTCAGCCCGATGCTCATGCCGTTTCCCGTTCCGCCGCCTGCGACCGTGCAGCGGCCATCAGATAGAGTTTGCCGACAAAGGCCGACACTGCGATCCCCAGCACCGTGTCCAGCGCCGCCAGCACGGCCAGCGTCACCAGCACGCCCGCCGCCCATGGCCCGCCGCCGCCCAGCATCAGGATCAGTACGCTCCCCAGACCCGATGTCACCGCCAGCGTCAGGACGAACACGACGATCAGATAGGCGAGCGCCGCGCCCATGATCCGCCCGGTCATCCCCCGCGTCAACGCGACCGACCGGCCGATGGCGGCGATGCCCAGCCCCTCTGCCACCACCACCGGCGGGACCAGGATCAACCGCACGCCGATCAGCAGCAGGAACGGGGCCAGCGCCGCGCCGTACAGCAGGATCGGCACCAAAGCCGCCGCCGGAATGGCCGTCACGCCGCCGCCCAGGTCGGGCTGGACGCCATAGGTCCACAGGATCGCGGCCATCGGCGATGCGACGATCAGCACCACCAGGCCCAGCACCACCATCACGCCGACCAGCGGGGCGAACCGCCGCGTCGCCAGCAGCCGGGCCGCCATGCCCTGTTCCGGGGCCATTGCTGCCGTCATCACCACCGTCCGCCCCCAATAGGCGATCAGGGTCAGCACCAGCCCCGCCATCGTCACGCCGATTGCCACCACCGATCCCGCGCCTGCCGACAGCGGCGCGATCAGCGCGGCCAGCGCGCTCGGCAACCAGATGGCCCCCAGTGCCAGGGGCAGCAAAGTCCGCCAGCGCTCGCCCAGAAACGCCCTGGTCCGGTCGATTGCGGCACTCAACTTGACCATCGCCGCACTTGTCTCCACTTGGCTGGGGTCGACGCTCTAACCCCCGGACTGTTTCTTGCCAATGCTCGCAGCCGATCCCGCTCCCCTTCCCGCCGATGCCGTGGAATGGCGGGTCAGCCCCGGACTGACCGATTACGACCAGGCCCTGGCCGAAATGACCGCGCGGGCATCCGCCGTTCAATCCGGCGATGCGCGCGAATGCGTCTGGCTGCTCGAACATCCGCCGCTCTACACCGCCGGGACCAGCGCCGATCCGGCGGAACTGATCGATCGGCGCTTTCCGGTCCATGTCGCCGGACGCGGCGGGCGCTATACCTATCACGGGCCGGGCCAGCGCGTCGGCTATCTGATGCTCGATCTGTCGCGGCGGGGCCGGGATGTCCGTTGTTTCGTCCATGCGCTGGAACGCTGGCTGATCGATACGCTGGCCGATCTCGGCATCCATGCCTATGCCGTCGACGGCCGCGTCGGCATATGGACCCGCGATGGCGGGACAGAGGCAAAGATCGGCGCCATCGGCGTGCGGGTGCGCCGCTGGGTGACGATGCATGGCTTTTCGATCAATCTGGACCCCGATCTCACGCATTTCGGCGGCATCGTGCCCTGCGGCCTACCCGAATATCCCGTGACCAGTGCCGCCGCGCTTGGCCGGCCGATTGGCGTCGCCGATTTCGATGCCGCGCTACAGCGCCGCTTTCCGGGGTTTTGCGACCGGCTGGCCGCGTCGGGCCGATGCGGGGTTGAGCCGACAGGATCCGCTCTTTAGGGTCGGCGGCCGACACAGGTCGCGCAACAGCACCGGGCCGCACAATGGAGACGATCATCGCATGACCCCCTTTTCCCCCCGAACGACCGCTTTCCCCGCACGCACCGCGCTGGCCCTGGCCGGCCTGGCAATCCTGACCGCCTGTGGCGGAACGCAGGAAACGGCCTCGACCGACAATACCCTGATCACCGAACTCAACCAGCTCGATACCGTCGACGGCACGATCAGCGACGACATGACCGTGCTCGACGGCGCAACGCTCGATTCCGATAACGCCATGATGCCGCCAGAAACCGGCGCGATGGACAATATGGCGGTGATGGGGAACGATCAGTAACCATCGTCTTGCGCTTCGTGCTTGATTTGCGGCGATAGCGGATTCACAAGGGACGATAGGGGACGTGTTCGATGCGGCGGCCCGTGCTGCCTGCATGGGGAGGATTTGTTTCGATGCGTATGCTTTGTCTGGCCTTTGTCCTGGCCATGGCCTTCAATGCCGTTCCGGCAAAGGCCCAGTTCTTCCTGAAACCCTATGATCTGACGGCACCGCCGGTGACCGGCGCGGATACCGGCCTTGTGGCGCAAAGCCTGCCCGAAGGCACGCCGGAGGAGCAACGCGCCGCACTGGTATGGAACGTTCGTGCCGCGCTGAATGTCGCGGCCTTGCAGTGCCAGTTCGAACGCTCGCTGCTGACCGACGAAAATTACAACGCGATGCTGCGCAACCACCGCGAGGAACTGGCCGGCAGCTACAAAGCGATCACCGACTATTTCGCCCGCAAGCATCCCAAGGACAAGCGCGCGGCCCAGACGGCCCTCGATCAGTTCAACACGCGGATCTATTCCGGCTTTTCGACCGTGTCGGCGCAGCTGATGTTCTGCGCGACGGCTGAATCGATCGGCCGTGAAGTGGTGTTTTCCCCGCGCGGCACGCTGCACATGGTTGCCGAACGGCGGATGCGCGAACTGCGCGGCTCGCTGGTTCCGTGGGGCGAACAGCAATTCTATGGCTGGCGCGCACCGCAGCTTGGCTATCAATACCGTGTTCCGGCCGCCTTTGGTCAGCCGCGCTGCTGGCGCAAGGACGAATGGCAGCCCAAGCGCTGTGGCGAACCGTTTCGCGGGGAACTGGCCACCCGCTGACGCTGGCGGCGCACCGGCCCCCGCCGGGTAAGGGAATGACCATGGCGCCGCTTCCCCTGCTCGGCCCGCTGCTGCCGCTGTTCGACGGCTTCGGCATCGCGGTGTTCGCCGCCACCGGCGCGCTGGCCGCCACGCGCGCACGACAGACGCTGGTGACCGCCTGTTTCTTTGCCCTGATCACCGGCGTCGGCGGGGGCACGATCCGCGATCTGTTGATCGGGGCACCCGTTTTCTGGGTCAACCATCCGTTCATCGCCGCCATCTGCCTGGCGGCGGCACTGCTCATCTGGCTGACGCCGGAACGCTGGTGGGCGGGCCAGGGGTTCGACTGGCTCGATGCGCTGGGCCTTGCCGCCTATGCCGTGTTCGGCGCGGCAAAGGCGCTGGCCTGGGGCGTGCCGCCCGTCCCGGCATTTGTCATGGGCGTCGTCACTGCCTGTGTCGGCGGGATCATCCGCGACGTGCTGGCGGGGGAACCGTCGATCCTGATGCGGCCCGAACTCTATGTCACGGCGGCGGCACTGGCGGCGGGGCTGCATGTCGGGCTGACCCTGATCGGCCTGCCGGTGGCTTTTGCGGCACCGGTGGCGGCGCTGGCCGGCTTCGGTCTGCGCGCAGCGGCGATCCGGTGGAAACTCGCTTTGCCCAGCTATCGCGGGCGCTAGGCGCCAGCTGCGCGGTCAGATGCGGTAGAACAGGGTCGCGCTGATCACGTGATTGGTCCGGTCAGGCCCGGGCCGGAAGATGCGCTGGTTCAGGTAACCCGGCTCCAGCCGGAACCGTTCGCCCACCGGCACGCCGATGCCGATGAAGTTGCGCCACTGGTCGATCCCGCCCCGCGCACCCCAGTCGGTATCGTTCAGCGCCAGAAACCCTTCGGTCACCGCCACCGCCTGCACGGCACCCTCGCGCGCGATCGGCAGTTGCAGGCGCACGAACTGGCGCAGCCGCCATCCGGTATCCCCGCGCCCCTCCACCATCCGCTGCTCCAGCCGGGTCCGGCTGATCACCACGGGACGGCCGCCTGCATCGCGCAGCAGCGGCAGCTGCACCTGTTGCCACAGCCGGTGCTCGCGCGTCGTCGCCCCGCTCTGCGGCATGGTCGGAATATAGGCATATCCGGCCAGAACGGTGCTGTCGGGGGCAAAGCGCACCCCGACGGCAGGGCGCAGGATCACCTGCCCGATCCGCGACGCATCGTCGGTCAGCCGCCCCTGCGCCTCCAGCCAGACGAACGCATCGCCCCTGACGGTGCCCTGCGCCACCACGGCGCCCCATGCCTGGCCATCGGTCTGGGCTTGGGCGGCGGCGGGCATCGCCGACAGGATGGTCGCGGCAAGCAGCAGACGCATGACGGAACTCGCTTGGGCAATGAACGGGGCGGACAGGCCCGCTTAGCGTCCCGTTGCAGGCCGCATCAACCCCGCCGGCGTCAAAAGGCGCGGGCCAGCACCAGTACGCCCACATGATTGATCCGGTCCTCGCCGGTACGGCGAACGAACTGCACCATATATCCCGGTTCGATCCGAAGCTGCGGTGCGACTGCGATGCTCAGATTGGCACCGCCCCGCCACTGATCGCGTCCCGCCCGCGGCCCCCAGTCGCCACCATTGGCGTTCCACAGCAATTCGGCATTCACATCGCCCGTGACGCCCGGTGCCAGCGGGCGGCGCAGCCGGATCATCTGGCGCAGCCGCCACACCATGTCCCGTGCGCCGACGACCGTGCGCTGCTCGATCCGGGTGCGCGACAGCAGCAACACCTCGCCATTGCCATCGCGCATCAACGGCAGCTGCACCTGCTGCCACCATCGATGCTCGTCCTCGTCCCGCCCCTTTTCGGATCGCGTCCGGAAATAGGCATATCCGGCCAGCGCCTGCGCATCGCGGGCGAATTCGACGCCGATGGCCGGACGCAGAACGATCTGGCGCGTGCCCGCAACCGCGTCGGTCATCCGCCACTGCGCCTCCAACCGAGCCACGACCTTACCCTTCACCGTGCCGGTGGCGGTGATGCCGGTCCAGACGACGCCGCGCTCCTCGGCCCGCGCCGGGGCTAGCGACAGGAACGACGCGCCCACCGCAATCCACGCAACCGCACTCCACGCCACGGCCCGCGACCGGAACGGCCTCACCCTGGCGGTCGGCCCGCATCCATCCCGATGCCGGGCCATAGGACGGGATCAGCCGCCGACGCGCACCACGCCGACATCGGCGAAGCGCAGCGGCTCTTCGGGCGGAACGATGCTCTCGTTCAACTCGCGCTGCCAGAACCCGACATCGATCCACCGGCCCATCTTGAACCCGATTTCGCGGTACTGCCCCGCTCGGCGAAAGCCCTGCGATTCATGCAGCGCCACCGACGCCTCGTTCGGCAGGGTGATGACGGTGATCGCCTGGGTGAAGTTCTGGTTGCGCAGCGTATCGATCAATGCGGACAACAACAGCCGGCCGACGCCGCGCTGCTGGGCATCGCCCGCGACATAGATCGACGTCTCGACGACATAGCGATAGGCAGGACGGTCGCGGAATGCGTTGGCATAGGCATAGCCGACGACGCCCCGTTCCTCCCCCTCGCCATTGGTCACGACCAGCCAGGGGTAAAGCCCGTCGCTCTTCGCCATCCGTTCGCGCATCTGCGCGGCGTCGGGCGCGACATTCTCGAAACTCACCGTACCGCCGATGACATAGGGGGCATAGATCGCGGCGATGGCCTCTGCGTCGTCGGGGGTGGCGGCGCGAATGTCGATCATCGCAGCGCCCCCTCGACCAACCGGGTGGCCAGCCGCTGGTCGTCGGCCCTGGCCTGTACCGGGCCATAGGCGGCACATTCCAAGCACCTGGCCTGCATCGTCGCGGTACGCCCGTCGATCAGCCGGCGCACATCGCCCAGCGCGCGGGCGAACACCGCCTGCCGCTCGGCCGTCATCCGCGCGAACAGGTCGCGGCCGACTGCGGCTTCGCTGTCGCTAGGCTTGGCAAACTGCGCGATCAGCTTGGCAAAGGGATCCGGCTCCTTTTCCAGGAAGCGGGCATGGACCTTGGCCGGGTCCAGCTTTGCCAGTCGCGCCGCCTCGGCGATCGCGTCGTTCAGGTTGCCGAACTTGTCGACCAGCTTCAACTGACGCGCGGTGCCGCCATCCCAAACCCGGCCCTGCGCGATCTCGTCGACGCGCTCCGGCGTCATCTTGCGCGACTGGGCGACCAGCCCGACAAAGCGGGCATAGCCGCGCTCGATCCCCGATTGCAGGATCGCGTCCACGGTTTCGTTGGTGCCGCGATACAGGTCAGGCTGGCCGGTCAGCGGCGTCGTCGCCACGCCGTCGGCCCCGACGCCGATCTTGGCCAGCGTCCCTTCGAACGTCGGGATGATGCCGAAAATGCCGATCGATCCGGTGATCGTGTTCGGCTCGGCAAAGATCACGTCGCCCGGCGTCGACACCCAGTATCCGCCGGATGCCGCCAACCCGCCCATCGACACGACGACCGGCAGCTTCTGCGCCTTTGCCGCCAGGATCGCCTGACGCATCTTTTCGGATGCCAGCGCCGATCCGCCCGGCGAATCCACCCGCACGACCAGTGCCTTCAGCTCCTTCTTGGCCAGCGCGTCCAGGATCAGCTTGGAAATCGTGTCCCCGCCGACCGTGCCCTGGCCGCTGTCGCCGTCGATGATCTCGCCGGCGATGGTGATGACGCCGATCGGGCTGCCCACCTGCTTGACGGGGTGCGCGTTGATCCAGTTGGCCATCTTGATCGTCTTGTACGTGCCCTCGGCCTTGTTCGGCTCGGCACCGACCAGCGCGGCGACCCGCTTGTCGAAGGCCAGCCGCTCACCCACTTGGTCGACCAGCCCGGCATTCTTGTTGGCCGCTGCGATGTCGCCCTGCGCCGCCTGCACCATTTCGGCCGGGCGCTGGATGAACGCATCGATCTGCGCCTTGGGCCGCGCCTGCTTCACCCGGTCGACCCATTGCTGAAAGACCGCTCCGTACAGCGCCTGGTTCGCTGTGCGCGATTCCGGCGACTGGTCCGCCCGGATATAGGGCTCAACCGCCGCCTTGTACGTGCCGACGCGGTAAACGTGCGCATTCACCCCCAGCTTGTCGAGCAGTTCCTTGTAATAAAGCTGCGTCCCGCCCGGCCCTGTGAACAGCGTGCCGCCCTGGGGGTTCACCCACACCTCGCTGGCATGGGCGGCCAGCAGGTATCCGCTGTCGGAATAGCCGGTGGCATAGGTCAGCACCGGCTTGCCGCTGTCGCGCACCCGCTTCACCGCATCGGCCAGATTGGCGATGGTCGCGGGATAGCCGCCGGCAAAGCTGTCCAGGTCCAGGACCACCGCCTTGACCCGCTTGTCGGCGATCGCCGCATCGAGCGCGCGGACCAGGTCGGACAGCCGATGCTCGGACAGGACCGACTGGCCCGTCAGCGCGGCCAGCGGATCGGCCTCGGTCGGCTGCTCCACCACCGATCCGTCCAGCGTCAGCAGCAATGCGCCGTCCTTGATCGCCGCCGGATTGGGGCTGGCGGCAAGGGCCGCGAACACCAGGCCGAAAAACAACAGCATGAACAACAGGACCAGCCCGTCCTTGATCCCGACCAGGATTTTCCAAACCGTTCGTGCGACCTTCACCAGGCAATCTCCATGCAATCCGCTGGCTGGACGCTAGAGGATTGGGAGGGGGGAGTAAACGTCCGTGCTACCATCGCAATACAGTCGTTCATCGAGGCGAAATTTTTTCGGGTCGGCCGTTGACGCGCCTGTCCCTCTTCCACATATCCCAGCCGTTAGCACTCGATTGGACCGAGTGCTAAACACCATCTGAACACAGGAAGGACACAGGAGCCATGAACTTTCGTCCGCTGCACGATCGTGTGCTCGTTCGCCGCGTCGAAGCCGAGGAAAAGACGGCCGGCGGCATCATCATCCCCGACACCGCCAAGGAAAAGCCGCAGGAAGGCGAAGTCGTCGCCGCCGGCGCCGGTGCGAAGAACGAAAAGGGTGAAGTCAGCCCGCTGGACGTCAAGGCCGGCGACCGCATCCTGTTCGGCAAGTGGTCGGGCACCGAGGTCAAGGTGAACGGCGAAGACCTGCTGATCATGAAGGAAAGCGACATCCTCGGCATCGTCGGCTGATCGCCACGACCCGAACCGTCAATTTCGTCAACCAATCTCAATTGAAAGGGCAGTCAAATGGCAGCCAAGGACGTAAAATTCTCCCGCGACGCGCGTGAACGCATTCTGCGCGGCGTCGACATCCTCGCCGACGCGGTCAAGGTCACGCTGGGTCCGAAGGGCCGCAACGTCGTGATCGACAAGAGCTTCGGCGCGCCCCGCATCACCAAGGACGGCGTCACCGTCGCCAAGGAAATCGAACTGAAGGACAAGTTCGAGAATATGGGCGCGCAGATGGTGCGCGAAGTCGCCAGCAAGACCAACGACATCGCGGGCGACGGCACCACCACCGCCACCGTGCTGGCCCAGGCCATTGTCCGCGAGGGCATGAAGTCGGTCGCCGCCGGCATGAACCCGATGGACCTGAAGCGCGGCATCGACATCGCCGTCGCCAAGGTGGTCGATGACGTGAAGTCGCGCTCGAAGCCGGTTTCCGGTTCGTCGGAAATCGCGCAGGTCGGCATCATCTCGGCCAATGGCGACCGTGAAGTCGGCGAAAAGATCGCCGAAGCCATGGAAAAGGTCGGCAAGGAAGGCGTCATCACCGTCGAAGAGGCGAAGGGCCTCGAATTCGAACTCGATGTCGTCGAAGGCATGCAGTTCGACCGCGGCTATCTGTCGCCCTATTTCATCACCAACCCGGAAAAGATGTCGGTCGAACTGACCGATCCGTACATCCTGATCCACGAAAAGAAGCTGTCGTCGCTGCAGGCGATGCTGCCGATCCTGGAAGCGGTTGTGCAGTCGGGCCGTCCGCTGCTGATCGTGGCCGAGGATATCGAGGGCGAGGCGCTGGCCACGCTGGTGGTCAACAAGCTGCGTGGCGGGCTGAAGGTCGCGGCCGTCAAGGCGCCGGGCTTCGGCGATCGTCGCAAGGCGATGCTCGAGGACATCGCCGTCCTGACCAAGGGCGAAGTCGTCAGCGAAGATCTGGGCATCAAGCTGGAAAGCGTGACCCTGGGCATGCTGGGCACCGCCAAGCGCGTGACCATCGACAAGGACAACACCACCATCGTCGATGGTGCTGGCGATGCCGACTCGATCAAGGCCCGCACCGAGCAGATCCGTCAGCAGATCGAAGTCACCACTTCGGACTATGACCGTGAAAAGCTGCAGGAGCGGCTGGCCAAGCTGGCTGGCGGCGTTGCGGTCATCAAGGTCGGCGGTGCGACCGAAGTCGAGGTGAAGGAGCGCAAGGACCGCGTCGACGATGCGCTGCACGCGACCCGCGCTGCCGTGGAAGAAGGCATCGTCCCCGGCGGCGGTACCGCGCTCCTCTATGCCACCAAGGCGCTCGACGGCCTGACTGGTGCGAACGAAGACCAGACCCGCGGCATCGACATCGTCCGCAAGTCGCTGACCGCGCTGGTTCGCCAGATCGCCAGCAATGCGGGCCATGACGGCGCGGTCGTCTCGGGCAAGCTGCTCGATCAGACCGACACCTCGTTCGGCTTCAACGCATCGACCGACACCTATGAGAACCTGGTGGCGGCCGGCGTGATCGATCCGACCAAGGTCGTCCGCACCGCGCTGCAGAACGCGGCCTCGGTCGCCGGTCTGCTGATCACCACCGAAGCCACGATCGCCGAACTGCCGGAAGACAAGGCAGCGGCCCCCGCCATGGGCGGCGGCATGGGCGGCATGGGCGGCATGGATTTCTGAGCCTCGCGCGCGGTCGGCCACGCCCGACCGCGCAAAGCGCGAGGCCGGACGGCGGGGTCGCCAAGGCGACCCCGACCGACGGGACTGGCTCCGCCAGTCCCGGCCAGCCAAAGCCAAAAAGAAAAGGCCGGAGGGACCACCCTCCGGCCTTTTTGCTGTTCTTTCCTCACCGTCATGCCGGACCTGTTCCGGCATCCAGCGCGCCTCAATCAACCGGACGTGCCCGTCGTCTAGCGGCGACCTCGGATCGCCGCACGCTCCGGCTACTCCCCCAGCGCCCCCCGGACCAGTTCCGCCATCTTCGCATTGTCCGCCACCGACGGGTGGTAATGGCACCCGGTCATCTCGAGCCCGGTCACATGCCGCGTCACGACCCGTCCCGGCAGCGCGCCGGCCAGTGTCGCCGCCACCTGCTCGACCTGATCGTAAAAGCTGTCCCCGCCCAGCAGCACGAACCGGGCCTGGGGCTGCGCCCGCGCCAGATCACGCAGGAACGCGGCATAGGTCGCCCGGTAATCCGCCTTCAGCGCCTCGGCATCCGCCCATTTCTCCCCCGGCTTTACCGGCGTGGAAAAGTCGTTGGTGCCCAGATTGACGACGATCACGTCCGGCTGCCATTCCGAATCCGCGCCAGCCAGCGGCGACGCCTCGCCCGGAATGGCGCGGGGATAGCGCTTCACCATGGAATCGCCCGGCTCGCCGCCTGCATAATTCCGCACCACGCCGAACCCGGAATAGGCATGGATGCGGTAATCCGCGTCCAGCCCGCGCGCGACCATCGCGCCATAGGCCTGCGTCGTGTCGGTCAGGTCATGGACCTGCTGCGTCGTGCAGTCGCGGCTGTCGGAGACGTTCCCGTATCCGACGCTGTGCGAATCGCCGATCACCTCGATCTGCATCGCGCGCTCGGGCGCCAGATAGGCGCGGCCCGGCCCGATCAGTTCCATGCCGACGAAGCGGCTTTCCCCGCTCTGCGTCTCGGTCAGCTTGTCCAGGCGGATGACATGCTCGCCCTTGCCCAGCCCGTCGACGATCGTGTCGACCTTGCCCGGCGCGCGAAACACCTGCCGCTCGCGCCCATCCACGCTCAGCCGGATGAAATCGGTCGGCGCGTCGAACTGCAACCGCACCGTGTCCCCGGTGAACCGCGCCTCGACATAGACGCCGGGCCAGCCGAACCGCTGGCCCGCCTTGCCCTCGTCGATCGTGCGCCCGCCGATATGCACGGGCAGCGGGGTCCGATCCACATCGGGGCCGAACCCCGCCGCCGCCGGCCATGCCAGCGCACTCAGCGCCAGCGCGGCAAGGCGGCGGCCATGCACCGGCTTACGGCTTCATCGGCTGCAACGTCTGGATGCTGCCATCGGCGTTGAACTTCAACTCCGTGACCTTGACGTTGCGCAGGTGCGTTTTCTTCGACAGCTGGATGTCGTGGTAGAACAGATACCATTTGCCGCCCACCTCGACGATCGAATGGTGGGTCGTCCATCCCTCGACCGGCTCCATGATCCGTCCCTGATAGGTGAATGGGCCATAGGGATTGTCGCCGGTGGCATAGACCAGATAATGCGTGTCGCCGGTCGAGTAGGTGAAGTAATATTTGCCGTCCTTCTTGAAGGTCCAGCTGCCCTCGAAGAAGCGGCGGTCATGGTCGCCGGTCAGGATCGGCTTGCCCGCCTGGTCCAGGATCACGACGTCGCGCGGCGCTTCGGCAAAGGTCTTCAGGTCCGGGTTCATCCGGGCGATCTTGGCATTCAGCGCTGGGGCGTTGTTGTCGCCCAGGTCGGTGGCGGAACCGTTGGGGTCATAGCTGCCCTTGGCCCATTTCTGCAGCTGGCCGCCCCAGATGCCGCCGAAATACATGTAATATTGCCCGTCGCTGTCCTTGAACACATTGGGGTCCATGGAAAAGCTGCCGGGGATCGCCTGCGGCTCGGCCTTGAACGGGCCGGTCGGCGACTTCGACGTCGCCACGCCGATGCGGAAGATGCCCTGCTTGTCCTTGGCGGGGAAGTACAGGAAATAGGTGCCGTCCTTGTACGCCGCATCGGGGGCCCACATCTGCTGCCCGGCCCATGGCACATCGGCGATGTCGAGCGCGACGCCGTGATCGGTCACCGGGCCGCCGATCCGGTCCATCGACAGGACGCGGTAATCGCGCATCGCGAAATGGCTGCCCAGATCGTCCTCGGGAATGTCGGTTTCGATGTCGTGGCTGGGATAGATATAGATGCGGCCGTCGTCCCACACATGCGCGGACGGATCGGCGGTATAGATGCTGCGGATCAGCGGCTGGCTCAGATACTTCGCGTCGGACGCGCTGGCGACCGCAGTATCGCTGCCGGTGGTGCCCGTCTGGCACGCCGTCAGGGCCAGTGCCGAAATCCCGGTCGCCATCATCATGGCTGCCTTCCGTATCCGCATCATCATCCTCTCCTGTCCGATCCCCGGCCGCGGTCGCAGCGGCAAAGTGAGCGCTAACAGGCTTAGCGCCTATGGCCGGAAATGGAAGCCCCCCGGATGATCCGTGCGACGTGGTTGCCTTTGCCGTGCGCTTCGGCTAAGCGCGCCGCTTCCCCGCGATCCCGCATCCGGAATGGCCTGGCTCATCAGGGCTGCCACGGCCATTCATTGGGATCGCAAGCCGAGGAGATGAAAATGCCCAAGCTCAAGACCAAGAGCGGCGTCAAGAAGCGCTTCAAGATGACCGCAACGGGCAAGGTGAAGCACGGCGTCGCCGGCAAGCGTCACCGCCTGATTTCGCACAATGCCAAGTATATCCGCCAGAATCGCGGCACTTCGGTGCTGTCGGACGCCGATGTCGCACACGTGAAAGCGTGGGCGCCGTACGGCCTGCGTTGATAGGAGGATAGACCATGGCACGCATCAAGCGCGGCACGACGACCAAGGCGAAGCACAAGCGGATTTTGGATCAGGCGAAGGGCTATTACGGCCGTCGCAAGAACACGATTCGCATCGCGCGTCAGGCGGTCGAAAAGGCCGGCCAGTACGCTTACCGCGACCGCAAGGTTAAGAAGCGGACGTTCCGCGGCCTCTGGATTCAGCGCATCAACGCCGGCGTCCGGGCTGAAGGCCTCACCTATTCGCAGTTCATGCACGGGCTGAAGCTCGCTGGCATCGAACTCGACCGCAAGGTGCTGGCCGACATCGCCATGAACGAAGGCCCCGCCTTCGCCGCGATCGTCGCTCAGGCAAAGGCCGCACTGCCTCAGGCAGCGTAAGCCCGCCGCACCGGCAAATGGATCAAGGGCGTCGGGGGCAACTCCGGCGACCTTTTTCGTGGGCGTCTCTCCTGCCCCGAACCCGCTCGTGCTGAGCCTGTCGAAGCACTGCCCTTTCTTCGAGCGGCAGAGGAAGGACAGCACTTTGACAAGCTCAGTGCGAACGAATTGGGGTAGATCGATCGACGTCCCCAAAAACTTCCCTCCCCTTCAGGGGAGGGGTTGGGGGTGGGGTGGAGGAGCGGACCAGCGCCGCCCCATGCTCATCCGCCCATCCCCCCACCCCCCTTTAAGCCAATCGCAATCGCCCGCTGCCATACCGGCCCCAAATGCTCCGCGTCCTCACCCTCGCCACGCTGTTCCCTGATGCGAGCCGCCCCAATTTCGGGGTGTTCGTCGAACGTCAGACGCTGGGCCTCGCTGCCCGCGACGGCGTGGAGCTTCGGGTCGTCGCGCCGCGCGGCCTGCCGCCCTTTCCGCTCGACCGCATGGCCGCCTATCGCACCCTCGCCGCCCAACCGGAGCGCGAAGACTGGAAGGGCATCCCCGTCCACCGACCCCACTTCCTCAACCTGCCCGGCACCCAGGGCCGCTGGCACGCGCCGATGCTGGTCCGGGCGCTCAAGCCACTGCTCACCCGCATCCGCCGCACCTTTCCGTTCGACGTGATCGATGCCGAGTTCTTCTTTCCCGATGGTCCCGCCGCAGTCGCGCTCGGCCGCCATTTCGGCGTGCCGGTGTCGATCAAGGCGCGCGGGGCCGATATCCACCATTGGGGCACCGCCCCCGCGACGGCGGATCAGGTGGTTGCCGCCGGACGCGCTGCGAACGGCCTGCTCGCCGTATCCGAAGCCATGGCCGACGACATGGCAGCACTCGGCATCCCCCGCCCGACCGTCCACCGCACCGGCATCGACCGCACCCGCTTCCACCCCCGCGACCGCTCAGGCGCAAAGGCCGCGTTCGGCATCGCAGGCCCGCTGGTGGTCAGTGTCGGCGCGCTGATCCCGCGAAAGGGGCATGACCTCGTCATCGACGCCGTTGCCGCCCTGCCCGGCGTCACCCTGCTGGTCGCCGGTCAAGGCCCGGAACAGGCGGCGCTTCAGTCGCGGATCGACGCATCGGGCGCCCAGGACCGCATCCGGCTGCTCGGCCCCCTGCCCCATGCGGACCTGCCCCCGCTGATCGCCGCCGCCGATGTCATGGCGCTCGCCTCGTCCTCGGAAGGGCTGGCCAATGCCTGGGTCGAGGCTTTGGCCTGTGGCACGCCCATCGTCATCCCCGATGCGGGCGGCGCGCGCGAGCTGGTCGACCGTCTGGCAGCAGGGCGCATCGTCGATCGCACCGCACCCGCAATCGCCGCCGGTATCGCCGACCTGCTCGCCGATCCGCCAGCCCCCGCCGATGTCGTCGCGGTCGCCGACCCTTATAGCTGGGACAGAAACGCGGCCGAATTGCACGCGCACCTTGCCGCGCTGGTCGGCAATGGCCTAGGCCGATTGACCTAGGACGTCATCGATCGAAATGACGCCCGCGTAACGATGTCGGTTCGGGGAGTATGGCTTATGCGTTGGATGGCGACAGCCGCGATTGGACTTGCCCTGGCAACCCCCGCTTTGGCTCAGGATGGTACCGCCGCCCCCGCCGGTCCGCCCGCCATCCCCGGCAATCCGGCGGGTCGCCCACCGGTCGCCGATGGCTGGACGATCTCGGTCGGCTTCGCCCCCGTGGTGTCGCCGGTGTGGCAGGGTTCGACCGAGGCGGCGCTGTCGATCTTTCCCGATCTGCGCCTGAATTACCGGGACGAGATTTTTGCATCCGTCCCCGATGGCATCGGCTGGAATGCGGTCCGGTCCGATGGCTGGCGAGCGGGGCCGGTGGTCAAGCTGCGCTTCGGCCGGGACGAGCGCAATGGCGGCTCACCCTTTCTAATCAGCGGGGGCAGCGACGCGCTCCTTGGCCTGGGCGATGTCGCTGCTGCCGGGGAAGCCGGGGGCTTCGTCGAAAAGCGCTTCGGCCCGCGCCAGCAATTGCGGGTGCGCAGCGAATTGCGTCAGGGCTTCGGCGGGCATCAGGGGCTGGTCGCCGATCTGTCGGCCAGTGCGGGCGGACGGATCGGCCGGGCGATCTGGTCGCTCGGTCCGCGCGCGACCCTGGCCAGCCGCGATTATGTTCAGACCTATTTCGGCGTTACCCCCGCTCAGTCGGCGGCCAGCGGCATCACCGCCTTTCGCGCCGATGGCGGGCTGGTTTCGGTCGGTGTCGGCGGCACCGTCATCCGGCCGGTCGGGCGCAGCTATGTCGTCACGCTGTTCGGCGGGGCGGACCGGCTGTCGGGCGATGCGGGTGGCTCGACGCTGGTGCAGGAACGCGGCGAACGGATGCAGTTGACCGTCGGCCTAGGCCTCTCGCGCCGCTTCCGGCTGTAACGTCCGGGCCGGGTTCGACAATTCGGGGCTGGCCCGGCCGTCCATCCCGGCTATGGTGCCCCTACCGGGCCGGCCTGTTGCGACTGGCGCTGGACGAAGGATGGGAGAGGGGAACGCATGGGCCGCTGGATCGCACTGCTGCTGGGCGCGCTGCTGCTTGTCGGGGCGTCGGCCCCGCCGCCATCCCCTGCCCTGCTGATCTTTACCCACAGCACCGGCTACCGGCACGAATCGATCGAGCCGGGGGCCAAGGCCATTGCCGCAATGGCCGAGAAACGCGGCTACCGCGTCACCACCAGCGCCGATCCCGCACTGTTCGACCGGGCCGATTCCCTGCGCGGCTATGCCGCCATCGTGCTGCTCAGCACGACGACCAATCCGTCCGATCCCGCCAGCGAATGGTTCGTCGGCCCACGCCGCGATGCGCTTCAGGCCTATGTCCGGGGCGGCGGCGGCATTGTCGGCATCCATGCGGCGGCGGATTCGCACTATCACTGGCCCTGGTACGGGCAGATGATCGGCGGCTGGTTCGAAAGCCATCCGCGCGGCACGCCGACCGCCCGCCTCCACCGCCACGATCCCCGCCATCCGGCCACCGCCCGCGTGCCGGACCGGTTCGAACGCGCCGACGAATGGTATTATTACAAGGATTACGATCCCCGCTCGACCTTGTTGCTCAGCTTCGATCCGGCGGGCACCGGCGGTGCGGGCGTCAATCCGAAACCGATCGCCTGGGCGCATGGCTTTGAAGGGGGACGGGTATTCTACACTGGCCTTGGCCATACCGTTGACGGCTGGAACGACCCGGTGATGGTTGCGCACCTGACCGGCGGCATCGACTGGGCTGCGGCGCGCACCGCAACGCCCCGGCGCTGACCGAACCGCCCGTCCCTCCCCTCCTCAACCCGGTTCTCCACCCCATCCGGTGACGGGCCGCATTGACCTGCGGCCCAGCTTTGATCAAATTTGTCTGACAATTGGAGAGGGCCGATGAAGGGCATGACGATCGACCGGCGCGACGCGCTGATGGCCGGGCTGGCCGCTGGACTGGCCCCGGCCCTGCCCGCCCGGGCGCAGTGGAGCAGCGCCGGCCCGCCCGATGCCCGCTGGAAACTCTGGTACCGTGCCCCTGCCCGCCGCTGGGTGGAGGCGTTGCCCGTCGGCAATGGTCGCCTGGGCGCCATGGTTTACGGGGATCCGGCCCAGGAGCGGCTGCAACTCAACGAAGACAGCCTGTGGGCGGGCGGCCCCTATGATCCGGTGAACCCACAGGCGCGCGCCGCCCTGCCCCGCGTCCGCGCGCTGATCGCCGAGGGTCGCTATGCCGAGGCACAGGCGCTCGCCAACGATACGCTGATGGCCCGCCCGCTCAGCCAGATGCCCTATCAGACGGCGGGCGAGCTGATCCTCGATCAACCGCTGGCAGGGGCCGTCAGCGACTATCGCCGCTGGCTCGACCTGGACGAGGCGGTGATGATCACCGAATGGACGGCGGGCGGCCGCGCCTTTCGCCGCACCGTCTTCGCCTCCGCCCCCGACGCCGTGCTCGTCACCCAGGTCGAGGCGCTGGACGGCGGCGCGATCGAGTTGACGGTCGCGCACAAGGACGATGGCGCGACCGTCACCGGCACCGCCCTCCGCCGCGTTGGGCGCAATCGTGCCGCACACGGCGTCGACGGCGCCTTGTCCTTCGCCATCGAAACCCGCGCCGTCGCCCCCGGCGGCTCGGTCGACGGCGCGGACGGCAGGCTTACCGTCCGGGGACGCGGTAGCGTAACCCTGCTCACCGCCATTCGCACCAGCCATCGCGGGTGGCAGGATGCGGGCGGCGATCCCCTCGCCCGCGTCTCCCGCGATCTCGACGCCGCCGCCCCCCTGGCGCCCGATGCCCTGCGCGCGCGCCACCGGGCGGACCATCAGCGGCTGTTCGGCGGCTTCGACATCGATCTCGGCCCCGATCCCTTCCCCGCGATGCCGACCGACGAGCGCATCCGCTATGCCCATGATGCGGGGACGGAGGACCGCTTCCTGCCCGCCCTTTACGCCCAATATGGCCGCTATCTGCTGATCGCCAGTTCCCGCCCCGGCGGCCAGCCCGCCAATCTTCAGGGGCTATGGAACGACAGCAACAATCCGCCCTGGGGCAGCAAATACACGATCAACATCAATACAGAGATGAATTACTGGCCCGCCGAACCGATGGGCCTGGCCGAATGCGTCGAACCGCTGATCGCCATGGTCGGGGAACTGGCGACAAGCGGCCGCCGGACGGCACAATCCATGTACGGCGCGCGTGGCTGGGTCGCGCATCACAACACCGATCTGTGGCGGGCCAGCGCCCCGATCGACGGCGCCTTCTGGGGCCTGTGGCCGATGGGCGGGGCCTGGCTCGTCAAGCATCTGTGGGACCGCTGGGATTATTCCCGCGATCCGGCCGTGCTTGCCCGCATCTATCCGCTGATGCGCGATTGCGGCCTGTTCTTTCTCGACACGATGGTCGAGGCGGCGGACGGCTCCGGCCTCGTCACCTCCCCCTCGGTCTCCCCCGAAAACGCGCATCATCCCGGCGTCAGCATCTGCGAGGGGCCGGCGATGGACCGGCAGATCCTGCGCGAGCTGTTCGCCAATATCAGCGCCGCCGCCGCGCTCCTCGGCAGGGACACAGGCCTCGCCCGCCAGTTCGAAGCCGCCCGCGCCCGCATTCCTGCCGACCGGGTGGGCAAGGCGGGCCAGCTTCAGGAATGGCTGGCCGACTGGGACATGGATGCGCCGGAGATCCAGCATCGCCACGTCTCGCACCTGTTCGCGCTGCATCCGGGACATGAAATCGGGCCGGAAACCCCCGCGATGCTTGCCGCCGCCCGCCGGTCGCTCAGCATTCGGGGCGATGATGCAACCGGCTGGGGCATTGGCTGGCGGATCAACCTCTGGGCACGGGCAGGCGATGCCGAGCGCGCGCAGCTTGTCCTGAAAAAGCTGCTCGGCCCGGAACGCAGCTATCCCAATCTGTTCGACGCGCATCCGCCGTTCCAGATCGACGGCAATCTGGGCGGGGCTGCGGGCATCGTCGAAATGCTGGTCCGCGACCGGCCACAGGGGGTCGAGCTGCTCCCCGCCCTCCCCCGCGCGTGGAACGACGGGCGCATTATCGGCGTGCGCCTGCGCGGCGGGCTGACGATGGACATGGGCTGGCAGGCTGGCCAAGTGGCGACGCTCTCGGTCAAGGCAACCGTGCCCGTCACGCGCACGCTCGCTTGGAACGGCGCAACGCGCGAACTCGCCTTCACCCCCGGCGATCCGTGGCGATGGTCCGACGATGCGGTGAAAGCGGGGTGAAGTTGGTCGGGACGACAGGATTCGAACCTGCGACCCCCACACCCCCAGTGTGATGCGCTACCAGGCTGCGCTACGTCCCGACCGAGCGGGTGCCCCTATGCTGAACGGGCGCGCGATGCAAGGGGGCTTGGCCCGTCCGCCGGCGCGCGGGCAACGACTCCGGTTGCGCGGTGGACAGGCGCGTGATAGCGGCCCCCGCTTGAAGCGGGCGGCTCTGGGCCGTGCCGCGCTGACAGGTTTTTGCCCGACAATGTTCATTTCAACCGCTTTTGCCCAGACCTCCGCCGGGACCGCTGCCGGTGGCGGCACGCTTGCCGGCATCATCTCGATGGCGCCGCTGCTGCTGATCTTCGTGGCCTTTTATTTCCTGATGATCCGCCCGCAACAGCGGCAGATGAAGAAGCTGCGCGATGCGGTCGCCGCCGTGAAGAAGGGCGATACCGTCATCACCGCGGGCGGCCTGGTCGGCAAGGTGCTGCGGGTCGAGGATGCGCATGTCGAGCTGGAGCTCGGCCCGAACGTCAAGGTCCGCGCGGTCAAGGCGACCCTGGCCGAGGTTCAGCCGCTGGGCGGCAAACCGGCGAACGATTGATCCCATGCTGGATTTCCCGCGCTGGAAGAAGTGGCTGACCTGGGCCACCGTCATCCTCATCTCGCTGCTGGCGGTACCCAGCCTGTTGCCGGACAATGTCAAGCGTCAGGTGCCCGCATGGGTACCGATGCCCACGGTCAACCTCGGCCTCGACCTTGCCGGGGGCAGCTATATCCTGCTTGAGGCAAAGACCGAGGAAGTGGCGGCGACGCGCCTCGAATCCATGCGCGATCAGGTGCAGACCAGCCTGGCCAAGGCACCGCGCATCGGGGTCGGCGACATCTCGGTCCGCGACGGCCGAGTCAGCTTCCTGTTGCGGGACGCAGCCCAGGTTGATGCCGCGCGCCAGCGGCTGCTGGACGACGGCCTGATCGGAGGCGGCGCGGGCCTGACCGGCCAGCGCGAATGGGACATGAACGTCGTCGACCAGCAGCGCTTCGTCATCACCCCGACCAGCGCCGGGCTGGACCAGGCGGTCGAACGCGCCATGGAGGACGCGACCGAGGTCGTCCGCCGCCGCATCGACGAACTGGGCACGCGCGAACCGACCATCATCCGCCAGGGCACGAACCGCATCGTCGTGCAGGTGCCGGGGCTTCAGGATCCACAGCAGCTGAAGGCGCTGCTCGGTCGCACCGCACGCCTCGAATTCAAGATGGTGGATGAGGACGCCGATCCGGCGCTGGTGGCTCAGGGCCGCGCACCGGTCGGCAGCGAGATCCTCCCCTACCCCGCCTTCCAGCAGAATATCGCGCTCAAGCGTCAGACGATCATCTCCGGCGATCAGCTGGCCGATGCGCGTCAGGAATTCAGTCCCGATACCGGCGCGCCGATCGTCACCATGCGCTTCAACACCGCTGGCGGCGCCGCCTTTGCCCGCGCCACGTCGCAGAATGTCGGCAAGCGCTTTGCCATCGTCGTCGACGACGTCGTCATTTCCGCGCCGAACATCAACACCGAAATCCTGGGCGGCAGCGCACTGATCGAGGGGGGTTTCACCACCGAAAGCGCCAACGAATTGGCCATCGCGCTGCGTTCGGGCAAGCTGCCCGTCGCGCTGACCCCGATCGAGGAATCGACGATCAGCCCGGAACTGGGCCAGGATTCGATCCGTTCGGGCGTGATCGCGGGCATCGTCGGCACCGTGGCGGTCATCGTGTTGATGCTACTCGCCTATCTGCGCTTCGGCATCTACGCCAATCTGGCGCTGGTCGTGAACGTCCTGATGATCATCGGGATCATGGCGGTGTTCAACGCCACGCTGACCCTGCCGGGCATCGCAGGCTTCGTGCTGACCATCGGTGCGGCGGTCGACGCCAACGTGCTGATCAACGAGCGTATCCGCGAGGAACAAAGGCGCGGCCGCACGGTGATCGCCTCGATCGAGTTCGGCTATAAGGAGGCGAGCCGCGCGATCTTCGACGCGAACGTCACCAACGTGATCGCCGCCATCATCATGTTCGTGTTCGGCGCCGGTCCCATTCGCGGCTTCGCCGTGGTGCTGACCATCGGCATCGTCACCTCCGTCTTCACCGCCGTCACCTTTACCCGGCTGATGGTTTCCGACTGGCTGTCGTCCAAGCGGCCCAAGCAGCTTGTGATCTGAAGGAACCGGCCATGCGTCCCCTGAAACTTGTCCCCGACACGGTCAATATCGACTGGCTGCGCTGGCGGAACGTCGCCGCCGTCATCAGCATCGCCATGGTCGTCGCCTCGATCGCCATGCTCACCGTGCGCGGCCTCAACTTCGGCATCGATTTCGTCGGCGGCCAGACGGTACGCGTCACCTTTGTCCAGGATGTCCAGATCGATCAGCTGCGCGAGCGGGTGGATTCGCTGGGCCTTGGTGAATCGACCATCCAGCAGTTCGGGTCGGACCGCGACATCGCCATCCGCCTGCCGGTGCCCGATGGCGGCGACGGCGCGGCCAGCGACAGCGCCAACCGCGTGCGCCAACTGATTTCGTCCAACTATCCAGGCGCGCAGATCGGCTCGGTCGAGGCGGTGTCGGGCAAGGTATCGGGCGAACTCTTTACCAAGGGCGCGCTGGCGCTCGGCCTGGCGATGATCGCCATCGCCATCTACATCTGGGTCCGCTTCGAATGGCAATTCGGGGTCGGCGCGCTGCTTGCGCTGGCGCAGGACATGATCGTCACCTTGGGGTTCTTCGCCGCGACCCAGCTTGAGTTCAACCTCAACACGATCGCCGCCCTGCTCACGATCATCGGCTATTCGCTGAACGACAAGATCGTCATCTTCGACCGCGTGCGCGAAAACCTGCGCAAATATCGCAAGATGGAGATCGTGCCGCTCCTCAATCTGTCGATCAACGAGACGCTGGCGCGCACCGTCATGACCTCGCTCACCCTGATCGTCGCGCTGTCTGCCCTGGTGTTCATCGGCCCGGACGTGATCTTCGGTTTCTCGGTCGCCATGTGGCTGGGCATCGTCATCGGCACCTGGTCGTCGATGTTCGTCGGCAACGGCATCCTCATCCAGTTCAAGGTCGGGCCGGACAGCTTCAACAAGACCGCCACCGCCGGCCCGGCGGGTGCCGAACGGGTAACCAGCGACGGCGCGCAGGTCTGAACCGCGCGTTCCTGAACCCGTTTGTCGCGAGTATATATCGGATCGTCATTGCGAGCGCAGCAATGTCAGTGATGGTTGAAGGAGCGACGCCATGGTCAACCTGACCCGCGACCAGCGCGGTACCGGACCGTTGATCTCCGGCATCGTCGGGCGCGGCTTTCGCGTCGATGGCGGGGTCTATGAAGGGCTGACGATCACCCCGGAACGCGCCGATGGCTGGTCCCCGCCACCGCTTGGCGATTTGGCCATGGACGCGCTCGCGCCGCTGCTCGCACTTGATCCGCTGCCAGAGTTCGTCATTCTCGGCACCGGCAGTGCGATGCGCCGCCCGCCCGCCCCCCTGATCGCCGCACTTGATGCGCGGGGCATCGGTATCGAGTTCATGGACAGCCGCGCCGCCGCCCGCGCCTGGGGCGTGCTCCGCGCCGAACTGCGCTGGGTCGCAGCCGCGCTCTACCCGCTGGATTGAGGGAGGAAACCCTCACCCTTCCGCGCCTGACGGCGCTCCCTCCCTCTCCCGCTTGCGGGAGAGGGATAGCAGCGATGGCCGCCCAAAGATTCCCTCTCCCGTTTACGGGAGAGGGAGAGAGGGGGCGCAGCCCCCGGAAGGGTGAGGGCTTTCTTTCTTCCCTACCCTCTCCCCCTCACAGCCCCAGCTGATCCCGGTCGACCGTCGCCGCCACCAGCTCTGCCCGCGCCGCCGATCGTGCATATTGCGCATCCAGCCGCCGCAACTGCGCATCGGCGGCTGTCTCCTCGCGCAGGTTGACCAGGATGAAATCGCTGGCGCCAAGCGTGAACCGACGCCGCTCCGCCTCGGCCAGCCGCGCCGCCAGCGCCGCTTCGTCCACCGCCAGCCCGACCAACCGCTCGGCAGCTTCGACCTGAATGGCCAACCCGTTCACTTCGACCAGGATCTGATCCTCGATCAACTGGCGGCGGCGGCGCAGCGCATCGGCCTCCGCCTGCGCTTCGGCGATCCGCCCGCGCGCGGCACGCCGTTCCAGCGGCAGTGAAAAGCGCACGCCGACGATGGTTTCGGCCGGGGTCTTGGTCGGGCCGCCGACGCCAACCGGCCCCAGGTCCTTCGACGCTTCGCCCCGCAGGTCCAGCCGGGGCATCAGGTCGTTTTCCGCCAGCCGCCGCCGGGCCTCGTTCTGGTCCAACCGCACCAGGATCGCGTCCAGGTCGGGTCGTTCCACCCGCCGGCCCAGATCGCGGCTCAGGGGCGGCAGCTCGAATTCGGGAAAGCCCGCCGGCAACCGGGCCGGGTCTGGCACGACAGGTTCGCCATTCGCATCGCGCAGGAAAAACGACAGGGCGTTGGCCGCCGCTGCCAGCTGCTGTTCGCTGCGCACGAGCAAAGACTGGCGGCGGACGATGTTCTGCCGGTTTTCGGTGCCCAGGATCGCGGGCCGCGCACCAAGCTGGATCTGCCGTTCGATCGACTGCTGACGTTCGCTCGCCAGCGCCAACAGGTCACGATAGACCGCGACCCGCTGGCCCGCCGCCACCCAGTCCTGATAGGCGGCGACCGCCCGGCGCTGAACGCCGATCGCCACCATCTCGCGGTCCAGCCGGGCCAGCTCGACGTCCCGGTCGGCCAGGGTCAGCCCGGTGCGCCGCGCATCGACCCACCGGTCCCGCATCAGGGCAAACACCGCGCCGACCTTCACCTCGCCCAGCTGGTTGGTGAACCGGTCGCCATAATAATCGGGAAAATCGCCGCGCGACACGCGGTAGCCGCCGTAAACATAGCCGCCATTGGTCGCCAGCGGCTTGGTCACCTGCCCCTCGGCCACGCTGCCATTGTAATAGCCCAGCAGGCGGGAACTGGCGTCCCCATCGAACACCAGATCGAATGCACCGCGCGCCGACAGCGCCTTGCCGTCGGCCACCCGCTCGCGGGCCAGCGCCTCCAGAATGGCCGGGGCATGCATCGCCGACGATTGCAGCACGGTGTTCAGCGACAATATGCCCTGTCGCGCCGGCTCTGTTTGGGGTTCGGTCGTCGGTTCGACCACCGGTGCGGCGGTCTGCGCCATCGCCGCCACCGGCCGCGCAGCGACTGGTGCTGCCGAAACCATCAGGGCGACCAGCACGCCCCTGATCATTTCTTCTTCTCCACCGGACCGGACGCCATGCCGCCCGCCTTGCTTTCGCCCTCGATGGCCGGGCGGCGGAACTCCAGCGGGAAATCGTTCAACTGGCGCCACAGCTCATAACCCAGCGACACCGTCTCCATCTGGATCCAGCCGCGCACCTTGGCGCCCAGCCGGACGAAATCGTCGTCGGGCCACGGGGTCTTGCCCGGCATCGGTTCCACCAGCACCCGGAACAGCCCGTTGATCTGGGCCGACGGGTCGACGGATCGGACGCGGCCATCGAACATGCCCTGCGCGATCGATGGCCAGCCGCTGAACTGGATCGCCGGCCACCCCTCGAACGCCAGCCGGACGGGCCGGCCCGGCCGGATCAGCGCGACGTCGCGGCCATCGACCATCAATTCGACGACCCGTACCGGTGCCACCGGGGCCAGCGTGGCCAGTGGATCGCCGGCACTGACCAACGTGCCGCCCGCAGCGGCATTGATCGACTGGATGCGCCCGTCGCGCGGCGCGCGCACCAGCTGCGCCGATTGGCGGTTCAAGGTCACGTCGACGCGGTTCAACTCGGCCCGGGACTGGGCCAGCTTGGCGCGATGTTCGGCCACCTTGATCTGCGTGGCTTCGTAATCCCGCCGCGCCGCCAGCCCCTCGGCAAACAGCTGGCGCGATCGCTCGACATCCAGCTGCGCGACGGCCATCGCCTGCTGCGCCGCGTCGATTTCGGCCAGCACCTGCCCGCGTTCGGCCGCCAGGCGCGACAACAGCGCCGGATCATTGTCGACGATGCGCGCGATGGGATCGCCCGCCTTTACCCGCTGGCCGTCCTGCACATACCATTTCTCGACCCGGCCGGGGACCAGCGCGGTCACTGCCTGTACCCGGTCCTCGGGATCCAGCGCGGCGATCTGGCCCGAACCGGGGCTGGTCTGGACCCACGGCACGGTGAACAGCGCAATCGTGACGATGGTGATGCCGATGACGATCAGCCATGCGAACACGCGGGCGACGCGCGGCGGCCGAATCTGCTCCAGCGTCCGGAAATGGACGATATGTTCAGGCCGAAAGGGCATTGCCGCCTCCCTGGCTCTTGGCGAGGTCGATCAGTTCGTCCTCGCCGTCGCAATGATGTTGCACGTCGCGTCCGATCCACAAATGGCCGTCGCGGGCCAGTCCTTCCGGGCGGCGGGTGAAATGCAGCACCGTCGTCTGGCTTTCGCGCAACCTGGCCAGCACCGCATCGACCCGCGCCGGCGGCAACAGGTCGATCAGCGGCGACAGCATCAGTACGCGGGGCCGGGCCAGCAGCGCCGCCGCCAGCTTCAGCGCCATCGTCTCGCCCACCGACAGCGGCCAGCCTGAACTGGACAGATGCGTGTCCAGCCCGCCCGGCAGGTCGCCGATCCGCTCGGTCAGGCCCACCAGGTCCAGCGCGTCCATGATGCCCGCGCTTTCCCCGCCCTGCGCCAGGGTCAGGTAATTGCGGATCGACATTTCCACGATGGTCGGGCGATCGAGCACGCGGATGTCGGCGCGCAGCCGGTACATGTCGAAATCGGCGATATCCATGCCGCCGACGGTCACGATGCCGCGCTGGGCGGTCTCATGCCGCCGCAACAGCAGCGCGATGCAGCGATCGACGCCCGGCGGCGTGGCGATGGCCAGCTGCGCCCCGGCCGGCACCTGGAAATCCAGCGTCACCCCGTCATGCACGACGCCGCGAAACCGGATCGCGCCGTCGGACGGCCCACGACCGGTATTCTGCTGGCTTTCCTGCGGGATGCCCCAGAACAGCGACAATTCCTCCAGGCTGGCGGCCAGGTCGTACAGTGATTCCAGATACCAGCCCAGTTGCGCGATGCCATAGAACACGCTGGACAGGATCAGCTCGGCCGCGACCAGCTGGCCGATCGACAGCTGGTTCTGGATGATCAGCCATCCGCCCAGTGCCAACAGCGTGGCGCTCGCCGCAGCCCAGGTGAACAACAGGCACACGGTCTGCGAAAAACTGTACCGGAAATGCCGCCGATGGGTGTCGACGAAGCGCGCGGTCACCGCCTCCGACTTGTCCATGGCAAAGGCCAGGTGGCGGCTGGATTTGTAGAAGCCGTTCGATCCGCCCACGCTTTCCAGCCAGTGCGCCGCCGCGTGCTTGGCATGGCTCTTCTCCACCGCCGTCCGGATAGCGCCCGACGCCCATAGCTGCCAGATGATCAGCAGCACCAGCGCCAGCACCGCATTGAACGCCAGGAAGAACGGGTGATAGAAACTGGTGACGACCAGCCCCACCACCCCCTGCAGCACGATGGTGAACCCGCCGATCAACAGGCTGGGCAGCGCCTTTTGCACCGTCATCATGTCGAAAAACCGGTTGAACAGGTCGCCGCGATGGGAATCGGCGAAAAACGGGTTCTGCGCATGCACGGCGCGCAGCGTGATCTCCGCCACGATCCGCGCGAACAGCCGCCGCTCGAACAGCGCCATCAGATGCACCCGGAGCGCCATCAGCACCCCGGCGATGATCAGCAACAGGAACAGCATGGCGGACAAGGTGAACAACGGCGCGGGCAACGCGGTGTTCGCCACCGAATTGATCAGCAGCTGCACTGAAATCGGGGTGGCCAGCGACAACAGCGAAATGGCGATGCCGTACACGATCGCCAGCCGGACGAACGCGGCATCGGGCGCCAGCACCTGATTGATCCATCCCAGAAATGCGCGAACTCCCGCGCGTTGACCCGCCTCTGCCATCGCTGTCCCCGATCTTAGGCCCGATTATTGTGCAGTTGCGTAATCGGGGTTGGACGCCATTGTTTCAACCATGGAGTCGCTATCCCGATGATAGATATTTTCTATCATCGGGACGGAGTTGCGATGGTGATACTGCGAAACGATCCGCTTGCCCATGCCTGGCACGGGCAGCGTCGGATCGCCCGATCGCGGGCTTACAGCGCCTTGAACAGCCCGCTCATTGCGGTCCAGGCGCGCTCCGCCTCGGCCTGATTATAGGCCGGGCTGTCGATGACGGTCCAGCCATGGTCGGCGGCATAGACGTCGACGCTGGCGGGCCGCCCCGCCGCGTCAGCCGCCGCCTTGAACACGGTCTTGTCCTGCGGCGCCTTGGCATCGTCATTCTGCGCCACCGCGATGTGATAGGTCGCCTGCGTCCGCGCGAGCAGCTTGTGCGGGCTCATTGGCTCTTCCCCGCGCACCAGCCCGCCGCCATGCAGCGAAACCGCCGCTTTCACCCGGCCCGGCACGGCGGCGGCGCTGAACACCGTGAACGGCCCGCCCATGCAGTATCCGTGCGTGCCGACGCCCCGGCCCGTGTCCACCGACGGCTGCTTGTCCAGCCACGCAACGGCCGCGGTCGCATCCCGCATCACCGCCTCCGGCGTCAGCTGCGCACGCCACGGCCCGACCTTCTGAAAGCCGCCGCTGCTGGAAAAGGCCGCGAAATCCTTGAACGGCTCGCCCGCCACCGACCGGTAATAGGGGTTCAGCACCAGCACCGCATGGCCCTGCGCCGCCAGCCGCCGCGCCATCACCCGAAACGCCTCGCGCTGCCCGGCAATGTCGGGCCAGGTCAGGATCGCTGCGTGCCTGCCGCTTGCCGGGCGGACGAAGAATGCGTCCATCGTCCCGTCCGGCGTCGCAAAGCTGACCATGCCCTCGCTCAGCCCGCCGGCCTCCGCCGCGCCCGCATCGCCCGCCATCGGAGCACAGGCGACCACCGCCGCCCCCGCGCCCAGCGCCGCGAACTGCCGCCGGTTCATCGTCCAGTCGAACGGGCGGGCACCGGCTGCGGTCTGCTTTTCGTCACACATGGTCAGTCTCCTGCGCAATAAAGCCCCTCCCCCTGCAGGAGAGGGGCCTTTCCAGCCCACCCGTCGTCCGCGCCACCATAGCCGTCCGCCCCGCGGCCGCAATACCGCCGCAGGGGCCGGTGGCGCCGCTCACCCCATTGCCTGCAACCGGGCATAGAGCGCCATCCAGCGCGGCGTGATCGCGTCCAGCCGCGCCTGGTCCTCGGCCGAAATCGCATGATCGACACCCGGCTCGCCATAGGCGTTCAGGATGGCCGACCGCTCGACGCTCAGCGCGACATATTCCGCTGCCACCGCATTGCCCGCCTCCGCCTGCAACGGGTTCGCCCGGTAATGGGGCGGGTCGAACACGGCGGATGGATCGGCCAGGAACAGGATGCGCGGCTGCCCGTACAGCATCGGCGTCACATCGATCAGCGTGCCGTCCGGCCGTCGCCACACCGCATGATGCTCCGCCTCGAAAAACCGGCCCGGCCAGTGCCAGATGATCCAGCCATATTCGACCGATCCCCCGCCCCGCGCCGCCGCCTCGCGCGCATTGGAAAAACAATATGCGACCCGAGCGCCCTCGCCCGGCACCACATCGACGAACACCGGATCGCCCGGCGCGATCGAGGCACAGAACGCCCGCACCGCCGCATCCACCGCCACTGGCGTGTCCGTGCCCATAAGTCGTTGATATCCCGAAAGGTCACCGCCCGAATCACAGGGCGGAATGATCGCACTGCGCTACCGGTCTTTCGGGTCCGGGGATAGGGGGGGTACAGCAGCCGCCTGTTCAGATTTCGTCGAAGAACTCTGGCACCACCGTCACCTCCTCACGCACCACCTGACGCACCTGCACCCCCAACCCGCGCTCCTTTAGGAGCTGGCAAAGCGCCTCCCCGTCGATCAGGTCGATGGCCGGCGCCCCGTCCCGCGTCGCTTCCTTGCGCGCATCGGCGGTAAAGGTGCCGGTAGTGATGATCAGCCCCTTGTCCGCCCGCCCCTGCATCGCCCCGCGAAAATCGCGCACCGTGCCCGCAGGCACCGATCCCGCGTATCGCTTGCACTGGAACAGCACTTGGAAACTGATCAGGTTCATGCGCAGCACGCCTGATCCGTCGATGCCGCCATCGCCGGACTTGCCCGTCACCTCCACCTTCACGAACCCGCTTTCCCGCAGGAGGCGTTGCGCGAGGCGTTCGAAAGCACCAGGGTCCATGGTGCGCAGCTTGGCGAGCAAGGCGTCGGTCCATTCGGCCTCTTCCTCTGTCGCGCTATCGTCGTCACCATCATCGGCGGCGGCTTCGGCCCGACGCAGTGCATTGTAGGCGGCAACGAGCTTCTTCACTTCCGCCTTCAGCGCCGCCTCGCTGCCGGTCAACGCATGGCGACCGGCGTCATTAAGCACCCACAATCCCTTGCCTCCGCTGGACACCATGCCCGCGATCTTCAGGTAGCTGCGCGCCCAGGCCATGCGATGCGGCATGATGACGCTGCCGCTCTTTTCGTGCGCCGCATCCATCTGTGCTTCGGTCAGGCCAAGCGCCTCGACGAGCCAGCTCCGGATTTCTTCCACCGTTGCCGATCCGCCCAGCGCATCCAGCGCGCGAAGCGTGGGAAACATCAGCGCGTCATATTTGGGCAGGGTCAATGTCATGCCGCGTCCTCCCATCTGCTGCGATCCAGCCCGCGCATCGCCTCGGTAATCGCGACCGTGTCCATGCTCACCCGCACCACCTTTGCCAAAAGGGCGATCATGCTCTCCTTGTAATCGGCAAAGCGATAGGTGTTGAACTTCTCCCGGATCGTCGGGTCGCGCGGGGTCTTTTCCTTGTGCTGGTCGAGCACCCAGTCGATCGCGCTGCGGTTGCCAAGCCGGTAACGCCACGCCTCGGCTGGAATACCGGTGATCTGCGTATCCTCGTCCACCCGCACCACGCCCTGATCCGCAAAGGATTTCAGCGCGGGCTTGGGGTGCGTCCCCTCGGCGCGTTTCGGGTTGGGCGTGTCGATCCGCTCGACCGGCCAGGGGGTCACGTCCTCATAGCCGATGTGCATCGCCATCAGCGCCTCGCCCCACGCCGCCCACTGCGCGAAATCGGGGTAGAAGGGGATGCGCGGGAACTCGCGCTTCAGGTTCAGCGCATATTTCTCGCGATAAACCGGATCGTGCAGCACGGCATAGACATAGACAAAGATCGCATCCTTGGTGACGCCCTTCTTGCCATAGTGCGCGACGAACTTGCCCAGCGCCCAGTCGGTGATGTTGTCCACCCGCTCGCCGGACTTGGTGTAGCGGTATCGAGGGAGGCATTGATTTGCGTCCAACGATAAGACGGTGAGTGACACCGGGACGTCGGAGGAGAACGCCGAAAAATCCAACCTTCCCCCTGTCGTGTAACCTATCGCTGGGTTACTCTCCCCTAGAGGGAACATTTCATCGACGAGACCAGGGCGATCGATCAGCAACCGCGACTGATAAACCCATTCTTTTTGAAACGGCCTGTACAGCGATTGACGAATTCTTGAGGAATCGAACGGTTCGTTTCGACCGCTTCGCTTAAGACGCTTAAGATTTTCGGACCACTTGATGTTTTCCGGAAATGAGGTGCTCTTAGCAGACGTTCTATCGTACGCCTCGATGAAATAGCCGATCTTCTCCGAGAGTGCGGTAACGGATCGATCGTAGACCCATTCGTCACGATTTGTAGAGGTACCGAGCGAGAATAACTTAAAGATCGCACGATCTCGGCTGGTGCCGGCCGCGCCCTTTGTCACGCTGTTGGCAACTGGTAGAAACTCGTCGAAGACGGCTTCACCCAGGTTTAGCCAATCGGCTCGTTTACTTGGTTTTAGTAACTCGGGCGCGGCATTCGAAAGATCGGTGGACGAAACGAAAGACAGCTTATCCTCGGCTTCCTCTAGCTCCGGTCGCCGGCCGTAATGAATTGAGCTTTGCGACTTGGCCTTTTTCCTCACCAGAAACGCGATCGCGACTCCGGTCTGAATTCCAAATACGTTGTGCGTGGTGCCAGAGAGTTTGGGATTGGCACGAACATCACCCCCTAAATCAACGATCCAGATTTCTTGGAAGTCATCAGCAACCAGCTTCCGAAATCCATCAAAGGTTCGACTATTCAGGAAGCTTCGGTTGGTGACGAATGCGACAATCCCTTCGTCGCCCAACCGATCACTCGCCCAGCGATAGAACCGGGCATACATATCATAGAGCTTGGTCTTCTGCGCCGTACTCGCCTTGATATACGTATTTTTGATCCGCGCATCGATATGCGCATACGCGCGGTTCTTGTTGTTGTCGTTCTCGTTCTGCTGATTGGCATTGTACGGCGGATTACCGATCACGACGCTGATCTTGCGCCTATTCTGACGCTTCACGCGCTCCATATTCTCGTCGGCGAGGCCGCCGAGCAGGTCGAACTGGTGGCCCGAATGGATGCCCAGCGCATCGACGTTATCGAGCGTATCGACGAAACACAGATTCTCAAACTCGGCGAACTGGCCGGTGATCGCCTGATAGGTCGCCTCGATATTCAGATTGGCGACGTAATAGGGCAGGATCGCGACTTCGTTGGCGTGCAGCTCTTCCTTGTACTTATGCCGCAGCTTTTCGTGAGACCCACGAAAATGCTCCAGCAGCTCGACGATGAACGTGCCGGTGCCGGTAGCGGGATCGAGGATCTCGACGCCCCGGTCGATCAAGTTCTTGCCGAAATGCTTTTCGCACAGCCAGTCGGCGCTGCGGATCATGAACCGCACGATCTCACCCGGGGTATAGACCACGCCGAGCCGGTCGGCGGCCTTGCGATTATACGCCTTGTAGAAATCCTCGTAGAGTGCCTTCAGGAACCCCTGTTTCTCCGAATGGCTCTGGATCAGCGCGGCCGTGCTGGCGATCCCGGCATAATAGGGCGCGAGCGCGCGGAGCAATTGCTGCTTTTCCCCCCGCCCGAACAGCACATCCTCCAGCCGTTTGAGTTCGGCGGCGATATTATTGTGCTGGTGGAAATCGGGGTTGTCGAACACCTTGGCGAAAATGTCTTCGGTCAGGACGTGCTGGATCAGCATTTCCTGAACATCGTCCTCGCTGACCGCCGGGTTGATCGCGTCGCGCGCGTGCTTCAGGAACGCGCCCTCGGCACGGGCGAAGGCGCTCGATGCAGCCCGCTTCTCCGCGATGCGTTCGCGGAGCGCAGTGAGGATCGCGGGCAGGTCGGTGGCGAACTGCTTCACCGCCTTGTTGAAATCGGCAATTTCCTGCCGCTCATGCGCGAAGAATCGCGTCAGCAGCCTGAGCAGGCTGTCGTCATCGTCCTGCATGGCGGCGCGCATGACTTCGACGCCGTCCTGCCACAGCACGGCGGTCGCATCGTCGGTAAAGATGATGTTGTCGCGCGGGTAGCCCTTGCGGAACTTGGCCTCGATCTCCTTGGCCAGGTCGTCATTCTCGTCCTTGGCTTCCCAATAGCCGAACGGGACCCGCAATCCGTGGAGCAGCGCCCCGTCCAGGTAAATGCGGTTCATCGCCTTGGTCACGATGTCGTGTTCGGCGATGAATTGCAGGTCGTGCGACTTGCCCCATCGCTTGAGCAAATCCTTGAACGCCTCACGCAGCACGCTTTCGCGGCGGCTGCCCGACACCGCCCGCAATCGGTCAAGCTCGGCGCGATACTCGTTGATCAGATGCTGGCTCACGAACTACCCCCCGGAACCGACGCTAGCGGGGCAACCCCTTCACCGCAAAGCGCTTTCGATCCATTTCCGCGCGGGCCGACTGATGGCTACCGCGCCCCCAGAAAGTCCATCTTGCCCACCGGCACGCCCTTCATGCGCATGATCGCGTAGGCGGTCGTCACGTGGAAATAGAAATTGGGGATGGCGAAACCCAACACGTAATCGGTGCCGCGAAACGGAATGTCGCCGCGCGGCGTCTTCAGAATGATTTCCGCGTCCTCCTTCCCGTCGAACCCTTCGCGCGGGACGGCGTTCAGCACCGCGATCGTCCGGTCGATCCGCTCGGCCAGTTCGGCAAAGCTCGCCTCCTCGTCGGGCATCGCCACCGGCTCCGCCCCGCCCACGCGCACCGCCAGGAACTTGGCGCTGTCGCTCGCCCGCTGCACCTGTCCGGTCAGGGGCGCCATGTCCTCGTACAGCCGCGCCTCGATCAGCTCGGCCTCGTCCCATCCCTGCGCCTCGGCATAGGCGCGCCCCTTTTCCAGAAACGCCTTCATCGCTGTCAGCGCGCGGATCATCGGCGGCACCGAAACGTCGTAGAGTGTGTGCATGGTGATTCCCCCTCGGTCAGCGCCGCAGATGGGGCCGCCCGATCGATGCAACAAGGGCCGCACGCCCCCTCGCAACCCGTCACTACACCCCCTATCTCGCTGACTGGATTCTCCTCCAGAACAAAGCTAGAACTCCGCCACATGAGCCTTTCCCACATCTCCGTCCGCGGCGCGCGCGAGCATAATCTCAAGGGCGTGGACATCGACATTCCGCGCGACACGCTGACGGTCATCACCGGCCTGTCGGGCAGCGGCAAGTCGTCCCTCGCCTTCGACACCATCTATGCCGAGGGGCAGCGGCGCTATGTGGAATCGCTCTCCGCCTATGCGCGCCAATTCCTTGAGATGATGCAGAAGCCCGATGTCGATCATATCGAGGGCCTGTCCCCCGCGATCAGCATCGAGCAGAAGACGACCAGCCGCAATCCGCGCTCCACGGTCGCTACCGTGACGGAAATCTACGATTACATGCGCCTCCTCTGGGCGCGGGTCGGCATCCCCTATTCCCCCGCCACCGGCCTGCCGATCAGCGCGCAGACGGTCAGCCAGATGGTCGACCGCGTGCTCGCCCTGCCAGAGGGGACGCGCCTCCTCCTCCTCGCCCCCGTCGTCCGCGGGCGAAAGGGCAGTTACGCCAAGGAACTGGCCGAATGGCAGCGCGCCGGCTTCACCCGCGTCCGCATCGACGGCGAGCAGCACGCGATCGAGGAAGCCCCCGCGCTCGACAAGAAATACAAGCACGACATCGAAGTGGTGGTCGACCGGCTGGTCGTTGGTGGCGACATCGCCACCCGCCTGGCGGAAAGCTTCGAGACCGCGCTGAAACTGGCCGAGGGCCTGGCCTATGTCGATCTGGTCGACGGCGTCGTGCCGGGCCGGGAGGATGAGGCGGCGGACGCCGGCGCGATGAAGGGCGCAGGGATTCCAGCCAATCGCATCGTGTTCAGCGAAAAATTCGCCTGCCCCGTCTCCGGCTTCACCATCGCGGAAATCGAGCCGCGCCTGTTCAGCTTCAACGCGCCCCAGGGCGCCTGCCCCGCGTGCGACGGCCTGGGCGAGCGCCAGGAATTCGACGCCGACCTGGTCGTCCCCAACGCCGCGCTCAGCCTGAAAAAGGGCGCGATCGTCCCCTGGGCCAAGTCCAACCCGCCCAGCCCCTATTATATGCAGGTGCTGGCCAGCCTCGCCCGCGAATTCGGGTTCAGCCTCGACACCCCGTGGCAGGATCTGCCCGGAGAGGTTCAGCTCATCATCCTCCACGGCACCGGCGGCAAGCCGGTCACGCTCACCTTCATCGACGGCCGCAAGTCGTATGACGTGAAGAAGCCGTTCGAGGGCGTGATCGGCAACCTCAACCGCCGCCTCTTGCAGACCGAAAGCGCCTGGATGCGCGAAGAGCTGAGCAAATATCAGGCCGCGCACCCGTGCGAAACCTGCCACGGCGCCCGCCTCAAGCCCGAAGCCCTCGCGGTCAAGATCGCGCATCAGCCCATCGCCTATGCCACCCGCCTGTCGGTGGTCGACGCGCTCGCCTGGTTCCAGTCGCTGCCCGATCAGCTCACCGATCAGCAGCGCCAGATCGCGGCCCCCATCCTCAAGGAAATCCTCGAACGCCTCGGCTTCCTCAACAATGTCGGGCTGGATTACCTCAACCTCGATCGCACCAGCGGCACCCTGTCCGGCGGCGAATCCCAGCGCATCCGCCTTGCCAGCCAGATCGGCTCCGGCCTCTCCGGCGTGCTCTATGTCCTCGACGAACCCAGCATCGGCCTGCATCAGCGGGACAACGACATGCTGCTCGCCACGCTCCGCCGCCTGCGCGATCTCGGCAACACCGTGCTGGTGGTGGAACATGACGAGGATGCGATCCGCACCGCCGATTATGTCATCGACATGGGGCCGGGCGCGGGCGTGCATGGCGGCACCGTCGTCGCGCACGGCACCCTGCCCGAACTGCTCGCCACCCCGGGCAGCGTCACCGCCGATTACCTGAACGGCACGCGCAGCATCGCGGTCCCGAAAAAGCGGCGCAAGGGCAATGGCAAGAAGCTCACCGTCCACAATGCCACCGCCAACAATCTGAAGGGCGTGACGGCCAGCGTGCCGCTCGGCACCTTCACCTGCATCACCGGCGTCTCCGGCTCGGGCAAGTCCAGCTTCACGCTCGACACCCTCTATGCCGCCGCCGCCCGCACGCTGAACGGCGCGCGCGTGCCGATGGGCCGGCACGACAAGATCATGGGCCTCGAACATCTCGACAAGGTCATCGACATCGACCAGTCGCCCATCGGCCGCACCCCGCGCTCCAATCCCGCCACCTATACCGGCGCCTTCACCCATATCCGCGACTGGTTCGCGGGGCTCCCTGAAGCCCAAGCGCGCGGCTACAAGCCCGGCCGGTTCAGCTTCAACGTCAAGGGCGGCCGGTGCGAGGCGTGCCAGGGCGACGGCGTGCTCAAGATCGAGATGCACTTCCTGCCCGACGTCTATGTCACCTGCGATGTCTGCCATGGCCAGCGGTACAACCGCGAAACGCTGGAGGTGAAGTTCAAGGGCAAGTCGATCGCCGACGTGCTCGACATGACGGTCGAGGATGCGGTGGAATTCTTCAAGGCCGTGCCCCCGATCCGCGAACGCATGGCCATGCTGGCCGAAGTGGGCCTTGGCTATGTCAAGGTCGGGCAACAGGCGACGACCCTGTCCGGCGGCGAGGCCCAGCGCGTGAAACTGTCAAAGGAACTCGCCCGCCGCTCCACCGGACAGACGCTCTACATCCTCGATGAGCCGACCACCGGCCTGCATTTCGAGGACGTGCGAAAACTGCTGGAGGTGCTCCACGCCCTCGTTGAACAGGGCAACAGCGTCGTCGTGATCGAACACAATCTCGACGTCATCAAGACCGCTGACTGGATCATCGACCTCGGCCCGGAAGGCGGCGTGAAGGGTGGCGAGATTGTGGCGACTGGCACGCCGGAACAGGTGGTGAAGGTGGAGACGAGCTTTACGGGGAAGTATCTTGCGCCGTTGTTGGAGCGGGGTAGGGTTGGGGAGAATGCGGCGGCGGAGTAGGGCCTATTTGAGGAGGGGGCATGGCGGACGACGAGATCGTAGTTGCACGGAAGGTATATTTCTTTCGCATAGAACATTTTGAACAGTTCAAAGAGCGACTGTCTGGTGCATTTCAGCGAATAGAAAATCTCCCTTTTAATGATAAGGGCAGGTATCAAGCTGATGCCCAGACAAATTCTTTGCTCTGCGGGTTTCCTGATAGTTTAGAGTATCCTTTACGTTTACGATTTGGTCGAACTCGGCGCAACCTTCTTCCAGATATTGAGCGGGAGGGCCAGCTGAAGACGCTTGCATTGCGGGAGGACGAAGGCCTCATTGACGTATGCCACGTGATAATTTTTGAGGATGGGCACGTGGCATCCGAATTCAACCATGACGGACCCCGATTGGCCAAGCTGGGGCCATACTTGTTCGATAAGGGTGCCAACCTTCCAACCGCACCGAGATTTCTGCCGTTGTTCGAGCGAGATATTGTCGAGGTCGTTGAAAGAATGGGTACAGTTCGGGTTCTAGAACTGGACGTTCCTCCTGACACAGCGCAACTTATTAGAGAAGCCGACGATAATTTAGCGGCGGCTGTTGAAGCGTCCGCAAAGGCTGGTGCTTCGAAGAAGGTCGGTATTGCTCTAACTTCTGACCTTGGCGCAACCACGCTCCAGTCGCTCACTGCCAAGCTCGCGATGCTTATAAAGCGACGACCTCAGGATCGTGAGCGTTTCAAGACACTGAAAGCTACAGGTTATATCTCTGGATCAACTGTGCCGAGGTACGTTGACATACTAGAGGAAAAGCTAGTTTCTGGAGAGATATTTAGACGAAGGACGGCGCGGTCGAGAAGCATTGACAGCGCGCAAGCTTATCAGATTATTGAAGCTGCTTACGAGGCAAAGCGAGATAAATTGCATGCGGCTGCGGTAGCCAATGAGCTATGGTAGGATTTTATTACCGATTTCGGCTAAGGTGTGACGCGCTGGTGTCAGTTGCAGCGGCGATAATATGTTATATTTCTATCCGAATTGACTTTGCAATATTCGAAAGTATCGGGTCAGCGCAGGTTCAATCATCCGTTCTCAACCTGTTTGCAACCAGTGCTTCGCTTTTGGGATTTGTGATTGCAGCTGGTACGTTTTTGATCGGACATGTGAAAGGGGACGAGTTCAAAGTTTTGAGATCTTCGAAATCATACGCTGAATTGCCACGTCTGATATCTTCGTCAATTTGGCGACTTCTTTTCCTCACAGTGTTCAGCCTGCTCGCTAGTATCGTTCGAGAGGACGTTTTGCGCAATATCGCGCCACTACTAGTTTTTCTCGCATGCTGGAGCCTCATGGCTCTGTCCGCACTTACTTGGGTCGTTAGCCGCATACTGGCGATACCCGCGAAGTAAGCGCCGACGCTCTCCTCCATCACCGGTTCCCGCCACACGCTTCATCACGCGGAAAAAGCAGCATGGGGAGTTCCGGGAACATGGTACCTAGTTACCCCTGCGCCGCCGCATAGGCCAACACGGCGCGAACATCATCCTCATCGACATAGAAAAGTCGGCCGCAATCTCCGCCGGGGTCGCACCGCCCGCCAGCATTTCCAGCACGTCGCTCACCCGCATCCGGGTGCCCGCCACGATCGGCCGGCCACCGCAAACCAGTGGATCAATGCTAATGCGAGGAAAGCCGGGCACCGTCATGCAAAACAGACTGGGTGTTTCCTTTGTAGTGGTCAATATGCGATGATCTCGCACAAAGGACGCCGCCCATGATCGAACTCAACCTCGACCCCGCGCTGGAACAGGCGCTTGCCGCCGTTGCCGCCCGCACTGGTGAGGCACCGGCCGATCTCGCGCGCAAGGCGCTGCTCGCCTATCTCGAAGACCTTGAAGACTATGCCGTTGCAGTCGAGGCTAGCCGCGAGCTGGACCGCGCCGACACCATCTCACTGCGCGAGATGATGACGCGGTATAATGTGGCAGGTTGAATTCAGCCGAAGGGCGGAAAAGCAGATCGCCGGGATCGACGCGGTTGCGCGCACCCGCATCCTCAAAAAGCTCGCGGTTGTCGCGCAATCCGATGACCCTCGCGCGACGGCTGAACCGCTGACCGGCGGCTGGACCGGCTATTGGCGATTTCGGGTTGGCGATTACCGGGTGATCGCCGAGATTGAAGACGAAACAGTCACAGTGTTTGTCATCGAAGTCGGCCATCGGCGCGAAGTATATCGCTGAGAGGGTTTGCCTTTACGCAACTATCCCGCCGCTCATGCGCTCCCCCTGTATCCCCAACCGGAAACAAGGAGAGACGCCCATGGCCGATACCAGCCACGATATCCGCACCCTCAATTCGCTGATCGCCACCACGATCGACAGCGTCGACGGCTATACCGAGGCCGCGAAGGATGCGGACAACAGCCGCTATGTCCAGATGTTCAACAGCCGCGCCTCCGAACGGCGTCAGGCCGCGAACGCGCTTCAGTCGGAAGTCACGCGGCTCGGCGGCACGCCTGAGGATGACGGCACCGCCCTTGCCGGCGCGCACCGCATGTTCCTCAACCTGAAATCCGCCGTTACCGGCCAGGACGACCAGGCGATCGTCAATGAGGTCGAGGCTGGCGAGGATCATATCAAGGCGAAGTTCGAGGACGCGCTGAAGGACGACGACCTGTCGCCCGAAACCCGCTCCGCCATCGGCCATGCCTGGACCTCGGTCCGTGCCGGCCATGACGAGATGCGCGATCTGAAGCACGCGCTTCAGGGCAAGTAAGCCGCTTCACGCGGACGGATCAGGGGCGCGGCAGGCTTCGGCTTGTCGCGCCCTTTTCGTTGGGCCTTACCGCTTGGTGGCTTTGTGTCTTTGCGCGAGGTCACTTGCTCCTTACCGCGTCGGTGGCGGCAACGGGAATGGCTGGCCGTCGCGGCAAAGCCGCAAGCCTGCCCCGGCGAAGGCCGGGGTCGGACGGGCTGGCTGCGCAACCCGCCGGCCGGCCTCGCCTCCCGCATATTCACGCGGGCCTCGCGATTAACGCTGCTAATCGCTCGGGCGCTCGGCGCTGTCCTACAGGCCCCTTTCCCGCTTACCCTCCTGTCGCGACTGCCCCGATGGCCGCCGCCCCTTCATCCGGACCGATCATGCCCGCTTGCCCTGCCTTCCCGGCCCTGACCCACGCCGCCGACACGCCGCGCCTCCCTGTCGCTTCCCTGTCGCGTCGCGGTCGCGCTGCTGGCGCGTCGGCCCGCACACCCGCCCTTTTCGTCAAAACCGTCAACCGATCCCGCCGCCGGTCCGCGCCGTCCCGCCGGAACCCCCGCCCGCCTCGCGCGCTTGATGGGCACGCAACAGTAACAAGGATGCCCGACATGGCCACCGCCACCCCCGCCAAATCCTCCGTTCGCAAATCCTCCGGCAAGGGCGCCGCCCGCAAGTCGGCGACCGGAAAGGCGCGCGCCAATGGCAGGGCGTCGGCCGGCGCGGGTGCCCTGCCCTGGATCGGCGCGGCGCTGGCCGGGGTGGGTGCGATCGCCGCGCTCTTGATGCTCGGCCGCTCCAGCCGCTTCGATCCCGATGCCCCGGCCCCCGGCCATCCCGCCCCGGATCTGGAGCGCGCGGATCATCCCGACGGCTCCGACCGCGCCGATCCGCATTTCCGGCCAGACATGGATGCGCCGATGTCGGCGGCGGACCGGGCGGCGCTCGCCCCGGCCCTTGCCAATCCCGTCCCGCCGGCGGAGCCGATCCTGGCGGCACCGGTAGCGAACTGATCCGTGGTGCAAGGGACGCGCGGTGCCGATCCGCCCGCGCCCCTTGCGCCGGGGTGCCCCGCTCCCCATATCTATCCTGCTACAGTCGCATATCGACGGTCTTCGGTGCTTTGCGGCTCCTTCTTCCTTCATTCCCTGCTCCTGCCAGCGCGAGGCTCCGCCCGCATCGGGCTTGGCCGACAACATGAAGGAAATACCCATGAGCATCACCGGAACCGTCAAGTTCTTCAACGCGGACAAGGGCTATGGCTTCATCGCCCCCGATGGCGGCGGCAACGATGCCTTCGTCCACATCACCGCCGTCGAGCGCGCGGGCATGGTCACGTTGCAGCAGGATCAGCGCCTCAGCTACGAGCTGGAGCAGGATCGCCGCGGCAAGACCAGCGCGGTCAACCTGACCGCCGCGTAACACGACCGACCGGACGGGCGGCGGGCATTGCCTGTCGCCCGTTCCACTGACCGGCTCTTGAGCGAAAGGATGATCATGGCCCAGCCGCCCTACCGTGAGAATGCCGTCCGCGCCCGTGCCGAAGCGGACGCCGCGACCCTCGACAATGTCCGCGACCGCGCGCTCCGCTCCGAGGCCGCCTGGCTTCAGATGGCCGACCGCCAGGACCGCGCCGACCGCGCCCGCGCCCAACGGGAAAATGCGGCCGGCGATTGACCGGCCATGGAAAAAGGGGACCGGCCATTGGCCAGCCCCCCTTCCCCCTTTTGCCGCGTCAGACGCGGATTACTGCTGCCACACCGTGATGTTGGCGCTGCCATTGCTGCCAAACCCTTCGGCCGCCATGACCTGATAGTTCATCTGCCCCAGGTTCATGCCCGCATTGCGCCAGGCATTGACGTGGTTGGCAAAGGTGATGGTGTGGTTCTGACCGGTCGCCCGCTTCTGGGTGCGGACCGACCAATATTGGTAAAAGGTCGCGTTGCCGATGATCGACGGCGCATTCACCCGCTGCGTGCGGTAAATGCGGTACGTGCCGCCATCGGTATTCACCGTGCCCAGCTGCGCCGCATTGCCCGGCGGCGTGAAATTGCCCCAGTTGTCCACGACATAATATTCGACCAGCGGATTGGTGGTCCAACCGTACAGCGTCAGATACCCGTTGTTGCCGGCGTTGAACACGCCCGCATTGTACCCGATCCGCCGAGTGGTCGACCCCGTCGCCCAGCCCTTGCCGACCACCAGGTTGCCGCTGCCGCCCAGTTGCCAGTTCACACTGAAATTGCCATTGGCACCCAGCGTCATGCACCCCGATCCGCTATCGCGGAAAAAGGTCCAGAAATAGCCGCCTTGATTGCCGGTGGAATTGCTGCAGATCGTCTGCGCCTGGGCCGTGCCGGTCATCGCCATGCTGCCCAAAACCCCCACGGCCGCCATCGGCAGCACGCGAGTTAGCGCTATCATCATCCGTCCTTTGAAGGTCATCTCTCTCTCCATATCCATTTTTTTATGATCACCGCACGAGCCTTTTCGGCATTCCCCTTGTGCGATTGTTAACGCTCTCACGGAGCCCCGACCTTCGTCAAGAGACTAAACGCGGATGATGGAACGGAATATGGGTCGATGCGCGGTTAATCATCCGCACCAGCGGCAGAGCGCCTCACGGGCCTGCCGCCCGGTACGCCTGGAACAGATCGGAGGGATGATGGTGGAGCCGAGGGGGATCGAACCCCTGACCTCTGCAATGCCATTGCAGCGCTCTCCCAGCTGAGCTACGGCCCCACACTTCCGGGAAGGCGTCGCCCTCTAGCGACGCTCCGATGGGATTGCAAGCGCCCCGATGTCGGGGCGCTCGCTATTTTTCAATTCTCGTCGTCGTCGTCGCTGGTGTCGACGCCCAGATCGTCGTCGCCGCCCAGATCCACCTCGTCATCGGGCGAATCGCTGTCCTCGTCGGCGATGTCCAGATCCTCATCCGCCGCCAGGTCGTTGTTCGCCTCGACCTTTTCCACGGGACCCTTGGCCGCTTCGAACGGCAGGGGCTGCTTGGACTTCAGGATCGGCTCGGGATACCAAGTCGAACCGCAGTTGATGCAGGTGACCGGATCGTCCTTGGTCAGATCATAAAAGCGCGTCGCGCATTTCGGGCAGGTTCGCTTCGTGCCCCATTCCGGCTTGACCATGTGCCGCCTCTTGCCTTTCAATTCTGCTGGATACTGGTCCTGGCGCGCTCGCTGGACCGGCAAAGTGGGGGGCGCCTTGCCATAGCGCAAGCGCGCTGTCAAAAGCCCGCCCGCCATGTCTGCGCTCACCCCTGCCCGCCCGCTTGAAATCTCCGCTTCCGGCCCATTGCGAGGCACGGTGCGCGTGCCGGGCGACAAGTCCATCAGCCACCGTTCGCTGATGTTCGGGGCGTTGGCCGTGGGCAGAACGACGATCCAGGGATTGCTGGAGGGCGAGGATGTGCTGGCCACCGCCGCTGCGATGCGGGCGATGGGGGCCGGGATCGTGCGTGGTAGCGATGGCGGATGGACGGTCGACGGCGTAGGCGTGGGCGGACTGCTTCAGCCGGAACAGGCGCTCGACATGGGCAATTCCGGCACGTCCACCAGGCTGCTGATGGGCCTGATCGCCAGCCACCGCATCACTGCGACGCTGATCGGCGATGCATCGCTCAGCAAACGGCCCATGGCGCGCGTGATCGATCCGCTGTCGCGCATGGGGGCGGAGTTCACCGCCAGTCCGGGCAATCGCCTGCCCCTCACCATGCGCGGGGTCGTGCCCGCCATACCGATCGACTACACGCTGCCCGTCGCCAGTGCGCAGGTGAAATCCGCGATCCTGCTGGCCGGGCTAAACACGCCGGGCATCACCACCGTGATCGAACCGGTGCCGACGCGCGACCATAGCGAACGGATGCTGGCCGGGTTCGGCGCGAAACTAACGGTGGAGCGGTCCCCCGCCGGGCGGATCATCCGTCTGCACGGCGAGGCGGAGCTGAAACCGCAGGCGATCACCGTGCCCGGCGATCCCTCTTCCGCAGCCTTCTGGCTGGTGGCGGCCAGCATCGTGCCGGGTTCCGACCTGATCGTCCAGAATGTGGGACTGAACCCCACCCGTGCCGGGATCGTCACGGCGCTACGGATGATGGGCGCCGATATCCAGGAACTTGATGCACGCGACGTCGGCGGAGAGCCCGTGGCCGATCTGCGCGTCCGTCACGCCGCTTTGTCGGGCATCGACGTGCCGCCCGACCTGGCACCCAGCATGATCGACGAATATCCCGCGCTGTTCGTCGCCGCCGCCTTTGCCAGCGGGCGCACCACCGCACGCGGGGCAGAGGAACTGCGCGTCAAGGAATCCGATCGGATCGCCGCGATGCGGGCCGCTCTGGAGCTGTGCGGCATCGCGGTCACCGAACATGAGGATGGCCTGACCATCAACGGGCGCGGCGGCGATCCGCTGCCTGGCAGCGGTCCTGGCCAGGTGGCATCGCTGCTCGATCACCGTATCGCGATGAGCATGGCGGTGGCGGGCATGCATTCCCGCCTTCCGGTGCGGATCGACGATGCCGCGCCGATCGCCACCAGCTATCCGGCATTCATCGCAACGGCCGAGCAGCTGGGAGCCGCCCCGCGGTGGAGCGACCAGTGATCATCGCTGTTGACGGGCCCGCCGCATCGGGCAAGGGCACCATCGCCCGGGCACTCGCCCGGCATTACGGCCTGCCGCATCTGGATACCGGACTGCTCTACCGCGCCGTTGCAGCTTCCGTGCTGCGCGAGGAACTGGACCCGACGGTCGAGGCGGATGCGGTCGCGTGCACCGATTTCGCCGATGCCCTGATGGCGGATCCCTGGCTGCGCACGGACGAAGTGGGCCAGGTTGCGTCGATCGTATCGGCGCATCCGCTGGTCCGCCGCGCCCTGTTCCAACGGCAGCAGCGGTTCGCCCGTCAGCCCGGTGGGGCCGTGCTGGATGGGCGCGACATCGGCACCGTCATCGCACCCGATGCCGATGCCAAGCTTTTCGTGAAGGCGACGCCCCAGATCCGCGCCCGACGCCGCCACGCCGACCTGAAGTCGATGGGCAGCAACGTCAGCTTCGACCGGGTGCTGGCCGATATCCGGGAACGCGACGAACGCGATTCGGGACGGTCCACCGCACCGCTGGTGATGGCGGACGATGCCGCACCGCTCGACACCAGCCTGATGTCGATCGAACTGGCGGTCCAGCGGGCCATCGAACTGGTCGAGGGACAGCGAGCCAAACCCCGCTGATCCAGCCGCCCAGCTTGCGTTTGTGCCGGTTCGCAGCTATGGGCGCGCGGTTCGTCAGGCGGAGTTGCCGGCCGGGTGCGGCGCGAAGAGGTCTCTTTTCGCGCCATTCGCTGTTGCGATGCCCCGCCCATGCGCCCTGTCTGCCGGATGCCGCGACGGGCAACCGGCCCCCGCGGCGGTTCGGCCAAAAGACCGCCGGAAACAACCGGCTGGCCGGAAAATATTGATTTAGGAACTGCGCTTTTATGGCCACTTCGGCAAACCCAACCCGCGACGATTTCGCGGCAATGCTGGACGACATGTTCGGCGGCTCCGACGGTTTTGAGGGCCGCGTCGTCATCGGCACCGTTACCGGCATCGAAAACGATCTGGCCGTCATCGACGTCGGCCTGAAGAGCGAAGGCCGCGTGCCGCTGCGCGAATTTGCCGCTCCGGGGCAGAAGGCCGACCTGAAGGTCGGTGACGAAGTCGAAGTCTATGTCGACCGCGTCGAGAATGCGAACGGCGAAGCGATGCTCAGCCGCGACCGCGCCCGCCGCGAAGCCGCCTGGGACAAGCTGGAAACCGAATTCGCCAAGACCGCGCGCGTCGAAGGCGTGATCTTCGGCCGCGTCAAGGGCGGCTTCACCGTCGACCTGAACGGCGCCGTCGCCTTCCTGCCCGGCAGCCAGGTGGACATCCGTCCGGTGCGCGACGTCCAGCCGCTGATGGACATCCCGCAGCCTTTCCAGATTCTGAAGATGGACCGCAAGCGCGGCAACATCGTCGTCTCGCGCCGCGCGGTGCTCGAGGAAACCCGCGCCGAGCAGCGTTCGGGCCTGATCCTGTCGCTGGCCGAGGGCCAGGTGATCGACGGCGTCGTCAAGAACATCACCGATTACGGTGCGTTCGTCGACCTGGGCGGCATCGACGGCCTGCTGCACGTCACCGACCTCAGCTACAAGCGGGTCAATCATCCGTCCGAAGTGCTGGAGATCGGCCAGACCGTCCGCGTCCAGATCATCCGCATCAATCGCGACACCCAGCGCATCAGCCTGGGCATGAAGCAGCTTGAAAGCGATCCGTGGGACGGCGCGTTCGCCAAGTACCCGGTCGGGGCCAAGCTGTCGGGCCGCGTGACCAACATCACCGAATATGGCGCCTTCGTCGAGCTGGAAGCGGGCATCGAAGGCCTGGTCCATGTCAGCGAGATGAGCTGGACCAAGAAGAACGTCCACCCCGGCAAGATCGTGTCGACCAGCCAGGAAGTCGACGTCGTCGTCCTGGAAGTCGATCAGGAAAAGCGCCGCATTTCGCTCGGCCTCAAGCAGGCGCAGCAGAATCCGTGGGAAGCCTTTGCCGAGGCACACCCGGTTGGCTCGACCGTCGAGGGAGAAGTCAAGAACGCGACCGAATTCGGCCTGTTCATCGGCCTGGACAACGATGTGGACGGCATGGTCCACATGTCGGACATCGCATGGGGCATTTCGGGCGAGGACGCGCTGGCGCTGCACCGCAAGGGCGAAACCGTCCAGGCGGTCGTGCTGGCCATCGAGCCGGACAAGGAGCGCATCAGCCTGGGCATGAAGCAGCTTGAGCGGGGCGGCCCCGTGACGGCGGCGGCGGGCGACCGTCTGAACAAGAATGCGATCACCACGGTCACCGTGCTTGAAGTCCGCGACGCGGGCCTTGAAGTGCAGGCGGGCGACGATGGCGCGACCGGCTTCATCAAGCGCACCGATCTCGGCCGCGACCGTGACGAGCAGCGTCCGGAGCGGTTCCAGGTCGGCCAGAAGTTCGACGCCATGGTCACCGGCTTCGACCGGTCCAAAAAGCCGACCTTCTCGATCAAGGCGATGCAGATCGCCGAGGAGAAGCAGGCCGTGCAGCAATATGGTTCGTCCGATTCGGGTGCGTCGCTCGGCGACATCCTGGGCGAGGCGCTGAAGGCCAGCCGCGAGACGAAGTAACTGATAACGCTGGCGGGTTTCTCGGAAACCGGGAAACCCGCCATCGGTATTCGCCACAAGTATCGTGCCAACTTGCGGCAAGCCGCGAAAAATGCGAGAAATCCACGGTAAGGCAGGACAGGCGGCGCCACTTTCGGGCCGATCCTGATCCAAGCGGTCACCGCGGAGGATGCTCATGATCCGTTCCGAACTGGTTCGCCTGATCGCTCAGGACAACCCCGAATTGTCGGTCCGCGAGATCGAACACATCGTCACCATTTTCTTTGACCAGATCACCAGCCGCCTGATGCAGGACGGCCGCGTCGAACTGCGCGGGTTCGGTGCCTTTTCCACCCGACCCCGGGATGCCCGGACTGGGCGCAATCCGCGCACCGGCGAAATGGTCGAGGTGCAGGCAAAGCGGGTTCCCTATTTCAAGCCGGGCAAGGAAATGCGCATCCGCCTGAACATGGGCGAATGACGCACCAACCCCGACCTGGCGATTGCGACCCGAAGATCAGCCTTGGCGATGAATCCGCTGCTCGGTATAGCCGGGCGAGGCGTGCGGGCGTGGCGGAATCGGTAGACGCAACGGACTTAGCCAAAGATTGAGTGCGCACCGGGAAACCGGTGACGTAGAACTGCTCAAATTCGGGGAACCCTGTAACATGGCAATCCCGAGCCAAGCCCGGCAACGGGAAGGTGTAGAGACTAGACGGGCAGCACCTACCCTCCGCCCCGGCGGAGCAGGGTGAAGGGATAGTCCAGACCCCAAACGCCCCCAACGGGGCGGCGGCGAAAGCCGTAGCGGGTAAGAAAATTCGTCGGCCCTATGGCCATGGGGGTTCGAGTCCCCCCGCCCGCACCATCTGCCACCCCTGCCGACCCAATGCCCGCCCGATGCTGCGCGCAGCAGCCTAGATCTAGCGCGCGACCGCAACAGCCGGCGAACGGATTGTCCGCCATTATCCTTGGCATTGCGCTGCATTGAAATGGGTGGCGGAGAGGGTGGGATTCGAACCCACGGTACCCGTAAAGGCACAACGGTTTTCGAGACCGTCCCAATCGACCACTCTGGCACCTCTCCGCAGAGGCTGGTGGGACGAAAGCGCCCCTCGGCCGGTCGAATGAAGGCGCGCGTCTAACGCAAGCATCGCTCATGCACAAGCGTCTGATCGTATCGCGGGATCACCAGGCACTTGTTGCACGCCAACAAAGGCTTAAATTGCGGGAATGAGACATGATCCCCGCCCCGCACAGCGCCCGCCGCTGGACAGCGGGCCGCCAATGCCCCCGGTTTCCGCTGCCCGCTTCGCCATCGGTGACGTCGTCCGCCACCGCGTTTTCGATTTTCGCGGCGTGATCTTCGATGTCGATCCGGTCTTCGCCAATAGCGAGGAATGGTATCAGGCAATCCCGGAGGATATCCGGCCGACCAAGGATCAGCCCTTTTATCACCTGCTCGCGGAAAATGCCGAACAGAGCTATGTGGCCTATGTCAGCCAGCAGAACCTGATCCCGGACGATAGCGACGAGCCGGTGGACCACCCCGACATCAACGGGCTGTTCGACGGCTATCAGGACGGCCGCTACCGGCTGAAGGGTGTCCACCGGCACTGAAATCGCCGCTGATCGCGGGACATGCGACAGTTTAGTCACAGGTGCGCCGCAAGCTAGTGTGCAGTGCAGCGGCGTCTTGCGCAGTGCGGCATTGTTACGTAGCCATGACGTCTGAGCTGATTCTTCGGGGGAAGGACAGCCAAGCGATTACCCGACGACGAGGATGACGGCAGGGCATTGCAGCCACGCGGATTGATGCCGTGTGGGTTCGGATGGGAATTGGGATGACTGGTTTGATGGCCATGTCCGCAGCAACAGGCGCCGCCGCCGGCGAACGCGGTCGACGCTGATGCTTGCCAACGCCCCGCCAGTCCTGACCATCAGGAACGCGCGGCGCGACGATATCCCGACCCTCAACGCCATGATTGCGCGGTCCGCCCGCATGCTGGGGGCCGGTTATTATCGGGACGACCAGATCGAGGCGGCGATCGCCCATGTGTTCGGCGTCGACAGCCGGCTGATCGACGATGGCACCTATTTCTGTATCGATGGTCCGGACGGAACGATCCTTGCCTGTGGCGGCTGGAGCCGGCGTGAAACATTGTTCGGTGGCGATCAGGCCAGCGGACGAATGGACCGCGCCCTGGACCCGGCCAGCGAAGCCGCCCGCATCCGCGCCTTCTTCGTCGCGCCAGAAGCTGCAGGCCAGGGGCTCGGCCGCCGCCTGCTTGATCACTGCGTCGCCGCTGCGCAGGCCGAAGGATTTACCGCGCTGGAATTGATGGCAACGCTGTCGGGCGTCGATTTCTATGCCCGACAGGGCTTTGCGGCCGGGCCGCGCCAAACCTTTTTCTACGGCGGCGTTGATGTCGGCTTTGTGCCGATGCGCCGCGCGATCACCGAATAACAAAACAAAAAACCATCAGCAGCAGGAACCAGCGATGAAAAGACAGACAGAATAGGACAAGAGAGGATCGGAAAGGCTCCTGTTTCTCTGGTTGCAGAATACAAAGGGGAGCTTTGATGATTGCACGAACCACCTCCGTGCGCGCGCTTGCGATAGCAAGCCTGTGGGCGTTGCCCGCAACCGCATGGGCAGAACCCGTCCTGGCCGATCCGGCCAGCGACGAACCGATCGAAACGACTGAGCCGGCGGCCCAGGACGTTGCCGATGAATCGATTATCGTCACCGGCACCCGTCGTACCGACCGAACCGTCACCCAATCCGCCGTCCCGATCGACGTGTTTTCCGCGCAGACGCTGGAAACCCAGGCATCGGGCGACATGAACAACCTGCTGCGCAACCTGATCCCCTCGTTCAACGTCGCGCGCTTTGCCATTGCCGATGGTTCGACCTTTGTGCGACCGCCGACGCTGCGCGGCCTGCCGCCAGATCAGATCCTGGTGCTGGTGAACGGCAAACGCCGCCACCGTGCCGCGCTGGTGCAGATCGGCGGCGGCAGTCTTGCGGCCGGTGCCCAGGGCGCCGACTTGGCCCAGATTCCGACGATCGCCATCGAACGCATCGAAGTGCTGCGCGACGGCGCGGCCGCGCAATACGGGTCCGACGCGATCGCCGGGGTCATCAACTACGGCCTGAAGCGGGATGCCGGGCTGGAAGTGAACAGCCGGATCGGCCAGACGTTCGAAGGGGACGGCGAGAATTATCAGCTCGCGGTCAAATACGGCCTGCCGTTGCCGGAGGGCAATTATGCCACCATCGCCTTCGAATATCTCCGGTCCGAACAGACCAGCCGGGGCGTGCAACGGCCCGGTGCCGCATTGCTGGCGGCGTCAAACCCCGCCCTTTACGGCAATATCCGCAACCCGGTTCAAATCTGGGGCGATCCGCAGGTCGAGGCGTTTCGCGGGTTCATCAATGCCGGCTTCACCGTCACCGACGACATCGAAGCCTATTTCTTCGGCAATATGGGTCAATCGGATCAGGAAGGCGATTTCAACTATCGCCAGCCGGTTTCGATCACCGGCCCGAATGCACTGGGCACGGGAACGCAGAATTACGCCCTTGCCGGCGGCATTTTCAACACCCTGTACACCACTCCCATTCCGGGGCTGACCGATGCCCGCGGCCGGCCGGTCTATTCGGCGGAAGGGGCGACATTCAATTTCCGTTCGCTCTATCCGCTCGGCTTCACCCCGCGCTTCTATGGTACGGTCAAGGATCTATCGACGGTCGGCGGTCTGCGCGGCAATCTGGGCGGACTGAATTTCGACTTTTCGGCCAGCTACGGCGAAAACTCGATCGACTATTACATGACGGAAACGCTCAATCCGTCGATGGGACCGGAATCGCCGACCGACTTCTACATGGGCCGGCTGACCCAGCGTGAAACCAACTTCAACGCCGATTTCACCTATCCTGTGGACATTGGCCTGGCGTCCGACCTGACGATCGCCTTCGGTGCGGAGCACCGCAACGAAGCCTATCAGATCTCGCTGGGCGATCCGGCATCCTATGCCATCGGCAATTACGGGCTGCAGACCGTCCAGCGGGCCGACGGGACGCGGTTCGTCAACACCGCCCAGCAGCTGGGGTCGAACGGCTTCCCCGGCTACGGTCCGGATTCGACGGTGAACCAGGGCCGGAACAGCTATGCCTTTTACGGGGAGCTGGAAGTCGATCCGCTGCCCGGGCTGTCGGTTTCGGGTGCGGTCAGGCACGAAAATTTCGACCTGTTCGGCACCACGACCAACTGGAAGGCGACGGCGCGGTACGAATTCAGCCCGGCCATCGCCGTTCGCGGCGCGGCCAGCACCGGCTTCCGCGCACCGACCCCGGGCCAGTTGTTCACCACCAACGTCGCCACCGCGTTCCAGGGGCCGAACCCGATCGAATCGGCCATCTATCCGGTCAGCTCCCTGGCAGCCCAGGCCGCCGGCGCCACCCCGCTCAGTCCCGAAAAATCCAAGAACTACTCAGCGGGCCTGGTCCTGACCCCGCTAAGCTCGCTGTCGGTGACCGTCGATTATTACAATATCGAGGTGGATGACCGTATCGGGCTGACCGGAACCATCTTGGTGGACAACGAGGCCAAGCGTCAGATCCTGCGCAATGCCAATGTTGCCAACGCCGAATCGCTGGGCCAGCTGCGGTACTTCACCAATGCCTTCGCCACACGGACGCAGGGCGTTGATGTCGTCATCAGCTATACCATGAACACGGGCCTGGGCCGGTTCGCGACGACGCTTGCCGGCAACTACAACGAAACGGAGGTTACCCGGGCCGACACGATCGACACCGGCAATGCCTTTGGCGTGCTGACGCTCATCAATCGCGAGCGTCGGGGCGACATCGAAAACGGCATTCCCAAATTCCGGGGCAACATCACCGAAACCTTTACCAGTGGTCCGGTGGCGGTGACGGGCAGGGCCAGCTATTTCGACAGCTACACCAGCTTTGCCCTGCCCGCGAATGGCGGCGATCTGAAAATCGGGTCGGAATGGACCTTCGATCTGGAAGCGGCATATCAGCTGACACCTTGGGCAAGGGTGGCGATCGGCGCCGAGAACATCTTCAACAACTATCCGGACAGGAACTACCGCGCGACGGGCCTGGCCAACCAGAACTGGTATGTCGCCACCGGCGGTACCATCAGTGGCAGCGTCTATCCCGATGATTCGCCGATCGGGATCAACGGCGGATTCTATTATGCGCGCCTGAATCTCGATTTCTGATCGAGCGGCCGGACAATGACGGGCCGGTGGGGGCAACCCCGCCGGCCTTTCTTTACCACCCGGGCGGAAATACCGGGCTGTTCGGTTGACTTTCCCCCCCCTATCGCATAGCTGGCCCGCTCACTCGCGGTGGCTTTGCCCTCGCGGGACAGGTTTTATTGGGAAATCGCCGGAAAATGTTCGCAGTCGTACGCACGGGCGGCAAGCAGTATCGCGTTGCCGAAGGAGACAAGATCGTCGTCGAGAAGATCGATGGCGAGGCCGGTTCGTCGGTCACGCTGGGCGACGTTCTGCTCGCCGGCGAAGGCAGCGAGCTGAAGCCGGTGGACGGCCTGACCGTCACCGCTGAAGTGATCGCACAGGCCAAGGGCGAGAAGGTCATCGTCTTCAAGAAGCGCCGCCGCCACAATTATCGCCGCAAGAACGGCCATCGTCAGCAGCACACGATCCTGAAGATCGTCGCCATCGGCGAGCAGAAGAAGAAGGCCGCCAAGGCCAAGAAGGCAGAGGCCGCTCCCGCCGAGGCAGAAGCCCCGGCCGCGGAAGCCTGAGCCCCACCAAGAGACACGAGGAGTATAGGTCATGGCACATAAAAAGGCAGGCGGCTCGTCGCGCAACGGTCGTGATTCGGCCGGTCGTCGTCTTGGCGTGAAGAAGTTCGGTGGCCAGGAAGTGGTCGCGGGCAACATCATCGTGCGTCAGCGCGGCACCAAATTCTATCCGGGCACCAATGTCGGCATGGGCAAGGATCACACCCTGTTCGCACTGATTGATGGCCGCGTATCGTTCCGCGAAGGCAAGCTTGGTCGCAAGTTCGCATGCGTGGACATGATGGCGGAAGCAGCCGAATAACATCGGACAACCGGCCGGGTTGTCCACCAGGACGACCCGGTGTTCCCCGGCAACGGCGGAACCAGCGAACAAGGGAGACGGGTCGTCCCGGCTCCCTTTTTTCGTGCTCCCTCCCCTTCGGCTTCTGACCCCAAATCGTCATGTCCGGCGTTCATGGGGCCAGAACAGAACAGAGGAGAGTGACCCATGTTCGTGCGTACCCAGCGGTTGTTGCTGCGTCCCGGCTGGATCGAGGATGCACCCGAACTTGCCCGTGCCATCGGTCATTGGGACGTGGTGCGCCAGTTGTCCCGCGCGCCGTGGCCCTATGGTACGGCGGACGCCGAACGGTTTCTGTCCGACATGCGGTCCACACCGAAAGCCGCTTCGTTCCTGATCTGTGCGCGCGATGGCGATCATGCGCCCATCATTGGCGGGATCGGCTACGGTCCGCTGGACCATCGCCCGACCGAGTTCGGCTATTGGCTGACCCCCGCTGCCTGGCATCGCGGTTATGCGACGGAGGCCGGGCGGGCGGTGATCGATCTGGCGCGCGCGATGGGCGTGCCGCGCCTGACCGCCAGTCATTTCATCGATAATCCGGCGTCGGGCCGGGTGCTGTCCCGGTTGGGCTTCACGCCCAACGGTACGTCGCCCGGATGGTCGGCAGCGCGCGGCCAGCATGACGACTGCATCACCATGGCACTTGACCTGGATACCAGGCGCGTGATGGGCGGCGACGATCCCGTCGAACGCATGGCAGCGTGAATGGGCGGCCCGGACGCATCCTTTGCGTTCGGGCCGCAATTGCGCCAGACTGGGCCGATCATGACCGGTACCCTCGCATCGCTTTCCCCCCGACGTCGCCTGAGCCCTGAGGAGTCCCGCGAAGCCGCGCTTGAGGCCGCGCGTACCCTGTTGATGGAAATGGGACCGCAGGCGGTGACCCTGAAGGCAGTGGCAGCGCGCATTGGGCGCACCCATGCCAATCTGCTCCACCATTTTGGCAGCGCGGCAGGATTGCAGCGCGCGCTGATCGCGCATCTGGCGGAGACGATTACCGCCAAGATCGGCGCGGCCGTGCTGCGGTCGCGCGAGGGGGATCAGAACCCGCGCGAGGTGGTGGACCTGACCTTCGATGCTTTCGACACGGAGGGTGCCGGTGCCCTGGCAAGCTGGATGATCCTGTCCGGCAACGAGGATGCGCTGGATCCGATCTTGGAGGCGATCCACGGGCTGGTCGATGAATTGGCCAAGGACAGCCATTTCGCCGAAAGCCATTCGCTGCATGAAGAGACGCTCAGCCTGGTGCTGATGGCGCTGGGCGATGCGCTGCTGGGGGCGCCCATGGCCCGCGCGCTGGGTCTGCCCCGGGAAAAGGCGCGCGAGCTTGCGGCGCGGATGCTGGCCGCGGCACATGACGAGCATCGACCCGCCCCCTGAGCGCGACCCTATCCCCCTGCCCCACAATCGGTTAGATGCGCCGCCATGCATTTCCTCGATCAGGCAAAGATTTTCGTCCGTTCCGGCATGGGTGGCCCCGGTGCCGTCAGCTTTCGGCGTGAAAAGTTCATCGAATATGGCGGCCCCGACGGAGGTGACGGCGGCAAGGGCGGCGACATCATCTTTCAGGCGGTCCACGGCCTGAATACGCTCATTGATTTTCGCTACACCCAGCATTTCCGGGCACCGCGCGGGAAGGGCGGCTCCGGTGCGAACCGGACGGGTGCGGGCGGCGACGACCTGATCATCAAGGTGCCGGTCGGAACGCAGATACTGGCGGATGACGAGGATCGCACGCTGCTGCTCGACCTGACCGAAGAAGGCCAGGAGGTCGTCTTCCTGCGCGGCGGCGACGGCGGGCGCGGCAATGCCAGTTACAAGACCAGCACCAACCGCGCGCCCCGCCAGCATGGTACCGGATGGCCGGGCGACGAGGCATGGGTGTGGCTGCGCCTGAAATTGCTGGCCGATGCGGGCCTGGTCGGTTTGCCCAATGCAGGCAAATCAACCTTCATCAATGCTGTGACCAATGCGCAGGCCAAGGTCGGCGCCTATGCCTTTACCACCACCCGGCCGCAGTTGGGCGTCGTGCGGCACAAGGGGCAGGAATTCGTCGTCGCCGACATCCCCGGCCTGATCGAGGGTGCGGCGGACGGCGCCGGGATCGGCGACCGGTTTCTGGGGCATATCGAGCGGTGCCGGGTGCTCTTGCATCTGATCGATGCCAATGACGCGGATGTGGCAACCAGCTACCGGATCGTCCGCGACGAGCTTGCAAATTATGGGGCAGGCCTGACCGACAAGCCGGTGATTGTTGCGCTGAACAAGATCGACACGCTGGACGACGAGCTGATCGCAGCGCTTTCCGCCGAACTGGAGGAAGCGAGCGGCGGACCGGTGATCCCGCTGTCGGGCGCCAGCGGCACCGGCATCGACTGGGTGCTGGACCAATTGCTGGAGGCCATCGGCGATCGTGCCCGGACACCCAGCGATACGGACGATGGCGAGGACGCGATCGAATGGTCGCCCGTCTGAGGTGCTTCCGCTGAGCTGGCGCGGCTGGTAAATGAAGCCATGGCAACGCAGATTCATTATCCGCTGCTGACCGCGCGCGAGTTTCTCGAGATCGATTTCGGCGAGCATAAGGCGGAGCTGGAAAACGGCGTCATTCGGATGATGGCGGGCGGCACCGCTCGCCATGCTGCGGTCAGCGGCAACATCTTTGCCGGACTTCGTCAGCGGCTCCGCGGCAAAGGGTGCACGCACTATAATTCTGACATGGCCGTTCAGACCCATAGTGGCGGGGTTCGCTACCCCGATGTCACCGTGTTCTGCGGCCGGGACGGTACGGCAAATGACGACGCAAAAGCCTTCGATGATCCCAAGGTGATTTTTGAAGTGCTTTCGGCTGGCACCGCGAGAACCGATCTCAATATGAAGGTGCCTGAGTACAAGGCATTGCCCAGTGTCGATACGATCGTGATGATCGATATTGCAACGGAGCGGCTGCACGTTCATCAGCGCACCGCGACCAATGGCTGGAACGAGCAGCCCTATGACACGCCGGTCGATCTGCATCTGCCCAGCCTGAGCGTGACGATGCCGCATGACGAGATTTTCGCGCGGGATTGATTGGCGCTGCGCCTGACCCGCGCTAAGCGCATCCCCATGCACCTGTTCCCGCCCGCATCCTGCCCGCGCCTGATCGTCAAGATCGGATCGGCGCTGCTGGTCGATGATGGGGGCGTGCGGCGCGACTGGCTGGCGGGCATAGCGGCGGATATCGCTGAGCGGGCGCGGGCCGGGCAGCAGGTGGCGGTCGTGTCCTCGGGCGCGATTGCGCTGGGGGCGCGGCGGCTGGGGCTGAGCAAAGGCGGACGCGCGAGCCTCGAGGATGCGCAGGCGGCGGCGGCGACCGGGCAGATTGCACTCAGCCAGGTCTGGGCCGAAGTGCTGGGGGCCAAGGGGCTGACGGCGGCGCAGATGCTGGTGACGCTGGACGACCTTGAGGATCGGCGGCGATACCTGAACGCATCGGCGACGCTGGACCGGCTGCTCGGGCTGAACGTCGTGCCGGTCATCAACGAGAATGACAGCGTGGCGACGGCCGAGATCCGGTTCGGCGACAATGACCGGCTGGCGGCGCGGGTGGCGCAGGCGGCGGGGGCGCAGGGTGTCATCCTGCTGTCCGACATCGACGGGCTGTACGATCGCAACCCCGCCCTGCCCGGCGCGGTCCATATCCCGCTGGTCGAGCGGATCGACGGCGGGATCGAGGGGATGGCCGACCGGGGTTCCGCCAGCGGCATGGGATCGGGCGGCATGGTGTCGAAGATCGAGGCGGCCAAGATCGCATGCGGGGCGGGCGTTGCGCTGGCAATTGCGTCGGGCCGGATCGACCGGCCATTGTCGGCGGAGGCGCGGCATACGCTGTTCGGGCCTGAAAAGCGGGCGCGGGCGCGCAAGGCATGGCTGGCCGGCCGTTTGACGGCAAAGGGCAGCATCGTCGTCGATGCGGGCGCAGCCAAGGCGCTGAGCGAGGGCAAGAGCCTGTTGGCAGCGGGGGCAGTATCCGTCCGCGGTGCGTTTTTCCGGGGTGACCCGGTGACGATCGAGGGGCCGGCGGGGCCGATTGCCCGGGGATTGTCGGAATATGATGCGCATGATGCCGCCCGGCTGCTGGGCAAGCGCAGCGACGAACAGGCCGCGATCCTGGGCTATGCCCCGCGGTCCGCGCTGGTCCACCGCGATCATCTGGTGATGCTGTGATCATTGCGCTTACCGGCGGGACGGGGTTTGTCGGTACGCGGCTGATCGAGCTGGCGACGCGCAACGGCCATGACGTCCGGGCGCTGACCCGGCGGGATCAGCCGGAGCGGCCGGGCGTCACCTGGGTGCCGGGCGCGCTGGACCGGCCGGACAGCCTGACTGCGCTGGTCAGCGGTGCGGGTGCGGCGATCCATGTCGCGGGCGTGGTGAACGCACCCGACCGGGCCGGGTTCGTTTTGGGCAATATCGACGGCACTCAGGCCATGGTCGATGCGGCAAAAGCGGCTGGGGTTCGTCGTTTCGTCCATGTCAGCTCGCTGTCGGCGCGGGAGCCGAACCTGTCCGTCTATGGCTGGTCCAAGGCGGAAGGCGACAAGCGGGTGATGGCGAGCGGCCTCGATTGGACCATCGTGCGCCCGCCAGCCATTTATGGCCCCGGCGACCATGAGATGCTGGAGATGTTCCGGCTGGCCAGGCGGGGCTTGGTGCCCCTGCCCCCGCCCGGCCGCTTTTCGACGATCCATGTCGACGACCTTGCCCGGCTGCTCTTGGCGCTGGCGCTGGAGCCGGTGGGCATTCGTGCGGTCTATGAAGCGGATGACGAGACGCCGGGGGGGTGGAGCCATGCCGATTTCGCCCGCGCGCTGGGCCGGGCGACGGGCGGCCGGGGCATCCCCCTGTCCCTGCCCCGCCCCGTCCTTGCGCTGGCAGCAAAGGTCGCCCGCACAGTGCAGGGTGACAGGGCCAAGCTGACGCCCGACCGGGTGGGGTATATGTGCCATCCCGACTGGACGGTCGCCGATACCGCCCGCCCCCCGGCCAGCCTGTGGCGCCCAAGCATCCCGGCGGAACAGGGGCTTGTGGAAACGGCAGCCTGGTACCGGGATGCGGGGCTGCTCTAGGGTGACGGTCCGGTTGGACGGTTGACAGTTTTGACGAAATGAATGGGTGTACGGACGGCGTGTCAACCAACGCCCAGCCTGTCGACCACCCTCTCGCCTGTCTGTAGCTCCAACCGCCATCCGACTGGAAAAGCAGCCGAAATCCTACTTTTCAAGCGTTGGCCGCGAAGACGGGGCAAAGAGGATTTCGACCCGCCGGTTCTGGACCTCCCGGATGTCGGGACCGGTTTCGATGAGCGGGCGCGATGCACCGAGCGCCTCGACCTCGATCTGGTCCGGGGCGACGCCGTGGCCCATCAGCCAGCGGTCCACCGCCCGGGCCCTTGCGTCGGCAATATCCGGCGTTTCGCTCGTATCGCTGTGACCGGAAATGACCATCCGGGTCGTGCCGCATGCACCACGGTTACGCACCGAATTGGTCAGAATTTCAATTGCCCTGTCGTCCAGCGCGGCCGATTCCCAGTCGAAAAAGAAAATATATGGGCCGGGCGTACAGCTCAGCGCTGCCGCCTTGGGCGCCGTACCGGCAACGGCAAGCGACAGGAAGAGAACGAACCAGCGCATCGTCGGGATGCTTCGCGCTTTTCCGCTCCGCTGGCAATGGGGCCGACCCCGATTTCGCCGCATTCGCTTGGCAGGGGACAGGCAGCAGATTAAGGGACGCCGCATGACCGACCGCACCCAGATTTTCGAGACCGTTTCCGGCCTGATCGAACCGTTCAACAAGAAGGGCGTTGCCCTGAGCGAAGGCACGACCTTTGCCGGCGATCTGGAATGGGACAGCCTGACCGTGATGGATTTCGTCGCATCCATCGAGGACGAGTTCGACATCATCATCACGATGAACATGCAGGCGGAAATCGAGACGGTCGGCCAATTGGTCGATGCGGTGGTGAAGCTGAAGAGCGCTTGAGCGGAAACATTAAACCGTTCGGGCTGAGCTTGTCGAAGCCCTGCCCTGTTTGCCCTATGCAGAAGGACAGCGCTTCGACGGGCCCAGCGCGAACGGATTTTGGGGTATGAACCGATGACCGAAGCAGCAGCAACCGCGCACGCGCCGACCGAGGCCCTGCCGACGACCGAGCCGCGCGACCTGATGAGCAAGTTCGACGCCCTGATCGCGGAGCGCAAGGCGCTGCTGGACAGCGGCGTCACCGATCCGTTCGCCATCGTGATGGAGCGCGTCACCAGCCCCACCGAAGCCGTCATCAAGGGCAAGGACACGATCCTGCTCGGCACGTACAACTATATGGGCATGACGTTCGACGCCGATGTGATCGCGGCTGGCCATGCCGCGCTCGATCAGTTCGGATCGGGCACCAACGGCAGCCGGATGCTGAACGGCACCTTCCGCGACCATATGGAGGTGGAACAGGCCCTGCGCGATTTCTATGGCATGACCGGGGCCATCGTATTTTCGACCGGTTACATGGCCAATCTGGGCATGATCTCGACGCTGGCGGGCAAGGGCGATTACATCATCCTGGACGCCGACAGCCATGCATCGATCTATGACGGGTGCAAGCAGGGCGTGGCCGAGATCGTCCGGTTCCGCCACAATGACGTGGCCGATCTGGACAAAAGGCTGGGCCGCCTGCCCGCCGATGCCGGCAAGCTGGTGGTGCTGGAGGGCGTGTATTCCATGCTGGGCGATATCGGCCCGCTGAAGGAAATGGTCGCCGTCGCCAAGAAGCATGGCGCCATGGTCCTGTCCGACGAGGCGCATTCCATGGGCTTTTTCGGCCCCAATGGCCGCGGCGTATACGAGGCGCTGGGCTGTGAGGGCGATGTGGATTTCGTCGTCGGCACCTTTTCAAAATCCGTCGGCACCGTCGGCGGTTTCTGCGTGTCGAACCATCCGAAGTTCGAGGCGATCCGGCTGGCCTGCCGCCCCTATATCTTCACCGCGTCGCTGCCGCCCAGCGTCGTCGCCACGGCTGCCACGTCGATCCGCAAGCTGATGACCGCGCATGACAAGCGCGAGCGGCTGTGGGCGAATGCGCGGATGCTGCATGGCGGCTTGAAGGCGCTGGGGTTCAAGCTGGGCACCGAGACGCCCGAATCGGCGATCATCGCCGTCATCCTGACCGATCAGACCCAGGCGGTGGCGATGTGGCAGGCGCTGCTGGACAGCGGCGTGTACGTCAACATGGCCCGACCGCCCGCGACGCCGGCGGGCACCTTCCTGCTGCGCTGTTCGCTGTGCGCCGAACACCGGCCGGATCAGTTGCAGCGCGTGCTGGCGCTGTTCGAAGCGGCGGGCAAGGCTGTGGGCGCGATCGGGTAAGACGACCTTTTGAGGGGTCGCGCACGGGCGCGGGGCAGCTTGTGCTTGTCATTCTGCCCAACCGTTCGTGTCGAGTAGGCATCGAGCCCGTCGAGATGCCGGATCGAGGCAAATGCTGGCCAGCGTTCCTCGATACGCCTTCGCGACAGGCTCGAAGGCTACTCCGGACGAACGGGTTTTAAAGAACATGGGTATCGAGCCGTGTCAGCCGGGGGTGACGCCCGGTCCGGCGCTCGCTATATCCACCCTTCAATTCATGAACGCCCGCGTTCAAGCGGGAATGCCCGAAAGGCCTGGCCGCGCGTCATGCAATCCATTGACCGCTACATGGCGCGATTGATCGCGGTGCCGCTGATCTCGACGCTGGTCATTGCCGCCCTGCTGCTGGTGCTCGACCGGATGCTCAGGCTGTTCGACTTTGTCGCGGCAGAGGGCGGGCCGGTCAGCGTCGTGTGGCGGATGCTGGCGAACCTGCTGCCCGAATATATGGGCCTGGGCATCCCCATCGGCATGTTGCTTGGCACGCTGCTCGCGTTCCGCAAGCTGGCGACGACGTCGGAACTGGACGTGATGCGCGCGGTGGGCATGGGATATGGCCGGTTGATGCGCGTGCCGTACATGTACGCCATCGGCCTGGCGCTGCTGAACCTGCTGATCGTCGGCTGGGTCCAGCCCTGGTCGCGCTATAATTACGAGGAACTGCGATTCGACCTGCGTTCCGGCGCATTGGGTGCGTCGATCAAGGTGGGCGAATTCACCACCTTTCCCGGCAACATCACCGTCAGGATCGAGGAAAGCGGGGACAACGGCACCCGGCTGAGCGGCATCTTTGCCCAGATGCGCCAGGACAATGACCGGTGGATGGCGGTCGCCGCGGATGGCGGGCAGTTCCTGGCGACGGAGGACAAGGAAACCATCCTGTTCCGGCTGACCAACGGCACGCTGATCCATTACGAGCCGGGGTTCGTCGAGCCGCGCGTCCTGACCTTTTCCCAGCATGACCTGCCCATTCCGCTGCCCAAATCCGAAACCTTTCGCGGGCGCGGCGGGGCCAATCTAGAACGGACGCTGCCCGAGCTGATCCGGGTCGGGCTGGACCCGGCAACGCCCGCCGATGATCGCAACAAGAGCTGGGCGAACCTGCATTTCCGGCTGGTGGAGGTAGTGACGATCTTTCTGTTGCCGCTGCTGGCGCTGGCACTGGGGGTGCCGCCCAAACGCTCGACATCGGCGCTGGGCGTGTTCGTGTCGATCGTGATGATCGTGACGCAGCACAAGATCAACGAATATGGCGAGGATTTCGGGGCGCTGGGCCGGATCGATCCGGTCATCGCGCTGTGGGGACCGTTCGTCATCTTTGCCGGGCTGGTCGGCTGGATGTACTATACCATCGCCTATGTCCCCGGCGGCCAGCCGATCGGTGCGCTGGAGCGCGTGTTCGGCAAGGCGGGCAAGGCGCTGGCCCGGTTGATCCCCGGCAGACGGAGAGTGTCGGCATGAGCGCGAACAGCCCGTCCTTTTTCCCGTCGCGCACCTTGTCCATCTATATGGCCAAGCTGTTCATCACTCGCACCATGGCAGTGCTGGTGGCGCTGGTGCTGGTCCTGCAATCGCTGGACCTGTTGTCCGAAAGCGCCAAGGTGCTGGCTGCGCCCGGAAACGGCGATGCCGAGATCTGGAAATATGTCAGCCTGCGCGTGCCGGAGCTGATCGCGCGGTTCCTGCCCTTTTCCGTCTTGCTGGGCACGATCGTCGCGCTATCCACGCTCAATCAGAACAGCGAAGTGGTCGCGATGAAGGCATCGGGCCTGTCCGCGCATCAGGTGCTGGCCCCGCTGATCCTGGCGGCGCTGGGCGTGGCGGCGGTATCCTTTGCGTTCAACGAACGGATCGTGTCGCGGGCGACGTCGACGCTGGATGCGTGGCGCGCGGTCGATTATGCCGCTGTCGAGGTCGATCGAGGGGACCGGGCCAATGTATGGGCGCGCGACGGCAACAACCTGATCCGGGTCACCCGGGTCAGCGGCCGGGGCGAGGCGACGCGGCTGGAGGGAATCACCGTTTACGAACGCGATGGCGGCCGGCTGATATCCGTGCTGACCGCAGCAACCGGCGTGCGCGAGAACGGGCAATGGCGACTGGACGGGGCGCGCCGTTTCCTGGTCGGACCGGCGCGGCTGGAACCGCTGGGGCCGGTACGGCTGGGGCGCGAGGTACGCCCGGACCAGTTTTCGCTGGGCAGCGTCAATGCCAATGGGCTGTCCTTTACCGAATTGTCGGCAGCGATCGACGACCTGAAAGCCGCCGGTCGCCCGACCAAGGCGCTGGAGGGCAGTTTGTGGCACAAATTGTCTTCGCCGCTGTCGGCGGTGCTGATGCCGCTGCTGGGCGCGATATCGGCCTTTGGGCTGGCGCGATCGGGCAAGCTGTTCGTGCGCGCGGTGATCGGCATGGCGTTGGGCTTTGCCTATTTCGTGGCCGATAATTTCGCGCTGGCGATGGGCAATATCGGTGCCTATCCGCCGTTCCTGGCGGCATGGGCACCGTTTCTGCTGTTCCTGCTGATCGGCGAAGCGGTGCTGATCCGAACGGAGGAATAGCGGGCGCACAGGCGACGGCGCAGGGCATGTCTGGCGGGGGCACCGCCCGCCCGTATTCAGCGCCCCTTCGGGCTGCCCAGCCGCCAGCCGGTGCCGGGATTATACATTTTCAGTCCGCATCCCTTGCACCGTGACAGGGATATCCCGTTGGCATCGATGACGGCCAGGCGACCGTTCCGATGATGACGCCCGATCAGGCATCCACCCAATTGCAAAAGGTTCACGCGCCACCTCCATCCCCATGGTCTGGCATGGCTGCACGGCTAGCCGCTGTGCAGCTGCAGCATGAATAGCAGATTGGAGATCGGAACGCGGTTGCAAATGTTACATGCGGAAGCCGTCGCAGGTAACGCCCGGGCCGACCGGCGACTGCGGATCAGCGGCTGCGCTGGTCCATCGTCTTGCCGACCAGCATCGCCAGCAGCCCGCCGAGCCCGTCATAGCTGGCACGGTGATAGGGCGAGGACGGGTCCACTGCCGCGCTGATCCGGCGATGCGCTTCGCCGAGCGAATGATAGGGCACGCCCGGCAACAGGTGGTGCAGCGCATGATAGCGAAGGCCGACCGGTGCCCAGAGGAACGGCAGCAATCCGGGCGGCGGCACATTCACCGAATCGAGATACTGCGCGGTCAGGCTCAGCTGCTCGCCGTCATTTTCCCACAGATGCGCGACCAGCGTCCGCACTTGGTTTACCACAGCGGCCATGCTGAGCACCGCCATGAAAATGGCGAACCCGCGGACCGGCACGGCACCCATGACCATGCCCAGGATCAGGGCATTGGCCCACAGGCTGGTCGCGGCGGCCTGCCAGCGCCACTGACGCGCAGCCGCACCATCCGGCGTCTTGCGACGGAAAGCCGGGTTGATCGCCAGCGCCGACCAGCGACTGACCAGGAAGGCGCCGAAACGCGGGAATAGCGCAGCCAGCGGCGTCAGCAGGGCAAACCGGATCATCAACGCCAGCGGCACGATGGCCGACAGTGCGACAAACGCGGGGACGCTCCACGGCTTCATCAATGCCAGCGGCAGATATTCGGGATCCTGATCCGTGCCGTACCGCTGTTTGGCGTGATGCAGCTGGTGCACCCCTTCATACAGGAAGCTGGGGACGAACAGCGGGATGCCGATCAGCAGGTTCCAACCGGTACGGAAACCGGGCAGCTGGCCGTGTTTGACATGAGTCAATTCGTGGATGAAGCTTTCGGCCCGATACAGTGCGAATACCGCGACCACTGCGGCGGCCAGCGCCGCCCAGCCGCTGGACCAGCCGATCGCCACCGCCAGCGCGCCATAGCCGATCACCGCCGACCCGATCAGGTCTGTCCAGTAGATGCGCGGGCTGGCCCGGTGCAGATCGCGGCTCAGCTCGGCCGCAGTCTTCAGCATCGCCCGGTCGTCCGCAGCGGGACGGCGCGCAGGATGCACGCCAACGGGCGCCGTCGTTCGTTCGGCATGATGCCGGTCAAGGCTGGTATAGGCGTTCATGACACGCAACCCATGGCGGATAATCGTGGCAGGATGGTGGCGCAGCCGCCCCGGTCCATCCGATCAGGTGAGCCAAACCCGCCGTTGCTTGACATCACCGATGGTAAAAGGGACTTCAACGCCCAAAGTTCAAGAGGGTAAGACGTGGCCGATCCGAAACTAACCGTTCGCCCGGTAACCGGTGCCGCCGACCGAAAGGCGTTCATCGACCTGGCCTATCGCCTGAATGCCAGTGACCCCAATTGGGTGCCGCCCTTGCGGCAGGAAATGTCCGAGCGCATCGATCCGGCCAAGAATGGGTGGTTCAGCCATGCCGAGGCGCGGCTGTTCCTGGCCGAACGGGACGGCAGGATCGTCGGGCGGATCAGCGCGCATATCGACCGGCTGGCACTGGATATGCCCGCCGAGCAGGGATTTGGGCCCGGTACTGGCTTTTGGGGCCTGTTCGAGGCGGAGGATGCCGCCAGCGCCGCCGCGCTGATCGAACGGGCGGAGGCAGAATTGCGCGCCATGGGCATGACCCGCGCGATCGGCCCGGTCAGCCTGTCGATCTGGGAGGAGCCGGGACTGTTGATCCGGGGGTTCGACCACCGGCCCACCGTGATGATGGGCCATAACCGGCCGGATTATCAGTCGTGGATCGAGGCGGCGGGGTATCAGCCGGTCAAGCAGCTGCTGACCTATGACCTGGACATCACCAACGGTTTCCCACCGCTGGTCAACCGGATCGTCGCGGCGGGCGAAAAAAGCAGCCGCATCGTCATCCGCCGGGTCGACAAGAGCCGTTTCGCCGAGGAAGCCGCGCTGATCCTGGGCATCCTGAACGATGCATGGTCCGACAACTGGGGCTTCGTGCCGCTGACCCAGCCCGAAATCGACGATGTGGGCAAGAAGCTGAAGCCGATCGTGTTCAACGACCTGATCCGCATCGCCGAACTGGATGGCGAAGCGGTGGCGTTCATGATCACCCTGCCCGACCTGAACGAAGCGATTGCGGGGTTCGATGGCAAATTGTTCCCGTTCAATTTCCTGAAGCTGCTGTTGTGGCTGCGCCGGCCCCGTTCGCGGACGATGCGCGTTCCGCTGATGGGCGTGGTCAAGCGATTGCAGGCATCGCGCATGGCAAGCCAATTGGCCTTCATGATGATCGAATATATCCGGCGCGACGCAGTGGCCAAGTTCGGCGCGAGCCGAGGCGAAATCGGCTGGATCCTGGACGATAACCAGGGGATGAAGGCCATTGCCGACGCGATCGAGGCCAAGGTCAACCGCGTGTACCAGGTCTATGCCCGGACGATCTGACGACCGACGCTGATGGAAAAAAGGCCCGGACCCGGCGCTCGCTCTGGGGAAGCGGCATGGCCGGGACCGGGCCGAAGTCATCCGCGCGGGCATGGCTGAAAGCAACGCCCGCGCGGTGGGGCAGTGCCCCTGTCCGGGGTTGCGGCGGACGGGGCATATCGGGTCCGGCACCGGCGCTGGGGACGCCCGATGCCGGACCGATCAGAAGTTACTGCTTCAGCGGATCGACGCCTTCGGCCAGCCACTGGTCGCGGGTCATGCAGACCTGGCGAACGATGCGCGTGCCGGTGGACGTGGTACCCATGCAGTAACGCTGGGCCCGCTTTTCCTTGGCCGCTTCTTCCTGCTTGGCAGCAGGCTCGGGCTTGGGTTCCGGCAGGCGCGCATGGGCGACCGTGCCAAAGGTGGTTGCGACGAGAACGGCCGAAGCGGCGGCGGCGAACAGCTTGTGAGCGCGAAACATGATTTCCTCCCTGGTGTCACAGGCGGGGGCAATTGCCTGTACCAGAGATAGTGCATTAGCCGTGCCAAACACTGTAAGTCAGATTTATCAATGACTTAGCGAATTTCCGTTTGGCGCTTTTCGCCACTCCGCAGGAAAATACGCCAAAAGGCGGCAAGCGCCGATCAGTGTTTCAGCCGGACCCAGGTCGGCGCGTGATCGCTGGCCTGTTCCCGTCCCCGATGTGCCTTGTCGACACCGGCATCGACGAACCGATCGGCCGCTTCCGGGCTGAGCAGCAGGTGATCGATGCGGAATCCGGCATCACGTTGCCAGGCACCCGCCTGATAATCCCAATAGGTCCATACGCCGCCATGGCCATATCGGGTGCGCAGCGAATCGGTCCAGCCGCGTGACAGCAGGGCGCGGTAGCCGCCGCGCGATTCGGGCTGCATCAGCGCATCCTCCGCCATGGCCCGCACCGAATAGACGTCATCATCGTTGGGGATGATGTTGAAATCCCCCGCCAGCACGACCGGCCGCTCGGTGGTCAACAGGCCGTCTGCATGCGCGTGCAGCCTGTCGATCCAGCGCAGCTTGTAGTCGAACTTCGGCCCCGGGCGCGGATTGCCGTTGGGCAGATAGATGGATGCGACGATCAGGTCGCCGACCTCCGCCTCGATATACCGGCTCTGTTCGTCCTCCGGCTCGCCGTCCAGGCCCGTCCGGCGCAGGGTCGGCGCTTCGCCGCGCGACAGGATGGCGACGCCGTTGAACCCTTTCTGTCCGTGCCAGACGCCGCGATAGCCGGCAGCCGCGACGGCATCCGCATATTGCTCCGGCTCGGCGGATTTCAGTTCCTGCAGGCAGACGATGTCCGGCTGCTCCTCGGTCAGATAATCGATCAGCCGAGGCAGCCGCGCCTTGATCCCGTTGATGTTGTAGCTGGTGATCTTCACCCGATCGTCCCGCGATCAGACGGCAAAGCTGGCGCCGCAGCCGCACCCGGCAGCAGCGTTGGGATTATCGACGCGGAACGCCGCGCCGCCCAGCGATTCCACGAAATCGACCCGCGCGCCGCGCAGCAGGTCCAGGCTGATGCTGTCGACCACGAGCCGCACCCCGTCGGTTTCGGCAATGCGGTCGTCCGGTTCGATCCCGTCGGCCAGGCCAAAGCGATACTGGAAGCCGGAGCATCCCCCGCCTTCGACCGACAGGCGAAGGATGGCGGGCTTTTGCTGGCGCTCCGCGATCCACGCAACGCGGGCGGCGGCGGACGCGGTCAGTTGCAGTTCGGTCTGGGGTTCATCGGACATGGCATGGAAATAGGCGCGATCCGCTGCCGGAGCAATGACCGGCCCGGTATCCGTGGCAGGCTGCCCTATTTGCTGCCGCCGGTCGGGCCGCCGACCGATGCGGTCTGGCCATCCGCCGCACGCTGTTGCGCTGCGAGCAACGTTGCCGGGGCCTGCAGGTAGGGAACCGGGTTGACCGCACGGCCGTCGATGCGGACTTCGTAATGCAGGTGGCTGCCGGTGGAACGGCCGGTCGAACCCATCAGCCCGATGATCTGTCCGCGACGGACCCGGCTGTTCGGCGCGACCATGATCTTCGACAAATGGCCATAGCGGGTTTCGATGCCGCGCCCGTGATTGATTTCGACCAGGTTGCCATAGCCGCCATAGCGCCCGGAGCGCCCGACGATCCCGTCGGCGGTGGCATAGATCGGCGTTCCGACCGGCCCGGGAATGTCGATCCCCGCATGCATCGCAGCGGTGCCGCGGAACGGATCGGACCGGACGCCGAACGTGCTGGTCAGCGTAAGATTCTCAACCGGCTGGGCCGACGGAACGGCGATCACCGCCTGCTCAAGCGAATCGAGCTTTTTCCAGCTGCTGAACAGGGACCGGAACTGGGCATCCGCCTCGCCCGCAGCAACGGTGCCGGCGGGCACGGCCGCATCGGCGGCGGCTTCGTCCACCGGCTCGAACGGACCACCCATCGCCCCGCGCACCGGCGTCAGTCGATCGGGGTTCAGCCCCATCCGACGCAGGCTGCTGGCGGTGACGCGGTAGCGAGCGTCCAGCGTCCGACGCGCCTCAGCCGCCAGCGTCACCTGACGCGCAGCCACCCGGTCGAGCGGAGCCAGCACGGCGCTGGCCAGTTGCTGGTTGTGGAACGATGCGTCATCCTCGGCCAGCAAGGCGGCCTTCAGCGCCTCTGCATCCGGCTTTTCGCCGGTCAGCGCGGCGGCGAGCAGTGCCTGACGCTTTTCGACGCGGGCGGCATGGGCGACCGCAGACTTGCGCAGCCGCACCACATCGGCCTGCATCCGCGCAACCTGAGCCTCCATCCGCGCAACTTTCGCCGACGGCGACTGGTCGCCCATCGCACCCGTGGCGATCAATGCCTGGGTCGCGGCCGATATGGTGCCGTAGAGGCAGAGGGCGACCACCAGGGCCGCGATGGCAGCGATCCATGCCTGAACCCGGCCCGACAGGCTGAACCGGCGCAGGCCGCGCCCGTCGTGGAACAGAAAATCACGCGTAACGAAAAAATCGCGGAGCCGATCGCGGAGCGCGGCGTTCGATGAGTTCGTTGTCGTTTGCATCATGTGGCTTCGGCGACCCGTGTGCTTGCCGCCGCAGCACGCCGCGACGGTCGGTTTGGTTCATCCGGGTGGTGCCCTCCGCTCCGGATGCGCCGTTCTGACCTTCCGCGTCAGCTTTCCGCAAGTGCCAGATAGTATTCGCGCGTCAAACCGGCCTCGGCCCGCGCTGAGTCGTTGAACGGAGGTTTAACGATCCCGCGAAAGTGCCGTTCGACAAGGGTTTTCCACAGGTTTTGGGGAATCGCCTGTTGCGCCGCACAACCGGATTCGAACCAGCGCGTGCCGATGCCGACATGGCGAATTTCGTCGGTCAGAATGCGCGTCAGGATGCGCGCGGTATCGGCATCGCCGGCGGCCAGCATCCGGTCGATCGTCGCAGGCGTCACGTCCAGCCCCCGCGCCTCCAGCACCATCGGCACGATCGCCAGCCGGGCCAGCGGATCATGCGCGGTGGCGGCCGCCGCCTCCCACAGGCCGTCATGCGCCGGCAGTGCGCCATAATGGCTGCCCAGCGTCCGCAGCCGCCGGTCGAGCAGGGCGAAATGCATCGCCTCGTCAGCGGCGACCCCCATCCAGTCGTCGACGAAAGCGCGGGGGAACCGGTTGCCGAACCGGCCGACCAGGTCCACCGCCAGGTCGATCGCCACGAATTCGATATGGGCAAGCGCATGGATCAGCGCGATGCGGCTGCGCAGCGATCCCCCCTTGCCCCGGCCCGGCATCCGATTGGGCGGCAGCAATTCCGGCCGGTCGGGTCGGGCGGGACGGTCCGGCATCGCGCCGTCGAAGCGATGCGCCAGCCGTCCCAGCCGCCAGTCGCGGGCGGCACGGCGGGCGGCCATCACCTTGGCCACCGGATCGGCGGCCATGAGAACGGCGCGGGCGGCGTCTGACAGGCTGTCGGTCAAAGGGCGCGGGCGGCGGCCAGCACCTCTTCGGCATGGCCCTTCACCTTCACCTTGCGCCATTCGCGGACCAGTTTGCCCGCGGCATCGAACAGGAAGGTCGAACGGTCGATCCCCAGATAGGTCTTGCCGTACATGGATTTTTCGACCCAGGCGCCGAATGCCTGAAGCACGCTATTGGCGTCATCGTCGCTGGCCAGCGGGATGGCGAGGTCATATTTGGCGATGAACTTGCGGTGCTTGGCCGGGCTGTCCTTCGACACGCCGATCACGGTCGCGCCCAGCGCATCGAAATCGGCCTTCAGCGTGGAGAAATCCTTGGCCTCGTTGGTGCAGCCGGGCGTATCGTCCTTGGGATAGAAATACAGGACCAGCGGCCGGCCGGCATGGCTGGCCAGCGATACCGTGCTGTCGTCGGACAGCGTCAGCGGCAGATCGGGCAGCGGATCGCCAATCGCAATCGTCATCCATCGGGCTCCATCACAGCATGCCCGGCGATGTCGGCCAGGCAGACGGCGACGGTTTGCCGCACGTCGCCCAGCCGCGCAAGCATGGTCGGCCAGTCCGCACAGCCCACCGCCCGCGCGATCAGCGAACGGCTGGCCAGGGGCGGCTCCTGCGCATCGGGGGCGACCAGCCGCAGCGCGACGAGCAGTCGGCTGAGCAGATCATGCGCATCGATCATCGCAGGCGGCATCCGGCCACGGTCCACCATGGCCGTCACCGCCGCGCGAAGATCGGTTGCGAACCCGGCCCGATCGGTCAGTTGCGCGATATGGACGGCGAACTCCAGATCGACCAGCCCGCCGGGCAACAGCTTGGCATCCAGCGGCCCGCGCGGCGGCTTGTGCGCCGTCATCTCGGCCCGCATTTGCAAGGCATCGGCGGCGATGTGCCGGTCCGGCCGGTCGCCTGCCAAGACGCCGTCGATCACCGCCTGAACCGCCGCCCGTGCCGCCGGCGATCCATGGATCGGACGCGCCCGGGTGAGCGCCATATGTTCCCAGGTCCAGGCGCTTTCCCGCTGATACTTCGCAAATCCGGCCAGGGACACCGCAATCGGCCCCTGCGTTCCCGACGGGCGCAGCCGCGTGTCGACTTCGTATAACGGGCCGGACGCGGTCTGCACCGACAGCGCGCCCGTGATCCGTTGCGCGAGGCGGTTATAGTAGAGCACCGCCCCCAGCGGCTTTTCCCCCACTGATTCAGCCAGATAGTCGCCGGTGAACAGATAGACGAGATCGAGGTCGGACGCATGAGTCAACGCGCCGCCACCCAGGCGGCCAAGGGCCAGGATGACCAGTTCGCTGTCCGGCACCTGCCCGTGGCGCAGCGCAAATTCGTCGGCCGTCGCCTGTGCCAGCACCGCCACCGCCGCCTCCGCCACCCGCGAATAGCCGCGCGACACGTCAAGGGGATCCGCCGACGCCGCCACGATCTGAACGCCAAGGGCGAACCGGCGTTCGTTGACGTATCGCCGCACCTGATCCAGCAGCGCCTGATAATCGCCCCCGCCCGCCTGGTGCATCTCGGCGGCCAGCGCATCGACATCGCCGATGGGATCGAGCGCGCTGGCATCGATCAACCCGTCCAGCAGTTCTGCCCGCCGCCCCATCGCGTCCGCCAGCGTCGGCGCATGGGCCAGGATCGCACCCAACAGCCGCGCCAGCGCCGGCTGTGCCTCGAGCAGCCGGAACAGGTTGATCGCGCTTGGCAAGCGGGCCAGCAGCGCATCCAGCCGCGCCAGCGCCGCCTGTGGGTCGGCAGCGGCGGCCAGCGCGGCCAGGATGCCGGGCAAGGCAGCCTCAAGCGCCGTTTGTGCAGCCGGGCTGCGAAGCGCCGGATAGGCGGATGATCGCCACGCCGCGATGCGGCGCGCGGCCTGATCCGGTTCGGCAAAGCCATGATCGGCCAGCCATGCCTGCACCGCTTCGACGCCATTCGGGAACTGGTCGCTCCGCCCATCATCCAGTGCGTCATAGGCGGTCCCGATCGCCATGGTCGGCGGTTCGAGCAGGTCAATGAGCGCCTGGCCCGACGGCAGGCCGTGCAATCCAGCGACTGCCGCCAGCGCCTCTGGCTGGCGCGGCAGCTCGTGCGTCTGTCGATCATCGATCATCTGCAGCCGATGTTCGATGGTCCGCAGCAGCCGATAGCCATCCGCCATGGTCTGCGCGATGGCGGGATCGATCCAGCCGGCCTGCGCCAGTGCCGCCAGCGCCGGCAGGGTCGCACCCAGACGCAGCGCCGGATCGCGCCCGCCATGGATCAACTGGTGGATCTGCGCATAAAACTCCGCCTCGCGAATGCCGCCGCGTCCGCGCTTCAGGTCATATCCCGGTCCGATGCGCTGCCCTTGCGCATAATGGTCGCGGATGCGGCTGGACATCAGCCGGATTTCGGCGATTGCCCCGAAATCCAGCGCCCGGCGCCAGACAAAGGGCTGAATCGTGGCCAGGAAACGCTCCCCCAGGCTCTGGTCGCCAGCCGCGGCGCGCGCACGGATGAAGGCCGCCCGTTCCCACGCCAGCGCCTGCGATTCATAATAGCTGATCGCCGCGCCGACGGGCAGCGCGATCGGCGTCGCCTCCGGCGAAGGCCGCAAGCGGAGGTCCACCCGCAGCACATAGCCGTCGGCGTCGCGCGCCTGCAGCAGTTCCACGACCCGCCGCGCGATCCGGACCGCCGCCATGTCGGCCGGCTCATCCGGCCGACAGGGCAGCGTTTCGGGATCGTAGATCAGGATCGGATCGATGTCGGAGGAATAGTTGAGCTCGCCGCTGCCCTGTTTGCCCAGGGCGATCGCGCTGAATCCGGTAGGCTCCGCACCGGGCGTCCGTTCCTCGATCGCGATGCGAATGGCGTGATCCAGCGCAAGATCGGCAAAGGCCGACAGGTCGGCAACCGTCCGTTCAAGCGGATGCAGCCTGGCAAGGTCGCCCATGGCCACCGCCAGGGCCAGCCGCGCCCGCGCCAGCCGCAGCCGACGGGCGGGCGGGCCATCCTCTGCCAGCACCCGGCCCGCCATCCCAACCGGATCGTCGATCCATGGCGATGGCTGGTCCACCATTTCGGGAAACCGTTCGATCAGTCGGCGCAGGAATGGCGAATGGCGCTGCATCCGGTCGATTGCATCGCTGATCGCGTCCATTGCCGTGCCCCTCATGTCCAACTAGCGGCATATTCCGTTGCCCATGGCAACGAAAGCGAACGTACGGCGTTCAAAGACGATGACCCAATCCAGCCGCCATTCCCAGCCGGTTTCGATCGAGCGCCCCCGCGCCGGCGACCGGTTGTCGCACGCCTTGCGTGCTGCCTATGGTGACGGGCGCGGTCTGCCTGCCGATATGGCGGCGCTGCTGACGGAGATCGACTGGCGGACCGCCAATCGCCGTCCGCGGCGGGACGACGCCCGCTGACGCAACCATCATCGGTCGCGGCTGAAGGTATCCACATCCTCAAGGATTGAATCCAGCGCGCCCATAGCGGTGTTCTTGGATCCCGACCGACGCGGCAACGTGCCGTCGTTCAGCAGCTGCTCGAGCGCCACCCGGCCACGGGCAACCCGGCTCTTGATCGTGCCGACCGCCACGCCGCAGATGTCGGCCGCTTCCTCATAGGCAAAGCCACCGGCGCCGACCAGAATCAGCGCCTCTCGCTGCGCCTCCGGCAGGTGCAACAGGGCACGCTGGATATCGTCCAGTTCCAGATACCGGTCCTGACCCGCCGGGGCCGCCAGAATGCGATCAGCGACCAGATCGTCCCATTCGCCCTTGAACCGCGCACGACGCATCTGGCTGAGATACAGGTTGCGCAGGATGATGAAGGTCCAGGCACGCATGTTGGTCCCGGCCTGAAACCGCTTGCGCGCGGCCCATGCCTTCATCAGCGTTTCCTGCACCAGATCGTCGGCCAGGTCGCGGTTGCCGGACAAGGAACGGCCGAACGCGCGCAGATGCGGGATGACTGCCGCAAGCTCGCGCTTGAACGTACCATCGTCCAGCGCCTCTACCGGGGCCTGTTCGGTCTGTTCCGGCTGTTCTTCTTCGCTCACGGATACTCCACGCGCCAACGGCGCCCTAGCGACAAGGCGACGCAGCGGATGCCGCGCTTCCGAGCCTGACATGCTCAAGCGATTAAAATCGCGTCACACAAGCATGATAAGGGCGAACAGGGCAATTACCAAGACCAGTGAGATGCCCAGAATATACCGGGTCATATGCGGGGTCGAGCCCGAACGAGCGTCCTGGGCGGCCACATGCGGAGCGTTTTGATCGTCAACCATAACGCCTAAACCCGCCAAATCCGGATTGGGTCCGTATCGATCTGCCCCTTTTTCCGACATTGTTGCGCGGCCGCCCCATTTGCGGTCAGGCGGCGGGGATCGTGCTCTGATCGAAGAACAGGGCCTGGCTGATCGCCGCCTTTACCGTCGAGCGCTGGAACGGCTTGGTGATCAGGAAGGTCGGCTCCGGCCGCTCCCCGGTCAGCAGGCGTTCCGGGAACGCGGTGATGAAGATGACGGGCACGTTGAATTCGCCCAGGATGTCCTTGACGGCATCGATGCCGGAACTGTCGTCCGCCAGCTGGATGTCCGCCAGCACCAGACCGGGACGATCCTCCAGCGCCAGCGCCACGGCTTCGTCCCGGGTCACGGCGACCCCGGTCACCTCATGCCCCAGGTCGCGCACGATCGTTTCCAGATCCATGGCGATGATGGGTTCATCCTCGATGATCAGCACCCGGGCCCGCGTCTGACGCTCGATTTCGCTCAGCGCGTCCGCCACCAGCACATCGACGTCGTCGACATCGGTATCCAGCAGATAGGCCGCATCCTCGTTGGTGAAGCCCTCCATCGCCGTCAGCAGCAACGCCTGGCGAGACAAGGGCGCCAGCCGGGCCAGGCGGGCACGGGCCACGGCCTCATGCTCGTCCGACGCGCCCATGGCATCATTCGTCAGATCATCGGCATTGGCCGACATCCAGATCGACTGAAACGTGCGGTACAGGCCCAAGCGCGGCGCCACATCGGGAAATTCGTCCGGCGCCTCGACAATGGCCTCCAGCGCGGCGCGAACATAATGGTCGCCATGGGTCTGGCTGCCGGTCAGGGCGCGGGCATAGCGGCGAAGAAACGGAAGGTGCGGCGCAAGCTGCTGTCCAAGCGACATAATCTCTTCATTCTCCAATTCGGCGAACGGCCCCCCATCGGTCGGTTCCGCAGCACATGGTTTGCTAACAATTAACGCCAAAGTCGATACGCAAGCGCAATTGCGACAGCCCATGGAACCAACGAGCCCGTCTTTGGTTTCACGAGCGAAGTTACAACTTGAAAAAGCTGTTCCAAATCGGTTTGTGCGCTAATGCGAAACGACATGATATGCGCCTTTGCGGGCGGTTCGGAACGGTTGCCAGGGGGACGGTGTGCGTTCGACGGATAAAAAGACGGAAGACGGAATGCCCGCCGCCAAAGGGCGCAGGCCCGTGGACGGCAAGCCCGCGAAGAGCGGCGAACGGAATGTCGGCGATGCGTTGCGCGCCGTTTATCACGAGGCCGTCGACGAAAACATTCCGAAAGAAATGCTTGATCTGCTGAACAAGCTTTCCTGACCCCAATGAGCAACCAACCGGGTCAAAGCAGGCAAGACCCGGTACCGGCGGGGGTCAGCCTGAAGGGACTGCCGACGGGGACGAAGGTATTCCTGATCCTTGCCGGCGCGCTGTTGCCGCTTGCGCTGATCGCCCTGACCGCGACGCTGCAGACCGCACGCCAGGTGGACCGCGACCAGTCCGGTCGATTGCAGGCGGCGGCGGTCAATGCCGCCCAATCGCTGTCCATCGAACTGGTCGGCGACATCACCGCGTTGAATACGGCCGCACAAGCCCTGGCCGAGAATCCACGGGACGCTGCCAGCTGCGCCCGCATCCGCGGCGTCTTTGCGGCGCAGGCCAGTAAAGGCGCGCGCTTTGCGATCGTCAGTCCCACCGGCACGCTGTTGTGCGGCGACCGCATCGACCTGCCCGTCGGCGTGACGCCGTCCGGCAGCGCCACCCAGGCCGAATTGAGCGAGGACGGGCTGCTCCTGATGGCCGGCGCGGCCGACACCGTCCGCGCCATCGCCCGCTATCCGGCGGCGATGCTGGCGGAATCGGCGCGGCCACCCGGATTCCTGCCCCCGTTCGGCATTGCGCTGATCCAGGGGAGCAACCGCATCGAATTGGAACCGATGCCCGCCACCGGGATATTGGACCGGCTCGATCGAGTCCGCGCCCAGTTGGCGCTCGGCGAGCTTCGGCTTGAACTCAGGATGCGGGGACCGGCCATAACATCCGCTTTGCTGATCGCGCTGTTGTTGCCGCTGTTGATGTGGGCGGCAGCGGCGATCATCGGCTGGTTCGTCGTCGACCGGCTGCTGATCCGGCCGCTGCGGCGGGTTCGGGCCGGTGTGCGCGCCTACCATCCCGGCGATGTCATCGACCCGGCGCAGTTCGGCAAATTGTCGTCGCAAGAGCTGGCCGATCTTGGCCGCACCTTCGCCGGCATTTCCCACACGGTCCGCCAGCACCAGGCGGATCTGGCCGACGGGCTGGTACGCCAGACCCGGCTGACCCGCGAAGTGCATCACCGGGTGAAGAACAACCTGCAGGTGATTGCCAGCCTGATCAGCTTTCACGCGCGGGCGGCGACCGCCCCCGCCGCTGCCGAAGCCTATGCGCTGATCCAGCGCCGGGTCGATGCATTGTCGGTAGTGCACCGGCACCATTTCGCCGAGCTGGAGGACAATCAGGGCATCGAGTTGCGCGCGGTGATCGGCGAACTGGGGTCCAACCTGCGCGCCACGGCCCCCGAGAGCGCGGCGCGGATGACCATCGGCATCGACATCGCCCCCCTGCTGGTGTCGCAGGACGTGGCGGCGGCCATCGCCTTTCTGCTGACCGAGCTGATCGAATTGGCGATGCAGGCGACACCGTCGCCGACGGTCACCATCACCGTGACTCCCGATCCCGAACGGGAGGGCGTGGCAACCCTGCGCGTCAGTTCGACCGGCCTGGTGGAAAGCCAGCATTTCCGCGATCTGTACGATACGCGTTATGGCCGGGTGCTGACCGGTTTGTCGCGCCAGCTTCGCGCGGCATTGCATCACGACCCGCTGGTCGGCGCCTATGAAATCAGCATCGCGGCCCGCCGACGCCAGCAGCAATAGCCAGCAAAAAAAATCGTGAGGGCGGTGGAACCCGAATAGGGGTTACCCGTTCTGATATCGGACAGCGATTAACGCCCCCCGCTCTCGCTGTCCAAGAACAGAGCCCGGATGTGCCCGACCCTCCCCCCCCGGCGGCACATCCGGGCTCATTTTTTTGCCGCTTCTCCAACTTTTTCAGCCGCAATCGTCGGTCTGCCGGGTGTCCGGGTATCGGGCGTCATGAACGGCGATCGACAACAGCACGGGTGCGGAACCAAATGGGGCATGCCGAATTATGTCCCCGAACCCTTTTTGTATGGAGTTTGACTATGCGTAAGTTCGTCGGAATGGCCCTTGCCGTGGGCACGCTGCTGATCAGCGCCTGCAATACCGTCGAGGGCGTGGGCCGGGACGTCGAGTCCGTCGGTGACACCGTCGCGGACACCGCGAACGGCGCGAAGTAATTTTCCTGGTTTAGTGCAGATGGTCCCAAGCTTGGGGGTTGCGGGCAACCGCAGCCCCCATTTTTTATGCCCGCCAGTCTGCCGTCAGCCCTCTGTCGCCGCTTCCTTTGCGCGACGCTTTTCAGTAAACCAGATGCCGATGATCGCCACCTCGTACAGCAGCACCAGTGGCACCGCGAGCAACAGCTGCGACCCGACATCGGGCGGCGTCAGCACGGCCGCGATGGCGAAAGCGCCAACGATGGCGTACCGGCGCGCCGCCTTTAGCTGAGCCCGCGTCACCAGCCCGGCCGCCTCCAGCAGCATGAGCAGCACTGGCAGCAGAAACGCCAGCCCGAAGGCAAACAGGAACTGCATCACGAAATCGAGATAGTTGCCCACCGACGGCAACGCTTCCTGCGTGACACCGCCGCCCAGATCGCCCTCCATCCCCAGCAGGAAATTGAGCGCAACGGGAATGGCGATGAAATAGGCGAGCGACGCGCCCATGGTGAACAACACCGGAGTTGCCAGCAGAAACGGCAGCAATGCCTTTTTTTCCTTTCGGTACAGGCCGGGTGCGACGAATTGCCACAGCTGGTTGGCGACCACCGGAAAGGACAGCATCAACGCGGTAAAGAAGGCGACCTTGACCTTGACCAGGAACGCCTCGAAAATCTGGGTATAGATCAATCGATCCTGGCCGGCATCGGCCAGCGGCTGGACCAGGACGCCGAAAATCGGCTTGGCGAACGCAAAGCCGATGAAGAAAAAGACCACCAGCGCGATGACGCTGTACAGCAGGCGACGGCGTAGTTCGATCAGATGGTCGAGCAGCGGTGCCTGGCTATCTTCGATATCGCTCATCCCTGGCTTTTGTCCTGGGTATCGTCATTCGGGGATTGGCGCATTGCCGGATCGGCCGGTTCGCCAGCCGCACCGGGGACCGAAGGTAATGCGTCCCCCTTCAGTCCGTCCAGCGGCGGCGGGTCCAGCGGCGGGATCGGGCGGTGGTCGATCGGCGTCAGGACCGGGTCCGGATCCACGGGTGCCGGGTCTCGGATGTCCGGCATCGGGGTACTGCGCAGTGCATCGGCACCGGCATAGGGGTCCGCCACCGCAGCCTGGGAAGCGCGCTCCGCCTCGGGCCGATGGGGCGCGGGCAAGGCGTCGACCGTTGGGAATTCACGCATGATCCGCGCGTTTTCCTCGGCCCATTTCTTTTCCATTTCGGCCAGTTCGGCTTCGCGCACCATGGTGTCGAATCCTGCACGGAACTGACGGGTCACCGCCCGCGCCTTGCCGACCCATTGGCCGACGAAGCGCATAGCCTTTGGCAAATCCTTTGGCCCGATCACCAACAGGGCCACGATCGCCACCAGCATCAATTCGGTTGGCGCGATATCAAACATGGCAGACGCGCGGCGGTATTGCCCCATTCACGGTGGCGATCGTCCCGTTCAGCAGTGGATCAGCGCACGTCGCGGGCGCGTTCGGCATCGCGGTCCAGCGTCGGTTCGACGCGCTGTCCCTCGATCCGGGTCGGCTCCGCCTCGGGCTTGGCGTCGTCGTCGGCCATGCCCTTCTTGAAGTTCTTGATGCCCTTGGCAACGTCACCCATCATGTTGGAAAACCGGCTGCCGCCGAACAACAGGATGACCAGCACGGCAACGACCAGCCAGTGCATCAGGCTCATACCACCCATCGGAAAATCTCCTCGAATCCGCTAGGTGCATCTAGGCGTCTTCGCCGGGCTTTTCCACCTCAAGCTGTTCCAGCGCGATATCGACCGGATCGAGCAGGCCCGCTGCGCGCAGATCGTCGATTCCGGGCAGGTCCCGGCGGCTGGCAAGACCGAAATGCGTGAGGAAGGCGGACGTGGTCGCATAGGTCAGCGGGCGGCCCGGCACCTCGCGCCTGCCCGCAGGCCGGATCCAGCCCGCCTCCATCAGCACATCCAGCGTGCCCTTGCTGATCTGCACACCGCGAATCGCCTCGATCTCTGCACGGGTGACCGGCTCGTGATAGGCGATGATGGCCAGCGTCTCGATGCCGGCGCGGCTCAGCTTGCGCGGTTCCTCCCGGTCGCGGCGGAGGAAATGGGCAAGATCGCCCGCCGTTTCGAAATGCCAGCGGTCGCCCCGCCGGACCAGCACGACGCCGCGCCCGGCATAGTCGTCGGCCAGCCGGTCGAGCGCGCCGCGCACATCGGTGTCCTCGCCGACATGGGCGCGGATCTCGGCAAGGGTCAGCGGGCCGGGAGCGGCGAACAGCACCGCCTCGACCGCGCGCTTGGCCGCGTCGTGCACAGGTTCAGCCATGCGCGGCCTTGAGATAGAGCGGCGAAAACGGCGATTGCTGGCGCAATTCGACCCGCCCCTGTCGCGCCAGTTCAAGCGCGGCCACGAAACTGGAAGCCAGCGCCGACCGGCGATAGGCCGGGTCCGCATCCGGCAGAAAGCGTTCGAGCGCGGTCCAGTCGATCGATTTGCCGACCATTTCCGATACCCGCGTCAGCGCGGTTTCCAGCGTCATCACCGGCCGCTGTGCCACGACATGCAATACCGGGCGGCTGCGCGCGCTTACCCGGCCATAGGCTGCGATCAGATCGAAGATTTCGGCCTGCCAGACGGCGTGGCGCACGGTGCGCAGCCCCTCCGGGCAACCGCGCGGAAACACGTCGCGCCCCAGCCGGTCGCGCGCCATCAATCTGGCCCCGGCCTCCCGCATCGCGTTCAGCCGTTCCAGCCGCAGCGTGAGGCGCAGGGCAAGCGCTTCCGGGTCCGGTTCGACCTCAGGATCACGCGGCAGAAGCAGGCCGGATTTGAGATAGGCCAGCCATGCCGCCATGACGAGGTAATCGGCCGCGACTTCCAGTTTCAGCGCGCGCGCCTCGGCGATGAATGCCAGATACTGATCGACCAGCGCCAGAATGCTGATCTGGCGCAGATCGACCTTTTGCGTGCGGGCGAGCGCAAGCAACAGGTCGAGCGGCCCTTCCCAGCCATCGACATCCACAGTCAGCGTATCGGCCTGCCCCTCGCCCATCCCGGCATATCAGCAGGGGGCGAGGGGTTTGTCATCCCCCGGGTTATTCCGGCAATGACCGTCCGGGTACAGGAATTGGGGCGGGAAAGGCATTCCCCCCGAACGGCAAACGGGCCGGGCGCCCCCACGCCCGACCCGTCCCCTCCAACGCCCCCCGCTCAGGGGACGCAACCCTTATGCCTGCATGATCTGCGGCAAGGCAGCGGCGTAACGTTCCACATCTTCGATCTTGCCGCAACTGACGCGCGACCAATCGCTCCATTTGCCATAGGCGCCGCGGATCATGATCTGGCGTTCGGCCATCGCCGTGCGCAGCTTGTTGGCGTCCGGCACCTTCACGAACACGAAATTGGTCTGCGACGGCAGCGCGGTCAGCCCCGCCTTCTTCACCGCAGCCTCGATCATCTGGCGCGCCTCGGTCACCTTTGCCTTGGAATAATTGGTGAAGGCGGTGTCGTTGAACGATCCGATGGCTGCGGCCAGGCCGGCGGTGTTGCTGCCCATGCTCATTTCATAGCCGCGCACTTCCTCGACCACCTGCGGCGCGGCGATGGCATAGCCGACGCGCAGGCCAGCCATGCCGTAGATCTTGGAAAAGGTGCGCACGACGATGACGTTCTCGCCCTTCTTCACCAGGTCGACCACGCTGTTCTGCTCGGGGAAATCGAGCAGTTCGTTATAGGCTTCGTCCACCAGAACGGTCGCCTTTGGCGACACCTTGGCGATGAAGGCACGCAGCTTGGCATTGTCGATCAGGACGCCAGTCGGATTGTTGGGATTGCAGATATGCACCATCTTGACGTCCGGCGTGACGGCGGCGGCCATCGCGTCCAGATCGGTATCCATCGTCGCGGTCAGCGGCACGCGGATCACCTTGGCGCCCTTGCGCTCGGCATAGCCGACGGTCGTGTCCCAGAACAGGTCGGGCGTCACGATCGCGCCCTTGTCCTTCCAGGCAAGCGCGGCGGCGGACAGCACTTCGGTCGAACCGCTGCCCAGCACGACCATGTTCCTGTCGACCCCGAACTTTTCCGCGATCATCGCGGACAGGCGCTGGGCGCCCCCTTCTGCATAATAACAGCCCTTGGCCGCCCAGTCGTACATGGCCTTCATCGCGCTGGGGGCCGGGCCATAGGGGTTTTCGTTGCGGGACAGCAGCGCAACGCCGTCAGCCGGTCCGAACAGCGGCGGTTCGGCAGCGGCGCTGGCGGCGAACAGCGAGGTCGGGCGCGCGGCGGCGGCGACCAGCGGGGCGGCGGTGGCGGCGCGGAACAGCGACCGCCGGGACAGGGTCATGGTCATGAATGATGCTCCGAGGTTGGGATGATGCTCACAGTGCAAGCCATCCGTTGCGAATCATGATTGCGCCGACGAACACGAGGTAGAGGCCGAAGATGCGGCGCAGCATCTCCGGGCTGAGGCGATGGGCGGCAGCGGCCCCCCATGGCGCCGAAAAGATCGACGTGGCGGTGATGGCGGCAGCGGCGGGCAGGTTGACATAGCCAAGCGACCCCCAGGGCAGCCCCGGCATCCCCCAGCCGATGATGGCGAAGCCGATCACGCCAGGCAGGGCGATGATGAAGCCGATGCCGGATGCGGTGGCGATGGCGCGGTGGATCGATTTCCCGCACAGCGTCATCACGATGATGGCAATGGTGCCGCCACCGATCCCCAGCAGCGAGGAAAAGGCACCCAGCCCGCCCGCGATTCCCACCTTTGCCGCGCCGCCGGGCAGCGCCTGTGCCACCTGGCGGTCGGCGAACATGGGGAACAGGAAATGGATCGCCATGACCATCATGCCGCCGCCGAAAATGACGGCCAGCCCGCCGCCAGGCACCCGCGCGGCAAGCACGACCCCTGCGCCCACCCCCAGCACGATCCACGGCGCCCAGCTTTTCAGCATGTCGAAATCGACCGCTCCGCGCCTGGCATGCGCCTGAACCGACCGGATGGAGGTGACGACGATGGTCGCAAGCGACGTGCCGATGGCGACGTGCGCGATCTCGTTCGGCGCAGTGCCCATGAGCGGCAGAACAAGAAAGAGGGCAGGGACGACCACGAAGCCGCCACCGATGCCGAAAATGCCGGCGGCAAAACCGGCAAGCAGGCCTGCAGCCAGCATGGAAATCAGATTGACGATCACATCGGCGGTCATGCGCGCGTTCCTCGCGGCATGGCCCCAGCATTGATCCCGACGAACACTACGCGCGACATGGCATCCCCTGGTATGAGGGTGAATTCCAAGTCTCTCCGTTTCCGCTCTGATCCGAAGCGCCCTGTCGGGCTGTCATCCGGAAGCGAGGTTTATCGTGGGTTCCTCTATGATGCCGAAGGTTCGGCCTGCGGAACGCTGCGAATCATTCCGCACGGCGACCCTAGGCAGCGAATGGCGGATCAGCAAGGCCCCGTTCAGGATAAGGCAAGCAGCGAATCGCGTTTTTCAACCAGTGTTGCAAAAGTTTCGAGGCCCGCAGACGCCCGGCGTGCGGCCATTGCCCGATCCAGCCGGGCCAGGGTAACAGGCAGCGCATCCCCGATCGAAGCGGCGATATCCTGCATCTCGTCCATTCGCGCCCAGCAGTCCAGCACCACGTCGCATCCGGCGGCGATCGCCCCCGCCGCCTTTTCCCCCGCCGATCCCGACAGGGCCTTCATGTCGATATCGTCGGTCATCAACAGGCCCTCAAAGCCGATGCGACCCCGGATGATGTCGTTGATCACGATGGGCGACAGGGTGGCCGGGCGATCCGCGTCCCATGCGGTGAAGACAATGTGCGAGGTCATGCCCATGCCTGCGCCCGCCAGCGCACGAAATGGGGCCAGGTCATCCTCCAGCGCCGCATCGTCGGCATCGACGGTCGGCAGGTCGTGATGGCTGTCCACGCGCGCCCTGCCATGGCCGGGCATGTGCTTGATGACGCCGCCCACGCCCGCCCGCGCCAGCCCGTCCAGCACCGCCCGGCCCATCGCCGCCACGCGCATCGGCTCGCTGCCATAGGCGCGCTCGGCAATGGCCGGGGTGGTATCGGGTCGACCGACATCCAGGAGCGGCAGGCAATCGACGGTGACCCCCACCTCGGCCAGCATCGTGCCGATGGCCTGCGCATTCACGCGCGCTGCCTCGATCGCCGATGCGGGAGCCACTTCGTACAGCCGGTCGAACACCGGCCCGGCCGGGAAGGCGGGCCATTCAGGCGGCCCCATCCGCGCGACGCGGCCGCCCTCCTGATCGATCAGGATCGGCAGGTCGTCCCGGCCGGACAGCGCGCGCAGATCGTCGGTCAGGGCGCGCAGTTGCGCCCGGTCGACCACGTTGCGGCGGAACAGGATATAGCCGAGCGGCTCGGCTTCGCGGAAAAAGGCGCGCTCGTTCGAAGTAAGCGCTGGGCCGGACAGGCCATAGATGACGGGCTTCATCCCCCCGGCCTAGCCGATGGCACCGGACGAATGAAAGGGCGGGATCAATCGGCCGCGACGAAACAGCTTTCGCCCGCGACCTTCAGCCGCTGGCACAGCTCGCGCGCCTGAGTGGCGCTGCCCGCATTGACGCGCAGCCGGTTCAGGGTGCGTCCGTTGACTTCGACGGTCTGGACCGATTTGCCGAGGCCCCCCAGCCAGGGGAAGCGGCGGCTCATCGCCGTCCAGGCCTGATCGGCGGCGGCGCTGGTCGGAAACGCGCCGAGCTGCACCACCGATCCGCCGCCGGCGCTGGTTGCCGCGACCGGGGTCGCCGGGCTGGCCGGGGTCAGCGGACGCGCCTTTTCCGGAACCGGGGCCACTGCGCGCGGCGCGCCCGTCGCCTTGGGGGCCGGGGTGCTGGGTACCACCTTGCCCTCGACCGGCGCTTCGATGGTGCGCGACAGGTCGACGGCGGCGTTGGTCGTCGCGCCCTCGCTGGCGGCATAGACGCTGTCGCCCTCTCCACCCACCTTCATCCCGCCCGGATCGCTGGGCTTGACCTTGTAGTCGCCCTCTGGCGCGGCGATCAGGGAACCGTCGCCCTGCCCACCCGATGGGCCGGTCATGCTGGTAAAGGCAAAGACGAGTGCCGCGATCAGCGCCAGGCCAAGAACGGTGAACACCGCGATGCGGCCCCAGGATGAGCGCGTCTCGTCGAAATCCTCGGCGCTCTCGAGCCAGGGGAGCTTTTCCCCATTCTCGAACCCGTCAAGACGCCTGTCCGTCATTACCCCATCTCCGTCACCGCGGCGACACCCATAAGCGCAAGACCGTTACGGATTACTTGCCCGATCGCATCCCCCAATGCCAGCCGCGCCCGTGTCAGATCGGGACGGTCGGCCAGCACGAAGCGGCGGGCCGCATCGTCATTGCCCATGTTGTAGAGCGCATGGAAAGCGGATGCGAGATCATAGAGATAGAAGGCGATCCGGTGCGGTTCGCGGGTGGCCACCGCCCCCTCGATGGTGCGCGGGAACTGCGCGGCCAGCTTCATCACCGCCAGTTCCTGTGTATCGAGCAGGGACAGGTCGGCCGGCCCGTCGGCGATGCCGGCCTCTGCCGCGCGCCGCTTCATCGAATGGATGCGGGCATGGGCATAGTTGACGTAGAAGACCGGATTATCCTTCGACGCCTCGACCACCTTGGCGAAATCGAAGTCCATCTGCGCGTCCGCCTTGCGGCTGAGCATGGTGAAGCGGACAACGTCCTTGCCCACTTCGCCGACGACATCGGCGAGGGTCACGAAATTGCCGGAACGCTTAGACATCTTAACAGGCTCGCCCGCACGCAGTAGGCGGACCATCTGGACGAGCTTGACGTCGAACCGCGTCCTGCCCTCGGTCAGCGCGGCGACGGCTGCCTGGATCCGCTTGACCGTCCCGGCATGGTCCGCACCCCAGATGTCGATCAGCTGGTCGGCCGACTGCGCCTTCTGGAAATGATAGGCCATATCGGCGCCGAAATAGGTCCAGCTGCCGTTCGATTTCTTGATCGGCCGGTCCTGATCGTCGCCGAACCGGGTGGCGCGGAACAGCGGCAGCTGGACCGGCTCCCAATCCTCCGGCGTTTCGCCCTTCGGCGCTTCGAGCACGCCGTCATAGACGAGGTCGCGGGCACGCAACCATGCCTCCGCCTCTTCCGGCTTGCCCGCCGCCTGCAATGCCGCTTCGGACGAGAACAGGTCGTGATGGATGCCGAGCAGGGCCAGATCGGCGCGGATCATGTCCAGCATCGCCGCCACCGCGCGCGTGCGGAACAGCGCGAGCCAATCGCCCTCGTCGGCGCCGACAAAGCGGTCGCCGAACTCCACGGCCAGCGCCTCGCCCACCGGCTTCAGATACTCGCCGGGATACAGGCCTTCCGGAATCTCGATCGTCTCGCCCAGTGCCTCGCGGTACCGCAGGTGCGCGGAGCGGGCGAGCACGTCGACCTGGCCCCCGGCATCGTTGACATAATATTCGCGGATCACCCGGTGCCCGGCGAACTCCAGCAGCGACGCCAGCGCATCGCCCACCACCGCCCCCCGGCAATGGCCCATATGCATGGGACCGGTGGGATTGGCCGAGACATATTCGATGTTGACGGTAACGCCCTGCCCCGTCGTCGAGCGGCCGTAATCGTCGCCCGCGTCCGCAATCGCCGTCAGTTCGTCGCGCCACACATCGTCGATCAGGGTCAGGTTGATGAAGCCCGGACCAGCGACGGCCACCGCCGCTACCTCGTCCAGCGCGCCCAGCTTGCCGACAATCGCATCGGCCAGCGCGCGCGGATTGGTGCCGGCCGGCTTGGCCAGCACCATGGCCGCATTGGTGGCCAGATCGCCGTGACTGGCATCGCGCGGCGGCTCGACCGTGATCGCGCGCCGCTCAAGACCGGGCGGCAGCGTGCCATCCGCCTCCAGCGCATCCAGCGCGGCGTTCAGATGAGCGGCGAAACGGAGGTAGAGCGACATGACGGGTTCCAGAACTGCGGATCAGCGGGGCGCTTAGACCAAGCGCGCGGCAAGGGCAAAGGCGGCGTTCAGGCCGCCAGCGCCGCGCGTCGTCGTCCGGCAAGCCAGCTATTGCCCGCGAACAGCACCAGTCCCGCCCAGATCAGCAGAAAACAGATCAGGTGCGCGGTCGTCATCCGTTCGCCGAACACGCTGATCGCCAGGATGAACTGCATCGTCGGCGCGAGATACTGGATGAGGCCGAGCACCGTCAGCGACAGCCGGCGGGCAGCGGCCGCGAACAGCAGGAGCGGCACGGCGGTGATCGCGCCCGCCGTCAGCAACAACAGGGTGGTCGCCGTGTCGCCGCCCAGCGCGATGCCGCCATGCCCGGCCTGCCAGATCATCCAGCCGAGCGCGAAGGGGGTGAGGATGGCCGTCTCGATCCCCAGCCCCTCCAGCGATTCCACCGGCGCGAGCTTGCGGACCAGGCCATAGAGGCCGAAGGAAAAGGCCAGCGCCAGGCTGATCCAAAGCGCCGCACCCGCGCTGCTGGCCAGCACCGCCACGCCCGCCGCCGCCAGGGCGATGGCAATCCCCTGCACCCGGTTCAATCGTTCGCCCAGCAGCGTGACGCCCAACAGGACGTTGACCAGCGGGTTGAGAAAATAGCCCAGGCTGGCGGCCAGCACCTGATGGTGCTGAACCGACCAGATATAGACCAGCCAGTTGGCCGAGATCAGCGCGGCACTGGCGACCAGCATGGCCAGTGTCTGGCGATTGGCGAGCACATCGACCAGCTTGTTCCAGCGACCGAGCATCAGGATGATCGCCGCCAGCAGCACGACCGATCCCAGGATGCGCATGGCCACCACTTCCCACGCCGTCACATGCGCCAGAAAGGCGAAGTAGAGCGGCAGCAGGCCCCAGAGCGCATAGGCGGCAACCGCCTGGGCCAGCCCCTTGCGGCAGACGGGTTGTTCAGGGGAGGCGACGGGTTCCACAATCGCCCCCTAGGACCGATGCTGCGCCGCGTCAAAACAGCTGTAGTTTCCGGGTTGGTGGCAATCCTTGGCCCCTTGGCCAAGCAGACGGGTGCGTCAGTCGCGCTCGATCCGGCTGACGAGCAGCTTGTCGATCTTGCGCCCGTCCAGATCGACGATCTCGAACCGCCAGCCCTGTTCGGTGAACACCTCCCCTTCGTCGGGCAAATGCTTCAGCACGGCGAGGGCAAGGCCAGCGACGGTGGCGAAATCGCGATCCTCGGGCAGGTCGATGCCGATGCGGTCGGCCAGCAGGTCGGCGGGTGCCTGGCCAGCGACCAGCAGCGAGCCGTCCTCCCGCTCGACGATCATGGCCCCGTCACCGGCATCGGTATCGGAGGCGAAATCGCCCGCAATGGCGGCAAGCAGGTTGGCGGGCGTCACGATCCCTTCGAAATGGCCATATTCGTCGTGGACAAACCCCATCGGCACTTCGGCGCGGCGCAGCATTTCCAGCGCGTCCATCGCATCCAGCTGATCCGGCAGCACCGCCGCCTGGCGGGTCAGCGCGCGCAGATCGAGCGGCCGATCGGCCATCAGCGCCGCCACGATGTCGCGCGACTGGACGACGCCGATCACCCGGTCCACCGATCCTTCCGCCACCGGCAGCCGGGTGTGCGGCGTTTCCGCCAGATGGGCCCGCAATTCCGCTTCGGTCAGATCGATGTCCAGCCAGTCGACATCGGTGCGCGGCGTCATCACCTCTCGCACGGGCCGGTCGGCCAGGCGGACCACGCCGGAGATGATCGAGCGTTCATGCTCCTCGATCACGCCCGACTTGGTCGCCTCTGACACGATCAGGTGCAGCTCCTCAGCCGTCACCCGGTTTTCCGATTCGCGGGCAAGGCCGAGCAGACGAAAGATCAGCGCGCTGGACGCATCGAGCAACCAGACGATCGGGGCGGTCGCCACCGCCAACCAGCGCATCGGCAGCGCGACCCAGCTGGCGATCAGTTCCGGGGACCGCAGCGCGAATTGCTTGGGCACCAGTTCGCCGACGATCAGCGAGGCATAGGTGGTCAGGCCGATGACGACGCCGAACCCAAGCGTTTCAGCCAGCTCCGGGTCGACGCCCAGCGCCTCGATCCGGGCGGCGGTGGGTGCGCCCAGGCTGGCCCCGGAATAGGCGCCGGCGATGATGCCGATCAGGGTGATGCCGATCTGTACGGTGGACAGGAACTTGCCCGGATCCTCCGACAGCGTGATCGCGGCCGCAGCGCCCCGGCTGCCGTTCTTGACCATGCCGTCCAGCCGGGCACGCCGGGCCGATACGATCGCCAGTTCGGACATGGCGAACACGCCGTTCAGCGCCACCAGCGCCAGGATGATGACGACGTCGAGCCAGGGAAAAGGGGGAAGCGGTTCCATCTGCTTGCCACCGCCCTTAGCCGCAACGGCCATCGCTTCACAATGGGTTCAGCGAAATCGGACGATGCGCTTGCGGAACAACTGGCGTTTCTGCCGGTTGTGGCGTTGATTGGCGCATCCCGGCGTAGAAGGGGATGCGCGTCAGATGGAGGAATGAAGCAATGAAGGTAGCGCAGAATCTGGTGATGGCGGGTGCCGTGGCGGCGATGGCGGTGACCAGCGCGTGCGTGACCGATCCGGTGACGGGTCAGCGGACGATTTCAAAGGCTGCACTGGGCGGTGTCGGCGGCGCGCTGGGCGGCTATCTGCTGGGCGACATCGTGGGCGGGCGCAACGACCGCACGGCCAAGATCATCGGCGCCGGCATCGGCGGCATCGCGGGCGCTGGCATCGGCGCCTATATGGACCGGCAGGAGCGCGAACTGCGCCAGCGCACGGCCGGCACGGACATCGAGGTGACGCGCCAGGGCGATGACCTGTTGCTGAACATGCCGTCGGGCATCACCTTCGCCACCGACAGCACGACCATCCAGCCGCAGTTCCGCGCGACGCTGGATCAGGTCGCGCAGGTCCTGTCCGATTATAACCAGACCTATGTCGATGTGTACGGCCACACCGATTCGACCGGCAGCGATGCGTATAACCTGACGCTGTCGCAGCGCCGGGCCGATGCGGTCGCCGATTACCTGTCCACGCGCGGCGTTGCCCGCGCCCGCATGGGCACGCGCGGCTTCGGCGAAAGCCAGCCGATCGCCGACAACACCACCGAGGCGGGACGCGCTGAAAACCGCCGGGTGGAAATCAAGGTCGTTCCGATCAGCCAGAACGAAGTCCAGTAAGGACTTCAGGTACCGGAAACCGGGGGCGGGGCAGCGATGCTCCGCCCCCTTTTTGATTCCCGGACCGATGCCCCCCGCGACCCGGCGGGATCAGCGCCGCTCGGCGAAAAAGGCCTTGAGCAGCGCACTCGCCGCACTGGCACCGATTGCCCCGTAGATTTCCGGGCGGTGCAGGCAGGTCGGCTGGGCAAAAAAGCGGGGACCATGTTCGACCGCCCCGCCCTTTGCATCGGGCGCGCCGTAATAGAGCCGGGCGATGCGGGCATGGGCAATCGCGCCGGCGCACATGGCGCACGGCTCCAGCGTCACCCACAGGTCGCAATCGGTCAGCCGGTCCGTGCCCAGTTCCGCCGATGCAGCGCGAATCGCCCGGATTTCGGCATGGGCGGTTGGATCGTTCAGGGCGCGGGGCGCATTGGCAGCCGTGGCGATGATCCGGCCGTGCCGCACGATCACCGCGCCCACCGGCACCTCCCCCGATTCGGCGGCGGAGCGGGCCGCATCCAGCGCGACGCGCATCGGTTCTGGCAGGCGAAACATCGCTGCGCTATGCGGATGCAGGCGCAAAGCTGCAACCCGGCGGTTGACGCACCCCGGCTTTTCAAGTAGCGGAGCCGCCTTTCCGGGCAACCCCGAAATCAGGATTGATCATCATGTCGCGCATTTGCGAGCTGACCGGCAAGGGCCGGCAGGTGGGCCACAACGTATCCCACGCCAACAACAAGACCAAGCGTACGTTCCTGCCCAACCTGCAGAACGTCACGCTGATGTCCGACGCGCTGGAGCGTTCGGTACGGCTGCGCGTGTCGACGCATGGCCTGCGTTCGGTGGAGCATAATGGCGGCCTGGACAACTGGCTGCTGAAGGCGGGCGACGATTCGCTGTCGCTGCGCGCCCGTCGCCTGAAGCGCGACGTCGCCAAGAAGCTGGCGGGCAAGGCAAGCGCCTGATCCGGTCGCCGGGCGGCAGGTTCGCCCGGCGTTCATGCCCGCACCCGTCAGGGTTGCATGGCCGATGCGGCGGTTGCTGCGTCGGCTTTTTGCATGTCCAGCCTGAACTTCAACAACAGGCTGCGCTGCAGGATCGACTGATTGTCGTCGGATCCGATCCACACGATCACGGCGTCCCCCTGCCGCGTCACGGCCAGCGCTTCGTAATTGTCGGTCAGCACCGGCGGCGCAAAGGTGGCGATGGTCCGCACCACGGCGACCGCACCGGGCCGCATTTCCGAACGGCGAAGGATCCCCAGCCTGGCATCCCAGCGATAGGGCAGCCGAAAGCGCCGGGTCAGCACCAGCAGATCGCCACCGGGCAGCATCGCGGCATCGGTTGCGCGAAAACCGGGATCCGGCCGGTAGGCGAATCGCCGCACGCGCACGTCGGGCCGGGTGGGATCGCCTTCGAACAGCAAGGCGGGATAGCGACCGGCGCTGCCGTCGATCCGCTGTTCGCCCAGCACGACGAAACGGCCATCGTCCAGCCGCACCATCGCCTCTGCACCGCTATTGTCGCCCCAGTTGCGCATTGCCGCCGGGGTAGCCGATGCCTGTGCCGGGCCGGGGATGCCCCCGGCGCCACTGCCCGGCCGGCCCGCCATCCTCGGTCCGCCCGAATAGCGCCAGATCGCATTGGACCGTTCGAACGCGATCCAGATGCTGCCGGTGAGCGGATCGCGGGCCATCGCCTCGGTATCGCGGTCCTCCTTCAGCCAGCCGGTGCCCGGACCGGCGGGTATCGCCCCGAATCGCATCGCCTGCGGATGCCCGAAGCGGGCCATGTCGAACTGCATCCAGTTGCCGCCGTCGCTGAGCAGCAGGAACTGGCGGCCATCGGTGCTGATTGCCGAAAATCCGCCAAAGGCCGGATCGGTGCTGGCGAGCGACATGCCGCCCAGATAGGTCAGCGCGCCCAGATGCGTGCGTGCCGGATCGCCAGCCACCATCGCCACCGGCGCGACGGTCACCCGGGGCTCGCGGCCATAAAGGGGCAACCGGTCGAGGCCGGAATAGCTGGGCACCAGCAGGATCACGGCCAGGACGACGAACACCACCAAACGCATGGCCCCGCCATAACGCCGAACCGGCGGATGCCCAGCCGGTTTTGCGTCCCTGAACGAGAGATGAAATCGCCGTTCAGCCATGGATCAGGCGATGAATGCGATTGCATGGACAGCAAGGTGCCGCCCGTTGCGTATCGCGGCCCCCATGCGTCCGAGATGCCTCGGGTTGCGTAGCGAGGCAGGGGCCGGCGCGGTTCAACCGGCGTCGGCCCCCACCCCCATGTTCAATACATGTGCTGGCCACCGTTGATCGACAGGGTCGATCCGGTCACGAACCCGGCATCGTCCGAGCAGAGAAACGCGACACCGCGGGCGATTTCATTGGCTTGGCCCAGCCGCCCGACCGGAATCTTGGCCACGATCTTTTCCAGCACCTCCGCAGGGACGGCCGCCACCATGTCGGTGTCGATATAGCCCGGCGCGATGGCGTTGACGGTGACGCCGAACTTGGCCCCTTCCTGTGCCAGCGCCTTGGTAAAGCCGTGGATGCCCGATTTGGCGGCGGCATAGTTCACCTGGCCATATTGGCCCGCCTGGCCGTTGATCGACCCGATATTGACGATGCGGCCCCATTTGCGCTCACGCATTCCGGGGAACGTCGCCTTGGCCATGTTGAAGCAACCGCCCAGATTGGTATCGATCACTTCCTTCCACGCCTGATAGGTCATTTTCAGCAGGGTGCCGTCGCGAGTGATGCCGGCATTGTTGACGACGATATCGACCGGGCCGAGCGCTTCCTCGACCGCCTTGACGCCCGCCGTGGTGGCTTCGGGATCGGCGACGTCCCATTTGAATGCCTGGATACCGGTGCGTTCGGAAAAGGCGCGGGCGCGTTCGTCATTCCCGGCATAGTTGGCGGCGACCGTGATCCCGCGCTCCTTCAGCGCCAGGCTGATCGCTTCGCCAATTCCGCGCGTGCCGCCGGTAACGATTGCCACTCGTGCCATTCATCCTCTCCTTATCCTATGGCCGTCAGGGTTAGGCGGGTCGAAGCCAGCCTTCAAGTTCGCGCGCGATCAGCCGGTTCAACATCGCGATGCCGATGGCGCTGTCGTTCAGACAGGGCAGATAGGCGAAATCGGTGCCCCCCGCCTCGATGAAGGTGTCGCGGCCCTGCATCGCCACTTCCTCGAGCGTTTCGAGGCAATCGGCGGAAAAGCCGGGGGCAAAGACGACGACCTTCTTCGCGCCCTTACCCGGCAACTCCTCAAGCGTCTTGTCAGTCGGCGGGCCGAGCCATTCGGCGGGGCCGAATCGCGATTGAAAGGCGATGGTCAATGGCCGCCCCATCGCCTCGCCCAGCAGGCGAGCGGTCTTCTGACACTGGCAATGATAGGGGTCGCCCAGTTCGAGCGTCCGCTTGGGCATCCCGTGGAAACTGGCGACGATGGCGTCGGGCTGGAAATCCAGCCCGGCCAGCCCCTCGGTCAGGCTGTGCTTCAACGCATCGATATAGAGCGGATCGTCATGATAGGGCGGCAGGGTGCGGATCGCGGGCTGCCAGCGCATCCGGCCCAGTTCGCGGAACACCTCGTCATTGGCGGTGGCCGTGGTGGCCGCGCAATATTGGGGGTAGAGCGGTGCGATCAGGATGCGGTCGCACCCGGCATCCTTCATCGCCCGCACCCGATCGGCAATGGCGGGCTGGCCATAGCGCATGGCGTAATCAACCATCACCCCGGGGCCGAAACTGTCCTTGAGCGCCGCCGCCTGTGCCTTGGTGATCGCGGCGAGCGGCGATCCGTCGTCGCGCCACACCTGTTGATAGGCATGGGCAGACTTGCGGGGGCGGACATTCAGGATGATGCCGCGTAGGATCGGCTGCCAGACCAGCTGGGGAATTTCGATGACCCGCGGGTCGGACAGGAATTGTTTCAGATACCGCCGCACCGATGCCGTGTCGGGCGCGTCGGGCGTACCGAGATTGACCAGCAACACGCCGATGCGCGGGCGCTGAACCGGGGGATGATCGGGCGGGAGGGTCATTCGTCTGCTGTCCTGAACGGATGCGTACGCAACCGGTCCCCTCCCAGGGTGGCGAGCGCATTGGCGATGGCAGGGGCGATGGCCGGCACCCCCAATTCGGAAACGCCGCCCGGTTCCGCATCGCTGCGGAGCACCTCCACAGTGATATCGGGACATTCGGACAGCATCGGCACACGCATCTGGGAAAGATTGCGGACATCCGCAAGGTTTTCCGTAAATCCCGTGCCGCCCGCGATGGCGGCGGCCATGCCCTGGATCAGCCCGCCCTCGATCTGTTGCTGGACCAGATCGGGGTGGATGATGCGGCCGCAATCGATCGCCGCGACGATCCGGTCGACGCGAACCCGCGCCCCTTCCATCCGCGCCTCCGCCATGACCGCGATATGCGATCCCGCAAAGCTGTGCGCGGCGATGCCCTGGCCGCTGCCGGGGCTGGCCCCCTGCCATTCGCCGAGCGCGGCCACGCTGGACAGGCACCGGGCCAGCCGCGGCGCGCCGCCAAGCATGGCGATGCGATAGGATACCGGCTCCGTCTGGGCCAGGCGGGCCAGTTCATCGATGAAGCATTCGGTGAAGAACGCGGTGTAGCTGTGCGCCCCGGACGACCAGTAACCGGTCGGCACCCCGATATCAGCGGGAAAATGATCGACCGCCAGATGATCGATCGCATAGGGGGGGGCGGCCCCGGCGACCGCCGCCGCATCGCCGATCCCCGTCGGCAGCGCGCCAAGGGGGCGGGCGGCGGCATAGGGGCGCAGCAGCCGGCCAGTCATTTCGCGCCCGACCGACGGTGCCGCGATCCGCGCCGACCATCCCCGGATCATGCCATAGGGATCGAGCCGCGCAGCCAGCCGCGCCGCCGCCGCCGGCCGGAACCGGTCCTGCACGCATTGTTCGGCCCGCGACCAGGTGAGCTGAACCGGCCGATCCAGCCGCCGGGCCAGCATCGCCGCCTGGGCCGCGACGCGCGTCTCCAGCCGTGCGCCGAAACTGCCCCCGCCCTGCACCGGGTGCACGGTCACCCCGGCGGGGTCGATCCCGATGGCATGGGCCGCCGCCTCCCGCACCAAGCCGGGCGCCTGGGCGGCCGTCCACAGCGTCAGCCGACCGTCGCGCCAGATCGCAGTCGCACTGGCCGGCTCCAGCGGCATGTGCACGATCAGCCCCGCCCGGTAGCTGGCGGTGATGACCCGCGCGCCGCGAAAGCTGGCTGACAGGTCGCCGCGCGACACGATCCGTTCGCCCGGCCCATCAAGCGCTGCATCCAGCGCGGCATCGATGCTGTCCGAATTGACGATCCCGCTGGTCGTCGCAAAGCGGGGGGCCAGGATGTCCAGCGCCCGGTCGGCCGCCCACCAGGTCGTGCCGATGGCTGCGACCCATTCGGGATAGGTGACGATATCGACCACGCCCGGCGCCGCCCGCGCGGCGCGGTACCGCGCGCCGGTCAGCCGCGTATCGCCCACCGGCCCGCCCCGGACCGAGGCAAAGACCATGCCCGGCAGCCGGATGTCGCCGGCGAAATTGGCTGACCCATCCACCTTTGCCGGCATTTCCAGCCGAGGCAGGGGCTGGCCGGCCAGCCTGCCCTCTGCATCGCCGCGCAGGGGCGCGGGTTCGGGCGGGGACAGTCCGGCCGCCGCCTCGGCCAGGTCGCCCAGCCTTGCCTGGTTCTCGCCATGGCGGACCGTGCCGCCCAGGACGACGCATTCGCGCCAATCGACGCCCCAACGGTCCGCCGCCGCCATCTGAAGCATCGTCCGCGCGGCAGCACCGGCCGCCCGGAACTCTCCTTCGAACCGGCGGATCGAGGTTGAGGCTGCCGTCATCGTCAGGCCGATCCGGCGCAGCCATTCATCGCGCACCACCCCTGGCAAGCCCGCCAGGCCGTCGCCGAACACGGCTTCGGCGGCAAGGGGATTGGCCGAAAGCGGCCCGTCCGGAACCGGTTCAACGCCGACATAGCGCCAATCGGCACCCAGTTCGTCCGCCAGGATCATCGGCAGCGCGGTCCACGCGCCCTGACCGAACTCGCCCTGCGGCACGCCGACCGTCACCTGATGATCGCGCCCAATCTTTACCCAGCCGCCGAGCGCCGTCTCGCCCTCTGCAACGCCCATGCCGCCCGGATAGCGACGCGGCCACGCGCCCCAGGCGAGCAGCAAGCCGATGCCCGCGCCGCCACCGATCAGCAGCGAACGCCGGTCCATCGTCATCCGCCCTGACTGCGCCTGCCGTGCCATTCCACCCCGCTCTATCGACCGTTGCCGCGAAGCGCCAGCGCCCGCACGATCCGGCTATTGGGTTTCGCTGCCCATGCTTCTAAAGAAGCCGCAACCAACAGGAGCCTGCCCGCCCGTGATCCTTTCCCTGCTTGCCCAGAGCGCGACGCATCTGCGATTCGATTCGCTCGGTCTCGATCCGGTGGCGCTCGACCTCGGGTTCTTCGAGCTGAAATGGTATTCGCTTGCCTATATCACCGGCATCCTGATCGGATGGTGGTATCTGCTCAAGCTGATCGCCCAGCCCGGTTCGCCGATGGCGCGGCGGCATGCGGACGACCTGGTCTTCTATGCGACGCTGGGCATCATCCTGGGCGGACGGATCGGCTATGTCCTGTTCTATGCCCCGGAAATGCTGACCAGCCCGCTGCGCATCCTCAGGCTGTGGGATGGCGGCATGTCGTTCCACGGTGGCATGATCGGCACGACGCTGGGCATCATCTGGATGGCGCGCAAGGAGGGGCTGAACTGGCTTCGCGTGCACGATTACGTCGCCTGCTGCGTGCCCTTCGGCCTGTTCTTCGGGCGGATGGCCAATTTCGTGAACGGCGAATTGTGGGGCCGCCCCAGCGACGTGCCCTGGGCCATCATCTTTTCGCGCACCGGCAACGACGTGCCGCGCCATCCCAGCCAGCTGTACGAAGCGGGGCTGGAAGGGCTGATCCTGTTCGCGGTGCTCGCCTTTGCCTTCTGGCGGACGCGGGCGCGGTACGAGCCGGGCAAGCTGGTCGGCCTGTTCCTGCTGGGGTACGGCCTGTCCCGCTATGTCGTCGAGTTTTTCCGGCAGGCGGATCAGCAATATCTGGACCATCCGATCCTTGGCACGCCGGGGCTGCAGATGGGCCAGTTGCTGACGGTGCCGATGATCCTGGGCGGCCTGTACCTGATCGCCACGGCAAAGGGGCGGCGGCAGCGGGTGGAGCCGGTGGCGGGCGCGCAGAGCGTCGCCTGAAGCCATGGCTGCCGACGACCAGGATACCCTGCCCGAACGGCTGGCCCGCGCCATCGCGCTGGCCGGGCCGATCCCGGTCGCGCAGTATATGGGTGCGGCCAACGCGCATTATTACGCCACGCGCGATCCGCTGGGCGAACGCGGCGATTTCATCACCGCGCCGGAGGTGAGCCAGATGTTCGGCGAGCTGGTCGGGCTGGCGCTGGCCGATGCGTGGGACCGGGCCGGTCGGCCTGCGCTGCGCTATGTCGAACTGGGGCCGGGACGCGGCACGCTGGCCGCCGATGCGCTGCGCGCGATGGCGACGGTGGGCCTGACCCCGCCCGTGCATTTCATCGAGACCAGCCCCGTGCTCCGCGCGGCGCAGGCGGAGCGGGTGCCGAACGCGGAATGGCATGTCGACATGATCGGCGTGCCCGACGACCTGCCGCTGATGATCGTCGCCAACGAATTTTTCGATGCGCTGCCCATCCGCCAGCTGATCCGGACCGGCGAAGGGTGGCGCGAGCGGCTGGTCGCCAGCCAGGACACGCTGTTCCTGCCCATCGCGGGCAAGACGGGGTTCGACCAGATCATCCCGCACCATCTGCGCGGTGCGCCGCCGGGATCGATCCTGGAAACCTCCCCCGCCAGCGTGGCGGTGATGCGCACGCTCAGCCAGCGGCTGGTCGCCCAGGGCGGCGTCGCGCTGGTAATCGATTACGGCTATGACGGCGGCCCGGCGCTGGCCGACACGTTGCAGGCCGTATCGGGACATCAATATGCCAATCCGTTCGAGGAACCGGGCAGCCGCGACCTGACCGCGCATGTCGATTTCCAGACGCTGATCGAGGCGGCACGGGCCGAGGATGCGCTGGCCTATGGCCCGGTCGAACAGGGTGCGTGGCTGACCGCGCTGGGCATCGGGCCGCGTGCCGCAGCGCTGGGCAATGCCGCGCCGGAGCGGATGGAACAGGTGGAGGCGGATCGGCTGCGGCTGGTGGCGCCGGACCAGATGGGGGCGCTGTTCAAGGTGATCGGCGTGACCGCGCCGGGCTGGCCGCAACCCGCAGGACTGGCATGAGCGTCGTGCTGCGCGATGCGGCCTTGGCGGATGCGGCGACGCTGGCCGCGCTGGCGCGCGAGACCTTCACCGAAACGTTCGGCCATCTGTATCACGCCGACGATCTGACACTGTTCCTGGCCGGGCACAGCACCGAACGCTGGCAGGCCGAACTGGCCGACCCCGCCTATCGCGTGCGGGTCGGCGAAGCGGACGGACGGATGGTCGCCTTTGCCAAGCTTGGCCCGCCCACCCTGCCGTTCGAACCGCGCGGACCGTCGATCGAGCTTCGCCAGCTGTATGTGCTGAAGCCGTGGCACGGAACCGGCGTCGCTGCCGAGCTGATGACCTGGGTGATCGACACGGCGCGGCGGACGGAGGCGCAGGACCTGTATCTGTCGGTGTTCACCGACAATCACCGCGCCCGCCGCTTCTATGGCCGCTATGGGTTCGAGGAAGTTGGCCCCTATGTCTTCAAGGTCGGCAATCATGAGGATGCGGACATCGTGATGCGGCTGGCGCTGTGAAGGTCGAGGTGCTTCGCGCCAATGCCCTGGCCGGGGTGGCCCACGGGTTCCTGGGGCGGCAGGGCGGGGTGTCGACCGGCGTGACCGCGGGCCTGGACCTGGGGCGGCGCGGCCAGGCGGAGATTTCGCCGGAGCTTGCCGAAAACCGGCGGCGCGCAGTCGATGCGGTGCTGACAGGCGCGACGCTGGTGACGCTGTATCAGGTGCATTCGGCCGAGGCAGTCGTGGTCAACGCGCCCATCCCCGATGATGCCCGCCCCCATGCCGACGCGATGGTGACGCGCACACCGGGCCTGCTGCTGGGCATCCTGACCGCCGATTGCGCGCCGGTACTGTTCGCCGATACCGAAGCAGGCGTGGTCGGTGCAGCCCATGCGGGGTGGAAGGGGGCGATCGGCGGCGTCACCGACCGGACGCTGGATGCGATGGAGCGGCTGGGCGCGCGCCGCGACCGCATCGCCGCCGCCATCGGGCCGTGCATCGCGCGGGCAAGCTACGAAGTCGACCTGGCCTTTGCCGAACGCTTCTGCACCGACGATCCGGCGAACGAACGCTTTTTCGCCGATGGGCGCGAGGGGCATGTCCAGTTCGACCTGGAGGGATATGTCGCGCACCGGCTGGCCGATGCGGGCGTCGGCCGGGTGGAGATGCTGGGCGAGGACACCTATGCGCAGGAGCGTCGCTTTTACAGCTATCGCCGTGCCACCCATCGCGGCGAACCGGATTATGGACGGCAGATCAGCCTGATCGGCGTGGCATGATCCCGACCCGTCGGGGGCGGACGCCCAATCCTGCTGCCCTTGGTCCCGGCGCTCTGCTAGGGTCTGCCGCAGGCGCTGGCGAGGGAACGACAGGATGATGACGATCGCGATCGCAGCACTGATCCTCGGCATCGCCGCCGGGATGCGGTCGTTCCTGCCGCTGGCGGTGCTGGCCTGGGCGTCCTGGGCCTGGTGGCTGCCGGTCGATGGCACGATGTTTTACTGGGCAGCCTCGCTATGGGCGGTCGTCCCGCTGACGCTGCTGGCGCTGGGCGAACTGGCCGGGGACAAGCACCCCGCCACGCCCAGCCGCCTGACCCCCCCGCCGCTGGCATTTCGCTTCATCAGTGGCGGCCTGTGCGGCGCACTGATTTCGGTGTGGCAGCCAGCACAGACCTGGCTGGTCCCCGCGATGATCGGTGCGGCGGGGGCGATGGCCGGTGCGTTCGGCGGCCATCGTCTGCGCACATGGCTGGCGCGGGAATTTCGCACCGACCTGGTCGCCGCGCTGATTGAGGACGCAGTCGCGCTCGGCCTGTCGATCCTTGCCCTGTTTGCGGCATGGGCCGCCTTTGCCGAGCCGACTACCTACAGCATAACGGTTGACCTGCCCGCTCCATCCCGCCAGTGATAGCGCTATCAGGACGCGGTGTCATACGCCGTGCAATCAAAGGGAGCGGATGATGAGGCGCAGGTTCTTGACCGTTGCGACGGCGGCGATGCTGGGGTTTTCCGGCCCCGCGCTGGCACAGGATCGGGCAACGCCGCCCGCCCAGCAGACCGAACTGACCCTGTCCGACCAGGAGTATCTGGAGGCGCGCGGCGTCAACTGGCTGGTGTTTTCCAACTGGTATGACGGCCTGTTCGCCGATGCCAAGCATTCGGGCGTCGAATTGATCCAGCAAGGCGTGCGCACCGCGACCAATGGCGATGTCCGCCTGTCCGCGACGCCTGGCCAGTGGGATCCGATCGGCCGGCTGGTCGAGCGCAAGGTCGACAAGGCGACCGGCGCGATCGAGGCGGTGCTGGAATATCCCGAGCATAATTTCCGCTATCGCATCATCGGCACGCCGGCCGGAAAGGCGATGCGATTGCAGGTCGTGCTCGACCAACCGCTGCCGGAGGCGCTGGCGGGCAAGGCGGGCTTCAACCTGGAATTCCTCCCTTCCGCCTATTTCCACCGCAGCTATCTGGCCGATGGCCGGGGCGGCACCTTTCCGGCCTATCCCCGCTCGGCGATGGTCGCTGGCGAGGCCCGCAACGCCGCATCGGGCCGCGAAGTCGGGCCGGGTGCCGAGACCCAGCCCTTTGCCACCGGCACCAAGCTGGTGCTGGCGCCCGAGGACGATGCCCGGCGCGTGACGATCAGTTCGGCAAGCGGCCCGCTGGCGCTGCATGACGGGCGCAACATGGCACAGAATGGCTGGTTCGTGGTGCGCGGCGCCCTGCCGAGCGGCAAGACCGGCGCGGTGATCGACTGGATGCTGGAGGCGAACAGCGTGCCCGGCTGGACCCGCGCGCCCAATATCGGCCATTCCCAGGTTGGCTATGCGCCGGGCCAGAAAAAGGTGGCGGTGATCGAACTGGACGCCAATGCCCGTCCGGCGGCCAATGCGCGACTGATTCGCATCACCGAAACCGGCGAACAAGTGGCGGGCACCGTGCCGACCAACGCATGGGGCAAATACAAGCGCTATCAGTATCTGACCGCCGATTTTACCGCGACCACCGCACCGGGCCTGTATCAGATCGATTATGCGGGCACGCGGACATCCACGTTCCGCATCGGTGCGGACGTATTCGCCGACGCGTGGCACGCGACCAACGACGTGTTCATGAACGTCCAGATGGACCATATGTTCGTGAACGAGGCGTACCGCGTGTGGCACAGCGATCCGCACCGCGACGATGCACGCCAGGCGCCCGTCAATCACGAACATATCGATCTGTATCGCCAGGGGCCGACGACGGACACCAAGTTCAAGCCCGGCGAGCATGTGCCGGGGCTGAACGTCGGCGGCTGGCTCGACGCGGGCGATTTCGACATCCGCACCCAGACCCAATATGCCGCCATCCGTGGCCTGGTGAATGCGTGGGAGACTTGGCAGCCCGCGCGCGACACGACGTTGATCGACAATGATCTGCGCCGGGTCGAGATGCATGTGCCCGACGGCAAGCCGGACGTGGTGCAGCAGGTGGCGCACGGCACCCGCTATCTCGTGTCGATGTACGATGCGGTCGGCTATGCCGTGCACGGCGTGGTCGAGCCGGATGTGGCGCAATATACCCATCTGGGCGATGCGGCGGCCAAGACCGATGGCCTGATCTATGATTCCGCGCTCAAATTCGGCGAGGAAAAGGGCGGGCGCAGCGGCAAGCCCGACGACCGCTGGGTGTTCACCAGCAAATCGTCCGCGCTCAACTATGGTTCGGCGGCGGCGATGGCGGCGGCAGCGCGGGTCATGGGCGGCGTCGACGACGCGCTGGCGGCCAAGGCGCGCAAGCTGGCGATCCAGGTGTGGGATGAGGAGCAATCGCACCCGCCCTTTACCTTCAGCCATGGCAACACCACCGGCGGTCCGCTGGAGGCGGAACAGTTCGACGCGGCGGTCGAATTGCTGCTGACGACAGGAGACAAGGCGAAATATGCCCCCCATGTCGTGCGGCTTTGGGACACGCTGGCCGCCAGGAAGATGATCGACTGGCAGACCGCGCTCAAGGCGTTGCCGATGATGGATGCGGACTATCGCGCCAAGCTGGAGGCAGCGGCCCGCGAATGGGCGACCGTGGATGCGGAGCTGGCCAAGGCCAATCCGTTCGGCGTGCCGGTGACCGAGGGCGGCTGGGCCGGATCGGGCGCGGTCGTGGGCCACGGCCTGACCGCCTATGCGCTGCACAAAGCGTTTCCGGCGATCGTCGATGGCAGCGCGGTGTTCCGGTCGATGGATTTCCTGATGGGGACGCATCCCTATCACAATCTGTCGCTCGTCTCGGGCGTCGGCACCCGGTCCAAGGAAGTCGCCTATGGCAGCAACCGCGCCGATTTCAGCTATATCGCAGGCGGCGTCGTGCCGGGCATCCTGATGCTGAAGCCCGATTTCCCGGAGAATAAGGAAGACTGGCCGTTCTTCTGGGGCGAGAACGAATATGTCGTGAACCTGGGTCCGGCATTCATCCAGCTGGCCAATGCGGCCAACGAGCTGGCGGGGAAGAAGTAGGGAAGGGAAGAAGGCCCTCACCCTTCCGCGGCGGGAAGGGTGAGGGCTTTTTTCTATGCTGCTTTCGCTAGCGCCCCCACCCCAACCCCTCCCCTGAAGGGGAGGGGCTTTTGGCTTGCCCCGGCCCCGCCCCCGCGCGAAAACGGGCCATGCGCATTCCCGATTCCTTCATCACCGGCCTGCCCAAGGCGGAGCTGCACCTGCACATCGAGGGGAGCCTGGAGCCGGAGCTGATGATGGCGCTGGCCCGGCGCAACCGCATCGACATCCCCTTCGCCACGGTCGAGGATGTCCGCGCGGCCTATCAGTTCAGCCGACTGCAGGATTTTTTGGATATCTATTATGCGGGCGCGAACGTGCTGCGCGAGGCGGAGGATTTCCGCGATCTGGCCGTCGCCTATTTCGACCGCGCGGCGGCGGACGGGGTCGTCCACGCAGAAATTTTCTTCGATCCGCAGACGCATACCGATCGCGGCATTCCGTTCGAGGCGGTGATGGAGGGCCTGTTGGCCGGAATGGCGGAGGCCGAGGCGAAGCACGGGCTTACATCGAAACTGATCCTGTGCTTCCTGCGCCATCTGGACGAGGAAGCCGCGTTCGCCACGCTGGCGCAGGCCGAACCGTGGCTGGACCGGATCGCGGGCGTCGGGCTCGATTCGTCGGAGCTTGGCCATCCGCCGGAAAAGTTCGCGCGCGTTTTTGCCCGTGCGCGCGATGCGGGGCTGAAGCTCGTCGCCCATGCGGGGGAGGAAGGGCCGCCGGACTATGTCGAGCAGGCACTGGACGTGCTCGGCGTGGACCGGCTGGATCACGGCAACCGCAGCTTGGAGGACGAAGCGCTCACTCGGCGGCTGGCGGACATGGGAATGACGCTGACTGTCTGTCCGCTGTCGAACCTGAAGCTGTGCGTCGTCCCGTCGCTGGACGTGCATCCGATCGACCGGATGCTGGCACTGGGCCTGCGCGCGACGGTGAACAGCGACGATCCCGCCTATTTCGGCGGCTATATCGCCGAAAACTATCGGGCGGTCGCGGCGGCGCGCGGCCTGTCGCGAGCGGACCTGGCGACGCTGGCGCGCAACAGCTTTACCGGCAGCTTCCTGGAAGCAGCCAGCATCGATCGCCATGTCGCGGGGGTCGACGCCTTTGTCGCCAAGGCAGCGTGATGCCTGTTTTCACGCATATCCGGCACGAGGAATTTGCCGGGCTGATCCGTGCGCTGGCGGCGGAACTGGCCGCCGACGACTGGCAACCGGATTTCATCATCGGCATCGGGCGGGGTGGCCTGGCCCCCGGCGTGTATCTGAGCCACGCGACCGGGCTCGCCACGCTGTCGGTGGATTATTCGTCCAAGAACGCAGATTTTTCGGAAGCTCCGCTGGACAGACTGGCCGCGCGGACGCGCGAAGGCGAGCGGTTGCTGTTCCTGGACGATATCAACGACACCGGCGGGACCATCGGAAAGCTGCGCGAACGGATGGCGGCGAAGGGCGCTGACATGGCGCAGGTGCGGTTCGCCACCCTGCTCGACAATATCCGTTCGGCGCAGCAGGTCACCTATCGCGCGCGACGGATCGACCGCGCGGTGACGAAGGACTGGTTCGTCTTTCCATGGGAGGCGATGGCACCGGACAGCGCGATCGCCGCCGATGCGGCGGAAGTGCCGGAGCGGACGGCATGATCCTGGCGTAACGAAAGAAGGGCGCGGGATCGATCCCGCGCCCTTCATCCTCTCCGACGACTTAGCGGGTCGGCGGGGTATTGGGGTCTTCCGTCCCCGGCGTTTCCATGTCGCCATCCTCATCCGGCATGGTCGGGCTGGTCGTGCCGTCCGGGTCCTGGGGCATGGTATCCGGCGTCGGCATCGGCTCTGGCGTCGGGGTGGTATCGGGCGTCGGCTCCGGCGTCGGCATCTGCTGCGTGTCGGTGGGCGGCGGCGGCACGTCCTGGGCGACGGCAATGCCGGACATGGACAGGATCAGGGCACCGGCGGCAAGGGTCTTGGTAAGCATCGTTACTCTCCTCGGGTAATCACGAGCAGACAACCGGCCACGACGTCGCAAGTTCACTCACCTGGTCGCGCATTTGCGTCGCTTTTCGCTGAAACGTGCCGAATGCGCCGCCCAGTTCACCCGCACTGGGCACGGTGAAGCAGTTTCTGGTCGGCGAGCACCAGCGCCATCATCGCCTCGACCACCGGTGCGCCGCGGATGCCGACACAGGGGTCATGCCGCCCCTTGGTCAGGATTTCCGTCGCCGCGCCCTCGCGCGTCACCGTCTCGACGGGGGTCAGAATGGAACTGGTCGGCTTGAACGCCACCCGGACCAGCACCGGCTGACCGGTCGAGATGCCCCCGGCGATGCCGCCAGCATGATTGGCCAGAAAGGTCGGTGCCCCGCCCTCGCCCGGCCGCATCGCGTCGGCATTCTGCTCGCCGGTCAGCGCCGCAGCGGCGAACCCATCGCCGATCTCCACGCCCTTCACCGCATTGATGCTCATCATCGCAGCGGCCAGTTCGCTGTCCAGCTTGGCATAAAGCGGCGCGCCCCAGCCCGCAGGCACGCCCCGCGCTTCGCACGCGATGACTGCGCCGAGCGACGATCCGCTTTTGCGGGCACCGTCGACCAGCGCCTCCCAGCGCTGCGCGGCCGCAGCATCGGGGCAGAAGAACGGATTGTTGCCGATTTCGCCCGCATCGAAATTGGCATAGTCGATCGCGTCGCCGCCGATCGCCTCGACCCAGGCAGTGATCGTCACCTCCGGAATGGCGAGCCGCGCCACACCGCCCGCCGCCACCCGCGCCGCCGTTTCGCGCGCGGAGGATCGCCCGCCGCCGCGATAGTCGCGGAACCCGTATTTGGCGTCATAGGCATAATCGGCATGGCCGGGGCGGTATGCCTTGGCGACGTCGGAATAATCCTTTGACCGCTGGTCCACATTTTCGATCATCAGGCTGATCGGCGTGCCGGTCGTCCGCCCTTCGAACACGCCGGACAGGATGCGGACCTGGTCGGGTTCCTGCCGCTGCGTGGTGAAGCGCGACTGGCCGGGGCGGCGCTTGTCGAGGAATGGCTGGAGATCCGCCTCGCTCAGCGCCAGTCCGGGGGGGCAGCCATCGACCACCGCGCCCAGCGCCGGGCCATGGCTTTCACCCCAGGTGGTGAAGCGAAACACGCGGCCGAACGTGTTGTAACTCATGCATCCTCCCCCAGCATCGCAAAGGCGGGGGCATGGGCCGCCACGCCGCGCTCACCCGGCGGCATTGGCCGGCCGGTCAGCACCGCCGCCATGAACTGGTCCCCGGCATAGGGCGAGGCAAAGCCCGCCGCCGTCTCCGCCTTGAACCCGAAGCGCGCATAATAGCCCGGATCGCCCAGCACGAAGCACAGGCCAAGGCCCGCGCGCGACAATTGTTCAAGCCCCGCAGAGACCAGCGCCTCGCCAACCCCCTGCCGCCGGTATTCGGGCAGCACCGCGAGGGGGGCGAGCGCGACGGCGGCGACGGGCTGGCCGTCCAACTCCACATGCATCCGGCTGAACACCACAGCGCCCGCCAGGCTACCGTTCGACTGATCCTCGGCCACCATGGCCAACACCATGTCCCCGTCCAGGCACAGCCGCATGACCAGCTCGGCCTCTGCCGCGGCCGGAAAGCTGCCCCGCATCAGCCGGTCCAGCGCGGCCACATCGCCGGCACCGGCGGGTCGGACGGCAATGGTCATGCCGTCAGGACAGCGCGATGTCGGGGGCGTCCTCGGCCTTCATGCCGATGACATTGTAGCCGGCATCGACATGATGGATTTCCCCGGTCACGCCGCTTGCCAGGTCGCTGAGCAGATAGAGCCCCGCGCCGCCGACATCCTCGATCGTAACGTTGCGCCTGAGCGGCGCGTTCAGCTCGTTCCACTTCAGGATGTAGCGGAAATCGCCGATGCCGCTGGCCGCCAGCGTCTTGATCGGACCGGCGGAGATCGCGTTCACGCGGATGTTGTCGCGGCCCAGATCGACGGCGAGATACTGGACGCTGGTATCCAGCGCCGATTTGGCCAGACCCATCACGTTGTAATGCGGCACGACCTTTTCCGACCCGTAATAAGTGAGGGTGAGGAGCGAGCCGCCATCCGGCATCATGTCCTTGGCGCGCCGACACACGGCGGTGAAGGAATAGACGCTGATGTTCATCGTCATCAGGAAATTGTCGAGGCTGGTATCGTAATAGCGGCCGCGAAGCTCGTTCTTGTCCGAAAAGCCGATGGCGTGGACGACGAAATCGATGGTCGGCCAGCGCGCCTTCAGCGTTTCAAAGGCGGCATCCAGATTGGCCATGTCGGACACGTCGCACGGGATGCAGAAATCCGATCCCAGTTCCGCCGCCAGCGGACGGACGCGCCGCTCAAGCGCTTCGCCCAGATAGGTAAAGGCCAGTTCCGCGCCCTGTTCCGCCAGCTTCTTTGCAATGCCCCAAGCCAGCGACTTGTCGTTGGCCAGGCCCATGATGAGCCCGCGCTTGCCCGCCATCATTCCCGTCATGCGTTCCCTTCCACGCGCTTAACGCTTGTCCGACGCGCTCTCTAGACCGGATTCGGGCGGTTCCGCCAGCGCTGCGTTCAGCTGAGCCCCGACGCACACGCCAAGGCCGACGATAAAGAAGAAGATGAGCGCGATCATGACGCCGGCAAGGCTGCCATAGGTCAGGTCGTAATTGGCGAGATTGTTCAAGACCAGCGGCAGCAACGCCGTCGTCGCAAGCCACCAGCCGGTGGTCAGCGCCGCGCCCGGCCATTTGGGATTGGCCGACCGGCGATAGATGCCGGGGGTCAGCGCGTAGAACAGGATATAGAGCGCCGCGAACAGCGCGATGGCAGGCACGAACCGCGACAGGCTGAGCGCTGTCTGCACATCGGTGGCAAAGGGCAGGACACGAACGATGAACGCCTCCACGCCGGTCAGCGCCACCTGAAAGCTGAATGCGGTCATCGCCAGGATGACCGAGGCGAAAATCATGCCGATCGCGCTCAGCCGATATTCCCAGAAGGGCCGGTTGACGGTGACGCCATAGGCCTGACGCTGAATCGCGCGCAGGGTTTCGACGAAACTGGCCGTCGTCCACAGGCCGACCGCAGCACCCAGCCAGAGGAGCGAGCCAGAGCGTGCCGCGAGCACGTCCAGGATCGGTTTCTGTAGCACCGACGCGACGTCGGGCGGCATCGTCTGCAAAAACGCCTCGACCGTGCGCAGGCCGTCTTCGGTGCGCCCGAACAATCGCGCGATCGCAGCCGCGACGATGAAGAAGGGGAACAGCGTGACCAGGCTGAGATAGGCCAGGTTGCCGGCATGGGTGAAGCCGTTGCTGAATACCCCGACCACCACCCGTTTGACGACCTCGATCACTCGCTGGCTGATGCCCAAGGTTTCGAGGCGGGTCTGCAGTCCGCCACGGCCAGCGCGGGCCTCTGGCGATTCGGGGGAGACGTCGGTCATGGATGAAAAACCGTCCGAACCCGGCATTGGCTCCGTATCGGGCTGCATTTTTCCGTTCAGCTGTTCAATCGCGCACGAACGTCCTGTCCCGCCGTCCCCGGCCAGCTGCGCACGAACTCCGCCAATTCCGGGTCATCGGCGGGAATATCGATCATCAGCGTGACCAGTTGATCCCCCCGTCCGCCCCCTTTTTTGTGAAAGCCGCGACCGCGCAGCCGCATCACCTTGCCCGAGCTGGAACCAGCGGGCAGCTTGAGCATCACGCTCCCCTCGACCGTCGGCACCTTCACTTCGCCGCCCAGCACCGCTTCGACGAGCGATATCGGCAGGTCGATCCGCACATCGTCGCCGTCGCGGGTGAAAAAGCGGTGCGGTTGTACCTCGACGGTCACGATGGCGTCGCCCGCGCCGCCCGGGCCCATCTGTCCCTTGCCCGCCAGCCGCATCTGCGTGCCGGTTTCCACGCCGGCGGGCAGTTTCAGGTCGATCGCCTTGCCGTCGGACAGGGTGATCCGCTGCGGCGCCAGCGTCGCTGCATCGACGAACGACACGGCCAGCCGATAGGGGATGTTCGCACCCTTCGGCTGGGGCCTTCGTCCGAAGCCGCTGGCAAAGCCGCCGCCCCGCGCGCCGGCGCCGCCGCCGAACAGCCCTTCGAAAATGTCGGTGAAATCGCCGCCGTCGCCGAAATCGGCCCCGCCGCGCGGCTGTCCGCCCGGACCGCGCGCGCCGCCAAAGCCGAAGGGCATGGCGGGGTTGCCGTCCGCATCGATTTCCCCGCGGTCGAAGCGGGCGCGCTTGTCCTTGTCGCCCAGCAGGTCATAGGCCTGGGTCACGGTGGCGAACCGCTCCGCCGCCTTCGGATTGTCCTTGTTCCGGTCGGGATGCAGTTCCTTGGCCAGCTTGCGATAGGCGGATTTGATCTCCGCCTCGCTCGCCCCGCGCTTGACGCCCAATATCGTGTAGGGATCGCCTGCCATGTTCCGAATACGCCTCCTGTCGGGCGCTTATGTGGGGGAAAGGGCGCTGCGGTGCAATCGCCCCGCGCCGATGGGGGGTCAGGGGACCGGCAACGGCTCCACATCGACGGACACCCGCATCGTCTGGGCACCCGTGCCCAGCACCACGCCGTCGATGGGGGCGATATCGGCATAATCGCGGCCAATGGCCACGACGATATGATCCTCCGCCATCCAGATGCCGTTGGTCGGATCGACCCCCAGCCAGCCATGCTGCGGCCCGCACCACAGCATTACCCAGGCATGAGTGGCGTCGGCACCGACCAGGCGGGGCTGGCCAGGTGGCGGCAGCGTGCGCAGATAGCCGGATGCATAGGCGGCCGGCAGGCCGGCGGCGCGCAGGCCCGAAATCATGATCTGGGCGAAATCCTGACACACCCCGCCGCGTTTATGGAACGCCTCCGACGGCGGCGTATCGACCAGGGTGGCACTGGGGTCGAACAGGAAATCGCGCTGGATGCGGCGGGCCAGCGCCATGCCGGCATCCAGCACGCCGCGATCCGGATCCAGGTCCTGCGCGCACCAATCGGCGATTTCGCGGTCAAGCGCGATACGGGGCGACGGGAACAGATAGGCGGCCGGGCTGGCCGGTCCCATGTCGCGGCTGGCCCGCGCCATGGCCGCCACCTCGCTCAGCGTCGGATCGGCGGGCGACGGCACCGGGATCGGGCGATCGACGGTCATGGTGGCGCGGCTTTCGATCACCAGGCTGCGCGTGCGGTTTTCGACGACCAGCCGCAGGACATTGGCCAACCCAGCCTGCGCCCGGGCAGGCGCGATCCGCCCGGTGGGCGTGACCGTCAATTCGTGGGATTCGATCGTCTGGCCGGACCAGTGGATCGGGGACAGGCGCAGGTTGCACCGGGCAAATCCGGCTGGCTCGCCATAATCGAAGCGCGTCAGATGATGGATGGCATAACGCATCATGAACGGTGGTTCCCGCGGTCAGGCCAGGGTCAGGCCGGGGGCACGCACCGCTTCGGCACCGTGCAGGAAATAGCGGCGCGCAATCGCCTCCGACAGATCGCCCAGCATGGCGGAAAGGCGAGTCAGTTGCGCATCGCCGATCGTCGCCGCCCGCGCCAGATCGACCAATGCGCCCAGTTCCGCCGCCACCGCCTGTTGCGGTTCCGCGATGCCGTCGTCCGACAGGACCGGCAGCCGCGCGAGATGGTCGCGGATGGCGCTGGCCTGAAACGCCAGGCTGCGCGGGTTGCCGGGATCCAGCAGCACCAGGTCCAGCACCGGCACCCGGGCGATGCCGGTCAGATAGCGCTGGCGGTAGCTGATCTGGCTGTCGGCCAAGTCGAGCAAAGTTGACAGGTCGTCGGCGGTCGCCTGATCCCGCATGAACGTCCCGGCATGATTGATGATGGCCGCCGCCCGTTCGACCCTGCGCCCGAGATCGAAGAAGCGCCACGCATCGGTGCGCGCCATATGTTCGGCAGACAGTCCGGCGATCGCGGCATAGCGGCGCTGCACCGTGCCCGCCCGGTCCAGCAGCCCGCCCTTTTCGGGCATCGGCGCATCGATCAGCCGGATCATGTCTGCCGACAGCCGGTCGCGCGAGATAGCGCCGATGCCGGCAATGGTGCGGTTCAGGCCCGCGATGCTGTAAGGGCAATCGGCCTGGGCCAGCGCATCCTGTGCGAACGCCGCCAGTTCGCTGCGGCTGCGCCCGGCAGGGGCGCGCGCGGCCCCGCTGGCGATGATCAGGTCGATCAGCCGCTGCACCGTGCCGCTGGACAGGGCCGCGCCCGTATCGGCGGTGATCGAATGGCCAAGGAGGACGCGGATGACGGACAGCAACGCCTCGCCCCGTTCCAGATAGCGGCCGAGCCAGAACATGTTGTCGGCGACGCGACTGGGCAGCGTGCCCGGATTGCGGCGCAGATCGACCGTATTGCTGGCGGGCAGCAGGCTGACCGGATCGACGGGATCGGGACCGTGGACGCAGACATCGGCGGACCATGTCCCCTCCCCCATCACCGAAGCGCGGGGGTCGGGATGCTCCGCGATGCGGGCGAACCCGCCCGGCAGGACGATCCAGCGCCCGTCCGGCCCCCGTGCCGCAAACACGCGCAGGGTGAACGGCCGGGCCACCAGTGCATCGCCCTGAACCACCGGCATGGTGCACAATCGCACGACTTCGCGGCCAACATAATCCTGCGGCCGCAGCGCCATGTCCGCCGTCAGCATGGCACGCGCCGCCGGATCCAGTTCGCAGCCGAGCGCCCCCTGCCCGCCGGGCAGGCCAAGCGGCGGATCGGAAAAGGCGGGCAGGACCTCCATCTGGTCAAGATTGGCGAGGACATGATCCCGCTCGGCCGTCTGGCCGCACCACCAGGTTGCGATATTGGGCAGCTTGAGCGGTGCGCCCGTCAGCCGTTCCGCCAGTGCGGGCAGGAACGCGGCAAAGGCCGGAGCCTCGACCAGCCCGGCCCCCGGCGTGTTGGCGACCACCACATTGCCCCCCGCCATGGCATCCACCAGGCCGGCCACGCCGATCTGCGAATGGGAATCGAAGGCGAGCGGGTCCAGCAGGCGCGGATCGAGCCGCCGCCACAGCGCATCGATCCGTTTCAGCCCTGCGACAGTGCGGACATAGACCCGGTCCTCGCGCACTGCCAGGTCCGCGCCCTCCACCAGCAGGAACCCCAGATACCGGGCCAGATGCGCCTGTTCGGCATAGCTGGGATTGTAGCGGCCGGGGGTCAGCAGGCAGATGCGCGGCTCCGTCCGCCGACAACTGGCGGCCAGGCCATCGCGCATGGCGGTGAAGAACGGCGCGTGCCGTTTCACGTTCAGCCGCAGTTGGAGGCCGTCGAGCACCCGGCCGATCGCCAGCCGGTTTTCCAACGCATAGCCGGCGCCAGTGGGTGCCCGGACATGATCGGCCAGGACGCGCCACTGGCCATCGGGACCGCGCCCCAGATCGACGGCATAGAAATGCAGGTGATTGCCGCCCGGCGGAGCGAGGCCGACCATCGGGCGCAGAAACCAGGGGCTGCCGGTGACGAGCGCGGCTGGCAGTGCGCCGTCGGCGACCAGTTGGCCCGGCCCGTAGATGTCGGCGATCAGCGCCTCCATCGCCTCTGCCCGCTGGACGACGCCGGCATCGATCGATGCCCATTCGTCGGCGTCGATCATCAGCGGCACTGGCGACAGCGGCCAGGGCCGCTCGTCGCTTTCGCCCGGTATGCGGTAACCGGTTCCGATATCGTCGGCCTGCCGCTGCGCGCGTTCGCGCACCTCGTCCAGACGCATGTCCGACACGGCGGCCAGTTCCTCGAGCATCGTCAGCCAGGCATCGCGGGCCCGGCCCTGCGCGCCGCACAGCACGTCACCGGTGCCACCCTGCCCGCAATAGGCGGCGGCCCATTGCCGGGCAGTGTCCGCCCCGGGTCCCGGATACTGGTTCGCCAGGCTAGCCAAATGCCGTTCCTGTCATGCATCGCCCCCGCGAAAGCCGTCGCCCCCCGTGCAACCACAAAGGCAGGGCAGGCGCAACCGCGATCGCACCCCGCGTCAATTTCCCCGTGGATAAGCGGGATCGTCGGGCGTAATGAACCGGCGATGACATCCGATCCCCATCTGTTGTTCGATGAATGGTTCGCCGAAGCTGAGGCGAGCGAAATCAACGATCCCAACGCCATGGCGCTTGCCACCGCCGATGCGGCCGGCCGCCCGGCGGCGCGAACCGTCCTGTTGAAGGGGCATGACGCGCGCGGATTCGTGTTCTTCACCAATCGGGAAAGCCGCAAGGGGCTGGAGCTGGCGGCCAATCCGCAGGCGATGCTGCTGTTCCACTGGAAATCGCTGCGGCGGCAGGTGCGGATCGAGGGGCCGGTCTCGATCATCGACGATGCGGAATCGGACGCCTATTTCGCCACCCGCCCGCGCGAATCGCAGCTTGGAGCATGGGCATCGGATCAGTCGCGCCCGCTCATCACCCGCGCCGCGTTCGAATTGCGGCTGGCAGCGGTGACCGCGCGGTTCGACGGGGCGGACGTGCCGCGTCCGCCGCATTGGGGCGGATACCGAGTCGCGCCGGATCGCATCGAATTCTGGCAGGACCGCGATTACCGGCTGCACGAGCGCCGCGTCTTTACCCGCGCGGGTGCGGACTGGACCGAAGGCATGTTGTTCCCGTGAGCGATCCTGCCCGGCTGGCCCGATCGGCGGCGCTGGCCAGCGTCGCCACAGCCATCTTCCTGGGCACGATCAAGGCCTATGCCGCCTGGACGACCGGATCGGTAGCGATGCTGGGATCCCTGGCCGATTCGGCGCTCGACCTGATCGCGTCGCTGGTCACCCTGTTCGGGGTGCACATCGCCGCCCAGCCGGCGGACGAGGACCATCGGTTCGGCCATGGCAAGGCAGAGGCGCTGGCGGCGCTGTTCCAGGTGGCGGTCATCACCGTATCCGCCATCGCCATTCTGGGCCGGGCGATCGGGGATTTCGCCGATGGACAGGCCGTGGCCCAGGCCGAATACGGCATCGGCGTCAGCGCGGTGGCCATCCTGGCCACCCTGGCGCTGACCCGGTATCAGGCCCATGTGGTTGCGCGCACCGGATCGCTGGCGATCGGCACCGACCGGATGCACTATACCAGCGACCTGTTGCTGAATGCCGCCGTCATCATCGCCCTGGTGATGGAACAATATCTCGGGCTGCGCGGGGCCGATCCGCTGTTCGGCATCGGTATCGCGCTATGGCTGCTGTTCGGGGCATGGCGGGCGTCGATCGAGGCGATTGCCCAGTTGATGGACAAGGAATGGCCGGAGGATCGCCGCCGCCGCTTCGTCGAGGTCGCCAGCCGTCATCCTGAATTGAAAGGGCTGCACGACCTGCGCATCCGCACCAGCGGCAACCGCGATTTCGCGCAGTTTCACATGTGGATGGACCCGGACATGACGGTGGCTGCGGCCCATGACGTCGTGGAGGCACTGGAACGCGCGCTGGAGGCGGAGTTTCCCGGCATGGAGGTGCTGATCCACATCGACCCGGTGGGCCAGGTCGATCATCCGGGCAACCCGCTGGTCGAGCGGGACGAGGTCGCCCGGTTGGGTGCCGTCAAGTAGCGCTGCCCTAGCCCCCTGATTATCCTGATATTTTTTGGCGTACCCCGGAGCCGAATCCGGACTGGATCGTTCACGCGGGAGGATGATGGCAGGCTGGCGCAACCGCCGCTGCCTTTGGGGGACAGCGGGGACCAGTGACAGGCGGGATACGACCCTTTCGACTTGCATTGTTGCTGGGCGGCATGGTGATGAGCAACGCGGTGTCGGCACAGCAGATGGTGCCGCCGCCACCGGCCGACCCGTCCCCACCGGAAAACGCTGACAATCCAACACAGGAACCCATTGTCCCGGATGCGGATTTTCAGGCGGCGCTGCCCGCTCTGTCCGACGATCTGGACGCGCCGCTGGAGCCGATGGCGGACTTCGCATCGCCGCAGACGGCCGCACCGGCTGCACCGGCAGCTTCGCCCCCGGCCGAAGGGTTGGCATCGACCGATCCTGCGCTGGCGCCCGTTCCGCTGCCCGCCGAACCGCTACTGGCCGAACCGCTGCCGCCCCTGAGCGGGTTTGATGTAAACCCGCCCGCCGAGGTCGCGGATATCAACGACCCGCGCACCGTTGAAATTCGCTACACGACCCGGCTGGAGGGGCTGGATACGCTCGGCCTGGAAGACCGGTTCGAAGCGGTGTCGGCGCTGGAAGAAGGCGATGGCAAGGCCGCCAACGCAACGATGGTTTCGGCCCGAGCGAAGGAGGACGAGCAGTTGGCTGTCCGCCTGATGCGGTCGCTCGGCTATTACGACGCCACCGCCATTTCCACGGTCGAACAGAATCCGGCCAATTCCGGCAATCTGCGCGCCACGATTTCGGTGACGCCCGGCGAGCAATATCGGTTGGGGTCGATCACGGTGCGCGCCGAACCCACGGTCCCGCCGGGCCTGATCGACGACGTCCTGCCGCTGAAGGTCGGCGATCCCATCGAGGCGGAGCGGATCCAGGGGGCCGAGGCGAATGTGGCGCTTGAGCTGCCCCGGCGCGGCTACCCGTTCGTCGCGGTCGGCCAGCGCGACGTGCTGCTGGACGAGCGCGACTTTACCGGGGCCTATACCCTGCCGGTCGACACCGGGCCACGATCGTCATTCGGCACGCTGACGACCGAGGGCGAACTGGCGTTCGACGCGGATCATCTGGCGGTGTTTCCCCGGTTCGAGCCGGGCGAACTGTACGACGTCCGCCGCGTCGATGACCTGCGCGATGCGCTGATCGCGACCGGCCTGTTCTCCACCGTGTCCGTCGAGCCGCAGCGGACGGGCACGCCCGGACCGGACGGGACGGAACAGGTCAATCTGCTGGTGCGCCAGAATGCGGGTCCGGCCCGCACCCTGGCGGCAGAGGCAGGCTATGGCACCGGCCAAGGCATCCGGGTGGAGGGCACCTGGACCCATCGCAACCTGTTCCCGCCCGAAGGTGCGCTGATCGCCAGCGCCGTCGCGGGCACGCAGGAACAGGGCGCTGGCGTCACCTTCCGCCGGTCCAATGCCGGACGCCGCGACCGGACGTTCAGTCTGGCGGCCATCGCCAACCGGTCGGACTATGATGCGTTCGAAGCGTTCACCGGCACGCTGTCCGCGCGGATCAGCTATGATTCGACGCCGATCTGGCAAAAGAAATGGACCTATTATTTCGGGGCCGAAGTGATCGGCACCAACGAGGACGTGTTCGATTTCGATCTGAACGAACGCGTCCGGCGCACCTATGGCATCGCCGCGATCCCGCTGTTCCTGGGCTATGACGCGTCCGACGACCTGTTGAACCCGACGCGCGGATTCCGGGTCAAGCTGAACCTGAGCCCGGAAGGGTCGGTGCAAGGGTCGGCCCGGCCCTATCTGCGGTCCATGGTCGAGGTGACGGGCTATTTCCCGATCAGCGACGATCTGGTGATCGCCGGCCGCGCGCGCGCGGGGTCGATTGCGGGCATCGGCCGGGACGATCTGGCCCCGTCGCGCCGCTATTATGCCGGCGGCGGCGGATCGGTTCGCGGCTTCGGGTTTCAGGAGCTGGGTCCGCGCACGATCGAGCCTAACCCGGATTTCGACCCGACCGATCCCGAGGAAGAGGATTCGCCGACGATCTTTCGTCCGCTGGGCGGCCGCAGCCTGAACGAGTTCGCGCTGGAGGCGCGCTACCGCTTCGGCAATTTCGGTATCGTGCCGTTCATCGACGCGGGCCAGGTGTATGACAGCACCCTGCCAAAGGGCAGCGACCTGCGCTTCGGGGCCGGGATCGGCGGGCGCTTCTACACCAATTTCGGGCCGATGCGCGTCGACATCGCCACGCCGATCAACCGGCGGGAGGGCGAATCGCTGATCGCGCTCTATATCTCCATCGGACAGGCCTTTTGATGGCGAGCGTGCCGGAACCGGCCGAAACGGTGATCGTCCGCCGCCCGCTGTGGCAGCGGGTCGCGCGCGCCATCCTGTTCGCGCTGCTCGGACTCGTCGTGCTGCTGGGGCTGGTGCTGATCGGCATCAATACCGGGCCGGGCCGGTCGTTCCTGGCGGACCGGATCGGCGGCTATACGCTGGCGTCGGGCCTGAACGTCAAGGTGGGGCGGATCGACGGGTCGATCTATGGCGCGATGGTGCTGCGCGATGTGCGCGTCAGCGACCCCAAGGGTGTATTCGCCCGGTCGCCCGAACTGCGCGTCGATTGGCGTCCCTTTGCCTTTGCCTCCAATCATGTTGACGTTCGCAGCCTGACGAGCCCGCTGGTCAGCGTGGCGCGGCTGCCGGAACTGAATGCGGTGGAGAGCGACCCGAACGCGCCGCTGCTGCCCGACCTCGACATCGACGTGAACCGGCTGGCCATCGACCGGATCGACCTGGCCCCGGCCGTCGCAGGACGGCGCTATCTGGCGCGGATTGCGGGCGAGGCGCATATCGCGGACCGCCGGGCTCAGCTGCGCGCGAACGGTGCGACGCTGGCCGGGCCGGGTGTCGCGGGCGGCGACCGGGTGGCGCTGGTGCTTGATGCGGTGCCCGATGATGACAAGCTCGACATCGACCTGAAGCTGAATGCCCCGGCGAACGGCCTGATCGGATCGATGGCGGGATTGCAGGGGCCGCTGGTCGCCAGCCTGGACGGCGCGGGCGGCTGGAGCCGCTGGCAGGGCCGGCTGGCAGGCACGCTGAACGGCCAGCCGGTCGCCAATCTGAACCTGAATGCCGTGAACGGCTTGTTCCGCGTGCGCGGCGCCGCCCGGCCCGGCCTGTATCTGGAAGGACCGGTGGAACGGCTGACCGCGCCCCGGCTTCAGGTCGCGCTTGATGCCCGGCTGCTGGGCGAGCGGCGGCTGGACACCCAGCTTCGGCTGCGCTCGGACGCGTTGGCGCTGGCGACCGAGGGACTGCTCGACCTGGGTCGCAGCCGGTTCGACGGGTTCAGGGCGCAGGGACAGTTGCTGACCCCCGGCGCGATCGCGGACAATCTGAACGGCAATGCGGTGCGCCTCGATCTGGCGTTGAACGGCCCCTTCGCCACGCCGACGGTCGACTACAAGCTGGCCGCCGCCGCGATCGGCTTTGGCGAGACGGTCGTGGAGCGGCTTTATGCCGAGGGACGCGCGACGGTGGATGCGGACCGCATCCTGGTGCCGGTCAATGCCCGCGCGGCGCGGATTGCGGGACTGAACGCGGCGGTCGGCGGGCTGGTCACCAATGTCGCACTGAACGGCGACATCGCGATCAACGGCACGCAGTTCCTGTCGGACAATCTGCGCATCCGGTCCGACCGGGTGAACGCCACCGCGATCATCGCCGCCGACATGGCGACCGGCCGCTATACCGGCGCGCTGCAGGGGCGGGTGAACAATTACGAACTGGCGTCCTTCGGCATTTTCGACATCCAGACCAATGCTGACCTCTATACCGCGCCAGGCGGCGGATACGGCATTCGCGGTCGGGTGGTGACGCAGACCAAGCGGCTGTTCAACGAGGGCATCGCCAATTTCCTGGGCGGCAATGCGACCGCCGCCGTCGACGTGGCATTGACGCCGGACAACATCGTCCGCTTCGACAATCTGCGCCTTTCCGCGCCACAATTCCGCATTACGCGGGGTCGGGGCAGCTATGATTTTGCCGGGCCGCTGCTGGTCGAGGCGGATGCGGTATCGACGCAATATGGCCCGCTGTCCGCTCGCGTGACGGGCAGCGTCGCCCAGCCGGTCGTGCTGGTGCGCGCACCGCGTCCCGGCGTCGGGATCGGGCTGGCCAATCTGGAGGCAAGGATCCGGGGCAATGGCGATGCCTATGCCATCGTCGCGACCGGCGGGACCGATTACGGCCCGTTCAATGCCAATGTCCTGCTGAACACCGCCCCCAGGCTGACCGCGACGATCCGCGACAGCGTGTTTGCGGGCATCACCTTCAATGGCCAGGTCGCGGCGACCAATGCGGGGCCGTTCACCGGGGCGCTGGACTTTGCGGGCTCGGGCGTGCGCGGCCGGGCCGATCTGGGCGCGGAGGGCCGTTTCCAGACGGCAGCAGTCAACGCCAGCGCGACCAACGCCGCCATTCCGGGCGACCTGGGGCTGACCATCGGCCGAGCCATCGCGACGGGCCGGGTCGTCCTCTATGACGATGCCCCCGCCGTCACCTTCGATGCGCAGGTTGCCAATTTCCGGCAGGGCGAATTCGTCGTCACGCGGGCGCGGGCGCGCGGCGATTATCGCGGCGGCCGGGGCAAGGTGCAGGCGCTGGCCAGCGGCACGACGGGCGTGCCGTTCGAACTGGCCGCCAATGCCGATCTGACGCCCAGCCTGTGGACCGTCGCATTGCGGGGCAAGGGGAACGGCATCGCGTTCCGCACCGCCCAGCCCGCGCGGATCGACGTTGGCGACTCCTATCGCCTGCGGCCCACGCGGATCGAATTCGATCGGGGTGCGGCCCAGATTGCTGGCCGATATGGCGATGGGTATGCGCTGGACGGCCGGCTCGACCGGCTCGACCTGCAACTGGTCAATGCGCTGGTCCCGGGCATCGGGATCGATGGCACCGCGAGCGGGAGTTTCTCGGTCGCCCAGGGGGCCGGAGCAACCGCGCCGACGGGAACGGCCCGACTGTCGATCGACGATTTCACCCGGTCCAGCCTGGCGACCGTGTCCACCCCGGTCGACATCCAGTCGATCATCGGCCTGACCGGGGGCCAGGCGGACGTCCGCGCCATCGTTCAGCGTGGCGGCGCAACAATCGGCCGGGTGCAGGCGCGCACCGGGCTGACTGCCGCGGCACCGCTGGCGGGCGGCATCCGCTATAATGGCCCGGCAGAGGTGTTGTGGTCGCTGGGCGGAATTGCCGACCAGCAGCTGATCGGCCCGATCGGCCTGGCCGCCGATTTTTCCGGGACGCTGGGCGCGCCGCGCATCACCGGCGTCGTCCGGGCCAACAACCTGGTCTATGAAAACGAAACCTATGGCACGCGCTTGTCGGCGATGCGGATGACCGGGCGCTTTACCAACGACCGGTTCGAGCTGCAGGAACTGCGCGCGACCGCCGGGGACGGGACAGTCACGGCGCAGGGCTTTGTCGGGCTGGCGGCGAACAGCGGCTTTCCGGTCGATGTCCGGGCCAATCTGAACAACGCCCGGCTGGCGCGCAGCGACATGATCGGCGCGACCGCGACGGGCGAGATTCGCGTGACCAACGGGGCCGATGGCGGGTTGATCCAGGGGGATATCCGCATTCCCGAGGCGCGATACCAGATCATCCGGCAGGGCAGCGCGGAAGTGCCCGAGCTGACCGGCGTGCGGCGGCGCGGCGCCGCGCTGGAGGCAGCCAATGCCCCGCGCGGATCGGCCCCCGCCCCCACCGCCGGGCTGTTCCGGCTGGACCTGCGCGTCCGGGCGGACAACCGGCTGTTCGTGTCGGGCATGGGCCTGGAAAGCGAATGGGAGGCGGACCTGCGCGTTCGCGGCAGTTCGGCCAACCCGCGGATCAGCGGGGATATCGAGGCGATCCGGGGCACCTATAGCTTTGCCGGGCGGCGGTTCGACCTGACGGACGGGCGAATCACCTATGAAGGCAACGACCTGACCAACCCCAATATCGCCATTTCGGCATCGACGACGACCGAGGGGGTGACGGCGACGATCAACGTGACCGGCACCGCCCAGCGGCCGCAGGTGGCGTTCACCTCCACGCCCGCCCTTGCGCAGGACGAGGTGCTGGCGCGCATCCTGTTCGGCCGGTCCGTCACCAACCTGTCGGCGATCCAGGCCATCCAGCTGGCCGCTGCGCTCAATTCGCTGCGCGGATCGGGCGGCGGGCTCAATCCGCTGGGCGAACTGCGCCAGGCCGGCGGCATCGACCGGCTGCGCATCCTGGGCGCGGACGACACCGCCGGTCGCGGGACGGCGCTGGCCGCCGGGCAATATCTGACCGACGACATCTATATCGAGATCATCACCGATGCGCGCGGGTTCACCGCCACCCAGCTGGAGGTCGCACTGACCCGGGCACTGTCGGTCCTGTCGCAGACGGGCAGTTTCGGCGGGTCGAGCGTCAACCTTCGCTACTCGCGCGATTACTGACGGGGGCGGCGGGGACTTTCGTCGGGCCGCGCCTGCGCTAGACAGGGCCGATGACCGCCCCGCCCAGCCGCCATCCCGCCCGGTCGATCCTGTTCGGTGCGGGCGATTACGGGTTCAACCTGTATTGGCAGGCGCTGAGCCTGTACCTGCTGTTCTTCTATACCGACCGGCTGGGACTGAATCCGGCGACTGCAGGCATGGTCATGCTTGCGGGCGCGGTGATGGACGGTGTTGCCGATCTGATGATCGGCATCGCGGCGGACCGGTGGCGGATGCGGTACCGGCGGATCGTCGCCATCGGCGCAGTGCCGATGGGTGCTTCGTTCATCCTGTTGTTCGTGGATCCGGGATCGGGCGGGACGCCGCTGGTCCTGATCCTGCACCTGATCTTTCGGTTGCTCTATGCCTGCACCAACCTGCCCTATTCGGCCTGGTCGCTGCGGGTCAGTGGCGCGAGTGCCGACCGGACGCTGATGGCGGGGGCGCGCATGGCGTTCGGCGCGGCGGGCGCAGTGACGGTCGCCTATGCCATGCCCGGCCTGACCGGCGGCTATGCCGGGACGGCCATGGTCCTGGCGGTGCTGGCGACCGCGCTGCTGCTGGGCATCAGTGCAGGCGTGCCGGAACAACTGCCGTTGGAACCAGGCCCGGACCGGCGATCCGTGCGACGCGACGTGGCGACCCTGATCGCCAGTCGCGCGTTCGTCACGTTGAACATCGCCGCGCTTGGGGCGACGGCGGCGGGCGCGATCATCGGCCATTCCGTGCTTTATTTTTTCACGCACACGCTGGCGGCACCGGACTGGGGCCAGCAGGCGATGGCGATGATGGGCATTGTCGGCACCGCCGTCGTGCCGCTGTGGACCGCGGTGGCCATCCGCCAGGGCGCGCGGTTCGGCTGGCTGATGGCGGCCGGACTGGCGATGGCGGCAACCGGGCTGTTCATCCTGTGGCCGATCGCGCCGGGCATCGTCGGCGCGCTGTTGTTCCTGGGCGCGATGCAGGCGGCGCTCAGCGGGTTTCACCTGACCGCTTGGGCCATGCTGCCCGACGCGGTGGATCATGGCGCGGCGCGCACCGGCCACCGGGTGGAGGCGACGGCGTTCAGCGTGTTCATGCTGGTGCAGAAAATCGGCCTGGGCCTGGCCGCCGCGCTGCTGGGCGCGGCCTATTCCGCCTGGGGCTATCGCGGCGGCACGCCGGACATGCAGGCACAGGCGGCGATTTTCTGGGTCATGACACTGGGTCCGGCCATCGCCATCGCCGGCGGTGCGCTGGCGATGGCGATGAACCCGTTGCGGCCGCGTCAGGCCAGCATGAACTCGCCCGCAACCCCCTCTGCCTGAGCCGATGGCGCGATCCACAGCCGGAACCGGCCCGGCTCCACCGTCGGTTGCATATCCTGGCCGATAAAGGTCAGGTCGCTGCGCTTCAGCGTAAAGGTGATGCGCTGGCTCTGGCCGGGTTTCAACGTCACGCGGCGGAACGCCTTCAGCTCGCGTACCGGGCGGGTGATGCTGGCGGCGACATCCTGGACATAGAGTTGCACGACCTCCACCGCATCACGGTTGCCCGAATTGGTGACAGTCGCGGCAACTGTCAGCTCCCCCCCGGCACTGAGCGTCCCCCCAGCCCCCTCCAGCGCCGAATAGGCGATCCGGCCATAGGTCAGGCCGTGACCGAACGGATACAGCGCGGCATTGGGCGCCTCGCGGTAATGCGCCTTGTAGGGCTGGCGCGGACCGGGCGGATTGGGCCGGCCGGTATTCTTGTGCGCATAATGATAGGGCTGCTGCCCGGTCGCATGGGGAAAGCTGACCGGCAGGCGTGCCGATGGCCCTTCCACGCCGAACAGGATGTCGGCTGTCGCCGGGCCGGACATGGATCCCAGGAACCAGGTAGCGAGGATCGCTGGCGCATCCCGCACCGCCCCCTCCAGCACCAGGCCACGGCCATGGCGAAGCAGCACGATCATCGGCTTGCCGGTCGCCGCCACCGCTTCGGCCAGCGCCAGTTGCGGCGCGGGGATGCCGATGTCGGTCCGCGACTGCGCTTCGCCCGACATGCCCTGGCTTTCGCCGACCGCCAGCACGACGATGTCCGCCGCCTGCGCCGCCGCGACCGCCGCCTCGATCCTGCCGGGCAGAGCTTCCTCGATCCCCGATCCGTCCACCGCCGTCACCAGCGCCGGATCGCGGACCAGATCGCGAACGCCCGTCAGCAGGTCGACGGCATCCGCATCCGATCCATAGACATTCCACGGGCCGATCAGCTCGCGCTGCCCCTGAACGAACGGGCCGATCAGCGCGATCCGCTTGCCCGAGCGCGGCAGCGGCAGCAGGTCGCCGTCGTTCTTCAACAGGACGATGGACCGGCGCGCCGCCTCTCGCGCCAATTGCAGATGCGCCCGCGTGCGCACCCGCGTCCGTTCGCGGCGCGGATCGATCCGGCGGAACGGATCGTCGAACAGGCCCAGCTTGACCTTGAGTGCCAGCACCCGGCGCGCCGCCTGGTCCAGTCGCGCCATCGGCACTTCCCCTGCCTCGACCAGTCCGGGCAGGTGCTTGATATAGAATCCCGACTGCATCGACATATCGACCCCGGCCAGGAAGGCGAGCTTGGCCGCTTCCCGCTCGTCGGCGGCAAAGCCATGGTCGATCAGTTCGAAATCGCCGGTGTAATCGGACACCACCAGCCCGTCGAAGCGCCATTCCTGGCGCAGCACGTCGGTCAGCAGCCAGCGGTTGGCGGTCGCGGGAACGCCCGACAGTTCGTTGAACGCCGCCATCACGGTCGCTGCATCGGCATCGAACGCGGCCCGGAACGGCGGGAAATAAACCTCGCGCAGCGTCCGTTCGGACACGTCGACCGTGTTGTAGTCGAGGCCACCCTCCGCCGCGCCATAGGCAGCGAAATGCTTGGCACAGGCGGCCATCGCATCCTCTGCCGTCAGGCCCCTGCGGCCCTGAAAGCCGCGCACCCGTGCCTCGGCCATGATCCGGCCGAGCAGCACGTCCTCGCCCGCGCCTTCGACACCCCGGCCCCAGCGCTGGTCGCGCGCGACATCGACCATCGGCGCGAAGTTCCAGTCGATGCCGGCGGCCGTTGCCTCGACAGCGGCCACCCGCGCCGTCCGTTCGGCCAGATCGGGATCGAAACTCCCCGCCTCGGCCAGCGGCATCGGGAATACGGTGCGAAACCCGTGAATGACGTCGGCGGCAAAGATCAGCGGCACCTTCAGCCGCGATTCGCGCACCGCCGCCTGCTGCATCTGGCGGGCCATTTCCGCACCGTTGCCGTTGAATACGCCGCCGATCCGGCCGCGCCGCACCTCGTCCAGCTGCTGCTGGTAATTGGCGCCGCCCTGGGTCGGGTTCAGCGCATTGGCCGCGCTGCCCGCCCAGGCGGCGGCCATGAGGGTCAGCTGACCCGCCTTTTCCTCCACGCTCATCTGCTGCAGCAGCGCCTCGACCGCTGGCGGCAGCGCCGCGTCGCTGGCCTGTTGCATCAGCGCACGCGCGGGCGACGCTGCCCAGGCCGCAACCGCGCCTGCACCGATCATCAGTGCCCGGCGAGTGATCTGGATGGGCTGCGTCATCGTCTTCTCCCTGAGTTACCGAAGCGAGACCGACCGCGCACTGGTCAGTTGCGGCCGACGCTTGCAGTGCGTTCTAGTTTCTTGTAACCGGTTACATCAAGAGGGGAGCAACCCTCAACCGACAAATGACAAGGCCGATATGGCCGCGCGAGGATGAACCGACCGGCATGGCTCAGGCAACGATCAGGGATGTGGCGCGAGAGGCGGGGGTTTCCGTCGCTTCGGTGTCGCGCGTCCTGAACCGGCTGCCCAATGTCCGCGACGAGCTGAAGGACAAGGTCGAGGCGGCGGCGAAGCGCCTGGGCTATATTCCCCATGCCGGCGCCCGGAACCTCAGCCTGTCGCGCACCGGTGCGATCGGGGTCGTCCTGCCCGATCTGCACGGCGAGTTCTTTTCCGAAATCCTGCGCGGCATGGACCGCGAGGCATCGGTGCGGGGCATGCACCTGCTCCTGTCCAACATGCATGCCGATCCGCAACTGGGGATCGAGGCGCTGCGCACGATGCGGGGCCGCGTGGACGGGGTGGTCGTCATGGCACCGCATGTCGATCCCGATGTCCTGTTCGCGCATCTGCCGGGCAGCGTCCCCGCAGTCCTGCTCAACTGCCCGGACAATCACCAGAACCGGGCGGAACTGCGCATCGACAATCGGGGTGGCGGGCGCGCGATGACCGAACACCTGATCCAGACCGGACGGCGCCACATCGTTCACATCGCCGGACCAGCCGGCAATATCGAGGCGGAGCAGCGCGCTGGCGGCTACCGCGAGGCGATGGCGGCGGCGGGTCTGGCTGCCATCATCATTCCCGGCAATTTCGACGAGGAATCGGGCCGCGCGGCGGTTGCGACCTTGATGTCGGAGCGGGTTGACGCCGATGCGCTGTTCGCCGCCAACGACATGATGGCGATCGGCGCGATGATGGCGTTGCGCGATGCCGGACTGGACGTACCGGGTGATATCGCCGTTGCCGGGTTCGACAATATCCCGCTGACCCGGCTGGTCAGCCCGGCGATCACCACCATGGCCGTGGACATTGCCGACCTTGGCGCGCGGGCGATCAACCGCCTGTCCTCGATCCTGGCCGGAGAAGATGTTGCGCAGGCGGAACTTCGCAGCCCCAGCCTCATTATCAGGGCCAGTACCCAGCCCCAATCAAAGTGAAAACAACCCCGGCAAACGGGGACATCAGCAGGGAAGAAAGCCAATGCGTAAACTGACTGTCATTCGACTGATGCTGGCCAGCGCGACCGCGCTGACGGGCAGTTTCACCCTGGTCGCCCCCGTTGCGGCCCAGACTACCACCGCCTCGATCCGCGGCAGCGTGACCGATGCCGCAGGCGCGCCGGTTTCCGGGGCGACCGTCCGCATCGTCAGCACGGGCACCAACCGCGCACAGACCGCGACCACCAATGACGGCGGCGCCTATATCCTGAACGGCGTGCGTCCCGACACCTATCGCATCACCGTGACCGGGCCGAATGGCGAGGCGTTCGAGCGCGTCATCGCCGTCGGCGTCGGCCAGGCAACGACCGTCGATGCCCAGCTGGGCGCGGCTGCGGATGAAACCGTCGTTGCGGGCGCAGAGCCGACCACGGGCGAGGACATCGTCGTCACCGGCACGCGCCTGCGCGAAACCCGCACCAGCGAAATCGCGACCAACATCAGCCAGGACCAGATCCGCGTCCTGCCGCAGACGGACCGCAATTTCCTGAGCTTTGCCGCCCTGGCCCCCGGCGTGCGCTACAATGACAGCGAAACCGACAAGAGCTTTTCGTCGGGCGCATCGCCCGCCGCGCAGGTCAACGTGTTCATCGACGGCCTGAGCCTGAAGAACAAGGTGCGCGAGGGCGGCGTAGCCGGCCAGCAGAACAGCCGGGGCAACCCGTTCGGCCAGCTGGCGGTGCAGGAATTCCGCGTCATCACCCAGAACTACAAGGCCGAATATGAACAGGCGGGCGCAGCGATCATCACCGCCGTCACCAAATCCGGCACCAACGAATTCCACGGCGAGGTGTTCGGCCAATATACCGATCGCGCGCTGACCGAGACGAGCTTCATCGACCGCCGTCAGGGCAATGCAAAGCCGGAGTTCGAGCGCAAGCAATATGGCGCGTCGCTGGGCGGGCCGATCATCAAGGACCGCCTGTTCTTCTTTGCCGCCTATGAAGGGAATGACCAGAACCGCGCGTTCAACGTCAATTCGACGGGCGCGCCCGATGCGATCGCCGAGTTCGAGAACTTCTCGGGCCGCCGCATCGACGAATTCGAAGGCGCGTTCGTCAGCCCGTTCCGCAGCGATTTCTATTTCGGCAAGCTGACCCTGACCCCGGACGACCGGCAGATCTTCGACCTGTCGTTCAGCCGTCGCCAGGAAAGCGACATCCAGGGATTCGGCGGCAACACCGCGTTCGAATATGCGGAGAACAAGCGCAATCTGGTCGACAGCTATCAGTTCAAATGGACCTATAACGGCGACAATTTCGTCAATGAATTCAACGCCAGCTATCTGAACTATGAATTCAACCCGACCTCGCTCAATCCCGACCTGCCGTCGTTCGACTATCAGGGCGTGATCCTGTTCGGCGGCAAGGATTCGACCCGGCGCGAATTGCAGCGGGGATATAATATCCGCAACGACTTCACCTATACCGGCCTGTCCGGGCACGCGATCAAGTTCGGCGCGCGGGTCGAGGTGACGGATATCAGCTTCGACAACCAGGCCTATATCCAGCCGCGCTACTTCTTCCGCCGCGAACCGAACAACAACCTAAACTTCGCCTTCCCGGCCGAAGCGCTGCTCGGCCTGGGGTCCGGCCTGATCGATGCGTCCAACACGCAGATCGGCCTGTATGTGCAGGACGACTGGGACCTGACGGACCGGTTGCAGCTGAACCTGGGCGTCCGCTGGGATTACGAAACCAACGGATTCAACAACGAATATCGCACGCCCGCAGCGGCGGCAGCCGCGCTGCGTGCCGTGCCCGCGAACTTCTATTTCGATCCCGAGGATTACATCACCGACGGCAACGACCGCAAACCCTTCGCGGGCGCCATCCAGCCGCGCGTCGGTTTCTCCTGGGATATCAAGGGCGATCGCAGCACGGTGATCTTCGGCGGTGCCGGCCGCTATTACGACCGCAACAATTTCAACAACACGGTCGATGAACTGTCGCGGACGATCAACCCCATCGGCCGTTTCCGCTTTTCCGCAGACGGCGCGAACCGCGACGGGCAGCCGACCATCCGGTGGAATCCGGCCTATCTGACCCGCGCCGGGCTGGAAGCTCTGGTCAACGCTAACCCCGAAACCGGCCTGCCCGAATTGTTCGCGGTCAAGAACAATGCCCGCCCGCCCGTCAACGACCAGTTCTCGCTGGGCGTGCGTCAGCGGATTGGCGTGTTCGAGGCGTCGATCACCGGTTCGTACCAGCGCGGTCGCAACGGCTATACCAACCTGTTCGCCACCCGGAACAATGCCGGGCTTGGCGGCTGCTGCGACGGCGACGTGCTGGCGGACGTCCGCGCGGCGGGATATTCCAACGTGCTGATCGGCTTTGACGGGCTGGACACGCGCTACAAGGCGCTGTTCTTCACGCTGGACAAGAACTACACCGAAAGCTCGGGCTGGGGCCTGAACATCGCCTATACGCTTGGCAAGGCCGAGAAGAATGGCGGCGACCTGTTCAGCCTGGATCAGATCACGCCGGATGCCTATGGCTGGCGGCCCTCGCCCGGCGACGAACGCCACCGCGTCGTCATTTCGGGTATCGTCGATCTGCCGCTGGGCTTCCAGTTCTCGACGCTGACCACGCTGGGTTCGGGTCAGGCCTATCAGGTGACCGACGGCACCAACGGCGCCTCGGTCGGCTTCAACGAGTTCACGGCGGCCTATCCGGAAAAGAACTGCATCGCCGGGGTCTTCGCGTTCTGCGAGGTCAACGTGACGCTGGCAAAGAACTTCGCGATCTTTGGCAACGAGGATAATTTCAACATCGCGGTCGATGTGCTGAACGTGTTCAACAACAAGAATTTCAGCGGCTTCGACGGCTTTTTCAACAACACCATCAATCCGGCCACCGGCCAGGTTACCGATCCGCTGCTGCCCGCCAATGCGGCCAATGCAGCGAACCTGCTGACCCTGCCCCGCAGGGTCCAGTTCAGGCTCGGCTATCGCTTCTGATAGCCTTGCCGGTCGCGGCGGAGCGCCCTCCCCCCACTTAGCTCCGCCGCGGCCACCCCATCTGGAGAGATAGATTGTTCGATCGACGCAAGTTCGTGGGCACGGCCGGTCTGGGACTGGCCGGGCTGATGGCGGGGTGCGCCCCGCGTGCGGTTCAGTCGGGACCGCAAGGCCCGATCGCGGTCGATGGCTGGACCGTCCTGAACGACCGGCCGGCGCTGGACAGCGACGTCAGCCCGCTGATCGACGATATTCAGCGGCGAGCGTTTCGCTATTTCTGGGAAGTCACCGACGAAGCGACCGGCATGGCCCCGGATCGCTGGCCCACCCCGTCCTTCGTCTCCATCGCCGCCATCGGCTTTGCGCTGACCGCCTATCCCATCGGCGCCAGCCATGGCTGGGTGACGCGGCAGGCAGCGGCGCAGCGGACGGTGACCACGCTGCAATTCCTGGCCGATGCGCCGATGGGCGACGCCCCGCGCGGCATGTCGGGGTATAAGGGTTTCTTCTACCACTTTCTCGGCTCGACCCGCGGCTATCGCTTTTCGCTGTCGGAGCTGTCGACCATCGACACCGCGCTCCTGCTGGCAGGCGCGCTGTTCGCGCAAAGCTGGTTCGACGATCCGGCCGACCCGGTGGAAGCGCGCATCCGCGACCTTGCCGAACAGCTCTATCGCGCAGTCGAATGGCCGTGGATCACGCCGCGCGCGCCGCTCGTATCGATGGGCTGGCACCCGGAAAGCGGCTTCATCCGCTCCGACTGGGATATCTACAACGAAGGGATGATCCTCTACATCCTCGGCCTCGGATCGCCGACGCACCCGCTGGCGGACGGGACATGGGAGGCGTGGTCCGAGCGGTTCGAGCCGAGCTGGTCGAGCCGCTGGGGCGAGCCGCATCTGCATTTCGCGCCGATGTTCGGCCATCAGTACAGCCATGTCTGGGTGGATTTCCGCGGCATCCAGGACCGATACATGGCTGCCAAGGGCATCGACTACTTCGAGAACAGCCGCCGCGCCACCTATGCCCAGCGCGCCTATGCCATCGAAAATCCGGGCGGCTGGGCAGGTTATGGCGCCGATTGCTGGGGCCTGACGGCATGCGACGGGCCGGGTGATTTCAAGATGCCGGTGGGCGGGCAGGAGCGGCAATATTTCAGCTATTCGGCGCGCGGCCCGGGCGAGCGCGACGACGGCACGCTGGCACCCACCGCGCTGCTCGGCTCCATTCCTTTTGCACCCGAAATCATCGAGCCCACCGTCCAGGCCATGTATTTCCGGTACGGCGCGCAGGTGTACGACAAATACGGCTTCCTCGACGCGTTCAACCCCAGCATCACCCGGCGGCCGCCGGAACCGTTCCGCCACGGCGAGCTGCGCCTGGGCACCGGGTGGGTGGACAAGGATTATCTGGGCATCGATCAGGGACCGATCGTGGCGATGATCGAAAACCATCGCACCGGTCTGGTCTGGGAAACGATGAAAAAGAACCCGCATATCCGCCGCGGGCTGACCCGCGCCGGATTCACTGGCGGCTGGCTGGCCTGACGAGGCGATGGCCCGGCAGGTCAGCCGAGCCGGGCATCCCCCAGGTGGCGCCATTCGACCACGCGCTGGCGCTGTTCGCCAAGGCCGGCGATGCCCAGCCGCATCTCGTCACCCGGCCGCAGGAACCGGGGTTCGGGCTTGCGCCCCTCCCCTACGCCGGGCGGCGTTCCGGTGATGAGCACGTCGCCGGGATACAGGGTGATATATTCGCTGACATAGGCGATGACCTGGGCCACGCCAAAGATCATCGTCCGCGTGTTGCCGGTCTGTGCCCGCTCGCCGTTCAGGTCGAGAAACAGGTCCAGCACCTGCGGATCGGGCACTTCGTCGGGGGTCACCAGCCAGGGCCCGAGCGGGCAGAAGCTGTCATGCCCCTTGCCCTTCGACCATTGGCTGCCGCGCTGTTTCTGATTGAACCGCTCGGACACGTCGTTGGCGATGGTGTAGCCGGCGACATGGCCCAGCGCGTCGGCTGCATCGACATAGCGGCACGTCCGCCCGATCACGACGGCAAGCTCGACCTCCCAATCGGCATGGGTCGATCCGCGCGGCAACATGACCTCGTCGTTCGGACCGGTCAGCGCCGATATTGATTTCATGAACATCATCGGTTCGGCGGGAATCGGCATGCCCGATTCGATCGCATGATCCGCGTAATTCAGGCCGATGGCGACGATCTTGCCAATGCCGGACAACGGCACGCCGAAGCGCGGATCGCCGGGCACCGGCGGCAGCGTGTCAGGGTCGACCGACAGCCCGGCCAGATGCTCGACCCGGATGTCGGGCAGATGGGCCGACAGATCGCGCAGCTGGCCCGCCGCATCGATCATGCCCGGCCGTTCCGCCCCGCGCGGGCCATAGCGACAGAGTTTCATGATCCGGCTCCCGCAATGTGATGGATGGTTGCCGATACCGGCCGCGGGCCTGATACCCGCTGCCCCCGGTGGGGGGGGCGATGGTAGCGGAGGAGGGACTTGAACCCCCGACCCCAGGATTATGATTCCCGTGCTCTAACCAACTGAGCTACTCCGCCCCGTTCAGGGCCGCCCGTACCGGGCGAAGCGGCGACTTAGTGCGGGCGGGCGCGGCGGTCAAGCGAACATGTGCCGCGATATCGCCTCCCACGGCCCACCGCGATAGAACCAGCAGGCAAGCCCGGCGATCGCCAGCGGACGCGGACAAAACGTCGCCGCCATGCTGTCGCGCAAGGCGCGGGCATCGGCCGCCGACACCTTGTTCTGGATCGTCACATGCGGGCGCCACCCGTTGCGATCCTGCGGCGTCAGCAGACCGGCGAAGGCGTCGGCCAGGTCGCCCCGGATCGCGGCCAGTGCCGGGCTGTCCACGCGCAGCGCCGTGCCCCCGCCAAGCGACATCACCCCGGACAGCCGGGCCGGTGGCGGCTGAACCCCACGGGTCGCTGCGGTCAGCCGCTGACGCAGTTCGGGCAGAATCGCAGGCGGCAAATGATGAAACAGCGTCAGATGCGCCGACAACTGGTTGCGTTCGGGCGGAAAATGGGCACGGCGCAGGCCATCGAGCAGCGCGAAATCCTCTGCCGAGAACAGGGCGGTCACGATGACCGGCGCGCCCGGCGGGGGGCCAGCGGCGTCGGTCAAATCTCGACCTGGCTGCCCAATTCGACCACGCGGTTGGTGGGCAGCCGGAAAAACTCCATCGCGCTTTCGGCGTTGCGCAGCATCCAGGCGAACAGCTTTTCGCGCCACAGCGCCATGCCGGGATTGGCCGACGGCAACAGGGTCTGGCGGGCCAGGAAGAAGCTGGTGTCCATCATCTTGAAGGCCGAGCCGCACTCGCGCACCTGTTTCAGCGCGGCGGGCACATCGGCCTCCTGCATGAAGCCATAGCGCAGCACCAGGCGGTGGAACCCCTGGCCCAGGTCGATCAGGTCGGCGCGCCGCTGATCGGGAATATAGGGCTCGTCCGAAATCTTGACGGTCAACAGGATGACGCGGTCGTGCAGCACCTTGTTGTGCTTCAGGTTGTGGAGCAGCGCATGGGGCACCCCGTCGGGGGACGATGTCATGAACACCGCCGTGCCGGGCACGCGCGCCGCACTGTTGGCCGCCGACTGGATGAACACCTGGATCGGCATGGCACTCTGGCGCAGCCGCTCGATCATCAGCTTGCGCCCCTTTGCCCAAGTGGTCAGCAGGGTGAAGACGACCAAGCCGACGAGCAGCGGGAACCAGCCCCCGTCCGGTACCTTGGTCAGGTTCGCGGTCAGATAGGCGGTATCGACCAGGAAGAATAGCGCCAGCGCCCCGCCCGCGAACAGCTTGTTCCACCGCCACAGGTTGAACAACACGACGACCAGCAGGCAGCTGTCGATGAACATGGCGCCGGTCACCGCGATGCCATAGGCCGCGGCCAGGTTGCTGGACGACTGGAAGGTCAGCACCAACAGGATCACCATCACCATCAGGGCCCAGTTGATGACGGGGATATAGATTTGTCCCTGCGCGCTGGCCGAGGTGTGGGTGATGCGCAGGCGCGGGATGAAGCCGAGCTGGATCGCCTGTTGCGTCAGGCTGAACGCGCCCGAAATAACTGCCTGGCTGGCAATGATCGTCGCCATCATCGCCAGGATGACGAGCGGCAGGCGGAACGGCTCGTCAGCCAGCAGGAAGAAGGGGTTGCGGATCGCCTCCTGCGCCGCCAGCGGGTCCAGCGACAGGATCATGGCGCCTTGCCCCAGATAATTGAGCATCAGGCCCGGCAGGACGAAGAACAGCCACGACACGCGGATCGGGTTGCGCCCGAAATGCCCCATATCGGCATAGAGCGCCTCTGCCCCGGTAACCGCCAACACCACCGACCCCAAGGCCAGGAACGCCGAGCCGAAGTCGATGGCAAAGAACTGCACTGCGTACCATGGGTTGAGCGCGAACAGGATCGTCGGGTCCGTGGCGATGTGAATGATGCCCAGTACCGCCAGCGTCAGGAAATAGACCACCATGATCGGGCCGAACAACTGCCCGACCTTTGCGGTGCCGCGTGCCTGGATGGCGAACAGGCCGACCAGGATTCCAACGGAAATCGGCAGCACCCATGGCCCGAACCGCGGATCGACCGTGGTCAACCCTTCGGATGCCGACAGGACGGACATGGCCGGGGTGATCATGCTGTCGCCATAGAACAGCGCGGTGGCGAACACGCCCAGCATGACGATCGGCCCGGTCCAGCGTTTGCCCCCGCCCGACTGGCGGTTGATCAATGCCAGCAGCGCCAGGCTGCCGCCCTCTCCCTTGTTGTCGGCGCGCATGATGACCGACACATATTTGATCGTCACCACGATCATCATCGACCAGAAGATCAGGCTGAGCACGCCCAGGATGTGCGCTTCGTCCACCGCCAGCGGATGATGGCCGGCAAAGGTTTCGCGGAAAGCATAGATCGGGCTCGTCCCGATATCGCCGAACACGATGCCGACGGCGCCAAGGCTGAGCTTGAGCAAGCCTTGGGACGGGCCGTGGCCATGTTCGGCCCGACCATCGGCTGTCGTTTCGGCGGCGGCATTGTCCGTCACGGGCGCGCGCATTCCGTCCCTGTGGACATGATCCTAGGCATCTGGCCCGGTGTTCCCGCCGTTTGACACGGCCCGCCGTTAGCACGCGCAGCAAAGGGTCACAACAGTCCGACTCAGGATTGCGGGGTGCGCAACGGCACGCTTTTCGAACGCCGGGTACGGGCAAGAATCGTTCAAGCGGATACCGGCGATTGAACGCGAAATGGTGCTGCCAGCGGTGCTACAAGCGGATCAGACCATTGGCAGAAGGAAACCCCCATGCGCATCGGCGTGCCCAAGGAGATCAAGAACCACGAATATCGGGTCGGCCTGACGCCGCCGGGCGTCACCGAACTGGTCGCGCGCGGCCATTCGGTGCTGGTCCAGACCGGGGCGGGCGACGGCATCGATTTTTCCGACGCCGATTACCGCGCGGCGGGGGCCACCATCGTCGATGATGCCGCGGCCGTATTCGCCGGCAGCGACATGATCGTGAAGGTCAAGGAACCGCAACCGTCCGAAATCGCGCTGCTGGAGGCACGGCACACGCTGTTCACCTATCTCCACCTTGCCGCCGACAAGCCGCAGGCAGAGGGGCTGATCGCGTCGGGCGCAACCTGCATCGCCTATGAAACGGTGACCAGCGCCAACCGGTCGCTGCCGCTGTTGAAGCCGATGAGCGAGGTGGCCGGCCGAATGTCGGTGCAGGTCGGCGCGCATTATCTGGAAAAGGAACAGGGCGGTCGCGGTGTGCTGCTGGGCGGCGTGCCCGGCGTCGCCCCGGCGCGCGTCGCCATTCTGGGGGGCGGTGTTTCGGGCATCAACGCAGCGCAGATGGCCACCGGCCTGCGCGCCGACGTGACCATCTATGACATCAACAACGACCGGCTGGCCGAACTGGACATGCATTTCGGCAGCCAGATCAAGACCGCCTATGCCAGCAAGGCCGCCATCGCGTCGGCGGTGAAGAACGCGCATCTGGTGATCGGCGCGGTGCTGGTGCCTGGTGCCGCCGCCCCCAAGCTGGTGACGCGCGAGATGTTGAAGACGATGAAGCGCGGCAGCGTGCTGGTCGACATCGCGATCGATCAGGGCGGTTGCTTCGAAACGTCGAAGGCGACGACGCATGACGATCCGGTGTTCGAGGTGGACGGCGTCATTCATTACTGCGTCGCCAACATGCCGGGCGCAGTGGCGCGGACCAGCACCTTTGCGCTCAATAACGCCACCTTGCCCTTTGTCCTGAAGCTGGCCGATCACGGCGCAGAGGCAGCGATGCGCGCCGACCCGCATCTGGCCGCTGGGCTGAACGTGTCCGGTGGCCAGATCCGGCATCAGGCCGTGGCAGAGGCGCTGGACCTGCCGTTCGTCGCCTGGAAATAGGGAGCTTGGCCGGGCCGGGCGACGCCGATCACCGTGCCGGCCCGCCCGCGCCCCGGGGTTGCTGCGGATCGGACGCCAGCACCTGATCCAGCAGGACGAGCCGGGTCATGATCGCCTGGCTGGCCGAACTGCCCGGCCGTGCGAGCCGGGCGGCCCGCGCCCAGTACCGCCTGGCCGTGACGAAATCGCCCGCCCGCACATGCGCCAGGCCGATATAGAACCATACGCCCGCCCGGTCGGGACCAAGCCGGGCGGCCTGGGCCAGCGCCCGGCGAACGGGCGGCGACAGGGCATTGCTGTCATGTTCCTGCAACGCCAGCGCAAGCCCGGTCCACAGCGCCGGATCGGTCGGTGCCTGTTGCAGCGCGCCCAGCATCACCTTGACCCCCGCCTCGGTCTTGCCCGCGCGCAGCATCGCGTCCGACGCGATGAAATAGCCGTCCGAAAACACGAACTGCCCGAACAGCGACCGGCGCAGCGCCAGCAGATCGGGGTCCATCGGACGGATCGTGCGACGGGTATCGGTGGGGCTGCCCCCCAGGCTGGGCCTGCCCTGCAGGGCATAGCCCGCCGCCCCCAGCATCAACGCAGCCAGCACGAAGCGGAGCACGCCGCCGGACAGGCCGGCACGCCACAGCACAACTGCGACGACCAGGATCAACCCGGCAAGGATCGCAAAGCCCATCATGGCCTACGCCGCCGGAAACTGTTCGCCGCCACCGCAACGCCGATCGCCAGCAGGATCAACGGCGCGATCCACAGCGGCGCGGTCGCCGCGCTGATCGGCGGGTCATAGCTGACATAATCGCCATAGCGCTCGATCAGCCAGTCGCGCACGTCATCCGCACTCTCCCCGGCCGCAATGCGTTGCCGGACCAGCGCACGCATGTCGCCCGCCATGTCGGCGTCGCTGTCGGCGATCGACTGGCCCTGGCACACCAGACAGCGCAGCGTGTTCATCAGCGCCTTTGCCTCGGCTTCCTTTGCCGGATCGGTCAGCTGGGTATTGGCCATCTTGGCCTGGGGCTGGTCCGATTGCGCGGCAAGGGGGGCTGCGCCCGTCATGGCCAGCATCGCGGCGCATATCGCCGTCAGGATTGGTCCCTGCATCCTCACCGCGCCTGCTCCAGCGCGGCGAGCAGTGCCGGAATATGTTCGTCGCGGATCGGGCCGATATGCTGGGCGCGGATGATGCCTGCGGAATCCACCACAAAGGTTTCGGGCACGCCGGCCGAGCCGAGCGACAGCTGGAACCGGCTTTCCCTGTCGTCGCCGATCGCGCGATAGGGGTCGCCATAATCGGCAAGGAACGCAGCGGCGTCGGTAGCCGTATCGCGCACCGCCACCGCATCGATGGCGACGCCGCGCTGCTTCAGCGCCAACAGCTGCGGCGCCTCTGCGGCACAGGGGATGCACCAGCTGGCAAAGACGTTCACCAGCCGCGGGCCGGGCACGGGCCGGTCCAGCCCCGGCTTGCCCGGCACCAGCGGGGGCAGTGCCAGTTCCGGCACCGGCTTGCCGACCAGCCGGGAGGTAACGATGGACTGAGGATCGCGCTTCAACCCGAACACGAACAACAAAACCAGCGCCGCAAAACCGGCCAGCGGCAACCAGATCAACGCCCGTTTCATGCCAGCGCCTCCCGCTGGCGGCGGACGCCCTGTCGCCGTTCACGCACCACCCGGCCAATCAATGCCAACGCCCCGCCCAGCGCGATCAGCCCGCCGCCGCCCCAGATCAGCGTGACCCACGGCTTCCACCACAGCCGGATCGGCGCACGGCCCGAACCGTCGTCCTTGCCGATGACGGCGTAAAGCTGGCCGTCCCACTGGGTGCTGATCGCCGCTTCGGCGGTTTCGGTGGGGGGATCGGCAAAATAACGCTGCTGCGGGCGCAGGACAAAGGGCGCGCCATCCTCTCCACGCCGCACGGTCAGCTTGGCCTCGACCGCCGACCAGTTGCGCCCGACGACCGGCTGAACCCCGTCAAAGGCAACCGTGAACGGCCCGACCGACATCCGGTCGCCGGGCGATGCCGCGACCAGCTTTTCCTGGGTGAACGCGCCCTCGCTCGCCATGCCGACCACGCTGACCGCGATGCCCAGATGCGCGACCGCCATGCCGACCGTCGCCAGGGGCAGCCGCCGCCAGTTCGGCACGATCAGGGGCTGGACGCTGCCGACCGCCAGGCCCGCCGCCAACGCCAGCCCCGCCAGCGCCGCCCAGCCCGCCTGCGGGGCGAGCACCCAGAACGCGGCGGCGGTGGCACAGGTGGCCAGTGCCGGCGCGAACAGCTTGCCCGTCGCCCGCTCCCGGGTGTCGCGCCGCCAGCGCAGCATCGGCCCGATCGCCATGCCAGCCATCAGCACCAGGGCGATGGGCGCGGTCGCCTTGTTGAAAAAGGGCGGCCCGACCGACAATTGCGTGCCCATCGCAGCCGCGGCGATCGGATACAGCGTCCCGATCAGCACCACGCCCAGAATGACCGACAGCAACAGGTTGTTGAGCACCAGCCCGCCCTCGCGGCTGAGCAGTTCAAACGTGGCCCCCTGGCGCACGCTGCCGATGCGCAGCGCGAACAGGGCCAGCGCCCCGCCGATATACAGGCCCAGCAGGACCAGGATGAAACTGCCCCGTTCCGGATCGACGGCAAAGGCATGAACGCTGGTCAGGATGCCGGACCGCACCAGGAACGTGCCGAGCATCGACATGGAAAAGGCAACGACCGCCAGCATGATCGTCCAGGACCTGAGGCCGTCGCGCGCCGCCAGCACATTGACCGAATGGAGTAGCGCGGTCGCCGCCAGCCACGGCATCAGCGACGCATTTTCCACCGGATCCCAGAACCACCAGCCGCCCCAGCCCAGTTCGTAATAGGCCCAATAGCTGCCCGCCGTGATGCCGATGGTCAGGAAGATCCAGGCGATCAGCACCCAGGGGCGCATCGCCTTGGCAAAGGTCGGGCCGACCTCGCGCACGACCAGCGCACCGATGGCAAAGGAAAAGGCGACCGACAGGCCGACATACCCGAAATAAAGGGTCGGCGGATGAAAGGCGAGGCCGGGATCCTGAAGCAGCGGGTTCAATCCCAACCCCTCCGGCGCGGCGGGATTGAGCCTGGCAAAGGCATTGGATGCGATCAGGATAAAGGCATAGAAACCCAGCGCGATCGCGGCTTGCGCCCCCAGGGTCGCGGTAAACATCGCCTGGCTCAGCCGCCGTTCGACCAGCGCAATGGCACCGCCCGCCACTGCCAGCACGGTGACCCAGAGCAGCATCGATCCTTCGTGATTGCCCCAGGCGCCGGCGATCTTGTACAGCATCGGCTTGGCGGTGTGGCTGTTCTGCGCGACGATCAGCACCGACAGGTCAGTGACGACGAACAGCCAGACGAGGGTCGCAAAGCTGATCGCGGCAAGCACGCCCTGAAGCACGGCCACCGGCCCGACCGCCGCATGGAACTGACCGGCAATGGCTTCGCGTCCCCGCGCCGACAGCCACAGGCCGCCCGCCGCAGCCCCGAGTTGGAACAGCGCAAGCGCCGCCGCCAGCCAGAGCGCGGCCAGACCGAGTTCGGCGATCATTGGGTCAGCGTTTCCTGGGTCTTTGCCTTGGCCGCAGCCTGGTTTGCCATTTCCGGCGGCATATACCGCTCGTCATGCTTGGCGAGCAGATTGGTCGCGGCAAAACCGCCGTCGCGCGTGAAACTGCCCTCGGCAACCACGCCCGATCCCTCCTTGAACAAATCAGGGGCGATGCCGCTGAACGTCACGGGCACGCGGGCCTTGCCATCGGTGACGTTGAACCGGATGGTCACCCCGTCCGGCTGGCGCTGGATCGATCCGGCCTCGACCATCCCGCCCAGCCGGACCGCGCGGCCCGGCTCCGGCGGACGGGCCGCGGCATCGGCGGGAGCATAGAAGAACGCCGCTTCTTCCTGAAGGCCGGACAATGCCAAGGCGCTTGCCCCCATCAGCGCGACCAGCGCCAATGCGGCCAGGGCCAGCCGCTGATGCTTTGCCTTCATCGCCCGCCCTTCATCGCATCCGATGCGCGCTCGGCCCGGCGCATCGCCCGCCAGCCGATCAGCGACACCGCCAGCACGCCCAAGCCGACCATGACATAGGCGGCAATGACGAATGGCCAGGGGTTCATGCCGCCGCCATCCGCCGCATCCGCGCCTCGACCCGCGCTTCGGCCAGAAAGGTCCGCATCCGGATCAGCACGATCGCGCCGAACCATAGCGAAAAGCCGAGCACGGTCAGCCAGAGCGGCCACAGGATCGCATTGTCGATGCTGTTGCGGGTCAGCGTGATGCTGGCAGGTTGGTGCAGCGTGTTCCACCAGGTGACCGAATATTTGATCACCGGGAGCAGCACCGATCCAGCCACGCCGAACAGGGCTGGAATGCGCCCGTCCCCGCCTCGATCCGCATCGCCCCGCTCAAGCGCCATCCAGCCGAGATAGACGAAGAACAGGATCAGCATCGAGGTCAGGCGGCCGTCCCATTCCCACCAGGTGCCCCAGGTCGGCCGCCCCCAGATCGCGCCGGTAATCAGGCACAAAGCCGCGAACAGCGCGCCCGGAGCGGCAACGGCCCGCGCCGACAGCGCGGCCAGCGGGTGCCGCCAGATCAGATAACACAGGCTGGACACGGCAATCCCGGTCCAGCCGCCCATGCCCAGCCAAGCCGATGGCACGTGGATATAGAGGATGCGGACCGTTTCACCCTGCAGGTAATCGGGCGGCGTCAGGAACAGCCCGGCCGCCGCACCCGTCAGGATCAACGTAATGCCGACCCAGAACAGGACCGGCGTCAGCGGCCGGGCGATCCGAAGGAAACGGGCGGGATTTGCAAGCGCATGCATAACGTTGGACCAGCAGATATACGCAAACGCACCCGGTTGCTACACCGGCTTTCGTCCAGCCCGATCAGGGGGGATCGCCGCGCCCGATCAGCCGCCGGGCCATCCGGTCCGCCACCTCGGCCTCCGGGGTGCCCGATGCCGCGCTTTCGTCCCAGACTTCCGCCAGCCGGTGCGGAATGCGCGCCACGCGGGCCTCGACCTCGGCCCGGTCGCCCTGGCCCAGATATTCCAGCGCCACATTGATGATGCCGCCGGCGTTGATGACGTAATCCGGGGCATACAGGATGCCGCGCTCGAACAGGCGGCGGCCATCCTCGCGCGTGGCCAGCTGGTTGTTCGCGCCGCCGGCTACCGCCCTGCATTTCAGGGCCGCGATGGTGTCGGCCGTCAGAACCGCGCCCAGCGCATTGGGGCTGACAATGTCCGCCTCGACCGACAGGATCGTCCCGGTCGGCACGGTACGAGCGCCCAGCTCCGCCGCCAGCGATTCCGCCCGGCCGGTATCGACATCGGCCAGGATCAGGTCCGCACCGTCCGCCGCCAGCTTGCGGGCAACCCCGCCGCCGACACTGCCCACGCCCTGCACCGCAACGCGGATACCGTGCATGTCGTCGGTGCCCAGCGCCCGGCGAGCTGCCGCGCGAATGCCCAGATAGACACCGTGTGCCGTGGTGGGGCCGGGATCGCCGCCTGCCGCGCCGCTGCCCACCGGCAGGCCGCTGACATGCCGCGTCTGGGCGGCGATCGCCTGCATGTCGGCTTCGCTCATGCCCACATCCTCGGCGGTGACATACTGTCCGCCCAGCGATTCGATGGCGCGCCCGAATGCGGCCAGCATGGCGGGTGTCTTGGTGCGCGCCGAATCGGCCAGGATGACGCCCTTGCCCCCGCCCATCGGCAGGTCGGCCATGGCGTTCTTGTAGCTCATGCCGCGCGACAGCCGCAGCGCATCGGTGATCGCCGCCTGCGGATCGGCATAATGCCAGAAGCGGACGCCGCCCGCCGCCGGGCCGCGCACGGTCGAATGTACGGCGATTACGGCAGACAGGCCGCTTTCCCGGTCGGTAACCAGGTGCAGCGCCTCATGATCGTCGAAATCGGGAAAGCCCCAATCGGTCAGCATGCAGGATTCTTTCCGGACCGGGCGGACCGTCCGTCCGCCGCAAAAGGCAGTGGGGCGACCGACGGGACTTGAACCCGCAACTTCCGGCATCACAAGCCGGCGCTCTAACCAATTGAACTACGGTCGCCGCGAAGCCGCGCGCTTAGCGGCACTTGCCTGCGATGGTCAAGCATATCAGTCGGCGGGTGAAGAAACCAGCGGTTCGCCGCGCGATACCCGCACCGCTTCCTTCGCGGAAATCGTGCCGCTGCGGGCAAGGGATCGGGCAATCGACCCCATGGTCGGCATCCGGACGAACGCATGCCGCGCCAGAATCGCCGTATCGCCGCCGCCGTTGATCAGGCGGCGCAGGGGGTAATCGACCTCGATCAGTTCGTGCACGGTCATCAGGCCGTCGGTGCCCCGGTCGCTGCATCGCGGGCATCCCGGCGCTTCATGAACGACCGCGCCCAGATCAAAGCCGAGCAGCGCAGAGATGCTGCTGGACGCCTGTACCGGCCGGCGACAGCCGGTGCACAGCCGTTCGACCGATTGCTGACCGATTGCCAGCCGCAGGGTCGATGCGATGGCGAAATCGTCCTGACGCATCGCGCGCATCGCCTCGATCGCGGCAAGCGCCCCGGCGGCCTCGATGGATGCGAGCACGACCCGGTCGTCCAGCGCGTTCTGCACGGCCAAATCGGCGCTGCGCCGATCCTGGATCCGGTCGATCAGGACGGGGTCGGTCGCGGCTTCGGCCCGTGTGCCGACCGCAGCGGCGGCGGCAAATCTGTCGGCCAGCATCCGCAGCGTCTGCGACCGGCGACTGCCGCGCAGGCCCGCCACCAGCACCAGACCGGAGCGCCGGACGATCAGCCGGTCCAGCGCCGACTGCTGGGCGGGGTGCGAAAGAACGGGTTCGCCCGACACCGGGGCGGGCGGCAGGTCCGGGCGCTGCACGGTGCGCAGGCCATCGCCCGCATCCACCGGTGCCGACCCGATCGTTCCGGTGATGATCGTCATCGCGCGCAAAAGCCCCCCGACCCTCGCCCTGCGCTACGCCCGCGATGTTGCGGTTTTCTTGCATTTTTATGGCGACAATCCCGCTGGGCCCGATCCTGGCGGGGGCTTTCGCTCGGCACGATGCTTTGCCATGGTCCGGTTGCCATGACGTCCAACCCCGCATTGCCGACCACCGGTTCGGGCTATCCGCCCGCCCCGGTCATCGCCCGGATCCTGGCGCAGCCGGGCATCCAGAAAGTGCCCAGCCCCAAGCTGGACCTGTTCCTCCACCGTGCCTTCCTGAACCCCGCCCTGTGCCACGCGCTGATGGCCATGATCGACCGGGACCGGCGGCCATCGACGATCAGCGACGATATCGGCGACGCCGCGTTCCGCACCAGCGAGACCTGCGACCTGGCCAGCGACGCGCCGGAGGTGATCGAGGTGGAACGGCGGATCGCGGCCCTGTGCGGCATCGATCCCGCTCATGGCGAACCGCTTCAGGGCCAGCGTTATGCGGTGGGCCAGGAGTTCAAGGCCCATACCGACTATTTCGAGCCGACCGGCGTCGATTTCGACCGCTATTGCTCGGTGGCGGGCAACCGCACTTGGACGGTCATGATCTATCTGAACGAACCCGATGCCGGCGGGGCGACCCGGTTCAAGGCGATCGACAAGATCGTCCAGCCGGAAACGGGCAAGCTGCTGGCGTGGAACAACCTGCGCGCCGATGGCCGTCCGAACCCGTCGACGCTGCACCACGGGATGAAGGTGCGGGCGGGCACCAAATATGTCCTGACCAAATGGTTCAGGGAACGAGCCTGGGGATAGCCGGACGGCCCGACCCCCGCCCCGTTCATGCAAATCCGGCACCGGGTGGAACCCGATGCCGGTCATGCATTTCGATCCCGTTGGCGAAGCGGGTTACAACCGGACGCTGGCGCTCAGCGTAAAGACACGGCCCAGATTGAAGGTGTTGGTGTCGACCCGCACATCGTCGGGAAAGCTCTGAAACTCCTGAAACCGCGTGCCCGTCAGGTTGCGGCCTTCGAACTTCAGTTCGACCACCTTGCCTTCGCCGAACGCGATGCCCTGACGCACCACGAAATCCAGCCGCACGCCCGGCCGTTCGACGATATCCGGCAGCCGCAGGCCGTCGACTACCGGGCCACGGCTGGCCACGCGGTCGGTCGCGTAATTGACCAGCAGCGTCGCCTGGGTCCGGCTGTCCTGATTTTCGATGCCCAACTGGCCGTTGATCAGGTGGTTCGACTGGCCGATCAGCGGTGCGCCATCCTGGAACAACAGGTTGGCACCAACCGCCGGCGCGCCGAAGATCGGGCTGGAGACCATCTCGTCACCGACCAGCAGTTCCGACTTGGTGTAGGTGTAGTTGGCGATCGCAAGGATGCGCGCGCCGGTCCACAGGCTGTCGATCGGGAAATATTTCTGAAGCTCGATTTCGCCGCCATAGAGATTGGCCTTGGGCGCATTCGAGAAGCCGGTGAAGAACGAGCTGCTGCCCGGGGCAAGCACGGCGATGGTTTCGATCGGATTGTCGATCCGCTTGAAGAAACCCGCCGCCGTCAGCCGCTGATCGCGACCGAAAAACCATTCATAGCGCGCCTCGGCGTTGAACAGTTCGGAATCCTGCAGGTTCGGGTTGCCGAAATACTGGCGGTTCGAATCGAAGTCGACATAGATCTGCGGCGCCAGTTCGCGGAACTGCGGACGGGCGATCGTCTTTGACCCGTGCAGGCGCAGCTGCATGTCGTCGGTGAAATTCCAGGTGATGGTTGCGGCGGGCAGCCAATAGCTGTTCGCCAGATTGGTGCCCGGCTGGACACCGGTCGTGGTGATGAGCGCCACGACCTCGGTCGCGTCCTCGTACCGCACTCCAATGGTAGCGCGCAGCCCGTCGGCCAGTTCAGCCTCGACCTGCCCATAACCGGCATGGATTTCCAGACCCGCCTCATAGGCGGGCGCAGCATTGGCACCCGATCCGGAGATGTTCTGAAGGTTGATCCCGTACAGGCCGATGATGGCATCCGACAGCAGGAAATCGGGGCGAAGCTGAGCCACCTCGATCGGAAGCGTCGCATTGTTCGGCCCGACATAGCGGAACTGATAACGGCTCGCCGACCGGTTGGTGTCGGTATAGGCATAGCCCGCCGACAGGGTGACCGGGCGGTCGAACCCGAGTTCGTAGCTGAAATCGATGCCGCCCGCCCACAGATCCTCGTTCAGGTCGCTGAACGCGATCTGGGCGTTCTGCGTCGTGCCGCCCAACGAATTGATGTAATCGTTGATGCCGAGCGCGTTGGTATATTCATAGCGGAAGAACCGCTCATATGGCGCCTTGCGCTTGGTATTGGCATAGGCACCGCGGAAATCGATCTGCAGCTTGTCGAAATCCAGCTCGCCGACGAACTGGCTGGTGAACAGCTGGCGTTCGAACCAATTGGTATATTGCTCGATATAGGTCGGCAGCGGCGCGAACGGGCCGGGAATACCCAGATTGTCGAGGTCACCCGCGCCCAGAATGCCCTGTTTCAGGGTGTCGTGGATATAGACATTGGTGAACCGGAACCGGTGCTCGCCTACTTCCGCGCCCAGGCCAAGCAGGCCGTTGACGAGGATACGGTTGTCCGTGGTGACCGTCGTGAAATCGCTGGTCAATCCGCCATCGGCCGAGTTGGAAACCTGTTGTTCGGCCGACCGGGTGCGGAAGGTGTTCGAAATGCCGCCGCCCGCAATCAGGCCGACGCGCACCGTGTCACTGACATCGACCGAAGTACCAAGGCTGATATCGCCCGACCAGTTGGCGGGAATATGCTCGTTTTCCTGAAGCAATGTGGTTTCGGCATTGGTCAGCTGTGCGGCCTGGCTGGGCGACAGACCGGCATTGGCCTGGCCGGCTTCGCGAATGAAGCCCGGCACGTCGCGCGTGCCGTCGTCATAGCCGAACACATCGGCCGAGCCGCCGTCATAGACATAGCCAAGCTCGCTGGTCGAAACCGTATCGAACCCGACCGAGCCACCGACCTGGATAAAGCTTTCCTTGGGCACCGCCTGAGTGGTCAGGTTGATCGCGCCACCGCCGAATTCGCCGGGGTAATTGACGGAGAAACTCTTTTGCACCAGCGCCGATGCAACGACATTGGTCGGAAAGATGTCCAGCGGCACGACGCGGCGCAGCGGTTCCGGGCTGGGCAGCGGCAGGCCGTTGAGCAGCGACGAGGAATAGCGGTCGCCGAGCCCGCGCACGAACACGAACCCGTTGCCGACGACGCTGAGGCCGGTCACGCGCTGGAGCGCCCCGGCGATGTCGCCCTCGCCCGTGCGGGCGATATCCGCCTGCGACAGGACAGAGACGACCTGCGGCGTCGAGCGGACGACGTTGGGGATGAAACGGCCGACGACCACGATGTCCTCGACATTGCCGCCCGCGCCGGGTGCGGAAATCTCGACATCCTCCTCAGGCAGATCCTGTTCGCCGACGGTATCCTGGGGATCGCCCGATTCCACCTCTACCGGCGGCTTGGCGGGAATATCCTGGGGACGCAGGCCAAAGCCTTCGACCTCACGCGCGATGGCGGCGGGCGCGACGAGCGTCGAGGTCAAGAGCAGCAGGCTGCCAAAGGCGAGTTTGTTCATCATGGTCGTGTCGTTCCGGCTTGGGAGCTTTTGATCGCAGGAATGATCTGGCGGGAACGGCCCCCTTTGCCGTTCCCGCCAGGATCATCATTCCCGTCGCTTACAGGCCGGGCACGGTCGTGCAGGCGGCGCTGGTCGTGCCGAAATCGCCGCGGTTGGAATTGCAGGTCCAGCCGCGATACCAGTTGTCGTTCGCACCCGAGACGGCACCGATATAGTTGGTGCTGACCAGGAACGACGTGCCCGACGGGTTGAGCGAGGCGGCGTTGAACGCCGTCACCGCAGCCGCGCCGGTTCCGGCCACGAAGCCGTTCAGCGCTGCGGCGGCCGTGCCGTTGGTCACATTGTTGGTGCCGGCGGCAACGATCGCCGCCTGTTCGGCATTGGTGACGGTAATGCTGTTCTGGGCGGTTTCAGCCGACAGCGCCGAGCAGGCGAAGTACATCGAGTTGAACACCGGCGGACCCTGTTCGTCCAGCGCCGCGTTCGCCGCGCGGATGGTGGACTTGCCGCCATTCGCATCGGTACCGGCCACGATGTTCAGGCAGGGCAGCGTGCTGGTGATGATGCCGTTCACGAAGGTGAAGTCGGCACCGCCGCGCAGGCGCAGCGCCGCGTTCACACCGGTCGACCGGTGGATGAAGGTGAAGTTGGCGATCCGGCCGAACTGACGCGGGAGCGCGTCCTCGTTGTTGTTGGAATCGATTTCCATCATGTAGGTATCGGTCTGGGTGTTGTTCGGCCGCTGCGACGCGATCATGAACTGCAGGAAGCCCTTCCAACCCACATCCGTGTCGATGCTGTCGTCGTCCGCACCGGTGATGACCCAGTAGCGTCCGTTATGCGTGCCGCCGAAGATTTCGATGCCGTCGTCCGAGCTGTTGTGGATCTGGATATACTCCAGGCGCGTGCCCGAACCGACGCCGCCGGTGGTGATGCCCTGAAGTTCGTTGTTCGGGCTGATGACGGTGCCCGAATAACGGACCTGGACATAGCGCATCACGCCCGAGCTGTCGCCGGGGGTGGCGCCGCCGTAAAGCGCGTTGCCGGTGCCCTCGACCACGGCTTCGCAGTTCGCGCTGCCGCCGGTCACGCCCTGCAGGTTGCAGTTCGAAATGGGCGCGCGTCCGGCCAGGATGATGCCGCCCCACAGGCCCTGCGATTCGTCGGTGACGTTGCCGGTCAGGTTCTGCTGCGCGGTGAAGATGATCGGCGCCGTTTCCGTGCCCTCGGCCGTGATGGTCGAGCCGCGGTTGACGACCAGCAGGTCGTTGTCGGCGTTGGTGGTGTTGGCATAGACGATCACGCCCGGCTCGATCGTCAGATTGCCCGCCTGACCGGCCGTGCCGGCGCCGCCGCGATCGACGCCCACATCGACGCGGCCGTTCATTTCATAGGCAACGCCCGGCAGGCGCGGCAGCGTCAGGTTGGTGACCAGCGACGGCAGGCGGCAGCTGCGGAAATTGCCGATCGTGCCCACGCTGGTCGTGCCGGTCGGGCACGATGCGGCCGGGCCGCCGGTCGGCGTCGGCGAGGGAGAAGGCGACGGGCTGGGCGAAGGAGCGGGTGCCGGCGTCGGCGCGGGCACCACGATCACGCCTTCGCCGGGCGAAGCGACGCTGGTTGCGCCGTCGCAGGCCGACAGCGCGGCGGCGGCGGTGCCAGTCATCATGATCAGGCCAAGGCGTTGCAGATTTCGCATAACATCTCCCGTCGGGTCGTTCCGGTTGCTGGATGGGGCCGATTTGCCCCTGATCGACTCGGACATCCCCCTGTCGACCGCTGGCGAACCGCTAGGGGCCTTCGATGACAACAAGATTGGGTTTTCGGGTCAGTTGCATGACGCGCAAGTGACGGATCGATGACAATGCGTCACCCTTCCGTTATCTATCCACGGCGGCTGGCGATGCAGCGGAAACCAACGCAAACGGCCCGCCGATCGTATCGATCGGCGGGCCGCTGGATGATATGGTGGGCGCGACAGGGATTGAACCTGTGACCCCACCCGTGTGAAGGGTGTGCTCTACCGCTGAGCTACGCGCCCATGGAAACCATGGTTCTGGCGGTAAGGAAACCGCCGGGAAGCGGCCCATTAGGGTGCGCGTCCCGGCTTGTCCAGCCCCGTCGGCCAGCGACGGGGAATTGAATCAGTTGACCGCGTCCTTCAGGCCCTTGCCGGCCTTGAACTTGGGCTGGTTCGACGCCTTGATGGTCATTTCCTCGCCGGTGCGCGGGTTGCGGCCGGTCGACGCCTTGCGCTTGCTGACCGAAAACGTGCCGAAACCGACCAGGCGCACTTCGTCGCCCTTCTTGAGCGCAGCCGAAATCGAATCGAACACCGCTTCGACGGCGCTGCTCGCGTCGCTCTTGCTCAGCCCGGATTGCTCGGCAACCTGTCCAATCAGCTCTTGCTTGTTCATTGTCCTGTGGGTCCCTGTTCTCGAGAACTAATACTCTGGAAATTGGAATCACGGCCCATAGGCCGGGCGCGCAGTAAGGCGGCTTGCCCCCGGCCTGTCAAAGCAAATCCGTCGATTTTACCCGCCGTTCGCCGCTTTTTTGGGCCAATTTCAATGGTGCAGTGCATCACCAGCGGTTGAAATGCCCGGTGGCGGCTGAACGGCCAGCTCGTCCGCATCGGTCCAGTCGATGGGCGAAAGCGGATTGACCAGGGCCCGCGCCAGCACTTCATCGACATGGCGCACCGGCACGATCTCCAGCCCGTTCAGGATATTTGCCGGGATTTCGACCAGGTCCTTTTCATTGTCCTGCGGGATCAGCACGGTGGTGATGCCGCCGCGCAGTGCCGCCAGCAGCTTTTCCTTCAGCCCGCCGATCGGCAGCACCCGCCCGCGCAGCGTCACCTCGCCCGTCATGGCGACCTCGCGCCGCACGGCATTGCCGGTCAGCGTCGAGATGATCGCGGTGACAAGGCCGATGCCCGCCGACGGCCCATCCTTTGGCACCGCGCCTTCGGGCAGGTGGACATGGATGTCCTTGCGCGCGAACAGGCTGGGCTTGATGCCGAATGCCGGGGCGCGCGCCTTGACGAAGCTGAAGGCGGCCTCGACGCTTTCCTTCATCACGTCGCCCAGCTTGCCAGTGGTGCGGATCGCACCCTTGCCAGTGACGGTGACCGCCTCGATGGTCAGCAGCTCGCCGCCCACCTCGGTCCAGGCCAGGCCGGTGACGGCACCGATCTGGTTTTCCTCCTCACCGACGCCGTGGCGATATTTCCGAACGCCCGCAAACTCGGCCAACGTGTCCGGGGTCACCGTCACCGCCTCTGCCTTGCCCTCGAGAATGCGGCGCAACGCCTTGCGCGCCAGCTTGGCGATCTCGCGCTCCAGCGTCCGCACCCCGGCCTCGCGGGTATAATAGCGGATCAGGTCGCGCAGCCCGTCCTGGGTCAGCGTGAATTCGCCCGGCTTCAGCCCATGCGCCTCGACCTGCTTGGCAATCAGGTGGCGTTCAGCGATCTCGACCTTCTCGTCCTCGGTATAACCCTCCAGCCGGATGATCTCCATACGGTCGAGCAGCGGCTGGGGCAGGTTGAGCGAATTGGCCGTGCAGACGAACATCACGTCCGACAGGTCGATGTCGATTTCCAGATAATGGTCGTTGAACTTGCCATTCTGTTCGGGGTCGAGCACCTCGAGCAGGGCCGATGCGGGATCGCCCCGGAAATCCTGGCCCAGCTTGTCGATCTCGTCGAGCAGGAACAGCGGATTGATGGTCCCCGCCTTTTTCAGGTTGGACACGATCTTGCCGGGCAGCGACCCGATATAGGTGCGCCGGTGGCCGCGGATCTCGGCCTCGTCGCGCACGCCGCCCAGCGACTGGCGGATGAATTCGCGGCCCGTTGCCTTCGCGATGCTCTTGCCCAGACTGGTCTTGCCGACGCCCGGCGGGCCGACCAGGCACAGGATCGGCCCCTTCAGCTTGTTGGTCCGCGCCTGCACCGCCAGATATTCGACGATCCGGTCCTTCACCTTTTCCAGCGCATAATGATCCTGGTCCAGGACGTTCTGCGCCTCGGCGATGTCGCGTTTCAGCTTCGACTTCTTGCCCCAGGGCAGGCCCAGCAGCACGTCCAGGTAATTGCGCACCACCGTCGCCTCGGCGCTCATCGGCGCCATGGTCTTCAGCTTCTTGAGCTCGCCCTGCGCCTTGGCCCGCGCTTCCTTGGACAATTTCAGCGTGGCGATCTTTTGCGTCAGCTCGGCGATCTCGTCGCCCTCGCCTTCGTCGCCCTCGTTGCCCAACTCGCGCTGGATCGCCTTCAGCTGTTCATTCAGATAATATTCGCGCTGGGTCTTCTCCATCTGGCGCTTCACGCGGCTGCGGATCTTCTTCTCCACCTGCAGCACGCCAAGCTCGCCCTCCATGAAGGCGAACACCATTTCCAGCCGCTTCTGCGGGTCGGTTTCGACCAGCAGGGCCTGCTTGTCGGCCACCTTGACCGCGATGTTGGCGGCGATGGCATCGGCCAGCCGCGACGCCTCAGTCAGTTCGGCGACCTGCACCGCCGTCTCGCTCGGCAGCTTGCGATTGAGCTTGGCATAGTTTTCGAACTGATCGACGACGGATCGCATCAGCGCCTGGACCTCGGTGCCGTCGGCCTCCGCCTCTTCGACCGCGCTGACCGTCGCCGTCAGGACGCCGTCCTGTTCGTTCAGGCTTTCGAGCCGCGCGCGATCGCGTCCGGCCACCAGCACGCGGACCGTGCCATCCGGCAGCTTCAGCATCTGCAGCACCTCGGCCGTCACGCCCAGATCATACAGGTCGTCGCGCGCCGGATCGTCCTCCGCCGGGTCCAGCTGGGCCACCAGAAAGATCGATTTGTCATCGGCCATCGCCGCTTCCAGCGCGGCGACCGACTTGTCGCGCCCAACGAACAGCGGCACGATCATATGGGGGAAAACGACAATGTCGCGCAGCGGCAGGACAGGATAAGAAGACTTCATGCAAACTCCGTTCATCCCCATGGGGGACGTTTCACCCGTCTTATATGGGGAAGGCAAAGATTCCATCAATCGTCCGATGGCCCCTCGCCCCGCCAGCCCGCTTCCCCGCGTCCTGATGCTGCCGGTCGCGCTGATGCTGATTGCGGCAGGCACCGCCGGGGAAGGCACGCCGGGCCAGCCGGCACTGACCGCGCAGACGATGCGATCCGGTGGCGAACAACCGGCCGATCAGGCCGCGTTGCGGCTGCGCCACCTGAACCTCGGCATCGCCGTCACGCCTGAGGCAAGGGCGATGAGCGGGGTTGCCGAACTGACGCTGGAGACGGTCCGGCCGGTCAATCGACTGGTACTGGATCTCGATACCAATCTTGTCGTCAGCACAGTGCGGATCGACGGGATGGAACTTGAGGCTGGCCGCTGGCGCAATCCCGACGGACGGCTGGCGATCGACCTGCCCGCCCGGACCGCGACGGGCCAGACGGTCAAGGCCCATATCGCCTATGCCGGCACGCCCCATGTCGCCGCCAATCCGCCCTGGGACGATGGCTGGGTCTGGGCGCGGTCGCCGGACGGCCAGCCCTGGGTGGCAACCACTGCGCAGGGCTATGGGTGCGACCTGATCTGGCCGTGCATCGATCATCCGTCGGGCGAGGTGGCGGCGGCCGACCTGTACGTCACCGTCCCGGCGCCGCTGGTCGCCGTGTCCAACGGCCGGGCGTTGGGCGTGACCGAGGCGCGCGGCGGATCGCGGACCTTTCACTGGCGGTCGGGACCGATCAATCCGTATCTGATCGCGCTGAACATCGGCGCCTATCAGGAACTGAAGGACGATTATGCCAGCCGCTTCGGCAACCGCATACCGATGCATTACTGGCATCTGGGCCGGGAGCGGGAGGCCAAGGGCCTGTTCGCCGAATTCGCGCCCACGCTGGATTTCTTCGAAACCCTGATCGGTCCGTTTCCCTTTGGCTCGGAAAAGCTGGGGGTGGCGCAGACACCGTATCTGGGCATGGAACATCAGACCATTAACGGATATGGCAACGACTACAAGCCGTCGGCGGAGGGCTTTGACTGGCTGTTCCACCATGAGCTGAGCCACGAATGGTTCGGCAACCAGATGACGGCGGCGGACTGGGACGATTTCTGGCTGCACGAAGGCTATGGCCAGTATATGCAGCCGCTTTACGGGCGCTGGCGTGAGGGTGAGGCCCGCTATGCCGTGATGATGGCAGAGCAGCGATTGCGGATCACCAATGCCGCACCGATGGTATCGGGTTTCAGCCGCACCGCTGAACAGGTGTACGAGGCCAGCCAGGGCGGGCCCGCCGCAGACATATATTTCAAGGGCAGCTGGGTGTTGCACACGCTGCGCAACCTGATTGGGGACACGGCATTTTTCGACGCCACCCGCCGGCTGGTCTATGGCCGCCCCGACCCCCGGCCAGGCAATTTCGCGCCCCGATTTGCGACGACCGCAGAATTCGAACGGCTGATGGAAACGGCGTCGGGGCAGAAACTGGACTGGTTCTTCGACATCTATCTGCGCCAGGCCGGCCTGCCCCGCCTGATCGAAACCCGTAGCCCGACCGGGCTGTCGCTCCGCTGGCAGGTGCCGGGCGGACGCCCCTTTCCCCTGCCGGTCGAGGTGCAGGTCGACGGCGTGGTCCAGCGCGTGGCGATGACGGACGGCTCCGGCTTCGTCGCGGCACCAGCGGGCGCGCATATCGTGATCGATCCGGCCGCCCGCATCCTGCGCCAGTCGCCCGCCATCGACCGGTTGCAGGCCGCCGCTACCCTCAGGGAACGATGATCGTGAACAGATAGGCTGCAAACAGGATCAGGTGCACCACCCCCTGCAACACGGTGGTGCGCCCGTTGCCCAGCGACAGCACCGCAACGATCAGCGACAGACCCAGCAGCACCACGTGTTTCGGCTCGATCCCCAGCGCCAGCGGAATGTCGAGCAGAAGCGCGGCGATGACGACCACGGGAATGGTCAGGCCGATCGTGGCAAGCGCCGACCCGAGCGCCAGGTTCAGGCTGGTTTGCAGCCGGTTGCGTCGCGCCGCCCGCATCGCCGCCAGGCTTTCGGGTGCCAGCACCAGCCCGGCGATCGCCACGCCGACCAGCGCCAGCGGCAGGCCCATGGCTTCGATCCCCGTTTCGAGCGCAGGAGCCAGATCCTTGGCAAGCAGTACCACCCCCACCAGCGCGATCAGCAGAATGGCAAAGGCAATCCCGGCACTCTGCACCGTCGGGCGTTCGGCATGAACGTCGCGCGGCACGTCGCCGGGCACGTCGGGCAAGAAGTAATCGCGGTGGCGCACCGTCTGGACCAGCACGAATGTCCCGTACAGGACAAGCGAGGCCACAGCGGCAAAGACCATCTGCGATCCTGAATAATAGGGGCCGCTGAGCGTCGAGGTATAGTTGGGCAACACCAGCGTCAGCACTGCCAGCGCGGCCAGCACGCACAATGCGGCGCTGACCCCGCGCAGGGCGAACCGCTGTTCATGGTGGCGCAGCCCGCCGACCAGCAGACAGATGCCGACGATGCCGTTCAGGATGATCATGATCGCCGCCATCACCGTATCGCGCGCCAGCGTCGATGCGTCGCCATTGTCGGACAGCATCAGCGACACGATCAGCGATACCTCGATCACCGTGACCGACACTGCGAGCACCAGCGTCCCGAACGGCTCGCCCACCCGGTGCGCCACCACTTCGGCATGATGGACGGCCGCAATCACGATCCCGCCCAGGACGATCGCGGCCGCAACGATGCCGAACAGGCCGATTTTCGCGACGCCGGTCAGGATCAGGACAATGCCGATCAATGGAAAGGCGAGGGACCATAGCGGCACCCACCGCCGCACATCGGCGAAGAAAGCGGATCGGGACGGGGCGTGGCCATCGGTCATCGGCAGGCAGGACTCCTGTGTTGCGGGATATCCCACAAGAGCGCGTCAGCCAGCCGATCGTTCCCTGAATGCAATGACCGCGCTTATCCGGCGGCGATCTCCACCTCGCCATGCGTCGCCTCGCGGATGCAGTCGCGCCCGGCCCGCTTGGCGGCATAGAGCGCGGTATCCGCCCGCAACAGCGCGGTATGGAGCGGCTCGTTTTCCGGCCAGACCGAAAGACCGGCCGAAAAGGTGACGGCACAGTGGCCGATCGATGCGATCGGTTCCAGCCGGCACGCCTTGGCCAGCCGGTCGATGATCGCCCGCGCGTCCCCGGGTGCAGTCATGGGCAGGAACAGCACGAACTCCTCCCCGCCCCAGCGCGCGATCATGTCGCCGCGCCGCAGGCCGCCGATCAACCGATGCGCGAACAGCCGAAGCACGTCGTCGCCGGCATGGTGCCCATGCTGGTCGTTGATCGATTTGAACCGATCGATGTCGATCAGCACCAGTGTCCCGACAGGTCGGCGATCGCCGATTGAGTCGAGCACGCTGTCAAAGCCGCGCCGGTTTATCAGGCCGGTCAGCTGGTCGTGATTGGCCGCTTCGTCCAGCTGGCGCATCCGTTCGCCCGCGCTGGACGCCGCCCGGTTCACGCTGGCGATCAGCGCACCCATCAGGTCGCGGCTGTCCATTTCATCGAGAGCCGGCACCCGCCCATCGCTCAGTCTGCCCAGCGCCTCGGCACTCGCCTGAACCGGCATCAGCAGCGCGTGGATCGCCGTCAGCGCCAGCGCCGTCCCCGCCAGCGTCGCCGCCAGCACGATCAGCGTCTCGGGCCATCCGATGACCCCGCGCCATACCTCCCACAGGATCAGCGACATCAGCGGCAGGTGCGTGCTGATGAAGCAGATCGCGAACAGCCTCAGCCTGACGCTGGATGGAAACAGGAAACGCGTGGCACGATAGAAACGCATTACAGGAACGCCCTTTCCCGCGGCCGTTACCGGACACGGCGCAGGAACAGGCCTATCACCCAGGCGGATGACCGGATCCTTGATCGAAAGGGTTAACGCGACCAGCCGTTGCGGGGGGCGGATTGCGACCGCGCAGGAAAAAGGGGGCAAGACCCGTCGGCCTGCCCCCCTTCATCCGTTTTGCCTCAACGCGATCAGGCGGCGTCGCCGGCCTTTTTCTTGTCGCTGTACACGCGCACCGGCTCCTTGCGCCCCTCGACCACATCCTTGTCAACGACGACCTGATCCACCCCGTCCATCGACGGCAGGTCGAACATGGTGTCGAGCAGAATGCCTTCCAGGATCGAACGAAGCCCGCGCGCACCCGTCTTGCGTTCGATCGCGCGCTTGGCGATGGCGACCAGTGCGTCGTCCTGGAACCCCAGTTCCACGCCTTCCATGTCGAACAGCTTCTGATATTGCTTGACCAGCGCGTTCTTCGGCTCGGTCAGGATCTTGACCAGCGCGTCGGTGTCCAGATCCTCAAGCGTCGCGATGACCGGCAGACGCCCGACAAATTCGGGGATCAGGCCGAACTTCAGCAGATCCTCCGGCTCGGTCTGACGCAACACCTCGCCGGTGCGGCGCTCTTCGGGAGCGGCGACATAGGCACCAAACCCGATCGACTTGCCCTGCAACCGGTCGCCGATGATCTTTTCAAGGCCACTGAACGCGCCGCCACAGATGAATAGGATGTTCGTCGTATCGACCTGCAGGAACTCCTGCTGCGGATGCTTGCGCCCGCCCTGGGGCGGCACGCTGGCGGTGGTGCCTTCCATCAGCTTGAGCAGCGCCTGCTGCACGCCTTCGCCCGAAACGTCGCGGGTGATCGACGGATTCTCCGCCTTGCGGCTGATCTTGTCGATCTCGTCGATATAGACGATGCCGCGCTGCGCCCGCTCGACATTGTAATCCGACGCCTGAAGCAGCTTGAGGATGATGTTCTCCACATCCTCGCCGACATAGCCCGCCTCGGTCAGCGTGGTCGCATCCGCCATGGTGAAGGGCACGTCGAGGATGCGGGCCAGCGTCTGCGCCAGCAGCGTCTTGCCGCAACCGGTCGGCCCGACCAGCAGGATGTTCGACTTGGACAGTTCGACGTCCGCGCCCTTCTGCCCATGGTTCAGCCGCTTGTAGTGGTTGTGCACCGCGACCGACAGCACGCGCTTCGCCCGCTTCTGGCCGATGACGTAATCGTCCAGCACATCGCAGATTTCCTGCGGCGACGGGACGCCGCCGTCCTTCTTGGAAATCAGCGCCGACTTGGTTTCCTCGCGGATGATGTCGTTGCACAATTCGACGCACTCGTCGCAGATGAACACGGTGGGGCCAGCAATCAGCTTGCGCACCTCGTGCTGGCTCTTGCCGCAGAACGAGCAATAGAGCGTGCTTTTGGCGTCGCCGCCCTTAACCTTGTCCACCATAACTTCCATCCTTGGCGCGCTTTTGCGCGCGCATGTCCACCCGCCATCCTACACCCGCGGGGCACTGGGGCAATCGACTATTTCCAGCGGCAGGATTCATCGCCCTGCGCCGACACGGCTTATGCCGACGTTCCGCTACCCTCTTCGGCCGGCTGGGGCCGCTTGTCATACACCTGGTCGACCAGGCCGAACGCCTTGGCCTCGTCGGCCTCCAGGAACGTGTCGCGGTCCATCGCGCGCTCGATCTCTTCCAGCGGCTTGCCGGTATATTTTGCGTACAGATCGTTCATCCGGCGGCGGATGCGCAGGATTTCCTTGGCCTGGATCTCGATGTCGGAGGCCATGCCCTGGGCGCCGCCCGACGGCTGGTGAACCATGATCCGCGCATTGGTCAGCGCAACGCGCATCCCCGGTTCGCCGCTGGCCAGCAGAAAGCTGCCCATCGACGCGGCCTGGCCGATGCAAACCGTGCCGACCCGCGGCCGGATGTAATGCATCGTGTCGTGGATCGCCATGCCGGCGGTGACGACGCCGCCCGGCGAATTGATATAGAGCCAGATATCCTTTTTGGGATTTTCCGATTCCAGGAACAGCAGCTGGGCGACGATCAGCGAGGCCATGCCATCCTCGACCGGCCCGTTCACGAACACGATCCGTTCGCGGAGCAGCCGCGAGAAGATATCGAAACTGCGCTCGCCGCGGCTGGACTGTTCGATGACGATGGGAACAAGGGCATTCATGGGGTCGAAGCTGTTGTGCATAACATCCCGCTCAGGTGATTAGGGCATCTACATCGGCCCTGCCCGCGTGGAGCGCAAGGGGGCAAGCTTTCGTCAACCATATCGCAACCGCTGCCGCGCTAGGGCACGGCCATGCGCAAGCACATCCGCCCGCCGTTCGACTGGCCGTTCATCGCCCTTTTGATCGTGGCCGGGATTGCCCTGCGCATCCTGTTGTTCAGCGCGTCGCATGGCAGCGTGCTGAGTTTCATCGGCGCGGGCGAAGCGGCACGGGCGGCGATCAGCCTAGCGACCAACGGCGTGTTCGGCGACGCATTCTTTACCGGGCACGGCCCGACCGCGCATCTGACGCCGATCAGCCCCGCCATAGCCGCAGGGGTCATGATGCTGCTGGGGGTGGACAGCCCGGCAGCCAACCTGACCCTGATGGTCTGGTCGCTGGTTCAGGTGATCGCCGGCTGGCTGTTGCTGATCGCGCTGTTCCGGCGGCTGGGCGCGGACGAGACCGCGATGCACTGGGGGTTGGCGGCACTCAGCCTGATGCCCGTATTCGCGGCGGACGAGATCATCGTGTTTCGTTTCTGGGAAGGGGCGCTGGCCCTTGACCTGGTCATCCTCAACCTGATCCTGCTGATCGATGCCGAACGAGCCGCGTCCGTCGGCAACGCCCGGCTGGCGGGGATCGGCACCTTGTGTGCCGTCACGTTCTTCCTGTCGCCGCCCGCCGGCATGGCCGTCGTTCTGTGCTGGGCGATATGGGCCGTGCGCCGCCTGGCATGGTCGCGAATCATCGGGTTCGGCGCGGTCAGCGCTGCCGCACTGGCGCTGATGGTGGCACCCTGGGCAATGCGCAATGCCGCCGAGCTGGGCGAACCGGTGCTGTTGCGCAGCAATGCTGGGCTTGAACTGGCGATCGGCAATCATCCGGGCGCATTGTCCGATCGGCCCAATGGCGAGGTGTATTTCGACCGGCTGCGCGCCGTTCAGCCCTATTTCGGGAAGGCCGGGCAAAGGGCGCTGCAACAGGCGGGTGGCGAAGTGGCCTATGCCCGTGCGCTGGGGGCGGAGGCGCGGGGCTGGATCGCTGCCAACCCCGCCGATTTCGCCCGGCTGTTCCTGCGCCACCTGCGCCAGTTCTTCTTTCCGGAACCCTGGCAGCTGATGTTCAGCATGGCCGGGCCGCGCGCTGCGTTCATGGGCCTGGTCAGCGCCGTCGGCCTCGCCGGTCTGGCAATCGCCTTGTGGCAAAGGCGGTCCGGCTACTGGATGATCGCCGTCTATCTGGCGGCGGTCGCCATGCCCTATGCCGTGGTCCAGCCGGTGCAGCGATACAGCTATCTGGTGTACGGGATCCTGGTGATGTTGGCTGCCGACGCGCTGGTCCGGCTGGTCCGCCATGCCCGATTGCGGTGGGTGGCGGCGACGTGATCCGGTCGACTTCATCGTCGACGGACTGGCGGTTCCTGCTGTGGCTGGTCGCGGCGGGGATCGCGCTCCGCCTGATCTGGCAGGTCGCGGTGCTCGGGGTTCCGCTGACGCAGTTTCTGGGCGCGGGCGAAGCGACGCGGGTTGCGCTGTCGCTGGCGCGGACGGGCGTGTTCGGCGATGCGTTCCATGCGGGCTATGGCCCGACGGCGCATCTGTCGCCGGTCAGCCCGTCGATCGCCGCCGGGATCATGCTGGCGCTTGGCGTCGATACCCCCGCCGCCAATGTCGCGCTGCTGACATGGTCGCTGGGTCAGGCGGCGGCCGGATGGTGCCTGCTGGTCCTGTTGTTCCGGCGGCTGCAGCTTGACGCCACCGCCCTTCGGCTGGGCATGGCTGTCTTGTGCCTGATGCCCGTGTTCATCGGGGACGAAGTGATCGTCTTTCGATTCTGGGACGGCGCGCTGGCGCTGATGCTGGTGCTGGTCAATCTGACGCTGGTGATCGCGATGGCCGATGCCCGCGATCCCGACCTGCGGGTGCTGGGTGCCATCTCCGCCCTGGCCGCCGCCACGCTGTTCGTCAGCCCGGCGGCCGGCATGGCCATCGGCCTGTGCTGGGGCGCATGGGGACTGGCGCACCTGTCCTGGCGGCGGCTAGCTGGTTTTGCGGCAATGGGCGCGGCGGCGCTGACGCTGATGGTGCTCCCTTGGGCGATCCGCAACCAGCAGATGATCGGCGAACCCGTGCTGTTGCGCAGCAATGCCGGGCTGGAACTGGCCATCGGCAATCATCCACAGGCGCTGTCGGGTCGCCCGCATGGCGAGGTGTTCGCCGAGCGGCTGCGCGAGGTGCAGCCCTATTTCAGCCCGCGCGCCCGCGCCCAGATTGCGCGAATGGGCGGAGAGGCGGCTTATTCGCGCGCGCTGGGGGCAGAGGCGATGGCATGGATCGCCGATCATCCCGCCGGGTTCGTGACCCTGTGCGCCCGGCATGTCCGGCAATTCTTCTTTCCCGAACCGTGGCAGCTCGAAATGACCTGGGCCGGGCCTCGCGCCGCGATGATGGGGTTGGTCAGCGGCATCGGCCTCATTGGCCTGGCAATCGGCCTTTGGCGGGGCCGGCGCGGCTATCCGGTGATCGCGCTGTATCTGGGTGCGGTCGCCCTGCCCTATGCGGTGGTTCAGCCGACGCAGCGCTACGCTTATCTGATTCACGGCATCCTGGTGATGCTGGCGGCCGATGCGGTGGTGCGGCTGGTGCGACACCTGGCCCGGCCCGCCACCCGATTGGCAACCGCATGAGCGCCACCCCGCACGAACGGCGGGACTGGCTGTTTCCCGCGCTGGTCATCGGGGCGGGCATCGTCCTGCGCCTGATCTGGCTGAGCCTGGCCGAACAGGGGCCGCTTGCCTTTTCCGGGGCGGGTGAGGCGACGCGGGTCGCGCTGGAACTGGCCCGCACCGGTACGTTCGGCGGCGCCTTTTACGCGGGCTATGGTCCCACTGCCCATCTGTCGCCAATCGCCCCGTTTGTCGCCGGGGCGATCATGGCGACGCTTGGCATCGACACGCCGGCGTCCAACGGGACCCTGCTGGCCTGGTCGCTGCTCCAGATGGTGGCCGGATGGGTTTTGCTGTCCGTCCTGTTCCGTCAACTGGGGGCACCGGCACAGGCGCGACGCTGGGGCCTGGCTGCACTCTGCCTGATCCCGGTGTTCGTGCGGCAGGAAACCGTCGATTTCCGCTATTGGGAAGGGGCGCTGACCCTGGTGCTGGTGCTGGGCAACCTGATCCTGCTCAATACCGTTCAGGGTCAGGCCCGGCCCGGCATCCGCCGGGTGGCGCTGATCGCCGTCCTTACTGCCCTGACCTTTTTCCTGTGTCCCCCGGCGGGGGCGGCGATCAATCTGTGCTGGGCGATCTGGGCGATCCGCACGCTCGACCTCCGGCGGATGGTCGGCTTTGCCCTCGCATGCTGCGCGGCGCTGGCGATGCTCGTCGCGCCCTGGGCCATGCGCAACGCTGCAGTGATGGGCGAACCGGTCCTGCTGCGCAGCAATGCCGGGCTGGAACTGGCGATGGGCAACCATCCCGCCGCCCTGTCCGACCAAGCGCCGGAACAGGTCTTCGCCGACCGGCTATTGGCGATCCATCCCTATCAGAGCGTCGGCGCGAGAGCCGATCTGGCGCGCGCGGGGGGCGAGGTCGCCTATGCCCGGATGCTCGGCCGCCAGACGCGGGACTGGATCGCGGCCAATCCAGCTGATTTCGCCGCATTGTCGCTCCGCCATTTCCGGCAGTTCTTCTTTCCCGACGCCTGGCAAATGTACTTCACGGGGTGGGAGGGGATGCGCAGCGCCCGGGCGACGGCCATGGGCATTGCCAGCACCATCGGCCTCGTTGGCCTGGCAGCGGGGCTGTGGCAGCGTAGGCGGGGCTATGCGCCCATTGCCCTGTATCTGATCGGCGTCGCCCTGCCCTATGCCATGGTTCAGCCGATCCAGCGCTACAGCTACCTCGTCCACGGCATCCTGGCGATGCTGGCCGCCGATGCGGTGGTCCGGTTGCTGCGCTGGATCAGCCGCCGGGTGCGGGATGGGCAAGATAGGCCAGCCGCCGCACTTCCCGCCGCCCCCTGACCACGGTGTCGAGGATCAGGCCGGTAAAGCCGTTGAGCGCCGCCAGGATCATCAGTCCGGTCACCAGGATCGCGGTGGGGAAACGGGGCACCAGGCCGGTATCGATAAAGGTAACGATCAGCGGCAGGGCCAGCAGGATCGACAGCGCAGCCAGCACGCCGGCGATCGCGCCGAAATAGAGCAGCGGCCGTTCGATGCGATACAGCGTCAGGATGGTCCGGCCGATGCGCAACCCATCGGCATAGGTATTGAGTTTCGACGCCGAACCCTCGGGCCGGGCGAAATAGCGCGTCTCCATCTCGCCGACCGGCATCTTGAGTTCCAGCGCATGGACGCTGATTTCCGTCTCGATCTCAAACCCGCCGGACAGCGCCGGAAAGCTTTTGACGAACCGGCGGGAAAAGACGCGGTAGCCCGAAAAGATGTCGGTAAAGCTGCGGCCGAACAGTCGAGCCAAGATGCTGGTCATCATCCTGTTGCCGGTCACGTGTCCGCGGCGATAGGCCTCTGCCGCCTCATGCACCCGCGTGCCGACGATCATGTCCAGTTGTTCGCCGACCAGCCGGTCGACCATCACGGGTGCCACATCCGGGTCATAGGTCGCGTCGCCATCGGCCATGATGTAGATATCGGCATCGACATCGGCGAACATGCGACGGACCACGCTGCCCTTGCCCTGCATCCGTTCGGTGCGAACGATGGCGCCCGCCGCCCGCGCAACCTCGACCGTGCGGTCGCGGGAGTTGTTGTCATAGACATAGATCGCCGCATCGGGCAGCGCCGCACGGAACCCGGCGACGGTCTGGGCGATGGCCGCCTCTTCGTTGTAACAGGGCAGCAGGACGGCGATGCGCGGCGCGGACAAGGATCATGAACTCCTGGCTGGGCATTGCCCCGAAACGACAGGACGGCACCTTAGTCGGCGCGACCTTCCCAATCCGTTAACCAAGTTTCCCGACCGCGCGTAGCCCCAAATCAAAACCCCCTCCACCGCGGCGGTGAAGGGGGCTTGATCGATCAGGCTTCGGTCTTCTTCTTTGCCGGGGCCCGCTTCTTGGGCGCGGGGGCTTCGGCCGGCGCGTCCTCTGCCGCGCTCGCCTCGGCGGGGGCAGCCTCGGCCTTCTTCTTGGGCGCGGCCTTCTTCTTGGGGGCCGGCTCGGCTTCGGTCACCGCTTCGGCAGCGGGTGCCTCGGCGGCGGCAGCCTTCTTGGCCGGGGTCTTCTTCTTGGCGGCGGGCTTTGCGTCATGATCATGGTCGTGCCCGCAATCCGGCCCATGCACGTGCGGCACGGCACCGTCCTCGCTCTCGATGGCCGCTTCCAGCTCTTCGCGCGTCACTTCGCGATCGGTGATCTCTGCCTTGTCGAACAGGAAATCAACGACCTTGTCCTCGAACAGGGGCGCGCGCAGCTGGGCCGCCGCCATCGGTTCCTGACGGATATACTGCACGAACTTTTCGCGGTCCGACGGGTTATACTGCTGCGCTGCCTGCGCGATCAGGCGGTTCATTTCCTGCTCGGTCACCTGCACGCCGTTCGCCTGGCCGATTTCGGACAAGAGCAGGCCCAGCCGGACCCGGCGCACGGCGATGGCGCGGTAATCGTCCTTTTCCGCTTCCAGTTCGGCCAGCGCCTTGTCCTTGTCGGCTTCATGCCCGGCTTCGTGCACCAGCTGCTGCCAGATCTGGTTGAATTCGGCCTCGACCATCGACGGCGGCACGTCGAAATCATGCGATTCGGCCAGCTGGTCCAAAAGCTTGCGCTTCATATGGGTGCGGGTCAGGCCGTTCAGTTCCTGCTCCACCTGCCCCTTGAGCAGGCCGCGCAGCTGTTCCAGATCGGACAGGCCCAGCGACTTGGCGAAATCGTCGTCGATCTTGGTTTCACCGGCGACGCGAACCGCCGTCACCTTGACCGCGAACTCCGCATCCTTGCCCGACAGCGTGTCGACGCCGTAATCGGCCGGGAAGGTGACCTTGACGATCCGCTCGTCGCCGACCTTCGCGCCCTTCAACTGCTCCTCGAAGCCGGGGATCAGGCGGCCGGAGCCGATCTCGATCGACATGTCGGTGCCGGTGCCGCCGTCAAAGGCGACGCCGTCGACCGTGCCGGCGAAATCCATGACCACCAGGTCGCCTTCGCCCGCCGCATGGCCTTCCTCGGCGTCGGTGAACTGCTTCTGCTGGCTGGCCAGCTGTTCCAGCTGCGCGTCGATCACCGCCTCGTCCGCCGCAACGGTCAGCCGTTCGAGCTTCAGTCCGTCGATCGACGGCGCGGGAACGTCGGGCAGCACTTCCAGCGCCACCTTCACCTCGGCGTCGCCGCCGGGCTTGTACTCGCCGGCCAGCTCGACCGAAGGCGCCATTGCCGGGCGCAGCTTGTGCTCCGCCAGCAACGACTGGATGCCTTCCTGGATCGACGTGTTCAGCGCGTCGGCGGCGATCGCCTCGCCGTGCATCTTGCGGACCAGATTGGCCGGCACCTTGCCGGGACGGAAGCCGGGCATGCGCACCTGGGGGGCCACCCGCTTCACCTCGGCATCGACGCGCTTGTCGATATCCTTGGCAGTGATGGTGAGCGTGTAGGCGCGCTTCAGGCCCTCGTTCAACGTCTCGACAGTCTGCATTCCAACGCTTTCCAGTTCATCGTTCGGGGACAATGGTGTCCGCCAGGGAGCACTTTGGCGCGCCCTGGCAAAGGGATGACGGGCTGGTGCGGGCGAAGGGAGTCGAACCCCCACATCTTTCGATACTGGAACCTAAATCCAGCGCGTCTACCAGTTCCGCCACGCCCGCAAACCGCCATCGGGACACCGCCGGTCGGCGGCGTCTATAGCAGGCAAGGGGCATTGGGCAAGCGGTTCGATTGCCCGGCATTCGTCAAACGAACGGGGATAGATGCGGGCGGTGATGCGTTTCTGCGGAAACCAAGGAGGACCCGAAGATGCCCGTCGAACCGCCAATCCCCGAAACGCCCCCGGTTCCCGCACCGACCCAGCCGACCCAGCCGCCCCCGGAATATCCGGGCCAGCCCTCGCCCGGGCAACCGGACATGCCGCCGCCGGAAATCGACGTGCCCGGGCCGGATGTCGATATTCCGAGCCCAATGCCCGGCGGCGATCCCGGGCCGGGGATCGCGCCGGGCCAGCCGGTGGCCTGAACGCCAGGCGCGGGCAGGCTGCCGGATCAGTTGGTTGACCGGACGGTGACCTGGCCCTGCTTCGACACGCCGAAATCGAATACGCGTGCGACCATCGTCGATCCGCCCAGCGCCGGGCCGGACGATGCGCTCATCGAATACAGAAAGCCGTATTGCCCCTCCGCCAGGGTATCGGTCGGCACGACCTTGTAGACGCCGGGTGCGACCTGTTCATAGTCGAACGCGATGCGGTCCTTGTCCATCACCCCGGTCTTGGCGCCTGCGATGTTGAAGCTGCCGACCCGCGCCTCCCGGCGGTCCTTCTTTACCGTGAACCGGATCAGGCTGAACTCGTTCGGCGATGTCACGATCGCTGCCGGGCCGGCCAGAAACGCGCTGCCCATGGCCCCGCCGGACAGGCTCTGGTTCGCCTGATCGAAGTAGAAATAGAATACCGGTCGGCCACGCACCGACTGCACCCGGGCACTGTCGCGCGGCACGACCGCCTTCATGCTCATCGATGCGATGCCGCCGGTCAACGCATAGCCCAGGATGCCGCCGGTCTTGGTCTGGTTGGATGTGGTCGGGTCCAGCCTGACCATTTTCGGCGCCGGATCCCAGTCCGCCAGCAGATAGACGCCCGCCGGATGCGGCACCATCGGATCGGGCGAATCGGCCGACATGGCGGCCTTGGCCGATACCGGCGATCCATCGGACGATCCGATCATCGCCGCCAGCACCGCGTTCGAAACCCCGCGCTGCTTCAGCGCGATCATCTGATCGGTGGAAAGATCGAAGCGGGTCGGCGACACCTTGATCTTGGCGATGATGATGTCGTCGCCCAGTCCTGCACCGACCATGGTGACGACGGCGTTGTTGTCCACCACTTCGCCCTGCACCGGTGCGCTGGCCATCGAAACGGCCATTAATAGTTGAAACAGCATGATTTCCCCCCGAAAATACCCGAACCGCCGCTACATCATTGGCTTATATTGTAAAGCTCGGTCCGTGCCGCCCGACGGCAGGGGCACCGGCGTGTTGCGGGTCGCCCCGCAGGATGATGGCCGGGGTTCGTCGGGCGCCGAACCGTTACGGCACAATGCGCCGCGCGCTCACCACGCGGACCGGGTCGGCGGGCATTTCGCCCTTGAACGCACCCTGGCTGGTCTTGGCGGGGTCGGTCGGCGTGTCGAGAATGGTGACCAGCACCTCGCGCCCCTCGATCACCCGGCCGAACGCGGCATAGCCCAGATTATCCTCCGGCGATCCCTTGCCGGCGTCCATGTAATGGCTGTGGTCGCCGATCATGATGGTGAACTCGCCCCGCGCAGTGCCGGGTGCCAGCCGGGCGACCGACAGCACGCCGTCGGTATGGGTCAGGCCGGTCGCAGTGGTCGGTTCATGCTTGATGGGCGGCAGGATGCGGGCAACATCGGTCAGCGCGCCGAATTGGACGAACCCGAATCCCGGCTCCACCTTGACGACCCGATAGAAGCGGACGCCGTCCAGCTTTTTCTGGTCGACATATTTCAGGAAATTGGCCGCGGTGACCGGTGCCCGGCGGGTGTCGACCTCGATCGTCAGATTGCCCGCGCTGGTCACGATGGCGACGCGCGGCAGCGGTGGCTGGTCGGCCGGAACGGCATCCTGAGCCAGCGCCGGCATCCCCCCGAGCACCAGCAGCAACGCGGCCGTCACCATTCGCCGTCCACCCTGCCATCGCATCATCGCTCTCCCTCTGCCGCCACCGGCCATCAGGCGCGCATCATCGGCAAGCATGGGGCGGCGTGCAAGCGGGGCCTGCAGCATTTCGTCCGGCGACTTGGCGATGCTGCGCCACGCGGCGCAGCAATCCGTTCAATTCGCGGTAACGGCCAGGGTTACGGTGTCGCTGTAATTGCCGGCAAAGATCGTCGTCGTCGGCGCCAGTCCCTGACCCGCCTGCTGCAGCACGCCGGCCACCCGGACGCTCAGATTGCCCGGCGCCCCTTGCAGGAATTGCTGCGATCCACCGACGCTGGTCGTCAGCGGCGACACAAGCTGCACCGACTGGAACTGCAGGCCCGCAGTCCCGTCGCCGGACACGAAATAGGGAATGGCGTTGCCCGGCCCGCCTGCCGACCCCTCTCGCACCAGAAATCCCTGGTTCTGCGATGCAAGCACCCGCGTAAAGCCATTGGCCGCGTTGCAGACATAGCGCAGGCTGACGACCTCTGCCGCTGCGGTCTGCGTGCCGACCGGCGTGTTGGTGACGGACCCCAGGTCGATGCTGATCACAGGCTGGGGATTGCCGCTGGCATCGGTCGCCACGCAAAGCGGCCCCACATCGCCTTCCAGCGTCAACGACACGCTTTCGACCGGCGTGCCGGTGCGCACCACCTCGACCGTGTTGACCGTGCCGTTCGGCGCGACCTGCATGGCCATCAACGCAAGGACACCAACGCTGTTCATGACGCTGACCGACTCTCCCCTATGGCCCTATGGGCTAGCATGAGAGTCGTTCTGCACCAATACCCATTCCCGAACCGGGACAGATTGACCGCAAATCGTCAGATCGTCTGCAGCGTCGCCACGATCGTGCCGATCGAACTCAGATCGCGGCCATAATCCAGTTCGAACTGATAGATGCCCGGCCGATGCGCCGTCACGCTGAACCCGCTTCCCGTGGAAAGCGTTGACGTGTCCGCCGCCCGCACCGACTGCACGGCCATGCCGTCCAGGTCGCCGCCCATCGCGATTGCAAAGCGCTCGTCGTTGCAGGCGACATCGATCGCGAGCCGCCCGGTGGCCAGATCGATCACCCGCATCTGCCCGACGGCGCAGCGCCGCTCCACCCGAGCAGTCAGGTTGATCGTCACCATGCTGCCCCCGCGCGCGGCCGTGGCGGCTGCACCGCCATCCGTGGCCGGAACAGGCTGCATCGCCAGCAACGCGCTCATGCTACCCAAAGCTAATCCAAGACCCATCTGCCATACTCCCGGCTCATTAAACCGGGCAGTAGCGCAGGCCCCATCAAGCCCAGGTAACCGGGTTGCCCTAACGCAGCGGTAATGTTTGCGGCGATGCTGGGGCAGGATCGAACATCCGCGCCAGCAGGGCTGCCTGGCCGGGCAGCAGCCTGCAGCAATAGGGGACACCGGCAATTAGCACCCCTTCCCGGTCGATCAGGCTGGTGCGGTCGGCCTGCGGCATGAACCCGGCGTTGACGGCAGGGGACAGCGCCTGTCCGGCGGCATTGCCGCCAGCGACGATTCTTCTGACGAGGACGCGGCCATCGCCCAGCGGCACCAGCTGGTCCTGCACGCCCGACGGGGCGTCATCGGTGAACTGCAGCCCATCCGGCGGCATTCGGCCCGGCGGGGGTTGCCAGATCGCGCTGTCGACCAGCGGCGCCGCGCCCGCCACCCCGACGGGGATCGGCAGGCGCAGGTCGATGACTCGCCCGGCCAGCACCATCCCGTCCGACATCCGGCATCGGCGGCGCGCATCGCATGCGGCACCGGGATCGTTCAGCCATTGGCGCGGCGGGACATGCGTGGCCAGATCGGCGCGCAACTGGGCAAGGTCGATGAGTAACGGGATCCCGGGCCCATCGCCCCGCGCGTCGGCAAATTGCCGGACCGCGATGCTCTCCACACAGGGCCGCAAAGCATCGGGCAGTCCATCGGGGTCCAGCAGGGTAAAGCGCGGCTGCACGATCATGGCCAGATCGCCGGCCAGCGTCACGGAACCGGCGGGTCGGCGAGCAGCCCATGCCAGCACCGCCAGAACGCCGATCAACCCGTTGACCAGCATGACCGAGCGGTCATTGCCAGCCCGTCCGTTCATCCCGCACCCCGATTGCTGCAGCACCGGGCGCTAGCCGCCCGATCGCGGTTCACGCTACAAGAAACGGGATCAGCCTGGAAAAAAACTGTTCGCGGCTGGCCACGCCGATCTTGGCATAGATGTTCTTGATGTGCGTGCGGACGGTCTGCACCGACATTTCGCCGATCCGTCCGATTTCCTCCGGCGAGCGGCCGTCGATCAGATAATTGACGATCAGGCTTTCGCGCCGCGTCAGTTCGAAACAGGCCGACAGCTCGCGGACCCGATCCGCCCGATCCAGCGACCCCAGGGTGATGCCGATGCGCCCCCCGCCCAGGTTCGTGGCGCGCATCACGGCCAGCTGCCCATCGGAGGGAAAGGAAACAATCTGCGTCCGATCAGCCGCACAGCCGGCAATCGCGGTCGCAAGCGCATCTTCGCCGAGCCCAGTCCAGCGAAGATGACCATTTTGCAGTTTCAGATCGTTGCTGTTGCGTAACAATTGCGACGCGGCTTGGTTCATCCAAAATAGTTCTGCGGATTCGCTGATCACGAAATGAGGAACGTGGTGCGAACCGACCCACTGGTACAACGCATCCAATGACACAGTAAAATACTCTGAATATGCCGGACTGATTGATGAACTCAGCATCTGCAATCAGTCGCCCCCTCCATGCCATGGACAAACTGTCCCAACTTGGCGCAGCGTTGTCCCGCATTGCTACAGCTTGGCATGATCACAATTTTGTTATTAACCGCCCCAAGCCTTAAAAAACTGCGGTTTCTTAAGGCAAAACAGGTGGTCAGATAAAACGCAAAATAAGTAAATACCCCATTTGGGGGATTCGAGCCGTCCCAGAACGGCATTAGTCAAATGTTCACCAACGGCAGCGGGCGAGTCGCACGGATCGCTACCAAGGTGACAGGGGGGGATGCCTTTGGACTGGGCAATCCCACTGTTTGTCTATTGAAAACATTGGGGAACTTTGCACATGAAGAAGATCTATGCTGCAGCTGTTGCTGCAATCGCCATTGCGTCCGCAACTCCGGCCTTCGCTCAGGTTGCTCAGCCGAACGACGGCGTCGTCGGCTCGGTCGTCATGAACCTGTCGGCCGACGTTTCGCAGATCTGCGGCGTCGTCGACAACATCAACCCGGTTGCCGTCAACTTTGGCGATCTGGCCGCCGTCGCCACCACCGCCCAGGTGACCATGGTCAACAACGTGACCGTCGTCTGCAACGATCCGGCCGGTGGCACCGTGTCGGTCGTGTCGAGCAATGCGGGCCGCCTGCTGCGCAACGGCAATCTGGACACCGCCGGCAACGTGATCCCGTACACGTTCCAGGCGACCGGCGGCAACGGCCTGGCCATTCCGGCCGGCACCACGCTGGGCACGGCGGTGACCCGTCCGTTCTCCGGTTCGACCGCGATGATGGCCGGTTCGGGCCTGACCTTCCGCTTCACGGTCAACGGCGTTCTGGAATCGAACCAGAGCAACATCAACAATGGTGAGCGCACCACGGTGTTCGAAGGTACCTACACCGACGTCGTCACCGTGTCGGTGACCGCCAACTGATCCCAGCGATCAGCTGTTGGCTTCGGCAAGGGGAGGCGATCCGTCGCTTCCCCTTGTTCGGCCATTCAGGAAACGACGATCCGGGCGCGGAAACAGGCCCGGACAGGCGGTGGGGATAGCCGGGGGGCTTTATGGGTATCAAGCGTTTAACTGTGTTGCTGGTTGCTGCGGCAGTGGCAATGCTGGCGGTCGGATCGACGGTGTGGGCGATGGACGTCCAGCCGCTGCGCATCCTGTTGAACCCCGCCCGGGGCCAGGTGTCCGGCACGATTTCGATCAACAATACCCGCACCGAACCGCTGGATTACGAAATCCTGGTCGAGCGCCGGATCATCGAGGCCGACGGCACGCAACGCTTCGAACCCGCCGAAGACGATTTCATCATCTTTCCGCCCCAGGGAAGCGTTCAGCCGGGCCAGTCACAGGCGGCGCGGTTCCAGTATCTGGGGCCGCGCGATGTCACCACCACCCAGGGCTATGTGCTGCGCGTCAAGGAAGTACCGGTGCAGCGCCCCGAATTTTCCGGGGTCCAGTTCGCCTATGCCTTTGGCGTTGCCGTCTATGTCCGGCCCGCCGATGCCCGTGACACGCTGACCGTCCAGTCGGTCGAGCGGACGGCAGAGGGCGTGCGGCTGACCGTGGTCAATCAGGGCAACGACTATGCGCTGCTGGCCGACAAGCGGCTGCGGCTGTCGATCGGATCGGAACAGCGCGCGCTGGTCCGCCAGGAGTTTGCGCAGCTGGTCGGGCTGCCCCTGATCGCGCCCAATTCCTCCCGCATCCTGGATCTTGCGCTTCCCGATCTGCCCCAGGGCGCGCCGACCGCCGTCATCGACGATCTGCGCTAGAGCGGACGCGCGGGCCGATGCCTCGCCCTCCCCATTGGTCAGGCCTGATCCGGCGGCTGTTGCTGCTGGGCACGGCGGCGATCCCGACTGCGCTGGAAGCACGCATCCGCGAACCGCTGGCGCTGCGCTCGGGTGACCTGCCGACGGCTGCCGGGACGATCGGCGACGATATGAACGGCATCGGCGCCGGAGTGGCGCCGCCTGCCCCGTCCCCCGCGCCAACCGCACCAACCGCTCCCGCCCCGCCCGAAACGCCAGCCAAGTCACAGGATCGCGGGCCGCGACAGGCAACGCTGGCGCTGCCCGTCGTCACCGAAAACCGGGCACTGGGCACCGTTTCGGCGACGATCACCGAATCAGAACTGGTCAGCGTCGATCCCGCCGGCTTGTCGACCCTGCTGGGTGCGCGCCTGATCGACACGGCCCGCACTGGCCTTGCCGCGCTGGGTGCCGCCCCGGTTACGCCCGACGCCCTGGAACAATTCGGCATCCGCATCAGCCTGGATCCCGGCAGCTTTTCCCTGATCGTCGTCATCAACCCCGATTTCCGCAAGGCCGCGACCTATGTCGCGTCAGGCGATGTCGAGATCAGTGGTGCCCAGCCCGTCGATCCGTCCGGCTTTTCGGCGGGCCTGTCGACCGCACTGGTCGCCACCACCCCGCTGAACCGCGAGTTCGACGTGAATGCCAGCCTGGCCTTCAATGGCTTCGTCAACATCGGCGGGCGCGACGGGCTGAACATCGATTATGGCGGCACCATCAACGGGATCGGTCGCGGCGCATCGCAATTTCAACGCAACCGGATCGTTGCGTTCAAGGATTGGGAAAGCAGCGCGCTCAGGGCATCCGCCGGCGACCTGATCCCCCAACTCCCCCGGCTGGCGGGCACGGCCGACATTGCCGGCGTTTCCCTGGCGCGGGATTATCAGGCGCTGCAGCCGACGCGGAACATCCGGCCGACGGCATCCCGGTCGATCACGCTGGATCGCCAGTCGGTCGTCGAAATCTATGTCAATGGCAGCCTGGTCGAACGGTTTCAGGCCGGGCCGGGGCCGATCGACATCGACCGCATCCCGCTGACCGCCACCAGCAACGACGTGTCGATCGTGGTCGAGGACGCGCTGGGCCGGCGCGAGGTCCAGAATGTGACCTTTGGTTCGGACCTGACCCTGCTGGAGGCGGGCCTCGATACGTTCACGGTCACCGCCGGCTTCCTGACGCGACCGGAAGGCACCGGCTTTTCCTATTCCGGCCGACCCGTCGCCGCCGGTTTCTATCAACGCGGCATTACCCAGTCGATCACCGGCGGCGCGCACCTGGTACTGTCGCAGGATGTCCAGAATGCCGGGGTTGCCGCCGCCATCGGGACGCTGATCGGCGTCGTGTCGGTGGAAACGTCGGTCAGCAACCATCACCTGTTCGGCGGCGGCTATGCCGTTACCGCCAGCTATCGCGGATCGCCCTTTTTCGGGGTCAATACCGACGAGATCGCCACGATCGCGTTCGATTACCGCAGCCGCAACTATGCGGCGCTTGGCCAGTTCGACATCCGCGATTCGTTCAAGTTCGACATACGGGCCGATTACCAGAAATCGGTCAACGATCGCCTTGCCCTGTTCGGCAGCGTCGGCATCAGCGGGCGGTACGATGTGCGCCGTACCGACACATCGCTGACCGGTGGGGTGCGGTTCCGCATCGGACCGCTGATCGCCAGTGCGGCAGCGCGCTATTCGGACCAGGCCTTCAATCGCCGCCAGGTCGGCGGCTTCTTTACCGTGGCGATGCCGCTGGGGCGGACGCAAAGCGTGTCGGGCAGCTACGATACCACCGACAATCGCGGCCGGATCGAATATCGGCGTCAGCGGTCGCTGACCCTGCCCGAGGTCGATTACCGGTTCGGCGCGACCACCACCGACCGCGAACGGAGCCTGTTCGGCAGCTTCGGCTATGGCACCACCCGGTTTGCATCCAATGTCGATGTGCTCAGCACGCTGCCGCGGAACGGACAATCGACGACGGTTGCGACCGCGCGCCTGCAAACCGGCCTGGCCTTTGCGGATGGCACGCTTGCGATCGGCCGCGATGCCGGGCGCGGCTTTGCCATCGTGTCGCGCCATGAAAGCATCGCTGATTCGACGCTCAGCGTCCGCACCAGCGCGGTGGGCCGCGAACTGGCCGTCGCCAACAAGTTCGGCCCGGCGGTCGTGCCGCTGGCGACGCCCTATCGTCCTCAGGTCATCTCGATCGAGGCGCGCGACATCCCCGTCGGTTACGATACCGGTGCCGGCCGCTATCTGCTGCGTGCCGGTGCGCGGTCGGGCATGCACATCCAGTTGGGCAGCGATGCCAACCTGACGGTCATGGCAACGCTGCGCTATGCCGACGAACCGGTCAGCCTGGCCGCCGGGCGGTATGAATCGGTCGACGATCCGGCGGTCAAGGGATCGTTCTTCACCAACCGCACCGGGCGGGCAGTGTTCGAAAAGATGAAGCCGGGCACATACCGGATCTTCATCGATGCGAACAACATTTCCGGCACGATCGAGGTCAAGCAGGGCGACGATGCGCTGGTGTCGCTGGGAATAGTGGAGTTGCAACGGTGATCAGGCTGTTCGGATTCATCGCGGCGATGCTGCTGCTGGCGGCGGCGGCCCCGGCCACGGCGCAACCCTGTTCCAACGGCGCGGTGCTGGCATCGCAGATCGGGCTGGACCAGTACGATCCCGCATCCGCCGTCAATCCGGTCATGCAATTGTCGCTGCGGCTGACGGACAGCGGATGCCGCCCGCTTACCGTCGCGCTGACGCCGCAGGTAGAAAGCAGCTTTCTGGTGCGGGGACCGGGCGGTATCCTCATCTCCCGTCGGGTCCCGTCCACTGCGGTCGAGGTCAACAACCCGGTCCGCACCATCCTGAACCGCGAATCGGTGCAGACGCTGGCCGGTGGCGGCACCGTCACCTTCGATTTCCTGGAATTCGCCAGCGGCCAGTTCGTGCAGGCGGGCCGGTACGAGCTGGTACTGGACGTCAATGTGAACGGGCGGACCAGCACCACGATCACGCTGGTGATCGATGTTGCCCCGGCGCTGCAGATCCTGGGCGACGCATCGGTTGGCACGATCGAGCTGGACCTGGGCAATGTCGATGGCGGCGGCATCGGCCGCAAATCGATCTTCTATCGCAGCAATACCCGTCTGTCGCTGGACATCCTGTCCGACCATGGCGGGCGGATGCGGCACAGCCTGGGCGAACAGTTCGGCTATCTGCCCTACACGCTGCGGGTCGATGGACAGATTGCGCGGCCAACCCCGTCCGCCTCCGTTCCGCTCGGCACCCCCGGCGGGCGACCGGGGCTGAACGAGGTCAGCCTCTTGGTCACGACGCCCCCTGCGCGAGAGGCGTTTTCCGGGCGCTATGTCGACGTGCTGACGTTCAGCTTCACCGCCGACTGAACACCCGGCGGATCAGCCCGCCAGCGCCTTTTTCAACAGGTCGTTGACGACGCCCGGATTGGCCTTGCCACCCATCGCCTTCATCGTCTGACCCACGAAAAAGCCGAACAGCGCTTCCTTGCCGCCGCGATACTGTTCCAGCTGGTTCGGGTTCTTGGCCAGCACTTCGGCAATCACCGCCTCGATCGCACCGGTGTCGCTGGTCTGCTTCAGCCCGCGTTCCTCGACGATCACGCCGGCATCCTGACGGGTTTCCAGCATGATCTCGAACACCTGCTTGGCCAGGCTGCCCGACAGCGTGCCATCGGCGATCAGACCCAGCAGTTCCGCCGCCTGGGCGGGCGTCACCGGGCTGTCCTCGATCCCGACACCCAGCCGGTTGAGCGCGCCGAACAGTTCGCCGGTCACCCAGTTCGATGCCGGAACCGGCTTGGCACCAGCCTCCATCAGCGTGTCGAACCAGCGGGCAATATCGACATCGGCGGTCAGCACCGCCGCATTATAGGGCGTGATGCCCAGCCCCTCGTATCGCGCCCGCTTGGCATCCGGCAGTTCGGGCAGCGAGGCGCGGCATTCCTCTAGGAACGCCTGATCCAGCACCAGCGGCAACAGGTCGGGATCGGGGAAATAGCGATAGTCGTGCGCATCCTCCTTGGACCGCATCGACCGCGTCTCGCCCTTGTCCGGATCGAACAGGCGGGTTTCCTGGACGATCGTACCGCCCGATTCGAGCACCTCGATCTGACGCCGCGCCTCGATCTCGACCGTCTGCATGACGAAGCGGACCGAATTGACGTTCTTGGTCTCCGTCCGGGTGCCCAGCGGCTCGCCCGGCTTGCGGACCGAGACGTTGACGTCGGCGCGCATCGATCCCTGATCCATATTGCCGTCGCACGACCCGACATAGCGAAGGATCGAGCGCAGCTTGGCCAGATAGGCGCCCGCCTCGGCTGGCGAGGCCATGTCGGGGCGGCTGACGATCTCCATCAGCGCGATGCCGGTGCGGTTGAGGTCGACATAGGACATGGTCGGATGCTGATCGTGCATCAGCTTGCCCGCATCCTGCTCGACATGGATCCGCTCGATGCCGATCCGCTTCGGCTCGGGGATGCCCGCCTTTTCATCCGCCTCGATGGTCAGCGCGCCCTCGCCCACCAGCGGGTGATAAAGCTGGCTGATCTGATAGCCCTGCGGCAGATCGGCATAGAAGTAGTTCTTGCGATCAAACCGCGACCATGTGTTGATCTGCGCCTCGATCGCCATGCCGGTGCGCACCGCCTGGCGGATGCATTCGCGGTTCGGCACCGGCAGCATGCCGGGCATCGCAGCGTCGATCAGGCTGACCTGCGTATTCGGCTCCGCCCCGAACGCCGTCGCCGCGCCGGAAAACAGCTTGGCGTTGGACGTGACCTGCGCATGGACCTCGAGGCCGATCACGACCTCCCATTCGCCGGTTTCACCCTTGATGCGATATTCGCTCATCTTACCACCAATCCCCCGGCCGCGCCGTAAAGCCGGCGCGCTGTTCGATCGCTAGGCCCGCGTTCAGCACGCCCTGTTCGTCCAGCGGCTTGCCGATGATCTGAAGCCCAAGCGGCAGGCCGGCCGCGTCCAGCCCGCCGGGCACGCTCATCGCGGGCAGGCCGGCCAGCGACGACGGCACGGTGAAGACGTCGTTCAGATACATGGCCAGCGGATCCGCGCTCTTTTCGCCCAGCGCAAAGGCGGCGCTGGGCGCGGTCGGCGTCAGCAGCAGGTCGCACGTCTCGAACGCCCGTTCGAAATCGCGCGCGATCAGGGTGCGGACCTTCGACGCCTGCGTGAAATAGGCGTCGTAGAAGCCCGCGGACAGCACATAGGTGCCAATCATGATCCGCCGCTTCACCTCGTCCCCGAACCCGGCGGCGCGGGTGGCGGCGTACATGTCCTGCAGGCCAGCACCCTGCGGCAGTTCGCGCGCACCGTAACGGACGCCGTCATAGCGGGCGAGGTTGGACGACGCCTCGGCAGGCGCGATGATGTAATAGGTCGGCAGGGCGTATTTGGTGTGCGGCAGGCTCACCTCCACCACCTCGGCGCCGGCATCCTTGACCCAGGCAATGCCCTGTTCCCACAGCGCCTCGATCTCGGCGGGCATGCCGTCGACGCGGTATTCCTTCGGAATGCCGATCCGCTTGCCGCGCAGGTCGCTGTTCAGCAGCGCCTCCCAGTCGGGCACCGGCAGGTCGAGGCTCGTCGCGTCCTTTGGATCGAAGCCGCTCATCGCCTGAAGCATGATCGCGCAGTCGCGGACATCGCGCGCCATCGGTCCCGCCTGATCCAGCGAACTGGCAAAGGCGATGATGCCGAAGCGCGAGCAGCGGCCATAGGTCGGTTTGATGCCCGCAATGCCGGTGAAGGCGGCGGGCTGACGGATCGAGCCGCCGGTATCGGTGCCGGTCGCCGCCGGGCACAGCCGCGCGGCGATCGCCGCAGACGATCCGCCGGACGACCCGCCAGGGGCCAGCGCCGCGTTACCGCCATCGTTCCGCCGCCACGGCGAGATGACGTTGCCATAGGCGCTGGTTTCGTTGGACGAACCCATGGCGAACTGATCCATGTTCAGCTTGCCCAGCATCCCCGCGCCCGCTTCCCACAATTTGCCGGAAACGGTCGATTCATAGGGCGGCTTGAACCCCTCAAGGATATGGCTCGCCGCGCGGGCCTCCACCCCCTTGGTGCAGAACAGGTCCTTCATGCCGATGGGCACGCCGGCCAGCGGCTTCAGCGCCTCGCCCGCCGCCCGCGCCGCGTCGGCGGCGTCGGCGGCGGCAAGTGCGTGGTCCGGCGTTTCAACCAGAAAGGCGTTGAGCCCCTTTGCAGCGGCAACCCGCGCCACAAAGGCTTCGGCCACCTCACGAGCGGTGAAGTCGCCGGCGCGCACCCCGTCGCGGATGCCCGCAACGGTCAGGTCGGTCAGGTCAGTCATCGAAACCAAATCCGTTCGGGCTGAGCTTGTCGAAGCCCTGCCCTTCTTCGCGTGCAGAAAAGGACAGCGCTTCGACAAGCTCAGCGCGATCGGGGTGTGCGATTGCCGCCATCATTCGATCACCTTCGGCACGCCGAAAAAGCCGTGTTCGGCCACCGGCGCATTGGCGAGCACGGCGTCGCGGACATCGCCGTCGGTGACCACATCGTCGCGCAGGCGCAGCGTGTTGGGGATCACCGCCGTCATCGGCTCGACGCCGGTGCAATCCACTTCGCCCAGCTGCTCGACCCAGCCGAGAATGTTGTTGAGTTCGGGGACGAGCCGCTCGGCATCCTCCTCGGTAATCGCGATGCGCGCGAGGCTCGCGATCTTCTTCACGGTTTGCGTATCGACGGACATGGCTTCGCGGCTAGCGCGGGCGGGCCGCAGGTGCAAGGCTACTCAAAGGCATCGCCGATCGGCACGCCGCCGACGAACACCTGGCGCCGCGTCACGTCCCGCACCTCGACATCGCCCTTGGCCACGCCCGCCGTCGCGGCGGCGATATCCCCGGCGGTTTCGGGAAGACCGGTGCCGAGGATCACCCACTTTCCATCCGTAAAGCGAATCCGCTTTGGCGCTGCGCAATCCGTCCGATAGCCTGCCGCGACGACAAGGCCATCCCCCCTCGCCACGCGATCCGACGGCTTGACCGGCTGCAGGCTTGCGACACAGCCGCCATCCAGCACCAGCCATTCCCCGTCCGGCAGCGCGCGGACGATACAGGGTTTTTCGTCGTCCCCGCACAGCGCATAGCTCGCCGCCGCTTCGACCAGCGATTCGGGCACGGCGGTACTAGCGGGGAGCACCGTCAGCGTCCTGCGGCGCTTGGCAAGGTCCACGGGCGGTTCGAACAATTCCCACCGGCTTTTCGCCGCCAACGCCTGCTTGGCCTTATCCGCAAAGCGACGCTCCCGCCCCAGCCGCTTGACCGCCGCCCGCCCCGGCTCGCCGAAATCGAAGGCCAGCGCCGCCCAGTCCACCTTGTCGGGCTTGGTCCGCCCGTCGCGGATGCGCGCCACCTGATCCCGGGTCGCCAACGCGTTGAAACTGACCAGCGGTGTCGCCAGGATGGCCGCCACAATGCACACGGCCAGCGCGATGCGCAGATTGGCCGACCGGGCCATGCGCGCCCACTGCCCCCGGCCCCGCCCAAGGCTGAACCAATAGGCAAGGCCGACCGTGCAGGCGACGGCTGCGAACACGATCGCCCAGAGCCGTTCCGGCGTCAGGCCATATTGATCGATCCGCAGCCCGATGGCGGTCGCCGCCAGCACCGCTAGCGGAAACATGACCAGCGCCAGCAGGATTGCGCCATAGCGCAGCAGGGGATTGCGCGGTTCGTCCTCCGGCCCGTTGCCGATGATCGCATTGGCGAGGATGAAACAGCCGATGGTGGCGGACAGCAGCAATGCGGCCGCACTGCCCCAGCTTTCCCACAGGCCGGACAGGCCGGTAAACGGCAGCGAGACGAGGAACAGCATCAGCGCCGCGCCCAGCACCGGACCAAGCACGCCCAAGATGGTCATCACCACCCGCTGGAGCAGCCGCACCACCTTGTCCTGTTCGCGGATCAGGCCAAGCCCAGCGCCCCAGGCACCGCCGAGCAGCACGCGCCAGAACCAGTCCTCGCGCAACAGCTCGCGCAGCAGCTTGATGCCGATCAGTGCGAACAGTTCAGACAGCAGGAACAGCATCAGGAAGCTGATGCCGGTGAACACCCAGGCGGCGGCAACCATGACCGCATTGGTCCACGCATGGTCATGGACGCTGCGATAGGGAAACTGGAACCGCCGCCGATCGACGATCCGGACGGACTGGAACAGCGGCGCGGCGATAGCGATGGACAGGATCATGGCCACCATCCGCCACCCCTCGCTGGCGCTCCAGTTCTGGGTCGGCCCGTTCCACAGCGCGATCAGCCCGGCCAGCACGCCGCAGATCAGGGCAAACACGATGGATGCGGTCAGCCGTGCCCGCTCGACCACCAGGCCGAACAGCACGGGCGCGACGACGATGCAGGCCAGCGCGGCGGTGCGCAGTGCGCTTGCATCCATGTTCCGCGTTTCGCCGATGACGGCATGGGCCAGCAGTCCGGCGGCTGCGCCCAGCACGGCCAGGATCAGCGGGCGGTGCCGCATCCCCGTATCGTCGTCGGCCGGAATATCTTGATCGGTCACGCATCACCCCCTGCCAAAGGGCGGGCTTGCATCGGCCTGCCCAAACCCCCACCCATGAACCCGACTCGCGCCGGAGCATGAACGATGCCCAAGCCTAAGGAGGGTGCCGCGTGGCCCGCAAGTTCCTGTATGTCATTGCTGTTCTCATCGTGCTGACCATCGGCGGTGCCCTTGCCTATCGCATCTGGGGCAGCCAGCTGATCCGTGCCGCCCTGGTGCCCTCGACCCCGTTTTCGGCACAGGCGCCCGTTGGCCCCGAACGCTATTCCGACGCATCCATGTGGATTGCGCGGCCGGACTTGCCGGGCAATCCCGCGCAATGGGTGCCGTCCGGCCAGTCGCCCGCCAGCGATCCGGGCGCTGCGATGTTCTACATCCATCCCACATCCTATCTGTCGAAACAGGCATGGAACGCCCCGTTGAACGACCGGGAGGCGAACGACCGCGCCGCCCTGTTCCTGCGGGGACAGGCGAGTGCATTCAACGCCAGCGCCGCCATCTGGGCACCCCGCTATCGCCAGGCGACGTTCGGCGCGTTCCTGACCGATCAGGCGGCGGCGAACCGGGCGCTCGATCTCGCCTATGCCGATGTCGTCGCCGCGTTCGACCGGTTTCTGCTGGACGTGCCGCAGGACCGGCCGATCCTGCTGGCCGGGCACAGCCAGGGCGCATTGCACCTGACCCGGCTGCTCCGCGACCGCGTGGCGGGCAAGCCGCTGGCGGCGCGGATCGTCGCGGCCTATGCGGTCGGCTGGCCGATCAGCCGGACCGCGGACCTGCCCGCGCTCGGCCTGCCCGAATGCGCCCGGCCCGATCAGTCGGGCTGCATCCTGTCCTGGCAAAGCTTTGCCGAACCGGCCGACCCGGCGCTCGTCGTCGAAACCTTTGACCGGACGGCGGGCTATACCGGCGCGGCGCGCGCGGGAACGGCGATGGTCTGCACCAATCCGATCACCGGCATGCCGGACAGTGCCGCACCGGCCAGCGCCAATCTGGGCACGTTGTTCCCGACCAGCGACCTGAACGATGCAATCCTGACCCCCGGCCGGGTTCCGGCGCGGTGCGACGGGCGCGGGTTCCTTCTGATCGGGGCGGGGCCGGATGTCGGTCCCTATGTCCTGCCCGGCAACAACTATCACGTGTTCGATTACAGCCTGTTCTGGGCGAATGTGCGTGCCGACGCGGCCAGGCGGCTGGCGGCATTTCCGCGCCGTCGCTGATCGGCCGGATATCATTTTGTCTGACTAAATGCGCGCCCGCCGCTTGTCGTGCGCGCATCATCCCGGCATAGCCGACACCGCTGACAGGGCTTTGGAGAGGATGCCGATGATCGATAGCGCGCAACCCGTGTCGCTGGGGCTGGTCGGGATCGGCAAGATCGCGCGGGATCAGCACCTGCCCGCCATCGCCGCGACGCCGGGCCTGTCGCTGGACGCAGCCGCCACGCGCAACCCCAAGCCTGGCGACACGATGGTCCGCTACACCAGCCTCGACGCGCTGCTGACCGGCGAGCCGCAGGTCGAGGCGATCTCGCTGTGCACGCCGCCCCAGGGGCGGTTTGCCCAGGCCATGGCGGTGCTGGCGGCCGGTCGCCACCTGATGATCGAAAAGCCGCCGGGTGCCACGGTGCGCGAAGTGGAATTGCTGGCCGAAGAGGCAGCCCGGCGTGGCTTGACCTTCTTCGTCACCTGGCATTCGCGCGAAGCGGCGGGCGTGGAACCCGCCCGGGCCTGGCTGGCCGACAAACAGGTCAGCCGCGTGTCAATTCGCTGGAAAGAGGATATCCGCGTCTGGCATCCCGGTCAGGACTGGATCCTGGAACCCGGCGGGCTGGGCGTGTTCGATCCGGGGATCAACGCACTGTCGATCCTGACCCGGATCCTGCCCCAACCGGTCCATCTGGAATCGGCGACGCTGGACTTCCCGGCCAATCGCGCCGCGCCCATCGCTGCCGAACTGGCGCTGCGTAGCGGCGATGCTCCGATCGATGCGCAGTTCGATTTCCTGCAGACCGGCCCGCAAAACTGGGACATGACGGTGGAAACGCCCGATGGCACCGTCCACCTGTCGCTGGGCGGATCGGTTTTGCGCATCGCCGACGGACCGGAGGAGCGGGCCGAGGATGCGGAATATCGTCGCCTGTACCGGATCTTTGTCGACCTGATCCGCAACGGGCGGAGCGAAGTCGACCTGGCCCCATTGCAACTGGTTGCCGACGCCTTTCTGATCGGGCGCAGGCGCGAGGTCGATGCCTTTGATTTCTAAGGGGTGTTAGCGCAATCATAAAGGGGTTGTGCCCCACCCGACATCATGCGATTCGCTGGGCCGGACAGCGGATTCAGCCAAACTGGACCGGCCATGAGCGAGAGGAGTCGATTGATGCGGAGGGGATGGTTGTTGACGGTGGCGTTGGGCGTATTGGCGACCGGATGTCTGGACGGGTCGAACACGGGCAATACTGCCGATAATGTGACCGCAGCTTCCGGTGCCGGCATCACGATCACCGATACGGCAATGGAAAACCTGCCCGATGGGCGGTTCGTCACCAAATGGGAACTTCGCAACGAAAGCGGCGCCGGCATCACCCTGATGGACCTGGGCGCGACCATCCTCACGCTGGAGGTGCCGGACCGCGAGGGCAAGCTTGCGGACGTCAATTTCGGCTTCGACACCGCCGCCCCCTATCTGACCGACAGCCCCTATTTCGGTGCCGTGGTCGGCCGCGTCGGCAACCGGATCGCCAAGGGACGCTTCACGCTGGAGGGCAAGGAATATCAGCTGCCCACCAATGATGGCCCCAATCATCTGCACGGCGGCACCGTCGGCTTCGACAAGCTGCTCTGGGCCGGACGCCGTGTCGAAACCGACGATGGTCCCGGCGTCCGCTTCACGCTGGTCAGCCCCGACGGGGATCAGGGCTATCCGGGCCAGGTGACGGCGACCGTCACCTATGTCTGGACCGCCGACAACCGGCTGATCATCGATTACGGCGCGGAAACGACCAAGGCGACGCCGATCAACCTGACGCAGCATGCCTATTTCAACCTGGCCGGCGTGGATGCGAAGACCGTTCTGGATCACACGCTGAAGATCGACGCAGACCGCTATCTGCCGGTCGATCCGACCCTGATCCCCACCGGCGAACTGGCCCCGGTCGAAGGAACGCCCTTCGACTTCCGCCAGGCAAAGCCGATTGGCCGGGACATCGGCACGGACAATCCGCAGCTGGAGATCGGCAAGGGATACGACCATAACTGGGTGTTGAACGGGTCGGGCATGCGCGAGGTTGCCGTGCTGGCCCATCCGGGTTCGGGCCGCGTCATGACGATCAGCACGACCGAACCGGGCCTGCAATTCTATTCGGGCAATTTTCTCGACGGCAGCGTGACCGGCAAGGGCGGCAACGCCTATCCGTTCCGGTCGGCGGTGGCGCTGGAAACCCAGCACTTCCCCGATTCGGCCAATCAGCCCGCCTTTCCGGACAGCATCCTGCGTCCTGGCAAGCCGTACAGCACCCGTACGATCCTGGCGTTCTCCACCGCCAAGTAACGCCCATTGGCCCGCCCTTCCCCACAAGGGGACGGGCGGGCCGATCCGGCTATGCCCCGCCGGTCATCGCTAGCGCATCGATCGCGCCCTGCAGGATCAGGGCGGCGGCGTGATTGTCGATCCGCTCCGCCCGCTTCGCCCGGCTCAGATCCTGTTCGATCATCGCCCGTTCGGCAGCAACGGTTGACCAGCGTTCGTCCCACAACAGGATCGGCAGGCCCAGGTCGTCCAGATTGCGGGCAAAGGCACGCACCGACTGGGTGCGCGGACTATCGCTGCCATCCATGTTGAGCGGCAGGCCGATGACGATGCCGCGCACCGACTGACGCCCGATCAGGGCCGTCAACGCCGCCTTGTCCGCCATGAATTTCGTGCGCCGGATCAGTTCGGCCGGGCTGGCAAAGCTCCACTGCGCATCGCAGAGCGCCGTGCCAATCGTCCGAGTGCCCACATCCAGCCCGATCAGCCGCCCGCCACCGGGCAGTAGTTCGAAAAAATCGGCGGCACGCGTCACGATCATGGCAATCGCCTTACCGCCTGCAGCACAGCAAAGTCGAGGCCGACGGCGTTACGTCCGTCTTGCCCGATTGAGTTGCTCCCATGAAACCGAGCCAGTCGAGGTAGCGTCCTTCCGGCAGGCAGAGCTGGTCTCGACCAATCCCAATGTACTGCTTTGTTGATCGTCCCGCGCTACGCCGACTTAGAACAGGAAGTCGGCTGCACCCAGCTGGGATCTTGCTACGCCATTCAGCACGATCAGGTCGCCATTTGGCAAAGCCAGGAAACTGTCGGTTCCATTCTGCCCCAACGCTGCTTCGATCTCCGCATAACTGGAAAAACCGAATGCCCGCAGATCGATCCGATCGACGCCATCTTGGAAATCGCCGATGACGTCGCCGCCGGTGCCGGGGGCAAAGATAAAGATGTCGGCACCCGCTTCGCCGAACAGTACGTCGTTACCGCCCATGCCATTCAGCTGGTCGTCGCCGGCACCGCCGATCAGGTAATTGCCGATGGCATTGCCGACGATCGTGTTGGCCAAGTCGTTGCCGACGCCAAACGGGGTGCTCCCGTCCAAAATCAGGTTTTCGATATTGGCATAGAGGTAATATCCCGCCCCCTGGATGTTCGCTCGCACGGTATCGATGCCCTCACCGGCAAATTCGAACACCAGATCTGCCGGCGTATCGACGTAATGCAGATCGTCGCCTTGCCCCCCATAGAGATAATCGAAGTCGCCTTGCCCGCTGTCGCCGCGCATCACGTCGTTCCCGGCACCGCCAACCAACAGGTCGAACACGAAGCCCTCCCCCCCGATCAGGATATCGTCGCCGGCCTCGCCGTAAACGGCATCGCCGCCCGTACCGCCGTCGATGCTGTCGTTGCCGCCACCGCCGATCAGCGCATCATTGCCGGCATCACCGAAAAGTTGATCGTCGCCAGCCTCGCCATAGACGATGTCGGTGCCGCCGCCCGCCCGGATCGTATCCGTGCCTGCACCTCCCAGGATCGTATTGCCGAACGCGTTGCCCGTGATCACATTGTCGCCGGCATTGCCGACACCGAAAATGGCACCCGCGCCCTCCGCAAGCGTCAGGTTTTCGATGTTGTCGTACAGATAGAAACTGCCGGTAGTCAGGACCGTATCGATGCCCCCGCCGACCAGTTCGAAGATCAGGTCGGCTTGTGCTTCGACGTAGAAAAAATCGTTCCCCTGGCCACCAAAGAGCATATCCGCTCCGCCGCGTCCGTTCAGGACATCGTCGCCGTCCCCGCCCATCAATCGGTCGGTGCCGTCATTCCCGATCAGCTCGTCCTTGTATCGTGTTCCGGCGATGTCGAACCGCTCGATGCCGGTGATTTGCCCAATCCAGTCGGCAGTGGTCCCGGTTCCGTTGAAGAGGTTCAGCCCATCGAACCGGACGCCAATGGTGGAGGTATCGGTCGACGCTCTGACGAAGCTGCCAAAGTCGAGGATCAATTCGTCGTTGCCCGCGCCACCGTCGATCTGGTGGAACATGTCGGCATCGGACAACGTGTCCTCGATGATGCTTGCCCCCAGCTTGATCCGGTCGTTGCCAGATCCCGTGGAGATGTCGTTGATCAGCTCGACATTGAAGATCCCGGCATTGCCATATGCCAGCTGGTTGCCCGTGGCGGTCAGGTCGAACTCGATGTCGCTCGTCGCGTTCCGCAACGCGATCGTCACCCGATCCAGCCCCGCCCCTCCATCGAACCGCCGGGCCAGTCCGTTGAAATACATGAAGTCGCGATAGCGCGTGCCAGTCAGCTGGATCTGCTCGATCCCGGTGATCTGGGCGATCGCATCGTTCAGGGAATCGCTGCCGTAATACAGGTTCAGCCCATCGAACCAGACGCCGCCGGTGGAGGCGTCGATCGACGCTTTGACGAAGCTGCCAAAGTCGAGGATCAGTTCGTCGTTGCCCGTGCCGCCATCGATCTGGTGGAACATGCCGGCATCGGCCACCGTGTCCTCGATGATGCTCGAGCCCAGCTTGATCCGGTCGTTGCCGGCGCCGGTTGCGACATCGTCGATCAGCTCGACATTGAAGATCCCGGCATTGCCATAGGCCAGCTGGTTGCCCGTGGCGGTCAGGTCGAACTCGATGTCGCTCGTCGCGTTCCGCAACGCGATCGTCACCCGGTCCAGCCCCGCCCCTCCATCGAACCGCCGGGCCAGTCCGTTGAAATACATGAAGTCGCTATAGCGCGTGCCAGTCAGCTCGATCTGTTCGATACCCGTGATCTGGGCGATCCCATTGGCACTCGCCGCCCCGCCATAAAACAGGTTCAGCCCATCGAACCGGACGCCAATGGTCGAGGTGTCGGTCGACGCTCTGACGAAGCTGCCAAAGTCGAGGATCAGCTCGTCGTTGCCCGCGCTGCCGTCGATCTGGTGGAACATGTCGGCATCGACCAACGTGTCCTCGATGATGCTCGAGCCCAGCTTGATCCGGTCGTTGCCAGATCCCGTGGAGATGTCGTTGATCAGCTCGACATTGAAGATCCCGGCACTGCCATAGGCCAGCTGGTTGCCCGTGGCGGTCAGATCGAACTCAATGTCGCTCGTCGCGTTCCGCAACGCGATCGTTACCCGGTCCAGCCCCGCCCCGCCATCGAACCGCTGGGCCAGTTCGTTGAAATACATGAAGTCGCTGTAGCGCGTTCCGGTCAGTTCGATCTGCTCGATACCGGTGATCTGCGCAATCCAGTCGGCAGTGGTCCCGGTTCCGTTGAAGAGGTTCAACCCATCGAACCAGACGCCGCCGGTGGAGGTGTCGGTCGACGCTTTGGCCAGGTCTGCCATATTCAGGATCAGCGTATCTAGGCCTGCGCCCCCAGTGACAGATCGAAAGCTCTCCTTGAATGCCGAACCTTCAGCCATCAGGATATCGGAGCCGTCGCCACCGCTTACAGTGCCAGTGCCGCCTGAGAAGAAGACGAAGTCATCGCCTGCGCCCCCGTTTACCGAGCGATTGCCGCTGAGCTGAACGACGAACTCACCGCCGTCGTTGAACGGCAGCTCGTCGAAACCGAGCGCCTTCGCCGCGTCCAGCGTCAACTGCCAATCGCGCAGGACAAAGTCCCGTGCCGCCTTGTCTTCCAGGTTGACCATCTGCATCCCGAACAGGAAGGGATCGGTCTTATGGATGTCATAGACGTCGGCAACGCCCAGGTCGCGGAACAGCACGTCCAGGCTCGGCCGATATCCGGCCTTGTCGAACAGGCTCAGCGCATAGCGGTTGCCGCCTTCAACCTCGAGTGATTGCAACTGGGCAAACACGCCGCGCGCCAGCATTTCTTCGGCGTCGTCGAAGCGCACCCGCCCGCTGCCATTGCCGCTATAGACCAGCTGATCGTTGAAATGGCCATATTCGAAGGGCGCGATCGACTTCACATCTCCGTCGATGATCAGCGTCGCCAGCTGCACTGACGACATTGCAGATTCCGCCAGTCGCTGCGACAGGTCGCGTTGACCGTCATCATCCTCGAAAACGAACTCAGTGACGAATTCGCCCGATACCGGGTCCAGCACGACGCGGTGAAAGGATCTTGGATCGCCGTCCAGCAGATCGAAGATGATCCCACCGGCGACCTGCCCGATGAAATTGCCGATGCCGGGCGCGATAAACCCACCGATGATACCGCCGATGCTGGCACCCAGGTTCGAAAGGTTGAAGGCGCCCCACTGCTGGTCTAGGAATTTGAACAGCTGCCCGGTGATGAAGCTTTGCAGACCGCCTTCGAATACCGACAAAACGTTGCCGCCCAGGACGGTTCTCGAAAAGCTCAGCTCGTAATTGGGATTGAAGCCGAAATAGTTGCGGGCGAAATCCTCTGAAAATCCGAGCAACTCCAGCGACTCGTCGATAAAGACATCGGTCACCGACGAAATCAGTTTGGTGGTGATGAACTGGCCGATCGGATTCTCGATGTCCAATGTCTCGGCCAGCGCATTGCCCAACGCATTGCTCAGCAGATCGACCGACGATTGCGTCAGGTTGCTGACGAATCGGGTAAACGCTGCGCTCGCCGCCAGGCTAGGGCCGTCGATGACCTCCAGCGTGATGCTGTCGCCGATGAAGCCGCCGATCGTCATACCGAACGAACCGGTGATCAGCTGGGCCGCAACCGATTTGTCCCCGTAATAGAGTGCCAGGGTAGATCCGATGTGCCCGGCCGCTTCTCCCATCTTCGTTACGGTTTGAAACAGCGCGACGTCGTCTTTTGTAACGGCCTTGATGATGCTCTCTGCCGTGACGCCACCCCCCAGAAAGCTGAACAGGTTTTCGCTGGGCGGGATCAGGAAGTCCCCAACGCTCTTCGTGAACGATTCGAACCCGAGCACGAGCGCCGACAGCACGATGTCCGATGTGCCGTAATGCAGCTTGTTCAGGTCATATTCGGCGATCAGCGCCTTTTGTTCCGCAGTGCCATTCGCGTATTTGAACCGCAGCACTTCCATGATCAGGCTGATATTGTCGTGAAACGCGGACTCCTGGGCGAGATAGCGGTTATCGGTCCGATAGACGGCCTTGCCTTCGGCACCCGTATATCCCTGGCCTGGGGCTTTCTCCGTAAAATAGCTGGCCGGGATGCCGAACAGACCGGCAAGCGCACCGACGGTTACGGTATGCTGCGGGTCCTGGGCCCGATTTGGAAACGCCGCTTCGGACTCAGTTTCCGGATTTTTGGCGAAATAGGCGTCGAAATCGGCCTTGTTCAGATCGAGGATCAGGTTGGCCATCCTGGCATCCAGCGCCGGATCGTCAAATATCCTGGTCACCAGATCGGTACTGGTTTGGCCGAATATATCCTTGCTGCTCGTCGCATTCAGCCGTTCGGCAACCGCCGCCAGCTTTTCGTTCAAGGCCTGGCTATTCGTAGTTCTGACCCAACGGTTGATCGGAATAGTCATCGCCAGCAACCCCGCAGTAACTGCACGCTCGTGATCGTGCAGAACTGCAGCGCAATCCGCTAGCGCTCGAATCGCGTTCGAAACAAAATATTTTTGCAACTGACATCTTGTGTCAGATAAATGACTTGGCCCTCACAATTGGGCCAAATGTCGAAGGTTACATGGTCCGCCGCTCGAACAGCCAAGAAAAGATCTACGCGGCGAGAGAATACGCCAGCGTCGAATCGGCACTGTTTCGCATGATCGATGAATTGGAAGACCTGGCCCCCGGCACTCTACACCGGAGCGACACCGGAGCCGGTCTACCTGCCATTCAGCCAAAAGAGGCAAAAACGTCAGGATAGACCAGCCATTAAGGTGGTGGGCGTGGCAAGGATTGAACTTGCGACCCCTGCGATGTCAACACAGTGCTCTACCACTGAGCTACACGCCCGCCGGGACGCTGCCCTTAGCCAGCCTGAACGCGGCTGGCAAGCGGCAAACTGGATCAGATCGCGCCGCTTCCGTCGCGTTCGAATAATCGATCCACCTCCAGCACGAGATCGCGCAGGTGAAACGGCTTCGAAAGGATGCGGGCATTGGGCAGCGACTTGCCCGCCTTCAGCGTGACGGCAGCGAAGCCGGTGATGAACATCACCCGCAGATCGGGGGCAATCACCCCCGCTCGCTGAGCCAGTTCGATCCCATCCATCTCCGGCATCACGATATCGGTCAGCAACAGGTCGAACGTTTCGGATTCGAGCAGCGGAATAGCATCGGTGCCGCGATCGACCGCCGATACCGCATAGCCGGAACGTTCAAGCGCACGCGTCAGATATTCGCGCATCCCGCGATCATCCTCGGCGAGCAGGATTCGATGCATGGTAACTCCGGCATTAGTCGACCCGACGGATGTATGCGGCAAGCCCTTAAGATTTTCCAGACGGACCGCCACCGCCAACCCTCTTTCGCGGAGGCGTGCAACCGATTAGCACCGGTGCGTGGGTGCCCCAGATTCATCCCTGCCCTATTGCCTGACCGGAGCCGCCGATCCGGTCTGTCCGGTCATCCTGTCCGTGCCGCATGCTGGGCGCGACTATCCGGCGGAACTGCGCGCGGCGCTGGCCGTGCCGCTGGCTGCACTGCTTCCGCTTGAGGATCGCCATGTCGATGCCGTCGCGCTGGCCGCCCGGCGGGACGAAAGCGTGCTGATCGCCCGCCATGCCCGCGCCTGGATCGATCTGAACCGCAGTGAGGCGGACCGCGATCCGATGGTCGAAAAGGACGCCCAAATCCAGCGGCTGCCCGCCCAATCGGCAAAGGTGCGCAGCGGACTGGGCCTGGTGCCCCGCCGTGCTGGCGCCGCCGGGACGATCTGGCGGCGCCGCTGGACGGGGGAGGAAATCGACCGGCGCATCGTTACCAGCCACCGCCCCTATCATGCCGCGCTGGCAATGCTGATCGGTCGCGCGCAGCGGCGATTCGGATATGCCGTATTGATCGACGTGCATTCCATGCCGCCGCTGAACCCGCGCGGAAGCGCGGCACAGGTCGTGATCGGGGACCGGTTCGGGCGATCGGCCAGTCCCCGGCTGGTGGCGCGGATGGAGCATTGCGTTCGCACCGCCGGCCTGCGCGTTGCGGTGAACACCCCTTATGCCGGCGGGCATCTGCTGGAACGGCATGGCGCGCCCGGGCGGGGCGTCCATGCGGTCCAGATCGAACTCGACCGGTCCCTGTACCTGAACCAGCGGCTGGACCAGCCCGGACCAGGCGTGGCGCGCTGCGCGGCGCTTGTTCGCGCGCTCGTCGACGCGGCGATGGATGAGCTGGCACCCGATCTGCTGGCCGCCGAGTGACCGCCAATAAAAAACCACCTCGTGCAGATGCACGAGGTGGCCAAGGTTCAGGGAGGAGACACGCCAAGGCGTGCCACGCAGGTCCGCGAAAGGGGGAACACGGAAGCGCTGCGCAATTTCAAGATAGGCAAACTGTCCTGCCGGTTCAAGGGGCGGCAGTCATGCGATTCACCGTGTAAAACGACCCGTTTGCAGCGCCCGTTCAACAGCTTGCCCGCAAGCCGGATACCGGCAGTTGCCGGCTTATCGGGGCCGGTCGGACGGCATCCGCCCGATCGGCCCCGATGGTGTGCACTCAAGCCTGCGCTGCCGCCGGCGTGAACTCGACCCCGGGCACCTTGCCCTGCATCGCCTGGCGCTCGAACAGGCTCTGGGCCAGGCTGAGCGAGAACAGATGCGCATAGACCAGTGGCAGCATGCCGTTCTGAGACATCTTGCGCAGCTGATCGCCGCGCAGGTCGGCAAGCTTGCGCTCGTCCACCATCTTGAAGCCGCGATAGACGAACGGTTGCGGCGCGCCGTCCGGCTGAATGGAGATTTCACCGTCCATCAGCAGGTCCAGCGACTTCAGTTCCTGCATGAACGCATTGGTCTTCATGCCCGCCTGTTCGAACTGTTCGTTGAACTGCAGCACGGCCTTGGTCAGTTCGCTGGGCTGGCCATTGTCGAACAGCGCCTGCCCTTCGTCGAACGCGCCGATCACATCCGACTTGGGGTCGAAGCACAGCGACAGTTCATCCGAATTGGGACGCAGCCGGGCCAGCAGGAACGGATAGCGGCGAACATAGGCCGGGATATACAGTCCAGGCTCGGTCAGCTTGCCTTCGCCGTCGAAGAACAGATTGACCCCTTCGTTCAGGCCGAACAGCGCCAGCGGCACCGGCTCGTCGCCCGCCGAAAACACGATCGGCTGACGGCGCTGGACCAGGGGAAACTCCTCGACGGTCAGCGGCACGGCGTGCGTATTGGCCAAGTACGGCGCCAGCGGCGACGGGCGCAGCTTGAAGGTCGCGTGAACCTCGCTCGATAGCGGGGTCAGTTCCTGATAAAACAGCGGCAACGACTGATTTTGCGGCGCGGTGGCCATCCCGATCTCCTGACTTAAAAGCTTTGCGCGCGTCTATGGCACCGGGGCGCGGCCCGCAAGCCTGACCAGCTTGCCGGGGTTGAAGCGCTCGTCCGGATCGAACGCCGCCTTGATTGCTCGCATCGCCGCAAGCCGCGCCGGCGGGGCCAGGCGTTCGAGTTCGGCCAGCTTCATCTGGCCGATGCCGTGTTCGGCGGAAATCGATCCGCCTGCCGCCGTCACCAGGTCATGGACGAACCCCGAAATCACCGGCGCGTCCTGCGCATACCAACGTTCCGGGTCGGCACCGGCGGGTGCGCGGACATGAAAATGCACATTGCCGTCGCCCAGATGGCCGAATGCGGTGGCATGGGTGCCGGGAAAGCGCGATTCGGCCGCCCGGGCGGCATCGATCATGAACCCCGGCATGGCATCGACCGATACGGAAATATCGTGCTGGACTGCGGGGCCTGCCGACCGCTCCGCCTCGGACAGCGAATCGCGGATACGCCAGAATGCCTCTGCCTGCGCCTCGCTGGCAGCGATCACGGCATCGGCGATCGCGCCATCCGCCAGCGACTCGGCCAGCGTCGATTCCAGCCGGGCCGCCATGTCGGTCGAATGGGCGGGATCCGCGACCGTCGCCTCGATCAACGCATGCCAGCGATGGGCACCCGCAACCGGGGACCGGGTACCGGGGATATGCCCCAGCACCAGCGCCAGCGAATCGCCCGGGATCAGCTCGAACCCTTCGACCGGGATTGCCGCCGCCTCGCATCGCCGCAACAGGCGCAGCGCCGCCGCCGGACTGTCCAGCCCGACCCAGGCCACTGCCCGAGCCGCGATGGCGGGCACCAGTCGCAGCGTCGCGGCAGTGACGATGCCCAGCGTCCCTTCCGCCCCGATCAGCAGCTGCGACAGGTCATAGCCGCGATTGTCCTTTTTCAGGGGCACCAGCCCGTCATGGACGGTACCATCGGGCAGCACCGCCTCGATCCCGGCAGTCAGCGCACGCATCGTCCCGAACCGCAGCACCTGGGTACCGCCGGCATTGGTCGACACCAGCCCGCCGATCGTCGCGCTGCCTCGCGCACCCAGCGTCAGCGGGAACCGACGGCCCACCGCCAGTGCCGCATCGTGCAGATCGGACAGAATGACTCCAGCCTCCGCCACGGCCAGCCCGGCCGCCGGATCGATGCTGCGAATGGCATGCATCCGGCGCAGCGACAGGATCAGCGCCGATCCGTCGATGGGCGGCGTCGCGCCGCCCACCATCGACGTGTTGCCCCCCTGCGGCACGATCGCCACGCCGTGATCGGCTGCGGCCCGCACGATCAGTGCCACCTCCTGCGTGGTCGCGGGCGAAAGGATCGCCGGCGACCGCCCGTCATATCGCCCCCGCCAGTCGTGCAGCCAGGGATCGATGGCCTGCAGATCGGTGACGATCGCCGCTGGGGGCAGGCGCTCGGCCAGGGCGGCGATCATGGCGGATTGGGCAGCGGTAGCGGAAGCAAGCGGCATGACCACGCCTTTAACACGCCATTCACTCTTGCGGCCAGTTCATCCGCAGTTCAAAACCCGCGTTTCATAGACAATGGCGATGATAATCCTGAACCCCCTGACCCTGTTGATGCTGGCCGCCTCCAGCGCGATGTTGCCGGGCGAACCGCCCCCGCAACAAGGGCAGCGCCGCGTCGTCACCAACAGCATGAGCATTCAGCGCGTCATCATCCGGGTCCCCAATACCACCAGCTTTGCCGCCAATGTGGTTCCGGCCCCCTCGCGCGCACCCGCCCCGCCGCCGATCAGTTGGGTGGAACGGCGCGCCGGCCGATGCGTCCCGCTGACCGACATTGCCGCCGCCACCATCACCCGGACGGACAGCGTCGACCTGGTGATGAACGGGGGGCGCCGCGTGCGTGCCCGTCTGGGCAGCGATTGCCCGGCGCTCAATTTCTATTCGGGCGTGTATCTGAAACCGGCCAGCGATGGTCAGATCTGCGCCGACCGCGACTGGGTGCGATCCCGGTCGGGTGGCCAGTGCCAGATCCAGTCCTTTCACGCACTGGTGCCCGCGCGGTAACGCCGATCCGCGCCCCGCGCTTGACATTCGGGCCTAAATCCGCGAGCGCCCCCAGGGGTGCTCGGCGGTTCGCGCGCTCCTTTTTCCGGACATTTGCATGAACTTTGCCGATCTCGGCCTGTCAGACGAACTTTTGAAGGCGGTTGGGGCGGCCGGCTATTCCGAGCCGACTCCGGTGCAGGCACAGGCCATCCCGTCCGTTCTGATGATGCGCGACCTGATCGCCATCGCCCAGACGGGTACTGGCAAGACTGCCAGTTTCGTGCTGCCGATGATCGACATTCTGGCGCAGGGGCGCACACGCGCGCTGATGCCGCGCAGCCTGATTTTGGAACCGACGCGCGAACTGGCAGCACAGGTTGCCGAAAACTTCGAGAAATACGGCAAGAACCACAAGCTCTCCATGGCCCTGCTGATTGGCGGCGTGCAGATGGGGGATCAGGTCAAGGCGCTGGAACGCGGCGTGGACGTGCTGATCGCGACGCCGGGCCGCCTGATGGACCTGTTCGAACGCGGCAAGATCCTGCTGACCGGCTGTTCCATGCTTGTCATCGACGAGGCGGACCGGATGCTCGACATGGGTTTCATCCCCGATATCGAGACGATCTGTTCAAAACTGCCCGCCAATCGCCAGACGCTGTTGTTCTCGGCGACCATGCCACCGCCGATCAAGAAGCTGGCCGACCGGTTCCTCTCGAACCCCAAGACGATCGAGGTGTCGCGGCCGGCATCGACCAACCTGAACATCACGCAATATGTCGTCTCGACATCCGGGCCGAAAAAGCGCGACGCACTGCTTCGCCTGCTCAAGTCCGAGGCCCCGGCATCCAGCATCATCTTTTGCAACCGCAAGACCATGGTGCGCGACCTGAACAAGGCGCTTCGTCAAAAGGGGTTCCAGTCGGGCGAGATTCACGGCGACATGGACCAGTCGTCGCGCATCGCTGAGTTAGACCGGTTCAAATCGGGCGCGATCAACATTCTGGTCGCCAGCGACGTGGCCGCCCGCGGGCTGGACGTAAAAGGCGTCAGCCATGTGTTCAATTTCGATGCGCCATGGCATCCCGATGATTATGTCCACCGCATCGGCCGCACTGGACGAGCGGGCGCGACGGGCGTCGCCTATACCTTCGTCACCGCGGAAGACGCGGAAAACATCGCCAACATCGAAAAGCTGACGGGGCACAAGATCGCCCGGCTGGATGCGGGCGCCCTGACTACGCCGGATGCCGATCGCGCCGCCGACGCCAAGCCGGAGGCGGAGGCCACTGACCAGCCGAAGCCGCCGCGCAGCCGGTCCGGCCGCACCCGCGCCGCGAAGCCGGATGCGGGGGCGAAGACCGCCGCGACGCCGGATACGGCGAAACCGGTCGCCGCCAAGGCGGATGTGCCGGAAGCTGCGGCGTCCCCGCGTGCTGCCGCCCCGCAGGCAGAAGCGGCCGAAACCGCCGAACGCCCACGACGGCGCGAGCGGAACGAACGGAACGACCGGTCGGAGCGCCGCGGCCAGCGCGCGGATCACGCCGATGGCCCGGACGATGGGTGGAACGGCCCGTTCCCGGCGTTTCTCGACGTCACCCTGGGTCGCTGATCCGCGCTGTCATGCACGGCGCCGCCGCCCCCGCCCGGCCAGATGCCGTGGCCAGCCCCTGCATCAATACCTGTCGGCTCGACCGGGAGAGCGGATGGTGCCTGGGCTGCCTGCGTACCGGTGACGAAATCGCTGCCTGGCCGAACGCCGACGACGCACAACGCCTGACGATCCTGGCCCGGCTGGATCAGCGCCGCGTCGCGCTTTCGAAGAACATCAGGTAGATCAGCCGCCCGTTTTCCAGGCTGTCGCCAAAGGCTTCGCCCGCCGTATGCCACAGCCAGGGGCGCAGCAGCGCCAGCCGGTTGAACCGCATCGGCACCCGCATCGTCATTTCCCACTGATCGGGGTCCAGCGTGTCCTTCTCCAGGATCGCCTGGGTCATTTCCGGTCCGCTGGGATAGCCATGTGCGTGCGCCTCCGCATCGTTCAGCGGGGCGCGGTCCATGCCGGTCGGCTTGTGCCGGAAGAACTCGGTGCCGCCCCGGCAATCTTCCGGCCGCGACAAGTACAGAATGCCCGACCAGTGCGCGGAATCGACATGAACGCTGGCGCGCCCGACATCGCCGGCCAGGGTGATGCGGCATTTCGCATGCGACTGGCGCGGCTCGATGGGGCGAAGCGGCTCGCCCAGAAACTGCGAACACCCCTCGACCAGCCCATCGATATTGATGCGCTGCCTCGAATTGCGGCCGGGAAACGCAGCGGCATTTTCCGGATAGTCCAGGCGCAGCGCCGCATCCCGCAGCGCTTCGGCATTTTCCAGAAAATCGTCGATGATCATCATACTGGTCGGCATGGGGCGACTTGTGCCTCAGGCTGCGGTATCGCTCAACCCGACATAACAACCCGGCAACAAAGGCGATTCCCGCATGAGCGACTGGACCGATTTCGGGGCGGATGCCGCCGCAGACAGCCTGATCCATCAGGTGATCCGCCCGACGACGCATGACCTGGGCGGGTTCAAGGTGCACCGCACGCTGCCGTCAAAGCCGCGCACGATGGTCGGCCCCTTCATCTTTTTCGACCAGATGGGCCCGGCCCGCCTGCCCCGGGGCGAGGGGATCGACGTGCGGCCGCACCCGCACATCAACCTGTCGACCGTCACCTATCTGTTCGGCGGCGCGATCGATCACCGCGATTCGCTCGGCACCTTTGCGACGATCGAGCCGGGCGCGGTCAATCTGATGACGGCCGGGCGGGGCATCGTCCATTCGGAACGCTCGCCCGGTCCCCAGCGGGCGGAGGGGCCGGAATTGTCTGGCATCCAGACTTGGCTGGCGCTGCCCGACCATCTGGAAGAGGTCGATCCTGCATTCCAGCACGTATCCAGCGCCGACCTGCCGGTGCTGGAGGATGCGGGCGTTCGCGCGCGGATCATCATGGGCACCCTGTGGGGGCGGACCGCACCGACGACGACCCATGCCGGCACCATCTATGCCGACATCCTGCTGGGTGCCGGGGCCAGCGTGCCCATCGATGCGGAAGCGGACGAACGCTGCGTCTATGTGGCGATGGGCGGTGCGACGCTCGACGGCCTGACGCTGGAGCCGCAGGTCCTGTACGTGCTGCGCCCCGGCGTGGCGGCGACGCTGACCAGCAGCGGCGGCGGTCGCGTGATGCTGGCAGGCGGCGAGGCGTTCAGGACCGAGCGCCATGTCTGGTGGAACTTCGTCTCATCCAGCCGCGAACGGATCAACGAGGCGAAGCGCGCCTGGAAGGCCGGCGAGTTTCCGACCGTACCCGGCGACGACAAGGAATATATCCCAATCCCCGAAGTGCCGAAAACGGTCAGCTATCCTTGAGCATGGCGCAGCACCGGATCGCGCTTGCCACTAGCGTCGCGCTGGACGTGTGGACCGACGGCGATCCGGCCGCCCCCGCCATGATCCTTTTGCACGGCTTTCCCGAATCGCACCGGACTTGGCGGCATCAGATGGGCGAATTCGCCAGCGACCATTTCGTCGTCGCCCCCGATCAGCGCGGCTATGCGCGATCGGACAAGCCCGCCAATGTCGCCGACTATGCGCCCGAGCATCCCGTCGCCGATCTGATCGCGCTGGCCGATCATCTGGGCATTGGCCGGTTCACGCTGGTCGGCCATGACTGGGGCGGCGCCATCGCCTTTCTGGCGGCGCTTCGCCACCCGGACCGGATCGAGCGGCTGATCGTCATCAATGCACCGCACCCCCTGATCTTTCAGCGGACTCTGTTCGACGATCCCGCTCAGCGCGCGGCCAGCCAGTATATGACGGCGTTCCGCGATCCGGGGATCGAATCGCATCTGGCCGGGATGGGCTTGTCGGCATTCTTCGACACCAGCTTTGCCCGCCATGCCGATCCGGCGCTGCTGGCGGGTCAAAAGGCCGCGTATCTGGACGAATGGTCGCAGCCGGGCGCGATCACCGCGATGCTGAACTGGTACCGCGCCAGCACGATCCAGGTGCCGGGAATGGACGAAACGCCCGCCCGCCCCGCCTGGCTGGAAGGCCCGTTCACGCCGGTCGCCATGCCGACTCTGGTCATCTGGGGGATGCAGGATCCGGCGCTGCTGCCCTGCCAGCTGGACGGACTGGACGCGCTGGTTCCCGACCTGACCATCGCAAGGATCGAACAGGCGGGGCATTTCGTGCCGTGGGAGGCACCGGACGCGGTCAACCGCGCGATTCGCGGCTGGATGCAGCGTTAGGGTCCGGTCAGCCCGTCCAGTCCACCCATGCCCCATGGGCATGGCTGGTTCCCAGCACGCGCCGTCCGCCATCCGGCCACAGGGACAGTGCGACTTCGACCAATGACCGTCGCTCGTCCCATTCGAAGCTGATCCAGGCCAGTGGCCGGTCCATGCTGGCCCGCGTCCCCGCCGCCGCCATCGCCCGGGCCACGCGGTCGCGTCCCGCATCGTTCAGATATTGCAGGACGATGGAATGGAACACCGCCCGTCCCGTCCCCGCCGCCTGGGGTTCGGCCAGCCGCGCCTCCAGCCACTCTGCTGCATCCCCCCGGTCGATCCGCGGCGGATGGACCGCCGCCAGCGCCAGCGCTGCCTCCAGCCGGGCCATGCGGTCGGTCTGGTCCGGCCAGCAATAGGCGCGCAGCCGTTCCTTCGTGCCCTCGTCCAGCGGATCGAGCGGATCGCGGTCCACGCCGCAAGCCTCGATGATCGTCAGGGGCGCGGCGGGCGGCGGCGGGCCCCGCCATTCGGGTGCGATCCTGAGCAGGCTCATCGGATTGCCCGCGCGCACGCCGCCCAGATCATAGGCGAATCGGTGCAGGTTCAGGTTCAGGCCGGCGCTGGAACCCAGCTCGATCAGCTCGAACGGCACCGGAAACCGTGCCGCCGCCGTCAGCAGCGCCGCCATGATCGGCCCGGCACGATAGACTTCGTTCGTCTGCGGCGGCGATTGCATCCATGCCGCGATCCATGCGTCCTGCGCCGCCAGCGTGTCGCCGATCACCGCATCGAAATCGCCGTCCAGCGCATGATAAAGCGCGACCAGCGGCGCATTGGCACGCCGCCGGGCCAGCGCGTGCATCGCCCCCGAAAAGCGCAGCGCCACCGCCGCCTCGCTGCGGCTGCCCGGCCAGCCGGCGACCAGCGCGGTAGTTATCGGCCCGCGCTCCAGGACGCGCCCGCCCGCCTCGATCACCGATGCGGTAAAGGGCGACCGCATCCTGCGACAGATCGCTGCCTGCCGCTGAAACTCGCCGCCGTCGATGGCTGTCATCGGATCGTTTCCCCGCCCCCTTGTTGCGCGCCCGCCCTACCCCAGATAAAGCGCCGCATCCAATGACCCAGCCGCTGATCATCGCCGTGCCCAAGGGGCGCATCCTGGACGAGGCCCTGCCCGTGTTGCGCGCGGTCGGCATCGAGCCGGAAGCCGCGTTCAGCGACGAGGGCAGCCGGGCGCTCCGCTTTTCGACCAGCGATCCGGCCATCGACCTGATCCGGGTCCGCGCCTTCGACGTCGCCACCTTTGTCGCACACGGCGCGGCGCAGCTAGGTATCGTCGGATCGGATGTGCTGATGGAGTTCGATTATTCCGAACTCTATGCGCCCGTCGATCTGGGCATCGGCCATTGCCGCCTGTCGATCGCCGAACCCGCCGATCTGGCCGCGACCGACGATCCGCGCGGGTGGAGCCATGTGCGCGTCGCCACCAAATATCCGCACGCCACCCGCCGCCATTTCGAGGCGCGCGGCGTGCAGGCGGAATGCGTCAAGCTGAACGGCGCGATGGAACTGGCGCCGAAGCTGGGCCTCGCCCCGCGCATCGTCGACCTGGTGTCGTCGGGCCGGACGCTCAAGGAAAACGGGCTGGTCGAGGTGGAAGTCATTACCGAAGTGTCGAGCCGGCTGATCGTCAACCGGGCCGCGTTCAAGACCAATGCCCGCGTCGTGCCGCTGATCGACAGCTTCCGGCGCGCCGTCGCGGAAAGGGAGGCGGCATGATCCGGCTGGACGCGACGCAGGCTGACTTTGCCGATCGGTTCGATACGTTGGTCAACGCCCGGCGGGAAGCGGACAGCGATGTCTCCCGCGATGTCGCCGCGATCCTCACCCGGGTGCGGACGTACGGCGATGCCGCCGTCCATGCGCTGACCGCGCAGTTCGACCGGCATGATCTGGACGCCACCGGCTGGGCCATCCCGCGTGAGGCGTGTCTGGCCGCGCTGGACCAATTGTCGCCGGAGTTGCGGGCCGCACTTGAACTCGCCCGCGACCGGATCGCCGCCTACCACGAAAAACAGCGCCCGTCGGACAGCGAAACGGTGGAGCCGAACGGCATCCGCACCGGCGCGCGGTGGAGCGCGGTGGCGGCGGCGGGCGTCTATGTTCCCGGCGGCCGCGCTGCCTATCCCTCGTCCGTGCTGATGAACACCCTGCCTGCCAAGGTTGCCGGCGTCGAACGGCTGGTGATGGTGACGCCGACCCCCGACGGCGTGGTCAATCCGCTGGTGCTGGCCGCCGCAGCGCTGGGCGGCGTCGACGAGGTGTGGCGGATCGGCGGGGCGCAGGCGGTGGCCGCGCTCGCCTATGGCACGGATCGCATCCGGCCCGTCGACGTCATCACCGGCCCCGGCAATGCCTGGGTCGCAGAGGCGAAGCGCCAGGTTTACGGCGTCGTCGGCATCGACATGGTCGCCGGGCCAAGCGAGATCGTGGTCGTCGCCGACGGCCTGAACGATCCGGAATGGACCGCTGCCGATCTGCTCAGCCAGTCGGAACATGATCCGACCAGCCAGTCGATCCTGTTTACCGATGACGCCGGCTTTGCCGATGCCGTTGCCGCCGCGGTCGACCGCCAGATCGACACCCTGTCCACCGCAGGGGTGGCCCGCGCCGCATGGGACGCGAACGGCGCGATCATCGTCGTGCCGACGCTGGCCGACGCCATCCCGCTGGTCGACCGGCTGGCGCCCGAACATCTGGAACTGGCCTGCGACGATGCGGACGCCCTGTTCGCGCGCGTCCGTCACGCCGGATCGGTGTTTCTAGGCCGCCACACGCCAGAGGCGGTCGGCGATTATGTCGCGGGGCCAAACCACGTGCTGCCGACGGGTCGCCGCGCCCGGTTTTCCAGCGGCCTGTCGGTCCTGGATTTCATGAAGCGGACCAGCTTTCTCTCGCTCGGTGCCGACGGGCTGGCTGCCATCGGCCCGGCCGCCGTCGCGCTTGCCGAGGCGGAGGGGCTGCCCGCCCATGCCCGCTCGGTCGCGCTGCGGCTCGCTTCAACCCACTAACCGTTCGCGCCGAGCCGACCGGAGCGCTGTCCTTTTCTTTCCCGCAAAAGAAGGGCACGGCCTTGAAAATGCTCAGCCCGAACGGGCAAGGAACACTCGATCATGTCCAGTCCAAAGTCCAAATCCCGAACCCAGGCTCGTGCCGCCGCGCGGCTGGGTGCCGTGCAGGCGCTGTATCAACAGGAAATGGAGGGCACCCGGCTGGTCCAGCTGCTGTCCGAATTCCATCAGCACCGGCTGGGCGCGATCATCGAAGACGTCGAATATGCCGATGCCGACATCGCGTTCTTCGACGATCTGGTAAAGGGCGTCGATGCCCGGCGCGAAGAGATCGATGCGCTGGTCACGTCGAAATTGTCCGCCGGCTGGACGCTTGATCGGCTGGACCGGCCGATGCGACAAATCCTGCGCAGCGGCACCTATGAACTGATCGCCCGGCCCGATGTGCCGACGGGTGCCGTCATCAGCGAATATCTGGACGTCGCCGACGCCTTTTACGACAAGCGCGAAAAGAACTTCGTCAACGGCCTGCTGGACGCCGTGGCCAAGCAGGTTCGCGGCTGACCTGATGGGCACGGTGGTCAATCTGCGGCTCGCCCGCAAGGCAAAGGCCCGCGCCGCCGCACAGACGACCGCCGCCGCCAACCGGGCGCTGCACGGCCGGACACGGGTCGAACGCGACCGGGATGCCGCCGAACAGGCGCGCCGCGACGCGGAACTGGACGGCGCCCGGCTGGACTGAACATGCAAAACCCCGGCGGCGCTTGGCCACCGGGGTTCTGCTGCCCCTCCATGGAAAGGCTCTGGCGGTCCGGCCCCACCCGCTGATTGGGGGGGCGGGGGGACCGGTACGCTTTTACGCTTAACGCAGCAGCGACAGCACGCCCTGCTGGCTCTGGTTCGCCTGCGCCAGCATCGCGGTCGACGCCTGGCTCAGGATCTGGGCCTTGGCGAGCGCCGTCGTTTCGGCGGAGAAGTCCGCGTCCTCGATGCGGCTGCGCGCGTCGGTCAGGTTGGTCATGTTCTGGGTCAGGTTGTTGACCACCGACTGCAGGCGGCTCTGGCTGGCACCCAGCGTGGCGCGGCTGGTCGAGATCGAGCTGATCGCGTCGTCCAGCGTGTCCAGTGCATCCGAAGCATCGGTCGCGTCCGAAATGTCGACGGCGATGGCGTCGTCCAGATCGACTTCCGACAGGTCGAGGGCAACCGTTTCACCCGAATTCGCGCCGACCTGGATCGACACGCTGCCGCCCGAACCGGCAGTGCCGTCGAACAGCTTCACACCGTTGAACTCGGTGTTCGCCAAGATGTCGGTCAGCTGCGACTGCAGCTCGGTGACTTCCGCCTGCAGGTTGGTGCGGTCGTCGTCGGAATAGGTGCCCGACGAGGACTGCACGGCCAGTTCGCGGACGCGCTGGAGGATGTTGGTGACTTCGTTCAGCGCACCTTCGGCGGTCTGCGCCATCGAGATACCGTCGTTCGCGTTGCGGATCGACTGGTTCATGCCGCGGATCTGCGAGGTCATGGACGTGGCGATGGCGAGGCCGGCGGCGTCGTCCTTCGCGGAATTGATGCGCTTGCCGGTCGACAAACGCTCCATCGAAGCGGTCAGCGAGTTGCTCGCCATCTTCGAAGCGTTCGAAGCGCGCAGCGCACCGATATTGGTTCCGATAACAGTCATGGTTCCGATCTCCATCTACTTCAGGCCGCCTCTCCGTGTCCCCCCAACAGCGGGAGCGGTGAGTAGCCGTCAGGGGGAACGACAGGCTGAGCGACCGATTAAGGATTATTTTTTGAACGGGGCCTTGAGCCGAGAACTGACGGATTTCCGGCGGCGGAAATGTGCCCTCGCGCGGTATCGCGCTCGTGCGGGCCTACGCGGGCGCGGCATACAGCGGTGAAACGGAGGGTCGGGTTTACGGTTCGTTTACCATCGTAGCGGCATTGAACCCTTGAACAGGGGGTTTGCCATGACCGTGATCCACGCCACGCCAGCAGTCGTCGAACGCAAGTTCGCGCTCGTGTCGCAATTGCGCGCCCAGGGCTTCGTGCTGGCCAAGCAGGGCGACCGGCCCATCGCCGGGGCCATGCATCTGGTGATGGAGGGCGAAGTGCCCGCCGTGCCCGCCCGCACGCTGGTGCTGGGCGACGGCCCGCTCGAGGTGCGCCCGTTCCGCGATGGCCAGAGCGCCCGGCTGCGCTTCACCGCCGCCGATGGCACGCTGGCCCAGGGCTATGCCGCCGCGCTGCTGAAAGGGGGCATGGCCCCGGTCGCCGCCGATCCCGAAAGCCTGGCGCTGTTCGCGCTGGCCGAACGGGTTGCGGGCGCGGACATCACCGTCCTGATCAACGGGCCGACCGGCACCGGCAAGGAAGTGATGGCACGCACCATCCACGCCGCCTCGCCGCGCCGGGACGGCCCCTTCATCGCCATCAATTGCGCCGCACTGCCGGAAACCATGCTGGAGGCGATGCTGTTCGGCCATGTGAAGGGCAGCTTCACCGGCGCGTCATCGGGCGGAGAGGGCTTTTTCCGGGCCGCGAACGGCGGCACGCTGCTGCTGGACGAAATCGCCGAAATGCCCTTGGGGCTGCAGGCCAAGCTGCTGCGCGCGCTTCAGGAACGCGAAGTGGTACCGATCGGGGCCACGGCAGCCGAACCGATCGACGTGCGGGTCATCGCCTGTGCCAACCGCGATCTGCAGACCGAAGTGGCCGAAGGCCGCTTTCGCGCCGACCTTTACTACCGGCTCAGCGTCTTTCCGCTGGCCACCCGCGCGCTGGCGGATCGCCCGGGCGATATCGCAGCGCTGGCCGCTGCCATGGTGGTCCGCCATGCCAGCACCCGCCAGCTATTACCCGCGATCAGCGCCGATGCGCTGGAATTGCTGATCAACCATGACTGGCCCGGCAATGCCCGCGAGCTGGAAAACGTCATTCAGCGCGCACTGTTGCTGGCGACGCTGGACCGGATCGAGGCGGGGGACATTATTTTCGACCGTCCTGCGACGCGCCGCGCATCGGCGCCGGTAGCGGCGGTGACCGCCATCGACGGCGATGCGGCGATGCCGCTCAGCAACATCGTCCAGATGAGCGAGTTCCAGGCGATCCGCGAAACGCTGAAGGCATGCGGCGGCAGCCGGATTGAAACGGCGCGCCGGCTGGGCATTTCCGAACGCACGCTTCGCTATCGCCTGGCACGGCTGCGCGAACAGGGTGACGACGTTGCCCAGGCGGTATCGGCATGACCGGCATTCGCGGTGCTGGCGATGCGATGGGCATCGACCGGGTGATGCAGCTTCGCGCCCAGATCCTGGAGCGCAATCAGGCGCTGGCCCGGGCCAATCAGGCGCAGTCGGCGACGCCCGTCGATCAGGCCGCGCGCCCGGTCAGCTTTGCCGACACGATGCAGACCGCGCTGGCGCAGGTGAACCAGACCCAGACGCAGGCCGGCGACCTGTCCGCCCAGTATGAACGCGGCGAAACCATCGACATCGCCAAGGTGATGATGGCCCGCCAGCAAGCCTCCGTGGCGTTCGAAGCCACGCTGCAGGTCCGCAACAAACTCCTGTCCGCATACAAGGACATCATGAGCATGCCGGTGTAACCCATGGAAAACGCGATCACTCCCGCCGCTGCCGCGCCCAATCCGGTCGTTGCCCGGTTCGCCGATCCGCTGAAACAGGTCACTGGCCTGATCGAGCAGCCCGCGGTCAAACGCGCGCTGCCGTTCCTGTTTGTGCTGGGGCTGGTCGCCGCCGCTGCGCTTGCCTGGATGGTGCTCGCCACCCCGCCGCAGCGCGTGCTGTTCCAGAATCTGGCCGACAGCGACAAGGGCCAGGTGGCCGAGGCGCTGACCGCCGCCGGCATCGCCAGCGCGTTCGACGACGCCGGATCGATCACCGTGGCAGAGGGCGATTACCACCGCGCCCGGATGCTGCTGGCATCGCAGGACCTGCCCAAGGCGGCACCCGGCGGCTATGCGCTGCTCGATGCGCTGCCCATGGGGGTCAGCCGGGCGGTCGAGGGCGAACGGCTGCGACAGGCGCGCGAGACGGAACTTGCCCGTTCCATCGCCACCATCGACACCGTGGCAGAGGCGCGGGTGCACCTGGCCACGCCAGAAGCCAGCGTCTTCGTGCGCGACAAGGCGGCGCCGTCCGCATCGGTGATCGTCAAACTGCAACAGGGCCGCACCATGAGCGACGCTCAGGTGCGCTCGGTCGTCAACCTCGTCGCCTCCTCCGTGCCCGGCATGAAGCCCGAACAGGTGACGATCGTCGATCAGATGGGTGCGCTGCTCAGCCAGTCCGACGACCGCGACGGGACGGGATCAGGCGGCGATGCGCGCATCGATTTCCAGGGCCGGGTCGAGGACAAATACCGCGACCAATTGGCCAAGCTGCTGACTCCATTGCTGGGCGCGGGCAATTTCTCCGCCGAAATCCAGGCCGATGTCGATCTGGACGAAAATCAGGCGACGCGCGAAACCTATGACAAGGAAAACGCCGTCGTCCGTGCCGAACAGGGCAATTACACCACGCCCCAGGCCGATGCCCAGGCACCCGGCGGCATTCCGGGTGCCCTGTCCAACGCCGTCCCGGGGGCAACCACGGTCGAACGGCCCAACGCAACGCCCCCCGCCCCCGGCCAGACCGCCGAGGCTGGCGCGGCAACGGCCGTGGCGCCGCTGGTCAAAGCCAGCGAGAATTTCGCCCGCAGTTATGACGTAAACCGCGAGGTTTCGGTGACTCGCCAGATGCCGGGCCAGGTCCGGCGGCTGTCGGTCGCCGTGTTGCTGCGCGAACCTGATGGCGGCAAGCCGCGCAGCCCCGTGGAACTGCAGCAGATCACCCAGCTGGTCCGGGCCGCAGTCGGCTACAATGCGGCGCGCGGCGACCAGGTGACCGTCATTAGCCGCAAGTTTTCGACCGAAGTGACCTCGACGGTCGAACCGGAATGGTATGAGGCGGATTGGGTGCCGATGGTGCTGCGCCATGGCACCGCGCTGCTGATCGCGCTGCTCGTGCTGTTCATGGGCGTCCGTCCGCTGGTCAAGGCGATGACCCGCAAGAAGGAGGTACCGGTCGAACCCGGCCCAGCGCCCCGGCAGGCAAGCCTGGCCAACGCCTTCGCCGCCGCCGACGACGCCGCCGCCGATCAGGCGCCACAGGAACCGGTCGTCAGCGTCGAGATGCTGGAAAGCGCGCGCAGCTATGACGACCGCGTCGGGCTGGTGCGTGGCTTTACCCGCGACAATCCCGCCCGCGCCGCCCTGGCGGTGCGCGACATGATCCATGCGGATGGCAAGTCATGAACGAAGAACCGCGCAGCTATACCGGCGTCGAGCGCGCCGCCGTCCTGATGATGCTGGTCGGAGAGGCGGAAGCTGCCGCCATCCTGCAAAAGCTGGAGCCGGAGGAAGTCCGCCAGCTTGGCAAGGCCATGTTCTCGGTCGCGGATGTCAGCGAGGTCGAGGTCGAAGCCGTGCTCGACGATTTCGTCGACCGCGCGCGCGAACGCACATCGGTCAGCTTTGACCCCCGCCCCCGGATCGAGGGGATGATGAACCGCGCGCTCGGCCCCGAAAAGGCCGAAAGCGTGCTGGCGCGCATCACCCCGCCGTCTGCCGCCTGTGCCATCGACCTGCTCGACTGGCTGGACCCGACCGAGATCGCTTCGCTGATCGAGGACGAGCATCCCCAGATCGCGGCGGTGCTGATCGCCAATCTGGATCCCGCCATCGCCGCCAAGGTGCTGGAGCTGCTGCCCGAAACCGTCCAGCCCCAGGTGCTGCACCGCATTGCCAAGCTGGGTCCGATCACGCCCGAGGCCATCGAGACCTTAAAGGCGATGCTGGCCAAGCGCGCCGGCACCGGCGGCGGCGGCTCGGGCCTTCAGATCGGCGGCACGCGCGATGCCGCCAAGATCCTTTCGTCGGCGCGCAAGGCAACCGAGACGCGGGTAATGCCGAAACTGGCCAAGATCGACCGCGATGTCGCTCGCGCGATCGAAGAGGCGATGTTCGTGTTCGACAACCTGCTCGACCTGGACGACAAGTCGCTGGGCACCCTCATCCGCAACATCGACAGCGATACGCTGACCCGCGCGCTGAAGGGCGTGGACGAGGCAGCGCGCAAGCGCTTCCTGGGCTGCATGTCCAGCCGCGCCGCCGACCAGATCCGCGACGAGATGGAATCGCGCGGACCCATGCGCCTGTCCGAAGTGCTGGAAGCGCAAAAGGCGATCATCACCCTCGCCCGCCAGCTCGCCAAGGACGGCACGATCATGATGGGCGCCGGGGAGGACGATTATGTCTGATTTCGCCCCCGGTTTCGTCAGCCGCCACCGGATGGCAGCCGAGGTGCTGGCCCGCGCCTTTGCCCCGGCCGCCGGCTTTACCGAACAGCCGATCGGTGCGTTGCCGAGCGCCGCGTTCATCGAACCGCGCAGCTTCAGCCCCGAATCTCCCGGCCCGCGTCATTTCCGCCCCGCTGACCCGGACCGCAATCCGACCGAGGGCTGGGACCCGCTGACCGCCGCCGATCAGGATGACGGCAGCGACGCGATCGAGGCTGCCCGTGCCGCCGGCTATGCCGAGGGGATGGCAGCCGCGCTGTCCGACCTGACCCAGCAGCGCGACCGGGGGGAAACGCTCGGCGACCGGATCGGCGCTGCGCTGGCAGCCGGGGTGCAGCTCGACCGCGACCGGATGGCACAGCGGCTGCGCTCGACCGTCCTTAAACTGGTCCATGCCGTCGTCGGCGAAACCGGGGTGTCCGCCGAACGGCTGACCAGCCGGATCGATGCGGCGGTCGAGATGCTGGCCGACGGCACCGAATCGGCATTGTTGCGCCTGCATCCCGACGATCTGCCGCTGATCGAGGGGCATCTGCCGCCAAGCGTCTTTGCGGTGGGCGATTCCAGCCTGGCGCGTGGCAGCTTCGCGCTCGAATCGGCGACGACGGTGGTCGAGGACGGTCCCGACCTGTGGCTGGAACAGCTGGATGCGGCGATCAATCGGATCGCGGTCCCCGACTAATGCTGGTGCGCTTCTCCGAAACCTATCTGGATGCGATCGAGCAGACCGATTTCACGCCGCGACCCCGCATTGCCGGCCGTCTGGCCAGCTATGACGGGTTGCTGATGGAGGCGGTCGGCCTGTCGCTGCCGGTCGGCACCGTGTGCGCGATCGGCGAGGGCGCGGGACTGGTGCAGGCCGAAGTCATCGGCTTTCGCGGCGGCCGCACGCTGATGATGAACCTGGGCGGCCCGGCGCCGCTGTTGCCCAACACCCCCGTCCGCCCCATCGGCGCGCCGGGAGAGGCGGAAGTCGGCGCGGCGCTGCTCGGCAGGGTGGTCGACGGTGCCGGTCAACCGATCGACGGCCTGGGGCCGATCCGCGGCGCGGGCAGCTGGCCGCTGGCCGGCCGGCTGCAAAATCCGCTGGACCGGGGCCGGGTGCTCAAACCCCTGGACGTCGGCGTTCGCGCGATCAACGGTCTGTTGACGATCGGCCAGGGACAGCGCGTCGGCATCATGGCCGGATCGGGCGTCGGCAAATCGGTGCTGCTCGGCATGATGGTTCGCGCGGCAAAGGCCGATGTCATCGTCGTCGGCCTGATCGGCGAGCGCAGCCGCGAAGTCGCCGACTTTCTGGAAACCAAGGTCGCCGGCGATGCGCGCGCCCGCTCGGTGGTCGTCGCCGTGCCCGCCAATCATTCGCCGGTGCTGCGCATTCGCGGCGCCCTGCGCGCCACGGCCATTGCCGAGGCTTTCCGGGCCGAGGGCAAGCAGGTGCTGCTGATCATGGATTCGCTGACCCGCGTCGCCCATGCGGGCCGCGAAATCGGGCTGGCCTTGGGCGAACCGGCCAGTGCACGCGGCTATCCGCCCAGTGCCATCGCCATGCTGCCCGGCCTGATCGAACGCGCGGGCACGGACGTGCACAGCGGCGGATCGATCACCGCCATCTATACCGTGCTGGCGGACGGCGATGACGGCAACGATCCCGTCGTCGATTCGGCGCGGTCGATCCTGGACGGGCACATCGTCTTGTCGCGCCAGCTGGCCGAGCGCGGCGTCTATCCCGCCATCGACCTTGGCCCGTCGGTCAGCCGGGTGATGAATGACATTACCGGCCGCCCGCACCAACAGGCCGCGCGCATCCTGCGCCGTCACCTGGCAACCTATGAGGAAAATCGCGATCTGGTGCTGATGGGCGCCTATCGCACCGGCACCGACGCCGCGCTCGACCTTGCCATCGCCTGCCACCCGGCGATCATGGACTATATCCGCCAGGATGCTCACGCAGTCGTGCCGCTGGAGGAAGCGGCGACCGAATTGATCGGGGTGTTCGGCGATGGCTGACAAGGCCGCCCGGCTGGCGCGGCTGCACCGGGTTCGGGGTTTGCAGCTGACGATGGTGCAGGCGGACGAGGCGCGCGCAGCGCAGCGCCTGGCCGAGGAACAGGCACTGCGCACGCGGATCGCCCAGCTGGCGGCAGAGGTCGCCCCCGTGCCCACGCCAGCGCCAGATGCCGCGCTCAGCATGATCGCATCGGCCCATTACCGCGAACGGCTGAACCAGACCGCCGTCGCCGTGGCGGAGCGGCTGGCCGGGGCCGAGCGTCAGCTCGACCGGGCGCGATCAAGAACCATCGAGGCCCGGCGCGACGAAAGTGCGATGGAAAAGCTGATGCAGCGGGCCGCCGAAGAGGCCGCTGCCCGCGCCCGCCGCGCGATGGAGGCATTGCCGCCCGGCAAGCCCGCAAAACGGCACGATCCTTGCTGAACCGATCGGCATGGGACTTGAACCGATGCCGAACCTGTTGCCATCTTTTGTCGCCAATCCTGCCAGCCCTGCCGCTGGCGGCATGCCTGCGTCGGTCAGTGGCGATCAGGGCCGCGAATTTGCGGGCGTGATCGAAAGGCTCGTCCGGCAATCCCCCTTTGTCATCCGCAACAATGCAGCGTCCGTCGCCATCCCCGCAATCGCAGCGGGACGGCAAGATTTTGCCGCCACCGGCAATGATCTGCCGCTGGCGATGGCTGCGGCCCCGGACTGGGCGCTGCAAGCACCGTCGCCAGTCCAGCCGATCGCCATTGCGGAAGCGTCGCTCGACGACGCGCCCGACCAGCTGGACAGAGCAGTTGAAGAGGCGTCCGAACCGGCGGCGACCGATACGAACGCATCTCTCCCCGACGAGGCCGTCGCCGTGACCCGTGAGTTGCCGACCGCATCGATGCAGGCATTGCCGCTGCCACCCCAACCCTTGTCCCTGCCGACACCGGCCACGCGGGATGCCGCGGCGAACACGACAGACACTGCTCTTCCCGATGCGGTGACGGGTCCGTCGTCCGATCCTGCATCCGCTCCTCAGCCGCTCGCTTTTCCGGCTCGGCCCGGCCAGCTCGATACGCCCCCGGCATCAGTGCCGCTTCCCGCGTTCGTGCCGCAGGATGTCGCCGCCAATGGCGAGGGTCCGAAGCCAATGGCTATCACGGCTGATGCGGCCGATTCGACCGGCGGCAGTGTGCTGCGACCGGCGACGGAGCCTGTCGCCGCCCCCGCCCCGCGGCGCCAGGAACCGACCGCACGCGTGCCGGTGCCGCTATCGACCGGCGCGATGCCGACCGTGGCGGCCGGATCAGCGCCGATGCGCGGTCCCCGCTTGCCGTCGTTGCCGGTGGTATCAGCGGCAGCGGCCGAAAATGCCAACCCCGAACCGGCTCAGCCGCTACCGGCCCCGGCGGTGTTGCGCGTCGATGGGTCGATCGCCCCGGCAGCGGCGCTGTTCGCCGACCGGATCGCCGCCGCCGTGCAGGACCATGCGCTTCGCCGGACGGCGGTATTGCCCGCGACCGGCATCGACACCGCATCGATCCTGGCGCCCGCCGTCGATCCCTCGGCCACGCCCGCCACGCCGGTTGTCGCGCCCGCCGCGCCTGCTCTGGATCTGGATGCCCGCGAATGGATGACGTCGATGATCGACCGCATCGAAACGCTGCGCAGCGAGGGGCGACAAGAAATACGAATCCGGCTGACGCCCGACGCGCTGGGGGCCGTCGACATCCGGCTGGTCGAACGCGACGGCGAAACCGAGGTACGGATCAGCGCCGATCATGCCGCCGCCCGCGCCACCCTTGCCGAAGCCGCGCCCAAGCTGGCCGAGCTTGCCGAAGCCCGGGGCCTGCGACTGAGCGCGCAGATGCAGGACGGGGATCGCCACTCGCATGGCCGACCACCCAATCCATCACCGCAGACGCAGCCAGTTCGGCCCGCGCCTGCCCAATCCAGCGTGCTGGCCGAGGCGGAAGCCCGGCCGGACGACCGCATTGCCTGACCGGGGAAGGACTGAACCATGAGTGACACCAAGACGACCGAGGATGCGCCCAAGAAGAAAAAGGGCGGCGCGATGAAATGGGTGCTGATCGGCGTCGGCGTGCTGGTGCTCGCCGGCGGCGGCACCGGCGCTGGCCTGTATTTCGGCGGCTTCATCGGCGGCGGCGATCACAGCGCCGAAGCATCCGGCCCGAAACTGGTGCCCCATTCCGAACAGAAGCGTGCCGAGGCCGCCAAGGAAGGCGGCGAGGGCGAAGGCGAAGGCGGCGGCGAGGGCGGCGGCATGCCGACGCCCAAGGGCGAAGGCGGCGATCAATATGCCAGCAACTATTATGCGATGGAAAAGGAGTTCACGTCGAACCTGCGCGACAGCGTGCATTTCATCCAGGTCGGTGTCGCCGTTTCCACCCCCTATGACGACACCGTCATCAACAACCTGAAGACCCATGAAATCGCGGTTCGCTCGGCCATCCTGATGGCTTTGGGCGAAACCGACGAGGATCAGGTGTTCACCGCCCAGGGCAAGACCCAGCTTCAGCGGCGACTGACCAAGGCGATCAACGATACGCTGAAGGAAAAAGAGGGCTTTGGCGGCGTTGGTAACGTCTATTTTACCAATTTTATCGTTCAGTGAACGTCGATGGTTAACGACGCTTCACCTTCTTTGGAAACGGATCGGCGCAGCCGGCCGCGCATTGCGGCCGAACATGCGCTGGCGCTGGGCATTTCCAACGTCAATCCGTTCGGCGATCTGCACACGCTGCAGCATCTGTCGGCACGCTTTGCCCGGTCCTTGCGGGGCGTGTTCGAACCGATGCTGCGGCGCGCGGTGCGCAGCTGGGCGGAGCCGGTCGAGGTGGAGCGTTTCGGCCAGTATCGCGCCAACCGCGAAATGGGCCTGACCGCATGGCTGCCGGTCGCGATGACCCCGGATGGCGGCCAGGCGCTGATGGTCGTGCCCGGCCGCTTTGCGCTTGAATTGCTCGACCTGTTCTTCGGCGGCTTCGGCGACGCGCCGCACAGCCTGCCGACGGAATTTTCCCCGGCAGCCGAAGCGGTGATCCGCCGCATGGCCGCATCCATGTGCGATCCGCTGGCCCATGCCTGGGAACCGGTCGCCCGGATCGGCTTTACGCCCGGCAATATCGAGATCAACGCCGCGATGCTCTCCAGCATCGACAGCGAGGATCCGGTGATCGTCACCCGGTTCGGCATTGCCGCCGATGGCGGGCACCCGGCGATGATCGACATCCTCTATCCCGTCGCCGCATTGAAGCCCCACGGGCCGTCGCTGACCGCAAAGGTCCACGGCAAGTCCGCCGAACCCGATGCACGCTGGCTGGCCGGGCTGACCCGCGCTGCCATGGGCGTGCGCTTCCCCGTCCGTTCCGTCCTGGCCGAACCGAGCATTTCGCTCGGCAAGCTGATGGAGCTGAAGGAAGGCGACATCATCCCGATCAGCTTCGGCCCCAACGTCCCCGTCATGGTCGGCAACCGCCGCCTGGGTGCGGGCACCGTCGGCACTGCCAATGGCCATGCGGCCATCCGCCTCACTTCCATCGAACCCCTGCCTGAAGAGGATTTCCAATGAACGCGATCACCGGGGACTTTCCCGTGGACGGCGCCGTCGCAGCCAATTTCCGGCTGCTCCAGGACGTGGACGTCCGGCTGACGGTGGAGATCGGTTCGACGCAGCTGACCCTGCGCGAGCTGCTGGCGCTCGGCGAATCCAGCGTCATCGAACTGGACCGTCAGGCGAACGAGTTGCTCGACGTGTTCGTCAATGGCACGCTGATCGGCCGGGGCGAAGTCGTAACCGTTGGCGACCGCTTCGGCGTGCGCATGACCGAACTGGTATCCCCTGAAAAGCGGGCCGCCCGCTGATGATGTGGGAATATATCCTGAAACTGGTGGTGCTGCTGCCCCTGGTCTGCGGCCTTTTGGTCGGCAGCCTGTGGCTGTGGCGCAAGCTGGAGGCGCGGCTGCCCGGCCAGCCTACCGACCGCCGGATCCAGGTGAAGGAGACCATGATGGTCTCGCCGGGCACGCGGCTGGCCGTCGTGGAGTTCGAGGGGCGGACGCTCCTCCTTTCCGTCGCTCGCAGCGGCGTCACCCTGATCGACAAGGTCTGAACCGATGACGGCTCTTGTCCTTGATCGTGCGCGGCGCATCCCCGGTTGGGTGCTGACGCTCATGACCTTTCTGGTCACAGCAACCGTGCTGCTGATCGCGGATCCGGCCAGTGCCGCCGCCGTAACGCCGCCGGTGGCCCCGGCCGCGCCGGGTGCGGGCGATGCCATCGACCGGGCGCTTGGCGACCTGGGCGGCGGCGATGCACCGCTCAGCCTGTCGCTGCAGGTGCTGATCATCATGGGCCTGCTGACGGTCCTGCCCAGCATCCTCTTGATGATGACCAGCTTCACCCGCATTCTGATCGTGCTGTCGATCCTGCGCCAGGCGCTTGGACTGCAACAGACGCCGCCCAATCAGGTGCTGATCGGCCTGTCGCTGTTCCTGTCCTTTTTCGTGATGGCTCCGACCATCGAGCGGATGAACACCACGGCGATCCAGCCCTATGCCGAAGGGCGGATCGGCGCGACGCAGATGATCGAGGATGCGGGCAAGCCGCTTCACGCCTTCATGATGGCGCAGACCCGGCAAAAGGACATCAAGCTGTTCGCCGACATGGCCAAGGTCGGGCCGTTCCAGAATACCGCCGATGTCCCCTTCTCTGTCCTGCTGCCCGCCTTCATCACCAGCGAACTGAAGACCGCGTTCCAGATCGGCTTTCTGATCTTCCTGCCCTTCATCATCATCGACCTAGTCGTCGCCACCGTGCTGATGAGCCTGGGCATGATGATGCTGTCGCCGACCATCATCTCGCTGCCCTTCAAGCTGCTCCTCTTCGTCCTGGTCGACGGCTGGATGCTGACGATGGGCAGCCTGGCCAACAGTTTCGTCACTTGAAGAAGAAGACCCTCACCCTTCCCGCCGCTTCCCTCTCCCGCTCGCGGGAGAGGGAGGGAGGGGCGCAGCCCCGGAAGGGTGAGGGCCTTCCTTGTTCAGCCATTTCTAGGATTTGACCGATGGAATCCGATTATTTCATGTCCGTCGCGCGGGAGGCGCTTTGGGTGCTGGCGCTGGCCGCGACGCCCATCCTGATCCCCGCGCTGCTCTCTGGCCTGATCCTCGGCATGATCCAGGCGGCGACCTCGATCAACGAACAGACACTCAGCTTCGTGCCCAAGCTGGCGATCGTCGGCGTCTCGCTGGTCGTGTTCGGCGGCATGATCCTGACCCTGCTCGGCGATTTTACCGTCAGCATCTTCGAACGCATTCCGGAGCTCGTGCGATGACCCCCTGCCCGGCCGTCGCGCCCGCCCCCACCGGCTCGCTGCCTTTTCCCGGCCAGCGTCACATCGTGTTGCCCCCGCTGCTCGCACCCGCTAGCGCGAAGGAACGCCGGACGCTGCACTGACATGCTCGGCTTCGGCCTCTCGATCGAGCCGCAGCTCTGGACGTTGATCTTCAGCATGGTCCGGATCGGCGCCGCGTTCCTCGCCGCGCCCATCTTTGGCGCGGTCGCGGTGCCGGTGCAGGTGCGTGTCATCCTGTCCGCCGCCATCGGCATTTTGACGCTGAACGTCACCACCGTGCCCGCGCCGACCGAAATCTTCGCGCTCACCACCTTCCTCGCCATCGGTGCCGAGGCGCTGATCGGCCTTGCACTGGGCTTCGTGCTCCAGATCGCCTTTGCCGCACCGCTGGTTGCGGCCGAAACCATCGGGATGAGCATGGGCATCGGCTTTGCCGCCGCCGTCGATCCGCAGAACGGCCAGCAAAGCCCGGCGCTGGGCAATTTCCTGTCCGTGCTGTTGACCCTGTTGTTCCTGTCGGTCGACGGACACCTGATCCTGGTCGACCTGATCGTGCGCAGTTACGTGGTGATGCCGCCGGGCGTGTCGTGGCTGGCTCCCGAACGGCTTCAGGATATCGCCCTGTTCGGTGGCTATGCCTTTAGCGCCGGGCTGCTGCTCGCCCTGCCCGTCGGGTTCCTGCTGCTTTGCATGAACGTCGCGGTGGGAATGCTGTCGCGCTCCGCCCCGTCGCTCAACCTGTTCGCCGTTGGCCTGCCCGCCAGCCTGCTGGTCGGGGTCATCGCACTGTTCGTCGCGCTGCCCGCGATGAGCGATTACATGCTCGTCATCGCCCGCGAGGGACTTGATGCCACGCAAGGCCTGGTGTTCGGCTGATGGCTGAGAGCGCTGGCGAACGGACAGAAGCACCAACCCCAAAGCGCCGCCAAAAGGCGCTGGACGACGGCGATGTCCTTAAATCCCAGGATCTGAACGCCGCCATCGTCATCCTGGCGGGATGTCTGTGGATGGCGATGCTCGGCCCGTCCCTGCTGGGCGCGTGCAAGGAATTGATGCGTGCCAGCTTCGCCTTCGGACGCGGCGAGATCGAGGATTTTCAGCCCTGGCAACCGATTGTCGAGGCGGGGTGGAAGATCGCCCCAGCGCTTGGCGGCCTGCTTGCGCTGACGGCGTTGGCCGCGATCGGCGCACAAGCCGGGATCGGCGGACTGCGCTTCAACGGCAAGCTGTGGGCGCCCAAGGGCAACCGGATGAACCCGGCATCGGGCCTTAAGCGCATCTTTGGACCCCAAGGCTGGATCGAACTTGGCAAATCGCTTTTGAAGGCGATCCTGCTCGGCAGCATCGGCGGGACCATCCTCTGGTCGGCCGCCCATCAGATGACGGGCCTGCTTACCACCGACATTGCCGGCGCCACCGGCGCATTGGGCGACACCTTCATTCTGCTCGTCTTCGCGATGGCGGCTGGCCTCACCGCGATCGCCGCCATCGACCTGCCCATTGCCATGATCCGGCGGATGAACCGGATGAAGATGTCGAAACAGGAGATCAAGGACGAGCATAAGGAGGCCGAGGGCAACCCGGAGAACAAGGCCGCCCAGCGCCAGCGCCAGCGCCAGATCCTGAAGGGCGGCTTCCGCAAGTCGGTGGCGGAGGCGCATGTCGTCCTGACCAACCCGACCCATTTCGCGGTCGCGCTACGCTATCTGCCGGGACAGGATATGGTGCCCGTCGTCGTTGCCAAGGGCCGCGGCGATACTGCGCTCGCCATCCGCGAACTGGCGGCAGAGCTGGGCAAGCCGGTGCTGGAATCCCCCACCCTGGCCCGTGCGGTCTATTACACCAGCCGCGAGGGGCAGGAGGTGCGCGACGACCTGTACATGGCGATCGCCACCGTGCTCGCCTTTATCTTCAACCTGAATGCGGATGCGCGCGGCACCCTGCCCGATATCGATGTGCCGAGCACCGCCTGGTTTGACGAAAACGGCAATCAACTGGCCGCAAAACCCTAAGCATTGCCCGCATCCGGTCGTTCTGCGGACTGGTGCGGCGTAAAGCGGAGTAAGCCATGGAATCGATCACCAAGACGCTGGGCACCGGGTCGGGCATCGACACGACTGCGCTGGTGACCGCACTGGTCGATGCGCAGTTCGCCGCGAAGAACGCCTCGATCGAACAACGCCAGGAAACGCTGACGTCGCAATTGTCGCTGATCGCCCAGCTGAAAAGCGGGATCAGCGGATTTTCGACCGCGCTGTCCCAATTGGTCAGCGGCGGCACGCTGACCACCCAGGCGACCAGCAGCAATACCGGCATCGTGCGGGCAACCAGCCTGAACGGTGCGTCGATCACTGGCCTGAACAACAGCGTCGAGGTGCGCCAGCTTGCTTCGGCCCAAGTGGCGTTCAGCGATCCGGTCGCCGATGCCAGCGCTGCGGTGGGCCAGGGCGTGCTGTCGATTCAGGTCGGCACCGGTGCCGCCATCGACATCACCATCGATGCAAGCAACGCATCGCTGACCGGCATCCGGAATGCCATCAACACCGCCGGTGCCGGGATCACCGCATCCATCGTCAGCGACAGCCAGGGCGCGCGGCTGGTGCTGAAGGGCGCGACCGGCGAAGCCAGCGCCTTCACCATGAGCGTGACCGAAGACCCCGCCGTCCCCGGCCTGTCGGCGCTGGCGGTGAACGACGGCACCACCGGGATGCAGTTCGGCACCCGCGCCGCCGATGCGATCGTCGCGGTCGACGGCGTGGCGGTGCGCCGCACCGGCAACAACATCACCGATCTGATCCCCGGCGTGCGGCTCGACCTGGTTTCCGCCAGCACGGGGACGCAGGTGGCGATCGGCGCATCGCCCCAGACCGACGCCCTGCGCCAGGCGGTCAACGATGTCGTCGCCACCTATAACGACCTCTACGCATTGCTGACGGAGGCGACCGATCCGATCTCCGGGCCGCTGCGTGCCGATCCGGGCGCGCGCAGCATGATGCAGGAACTGCGCAACCTGACCTTGCGCCAACTGACCCCCGCCGATGGGAATGCACCGCGCACGCTGGCCGAACTGGGCGTGGCGACCGGCCGCGACGGCACACTCAGCGTCAACAGCGCGACGCTGAACCGGGCGCTGACTAGCTATCCGGAAACGGTCGGCCGGATGTTCGCCGCCGGGTCGGGCGGGCTATCGGGCGCCCTGTTCGCCATCTCCACTGCGGCGACCAGCCGGTCGACCGGGCTCGGTGCTTCGGAACAGCGCTATACCCGGCTTCAGTCCGCATTGGCCGACGAACAGGTAAAGGCGACGGAACAGGCAGAGGCAGCACGCACCCGCATGACCCGCCAGTTCGCCAGCATGGATGCCCGCGTCGCCGCCTATAAATCCACGCAAAGCTTCCTGACGCAACAGATCGACGCATGGAACGCTCAGCGCTGATCCGGCATGAGCATTGCCTTTCGCCTCGCCAATCCGGAGCAGGTCTACCGCTCCGTTGATCTTGCCGGCCGCACCGGCGGGGCCGATCCCCATGCGCTGGTCACGTTGCTGTACGACGAATTGATCCGTGCCCTCACGACCGCTGCCTGGGCCACCGACAACCGCAATTTCCGGATCAAGAGCGAACGCGTCACCCGCGCCATCGCCATCCTGTTCGCGCTGGAGGCGGGGCTGGACTTCGAACAGGGTCGCGACGTGTCGCGCACGCTGGCGACGCTATATGCCGGTCTGCGCCAACAGGTCGTCGATGCCAGCATCGGCAATGATTCCGCGCCATTTCGTGCCGTTGCCGCCGATCTTCAGGAAATTGCCGAGGCGTGGCGATCCGTCCGGGCCTGAACGGGCTGGAAAGCATCGCACCATTGGTTTAGCGCGGCGGGCATGAGCCAGCCGCACATCGTCGCCATCGGGGGCACGCTTCGCCCGCAATCGGGTACGGCCGCCGCCCTGGCGCGCGCGCTGGCCGCTGCCGAACGGTCGGGCGCGCGCACCACGCTGTTGACCGGTCCGGCGATCGACTTTCCCAATTTCGACCCGGAAACGGCCCTGGCGAATGACGCGATCTGCGCCTTTGTCGATACGATCCGGTCGGCCGACGGCCTCGTCATCGGCTCCCCCGGCTATCACGGCACCTTGTCGGGACTGGTCAAGAATGCGCTGGATCATGTCGAGCTGACCCGGGGCGACGCCCGCGTCTATTTCGACGGGTTGCCGGTGGGCATTATCGCAACGGCGGCGGGATGGCAGGCTGCCGTTTCGACCATGCAGACGCTACGCACCGTGGTCCATGCCCTGCGCGGCTGGCCGACGCCGATGGGGGTCGCCATCAATACGGTGGGGCCCGGCGACTGGCTTGCCGATGCGGGCGGCTCGATCGATGTGATGATGGCGCAGGTGATGCAGTTCGCACGACCGCGCTGACCCGATCCGCAGCGATCAGCGCAGTGGCGATGCCTGGCTGATATGTTCGACCACGGCAGGATGCAGCGGCACGTCGAACCGGATGCCAGCTTCCTTGTCCCCGATCCAGCGGACTTCGCCGACAAAGGGCTGGAACCCCGGCAACCGGACGAACACCCGCTCGCCGATCTGCATCGATTTGGACGTGACGAGGCGGCAACCGCTGATCGACAGGTCCTGCAATACCGCCGCGAACCGCCCATGGGCTGTGGTACGCATGGCCGCGCTCATCACGACGGACCGCCGCTTGTGGCGGCGTCCGTCGATGGACGGGATCGGCACGGGGCCGACATGGCAAACCATATTCAGCATGGCTGGCGCATTCTGCAACCAAGCCACTGAAAATCCGGTTAATTCCCGTCCGATCGATGGGCGACGGCAAATCGCCTATAGTTTTTCGGTGAGTTCCGGCACCAGGGTGAACAGGTCGCCGACCAGTCCGATGTCTGCGACCTGGAAGATGGGGGCGTCCTCGTCCTTGTTGATGGCGATGATGGTCTTGCTGTCCTTCATCCCGGCCAGGTGCTGGATGGCGCCGGAGATGCCGATGGCGAGATAGACCTCCGGTGCGACGATCTTACCGGTCTGGCCGACCTGATAGTCGTTGGGGACATAGCCTGCGTCCACCGCCGCGCGGGATGCGCCGACCGCGGCGCCCAGCTTGTCGGCGAGCGGCTCGATCAGCGCCTGGAACTGCTCGCCGGAGCCGAGCGCCCGGCCGCCGGACACGATGATCTTCGCGCTGGTCAGCTCGGGCCGCTCCGACTGGGCAAGCTCGGCGGACACGAAGCTGGACAGGCCCGCATCGCCCGTGGCGGCGGCGGGCACCACCTCGGCCGAGCCGCCGTCCCGCGCCGCCTTGTCGAACGCGGTGCCGCGCACCGTGATCACCTTCTTCGCATCGCTCGACTGGACGGTGGCGATGGCGTTGCCGGCATAGATCGGCCGGGTGAACGTGTCGGCACTCTCCACCGACAGCACGTCGCTGATCTGCATGACGTCCAGCAGGGCTGCGACCCGCGGCGCGATGTTCCTGCCCGTCGTGGTCGCAGGGGCCACGAACGCATCGAACCCGCTCATCAGCCCGGCGATCAGCGGCGCGACATTCTCGGCCAGCGCATGGCCATAGGCCGCGTCATCGGCCAGATGCACCCTGGCAACGCCCGCGATCTTCGCCGCTTCGTCCGCGACCGCAGCACAGCCCTCGCCCGCGACCAACAGATGCACCTCGCCCAGCTTCGACGCGGCAGTGACCGCACTCAGCGTCGCATCCTTCACGACCTGACCGTCATGCTCGACCCATACCAGCACGCTCATGCCGCAACTCCCATCGCCTTCAGCTTCTCGACCAGTTCATCGACGCTCGCCACCTTGATCCCCGCAGTCCGCTTCGGCGGCTCGGCAACGCTCAGCGTGGTCAGCCGCGGGGTCACGTCGACGCCGTAGTCCTCGGGGGTCTTGCTGGCCAAGGGCTTGGACTTGGCCTTCATGATGTTGGGCAGGCTCGCATAGCGCGGCTCGTTGAGGCGCAGGTCCGTGGTCACGATCGCAGGCAGCGTGAGCCGCACCGTCTCCAGCCCGCCATCCACCTCGCGGGTCACGGTGACGGCCCCTGCCCCGGCCTCCGAGCCGGGGTCCACCTCGACCTTGCTGGCGAACGTCCCCTGGCCCCAGCCGGTCAGCGCCGCCAGCATCTGGCCCGTCTGGCCCATGTCGCCGTCGATCGCTTGCTTGCCCAGGATCACCAGACCCGGCTGCTCCTCCTTCACGATCCCGGCCAGGATCTTCGCCACAGCCAGCGGCTCCACCACCGTCTCGCTCAGCACATGGATCGCCCGGTCCGCCCCCATCGCCAGCGCCGTGCGCAGCGTCTCAACGCACTTCGCCTCGCCGATCGAGACCACCACCACCTCGGTCGCCGCACCCCGCTCCCGCAGCCGGATCGCCTCCTCGACCGCAATCTCGCAAAACGGGTTCATGCTCATCTTCACATTCGACAGATCCACACCAGACCCGTCAGCCCGCACCCGAGGCTTCACATTGTAATCAAGCACCCGCTTGACCGGTACCAACAGCTTCATTCCGCATTCCTTTTCGTGCAGCAGTTTTCAGCGGCAATCTCTGGCGTCAAAATGGCGCTTGGGCGTCGGCTTCGCAAGTCCGGTACGGAATCCTTGGCCCCTTGCACCGCCGATATGCCAGGGGCCGGAACATCGCTGTCCCGGCCCCCGTCCGTTCCGATGCGCTGGCCCCGATCAGGCCGCGTTCTTGACCTCGGCGACGATCTTTTTGGCGGCATCGCCCAGATCGTTGGCCGGCACGATCGCCAGGCCCGAATTGGCCAGGATCTCCTTGCCCTGCTGAACATTCGTCCCTTCCAGCCGGACGACGAGCGGAACCGACAGGTTCACTTCCTTGGCCGCCGCCACGATGCCTTCGGCAATGACGTCGCAGCGCATGATGCCGCCAAAGATATTGACCAGGATGCCCTTCACCGCCGGATCGCTCAGGATGATCTTGAACGCCGCCGTCACCTTTTCCTTCGATGCGCCGCCGCCCACGTCCAGGAAGTTGGCCGGGAACATGCCGTTCAGCTTGATGATGTCCATCGTCGCCATGGCCAGGCCGGCGCCATTGACCATGCAGCCGATGTCGCCGTCGAGCTTGATGTACGCCAGGTCGTACTTCGACGCCTCCAGCTCCATCGGGTCCTCTTCGGTCTCGTCGCGCAGTTCCATCAGGTCCGGGTGACGGAACATCGCGTTGCCGTCGAAACCGACCTTGGCATCGAGCACCATCAGCTTGCCATCGTCGGTGACGGCGAGCGGATTGATTTCGATCTGCTCGGCATCGGTGCCCAGGAACGCGTCATAGAGCTTGGCCGCGACCTTTGCGGCCTGCTTGGCAAGGTCGCCCGACAGGCCGAGCGCGGCGGCAACGGCGCGGCCGTGATGCGCCTGGAATCCGGTCGCGGGATCGACCGAGAAGCTGTGGATCTTCTCCGGCGTGTCATGCGCGACGGTTTCGATGTCCATGCCGCCCTCGGTCGACACGACGAAGCCGATCCGGCCGCTGGCCCGGTCGACGACCAGAGCCAGATAGAATTCCTTGGCGATGTCGACGCCGTCGGTGACATAGAGGCGGTTGACCTGCTTGCCGGCTTCGCCGGTCTGGATGGTCACCAGCGTGTTGCCCAGCATTTCGGTGGCCGCGTGGCGCACTTCGTCCTCGGTCTTGGCCAGGCGGACGCCGCCCTTTGCATCGGGGCCGAGTTCCTTGAACTTGCCCTTGCCGCGCCCGCCGGCATGAATCTGCGCCTTCACGACAAAAAGCGGTCCGGGCAACTTCTTCGACGCCTCGACGGCTTCCTCGACGGTCAGTGCGGCAAAGCCGGCAGGGACCGGCACACCGAACTTCGCCAGCAGTTCCTTGGCCTGATATTCATGGATGTTCATGCGCGTGCCCTTTCAGTGTTCAAGGGGTCGGATCGAATGCGCCACGCTTAAGCACAGGCTCCGCCCTGAATCCACCCCCAGCGCTTGCAGTTGCGATGCAGTCGCAAAAATTATCCCGCAACAGCACAGATGGTCGCCGAACTGCTGGTCACCGTCCAGATTTCTGGATCGCCTAGCGCCCGCACCCGGCGCAGAAACTGGTCGAGCGATGCCGCATCCCGTGCCGTGGGCAGGTCGCCCATCCGCCGCAACTGTGCCAGGTTCAACCGGTCGACCATCCGTTCGGCCATGCAGGCGGACAGCGGACGCGGCAGCCCCGCATTCACCAGGCCGGCGCGCAATCGCGCCTCCGGCACGGCGCAGCCGGAGAGGAGCATGGACGAAAGCCCTAAGGCGACAAGGCTCGCAATGCGCACGGCGCGGCGCTATATCGCCGCCCATGAACGTTGCAATTGGAATAGTCGCGTTTTTGGCCACCGTCGCCGCGATGGAGGGCTTTGCCTATGTCATGCACCGCTGGGTGATGCACGGCCCCGGCTGGTTCCTGCACAAGAGCCATCATGAGCCGCGTGAGGGCAATTGGGAGCTCAACGACCTGTATTTCGTGATCTTCGCCATGCCGTCGATCCTGTTGATGATCGGCGGCCTCTATCTCGGCTGGAACCCGGTGACGATCTGGATCGGCGCGGGCATCGCGGCCTATGGCATGATCTATCTGGGCTTTCACGATTTCATCGTGCACCGGCGCATTCCGATCCGGTACATCCCCAAATCCGCCTATATGAAAAAGATCATTTCCGCCCACCGGCTGCATCATGCCGTCGAGACGAAGGCGGGGACGGTCAGTTTCGGCTTCCTGATCGCCCCGGAACCCGAAGTGCTGAAGGCGCAGCTGCGTGCGCGCGGCAATGCGGGCGTGCGGCAGGCGACTGCCAAGCGCCGGGCCAAGCTGGATGAAATGAGCGCGTGAGGGGCGCGGCCGATTGGGCCGGGCGCACGCTGTTCCTGATCCTGTCGGGCATGGCGACCTATGCCGTGATGATGGCGATGCTGTCGATCGGCAGCGAGCTGCGGCAGCCGGACGGAACAGGCGACGGCAACCGCGTCACGGCCCCGACCGCGACCGCTGACCGATCCCGAGCGGAACGCCGGGCGACACCCCTCACCCGACCAAGGTCAGGCGACACCGGTGCCGACAGTCCCCGCCCCGGCGCTGCCGGAACGCCGGCGGTCGCAGCGACGATTGCGCCTGATCCTGAACTCGCCCGCTGGGCAGAAGCGCTGACCTGGGCGGTTTTGGCGCTTGCCGGCTTTGCGGCGGCGGGGGTGATCGTGCTGTTGAAGATCACCGCCCAGCTGGCGCGGATCGCGGGCGCGCGCGCGCTTTGATCTCCGATCCATGGTTCTGGGCGGCGGCGCTGCCCGCCGTCATGCTGCTCGGCCTGGGCAAGGGCGGCTTTGCCGGCGCAGGATCGCTCAGCCTGCCCATGATCGCCCTGGTGATCGATCCGGTGCTGGCAGCCGCCATCCTGCTGCCGATCCTGATCGTGCAGGACGCGGTGAGTGTCTGGGCATTCCGGCGCAACGTCGATTGGCGGGTGATCCGCTGGACCCTGCCCGGTGCAGCGGCGGGAATCGGGCTCGGCTGGCTGTTCTCTGCACGCGTGTCGGCAGAGGGCGTGCTGGCGATGGTCGGGGCCATTTCGATCCTGTTCGGAACATGGCGGCTGTGGCTCGAACGGCGCGGACCCGTGGCGGCCCGTCCGATGGTGCCGGGATTTGCGGCAGCGATGGGCGTTGCATCCGGTTTTACCAGCCACGTCGCCCATGCCGGTGCGCCGCCGTTCCAACTGGTGGTGATGCCGATGAAACTGGCACGCGACACCCTGGTCGGAACGACGGCGGTGTTTTTCGCGCTGGTCAACTGGATCAAGGTGCCGGGCTATATCGCGCTTGGCCAATTCGGCCCGGCAGCGCTCACGAGTGCGGCAGCATTGATGCCAGTGGCGATCGCTTCGACCCTGGCAGGCGTATGGCTCGTGCGGCGGGTACCGCACGAGCCATTTGAACGCGCCATCTACTGGCTGATGATCGCCGTTGGCATCAAGCTCGTCTTGGACGGCCTGGCCTGACGTCGGTCAGCGACAGCGGGCCTCGCCGCGATCGATCTGCTGACCGATCACCGCACCCGCAGCACCGCCCAGCACCGAACCCAGCGTCTTCGAACCGCCCGGCGCAATCACGTTGCCCAGCACGCCGCCAGCCAGGCCGCCGACGATCAGGCCAGCGGTGCCGTCGTCGCGACGGCAGTAATATCGACCGTCCCGACCCCGGAACACCGCGTCGTTGCGACCCAGACGACGCTCGGAATAGCGCGGATCGTCGCGGTAGTAGCGGGCGGCATCCCAATCGCCAGCACCGCCGGCATAACGGGGGCCATAGGGGTCGCCATATTGGCTGCAGGCGCCAAGCGACGCCGCCGAAACCGCGATTGCCGCGGCCAGCATCTTCTTCATCGATTTTCTCCGGTTGTGGCGGATGGAGAACGGGCGGGAAGCCGTTTGGCTCCCCGCCCGCTCAAGCTTTTCCGATCAAGCGGCGTTACCGCCGATCAGCGGCAGCGCGAACCCGCCCGTTCGATCTCGCGGCCAGCGACGGCACCGGCGGCTGCACCCAGCAGGGTCCCTACGGTACGGTCGCCGCGCGTATCGATGGTCCGGCCGACCAGCGCACCGGCGACGCCGCCAACCACCAGGCCGGTGGTGCCATCGGGCTTGCGGCAATAGCGGCGACCGTCACGACCGCGCCATTCGCGGTACTTGTAGCGGCCCTCGCGTGCTTCGACGCTGGCATCCGGGGTCGGCACGACGGCCGCAACAGGCAGAGCGACCGAAAAAGCGGCAGCAGCCAGGATAAGGTTACGCATTGGTCTTCTCCCTTCAAATCTCGTTACGAGCACCAAACGCCGCATCTGCGGCATGGTTGCATGAACCGATTGACAGAAACGGCGGATTTCAGCCATTTCCCGTTTCGCCAATCGTTGCATCGGGATCTGACAGGGCGCGCTTTTATGGTGGATGAATGGGTTCGTCAGTATTCGTTACGACCGCATCCAGAGGGCGGCTGGTTCCGCGAGACGTGGCGAAAGGACGATGAAACGAATCCCAGAGGCATGGCGACGGCCATCATCTATGCACTGGCCGGGGGTGGCCGATCGCACTGGCACCGCGTCGACGCCGATGAACTGTGGTTCTGGCATGGCGGATCGCCGCTTCGACTGATGATCGCGCCGGACGAGCATGGCCCGGTGCAACGCATCGTGCTTGGCGCGGACCCCTCGCTTGGCTATCAGCCGCAATGGCTGGTGCCGGCGGGCTGGTGGCAGGCGGCAGAGGCCGGGCCGCTTGGCGCGCTGGTCAGCTGCGTGGTGGTGCCGGGCTTCGACTTTGCCGGGTTCGAGCTGGCCGCTCCCGGTTGGGCACCGCAGGGCTGAGCCCCGACACTTATTCCCGTTATCCACAAGACTCACAGGCGCACGGTGTCGAATCGGGCTTGGTCCGACTCGCGCCGGGTGAGACGATCCATGCATCAAGACGGCGATAGAGCAGCGGGAAACCGAAGCAAAATCAACGGATTGGGGCTCGATACCGGCTGCTGGTGGCGAAAGCAAACCGCAGGACAGGGTCAAGCCGGACCGGACGATAGGGTCCAGACGGATGTGCGGTCGTGGCTCAGGTCAGGGCGGGGCATCCGGGATCCGAAGGACGGTTCAGCCGCAGACGGCGAAGGCCGGCTGGGGCAGGCCGATGAAGGGCAGGTGGTTTGCTGATCCACACCATGCGGTTACGCGTGGCGGGAACGGGCACCGGCGGCTCCACTCTCGGCCAAAAGCGGACGGGAAAGCGCAAGCCCGAACGTCCGCTGGCCGTCACAGACCTTGGCGCGGGTTCACTCGAACGCAAGCCGATGTGCAGTGGCGACCGCGACGCCGGTCGGGCATGGGCCGAAAGGCAGATGGCGACAGGCGATGCCGCCAGGCATCCGACAGGTCTGCCCGGAAGGGTGCGACGGTAGGATCAGGCGACATGGGGGGCTGGCAGCGATGCCGGCCCCCTTTTGATTCGCCGCTCGCTCGATGGCACTGCACTGATTGACCAGCCGCCAGCCTCACCCAGCCTTCGGATCAATCCCTGAACCAGTGCCGCCGGGCGAAATAGGCAGCGATGGCGACCGCCAGCACGGCGCAAACGCCGACCACGCCCCAGAATGCCCAGGGTTCGCGGGCATAGGGTATGCCCTCGACATTCATGCCCAGCAGGCCCGTCAGGAAGGTGAGCGGCAGGAACACCATGGCGACGATGGAGATGACCAGTGCCCGCTGATCGATCTGTTCGGCGCGCAGGTCGGTCAGCGTTTCGTGCAGCAAGGCAGCGCGTTCGCGGATCGCCTCCAGCTCCTCGGCCATGCGGGCGGCGCGGTCTGCGGCGTCGGCAAGATGCAGCCGGTCATCGGGTGCCAGCCATTCGGCGGGCAGTGCCGCCAGCCGCTCGAGCGCATCCCGCTGGGGTGCCAGGAACCGGCGATAGCCGATGGCCCTGGCCCGCACCTTGCCCACCGACCGGCGCAGCGCAAACAGGCGGCGCTGGTCCAGTCCCTCTTCGCAATCGTCCAGTTCGTCGCCCAGATCGACGACGACCGGGTCGAGTTCGGCGGTGATCGCATCGGCAAAGGCGGCGATCAGATCGCCCGGATCCTTGACCTGCCCGCCCTTCACCTCGCCGCAGACCGTATCCACCGCCGTCATCGGCAACCGGGTGACCGAAAAGACGCGGTTGCCCCGCGCGAACAGCCGCACGGACGCGAACGGATCCGACATCGAATCCATGGCGGGCGACAGGCCGCGCAGGTTGATGAGCGCCCCGTCGTCCAGCGCATCGCAGCGCGGTCGGGTTTCCGTGGCGGTCAGCGCGTTGATCGCAGCTTCGGGCAGGTGCGCCCGGTTCGCCAGCCAGTCCAGCGTGTCATCCCCGTCCCGGTCCAGATGCACCCAGACCAACGGACCGGCCGCAGCCAGCGCCGCGTCGCGGTCCATTCCCTCGACCGTCCCGGTTTCTGTCAGCGCCAGGGCATGGGTCATGGCGCCATCGCCAGATCGATCCACAGGCCGTCGGGCGCGTCGGCGGGCGGCGCGCTCGTTGCCTGCCGCACGGCGTCGGCGCGGGCACGGTCCAGGATGGTGGCGGGCACATCGGCGCGGTGAGTCACCCGGTCGGCACTTGCCAGCAACCGCGCTTGGCGAAGGGTAAGGTCGTCGGGATCGCCACTGGCCAGCGTGAACGCGAACAGTGCGGGCGCGGGGCGGGAAAGCATCCCGCTCGCCCAGCGATCCACCCGGTCGGCGCTGCCTGCGCTCAATGGGTCGATCGGCCCGCTCGCCGCCAGTGCCGCCGCCAGCGCCCGTCGCCGCTCGCCCCCATCGGCCAGCCGGGCTTTCAGCACGCGGCGCGCGCGGCCCAGCCCTTCGGCCAGCCGCCCCAGATCGGCGGGGATGATCGCTTCCAGCCGCTGGCGCAGCGCCGCCGCAAGGCCAGCCGAGGCGCCACCCGTCGAAATGGCGATCAGCACCGGCGACCGGTCGATGATCGCGGGAAGCGTGAAATCGCACTGGTCGGGCCGGTCGACTGCGTTGATCAACACGCCGCGCGCCCGCAGCGTAGCAATCGCAGTCATGGCCTCCGCTTCATCGTCGATGGCCACCACAGCCAGCCGGGCACACGGATGATCGATCGTCGCGACGATCGCACCTGCCCGTTCCAGCAGCCGCCTTTTCGCGTCCGCCGCCTCCCCCTGCCCCGCCAGGATGACCGGGCGGCCCGCCAGCTTCATCAGCATGGGCAGGCCATTCAGGATCATGCGGTCAGCCATTCCGGCACCCGCTCGGCGGCCATCACGGTGCCAGCGGCGATCCGGTCGGCCACCACTGCATATTGGTCGCCGTTGACCAGTACCTCCGGCACCAGGTCGCGGCTGTTATAGGTGCTGGCCATGGTCGCGCCGTACGCGCCTGCCGTCCGCAGCACGGCCAGGTCGCCGCGCGCAACCGCGTCGATCTCCCGCCCCATGGCAAAGGTATCGCCGCTTTCGCACACCGGCCCCGCAATGTTCGCCGTCATCCGCTCGCCCGTCGGGCGCACGGCGACGAAATCGTGATAGGCGTCATAGAGCGCGGGCCGCATCAGATCGTTCATCGCGGCATCGACGATGACATAGGGGTTGGCGACGCCGGGCTTGACCCACAGAACCTCGGTCATCAGCACGCCGGCATTGCCCGCGATCACCCGCCCCGGCTCGAACATCAGCGTGACGTCCCAGCCGCGGGTCACCCCTGCCACCATCGCGCCATATTCGGCGGGGCTGGGGAAAGCGTCGCCGGGGCGATAGGGAACGCCCAGCCCGCCGCCCAGATCGACATGAGTGACACTGTGCCCGGCGCCGCGCAGTTCGGCGACCAGCTCGCCGATCTTCACATAAGCATCGCGCAGCGGCTCCAACGTGCCCAGCTGGCTGCCGATATGACAGGCGACACCGCGCAGGTTCAGCCCCGGCAACGGGGCCAGCCGGTCAAAGATCGTGCGCGCATCGCTGATCGGCAGGCCGAACTTGTTCTCCGCCTTGCCGGTGGAAATCTTGGCATGGGTGCGCGCATCCACGTCCGGATTGACCCGGATCACGCACGGCGCGCGCAGGCCCCGCTCGGCAGCCAGGCGGGACAGGACGACGCCCTCCTCTTCCAGCTCCAGGTTGAACTGGCCGATCCCCGCCTCCAGCGCGGCGATCAGCTCGCGCTCGGACTTGCCGACGCCGGAAAACACGATCTCAGACGGGGCTACCCCGGCGGCGATGGCGCGGTACATCTCGCCCGCCGACACGACATCCGCACCGAAACCCTGATTGGCCAGGACGCGCAGCACGCCCAGATTTGGATTGGCCTTGATCGCAAAGGCGATATGCACCGGCGCCTCGACGGCGCTCAGCCCCTCACGAAACACCTGTGCATGGCGCTCGAACGTCGCCTGGGAATAGACGTAGCATGGGGTGCCGACCTCGGCCGCGATGCGTGCCAGCGGCACATCCTCGGCATAAAGTTCGCCGTCGCGATAGGTGAAATGATCCATGGGTCTACTTGTTCAGCGAGAGGGGGGCAGGTCGAACGGATCGGCGGGGCGATCCTCCGACTGGGTCAGCGTCTGATCCCCGCGTTTGGGCCGGGCGTCGATCGGCGGCTTGGTCAGGTCGGCCGGCGCGGGTGTGGCGACCGCGCCATAGGGTGCGACGGGCAGCGATTGCCCCTCGGCCGGGCGCAGGTCGCGCTTGGCGCCGCAGGCCGACAGGGCAAACGCTGCTGCCGCCAGCGTCAGAATCGTCCGGCTCATCGTCCCTGTTCCTCCATCCTCGCCCGCGCCGCCGCAATCGCCTCGCGTACACGCACGGGCGCGGTGCCGCCATGGCTGGTGCGGCTGGCGACCGATGCATCGACGCTCAGCACGTCATAGACGCGCGCGTCGATCCGCGGGTCCACGCCCGTCAGCGTCTCGAGCGGCAGTTCGTCGAGCCGACATCCAGCCGCCTCCGCCGCCGCCACGGCACGGCCTGTGATATGGTGCGCCTCGCGGAACGGCACGCCCGCCTCGCGCACCAGCCAGTCGGCCAGATCGGTGGCGGTCGCAAACCCGCTTTCGGCCAGCGCCCGCATCCGGTCCGTGCGGAACGTCGCGCTTTCTACCATGCCCGTCATCGCCGCGATCGACAGCGCCAGCAGGTCGTGCGCCTCGAACACCGGCGGCTTGTCGTCCTGCATGTCCTTGGAATAGGCGAGCGGCAGGCCCTTCATGGTGATCATCAGGCTGGTCAGGCATCCGATGATCCGCCCGGAATGGCCGCGCACCAGTTCCGCCGCATCCGGGTTGCGCTTCTGCGGCATGATCGAGCTGCCGGTCGACCATTGGTCCGATAGGCGGACGAAGCCGAAGGGCTGGCTGGCCCAGATGATGAATTCCTCCGCCAGCCGCGACAGGTGCAGCGACGCCTGAGCCGCCGCCATCAGGTAATCCAGCGCGAAGTCCCGGTCGGACACCGCATCCAGCGAATTGTCGGTCGGCCCGTCAAAGCCGAGCGCTGCCGCCGTCCGGTGGCGGTCGATGGGAAAGCCGGTCCCCGCCAGCGCCGCGCTGCCCAGCGGACAGCGGTTCATCCGCACCCGCGCATCGGCAAAGCGACTGCGGTCGCGGGCGACCATCTCGACATAGGCCATCAGGTGATGGCCCAGCGTCACCGGCTGCGCGCTCTGCAAATGGGTGAAGCCCGGCATCACGCTGTCGGCATGTTCCTCCGCCCGCGCCAGCAGCCCCCGTTGCAGCGCGGCCAGCCCGGCATCCACCGCATCGATGGCGTCGCGCACCCACAGGCGGAAATCGGTCGCCACCTGGTCGTTGCGGCTGCGCGCGGTATGCAGCCGCCCGGCGACGGAGCCGACCTTTTCGGCCAGCCTCGCCTCGGTCTGCATATGGATGTCTTCCAGCGCCAGATCCTCGGCGACGCCGTTCGCTGCATAATCCGCCGCGACCTGATCCAGCCCCTCGGCGATGGTCGCCGCATCCTCCGCCGCCAGAATGCCGGTCGCGCCCAGCATCTCGACATGCGCCCTGGATCCCGCCACATCCTGTTGCCACAGCCGCTTGTCGAACGGGATGGAGGCATTTATCTCCCGCATCACCGCCGACGGTCCCTCGGCAAAGCGCCCGCCCCACATGGCGTTCGCGCCGGCGGCAACAGGAGTATTCGATTTGGTCATGCGCTTGGGCGTCCTGCCTGTTCTGATCGTCGCGGCGGCAATCGGCGGCTGCGATAGGCAATCCGGGGACGCGGGGCAAGGCGCACCGACCGAAGCGGCCAGCGGCAATGCGGCGGGCGCAGCCGAGGCCAAGGGGACGCTCGACCGCTCGCAGGTCGGCACGGCGGCCCCCGATTTCGCTTTTACCGGGCCGGACGGCAAGCCGACGACCCTGGCGGCGTTCCGGGGCAAGCCGGTGCTGGTCAACCTCTGGGCCACATGGTGCGCGCCCTGCGTCGCCGAAATGCCGACGCTCGACGCGCTCGCCAAGCGCGAGGCGGGCAAGCTGGCCGTGCTGACCATCAGCCAGGACATGGACGGCGCGGACAAGGTGAACCCCTATCTCGCCAAGGCCAAACTGGCCAACCTGCCCCCCTATCTGGACCCCGACCTGCGCTTCTCGGTCGGCCTCAACGCCAGTCTGCCGACGACGCTGCTCTATGATGCCGAGGGCAAGGAAGTGTGGCGTTTCGTCGGCCCGATGGACTGGTCCGGGGCGGAAGCGGCGAAGCTGATCGCCGAGGCGAGTTGAGAACAGACCGTCCCCCCAGCAAAAGCTGGGGCCTTAAGCGGCTGGCGGACGTGCACCGCTTGAGATGCCAGCCTTCGCTGGCATGACGGTCGCTTGTCCATCCCCGTGCTCCTGCGAAAGCAGGAGCCCAGAGCCTCACAGAACAAGGCCAGCAACCCTGGGCTCCTGCTTTCGCAGGAGCACGATAGCTATTTGTTCGCTTTCGCTTTGGCCGAAGACTTCGCCGGAGCCTTCTTCCCCGCCCCAGCCTTCTTTGCCGCCGCCTTCTTGACCGGCTTTTTCTTCGCCGGAGCCGCCGCCGCGCGGGCGTCGATCAGTTGTGCGGCTTCCTCCAGCGTCAGCTGGTCCTTGTCCACCGATTTGGGCAGCGTCGCATTGGTCTCGCCGTCGGTGACGTATGCGCCGTATCGGCCTTCCATCAGCTTGATCTCAGCCTCGGTACGCGGATGCTTGCCCAGCAGCTTAAGCGGTTCGCGCGCTGCGCCGCGTGCAGGCCGCCCTCCTGCCGCCGCCTCGGCCAGTTTCACCACGGCGGCGTTCATGCCCGTCTCAAACACCTCGGCCGTGCTCGCCAGCCGCGCATATTTGCCCGCGTGCTTCAGGTACGGACCATAGCGCCCGATGGCCGCCTCGATCGGCTCGCCGGTCTCCGGATGGTTGCCGATGATGCGCGGCAGCGACAACAGCTTAAGCGCCCAGTCGAGATCAAGCTCCCCCGGCAGGTCCTTGGGTATCGACGCGCGCTTCGCCTCCTTGCCGTCGCCCAGCTGGATATAGGGGCCGAACCGCCCGGCCTTGCGCTCAATCGGCAAACCGGTTTCGGGATCGGTGCCCAGCGTCTCCGGCCCCGCATCCGCGCCCTCCTCCGCGCCGCCCGGCTGGGCGAACCGACGGGTATATTTGCAGTCGGGATAATTTGAGCAGGCGACGAACGCCCCGAAACGGCCACCACGCAGCGCCAGCCGACCAACCCCGCAATTGGGGCACAGGCGCGGGTCGCTGCCATCGCCCTTGTCGGGAAACAGATAGGGTTCGAGGAAGCTGTCCAGCTCCGCCGTCACCTCGGATGGCTTGAAGTCCATCACCTGGGTCGTGCGCGGCTTGAAATCGCGCCAGAAGGCGTCGAGCACCGCCTGCCATTCGGCACGCCCGCCGGACACGTCGTCCAGCTCCTCCTCCAGCCCGGCGGTAAAGTCGTAGCTGACATATCTCTCGAAGAACCGTTCAAGGAACGCAGTCAGCAACCGCCCGCTTTCCTCGGCGAAGAACCGGTTCTTCTCGACGCGGACATAGGCCCGGTCCTTCAGCACCTGGATGATCGAGGCATAGGTGGACGGACGGCCGATGCCCAGTTCCTCCAGCCGCTTGACCAGTGATGCCTCGGAAAAGCGCGGCGGCGGCTGGGTGAAATGCTGTTCGGCATTCACCCCCAGCTTGGCGGGCGTATCCCCCTGGCGCAGCACGGGCAGGCGACGCGCATCGTCGTCCGCCTCATCGTCCCGGCCCTCTTCATACAGCGCCAGATAGCCGGCAAACAGCACCACCTGACCGGTGGCGCGAAGGGCATGGCGGCCGGTGCCTTCCTCCAGTTCGACCGTGGTCCGCTCCATCCGCGCCGATGCCATCTGGCTGGCCATCGCGCGCTTCCAGATCAGGTCATAGAGGCGCGCATGATCGCCCGATCCCATCCGGTCGCGGCCGAAATCGGTCGGGCGGATCGCCTCGTGCGCTTCCTGCGCATTCTTGGCCTTGGTCTGATACTGGCGGGGCTTGTCCGGCACATAGCCCGCGTCATAGCGCTCGACGATCGCCTTGCGCGCCGCATCGATGGCGCTGCCGTCCATCTGCACGCCGTCGGTCCGCATATAAGTGATCGCGCCGTCCTCATACAGGCCCTGGGCGATGCGCATCGTGTGGCTGGCGGAAAAGCCGAGCTTGCGCGCCGCTTCCTGTTGCAGGGTCGAGGTGGTGAAGGGCGGCGGCGGGTTGCGCGTGGCGGGCTTGGTCTCGACGCTGGCGACGCTGAACCTTCCACCCTCGACTGCTGCCTTCGCCCGCTCGGCCGTCGCGCCGTCGCCGATGGTCAGCCGGTCGATCTTCTGTCCATCGAACCGGGTCAGCCGCGCCTGGAACCGGGTCGCATCCTGTTCCAGCTCGGCGACGACCGACCAATATTCCTGCGGCACGAACGCTTCGATCTCGCGCTCCCGCTCGACGATCAGCCGCAGCGCGACCGACTGGACGCGGCCCGCCGATTTCGCCCCTGGCAATTTGCGCCACAGCACCGGCGACAGGGTGAAGCCGACCAGATAATCGAGCGCCCGCCGCGCGCGATACGCGTCGATCAGGTCGGTATCCAGCGCGCGCGGATTGGCCATGGCGTGCAAAACGGCGGGCTTGGTGATCGCGTTGAACGTCACCCGTTCCACCGCCCCCGGCAGCGCCTTTTTCTTCGCCAGCACTTCCTGAACGTGCCAGCTGATCGCCTCCCCCTCGCGGTCGGGGTCGGTCGCCAGGATCAATCGGTCCGCGCCCTTGGCGGCGTCCGTGATCGCCTTCAGCTGCTTGGCCTTGTCGGCATAGGGTTCCCATTCCATGGCGAACCCCTGGTCGGGATCGACCGATCCGTCCTTGGGCGGCAGGTCGCGGACATGGCCGTAACTGGCCAGGACCTTATAGTCCTTGCCCAGATATTTTTCGATCGTCTTTGCCTTGGCGGGCGATTCGACAATGACCAGCTGCATGGTGGTTGGGCGCTTCCTTACGTGTGTACGCGCGAGGGTGGGGATGCCATCCCGCTCCCGTCAAGCGTCGCGTCGGTGTTTTCCGCATGCGATTTGCGGCGGCGATGTTAATGCTTCCCCTGCATCCCTGTGATCAGGGAGAGCGCCAATGCTGTCGTTTGAACGGCTGATTCGCGAACATCGCTACATTTCGCAGCTCAGCGCCCGGCTTCGCCATGCCATTGCACTGGGGGTCGATTCGCCCGTCGCGCACAGCGCGATGCACGCGCTGTCGGCCTGTTTGATCGGGCATCTGGAGGCAGAGGATTCTGAGATCTATCCCAGATTGATGCTCAGCCGGGATGCCGGAGCGGCAGAGGCGGCGCGCATCGCGATCGAGCGGTTCCACACCCTGAAATCCGACTGGGTGGCGCATTTGGCCGAATGGAACCCGGCCGAAATCGCCGGGGATCGGCCATCGTTCGATGCGACGACGCTGGCGATACTCGACCGGCTGGATGCCCGCATCGCCCAAGAGAATGAACTGCTCTATCCCATGGCGCTGAATGAAGCCCACCTGCCCTTGCGGGACACCGCCGCCTGAGCGCACTGCTGTGCACGGTCAGTCGAAAACCGTCGCCGCGTCCTCCGGTGTTTCGCCAAGCAGGTCATACGCGGCCAATGCGACCTCGGTCGGCGCGATCGCCCAGAGTGCGATCATGGCATTGATCGCCAGCGTGAGCGGGAACGACTCGGCCGCTTCCTCAATCTCCACCACCACCATTACGCCGAATGCCGCGATCAGCGGTACGCTGCAAAGCAACAAGGCGGCCACAATGGTGGGTACCGATGATCCCGTCACGCGCCAGCTTTCGGACAGACTTTCGCCGATCGTCGCATTGGTGTCGATCAGGATGACGGGAGCCAGCAGCCACCGCGCAGCGACATAAATCCCAGGCAGGATCAGCAGCACCAGGCCCAAAACGGTACCAGCACCGCTGACGACCGTGAGCAGGATCAGGCTGACGATCCGCCACCGCATCGGTGGGTCGCTAAAAATCGCCAAACCGCTGCGAATCTGCGCCACGATCAGCATGGTCTGACCGATGGTGCTGGCCAACGCTACGAGTAGCGACGCGTTCGGGGACGTGAGCAGGATCGCATCCGACCCAATGCCCAACCCAAAATGCAGCAGCCACAAACATGCGAGCAGCGCGGCCCGCCCCCTTGCCAATACTGCCACTCGATCGATCAGCAGAGACAGCGACAGCCTCGTTTGCATCAGGGTGCCCCCAGGCTGACGCGTCCGCCGGCGTGGCGCTCCAGCCGTCCGGCCAGTTCCAGTTCCAGCAGGATCATCGCCACCATTGCCGGGCTGACGCCGGACTGTCGGATCACCTCGTCCACTGCGACGGGGGCCGGGCCGAGCAGCCCGGTTACCGCCCGACGCTCCGCCTCGTCCGGATCGCCGCCGCTTCCTGCATCGAAACCCGTGGTCGGCGACCGCACCGCACGGGTATCGATCGGGCGGATCATCTCCAGCACGTCGTCCGCGCTCTGCACCAGGGTCGCGCCCTCGCGGATCAACAGGTTGCATCCCTGTGCGCGCGGATCGATCGGACTGCCCGGCACCGCCATCACCTCGCGCCCCGCCTCCCCGGCCAGCCGCGCGGTGATCAGCGATCCGGAACGCGGCGCCGCTTCCACCACCACCGTGCCCAGCGCCAGCCCGGCGATGATCCGGTTGCGCGCAGGGAAGAAACGGGCCAGCGGCTCCGTCCCCGGCGGCTGTTCGGCGATCAACAGCCCCTCGCTCGCCACCCGCTCCTGCAACTCGCGGTTTTCCGGGGGAAAGGCGATGTCGATTCCGCTGGCGATGACGCCGATCGTCCCGGTCCCGATCGAACCCTGATGCGCGGCGGTATCGATCCCCCGCGCCAGGCCGGATGCGACCGCAACCCCCGCCTCGCCCAGCGCCAGCGCCAGCGCGCGCGCGAAGCGGCAGGCGGCGGCGGATGCATTGCGCGCGCCCACCATCGCCACCACGGGCCGCTCGGTCAGGGCGCGATTGCCCCGCGTCACCATGACGGCGGGGGCGCTGTCCAGTTCGCCCAACAGTATCGGATAGTCCGCCTCGTCGACGAACCAGTATCGCCCGCCCAGCCGCTCGACCGCTGCCCGCTCGCGCTGGACGGTGCGTTCGTCGGCGATCACCGGGGGCTTGCCGCCGCCGCGCAGCGCCAGGTCGGGCAGCGCCGCAAGCGCCGCCCGGGGCGAACCGAACCGGGCCAGCAACTGGCGATAGCTGACCGGCCCGATGCCGGGGGTGCGGATCAGCCGCAACCGGTCGATCACCGGATCGCTCATTCGGCGGCGCGCTTCCGGCCGCCGATGCGCGGCTCCTGCCCCCGGATCAGCCGCACGATATTCTCGCCATGCTTCCACAACACGATCAGCGCCAGCGCCAGCAGCGCCGGCATCAGGTCGCTGCGTCCCAGCACCAGCGCGGCGATGGGCGCGCTGACCGCCGCTGCCATCCCGGCCACCGACGAAATCCGGATGCTGGCCAGCATCCCCAGCCAGACGACGGCATAGACCAGCCCGATCGGCCAGTGGAACGCCAGTGCCACCCCCATCAACGTCGCCACCCCCTTGCCGCCGCGAAAGCGCAGCCAGACCGGGTAGCAATGGCCAATGAACGCCGCAGTACCGGCCAGAATTTCCTCGCCCGGCAGAAAGGTGCGGGCAATCGCGACCGCTGCCAACCCCTTGGCCAGATCGAGCAGTAGCGTCGCGGCCGCCAGCCCCTTGCGCCCGGTGCGCAGCACGTTGGTCGCGCCGATATTGCCCGATCCGATGCTGCGCAGGTCCCCCGCCCCGGCCGCGCGGGTCAACAGCACGCCGAACGGGATCGATCCCAGCAGATAACCGATCAGCAACGCCAGCGCGGGCGCCTGCCACAGGATTTGCGTCTCCATCGCCCTCTTCTCTGTCACCGCCCCCAGCGGGCATCGACCGCCCGGTCGGCTCAGTCCAATCGGTTAGTGGGTTGATTCTCCCCATGCAACCGCCGCACACAGCGCCCCTGATGCACGCCGACCAACGCCCCGTCCTGTTTTTTGATTCCGGCATCGGCGGCCTGTCCGTGCTCGGCCCGGCCCGCGCGTTGATGCCACAGATGCCGGTAATCTACGCCGCCGATTCGGCGGGCTATCCCTATGGCACGCGCAGCGAGGCGGAGATTGCGGCGCGTGTCCCCGCCCTGCTCGGCCGCCTGGCCGAACGGTTCGATCCCCGACTGATCGTCATTGCGTGCAACACCGCATCCACCATCGCGCTGGCGGCGGTGCGGTCCGCGCTCGATCTGCCCATTGTCGGCACCGTGCCCGCGATCAAACCCGCCGCCGAACTCAGCCGGTCCCGCGTGATCGGCGTCCTCGGGACCGAAGCGACGGTTCGCCAACCCTATGTCGATGATCTCGCGGCGCGGTTCGCGGCCGACTGCACGGTGATCCGCCATGGATCGGCGGCGCTGGTCGATCTGGCTGAGCGCAAACTGGCCGGCCAGGCGACTGCGCCCGCCGACTATCGTGCCGTGCTGGCCGGGCTGTTCGACCAGCCGGATGGCGACAGGATCGACGTGATCGTCAACGCCTGCACCCATTTTCCGCTGGTCGAACCGGAGTTGACGGCTGCGGCACCGCATCCGGTAACGTTCGTCGATGGCGGCCCCGGCATCGCCAGGCGCATCGCGCATCTGCTCGACGGACAGTCCTGGCCGGCGGTTGCGCCGCCCGGCCGGGCGATCTTCACCCGGCTGGACGGGCACGCCCGACAACTGGTCGACAGCCTGGCGACCTATGGGCTTTCTGTTATCGAACCGCTCTGATCCTGCCTCTTGGCGACAAACTCGTTCAGGTCAGCCAGTCACTTTTAAGCATGCAGCCCGGCTGGGGCCGACGCCTCAACGAGGCGGCGATAATGCGTCTCCATCGTCCGCTGCGCCATCTTGGCTGAACTGTCGCTCGCGCGTTCCGCCATGGTCCGGCATTGATCAGCGCGGCGGCGGTAATAGGTCCGATCATCCTCGATCATCGGAACTCCTTTCGGCCGTTGGAACGGCCCGAAATTGGATGCGACTCAATTGATCGCAATAAATAAACCCTATCACACTGATCGGGGCATCCGTGCAGTTTTGCGATGAACCGTTGCAAAAAGCGAACCTTTTCAGTTTCTTGACAGTTTCACAGACGAGTGACGCCGGATGGGACGCCTCGATACGGCCTTCTAGCCACTGGCCATGTCGGGAATTAGTCGCTAATCGGCCCCAATGAGCATCGACGCCTCTGCCGCGCCCGCGATCGATTACAACCGCGCCTTTTCCGCCGCGATCGACCGCCTCCATGCCGAGGGGCGCTACCGGGTGTTCATCGACATCCTGCGCAACAAGGGGATGTTCCCCAATGCACGCTGCTTCGCCGGCCATAACGGGCCGAAGCCGATCACCGTCTGGTGCTCCAACGACTATCTGACCATGGGCCAGCATCCCGATGTGATCGCGGCGATGGAACAGGCGCTGCACGATGTCGGGGCGGGCTCCGGTGGCACGCGCAACATCGGCGGCAACACCCATTATCATGTCGATCTGGAGGCGGAACTGGCCGACCTGCATGGCAAGGAATCGGCGCTGCTGTTCACCTCCGGCTATGTGTCGAACGAAGCGACCCTGTCGACCATCGCCAAGATCCTGCCGGGCTGCATCATCTATTCCGACGAGTTGAACCACGCCTCCATGATCGCCGGCATCCGCAATTCCGGGGCGGAAAAGCGGGTGTTCCGCCACAATGACGTGGCGCATCTGGAGGAATTGCTGGCCGCCGACGATCCTGCCCTGCCCAAGCTGATCGCGTTCGAAAGCGTCTATTCGATGGACGGCGACATCGCGCCCGTCCACGCCATCTGCGACTTGGCCGACAAGTACAACGCGCTCACCTATCTGGACGAGGTGCATGCGGTGGGCATGTACGGCGCGCGCGGCGGCGGCATTTCGGAACGCGACGATGCCGCGCGGCGACTGACGATCATCGAAGGGACGCTGGGCAAGGCGTTCGGGGTGATGGGCGGCTATATCGCGGCGGATCGCAACATCGTCGATGTGATCCGCAGCTATGCGCCGGGCTTCATCTTCACCACCAGCCTGTCCCCCGTGCTCGTCGCCGGCGCGCTGGCAAGCGTCCGGCATCTCAAGACGTCGTGCGTCGAACGCGACGGGCAGCAGGCGGCGGCGGCGCGGCTGAAGGCGATGTTCGCCGATGCCGGTCTGCCCGTGATGGCCTCCACCACGCATATCGTGCCGCTGATGGTCGGCGATCCGGTCAAGGCCAAGCGGATCAGCGACATCCTGCTTGCGGAATACGGCGTCTATGTTCAGCCGATCAACTATCCCACGGTGCCACGCGGCACCGAACGGCTGCGTTTCACCCCCGGCCCCGCCCATGACGAGTCGATGATGCGCGAACTGACCGATGCGCTCGTCGAAATCTGGGGCCGGATGGAATTGCGCCGCGCCGCCTGAACGAGACGGTTTGACCATGGCCATGGGGGCGGGCGCGGGATATGCCGCATCCATGGGGTTGATCGAACGGCAATGACGGCAGGCCTGCGTTTTCCGCCCGGCGCGCCGACGCATCTGCCGCCGCCGTCCCGGCCACTGGCCCTGTTCATCACCCTGTTATGGAGCGCCCTGCTGGCGCTGACGCTGATTGCCCAGGGTGTCGGGACATGGCGGTCCTGGATCGAACAGACCATCGTCGTCGAACCCGCCACCGCCATCGGGATCGGCACCTCGCCAGAGGATCCGTCCAGCCCCTATTGGCCCGGCCCCCCGTTTACGGCGACGACCGGCATCGACACCGCCTTTCGGATCACCGCCGTCGGCGGGCAGCCCGTCGGCCCCGATGCCTCGCACGAGGCGATTGGCCGCCTGTTGCTGGCCCAGCCTCGTTTGGTCGTCATCCAGATCGAGCCGGACGGCGCGGCACGGCGCACCGTCACCATCGATCGCAACGCCGCCGAACCCGGCTTTGCGATCGACATGCGCGTGCAAACCTTGATGATCATGATCGGCGGCTGGATCGCGGCGATCGCGCTGATCTTGTGTTCCGTGCTGCTGCGCATCCGCCGCCCGCGCGATCCGGTCAGCATCCTCATGTCGCTGGCCATGCTGGCGGCGGCGAACAACCTGGAAATGCCCTACACCTTTTACTGGTATGTCGGGCATCCGGCCATGCTCGACCTGATGTTCTGGCTGTTCATGATCCTGTTGACTGTCGCGCTGCCGGCGTTCCCCGATGGCAGGTTCGTTCCCCGCTGGGCCGGGTGGGTGTGCTGGGTGCTGCCCTTCTATGGCCTGCTGGCGATCCTGAATACCGTGCGGGACGACTGGGATGTGCCGCAATTGCCGGGCGGTATCCTGACTGCGATGAACTTGTACCCGCTGGCGATCATCACCGTCAGTGTCATCGCACGGTATCGCGGCAACCAGGATCCGCTGATGCGCCAGCAGCTCAAATGGGCACTGTTCGGCACGCTGGGTGCGCTGGCCATCAACACCGCGTCGGTGGCGTTCATGGATCTGTTGTTCGACAACCGCTATTTCACCGAATATTGGCGTGGGCCCTTGTCCTCCATCGCCCGGACCGTGCTGCAACTCGGATTTACCGTGCTGGCGGTCGGTTTCCTGATGTCGCTGCTGCGCTATCGGCTGTGGGATGCCGATGCGGCGCTCGGTCGTTCGGCGGTATTCGCCACCCTGACCCTTGCGCTCGGCCTGATCGCCACGGTCAGCGCCAAGCTGTTCGAGATCGGCATCGAACACAGTTTCGGCGACTTCGCCAAGCCGGCCATCGCGGTGATCAGCACGCTTTCGGCCGCGCTCGTCCTTGGCCCGGCACGCACCCGGGCCAATCGCTGGATGGAACAGCGGCTGCAGCCCGAACGCATCCGGCTGCGCAAGCTGCCCCGCCTGGTCCAGATCTGGCAGCATGGCGACAGCGCGGCCGAATTGGGCGACCGGGTAACGGGGGAACTGAAACGGCTGCTCCACGCCGACCGCGCTGCCCTGCTGGTGCCGGACGGATCCGATGGCGGCTACCGCGTTCTGGCGGTGCGGGGGACGGACAGCGCCACGGTGATGGCATGGGCCGATGCGCTGGACCAGTCGGGCGGCCTTCCCTGGACGACCGGCAGCGACCGCCGCGATCCGCTGTTCCCGGTGCGCAGCCTGGTCAGCGATGGCGACCGGCTGATCGCGCTTCTGCTCCTCGGCCCGCGCAGCGACGGCAGCCTGTTCGGAACGCATGAACTGGAGGCGCTGGAAGCGCTGGAAACCCCGCTTGCCGTCGCGCTTCGCCATGCGGAACGCACCGAAGCGCACGCCCGCGCGCTCGACGCCCGGCTGGCCCGGCTGGAGGCGGCGGTGGCCCGGCCCTGACCGGGCGTTTTCGCTTCCCCTTGCCCCCGCTCATGCCTATATGCTCGCCATGGCAACGACACCTGAAAACACTCCCAATTCCAACGATTACGGCGCTGATTCCATCAAGGTCCTGAAGGGGCTGGATGCGGTCCGCAAACGCCCCGGCATGTATATCGGCGACACCGATGACGGCTCCGGCCTGCACCACATGGTGTTCGAGGTGTCGGACAATGCCATCGACGAGGCGCTGGCCGGGCATTGCGACCTGATCCTGATCACGCTGAACGCCGACGGATCGGTCAGTGTCGAGGATAATGGCCGCGGCATCCCCACCGGCATCCATTCGGAAGAGGGCGTCAGCGCGGCCGAGGTCATCATGACCCAGCTGCACGCGGGCGGGAAGTTCGAGAACACGTCCGACGACAATGCGTACAAGGTCTCGGGCGGCCTGCACGGCGTCGGCGTCTCGGTGGTCAATGCGCTCAGCGAATGGCTCGACCTGACGATCTGGCGCGACGGCGAGGAGCATAACATGCGCTTCGCCCACGGCGAGGCGGTCGCCCCGCTCAAGGTGGTCGGCCCCGCGAACGGCAAGAAGGGCACCCGGGTCACCTTCTTCGCCAGCCCCGCGACGTTCAAGATCACCGACTATGATTTCGACAAGCTGGAGCATCGCTACCGCGAGCTGGCCTTCCTCAATTCCGGCGTGCGGCTGAAGTTGCGCGACCAGCGGCACGAGGAGCACAAGGAAGTCGACCTCTATTACGAGGGCGGCATCGCTGCGTTCGTGAAATATCTGGATCGCAACAAGACCGCTTTAATCCCCGAACCCATCGCCGTGGTCGGCGACCGGGATCAGGTGATCATCGAGGTCGCGCTGGAATGGAACGACAGCTATTACGAAAACGTCCTCTGTTTCACCAACAACATCCCCCAGCGTGACGGCGGCACCCATCTGGCCGCGTTCCGTGCGGCGCTGACCCGCACGATCAACAATTACGCCGACAAGTCGGGCCTCCTCAAGAAGGAAAAGGTCACGTTGACCGGCGACGATATGCGCGAGGGGCTGACCGCGATCGTCTCGGTCAAGCTGCCCGATCCCAAATTCTCGTCGCAGACGAAGGACAAGCTCGTCTCGTCAGAGGTGCGCCAGCCGCTCGAAAGCCTGATGGCCGACAAGCTGGCCGAATGGCTGGAGGAAAATCCCCAATCCGCGCGTCAGGTGATCCAGAAGGTGATCGACGCCGCCGCCGCCCGCGAAGCCGCCAAGCGCGCCCGCGAACTCACCCGGCGCAAGGGGGCGATGGACATCGCCTCGCTTCCCGGCAAGCTGGCCGACTGTCAGGAACGCGATCCCGCCAAGTCGGAGTTGTTCCTTGTCGAGGGTGACTCCGCCGGTGGCTCGGCCAAGCAGGGCCGTGACCGGCATTTCCAGGCGATCCTGCCCCTGCGCGGCAAGATTCTGAACGTCGAGCGCGCCCGCTTCGACCGGATGCTGTCCAGCCGCGAGATCGGCACGCTCATCCAGGCGATGGGCACCGGCATCGGCCGCGACGATTTCAACATCGACAAGCTGCGCTATCACAAGATCGTCATCATGACCGACGCCGATGTCGACGGCGCGCATATCCGCACGCTGCTGCTCACCTTCTTCTATCGCCAGATGCCGGAGATCATCGAGCGCGGGCATCTCTTCATCGCCCAGCCGCCGCTGTACAAGGCGTCTCGCAACCGCTCCCAAGTGTATCTGAAGGACGATGCCGCGCTCGACCAGTATCTGATCGAGCATGGCATCGGCCAGGCGGTGCTAGAGGGGCCGGGCGGCGCACGCAGCGGGGCCGATCTGGCCGCGCTCGTCGACCATGCCCGGCGGATGAAGACGCTGATGCGCTATGTCCCGCGCCGCTACGATCCGTCGCTGATCGAGGCGCTGGCGCTGGGCGGCGCGCTCGACCCCGGTGCCTCGCGCGGCGACCGCGAGGCGCGGCTGACGGCGGTGGCCGAACGACTGCAGCGCACCGATGACGAGGCGCGCTGGACGGTCGCGCTCACGCAAGACGGCGGCTATCATTTCCAGCGTGCCTGGCGCGGCGTGACCGATCATCACATTGTCGAAGCGACATTCCTCGCCTCTGCCGAGGCGCGCAAGCTGCATGGCCTGGCCGAGGAACAGGCGGATGGCTATTCGGGCCTTTCGCGGCTTGTCTCTGCCAAGGCCGCCGCTGCCGCAGACGAAGCCGCCCCGGTCGATGAGGGGGAGGCCGAAGCGCCGGCAGCTCCGGCCAAGGGTGAAACCCTGATCGCCCGGCCCAGCCAGCTGCTCGACGCGGTGATGGCTGCGGGACGCAAGGGCCTGTCGATCCAGCGCTACAAGGGGCTGGGCGAAATGAACGCCGAACAGCTGTGGGAAACCACGCTCGATCCCACCCACCGGTCCATGCTGCGCGTCAGCATCGACCAGGCGGACGTGGCGGACGAGGTGTTCACCCGCCTGATGGGCGACGTGGTCGAGCCGCGCCGCGAATTCATTCAGGAAAACGCCCTGAACGTCGCCAATCTCGACGTCTGACCGGTCGGGCGGCGGAGCCACGTTCCGCCGCTCGACTCCAACCTTCCGGCGCAAGTCGCTGGCCCTGCGTAACGATTCCCGTCATCGGGTCGAAACATGCGAAGGGGGCTTCACATCATCACGGCAATGCTGGCACTCGGCCTGCCTGCTTGCGCGTCCCATGGCGGGGAAAACGGATTGCCGTTGCCCGCCGTGTTCGAAATCGGATCGGCCAGCTATTACTCGCGGGAAATGGCGGGGCGTCGCACCGCCAGCGGCGAACGCTGCGATCCCGACGAGCTGACCGCCGCGCACCGCACCCTGCCCTTTGGCACGCGGGTCCGGGTCACCAATCCCGAAAACCGCAAGTCCGTCGTCGTCCGCATCAACGATCGCGGGCCGTTCCGCGCCGGGCGGGTGATCGACCTGTCCCGCGCCGCTGCCCAGGAAATCGGCCTGGTCGCGCGGGGGCATGGCCCCGTTGAACTGGCGCTGGTGGATCGCGACGCGAACGACTAGGCACCGGTCGATGACCCCTGCCTATTCGCTGACCATCACTGCCACGCCCGACGACATCGACGAGCTGGGCCATGTCAACAACGCGGTCTGGGTCCGCTGGATTCAGGATATCGCCACCGCCCATTGGCGCGCCGTCGCCCCGCCGGAGCATCAGGCGGCCTATGTCTGGGTCGTGACCCGGCATGAAATCGACTATCGCGGCAATGTCAGCGCGGGCGAGAGCGTCACCGCCGAAACCTGGGTCGGCGAACCGAAAGGCGCGCGGTTCGACCGCCATGTCCGCTTCACCGGTGCCGACGGCAAGGTGCGCGTCGAGGCCAGGACGACTTGGGCGCTGGTCGACGCCGCCAGTCGCCGCCTGCTCCGCGTGACCCCGGAAATCGCGGCGCCGTTCCTGGACTAGAACGCGGCCCGGCACCCGTTCGCGGCGTCGCCGCGCGGATCCAGCCGCAACTCGTGCAACCGCTGCCCGCAATCAAGATAGGCGCGGCGATCATCGGCGATCTGCAGCACCACCGGTTCCTGGAACCAGGCACTAGCCGGCGGAGAAAGATAGGTCACGCGCGCCACGTCGCCATCGCGCAGGCCGCGCTGAATTGCCGGGCGAAAGCACGCCCCCGATCGCGGCCGCGCCGAACAGGTGACCACCAACGGATCGCCCGAACCGCGATCCACCCGCAACAGCAATCGTCCCGTCGCGGTCGAAAGGCGGACGCGACCCTCCACCTCCACCCGCCGATAGGTGTCGTAATCAGCGATCAGGGGCACCAGCCGCGCATAGGCCAGCACCGCACCCGTGCCCAGGATCAGCACAAGTGCGAGCCGGCCTACCGTGTTCAACCCCTTGATCGAGCCTGACAATCCCATGCCCTACCCTGTCAGGGGCAGGGGTCGGGTGTCAAAGCGATCAGCCTTAGCCGCTGTTCCTGAGCGCGGTGGCGATGGCGTTGATGGTCAGCAGGATGCCCTCCTCGATCCGGGGATCATCCTCGCCCGCGCGGTGGCGCTTCAGCAATTCGACCTGAAGCAAGTTGAGCGGCTCGATATAAGGCAGGCGCAACCGTACCGACGCCTCGGTCGTCGGCTGATGTTCCAGCAGGCGCGACTGGCCAGTCACCCCCAACAACCCCTCGCACGTCATCGACCAGCCGTCGCGGATGCGGCCGAAGATCGCGTCCGCCGCCGTCCGGTCCTCGACCAGCTCGGCATAGCGGGCGGCCAGTCCCATGTCGGATTTGGCCAGCACCATTTCCATGTTGGACAGGGTGGCGGCGAATAGCGGCCATTGCTGCGCCATCGCGGCCAGCAGCCCCTTGTCCTCGAACGCGGCGATGGCATGGCCGACGCCGTACCAGCCGGGCAGCATCACCCGTGCCTGCGACCAGGAAAAGACCCATGGGATTGCGCGCAAATCTTCGATCGCGTCGGATTTCTTGCGGCTGGCCGGGCGCGACCCGATCTTCAATCCCGCAATCTCGTTGATCGGCGTCATCTGCCGAAAGAATTGCCTGAACCCGTCGGTATCATAGACCAGCCCGCGATAGGCGGAGAATGCCGTGGCCGACAGCGCGTCCATCGCCGCCTCGAACTTCGCCTGATCGGCATGGGGCAGTTGCGCCGGCTCCAGGCTGGCGAGCAATGTCGCGGCCACCATGGTTTCCAGGTTCGCCGCCGCCTGATCGACCGAGCCATATTTGGCGGCGATCACCTCGCCCTGTTCGGTGATGCGGATGCGCCCGCCGACTGTGCCTGCGGGCTGGGCACGGATCGCCTTGAACGCCGACCCCCCGCCCCGGCCGACCGCGCCGCCGCGCCCGTGGAACAGCTGCAACCGGACCCCGGCGGCATCGAATACCGGCTTCAGCGCGGTCGACCCCTTGGACAATTGCCAGGTGGAGGTCAGGTATCCGCCATCCTTGTTGCTGTCGGAATAGCCGATCATCACTTCCTGATAACCGCGCGCCCGCGCGATGCTGGCGACCGCAGGCTGTGCCAGGAATTGCGCCATGATCTCCGCCCCAGCCTCCAGGTCGGCGACCGTCTCGAACAGCGGCACCGCCATGATCGCGGCGTGCGGTGGATCGCCGGGCCGATACAGCCCTACTTCGCGCAGCAGCAGGTTGACCTCCATCAGGTCGGAAACCGACTGGGTCATCGACACGATATATTGCCGGATGGCGGCCGTGCCGAACCGGTCATGCACCGATGCGGCGGTGCGCAGGATCGCCAGTTCGCCCGCCGTCTCCTCCGAATATTCGGCCAGCGGCACGATCAGCGGGCGCGGACTGGCCAGCTCGGCCGACAAAAGCGCGATCCGCGCCTCCTCGTCCAGCGCGGCATAGTCCGCCTCCACTCCGGCCACCCGCAGCAGCTCCGCCACCACCCGTTCGTGCACCGAACTGTTCTGGCGCATATCCAGCGTCGCCAGGTGGAAACCGAAAATCTCGACCGCGCGGATCAGCCGCCCCAGCGCGCCGCCGGTGGCCAGCGTCCCCCCGCCCCGCGCCGCCAGGCCGTGGGCGATCGCCACCAGGTCGCGGCGAAACGCGCCGGGGCTGGCATAGGCTTCGCCCTTCAACCCGCCCGGTCGCGGCGGCTCGCTGCCGGCCAGCTGGCGATGGGTTTCGGCCAGCCGGGCATAGATGCCGGACAGCGCCCGGCGATAGGGTTCGTCCGCGCGGCTGGTGGCGGCATCGCCGCTGGCTTCGGCCAGCGCCATCACCTCGTCGGTCACCGCCACATGCCGGGTGGAGATGGACAGTTCCGCCCCCAGCTTGTGAACCGCATCCAGATAATATCCAATCACGGCCTCGGCCGCGCGGCGGAACGCATAGGCCATCGCATCGGCGGTGACGAACGGGTTGCCGTCCCGGTCGCCGCCGATCCAGCTGCCCGGCCGCAGGAACGCCGGCGCACGCTCGCCCAGCAACCGGTCCCACCGCGCATAGAGCAGCGGCAGCGCGGGCAGGAACACGTCGCGCAGATAGGAGAGCGCGGTTTCCACCTCGTCCGCGACCTTCAGCTTGTCGGGACGCAGCACGCGGGTCTGCCACAGAAGCGCGATCTGCCGCACCAGCGCCTCGTCGACTGCATCGCCGTCGGGCGTGGTCGCCTCGCTCCGGTCGCGCATCGCCATCAACTCGGCGATGCGATTGCGATGGTCGATCAGGCTCTTTCTCCGCACCTCGGTCGGGTGCGCGGTCAGCACCGGCGCGATCAGCGCGTCGGCCAGCAAGCCGTTGACCGCATCCGCACCGATGCCGTGCTGCGCCAGTTCGGCCAGCGCATCGTCCACGCCGGTCCCGGCATCGACAGAAACGCCCTGCCGGTCCTCTGCCAGATTGGCCAGCATGGAAAACAGCATGAATCCGCGTGCAAACTGGATGGCTTCGTCCAGCGACAGACTGGACAGCTCCGCCCCGCTCGCCTCGCCGCCCGGCGCGACGATATGGCGCCGGACCGATGCCGACCGGATCGCCTCGATCCGTTCAAACAGCGCGTCGCCGCCATAGGCGCGGATCACGTCGCCCAGCATTCCGCCGAGCAGTTTCAGGTCGGGGTGATTTGCGATTGTGGGAAGGCTGGCCATGGCGTGATGCTGCATCGCAAAAGGCTTTCGCGCAACGCAATGTTACCGCTATCGCCCCTTTGCGGATGGCTTTGCGGCGGCTAGGCCCCATGTCTCATTCGTATTCAGGAGCGAGCCCATGAAAACCCGCGCCGCCGTCGCCTTTGCGGCCAAGCAGCCGCTCGAGATCGTCGAGCTGGATCTGGAAGGGCCGAAGCCCGGCGAAGTGCTGGTGGAAATCATGGCCACCGGCATCTGCCATACCGATGCCTATACGCTGGACGGGCTGGACTCGGAGGGGCTGTTCCCCAGCGTGCTGGGTCATGAGGGCGCGGGCATCGTGCGAGAGGTCGGCGCCGGCGTCACCAGCGTCGCGCCCGGCGATCACGTCATCCCGCTCTACACCCCCGAATGCCGCCAGTGTAAGTCGTGCCTCAGCGGCAAGACGAACCTGTGCACCGCGATCCGCGCGACGCAAGGGAAAGGGTTGATGCCCGACGGCACCACGCGCTTCAGCTACAAGGGGCAACCGATCTATCATTACATGGGCTGCTCGACCTTTTCGAACTTCACCGTGCTGCCGGAGATCGCGGTGGCAAAGATCCGCAAGGACGCGCCGTTCAAGACCAGCTGCTATATCGGCTGCGGCGTGACGACGGGCGTCGGTGCGGTCATCAACACGGCCAAGGTGCAGGTCGGCGACAATGTCGTCGTGTTCGGGTTGGGCGGCATCGGCCTGAACGTCATCCAGGGCGCGCGGCTGGCCGGGGCCAATCGGATCATCGGCGTCGACATCAACCCGGACCGGGAGGAATGGGGCCGCAGCTTCGGCATGACCGCGTTCCTGAACAGCAAGGGGATGAGCCGCGAGGACATCGTGGCCAGGATCGTCGAGATGACCGATGGCGGCGCGGATTACACCTTCGATGCAACCGGCAACACCGAAGTGATGCGCACTGCGCTCGAGGCGTGCCACCGCGGCTGGGGCACCAGCATCATCATCGGCGTGGCAGAGGCGGGTAGGGAAATCGCCACCCGCCCCTTTCAACTGGTGACGGGTCGAAACTGGCGGGGCACCGCGTTCGGCGGGGCCAAGGGGCGCACCGACGTGCCAAAGATCGTCGACATGTACATGACCGGCAAGATCGAGATCGACCCGATGATCACGCACGTCATGGGGCTGGAAGAGATCAATACCGCCTTTGACCTGATGCACGCGGGCCAAAGCATCCGCAGCGTGGTGGTGTATTGATCGCTTCGTCACCACATAGGCAGGCAGCAGGCGAAAGGAATGCAGCGATGTTCAGCCATTTCGTGATCGGCGCAAACGACATTCCGGCTTCCCACGCCTTTTACGATGCGACACTGGGCGCGCTTGGCCATGCGCCGGGCCGGATCGATGAACGCGGCCGCATCGTCTATCAGGGCGAGACCGGGCGTTTCGTCGTGACCCTGCCGCTGAACGGCGAACCCGTCGCCCCCTCCAATGGCTCGACCCTCGGCTTTCTGGCGGCATCGCCCGCGGCCGTCGATGCCTGGCACACGGCCGGGCTGGCGCATGGCGGCACGGCGATCGAGGATCCACCCGGCATTCGCCAGGGGACGGAGGGGCGGACGCTCTATCTCGCCTATCTGCGCGATCCCGCCGGCAACAAGCTGTGCGGGTTTCACCGGATTTCCTGACGACAACAAGAACTGCGCATTCGCGCATATTATGGAGATGATGATGCTCAATCACGTGATGGTCGGATCAAGCGACCTCGACCGGTCAAAGGCATTTTACGACAAGGTGCTGGCCGTGCTGGGCGCCGGGGAACCGCTGCCGAACATCGCGCCCAGCGGCCACACCCGCCTGATCTACATGCACGACGGCACCATGTTCATCGTCACGCAGCCGATCAACGGCGAGCCGGCGACGGTCGCCAATGGCGGCACCATTGCCTTCAAATGCCATTCGGCCGAGCAGGTGAAGGATTTTCACGACGTCGCGGTCGCCGCCGGCGGAACGTCGTGCGAGGATCCGCCCGGCCTGCGCGACGGCAATCTGGGGCCGATGCACCTGTCCTATATCCGCGATCCCGATGGTCACAAGCTCTGTGCGATCTGGCGGCCGTAACTTGGAAACGGTTTCGACCGCACGGGCATTTGGCGGGACGCAGGGCGTGTATCGCCATGCGTCCCAGGTGACGGGCACGTCCATGACCTTTTCGGTCTATGTCCCGCCGCACGCGACCGGCGCGAAGCTGCCAGTACTTTGGTATCTCTCCGGACTCACCTGCACCCATGCCAATGTGACGGAAAAGGGCGAGTATCGCCGGGCCTGTGCCGAACACGGGCTGATCTTCATCGCGCCCGACACGTCCCCGCGCGGCGACGATGTGCCCGACGACGACGCCTATGATTTTGGTCAGGGCGCCGGATTCTATGTCGATGCGACGGAAGCGCCTTGGGCCACGCATTTCAGGATGCGGTCCTATATCGAGGATGAATTGCCGTCGCTAATCGCCCGCGAATTCGCGGTGGCCGATATGGCACGCCAGGGGATCATGGGCCACAGCATGGGCGGGCATGGGGCGCTGACCATCGCGCTTCGCAACCCGGATCGGTTCCGCTCGGTGTCCGCCTTCGCCCCGATCGCTTCGCCGCTTGCCTGTCCCTGGGGCGAAAAGGCGCTGTCCGGCTATCTGGGCGATGATCGCAGCAGCTGGCAGGCCTATGACGCCTGCGCGCTGATCGACGATGGCGCGGTCCTTTCCGACCTGCTGGTGGATCAGGGGGCAGCGGACCCGTTCTTGACCGAGCAGCTCAAGCCCGAACTGCTGGAACAGGCCTGTGCCCGGGCTGGGATCGATCTGACCCTCCGGTTTCAGCCGGGCTATGATCACAGCTATTACTGCATTTCGACCTTCATGGCCGAACATGTTGCATGGCACGCGGAACGGCTGGCCGCCCCGCGTGCCTGAAGCGCATCACACGTCGTCTTCGTCGTCCAGGTCCAGATCGTCCGGCTCGCCGTCCAGCGGCTCGATGCCGTCCAGTTCGTCGTCCTCATCCTCATCCTCGTCTTCGCCCAGGATGGTCAGGTCGTCCTCTTCCTCATCCTGCACGGCTTCGGGATCCTGACCCAGGTCCGGGTTCAGGTCGTTCTGGATCACGCCGTTGCCGGGGCCGCCGCCTTCGACTTCCAGGATTTCGGCGCGCTGGCTTTCGTCATAGCCGTCTTCGTCATACCCATCGTCATTGGGTCCAAGCACAGGGATCATCGCCATACCCTCCAGGGATGCCGGTCATCGGGATGAGACCGGCATTGGGGGCGAACGAAGCGCCGTGCCGGGCGTTCCGGCGCGCCTGAAATTAAGCCGATTGGGGCCGAAACAGCCGCCCGCGCTCGGTCACCAGCACGATGCTCAGCCCGGCCAGCCCGCACAGGACAAAGCCCAGGGTCAGCGGCACCGTCGACCCGTCATAGGCCTGACCGATCACGGCCCCCAGCACCGCACCGCCCAGGCTGGATACGAAACCCTGAATGCTGGATGCGACCCCAGCGACATGGCCCATCCGCTCCATCGCCATGGCCGAGAAATTGGTGTTGGCCAGCCCGAAACAGCCCATGGTCAGCGCCTGCATCACCACGAAACTGGTCAGCGTTTCCTGGCCCATCTGCTCGATCGCCAGGTGCAGAAGGGCAAATGCGATCATCGCCAGCAGCGCCGCATGGCTGATCACGCGGGTGCCGAACCGCATGACGATCCGGCTGTTCAGGAACGATGAAGCCGCCATCAGCCCAGCGACGCTGGCAAACACGACCACCAGCAGGTCGGGCCGCCGGAACGTGTCGAACACGATCTGCTGCACCGATCCGACGAACCCGAACAGCGCGCCCGATATGCAGGCCGCGGTCAGCGTGTATCCCACCGAACAGCGGTCGCCGATCACGACCCGGGCACTGCTGGACAGGCGGCTGACCGACAGCGGCGTCCGGTCCTCCTCAGCCAGCGTCTCCGGCATGCGCAGCACGAACCAGGTCAGCACCAGCGAAGCCACGATCGCGATGCCGCCGAAAATCCATCGCCACGGGGCGAACAGCAGGACAAACTGCCCGAATGCCGGCGCGATCACCGGTGCTGCCATGAACACGATGAACGCCATGCTCATCACCCGTGCCATGGCCCGCCCGGCAAAACAGTCGCGGACCAGCGCGATCGTGACCACACGGCCGGACGCGACCGCCATGCCGGACAGGAACCGGGCGACCAGCAACAGGGTAAAGCTCGAGGAAAAGGCAGCGACGACATTGGTGGCGGCATAGAGCGCGATCCCGATGACCAGGATCGGCTTTCGCCCGAACCGGTCGGCCAGCGGCCCGTGCACCAGCTGCGCCAGCGAAAAGCCGAGCAGAAAGGCGGTGATCACGAACTGCCGTTCATTGTCGGATGCGACGCCCAGCGCTTCTCCGATCGCCGGGAGGGCGGGCAGCATGGAATCGATCCCCAGCGCGGTCAGCGCCATGATCGACGCGATCAGCGCAACGAATTCGGCAAAGGGCAGGGGCGACCGATCGAGCGATGCTCGCGCTGGGCTATGCAAGGGTCAAGCTCCATCGGGACAGCCGCGATTGCGGCAGGCTGCGTCATTCAGGCTCGGTCGCGTCCGGCAACCGCGCAACGCAACGGCTCTGCACCCGCCCGGGCGGTGTTTCAACCCTGTTCGGGGCGGAAGGTTCATCCTATCTTGGCGACATCAACGAACCTTTTTGCTGTCGGAACGAATGACGATGCTTGATACCCCCCTTGCCGAAGTGCCCCTGTTGTCGATGCACGATGCCGACACCGATCCGGACGGTTTTTCCGCGGCACTGGGCCGTTCGTTCGAACGCTTCGGATTTGCCATGGTCAGCGATCACGGCGTCGATACCGATCTGGTTGCCCGCGCCTGGGCGATGACTGAGGCGTTCTTTGCCCTGCCTGAGGCGGATAAGCGCGCCTACCATCTGCCCGGCGGCGGCGGGGCGCGCGGCTATACCCCGTTCAAGACCGAGATCGCCAAGGGCGCGTCCCATGTCGACCTCAAGGAATTCTGGCATGTCGGCCGAGAACTGCCGGAGGGCCACCGCTATCAATCGTTCATGTCACCGAACATCTGGCCGGACCAGCCGGAAGGGTTCAGGGACGTGTTCCTGGCACTGTTCAGCGCGCTGGACGATGCCGGCGACCGGCTGTTGTCCGCCATTGCCCGTCACCTCGGCCTTCAGCCGGACTGGTTCGATCCGGCGGTCAAGGACGGCAATTCGGTCCTGCGTTTGCTGCACTATCCGCCGGTGCCCGTCTACGCACCGGAAGTGCGCGCCGGGGCGCATGAGGATATCAACCTGATCACCTTGCTGCTGGGCGCCGAAGAAGCGGGCCTGGAATTGCTCGACCGTGACGGCCGCTGGCTGCCGGTGAAGCCGCCCGAGGGCGCGATGGTCGTCAATGTCGGTGACATGCTGCAACGATTGACCAACCATGTGCTGCCGTCGACCACGCACCGCGTCGTCAATCCGGCACCGGAACGCCGGGGATTCTCCCGCTATTCCATGCCGTTCTTCCTGCATCCCGCCCCGGACTTCCTGATCAAGACGCTGCCCGGCTGCGTTAGCGAAGGCCGGCCGAACCGTTATCCCGAACCGATCACCGCTCACGATTATCTGATCGAACGGCTGATCGAGATCGGGCTGATCAAGCCGTAAGGCGCAGCAGCCAGGACGAAAAAAAGGGCGCAGCGGATGAACGCTGCGCCCTTTTTGGTATTTCGGGATGAAGATGTCGCCTGTGCGGTCCGGTTACCGCAGGACAAGCGCAACCTGGCCGGCCAGCATCCTGTCAAGCCATGCATTCAGGCTGCAGAACGGGCCGCCGCTCCATTGGCAACGCCGTGCCGGATCCGCGCCGGGATGCGTGGCGGGCCAATAACGATCTGAAGCGATGTCGCCGTAGCGATCAGGGTCACGCAAATGATGGGCAGCCGCACTCATGGTGTTCAGGATCCCGACGTCGAAACGGCCGGCCAGCCAGCAAATGCGGTAACTTGTCAGAGGGAATCCGCGCTTATCTGCGGAAGGGTTGGTTGCGGGGACAGGATTTGAACCTGTGACCTTCAGGTTATGAGCCTGACGAGCTACCGGGCTGCTCCACCCCGCGCCAACGCTGTCGGCGAGCCATGGCTCGAACCGACGAAAAAAGGGACGCCTTGCGCGTCCCTGACAATGTGAATGGGTCTTCCTGAATGCCCGCGCTCCACCGGCTGCAATGCCTGGCGACGACCTACTCTTCCATCGCTTAAGCGATAGTACCATCGGCGCAGTCTGGTTTCACGGCCGAGTTCGGGATGGGATCGGGTGGGTCACAGACGCTATAGCCACCAAGCAATGGAGCGGGTGGAACGCGGAAATTCGGGTTTCAAATCGATGCACCAAAGTCTGAGATGACATCCACATCGAACGATCAAGCCAAAGCTGTCGTTGATGGTGGGACTCATCAAGCGCGAATAGGACAATTAGGACCGGTTAGCTCCATGCGTTACCGCACTTCCACATCCGGCCTATCAAGGTCGTGGTCTCCGACCGTCCTATGAAATCTTATCTCGAGGGAGGCTTCCCGCTTAGATGCTTTCAGCGGTTATCCCGTCCATACATAGCTACCCTGCTGCGCCGTTGGCACGACGACAGGTACACCAGAGGTATGTTCAACCCGGTCCTCTCGTACTAGGGTCAACTCCTCTCAAATTTCGACGCCCACGGCAGATAGGGACCAAACTGTCTCGCGACGTTCTGAACCCAGCTCACGTACCACTTTAATTGGCGAACAGCCAAACCCTTGGGACCTGCTCCAGCCCCAGGATGTGATGAGCCGACATCGAGGTGCCAAACAACCCCGTCGATATGAGCTCTTGGGGGTTATCAGCCTGTTATCCCCGGCGTACCTTTTATCCGTTGAGCGATGGCCCTTCCACGAGGGACCACCGGATCACTATGACCGACTTTCGTCTCTGCTCGACTTGTCAGTCTCGCAGTCAGGCTGGCTTATGCCATTGCACTCTAACGGTCGGTTTCCAACCGACCTGAGCCAACCTTCGCACGCCTCCGTTACTCTTTAGGAGGCGACCGCCCCAGTCAAACTACCCGCCACAGAGGGTCCCAGAACCAGTTTCATGGTTCGTGGTTAGACATCAGAAAACAACAGGGTGGTATTTCACCTATGGCTCCACACCGGCTGGCGCCAATGCTTCAAAGCCTCCCACCTATGCTACACAGTTCCTTCCTAATGCCACTCTGAAGCTGCAGTAAAGGTGCACGGGGTCTTTCCGTCTAACCGCGGGTACTCCGCATCTTCACGGAGAATTCAATTTCGCTGAGCATGTCCTGGAGACAGTGGGGAAGTCGTTACGCCATTCGTGCAGGTCGGAACTTACCCGACAAGGAATTTCGCTACCTTAGGACCGTTATAGTTACGGCCGCCGTTTACCTGGGCTTCATTTCGGAGCTTGCACCCCTCCACTTAACCTTCAGGCACCGGGCAGGCGTCAGGCCCTATACGTCGTCTTGAAGCCGACTTAGCAGAGCCCTGTGTTTTTGCTAAACAGTCGCTACCCCCTGGCCTGTGCCCCCTGCAAAAAGTTGCCTTGATGCAGGGCCTCCTTCTTCCGAAGGTACGGAGGCAATTTGCCGAGTTCCTTCAGGACACTTCTCTCAAGCGCCTTGGTATACTCTACCTGACCACCTGTGTCGGTTTCGGGTACGGTCTATACGGTGGGGCTATTTCCTGGGACAACTTCGCTGCCAGTTCAATCCGTTAAGGACTGACAACTTACGCCATCCGTCACACACCACCAGGCTGCGGAATATTAACCGCATTCCCATCGACTACCCCCTTCGGGCTCGTCTTAGGGGCCGGCTCACCCTACGCGGATTAGCCTTGCGTAGGAACCCTTGGTCTTTCGGCGACAGGGCATCTCACCCTGTTTATCGCTACTCATGTCTGCATTCGCACTTCCGATACCTCCACCGTCGGTTACCCTTCGGCTTCGCAGGCTTACGGAACGCTCCGCTACCGCGTGTTCAAAGAACACACCCTAAGCTTCGGTGCACGTCTTGAGCCCCGTTACATCTTCGCCGCAGGAACCCTTATTTAGACCAGTGAGCTGTTACGCTTTCTTTAAAGGATGGCTGCTTCTAAGCCAACCTCCTGGTTGTTTTGGGATTCCCACATGCTTTCCCACTTAGACGTGACTTGGGGACCTTAGCTGTAGGTCAGGGCTGTTTCCCTTTTGACGACGGACCTTAGCACCCGCCGTCTGTCTCCCGGATATCACTCCTAGGTATTCGGAGTTTGGTTAGAATTGGTAGATCTCGCGACCCCCGCATCCATCCAGTGCTCTACCCCCTAGGGTGTTCATCCGAGGCACTACCTCAATAGTTTTCGCGGAGAACCAGCTATTTCCCGGCTTGATTGGCCTTTCACCCCTAAACACAACTCATCCGGTAACTTTTCAACGTTAATCGGTTCGGACCTCCAGTGCGTGTTACCGCACCTTCATCCTGGTCATGCCTAGATCGCCGGGTTTCGGGTCTAATGCATCAAACTCAGTCGCCCTATTCAGACTCGCTTTCGCTGCGCCTACACCTACCGGCTTAAGCTTGCTTGATACATTAAGTCACAGACCCATTATGCAAGAGGTACGCTGTCACCCCATAAAGAGGCTCCAACTGCTTGTAGGCAATCCGTTTCAGGTACTGTTTCACTCCCCTAATCGGGGTGCTTTTCACCTTTCCCTCACGGTACTAGTTCGCTATCGGTCATATACGAGTATTTAGGCTTAGAGGGTGGTCCCCCTATATTCAGACAGGATTACACGTGTCCCGCCCTACTCAAGTCCCTCAACATCACTTTCGCATACGGGGCTGTCACCCGCTATGGCGCTCCTTTCCAGAAGCTTCTGCTAGTTGAATTGAGGGCACTGGCCTGGTCCGCGTTCGCTCGCCACTACTAACGGAATCTCGGTTGATGTCTTTTCCTCCGGGTACTGAGATGTTTCAGTTCTCCGGGTTCGCTTCACCAAAGCTATGTATTCACTTCGG
>NZ_CP187558.1:0-950000 GCF_053502515.1 Sphingomonas paludis | reverse complement strand
ATCGGCATTTTCGGCACCATGGCGCTCACCGCCGCGCTGATGGGGCTCGTCTTCCTGTCCTCCGGCAGCGGACACGACGCGCGCGTCGAGGACCGGGTTTCGAAGGAAGTGCTGGGCGAGGATTGAGCGTTCAGTCGCGCGGACGCCGCACGCGATAGGTCAGTGTCGCGCGGCCATTGGCGGGCACCGTCGGCGTCCAGATCGGTCGCCCCTCTTTCCGACCCAGCCGAGCCGAAGCGCGTTCGATGCGCTCGCCATCGTTCAGGATCATGCGCCCTTCGAACAGCACCGGCCAGGGATTGGCATTACTGACGGTCACCTGATGCTCGATCCAGCGGCGACCTTGTTTCAGGTCCTCTCCTTCCACACTCACCTGGCTCGATCGGCCGACCACGATCTCCACTTCCTCACCGACCGCCTTGTCGGCCAGCGAGGATTCCCCGATCAGCAGCGGCTCCCCGCCCTCCGGCTCGAACAGTGCCACCGGTCCGGCGGGCAACGGCACGCCCAGCCCCTCGCTCGCCTTGTTCATCGCACGCAATTCGATGGTCACGTCATCGGGATTGCCCGAAAAAATGTCCGTCTTGTGCACGACCGTCACCGGCACGCCGGGCTTGTTCAGCATCGCCACCTGCTTCTGAGCATTGGCGGCAACCGTAGTCGGGAACGGCACCCGATAGAGCTTCAGGTCGCCCAGCTCCTCCTGCACGGCCTGGACCGAAACACCGCGTACCCGCTGCAGCGCACCAGTCACGGTGATCTCCGGCATGGCACCGATATCTTCGGCCATAATCGAATCGACCATCATTGCCGGCGGCGGCGGTGGCGGGGGCGGCGGAGGGGGTGGCGCCGCAAAGCATTCCAGATAGAGTTCGCCATCCGGCTCATCGGGATAGCCTGCCTCATCCTCCCGATTCACCTCGCCCGCCACTACGGCGGTCGTCGCGCCCTCGAAACTGGTCACATCCTGACTGGCCAGCGTCACCCAGGCGAACAGTTCCGCCCGCCCTGCCCGCGTCTGGTCCAGCGTCACCACGTAATTGGCCTGCCAGTCGAATCCCCAGGCGAGGTAGCTGAGCTTCAGCCGCACCTGCCCGCCCTGCGGCGCATTGGTCTCCACCGACAGGGTGGGCCGCGCCGACAGGCCGGCGGGCAGCGAATCATAGACGATCTCGTCGTCCAGCGGCCCGCACGTCACCGCCTCGAACCCCTTTGCCGTCTGCAGGATCGCCGCGCCATCCTGGCCGGAACGGATGATCGCCCGCTCCTCGCTCACCTGGCCGCTTGCCCGGTTGGTCCGCCTGAGCGTCACCGGGCGGCCATAGGCCCGGTCGAACAGGCTGCGCGGGGACAGCAGGTCCGCGTCCAGATTCTTCTCGCTCACCCCGGAAGGAAGGCCGGTCACCAGCGCGCTTTCGGGCAGCATCCCGCTCGCCACCCCCTCGAACCGGATCACCGCGCGGCCCGCGGGCACATTCACCACCCGCTCCTCGGTAATCAGCGCATAGCCCCGAAGCCAGTCGCGATTGATCGTCTCATCCGCATCCCGGTCCGGCGCGCGATAGATGGTGACCGCGACCGTATCCGGCCGCTCGGACACGACCACCCCCGCCCCCTCAACCGCTCGTGCTGAGCTTGTCGAAGCACTGCGCTGCTCTTGCTCAGTTTCAAGAAAGGACAATGCTTCGACAGGCTCAGCATGAGCGCAGCCAAGGGCTAGAACAAGGAACAGGAACAGGCGCATCGCCCGGCCGGATCAATAGCGGGTGTCAAAGGTAACGGTCAGCACCGTCTCGCCATTGGCGGGCACCGGCACCATCCACGCCCGCTCGTCCAGCGACCGCTGCTCGCCCTTGATGCTCTCGTTCGGCACGCGGGTATCGGCATAATAGCCGCCAAGGCCCGACTGCACGACCTCCACCGTCACCGGCGCGGGCCGCGCATTGGTGACGACATAGCGCATTGTCGTGCGCCACAGATCGACCGTCCGGTCGACAGTCACGATCCGCTCGCCATCCCGGCTGTCGTTGATGCGGAACCGGACGCTCCGCTCCCATTCGTCGGTGGTGATCTTCTCGCGCTTCTCGACGATCGGCTGCACCTTCACGTCGAACGCATCGCCCGTCTTCATGGCAATCCGGCTGCCCATCGGCAGGTGGCCGATCTGGTTCTCGCCGATGAACTGGGGCGCGCCCTTGGCATCGCGCATATAGACGCGGATCGTCCCGGCGGGCAGCGCATCGCCCAGGCCCCCACCCCCGCTCATCGACGAAAAGCGCAGGATCGTCTCCGCACTGACCGGATCGTCCTGCCGCCCCAGCCAGGCGTTGCGGAACAGATAGCCCTTGCTGGCATCCGCACCGGATACATCGAGAAAACTCACCTGCTTCTGCTGCGCATTGGCGATCGTGGTGCGGCCGGTAATGGGATAGAGGTAGAAATCGCCCAAGCGTTCGCGGTCGGCGCTTTCCATCCCCGGCTGATTGCCCGGCACCTGGCGGGGACGCGGGGGCTGGTATTGCCCACGCGGATTGCCGCCCTGCCCAACTGCCCCCGCCACCAGCAGCGTGCGCGCGTTGGAATAGGTCGTGCCGCTGTTGTTGCTGAGCGTGATCCAGCCCTGCACGTCGATCTTGCCCGCGCCCTCATCGAACAGCGCGACATAATCCGCCTTCCACGACAGGCCGCCGGTCAGATAGGCGAGCGTCGCCGGGCGCGCACCCGCCCGCTCGGCATCCAGCGTGACGGACAGGGTGGGCCGCGCGCGCAGATTGGGCGGCAGGCTGGGAAAGATCAGGCGGCGGTCAGTGTCCGGCAGCACCTCGATCCGCCCGCCCGACCGGATGATCGTGCCGCCATTATTGGCCAGCACCTCAACATTGTCCGATGTCTCCGCCCCCGTCGCCGGATTCTGCCGCACGACGGTTATCGTCCGCCCGACCGACTTGTCGAGCAGCTTGTCCGGCGTCAGCAGGTCGTAATCGAAATTCTGTTCGACGATGGTCGCGCCGTCCACGCCCAGCGTCACCGTTTCCGGCCGGATCTGCGCCGACACGTCGGGGAACTCCTGACGATTGACCCCACCGGTCAGGCTGAGTTGCCGCCGGTCCTGCACCAGCGCGACATTGTTGTTGTAGATGGTGACGGAAACATCGCCCTGTGCGGTTGGTGCTTCGGTCTGCGCCGCTGCGACACCGGGTATGATCACCGGCGCCAGTCCAAACGCCGCCATCCAAACAGTCCGCATCCGGCCTCTCCCGTTCGCCTTGTCGGGACAGCCTAACGCCTTGACGGTGGACGGAAAGGGCAAATGCGTCGGGGCGTTGGCCGCCGCATGAAAAAAAGGCCCCGGCGGGCGACCGGGGCCTTGCTGTATTCGGTGGGATTGAACGGTTCAGGCGGCGTTCGCGCCCTCATCGGCCGTTTCGGCACGCGGCTTGCGGCCACGGCGGCGGGGCTTTGCATCGTCTTCCTCGCCCGTATCGGGTTCTGCCGGGGCACCGGCGGTGCCGATGGACGGCGGCAATACCGCGCTGTCGATCGCGGCAGGTTGATCGCCCGTCCCGGCAGCTTCGGCGGACTCGGCGCGGGGGCGGCGGGTGCGGCGACGCTGGCTGCGATCCTCGCCCTGTTCGGCCTGGGCTTCGCCTGCCTCGCCCTGCGCCTCGTCGGCACCGGCTTCGCTGCGGACCTGACCGCCACCGCGCTGCTCGCCGCGCTGACGATCGTCGCCGCGTGGGCGGCGCTCTTCACGCTGCTGGCGATCCGCGCGCTGCTCCCGGTCCGGGCGCTGTTCGCGGCGCTGCGGCCGGGAATCGGCGGCGTCGATCTCGCCCTCTTCGCCGTCCAGCTCAAAGCCGTCCTCGTCGCCGTCCTCGTCCTGGCCATCCTGGCTGTGGCGACGATTCTGCTCCTCGAACCGCGACCGGTTCTCGTTGAGCACGCGGAAATAATGATCGGCGAACTGCAGATAATATTCGGTGTTCACCCGGTCGCCCTGCATCTGCGCATCGCGGGCCAGGTTCTTGTATTTTTCCAGCAGCTGCGCAGCATTGCCGCGCGCGCGGTTGTCGATCCGGCTGCCATTGCCCTGGTTCGATCCGCCCCCGTTCGGGCGCTGGCCACCACGGCCGCGACGGCGGCCGGCCTGACGATTGTTCATCAAGATATGTCGGTCCTGTCTAAAAAGTCCGCCGATCCAAACCCGATCCCGGAGTGGTCCTAACCCCGCGAACCGGCGGCGGTGTGCGCCGCGCGTTCCGCGCGCCATGGCCACCGGACAAGGGCAGCATTCATGACTGGAATGGGCAATGCCCTGATTTCAACACGTTGGCTGAACAAGGTTTCCCCGGAGCCCGTGTTAGCGGCTGATCGGCCGTTCTCCAAGCGAAAACTGTTGCGCCGCCGCGCCGCTACCGGGCGACGATGGCGCGGTCCCGCCCGGCCAGGTCGCGCGCCAGAGTGACCGCCAGTCCCGCTGCCATGGCCAGGGCGGCCACAGCCTCCCCCTGTCGCCAGCCGATTTCCAGTACCGCGCACCCCCCGGGCATCAACAATCGCGGCAGATCGGGCAGGATGCGACGATACGCCGCCAGCCCGTCCGTCCCGGCAAATAGCGCGCCCGGCGGCTCGTGCGCCCGCACCCCGTCCCCGACATCGGGATCGTCCACGGCAATATAGGGTGGATTGCACAGGATCAGGTCGAACCGTTCGTCCAGTCCCGTCGTCCAGTCGCCCAGCCGCCATGCGGCGCGGGCGGGCGCGATCCGTTCGCCATTGGCACGGGCATAACCAAGCGCCGCCTCGCTCACATCCACGCCCAGCCCGCTCGCCCCCGGCCATTCCGCCAGCGCCGCCAGCAATAGCGTCCCCGGCCCGGTGCCCAGATCGAGCACCCGGCGCGGCCCGGCAGTCCCGGCGAAATGATCGACCGCCGCCTCGATCAGCGTTTCGCTGTCCCCCCGTGGGATCAACGCGCCCGGCCCGACCGACAGGGTGATCGTCCAGAAATCGCGGCTGCCGACAATATACGCCACCGGCTCCAGCGCCAGCCGCCGCTCGATCAGCGCGTCGAATCCCTCCGGCTCCGGCGCATCCAGATGACGCAGCAACAGGTCCGAACGCGACACGCCCAGCGCGTGCGCCATCAGGAGTTCGGCATCGAGCCTGGGGGTATCGCTCACCGCCGCCAGCCGCATCGTCGCGGCCGCCAGCGCGGCGCGATTAGGCTGCGCCATCCAGCGCCGCCAGCCGGTCCGCCTGGTCCGCACTGATCAGCGCCCCGATCAGCTCGTCCATCTCGCCTTCCAGGATTTCGGGCAGCCGGTGCAGCGTCAGGTTGATGCGGTGATCCGTCACCCGCCCCTGCGGGAAATTATAGGTGCGGATGCGCTCCGACCGGTCGCCCGATCCCACCATGGATTTCCGCGTGCCCGCCCGCTCGCTGGCCAACCGCTCGCGCTCCGCCTCGTACAGGCGCGTGCGCAGCACCTGCATCGCCTTGGCCTTGTTCTTGTGCTGCGACCGTTCGTCCTGCTGGATGACGACCAGGCCGGTGGGGATATGCGTCAGTCGCACCGCGCTGTCGGTGGTGTTCACATGCTGCCCGCCCGCGCCGGATGCGCGGTAGATGTCGATGCGCAGATCCTTGTCCTCGATCTGCACGTCCACTTCCTGCGCCTCGGGCAGGACGGCGACCGTCGCGGCGCTGGTGTGGATGCGCCCGCCGCTTTCGGTGGTCGGCACGCGCTGCACCCGGTGGACACCGCTTTCGAACTTCAGCCGCGCGAACACCCCCTGCCCCGCCACGCTGGCGACGACTTCCTTGTATCCGCCCGCCTCGGACGCGCTGGCCGAGATGATCTCGACCCGCCAGCCATGATTGGCGGCATAGCGTTCATACATCCGCATCAGGTCGCCCGCGAACAGCGCCGCCTCGTCCCCGCCGGTGCCTGCCCGGATTTCCAGCATCGCCGCCCGCTCGTCCGCCACGTCGCGCGGCAGCAGCGACAGGGCCAGCCGCAATTCGGCCGCCTCCAGCGCGGTCTTGTTGTCGTGCAGTTCCTCCGACGCCATCTGGCGCAACTCGTCGTCGGCATCACGCGTCATATGCGCCAGCGACTCCGCCTCCTGGCGCAACCGGCGCACCTCTGCGGCGGCATTGGCCACCGGCTCCAGCTCAGCATATTCCTTGGACACGGCCACGAACCGGTCGCCGGGCAGGTCGCCCGTCGCCATCATCGCCGACAATTCATCCCGCCGCGCCTCGATCGCGCGGATGCGATCCGCCGGAATGCGGGTCACCCTTCGATCCTCCCCTGCAAGGGGAGGGGTACCATTCGCGCCAGCGAATGGTGGAGGGGTATCGCACTATTGAGGGGGCAACACGCCTCCGTCAGCGCGATGCGCTGCCACCTCCCCTCGCAGGGGAGGATCGTGACTGGAATGCGGTTCATGCTCTCGCGCCCAAATCCTCGTCGCCCCGGACTTGATCCGGGGCAAGGCTGCCTTGAGCCGTCACGAAGAAGCCTGGTCCCAGCTCAAGGCCGGGACGACGAAAAAATACGAACGTCACAGTGGATCGACAATCTTGCCGGAGGGTAGCACCCAGAAAATACCCTGTTTCTGGGGCATTCGCTCGCTCAACGGAACACTGCCTTCAGCCCCGCTGAGCCCATCGTCGTCCCAAATCAAATCCCACAGCGTTTGAGGAACGAGCGCAGCGAGCAGCTTTTCCTGCTGCCCCGTCACCAAATCCTTGATGGCGTAGTATCCCGAGCGGACCTCTTCCTCGCCAACAAGAACCGCGTAACGCGCGCCGCCTTCAGAGGCTTTCGACATCCGCCTCTTCAAGTTTCCGCGAAAACTCATGTCAGCGACGAGACCGGCGCGCCGCAAACCAGTCACAACGCTTATGCAAGGTGCAACTGCGATCTCACCCATCGGGATCACGGCAATATCGAATTGCTCCACCTCCGGCTCCGCGATCAGCATCGCCAGCCGCTCGACGCCAGCCGCCCACCCGACGCCGGGCGTGGGGTTGCCGCCCAAGCTTTCGATCAGCCCGTCATAGCGCCCGCCCGCCAGCACGGTGCCCTGTGCGCCCAGCCGGTCCGTGACAAACTCGAACGCGGTATGCCGGTAATAATCCAGCCCGCGCACCAGCCGCGCATTGCGCGTCCACGCCACCCCCGCCGCGTCCAGCCCGCCGGTCACCGCGGCGAAAAAGTCCGCTGCCTCAGCCGTCAGAAACTGGTCGATATCCGGCGCCGAGTCGGCAATCGGCCGATCGCGCGGGTCCTTCGAATCCAGAATGCGCAGCGGATTCTTGTCCAGTCGCGCCAGGCTGTCCTCGGACAGGTCCGCCCGGTGGCTCTGAAAATGCTCGACCAGTGCCGCCCGCCACGCATCGCGCGTCGCCGCATCGCCCAGCGTGTTGAGCTGCAACGTCACGCCGTCGCTGATCCCCAGCTCCTTGAGAAGCTGATCCGCGAACGCCAGCAATTCCACATCCGCCATCGGCTCGGCCGCGCCGATCACCTCGGCGTCGATCTGGTGGAACTGGCGAAACCGCCCCTTTTGCGGCCGCTCATACCGGAACACCGGCCCGCTCGTCGCCAGCTTCAGCGGCGCATATTGCTGCCACCCCTCGGTCAGGAAGGCGCGGGCGATCCCGGCGGTGAATTCGGGGCGCAGCGTGATCGAATCGCCGCCGCGATCCTCGAACGTGTACATCTCCTTCGACACCACATCGGTGGTCTCGCCCAGCGACCGGGCAAAGACCGCCGTGCTCTCGAACACCGGAATGTCGACCCGCTGAAAACAATAAAGCCGGCGGACGCGATCGAACGCATCGAGCACCGCGGCAAAGCGCCGCTGCTCCTCGCCGAAAATATCCTGGGTGCCGCGTATCCGCTGCGGGGTCTGAATCTTGGCCATGGCTCGCGGCTATCTAGAAGCGCTGCGGCGCAAATGCCAGTAGCTGCGCAATCCGCGTTCGCATCCGCTTGCCTAGCCCGCCCACGCCCGCTAGACAGCGCGCCTGCCCATCGGGGCCGGGCGGGTATAGCACAATGGTAGTGCAGCAGCCTTCCAAGCTGAATACACGGGTTCGATTCCCGTTACCCGCTCCACTTCTCCGTCCACCTGAATCTGGCAGGCTCCCCGCAATCTTTGGTATTGCTGGGCGGCCCTCGGACATGGGCTGATTTCACGAAACGAAGGGTCGGGACATCGGCAAAGCAATGTCCCGACCCTTGTGCTTACTGGCCGACCGCCGACTTCCGCACTTCGCCCTTCCCCATTGCGGAAACGAGCACATCGCCGCTGAGGGTGAAGTTGTCCGCCGGCAGCATGTGGACACGGTCGCCCATGCCGACCCCGATCGATTCGATATTACCCTGAGAATCGCGGTTCACGCTGCGAAGCTTGCCGATCAGCCGGCCGCGTGCATCCTCGATCCGCATGCCGGGGTTCAGCGCCGGCACCGCGTCGCCATCCGTCACGATCATCCCGTCACCCATGGCTGATCCGCCGACCGGGCCGGTCCCGACGGCTGCCGTGCACAGCATCGAAGCGGCCGCTCGCGTAGCGCAATTCGCGCCCCGCGCCATGCCTCCCGCCAGGGCACGCGAGCGTGCATTCTGGTTGAGCGCAGTTGCAGCCAGCCTGGCGGTCGGGGTCATTCTGGCGCCATGGGTGTGGGCGCCGCAGACCGGTCAGCAAATTGCGTTCGAGGAAAGCCGCCTCGTCGCGCGCGGCCCGCTCGACCGCGCGCTCGACACGCAGCTCGCATCGACCCAATCGACCGATGCTCCGGTTCGGATCGGCGTCAGCTTCTACGACGGTGAACGCCGGCTGTGCCGCACGTTCGAACGTGCCGAATTCAGCGGCATTGCCTGCAGCGACGGTCACGTTTGGCAGCTTGAACGCCTCTATGGCGGCAACGGTCGCACCCGCGGCGACTATCGCCAGGCGAACTCCGGCGCGCCTCTTGCGCTGCGCGACGCGCAGGAAATGATAGCGGGGTCGCCGCTTGACGCCGCCGGAGAAGCTACCGCTCTGAGCGCGGCACGGACAAGATAAGCCGGAAAAGCCCTTCGGGATCGGCTTTGCAAATCAGAACGACAGCCGCGCCGAAATGCGCGCGGTGAAAGGCTCGACGGGGTGGAGATGGATGTCGTCGACGGGTTCAGCTTCTCCAGGCAGCTGCGAGGCATAGAAATAGGTGACATCCGCATCACGGGCGTCGAAGAGATTGAGCAGTTCCAGCCCAAGCCGCGCTCGCCCGAGCCGATAATAACCACCGACGTTCACCAGCGTCGTCGACCGGGACTTGGCGCTCGCATCCTCGATCAGGGGCGCCCCGCCGAAATGGCGGACCCGGGCCGTGGCGCTGAACTGCTCGGAAAGTTGAATGGCGGCCCCACCCGAAATGACCGTGGGTACCGCGCCCGGAATGTCCCGCTGGCCAGAGGGAACCGCACGAAACCGGGCGTTGGTGTAAGCGGCGGATCCATCCAGGGTCAGCCAGTTCGCCGGACGCCAGAACAGCACCGCTTCACCGCCGAACCGCCGCGACGGCGGGTTGGGCTCGGTCGCGCCGCCATCCCCGACAAAGACCAGCTCCGATTCCAGGCCCAGGTAAAAGGCGGCCAAGGTCAAGGTGAAGCGGTCAACCTCGATCCGCGTGCCCAACTCCGCACCCCGCGCGCGGACCAGCAGCGGCACGCGATCGACGGGATCGCCCGTAACCGGATCGACCCGGATTGCCGCACCGCGCGCGTCGTTGGAATGAAAGCCCTCTCCGTAATTCGCGTACAGCTCCACCGTATCGACCGGCGACCAGGCCAGCGCGAGCTTCGGCGCTACCAGCGCATCCCAGCCATCGTCGCTATTGGCGGATAGCGACGCTGCCACGTCGTAACGATACAGATCGCCGCGCAGCCCCAGCGACAGCCGCAGCCGAGGTGCGAGCTTGACCTCGGCAGACGCAAACAGCGCAGCGGAGAGCTGGTCGATCCCGTCTTCGCGCACCGGCTCGCGGATTTCGCCAGCGGTGGCGCGATAAAGCCCGACATTCGTGATATGGTCGTATCGCCAGTCGGCACCGATCTGAAAGCGGACCGGAACGGCGCTGACTTGGTCCGCAAATTGGTGTCGAGCGGCACCACCCGCCACCCAGCGGCGGTCGCGTTGTTGGAATTGATCGCCATTCACGGGATCGTCGAGGAAATAGGTGAAGTTCGAGGTCAGCGCGAAATCATAGTATAGTGCATAGGCGCTTAAATCGACGCCCCCTGCGCGCCCGCTTCCGCTGACTGCGATCCGCGTGGTCCGCCCCCCCAGATCGGGATCGATGAAGCCGAAGCGATCGATGCGCCCGCTCTCGATGGCGCGCACCGGAACTTGGTCCGTCGAGGTCCAGCTGGCGTGATAGCCCGACACGCTGATCCGGGTGGCATCCGGGCCCGCGCCGCTCGTGAACTTGGCGAACCCGTTTATCTTGGCCAGATCTTCGTCGAGCGCCCAGGGGCCATTGGTCGTTACGCCCTCCACGCCGATCAGCACATCGCCTCCGCCGACCGGCCCGCTGCCTGCGGCCAGCCCGCGCAGATAGCCGAAGCTGCCCCCAGTCACCTCGGCAAAGGGGGCAAGGGTATCGGCAGTGACGAATCGCGCGCTGCCGGCTGCCGAGAAGTCGCCATCGTCGGCGAAATAGGGGCCTTTTCGATAATCGATCCGCTGGACAAGTTCGGGGATCAGGAAATTCAGGTCGAGATAGCCCTGGCCATGGCCATGGCTTCGCATGTTCACCGGAACGCCGTCGACATAGGCGGCAAAATCGGTCCCGTGATCCAAGTTGAACCCGCGCAGGAAATACTGGTTGGCCTTGCCGGTCCCGCTGTGCTGGGTTGCGATGACGCCGGGTATGTTTTCGACCAGTTCGCCCACCCGCGACAACGGACGGTCGGCAAAGTCGCGATAACCGACAACGCCTTCGCTGGCCGACCGCGCCGTCCCGATCTGTTCGATCGCCCGCCCGTACACGATGATGTCGCCGGGCGTTGGATCAGGTACTTCGACGGGCGGCTCACGTTCCTGGCCATGCGCGGGCAGGCCTGCACCACACAGCATGGTGCCGATGACTAATCCAATCTTGCGGTTCACCGCCCTCTCTCCTGTCCTGAACGAGCGGGTTCGCGCTTTCGAAGCACCAGGGCGACCACCGTTAACACCGCGATTGCGAACGGCCCCAACGCAAAGGCCTGGTCCAAAACCTCGGCAACCGGATTGCTCGTCCCGGCAAGGCGCTGGTGGATCCAGATAGTTGCGGCCATGGCGCCGATCGCGGCGGCGGCAAGCCGAAAATGCCCATAATGTCGTGTCCGCGCGAGCAGGATCAGGGATGGCATCAGCACCGACACGACCAGCAGCTGGACCGCTTCGATCCCGAGATTGAAGCCCAGGATCGCTGATGCAGTTCCCAGGCGGTCGAGGTCGTAATCCTGGACGATCGTGGCAAAAGCCAGGCCGTGGATTAGGCCGAACCCCATGGCGACCCACGCTTCGCGCCCGGGAAACAGCGGCCGCGCGACGTGGATCGCGGAAATCAGGATCGACAGCGCGATCAGCACTTCGATCGGCTGGGCAGGCAGCCGCCAACCCCAGAAGGTCGCCCCGACCAGGGTCAGGCTGTGGCCGATGGTGAATGCGGTCACCGTGCCGACAAGGATCGCAAGGGTACGCCGAACCGGCCGGACCTCGCGCCACCGACCGTTCGCCGCGATCAATGGGGCCGGCACCAGCAGCATGATCAGAAACAGCAGATGGTCGTGACCGATGGCGATGTGATGCGCCCCCAAATTGAACGCGTCGACAAAGGCGCTAAGCCTGCTGGGCGCGGCCGGTCGGATCTGCAGCAGCCGCCGCTCGGCATTGACGGTGCCCAGCACCCGCGCCTGAGCACCCAGCAAGCGATCGCTGGCGCCCGGTTCCGCGATCACCATGGCGAAATGGCCCGGCACGGCATCGACGATCGCCGACCACGCCAAGGTCATTTGTTCGGGCAGCTTTCGATCGGGCGGTATCAGGTGCAAGGTCGCGCGAAGATCCGGCGGCCCGGCGACCTGGACAAATTGTGCTGAATCGACACGCAATGACCAGGGCGTTCCATCCTCACCGCGCACCGCGATATGTTGCGCGAGATAGGCGCGGGCGCGCGCGATCGACGCCGAATCGTTCGTCACCGGATTGCCGGTCGCCAGCGCGTAATCGCCCAGCGGGATGATGACGGTGGCCCGCACCTGATCTCGCTCGAAGGCAAGCCGGACCTCGGAATTGGGCGTCAGGTGCGCCCACAGGCTCACCTGACCCCCGCAGATCGCAATCGCCAGGACCAGGAGCGAGATCGCACGGCGAAGCGCGGGCATCAGTGATGTCCGAACCAGATGAGCGATGCTGCTGCATCGACCGCACGGGGATTGATCGCCAGCGCCGCCGCGCGCGCCTCGGCTGCACCGGCGCTATCGCCCCGCATCGTGCGAGCCTGTGCGAGCAGGGCGTTCGCCTGGGCCGTTCGCCAGCCGGTGGCAACAAGGTCGGTCAGGATACGATCGGCCTCGCTTGCTCGGGCGTTGGCAAGCAAGGCGGCCGCCAGCAGCGTTGCGGTTTCGCCGTAAGGCCGGGCCTGATAGTCGTCGCGGGCAAGCGCCAGCGCGCGTCGACGATCGCCGAATACCAGCAGATGCTCGATCATGTGCGCGCGCGTCGCATCCGGCAGCGTTGCCAGCCGCTCTGCCCATATCCGGCCAGCACGCGCCGCCAGCGCCTGCATCTCCGCAATTCTTCCCTGGCTGCGGTACAGGGACGCCAGCGCATCCATCACTGCAGGCTGCGGGTTGCGGGCCAGGATCGCACGATAGACGCGCTCGGCACCGGCCACGTCGCCCGCAACCGCCATCATTTGCGCCCGATGCGCATCGGCGAGCCAATAGCCGGGAAGAACCTCTGCCGCCCGGTCAAAGGCAGCGCTTGCCGTGGACCATTCGCCGCGATCGAGCAGCGTCGCGCCGATCGCCAGTTCCATCGTCGCCAGGAATTGCGGCGTCCGGCCGGAGTGCCGCCGCGCCGCGTCGCGCAGCAGCTGTTCTGCGGCGGACGGGTTGCCCATCTTGCGCTGCCAGACGGCCATGCGGAATGCCGTGGCGGCATCCGGCCGCCCGGCCGCGATTGCGGCATAGGCGCGCGATGCCGCAGCATAATCGCCGCGGTAAAAGGCGACGTCGCCGGCGATTGCAGCTGCTTCGGCACGTTCCGCATCCGCCGCGGGGACGGCGAAGTTGGCCACTTGCGCGGATGCGCTTGCCGCAGCGGACAGATCATGGATCAGCAGCGAATAGGCCGATTGGGTCAGGATCGGCCCCGCACCGGCCGGAGCGCTTTCGCGCGCCTGTGCCAGCGCCTTCCCGGCGCGCACCAGGTCGTCATGCCCGCCCGTCAGCCGTGCCCGCGCCATCAACGCGCGCGCCAGACTTTCCTGAGCGGCCCACGCGTCGGGGGTACGAGCGACCCGTTCTGCGCCAAGCTGCACCTGCGCGTCCTGCATCCGCAGTGCGTCGGCATAAGTGGCCGGGCCATAGCTGGCCGCAGCCGGCGGCCATTCGGGCGTCGGGTCGGCCGAAAACAAGCGCGCGGCCAGTGCGACCAGCGCCCCGGCCAGAACCAGCATCACCGCAACCCGATTCAGCCGGCCACCATCAGCGAGCCTCACAGACATGCTCATGTCGCTGGTTCTCCCGCTGGGAGAGCCCGGTCCGGCGAATGAACGCCGCACCGGGCCCGGTCAGTTAGGACGGACGAGCACAGGGGGTAAGCCCAAGCCCGATCAGGTCGTCGGCCAGCGCATTGGTCAACGTCGTCAGCTCGCCGCCAAGGTCGGGCACGAATGTGCCGGCTGCATCGTCGGATGGGTTGGCGTCGTTATACGCGTTCTTCCGGTTGGTGCCGATCAGCGCGGTCGCCACCGCCGGCATCCCCATGCGATCGACCCTGACGAACGCTGAAGCGTCGTCCGTACGGAAGTTGAACGTCGTTCCGCTGGTATCGGCGGCAGGGGGCGTGCCCTGTGCCGCTGCCAGATAGGGGAAGCTGGCCCGGAACGGCTGGTCGTTGGCGGGCGGATTGACCGGGACGCCGGCAAGCGTGCCCGGGCCATTGGCCGCCAGGTTCAGGAAGATGACGTTCAAGGTGACGTCGATCACCGGATCGGCGAGCCGGCGGCCGTTCGGAAAGCCCGATGCGGCGGCCAGATTGAGCGTCAGCGTATCCGGCACCACCGCGCCCGCGACGGTCGTACCGGTACCGGGGATCATCTGGTCCAGACAGGGCTGGACGTTGAACGATGTCGGCGCAGGGGTCGGCGACGGGGTTGGCGTGGGGACCGGCGTTGGCGTCGGCGTGGGGGCCGGCGGCGGGGTCATCACCTGCCCGGGCGAATCTTCATGATCGCATGCCGACAGAACGCCGATGCTGCCCAATGCCGTCGCCAGCATCAGTTTGTGAGTGAATGCGCGCATCACAGCTGCCCTCCGAAACGTGCGGTCGTCGCCCAGACGTCGACCGGATTACTGCCATTCGCGATGCGACTGCGGGGGATTTCGATGACGACCGCCGTCAGGTTCTGGCCCGCGAAAAAGTCGCGATTGCGGTCGAAGCTCAGGGTGCCGGTCATCCGGGTCGTCCGGAACCCCTGAAGGTCGAAGAAGAACGGATCGTCGAACAGACCCGCGCGCACCGTAACGCCGTCGCGGGTCAGATCGGTTTCGACCGGACCGGAAATGGCACCCCCTGTCACGCCCGGCAGCCCGGAGACGCTGACCCCGAACTGGTTGCCCGCGCGGCTCGTATCCTCGCCGAACCGGACACGGATCGGGATGTTCGCGGTCGTCCGCGATCCGTCATTGGACAGGTTGATCGTATAGAGCACATCGCGATCGAAGGTCGCGGGAAGGGTCGTCGCCTGAGGCCCCGAGAATGTCAGTGCCAGGATGACGGAGGTATCGGTATGCCAGGCATAGAGATCGGCGATGTCGGCGGCACGATCGGGCGTGGCATCAAGGGTGGAGTCCGTTCGTGTCGGTGGATCCAGGTGATCGGCCGCCGGACTGAACTGTTCGGCCGCCATGAACGCCAGTGGCGCGGCGATCAGCATTGCACCGATCCCAGCACCCAATTTCAAATATCGCATGATTGCTTCTCCCCACCGCCGGGGAACGCGCGCTACATAGCGCGAGGCCGGCGGTATGCGTCCCAGTCCGGCCGATGATACGCACGAAAGCTCAAGGCCCCGGGCGAACGGCTTCTCCCCATTTGGCCGGGCCACCATCGGTCAGGGCGCTGGCGCCCGGACCGTTCAGTGGCACGGCGATCCAAGATACGAGTGCGATTGGAGGAAGGATGCGCGCCGGGATTCTTTTTTATTGAACGCCGGGCTCACCGCATTGCCGGTCCGCCACCGGTCCATCTGCGGACATTCATGAAATGCTGGCTGCGATGACGGGGTATCGCTTCGGCGGCGGCGATGGTGGAAGGGACTGGATTCGAACCAGTGTACGGGAAACCCGGGCAGATTTACAGTCTGCTGCCTTTAACCACTCGGCCACCCTTCCGGGCCAGCCGCCGAAGCGAGCGCGAGCCTTTGCCGTCCCCTGCCCCTCGTGTCAACGCCCCGCGTGTCCCGGCCGGGCAATGGCTTGCGCGTGGCTGGCGGGGGGCATAGCAGGCGGGATCATCGGTTACAGGCGCGCAGGAAAGAACGATATCATGGCACGACGCGGACATCGCCCCTCTCAGGCCCCGGCCGGCCGACCCCGTTTCTGGGGCCGTCATGCCGTGCTGGCTGCGCTCGCCAATCCCGAACGCACCGTGCGAAAGCTGTGGGGGACGCGCGAGGCGCTGTCCGCGCTCGATCTGCCGCCCGTGCTGCCGATCACCTATGCCGATGTCGCCGATCTGGCCCGGCTGGTGCCGTCCGATGCCCCGCATCAGGGGCTGGTGGCAGAGGTCGATCCGCTGGAGGATCTGTGGCTCAGCGAAGTGCTGGGTCAGGGGGAGCGGGACAATCGCCCGATCCTGATGCTGGATCAGGTGACCGATCCCCACAATGTCGGCGCGATCCTGCGCTCCGCCGCCGCGTTCGATGCGCTGTGCATCGTGACGCAGGACCGGCATTCGCCGCCCGAATCGGGAACGGTCGCGCGCGCGGCATCGGGGGCGCTGGAGTTCATTCCCTGGGTCCGCGTGGTCAACCTGTCCCGCGCGCTGGATGAGATTAGCGAGGCGGGCTATTGGCGCATCGGCCTGGCCGGGGAAACCGAAACCACGCTCGATGCCGCGCTCGGCACGGAAAAGGTCGCGCTGGTGCTGGGGGCGGAGGGCGACGGGATGCGCCAGAACACCATGGCGCATTGCGACATCATCGCCCGCCTGCCGATCAGCCCGCGCATGGAAAGCCTGAACGTGTCCAACGCCGCCGCCATTGCGCTTTACGCGGCGGCAACGCATCGTCGGCCCGGATAGGGGCTCGAACGGAGAGGTAGGGCAATGCCAAACCGGTGGATGGCGATGGCGGCGCTGCTGCTAGCACCGCTGATCCTCAGCGGCTGCTTCATTGCGCCGGGCTCGTTCGTCTCCACCCTCGACATCGCCGCCGACCGCAGCTTCACCTTTGCCTACAAGGGCGAGGTGATCGCGCTCGACCTCGACGAGAGCATGAAAGGCCTGGGCGACCTCGGCGAAGGCATGCGCGATGAAGAGGGCGAGGCGGCATGGACCGAAACCGCCCTGCTTCAGGACGCGCCCAACCCGTTCGAGGATAAAGCGGAGGATGCCGAGGACAAGGCGGACAAGGACCGCAAGCTTCGCGCCGTCGCCGATGCACTGCGCAAGGAAGCGGGCTATCGCTCGGTCGAATACAAGGGCGAAGGCGTCTTCGTGATCGACTATGCGATTTCGGGCCGCCTCGATCACGGCTTCGTCTATCCCTATAATATCGATGCTGAGATCGTCTTTCCCTTCGTCGTCATCGAACTGCGCGGCGCCGACCGGGTGCGGGTCAAGGCCCCTGCCTTCGGCGACAGCGGCCAATCCTCCGGCCCGATGGGCGGCATGGGCGGCGACAGCGCCAGCAAGGCCGCCGAACGCCTCGACGGCACCTTCACCCTGACGACGGATGCCGAAATCGTCAGCCAGAACAACGAGGAAGGCGCGGTGGAGGCGAACGGCAAGCGCAGCATCACCTGGCGCGCCACCCCGCTCAACAAGGACGCGCCGATGGCCGTCCTGAAACTGGCGCCCCTGCCCCCGGCCCGCTGATGCCGGGCATTTGCGTCAACGGGCTGGCGTTGTTGGATTTTTTCTGATCAGTCGGTGCGATGACTCGAACGGTTCAGCTACGGTTTTCGCCCATGCCTGGGCTTACGCGCCCGCCAGTCGGCCCGGTCGTCAACCGCGTGAACCCCGTTCAATCCGTCAAAACTGTCAACCGATTGGGGGGTCAGTCCTCTTCGGCGATCCGCACCTTCATGCCGTCCAGTTCGGCGGTGAACAGGAGCTGGCACGACAGGCGCGACGTCGCATCCCGGTCCGACGCGCTGTCCAGCAAATCGTCCTCGTCCTCGCTTATCGGGCGCAGTTTGGCCGCAAAATCCGGATCGACATGGACGTGACAGGTGGCGCACGAACAATTGCCGCCGCACAGCGCCAGCAATTCGTCGAACCCATGATCGCGGATCACCTCCATCACGCTCAGGCCGGGCGTGGCGTCGACCATATGTTCGGTGCCATCGCGGGTGACGACGATCAGGTTCGGCATTGAATTCTCCACGGGGGCTGATGCCCCTCCGCCTTGCCGGGCGATCGGCAAAAGATCAAGGATCGGGACCATGGGACTGACGGCCGAAATGTTGATGCAGGGCGTGGATGCGCTGGCGGCGCGCGAACCGGCCATGGCGGCGGCGCTGGCCGAATATGGCTATCCCGCCCCGCGGCTGCGCGAACGCGGCTATGGCACCTTGCTGCGCACCATCCTGGGCCAGCAAGTCAGCGTGGCGGCCGCCCAGTCGGTGTGGAACCGGCTGGATACCCTGCTGGACGGCGCGATCCTCGACCCTCGGGCGCTGCTGGCCCTCCAGCCGGACACGCTGCGCACAGCGGGCCTGTCGCGGCAAAAGGCGGGCTATGCGCTCGGCCTGGCCGATGCGGTGGCATCGGGGCGGATCGACCTCAACGACCTGCCCGCCGATGACGAAGCCGCGATCGCCGCCCTGGTGTCGCTCAAGGGGATCGGGCGCTGGTCGGCCGAAATCTACCTGCTCTTTGCCGAAGGACGCGCCGATATCTGGCCGGCGGGCGACCTGGCGGTCCAGGTGGCGGTGGGCCGGATCCTCGGCCTGGATACCAAGCCGACCGAAAAGGAAACCCGCGCGCTTGCCGAACCCTGGCGGCCGCATCGTGGGGCCGCCGCCATCTTCGCCTGGCACCATTATCAGGGCGGCGTGCCGGTCGGATAAGAAAACCCCCTTCCGCCCGGGGCATGGGCGAAAGGGGGCAGGGACGCTCCGGCCTGTTTCCAGAGGGGACCGGTTCAGATGCTCAGCCGCAGCGACACCCGGATGTCCCGCCCGGCCAAGGGCACGAAATCCTTGGTAAAGCTGGCATGGCGGCGGGCATCGACATCGAAGATGTTGTTGGCGGACAGGACCACCGCGCTTTCGCTGGCAGCACCGAACGGCCGCCAGGCGACGGATGCGTTGACCAGCGTGAATGCCTCGGTCGGCAGTTCGAACGTGGCCACCCGGTCCTGTTCGAACACATGTTCGACCTCGGCCCGGGCGCTGACTGCCCCCGCATCCGCCTCGATCCCGCCCCGCAGCCGCAGCGGCGGGATGCGCGGAACCGCAGTCCCGGCGTCGGTCAGCGTCGCATTCACATAATCGCCCAGCGCATCGATGCGCAGCGCATATCCGTCCCGCTCGATCAGCGTCGCCGAAACCTCTGCCTCGAACCCGTAATAACGGGCATCGGCCTGGGCGTACTGGAACACGGGCAGCTCATCCAGTTCCTCGCCGGTGTTGAACTCATAGATGTAATCGTCGAACCAGGTGGCATAGGCCGCCAGGTTGAACCGCAGCGGCCCCGCCGTGCCCCGCACGAACGCCTCGAAGCCCCAGCTCTTTTCGGTATCGAAGAACGGATTGCCGATCTCGAACGCCTGCGTGGCGATATGCGGGCCGTTGGAAAACAGCTCCTCCGCCGCCGGGGCACGCTCGGCCCGTGATCCGGTGACGCCAAGCCGAAGCTGGTCCGTCGGCGCATAAGTCAGCCCGACGGCACCCGAAAAGGTATCGAAGCCCCGATCGATAACGACGCGCTGGCCATCCTCCTCGTCGCCGATCAGCACGGAATTGGACGACACGGCGGTCCGCTCGTACCGGCCTGCCACTTCCAGTTCGACCGGGCCAAGCCCGAATTCCTGTACCGTGAAGACGCCGAACTGGGTCGTATCGTTGCGCGGCACGAACGCCTCCGCGCCGATCGCATCGAACCGACGGGTAAAGCCCTGAACGCCCGTCACCCCGCGCCAGCCGTTGCGGTCGGCCTGCACCAGCTCCAGCCGCCCCTCGAATGCTTCGGAAAAGAACCGCGTGCCGACCTCGTCGCCCTCGAATTCGGTATGCTCGTAATCGGAAAAGCCGACACGGGTGCGGATGGTATCCAGGAATCCGCCTTCGACATTGATCTCGCCGCGCATGTCGGCGCGGAACTGCTTGATGCCGATGGTCACGGCTTCCTCGCCATGCTCATGACCTTCCTCGTCATGCGCTTCGCCCGCCGCGATCGGACCGACCGACGCCGTGCGACCGCTCAGCAGCCGCGCACGCGCCGCTTCCTCTTCATGGTCATGGTCTTCCTCGCCATGATGGTGCGATGCGCCCGGCCGCATCGGCACGCCGTAATTGCTGTCGAAATAGCCGACCGAAAAGCCCAGGCTGCCTCGGTCGTTGATCAGCGCGATGCCGCCGCCCAGCGTATAGGTTTCGGTGCCCGTGTTCGGCACCCGGCCGCGCAGCCCCGCCAGCGCCTCGGCCTCCTCCGCTTCCTCCAGATGCCCTTCCTCGCGCTCCTCGGCCGCAATTTCCAGTTGCTCGGCGCGCAGGCCCGGCGACAGGACGAACCCGCCGACCCGCAGGTCGTTCGACCGGCGATAGCTGCCGTCGACATGGGCAACAATATTGGGCGTCAGCGCCAGATCGAGCGCGCCGCCGACGCTGCGCTCCTCAGCCGCCGACCCATAGCTGCCGATGGCATCCACATGGACGCCGTTTTCGGGCACCGCGCGGGGGATCCGGCGGTCGATGACATTGACCGCGCCGCCGATCGCCTGGCTGCCGAACAGCAGCACGGCCGGGCCGCGCAGCACCTCGACGCGCTCTGCCGTCAGCGGATCGATGGTGACCCCGTGATCCGCCGAGGTGTTCGACACGTCCAGCGACCCCAGCCCGTCGCTCAACACCCGGATCCGCTCGCCCTGAAAGCCGCGCAGCACGGGTCGCGACGCACCGGGCGTAAAGGACGTGGCCGACACGCCGGGCAGCCGGGTCAGGGTGTCGCCGATCTGGGGCCGCAGGTCGCGCAGCAGATCGTCGCCGGTCAGCACCGACTTCTGCGCCAGCACGTCCAGTTCACGCACGAACGGGGCGGTGATGATGATGTCGGTCGATTCCTCGCCGTGCACGCGGTCGCGGTCCTGCATGTCGGCTGGCTCGGCGACGCTGGAGGGTACCGCCACCGGCTCCTTCGGCGCGGGCGCAGCGGCGGCGATCAGGGCGGAACTTCCCAGCAGGGTGGCAAGAATGGACATGGACGCAAACCCTTTGAACGAATCGAATCTGCCCTGTCCCTAACGATATGTTACACTATTACAACCCTCATTGCTGCAAATGCGAAGGCATAGACGGATGAAGGCGCGGTCAGCCGGGCGGATCCGCAAGCCATTCCCGAAATCGGTGAACTGACAGCCGAGCGTTTATGCGGCAGCGCGGGCCGATGCCGGTTGCGGGCCGTCGATGCGGTAGGCCCGCGTAACCAGCCCGTTGGTCAGTTCATGTGCCAGTTCCGCCGCTTCCCAGTCGGCAAGCCGCCCCTCTGCCACCAGCCGCGCCAGAAAGGCGCAGTCCACCCGGCGGGCGACATCATGCCTGGCCGGAATGGACAGAAAGGCGCGCGTGTCGTCGTTGAAACCGACGGTGTTGTAGAATCCGGCGGTTTCCGTCGTCATCTCGCGGTACCGGCGCATCCCTTCCGGGCTGTCGTGAAACCACCAGGCGGGACCGAGCTTCAGGCACGGATAATGCCCGGCCAGCGGCGCCAGTTCGCGGGCATAGGTGCTCTCGTCGAGGGTGAACAGGATCACGGACAGGTCGGTCGAGGTGCCGAACCGGTCGAGCAGCGGCCGGAGCGCCCCCACGTAATCGGTGCGCATCGGCATGTCGGCGCCCTTGTCCCGGCCATGGCTGTCGAACAGGCCGCGATTATGGTTGCGATACACGCCGGGGTGAATCTGCATCACCATCCCGTCGTCGATGCTCATCGCCGCCATTTCAGTCAGCATCTGGGCACGGAACAACTCGGCATCGGCCGGCGTCCAGTCACCCCGTGTCACGGTGTCGAACAGCGCCTCGGCTTCGGCAGGAGAAAGGTTGGCGGTCTGCGGTGTCGCATGCCCATGATCCGTGGCCGTCGCGCCGGCCGCGCGAAAATCGGCGCGGCGCGCCCGATGCGCGGCGAGGTAGCCGCGCCAGGACCAGACATCTTCGCCAGTCAGTTCGGCGAACCGTTCCATGGACGCTCGAAAGGCCTCATGCTCCACATCGATGACTGCATCGGGGCGATAGGTGGTGACGACGCGCCCGTTCCACCCCGATGCCTGTATGGCGTGATGAGCGGACAGGTCGTCCTGCGGCCCCTCGGTCGTCGCCAGAAAGGCGATGTTGAACTGGTCGAACAACGCGCGCGGCCGAAAGGCGTCCGTGGCGAGCTGTCCGGTGATATGGTCGAAATATCGGTCGGCGGTCGCATCATCCAGCGCGACGTCCATGCCGAACACTTCGGCAAATACATGGTCCAGCCACAGGCGGGACGGCGTGCCCCGGAACAGATGATAGTGCGCGGCAAAGGTCCGCCATGCGGCGCGCGGGTCGTGGGCCGGTGGGCCGTTGCGGTCCGGCACGCCCAGATCGGCAAGCGCGATCCCCTGGGAATACAGCATCCGAAAGACGTAGTGATCCGGCGCCAGCAGCAATTCCGTGGCATTGGTCCAATGCTCGTCCGACGCGAACCAGCCGGCATCGGTATGGCCATGCGGGCTGATGATCGGCAACGGCGCGACCGTTTCGTACAGTGCGCGCGCGATCGACCGCGCACGTTCCTCGACGGGAAACAGCCGGTCGGGGTCTAGCTTCAACGGACGCGTCATTCCCAGTCCTGCACCATGATAGCGGTCACATGGCCCTTAGAAAGCAGCTTCGGGGCGATTGCAACCCGCGCAAGCCTGTGGGGCAGGACCAGGTGCCCGCACGGCGACGCGGCGTCGATCCCGCACCGCGGCGTCATTCCATGGTCAGGACGATCTTGCCGACATGGTTGCCGGCTTCCATCCGGGCGTGAGCGGCAGCAGCCTGTTCCAACGGAAAGGTGGTGTCCACCAGCGGCTTCAGCCTGCCCTCGCGGACCAGCGGCCAGACGATCCGGAACAGCTCGTCGCAGACCAGCGTCTTGAACCCTCGGTCACGCGGCCGCAGCGTCGATCCGGTCAGCGTCAGCCGACGGCGCATCACCTCGAAAACCGGAATCGTGGCCATCGACCCGCCCTGGACCGCGATCGACACGTGCCGACCGTCATCAGCCAGGCAGGCGATGTTGCGCGCGACATAATCGCCGCCGACCATGTCCAGTACCACCTGAACCCCCGCCCCGCCGGTCAGCGCCCTGACCGCTTCGACAAAGTCGTGCGTCCGGTAATTGATCGCATGGTGCGCGCCATGGGCGATCGCGGCCTCGCACTTGGCGTCCGAACCGGCCGTTACGATGATCTTCAACCCGAACAAGCGGGCCAGGCTGATTGCCATGGTGCCGATGCCACTGGTCCCGCCATGCACGAGCACCATATCGCCCTCGCTGGCATAGGCACGCTCGAACAGGTTGGTCCACACGGTGAACAACGTCTCCGGCATGGCCGCCGCCTCGACAAGGCTCAACGATTCCGGCACCGGCAGGCACTGGCCAGCGGGGGCCGACACATAATCGGCATATCCACCGCCGGACAGCAGGGCACAGACGCTCTGGCCCATCCATTCCTGTCCGACGCCGGTACCGATCGCCACAACCTGACCCGCAACCTCAAGGCCGGGGATGCTCGGCGCACCGGGCGGCGGCGGGTACATGCCCTGGCGTTGCAGGATGTCGGGCCGGTTGACCCCGGCCGCCGCAACGCGGATCAGCACCTCGCCATCGCCGGGCAAAGGCACCGGTCGTTCGACCGGCACCAGCACCGCCGGGCCGCCGGCCTCCGTCGGATCGATTGCACGCATCCTGTCGGGAATCGCCATGCCGATTTCCGCCCCCGTTCTTGAATCGCGCCGTTACGGCCCCCCCATGGCACCGCATCGTCCGCTTACGCTGCGGCGCTCGCCCCGGTCAACCGGTCGTTAACGGCGGACTGCGGCGATTTCTGGCCGGAAGCGATTGACTTGCCCGTCCTGCCGCGCAAGCATCACGCATATGGATATGGACGATCCACCCCGCGCTCGCGCAGGCGACCTGATCCCGCTGCTGTCCCAACAGGATCTCGATCCCCTGTCCCTGGCCGAACTGGATGCGCGGATCGTCGCGCTTCAGCGGGAAATCGAACGCGTTCAGGCACATCGGCAGCGCGCGGCAAGCCACCGCGCCAGTGCCGATGCCCTGTTCAACCGATGATCGCCGACTCCACCCGTCGATCCGTCACGCATCCCCTGGTGCTTGATGCGCCGCCATCGAGACCCGACATACGCAGTCCGGGGCGCGCGTCCCATCCGCCCCGCCCGGAGTAAAATAAATGCCATCCTTTGCCTCTGCCCTGGAATCCACGCTGCACAAGGCGCTGGAGGCCGCGTCCGCGCGCCGCCATGAATATGCGACATTGGAACATCTGTTGCTGGCGCTGATCGACGATGAACATGCGTCCAAGGTGATGAGCGCATGCGGCGTCGAACTGGGCGACCTGAAGGCGGCGGTCGCCAAATATCTGGATACCGAGCTTGAGGCGCTGAAGGTCGATACCCAGACAGACCCCTCGCCGACCAGCGGCTTTCAGCGCGTCGTCCAGCGCGCGATCCTGCACGTCCAGTCATCGGGCCGCGACGAAGTGACCGGCGCCAATGTCCTGGTCGCGCTGTTCAGCGAGCGGGAAAGCTATGCCGTCTATTTCCTGCAGCAACAGGATATGAGTCGACTGGATGCGGTCAGCTATATCAGCCACGGCGTCGGTAAGGGGGGTACGCCCACCGAAAACCGAGAGGTCAAGGGTGCGGCCGAGGAAGAAAAAGCGGCCAAGCCGGAGCAAAAGGGCGGCAAGGGCGAAAGCGCGCTCAAGCAGTTCTGCGTCGACCTGAATGAAAAGGCGAAGAACGGCAAGGTCGATCCGCTGATCGGTCGCGGGCCAGAGGTCGATCGCACCGTCCAGATCCTCTGCCGCCGCAGCAAGAACAACCCGCTCTATGTGGGCGATCCCGGCGTCGGCAAAACCGCGATTGCCGAGGGGCTGGCCCGCAAGATCGTCGAGGGCGACGTGCCGGAGGTGCTGAAGCCTGCCGTCATCTATTCGCTCGACATGGGCGCGTTGCTGGCGGGCACCCGCTATCGCGGTGATTTCGAGGAGCGGCTGAAACAGGTCGTTTCCGAACTGGAAAAGCTGCCCCATGCGGTTTTGTTCATTGACGAAATCCACACGGTGATCGGCGCGGGTGCGACCAGCGGCGGGGCGATGGATGCGTCCAACCTGCTGAAGCCCGCCCTGTCCGGCGGCACGATCCGCTGCATCGGCTCGACCACCTACAAGGAGTTCCGCAATCACTTCGAAAAGGACCGCGCCCTGCTGCGCCGGTTCCAGAAGATCGACGTGAACGAGCCGACGGTGGAAGATACGATCAAGATCCTCGCGGGACTGCGCTCGGCATTCGAGGAGCATCACTCGGTCAAATACACGCCCGATGCGATCAAGGCGGCGGTGGAACTCTCCAGCCGCTACATCAACGACCGCAAGCTGCCCGACAAGGCGATCGACGTGATCGACGAAGTGGGCGCGATGCAGATGCTGGTGCCGCCGTCGAAGCGGAAAAAGACGATCACCGTCAAGGAGATCGAACAGGTGATCGCCACCATGGCGCGCATCCCGCCGAAAACGGTCAGCACCGACGACACGCGCGTCCTCGCCAACCTGGAAACCGATCTGAAGCGGGTCGTTTTCGGTCAGGACAAGGCGATCGAGGTCCTGTCCTCCGCGATCAAGCTCAGCCGTGCGGGTCTGCGCGAACTCGAAAAGCCGATCGGCAACTATCTGTTCAGCGGTCCCACCGGCGTCGGCAAGACGGAAGTGGCCAAGCAGGTCGCAGAATTGCTCGGCATCCCGCTCCAGCGGTTCGACATGTCGGAATATATGGAGCGCCATTCGGTCAGCCGCCTGATCGGCGCGCCTCCCGGCTATGTCGGCTATGATCAGGGCGGCCTGCTGACGGATGCGGTCGACCAGAATCCGCACAGCGTGTTGCTGCTGGACGAAATCGAAAAGGCTCATCCCGATCTGTTCAATATCCTGCTGCAGGTGATGGACAACGGCAAGCTGACCGATCACCACGGCAAGACGGTGGATTTCCGCAACACCATCCTGATCATGACGACCAATGCCGGCGCGTCCGACATGGCCCGGGAATCGATCGGCTTCGGCGATTTCACGCGGGAGGATGTTCAGGAGGACGCGGTCAAGAAGCTCTTCACGCCGGAATTCCGCAACCGGCTCGATGCGATCGTGCCCTTTGGCTATCTGCCACCGGAAGTGGTTGCGCGGGTCGTGGACAAGTTCATCCTGCAGCTGGAATTGCAGCTGTCGGACCGCGGCGTCCATATTCAGCTGGACGATGCGGCCAAGGCGTGGCTGACAGAGCGCGGCTATGACAAGCTCTACGGCGCGCGCCCGATGGGCCGACTGATCCAGGAAAAGATCAAGCAGCCCCTGGCTGAGGAGCTGTTGTTCGGAAAGCTGATTCATGGCGGCGAAGTCAGCGTCAAGCTGAAGGACGGGGCGCTTGCCTTTGAAATGGTCGCGGCCCCGCCGAAAAAGGCCAAGCGCAAGGGCGGCCGAAAATCGGCTCCGACCGAAGCTTAGGTCGGGATCGAACCCTCTTTTCCAACCGGGAAAGAGGGTTCAGCCGACTGGCGCGATTTCGATGATGTCCAGTTGCGATTCAAAGCGTGGGCGGGGCAGGACGATCCGCCAGCGCGCCTCTCCGATCCGTTCGATATAGCCGGCCAAATCGCGCAACGGGTCGCGGCCATAGGCATGAGGCACGGTTTCATCGGCCAGCATCAGCGACCCGAGCACCATGGCCCGGGCACTGTTTTCGGGCAGCAGCATGGCAATGGGCCGCTGAGCGCCATCCTCAAACCGGATGCCCCCGTGATCGCCGTCGCGCCACAGCGTGCATTGCTGCGCCGGAAGCTGGGAAAAGGGGTCAGTCGCCCGCCCCTGCGTGCCCAGCTTGAACCAGCGGCAGCGATACTGCCCGCTGGGCGGCAACGGCATTTCGACTGCCAGGTCGGGATCGAACAATGCGCCTTCTGCGGCCAACGCCGAGGCCGCTGCCGGCCGCACGCTGTCCAGCACCTCCATCCACGTCGCCCGCCATTTCCGCAGTCGGGTCCGGTCGTCCGGCGTGGCGATGGCACGCCACACCATGCCCTGTTCGGCGCCCGCCGGCACGACTGCACTGACGCTTTCGGGCACCTGCAACCGATCGCGCGATGTGCAGCCGGTCAGGGCCGACAGGGCCAGGGCGGGCGGAATCAGGGCGGACAGGATGGGATGGCGCATCCGATGCTCCTACCCCGGCTTGCCGCCTTCGCCTAGCGGTCAGGCGGCTGTCCAGCCGCCGTCCATGTTCAGGTTCGCACCCGTAATCGACGCCGCCTCGTCCCGGCACAGGAACAGGGCGAGCGCCGCCACCTGTTCGGACGTCACGAACTCCTTCGTCGGCTGCGCATCCAGCAGCACGTCGTTGATCACCTGTTCGCGGGTCAGCCCGCGCGCCTTCATCGTGTCGGGGATCTGCTGCTCGACCAGCGGGGTCCAGACATAGCCGGGCGAGATGCAGTTCACGGTCACGCCGTGCTCCGCCACTTCGAGAGCAATGGTCTTGGTCAGGCCGGCAATGCCGTGCTTGGCGGCGACATAGGCGGACTTGCCGGGGCTGGCGACCAGCGAATGGGCAGAGGCGGTGCTGATGATCCGGCCCCAGCCCTTTTCCTTCATGTGGGGCACGGCGGCCCGCATCATGTGCCATGCGGACGACAGGTTGATCGCGATGATCGCATCCCATTTTTCCGGCGGAAATTCCTCGATCTTCGCCACGTGCTGGATACCGGCATTGTTGATGACGATGTCCGGCCCGCCCAGTTCTTCATGGCATCGCTGGACCATCGCCGCGATCTGATCGGGCTTGGTCATGTCGGCTGCATCATACAGGGCACCGGCCCCGGAAAGCCCCGCCAGCGCCACCCGCTCCTGTTCGATGGCATCGGCATCGCCAAAGCCATTGATGACGATCGCCGCCCCTTCGGCGGCCAGCGCCTTGGCATAGGCCAGGCCGATGCCGCTCGTCGAACCGGTGATGATCGCGGTCTTGCCCTTCAGGAACATTCAAACGCCTCCGAAACGGTTATCGGGTCAGGTCATAGACGGCAGTCTTGCCGTCCTCGATATTGGTCGCCAGGATGGCCGAATTGGCAAGGGTGGTCGCGACGTCCCGCTGTCCAGCCTGCCAATGATCCCGCATGGTCCGCGCCGAGAACTCGAAATCACGGTTGCCGCCTTCCCAATCGGGTCGCCGGTGGATCAGATGGACGATGCTGACCGGCTTGTGCTCGGCCCATGCCGCCAGCGCCTTTACGTCCGCATCTTCTGCCAGCTCGGTCGGCAGCTTGCCCAGCAGGCGCTGGACCACTTCCCGCTCGGCGCGCAACCGCATCCGTTCGTCGGTGATCTGGCGGGTCCGGCTGGAATAGCGGATTTCCTTTTCGCGCGCCGTCACTTCGCTCAGGGTGGCCGGACGGTGGCCCCGCGCCGGGAACAGATCGACCTGGAACACCAGCATCGATCCGGTCTGGTTGTCCAGCACATGCGTCAGCGGCGTGTTGGATACCAATCCCCCGTCCCACCACCAGCATCCGTCGATCTCGACGGGCGGCAGGCCGGGCGGCAGCGCGCCCGATGCCATGATGTGCCGCGCATCGATCCGGTCGGTCATCGTGTCGAAGAACCGGAAGTTCCCCGTCTCGACATTGACCGCACCGATCGAAACCCGCGTCTCGCCGCTGTTCAGCCGATCCCAGTCAATGAGCCGGTTCAGCGTTTCGATCAGCGGCGCTGTGTCGTAGAAGCTGAGCGCCTCGCAGCTGCCCGGCGTGGAGAACAGCGGGTGCATCCATCGCGGCTGGAAAAATCCGGGCACGCCAAAGGCAGCGACCCACATGGCCGCGCCCTCATGTACCGCCTCGCGCAGCCGGACGTCGGGATAGAGCGGGAAACTCGGCAGGCCGCTGGTGACCAAAGCCCAGAATTCGGCAAGCCGCTCCATCCGCACTTCGGGCGGATTGCCAGCGATGATCGCGGCATTGACCGCGCCGATGGAAATGCCGGCGACCCAGTCGATCGGCACGCCGGCTTCTGCCAGCCCCTCGAACACCCCGGCCTGATAGCTGCCAAGCGCGCCGCCGCCCTGCAGCACCAGCGCAACGCTGTCCGGCAGGGGCATCGCCTTGGCGCGACGGCGCGGGCGGCTGGGTTCGGCATCGGCCATGCCGTCAAAATGGGGGCGATGGTGCGGCGCATCAACTGCCAAATCCCCGGCCGTGCCGAATTGCGATCGGGGGGATGCAACGACGGGTTCGTTCGGGCATTGTTACGATAGACCAATCATCAGGGGGAATGGGCCGATGCGGCTCGACGATTTCGATCCCAGCGAAAATGTGCGCGATCTGGGCAGCTCGTCCGGGCCGAGTGGCGGCGGCTTTGGCGGCGGGGGCAACATCCTGCTCGGCCTGTTGCCGTTGCTGCTGGGCAGGCGGCTGGGCTGTGGAACGCTGGCCATCCTGGCAATCGGCGCAGTCCTGTTCTTCTCGATGGGCGGTGGCGGCGGTCTGATCGCGCCACAATCCGGCGTTCAGGCGCCTGCGGGCAGCGGTGGCGGCGCGACGGGTGCGGCGGCCTGCAACACGCCAGAGCGCCGTTTTTCCTGTCAGGTACTGGCCAGCACCGAACAGACCTGGCAGCGCATCTTTGCCGAAAGCGGTCAGCGATACCCGGCTCCCACCCTGAACTTCTATCAGGGCGGTGCGACCTCCGGCTGCGGCTTCGCCTCCTCGGCGGTCGGCCCCTATTATTGCCCGGCGGATCAGGGGGTGTTCCTCGACACCAGTTTCTTCGACGAATTGGCGGGCCGCTTCGGCGCGGCGGGCGATTTCGCGCAAGCCTATGTCATCGCGCATGAGGTCGGCCATCATATCCAGACCGTCACCGGCACGTCGGAACGCGTCCGCCGCGAACAGGCGCGGGTGGGCGAGCGGGAGGGCAATCAGCTGTCCGTCCGCATGGAATTGCAGGCGGACTGCTATGCCGGCGTCTGGGCCAACCGGAACCGGCAGTATCTGGAGGCAGGCGACATCGAAGAGGGGCTGCGCGCGGCCGAAGCGATCGGTGACGACACGCTCCAGCGCCAGGCGCAGGGCCGCGTCGTGCCCGACAGCTTCACGCATGGATCGTCGGCCCAGCGCCAGAAATGGCTACGCATCGGCCTGGAGAGCGGCAATCCCGCTGCCTGCGACACCTTCGGTCAGCCGATATGAGCGTCGCATTCCGCCGCGAATCGGATGAAGCGCATCTAGAGCCGCAATTCGCCCTGCCCCTGCCCCCCGGTCCCAACTGGGTGACGGCGGCGGGCCTGGCGATGATCGAACAGCGACTGGCCGAACGGAATGCGGCGGTCGAAGCGGCAACCGGCGATGCCGACGCGCTGAAGGCGGCCCGCCGCGACCAGCATTACTGGCAGACGCGGTTCTCGACCGCCGAAGTTCAGCCGCTGCCCGACGACAGCGAGGTCGCCTTCGGATCGCGGGTGCGCATTCGCCTGAACGGGGCGGAGCGCGTGGTCGACCTGGTCGGCAGCGACGAGGCCGACGCGGCTGCGGGACGTATTCCGTTCACTGCGCCGCTGGCTCAGGCATTGATGGGCCTTGCCCCCGGCGATACTGCCGACTGGCATGGCAAAACGGACGCAATCGAAATCGTTGAAACCGGCCCGATCGACTGACCCGTTATCGACGGACCGATCCATCCTTCCGATCCGAAAAAGGCCCCGGCGATGCCGGGGCCTTTCCACATTCGGATACCGCGCGCCGATCAGTCGTTGCGCCATCCGGTTGCCTGCCACCGGTCACCCGACTGCGACTGGCCGATAGTGGCGCCGCCGGTCGATTCCTGACTGGAGCGATCCTCGTCCCGCCAGTGGGACTGTGCCTCGTCCGCAGTCTTGCGCAACATGACCTTGTCATCGACGGTCTGTATCCAGCGCGACGGGATGGAATGATGGCGTCCGTCCGCATCCCGGTCGTTCTTGGTCAGGATGATGCGGTCGCCACGGACCTTGTCCACGGTGCCGACATGGGTCCCATCGGACCCGACGACCTCCATATGTTCGGCTACTCGCGACAGGCTGTCCCGCTGCCCTTGGCGCTCGGTGCGCCAGCCCTGAAATTCCTGGTGAAACCGGTCGGCATGTTCGCGACGATATTCGTCATAGTCGCGATCAAGCTCGCTGATCCGGTCCTGCCGCCACTTGCTGTAAAAGGCGTCGCTGGCCTGCCCATGGCGTTCGTCGTAGCGCCGGTCGAGTTCACGCCGACGCGCGGCTTCGTCGTCGCCGAACCAGGACGCCATCTCGTCGCCGGCACGGGCCATGAAGCCGCGATCCTCGTAGTCGTAATCGCGGTCGTTCATGCCATGTTGACGCTGGGGCCGACTGTCGTAACGGCTGCCCCGAGCCTCGCGGTCACGCCAGTCCTGACGATAGCCACGGTTGCGGTCGCTTGGATACCCATATGACCGGTCGTTGCCAGGACGCCCGGAGTAATTGCGATCATGATCGTCCCGGTCACTGCGGTCGTCGCGGTCATCGAACGCGCGTTCGTCCCGATCCCGCCAGCGGGTCCGCCAGTCCTCGTCGCGTGCTGCCTCGTATAGCCGGCCGGTGCTGCGCGCCTGCTCGGTCCGGCGCCCGCCGCTGTACAGGTCGCGATAGTCCTCCGGAGCACCCGATACATAGCGGGGATAGCGATTGTCGGACATTGATCCTCTCCTCCTTGCCATCGCGCGGCGCATCGATGCCGCGCGTCCATGGTTGGGGAAACGGTCAGGCCGGTTAAGGTTCCTTGCGATCCGGTCTAATCGGCGTGGTTGCGACGGACGGCCAAGGGAGCGCGCCGGTTGGTGCCGCAAATGTCCGTTGCATTGGCCGGTTGAGCTGGCTAAGGGGAGCGCCTTCCGGCGGTGCCGGGCGGGTGCGGGGCTGTAGCTCAGATGGGAGAGCGCTGCAATCGCACTGCAGAGGTCAGGGGTTCGATTCCCCTCAGCTCCACCAACCCCGCCCGCCGCCGGAACAATCCATCATTCCCGACCGCTGACCGCCATTTGTGCCCGGCAAACTGCCATTGCGGTTGCGCAGACTGACGCAGAAAAGGGGCGGCCCGTTCCCGGACCGCCCCTTTTTGCTCGTCTTGTATAGGGCCGCTCAAAGCGTCCGTTCGCGCAGTTCCACTTCGAACGTTTCCAGGAAATCGCCCGGCTTGATGTCGGTGAAGTTCTGGCTGAACGTCACACCGCATTCCAGACCCGCGCGCACTTCCGCCACATCGTCCTTGAACCGGCGCAGCGAAGCGATCTCGCCCTGATAGATGATGACGTCGTCCCGCGTGATGCGGGCCTTGAGCGCCTTGCGGATCGCACCATCGACCACCAGCAGACCAGCGGCCTTGCCATGCTTGCCTGCCGAAAACACCTCGCGGATTTCGGCGCGGCCGACGACCGTTTCGAACGCTTCCGGGCCAAGCTGACCCGCCATCCCGGCGCGGATTTCGTCGGTCAGGTCATAGATCACGTCATAATATTTGAACGCGACCTTCTGGCGCTCGGCGATCTCCCGTGCCTTGGCGTTCGGGCGGACGTTGAAGCCGATGATCGGCGCACCGCTGGCGGCCGCCAGCGTCACGTCGCTTTCGGTGATGCCGCCGACGCCCGAATGCAGCACCCGCGCCTTGATGTCGTCGGTGCTGATCTTGTTGATCGCGGCAACGATCGCCTCGACAGTACCTTGCGTATCCGCCTTGACGACAAGCGGATATTCCATCGCCTGCTTGTCCTTCAGCGCGCTGAACATCGATTCCAGGCTGGCCGGGGCCTGGGTCGTGCGCTTCTGCTGAATGACGCCGGCGCGGTACGCCGCGACCTCGCGGGCGCGCGCCTCGTTCTCAACGACCTGCAACAGGTCGCCGGCCATCGGCACGCCGGACAGGCCCAGCACCTCCACAGGCACGGACGGCCCGGCTTCCTTGATCTGCCGCCCCTTGTCGTCGACCAGCGCGCGCACCTTGCCGCTTTCGGCACCGACGACAAAGATGTCGCCGACTTTCAGCGTACCGCGATTGACCAAAATGGTCGCAACCGGCCCGCGGCCCTTGTCCAGCTTGGCCTCGACCACCGTACCCTCGGCATCGCGGTCAGGGTTGGCACGCAATTCGAGCAGTTCCGCCTGAAGCTGGATCTTCTCGATCAGGTCGTCCAACCCGGTCTTCTTCAGCGCGGATACCTCGACATCCTGGGTCTCGCCGCCCATCGCCTCGACCATCACCTCATGCTCCAGCAGGCGCTCGCGCACACGCTGGGGATTGGCACTGTCCAGATCGACCTTGTTGATCGCCACGATCATCGGCACGCCGGCCGCCTTGGTGTGGTTGATCGCCTCGATCGTCTGCGGCATCAGCCCGTCATTGGCCGCCACCACCAGCACGACGATGTCGGTAACATTGGCACCGCGTGCCCGCATCTCCGTGAACGCCTCATGGCCCGGCGTGTCGAGGAAGGTGATCTTCGACTTGTCCTTCAACGTCACCTGATAGGCGCCGATATGCTGGGTGATGCCGCCGGCTTCGCCCTTGACCACATCGGTCCCGCGCAGCGCGTCGAGCAGCGACGTCTTGCCGTGATCGACATGGCCCATGATCGTGACGACCGCAGGGCGCGGCAATTGCGTCCCCTCGTCATCGGGAACCATGTTCTGGACCAGATCGATATCGGCGTCGCTGACGCGAACGATGTTGTGGCCGAATTCGGTCACCAGCAATTCGGCCGTGTCTTGATCGATCGTCTGCGTCATGGTGACGGGCGAACCCATCTTAAACAGGGTCTTGACGAGGTCCGCGCCCTTTTCGGCCATGCGGTTGGCCAGTTCCTGGACCGTGATCGTTTCCGGCACCACAACATCGCGGACCTGCTTTTCACGGGGCTGGCCGCTGCCGCCCATGTGCGACCGCTTTTCCTTCTCGCGCGCCCGCTTCAGCGCGGCCAGGCTCCGCGCACGCGCACCTTCGTCGCCGCCAAGCGCACGGTTGACGGTCAGCTTGCCCGACTGACGGCGATCATCGCCCTGGCGACCGCGCGACGGCTGCTTGGCCGGCGGCTCGGCACGCTTCGGCGCCGGGGCGGGGCCACCACGGTTGACCGGGCCGGCGGGCGAAGTCGGCGCTGCGGCGGGCGCGGCGGCATCTACCGTCGCCGCTGCCGGGCGCTGCTCTTCGCGCTTCGGGATTTCCGGTCGCTGGACCGGCGTAAAGCGGCGCGGAGCGGGCAGGCCGGGGTCCAGCCGCAACTCGACGACCGGCTCCGGAGCAGGTGCCGGGGTCGGGGCCGCCACCGGTGCCGGGGCGGGCGGGGATGCGGGTTCGGGCGCAGCGGCCACGTCGGCCTCGGGCGGCGCGGCGGCCGCTTCGGCTTCTGCGCGGGCCTTTGCCTCTGCACGACGCCGCTCTTCCTCGATCGCTTCCTGACGCTCGCGCTCCTCGCGCCGGCGCGCTTCCTCCAGCGCGGTCATGCGCTGTTCCTCTGCCTCGCGCAGCATGCGCGCCTGGCGTTCCTGCGCGGTTTCGCCGGCCGGTGCCCGCGACGGGGGCGGCGGAGGTGGCGGCGGCGGAGGCGGTGGGGCTGCCGGCTGCGGGGCGGTTTGCTGCGGTGCCTCTTCACCCGGACGACCGATCACCCGGCGCCGCTTGACCTCCACGACGACGGTGTTCGACCGGCCATGGCTGAAGCTCTGCTTCACCTTGCCCGTTTCCACCGTGCGCTTCAGACCCAGCGGCGCGCGTGCGCCCAGTTTCGGCTTGTCGTTGTCGGTATCGCTCATCCGGTTACTCTGATTTCCCATGTCGGACGGGATCGGCCCGTCCGTCTTTTCAATTCGTTTCGTCAGCCGCCGACAGCCGAATGCCTCTTGCGAGGCGCTTTCGCAAGGTTAGGCATTGGGTGCGGGTCCGATAAATCGCAGCCAGCGTTCGATAGCGCCGAATACCCGCCTGCCAGCACCAGGATCGACGACCCCGATATGGACCACATTTTCGCGGCCCAGCGCTGCGGACAATATGGGACGTCCGACCGGTAATGTCAGCCCCCGGCGGCCACCCCCCTCCTCACCCATGCCAACCCGCCATGCCTGGGCCAGCTTCGCCGCGCCGTCGTCGGCGGCATCGGCGGCATGAAGCAGCAGCGTCAACTTTCCCGAGCGGGCCTCCGCAGCGATCTTTTCCGATCCGGTCAACACGGTGCCCGCCCGCGCTTCCAGCCCCAGCCGGTCGAGCGCGGCCTGTCGCAGCCGATCCGCTACCTGGTCGGCAAGGTCGTCCGGGATGGTCAGTATATTGGTCTTGAACGCTCGCGCCAGCGCACCGCGCAGCTTCCCGCGCGCAATCGCCTCGGCCAGCGCCGGATGATCGACGCCGATCCACGCACCCCGCCCCGGCGCCTTGGCGCGAATGTCGGGCAGCACCTCGCCATCCGGCGACAGCGCCAGCCGGATCAGCTGATCCTGCGGCGCTTCCGTCCGGGTAAGGACACAGGTCCGCATCGCGAGGGTTGCCCCCCGCGACGGCCGCTGTTCGGTGCTGTCTAAGCCCGCGTGATCATTGCTCGGATTCCGCAACTGCGTCCTCCTGAGCTTCAGCCGCGTCCTCATCGGCGAACCAATGCGCGCGCGCGGCCATGATGATCTCGTTGCCCTGTTCCTCGCTCAGGCCATATTCGGCCAGCACGCCGCCCTTGTCCTCCGCCCGCTGCGGCGCGGGCGCATCATTGCCCCGGCGACGCGGCTCGGCCCGCTTCTTGGCGACCAGTTCGTCGGTGGCCAGATCGGCCAGGTCGTCCAGCGTCCTGATACCGGCCTTGCCCAGCGTCACCAGCATGGCCTCGGTCAGGTAGGGCAGCTCGGCCAGCGCGTCCTCGACCCCCAGGGCGCGACGCGCCTCGCGATTGGCTTCCTCGCGCCGGTCCAGCGCCTCCTGGGCGCGGCTCTGCAATTCCTGGCCGAGTTCCTCGTCGAACCCTTCGATGCCAGCCAGCTCGTCCAGCTCGACATAGGCGACTTCCTCCAGCTCGGTGAAGCCTTCGGCCACCAACAGCTGGGCCAGCGTCTCGTCGACGTCCAGCTCCTTTTCGAACATCGCCGAACGCTCGACAAACTCCTGCTGGCGCTTTTCGCTGGCGTCGGTTTCGGTCAGGATGTCGATGGCCTTGCCGGTCAGCTGGCTGGCCAGTCGGACGTTCTGGCCGCGACGACCGATCGCCAGCGACAGCTGGTCGTCGGGCACCACCACCTCGATCCGGTCCTCTTCCTCGTCGATGACGACGCGGGCGACATTGGCCGGCTGCAGCGCGTTGACGACGAAGGTCGCGGTGTCGGGCGACCAGGGGATGATGTCGATCTTTTCGCCCTGCATTTCCTGCACCACCGCCTGCACGCGGCTGCCCTTCATGCCGACACAGGCGCCGACCGGATCGATGCTGGAATCATTGCTGATGACGCCGATCTTTGCCCGGCTGCCCGGATCGCGGGCGGCTGCCTTGATCTCGATGATGCCGTCATAGATTTCGGGCACTTCCTGCGCGAACAGCTTCTTCATGAAATCGGGATGCGCGCGGCTCAGGAAAATCTGCGGCCCGCGATTTTCGCGGCGGACGTTCAGGATGATCGACCGCACCCGGTCGTTCACGCGGACGACTTCGCGCGGGATCTGCTGGTCGCGGCGGATCACGCCTTCGGCGCGGCCCAGATCGACGACGACATGGCCGAACTCGACGCGCTTGACGACGCCGGTGATGATCTCGCCCTGGCGGTCCTTGAATTCCTCGAACTGGCGCTCGCGCTCGGCATCGCGGACCTTCTGAAAGATGATCTGCTTCGATGCCTGGGCCTGAATGCGGCCGAATTCGATGGGGGGCAGCGGATCGACGATATAGTCGCCGACGACCGCGCCTTTCTGCAGCTTCTGTGCGCTGGCGACATCGACCTGCTTGAAGAAATCGTCGACCGCCTCGACCACTTCGACGACGCGCCACAGGCGCAGGTCGCCGGTCTGGGGGTCCAGCTTGGCCCGGATGTCGTTTTCCGCGCCATAGCGGGTCTTTGCCGCCCGCTGGATCGCTTCTTCCAGCGCCTCGATCACGATCGCCTTGTCGATCAGCTTTTCGCGCGCAACGGCATCGGCGATGGCGATCAATTCGGCGCGGTTGGCAGTAACGGCAGTGACCATCGTCAGACCTCTTCTTCGATAATCGTATCGGCACCATTGGCCGAAAGGGGTTGGGTTGCAGCGATCAGCCGGTCGGTCATGACCAGCTTGGCATCCTCGACCATCGCAAAGGGCAGCCAATGCTGCACGCCCTGCGGATCGACGATGCCGACCCGGTCGCCGTCGACGCCGGTCAGATCGCCCTTGAACTGTTTGCGGCCGTCCAGCTTTTCGGCCAGCGTGATCCGCGCCTCGTGCCCCGCCCAGTCGGCGAAATCGCCGATCCGGGTGAGCGGCCGGTCGATGCCGGGCGAGGAAACCTCCAGCCGATAGGCATGATCGATCGGATCGCGGCCTGCCGCCTCCAGCGCGTCCATCGCATCCGAAATGCGGCGCGACAGGGTGGCGCAGTCGTCGATCGTCAACTGGCGGGTATCCGGCCGTTCGGCCATTACCTGCAATGTGGGATCGGACGTGCCGCCATACATCTTGACGCGGACCAGGGCCAGGCCGAGCGCACGCGCCTCCGGCTCGATAATCTGGGTCAGGGCGGCAAGATCGGCCATCGGCACTCCGGTCGAGTTATCCAAGCAGCTTTGGCGCCGGACCCGGTTGGGCCCGACCTCGTCATGGTTCAAATGTCGAGAAAGCACTGCCGCTATACGCCGAACGGTCCTGCGAATCAAGCGCCGCGCTTTACCCTCTGATCGGCCGGTTGCGGATGGATCGTTTCAGCCCCACACAGGTTGTGAATGATCGACGCCGTCCGGCCTGTTAGCAAAGGAATTGCCATGATCCTCTCGCGCCTGTCCCTGCTCGCATCGACTGCGACCCTGCTTGCCGCCTGTGGCGCGCTGAGCGATGCGGTGGCACAGAACAGCCCGTCCACGGGCAAGGCCGCCGATGCCTTCACCATCACTGAGGTCGCGGATTTCGATGCGCCATGGGCGATGACGTTCCTGCCGGATGGCCGGGCCCTGGTCACCGAAAAGCAGGGCGCGCTGATGCTGCTGTCCGCCGATGGCAAGACCAAGACCCAGCTGATCAAGATGGATGTGGATGCAGAGGGTCAGGGCGGCCTGATGGATGTTGTCCTGCATCCCAAGTTCGCCGAAAACGGCATGGTCTATCTCAGCTATTCGGGCGGCGGCCCCGGCGGCAAGGCGGTGTCGCTGGCGCGCGGCAAGTTCATCGACGGGCCGGCCGCCAAGCTGGACAGCGTCCAGACCATCTTTACCGCCAATCCGTTCGTCGAAGGCAGCGGCCATTATTCGGGCCGCATCGCCTTTGCCCCCGACGGGCATCTGTTCTTCACCAATGGCGAGCGGCAGCAGTTCGATCCGGCGCAGGATCCGAAAGCGACGCTGGGCAAGGTGCTGCGGCTGAAGGACGATGGCAGCCCGGCGGGCGATCCCGGTCTGACGGCAAAGGGGTTCCATCCCGCCATCTGGTCCTATGGGCACCGCAACCTGCTCGGAATCGCCTTCGACGGTGCGGGCAATCTGTGGGAACAGGAAATGGGGCCAAAGGGCGGTGACGAGGTCAATCTGGTCCTGCCCGGTCGCAACTATGGTTATCCCATCGTGTCCGACGGCGACCATTATGACGGCCGCGACATTCCCGACCATTCGACCCGGCCCGAATTCGAGAAGCCGAAGGTCGTCTGGAACCCGGTGATCTCGCCCGGTGGCCTGATCGTCTATTCGGGGGCCATGTTCCCGGATTATCAGGGCGACCTGTTCATCGGGGGCCTGTCGTCACAGGCGCTGGTGCATGTGAAGGTCAACGGCACCGATGCGACCAAGGGCAATCAGTGGGACATGGGCGCGCGCATCCGCGAAGTGGAACAGGGGCCGAAGGGCGAGCTGTTCGTGCTGGAAGATGGCGGCCGCGGCTCGCAGGGACGGCTGCTAAAGCTGACGCCCAAGGGCTGATCGGCCCGTCCTGACCAACGCTTCATCGGGGGCGGCGCGGGACTGACGCGCCGCCCCCGTTTTCTTTTGCGCGTTCAGCGGCCCTGCTGGGCCGTGGCATTCGCACCCTGCGGCACCACCTGCAGCTTCCATGCGCGTTCCGGCACCAGATATTTCGCCGCCAGTCCCTGCAGCTCCTGCGGCGTCGTGCGCGTGAAATCGTCGATCAGCGAATCGACGGCCGCCAGCCGCGCCGGTTCCTGGGTTCCGCCTTCGGTCTGCTGCATCCAGAACATGTTGCCGCTGGCATAGCGCGAGATCAGCTGGAGGGTCGGCACGATCGCCCGGCGGAACTCGTCGGCTTCGACGGGCTTGGCCACCAAATCGGCGGCAATGCCGCTGGCCAGCTCGAAAAAGAACGCCGTCTTGTCGGGCGGCACCTGGCCGATCGCCAGCATCGATCCGCCGGCGGGCAGGCCCACGGGCCATTGATTGCCGACATTCGGGGTATAGCTGATCCCCGCCTGCGACCGCAGCTGGTCCAACAACCGGTCGCGGAAGATCGCCGCGAGCAGCTCCAGCTTGCGGCTTTCGGCGATCCCCGCCACCCCGCCGCCCGTCGGCCAGGCGATGACCGCTGCGGCCTGATCCGGCTGCCCGCGATGGACCAGGGTCATCGGCTCCGCATTGGGCGCGGCAAACCGGATGTTCTGATCCGAACCGCGCGCCGCGCGCCGCTTGGGCAGCGCACCCACGGTTTCGGCAACCAGGGCCACGGCGGTTTCGCGGGGCACGTCACCGAAAATCTGCACCTCGATCGGTCCGGCAGCCAGCAATGGCTCCCACAGCTTGCGGAACGCAGCGGGCGTCGTCGCCTCGATCGTTGCCCGATCCGGCTGACCCCAGCGGGGATCGCCGTTCATCATCAGCCGGTCGAGCTGTGCCGACAGCACGGCATCGGGCGACAGGTCGCGGGTGTCGTAACCCGCCAGCGCCACGGCCCGGGCGCGTTCCACCGGGCGCGGGTCCCAGGCCGGCTTGGCCAGCTTTGCCGTCATCAGCCGCAATTGATCGCGCAGATCGGCCGGCGTCGTCTGACCGCTCAGGACAAAGGCATCGTCCTCGACCGAAAAGCTCATGCCGATCTGGCGGCCGGCGGTCATCCGGTCCAGTTCGTCCTGCGACAGGTCGCCGATGCCGCCCGGAAGCAGCGCCAGCGAAGCGGCCCAGGCGGCGCTTTCGCGGCCCGGCGGCAACGCCTGGCGTCCTCGCCCGAACCGCATCTTGACATAAACCTTGCCGGTTTCGGCATCGTTCGGAAACAACAGCATCCGGGTGCCGTTGCGGTAATCCACCTGTTCGATGGCCGGGTCGGTCAACACCGTGCGCCGTTCGGCCACCGTCCCCGGCTTGCCGAGCGCGGGCAACGCATCGAAACTGACCGTCCGACGCTCGCTCTGGGTGGTCGGCACCACCACGGGCGCATCCAGTGCGGCTGCCAGCTGGTTGCCGATATCGGCCCCGCCCTGCGGCGCGTTGATCAATGCCCGACGCGCCGTCCCCTGCATCAGCCGTTCAAGCGACGCCTTGATCCGTTCGGGCACGAAAAAGCCCTTGTCCACCGCGCCCTTGAAGATTTCCAGCGACATGTCCGGGCCGGCCACCGTTTCGCGGATGCCGACCGCATCGGCCATATTGTCCGCGATGCGCGCACCCGCCTCCACCCGCTGCGTCGCCACGGCGGTTTCCAGGCTGGACCGGAATACGGCCACCTCCTGATCGATTTCGGCCTGGGTTGGGGGCACGGCGATCAATTCGGCCACCGCTGTCCGCACGTCGCGCAGCGCGGCCTGCCAGTCACTGCCCAGCGGCAGGATCTGCAGGCTGGTGACATTTGCCGAACGCGACACATCGTCCAGCGACGCCTGCGCGCTGATGAAGCTGCCCCCGGCTCGCGCCCGCGATTCGAGCCGCCGGTTCAGCACCTGAACCGCCAGCCAGTCGATCATCCGTTCCTGGTTGAACAGGATCGTATCCGCCTCGATCGCCCATGGGCGAACATAGCCATAGGACAGGATCGACGGCAGCGCGGCCTCGCTGACCACGCGCACTTCCGGTCCGTCGGCGCGGGGCTTGCCGAAATCCGGCTCGGGCGGCGGCGGGCCATCGGCGGTCCAGGCGGAAAAATGCTTCTTCACTGCCGCTTCCAGCACCGCCGGTTCGGCGTCGCCGACCACGATCACCACCGCGCGTTCGGGCCGGTACCAGCGGCGATGGAACTCGGCGACGGTTTCGGCCGTCGCCCCCTGCAACGTCTCGACCGTGCCGATGGGCGACCGGTTGGCGATGGGCTGACCCTGGAACAGATGCTCGCGGCTGGCATCCGACAGGCGGACCTGCGCGCCCGGCCGCTCGCGCAGCTCGGCCAGCACGACTGGCCGTTCGGCATCCAGCGCAGCCTGGGTCAGCACCGGGCCGGTCATCATGCCCGCCAGGATGCGCATACTGTCGTCTAGCCCCTGCGGCGTCGCGGCCGGCAGATCCAGTTTGTAGATCGTCTGGGTGAAACTGGTCGATGCATTGCTGTCCGCGCCAAAGGTCACGCCCAGCCGCTGCCATACCCGCTTGGATTCGCCGTCCGGCACATGCTCGGACCCGCGCACCGACAGATGTTCCAGCAGATGCGCAAAGCCGCGTTCGTGATCGCGTTCCATCAACGACCCCGCATCGATGGCAACGCGCACCGAAACCTGTTGCGGCGGCACCCCGTTGTTGCGCACGGCATAGCGCACGCCGTTCGACAATACGCCAAAGGTCCAGGACCGGTCGGGCGGAATGTCGCTGCCCTTGAACAGCCACGGTATGTCGTCCGTCGCAGCGGGCGCCGCCGCTGCGGGCGGGGCAGAGGGGGCTGGCTGGGTCTGGGCAAGGCCCGCCACGGGTGCACAAAGGACGGCGCCAAGCGCCAACAGACGCGGCAAACGCTGGATCAGGTTCATGAACCAAGCCTAGCTGGCTTTAACCTGAACGGCCAGTGAAGCCGACACCCGCCGCGCCTTGCGTCAGCTTTTTGCCGATCCCGGTTGATCCGACAGCGCGAGCGGCCCACATGCGCACCATGCTGATCGAAACCGAACCGACACCCAATCCCGCAACCTTGAAGTTCCTGCCGGGCCGCACCGTGATGGATGCCGGGACCCGCGACTTCGCTAGCCCGGAGGAAGCTGTGGCGTCCCCGCTGGCAGAGGCGATCTTCGGACTGGGGGACGTGACCGGCGTGTTCTTCGGCCGCGACTTCGTATCGGTGTCGATCGCGCCCGGCGCATCCTGGTCGGATGTGAAGCCCGATGTGCTGAACATCCTGCTCGATCACTTCTCGGCCGGCATGCCCCTGTTCGCCCCCGGATCGGCGGCGGGCATCGCGGTACCGTCGGAGGAAGAGGCGGTTGCCGACGATCCCGCCGACGCCGAAATCGTGGCCCAGATCCGCGACCTGATCGACACCCGCGTCCGCCCTGCCGTCGCCAATGACGGCGGCGACATCGTCTATCGCGGGTTCAAGGAGGGTAAGGTGTTCCTGCAGATGCAGGGTGCCTGTTCCGGCTGCCCGTCGTCCACCGCGACGCTGAAGAACGGCATCGAGCAGCTGCTGAAATATTATGTGCCCGAAGTGACCGAGGTCCGCGAGGTCTGATCCCGCGCCCTGTTCAACGCCATCCTGGGAGAATGCCGATGGGCAAGCCGCTCGACGACGCTGCGCTCGACACGCTGTTCCGCACCGCACGCACTTATAATGGCTTTACCGACGCGCCGGTGACGCCGGATCACGTCCATGCGATCTACGATCTGCTCAAGATGGGGCCGACATCGGCCAACCAGCAGCCCGCCCGCTTCGTCTGGTGCCTCAGCCAGTCGGCAAAGGACCGGCTGGCCGATTGCGCGACCGGCAGCAATCCGGACAAGATCCGCGCCGCGCCGGCCAGCGTCATCATCGGCATGGACGAAAACTTCCACGACGAACTGCCCTGGCTGTTCCCCCATACCGATGCGAAAAGCTGGTTCGCGGGCGATGACAAGGTCGAGGCACGGCGGATCAGCGCGATGCGCAATTCCTCGCTGCAGGGTGCCTATTTCATCCTGGCGGCGCGGGCGATCGGCCTGGATACCGGCCCGATGTCGGGGTTCGACGCCGACAAGCTGAATGCGACGTTCTTTGCCGATCAGCCCGGCGTGACCGCCAACTTTATCTCGACGCTGGGCGTCGGCGATCCGTCGACGATTTTCGACCGCAGCCCGCGTCCGGCATTTGACAAGTTCAACCGGATCGACTGACGACGGCGGCGTGAAAACGCTTGTCATCGATACCGCCACCGCTGCCTGTTCCGTCGCGCTGTTCGACGGAGACTCGCTGATTGCCCATGACCATGCTGTCGTCGGCCGTGGCCATGCCGAACGGCTGGTGCCGATGATCGCCGCGCTGCCGGGCGCCGGTCGCGCCGACCGGGTGCTCGTCGATTGCGGCCCGGGCAGCTTTACCGGGGTCCGGGTGGGACTGGCTGCGGCAATCGGCCTTGGGATCGGCTGGGGCGTGCCGGTGCGCGGATATTCTTCGCTGGCATTGATCGCCGCCAGTGCGCCGGGCAATGGCCTAGTCGCAGTGGTGCTTGAGGGTGGGCACGGCGAGGTGTTCGTCCAGCGGTTCGACCGGGCCCCCCTGCTGGCAATGGACGAGCTGCAGTCGCTGCCGCCCGAACCTGCACTGGCATATGCCGACACCCTGCCACTGGTCGGCAGCGGCGTGGCGCGGCTGCTGGCCCTGAACCCGGCACTGGATGCGCTGGACGCCCTGCCCGATGCCGCCGGGGCCATGCATTTGCCGCCTGCCTTCCGCGATCTTGCACCCCGGCCCATCTATGGCCGCGCACCCGATGCCAAGGTCGCGGCGCGGTGACGCGGATTGCCACGGTTCAATTGCTCTCCGGCAACGCCACGCACCTTGCGGGCGTCGACCGCATCATGCGTGCCGCGTTCGACCCGCGCTTTGGCGAGGCATGGACGCAGGCGCAGGTCGGCGGAATGCTCGCTCTGCCCGGCGTCGCGCTTGTCTTGGCGGCGGCGGAGGGCGCGGCGATTGGCTTTGCCCTGACCCGGCGCATTCTGGACGAAGCCGAATTGCTGCTGCTTGCGGTCGATCCCGCCGCCCGCAAACGCGGGATCGGCGGGGCATTACTTCGCAGCGTCATTGACGAATGTAGAATGCATGGTGTTCATCATCTTCATCTTGAAGTTCGCGCTAACAATCCAGCAATTGCTTTGTATCGGCGGGTCGGCTTCGTGCAGTCCGGTGTTCGGCCAGGTTATTATCGGGGGGTCGATCGCCAATTATACGATGCGCATAGCTATAGCCTGCGCTTCGAATGACCCGCATTGGTCCGCGGCGAATGCACTTGCGTTTGATCCGAAACGGACCGATAGAGCGCCGTTGTCGAGTAAAGAACAACGAGCATCGGGTCGAAAGGAAACATCATGTCTGGAACCGTCGAAATCAACGAAACGCTAGTGACGTTGACCGCGGATATCGTGGCCGCTCATGTCAGCAACAACAGCGTTGCGGTGTCGGACCTGCCGCTGATCATTCACAATGTTCACAATGCGCTGGCTTCGCTGGGCACGGTAGTCCCCGAACCGGAGGTCAAGCAGGAGCCGGCGGTTTCGGTGCGCGCGTCGATCAAGCCCGACTATATCGTCTGCCTTGAGGACGGTAAGAAGCTCAAGATGCTGAAGCGGCACCTGATGACGCATTATCAGATGACGCCGGAACAGTATCGGGCCAAATGGAACCTGCCTGCGGATTACCCGATGGTCGCGCCCAACTATGCCGAACAGCGGCGCAGCCTGGCCAAGAAGATCGGACTGGGTACCCAGCGTCGCAAGACTGGCCGCTGATCCATCGTCACCAGACCGGAAAAGGGGGTGCCCGGCAGCCAATGCCGCGGCACCCCTCTTTTTTCCGAGCGCCGGAGTGACTACACGACACAAGCGAAGGACAAGGAACCGGCGATGCCCCGTAAGATCGACCTGGAAGCACTGTGCCACGAAAAGGGGCTGCGCATCACCGAACAACGGCGCGTCATCGCCCGCGTCCTGTCCGAAGCCGACGATCATCCGGACGTCGAAAAGGTCTATGAGCGCGCATCCGCCATCGACAGCGGCATCTCCATCGCCACGGTCTATCGCACCGTCCGCTTGTTCGAAGAGGCGGGTATCCTCGACAGGCACGAATTTGGCGACGGCCGGGCACGCTACGAACCCGCGCCCGAAACCCATCACGATCATCTGATCGACGTTGAAACCGGCAGGGTGATCGAATTTGTCGATCCCGAAATCGAATTGCTCCAGAAACAGATCGCCGAACGGCTCGGCTTTCGGCTGGTCGATCACCGGATGGAACTCTACGGCGTCGCGCTCGACCGCAAGGTTTGAGCCGCAGCGGCGATGACCCCAGCCGAACTACGCGACCGGGCGATTGCGGGTGAAGCGACGCCGGTCGATACCATCGGTCGGGTCCGCATCATCGCCCGAGCGACCGGCCTGTTGCTTGCCCTGATCCTGTGCGTGCCGTTGCATTACCTGTTCCGCCTGGTTCGGCTCACCTCCCCCTGGCCAAAGCTGTTTCTGGGACTGGCGGCGCGGATTTGCGGGGCGCGGGTCGATACCGTCGGTACGCCGCTGCGCCGCGACGTGTTCTTCGTCGCCAATCACGTATCGTGGATCGACATCCTTGCGCTCGGCGGGGCCAGCGGCACGGCGTTCGTCGCCAAGGCCGAACTGGCCAGCGCACCGGTGGTCGGCTGGCTCGCCGGGCTCAACCGCACGGTCTATGTCAAGCGCGAGAACCGGATGGGGGTGGCCGAACAGATCAACACGCTGCGCGGCGCCCTGGCCGACAACTGGTCGATCACGGTGTTTCCCGAAGGCACGACGACCGACAACCGGTCCCTGCTGCCGTTCAAGACGCCGATGCTCCGCGTGCTGGAGCCGCCGCCACCGGGCGTGATGGTTCAGCCGGTCGTGCTGTTCTACGGAGATGTTGGTGAAGAGATCGGTTGGATCGGGCAGGAAGGCGGACTGAACAACGCCCGCCGCCTGTTGTCACGCCGGGGCAGCTTTACCGTTGCGCTGCATTATCTGGAACCCTTCGACCCCAACGACTTTCCGGGCCGAAAGGCGATCGCCGCCGAAAGCCGCCGCCGGATCGAGGAACGCCTGACCAGCCTGCTCGGCCAGCCGCCCCGCCCGTTCGCCCATATCGTCGAGGCGGTGCGGTACAAGGGAGAGGGCACGCCGCCCGCAGAACCGGTTTAGGGTGCGCCCGGGTATGTCCCGATCCCGCTTGCTGCGGTGCCAGCCGATTTGCGCCCCTCTGCCGCCTCGCCTATAGCGGCCGCCATCATGAAACCCGCGCCCAAAACCTATGCCGTCAAGTCGTTCGGCTGCCAGATGAACGTCTATGACGGCGAGCGCATGGCCGAACTGATGGCCGAACAGGGCCTCTCTGCCGCCGATGCCACCGATGCCGACCTGGTGATCCTGAACACCTGTCATATCCGCGAAAAGGCGACGGAAAAGGTCTATTCGGAAATCGGCCGCCTGCGAAAGAACGGGCGCAAGCCGATGATCGCGGTGGCCGGCTGCGTCGCCCAGGCGGAGGGCGAGGAGATTGCGCGTCGGGCAAAGGTCGACGTGGTGGTCGGGCCGCAAGCCTATCACAACCTGCCCGCACTGGTCAGCGATGCGGCGGAAAAGGGGCTGGCACTCGACACCGACATGCCGCCCGAACTCAAGTTCGCGGCCTTGCCGGCGCGGCGAAAAGTCGGCCCCTCGGCATTCCTGACGGTGCAGGAAGGGTGCGACAAATTCTGCACCTATTGCGTCGTGCCCTATACGCGCGGGGCAGAGGTCAGCCGCCCGTTCGCCGCGATCGTCGATGAGGCGAAGTCGCTGGTGGACGCCGGCGCGCGGGAAATCACGCTCCTGGGCCAGAACGTCAATGCCTGGCGCGATGCGGACGGGCGCGGGCTGGAAAAGCTGGCCGAGGCCCTGGCCGCCATCCCCGGCCTGGCGCGCATCCGCTATACCACCAGCCATCCCAACGACATGACCGACGGCCTGATCGCCGCGCACCGCGATCTGCCGCAACTGATGCCCTTCCTGCATCTGCCGGTGCAATCGGGCAACGACCGTATCCTGCGCGCGATGAACCGCAGCCACGACCGCGACAGCTATTTGCGCATCCTCGACCGCGTGCGTGCCGTCCGGCCCGACATCGCCCTGTCCGGCGATTTCATCGTCGGATTTCCCGGCGAAACCGAAGCGGAGTTCGCCGATACGCTCAGCCTGGTCGATGCCGTCGGCTATGCGCAGTGTTTCAGCTTCAAATACTCCCCCCGCCCCGGCACGCCCGCCGCGACGATGGACGATCAGGTTGCGCCGGAGGTGATGGACGATCGCCTGCAACGGCTTCAGGCGGCGCTGAACCGCGATCAGATGGCGTTCAACCGGGCGACGGTTGGCCGGACCTGCGACGTCCTCATCGAGCGCATCGGCAAATATCCCGGCCAGATGCTGGGCAAATCGCCCTGGCTGCAATCGGTGGTGATCGCGGGCGATCATGCCATCGGCGACATCGTGACCGTGCGCATCGCCGATGCCGGCCCGAACAGTCTCATGGGCGAAGCGCTGGCCCGCGCCGCGTAACAAGATTTCGCATAACCGCCGGTATGGGCGTGCAAAGCTGCGCGAAGCTGGACGCCCCCTGCTTTCGCGGCTAGTCGCCCCACGACCATGGAATGATCGAGGGTAAGATGGGCGACAGCTTGCGGGTGGCGATTGCGGGACTGGGTACGGTGGGCGCGGGCGTCATTCGCCTGATCGATACCAATGCCGGACTGATTTCCCGTCGCGCCGGTCGCCGGATCGAGGTGGTGGCGGTTTCCGCCCGCGACCGGAACAAGGATCGGGGCGTCGACATTGCCCGGTTCGACTGGATGGACGATCCCGTCGATCTGGCCCGTCATGCCGATGTCGATGTGGTTGTCGAGCTGGTCGGCGGATCGGACGGACCGGCGCTGGCTCTGGCCCGCGCGACGCTGGGCGGTGGCAAGGGGCTGGTGACCGCCAACAAGGCGATGATCGCGCATCACGGGCTGGAGCTGGCCCGCGCCGCCGAATCCGCATCGGTTCCGCTGAAGTTCGAGGCGGCGGTCGCAGGCGGCGTACCGGTCATCAAGGGGCTGCGCGAGGGCGCGGCCGCCAATGAACTGACCCGCGTGGCGGGCATCCTGAACGGCACCTGCAACTTCATCCTGTCCAAGATGGAGGCGGAGGGCCGCGATTTTGCGGAGGTGCTGGCCGAGGCGCAGCGGCTCGGCTTTGCAGAGGCGGACCCCAGCTTCGACATCGACGGGGTGGACGCGGCGCACAAGCTGTCGATCCTGTCCGCGCTGGCATTCGGCACGCGCCCCGCTTTTAACGATGTCGCCATCGGCGGCATCCGCCATGTCATCGCCGCCGACATCGCCGAGGCAGCGGCGCTTGGATATCGCATCCGGCTGATCGGAATTGCAGAGGCCGGATCGCACGGCCTGTTCCAGCGGGTTCACCCGCATCTGGTGCCGATGGATCATCCGCTGGCGCATGTCACCGGATCGCTGAACGCAGTAATGGCGGAGGGCAATTTCGTCGGCCCGCTCTTGTTCCAGGGGCGCGGCGCGGGCGAGGGCCCGACCGCCAGCGCGGTCGTCGCCGACCTGATCGACATCGCACGCGGTGAATATGGCCCGCCCTATGCCATGCCCGCCGATGCGCTGGCGGCTGCAGAGCCGGAAGCGGCAGGCGAACGCCGTGGCCGCGCCTATCTGCGCCTGACCGTCGCGGACAAAGTGGGCGTGCTCGCTGAAATCGCCGCAGCCATGCGCGATGCCGGTGTTTCCATCGAAAGCCTGATCCAGCGCGGCGCGGCCAGCGACGGCAGCGTGCTGGTGGTCATCGTCACCCATGACGGCCCGGAACGCGCCGTCGCCCATGCGCTGGACAAGCTGACGGGCAGCCCAAGCATCATCGGCCAGCCGATGTGGATGCACATCCTGGCTTGACCGAAGGGGGTCAGGGGGCCAGCGGCCGCATCCGCGCGCCCGTCAGCCCCGTCCGGCTGCTGACCGTCACGCCGACATGCCCGCACCCGACCAGGTAAGGGCCCATTTCCTGACACGGGGTGCGCTGCGCGATCAGCCGTTCCCGCTCGCCAAGCGCGTCGGGCCGACGGGGATCGCCCATGTCATAGGTGATCAGCGGTACCCGGTCGCGGTCCGCCCCGCGACGGGCACAGACGATGGTTTCCCCTTCATCCGCAGTCGTCGAGCACGGCACCCGCGCGCTCGTGCGTTGCCGGTGCGCGGCGAGCAGGGTGTCGGCATCCGACTGCACGACTGGCTGGGGCTGGGGCTGGGCCAGCATCGCCAACGCCATCGCCATCGCCATGACCATCATCGCGCCCCCCTTTCGCTCCCGGTGCAGATGCTCTCCCCCCATCCGGGCGGAAATGTGGCAGCCATCGCGCTGACCGCTCGACAAGCCGCGGCCCCTCGCCTATCGCGCCAGTGCATAGGTATTCAGGGGAACCGTCCGATCATGCCCGTCGCCAGCTCCGTACTCGATCGCGTTCTCGTCCTCGAAATGGTCCGCGTGACCGAGGCGGCCGCGATCTCTGCGGCACGGCTGGTCGGTCGCGGCGATGAAAAGGCCGCTGACGCGGCAGCGGTCGAGGCGATGCGCGAGGCGCTGAACGACCTCTACATGGATGGCACCGTCGTGATCGGCGAGGGCGAGCGGGACGAGGCGCCGATGCTGTTCATCGGGGAAAAGGTCGGCAATGCGCCGGGCAAAGGACCGCGCATCGACATCGCGCTCGATCCATTGGAAGGAACGACGATCACCGCCAAGGCGGGGCCGAACGCGCTGGCGGTGCTGGCGATCGCGGAGGAAGGCGGCCTGCTCAACGCGCCCGACGTCTATATGGACAAGATCGCGTGCGGCCCCGGACTGCCGCCCGGCACCATCGACCTGGCGAAATCGCCGACCGAGAATGTGAACGCAGTCGCCGCCGCGCGCGGGGTGAAGCCCGGCGACCTCAACATCTGCGTGCTCGATCGACCGCGCCATGAAAAGCTGATCGCCGAGCTTCGCGCCTGCGGATGCGGGGTCATGCTGATCCCCGATGGCGATGTGGCGGCGGTGATCGCGGTGGCGGATCCCGAAACCAATATCGACCTGTATATGGGCCAGGGCGGCGCGCCGGAGGGCGTGCTGGCGGCGGCGGCGCTCCGCTGCGTCGGCGGCCAGTTCAAGGGACGGCTGGTGTTCCGCACCGAGGACGAACGGGCACGCGCCCGCAAATGGGGCATCACCGATCTGGACAAGGTCTATGACCTGAAGGACCTGGCAAAGGGCGATTGCATCTTTGCTGCGACCGGCGTGACGGACGGGTCGCTTCTGGACGGGGTCAAGCGGATCAATGGCAAGCTGGTCACGGAAAGCGTGGTGATGCGGGCCAGCAGCGGCACCGTCCGCTGGGTCAAGGGCGAACACCGGATGGGGTGAGGATTACCCCCTTGTTCCCGCGCAAGCGGGAACCCAGAGCACCATGCCATGTCCTGCATCACTCTGGGCTCCTGCTTTCGCAGGAGCACGACCCGACGCAATCAGTTCTTCAGCCGGTATCCCGTCCGGAACATCCAGGCGATGATTCCCAGGCAAAGCGCCAGGAACGCGGCGGTGAAGCCCAGGCTGGCGACGATCGGCACGTCCCCCTGCCCGAAAAAGCTCCAGCGGAACCCGCTGACCAGATAGACGACCGGGTTGAACAGGCTGACCGTCCGCCATGGCTGGGGCAGCATGTCGATCGAATAGAACGCACCGCCAAGGAAGGTCAGCGGCGTGACCAGCAGCGCGGGTACGAAATTCAGCTGCTCGAAATTCTTGGCCCAGATGCCGATGATGAACCCGAACATCGAAAAACTGATCGCCGTCAGCAGCAGGAACGCGATCATCGCTACCGGATGTTCGATTCGCAGATCGACGAACAGGGTCGATGTCACCAGGATGATCAGCCCGATCGCCACCGACTTGGTTGCCGCTGCGCCGACATATCCGATCACCAGTTCCACCGCCGATACCGGCGCCGACAACAGTTCATAGACGGTGCCGGTGAACTTCGGGAAATAGATGCCGAACGACGCATTCAGGATGCTCTGCGTCAACAGGGTCAGCATGATGAGGCCGGGCACGATGAACGCGCCGTAATCGACGCCGCCCACACCGTTCATCCGGCTGCCGATCGCGCCGCCGAACACGATGAAATACAGCGACGTGGTCAGCACCGGCGTGACCAGGCTCTGCCAGAGCGTGCGCAGCGCCCGGTTCATCTCGAAGCGGTAGATGGCAAGCACGCCGCGCGGATTGGCGATCGCCATGTCAGTGCTTCCCCTGTTCGACCAGATCGACGAAAATATCCTCCAGCGATGATTTGCTGGTTTCCAGATCGGTAAAGCCGATGCCGGCATCGGTCATCGCCCGAAGCAGCGACGGCACGCCCGTGCGTTCCGCCTGCCCATCGAACCTGTATCTGAGCAAGCTGCCCTCCTCGGCCAGTTCAAGGGGCCAATCGGCCAGTTCGCCGGGGATCGCCGCCAACGGCTCGGCCAGGGTCACCGCCAGTTCGCGCTTGCCCAGCTTCTGCATCAGCGCTGACTTTTCCTCGACCAGCAGCAATTCGCCCTTGTTGATGACCCCCACCCGGTCGGCCATCTCCTCGGCCTCTTCGATATAGTGGGTCGTCAGGATGATGGTCGTGCCGCGCTCGCGCAGCCTTCCGATCAGCCGCCACATATCCTTGCGCAGCGAGACATCGACCCCGGCCGTGGGTTCGTCCAGGAACAGGATGTCCGGTTCATGGGCCAGCGCCTTGGCGATCAGCACGCGGCGCTTCATGCCGCCGGACAGTTCCATGATCTTCGACTTGCGTTTGTCGGCCAGCGACAGATCGGCCAGGATTTCGCTGATATAGGCCTCGTCCGGTGCCTTGCCGAACAGGCCGCGGCTGAACCGGACGGTCGCCTCCACCTTTTCGAACATGTCGACCGACAATTCCTGCGGCACCAGTCCGATGCGTTCGCGCGCGGCGCGCCAGTCGCGGATCGCGTCCCTGCCATCGACCAGGATGGTCCCGCCGCTGGGCGTGACGATGCCGCAGATCATCGAAATCAGCGTCGTCTTGCCCGCGCCATTGGGGCCGAGCAGCGCGAATATCTCGCCCCGCCGGATGTCCAGATCGACCGATTTCAGCGCGGTGAACCCGCCGGCATAGGTTTTGCCGACCCCGCGCAACGACAGGATGGAATCCATTATGCTGCTATTGCCCCTTGTCCCGTGCACCGAAACATGGGGCCTGCCCATCCGTGCCGCAATGGCGAAGGGTCAGCTTTTCTGGCGCGCCTTGTCGACTGCGGCCTTCATCGCCTCATAGGGGACGGCGCCGTTGATCACCTGGTTCCCGATCACCCAGGTCGGCGTGCCGTTGGCGCCAAGGTCGCGGATCAGATCGAGGTTCCCGGCGATCTCCCGGTCGATCCGCTGGGATGCCATGACGCTTTCGGCACGTGCCCGGTCGAGGCCGGTGGCGGCGATCGTTGCCTCAAGCGTCGCGGGCGAGAGCTGCCCGGCGGCGAACAGCCGGTCGTGAAACGCCTTGAACTTGCCCTGCTCGGCGGCGGCAAGCGACCATCCGGCCGCGGCGCGGCTGGTGTCCGACAGGATCGGCAGTTCGCGGTAGACGATGCGGACGCCCTTGTCCTCGGCGAGCAGCCGCTCGACCGAGGGCAGGCTGGCCCGGCAATAGCCACAGGCATAATCCATGAATGCAACGACGGTTACGTCGCCCTGCGGATTGCCCGCCCATGCCCCGTCGAACGGCTTGGTCAGCTTGTCCGCATTGGCATCGACGATCTTCGCCGTTTCCCGCGAGCGCAGCCGGTCCATCGCTTCGGGCAGCACTTCGGGATTGGCGTACAGGTAATCGCGGATCGCATCCCCGCCGCCGCTGCCGCCGCCGATCATCCGGTCGGCACCGGCAACGACCCCGCCCCCGACGATTGCCGAGCCCAGCCCGACCAGCGCCACCAGCCACATCGGAGCGCCGCCCCGTTCATTCGCCATTGCCTGTCCTCAATTCCGCCTGCGGCCGCGATCCTCGGCCATAAGGTTCTGGGATACCATGACGATATCCTGCGCACGCAGCCATTCGCCCGATCCCTGGGGCAACAGGCCAAGCGCGGTCTGGGCGCTAGCCAGCGCCAGCCCCGGTTCGCGCATCATCAGCGCGCGTTCCGCCGTTGCCAGCGCGGTGCGTGCCCGGTCGCCCTTGCGCTCATACACCGTCCCCAGCTGAAACCAGGCAAAGGGGTTTTGACGATCCCGATTGACGGCGGCGCGCAGCACCCGCTCCGCCTCGTCCAGATTGTCCCGGTCCTCGGTCGCGATCAGCGCATGGCCCAGTGTGGTTGCGATCAGCGGCTGGCTGTTGGTCAGCTGAACCGCCCGCCGCAGCGGAGCGAGCGCCTCTTGCGGCTTGCCAGATTCCAGCAGGATCTGCCCCTGCAATTCAAGGAAATAGGCATTGTCCGGTTCCCGTCCGACCAGGGCCTGGGTCGCATCGCGCGCCTGTTGCGGATAACCCGATTTGTGCCAGGCATAGGCGCGGGCATAATCCGCAATCTCGGTCCGGTTGCTGGTCGGATAGGCGCGCAGCGTGTCTTCGGGCAGGTTGACGTAACCGCGCAGTTTCGCCTGCACCAGCTTGAACCGCCGCTCCATGTCGCTGTTCGGCGGTCGGGCGAAAGCGGGCGATGCTTCCACATCCGCCGTCAGATTGGCGATGCGCTCGCCCGACAGCGGGTGCGTCCGGTTGTAGCTGTTGTCCTGCGGGATCGCGAGCCGGTACTCGGTATTCTGCAGCTTCTTGAAAAAGGACAGGAACCCCTTGCCGCTGATGTTCGCATCGCGCAGCAACCGGGCACCGGCGGCATCGGCAGAGCTTTCCTGCGTGCGGCTGAACCCCAGATAGCTGCTCATCGCCGCCTGCTGCCCGGCGGCCAGGATGCCCGCCCCCGCCTCGCCCGCCCCCGCCGCCATCGCCGCGATGCCCAGCACCAGGCTCAGGATCGAAATGCCCGTGGCGGGTGCCGCACCGCGATCGCGCAGCGGAACGTGCCCGCCGATGATATGGCCGATTTCATGGGCGATGACGCCCTGCACCTCGTTGGCGCTTTCCGCCTTGTCGATCAGGCCTGTATGGACATAGACCGCCTGGCCACCCGCGACAAAGGCGTTGATCGACGGATCGTTGATCAGCACGATCTGGAAATTGCGCGGATCCAGCCCGGCCTTTTCGACCAGCGGCCGCGACATTTCGTTCAGCAGCGCCTCCGTCTCCGCATCGCGCAGGATCGATTGCGCACGCGCGGGCAACGCCAGGAACAGGCCAAGCAGCGCAACCAGGGTGATCAGTCGGTGCATGACGGTCATTGGACCGGTTTTTCTCCGCAACGGCAAGGGGCGCGCCGCCGCCCTTTGGTCGCGCCGGGCTGAACCGGGGGTGAAGCGCGGCGTGCAATGCCGCGCTTCACCCGTCCGGCTTCACGCACCGAAGGTGCGCTGCCACCAGCCCCGACGTGGCGGGGATGCCCCAGCATCCGCGTCGCCATTGGCATTGGCGTTGCCGTCGGTGCCGCTGTTCGTGCCCGTGTCGCTTGCCGCGGTTTCAACCACGGTTTCCGACGGCACGGCCTCGGCATCGGCCTCGGTCTCGGCCCCATCGGCGACCGGATCGGCCGCAACCTCGGCTGCCTTGGGCGCTTCGGCACCGTCGGCGTCCGCCTTTTTCCGGCGCGTCCGCTTGGGCTTGGCGGCAGGGGCGTCTTCGACCGCCGGCTCCGCCACGGCCTCGGTGACGCTTTCAGCCGGGGCAGCCTGTGCGGCATCCTCCAGCTTGGGCTTGCGGCTGCGGCTGCGCTTCGGCTTGGGCGCCTCGGCTTCGGCTTCTGCCTCGGCCGGAGCTTCGACCGGTTCGGCGGCGGTCACCGCCGCTTCGGCAACGTCAGCGACGGCGGCCTCTGCCTTGGGGCGGCGCCGGGTACGCTTCGGCTTGGCTTCCACTGCGGCTTCGGCCGGCTCGGCTTCGTCCGCCGGGGCAGGATCGGCAACAACCGGCTCGGCATCGTCTGCGGCCGGAGCATCCGCCTCGCCCGCGTCTTCGGCTTCGTCGTCGCCGGCTTCGCTGCCGTCCAGCGCTTCGCCACCCTCACGGCCGCGACGGCCGCTGCGCCGACCCCGGCGACGGCGCTTGCGCGGCCGCCCTTCTTCACCGGCTTCGTCGCCGGCACTGCCGCCTTCGCTCGCCGACGCCTCTTCGCCGTCATCAGCATCGTCGCCGGAGCCGTCTTCGGCACCGTCCGATTCCGTGGCCTCGCCAGCGCCCTGCTCATCGTCGCGCTGCCGACCACGGCGTCCGCGACGACGGCGGCGACGCTTGCGTCCCCCCTCGCCTTCGGCGTCGTCATCGCCTTCGCCGGCACGACGGCGTCCCTCGGACGAATCGGCTTCCGCATCCGCATCCGCTTCGATCGCCTCGATCTCGTCCTCTTCGTCGAAGGGCAGGTCATCTTCCGGCTCTTCGATCAGCACCGGCAGGCGCGGCGTGAACGCGGGCGGCGGGCCGGACGCTTCCACCGACATGCGCGCGCCCTCGCGCTCGCCGTCGGACGCGACCTCGATCGTCACGCCATAGCGATCCTCGATCTCGGCCAGCTCGGCGCGCTTCTTGTTGAGCACATAGAGCGCGGCTTCCTGGCTGGCGCGCAGCAACAGGTTCGATCCGCGACCCCGTCCGGCCTCGTCCTCGATCAGGCGCAGCGCCGACAGGCCCGCCGACGATGCGGTGCGCACAAGGCCCGTGCCCTCGCAATGCGGGCATGGCCGGGTGGACGCTTCCAGCACGCCGGTGCGCAGGCGCTGGCGGCTCATTTCCATCAGTCCGAACGCACTGATCCGGCCGACCTGGATGCGGGCGCGATCGTTTTTCAGCGCCTCCTTCATCGCCTTTTCGACCTTACGGACGTTGGACGAATGATCCATGTCGATGAAATCGATGACGACCAGCCCGGCCATGTCGCGCAGGCGGAGCTGGCGGGCGATTTCCTGTGCCGCCTCCAGGTTGGTGGCGGTCGCCGTCTGCTCGATATTATGCTCGCGGGTCGACCGGCCCGAGTTGATGTCGATCGACACCAGCGCCTCGGTCGGATTGATGACCAGATAGCCGCCGGATTTCAGCTGGACGACGGGATGGTACATCGCCGCCAGCTGATCCTCGACGCCGAATCGCTGGAACAGCGGCACGCTGTCCGCATAATGCCGCACGCGCCGGGCGTGGCTCGGCATCAGCAGCTTCATGAAATCCTTGGCCTGCCGGTATCCGTCCTCGCCCTCGACGATGATCTCGTCGATGTCGCGGTTATAGATGTCGCGGATGGCGCGCTTGATCAGGTCGCTGTCGCCGTAAACCAGCGCGGGCGCGGTCGATTGCAGCGTCGTTTCGCGGATGCCGTCCCACAGCCGGGCCAGATAGTCGAAATCGCGCTTGATCTCGACCTTGGTGCGCTGAAGCCCTGCGGTGCGCACGATACAGCCCATGCTGGGCGGCAGCGCCAGATCGGCCATGATCTGCTTCAGCCGCTTGCGATCGGCGGCGGACGAAATCTTGCGCGAAATGCCGCCGCCATGCGCCGTGTTGGGCATCAGCACGCAGTAGCGGCCAGCCAGCGACAAATAAGTGGTCAGCGCCGCGCCCTTGTTGCCGCGCTCTTCCTTGACGACCTGCACCAGCATCACCTGCCGCCGCTTGATCACATCCTGGATCTTGTAGCGGCGGCGCAGGTTCATGCGGCGCTGGCGCAGCGCCTCTACCGCATCGTCGCCATTGCCGCGACCCTTGCGGCGCGGCCGGCTGTCGTCGCCGCCGCCCGTTTCGGACGCGGCATCGACGCCGCCTTCATCGCCGCCGTCTTCGCTATCGTCCCCGGCGGGGCGCTCCAGCACCTCGACAGCGCCGTCATGGCCGTCGCCATCGTCGTGATGGTCGTCATCGTCCCCGGCATCGTCGCGCAGTGCGGCCTCTTCGGCGGCATGCTCGGCCTCTTCGCGGAGCAGGGCCTCGCGGTCTTCCTTGGGGATCTGATAATAATCGGGGTGGATTTCGCTGAACGCCAGGAACCCGTGGCGATTGCCGCCATAATCGACGAACGCCGCCTGAAGCGACGGTTCGACGCGGGTCACTTTCGCCAGATAGATATTGCCCTTGAGCTGCTTGCGCTCGGCGGACTCGAAATCAAACTCCTCGATTCGATTGCCTTTGACGACGGCGACGCGGGTTTCCTCCCGGTGCCGTGCGTCGATCAACATACGCATGGTCATTGATAATTCTCCGGGCGCGCCCGCCGCATGGGGGGCGTGGCGCGCAGATGTCAAAACAGGCCGCGCGAACTGGTGTCGGCGCGGCATTGGAAATCACGCTGTGAGTCGTGTTGCCCAGCGCATGGCCGGTCCGGTGGACCGGCGCGCCCCTCGCCGCGCAGCCCGTCGCCGCCGGGGCGGTATCGGGCAACTGGCAGGGAAAATGCGGCATAGGGAACGTCAACCTGAAGTGCTGCGGAAAGGATCTCGAAAAAAGCGCCGTCCCCGCAGCAAAATACGAACCAGAATGGTTCCGCGCAAACACGTAGCACCGCCCCGACGTGTCGGCAACACCGTGGCAGTAAAAGGATGGACGAGCGCCCGAACATGGCTGACGCCGCGTTAACCGCATGATTTCACCCTGTCTTGAAACCCCGTTTCTAAACCAGCGTCATCAGGGAGTTTCAGGGGCGAGTGTTCCATGCAAATGGACTGGACCGGCCGGGCGGTTGCGCGGCATAGCGTTACCGTGGGTTTCATCATTGCCTTTTTCGCGGCCTTTCTTGCCGGGCCGTCGGCCTGGGCCGGCACGGTCGAGGCGGTACGCATCGATGACGACCGCATCACCATCCGGTTCGATGGCACCGTTGCCGCTGCCAGCGCGTTTCTGCTGGATGGCCCGCGCCGGATCGCGGTCGATGTCGATGGCGCGCGGCCCGGCGGGGATGCCGTCGCAGCCGGGCCGGTGCTGCAGGTCCGCCAGGGCTGGCGCGACGGCGCGGGTGCCCGGATCGTGTTCGATCTCGACCGTCCGGCCCTGCTGTCCGGCGGCCGGTTCGATGCCGCCCGCCGCACGCTGGTCCTGAACCTGGCGCCTGCCGATGACGCGGCCTTTGCCCGGGCTGCGGCCGGGGGTCGGCTGACCATCGCGGGCAGTGCGCCGCGCGCGACCGCCGCCGTCCCCGCCGCCCGCGCCGCGCCGCCGCTGCCCGAAATCCTGGGCGATGATGCCGCCCGGCCTCTGGTGGTGATCGATGCGGGGCATGGCGGCCGCGATCCCGGCACCATCTCGCCCTTTGACAGGACCAATGAAAAGGACATGACGCTGCGGCTGGCCCGCGCGATCCGCGACCGGCTGCTGGCAACCGGCAAGGTGCGGGTGGCGCTGACGCGGGACGACGACCGCTATCTGCTGTTGCAGGACCGCTATGGCATCGCCCGGCGCCTGGGCGCGGACCTGTTCATTTCGGTCCATTGCGACAGCGCGCCCCATGCCGAGGCGTCGGGGGCGACCGCCTATACCCTGTCCGAAATCGCGTCGGACAAGGAAGCCGCCCGGCTGGCCGCGCGCGAGAACAAGGCGGATATCATCGCCGGCATCGATCTGGGCGGGGCGGAATCCGACGTGCGGTCGATCCTGATCGACCTCACTCAGCGGGAAACGATGAACCTGTCGGCCAATTTCGCGCGGCTGCTGGGTCGCGAGGCCCAGGACCTGATCCCCGTCAAACCCAATTTCCACCGCATGGCGTCGCTGGTGGTGCTGAAGGCGCCGGACATGCCCTCCATCCTGCTGGAAGCCGGGTATCTGACCAATGAAAAGGATGCGCGCTTCCTGGCATCGGCCGATGGCCGGCGCCGGCTGGCGGAAAGCGTCGCCCGGGCGGTGGAGGTGCACTTCGCCCGCCGTCTGGTTTCGCGCGAAGCCATCCCGGCGGGCTGACCCCGCGATCGGCCCGTGCCGGACGTTACGCGGTCGGCGCTGGCAATGCAGGCGGGTTTTGCTAAACCTCGCGCATTATGGAACCAACCGACGCGTCCAGCATCAATTTCCGGCTGCAGCGCCAGGCCACTGGCATCTGGGCGCGGTGGGCGTCGATCCGCCGGCGCTGGTGGGTACGTCTGCCTGCCTGGGCGGCCCTGCTTGCTGGCCTGTTCGCCGTGCTGCTCTGGGCGCTGGTCGCCCGCGATCTGCCCTCGGTCGATGCGCTGAAAACCTATGAACCGCCCCTGCCGACCTATGTTCGCGGAATCGACGGCGAACCGGTGCACAGCTATGCGCGCGACCGGCGCATCGAACTGGATTATTCGGAATATCCCCCCCTGCTCGTCCGCGCCTTTCTGGCGGCGGAGGACCGGACCTTCTTCGAACATGGCGGGCTCGACTATCCCGGCCTGGTCCGCGCCGCATTCCAGGGTGCGGTGCGCGGGGAAACGCCGCGCGGCACCTCCACCATCACGCAGCAGGTGGCCAAGAACCTGCTGTTGACGAACGAGGTCAGCTATGTCCGCAAGGCAAAGGAAGCGGTGCTGGCATGGCGGATCGAAGATACGCTGACCAAGCCGCAGATCCTGGAGCTGTATCTCAACCAGATCGCGCTGGGCCGGAACGCCTTCGGGGTCGAGGCCGCGGCCAACGCCTATTTCGACAAGTCGCTGGCGCAACTGACGCTGCCTGAAATGGCCTATCTGGCTGTGCTGCCTAAGGGGCCGGCCAATTACGACCCCGTCCGGCACAACGACCGGGCGGTCGAACGGCGCAACTGGGTTCTGGGCGAAATGCTGCGCAACGGCTTCATCACCAGCGCGCAGCATGATGCCGCCATCGCCGCACCGCTGGGCGCGGCACCGCGCCGGACCCCGCGGTTCGAACGCGTCGGCGGCTATTTCGTCGAGGAAGTCCGCCGCCAGCTGCTCGACAAATATGGCGAGAATTCCGAGGACGGGCCGTTCAGCGTCTATGGCGGCGGCCTGTGGGTGCGCACCTCGCTCGACCCCAAGGTTCAGGAAGCCGCCGCCAAGGCACTGCGCGAAGGGCTGATCCGGTATGAAGGCGGTCGCGGCTGGTCCGGTCCGATCCGGAACGAGGCCATTCGCGGCGACAACTGGCTGGGCGCGCTGATCAACACGAATATCGAACTCAGCCATGCCGACTGGCGCGCCGCCATCGTGATCGACCGCGACGGCGATGCAGCGCGCATCGGCCTGACCGACGGGCGGACCGGGCTCTTGCGGCGCTCCGGCGCACAGATGCCGGTTAGGGGCACCGGCACCCCCGCCTTTTCCGCGCTGAAACCCGGCGACATCATCGCGGTCGCGCCGCAGGGCGACGGCTTCGTCCTGAAATCCGTGCCGCGCGTATCGGGCGGCATGGTGGTCGAGGAACCGCGCACCGGCCGGGTGCTGGCCATGCAGGGCGGCTTCGATTCGCGGCTTCAGTCGTTCAACCGCGCGACCCAGGCCAATCGCCAGCCCGGATCGACGATCAAGCCCATCGTCTATACCGCCGCACTCGAAGCCGGGATGTCGCCCGCCAGCATCATCGTCGATGGCCCGCTCTGCGTCGAACAGGGCGCTCGGCTGGGCCGCAAATGCTTCCGCAATTTCGGCGGCGGATCGGCGGGGCCGCGCACGATGCGCTGGGGCATCGAACAGTCGCGCAACCTGATGACCGTCCGCACCGCCACCCAGACCGGCATGGACAAGGTGGTGAAGCTGATCCAGGACATGGGCGTCAGCGAAAACCGCTTTCCGCCCTATCTGTCCTATGCGCTGGGCGCTGGCGAGACGACCGTGCTGCGCATGGTCAACGCCTATTCGATCCTGGTCAATCACGGTCGCGCGCTCACCCCGTCGCTGATCGATTATGTCCAGGACCGGCGCGGCAAGGTGATCTGGCCAGAAGCATGGCGCGCCTGCGACCGCTGCAACGCGCCCGACTGGGACGGCAAGCCGATGCCGCGCCCCAGCGTCCGTTCGCGCCAGATCGTCGATCCGGTCAGCGCCTATCAGATGGTGCACATCACCGAAGGGGTGATCCAGCGCGGCACCGCGACCACCCTGCGCGACCTGAACCGGCCGATCATGGGCAAGACCGGCACCTCGACTGGCCCGACCGATGTGTGGTTCGTCGGCGGCACGCCGCAGATGATCGCCGGCCTGTACATCGGGTATGATACGCCCCGCAGCCTGGGCGGCTATGCCCAGGGCGGCACGCTGGCCGCGCCGATCTACAAGAGCTTTGCCCAGGCCGTGTACAAGGACGTGCCGGTCCTGCCCTTTGCCGCACCGCAAGGGGTGCGCATGGTGCGGATCGATCGGATGAGCGGCCGACCGGTATTCGGCGGCTGGCCCGGAACCGATCCAAAGGCATCGGTGATCTGGGAAGCGTTCAAGCCCGAGAGCGAGCCGCGCCGCGCCGCCCGTGCCCGCGCCGAGAACGAGCGCGCCGTCGCGACAAAGGCGGTCGACAAGCAGGCAACGACCACGCGCCGCCAGACCCAGTCCGACAGCGACTTCTTGCAAAGGGAGGGCGGAATCTACTAGCGCGCTCGCTCGCACGATGCCGGGCCGCCCCGCCCCCTGACCGAATTGCTGGAGAGTTCCGATGCGCGCCGAAGCGCAAGCCCATATCAACCAGATCAACGATGCGCTGGCGCTGCTGCGCCGCTCGCTGGACTGGGACCGCGCCCTGCGCCGCCTGGACGAACTCAACGCCCGGGTCGAGGATCAGGCGCTGTGGAACAATCCCAAACAGGCGCAGGACGTGATGCGCGAGCGCCGCCGCCTGGACGAGGCGATCAGCGCCACCCGCGCGATCGAGACCGAGCTGGCCGACACCGCCGAACTGATCGAAATGGCGGAAGCAGAGGGCGATGCCGCCATGGCGGACGAGGGCGTCGTGGCCCTGGCCGAACTGGCCGAGCGCGCCGAACGGGACAAGGTCAAGGCGCTGCTGGCCGGAGAGGCGGACGCCAACGACACCTATATCGAAATCAATTCGGGCGCGGGCGGCACCGAATCGAACGACTGGGCCGAAATGCTCCAGCGGATGTACACCCGCTGGGCCGAAAAGCATGGCTACAAGGTCGAGATGATCGATTACCATGCCGGCGAACAGGCGGGCATCAAATCGGCCACGCTCCTGCTCAAAGGCGAAAACGCCTATGGCTATGCCAAGACCGAAAGCGGGGTGCACCGGCTGGTCCGCATCAGCCCCTACGACTCGTCTGCCCGGCGGCACACCAGCTTTTCTAGCGTCTGGGTATATCCAGTGATCGACGACAATATCGAAGTCGAGATCAACGAAAGCGAACTGCGCATCGATACCTATCGCGCGTCGGGTGCCGGTGGTCAGCACATCAACACGACCGATTCGGCGGTCCGCATCACGCACATTCCGACCGGCATCGTGGTGCAGTGCCAGAACCAGCGCAGCCAGCACAAGAACAAGGCAGAGGCCTATAACCAGTTGCGCGCCCGTTTGTACGAACGCGAACTTGCGGAGCGCGAGGCGGCGGCCAATGCCCAGAACGCCACCAAGACCGATATCGGCTGGGGCCACCAGATCCGGTCCTATGTGCTCCAGCCCTATCAGCTGGTGAAGGATCTGCGCACCGGGGTAACCTCCACCGCGCCGTCCGACGTGCTGGACGGCGATCTCGATGCCTTCATGGCCGCCGCGCTGGCCCAGCGGGTGACCGGCGAAACCGTCCAGGTCGAGGACGTCGAATAGCCATGGGTTCCGTCGCTGCCCGCGCCCGACTGTCCGCTGCGGCTGGCGGGGTTGCGGCGCTGCTGGTGCTTGGCGGTTGCGAAGCGGCACCGGGCCAGGCCAACGGCAATGTGCAGTCGGACCTGGAGGATTTCCCCGCCGCCGACCGCCCCGTCGCCGAAATCGTGTCCAGCCGCTGGTCCACCGAAGAAGCGCGCGACCGGCTGCGCGAAGCGGATACGGTGATGGACAAGGCAGAGATCAAGCCGGGCATGACCGTCGCCGATATCGGCGCCGGCGAAGGCTATTACACCACCCGCCTGGCCGAGCGCGTCGGCCCGCGCGGACGCGTGCTGGCCGAGGATATCATTCCGTCCATCCATGCAGCACTTGCCGAGCGGGTCACGCGCGAACGGCTGTCCAACGTGTCGGTTCGCCTGGGCGAGGCAGCCGATCCCAAGCTGCCGCAGAACAGTTTCGACCGGATCTTCATGGTGCACATGTACCATGAGATCGAGCAGCCCTACGCCTTTCTGTGGCGGATGCGGCCTTCACTGAAACCGGACGGGCTGGTCGTGGTAGTCGATGCCGACCGCGCGACCCAGAATCACGGCACGCCGCCCAATCTGCTGCGCTGCGAATTCGCGGCGGTCGGCTATTCGCTGGTCGATATCGAACCGATGGCAAGCGCAGGCGGCTATCTGGCGACGTTCCGCGCCACCGGCCCCCGCCCGGAGCCGAAGGACATCGTGCCGTGCCGGTTGCGCAAACCGAACCCTGACCGAAAATAGCTAATCGGCGCGGTGCTGGTATCCCAGCGGCCCGTCGACCGCCCGCCCATCCAGCAGCACCGTGTCGCTGCCCCTTTCAGCGAACCGCCCGATCCGGTGCAAGCCCGGCGGCAGTGCCGCGCCCTCGGCAGCCGCGAACAGCAGGGCATAATCGTCGCCCCAGCGTAGCGCCTCTGCCTGCATCAGCGGGTCGGCACCGCGCAGGGCGTCGGCAAAGGGCACGGCGGCACTGTCGATCGAAACGCTGAGGCCGCTGGCCTGCGCCATGCGCGCCGCATCGATCAGCAACCCGTCCGACACATCCATCATCGCGCTGACCCGGGGGGCAAGCGCCTGACCCTCGGCCAGCAGCGGTACGGGCCGCAGATAGGCTTGAGCCAGATCGTCGGGACAGGGGCGGCGAGTGCTCAGCAGCGCATGGCCCAGCATCGCCGCGCCGATCGTGCCGACGACGAACAGCCCGTCGCCCGCCCCCGCCCCGCTGCGCGATGGGACCGGCCGGTGGGTCGCCCGCCCGATCGCGGTCAGCCCGTGAACCGCGCCGCCACCGCGACCGGCCGGCGCGATGGTGTCGCCGCCCAGCAACGGCACCGAAAAAGCCCGCAGCGCCTGGTCCAGTCCATCGACGAACCGCGCCGACCCCTCGGTCAGCATGGCCCCGACCAGCACGCCCAGTGGCGCGGCACCCTTTGCCGCCAGGTCGGACAGGTTCGTCGCCACCAGCTTCCACGCGACATCGGCCGGATCGGCATCGGGCAGGAAATGAACGCCCGCCGCCATCGCGTCATGCGTCAGCACCAGCGTCTCGCCGCCAATGTCCAGCACCGCCGCATCGTCGCGCAGGTCGCGCGCGCCGGGATGCAGCGGCAATCGGCGCAGCGCGGCGATGAAGTCGGATTCGATCACGATGCCGTCCGCGATCAATAGGGCGGCGTGGCGCGCTCGCGCTGCGACTTGGCCGCTTCCATCCACCATTCCAGATCGGCGGCAAATCGCGGAAACGCCTTTTCCAGGGCATGGCCGCCATCGCCCTGCGGCCGGGCATCCTCGTCCAGCGCCTGACCGATCTGACCCACCGTCAGGGTGGACGGGATCACCGCCATGCCCATCTCGCTCAGGGTCGGGTGCCAGGCGCTGTTGGCCCGCGCGCCGCCCAGCCGGCCGGCGGAATAGCTGGCGATCGCGGCTGGCCGCCAGAACCATTCCTCCAGGAAATGGTCGGTCAGGTTCTTCAACCCCGGCTGCATGCCCCAGTTATATTCCCCGGTGACGAACACGAAACCGTCCGCAGACCGGATGCGGGCGGCCAGATCGGCCATCGCCGCCGGTGCGGTATCGCCGGGATATTCCTTGTACATCCGGTCCAGCATGGGCAGGCCGATGGCCTTGGCATCGATCAGTTCGACCGCATGGGCGCGGTCGGCCAGGGCGCCGACCAGCCAGTCGGCCAGCCGGATACCCATCCGGTCGGAACGATAAGAGCCGTACAGAACAAGGATACGCATGGGCTACTCCGTCATGAAGCTGTCGGGGGACGCTAGCGGGCGACGGTCTTTCCGGCTAGGCGATTGCGCATGATCCATCTTTTCCTCGCCATGGCGGGTGGCGCGATCGGGGCGGGCCTGCGCTATCTGGTCGGGCGCGCCGCCATCCTGTTGTTCGGCCCTTTCTTTCCCTGGGGCACGCTGATCGTGAATGTGGTCGGTGGCCTGTTGATGGGGGTGCTTGCCGCCAGCGTCATGCGGATGGGTGCCGGCGAACAATGGCGCATCTTTCTGGGCGTCGGCGTGCTGGGGGGCTTCACGACCTTTTCCGCCTTTTCGCTCGAGGTGGTTAACATGATCGAACGGGGCGACTGGACGGTGGCCATCGGCTATGCGCTGGCATCGGTGATTGGGTCGGTCGCGGCGCTGGCGCTGGGCGCGACGCTTGCACGGGGGCTGGCATGAGCGACGAGGCACAGGTCCGCCAGTTCACCGTCGCCGACGACGATGACGGCATCCGGCTGGATCGCTGGTTCAAGCGGCACCTGCCCGATGCCAGTTTCAACATCGTCTCGCGCTGGGCGCGCACCGGCCAGCTGCGGCTCGATGGCGCGCGCGCGACGCCGGGGGACCGTATCGCGGCGGGTCAGGTGATCCGCGTGCCCCCCGCCGAGGCGCCGAAGCCCGACAAGCCCGCCCGCCCGGTGCGCCAACGCGCGCCGCTGTCGCCCGAACAGATCGAGTTCGCCCGCTCGCTGGTCATCCATCAGGATGCGTCGGCCATCGTGCTGAACAAGCCGCCCGGCCTGGCGACCCAGGGCGGCACCAAGACGTTCGATCATGTCGACGGCCTGCTCGACGCGCTGCAATTCGACCATGAGGGGCGGCCGAAACTGGTCCACCGACTGGACAAGGATACGTCCGGCGCCCTGCTGATCGCCCGGTCCGCCCGTGCCGCGGCCTATTTCGCCAAGAGCTTTTCCAGCCGCACCGCGCGCAAGGTCTATTGGGCGCTGGTCGTCGGCGTGCCCAGCATCGAGGACGGGTTCATCGAACTGCCCATCGGCAAGCAGCCGGGCACGGGCGGCGAAAAAATGCATGTGGACGAGGAAAACGGCCAGCCCGCCCGCACCCGCTACCGGATGATCGAGCGCGCGGGCAACCGCGCCGCCTGGGTCGAATTGCAACCGATGACCGGGCGCACGCATCAGCTGCGCGTCCACATGGCCGCCATCGGCCACCCGATCGTCGGCGACGGCAAATATGGCGGGCCGGAGGCGTTCCTGTCCGGGGGGATCAGCCGCAAGATGCACCTGCATGCCCGCCGCATCCGCATCGATCATCCCGATGGCGGCGCGCTGGACGTGACGGCCGAACTGCCCGCCCATCTGGCGGCCAGCATGGACTTGCTCGCGTTCGACCTGTCGCTGGGCGAGCGCACGATGATCGACGATACGCCCCCGCCGCCCAGCCGCGCGGTGCTGAAGCAACAAGCCAAGCAGCACGCCAAGCAGGTGCGCAAGGAACGGCGGGGCGAACGCCGCGGACGGGGCAGCCGGGCGTGAACCGCCTCGCTCTGTTCGATTGCGACGGGACCTTGGTCGACAGCCAGGCGAATATCTGTGTGGCGATGGAGGCGGCGTTCGACGAGGCCGGGCTGGTCGCGCCGCCGCGGCCCGAGATCCGACGCATCGTCGGACTGAGCCTGCCCCAGGCGATGGCGGCATTACTGCCCGATGCCGATGCCGCGTTCCACGAAACCCTGGCCGCCAGCTACAAGGCGGCGTTCTTTCAGCTAAGGGCCAGCGGCGGGATGCTGGCGGAACCGCTGTATGACGGAATTGCCGAACTGCTCGTTGCACTCGACGAATCGGGCTGGCTGCTGGGTGTCGCCACTGGCAAATCGGATCGCGGCCTGGGCCTTATCTTGGCGCATCACGGGATCGACCGACATTTTGTGACGTTGCAGACCGCCGACCGACATCCGTCGAAGCCGCATCCGTCGATGGCGATGCAGGCGATGGCCGAAGCGGGTGCATCGCCCGATTCCACCGTGGTCATCGGCGATACCAGTTTCGACATGGCGATGGCCCGCGCCGCCGGAGCCCACGCCATCGGCGTCGCCTGGGGCTATCATGATCCGGCTGAACTGATGGCGGCCGGTGCATCGCGGGTGGCGCATCATGCCCGCGATCTGCGCGCGCTGGAGGAAGCACTGGCATGACCCCGGACGATGAAGCCGCAACCGTTGCGCGCAACCGATACTTCCTGATGATCGGGGCGAACCTGGTCGGCGTTGCCGGCGCGGTATTCGGGCTGTTGCTGATCGGCCGGGCGGCCGACACGCCAAGCCGGCTGATCGGCGGCGCATTGGTGCTGGCCGCGCTCTACTGGATTGCGGTCGTCCCCCGCGCGCTGGCGCGCCGGTGGCGGAGCCGTTCGGAATGAAGCGGTTCTGGACCCGCGCGGACGCCGTGCGCGGCCCCGGCGGCTGGGGCGTGACGCTGGACCGGCGGCCGGTGAACACGCCGGGGCGTGCCCCGCTGAAGCTGCCGAACGAAGCGCTGGCCCGCGCCGTCGCTGACGAGTGGAACGCGAGTGGGGACACGATCGACCCGCGCGCCATGCCGCTCACCGGCCTGGCCAATGCAGCCATCGACCGGATCGCCCCCAATGCAGAGGGGTTTGCCGCCGGGCTGTCCGCCTATGTCGTCAGCGACCTGACCTGTTACCGTGCGACCGATCCCGCCGCGCTGATCGACCGTCAGGAGGAAGCCTGGGACCCGGCGCTCGCCTGGGCGCGGGCCGAATATGATGTGCAGTTCCGGGTGACGCAGGGTGTGATGCACGTCGATCAGCCCCCCGCCACCGTCATCCGGATGGGCGCGGCGGTCGTCGGCATGGACCCCTTCCGGCTGGCGGGCCTGTCCCCGGTCGTCACCACCACGGGATCGCTGGTCCTTGCATTGTGGCTGGCGAAGGGGGGCGCGGATGCCGACACCGTCTGGGCGGCCGCCACCGTCGACGAAGCGTGGCAGACCGAACGCTGGGGCAGCGATTCGCTGGCCGAACAGGCACTTGCCGCCCGCCACGCCGATTTCGACGCGGGGGTGCGGATGCTGTCCCTGCTGGCGGACTGAGGCCGGTCAGCCCCGGCCAAGTTCGCGGATGAAGCCGATCAGGCCAGGCTGGCGCGACCGTTTCAGCCGTTCGGCATGCAGGATGGTCCGCACCTGTTCGAAACACGCATCGACATCGTCATTGACCAGCACATAGTCATAGCTGTCCCAATGGCTCGCCTCGCGGTCGGCACGGTCCATGCGGCGATTGATAACGTCCTGCGAATCGGTGCCGCGCGATTCCAGCCGGCGGCGCAGCTCGGGCATCGATGGCGGCAGGATGAAGACGCGGACGACATCGCCGCCCTTCAGCTGGAACAGTTGCTGCGCGCCCTGCCAGTCGATGTCGAACAGCACGTCCTTGCCCGCGTCCAGCATCTGATCGATCAGGGCGCGCGGCGTGCCGTACCGGTGGTCGAACACATGCGCCCATTCCAGAAACTCGTGCCGGGCTACCATCGCCTTGAAGGTTTCGGTATCGATGAAATGATAATCGCGCCCATCGACCTCGCCCGGTCGCATCGGCCGGGTCGTCGCCGACACGGACATGCGCAACCGGTCGCCCTCATCCTTCAGCAGGCGGCGGGCAATGGTCGATTTCCCGGCACCCGACGGGGATGACAGCACGAACAGCACGCCGCGCCGTTGAAAACCATGGGGATCGGGTTCTGGATGGTCAGCCATGCCCGCTAGTGGCGCGGGCAAGGCCGTCCGGTCAAGCCGGGAACATGGTTCTCTGTGGTAGGGTTTTTCAGCGGGCGGCGCTGTTGCCCTTGCGCGCCCGGTGCCGGTCATAGGCCTTTTTGGCGACATAGCCGCCGCCCAGCACCAGCCCGAACGGTCCCATCCGGCGCAGCATGCTGCCTGCAGCCCAGCCGATCGCTGCACCCTTCACGCCGCCAGCGCCATCGCGCCGGTCGATCTCGCGCCCCACCAGCGCGCCGACGATCCGGCCGATCATGCCGCCACCCCGGTGGCGGGCGTGGACCGGCGGGCAGTCAGCCCGGCATAGGTGGCCTTGGCTTTGCGCCATGCCAGCCAGCCGACCGTACCGACGATGGCCGCCGGCACGACGATGCGCAGCGTGTGGGCGACGACGACGCCGATGACCATGCCGTCGACGGCGCTGTCCTCGCCTTCGGCCCCGTCGATGGCACTGCCGATGGCGGCGCCCAGAATTGTGGTGAGGCTCATGGAATCTCCCCTCATGATGAGTCGGGGGTAGAACCGACCAGAGGCGAAGCGGTTCCCGGCGCCTGCCTAGACCATGGTTTCCGGCCGCACGAGCCGGTCGAAGGTCGCCTCGTCCACCAGTCCCAGCACCAGCCCGGCTTCTTTCAGCGTCAGGCCCTGTTCGTGGGCATGCTTGGCGATTTTTGCGGCATGGTCATAACCGATTTCCGGGGCGAGCGCGGTGACCAGCATCAGCGACCGGTCGCGCAGTTCCGAGATGCGCCCCTCGTTCGCCTGCAATCCCTCGACGCAGCGCGCGGCGAAACTCTCCATGCCGGTCGCCAGCAGGTCGATGGATCGCAGCACTGCCGCGCCGATCATGGGCTTGAACACGTTCAGTTCCAAATGCCCCTGCAATCCGCCGACCGTGATTGCGACATGATTGCCCATCACCTGCGCCGCGACCATGGTCAGCATCTCGCACTGAGTGGGGTTCACCTTGCCCGGCATGATCGAACTGCCCGGCTCGTTGGCGGGCAGGTCCAGCTCGCCCAGCCCCGATCGCGGGCCGCTGCCCAGCAGGCGGATGTCGTTCGCGATCTTGGTCAGCGCGACGGCCAGCGTGTTCATCGTGCCCGACAGGTGGACCAGCGGATCGTTGGACGCCAGCGCCTCGAAGGGGTTTTCCGCCGGGGAAAAGGGATATCCGGTGATGTCGGCAATCGCCCGGCACACCTCTGCGGCAAAGCCCTTGGGCGCATTGATCCCGGTGCCGACCGCCGTCCCGCCCTGAGCCAGCCGCCCGGTGCCGTGCTGGATCGCCGGTTCGATCCGGCGGCGGGCGCGATAGACCTGATTGGCATAGCCCGAAAATTCCTGCCCCAGCGTCACCGGCGTCGCGTCCTGCAGGTGGGTGCGCCCGATCTTGACGATCCCCGCCCATGCCCTTGCCCTGGCATCCAGCGCAGCGAACAGCCGGTCGGCCGCGGGCATCAGGCGGCGCTCGGCCATCAGCGTCGCGGCAATATGCAGCGCCGTCGGAAAACTGTCGTTGGACGACTGGCTCATGTTGACGTGATCGTTGGGGTGCACCGGCGCCTTGCCCCCGCGCGTGCCGGTCAACATCTCGTTGGCGCGTCCGGCAATCACCTCGTTGACGTTCATGTTGGTCTGGGTGCCGCTGCCCGTCTGCCAGATGACCAGCGGGAACTGGTCGTCCAGCGCGCCCGACGCCACCTCGGCCGCCGCCGACTCGATCGCGTCCGCGACCTCGGCGGAAAGGCCATGCGCCCGGTTCACCCGCGCAGCCGCCTGCTTCACGATGGCGAGGGCATGGACGATCTCGATCGGCATCCGCTCGCGCTGGCCGAACGGGAAATTGTCGATGCTCCGCTGCGTCTGCGCGCCCCAATAGGCGGTGGCAGGCACGTCGATCGAGCCGATGCTGTCGGTTTCAGTGCGAATGTGAGTCACAGCAACCTCCGGACTGCCAGATGGCGGCTGCCATAATAGGGATCAACAGCGCGATCGTTCAGGCAACATTGTTCAATATCATCAATATGGGAATGGCGACCAGGATCAGCGCCAGCGGCCACCGCTCGACCAGCGTCTCCATCCGCTCCCGACCCGTCGCGGTCAGGCAGACGAGCGTGCTGCGATTGTCGGTCGGATGGCGACGCCGTTCGATCAGTCCAGCCGCTTCGAGCAGGGCGATATGGCGAAGCGCGGTCGTCTGCGGAATATCGGCCGCATGGCCAACCGATGTCACCGACATCGCCTGACGATTGTCCGGCTGGGCCATCAGCGCCAGCATCATATCCCAGGCGGGCTCGCCGAATAGCCGGGGGAAGAGCCGGTTGCGCCGCTCCCGGAACTTCTTGAGTAATCCGGCGGTCTGAGCGGGCAGGTTGACCGCATGCCCTTGCCCGCCGGTCAACTGCTTCAATTCCCCCTCGATCGCAGCGACTCGCTTATTCAACCGATCCAATTCGGCGAACAAAGCCGTCGCCCGCCCATCAGGACGCCCGCATTCGCCGCCTTTATCCGCCCATTCCCGAAGCATTTGCCGAGGATGAATCGACCGCCTTCATGCGTCAACGGATATTTAGAAGGCCGGGCAACTACTTCTTTCGTTTGAAATCCACCGCGACGACATTCGATCCGTCTTCGGAACCGGCGCTGCCCTCGCCGTCATTTTCGGCTTCCTCATGCGGCTCCGGTCCTTCGGGACCGTCGGCGACGTGGAACCGCAGTTCGAAATTGACCGCCGGATCGTGGAAACCGGTGATCGCGCTGAACGGGATGACCAGAGTCGACGGGATCTGGTTGAAGCTCAGCCCCACCGAAAAGCGTTCGTCGTCGACGCGCAGGTCCCAGTACCGGTTCTGCAGCACAATCGTCATTTCATCGGGAAACCGTTCGATCAGCCGCGCCGGAATATCGACGCCCGCCGCCTGTGTCTTGAACGTGATGTAGAAATGATGCGCGCCCGGCAGGCCGCCCATGTCGGACACCTGCCCCAGCACCCGGCCGACGACCGCGCGCAGTGCCTCCTGCACGATATCGTCATAGGGAATCAGGCTGTCGGCAACGCTGTCACTCATGCGCCCGTTGCTAAACGCTCAGGCGGCGGGGTCAAGATTGCATGACCGGCGAAGCACGCTATGTGGGGCGCATCATGCGGACCGCCACCATCCAGCGCAAGACGAGCGAAACCAGCATCGACGTGACCGTCAATCTGGACGGCACCGGTGCCTATCGGATCAGCACCGGCATCGGCTTTTTCGACCATATGCTGGAACAATTGTCCCGCCATTCGCTCATTGACCTGGACGTGACCACAGTGGGCGACCTGCATATCGACCAGCACCATACGGTCGAGGATACCGCGCTCGCCATCGGCCAGGCGGTGGCAAAGGCGCTGGGCGACAAGCGCGGCATCCGCCGCTATGCGGACGCGCTGTCGCCGATGGACGAAACGCTGAGCCGTGTGGCCATCGACATCTCCGGCCGCCCCTGGCTGGTGTTCAAGACGGAGTTTTCGCAGAAGCGACTGGGCGAGATGGACACGGAAATGTTCGAGCATTTCTTCCACAGCTTTACCCATACCGCCGGCGTCACGCTGCACATCGAAACGCTTTATGGACAGAACAACCATCATATCGCGGAAAGCGTGTTCAAGGGGCTGGCCCGGGCGCTGCGCGGCGCGATCGAGATCGACCCGCGCAAGGCCGATGCGATCCCGTCGACCAAGGGAGTGCTGTGATGATCCTGGTGCTGCTCAGCTACAAGGTTTCGCTCGACCAAGTGGACGCGGTACGGCCGGATCATGTCGCCTTTCTGAAACAGGCGCTGGCCGATGGTCGCCTGCTCGCCGCCGGGCGACAGAATCCGCCGAGCGGCGGCGTGCTGATCGCGCGGGGCAGCCGCGAAGAGGTCGAGGCATGGGCGCTCGGTGATCCCTATGTGGTCCAGGGCATCGCCGATCCGCAGTTCATCGAGGTGACGACCAGCCTGGCCGCCCCGGGGCTGGAGGCGCTGCAATCGTGAGCGTCGCGCTCATCGATTACGGCGCGGGCAATCTTCATTCGGTTCACAACGCGTTGAGGGCGGCCGGCGCGGATGATGTGATCGTCACCGCCGATGCCGAAGCCGTGTTGCGCGCCGACCGCATCGTCCTGCCCGGCGTCGGCGCATTCCGCGCCTGCTGGGACGGGCTGGCCGCCCTGCCCGGCATGATCGAGGCGATGGAGGCACGGGCACTGAACGGCGGCGTTCCCTTTCTGGGGGTATGCGTCGGGATGCAGTTGATGGCCACGCGCGGGCTTGAATTCGGCACGCATCCGGGCCTTGGCTGGATGACCGGCGAGGTCGGCCCGTTGCCCGCCAGCGACACCGTGCGCGTGCCGCACATGGGCTGGAACGATGTCGTCCCCACCCGGCCCCATCCACTCATTCAGCCGGGCGAGGCCTATTTCCTGCACAGCTTCGCCTTTTCGGGCAGCGATATCGTGGCGACCACCGATCATGGCGGCCCGGTGACCGCCGCCATCGGCCGCGACAACCTGCTGGGCGTTCAGTTCCACCCCGAAAAAAGCCAGCGCTACGGCATCGCGTTGCTCGAAAGGTTCCTCGAATGGCGTCCCTGACCGTCTTTCCCGCCATCGACCTGAAGGGCGGACAGGTGGTGCGTCTTGCCGAGGGGGATATGGCGCGTGCCACCGTCTATGGCGACGATCCGGCGGCACAGGCGCTCCTGTTTGCCGATGCCGGTGCCGACTGGCTGCACATGGTTGATCTGGACGGCGCCTTTGCGGGGCGATCGGTCAATGGCGATGCGGTGGCCAGCGTGATCGCCGCTTTTCCGGGCAAGGTCCAGCTGGGCGGCGGTATCCGCACGATCGAGGCGGTCGAGCGGTGGATCGGCCTGGGCGTCGAGCGGGTGGTGATCGGCACCGCCGCGCTGACCGACCCCGATCTGGTCCGCGCCGCCGCCCGCGCCCATCCCGGTCGCGTCGTCGTCGGCGTCGATGCGCGCGACGGCATGGTGGCCACCCATGGCTGGGCCGATGTATCGGACGTCGGCGTCACCGATCTCGCCCGCCGGTTCGAGGATGCGGGCGTCGGCGCGCTGCTCTTCACCGATGTCGGCCGCGACGGCCTGCTGAAAGGATGCAATGTCGAGGCGACGGCGGCGCTCGCCCGCGCGGTCAGCATTCCGGTCATCGCCTCGGGCGGCGTCGCGGGAATCGAGGACATCCACGCGCTGAAGCCCCATGCCGCCGACGGGATCGAAGGCGTCATTACCGGCCGTGCGCTCTATGACGGCCGCCTCGACCTTGCCGAGGCGATCCGGGCGGCGCGGGCATGAGGGTGGGCGAGCACACTCCCCTCCCCTTCAGGGGAGGGGTCGGGGGTGGGGGATGGCCAGGCGACCCCCTGTCCTTCCCTCCACCCCACCCCAACCCGGCGTCGGGTCGGTCAGTCTTCCAGACTGACCTGAACCGCGCGGGGCGCGATTCACCCGACGCCCCTGAAGGGGAGGGGCTTTTGCCATGACTGTCCGGGCGCGCGTCATTCCCTGTCTCGACGTCGCCGGTGGCCGGGTGGTCAAGGGTGTCAACTTCGTCGACCTGCGCGATGCGGGCGATCCCGTCGAGCAGGCGCGGGTCTATGACGCGGGCGGCGCGGACGAACTGTGCTTCCTGGACATCACTGCCAGCCATGAGGCGCGCGGCACGATCATCGACGTCGTGCGGCGGACCGCTGAGGTCTGCTTCATGCCCGTCACCGTGGGCGGCGGGGTCCGCACGGCGGACGATGCCCGCGCGCTGTTGCTGGCGGGGGCGGACAAGGTGGCGGTCAACAGCGCCGCCGTCGCCCGGCCGGAAGTCGTCGCCGACATCGCCGACCGCTTCGGCAGCCAGTGCGTCGTCGCCAGCATCGACGCGCGCCGCTCCGGCGACCGCTGGGAAATCTTCACCCATGGCGGCAGGCGCGCGACCGGCATCGACGCGCTGGACCATGCCCTCAACCTGGTCCGGCTGGGCGCTGGCGAACTGCTCGTCACCTCGATGGACCGGGACGGCACGCGCAGCGGCTATGACCTGGACCTCATCCGCACCATCGCCGATGCCGTGACCGTGCCGGTGGTGGCATCGGGCGGGGTCGGCACGCTCGACGATCTGGTGACGGGTATCCGCGACGGCCATGCCAGCGCCGTGCTGGCCGCCAGCATCTTTCATTTCGGCGAGGCCACCATTGCCGATGCCCATGCCGCCCTGCGGGGCGCTGGCATCCCCGCCCGCATCCCCCACCCCTGACCGGGGGCCGGGAGTCGGTTGATTTGACATTAACCATGGTCGGCCGATCACCGTTAACCAGCCGGACCACCGGGAATCGAACAATCACGCCGTCGGGCATGAACATTGCTTCAATGCAGGCAGCGTGTCCGGTCAGTCCAGGGGTTACTCATGCCAGTTGTCGCCAGCGTTCGTGCGCTCCTGTTTTTCGGCCTGCTTTCTGGGGCCAGCATGGCACTGGCCTATGACACGCCCCCGCAATCGCCCCCCGCGCAATCGTCGGGCAAGACGCCGGTCGCCGACGCACCGTCCAGCGGCCCCGTTTCCATTCCCGAGCCAGAACAATTCGCCCTGTTCGCCCTTGGGGTTGCCGGACTGGCCGTCGGCCGCGTGATGGCCAAGCGCCGCCGCGGTTAAGACATTGGTTGGACGTGCCATGCTACCGCGCATGGCCATGTCGCGTGTTCCGATCCTCCTGTCTGTCCTGTCCGGCCTGATCGCCGTCCCGGCCAATGCGGCCCATTCCGGCGTCGTCGTCCGCGACGGGTTCGAACTGGCCGATGCGGTCATGTTCGCCGTGGTCGTCGCCGGCCTGCTGATCGCCCGCCGCGCGCTACGCGCGCGCTTTGCCCGCAAGCGGGATTGACACGCCCGGCGGCCCCGCCGATGCGAATGCCCATGAACCGCGATACGCTCGACACGCTGGAGGCGACCATCCGCCAGCGGCTGACCGCCGATCCCGAAACCTCCTATGTCGCCCGGCTTCATGCCAAGGGCCGGGCCAAGATCGCGCAAAAGCTGGGCGAAGAGGCGGTGGAAACCGTCATCGCCGCGCTGGCGGGCGACAAGGCGGGGCTGGTCGGCGAAGCGGCCGACCTGGTCTTTCACCTGATGGTCCTGCTGGCCGACAGCGGCGTCACCCTGGACGATGTCCGTACCGAACTTGCCCGGCGAGAGGGCCTGTCGGGTCTGGCCGAAAAAGCGGCCCGGACGGAGTGATCCCATGCCAATCGATGCCACCCTGCCTTATGACGACACCAACATCTTTGCCCGCATCCTGCGCGGGGAAATCCCGTCGAAGCGGATTTACGAGGATGACTGGGCCATCGCCTTTCACGACATCGCGCCCCAGGCCCCGGTCCATGTGCTGGTGATCCCGCGCGGGCGCTATGTCAGCTGGGACGATTTCAGCGCGCACGCCAGCGAAGCCGAGATTGCGGGATTTGTCCGCGCGATCGGCACGGTCGCGCGGCAGCTGGGCCTCGTCGAACCAGGCTATCGCCTGCTCGCCAATATTGGCGGCGATGGCGGACAGGAAGTGCCCCATCTGCACGTCCACCTGTTCGGCGGCGCACCGCTTGGCCCGATGCTGGCGCGATAAGGGATTGCGCGGGGCCATTTAGCGGCTAGGCTCCGGCACAATCGCGAGTTCCGGGCGGTCTTGACCGACCGGCAAAGGGGAAAAATCGTTCATGATTCTTGGCCGTATCAAGCCGCTCGATGCCATTTTGGCGACCGCCCAGAAAAAATCGCTTACCAGAACGCTCGGCGCCTTCCAGTTGATGCTGTTCGGCATTGGCTGCGTGATCGGAACCGGCATCTTCGTGCTGACCTCGGCCGGTGCCCAAAAGGCCGGTCCTGGTCTGATGCTGGCCTTTGCCATTGCCGGGGCGATCTGCATCGTTGCCGCGCTTTGTTACGCTGAAATCGCTGCGATGGTGCCGGTGGCCGGGTCCGCCTACACCTATACCTACGCCACCATGGGCGAATTCCTTGCATGGACGGTCGGCTGGGCGTTGGTGCTGGAATATGCCGTGGCGGCCAGCGCGGTTTCGGTCGGGTGGTCCGGCTATTTCACCGGAACCATCCTGAACCAGTTTATGGGCATAGAATTGCCCGCCTGGCTCAGCGCCGGACCGCTTGCACTGGGCGGAGCGCCGGGTGGCTTTATCAATCTGCCCGCATTGATCATCGCACTGCTTGTCACCTGGCTGCTGATCATCGGCACGACCGAAAGCGCCCGGGTGAACGCCATTCTGGTGGCAATCAAGGTGACGGCGCTGACCGCATTCATCTTCCTGACCCTCCCTGCCGTCGAGCTTCAGAACTTCAACCCGTTCCTGCCTGCAGGCGTCTTCGGCGGATTGGGCACCGGAGTAGGCGCCGTCGGCGCGGCCGCAACCATCTTCTTCGCCTATGTCGGATTCGACGCTGTCTCGACGGCGGCAGAGGAGACCAAGAATCCGCAGCGCAACGTGCCGATCGGTCTGATCGGATCGCTGCTCTTCTGCACGGTGTTCTACATTCTCGTGGCTGCCGGCGCTATCGGCACCATTGGCGGTCAGCCCATCATGGGCCCGAATGGTATACCGTTCCCCGCTGGCTCAGAAGAATTGGCACGGCAATGCGCCATGGCCGAGCATTCGGCCAAGCTTGTCTGTTCGAATGAAGCACTGGCACATGTTCTGCGCGAAATCGGCTTCAGCGCCATCGGCAGCATGCTCGGCATTGCCGCCTTTGTCGCCCTTCCGTCGGTCATTCTGATCCTGATGTTCGGCCAGACGCGCATCGGCTTTGTGATGAGCCGCGACGGGCTGCTTCCCGAAAGCTGGTCCAAGGTTCACCCGAAATGGGGCACTCCCTATGTCATCACGGCAATCACGGGTGCGGCCGTCGCCGTCGGCGCAGCATTTCTGCCGGTTGGCCAGCTGGCTGACATTGCCAATGCCGGGACCCTCTACGCATTCATGATGGTAGCGATCGCGGTAATGATCCTTCGAAGGACTGCGCCCGATGTGAAGCGCGATTTCCGAACGCCCGCCCTCTGGCTGGTAGGGCCGCTGACCATCGCCGGCTGCATCTTTCTGTTCATCAACTTGCCGATCGAGGCGATGCTGGTGCTACCGGCTTGGGGTGTGCTCGGCCTGCTGATCTATTTCGGCTACAGCTATTCGCGCAGCCATCTTGGGCGCGGGATCGTCGAGGTCGTCGACGACCTGGACAGCGACATGGTCGGTGTCGACAAGCCCTGACGGGTGTCGCGAAGCCAAAACAAAGAGGCCGGAGGAGCGATCCTCCGGCCTCTTTCGTTTACCGTCAGCGGGTTAGCCTCAGCCCAGCTTTTCGGCGACCAGCGCCTTCAGATCCGCCTCTGGCCGCGCGCCGTAATGGCTGATGATCTCGGCGGCACAAAGCGCGCCGATGCGCAGCGACGCATCCAGCCCCAGTCCCTGGGCCTGCCCGTGCAGGAACCCGGCGGCGAACAGGTCGCCCGCACCCGTGGTGTCCACCACGCGCTCGATCGGCTCGGCGGGCACCGACACCTTCGCACCGCCCGACACTGCAATCGCACCCTTTTCGCTGCGCGTCACGACCAGCGTCGGCACCTGCGCCGACACGCTGGTCACCGCCGCATCGAAATCCTGCGTCTCGGCCAGCGCCAGCAGCTCGTTTTCATTGGCGAACAGGATGTCGACCAGCCCGTCGGCGATCAGCGCGCGGAAATCGCCGCCATGCCGGCTGATGCAGAAGGTGTCGGACAGGGTGAAGGCGACCTTGCGCCCCGCGCCCCGCGCAATGTCGATGGCGGCGCGCATCGCCGCACGCGGCTCTTCGGGATCCCACAGATACCCTTCCAGATACAGGATCGCCGAATCCTCGATCAGCGCCCGGTCCAGCGCCGCTTCCGGCAGGAACTGCGACGCGCCCAGGAATGTGTTCATCGTCCGCTGCCCATCCGGCGTGACGAAGATCAGGCAGCGCGCCGTCGTCGGATCGCCCGCGCGCACCGCCGTATCGAAATGGATGCCCGCTGCACGGATATCGTGCGCGAAAACCTCGCCCAGCTGGTCGTCGGCCACTTGGCCGATAAATGCGCAGCTGTCGCCCAGTGCCGCCATCGCCGCGATGGTGTTGGCCGCCGATCCGCCCGAAACCTCGCGCCCCGGCCCCATCTTGGCATAGAGGGCATCGGCGTCTTCGGGGGAAAAGATCAGCTGCATCGACCCCTTGGTCATGCCCTGTTCCACGATGAAGGCGTCATCCGCCTGGGCCAGGATGTCGACGATGGCGTTGCCGATCGCAACGATATGAAAACGGGGATCGCTCAAGACAGGCTCCGTCATAGGGGGATGATGCTCCAGCGCGCCTATCGCTGCGGCCTGCCCGGCGCAACTGCGTTGACGCGGGCCATGCTCCGGCTATCGACGGATACGATGCTGCGCGCGCTTGCCCTGTCCGTTGCCCAACTGGGCGATCCGCCGATCCTGCGCATCCTCGTCCGGTCGCTGGCGGTGACGCTTTTGCTGCTGGTGCTGGTCGCTGCGGCGATCATCTGGGGCGCCCGGAGCGCACTGATCGAAGGGCTGGCGCTCGACGAACGCTGGGGCACACTTGGCGCTGCGCTGGCCGGAGTGGCGGCGGTGCTGGGCGGCTGGCTGGTGTTCCGCACCCTGGCGATCGCAGTGATCGGCCTGTTCGCCGACGGCGTGGTAGAGGCGGTGGAGGCGCGTCATTTCCCGCAAAACCGCGACCGGGCCATGCCGCTGGGAGTCGCCCGGTCGCTGCGGATGGCATCCGGTTCGGTGGCGCGCTCGGTCCTGGTCAATGCAGCACTGCTGCCGGCCTATCTGCTGCTACTTGCCACGGGCATCGGCTCGGCGGCGCTGTTCTTCATCGCCAATAGCTGGCTGCTCGGCCGCGATCTGGGCGATATGGTCGCCGCAAGGCATATGGACGATTTCGCGATGCGGACCTGGCGGCGGCAGACATGGGCGTCGCGCATGGCGCTGGGGGCCATCGGTACCGCGATCCTGATCGTACCCGTCGCCGGACTGCTCGGCCCGATCCTGGGTGCCGCGATGGCAACGCACCTGTTTCACACAAGGACTTCCCGATGAAAGCCATCCTGCTCGTCTTGCCCGTCGCATCGGCCCTTTCCGCCTGTGGCGGCCCGGCGATCCCCCGTCCGACTAGTGCCGGGGCGGCACCGACCCGGCCCGTGCCGCCTCGGGTCGTAGCACCGGGCATGACCCAGGTGATCGGCGCGGAGGAACGCGGCCTGCTCGCCGTGCTCGGCCGGCCCGATGCGGAACTGACCGAGGGGACCGGGCGCAAGCTGCAATTCGCCAGCCCCATCTGCGTGCTCGACGCCTATCTCTATGCGCCGCGCGACGGCGCGGCCCCGGTCGTCACCCATGTCGATACCCGCCAGCGGAACGGTGCGCCGATCGATCAAGCGAGCTGCGTCGCCGCCCTTACCCGCCGAACCGGGGGGAAATAGCGGGAATCCGCAACCGGCCCAGCGCCCATCCGGCCGCCTCTGCCACCACCGGATCGGGATCTCGGGTCAGCGCCTCGATCTGTGGGCGCAACCCTTCGTCCCCGCCATTGCCGGCCGCGATCAGGGCGTTGCGCACCATGCGGTTCCGCCCGATCCGCTTGATCGGGCTTCCCGCAAAGCGCGCCCGGAACGCCGCATCGTCCAGCGCCAGCAGCTCGGCAAGCGACGGGGCGGCCATCCCCTCCCTCGCGGCAAAGGCGATATTGGCACGCGCGGCATCGGCGAACTTGTTCCACGGGCACACTGCCAGGCAATCGTCGCAGCCATAGATGCGGTTGCCGATGCCTGCGCGCAGCTCCTCCGGGATCGGCCCCTTATGCTCGATGGTCAGGTAACTGACGCAGCGCCGCGCATCGACGACATAGGGGGCGGGAAAGGCATCGGTGGGGCAGGCACGCTGGCACGCGTCGCACGTTCCGCATCGGTCCCGTCCAGGCACGTCGGGGGCCAGCGTCAGCGTGGTATAGATCGCCCCCAGGAACAGCCAGCTGCCATGCGCCCGGCTGACCAGGTTGCTGTGCTTGCCCTGCCAGCCAAGCCCCGCCGCCTCCGCCAGCGGCTTTTCCATCACCGGGGCCGTGTCGACGAACACCTTCAGCTCGCACCCGGCCTCTGCCGCCAGCCACCGGCCAAGCGCCTTCAACGCGCGCTTCACGACATCGTGATAATCCTTGCCCTGCGCATAGACGCTGATCCGCCCCACATCGGCGCGGTCGGCCAAGGCCAGCGGATCGGTCGCGGGCGCATAGCTCATGCCCAGCGCGATCACCGACCGGACTTCCGGCCACAATCCTTTGGGCGATGCACGCTGCCCGGCGCGTTCCTCCATCCAGATCATCGTGCCGTGCCGCCCCTCGGCCAGCCATTGGTGCAGCCGCTCGCCCGCGCGCGGCGCGGCATCGGCGGGGGCGATGCCGCACGCGGCAAAGCCCAGCTCGGCGGCCTTTTCCCGGATACGGTCTTCAAGTGCCTTGTGCGGCTGCATCACCGCGCGCTAGCACAGCAGGCAGGAAACCATAACCCGAACCGTTCGGGCCGCACCTGTCCAGGCCCTGCCCCTTTTCCTCCACGGAAAATGCAGCGCATCGAATGGTCCGGAGCGAACGGTGGATGAGGAGTAGATCGCTTGCAGAGTTCGCAATACGCCCTCGAAGCGCACGGCCTGGTCAAATATTTCGGGGCGCGCCGCGTGGTAAAGGGCATCGACCTCGCGGTGCCGACGGGCAGCATCTACGGTGTGCTTGGCCCCAACGGCGCCGGCAAGACGACGACGCTCCGGATGCTGCTCGGCATCATCGAACCGGACGAGGGGCATCGCCGCCTGCTCGGCCATGCCGCCCCGCGCGAAGCCAGCGATCAGGTCGGGTATCTGCCGGAGGAGCGCGGCCTCTACCCCGGCATGACCGCGCGCGAGGCCATTGCCTTCATGGGCGCGCTTCGCGGTCTGGACTGGAAAACGGGCCGGGCGCGGGCGGCGGAAATGATGGAGGGGGCGGGGCTTGGCCATGCCGTCGGCCTGAAGATCCGCAAGCTGTCAAAGGGCATGGCGCAGCTGGTCCAGCTGCTCGGCTCCGTCGTCCACCGGCCCGATTTCATCGTGCTCGACGAACCGTTTTCGGGCCTGGATCCGGTCAATCAGGAACGGCTGGAACGGCTGATCCTGGCAGAGCGGGATCGCGGCGCGACCGTGCTGTTCTCCACCCATGTCATGGCCCATGCCGAACGACTGTGCGACCGGCTGGCGATCATTGCGGGCGGCGAACGCAAGTTCGAGGGGACGGTGGCCGATGCCCGTGCCACCCTGCCCTATCGCGCCTTTTACGAACCGCGCACCGAACATGCCGGGATCGCCGCCCTGCTGCCTGCGGATGCGATGCGCGCCGATGGCGGCTGGCGCTTCACCCTGCCGGATGACGGCATCGAACCGATTCTCACCCGGCTTTTGTCCGAAGGGCACGGCATTTCCGGCCTGGCCATCGAACGCCCGACCCTGCACGAAGCGTTCGTCCGCATCGTCGGTGCGCAGGCGATGGAGGGCATTGCCGAGACCGCACCCGAAGAACCCGTCACCGAGGAGACCGGCGCATGAACGGCCTGTCCCGCCTGATCCGCGATGCGATGACCGTTGCACGCCGCGATTTCGTCGCCACCGTCGCCACGCCCACCTTCATCCTGTTTCTGCTTGCCCCACTGTTCATGCTCGGTTTCGGGGCGATCGGCGGCGGCGCTGCGGCAACGGTCGGCAAGAGTTCGGAGGAAAAGCAGCGCATCTATGCCGTGCTGCCGCCGGAGGATGCCCGTGCATTTGCCGCTGCCGACAAACAGGCGCGCACGTTGTTTTCGCGCCGGGACGATACGCCGCCACTCGTCACGGTCGCCCCGGGCAGCGATCCGGCGCGCCAGGCCCGCGAGCTGCTGTTGCAGGAAGACCGCGACGTGCCCGCCGTGCTTTATGGCTCGCTGGCGGCGCCCCGGATCATCCACCGCAATGCCACCTCATCCATGTCGCGCTATCTGGCCTATCTGGCGGAACGCACGATGCGCGACCGGCAGGCGGGCATCGAAACCGCCGTCAGCCGCCCGGAATTTCAGCGCATCCGCCCACAGACAGCGTCGAACAGCGGCCGCAATGCTTCCGCGTTCCTCGGAGTTTTCGGTCTGTTCCTCCTCTCGCTCATGCTGGCCGGGCAGGCCGTCGGGACAATGGCGGAGGAACGGTCGAACAAGGTGATCGAGGTGCTGGCCGCCGCCGTGCCGCTGGAAAGCGTGTTCCTGGGCAAGCTGGTCGGGATGCTGGGCGTGGCGGTGCTGTTCATCGGGTTTTGGGCCACCATTTTTGGCGGGCTGGGGCTGCTGGTGCCGATGCAGGCGCTACCCCCCGAAGCAGCAGCTGCGCTCGGCGAAATCCGCCCCGCTATCGGCGTGCCGCTCTATGCCGCGCTGTTCCTTGCCTATTTCCTGCTCGCCTATCTGATCCTCGGATCGGTGTTCCTGGGCATCGGTGCGCTCGCTTCGACGCAGCGCGAACTGCAGATGATGTCGCTGCCGATTACCGTCGTTCAGGTCGGGATGTTCGGTCTGTCCGCCGCTGCGGCTGGTGCCCCCGGCAGCATGGTGGCGACATTTGCGGAGGTGTTTCCGTTCAGCTCGCCCTTTGCGATGATCGCGCGGGCGGCGAACGATCCCGCCGTCTGGCCGCATCTGGCTGCCATCGCCTGGCAACTGCTCTGGGTCAGCTTGTTCATCGCGCTGGGCGCCCGGCTGTTCCGGCGCGGCGTGCTGCAATCGGCGGGGCCGAAACTGCGCTTCTTTGGCAAGCGGGCGACGGCCTAGATGCGCTGACGTTCATTCAAGCCGTTCGTGTTGAGCTTGTCGAAGCACTGTCTTTTCTTCGGGCAACGGGTTTTGCCGCACGAAGAAGGACAGCCCTTCGACAAGCTCAGGGCGAGCGGCTGAGATAGGCCAACCCTTATTGACATTCGTGTCAATGACTGGCCATCCTCCCCCGATAAGGGAGAGGCAGCATGGCGACATTGGCCGACGCGGCGACGACGGACGTCGATCCACTCGATGTCACCCGCGCCGAACTGTACCGCGACGACACTTGGCACGTACCCTTTGCCCGGCTGCGGGCCGAGGCACCGGTCCATCGCTGCGAACGATCCGATTTCGGCGCCTATTGGTCGGTCAGTACGCATCAGGGCATTGTCGAGGTCGAATCGCTGCCCGACCTCTATTCATCGGCAGAGGGGATCGTGGTCGCCGATCTGGAACCGGGCACCGACATCCGCCTGCCGATGTTCATCGCCATGGACCGGCCACGGCACACCGATCAGCGGCGGACCGTCGCCCCCGCCTTCACGCCATCCGAAATGCAGCGGATGAGCGTCGATGTCCGCCGCCGGACGGCCGAGCTGCTCGACAGCCTGCCGGTGGGTCAGGGATTCGACTGGGTGGACCGGGTGTCGATCGAATTGTCGACGCAGATGCTGGCGATCCTGTTCGATTTTCCGTGGGAGGAGCGGCGCAAGCTGACCTTCTGGTCCGACTGGGCCGGCGACATCGAACTGACCAAGAGCGCCGAGCTGAAACAGCAGCGGCTGGCGCATCTGTTCGAATGCGGCGCCTATTTCCAGCGGCTGTGGCAGTCCCGCGTCGGCAAAGATCCGACGCCCGACCTGATCAGCATGATGATCCATTCCGACGCGATGAGCCACATGGACCAGTACGAGTTTCTGGGAAACCTGATCCTGCTGATCGTCGGCGGCAACGATACCACCCGCAATTCCATGTCCGCCTATGCCTGGGGCCTCGACCAGTTTCCGGTTGAGCGTGAAAAGCTGGAGGCGAACCCGGCACTGATCCCCAACGCGACTCAGGAAATCATCCGCTGGCAGACGCCGCTCGCCCATATGCGCCGGACCGCCACCGCCGATGCCGAACTGATGGGTCAGCAAATCCGCGCCGGGGACAAGCTGGCGCTGTGGTATATTTCCGCCAATCGCGACGAAACCGTCTTCGGGCCGGACGCCGATGCGATCCGCGTCGACCGGGAAAACGCCCGGCGGCACCTGGCGTTCGGCTGGGGCATCCATCGCTGCGTCGGCGCGCGGCTGGCGGAATTGCAGATCAGCGTGCTGATGGAGGAAATGGCCAAACGGCGGCTGCGGGTGAACGTCACCGGCGATGCCGAGCGCGTCGCTGGCTGTTTCGTCCATGGCTATCGCAGCCTGCCGGTCGAGCTCAGCCGCTATTGATCGCGCGGCGGACGCAACCTTTCGGGTGGCCGGAACGAACCTATATGCACGGTATCGCAGCAAGGATTGTCCGCATGACCAGTCGCCGCCAGTTCCTGACCAGTGCCGCCATCGGCGGCGTCGCGCTGACCATCGGCTGTTCGCCCAGCGAAAGCGTCGCCGCGCGCGGCCCGTTCGAGGTAACGCTGAGCGATGCCGAATGGAAGAAGCGACTCGGCCCCGACCGGTATCGCATCCTGCGCGAACAGGGGACCGAACGGGCGTTCACCAGCCCGCTGAATACCGAAAAGCGCAGCGGCACCTTTGCCTGTGCGGGGTGCAAGCTGCCGCTTTATTCGTCGCGGACCAAGTTCGACAGCGGCACCGGCTGGCCCAGTTTCTGGCAGGCGCTGCCCAATGCGGTCGGCACCGAACGCGATCTGAGCTATGGCATGATCCGTACCGAGGTGCATTGCAGGCGGTGCGGCGGGCATCTGGGCCATATCTTCGACGACGGCCCGAAACCGACGGGCAAGCGGCACTGCATCAACGGCCTGTCGCTGGCGTTCGTGCCCGGCAGGGCGGCGTAGCGGGTTCAAACCGCTTCCCTCTTTCGTCGCCCCGGCCTTGAGCCGGGGCTAGGCTTCTTTCGAGATCAAGGCAGCTTTACCCCGACTCAATGCCGGAGTGCCGGAGTTCGTGTAATGTCGGCAGGGTTCAGTCGTTGACCGCGACGATCGTATCGCGCCCGCCATTGCCGGCGGTGGTCACCGGCGCGATGGCATCGGCCTCGGTCATGCCCTTGGGATAGATGAAGCCGTTGACGGGATAGCTGCTGGTGCCCAAGCCGCCGATCGGGCCGTACCACACCTTCACCTGGCTCCAGTCGCCCGCTGCCGATACGTCCACCGCGCGCACATCGCGCTCGACGCCGCCGCGCCGCGACCAGTTGGCATGGGTCAGCAGTACTTCGCGGTCGCTGACGATCCGGGACACCATGGCGACATGGCCCAGCCGCATCTTGCCATGCGACTTGAACGACATGACCGCGCCGACCGCGGGGGTGTTGCCGCGCTCATAGGTGCCGGCGGCCTGCGCCCACCAGGTATGGGCATTGCCGAACAGCTGAACGGCGGAAACTTCGCGGGCAAAGGTCACGCACTGCCAGAACCGCGCCTGTGCGGGCGTCGCCATCATCAGGCAACAGCTTACCAGCAGCGCAAAACGCGCTGTTGCAGCGACCAGCTTCATTAAAACCCCCAGTGCGACCCCGGACTTTGTGAAGCCTAACAAGCATCCCGCGCTTGCGAAGGAAAGGGGGCCGAACCGTTCGTCGGAACCTTTTCCGACGAACGGTGTTTCGGTGGCGACGACTGGTGTCGATGTCGCCGATTATGGCCGCCCGACCACCGCATCCACGCTGTTGGCGGTCACCGAATGATAGCCCGGCCGCGCGCGTGCATAGAGCCGCCGGGCGAATCCCCTCCCCCATTCGCCCTGTTCCATCAGCACCGTGAACAGGGGCAGCACGAACTTGCGCCGCCCTTGGCTCATCAGGAACTGCTCGGCCGACGCCAGCGCCGGGTCATACCGGTTGGCGATGGCAAGCTTCAGCCAGGCAAAGCGGACCTCGCTGTTGCCGCTGTTCGAAAAATCGAACTGCCGGTCCAGCGTCTCCAGCCGCTCGCGCGACAGGGTGCGGGGCAATGCGTCCAGGAACCGGACCTTTTCCCACGTCGTCACCTGCCCCAGCTCGTCGCCGACGGGCACGCCATTGGCAAAGGCGAGCGCTGCCTTGTCGATCGCGGGAAACGCGTCCGACACGATATGCACGGCATTGTCGGGAAGGCCGGGCTGATAGACCCAGCGGTCGAGCTGAAGCTTCTGTTCCAGCGCCGCATCGTCCTTGATCAGGTTGGTGCGCAGGTCCGCCAGAAACCCCTTGCTCGTCTGCGGCTGAAACGCGTGCCGGTCGAAATAGCCGCGCAGATAGCTGTCCCAGCGTTCCCGGCCCACTGCCTGTTCCAGCGTGCGCAGGAACGTCGCGCCCTTGTCATAGGCGACCTGGGTCATGCCGTCGTCCGGATCGCGTTCGGCGGTCAGGTTCAGGTGCAGCTGCGTGTCCGGCCCCGTGCCGCCCGCCGCCTCCAGCGCCTCCTGCATCGCCGTCCACGCCAGGTCGGCCTCCATGTCGGCGCGCCGCTTGCCGTACATCGCCTCCATGATCCGGTTCTCGAAATAGCTGGTGAAGCCTTCGTTCAACCAGAAATCGTCCCAGGTCGCGTTGGTGACCAGGTTGCCCGACCAGCTGTGCGCCAGTTCGTGCGCGATCAGGCTGACCAGCGACTTGTCGCCCGCGATCACCGTCGGCGTGGCAAAGGTCAGCAACGGGTTTTCCATGCCGCCAAAGGGAAAGCTGGGCGGCAGGACGATCACGTCGTACCGGCCCCAGCGATAGGGACCGTACAACCCCTCGGCCGCATCGACGAACTTTTCCAGATCGGCGAACTCGGCCGCCGATGCCTTGAGCGTCGCCGGTTCGGCAAACACGCCGGTGCGCGGTCCCGTGGATTGGAACGCGATGTCGCCCACGGCAATCGCGATCAGATAGGGGGCGACGGGCTTGTCCATGACGAAGCTGAAAGCGCGCTTGCCCTCACCCGCACCCTCGCCCTGCACCATCGCGTCGCCCGCGACATTGCCGTCGGCGCTCATCACCGCGACCAGCGGGTCGGGCACGGTGATGCGCGCTTCCCATGTCTGGCGGATGCCGGGGCTGTCCTGGGTCGGAATCCAGCTGCGATTCAGGATGGCCTGCCCCTGGCTGAACAGGAACGGATGCTGCTTGCCTGCCGTCTGCGCAGGCGTCAGCCATTGCAACGCCGCGGCGCCCGGGGTGGTGGCATAGCGGATGCTGATGCGCCGCGCCTTGCCCATGTCGACGGTCATGGGCGCGCCGTGCACCTTGTCCGCCGCGCCCATGGTCCAGTTCAGTGCCTTGCCCTCGGGGTCGGTCACAGCCTCGATCGCCAGGTCGCGGGTATCCAGGACCACCACCTTGGCATCGTCCGCCGCCTGAATATCCAGGGTCGCGGTACCGTTCAGCCGCCGGGCATCGAAATCGACGTTCAGGTCGAGCGCGACATGCGTCACCCGCGCCTCGGCGGGGCGGGCATAGCTGTGGACGTCGCGCGCCTCCGGCGTCAGCAGCACGGGGGCGACCGTCCGGTCGGCCGCAGCCGGGCTGGACGGATCGCCCGCCGAACAGGCAGCCAGCAGGGCCAGCATCGCTGGCAGGACAAAACGCACCATCATCTACTCCGGGGGAATGGGGTTGCGCGGCAGGCTAGCCCGGCTGACGCTGCTACGCAAAGCCCCGCGCTTTCCAATCACGGCTCCCCCTGCCAGCTTCCGACTGTTCGACGGGCTAAAAATCGGGGCTGCGCGGTTCGTCGCAACCTTTGTTGCAATGCGGCAAGGATTGTGTTCGACTGAATGAACATCGGCAAACGGAGGGTTAAGCAATCCGTTAACCATCCGGGCGCAGGATGCACGGGTCGATGAACCCATGACGGGTAGGAGCTGGGAGATGGCAAGCAGGTCGAAGCCGGCACAAGGTGCGATGACGCTGGCGGAAATGAAAGAGTTTGCGGGGTTCACCGCCGCGACGCAGCGTTATATCCGGCGATCGCTGGATATCGGGCTGGACCGCGACGATGCCCTGTCCCGCTGGTCTCGCGATGTGGTGGAGGCGGCCAGCATCCGTGCCCAGGCCCGCATCTACGACCGGCTGCCCGACCTGCGCGCCGTAGTGCCCGACGACAGCGGCCTCGATGCGGTCGAACCGTTCATGGGACCGCTGATTTCCATGTCCGCCTTCGATCTGGGTCAGGGACGGTTGCAGAGCTTTTCTGCCTATCGCTTCCTGTATGAACGGTTGATCGGTGCCGAATCCCGGCCATGGCTGCCCGCCGCCTTCTGCTCGGCGGCGGCCCTGCCCCAGCTTCACCCGGATCTGCGGCGCAAGCTACTGCAATCGATCAGCGAGGCGGCAGCGACCGCCAGCGGCTGGTCGACCCGGCAGCCGGCATTTTTCCCCGCGTGGGTGGAAAAGGTGGATCACAACGCCCTGCCGAACTGACCCATCCTAACGCCGGTCTGGCGCCCAGCAACCGGGGCAATCATTCACCTGCACGCCCGCCAGCCCATGCCGCCGCGCGCTGCCTGATCCAGGTGGAAATGATCGGCATGGGCGGCATTGTAATCGGGCGACAGGACGGTTGCGAACAGGTCGCACGCCCCGTCCCGTACCTCGCGCAGGAAGGCGCCTTTCGCCCCCGGATCGTCCCAGTCCGCGATCAGACGGACCCGCGTGCCGTCGGACAGGCCGAACCCGGCAACGTCCAGCGCATTGGCGGTGGCATGTTCGCTGAACGCGCCTTCGCTCCGCCCATACATGCGCCGGCAGCTGTAACTGCCCAGATGGTCGATGCGCGCCACCCGGACATCGGCCCCGAAATGGCGGCGCGCTGCGGGTTGCAGCACCTGCCATTCCCACACCACCAGCGCAGCGGCGACGGGACAGGCCATGCCCACCCGCGCCGGGCGCAGCGCCGTCGTGCGCGCCCCGCCCTCGATCAGCTGAACGGCGTCGTCATAGCCGCACTGCCCGTCGCTGACCGGCGGCAACGGCTCGATCCGCACCCCGGCCCGGTCCATCAGCACCTGGCATTGCGGGAAATCCTCGCCCAGGGCGGTCAGCTTGCGCCCGGTAAACATGCCCACCGGCTGGGCCAGGCTCAATTCGGTCCATGGTATGTCCTGCGGGCGCTCTCTTGCCGCTGCGAACAGCAACAGGCCGCCTGCCGCCAGCAGCGCCAAGACGACGATCAGCGTGATGGTCCGCCGCACCGCCCTCATGCCCGCAACGCCGTGGCTGCGGGCATCCGGGTGACGGGATAGCCAAGGTCATCGGGAATGGCGATCCAGTCGCCACCCGCCTCTTGTTCCATCCACGGCGTGATGGTCCGGATCGGCCAGCGCCGCGCCGCTGCCACGGCGGCATCGAAATCCGCATGAGTGGCCAGTCGCTCCAGCTTGCATCGCGTCGGAAAGATCAGCCGCACCACGCCCCGCTTGGCCTGTCCCAGTACCGATGCCGCGCTGGCCCAGAACAGGCGCACATTCTCCGTGCCATCCACCACCGGTTCCGGCGCATCGTCCGGCAACCGCGCGATATAGAACCGGGTGTCGAACACCCGCGAATGCTCGAAATCCGGCCGCCAGCGGGCATAGGGCGTCAGCGCCTCCAGCCGCAGCGCCGCGCCCGAATCGGCCAGCGCCGTCGCCAGCGTCGCTCCGTCCGCCAGTGCCGCGCGGATCGCCGCGACCGTCGCCGGATCGGTCCGGTCGATGCCCGACGCCACGCCCGCTTCCTCGATCGTCTCGCGGATGGCGGCAATCCGAGCCGCCTCCTCCCAGTCATCCGCATCGCCCGTAATGCCGGCCAGCGTCCGGTCGGCCCCGTCCACCCGCCCGCCTGGAAAGACCAGCGCCCCGCCGGCAAAGGCCATTGCGGCAGACCGTTCGACGAACAGCAATTCGGGCGCCCCGCCCGCCACGGCGCGGAACAGGATCAACGTTGCGGCGGGAATGACGGCCTGGGACATGGGATCCTTTATGCTTGCCCAGCACAACCGGAACAGGACCGTTCCGGTTCCGGCGGCGTCGATGCTTTTGTTCGCTTGATCCGCCGACACCCCCCGCGCCCCGTCGATCGATATCGGCTGGGCCATTGATCTTTGCACCGGGCGACCGGATGGGGAATAGGGACAGAAACCGGGGCTGCCGCATGAGCGATTTCGAGTTTGTCTTTTCCCTTTACGGGCTGCTTCTCGGCCTGTCGCTCGCCGAGCTGCTCGGCGGCCTTGCCCGGGTGATCGAGGTGCGGCTGCGCCCCGGCAATGCCATCCGGATCGGCTGGCTTACCCCGCTGCTCGGCATCTTCGTGCTGATCGATCTGCTCTCCTTCTGGTCGGCGGCTTGGTATGCCCGGTCGGTCATCACCGTGTCCGGCGACAGCCTGATGTTCGTCACCTTCTTTGCCGGGGCCTATTATCTGGCGGCGCATCTGGTCTTTCCCCGCGAACCGGAGCAGCTGGCGGATCTGGACGAGCATTATTTCCGGGTGCGGCGGATCGTGCTTGGCGGCTTGCTGATGCTGCTGGCCGCGCAGATCCTGTTCTACTGGATCACGCCGCCGCTCGATGCCGCGTTCCAGCGGCCGGTGGTGCTGGCGATGACCGGCGTGCTGATCCTGCTGATCGGCGCGGCGATGGCGGTCCGGGGGGAACGGGCGTCCCGGATCGTGCTGCTGCTGCTCGTCGCGCGCTATCTGGTCAGCATGTTGTTGTGACGGGGGGTACGGCACCTGCCCCAAAATGAAAGAGGCCGCCGGAGCCCCACCAAGGGCATCCGGCGACCTCCGACATGGTCAGCGGCCGGAGAGCTCCAGCCCGGGAGACCATGCGGACCGCTTCATCGGACCGGCAACCGTTGATTGGGGGAGGATACCCCCCGGATGCCACCACGGACGGAGGGCTTCCGTCCGTGTCCGATGCTTAGCGGCGCGTCTCCCGAACGAACTGAACCGACCCCATTGCTGAACCATGAGACATCGGATCACCTCCTTTCGCTAGTTGAAGCCTAGATGCACCTGCCTGGTGCAGGACAGACAGTGAATCACCGCGAGTCGCAGAACAAGTCTTGTATTCGGGAAAGTTTTGGGCGATTCTCCGCAGCCTTGCCGGTCGGTCGGCAACCCAGCCCTGTCTCCAAAAATGCTGCGCCGCACCCTTGCATTTGTGCAAATGCGAAGGGATAAAGGGCGATGCTTGTCGCTGGCCCCTGTATTCCGTTCCCCCTTGATCCCCTGGGCTTTTGGGCCTGACGATGCCACCGGCGCTCCGCATCACGCTGTTGCGGCGCTTCAAGACCGATATCGACACGATCATGGCGGCCTGGACCAATGCCGTCATGCTGGCACAGTGGTGGACCACGCCGGAACAGCGGGTCCTGATGACCGAGATTGTCGGGCGGCCCGGCGGCGCCTTCCTGATCGTGACGTTCAGTCAGGCCGAGGGCGAGCGGGTCGATCGCGGCCGGTTCCGCGACGTGGTGGCGCGCGATGCGTTGATCATCGACCTGGACGGGGTTCCGCCGCGAACGCTGACGCTGCAATTCTGGGCGGAGGGGGACGAAGTGGAACTGACGCTGACCGAACGGCCCTTTGCCGATCCGTCCGGCCGGGATGCCCGCGAACGGGCATGGGTGGCCGGGCTGGAACGGCTCAGGCTGCTGGTCGAAAACCCGAAGTTCAGACCGTAAAGCTCTCCCCGCATCCGCACGCACCCTTGGCGTTCGGATTGGCGAACACGAACCCGGCGGTGAAATCATCCTCCACCCAGTCCATGGTCGATCCGATCAAATACAGGACGGACGCGCCATCGACGAAGAACGTGCCGCCCGGCGTCTCGATCCGTTCGTCCATCGGATTGGCGGCCGTCACATAATCCACCGAATAGGCCAGGCCCGAACAGCCCCGGCGCGGGGTGGACAGCTTGACGCCGATCGATCCTTCCGGTGCGCGCGACATCAGGTCGGCGATCCGCGCCTCCGCCCGCTCGGTCAGGATCACGGCGCTGGGCCGCTGGCGCGTCGTACTCGTCGTCATCACAACATCCCCAGTTCGAGCCGCGCATCGTCGCTCATCTTGCCCGGATCCCATGCCGGGTCCCAGACCAGGTTCACATCCGCCATCGACACGCCCGGGACGGCACAGACGCGCAGTTCCACCTCGCCCGGCATCGATTCGGCGACCGGGCAGTGCGGCGTCGTCAACGTCATCGTCACGACGACATGGCCGCCATCCGCAACCTCGACATTATAGATCAGGCCCAGGTCATAGATATTGACCGGAATTTCGGGGTCATAGATTTCCTTCAGCGCCTCGATCACCGCTTCGTACAGCGCCCCGCCCGGCTCGGTTTCGCTGACCCCAGCCGGCGCCTGCTTCAGGAACCCGTCCAGATAATCGCGCTTGCGCTCCACCGTCTCGCGCGGGCTTCCCATGGGCATATCGTCCACGCGCGCCTTGGGCGGCGATGCCACCGCATCCACTTCCTCGATGGCGATCGGTCGCTGCTCGTTCATCCGCCAATCCTCACGAAAAAATCCTCGTCACTCGCTCGATGCCGCGGATCAGGGCCGCCACATCGTCCATGTCATTGTAAATGCCAAAGCTCGCCCGGGCCGTCGCCGGCACCTTCAGCAGGTCCATCAGAGGCTGGGCGCAGTGGTGCCCGGCACGGATCGCCACGCCTTCCTCGTCCAATATGGTGCCGACATCGTGCGGATGCACGTCCTTCACCTCGAAACTGACGATCCCGGCGGCATCGTCCGGCCCGATCAGCCGGACAGAATTGAGCTGGCCAAGCGCGCTCCGCGTCGCCGTCACCAGTGCGGCCTCATGCGCATGGATGCGGTCCAGCCCGATGGCATCGACATAATCGATCGCCGCGTGCAGCCCGGCGACCCCGACGATATGCGGCGTCCCCGCCTCGAACCGGCCCGGCGGCGGGGCATAGGTCGTCCCCTCGAAGGTCACCCGGTCGATCATCGCGCCGCCGCCCTGCATCGGCTGCATCGCATCGAGCAGCTCGGCCCGGCCCCACAGCACGCCGATGCCGGTCGGGCCATAGAGCTTGTGGCCCGACAGCACGTAGAAATCGCAATCCAGCGCCTGCATGTCGAGCGCCAGCCGAGGCGCGGCCTGGCACCCGTCCAGCAACAACTTCGCGCCCACGCCATGGGCGATCTCCGCCGCACGGGCGCCGTCCAGCACGGCACCGGTCACGTTGGACACATGCGCCAGCGCAACGATCCGGTGCTCCGGCCGGATCATCGCCGCCATCGCATCCAGATCGATGGCATGATCGGGGGTCAGCGGCACCACGTCGACCGCAGCGCCCGTCCGCTCTGCCACCATCTGCCACGGCACGATGTTGCTGTGATGCTCCAGTGCGGACAACAGGATGCGGTCGCCGGGCTTCAGCACATTCGCGGCCCAGCCATGGGCGACCAGGTTGATCCCCTCGGTCGCACCGCGGACGAAAACGCATTCGTCCGGGGAGGCCGCCCCGATGAACCGCGCCACCCGCGTCCGCGCTGCCTCATAGGCGATCGTCATATCCGCCGAGCGCTTGTACACGCCGCGATGCACCGTCGCATAATCGGGACCATAGGCGCGCGCGATGGCATCGATCACCGCCTGCGGCTTCTGCGCCGTCGCGGCGGTATCCAGATAATGCCAGTCACCGACACCCGGGAAATCCCCCCGCAAAGCCAGCGTTTCCGGCGCGATCAGCGTGCTCACAGCATCGCCTCAAGCCGCGCCTGCGCCGCCTGTTCCAGCGCCTCGCCCGCCTCGCCCGCCGCCGCGAACGCCTCGGCCAGGAACGCCTGCAGCATCAGCCGCTTGGCGATCTCCGGCGGGATACCGCGCGCCGCCATGTAGAACAGGCCGGACTTGTCCAATTCGCCCACGGTCGCACCATGCGCGCACTTCACGTCATCGGCGAAGATCTCGAGCTGCGGCACGGCATTGGCAGTCGCCGTCCGGTCGAGCAGCATCGATTTGACCGACTGGTTGCCATCGGTCTTCTGCGCATGGCGCGCCACCCGAACCGCGCCGATATAGCTGCCGGTCGCACGACCCGACAGGACGGAGCGCACCACCTGGTTGCTTGTCGCTTCCGGCTCGACATGATGGACGTCGGTCACGATCTCCAGCGTCTGCTCGCCCGACCCCAGGATCGCGCCGCCCAGCTCGAAATGGCTGCCACGCGAGAGGCGGACGTTGACCGACAAGCGGGCGTAATCGCACCCAGCCACCAGCGCCTGGACGTTCAACGATGCGCCTTCGCCCAGTTCCGCCTGGATCGCGCGCACCGCCACCCCGTCCACCGGCTCCAGCGCCGGGATCAGCACCGTTCGCGCCTCGCCCGCCGGGACCACGATATGCTCCGGCGCATCCAGTTTCGGCCACACCCGCGCAAGCGCATCCAGATTGGCATAGCGCCACGCTTCATCACGCTTTGTGGGAAGGGTCAGGGTCATGACGGCCGTTTCATGAACAGGAAGGTATAGGCATAGCTCAGTACAACGACCGCGCTGATCGCGGTGGCGACATAGGGTTCGGGCGCAAGCAGATAGGCGGCATAGGCCGCGACCGGCCGCCCGACCGCATGGTGCATCCCGACCGGATCGTCCGCCGCCGAACCATAGGGAATCCACACCAGCGCCATCAGCACCGCGCCGCCCAGCACGATCAGGTTCGGCTCCTGCGCCGCCTGGGCCGCCAGGATGACCAGCGGCCACATCAGCACCACCACCGCCGTACCCTTAAGGAACATCGGGGTCAGCGGATTGCCCGTCGCATCCGGCCGATGCTTTGCCAGCCCGCGCGCCCTGTCGAAGATCAGGCCAGCGGGCAGGATCATCCCGCTGCCGATCAGCACGATGAACGCCACCGTATTCGAGTCGAGCACCAGCGAAGCTGCACCGACGATCAGCCAGTAGACCGTCCCCGCAATCGGCATCGACGTCGAGCTGTTCGCCCGGAAATTGGCTTGCAAATCAGCCAGGCGATGGGTCGCGTCCAGCCTCATGCCGCCACCCCGGCATAGCCTTCGCGCTCCAGTTCCAGCGCCAGTTCCGGCCCGCCGGTGCGTACGATGCGGCCATCGGCCAGCACATGCACGAAATCCGGCCGCACATAATCCAGCAGCCGCTGATAATGGGTGATCAGGATGACCGCCTTGTCGGGCGCGCGCATGATCCGGTTGATCCCGTCGCCCACCGCCTTCAGCGCGTCGATGTCGAGCCCGCTGTCCGTCTCGTCCAGAATGGCCAGGCGCGGGTCGATGATGCCCATCTGCACCATCTCGTTCCGCTTCTTCTCGCCGCCGGAAAAGCCGACATTCACCGGCCGCTTCAGCATTTCCGGGTCCATGCCGATCGCCTGTGCCTGTGCGCGGGCCAGCTTGATGAACTCCGCGCCCGACAACGGCGCCTCGTCCCGTCCCTTGCGCTGAGCGTTCAGCGCCTCGCGCACGAATTGCAGGTTGGATACGCCCGGCACCTCGACCGGATACTGGAACCCCAGGAACAGCCCCGCCGCGGCCCGCTCATGCGGCTCAAGTTCCAGCAGGTCGGTACCCCCGAACGTCACGGAACCGCCCGTCACCTCATATCCGGGCCGCCCGCCTAGCACATATCCGAGCGTGGACTTGCCCGCGCCGTTCGGGCCCATGATCGCATGAACCTCGCCCGCATTCACGGTCAGGGACAGGCCCTTAAGGATGGTCTTGCCGTCAATTTCGGCGGAGAGGTTATCGATCGTCAGCACTGGGAATCTCGCTTCGTCCAAGGGGATTGAGCCGGTCGTCCGGCCGTTGATTGGTGGTGACCGGCCCGATCTGGATGCCCGGCCCCCCGCTTGTGTCGCGCGGCGGCGGGGGCAGCCGTCCCAGGCGGTCCGCCGATTGCGTCTCGCCCTCGCGCAGGGCGGGGCCGGTGGCGGGCACCGCCTTTGGCTCGGGCTTCAGGATCGCGCCGATGGCAACGCCGGGCGGGGGCAAAGTGACAGGCTTGGGCAATGCCGCCACCCGGCCATCGATCCGGTCGCCGCAAAACGTCTCGCCGCCCTCGACGGTCACGCAATCGGGCAGATTGTTGCACGCCCGGTCATCCAGCCGCCGCACGCCCGACGACAGCAGCACGCGACAATTATGCAGCCGCCCGTCGCTGCCCTTGTCGAACACCAGCGCGATCTTGCCCACCGTCGCACTCACGACGATGTCTTCGCCCGTATCAACGGGCGGCGCAGCGTCCTGAACCGTAAACAAGGTCAAGGCCAGCAAGGGCGAAATCACCCCACGCTCCCCTCAAGGCTGATGCCCAAGAGCTTCTGCGCCTCGACCGCGAATTCCATCGGCAATTGCTGCAACACCTCGCGCGCAAAGCCGTTGACGATCAGGGCAACCGCCGCCTCCTGATCCAGTCCCCGCTGCATGGCATAGAACAGCTGATCCTCGCTGATCTTGCTGGTCGTCGCCTCATGCTCAATCTGCGCGCTGGGGTTCCGCACCTCGATATAGGGCACGGTATGCGCGCCGCACTGGTCGCCCAGCAGCAGCGAATCGCACTGGGTGAAGTTGCGCACGCCCTCCGCGCCCGGTGCCACGCGCACCAGCCCGCGATAGGTGTTGTCGCTCCGCCCCGCGCTGATCCCCTTGGACACGATCGTCGACCGCGTCCCCTTGCCGTTGTGGATCATCTTGGTGCCGGTATCGGCCTGTTGCCGGCCATTGGTCACCGCGACCGAATAGAATTCGCCGACGCTGTTCTCGCCGTTCAGCACGCAGCTGGGATATTTCCAGGTGATCGCGCTGCCGGTTTCCACCTGCGTCCAGCTGACCTTGCTGTTGCGCCCCTGGCACAGCGCCCGCTTGGTGACGAAGTTATAGATCCCGCCGACGCCGTTCTCGTCACCGGGATACCAGTTCTGCACCGTCGAATATTTGATCTCGGCATCGTCCAGCGCGACCAGTTCGACCACGGCGGCATGCAGCTGATTCTCGTCGCGCATCGGCGCGGTGCAGCCCTCCAGATAGGAGACGTACGCACCCTTGTCGGCGACGATCAGCGTGCGTTCGAACTGGCCGGTATTCTCGGCATTGATCCGGAAATAGGTCGAAAGCTCCATCGGGCAGCGCACGCCCTCGGGAATGTACACGAACGTTCCGTCGGAAAAGACCGCGCAATTCAGCGCCGCGAAGTAATTGTCGTGCATCGGCACGATCTTGCCCAGCCATTTGCGGACCAGGTCTGGATATTCCCGGATCGCCTCGCTGATCGACCGGAAGATGACCCCCGCCGCCTCCAGCTCCTTGCGAAAGGTGGTGGCGACGGACACGCTGTCGAACACCGCATCCACCGCGACCCGGCGCGGCGGCGTGCCGCCCTCGACCCCGGCCAGCAGCTTCTGCTCCTCGATCGGAATGCCCAGCTTTTCATAGACGCGCAGGATCTCGGGATCGACCTCGTCCAGCGAACCCAGCTTGGGCTTCGCCTTAGGCTCCGCGTAATAATAGGCGTCCTGGTAATCGATCGGCGGGACGTTCAGCTTGGCCCAGTCGGGCGGCGTCATGGTCAGCCAGTGGCGATAGGCCTTTAACCGCCATTCCAGCATCCACTCGGGCTCGTTCTTCTTGGCCGAAATGAAGCGGACCGTATCCTCGCTCAATCCCTTGGGCGCGAATTCCTGTTCGATGTCGGACGAAAAGCCCCACTCGTACTTCTTGTTGGCGGCGGCGATCGCCTCTGCGTTCTTGGTAGCCATGATCAGATTCCGTTCGCTTCAAGCGCAGGAGTGGAGGACAGGGCGGCAAGGCTGATGCCCGCAAGCGCACCGCGCACCGCGCCGTTGACCCGGGGCCAGTGCGGTTTCACCCGGCATTCCGCCTCGACCGCGCAATCGCTGCGGCCATGTTCGACGCACGCAGTCATGGCGATCGGCCCCTCGATCGCCTCGATGATGTCGGCCAGCGTGATGGCGGCCGGCGGGCGCGACAGGCGGAAACCGCCGCCGGTGCCCCTACTGCTCTCGATCAGCCCGGCCGCCGACAACCGGCTGACCAGTTTCTGCACCGTCGGCAGGGGCAGTCCGGTTTCGTCGCTCAGGATGGTGGCATTCAAGCGGCCCGACACGCCGCAATGCCGGGCGGCGGCACTCAGCATGACGACGGCATAATCGGCTTGGGCAGACAGGCGCATTTGCGAGCTATTCTCAAATCGGATCAATTTGTTCCGATTAGGCAGATGGCCCTTTGCCCCCTGTCCGTCAACCCGTGCCGTTGGGGAACACCAGCGGGGCCAGTTCGCCGAATCGCTCCTCGCGCAGGGTCATCGCCAGCACGGGATCCATCTGTGCGCCAAGCGTGCCCGGCGTGTGTCCGGTGAAATGGCGGATCTCGTTGATCATGTGCGGCTGGTCGTAGAAATGGACGGCAACCTCCGACGGGGGACGCCCGGTCGCGATTTCGGTCGCCGCGCGCAGGGTGCGGAACTTGCGCTCCAGGAACTTGGGCGGGCCGCCATAATATCGGTTCACCAGCCGCGTCACCTGTCGCTCCGACATCGGCAATGCCGCGAACAGGTCGGCGACGCGGATCTGGCCCGGCTGGGTCAGCCACTGGCGCACCACCTCGCACACATGCCGGTGGTCGTCGGGCACCGGGTGCAGCTTGGCCCGGCGCAGGATGAACGGCTCGGCCAGCGCCACCATCTCGGCCAGCGTGTCCAGGGTTCGGCACCGCTCCAGCAGTGCCAGCCCCTCTTCGCCGAACAACAGGCTGCCATCGGTCACATGGTCGGCGCGGTCGGCCGCCGACAGGCCGATCACTGCGCCCCATCCGATCGCCCGCAACGATGCCCCAAAACAGTGAAAGGGTCCGTCGACCCGGTAGGATGCGGCCCCCGTGCCCGGCCCGTTGACCATGATCGGCGTAGATTGTTCGACATATCCGCCGGGAAAGGAAAGCGCACCCTGTCCGCTGAGCATGAACCGGATCTGACCCACATCCGCGCGCTCGATGCCCTCGAATACCGGGGAATTGTCCCTGAACAGGTAAAAGACAGATACATACGGCGCCACTTCTGCCGAAGGCAGCGCAAACTCCAGTTGCATCGACCCGAGTTCCCCACTTTTGGACATTAACCTAGTCGGTTCGATTGGTCTTTGCCAGCATCTGACGGTTTTTGTCAGAATGTTTCGCGGAACGATCCGAAACGGATGAAAAAAAGGCCCGGCACACCAAAAAGGGGCCGGGCCATTCAAGTTCAGGCCGCCCTGTTGAAAGGGCCGCCTCGGGTCGCAATTGCCCCTTAGCGCCTAAGCAACAATACGTATTGGACAAAAGCGACAGGGTGCAGCCGCTGCGGCCATTTCGCGACGATTTGACCATCCCGGTTTGACGATGCCGATCGGCAATGCCATCGCCAGGCCATGATCTACCCTGCCGTGCAACGCGCCCTGTTCCGCCTCGACCCCGAACGGGCCCACCGGCTGACCATTGCCGGCCTGGCTCTGTGGGGCGGGCTCGGTGCGCCGCTGGCCCCCAGGATCGCCGGTCGCCCGGTGCAGCTCGCCGGGCTGACCTTTCCAAACGCGCTCGGCCTGGCCGCAGGGGTGGACAAGGACGCAGAGGCCGTCGACGGCCTGCTCGCGCTCGGCTTCGGCCATGTCGAGGTCGGGACGCTGACCCCCCGGCTTCAGGCCGGCAATCCCCGGCCCCGCCTGTTCCGGCTGGTCGAGGATCGCGGCGTCATCAATCGCATGGGCTTCAACAATCACGGCCTCGACGCGGCGCTGCTGCGCCTGTCGGCTGCCCGACGCAGGGGGATCGTCGGCATCAATGTCGGCGCGAACAAGGATTCGGACGATCGCATCGCCGATTATGGCTGGGGTGTCGCCCGCGCCGCGCCCCAGGCCGATTATGTGACGATCAACATCAGTTCGCCGAACACCCCGGGGCTGCGCGACCTTCAGGAACAACCGATGCTGGGCGAGCTGATCGCGCGCTGCGATGTCGCCCGCCAGCTGCCGGGCGGCATCCGGCGCCCCCTGTTCCTGAAGATCGCACCGGATTGCTCGCGCACGCAGATCGACGGCATCGCCCGTGCCGCGATCGACGGCGGCATCGACGCGCTGATCGTCGGCAATACGACTGTCAGCCGGCCCGACGGCCTGACATCGGCCGGTGCCGACCAGGCGGGCGGCCTTTCCGGTGCCCCGCTGCGCGATCTGGCGCGGCAGAAACTGGCCGAAGTGCATCAGGCGACGGGCGGCGCGCTCCCGCTGATCGCCGTTGGCGGCATCGATTCGGCGGACGAGGCGCAGCGGCGGCTGGATGCGGGGGCATCGCTGGTCCAGCTCTATTCGGCACTGCTGTTCCACGGACCCGGCCTTGCCGCCCGCATCGTTCGCGGCCTCGACTGATCGCCGCGCACGATTACTATCGCCACATCAATCGTTTTGAACGATCAATTCGCGCACCCTAATTGCGGATCGAAGCGGTCGCTGGACCGTTGGTCCGGGATGAAAAAGGGAATGGTGATGTCGCGCGATCTGATGAAAACGCTGACCTATCTGGTCATCCACCTCGCGATCGGCTTTTCGGTTGCCTATGCCTTTACCGGCTCGCTCGCCATTGCGGGCGGCATCGCGCTGATCGAACCTTGCTGCAACGCCATCGCCTATTTCTTCCATGAAAAGGCCTGGGCAAAGGACTGGAGCAATTTTTCGATGCTGAAGGCGTTCGCCCATCAGCACGACGACACCTATCGCGCCTGATCTGCTGGCAGCACCAGCACTACGCCTTCGCGTCGGGGGTCGAAGCCGCCATCCACACGACCATCGCGGATCATCACGCCGTGCAGGCCCGAATCCTCCCCCTGCCCTGGCTTCACCTCGACACCCTTCGCCCGCAACGCCGCCAGCAATTCGGGTGAGAACTTGGTCACCTCGCCGTTGAAGCTGCCGCCGCGCGCGACCAGGTTGGGCAGCGCCAGCGCATCCTGCATCGGCAACCGCCAATCGGCTGCCCCGATCAACGACTTGCCGACATAGGCCAGGATGGCATTGCCCCCCGCCGATCCCAGCGCGCCCGCAAACTTGCCCTCGGCATCGATCATCACCAGCGGCGTCATCGACGACCGGGGCCGCTTGCCCGGCGCCACCGCATTGGCGACCCGCCGACCGTCGCCATCGACCGGCGAAAAGCTGAAATCCGTAAGCTGGTTGTTCAGGAAAAATCCGTCGACCATCCGCCCGGTGCCGAAAATGCTCTCGACCGTCGTGGTCATCGACACGACATTGCCAGCGGCATCGCCGACGATGAAATGCGACGTGCCCGCCGGTTCCAGCGTCCTGTCCATCGCCAGTTTCGGCGCGCCCGGCGGCGTCCCCGCCTCCGGGGCTGGCCCGGCCCGTTCCTCGATCAAAGCGGCGCGCGACGCGACATAGGCCGGATCGAGCAGCCCGGCGACGGGCACGTCGGGGACATCGCCGACATAGCGGTCGCGGTCGGCATACATCAGGCGGCTCGCCTCGGCGAACAGGAACCAGGCCTGCGCATCGGCGGGCCCGCGCGCGGCGATATCCGTCCGCTCCAGCATGGCGAACAGCTGAAGCAGTCCCACCCCGCTCGACGGCGGCGGCGGGACGCAGATTTTCCAGACGCGGTAGGGGCGGCACAGCGCCCCGCGCTTGACCGGGCGGTATGCGGCCAGGTCGGCCAGCGTCATCGTGCCCGCCAGCGGCGCGGCAGTGGTGCGCGCCACGATCCGCTCCGCCGTCGGCCCGGCATAAAGCGCGCTCGGTCCCTCCGCCGCCAGGCGCTTCAGAAACGCTGCATAGGCCGGGTTCTTCAGCCTGTCGCCGACATCGACCAGCGTCCCATCGCTTTCCCCGAAATAAGCCTGCGCATCCGGCCCCTGAAGCTGCGGAAAGCTCGCGCCCAGGAACCGGCCAAGCCGCGGCGTCACCGTGAACCCATCGGTCGCCACCCGCTCGGCATCGCCGAACAGCGTGCCCCAGGGCAGCCGCCCATGCTCGCCATGCGCCATCGCCAGCATCGCCACCGCGCCCGGCACGCCCGTCGCCCGCCCGCTGACCACCGCATCCCGGTATCCCAGCGGCTTGCCGTCGGTCCCCATGAACATCGCCGGATCGGCGCCCGCGGGCGCGACTTCGCGCCCGTCGAAAATCTCGACCCCGCCGGTACCCGCGTTGAAATAGGTCATGAACGCCCCGCCGCCCACGCCGGAGCTTTGCGGCTCGACCAAGCTCAGCATCGCCTGCACCGCGATGGCGGCATCGACCGCGCTGCCCCCGCGCTTCAGCACCGCCATGCCCGCCTCCGCTGCGATCGGATTGGCGGCGATGACGAAGGCGTCCTGCGTTGCCGCTGGCTTGTCGGCGGTGGCGGCGGGCCGTTCGGCGACGGGAGCGCAGGAACTTGCCCAGCCGGCAATGGCAAGGGCGGCGAACGTCCGGGCAAGGACCGTGCGGATCGGCGTCATGTGTCCCACCTTAGCCGCCCGATGCTGCAGCGCAACCAGCATCGCCCGTTGCCGCCCGCCCAATGCCTGCCTACAACCGCCCGGTTATTGAGAGAGGATCGTCCGTGGCAGCAGCGCGCCAGCTTGAGCATTTCCCCAATCTGGTCACCCTGTTCTTCACCCGTGCCCGCGAACAGGGGGACAAACCGTTCCTCTGGGCCAAGTCGGGCGGCAAATGGCATCCGACGAGCTGGGCCGAGGCCGCGCACAGGGTCGCCTCGCTTGCCGCCGGGCTCAAATCCCTGGGCCTGAAACCGGGCGACCGGGTGATGCTGGTCAGCGAAAACCGCCCCGAATGGTGCATCAGCGACCTGGCGATCATGGCGGCCGGCTGCATCACCGTCCCCACCTATGTCACCAATACCGAGCGCGACCATCAGCATATCATCGACAATAGCGGTGCTGCCGCCGCCATCGTCTCTACCACCAAGCTCGCCAAGACGCTGATCCCGGCGCTGCTCCGCTCCGATTGCTGTCACCATCTGATCGCGATGGAGGAGCTGCGCGGCGGCCAGGCGGGCCCGTTCGAACAGCATCAGTGGCAGGCGCTGATCGACGCCCACCCGACGACGCCCGAAAGCGCAGCCGCCGCCTCCTCACATCTGAAGCGCGACGATCTGGCCTGCATCATCTACACCAGCGGCACCGGCGGCGCGCCGCGCGGCGTGTGCCAGCATCACGGCGCGATCCTGCACAATGTCGAGGGCTGCGTCGCCGTCATCAGCGAGGATTTCGGATGGGAGGAGGAGGTGTTCCTGTCCTTCCTTCCGCTCTCCCACGCCTATGAGCATTCGGGCGGACAGCATTTCCCCATCGGCCTCGGCGCGCAAATCTATTATTCGGAAGGGTTGGACAAGCTCGCCAGCAATATCGAGGAAACGCGCCCCACGATCATGGTCGTCGTCCCCCGCCTGTTCGAAGTGCTGCGCACGCGGATCAGCAAGGCGATCGAGAAGCAGGGCAAGCTTTCCACCTACCTCCTCGACCGCGCCGTTTCCATCGGCGGCAAGCGGGCGGATACGGGCCGGGTGCCAATCCTCGACCAGCCGATGAACCTGATCCTGTCGCGCACGCTCAAGCCCAAGATCGCCCAGCGTTTCGGCGGACGGATGAAGGCGATGGTGTCGGGCGGCGCTCCGCTCAACCCGGAAATCGGCATCTTCTTCGACGCGCTCGGCCTTACCTTCCTGCAAGGCTATGGCCAGACCGAGGCCGCGCCGGTCATCTCCTGCAACCGCCCGTCGGTTGGCCTGAAGCACGACACGGTCGGCCCGCCGCTCAAGAATACCGAGGTGCGCATCGCCGAGGATGGCGAGATCCTGGTGCGCGGCGAACTGGTCATGCACGGCTATTGGCGCAACGACGAGGAAACGGCCCGCGTCCTCAAGGACGGCTGGCTCCACACCGGCGATATCGGCGAGATCGATGCCAAGGGCCGGATCAGGATCACCGACCGGAAAAAGGACATCATCGTCAACGACAAAGGCGACAATGTCGCCCCGCAACGGGTGGAAGGGATGCTGACCCTGCAACCCGAAATCCTGCAGGCGATGATCTATGGCGACCGAAAGCCCTATATGGTCGCGGTGCTGGTGCCCGATCCCGAATGGGTCCAGCAATGGTGCGCGCGCAGCGCCACCGCCTGCAATTTCAAGGCACTGGCCCAGCATCACGAGTTCATGAAGGCGATGGGCGCGGCGGTGGAGCGAGTGAACAGGGACCTGTCGGTCGTCGAGCGCGTCCGCCGCTTCATCGTCGCCGACGAACCCTTCGCCATCGAAAACCAGCAGCTGACGCCCAGCCTGAAAATCCGCCGCCACGTCCTGAAACAGGTTTACGCCGACCGCCTCGACGCACTCTACGGCGGCTGATCCTAAACCTCCTCCCACTTGACGGGGGAGGATAGCGAAGCTTGGAAAGGGTGAAGAAGCCCAAAAACCCTCACCCTTCCCACCGCTTCGGGGCGTGCCCCTTCCCTCTCCCGCAAGCGGGAGAGGGAGGGAGCGCCGTCAGGCGCGGAAGGGTGAGGGCTCTTCTGCTAAGGAAGAGCCTTCGCGCCAAAATCAATTCGCCATCGCATCCTCAGCGGCCACGGTTTGGTCATCCACCAAATCCCCGAACGAGACCGGCCGCGCCATCAAGTCGGGATGCGGCGAATAGCCTGCGTGCCAGCGCTTCGCATCCATCGCCTCGCGCGCGATGCTCATGCTGAACAGCCGCCGGGGCGTGGGCGAGCGATTGTCCGGCCCGGCATGGAGCATGTCGCTCTGATACAGGATCACCGTCCCCTTGCGCGGCGCGGTGGCCACGACCCGATAGTCAGCATCCAGCGCCCGGCCATCCCGGATCAGCCGCCACACCGTGCCCGGCGTCAGCGTTCGCACGCTGAACAGCGGGTTCTTGCCGGTCAGGAACCGCAACAGGTTCGGCTGATGCTCGTCCCAGTGCGTCGAGAATACCCGGTCGCGGAACTCGCCCGGTGCCAGCGGAGTCCCGCGGCTGCCGCGCATCGCCCACAGCTTTTTCAGGTTATGGAAAAGGATGTGGACATTCCAGCGCGCGCGGAGCAGTTCCATCCGCGCTTCGGCCACCGCATCGTGCTTTTTTACGCTACCCGCAAACACCTGCGTCCCCGGCACGAACACCGTCCCGCCCTGCGCCGCCGACACATCCTCCACCGCCGCGAACAGGCTGATGACGCCGCTGGGATCGCGGTGGACATATTGGTGCGACGACCCGGCATAGCTGGTCAGCGTCGTCACCTCGAGCAGCGGATGGTCCGGCGTGCAATAGTGCGACAGCACGCCCTCCAGCCGCCGGGCCAGCGTCGCGGCAAAGCCCATGACCGCCGGCGTAGCGGGCAGCGAACAGAAATCGCGCCGCCGATACCGGTTGTCCGTCTGGCTGGCGAACGCACAGCGATTGCGCGCCGGATCGTCGATCGTCTGGCGGATCAGTTCGGCGGCGACATCCGCTTCCTGGTCCGACAACAGCCCGGTCAGGATCACCAGACCATGCGTCTCCATGTTGGCCAGCGCTTGGGCAACGCACGCTTTGGTCAGCCTGCCGTCATCGCCCAGCACGGCAGACACCTCGAACGCGAACGTGTCACCGGAAACCTTCAACCCATCCATGCCAGCCTGCCGCAAGGGAGAATATCCGGCCGACTACTGCCCCAAAACCCTAGCCAACGGGTTAACCCCCTCCTCCCCCTTGACGGGGGAGGATAGCGAAGCTTGCCCGCAAGGCGGGCTAGCGCAGCTTGGAGAGGGTGAAGCGGCGCAGGCTACGACCCACCCAACACCCTCACCCTTCCCACCGCTGCGCGGCGGGCCCCTTCCCTCTCCCGCAAGTGGGAGAGGGAAGGAGGGGCGCAGCCCCGGAAGGGTGAGGGTGCCCTTTACCGAAAAAAGTAGCGTCCACGCCCGATGTCAGCTTTCGGCCCTTCTAGCCTTAGAAGCTGCCATTCAGCAAACGCCCCAATTGCGGACATTCAGCCAACGGGATCGAGCACTTCAAGGATCGTGCCCACCGCCACCAGCTTGCCGCCCTCTTCTATGCGCCATTGCCGACCGCTCCAAATTTCGGGCTTAACTGCTGGATAAATCCAGAAGGTCATTTCGGTTTGGACGGTATCACCGGGCGCGACTTGTTGGCCCTCCGGTAATTCGATGAAGCCCATGCACATGTCACGGTCGTAGGGCCAAAGAAGTTGTGGTTGGGTCTGTAGCTGCCGCCGCCCAGCAGCGGTGAACTTCGACCGCCCTCTTCCGTCGAGAGAAACCGAATGCTTGCTCTCACGCGAACCTGATCGTCTGTCATTCAAACATTTTGCTGCGAGATCGATCAAGGCACAAGGTCCGCTTTCCACCCACATTTCGCCAAATAGATACTGAATCGAGTGCCCGGAAGCTGTCACTGTAATGCGTAACACAGACCCTATTTCGGCACCCAAACAAACCCCAACTCACCCCACCATCCGCAGCAACGTCGCGATTCGGTCCGCCTCCGCCGCGGGCTTGTCCCGCCGGATCCGCACGATCCGGGGAAATCGCATCGCGAGGCCCGATTTGTGCCGCTTGCTCTCGTGGATCGAATCGAACGCCACTTCCAGCACCAGCGTCTTTTCCACCTCGCGCACCGGACCAAATCGGTTCACCGTGTTCGCCCGAACGAACCGATCGAGCCATTTCAGCTCCTCGTCGGTGAACCCCGAATAGGCTTTGCCGACGGGGAGCAAATCGCCGTCCTCGGTCCAGCAGCCAAAGGTATAGTCGCTGTAGAAGCTCGATCGTTTCCCGTTGCCGCGCTGGGCATACATCATCACGCAATCGGCGGTCAGCGGATCGCGCTTCCATTTATACCACAGCCCGACGCGCCGCCCTCCGACATAGGGCGCGTCGCGCCGTTTCAGCATCACCCCCTCGATCGCCGCATCGCGCGCGCCGTCGCGGATGGCGGCCAGCGCATCGAAATCCGCCGCCTCGATCACGGTCGACAGGTCGAAGCGCTCGGCGGGCAGGCGGGGCACGAACGCCTCCAGCCGCGCACGCCGCTCCGCCCAGCCCAGCTCGCGCAGGTCCGTCTTGCCGTCGAACAATATGTCATAGAGGCGGACGAACGCCGGATAGTCGGCCAGCATCTTGCCCGACACCGTCTTGCGCCCCAGCCGCTGCTGCAGCGCATTGAAGCTGGCTGCACCGCCCTCCTCCCCGCCCTGCACGGTCCCGCGCACCATCAGTTCGCCATCGACCACCCCCGGCACGCGGAAATCGGCCGCAATCTCGGGAAAGCTGCCGGTGATGTCGTCCCCGCCCCGGCTGTAGAGCCGCGTTTCGCCGCCCGCATGGACGATCTGCACCCGGATGCCGTCCCATTTCCACTCGGCGGCATAGTCGGAGAGGTCGACCGTCCCGTCCTCCAGCGGATGGGCCAGCATGAACGGGCGGAACACCGGCACGTCCTCGACACGCGGCGCGGGCGCCCGCCCCTCGGCCCAGTCGAACAGCGGGGCATAGGGCGGCGCGATGCCGTGCCACAGTTCCTCGACCTCATCGACGTCCAGGGCGAACGCCTGCGCGAACGCCGTCTTGGCCAGCCGCGCCGACACCCCGATCCGCAATCCGCCGGTCGCCAGCTTGAGCAGCGCATAACGTCCGTCCGCATCCAGCGCGTCCAGCATCCGGGCCAGTTCAGCAGGCGCCTCTGCCCTGCTCAGGCAGTTGAGCCGCTCGATCACCGCCGCCACGCCCAGCGCATCGGCATCGCCGCCCCGCGCCGGCCACATCAGCGCGACCGTCTCGGCGGTATCGCCGACATAATCGCGGCTCATCCGGAACAGCACCGGATCGACCCGTTCCTCCACCAGCGCGCGGACGATGGCGGGCTTCACCCCCTTGATATCCACCTCGCCGGTCAGCGCCGCCAGCGCCCAGCCGCGATCAGGGTCGGGCGTCGCGCGCAGATAGTCCGCGATCAGCCGCAATTTCTGGTTGCGGGACCGGGTATAGACCTGCCGGTCGATCAGCTCGGCAAAGGCGCGCATCGGCGATTTACAACCCGGCCAGATAAAAGGGTTTGGTCATTGGGCGTGAATGTCCACGATGCATGCCGGTTAGATGGCGGTTGGGATCCGCCCGCGCTAGAGGCTGGCCATGCGCCGCCGCCTGTACCGCATCGCCCTTGTCCTGACGCTGATCGGCACGACCCTGGCGGGCCTGGGCTATTGGAACAGCCTTGCCGATCCCGTCATGCGCACCGCTCGCCTGTCGCTGCCCGACTGGCCGACCGGTGCCGCGCCGCTCCGAGTCGCGCTCGTCTCGGACATCCATGTCCAGGGGCCGGACATGCCGCCCGCCCGCGTTCGGCGGCTGGCAGGACAGGTCAATGCCGCGCAGCCGGACCTGATCCTGGTTGCGGGCGATCTGGTCGGCGACCGGATACTGTCGACCCGCTGGTACGATGATGCTGCCATTGCCGACGCCATCGCCGCGTTCCGCGCGCCGCTGGGCGTGGTGGTGGTGCTGGGCAATCACGATCATTGGCGGAATGGCGCGTCGCTGGCCGCCGCGCTTCGGGCGCGGGGTGTCCGCGTGCTGTCGAACGAAGCTGCCGCATTCGGCCCGCTGACGCTGGTCGGGGTGGACGATATCCATACCCGCCATGCAAACATCCCTGCATCGCTGGCAGCATTCGACCGGGCCGGTGGCGCACCGCTGGCCGTGACGCACAGCCCGGACATCGTGCCGATGCTGCCCGCGCGACTCGGCCCGGTGCTGGTCGGCCACACCCATTGCGGCCAGGTCGTGCTGCCAATCATCGGTGCACCGATCGTCCCGTCCCGCTATGGCCAGCGCTATCGCTGCGGCGTGATCCGCGAAGGCGGGCGGATGATCATCGCCACCAGCGGCTGGGGCACCAGCATCCTGCCGCTGCGATACGGCGCCCCGCCCGACTGGTGGCTGCTGACGGTCGGTCCCTAGACCTATCGTCCGGCGATCTTCTTGCCGCCGACGAAGCCCAGCACCAGCAGCACGGCAAACACCGCCAGCGCAACGAAGAACAGGATCTTGGCGATCTCGACAAACGCACCGCCGATGCCGCCAAATCCGAGCAGCGCCATCACCAGCCCGACCACCAGAAAAATCAAAGCCCAACGCAACATAACCGCCTCCTGAAATTGTCCATCCTTCAGGGACAGCGGATGAACCGCCGGTCAGTTCCGCCACGATACCGCGCACGCCAACAAAAACCCCGCCCGGCGCGGTGCCGGACGGGGTTTTGCTTTGGCCTGCTGGCGATCAGCCCTTGCGGCTGGCCTCGAACAGGAACCAGGCGCGTTCCTCGGCCTGGTCGGTCCAGTCGTCGATCAGGCCGTCGGTGGCATTGTCCTTGGCTTCTTCGACCAGTTCCTTCGCCTCGCGCAGCAAGCGGACCAGCGCCAGATTGTCCTCGCGCAGTTCGGCCAGCATGTCCTCCGGCTTCACGAAGTCCTTGTCATTGTCCTTGATGGTCTGGCGCCGGGCAATGTCGCCGATCGACCGCAGCGTCGTGTTGCCGGTCTTGCGCACCCGCTCGGCAATGTCGTCGGTCGTCGCCAGGATCTGCGCCGCCTGATCGTCCAGCATCAGGTGATAGTCCCGGAAATGCGGGCCGCTGACATGCCAGTGGAAATTCTTGGTCTTCAGGTACAGGGCATAGCTGTCGGCCAACAGGCCGTTCAGCGCATCGGCAACCGTCTTGGTCGCATTGTCCTTCAGATCGGTGGGCGTATCGAGCGCCGGGCTGACGTCAGCCATGGAATTCTCCTTCGATGGTTTCGTAAGCGAAAAAATCGGTTCGCCTCCCAAACGAAATCGGGTCGGAAAGGGTCCATGGCAAGGGCAGATTCTTTTGCCGCCTTATGGGCATTTACATCAGCGCGCTGATCGCCATCCCCGCCCCCGCGAGCACCAGCAGCGAGGCCAGCGCCAGCCGGGCGGGTCGCACCGGTGCCCGCGCCCATGCCTTTGCGCCGATCGCCATGGCGACGAACAGCCCGCTCATCGCGCCCAGCCATCCGCCCAGCGCCGCCGGCCAGGGGCTCGGCGCCGATGCGGCGATGGCGAACAGCATGAAATAGGCGCGGTCGCCCCAGCTCAGGCTGAATCCGCCCAGCAGTCCGGTGACGAAGGGGCCCGTCCGCCATTCATCCAGTCCCCCCGGCTGACGCAGCGGCATCACCCCCGCCAATCCGGCCAGGATCAGCGCAATGCCGATCAACAGCCGCTGCGCATCATCGTTCATCATCGGATGCACCGAAGCGGCAAAAATCGCGGCCAGCCCAGCAATCGTCGCCTGTGCCAGCGCCAGTCCGGTCAAAAGCGCCAGAACCCCGTTGAACCGGTCGGCCAGCATCGCCGCCAGCATCGGCGGGCGGTCGGTCAGCGTCAGCAGCAAGACAGCGACAAAGGCCGGGATCAGACCGCTCATGCCTGGTCGCCCGGTCGCAGGATCAATGGGCGGCGCGAATCGCGCGCACCGAACAGGCCGCGGCAAAGACGCGCTCGGCATCCGGGTCCATCCGGCCACAGTCCACGGCATCGCGCAGCAGCGCCAGCCATCCGGCCAGCCCGGCGGCCCGCTCGCCGCGCGCCAGGGCGGCTTCGATCGCGTGGATCACCGGCACCGCGCCGCACAGGCCAAGCGCCTGCGCCTCGGCACGCACGGCCTCCACCGCCCGCGCCAGTTCGTCGGCCCTGGCCGCGCCCAGCGTGATTGCGATGGCATCGATCCGCCCGATCACGCGGGCGACCCCTTCGGCTCCGGAACCGGCACCGCCGGCATCATGCGCTTGTGGCATCCCGTCCTCCCTGCCGGCTTTCGGCACGGGGCACCATCACCCGGCCGTGGTTAACCGGCCGTAAACCCGGCGGGCCAGCTTGACATGCCCGCGCGAATCCGCCAAGCGCACTCCCCTGCCAGCGGCCGCACCTTGTGCGCCGCTGTTCCTTTTTTCGATTCACAGGGATTTTGGTCATGGCCAAGCCGACCACCGTCAAGATCAAGCTCGTCAGCACCGCCGACACCGGCTTCTTCTATGTCACCAAGAAGAACCCGCGCAACCAGACGGAAAAGATGAGCTTCCGCAAGTACGATCCCGTCGTGCGCAAGCATGTCGAGTTCAAGGAAGCGAAGATCAAGTAATCCCCGCGCGGCCGCGCTGTGGCCCGCTCTGGACGGCATTCGCCCGTTCCCGCCAGCCGGGGGCGGGTTTTTGCTTGTCCGCCGATCATGCCGCTCCTGCCGGGATAGACCGCCGCATCGTGCCGGTCACCCGCGATGGCGGATTTACCCGGCCAGCGTGCGCACCGCATCGACGAACTGGCGCATCGACACCGGCTTGGACAGATAGCCGCTGGCGCCTGCGTCGCGCGCCCGCGCTTCCTCGTCCGGCCCGGCATAGGCGGTCAGCGCCAGCACGGGGATATGCCGCAATGCCAGGTCGCGCTTGACCTCGCCGATCAGGTCCAGCCCGTTCACTGGACCCAGCCGCATGTCGGTCACGATCAGGTCTGGATTGACCGAGCGCACCCGGTCGATCGCCACCCGCCCGTCACTGACCGGATCGACGGCAAAGCCGTTGGCCCGCAGGACATCGGTGAACAGCTTCAGGTTCAACTCGTTATCCTCGACAATCACCACGTTCTTTGCCACGGGGGGGCCATCCGGTTCGGTCATGATGACGGCATAGGCGATGGCGCGCAGCGAAACAAATCTGGCCGACGAACCCGCGGTCGTCGCGCTTCACGCGCTGGCCTGGATTCTCGGCGATCCCGGCCGTACGGCGCGGTTCGTCGATCTGACCGGCTTGGATGCCGCCACCCTGCGGGCGCGCGCGGGGCATCCCGCCCTGCTGGCGGCGGTGATCGACCATCTGGCCGCGCATGAAGCGGATCTGATCGCCTGTGCCGGGGCCACCGACACGACGCCCGACGCGCTGATCCGCGCGGGCAAACGACTGAAGGCGTCATGAAACCCCTGTTGATCTGCGATTGCGACGAAGTGCTGCTGCACATGTCCCGCCATTTCACCGACTGGCTGGACAGCGAGCACGCCATCGATTTCGTGCTGCACGATGGCGAGTTCGGCCGGGCGATGCGTCGCCGCGACGACGGGTCGATCATCCCGCAGGCCGATGCATGGACCTATCTGGGCGGCTTCTTCTCGACCCAGATGCACCGGCAGACGGCGATCCCCGGCGCGATCGAAGCAATCCAGGCGCTGTCGCAAGAGGCGGATATCGTCATCCTGACCAACCTGACCGACGATCACCGCGACCGCCGCATCGAACAGCTCGGCCGGTACGGTCTCGCGCACCGGGTCGTCACCAATCAGGGGGGCAAGGGCGTGCCGGTCAGCCGGCTGATCGCCGAACATGGCCATCCGGTCACGGTATTCGTCGACGATCTGCCAACGCATCATCAATCGGTGGCCGAACATGCGCCGCAGGTGCACCGGCTGCACCTGGTCGGCTGTCCCGATGCGGCGGGGCACGCCCGCGCCGCGCCCCATGCCCATGCCCGGATCGACGACTGGAGACTGGCGCTGCCCTGGATCCGCGAACGCTTTGCGATGGGTCACGCCATCGCCGCTTGACGCCCGCCGGTCGCTGCGGGCAACGATGCGGCATGACCCAGACGATCGATGCCCGCCTGGCCGAACTCGGCCTCACCCTTCCCGCCCCGGCCGCGCCGGTCGCGGCCTATGTGCCGGCCGTCATCGCGGGCGGCCTGCTGCATCTGTCGGGCCAGCTGCCCTTTGCGGAGGATGGCGCGCTGATGACCGGGCGGATGGGCGAGGACCGCGATCTTGCCTTTGGCCAGGCAGCGGCCCGTCGCTGCGGGATGATGATCCTGGCCCAGGCGCGAGCCGCATTGTCGGGCGATCTCGGACGCGTGGCTCGGGTCGTCAAACTGGGCGTGTTCGTCAATTCCGCGGGCAGCTTCACCGATCAGCCGAAAGTGGCCAATGGCGCGTCCGAACTGATGGTGTCGGTCTTCGGGGATGCGGGACGTCATGCCCGGTCCGCATTCGGTGTGCCCACCCTGCCGCTGGGTGCGGTGGTCGAGGTCGACGCGATTCTCGAACTCCGCTGATCCCGACCGCCCGATTCGGAGCGGACCGGACACGATAGGTCCGATCCGGACCTCCTTTTCCAGCCTTTAGCCAGGTCGGCGCGGGTTTACGCGCCACATTTGTTGCTGCGATGCAACACTGACCCTGTGAATGGTACCCTTGCTGTCTTAATTCTGTTGCGCAAACGGCCCGGCATCGGCAATCTTGTTGCCGTGACGCAGGATCGCACGGCCGCATGGTGCGGAACAGATGCGACGAAGCGCAGCGCAGGCGGAGCCTTACGTATGATCAAGACGAAAGGGATACCATGCGCCTCTCTCACCTTTTGCTGGGCGCCCTAGCGCTCACCGCAGCCACGCCGGCATTCGCCCAGGATGAAACCGAAGTTCCGTCGGAATTCACCGTTTCGGGCAGCGTCGCCCTGGTTTCCGATTACCGTTTCCGCGGCGTGTCGCAGACCGACAAGGAACTGGCGGTGCAGGGCGGCATCACCGTCGGCCATGAAAGCGGCTTCTATTTCGGCGCATGGGGTTCGAACCTGGCCGGCTGGGGCACCTTCGGCGGCTCGAACACCGAACTCGACCTGATCGGCGGGTTCAAGGTGCCGGTGGGCGACGGCGGCACGCTCGACACGGGCGTGGTGTGGTACATGTATCCGGGCGGTGCCGACAAAACCGATTTCGCCGAATTCTATGCCAAGCTGTCGGGCACCGTCGGCCCGGTCGGCCTGACCGCCGGCGTCGCCTATGCTCCGCCGCAGGAAGCGCTGGGTACTTGGTACATCAACGGTGCGGCGGCTGCGTCCGGCGTGTTCACCGATCCGGGCGACAAGTCCGACAACGCCTATTTCTCGGGCGACATGACCTATGCCGTCACCGATGCGCCGGTGACGCTCAAGGCGCATATCGGCTATTCGGACGGTAACCCCGGCCTTGGCCCGAACGGCACGTCGATCGCGCCGACCGGCACCTATTTCGACTGGTCGCTGGGCGCCGACGTCGCGGTTGCGGGGCTGACGCTGGGCGTCTCCTACATCGATACCGACATCAGCGCGGCGGACGGTGCCTATCTGGCCCCGAACTTCCTGACGCTGGATGGCGGCCAGATCGCCGACGCCACGATCGTGTTCTCGGTCAGCGCAGCGTTCTGATCGAACCGGCATGAACGATTTGGGGGGCGGTCCACCGGGCCGCCCCCTTTTTCATGGGACCACCGGCACGCAACCCCCCGTCAGATCGCTGCGCATTTCTCCGCCAGCCATGCGCCAGTCTCCGCATCCAGCGCTGGCCCGATCCGCGCTATCACCTCGGCATGATAGGCGTTCAGCCAGTCCCGCTCATCCGCCGTCAACAGCGCAGGGTCGATCAGCGTCCGCTCGATCGGCGCAAAGGTCAGCGTCTCGAACCCCAGCATCGCTTGCTCGGCCCCCGCAATCGTGCGCCGTTCGACCAGCACCAGATTCTCGATGCGGATGCCATATTCGCCCGCCTTGTAATAACCCGGCTCGTTGGACAGGAACATACCGGCGCGAAGCGGCTCGGCCGGACCGCCGCCCGGATAATTGGGCTTGGCGATCCGCTGCGGCCCCTCATGTACCGACAGGTACGCGCCGACGCCGTGGCCGGTGCCATGCGCGAAATCCAGCCCCGCCTCCCACAGCGGCCGCCGCGCGAAACTGTCCAACTGCCCGCCGGTCGTCCCTTCCGGAAACACAGCGGTGGCAATCGCGATATGCCCTTTCAGCACGCGGGTGAAGCGGTCGCGCATCTCTGCCGTCGGCTCGCCCACCGGCATCACTCGCGTCACGTCGGTCGTGCCATCGGCATATTGCCCGCCCGAATCGACCAGATAAAGCTGGCCTGGCAGGATCGGCGCGTTGCTCTCCTCCGTCACCTTGTAATGCGGGCTGGCCCCGTGTGCGCCGGTCGCGGAAATCGTATCGAAACTCGTGTCTTTCAGCACGCCCGTTTCCTGCCGAAACGCCAGCAACTGCGCCGCCGCCGACAATTCGGTCAGCCCGCCCGCCGGTGCCGTCTCCTCGAACCATTTCAGGAACCGGACCAGCGCCGCGCCGTCGCGTGCCTGTGCCGCGCGGTGCCCGTCGATCTCGGCCTGGTTCTTCACCGCCTTGGCCAGCACCACCGGATCGCGCACCGGCAGGACGCACGCCCCGCCCGCATCCAGCGCATCGAAGATCGCCGCGACGCAGAACCCCGGATCGGCCACCACCGCCTTGCCGGCAAATCCGCCAAGCGTGCCTGCAAACGCACCCCGGTCATGCACCCGCACCCCGTTGCCCAGATGGCGGCGCACCGCGTCGGTCAGCTTGTCGGGTGCGACGAACAGATCGGCGGTGCCATCGGCATGGACGATCGAATAGGCGAGCGCGACCGGGGTATGCGCCACGTCGCGCCCGCGCACGTTCAGCGTCCAGGCGATCGAATCGAGCGCGGCGATCACCACCGCATCCGCCCCCTGCTCGCCCAGCCAGTCGGCGATCCGTTGCCGTTTAGATGCCGAGCTTTCGCCCGCCAGCGCATCGTCATACGCCTCCAGCCGCTCGTCGGACGGACGCGGTCGGTCCGCCCAGATCGCATCGATGGGATTGTCGGTCACCGGCACCAGTTCCGCGCCCCGCGCCGCCAGCGCCGTTTGCGCTTCCTCCACCCAGGCACGGGTATGCAGCCACGGGTCATATCCGATCCGCGCACCCTGTCCGGCATGGGCCTTCAGCCAGTCGGCAATGCTGGTGTCCGGCACCTGCACATACTGGAAATGCTCGCCCGACACCTGTTCACGAACCTGCAGCGTATAGCGCCCGTCGGTAAAGATCGCCGCCTCCGCCGGCAGCACCACGGCACTGCCCGCCGATCCCTGAAACCCGGTCAGCCAGGCGAGGCGCTGGGCATAATCGCCGACATATTCGCTCATATGCTCGTCGGTCAGCGGCACGACGAACCCTTCCAGCGACACGGCGGCAAGTTGTTCGCGCAGCGCCTTCAGGCGATCGGCAGTGGTGGACATGGGCGGGTTCCCGTCTAGAAGATGATGCAAGCTAACATAGGCGGCCGGGCGTTCCACGGCCAGCGCCCTGACCGGAGCCATCCATGCGCCAGTTGCTCACCGGCATTGCCCTCATCCTCTCTGCCGCCTCCCCCGCATCAGCTCAGAAAGTGACCATGACCGACGTGAAACCGCCCGTCGCGCCTCAGCGCCCCTACAGCTATGAACGCCACGGCATCACGATCAGCGATCCGTATCATTGGCTGAAGGATCAGGGCTATCCGACCGTCGATGACAAGGACGTGCTCGATTATCTGAACGCCGAAAACGCCTATTTCGAGGCGCAGATGGCCCCGCACAAGGTGCTGGTCGACACGCTTTACGAAGAGATGAAGGGCCGCATCAAGGAAGATGACAGCTCCGTGCCCGCCAAGGACGGCGCCTATCTCTACTGGCGCGCCTTCGAGGAAGGGGCGCAGTATCGCAAATGGTGGCGGCGGCCTGTCGTAGGCGGTGCGGACGAGCTGATCCTCGACGAACCCGCGCTTGCCGAGGGCAAGGAATATTTCTCGCTCGGCGCGATCGAGGTTGCGCCCAACGACCGGCTGATGGCCTATGCCACCGACGACAGCGGGGCGGAACGCTACACCGTCCGCATCCGCGACCTGTCGACGGGCAAGGACCTGGTCGACGTCATTCCCGGGATGAAATCGGCGATCGTCTGGTCGGGCGATTCCTCGGGCTTCTTCTACGGCAACGCCAACGAAAACTGGCGGACCGACACGATCTTCTACCACCGCCTGGGCGACGATCCGAAAAACGACCGGGTGATCTATAAGGAGGCGGATGACGGCTTCCAGGCGGGCGTCGGCATGACCCACAGCCGCAAGTTCATCCTCATCGAAACCGGCGATCAGGTAACGAGCGAAATCCGGCTGATTCCGGTGGACAAGCCCGATGCCCAGCCGATCCTGGTCCGCGCACGCAAAGCTGGCGTCAGCTATTCGGTGGAGGAGCATGACGGCACTTTGTTCATCCACACCAACGATACCGACACCCAGTTCCGGCTGGTCACCGCCAGCCTGGACAAGCCCGGCGAGTGGAAGGAACTGATCGCCCCGTCGCGCACCTTCTACATGACGGACGTGTCCACCTTCGCCGATTTCTTCGTCGTGGAGGGGCGCGAGAACGGCCTCGATCAAATCTTCATCCACCGCTATTCGGGCGGCGAACCGACGCGCATCGCCTTTGACGAGGCGAGCTATGTCGCGGGCCTTGATGAAAACCCGGAATATGACGTCGACACCCTGCGCCTGAATTATCAGTCGATGGTCACGCCCGGCACGGTGATGAACTATCGCCTGTCCGACGGCGAAAAGACGGTGCTGAAGGTTCAGCAGATTCCGTCTGGCTATGACGCCAGCCAGTATGAAACCGAACGGCTGATGATCCCGGCCCGCGATGGCACGCAGGTGCCGGTGTCGGTCGTTTACAAGAAAGGGTTCAAGCGCGACGGCAGCCAGCCGCTGCATCTCTATGCTTACGGCGCCTATGGCTATGCCATCCCGCCGGGCTTCTCGACCGGGCGCCTGTCCCTGCTCGATCGCGGCTTTGCCTATGCCATCGCGCATATCCGGGGCGGCGACGATCTGGGCTATCAATGGTATCTCGACGGCAAGCTGGAAAAGCGCACCAACACCTTCAACGATTTCGTCGATGTCGCGCGCGGGCTGATCGAACGCGGCTACACCTCGGCTGGCAAGCTGACCGCTTCGGGCGGCTCGGCCGGCGGCGAGCTGATGGGTGCAGTGGTCAATCAGGCACCGGAACTGTTCGGCGCGGTCGCCGCGCACGTCCCCTTTGTCGATGTGCTCAACACCATGCAGGACGAAAGCCTGCCGCTCACCCCCGGCGAATGGCCGGAATGGGGCAACCCGATCACCGACAAGGCGGCGTTCGAATTGCTGCGCAGCTACAGCCCCTATGACAATGTCGAGGCCAAGGCCTATCCGCCGCTGCTCATCACCGGCGGCCTCAACGATCCGCGCGTCACCTATTGGGAACCCGCCAAATGGGCGGCCAAGCTGCGCGCGACCAAGACGGACGGCAACGTGCTGCTGCTCAAGACGAACATGGGCGCGGGCCATGGCGGCAAATCCGGCCGCTTCGAATCGCTCCGCGAGGATGCCGAGGAACAGGCCTTCCTCCTCTGGCAGCTCGGCCTGACGGACTGACACCCATTTCTCCCCTCCCCTTCAGGGGAGGGGCCGGGGGTGGGGGAGGTAAAGGACAAAGCCCTCACCTATCCCACCGCTTCCCGCCGGGCCCCTTCCCTCTCCCGCAAGCGGGAGAGGGAGGGAGCACCGAAGGTGCGGAAGGGTGAGGGCCCTCTCTTCTTCGCGCCCCTTTCACTTCCCTGTCATCCCTCCGCCCGATAAACGCGACATATGACTCTCACCCCCTCCCGCCGCACCTTCACCGCCGGCCTCGCCTCGCTCGCTTTTGCCGGCTTCGCCGCCCGCACCGCGCTGGCCCAGGACGTCCCCTATCGCAGCGAAGTGCCCGGATACGGCCCGCTGGTCCGCGATCCCGCCGGGCTGATCGACCTGCCCCAGGGCTTTACCTATCGCATCCTGTCCGAGTTCGGTCAGCGGATGGACGACGGCTTCCGCGTGCCCGACGCGGGCGACGGCATGGGCCTGATCCCCTTGAGCGGCAGCCGCGTCGCGCTGGTCCGCAATCACGAACTGAAGGACAGCGCCATCGAACGCGGTCCGACCGGCGGGGACAAGGCGCTGGTCGACCGACTGGCACGCCTCTCGACCTATGACGGCACCCTGCCCGGCGGCACCTCCACCCTGATCGTCGATACCCGCACCAACCGGCTGGTCGGCCAGCATCTGAGCCTTGCCGGCACCGCGGTGAACTGTGCGGGCGGCATCACCCCCTGGGGCAGCTGGATCAGCTGCGAGGAAACGACGGCAAAGGCCGGCAACGGCCGCGCTCGCGATCATGGCTGGGCATTCGAGGTGCCCGCCCGCGCGAACGGCCTGTCCGATGCCGTGCCCCTCGCCGGCCTTGGCCGCTTCAAGCACGAGGCCGCCGCCGTCGATCCGCGCACCGGCATCGTCTATCTGACCGAGGACGAACAGGACGGCGTCTTCTATCGCTTCTTGCCGAATGTGAAGGGGCGGCTGTCGGCGGGCGGTCGGCTGCAGGCGATGGGTTTTGCCGACGCACCGGAGGGCGGGGACGGCCGCAATTGGCCCGATACCGCTCGCCGCTGGACGCCCGGTGCGTGGAAGCGCGTGGTCTGGATCGATGTCGACGGCCCCGACAACCCGGATGGCGACCTGCGCCTGCGCATGCACAAGGCAGGCGCCGTGCGCTTCGCCCGATCGGAAGGCGTGCATTTCGGGAACGGCGAACTCTATTTCACCTGCACCTCCGGCGGCGCGCGCAAATGCGGCCAGATCCTGCGCTATGTCCCTAGCGCACAGGAAGGGCAGACAGGTGAGCGCGACGATCCCGGCATGATCCAGCTCTTCGTCGAATCGACCGACCCCTCGGTGCTCGACTATGCCGACAACATCACCATCGCCCCCTGGGGCCATTTGCTGGTGTGCGAGGACAAATATATCGACAATCCGATGGATTGCCTGCGCGGTATCACGCCGGAAGGCCGCGTCTATACCATCGGCCAGGTACGGGTGGATACCGAACCGGCGGGAGCCTGTTTCTCACCCGACGGCCGCACCCTGTTCGTGAACCTCTATTCGCCCACTCGCACGCTCGCGATCACCGGCCCCTGGGCCAGCGTCCGCACATAGCAAAGGGCCGCCCCCGATCGTCGGGAACGGCCCCTGAACTCAGTTGGACGGATCAATAGCCGCCGACACCGCGATAGCGCGACGGGATCGCGACGGCGAGTTCCTCCTCGACCGTCACCGACCCGCGCGGCAGGACGACACCGCGCTCCGCCATTTCCTTGCGGAAATCGTTTTCGGCATCCAGCACTTCGGTTTCGTATTCGGCATAAGCCTCGATCCGGTCGGATTCGCTGTCGGCACCGCGCAGATCATTTTCCAGCTCGCGCTTCGCCTCGGACAGGCTGGTCTTGTAATCGAGGTAATGCGAGTTGCTGTCGGTGAAGATCGCCGCATAGCGATCGCCCCGCTCGCGCTCACCGGCAATGGCCGGACCAGCAGTCAGCATCGTCGCCGCCATCGCGGCCGTCATCAGGATCTTCATGGCGTGCTCCTCTCGCCTTGGTTGAACCACCCCACGCCAACGACCGGCATCGGGAGTCTCATCCACGGCTCGTCGTCCAAAATTCTCGGCTGAAGGTCCAACCGAGCCTATAAACCGACGAAAATCGCCGTTTATCGCAGGTTCATGCGGACAAAGGGGCTTCTCGCAGCCGCGAACGCATTGCGCACACGTGCCCCCATGCAAATTGAGAGGCAACGCTGACCCCGTGTTCCCGCGAAAGAGGGAAGGACGGTCGTCCGCCATCCCGAGGCCTTGCTTTTCGCAAGCTCCCATAAAGCGATCGGAACTCCCACCCCCGCTCGTCCCGAGCCTGTCGAAGGGCACTTCCCCGCCGCCCGACCTATCCCCGGAACAGCCCGCCCAGCACGCCGCGCACCAGGCCCCCGACGATGCCACCACCCTTTTTCGACCGCGACGAACCGAAGATCGCCTTGGTCACTTCGTTCGCCACCTGCCGCCCCACCGCCGAACTGGCCGACCGGGTCGCGCTGGTCACCGCCTTGGTCCAGGGACTGTTCGCCGATTCCCGCGCGGCGGCGCGTTCGGCCCGCTCCTGTTCCCGCGCAGCTGCGATGCGCTCGCGCTCCTGCTCCTTGGCGATGCGTGCTTCGACCTTGGCCCGCTCCGCCTCGGCCTTGTCCGCTTCCGCCTCGGCCTTGGCTGAGGCGGCTGCGGCCTTGGCCTCCGCCATCTTGGCATCCAGCAATTCGGCCGCCGATTCCCGGTCGATGGCCTCGTCATATTTGCCGCCGACCAGGTCGACGGTCAGCATGATTGCCCGTTCCTTGGCATTTAGCGGCCCGACCCGCGATCGCGGCGGCGCGATCAGCGTCCGCGCCACCGGGCTGGGCGACCCGTCTGGCTGGAGCACGGACACCAGCGCCTCGCCGACCTTCAGCTCGGTGATCGCCGTCTCCACATCCACGCCGGGATTGGCGCGGAACGTCTCCGCTGCCGCCCGGATCGCCTTCTGCTCCTTGGGCGTGAAGGCCCGCAGCGCGTGCTGCACCCGGTTACCGAGCTGCCCCGACACGCTGTCCGGCACGTCGATTGGGTTCTGCGTAACGAAATAGACGCCGACGCCCTTGGACCGGATCAGGCGCACCACCTGCTCGATCTTGTCGACCAGCGCATCGGGCGCATCGTCGAACAACAGATGCGCCTCGTCGAAGAAGAAGACGAGCTTCGGCTTGTCGGGATCGCCCACCTCGGGCAGCGTCTCGAACAGCTCGGACAGCATCCACAGCAGGAACGTCGCATAGAGCCGAGGGGACGCCATCAGCTTGTCGGCGGCCAGGATGTTGATGACGCCGCGCCCGGCATCGTCCAGCTTCATGAAATCGGCCAGGTCCAGCGCCGGTTCGCCAAAGAAATTGGCCCCGCCCTGGCTGCGCAGCTGAAGCAATTGCCGCTGGATCGCACCCAGGCTCGCCTTGCTGACATTACCGTACCGGGTGGTCAGCTCGTCCGCCCGCTCGCCGCAATGGACCAGCATTGCCTGAAGGTCGTCCAGGTCGATCAGCAACAGGTCCTCTTCGTCCGCCAGGGTGAAGGCGATGGTCAGCACCCCTTCCTGCGTTTCGTTCAGACCCATCAGCCGCGACAGCAGCAGCGGCCCCATCTCCGAAATTGTCGCGCGGATCGGGTGGCCCTGCTCGCCGAACAAGTCCCAGAACGTGACCGGATTGTCGGCATACACATAATCGGTGACGCCGATTTCCGCTGCCCGCGCGGTGAAGGGGGCGTGGACCTTGGCCATCGGCGATCCGGCCATCGCCATGCCGGAAAGGTCACCCTTCACGTCGGACACGAACACCGGCACGCCCGCACGCGAAAAACCCTCAGCCAGGCCCTGCAGCGTCACCGTCTTGCCCGTGCCGGTCGCCCCCGCGATCAGCCCGTGGCGATTGGCGCGTTTCAGCACCAGCGACTGCGGCTCCGCGCTCCCCGTCCCGGCTCCGATGAACAGAACGCCCGTATCGCTCATAAGGAAAACCCCCTTCCGACTGATGCCGAAAGGGGGTCTAGCCTGTTTTCAATGGCGCGTCAGCTGGATCAGCGGCTGATGTTGACCGCGATATAGCCGGTCACGCCGCCACGCCGCTGGACATAGAGGAGCACATTGCTGCGGCCCGCCGCCTTTGCTTCGTTGACGATGCGGGTCATGTCGGCGGCGGTGGCCACCGGCGTGCGGTTGACCGTGACGATCAGGTCGCCGCGGCGCAGCCCCTTGGCCGCCGCGTCGCTGGCCGGATCGGCGGAGACGACCACCACGCCCTTGGCATCAGCCGGCACGCCGATGCTGCGCCCGATCTGCGGGGTCAGCGGGGTGACGTTCAGGCCCAGCGAGACATTGGCGTTCTGATTGCCATCATCCTCCGGCATCCCCTGTTCGGCATCGGGGTCGAACCCGGCGATCTGCTCCTCGGGCGGACGGGTGCCGACGACGGCGGTCACCGTCTGGCGCTTGCCGTCGCGGATCAGCTCGAGTTGCACCCGCTCGCCCGGCTTCACCGCCGCGACCAGTGACGACAGGTTCTGCTCGGGCGTCACGTCCTTGCCGCCGACCTTGACGATCACATCACCCTGACGGATGCCCGCCTTGTCGGCGCCCTCGCCCGGCTCGACCCGCTGGATCAGCTCGCCGCGATCCTTGGGCAGGCCCAGCGCATCGGCGATATCCGGGGTCAGCGGCTGGATGCCGACGCCCAGATAGCCGCGCTGCACCGCCTGGCCGCGCATCAGCGTCTGGACGATCGGGCTCGCCTGTTCCGCCGGAATGGCGAAACCGATGCCCACATTGCCACCGGTCGGCGACAGGATCTGGCTGTTGATGCCGATCACATTCCCTTGAAGGTCGAACAGCGGACCGCCCGAATTGCCCCGGTTGATCGACGCATCGGTCTGGATAAACTTGTCATAGGCGCCGCTGCCGACGCGGTTGACGGCGGAAATGATCCCGGCCGTCACCGATCCGCCAAGCCCGAACGGATTGCCGATCGCCACCACCCAGTCGCCGACCCGCGCCTGATTGCTGTCGCCGAACCGCACGAACGGCAGGTTGCGGCCCTCGATCTTCAGCACCGCCAGGTCGGATGCGGGATCGCGGCCCACGACCCGGGCGGTATATTCGGTGCGATCGTTCAGCGTGACGGTCACCGATTCGACCACCGCATTGCGGTTGCCGTCGGCGGAAATGACGTGGTTGTTGGTGACGACATAGCCGTCAGCGGAAATGATGAATCCCGATCCCAGTGACTGCGCCTCGCGCGTGACCGGGCGACCGCCCTGGCCACCGCCGAACAGGTCGCCGAACGGCGTACCCGCGAACGGATTGGCGTTCACCTGGACGCGCTGGGTGGTGGAGATGTTGACGACGGCGGGCTGGAGCCGCGCGACCATGTCGGCAAAGCTCATCGGCGCGCCGCCGCGCGGGGCCTGTGCCTGAATGGCGCCCGGCTCGTTCTGGGCGGTCTGCGCGCCGACCGGCGTCTGCAGGATCAGCGTGGCGGCCGCGCCACCGGCCAACAGGGCGGAAGTGATTGCGTAGGTATAACGCACAGTTGCTATTCCTCTCGATTGGACCGGACTGGGGATCCGGTCGCCTTGGTTCTTAACCCGATCCTCGCTGAACCGGATTTGAATATGAACGGTTCGTCAGCGTTGGCCGCGCCCTTCGAACTGGCGCAAATATTCATTGTCCGGCGACAGGATGATCGACGTCTCACCGCTGGTCGAATTGCCGTCCGCGCCGAACGTGCGGCGATAGGACTGCATGGCCCGCCAGAAGTCATAGAATTGCGGATCCTTGCCGAACGACTGGGCATAGATCTGCGCCGCCTGCGCCTCGGCATTCGCGCGCACGATCTGCGCCTCGCGGTTGCCCTGCGCCTCGATGGTCCGCGCTTCCTGGTTGCGGGCGGTGCGCATCCGCTCCAGCGCGCTTTCCAGCGGGCTGCCGCTCGGCAATTCCGCCTGCTTGATGCGCACATCGACAATTTCCGCCCCGAACTGGCGGGCCTGGCGGTTCAATGCCGCCTGGATATTGTCCATCAACTGGCCGCGCTCGGGGCTGAGCAGCGCCGCGAAGGGCCGCTTGGACAATTCGTTGCGGAGCGACGATGCCAGGATGGTGCGCAATTGCTGCCGCGCGCCCTCTTCGGTGCGCACCGACACCACCATGCGCAGCGGATCGACGATGCGGAACCGGGCAAAGGCATCCACCTGCAATCGCAGCTGGTCGATCGACAGCACGGGCTGATCGTCCAGGTCGATCGACAGCACCCGCTTGTCGACCCACACCACGCGGTCGATGAACGGGATCTTGTAGAAGACGCCCGCACCGGTCGCGCCCGGCGCCTCGTTCGGGCGATAGGGGTTGACGACGCCGACGGGCTGCTGAAGCCGCAGGACGACTGCCTGCCGGGTTTCCGGCACCATGCCGAACGAGCTGAAGATCAGCACCAGCGCCAGAGTGGCCAGGATGCCCAGGCCGACGGGATTGCGATACCATGCGGTCATTGCGCGGCTCCCTGCGGCTGGGCGGGCTGGGCGGGGCGTGCCTCGGGCGGCGGGCTGTTCTGCTGCCCCTTCAGCGCGGGCAGCGGCAGATAGGGGGTGACACCCGGCGTTTCGACGATCGTCTTGTTCGACCGCGCCAGCACTTCCTCCATGGTTTCGTAATAGAGGCGGCGGCGCGTCACGTCCGGGGCCAGCCGATATTGTTCATAAATGGTGTCGAACTGCGCCGCATCGCCCTGTGCCCGGGCAATCACCTGCTGGGCATAGGCACGCGAATTGTTGATGTTGGCCTGGGCCTGCTGCTGGGCGGCGCTCACCTGCTTGAACGCATCATCGACGGCGGCCGGGGCCTGTGCCTGGTTGATCGCCACGCCCGTCACCTCGACGCCGGCGCGATATTCGTCCAGCATCGCCTGCATCCGGTTCTGCACATCGACCTCGATCGCGCTGCGGCCGTCGCCGATCGCCTGGCTCAGCGTCACGTTCGCCACGGCGGCACGCATCGCGCTTTCCGCCGTCGCCTTCACCGTGCCTTCGGAATCGGCGATCTGGAACACGAAGTTTTCTGCGCTCTTGATCCGCCAGCGGACCGTATAGGTCACATCGACGATATTTTGGTCGCCGGTCAGCATCAGGTTTTCGGCCGTGCCTTCGGGAAAGCGTTCCTCGCGCACCCGGTCGACATCGACCACCTCGACCGCGGCGATCGGCGACGGGGCGGTGATGCGGAACCCGGGTTCCAGCGTCTCGCTGTATCGCCCGACCAGGGTGACGACGCCGCGCTGCCCCTGGCCGATGGTGTGGACGCTCGTGAAAATGACGTACAGGCCAAGCGCCAGCAGCGCGATCAGCAACCAGATGTTGCGCGTCACCGGCATCGGAAGTTTCGGACCGCCGCCGCGCGTCCGCTTCAAAAATTCGTCCAGCGACGTGGCGTTGCCGCGCGGTCGCCCGCCGCCGGGTGGCGGGTTCCACGGGTTGCGCGGGCCGTCGCCGCCGGAACCACCACCGGACCCGCCGCCGCCTTGGCTGCCCCAGGGGCTCTTGCCGCCGTCATTGTTCAGGATTCCGAAGCGCGGCTTCCAGCCGAATAGGGTTCGCATATCCCCTTTATAGGCAGGCGCGCAGCGAATTACAGTGGCAACACGCATGCGAAAGACTATCTGCGCCATTGATGAACGACGCCGCCAGCCTCTCCGCCCTGATCGCTCCCGTCGCCGCTGGCCGCGCCACCGTCCGCATCGACGGCAGCCGGGCCAGCATCGTCCTCGACGTGACCGGCCTGGATGCACCGACGCGCGACGCCCTGGCTGCCGAGGTACGCGCCGCAGCGCTGGGTGCGCCCGGCATCGACGATGTGCGCGTGGCCCAGACGGCCGAACGCGTGAACCGCCGCCTGATCGCGGTGGCCAGCGGCAAGGGCGGCGTCGGCAAATCCACCGTCTCGGCCAATCTCGCCATCGCGCTCAAGGCCGCTGGGCACCGCATCGGCCTGATCGACGCCGACATCTATGGCCCCTCGCAACCCCGGCTGATGGGGGTAGAGGGCATCAAGCCGCAGGCGCGTGACAAGACGCTGATCCCCGTCCCCACCCCCTACGGCGTGCCCCTGCTGTCGATGGGCCAGCTGGTCGCGGAGGGTCAGGCGATCGCCTGGCGCGGCCCGATGGCGGGCGGTGCGCTCGGCCAGCTGGCCGATGGCGACTGGGCGGGCACCGATACACTGATCCTCGATCTGCCGCCCGGCACCGGCGATGTTCAGCTGACGATGATCCAGAAGCACAAGCCGGCGGGGGCGGTGATCGTCTCCACGCCGCAGGACTTGGCGCTGATCGACGCGACCCGCGCCATCGACCTGTTCAACAAGGCGAATGTGCCGATCATCGGCCTGGTCGAAAACATGGCGGGCTATGCCTGCCCGGCATGCGGCGAAATTTCCGACCCCTTCGGCTCGGGCGGGGCACAGGCGGCGGCTGAGCGGCTGGGCATCCCGTTTCTGGGGCGCGTGCCCCTCACCCTCGCCATCCGCATCGGCTCCGATGCGGGCCAGCCCCCGGCCGCCGGAACCGGGCCGGAGGGCGCGGTGTTTCACGATCTGGCGGCCATGGTCAGCGACTGGATCGCCCAGCAAGGGAGATAAGCGATGCCGATCACCGATGACGCGGGCAAAAAGGCGCTGCTCGACGGGGTAAGGACCATCGCGCTCGTCGGCGCGTCGAACAAGCCGGAACGGGCCGCTTACGGCGTGATGGGCGCTCTGATCGACTGGGGCTGGCACGTCATCCCGGTCAATCCCGGCCTTGCCGGACAGATGATCCACGACCAGCCCGTCGTCGCCAGCCTTGGCGACATTGCCGAGCCGGTCGACATGGTCGAAATCTTTCGCAATGCCGAAGCGGCGGGCGCGGTCGTGGACGAAGCCATCGCCATCGGCGCGAAATCGGTGTGGATGCAGCTGGGCGTCGTCAATGACGAAGCGGCTGCGCGCGCCGAGACGGCGGGCCTTCAGGTCGTGATGGACGATTGCCCGATGCGCGTCGTCCCCCGCGCCGGGGTGGTGGTGCCGAACCGGCGCTGACGAAAACGCGGTGTACAATCACCTAGATCCCCCCTCCCCTTCATGGGAGGGGCCGGGGGTGGGGGCGCGCCGCAAGCGACCAGTCCGGCGGATCGCCCCACCCCAACCCCTCCCCTGAAGGGGAGGGGCTTGAAGCGGTCACCATGGGGTAATCGATGCCCTACCCCCTCACCACCGGATCAGCGGCGGCACCGCCAGCCGCCCGGCGACCGCGCTGATCGTCACCGCCGTCCCGTACCACAGCGCGATGTAATGCACCGAATTCTCGCCGCAGTGCAGGCTGTAGGCCAGCGTCCCGAAGGCGCCCGCCGCCAGCCCGGTCAACCATCCGGCCCGCGCCGGATCGACCACTGCGCCCCGGCGCAGCCACAGCACCATTGCCGTGCCGATGGCCAGCGCGCCAGACAGGCTGAGGATCAGGCAGTCGCGCGCCGCATCGTTCATCATCGCCTCGACGGGGACCCGCCCCTCGTCGATCATGCCGATCACGCTGGCCAGCGGGAACAGCAGCGCCACCGCCACCATCCATGCCCAGCCGCGCTGGGTATTGCCGATGCCCGGCCGCACCATCGCCGTCACCGCCTTCAGCGTCGCCAGACCCAGCAGCATCAGCGTGCCGGACCGCAGCACGACGATGGGCAGCGGCCGCATCGCCGCGATGTCAGCCCGGATGCCGGCCCACAGGACGATGGCCACCGCCACCGTGGCGGCCAGCGCCAGCCCGAGCATCATGCCCTGTCCCGGCCGCACCCGCCGCACGGGGGTCAGCCCGTCGACCAACCTGTCGATGTTCAACGCCTCACGCATCGTCACTCACTCTCGATCAATGCCGCGAGCCGTTTCAGCCCGCGATGGATGTTCACCTTGACCAGCGGGACGGACTGGCCCGCCTGTTCGGCGGCCTCCGCCACCGACAGGCCGTCGATCTTGACCAGCCGGATGACCAGCGCCTGGCCCGGCGGCAGCATCGCCAGCAGCCGGTCGATGCCGATGGCGGCCGTCACCGCATCCTCATGGTCGCCCACCGACAGATCGGCGGGCAGTTCCGTTTCGTCCGCGCGGTATCCGCGCCGCAGCTGGTCCACCCACCGATAGCGCGCGATCGCCGCCAGCCAGGGCAGATAGGGTCGCGCCGGGTCGTATGTCGCCCGCTTGCGATGCACCGACATCAGCGTGTCCTGCACCAGGTCGTCGATCAGCGCCGGCGCGATCCGCCGCGCGAAATGCCGTTCCAGCCAGCGCTGGCTGGCGGCCAGCACATCCCGGTACGCCGCCCGGTCGCCGCCCTGCGCCAGCGCCATCAACCGCGCCAGCGCGTCGTCATCGGCGATCATCGTCGTCCCATAATCCGTGTTCGTGTCGAGCATCGCCATTCGCGCCGATCACCGGGCCGGTTACAGCGACGATCGAAACGCGCCGTTTCCATCCGGTGCCGGTAACCATCGCCGACGGACCGGCGAACTCCCGTCCAGCGCGCCCGGCTGGCGGGATGGCGCACCCGTCCGGAGACCAATGATGAAAGCCCCCCTGATCGCCGCCGCGCTTGGCGTGGCCGGCATTGCCGCCCTGCCCGCGCTGGTCGCTGCGCCCGTCGCGGCTGCCCCTGCTCCTGCCCCGGCCGCCGTCGCCCGCCCCTTTACCCAGGCGGCGTTTGATGCCGCGAAAAAGGCCGGCAAGCCGATCCTGATCGACGTCCATGCGCCCTGGTGCCCGATCTGCGCCGCCCAGCAAAAGGTCATCGCCTCCGTCACCGCCGATCCCCGCTACCGGGATCTGGTGGTGTTCCGCGTCGATTATGACACGCAGAAATCGGTGTGGAAGGGGTTCGGCGCTCAGAAACAGTCCACCCTGATCGGCTTTCGCGGGGCCACGGAAACCGGCCGCCTGGCCTATACCGCCGATGCGGACAAGGTCCGCGCGGTGATCGCGGGCACGGTGGGCTGAACCGATGGCAAGCGGCCTCAACCCCCTGCTCGGCTATGCGGCGGGCGCGCTGACGATCCTGTCGCCCTGCGTCCTGCCTCTGGTGCCGATCGTGCTTGGCGGCGCGGCACAGGCGGGGCGGCTGGGGCCGCTTGCCCTGGCCGGTGGCCTTGTCGTCTCCTTTACTGGCACCGGCTTCCTGCTGGCGACGGCGGGCGTGTCGGCGGGTCTGGACGGCGATCTGTTCCGCCTGTTCGGCGCGGTGATGCTGGCGCTGTTCGGCCTGTTCCTGCTCGTGCCCCGCGCACAGGCGGTGCTGGCCAGCGCAGCGGGTCCGCTTTCGGGCTGGGCCAGCGAACGCCAGTCCGGGCTTGAGCGGCACGGCCTTGCCGGACAGGCGGCGATCGGCGTGCTGCTCGGCCTGGTCTGGAGCCCGTGCGTCGGCCCGACGCTGGGGGCGGCGACCCTGCTCGCGGCACAGGGCGACAGCCTGGGCGCGGTCGCCGCCGTCATGTTCGCCTTTGGCCTCGGCATCGCCACGGTCCTTCTGCTCATCGCCCTTGCCGGGCGAAGCGTGATGGCGCGTTGGCGCGGGCGATTGATGGGGGCGGGTTCCGGCGGCCGACGGGTGCTCGGCTGGCTATTGCTGGGGGTCGGGACCGCGATCCTCACCGGCTTCGACAAGACGGTGGAGGCGGCGATCATCGCCGTCTCGCCCGACTGGCTGGTCGCGGCCTCGTCCACGATCTGACCGGGACAGGCGGGCACGCGTCCGCTCGCCCCACCCGACCAGCCGCCGCGACACGATGGGGTCGAGCACGCTCATCCCGAAATAGGCGATGGCCTGACCGATCCGGCGCGTCAGGGTCGACCGCGCCTTGTGCATCGCCGGGGTGACCTCCTGCGAATCCGCGACCTCCCCGTCGATATAGGCGCGGACATGGGCGGCGAATCCTGCGTCCTCGATGCGCAGCATCACCTCCAGGTTCAGGAACAGGCTGCGGAAATCAAAATTGGCCGATCCGATATGCACCGCATCGTCGATCACCAGCAATTTCGTATGCAGCTTGGTCCGGCGATATTCGAAGATCCGCACCCCCCGCTTCAGCAGCCCGGCATAGGTAAAGCGCGATGCCCAGATCGCGGCCCAATTATCCGTGACGGAGGGCAGGATGATGCGGACCCGCCCCCGCCGGCCCGCCCGGCCCAGCCGCCGCAGCATCCCCGGACCCGGCGCGAAATAGGCCGCGATGATGTCCACCCGCCGCGCCCGTCGCATCCCCCGCTTCACGGTCCGCGCCCATGGCGACAGCCGCCGTGTCGGGCCACCCATCAGCCAGCGGACCGCCCCCTCCGGCTCGCTCCAGTCGGCCAGCAGGCGGTTCAGCGCCCGCACCGGCGCTTTGGGCCGCGCAGTCCACCGCGCCAGCCCGTCGAAATACCGGGCCAGCCGCGCCGCCGCCGGCCCCTCGACATGCAGGCCCAGGTCGCGCCACGCGCCCTTGTCGGCCAGCCCGAAATAATCCGCCTTGATGTTGAACCCGCCGATGATCGCGCGGGCATCGTCGGCGATGGCGAACTTCTGGTGATTGCGTAGCAGGTATTTGCGGCCGAACTTCGGGATGAACAGCTGGACCGCACCGCCCGCCTGGGCCAGCGGGCGAAAGAAATCCCGGTCCGCCGCCGGATCGCTACCCAGCCCGTCGACGATCAGCGTCACCGCCACGCCCCGCTCCGCCGCGCGCATCATCGCGTCCAGCACCGCCGCGCCCGCATTGTCCGGCTCGTAGATGTAATAAAGCACGTCCAGCCGCTCGGCCGCGCCGTCGATCAGGGCGATCAGCGCGGCATAGCGGCGCGGCCCGGTGTCGAGCAGGCGCAGGGCGTTGCCCGCCACCGTGAACAGCGGCTGTTCCGGCGGCTCCCTCACCCGCCGATCCTGATCCAGCTCGCCCGTTCGCCCAGCATCGCAAAGGGCGCGGTCTCGGTGCCCGTCATCCACACCTGACCCCGCCCCGCCAGCCGGTCGAACAATGCGGCGCGAGCATGGGGGTCCAGATGCGCCGCGACCTCGTCCAGCAACAGCACCGGCGGCGCGCCTGCCCGTTCCTCGACCAGCGCGGCATGGCCCAGCAGGATGGACAGGAGCAGCGCCTTCTGCTCGCCGGTCGAACAATTCGCCGCCGCCTGCCCCTTGCCCAGATGGGTGACGGACAGGTCCACCCTGTGCGGCCCCTCGATCGCACGACCCGCCGCCGCATCGCGAGCCCGCCCGCGCCGCAACAGCATGGCCAGGTCAGCCTGCTCGTCCCATCCGGTCAGCGTTGCCGCCACCCCCGGAAACCGGTCGGCGGGCGCCTCGGCCAGCCGCTCGCCCAGCATCGCCACCGTCGCCGCGCGCGCCGCGTGCACCGCCCGGCCATGCTCGGCCATCCGCGCCTCCAGCGCATCCAGCCACTGCGGATCGGCGGGCCGCTCGTCGGCCAGCAATCGCCCGCGCTGGCGCATCGCCGCCTCGTACCGCGTCACCTCGGTCGCGTGGCGCGGGGCCAGCGCCAGCGTCAGCCGGTCCAGGAACCGCCGCCGCTCCGACGCCGCCTCGACGAACAACCGGTCCATCGCCGGGGTCAGCCACAGCACGCTCAGCCATTCGGCCAGCGCCGCCGCCGGGGCCGCCGCACCGTTTACGCGCACGATCCGCCGCTCCGGCGCATCGGCGCGCGTGCCCGTACCAAGCTGCGTGCCGCCCGCCAGCATCGTCGCCACCGCAAAGCCTCCCGGCCCGCCGTCGCGTGCCATCGCCGACAGCGCGGCCCGGCGCAGCCCGCGGCCCGGCGCAAGCAGGCTCACCGCCTCCAGCACATTGGTCTTGCCCGCGCCATTGTCGCCGGTCAGCACGACGAACCCCGCCCCTGGGTTCAGCTCCAGCGCGGCATGGTTGCGAAACTCGGTCAGGGTCAGGCGGGTCAGCACGGGGGGCAGCGTTACGCGGGGTTCACTTCATCGGGAACCCAAAACGCATCAGCGCGCTTTTCATTTCCCCGGCGCATCGACTAAAGCAGCGCCGACAGGAGATTTTCGCATGATCCGCACCACCCTGATCCTCGCTGCCCTGACGCTCGCCGCCTGCGCGCCGCAGACGCCGCAGGAAAAACAGGCCGATCAGTTGCGCGAAGAAGCCGAGGCGCGCGCCGAATCCGTGATGGCAGAGGCCGGGAACGTCACCGCCGGCATGGACGCTGAGGCCCAGGGGTTGCTGAACGAGGCGGGCCAGCTCGGCACCTATGAGGCCAAACGGCTTCAGGTCCGCGCCGATGCGCTGAAGCGCGAGGCAGAGGTCGTCACCGAACAGGCCGAGGCAAAGGCCCGCGCGATCAAGGCCGAGGGCGAGGCAAAGGCGAGCGCATTGCTGGCTCAGTAACGTCCCTGTTCGACTGTTTTCGCCAATCGAGCATATTGGGCCAGTCGCGGGTATTCAGCTCCCATTCGGTCCAGCGCATACCCTGGGGCGTCGGCTGGGTCAGTGTCACGAGGCCGTTGGAACTGTGCAGGTAAGGGAAATAGCCGATGCTCTTGATCGGCTCCCGGCTGGTCAGGATGGGGATGGGCGTACCCGAAACGCCGTCCTTTTCGATGAACCCTGCGACGATGGACGCCTTGGGCAACCGCCACAGGCCGATGAAGATCGTTTGACGGGTGGTGCCATCTACATCCACCCTGATTGTCTGCAACGGTGTCACGCCCTGAATGGCCGGGGGCGCGCTTGCGGTTTCGCCCGGCGAAAAGAGCGAATAGGGTTCCGTCCGCACCTTCCGTCCGCCGCCATAGAACAGGTCGATGATGCGCCCATCGGACAGCGCGATCTGGCTGGCGGCGATGCCCTTGATCATCGGGGCAAGACGCCGGTGATCAACGACCATCGCTTGAAACGCAGCCGTCCTCCTACCTCGTCGGCCACGGTCACGCCAACGTCGCGATCCGCCGGCATTTCCGTGATCTGCAACGTGTCCACGCCGCAGCTTGGTTCCTGCCTGCCGGGCATCGCGGCCGCCATGCCGCCCAGAACCAATGGCCAGATCAGTCCCGCCATCACGCTACTCCCTTGGCCGGCCATCGCACGAAACGCCCGGAAGACAACAGCGTTCACGCCGCCAGCTTCACCCGCTCGTCCTTGCGCAGCGTCAACACCTCGACGCCGGTGCGGGTCACCGCCACGGTATGTTCGAACTGCGCCGACAGCCGGTCATCGTCGGTCACCACCGTCCAGCCATCGTCCAGCGTCGAGACGCGCCTTGTGCCCTGATTGATCATCGGCTCGATGGTGAACACCATGCCCTCGCGCAACATCATGCCGGTGCCGGGCCGTCCGTAATTCAGCACCGACGGCTCCTCGTGCATTTCCCGCCCGATGCCGTGGCCGCAATAATCGCGCACCACCGAATAACCGCGCTTCTTCGCGTGCCGTTCGATGGCATGGCCGATATCGCCCAGATGCGCGCCCGCGCGCACCGCGCCGATCCCCTTCCACATCGCTTCTTGCGCCACCTGCACCAGCCGGCGGGCGTGCGGGGCGACACTGCCGACCATGTATGTCTTGCTGGAATCGGCGATGAACCCGTTCTTTTCCAGCGTGATGTCCAAATTTACGATATCGCCGCCCCGGATAATCGTCGCCGCATCGGGGACGCCGTGGCACACCACATTGTTGATCGAGCTGTTGAGGACATAGGCAAAGCCGTACTGCCCCTTGCTCGCCGGTCTTGCCTGCAATTCGTCGGCGATAAACCGTTCGACCCGGTCGTTGATCGCCAGCGTGGACAGGCCGGTCAGGTCGATCCCGTCCAGCATCTCGAACACCCGTGCCAGCAACCGGCCGGATATCCGCATCAGCGCCAGTTCGGCGGGCGATTTGATCAGGTCAGGCGACACGGGCCTGATCCGGCTCGATCCGCGCCCGCTGCATCTCCATCTGCACGATCTCTGTAAAGCTCATCGCCGGATTGGCCTCGGCCAGCATCCCGATCTTCATCCAGAATTCGGCCTGCGCGTTGATCGACCGGCACATGACCGCGCTCGCCCGCCGCACCGCTTCGTGCAGCTCGTCCTCGATCTTTACGATGCCCATGCGCCGCCGTCCTCCTTTAATATACGAACCATATACGATCCGTATATTCCAGGGTCAATCGCGCCGGGGTTCAGATGCCCTGAATGCCCTGTTCGCGCAGCCGCGCCTGCGCCACCTTGTACTTCACCGGCTCAGCGATGTTCAGCCGGCGGCGCGCCGCGTCCAGCGGCTCGGCCAGCAGCGCCTCGTAATCCTCGCCGTGCAGCCACTGCGCGCGTTTGCCGTGGCGATACCCCTCGATCACCGCCGCCGCGAACAGCCGCTCGCCGGTCACCTTCAGGCTCTTCAGCGCCGCCGCCGCGCCGATCGCGGCCCAGCCCAGCCCGCCCGTCTGTGCATAGGAAAACGCGACCAGGCACGCCTCGCCCAGATGCTCCTCGGCGGTATAGCCGGTCAGAACGTGCCAGATGTCGTGAATGTCGCGCTCGCGCCGGCCCATCCATGCGACCGGATGCTCGATCGACTGCCAGCCCTCGTTGTCGGCCACCGAAATGTCCGCCAGCCCCTTGGCCGAAAAGCCGGTGCGATCCAGGAACGCGCGGTAATGCGCACCGACCGTCCCTTCGGGCAGCGCATCGAGCCATACCCGGTCGCAGAACCGCTCGGCCAGTTCCGGCCGGCGATAGGCGATCTTGCCGCCCTGAGGATGCGCCAGCATCCGGCGGTAATTGCGCAGCGTCACATCGCCGTTCAGCGCGCGCATGATGCGGAACACCTGTACCGTGTCGTCGCCATTCGCCATCAGCGCGCGGGTCGCCGCCCATGCCGCGCCCCAGTTACGCCGCATCGGCACGCCGGGATTGACCGCAGGCGCCGCCGCCTTCTGCACGGGTTCCGATCGAATCAGTTCAGCCTGGGTCGCCATCGCCACCTTCCCTACTTACACAGTTGTTAATAGTCGGTGTGCACTGCGGAATCAAGAGTGCAGGCCCTGCCGCGCTTTTCATCCGGACCCTGACAAACACTCTTGACACGCCACCCCGGATCATGACAAACACTCTTGTCATATGGACCAGAGTGTTTGTCAGGTGCGGGCGTGAAGAACCGGCTGCGTGTGATGCGGGCCGAAGCCGGGATCAGCCAGGGCGATCTCGCCCGGATGCTCGGCGTGTCGCGCCAGACGATCAACGCGGTCGAAACCGACAGATACGACCCCAGCCTGCCGCTCGCGCTCAGGCTGGCCAGATTGTTCGGCACGGGCGTCGATTCGATCTTCATCGACGATTGGACGCCCCCCGAACCGCTGATGGGCAAAGGAACGGGTGATGACGGGAACGACGATCATGGAAACTGAACGCAAACCGGGTCGGCGGTTGCTGGTCCGCATCATTGGCATGTTCCTGGCGGGGGCCGTGGTCGGCGGGGTGGGCGGATGGCTGGTCGGCCGCTTCATCAAGCGGAGCGGCGTCGACATTGCGGGCGAGTGGCCGTTCATCGACATCCTGACGCTGTTGCTGGCGGCCGTGCTGATCCTGGCCGGGCTGATGACCCTGTTCGCCGCGTCCAGCCCGTCGCGCTATGCCCGGATGATCGACAAATCGATCGAGCCGGGCGACGCACCCGATCCCGAATCGCTGTGGAGCGCGCGCAATCAGGGGGTAGTCGCCGCCCTGGCCGGCATCATGCTGGCGCTGCCCGTCCTGTTCGTGAACCTGGGCGATATCGCCGCGCAGCGCGTGCCCGTCGCCATCGGCGTGCTGGCGGTGCTCGCCTGGCAGACCTGGCTGAACCTGCGCGTCTGGCGCCGCGCGGACGAACTGACCCGCAGCGTGATTGCCCAGACCGGGGCGATCTGTTTCTGGACGATGCAGCTTGGCCTGTTCTGCTGGGCGCTGCTGGCCCGACTGATGCTGGTGCCCGAAGTGTCCAGCTGGACGCTGATGGTGGTGCTGATGTGGGGCTATCTGATCGCGTCCTTCATCGTCAGCTGGCGGCGCGGGCTGGTGCAGGGTTGATCGTTTGAGTTACGGCACCGGCCCGCTCCCCCGCCAAACAAGCGCCCACTACCGCCTCCCGACGGCATTGGCTTTGCCCCGGCCTGCCCCTATAGCGCGCGGCCATGGAGCGGCTTGACGGCGGCTCGGCGCTGCCAGCGGCCTTTCGTCACGGCATCGTCGCGCTTGGTAATTTCGATGGATTTCATGCCGGGCATCAGGCCGTGGCGGATCAGGCGATCCGCTGGGCCCATGCGCTTGGCCGCCCGGCGATCATCGCCACGTTCGACCCGCATCCGGTTCGCTTCTTTCGCCCCGATGCGCCGCCCTTTCGCCTGACGACGCTGGATCAACGGCAACGGCTGTTCGGCCAGGCGGGGGCCGATGCCATGCTGGTCTTTGCCTTCGATGCCGACCTGGCGGGCTTGTCCGCCCGGCAATTCTGCGCCGAACGGCTGGTCGACCGGATCGGCGCGACGGGTGTCGTCACGGGGGCCGATTTCACCTTTGGCCGGGGGCGCGACGGTGATGTCCGCGCGCTGACCGCGCTTGGCCCGGAACTGGGGTTCGACGTCCGCACCGTCGCCCCGGTCAGCGACGGCGAGGTGATTTCGTCCAGCCGCATCCGCGCCGCGCTTCAGGCGGGCAACCCGCGCGAGGCGGCCCGGCTGCTCACCCGCCCCTTCGCGGTCGAGGGGGTGGTGGAACATGGGGCAAAGCTGGGGCGGGAACTCGGCTATCCCACCGCCAATCTGCGCATGGGCCAGTATCTGCGCCCGGCTTACGGCATCTATGCGGTGCGCGGCCATCTGTGCGACGGGCGCGTGCTGGACGGCGCGGCCAATCTGGGCATCCGCCCGACGATCGAGGGGCAGGCGACCGAACTGCTCGAACCCTATTTCTTCGATTTCTCCGGCGACCTTTACGGCCAGCGGATCGAGGTCGAATTCATCGACTTCATTCGGCCCGAGGCGAAGTTCGACAATCTGGAGGCACTGAAGGACCGAATGGCCCGCGATTGCGACGCCGCACGGGTGGCACTCGCTCGCTAACCCCCTGGCAATGTAGGAAATTCGCTGCTTCATTGGTGCAATGACGCCGCGTCACCCCGCCCGGCCCACCGCTGCCAACCGACACAGCCTCCCGCTCAATTCGTCAAAACTGTCAAAACTGGGCCGTCAACCGCCCGGCGCCCGGCGTTGCGCAAACGGTTTGTCACCCCGCCTCCCTCACGCTAATGCGCGCAGTTCCTATGACCGACAGCACTGACAGCAAGCGCGACTACCGCGACACCGTTTTCCTGCCCCAGACCGACTTTCCGATGAAGGCGGGCCTTGCGGCAAAGGAACCGCAGATCCTCGATCGCTGGGCGCGGATCGGGATTTACGACCGGCTTCGCGAACAGCGGCAGGGGCGCGAACGCTTCATCCTGCACGACGGCCCGCCCTATGCGAATGGCGACATTCACATGGGCCATGCGATGAACAAGGTGCTGAAGGACATCATCGTCCGCTCGCAATCCCTGATGGGCAAGGACGCGCCCTATGTTCCCGGCTGGGATTGCCATGGTCTTCCGATCGAATGGAAGATCGAGGAGGCGTATCGCAAGAAGAAGCAGTCGAAGGACGAGGTGCCCTCGTCCGAATTCCGCGCCGAATGCCGCGCCTATGCCCAGCACTGGGTGGGCGTGCAGAGCGCGCAGTTCCAGCGCCTGGGCGTCATGGGCGACTGGACCGACCCCTATCTAACGATGAAGTACGAGGCCGAGGCGACGATCGCGGGCGAACTCCTGAAGTTCGCGGAGTCGGGCCAGCTCTATCGGGGCGCCAAGCCGGTGATGTGGTCGCCGGTCGAAAAGACCGCCCTGGCCGAGGCCGAGGTTGAATATGAGGATGTGACGTCGACCCAGATCGACGTGGCGTTCGAGATTGTCGAGGCGCCCAACGCTCCTGCAATCCAGGCACTACTTGCCAAGTCTCACCTTAAGACGTTCGCCGTGATTTGGACGACCACTCCCTGGACGATCCCGGTCAATCAGGCGCTCGCCTTCGGGTCTGACGTAAACTATGTCCTAATCACCGACTGCGGAACGGTGAATTCATATTTGGTGGCCGAGCCACTCGCCGCCGAGTTCCTGAAGCGCTGTGGTGATCGCAATCCCGGTATCTTCTCGCTCCATGAGAGTGAATGGGAAGTGGTGAAAGGCGCGCAACTCTTCGGAGCCAGCGCCCGCCACCCGATGCATCATCTCGGCGGCTTCTTCGCCAAGCCGCGGCCCTTCCTGCCCGGCGATTTCGTCACCACCGACGCCGGCACCGGCCTGGTCCACATGGCCCCGGATCACGGCGAGGACGACTTCGCCCTGTGCAAGGCGAACGGCATCGAACCCGTCTTCGCGGTGATGGACGATGGCCGCTATCGCGACGACTGGGCGTGGCTCGGCGGTGCGGACGAGCGGCGGCTGAGCGTCATCAACCCAAAATTCAACGCACCCGAAGGCCCGATCTGTTCGGACCTGCGCGAAGCAGGCGCGCTGCTCTCCGCCGCCCCCTTCCAGCACAGCTATCCGCATAGCTGGCGGTCAAAGGCGCGGATCATCTTCCGCTGTACCCCGCAATGGTTCATCCCGATGGATGGGAATGGCAAATCCCAATCCGTTCGGGCTGAGCCTGTCGAAGCCCTGCCTTCTTCTTCCGATGAAGAAAGGACAGCCCTTCGACAAGCTCAGGGCGATCGGGTGGCAGGCCACGCCGCCGACGAACTCCCCGCCTTCGCACAAACCGCAGGCTTCGGGCCGGTGGTGAACCCCGGCAACGCCCCCACCCTGCGGAACCTCGCGCTCGACGCCATCGACCGCACCCGCTTCGTCCCCGAAAAGGGCCGCAACCGCATCCGTTCGATGGTGGAGGGTCGCCCCGACTGGGTGATCAGCCGCCAACGCGCCTGGGGCGTGCCGATCGCGCTCTACGTCAATCGCCAGACCGGCGACTGTCTCCGCGACCCCGCCGTCAACGCCCGCATCCTCGACGCCTTCCGCGCGGGCGGCGCGGACGCTTGGTACACCGCCGATCATCAGGCGCTGCTCGGCCCCGACCACAGCCTCGCAGATTACGAGATTGTCACCGACATCCTTGATGTCTGGTTCGACTCAGGCTCCACCCACAGCTTCGTGGTCGAGGCCCGCTATGGCGAGGGCGCCCGCGCGAACCTCTATCTGGAGGGGTCCGACCAGCATCGCGGCTGGTTCCAGTCGTCGCTGCTGGAGTCATGCGGCACCCGCGGCCGCGCGCCCTATGACGCGGTGCTGACACACGGCTTCGCCCTCGACGGCCAGGGCCGCAAGATGTCCAAGAGCCTGGGCAATGTCGTCGATCCGCTGAAAGTCATCGACGAATCCGGCGCGGACATCCTCCGCCTCTGGGTCGCGCAGACCGATTATTTCGAGGATGTGCGCATCGGCAAGGAAGTGCTGGCCGGCACCGGCGATGCCTATCGCAAGCTCAGGAACACCTTCCGCTATCTCCTCGGCGCGCTGGCGGGCTTCACCGATGCGGAAAAGCTGCCGGTCGAGAAGATGCCGGAGCTGGAGCGCTATATCCTCACCCGCCTCGGCGCACTCGATGTCGAGCTGCGCACAGCGGCCGAAGCGTTCGAGTTCAACCGCTACAGCCGCGCCCTGATCGAATTCGCGCAGGACGACCTGTCGGCCTTCTTCTTCGATATCCGCAAGGACAGCCTCTATTGCGACGCGCCGGACAGCGTGAAGCGCCGCGCCTGCCGCACCGTGATGGACGTGCTGTTCCACGCCCTCGTCCGCTATGCCGCGCCGATCCTGTGCTTCACCGCAGAGGAGGTTTGGCAGGCGCGCTTCCCGTCGGACGATGGCTCGGTCCACTTCCTCGAATGGCCGGAATTGCCCGCGCTGCCGGGTGACGATCCGATGATGACCGAATGGTCGGACATCCGCCGCCAGCGCGAGGCGGTGACCGAGGCGATCGAGCCGCTCCGCCGCGAGAAAGTCATCCGCTCCAGCCTGGAGGCGGAGGTGACGGTGCCGCATCTGCTGCGCCCGGCGGACGAACTGGCCGAAATCTTCATCGTCGCCGCCGTGCATGACGGCGCGGATGAAACCATCGCCGTCGCCCGCACGACGCATCACAAATGCGGGCGCTGCTGGCGGCTGCTGCCCGAGGTTGTCGAGGATGGCGCGTTGTGCGACCGCTGCGCGGAGGTAATCGCATGACCCGCACCCTGTTCGGCATTGGCGGCATCACCGCCCTCATCGTCCTGATCGCGGATCAGGTGATGAAATACATCGTCACCGGCCCGCTCGGCCTGACGCAGGAGGGGCAGGAAATCGCCGTCCTGCCCATCTTCACCCTGCGCTTCGTGATGAACGAGGGCGTGTCAATGGGAATGCTTCAGGCGCAGAACGACCTGATGCGCTGGGGCCTGGTCGTCATGACCGGGGTGATCGCCGCCGGGGTCGCCTGGTGGATGACGCGGGAGACGAACCGGCAGGATCTGTTCGCGCTCGGCCTGGTGCTGGGCGGGGCGATCGGCAACATCATCGATCGCATCCGCTTCGGCTATGTCGTCGATTATGCCGACCTGCATTTCGGCGACTGGTCACCCTTCCTCGTCTTCAACATCGCCGATGCCGCGATCAGCATCGGCGTGCTCATCCTGCTTGCGCGCGCCCTGCTTGTGCGCGACAAGCCCGAACAACCGGGCAGCACCGCTGATTCCGCGACGGAGAATGTCAATGCGTAAGGCCATCCTTGCCGCCGGGCTTGCCGGCATCGTGATCAGCACCGCCGCGTGCGGCGGTCGTGGCGGCCTTGACCGCAACCGACCCGACGAGTTTGCCGTCGCGCGCCAGGCACCGCTGGTCATCCCGCCCGATTATGCGCTGGTTCCGCCCCAGCCCGGTGCCGCCCGGCCCCAGGAAACCGGTCCGCAACAGGACGCGCTGGAGGCGCTGTTCGGCAAGCCTGCACCGCGCAGCGCCACCGAAACCTCGATGCTTCAGGCCGCCGGGGCCGAAACCGCCGATGTCGGCGTCCGCTCTTCGGTCGGCGATCCGCAGACCAATGTGGTGAACAAGGGGACGACGACCCGCGACATCATCGCCGCGCCGCAGGGCGATGGCCAGGTCGCGCGTGTCACCACGCCCTGAACGCGCTTCATCGGGCGTTCATCGCGTCGGGCCTTTGCTAGTCGATCCTCAAGCCGCTAGTCTGGTGTCATGCTCAATCGAAAAGCGATCCGCCCTATGATCCGCCCGCTGCTTCAGGCCACGGCCCTTGTCGGTGCCCTCGCCCTGGTTCCCGTCGCCACCGGCGCCATGGCCCAGGTCGATACCGCCAGCTACCGCGAACTCGACACGTTCATGGACGTCTATACCCGGGTGAAGGCCCAATATGTCGAGGAGGTGGACGACAAGACACTGATGCAGGGCGCGATTCAGGGAATGCTGGCCGCGCTCGATCCGCACAGTTCGTATGTCGATGCACTCGCCTTCGAAAACATGCGCATCGCAACCGAGGGCAATTACGGCGGGCTGGGCCTGTCGGTCACGCTGGAGGACGGCGTGGTCAAGGTGATCGCCCCGACCGAGGATACCCCCGCCTTCCGCGCCGGAATCAAGGCCGGCGACTATATCACCCATATCGATGGCAAGCTGGTGTACGGCGATACGCTGGACGCCGCCGTCACCGCGATGCGCGGTCCGCCGGGCAGCAAGCTGACCATCACCGTCGTCCGCCCCGGCCGCGACAAGCCGATGGACGTCCTGCTGACGCGGGAAACCATCGTGCAGAAAGCGGTGAAGTGGGAGGTGAAGGACGGCATCGGCGTCATCAACATCAACACCTTTTCCGGCACCACCGGTGCGGAAACCCGCGCGGCCATTGCCGCCATCGACAAGACGCTGGGCAAGAAGCCGCTCGGCTATGTCATCGACCTTCGCGACAATGGCGGCGGCCTGCTCAGCCAGGCGGTCGAGGTGTCCGATATCTTCCTGGCGAACGGCGAAATCGTATCGCAGCGGGGCCGGGACAAGGGGGATATCGAACGCTATTTCGCCGACCAGCCCGACCGGTATCAGTCGGGCCGGACGGTGGTGAAGGGTGACCTGACCGGCGGCCTGCCGCTGATCGTGCTGGTCGATGCAGGCACCGCCTCTGCCTCGGAAATCGTGGCGGGCGCGGTTCAGGACCATCATCGCGGCCTGGTGATGGGCGAGACGACCTTCGGCAAGGGATCGGTGCAGACGCTGATCCAGGTCGGACCCGAATCGGCACTCCGCCTGACCACCGCGCGCTATTACACCCCGTCCGGCCGCTCGGTGCAGGAAGGGGGCATCAATCCCGACCTCGTCGTGCCGCAGATCAGCGATGCTGACCGCCGGTCGCGCCGGGTGATCCGCGAGGCCGATCTGCGTCGCCACCTGGTCAACGAAGCCAAGGCGGACGACAAGCTGCTCGAGGACGATGCCAAGGACGATCCCCGCTTCGCCGCCACGCCGGAGGAGCTGAAAAAGCAGGGGATCGAGGATTTCCAGCTGCATTACGCGCTGCAGACGATCGGGCGGCTGGGGCCGAATGTGCGTCAGGCCGCGGTGAAACCGGCGGCAGGCAAACCGGCCGGCGGCCGCTGATTGGCGGCGATCCGGTTGATGCACCGTCCCTTTCGGACCGCTCGGCTGATCGCATTCGTCCTGCCGCTGGCGCTGATCGGCGGGGCACTGGCCTCGCAATATCTGGGCGGCCTGTATCCGTGCGAACTGTGCCATTGGCAGCGCTGGCCGCATTATGCCGCCATCGTGCTGGCCGCACTCGGCTTTGCGGTACCCGGGCGCAGCCAGCGTTCGGCGCTGGTCGGCCTAGCGGCGGTCGCCATCCTGATCAGCGGCCTGATCGGCGCATACCATGCGGGGATCGAATATGGCTGGTGGCCCAATCTGGCACCCTGCGCTTCGACCATGACGGGCACTGGGACGATCGAGGATATCCTGGCCATGCCCGTCATTTCCTGCGATCAGCCGCAATGGACGCTGATCGGCATTTCGCTGGCGGGGTATAATGCCCTGTTGTCGGTTGGCGGCGCGCTCACCATCTTGCTGCTATTGGCCAGAAGGAAGCCGTTATGACGCTTGCAGCTCCCCGTCCCCGACCCGACACCCAGTCCATGATCCGGGTCAACCAGGCCGGCGAATATGGCGCAACTCGCATCTATGCCGGGCAATTGGCGGTGATGGGCGACCGCGGAGAGGCGGCGCGGGCGATTGCCGGCATGGCCCGGCAGGAAGAACGGCACCGTGCCTTTTTCGACCGGATGATGACCGAGCGCCGGGTACGCCCGACGGTGCTTCATCCGCTGTGGGACATGGCGGGGTTCGCGCTTGGTGCTGTGACCGCCGCCATCGGGCCAAAGGCTGCGATGGCGTGCACCGTTGCGGTCGAAACCGAGATCGACCGGCATTACCAGGACCAGCTCGACGAACTAGGCGACAGCGATCCCGAACTGGCCGCTGCCGTCGCCGAGTTCCGGGCGGAGGAACTGGAGCACAAGGATGCGGCGCTGGAAGCGGGTGCTGAACAGGCGGTGGGATATCCGGTGCTGTCGGGCGTGATCCGCATGGGCTGCCGCGCCGCCATCGCGCTTTCCAAACGAGTCTGAGCCGAACGGAAACGGGTGACCTTTCGCCGGGTTATGCGTTATCCTGCTGCAAAGGAGCTGTGCCATGACCCGAACTGCCTTGATTGCCCTGGCAACGTTGATGGCGGCCATCCCCGCCGGCCCGGCCGCTGCACAGTCGGTGAATGGCGGCGTACTCGACATTTTCGGTGACGATGAATGTCCGACCAACAGCAACGGCGAAGAGATTTATGTCTGTCGCCGACTGCCTGAAACCGAACGCTTTCGCATTCCCCGCAATCTGCGTGAGACTGAAATCGCACCCCGCAACGAAAGCTGGGCGGTTCGGCAGGAAGAGGCGCTGCGGGTAGGCGAGTTCGGCACCGGCAGCTGTTCGACGGTCGGCGCAGGCGGCGGCACTGGATGTTTCGTTCGCGCTGCTCGCCAGTCAAAGGCCGAATCGAGGGCCCGGCGTGAGGCAGAGGTCGATCTGCCCCTGGAATAAGGCCGGATGGGGCACCGCCCCTTGCGTCTCGCCTCGGGCGAACATAAAAAGAACGAATGGCGCAACTCGACACTCGACAAAAGCTGGAAATCCTTGCGGATGCAGCGAAATATGATGCCAGCTGCGCATCGTCGGGCACGACGAAACGCAACTCGCGCGACGGCAAGGGATTGGGTTCGACGACCGGTTCCGGCATCTGCCACGCCTATACGCCAGATGGACGGTGCATCAGCCTGCTGAAGGTCCTGTTGACCAACAGCTGTATCTTCGACTGCCATTATTGCATCAACCGCAAGAGCAGCAATGTGCGTCGCGCCCGCTTCACCGCGCGCGAGGTCGTCGATCTGACCCTCAATTTCTATCGCCGCAATTATATCGAGGGGCTGTTTCTTTCCTCCGGCATCATTCATTCGTCCAACTATACCATGGAACAGATGGTCGAGGTCGCGCGGTCGCTGCGCGAGGATCATCAGTTTCGGGGCTATATTCACCTGAAGACCATTCCGGATGCCGATCCCGAACTGATCGAGGCGGCGGGGCGGCATGCGGATCGCATTTCGATCAATGTCGAACTGCCGACCATGGCGGGGTTGCAGCGACTGGCGCCGGAGAAGTCGCAGCCGCAGATCGAGGGGGCAATGGACGGCATGGCCCGATCGATCCTGGATGCACGCGATGCCCGCAAACGATATCGCTCGGCACCGCGTTTTGCTCCTGGCGGCCAATCGACGCAGATGATCGTCGGGGCCGATGCCGCATCCGATCGCGACATCGTTGGCCGTGCCGCCAGTCTGTATGACCGGTTTGCGCTGCGCCGTGTTTATTATTCCGCATTCAGCCCGATCCCGTCCGCCAGCACGGTCCTGCCATTGAAGCGCCCGCCGCTGATGCGCGAGCATCGGCTGTATCAATCCGATTGGTTGATGCGGTTCTATGGTTATGCCCCGACCGAAGTCGCCGATGCCGCCGATCCCGGCACGGGCATGTTGCCGCTGGATATCGACCCAAAGCTCGCCTGGGCGTTGAAACACCGCGACCGGTTTCCGGTCGATGTAAACCGTGCGCCGCGCGAGATGCTGTTGCGGGTACCCGGCTTGGGCGTGAAGGCGGTCGGCGCGATCCTGTCGGCCCGGCGCTATCGCCGCTTGCGGCTGGCGGACATTGCCCGGTTGACCGTTTCGATTGCAAAGCTGCGACCATTCCTGATTGCGGAAGATTGGCGTCCGGTGCTGCTAAGCGACAGCCTGACCGTGGAAGCGCAGCTGAGGCCCAGGGTCGAACAACTGGAATTGTTCGCCGCGTGACGCACCAGGTCACGCTGGCCGAGCCGGACGATTTCGACGGCTGGCGCGACCGGGCGCGAGCGCTGGCCGAGGCCGGGGTGGCGCCCGACGGCGTGGTCTGGCGCGTCGCAGGCGATCCCGGCGACTTGTTCGGAGAGGATCGGCCAATACCCCCGCCCCTTTCCGGTCGGCCGCCGCTGCGCGTGCCCAGGGCATTTGTCGATCTGGCCCGCTCGGTCATCCAGCACAGCGATCCCGAACGGTTCGCACGCGCCTATGCCATGCTCATCCGGCTTCAGCGGCAGCCTCGGCTGATCGACGACCGCGCCGATCCGGCGCTGCGCCAGCTTGAGGACATGGCCAAATCGGTTCGGCGGGACATACACAAGATGCGGGCCTTTGTCCGGTTCCGGACGATGCTGGACGATGACGGCGAACGCTTTGTCGCGTGGTTCGAACCCGAACATCACATCGTTCGCCACAATGCCCGGTTTTTCGTCGATCGGTTCGCATCGATGCGCTGGTCGATCCTGACGCCTGCACTGTCGATCCACTGGGACGGCCATGTGCTGACCGAGGGGCCGGGTGCCGCCCGCAGCGATGCCCCGGACGACGATCCGGTCGAGGCCGTATGGAAAAGCTATTACGGCGCGATCTTCAATCCCGCCCGGGTCAAGATTGGGGCGATGCTAAAGGAAATGCCGCGCAAATATTGGCACAACATGGCCGAAACCGCGTTGATCGGCCAGTTGATTGCCGATGCCCATGGCCGGGAGAGCCGAATGATCGAAACTGCACCGTCCCCGACCGGCGGCAATGCCGATGCAGCATTGGATGCCTTGCGGCAGGAAGCGGCAACGTGCCGCCGCTGTCCGCTGTGGCAACCGGCGACCCAGACCGTGTTCGGCGAGGGGCCGGCAGGTGCCGACATCATGCTGATCGGCGAACAGCCCGGCGATCAGGAGGATGTGGCAGGCCGACCCTTTGTCGGTCCGGCCGGGCAATTGCTGGATCAGGCGCTGGCAGAGGCCGGGCTGGATCGTGCCCGGCTGTACGTCACCAATGCCGTCAAGCATTTCAAGTTCGAACCTCGCGGCAAACGGCGCATCCACCAATCCCCGGTCGCGTCGGAGATCGCGGCGTGCTGTTGGTGGCTGGATCAGGAACGGGCGATCGTCCGGCCCAGTCTGACCATTGCGCTTGGCGCATCGGCGGCGCGGGCGCTGACGGGCCGGGCGGTGACGATCGGGCGCGAGCGCGGCCGGGCGTTCCCACTGGCCGATGGCGGGCATGGCTGGATCACCGTCCATCCCAGCTATCTGCTGCGACTGCCCGATCCCGCCGTCGCGGCAAGCGAACGGGCGCGCTTCGTCGCCGACCTGGTTGCCGCGCGCGATTGGGCCGCCCCGCATTGATTGACGCAGGCCCGCTTTCCGGTCAGACAGTTAGGCCACGGGGGAGCGGGTGACAGGGGCAAAAAGGACAACGATCCGCGAGGTTGCGGCACATGCTGGCGTGTCGACCAAGACCGTGTCGCGGGTATTGAACAACGAACCGCATGTTACCCAGCTGGTGCGCGAACGCGTGACCGCGGCTGCACGGGCGCTGGATTATCATCCCAACATGCTGGCGCAGGGGCTGGTCCGTCGTCGCTCCTACCTGCTGGGGCTCGTTTATGAAAAACCCAGCCCCAGTTACGTCGTCGATCTGCAGATGGGGGTGCTCGACCGCCTGCGCGAGGAACGGTACCGGCTGATCGTGCTGCCCGTCCATTCGATCGCCGGCCGCGCACATGAAGTGACCGCCTTGCTGCGATCGGCTGCGCTGGACGGCGTCGTGCTGGCCCCACCGGCATCGGATCATCCGGAAATCCTGCAGGAGCTGAGCGCGGCGCGACTGCCCTTTGCCCGCATCGCTCCGACGGCAATGCTGGAAACGGGCAACAACAATCTGCTGGACGATGTCGCGGCTGCGCGGGCGATCGCCGATCATGTGCTGTCCATGGGGCATCGGCGCATCGGCATCATCCTGGGCGATCCGACCCATTCGGCATGCACCGCGCGCCTGACGGGGTTTGAACAGGCCTTTGCTGCCCATGGCCTGAACATCGCCGATGCGCCGCGCGCGCAAGGGTATTTCAACTTCGAAACCGGCATGGCGGCTGCGCGCGAACTGCTGTCCCTGCCCGACCGACCCACCGCCATCCTGGCCCAGAATGACGATATGGCGGTCGGCGCGCTGATGGCCGCACGCGACATGGGCCTGGACGTGCCCGGACAGCTGTCGATCACGGGGTTCGACGATTCCGAGGTTTCGCGGATCACCTGGCCCCGCATCACCACGGTGCGCCAGCCCGTCTATGTCATGGCCGCGCGGGCCGCCGACATGCTGATCCGCCAGCTGGCGGGCGAACCGGTCGCCGGATGCGACCTGCATGCCCATGAACTGAAGCTTCGCGATTCGGTCGCTCCGCCACCTGCGGACTAGACGATGCGATGATCACCCGGCGCGAACGCATCGCCTATGCCGCCGGAGACCTTGGCTTCAACTTCGTATGGCAGTCGATGGAGCTGTTCCTGCTCTTCTTCTACCTGCGCGGCCTCGGCCTGTCCGCGGGCGCGGCATCGACCATCTTTCTGATCGGATCGGTGGTGGACTGGATTTCGGATCCGGCCGTCGGTGCGCTTGCCGACCGCATGAGCCGCAGCCGTCCGATGCGAATCTGGGTCGCCATCGGTGGCCCATTGTCCGGGGTGATGCTCGCCTGTGCCTTTGCCCCGCTGCCGCTGACCGGCACGGCGCTGTTCGCCGCGATCCTGCTGCTCCACATCCTGCTGCGGGTGACCTACAGCCTGGGCAACATTCCTTATGCCGCGTTGACCGCACGCATATCCGACCGTCCTGTCGATCATCTGAGCCTGACCGGGGCACGGATGCAGGGCGCAGCAGTGGGCGGCATGATCGCGGCGGGCGTCTATTTCGCCATGCCGAGCAACGACGTCGGCGTCGCCGATTTCCGCCAGGGCGCGCTGATCCTGACCGTCCTGGCCCTGCCGGCATTTGCGGCCACCGCGCTTGGGGTGCGTGAACGGGTCCGGCCGGTGGATGCCGGCTCGCCATTGTCCTTGCGCGAAACCCTGGCCGAACTGCCGGTCATGCTCGCCCGGTCATCGCCGTTGCGTCGGTTGTTGCTGACCATCCTGGCAGCAGGGGTCGCGGTGACCGTGGTGAACAAGTCGCTGTTGCTGCTGTTCGAGGAGGAGGGATCGCTGCGGCATGGCTATCTGGCGGCGTTCCTGCCGGGATTGACGCTGTTGCTGGCCACGCCGTTATGGGCGGCGGCGGCACGACGCCGTGGGCGGGTGCCGGTCCTGATCGTCGCCGGTGCGCTGAACGCGCTTTCCGCGCTGCTCATCGTTCTGCCGCTTGGCGTGCCGGGTCATCTGGCGGCGATCACGCTGGCGATCACCGCCGGCAACGGCATGTCCGTCATGTTCTGGGCGCTGGTGCCGGTGGTGGTCGAACGATCGCCCGATGGCGGCTCGGCATATGAGGCCCGTACCTATGCGCTTTGTTCGATCGCCCGGAAACTGGCTCAGGCGCTGTCGCCCCAGATCATCGTGCTGAGCCTGACGGGCAGCGGATCGGTGGGACCAGCCATCCTGGTCAGCGCGCTGGCCGCTCTGGTGCTGATCATCGCCCTTCCCCCCGCAGGATCGTCGCCGCCCCTGCGCAGCCGTGAGGATCAGCCCGATGGAAAAGGGGGCGACCATTGGCCGCCCCAGGGGAGAAAGAGTGCCCGCAGGAACCGGACGGACCGATGGCCCGCAGAACACTGATGTCGGGATGACAGGAACTTGTCAGCGTTGTCAAGCTGAGGCATGAACGGCGCGACCAATGAAAACTGGGGAGAGAATGATGCTTATTCGCGGCGCGGGCGCAGCCACCATGATGTTGCTGATGGCAGGATGCGCGACCACTGCGGTGCGGTCGGGCGATCCGGTGGCCCAAACGGCCATTGCCGATTCGCTCGCCGTGCCGGACGCAGCACGCGTGCATCCCGAACAATGGCCGGCGCCGCGATGGACGGTGCCCGTCAATGCCGATCACGAAGCGCGGATCAAAGCCATCATCGCCCGGATGAGCGTCGAGGAAAAGGTCGGCCAGATCCTTCAGGCGGACCTGGCATCGGTCACGCCGGAGGATGTGCGCAAATATCATCTGGGATCCGTCCTGAACGGCGGCAATTCCGGCCCCTATGGCAACGATCTTGGCCCGGCGCAGGACTGGCTGAAACTCGCCGATGAATTCTACGCCGCGTCGATGGACGAAAGCGACGGGAAACAGGGCATTCCGATCGTCTGGGGCACCGACGCGGTGCACGGCCATTCCAACATCATCGGGGCGACGCTGTTCCCGCACAATGTCGGTCTGGGCGCGACGCGGGACCCCGATCTGATCGAAAAGATCGGCAAGGCGACCGCCATCGAAATCCGTGTCACGGGCCAGGAATGGACCTTTGCGCCCACCATCACCGTGCCGCAGGATTATCGTTGGGGTCGCGCCTATGAGGGCTATTCGTCCGATCCCGCACTGGTCGCCAGCTATGTCGGCCGGATGATCAAGGGGCTGCAGGGCCCGGTCGATGGCGGCCCGATGCTGAAGGGACCATATGTCATCGCCAGCACCAAGCATTATTTGGCCGATGGCGGCACCACCGATGGCCGGGATCAGGGGGATGCCGCGATTGACGAAGCGACGCTGATCCGCATCCATGGCACCCCTTACGTCCCGGCGATCGAAGCGGGCGTGGGGACGGTGATGACCAGTTTTTCCAGCTGGAACGGGGTCAAGATCGCCGGGCATCGCGGCCTTGTCACCGATGTGCTGAAGGAGCGGATGAACTTTGGCGGCTTTGTCGTCACCGACTGGAATGCGCACGGCCAGTTGAAGGGGTGCACCAATGCCAGCTGCACCACGGCGGTGAATGCCGGCATCGACATGTACATGGCGCCGGACAGCTGGAAGGATCTGTATGCGTCGCTGACCGCTCAGGTAAAGACGGGCGAGGTGCCGATGGACCGGCTGGACGATGCCGTTGCCCGCGTGCTGCGCGTCAAGATGCGGCTTGGCCTGTTCGAAGCGGGCAAGCCGTCCGCGCGGCCCTTTTCCGGTCAGTGGGATCTGCTGGGCGCGCCCGAACATAGGGCGATTGCGCGCGAGGCGGTGGCAAAGTCGCTGGTGCTGCTGAAGAACCAGGGGTCGATTTTGCCGCTCAAGCCGGGCGCGAACGTCCTTGTGGCGGGCGATGCGGCGGACGATATCGCCCGGCAGGCGGGCGGCTGGACGCTGACCTGGCAGGGCACGGGCCTGAACAACAGCCAGTTCCCCGGCGCGACCAGCATCTGGAAGGGGCTGGAAACCGCGGTCAGGGATGCAGGGGGCAAGGCCGCCCTGTCCCCCGATGGCAGCTATGCCAGCAAGCCCGATGTCGCGATCGTGGTGTTCGGTGAAACCCCCTATGCCGAGTTTCAGGGGGACATCAAATCGCTGCAGCTGAAGACCGAGCTGACTGGCCCCATCGAGACGATGAAGAAGCTGAAGGCACAGGGGGTTCCCGTCGTTGCCGTCATGATCACCGGTCGGCCCCTCTACATGAACCCTGCGCTGAACACCGCCGATGCCTTTGTCGTCGCGTGGTTGCCGGGATCGGAGGGTGCCGGGGTCGCCGACGTGATGGTGGCCGGCCGCAACGGCCAGGCCCGGTACGACTTCACTGGAAAGCTGCCCACCGCATGGCCCGCCAATGCGGTGCATGGCGGGCCGACCCTGTATCCGTTCGGTTACGGGCTATCGGCCCGGTCGGCCCAGCCGACATGGAAGCCGCTGTCAGAGGATGCGGGCGTGTCCGATGCCGGGGATGCCGGCGTCTATTTCGCGCGCGGTATTCCGGCATCCAGCTGGTCGCTGATCGTAGGCGGTGCCAACGGCAATGGCGGCACGCGGGTGACCACCGGATCGGCGTCCGCGCTGGACGGCCGGATTACCGTCGTGCCCGTCGATTACGGCATCCAGGAAGGCGCGCGGCGCTTTACCCTGAGCGGCGGCACACAACAGACGGTGCAGCTCAGCAACTTCACCCCGGTCGACCTGTCCCGCGAGACCAATGGCGAAGTCATGCTGTTGACGACGTTGCGCATCGACGAAAAGCCGACCTCTGCCATGCGCTTTACCCTGACCAGCGCGAATGGCCGGTCGGCCAGCGTCAATGCGCCGGAACTGGCCCAGCTGCCCGTGGGCGAATGGCGGACGGTGGCTGTGCCGCTGCAATGCTTCCGCGCCGGCGGGGCCGACATGGCCCAGGTCAATGTTCCGTTTCAGCTGTCGACGGACGGCAAGGCAACGTTCAGCCTGGGTCGGGTCGCCCTGGGTATGGATGCCGACGTGACCGTTTCCTGCGCCAAATAAGGCGGGGGATCATCGATCCGAGCCGGGTCAGTCCGCGGTCAAGGCATAGGTGCCATGACCGCGGACGACCCAACCACCGGAAAAGGTCAGTACCTCGCACCCCTCGTCGCCGCGCTGGTTCCGGTACCGGATGACCAGCGCGTCGATCCCGGCAAAGACCTGCAGGATCTCGAAATGCAGGTCGGGTATCGCCGCCAGCCCGTGCGCCCAATAGGCGCGCAGGGCCGCCTTGCCGTTGATCGTACCGCCACTTGCCGGAACCAGCCGGGCAGCGACGGGCGACGAAAAACAGATATCGTCGCTGAACGACGCCAGCACCCGGTCCAGATCATGCGCGTTCCAGGCGCTGCACCATTCCGACGCAAATGCGATTGGATCAGGCAGCGTCATGCATCAGCGTGCCGGGCGGGCGCGGGTCCGCACCCGTGCCAGCATGTCCTGCGACGTCAGATACAGCCAGCCATCCGGAGCAAGCGTGCAATTGGCGATGGGCTTGCCGGTGCGGATCGTGCCCAGATGCTCCCCCCCCGGCGTCACCACCAGCACGCCGCCCGGCCCGGTAACGAACAATGTGCCGTCGCTGGCCACTTTCAACCCATCCGGCAGACCGGGCTCGCCAGCGGCAATCCGTTCGCGCAGTCCGGTCAGGACCGCACGGCGATTGGCGATGCTGCCGTCCGGCAAGCGGTCATAGGCGAACAGGGACGGCGACGTGCCGTCCGATTGCGTCACATAGACGATGCGTTCGTCGGGCGACAGCGCAATGCCGTTGGGGCGGAACAGCCGCCCTTCGACCAGCGTGACCTGGCCATCCGGGTCCAGCCGGAACACGCCGTTGAACTGATGCGCCTTCATCGGCGAACCATCGCCATCGGCCAGGCCATAGGGCGGGTCGGTGAAATAGATGCTGCCGTCGCTCGCCTCGACCAGATCGTTGGGGCTGTTGAACGGGCGGCCGTCAAAGCGGCTGGCCAGCACCGTGCGCTCGCGGGTCGCCAGATCCATTCGCTCGATCGACCGGGAACCGCTGCCGGCCATCAGCAACCGGCCCTGTCGGTCAAGCGTCAGGCCATTGGCCCCTGCCTCGCGCACGCCAGCGGGAATCGGGCTGGGACCCGACGGGTCAAGAAACCGCACCGGCGCGCCGCCACCCGGCCGCCATTGCCAGATCACATTGCCCGGCACATCGGTGAACAACAGATAGCCGCCCGACGGAACCCAGACCGGCCCCTCTGCCCAGCGATAGCCCGTGCCAAGCACCTCGATCGGGGCATCGGCATCGACGATGGCGTCCAGGCCGGGGTCAAGTCGATCGATCCGGCCCACTCGGGCAGCAAGGGCGGCCGATGCGCGTCCCGCCATCGGCAGCGCTGCTGCAGCGGCAATCAGGGTGCGGCGAGTGATGTGCATGTCAGTTCCCTATCAGACGAGCGGCCAGATCATCAGCGCAACTAGAAGCATGACCAGCCCGGCCAGACTGGACGATATTGTCCAGCTGGCAAAGCTCTGGCGTTCGCTCAATCCCAGATATTGCTTCACCAGCCAGAAACCGGTGTCGTTGACATGGCTGGCGATACTGGCCCCGGCGCCGATCGCCACCGTCACCAGCGCAATCTGGGCAGGGTTCAGCGCGGCTGCTGCGATCAACGGGGCCGACAATCCGGCGGCGGTCACCATGGCGACGGTGGCGGAACCCTGGGCCACCCGGACGAACCCGGCCAGCAGAAAGGCGAACAGGATCGGGCTCAGCTGGGCGGCCGTGACCAGTGCCGTCACCTGTTCCCCGGCGCCGGACTGGATCAGCACTTCCTTATAGGCCGCGCCTGCGCCGACCACGAGCACCAGCACACCTGCAGGCTCCAGGGCCTTGCCCATCACCCGCCCGATGGTATCCAGCGATGTGCCCGCCCGCGCCAGCAACAGCCACACGAGGGCGCAGGCGATGGTCAAGGCGACAAAGGGGTGTCCGACGAACGCGATGGCGCTTCGCACCGGCCCTTCGGCCAGCACCACGGATGCAACCGTTGCCGCGATGATCAGGACCAGCGGCACGAACATCGCGCTCAATGCGGTCCAGAATCCCATCGGGCTGACCGTCGGCTCCGGTTCCGCAAGCATGGGCGGCGTCGCGTCGGGCAACCACCCCCTCCGCTCCATCCACAGCGCATAAACCGGCCCCGCAACGATGGCCGCCGGAATGCCGCAAGCGAGGCCAAAGAGCGCAAGCAACCCGTAATCGGTACCGATCAGCTCAGCCACCGCCACGGGCCCGGGATGGGGCGGCAACAGCGCATGCATCGTCATCAGTCCGCCCAGCACCGGCAATGCGTACAGGACGACACTGCGCCCCGCTCGTTTGGCCAGCACCGTGATCAGCGGCACCAGGATGATGAACCCCACGTCGAAGAACAGCGGAATGCCGACGATGATGCCGATGACGACCAGCGCCCAGATTGCCCGGCGTTCGCCAAAGGCCTCCAACAGCGTCCGGGCGATGGTGCCGATGCCGCCCGATGCCTCCAGCATCGCGCCCAGCATGGCACCCAACGCGATGACCACCGCAACAAAGCCCAGCGCTTCGCCCGTGCCCTTTCGCACTGCAGCCACCACGGCCGCCGGGTCGGCCCCAAGCGCCAGCCCGCTCAGCAACGCTGCGGCCAGCAGGACGAACATCGCTGGCAGCCGCGCCTTGAGGACAGCCGCGATCACGCCGACGATCGACAGCCCGACCACGGCCAGAATGGCCCAGCCCGGCATCAGCGAAGCACCATCCTGTAGCAGGTTGCGTGCCCGGCCTCCGCCATCAGCGCCTCGGCTTTCCGGCGAAATGCCGGTCGGCGGCAAGGGCCAGGAACATGAAATTCGTCTCGCCGCCGCCCATCACATATTCGGTCTGCTGCCAGAAATAGGGCCAGACCTTCAGTTCGGGCAGGTCGGGACGGATAAGGTTGGTGCCAGAGATGACGCCGCCTGGAATGTAGCTCCAGTCCGCACGGTTGACGCCATAGGCGACCGTTGCCGAATGGCTGCCGACCCCCGACACGAAGCTTGCGGTATTTTCCCCCGGATGCACCCCCAGGACGAAGTTGAGCGCGTTCAGCCAGCTATCCGGATCGACGGCATCGGGCCAGCCCTTGGCAAAAAGCCATTGTTCGACGCCGCGCCGCTGGATGTCCCAGCCCGCGCCCCAGATCTGGGGCTTGTAGGGGATGCCATAGGGGCTGTCGGTGCGGGCATCCGCCTTCACCTTCGCCTGGTAATCGCGGACGGCAGCGTCCAGCTGGCTGCGAAACGCGGCGGGAAATCGATCCCGCAGGCCGGACAGCATCCACCCGGTTTTCGATATGTCCTTCAGCACCAGATCGGACAGGGCGACGATCCGGTCGACATAGCGCTGCTCGCCCGTGGCCAGAGCCAGTTCGGCCAAGGCGAAAATCCGGTTGGGGCTATCGCCACCGCGGTCGATCGCCGCATCCGTTATCGCGCGGGCGGCGGCCAATGCCTCTGCCGCCAGGGCCGGATTGTCGCGCTTCAACGCGCGCGCCGCACCGGCGAGGCCCGCGGCCGCATGCAGCTCGCGCTCTGGATTGTCCTCGGTAAACACCCAGCGGTCGTCCGAGGTGACCGGCGTGCCATTCGCATCGACACCCAGGCCGGCCACCGGCTGCATCGGCACATTGTCGCTATGGCTGCCCGCATCGCCCAGCATGACATAGCGCCGCAGACTGGGGGTGATGATGCCGCGATACAGCCGGCCGAGCGATCGATAGCCACCCAGCACGCTGGCCAGGCCATGCTCGATCTGCTGGATGGCGTCGTTGCGGCCATCAGGATCATGGATCTCCACCGTTTTGGCTTGGGGATCGATCCTGGTCGCATCGTAATCCAGGTCGAATTCCTCGACCATCTTGGCCAGCAGCCACACCGTGCCCATCTGCGATTCGACGCGCAGGTCATAATCGCCCGCATCATGCCAGCCGCCGCTGTTCAGGCCGGGCACTGCCTGTCCCGGCTGAAAGCGGGTCAGCGTGTCCGGTCCCTGCACATAACCGTCGAAATGGTTCAGGCCGACCGGCGCCATGCGTGCATCGTCCAGATGGTCGTGGCCGTGCCAGACCCGATATTTCTGGCTGACGCGCATGTGGCACATCTGAACCGGCAGGAACGTCTCCAGCGTCGGTTGCCACACGTCGCGGGCATAGACATCGGTGGCGATCCGGAACGGTTGCGAACGCTGATCGCCATAGCCGATCCGGTACATTCCCTCTTCCGTCACCGAGGTGAAGTCGAACGCCAGATAGCGATAGCGCAGGAACTTGCCCCATTCGGCTGGCATGCTGCGCAGCACGGCTTCTTCGCCGCGCTCGGTCAGTCGGTAGAGCACGGCTTCTCCAGCGCCGCCGCTGCGGGCGTCCAGCTCGAACAAGGCGCGCTTGGACTGGGCGGGGGCATAGCCGACCTGCGAGACCTGGATCACCGGTGCCGACTGCCAGTCCGGCTGGCTGTCGACCGTCACCGTCCATTCCAGCGCGCGGGCGGTCTTGCCCGCAGGCAGGACGCCGCGGACGATGAACCAGCCATTATTGTGCGCACTGCGGCCGTCGATCAGTTCGATGTCGGTCGTTCCCTCGATCACGATCCGCTGCCCCTGCGTTTCCGGCGCAACGACCAGCTTGCGGCCCCGCGCCAATGGCGCGCCAAGGGCCTGGCCGTTCGGATCCTGAACCGGGCCATTGGCTTCCATGTTGCGCGGCACGGGCACGGTCGGACCGGTTTGACGAACGATGGGGCCATTCGGTTGGCGCGGAAAAATGCCGCCGGTCTTGTCCATCAACCAGGCCTTGCCGAACAGATCGGTCGGAAACAATTCCAGGTTGAAGCCGGCGCGACCGACCCATTCGCGCGGCAACGGCTTGTCCAGGTCGACCCGGATGCGGAACCGGTTTCCGCCGGCCGGGGTAACCGTCACGGCATAGGACAGATCGACCGGGGGATAGAAAATCGGATTGAATCCCCGCCCGTTCTTGCCCGGATCGGGAAAGGACAGTCGCTGGGTTATGCTGCGCGATGCTGCATCGACGCTGCGCTCGCCCCCCTTGGGCATCGGCGACCATTGGCCGGGCATGGCGTCCAGCCGGACATCGCCATTTGCAGCGACCCGGCGCCCCTGCTGGATGATCGTTACCCCGGTCTGGTGGCCGTCAGGATAGATGTCGTCGAACACGATCACATCGAAGCCGTCGGCCGTCAGGTAGCCGCGCTCCGACAGGCGAAGCCCCGCATCGGGCGCCTGCCCGTCCTGCGCTGCGCCTGATCCTGTCAGCGTTGTCAAAGCGGTTCCGAAAAAAAGCAGCCCTGCTGCAGCGGTGATACGCATACCCTCTCCTTGTCGCGCGGCGGCCATTCTGGCCTGGTCGTCCGGCTCGCGCAAAGAAAAAGGGGGCCTTCGTTGCCGAAGACCCCCTGCATCAAGTGTTTCGGATCAGAAGCTTCCGCGAATGATGAACGAGAAGCGACGATCGTTGATGAAGTAGGAGCGCGGGCCGAGATAGGCGTTCGGCACCCCTTCGAACTGCTGCAGCGTCCGGGTGGTTTCGTTGAGCAGGTTCACGCCCTGCACACCCACCTTGATCACCGGAGACAGGGTCACGAACAGCGACGCATCCAGCTGTCCGGTCTCGTCATTGTAGATCGGATAGAAGGGATGGATCACGTCCGCAGCCGTCAGCAGGAACCGCGACCGCCAGTTATACGCACCACGCAGCGAGATCGGACCCTTTTCATAGAAGAGGGCGGCGTTCACGTTGTGACGCGACAGCTGTTCCAGCGGCAACGGACCGGGGTTCAGGTTGCTGCCCGGACCAAAGATCGGACGGTTGCCCGGCAGGCCCTCGCTATCGATGAAGGTATAGCTGCCGCTGAAGCCCAGCCCGCTCAGGAAGCCGGGCAGGAAGTCATAGGTCTGCTGATAGGCGATTTCAAAGCCCTTGACCTTGCCCGAACCGTCGAAATTGTCGGGCTGGCGGATGTTTGCCGTAAAGGTCTGGCCGTTGTTGGTGAACGAATACTGGGCGATGTTCTGATAGAAGAAGCCCTTGATATCCTTGTAGAAGCCGTTGAGCGTCAACGAGCCGACCCGGGCGAAGTACCATTCCAGCGTCAGGTCGAACTGATCCGAAACGGCGGGGCGCAGGAACGGATTGCCCGCCGAACCCTGAAGCCGCGTCGGATCGTTGTTGTTCGTGCCGAACGTGAAGAAGTTGCGGATGTCCGCCATGCCGGGGCGGGCAAGCGCACGCGAACCGGCGAAACGGGCGATCAGGTTATCGGTCAGCTGAAGCTTGAGGTTCAAGCTGGGCAGCCAGTACTGATAATTGTTGCGCGCAACATTCGGCGTGCTGGCGCCGTTGGCGAATGCCTGAAGCCGGGCATAGCCTTCCGGACCCAGATCGCAGACACCGTTCGGAATATCCTCACGCGCCGGCGCATCGCCGCGCGGCGGGATCTGGATGGGAGCGCAGCGGGTGGCAAAATCCTGCTCCACACCGACTTCGTTCGGCAGCGGGAAGCGGAATGCACCGGCGGAGTCGACTGCGGTATCGACGAACCGGACGCCGACATTGCCGCTCAGCGCCAGACCGCCGGCACCCCGGTCGGTGTCGAAGCTGAGCATCACATAAGCGTTGACGTTCCGCTCGCTGACCGCCTGGATTTCATTCGCCAGATAGCCATCGACCGCACCCGGACGCTGCGCGCTCGGACGCCAGCCGGTGCCCGGATTGGTCCAGGCCTGGTTGACGCCCAGCAGGAAAGTTGCCGCCTGGTCGTAATTGTCGATCAGGTTGCCATTGTAATAATAGCCGCCGATCGGACCGGGCGTTGCGCCACGGAAGAAGTTATCAAACGAGAAGAACGTCGAGTTGCTGGCGCCACGCGTGTTGGTGGTGCCTGCCGGACCGTCCATCCAGATCGGACCAATGCCGCCCCAGGTTTCCGACAGCACGCCCCAGTTATAGGCGCCGAACCGGATGTCCTGATCGCGGTCCGCATAGCGGGCACCGACCTTCAGCCGCTTCAGGAAGCTTTCTTCCCCGAAATTATACTGGATGTCGCCGCGCAGCGTGGCCTGCTCGCCGCGCGATTCCTCGATGTGGTCCATCGCGGCGCGCCAGTAGTAATTGGCCTTGTTACGGAAATAGGCTTCGTCCGTGACGCCGTTGTTCGGCGCCCAGGGGGTGCAGGTGCCCGGATTGGTGCAGGGGCTGCCGTCCGGGTTGTTGCCACCCGACCAGTCGGGCGCCATCCACAGCGGACGGTGATTGACCAGCGTCGGCAGGCGGCCGGAAATATCCAGTTCCTGGTCCGCAAAGGTCGAGCCGAACACGCTGAAATCGACGTTGTTCTTGGCTGCAGTCACATATTGCGCATCGACCTGGAACGACAGGCGGTCATTCGGCGTGAACTTGAAGTTCAGACCATAGTCCGCGACGATGTTTTCGTCATAGACCTGACGGCGCGACAGCGACTGCTGCATACCACCGACGGGCGTGCGGAACGGCTGACAGCTGGTGGGACGCGCACCAACGTCGCAACCCGAATCCTGCGAACGCCAGCCAGCACCCGGCAGCGTGATGTAGCCGCTTTCGAAGATGCCGTCGTCGTCATACTGATAGTTCTGCAACGCCAGCGGGCCGCTGACCGGGCACTGCGCGCGCGTGGTCGGGCCGCCGGTGGGCAGTCCCTGCTGCACGACGTTCGGGCCGGCTTCGTTGGGACGGCAACCGAACGGGAAAGTGTTGTAATCCGACAGGTCGGGCGCGGATTCCAGCGTATGCTCGCCCCAGGTCTGGGTCGCGCGGGTGCGCAGGAACTGAGCCGTCAGCATGGCGCGGCGATCCAGGCTTTCCCACTGGCCGGCCAAGGCGATGCCTTCGCGCTGGCGGTCATAATCCTGGGTACGGAACTGGCCACCGAGCGGCGCATAGAGCAGGTCGGCAACATCGGCGAAGCCATCAGCGCCAGCCGTCTGGCCGACGCCGCACAGCGAACCCGCAGGCGGCAGCGACCGGTTGTCGACCGCACCGGGAACCGGCAGACCGTTGGCGCAGCGCAGCACCGAGTTGTCCGTCGAATTTGCCTCGACCGCCAGGCGGTTGTCGCGGCGCTGGAAGTTGGTGACCTGAATACCGTCGGAGCGGCTGAGCAGCTGCGAATAGGAAACGTTCGCCAGCAGGCCGAAGGTGCCGGCACCGGTTTCCCAGGTGTTGGACAGCAGCGCCGTCAGGTTGGGCGACGCCTGCTTGGCCAGGTCGCCATAGTTCATTTCCATGCTGAAGCCGCCGTGCAGACCACGACGGTCGAACGGCAGGCGAGTGCGCAGATCGACGGTGCCCGACAGGCCGCCTTCGATCATCTCAGCGGTCAGGTTCTTGGCGACGATCACCGAGCCGAGCAGTTCGGCCGGCACGTCGGCGAAGTTGATCGCCTGGCCATAGACACCGGTGGAGAAAGTGTCGCGGCCGTTGAATTCCGAACGAACGAACGAAAGGCCGCGGATGACGACGCCAGACCCTTCGACCGAGAAGTGGTCGGGGTCGTTGGAGCCGGCAAAGCGGTTGATCGACACGCCGGGGATACGCTGGAGCGCCTCGGTCACCGAACGGTCGGGCAGCGCGCCGATATCCTGAGCCGTGATGGCATCGACAACCGTGTCCGAATCGCGCTTGATCGTCTGGGCGCTGGCAAGGCTGGCGCGGATGCCGGTCACCGTGATGACGTCGTCGCCGGTGGGCGCATCCTGGGCCTGGGCCTCATCGGCTGCGGCGTCCTGCGCCATGGCGGGCGCAGCAGCGGCCATCACGCAGATCGCGACCAGCGAAGCGCTTCCCCGCAGCAATTTACCGAATTTGTTTGAATTGGCGTATTCAGACTGCAGACCGTCAATGCGACGCATCGTGCCCTCCCCTGTTCGTTTTTCCCCAACGCCACCGGTGCCCCCGATATGCGCTTGCCTCAACTGGTATCGGCTAATGGTAGCGTTAGCAAGATGCCAGAACATATAATAATCTAACCGCTGTGGCTTCCCTGACACAGGTTGCGGGGGGTTTGACGCAGACTGGCCAAGGTCCTTAAAGTCGGTATCGGAAAAGTCGGCGCCGGTCGGGTATGTTGTGCACATGCGGCGCGCAGCATGGCAGGTTGCCGGGGAAGCAGCCGTGCAATCCGGGGAGCGGTGATGACGGGGCATTTGGGGCATGTGGTGATTGTCGGCGGTGGCACCGCCGGTTGGATGACGGCGGCGGCGCTTGCCCGCACGGTCGCCAATGGCCACACCCGCATCACACTGATCGAATCCGATGCGATCGGAACGGTCGGCGTCGGCGAGGCGACGATCCCGCCCATTCAGACGTTCAACCAGATGCTGGGCATCGACGAGAACGATTTCATCGCGGCGACCCAGGGCACGTTCAAGCTGGGCATCGAGTTCGTGAACTGGGCGCGGCGCGGCGACCGGTATTTTCACCCCTTTGGCCATTACGGTCACCCGGTGAATGGCGTCGCCTTTCACCAGCTGTATCTGCGCGAGCGGGCGCGGCGGCCGATGCCCGACATCTCGGCCTATTCGATGACGTCGATGGCGGCGGCACACGGCCGTTTCGCCCGGCCGGCACCCAATGCCCAGTCGATCATCCGGGAAATGAGCTATGCGTTCCACTTCGATGCATCGCTCTATGCCGGTTATCTCAGGCGCTATGCCGAGACGCGCGGCGTCACCCGGGTGGAGGGGCGCATCGTCACGGCGCACCGGGACGGCGAAAGCGGCGATATCGCTTCGGTCGAACTCGAACAGGGCGAACGGATCGCCGGGGACCTGTTCGTCGATTGCTCGGGCTTTCGCGGGCTGTTGATCGAGGAGGCACTGGCCACGGGGTATAAGGACTGGAGCCACTGGCTGCCGTGCGACCGCGCGGTCGCCGTGCCCAGCGCCAATGTCGGGCCGCCCGCTCCCTATACTCGCGCGACCGCGCATGATGCCGGCTGGCAATGGCGCATTCCGCTGCAGCACCGCACCGGCAACGGCCATGTCTTTTCGACCGCTTATGTCAGCGAGGACGAGGCGACGGCGACGCTGCTTGCCAATCTGGAGGGCGAGCCGCTGGCCGATCCGCGCACCATCCGGTTCCAGACGGGTCGGCGAAGCCAGGCATGGAACCGCAACGTGGTGGCGATCGGCCTGTCCGCAGGATTCATCGAGCCGCTGGAATCGACCAGCATCCACCTGATCCAGACCGGTATCGCCCGGCTGATCGCGCTGTTCCCCGACCGGGGGGATTATGCCGTCGAGCGCGCTGAATATAATCAGGTGATGCGCGATCAGTTCGAGGATCTGCGCGACTTCATCATCCTGCATTATCACGCCACCGAACGCGACGATTCGGCGTTCTGGAACCATGTCCGCACCATGGCCATTCCCGAACCGCTGGCGCACAAGATGGCGCTGTTCAAAAATCGGGCGCGCAGTTTCCGCGACGGATTCGAATTATTCTCGCCGACCAGCTGGGTGGCGGTGATGCTGGGGCAGCGCCAGATCCCGGACGGCTATGATCCGATCGCCGATTCGCTGGACGATGCCGCCGTCACCGAATTGATGGAGGGCTATCGCCAGCAGATTGCCGGCACCGTGGCGCAGCTGCCCGCGCACGAGGCGTTCATCGACCGCATTCTGGACCATCATCGCCAGGCGCAGATGGGGCTGGCATCATGAGGGACGATCGACTGCGCAGGGTCGTCATCGTCGGCGGCGGCACCGCCGGATGGATGACGGCCGCGGCAATGGCACAGGTGATGGGCCGCCTGCCCGACCTGTCCATCGAGCTGGTGGAATCCGATGCGATCGGCACGGTCGGCGTCGGCGAAGCGACCATCCCGCAGATCACGCTGTTCAACGCGCTGCTGGGCCTCGATGAAAACCAGTTCATGCGGGAAACGAACGCGACCTACAAATTGGGGATCGAGTTCGTCGACTGGCGACGGATCGGCCACCGCTACATCCACCCCTTCGGCACCTATGGCATCGACATGATGGGGATCGAATTCCACCATCACTGGCTGAAGGGGCGGATGCTGGGCGACACGTCCGAACTGGACGATTATTCGCTGTCGGTCGTGGCCGCGCGCAATTCGAAATTCCTGCGCCCGCAACCCGATGCGCGCAATTCGCCGCTGTCCAAGATCGCCTATGCCTTTCAATTCGATGCCGGGCTGTATGCTCGCTTCCTGCGCCGGTTTTCCGAACAGCGCGGGGTGACCCGGACGGAGGGGCGGATCACCCGGGTCGACCAGCATCCCGAGACAGGCCATGTCACCGCCGTCGTGCTGGAGGATGGCCGCCAGATCGAAGGCGACCTGTTCATCGACTGCTCCGGCTTCCGCTCGCTGCTGCTGGGGCAGACGCTGGAGGTGGGATATGAGGACTGGACGCGCTGGCTGCCGTGCGACCGGGCGATGGCGGTGCCGTGCGAGAGTTCCGGCGATCAGCAACCTATCACCCGATCGACGGCGCGCACTGCCGGATGGCAATGGCGCATCCCGCTGCAGCATCGCACGGGCAACGGCTATGTCTATTCCAGCGCCCATATCAGCGACGATGAGGCGGCGGCGACGCTGCTCGCCAATCTGGATGCGCCCGCTCTCGCCGATCCGAAACCGATCCGGTTCACCGCCGGTCACCGCCACCGCGCGTGGGACAAGAATGTCGTCGCCATGGGCTTGGCCGGCGGGTTCCTCGAGCCACTGGAATCGACCAGCATCCACCTGATCCAGTCGGGCATAGCCCGGCTGATGACGCTGTTCCCGACACGCGGCTTTCACGAGCGGGAGATCGATCGCTACAACCGGGAATCGGTCAAGGAATATCTGGATATCCGTGACTTCCTGATCCTGCATTACAAGGCGACGGAACGCGACGATTCCGATTTCTGGCGGTATTGCCGCACGCTGACCCCGCCCGACGGCCTGCAGGAAAAACTGGCGATGTTTCGATCCAACGGCCGCGTGTTCCGCGAACATGAGGAATTGTTCACCGAAACCAGCTGGCTGTCGGTGATGGCCGGTCAGGGCGTCGAACCCGGCGGCTATCATCCGGCCGCCGATTTGTTGCCCGATGAAGAAACGCTCAATCGTCTGGCCCATATCCGCGCCGTGATCGCCGACACGGCCAGCCGGATGCCGACGCAGCGCGATTTCCTGATCGCGGAGGGGAGTGCGTCGGGCGAGGTGCTGCGCAAGGCATCGTGACCGCCCTGCCCCCGCCCCGCCCGATCCGCGAGATCGACCGGATCGACCGCGACCGCTTCATCGCCGAGGTTCAGGCTGCGGGCGAACCCGTGGTGATTCGCGGCCACGCCGCCGACTGGCCGGCGGTGCGCGCGGCGCGGGAATCGGACGAGGCGCTGGCGCAGGCCTTTCTTGCCCATCATCCCCGGCGGCCGGTGCAGGTGCTGGTCGGCGCGCCGGAAATCGGGGGGCGGTTCTTCTACACGCCCGACTATCTGGCACTGAACTTTACCCGGGGCGAAATCGGATTGGATGCGTTTTTCGACAGGCTGCTCCACGACCGGGCGATCGACGATCCCTTTTCGATCGCCGTCCAGTCCGAGGTGCTGAACGAACTGATGCCCGATTTCGTGGCGCACAACGCCAGCCCGCTCCCCCCGGCGGGCACCCCGGCGCGCGCATGGATCGGCAACCGCATCCGCGTCGCCCCGCATTACGACCTGATGGAAAATATCGGCGTGGTGGTTGCCGGGCGGCGGCGCTTCACCCTGTTTCCGCCGGATCAGACGCCGAACCTGTATCTGGGGCCGATCGAGCTGACGCCGGCCGGAACCCCGGTCAGCCTGGTCGACACGACGGATCCCGACCTCGAACGGTTTCCCCACTATGCCAAGGCGGCAGCCGAGGCGCGGGTGGCGGTGCTGGAACCCGGCGATGCCATCTATATCCCGTTCCACTGGTGGCACGGAGTGGAATCGCTCGAACGGTTCAACCTGTTCGTCAATTACTGGTGGAACGAGGGGCGGCGGGATCTGCCCAATCCCTATGGCGCATTGATGCACGCCATCGTCGCCCTGCGACAGATGCCCGAGGATCAGAGGGCCGCGTGGCGCCACACCTTTGATCATCTGGTGTTCGACGGCCATGCCGCCGACCATCTGCCCGAACAGGCGCGCGGGGTGCTGGGCCAGGCGGACGATCGGATGATGCAGCGGATGCGGGGAACGCTGGCACAGATGCTGGCGCAGCTTTGATGCCGCGCCCGGCGCGGGCGGACGGGCAAGGAGGGACTTCGATGGACGGGATGATGATGACGCGCCGGATGCTCGCGTCGGCGGCCATGGCAGCCCTGCCGACCACAATGGCGTTGGCGCAGACAGGTCCGGCCGATGCCCCGGCGATCCGCGTCAACCAGCTGGCCGTGCTTGCCGCCCCCGGCCAGACAGCCATCCTGACCGGCGCACCCAGCGAGCCCATGCGCTGGCGTCTGCGCAATGCGGCGGGTGTGGTGGTTACGGAAGGACAGACGGAGCCGTTCGGCCCTGATCGTCATTCCGGTCAGGTGGTCCATCGCATCCGCTTCGATGCCGCGGGCCTGTCCGGCGACGGCTTTCGCCTGGAATCCGGCAAGGCGGCCAGCCGACCCTTTGCCATCGCCGCCGCGCCCTATGGGCAACTGGCACGGGCCGCGTTCAACTTCTTCTATCAACAGCGGGCGGGCGTCCCGATCGACGCGAAATTCGCCGGCGGGGCCCGCTGGGCGCGACCAGCGGGGCATGTCGGGGAGACCGCCCGCTGCGTCGCTGGCCGGGACGAATTCGGCAATGACTGGCCGGGATGCGACCGCACGCCGGAGCTCGCCGGCGGCTGGTATGACGCGGGCGATCAGGGGAAATATGTCGTCAATGGCGGCATTAGCGTCTGGACCTTGCTCAACCTGGCCGAACATGCGCGGTGGCGGGGGCGTTCCGCAGTGTTCGGCGATTCAACCGCGCTGATCCCCGAAAGCGGCAACGGGGTGGACGACCTGCTCGACGAAGCGCGCGTCGAACTGGAATGGCTGATGAAGATGCAGGTCCCGGCCGGCACCCGCCTGTCCGTTCCGGTGGGCCAGATGCGTGCGCAGGCGGGCCTGACGTTCACCGCAATCGATGCGGGGGGGATGGCGCATCACAAGATGGGCGACGAACGCTGGACGCCGCTGCCCACCCCGCCGCACCTGGATCGGGAAAAGCGGGTGCTGTTTCCCCCATCGACTGCCGCAACGCTCAACCTTGCCGCGGTCACCGCGCAGTGCGCGCGGCTGTTTCGTGCCGTCGACCCGGCATTCGCCGACCGCTGCCTGGCATCCGCACGATCGGCATGGACAGCGGCCCGGCGCAACCCGCAGGTCTGGGCAATTGCGCCGTTCACCGGATCGGGCGGCTATGGCGACCGAGACCTGGCCGACGAGTTCTTCTGGGCCGCTGCCGAACTCTATGCCGCAACGGGCGATGCCGATGCGCGCAAGATGCTGGAATCCTCGCCGCTGCTGGGGGAACAGCCATATGCCGAACCCAGCTGGGGTTCCACCGCGACCCTGGGCGCGATCAGCCTGCTGGTCAGCCGCGCCGACCTGTCCCAACCCCATCGCCAGTCCATAGAACGCAACCTGATCGCCGGGGCGGACCGGTTCCTGGCGGAACGGCAGGCGGTGGGATATGCCATTCCCTATGGCCCGTCATCGCTGCCCTGGGGTTCCAATTCCAGCCTGTTGAACCGTGCGATCCTGCTGGCATTGGCCCATGACCTGACCGGCAGGGCGGATTATCGCGCCGGAGTGGTCGACGCGATGGACTATCTCCTCGGCCGCAATCCGCTCGATCAAAGCTATGTGTCGGGGTTCGGCGATCGGGCGATGCGCAATCCCCATCACCGGTTCTGGGCACCATCCGCAGACCCGAGCCTGCCGCCACCGCCGCCCGGCGTCCTGTCCGGCGGCCCCAACAGCCGCTTGTCCTCGCCCGATGGCAAGAAGCTGGAGGGCCGGTGCACGCACCAGACCTGCTGGGCCGACGATATCGGCGCCTATGAGCTGAACGAAGTCGCGATCAACTGGAACGCACCCCTTGTCTGGGTGGCGGCATGGCTGGACAGCGCCGCCCCCGCTGAATAACTGCACTAGCATTATAATACACCATTGGTATCGTGACGACATTCAAGGGGGGAGTCGTCATGCTGGAACTCAACAACGTCACGCACATCTATGCCAATGGCACGCGGGCGCTGGACGGGGTGACCCTGTCGATCCCCAAGGGGATGTTCGGCCTGCTCGGGCCGAATGGCGCGGGTAAATCGACGCTGATGCGCACCATCGCCACGCTGCAATCGCCGACCAGCGGCAGCATCACCTTCGGTGACATCGACGTGCTGAAACAGCCCGAGGCGCTCCGGCGGACGCTTGGCTATCTGCCCCAGGATTTCGGCGTGTACCCGCGCGTCTCTGCCTATGACATGCTGGATCACATGGCGGTGCTGAAGGGTGTAGCCAATGCCCGCGAACGCAAGGAAACGGTCGAGACGCTGCTCAACCAGACCAATCTCTGGAAATTCCGCAAGAAGGCGATTGCCGGTTTCTCCGGCGGCATGCGCCAGCGCTTCGGCATTGCCCAGGCGCTGATCGGCAACCCCGAACTGATCATCGTGGACGAACCGACGGCGGGCCTGGATCCGGAGGAGCGCAACCGCTTCCTTAACCTGCTGGCGGAAATCGGCGAGAATGTCGTCATCATCCTGTCCACCCATATCGTCGAGGATGTGGCGGACCTGTGCCCGCGCATGGCGGTGCTGGCCGATGGCCGCATCCAGTTGGAAGGGGCGCCGCTGGACCTGATCGACCGGTCGCGCGGCACCATCTGGGCCAAGACGATCGATCGCGCGGCACTGGACGATTACAAGACGCGTCACGAGGTGATCTCGACCCGCCTGTTCGCCGGCCGGACGATCATTCACATCCTGTCACCCGGCGATCCGGGTGACGGCTTCACGCCGGTCTCGGGCGGGCTGGAGGATGTCTATTTCTCGACGCTTGCCCGGACGCGCCGCGCCGCCGCGCCCGTCCCCGCCGCCGCCTGATCCGGAGAAAACCAGATGTTCGGCAAAATCGCGGCGTTCGAACTCCGCTACCAGTTCCGCAACCCGGTATTCTGGGTGGTGTTCATCCTGTTCTTCCTGTTCGCGTTCGGCGCGGTGGCCACGCCGAACATCTCGGTCGGATCGGGCGGCAATGTTCACAAGAACAGCCCGCAGGCGATCATGCAGATCTATCAGATCTTTTCGCTGTTCTTCATGTTCGTCACGGTCGCGTTCGTTGCCAATGTCGTGGTGCGCGACGATGAAAGCGGGTTCGGCCCGATCGTCCGCACGACGCGGGTGTCGAAGTTTTCCTATCTGATGGGCCGGTTCGTCGGCGCGTGGATCATCGCCAGCGTCGCGTTTCTGTCCATTCCGATGGGCATGATCGTCGGATCGGCAATGCCGTGGGTGGATGCGGAAACGCTGGGGCCGGGCCTGTTGTCGCATTACGCCTATGCCTTTGCGGTGCTTGCGCTGCCGAACCTGCTGCTCACCTCCGCCATCTTCTTCGGCGTGGCGACCCTGACCCGGTCGATGATGTGGAGCTATGTCGGCGTCATCCTGTTCCTGGTGCTCTACACCGTCCTCCTGGCCCTGGTATCCACCCAGCCCGAATGGCGGGAAACGGCAGCCTATATCGAGCCGTTCGGATTGGGTGCCGTCGGCTATACCACCCGCTACTGGACCGCGGCCGAGGCGAACACGATGATGCCCCCGTTTGCGGGGATGCTGCTGGCCAACCGGCTGATGTGGATTGGCGTATCGATCGTTGCGCTGCTCATCGCCATCTGGCGCTTCCGCTTCATCGAAAAGGGTGCGGCTTCGTCGAAACCATCCAAAGTGCCCGTCGGCGAGCCGCTGCTGGTCGCCCGCCTGCCGGCCACCAATCCCGACGCAGCCAATGCCACCCGGCTGTGGGCGCGGTGCCGGTTCGAAATGGCACAGGTGTTCAAGAGCCCGGCCTTTTTCGTACTGATGACCATCGGCCTGTTCAATTCGATCAGCGGGCTGATCTTTGGCAACGAAATCTACGGCACGCCGGCCCGGCCGCTCACCTTCGCCCTGATCCCGATCCTGATCGGGTCGTTCACGATCATTCCGATCATCATCGCGGTCTATTATGCGGGCGAGCTGGTCTGGCGCGACCGCGACCGCAAGATGCATGAGATCGTCGATGCGACCTCGCTGCCGAACTGGGCCTATCTGGTGCCGAAGACGCTGGCGGTAGCGCTGGTCCTGTTCGCCACGCTCGCGGTTTCGGTTGTCGCCGCGATCCTGGTCCAGCTGTTCCGGGGGCAGACCGACCTGGCGCTGGGCAGCTATCTCACCTGGTATCTGCTGCCGCTTGGCGTGGACATGGTGATCCTGGCGATCCTGGCGGTGTTCATTCAGGCGATCGTGCCGAACAAATATCTCGGCTGGGGCCTGATGGTGGTTTACGTCGTGGCGACGCTGACGCTGTCGAACATCGGCTTTGACCATCCGCTCTATCTGTACGGATCGACCGGGGCGGCGCGTTTTTCGGATATGAACGGCGACCAGATCGGCGGTACCGCCGGCTGGTGGCTGCGGCTCTATTGGGGCGCATGGGCGCTGATCCTGGCGGTGCTGGCGCATCTGTTGTGGCGACGCGGGACGGAGGACCGGCTGACGCCGCGGCTCAAGCGGATGCCGGCACGGCTGGCGGGCGGGCCGGGGCTGCTGCTTGGCCTGGGCGTCGTCGTGGCGGCCGCCAGCGGGGCGTGGATCTATTACAACATGAACGTCCTGAACGTGTACCGGAACAATGACGATCAGGAAAAACTGCTCGCCGACTATGAAAAGAAATATCTGAAGTACGAAAGCGTGGCGCAGCCCGCGCTGACCGATATCAAGCTGGACGTCGTGCTCTACCCGGCCCGGCGACGGGCCGTGGTCAAGGGCGAGTATCGCTTCGTCAACGATACCGGCGCGCCGATCAGCGACCTTCACGTCCGGTTGCAGGATCAGCAGACCAAGATCGTGTCCGTCGCAGTGCCCGGCGCATCGCTGGCCAGCAATGATGCCGCCTTCAAATACCGCATCTATCGCTTTGCCACGCCGCTGGCCCCGGGGGCGGTCGGCACGCTGCGCTTTGAAACGCTTCGCGAGCAACGGGGTTTCCGCGCCAATGGCGAGGATACGCGGCTGGTTGCCAACGGCACCTTCCTGGACAACAGCGAATTCGCGCCACAGATCGGCATGGATCGCAGCATCTTGCTGCAGGACAGGGTCAAGCGGCGGCGCTATGGCCTGACGCCTGAGCTGCGTCCCGCCAAGCTGGAGGACAAGACGGCCCGCATGCGCAACTATGTCGGCAATGCGGACTGGGTGCGCAGCGACATCACCGTTACCACCGATGCCGACCAGACGCCGATCGCGCCGGGCCGCAAGGTCGCGGACGCGACCGCCGATGGCCGTCGTACTGCGCGGTTCGTCTCGACAGCGCCCATTCTCAGCTTCTTTTCGGTCCAGTCCGCACGCTATGCGGAAAAGACGATGGATGCGGGCGGGGGCGTCAATCTGGCCGTCTATTATCACCCGGGGCACGGCTACAACACCGATACGATGCTCAAGGCGATGAAGGCATCGCTCGATTATTACCGCGCCAATTTCGGACCCTATCAGTTCGACTATGCCCGCGTGATCGAATTTCCGGGCTATGCCAGCTTTGCCCAGGCATTTGCGGGCACGATGCCCTATTCGGAATCGCTCGGCTTCATCGCCGACAACAGTGACGCCGACGAAATCGATTACGTCACCTATGTCACCGCGCACGAGGTCGCCCATCAATATTGGGCACACCAGCTGATCAGCGCGGATCAGCAGGGCGGGACGGTGCTCGTCGAAACCATGGCGCAATATTCGGCGCTGATGGTGATGAAGAAGCTGTATGGCGAGGACAAGATCCGCCGCTTCCTGAAATATGAACTCGATAACTACCTGCGTTCGCGGGGGGGGGAAGTGATCGAGGAGCTGCCGCTGCTCCGTGTCGAGAACCAGGGTTATATCCATTACCGCAAGGGCTCGCTGGTCATGTATCTGCTGCAGGATCGGCTGGGCGAGGATCGGATGAACGCGATGCTGGCGGGCCTGCTCGACCGGTATCGGTTCAAGGGCGCGCCCTATGCGGCATCGACCGACCTGCTGGCCGGGCTGAACGGACTGACCCGCAATGCCCAGGAACGCCAATTGGTCGCCGACCTGTTCGAACGCATCACGCTCTACGACCTGAAGGTCACAGAGGCCAAGGCTCGGGCGATCGGCGGCGGGCGCCATGAAACCACTTTGACGATCGAGGCGAGGAAATATTACGCGGACGGCAAGGGCCGGGAAACCGAGGCACCGCTGGCGGACACCATCGATGTCGGCCTGTTCGCCGAACGGCCGGGCGTCGGTGCCTTTGCGGCCAAGGACGTGGTGGTCATGGAGCGCCGGCCGCTCAGGAGCGGGCGCCAGCAAGTGCGGCTGGTGACCAACAGGCAGCCGAAATTCGCCGGTGTCGATCCCTATACGAAATATGTCGACCGGAATGCCGATGACAATGTCGCCGCCGTGTCGGAGTAACGACGCCATGACATGGCGGGCTGGCGGGCGACCAACACACCCGGATCGGCGATAAAAGGTTGTTCTGCCACCCATAACGCGCTTTGCACGGCATCAGCGACGCATTATTGCGGCGATATGGACCTGACCGACCAGCATCCGCTTATCGCCCCGCTGGACGAGCCGCTGGTCATTGCTGGTCCGTGCATGGCCGAAAGCCTGGACCTGCTGTTCGTTACCGCCGATCGCATCGCGGCGATTGCCGATCGGCTGAAATTCAGGCCGGTGTTCAAAAGCTCGTTCGACAAGGCGAACCGGACGTCGGGCGGATCGCAGCGCGGCCCGGGGCTGGAGGCGGGTCTGGCCATGCTTCGCCAGGTGAGCGAGCGCACTGGCATGGCCATCATCACCGATGTGCATGAATCCTGGCAGGTGCCGATCGCGGCCGAGGTCGCCGACATCCTGCAGATCCCCGCCTTTCTGAGCCGACAGACCGATTTGTTGCGTGCAGCCGGCGCATCGGGCCGGCCGGTGATGATCAAGAAGGGCCAGTTCATGGCCCCCGAGGACGTCGTTCGCGCGGCCGACAAGGTTGCCGATGCGCTGCCCGCCGGCATGGACCGGCAGCGTGCGGTAATGCTGTGCGAACGGGGCACCAGTTTCGGTTACCGGGACTTGGTTGTCGACATGCGCGGACTGGGCGTCATGCGGGCCAGCGGCCATCCGGTGATATTCGACGCATCGCACAGCGTGCAGCAGCCTGCCGCACTCGACGGCCGTTCCGGCGGCGTGCGCAGCGCCCTGCCCGCGCTGGCCCGGGCGGCGGCGGCAGCCGGCATCGACGGGCTGTTCATCGAAACCCACCCCGATCCCGACCAGGCATGGTCCGATGCCGCGACGCAGTGGCCCCTTGACCGGCTGGAACAGCTGCTGGCCGAGGTGCTGGCCATCCACCGGCTGGTGCGGGACAGCTCGGGCGCAATGCCGGCGGCGGTACCCATTGGCTGATCCGTCATGATGTTCCGGGAAAGCGACCTGTCGCCGGTACGCGCGTCAAGTTATGCGCCCGTTATTCGCTTTCGGCCGCACCCTCGGCACTTCCTGTTTCTGCAAGGGTTGCCGGGCCCGTTCTTCCGGATGCTTGCCATAGCGCTTCGGGCCGGTGGCCACCGCGCTTCCCGCGTCCATCTGTGCGGCGGGGACTGGCTGGACTGGCGGATCGGCGATGCGACCGCCTATGCGGGGCGCAGCGACGCGTGGCCGAACTGGATCGCCGCCCGGATGCAGGGTCAGGGGGTTACCGATCTGGTGCTGTTCGGCGATTGCCGCCCGGCGCACCGCGCAGCGATCCTGGCAGCGCGGACCGCAGGGATCCGCGTCCATGTATTCGAGGAAGGGTATTTGCGCCCCGATCACGTCACCCTGGAAAGCGGCGGGGTGAACGGCCATAGCGCCCTGCCCCGGTCCATCGATGCGATGCGGGCAGCGCTGGCCGACAATCCGGTGCCTGTCCAGCCGGTCGCCGCCAGCTTTGGACGGCGCGCTCGTGAAGCGATGGCATATTCGAGTGCGTCGATCCTGGGGGCGGTGGCGTTTCGGCATTATCGATCGCATCGTCCGGCCAGTGCATTGGCCGAAGGACTGGGCTGGACCCGTCGCTGGTGGCGGCGCGGAGCGGAGCGGAGGAATAGTGGGGAGGCGCTGTCCGCTGTTGCCGGACGGCCATTCTTTCTGATGCCGTTGCAACTGGATGGCGATGCCCAGCTGGTGCACCATTCCCCGTTCGACAGCATGGCCGATGCGTTGTCGATGACCATCGCCAGTTTCGCGGCCCATGCCCCGACAGGCACGATGCTGCTGGTCAAATTGCACCCGCTCGACCCCGATCTGGGCCGGATGCGCTCGGTCACCGCTGCGCTGGCAGCAAGGCACGGCATCGGCGACCGGGTGGCGTTCATCGAACAGGGCGACCTTCACCCCCTGCTTCTGGCGTGCCGCGGCGTCGTGACCGTCAACAGCACGGTCGGGCCATTGGCGCTGGCCGCGGGCAAGCCGGTCTGCGTGCTGGCACGGGCGGTCTATGGCCTGGCTGGGCTGGTCGACGACCGGCCGGTCGACCAATTCTGGGCCGATCCGCGATCGCCGGTCCCGGGCTATTTCGACCTTTTCACCGCCTATCTTCGCCAGCATGCGCTGGTGAACGGCGGTTTTCACAGCCCGGACGGGCTGGCCCTGCTGGTCCGCAACAGCGTCCAGCGACTGAAGCAAACCCCATGCTGATGGAACGGGGCCAGCTGGCACCGATGGTGCCCAGCCGGACAGGGCCGGTGCGTGCCGTGCGGCTTGATCTGTCCCGCTTGCTGGCGCGCAGTCGCCATCCGACGCCGACCGGCATCGATCGGACCGAGCTGGCCTATGCCGACGCCCTGCTCGGCTGGCCAGTCAGTCATGTCGAGTTCGAGGCGTGGTGGCCGGGCATCGGCTTTCGCCCGATCCGGCGTTCGACCGCCGCCCGGTTGGTGGATGCCATCCGGCGGTCCTGGGATCGCGGATTGCCCGCCCCCGGCACCGTGTTGCGCGGCGCGCTGCGCGATGCGCTGCTGCCCGCCCCCCGGACAAGGACGGATCAGCCGATCACCCGGCTGATCGTGTCGCATCGGCACCTGGAACGGCTTCCCACCCGCATTGCCCGGCGGGCGCGCCCCGGTGATCGGCTGGTGCTGTTCATCCATGATGCCATTCCCAGCACCCACCCGGAATATGCCCGCCCCGGCGGCACCCGGCGGCACGATCTGCGCCTGAGCCATGCCGCAGCCCATGCCGATGCGCTGATCGTCAATTCGCACGACACCGCCCGCCAGATCGAACGGTTCGTCCCCGCCGACCGCACGGCCCCGCCCATTCTGGTTGCCCCGCTGGGGCTGGACCTGCCCGGCCGGGCAGGACCGGCGCCATTGGCCGATGAGCCCTATTTCGTGTGCATCGGCACGATCGAGCCGCGCAAGAACCACCTGTTGCTGCTTCACCTGTGGCGTCGGATGGCGGAGACCATGCCCGCATCGGCCATTCCCAAGCTGCATATCGTGGGCCGACGCGGGTGGGAGAATGAGAATATCGTCGACCTGCTCGACCGGTGCCGGGCGCTTCGCCCGCATGTCGTGGAGTCCGCACGACTGGGCGATGCGGCGCTGAACCAGTTGATGAGCGGCGCACGGGCGCTGCTGATGCCCAGTTTCGCGGAAGGATTTGGCCTGCCCGTGATCGAGGCACTGGCCAGCGGCGTCCCGGTCATCGCCAGCGACCTTGGCGTGTACCGCGAGGTGGCCGGCGACGTTCCCGATTACCGCGATCCGCTGGATGGACCGGGGTGGCTGGCGGCAATCCTGGATCACGCGGCTGTCGATTCGGCCCTGCGCACGGCCCAGCGGCACCGGATGGCGTTGTGGCAGCCGCCGTCCTGGGACGACCATTTCGGCAGGGTCCTGCCCTTTCTGGACCAGCTGGCATGATCGGCGCATCGCCTCTGATCGATGGCATGCAGTCCCAGGCCCGGGTCGTGGGCGCGCTGATCCTGCGCGAACTGCACACCCGGTTCGGCCGCGACAACATCGGCTATCTCTGGATCTTTGCCGAACCGATCCTGCTGGCAGTGGCGGTCGCCGTGCTGCACGGCAATGCCCATCACCCGACGTCCGGCGGCATCCGGCCCGTTCCCTTTGCCCTGGGCGGCTATATCCTGTTCATCATGTTCCGATCGGTCGTGTCGCGCGCCGAAACCGTGCTGGAGGCAAACCGGCCGCTGCTGCACCACCGAATGGTCACGATCCCCGACATGCTGATCGCGCGCAGCCTGTTGGAAGCGATCAGCACGGCGGCGGTGCTGGCCCTGTTGCTGGGGGCAGCGGTACTGCTGGGACTGGGCGAATTGCCGGCGGATTGGGCGGCCGTCCTGGCGGCACTGGCGCTGATGGTCTGGTTCTCGCTTGGCCTGGGCATGGCGGTCACTGCCCTGTCGCATGAAATGCCGGTCATCGGCCGGCTGATCCATCCGCTGCTGTATCTGTCGATGCCGTTGTCCGGTGCGTTTTTCGTATTGAGCTGGCTGCCGACACCGCTGGCCGATCTGGTGCGCTGGATGCCGACCGTGCCGATCTTTGAACTGCTGCGCGAGGGCCAGTTTTCGGGCTATCGCTCTCCCGATCTCGACATTGGCTATTGCATCGCTTGGTGCGCGGCCCTCACCCTGACCGGCCTTGCTGCCCTGCGCTATGTGCGCTCGCGGATCGAGCTCGGCTGAACGAACTGGAACGACTTGGATGCTGCAACGAACGCAACAGCCGGTGGAAACGCTGTCGACCGACGGCGCGGCCGCCCGCCTGTACCGCCGGACCGGGGGCGCCTTTACCCTGTTCGTCGTGCTGCCCACCCTGATCGTTGCGCTGTACCTGAGCCTGTTCGCATCCAGCCAATACCGGTCCGAGGCGTCGTTCATCATCCGCAGCGTCGAGCCGCGCGGCCCTTCCATGGGCGGGATCGGCCAATTGCTGGGCATGGCCGCTCCCCTGTCCGCCGGCCAGTCCGAGGCGCAGAACATCCGGGAATATCTGTTGTCGATGGATGTGATCCCGGCGCTGAAGGCGCGCGGCATCGACCTGGTCCAGGTGTATCGTCGGCCCGGCACCGATCCCGTGTTCCGACTGTGGTTCGAAAATCCCCGGGCCGAGACATTGCTGGATTATTATCGAAGCCGCGTCGACGTGACCTATAGCACCGAAGACGATCTGACCCGCATGGAGGTTCGCGCCTTCGCCCCGCAGGATGCGCAGCGCATGGCCAACGCCCTGCTGGATATCGGCGAAGCGCGGGTCAATGCGTTCAATGCCCGGGTGGTCGATGCCGGGATGCGCTTGGCGAGGGCGGAAATGATCGCGGCCGAACAGGAACTGGCGGGCGTTCAGGCACGGATCACCGGGCTGCGATCCGTAAACCGCGATGTCGATCCGCAAGCCAGCGGCCTGGCCGAACAGCGCGATCAGCAGGAACGAGTCGCATCGGTCGATCGGCAGCGTGCCCTGCTGGCCGACATGGAACGCCAACTTGCCCCGGACAGTCCCCAGATCGCGGCGATGCGGGCGCGGCTGCGTGCGCTGGAACAGTCGCTGGGCGCGGTGCGTGGCCGCATCGCCGGCGCTCCGGGCGCGACCTCGAACCGGGTCGGCGCCTATGAAGAGCTTCGCCTGCGCCAGGATTTCGCAGCCAAGCGCTACGAGGCCGCCCGGGCGACGCTTGAGGAAGCGCGCGTCCGTGCCGAAAAGGACCGGTTGTTCGTCGTTCCGGTCGTCAATCCCAACCTGCCGGAAAAGCCTTGGGGGCCCCGTCCCATCCGAACCACCCTGATCGTCTTTGCCTGTCTCAGCCTGGCCTATGGCATCGCATATCTGGTGATCGCCGGCATCCGCGAGCATCAATCCTGATCGATGTCGCGCGCTCGTGCATCATTCGGCGGCATTGGCCATTTGCAGGGCGAAGTGCGCGGCCAGCGCCTCGTCGATGCCCGGATAGGCGGTCAGCGCGCCTGCATCCAGCACGGCACCCCGGTTGCAATAGGCCATCAGCGTGCCCGGATCGTGCGACACCATGACCAGCGTGCCGCGCTCGCGCCGTTCCATCAGCGCGTCGTGGCACCGGGCGCGAAAGCGTTCGTCCCCGACAGAGGTGATTTCGTCGACCAGATAACAGTCGAAATCCACCGCCAGCGATACCGCAAAGGCCAGCCGGGCATTCATCCCCGACGAATAGGTGCGGATCGGCATGTCCAGATAATCGCCCAGTTCGGCGAAATCCTGGACATAGCGCAGCACCGCATCGACGGGACGGCGATAGATGCGGGCGATGAACCGGACATTGTCCGCGCCGGTCAGGCTGGATTGAAAACTGTTGGCATGGCCCAGCGGCCAGGACACCGACATGGTGCGTTCGACATGACCGCTGCTGGGTCGCTCCACCCCGGCGATCAGCCGGAGCAGCGTGGATTTGCCCGCGCCGTTATGTCCGCAAATGCCGATCGCCTCGCCGCGTTCCAGCGTGAAATCGACGGCATTCAGCACCGTGCGCCGGCCATGTCGGGTGCGGTAATGCTTGGTGACCTGATGGAACCGGATCATCGCGCGGTCGTAACCCGCATGGCAGGAAAGTGAAAGCGGCCATGCTGCGGGTTGCGATCGATCGGCGTTCGACGGGGTGGGACCGACCCACGGGGATCGTTCGATACCGCGAGACGCTGGCAGCCGACGCGGCCGCCAGCGGCACGGCGGTCGGCCGGATCTGCGACGCCGGGCCGTCGGGTGGCTGGCCTTGGCCGCCTGTCCGACGCAGCATGGCGGACTGGCAGGCGCGCGACGTTTTCCGGCGTGCGCAGCGCCGGTTCACGCTGACCGGCACGTTCACCCCCCTTCGTCTGCCCGATGCTCCGGACCTGTGCCATTGGTCATTCCTTCAGCCCATGCGGGCGGCCAACGCCCGCAACATCTATACGGTCCATGATCTGGTTCCGCTGCATCACCCGGAACTGAGCGCGGTTCCGCCCGACCGCTTTCGCCGGATGCTGGCCCGGGCGGCACGCCATGCCGATGCCTTTGCCGCCGTGTCCGCGACGGTGCGGGAAGAACTGACAGAGTGGCTGGGACCGGGCGGGCCGCCGGTATTGCTGTGCCGTCCGTCGATTGATCCGCCCGGAGGTCAGACGGCGGACCTGCCCCCGGGGCTGTTGGCGGGTGGCTATATCCTGGCATTGGGGCGGATCGAGCCGCGCAAGAATATCGAACGGCTGATCCTGGCGCATCGCCGATCGAAAACGTCGCTGCCACTGGTGCTGGCCGGCCCCGAGGGTCACTGGCCCGATGCCATGGCGGCCCGGCGCGTGGCCGCGATGATCGATGGCCGGCGCGTCATCCGCCTGGACTGGCAACCGGACCTGGTTGCAGCCGCGCTGACCAGCCATGCAGCCATGCTGGCCATGCCGTCGCTGGCCGAGGGGTTTGGCCTGCCGGTGATCGAGGCGATGGCCGCCGGGGTGCCGGTGCTGGCCAGCCCCCTGCCCTGCATCGCCGATGCGCCGCCGGACGCAATGATCCTTGTCGATCCATTGTCGATCGATGCGATCGCGGATGGCATTGACCGACTGGACGGCGATGCGGCGCTGCGGCATTCGGTGGCGGCGGGTGGGGTGCAGTTCGCCCGGGGCTATTCACGGGCTTCGCATGGCGATGCCCTGCGGTCGCTCTATCAGTCGCTTGTTTCCTCCTCCCCGCCTATCGGAGATGCCCGTTGCGTGTGATGATCGACGGTTTCAATCTGGCGCTGCCGCGCGGCACCGGCGTCGCTACCTATGGGGCATCGCTGGCGCGCGCGCTGAACGCCATGCAGTGGCAGGTCGACGGGCTGTACGGGCTGCGCGCGCCGTTCAACCGGCGGCTGCGCGACATCATGTTCTATGAAGCGATGGGCAACGAACATCAGACCCGGTCGCCCCTGCCGGGCAGTTTCGGTTGGTACCGGGAATTGGCGGCGGCGGTGCGCGGACGCCGCCCGCGGGAGATCATGGCCACCGGGCGCGTGCTGACCAGCCAGTTCAGCCATCGCCTGCCGCAGTTCGACCGGTTGTTCACCGTCCCCGACCTCTTCGACCTCGCCTATCGCAATTTCCGCCGGACGGGCACGTTCCTGACCGTGAAAATGCCCGATCCGCCGGCGATCATGCACTGGACCTACCCTTTCCCGATCAAGGTGGCGGGCGCGCGCAACATCTATACGCTGCATGATCTGGTGCCCCTGAAACTCCCCTATGCCAGCCTGGACAATAAACGGTATTATTTCCGGCTGATGCGTGCCGTCGCGCGTCGGGCGGATGCGATCTGCACCGTGTCGGAGGCGAGCCGCCGCGATATCGTGCAATTCTTCCCCGAAGCGGAAGCCAAGACGATCAACACGTTCCAGGCCGTCCGCCTGCCCCCCGGCGCGACAGACGAATCCGAAGCGGATCTGGCACGGTCGCTGAAAAGCATCTTCAACCTCGATCATCGCGGCTATTTCCTGTTCTTTGGTGCGGTCGAGCCGAAAAAGAATGTCGGGCGGCTGATCGAGGCGTATCTGAGCCTGGCCACGCGCACGCCGCTGGTGATCGTCGGTACCCGCGCCTGGGGTAGCGAGGTCGAGTTGCGGATGCTCCAGCGCGACGAGCTGCAGCCGCTGAAGACCACCTTCCGCACCATTCGCCGCCTGGACTATCTGCCGCGCAGCCTGTTGCTCAAGCTGGTTCGCGGCGCACGGGCCGTGACGTTTCCCTCCCTGTACGAGGGATTCGGCCTGCCCGTGCTGGAGGCGATGACGCTGGGAACACCGGTCCTGACCAGCAACACCAGTTCCCTGCCCGAAGTGGCGGGCGATGCGGCGATCCAGGTCGATCCGTACGACGTGCGCGCGATTGCCGGTGGGCTACACGCGCTGGATACCGATCCCGCCCTGCGCGAGCGGCTGTCGGCGGCGGGGATCGTCCAGGCGCGGCAGTTCACGATGGAAAGCTATCAGGACCGGCTGGCCGCCATGTATGCCCAGGTGGCGGGAATGGCGCGATGAACGCCGGTCCCATCCCGAGGGCGCTGGTCCTGGTCGGGCTGATGGCCACGGGCGGCTGTGCCACCCTGCCCAGCGCCGCGCCCACCGTCGGCCAGGTGCTTGCCCCGCCCGACACCGGCCCGCCGATCCGGGTGGTCGATATCGGCGGCCCCGGCGGCATTGGCGAGATGGCGGCCCCGGCGCCCGACGCCTGGTCCATCGCCGATGCCCCGCCCCTGTCGTCCGCGCTGATGCCGGGCGACCGGATCAGCATCACCGTCTTTGAAATCGGTTATGCCCTGTTCGGCTCGCCCAGCGCGGGCCGCGACGGCGACGCGGCCGAAGCGCCGCCCGGTGCGGGGGACCAGCGGCTGCCGGTTATCGAACTGGATGATCGGGGCGAAGTGACGCTGCCCTATATCGGCACGGTCGATGCGCTGGGCCGCACGACCGACGAACTGGCCACAGAGATCGAGGCACGGCTGGCGCGCGTGTCGCAGCGGCCGCAGGTGCTGGTTTCCGTCGAACGCGGCCCGATGCGCAGCGTCGTCCTGTCGGGCGACATCCGGCAGCCGGGCCGGCGACCGCTGACGGTGGCGCGCGAACGGCTGCTCGATCTGATCGCAGAGGCGGGCGGGCCTGCCAACCGGGCCGCCGACACCCAGGTCCGGCTGACCCGGGGCCAGGTGACGGCGGTGGAACGGCTGGACCGCATCCGGGTCGATGGCCCGGCCAATGTGCGGCTGGCACCGGGCGATCATGTCGAACTGGTCCGCAGCACCCGGACCCTGACCGTATTGGGTGCCGCCCGCAGCGTTGCCGAAATCCCGTTCGACAGCGACCAGCTGACCCTGGCCGAGGCGCTGGCGCGGGCAGGCGGGCCGCTGGACGAGCGCGGCGATGCGCGCGGCGTGTTCGTGTTCCGCCATGTCATCGAACGGGACGCCGACGGCACGATGCGGGAAGTGCCGGTCATCTACCGGTTGAACCTGCTCGATCCGCGCAGCTATTTCGCCGTTCAGCGCTTTGCAATGCGGGAAAAGGACGTGCTGCTGGTTGCCAATGCCCGGTCCGTTCAGTTCGGCAAGCTGGTGCAGCTGCTCAATCAATTCGTATCGCCCGCGGTTACGGTGGATATCCTGACCCGCTGATGCCGGTGCCAGCCCCCTTTCTCCGCGAACCGCCCTTTGCCCGCCCCGAACGGCGCTGGCCAAGGCGGCTGGCCGATGGGCCGCCACCGTCGGGCGAACGGATGGTCGACCTGGCACGGCAGATTGCGACGACGCGGGTCGGGGGTGCCTTTTGGCGGTATGCCGATGACGAACCGACCGCTCCCATCGTGCTGACCGGGGGCGATCCCGCGCTGCTCCGGGCGGCGGCGGACAGCTTCGCGCCCGGCGTGGCAACGGTGGTCGCCGATCCGGGCCGCGACCCCTGGCCAATCGTTTCCGGCGCGACCCACCTGATCTATGGGTCCCTCAACGCCGTCGTCCTCTCCGCCATTGCTGCAAGCGTGCCGACGTCCCGGGTGACGGGCGAAACCATTGCCCCAGTGTCGGGCGAGGCGGCCCTTGCGCTGTTGAGCGCCGCGATCGGCCCTGCCGATGGATGGCCCAGCCCCTATGATCCCTCGACGCATTGGGCGGTCGAAGCATGGGTCGATTATCTGGGCGAATGGCGTCGTCGGATCGAGAAAACCCGAGGCATCGGCACCATGACCGGCATTTCGCGCTGGAAACGGCGGCGGATGCACTCGTTCGTACCCGCCGATCCGCCCGTTCCGGTCGCGGCGGGCGCTGCGGCTGCCGTCCGTGCGGCCAAGGCCCGAAACGGTGCGATCCTTGCCTGGCCGTCGCGTGCCCCGATAGGCCTGATGGACGGCGCGGCACGGGCCGATGTCCCGGTCGCCTGGTGCGAGGACGGGTTCATTCGCTCAAGCGGCCTTGGCGCAGCACTGGTCCAGCCGGGATCGATCGTCATCGACCGATTGGCCCCACATTACGATCCGGCCAGGGCCAGCGAACTGGAACAATGCCTGGCAAACCAGCACCCCGATGACGAAGCCTGTGCCCGTGCGCGGCGCCTGATCGATCGACTCTGCGGGCTCGGCATCACCAAATATAACCTGACCGGCACCACGGCCGATCTGCCCGCCGGTCGACGCATCGCGCTGGTTTGCGGACAGGTGGGCGACGATCTGTCGCTCCGCCATGCCGCCCCGCCGGGTGCCACGATGACGGCGCTGCTGGCCCGCGCGAGGGCCGAAGAACCGCACGCCTATCTGATATACAAGCCGCATCCGGATGTGGTTGCGGGCTTGAGGACCGGCGCGATCGACGTGGCGGACACCCGCCGGCTGGCCGATGCCGTCCTTCCCGATGCCGATCTGGCCGCGTTGCTGCCGAGGATCGACGTGTTGCATTGCTGGTCGTCGCTTGCCGGTTTCGAGGCGCTGCTGCGCGGGCGTGAGGTGGTGGTGCATGGGCGGCCCTTTTATGCGGGCTGGGGACTGACCCGCGACCTGTGGCCGCCGGAGCGGCGGGGACGAAAGCTGACCCTGGAGCAACTGGTGGCCATCGCCCTGATCGATTACCCGCTTTATGCCGATCCGCTGACCGGATTGCCGTGCAGCGTCGAACATCTGGTCGACCGCCTGGCCGCCGCGCCCGCCATGGGCAAGCCACCGATCGCAGCGCGCATTGCCGCTATGGTCCAACGGCTCCGGCCCAGCTTGATCAATGCCCCCTCTCAACAAAGGATCAACGGATGAACAAGGCGTATATCTACGATATCTGGCGGCTGCATCGGTATCCCCGGACGGATACGGAAGCGGAGATCCGGGCATTGTGCCGCCACGCCTATCTGGGGGACCATACCGCGCTGGCCCGGGTCCTTGGCCGCTACAAAATGTATGTCGATACGGCCGATGTCGGCATTTCAAGCCATCTGCTGCTGGACGGGTTCTGGGAAATGTGGGTGACCGAGGCGATGATGCGCATGGTCCCGCGCGGCACCACCGTCCTCGATGTGGGTGCCAATCTCGGCTATTTCACCATCCTGCTGGCCGACCTGACCGGTTCGGAAGGCCGCGTCCTGTCGTTCGAGCCCAATCCCCGGATGGCCAGCCGGTTGCGGCGGAGCGTCGAGGTGAACGGCTTTTCGGGCTACACCACGGTTTACGAGGCGGGGCTTGGCGACACCAACGGCACTGCCCGCATGGTGATCGATCAGAACCAGCCGGGCGGCGGCCATATCCTGAAGGGCAGCGACGAGCAGGGGGCGGTCAACATTCCCGTCATGCGTCTGGACGAAGTGCCCGGCGCGATGGACGCGACATTCATGAAGATCGACGTCGAAGGGTTCGAGCATCATGTGTGGCGCGGCATGTCCGGCATTCTGGCGCAAAAGAAGCCGCTGACGCTGTTCATGGAATTCACCATTCAACGGTTCGAGGATGCCCGCGGCTTCCTGCACGAAATCCTGGCGGAAGGATTCTCGCTGAACATCGTCGATTACGAGCAGGGGGTTCGTCCGATCAGCGAAGAGGAGCTGTTCGGTCAGCCGCACAATATCGATCACATGCTGGTATTTGTCCGCTGACAAAGGGATGCCGTGGCGGAGCGGACGGGCAACTGCCGGTCCGCTCCGGACGGTTCATCCGTTGACGACCGTGCCGCCATTGGGATGCAGCACCTGGCCAGTCATGTAGCTGGCATCGTCGCACGCCAGAAACAGGAAAGCGGGCGCCACCTCGTTCGGCTGGCCGGGTCGGCCCATAGGCGTCGATTCGCCGAAATGGGCCAGCTTTTCCGGGGTTGCGCCCCCCATCGGGTTCAGCGGGGTCCAGATCGGGCCAGGCGCAACCCCGTTCACGCGAATGTTCCGTTCCGCCAGATTCTGCGACAGCGCGCGGGTAAAGGACGTGATCGCCCCCTTGGTCGATGAATAGTCGAGCAGTTCGGGCTCGCCCTGATAGCTGGTGACCGACGTGCAGTTCACGATCGCCGATCCGTCCGACAGATGGGGCAGGACCGCTTGGGTCATGAAGAACATGCCAAAGATGTTGGTCTGGAACGTCCGTCGCAACTGATGTTCGGTAATGTCGGCGATGTCCTTGTCAGGATGCTGTTCGCCGGCATTGTTGACCAGGATATCGATGCGCTCGAAATGATCGACGACCTGGGCGACGGCGGCATCGCAGAACGCCTTGTCACCGATATCCCCGGCAATCGTCAGTGCCCGGCGACCCTCGGCCTCGACGATCCGCGCGGTTTCGGCAGCATCCTCATGTTCGCTCAGGTACAGGATCGCGACATCTGCACCTTCACGGGCGAACAGCGCGGCGACGGCGCGGCCGATGCCGCTGTCCGCCCCGGTGATCAGGGCTACCTTGCCTGCCAGTCGATCCGATCCGGGATGGCGCGGCTGCCATTCGGGCTTGGGCGTCAGTTCCGCCTCGGAACCGGGTAGCGCGTCCTCGCGAACGGGGTCGATGATGTCTGACATGGGCCGTCTCCTTGCAGGGGCTGCACTGGGAACGGCCGCAGGGCGAGATGGGTTCCCGCCAATTTGGCCCCGGTTCGGGCGGGTCAGCGCCGGGGAATGCGCTCCCGCCCGAAGGGATTGGGGGTCATGGCCCCGGTCACGCGATCGGCAGCACCGGGGTCGCCGACGCGACAAGGACGACCGTGACGAGCAGCGCGCCGAACACCGAAACCGCCTGGCGCATCACGTTGGAAACATTGGTCATTGGAAAACTCCCTGATTTTCCGGCGTGTCGGACCATTCCGCCGCCGATGCCAATGGATTTGCAGGGAGCGTGCCAGTTTTCAAAGTCGTTGTATTGCAGATACTTAGGGGATCGCAGCGCAGAAGATGGCGTCAGGCGCCGAAAATTTTGCGGATTTGACGCCGATTTACAGCAATTATTGCCAATCGACGCAGATGCGGTTGCGGCCATCCTCTTTCGCGCGGTACAATTGCATATCCGCGCGCAGGCAGACGTCGGACAGCGGCTCGCCGGGAAGCAGGCGGGTCATCCCGCCCGAAAAGGTCAGTTCGCCCACCGGCATATCCGTCTCGCGCAGGCGATAGCGTTTGCGGGCAACCATTGACCGGGCTTCGTCCAGCATCCGGGCGGCAGCGTCGGCGTCCATTCCGGCGAACAGCAACGCGAACTCCTCGCCGCCATAGCGCGCGACGAACTGGCCGCTGCAATGGGTCGACAGCGTGCTGCCGATCGCCTTCAACACGCGGTCGCCGACCGCATGACCGAACTGGTCGTTGACCGACTTGAAGTGGTCGATATCGCAGATCGCCACCACCACGGGCTCGCCGGCGGCGGCACGCGCCTGGAACGCTTCTTCGAATGCCCGGCGATTGGGCAGGTCGGTCAGGGGATCGCGGCGGGCATTGTCGCGCGCTTCCTCCAGTTTGGCACGCAGCTCGCTTGCCTCGCGGGTGGCCTGATCGAGCCGGGATTCGGCGATACGGACGCGCTCCAGCATCGATCCGGTCACGAACTTGACCTTGTCGATCACCTGTTCGAACAGGTCGCCCTCGGTAGAGGGATTGGCCATAGCGGCTGCGCTTTCGGCGAGGTCGCGGCCGAAATCGGCGGTTTCGACCTGCATCAGCCGCATCATGTCCTCGAACCCCTGCACCTGCATCTGGGCACGGGCGACCAGCCCTTCGACCAGGCGGCGCTTTTCGGTCGAGGGATCGGTAGCTGCCGGCCCGGATTCGATCTGGCCGCCCAGCTGCTCGACCTCCTGGCTGGTCAGCCGGATGCTGCCGTCGGTGAGCCGCGCCACCGCCTGTGCGACCGCGCTGTCGGGATCGCTGAGCACATGATAGGCGAAGGTATAGTTGGTGGGGGTCGGCTCCAGCCGCTGATCGACCAGGAATTCGCCGATGCGATCGAACAATGCCGAACCGCCCGTCGATGTGTCAGATCGAGTCATGGCAGCGTGACCGGCCACAGCCTTCCTTTCCGAACGATTGCCTGCAAATCAGGCCAATCCGCGATTGTTACGCCATCGACCTACCCATCAATGCCTAATTTCCGGTGAGCAAGCGGTTAACGACCCGGTAAAGGTCGCACCGCTTGCACTGGACTGTCGCGCCGGGTGTCAGCGGGCGCGATAGGCCTTTACCGCCGCCAGCGTCTCGCGGATGTGCGACATCGGGCTCATGTCGCTGTGCGCCAGCAGCACGCGGCCATCGGGCGCGATGACATAGCTGGTGCGGTTGGTGATCGCCCGGCCGTTCATTTCCCGACCAAGCGCAACGTCGAACTGCTTCACCAGCGCCGGGCTGGCGGTGGCGACGCGAAACTTGCCCGCGCAATGTTCGTTCGAAAAGCGCTGCAGCGTCGGCACGTCGTCGGCCGACATGCCGATCACCGTCGCGCCGGCCGCCGTGAACTGATCCAGCTGATCGGCAAACGCCTTTGCCTCTGCATTGCAGCCGCTGGTGAAGGCGGCGGGAAAGAAATACAGGACCACCGGACCGCGCTTCAGCTCGGCCTTCAGGTCCACTTTCGTCACTTTGCCCGCCATCGCGCCCTGTGTGACGAACATCGGCGCCTTGGCCCCCTGCTTCAGCGCGGCGGCGGCCGGCATGGCGACAAGGGCAGCGGCGATCAGGGCAAGGGCAATACGGCGCATGGCGTTCACTCCGGAAAGGCGTTTCGGCCGATCTAGCCGGGCGCGCGATGGATGTCGATTACCGCACAAAGGCTATTCCAAGACGCGCGGCGGTGGAGCGCACGCGATAGTCGCTAAGATTTTCGCCGAAACCCGTAAACACCTGACCGAAGACGGCAATACCCACGCCGCCCCCGATGCGGTTCAACGGATAGGAGACGAACCCCTCCACCGCGCCGCGCCCGATTGCCGGGTTGCCGCGCATCGTTGCTGCGAGTTTCAGCCCGTCTTCCTGTGCAACGCCCGCGCCGACGGCCCCATAGCCCCAATAGTCCGCCAGATCGGGGGCGATCCCCTGAGTCCCGACATAGAACCACGCCTGGGGCGTGACGCTGGCCGACCAGCCATCGCCAAGGTCGAAGCTGCGAGTGACGCGCGCATAGATGCGGTTGGCATCGATCGACCCCGCCGGTCCCTTGCCGTTGGAATCGTGCCGCCACCCGACCGCGCCGTTCCAGCCATCGGCCAGCCGCTGCTGCCAGAACACTTCCGGGCTGTACAGCTGTTCGCGGATCGGGCCGGAGGGCTCCTGAATCGCCCAGAACAGCGTCTGCGTCCATGCAACGCGCAAACTCGACAGCGCGCTGTCATCGGCAAAGGGTTGAAAGGCGAGGCTGAGTTGCAGCTTGGCCCCGTCATCGCCAGTCCCGAATGCGCCATACACCGGCTCGTGCGGCCGAAACCGGGTCAGGAAGCCGCGATCGGCCGCCGGGCCGGCATCGGGCATGACCGTTTCGGCTTCGGTATCGCGATCGGACTCCACGACCCCGCCATCCGCAGGGTCGGCCTCACTGGGGGGCAGGTCGACCGATTCGACCGGGCTGGTGGGTAGCGGCGCGCGGATGGGATCGGCAGGTGGCGGCGGCACTGCGGGCATGGAAGCCCGGGCCAGCGCAACGGCACGCGGATCGACATTGCGATACCGGGCGCGGACAAAGCCGCCCGCCGGAACGGTGACGGTTGCATCCCCCTCCCGAAACAGGGTCAGCGCAGCGCCGTCCGCAGCGATCACCGACATGCGGGTGGGCAGCGGGACCTCGGCCGGTTCCGGCCCCTCATTCACCACAAAGACCGGGACACCGCCGACGGCCGCAACCGCATCGGCGGGGCGATCGGGCAGGATGCGGGTCTGTGCCGCCAGAGGGATCGGCGCGAACAAAAAGGCGGCGGCAAGCAGGATGCGCATGACAACCGGGTGACAGCTGCGTGTTGCGTTTGCGTGACGGGCTGGCCCTTGGACCGGCAAGCGGCTAGCAGGCGGCATGGCTGTTTCCTCCCACGATCTTGCCCTGGCCGGCCAGCTGGCCGATGCGGCAGGCACCGTCATCCGTCGATATTTCCGCGCCGAAGCGGGCCTTAGCACCAAGGCCGATTCGTCGCCCGTCACCCTGGCCGACCGCGAGGCCGAGGAAGCGATGCGCCGCTTGCTTGTCGCCGAACGGCCCAAGGACGGCATCGAGGGCGAGGAGTTCGGCGTGCGCGAGGGGACGAGCGGACGCGTCTGGGTGCTGGACCCCATTGACGGGACGCGCGCCTTCATTGCCGGACGGCCGATTTTCGGCACGCTGATCGCGCTGATCGAGGATGGCTGGCCGGTCCTGGGCGTGATCGACCAGCCGGTGCTGAACGAACGCTGGGTCGGCGCGGTGGGGCGGCAGACGCTGTTCAACGGCAAGCCGGCGCGGACGCGGACCTGCCAAGCGCTGGCCGATGCGCTGCTGGCGACGACCAGCCCGGCGCTGTTCACCGACGATCAGCTGCATGCGTTCGAGCATCTGGACGGCGCGGTGCGATCGACCGTGCTGGGCGGGGATTGCTACAACTATGCCAGCGTCGCCAGCGGCTGGATCGACGTGGTGGTCGAGGCGGGATTGAAGCTGCACGATTTCGCCGCGCTGGTGCCGGTGGTCGAGGGCGCGGGCGGGCGGATGTGCGACTGGTCGGGCGATCCGTTGCATGCGGGCAGCAACGGCGAGGTCGTCGCGGCGGGCGATCCGGCGCGGATCGACGACATCCTGGACGCGCTCGCCTGTCGCGGCGGGCACTGATTCGGGCGCTGGTTCGGGCGTGCGGCGATGCGCCCCTGGTGGTCGGAAGGTGGCGAAGGTGGTGCTACGTCGGCGAAAATCGCCCCCTGATCGTTCCCGCAGGCGGAATTGCACAGACGGACCGGGCGCGTCGACGCGTCATGCCGACCAGCTAAGCAGGGCAAGTCCAACATTGGAAGCGTTCGGGCGGCGGCGGTGCTGGCGCAGATCCTTCGACAGGCTCAGGATGGGCGAGGGCGGGATAGGGCCCGGCCCTAAAGCTGGTGCCCGGTCCGGTCGCGCTTGGTGGCGAGGTAGCGTTCGTTGTGCGGGTTTGGCGGCAGCTTATGCGCCACGCGCTCCGCAACCTGGATCCCTGTCGCCTCCAGCCCGGCCACCTTTTCCGGGTTGTTGGTGAGCAGGCGCACCCTGTTCTGCCCCATCAGCGCCAGCATCCGCGCCGCCACGCGGAAATCGCGGGCGTCGATGGCAAAGCCCAGCCGGGTATTGGCATCGACCGTGTCATAGCCCTGATCCTGCAGCGCATAGGCGCGCAGTTTGTTGATGAGGCCGATGCCGCGCCCTTCCTGACGCAGGTAAAGAAGGATGCCCCAGCCATTGGCCTTGATCGCGGCCAGTGCCGCCTGAAGCTGAGGGCCACAATCGCATTTCAGGCTGCCGAGCACATCGCCGGTCAGGCATTCGCTGTGCAGCCGGACGAGCGGCGGATTGCCGTCCGGCTGACCGATCAAGAGCGCGACATGTTCGCCCGGCCCCTCCGGCGTGCGAAAGGCGACGATCTCCGCATCTTCGGCAACCGCGACCGGCAGGCGGGCGCGCGTGGCGATGGTCAGGCGGACGGGATCGTCATGGGCGGCGATGTCGTCGGGCGTGATCGCATCGGGATCGGCCGGATCGCCAAGGCCTGCGAAAAAGGCGGGCAGCAGCCCGGCATTGCGGGCCAGGATTAGCGCGGCGGCAGCGGCGGCGGGCGCATGACCGGGAATGGCGCGGAACGGCCCCTTCATCGGCGTCGCCAGATCCAGTTGCGGGTCGGCAAGCGCGGTGGCGATGCGCAGGTCGATCCAGGGCGCGCGTTCGACCCAGACGGGCGCATCGGGCGCAGCAGCCGCCCGCTGATTGGCGAGCTTGAGCGTTGCGGCCCGGCCGAAACTGATCAGGATCGCCGTCTGGTCCGCCGCGTCGAACGCGGCCAGCCGCCCCGGGTCCGCCGTCTCGATGGCCAGCAGCGACAGGGCACCGTCCGGCCCCGCCAGCGTGACCGGCCAGCCCCGGCGCAGCGCATCCATGGCGCGCGCGACCCGGCGGGCGGGATCGATCAAAGGTCGAACTCGGTTTCGATGGGGATGTGATCGGAAGGCTTCAGCCAGCTGCGGCAGGGTTCATGGACGCGGTGGGCGACCGCCTTTGCCGCGACATCGCGGCTGGCCCACATATGGTCGAGCCGGCGGCCGCGATCCGACGCCTGCCAGTCCTTTGCCCGGTAACTCCACCAGGTATAGAGCCGCGCCGGGGCGGGCACGAAGTGACGGCCGAGATCGACCCAGTCGTTCGCCGCCTGCAGCCGGGCCAGCGCGTCCACCTCGACGGGCGTATGGCTGACCACGTCGAGGAGCTGCTTGTGGCTCCACACATCGCTTTCCAAGGGCGCGATGTTGAAGTCGCCGACCAGCAGCACCGATTGGCCCGAAAGCCCCGCCGACCACTGGGTCATGCGTTCGATGAAGTCGAGCTTCTGCCCGAATTTCGGGTTCACGTCCCGGTCGGGAATGTCGCCGCCTGCGGGCACATAGACATTTTCCAGGCGCAGGCCGTTCGCCAGCCGGACGCCGATGTGCCGCGCCTCGCCATTCGCCTGCCAATCCAGCCGGTCGTCCTCGGCCAGCGGCACGCGGCTGATGACGGCGACCCCGTGATGCATCCGCTGGCCGTTGATGGCGATGTGATCATAGCCGTGCGCCTTGAACGGGGCGTGCGGGAAATCGCCGTCGATGACCTTGGTTTCTTGAAGGCAGAGAATGTCGGGCGCCGATTCCCGCAGGAATTGTTCGACAATTTCCATGCGGAAGCGGACGGAATTGATGTTCCACGATGCGATGCGCAGGCTGGCCATGCCGCGGATGTAGCGGGCCCGGATGGCTTTCGCCAGATTGGCGGGAAGGCTTTGTTGGGTTGCTGCACCGGCCTGAACCAGAAACGTAAAGGCCCCTGTTCCGGGGGCATGGAACAGGGGCCAACCGTGCGTTCGTCACGCAGGCGGTGGGAACCAGGCCGGGCAACAGGGGGGAATCCCGGTCGGTGGTTCCGCCACCGCCATCCTTCTATCCCCGCCAAGCTTGCGTGAATATGAACGGATGCGTTCAACCCGGGCGGGTCGGCTTGCGCGGTTCGTTGAAACGGAAGCTGTTGTCGGGGATGGCGACGTTGAACTTCTGCTGGCTGAGGCGGATCGTGGTGCGATTGCTCTGCGAATCGGTGGCCACCCATCCCTGCAGCATCAATCCGGCCGGAGCCGATGCGTTGCGCACGAAGATCAGCCGGATGCGGCCATATTCGGGGCGCTTGGGATCATAGGCCTCGACCGTGACGACGCCCGGATCGACGCTGGGCACGATGCGGGCATATTTCGATGCGTCGCGATCGGGGTTGAGCAGGATCGACAGCGGCGAATTGCCGACCGGCCAGCGCTGTTTCTGGCCCACCTGATAGTCCAGGAAATAGAGCGATTTGCCGTCGCTGACGATCAGCAGCGGCACGCCCTTTTGATACTGGAACCGGATCTTGCCGGGCTTCTTCAGGGTGAGCGTGCCCGTCAGCACCTTGCCGTTGCGATCCTCCTGGCTGAATGCCGCAGTCATGGTTTCGGTTGCCGACAGATGGCGCTGAACATCGGCCAGCGTCGTCCCCTGGGCCTGGGCGTGGATGGCCACGGGCGCAGCCAGGGCGGACAGCGCGAGCGCGGTGCCAAGGGATCGGAACATCGGGGTCATTCTCCAGATCATTCGGGCGGGCTAGCCGGGCGGCATTGAACGCGCGGTGAACCCATCGGGTTGCGCTCAATTGAGCGGGCGGCCGTCCTCGTCCATCAGTACCTCGCGGCGGCCGACATGATCGGGGCGGCCGACCAGCCCGTCCTTTTCCATCCGCTCGATGAGGCGCGCGGCGGAGTTGTAGCCGATGCGCATCTGGCGCTGGAGCCAGCTGGTCGAGGCTTTCTGGTTCGACGCGACGAACATGATCGCCTGGCGATACTGGTTGTCCTCCGGGCTTTCGCCGTCGACGGGCGAACCGTCGAGCGCGAAGCCGCCATCCTCCGGCTCCTCGGTCACGGCGTCGATGTAATCGGGTTCGCCCTGGGCGCGCCAGTGATCAGCCACGGCCTGCACCTCCTCATCGCTGACAAAGGGGCCGTGGATGCGGGCGAGTTGCTTGCCGCCGGACATATAGAGCATGTCGCCCTTGCCCAGCAGCTGTTCGGCGCCCTGTTCGCCCAGGATGGTGCGCGAATCGATCTTGGACGTGACGTGGAAGCTGATGCGGCGGGGCAGATTCGCCTTGATGACGCCGGTGATGACGTCGACCGAGGGGCGCTGCGTCGCCATGATCAGGTGGATGCCCGCCGCCCGCGCCTTTTGCGCCAGCCGCTGGATCAGGAACTCCACCTCCTTGCCTGCCGTCATCATCAGGTCGGCGAGTTCGTCGACCACGATCACGATCTGCGGCAACGGCGTCAGGTCGAGGATCTCCTCCTCATAGACCGGCTTGCCGTCCTCATAGCCGACCTGCACCCGGCGGCCCAATTTTTCGCCCTTGGCGCGGGCGGCCCGGACCTTTTCGTTGAAGCTGGCCAGGTTGCGGACATTGACGTTCGCCATCATCCGATAGCGTTCCTCCATCTGCTCGACCGCCCATTTGAGCGCGCGGACGGCCTTTGGCGGCTCGGTGACGACATCGGCGAGCAGGTGGGGGATGCCCTTGTAGATGCTGAGTTCCAGCATCTTGGGGTCGATCATGATCATCCGGCACTGATCGGGGGTCAGACGATAGAGCAGCGACAGGATCATCGCGTTCAGGCCGACCGACTTGCCCGACCCGGTGGTGCCCGCGACCAGCAGGTGCGGCATGGGAGCCAGATCGGCGATGACGGGATCGCCCGCGATATTCTTGCCCAGCACGATTGGCAGCTGGGCGTTCAGATCCTCGAACGACTGGCTGGCGACCAGTTCGTGCAGGCTCACCATCTCGCGGTTCGCATTGGGCAGTTCGATGCCGATGACGCTGCGGCCCGGAATGGTGGCGACGCGGGCGGAAATCGCGCTCATGTTGCGGGCGATGTCGTCGGCCAGCGCGATCACGCGGCTGGCCTTGATGCCCGCCGCCGGTTCCAGTTCGTACATGGTGACGACCGGGCCGGGCGAGACCTTCACGATCTGGCCCTTGACGTTGAAATCGTCGAGCACGGTTTCGAGCAGGCGCGAGTTGCGTTCCAGCGCGGCGCGGTCCGCGCCGGCATTCTTGCGCGGCGGCGCGGGCTTGAGCAACTCGATGGGCGGCAGGGTGTAGCTGTTGTCCTTCAGGTCGAAACTCGCCTGAACCGGCTTGGGCTTGGCGATGGCGGGCGGGGCCGGGCGGTCGGCGATGACCGGCGCGGGGCGCGGATCGACCAACACCGGGCGGCGGGGTGCGGGTTCGTCGGCCGGTTCGTCCTCAGGCCCGTCGACATCGAACGGCACGTCGGCGGGGATGCGGGCGCGCGCAGGGACAGCGGTCGGCGCGGCCTTGCGCGGCAGGCTGGGCAGGCGCAGCGACGGGCGCGGCCAGACCAGCGACAGCGCACGCGATACCAGCATCAATCCGGCGATGCCGCTGACCAGCGACAGCACCCGCGCACCCCACAATACCGCCAGCGGTTCGCCCGACAGAGCGATCAGCGCGCGGACGGCACCGGCGATGCCCAGCCCGATCACCCCGCCCCAGCCCGCCGGCAGATCGGCCATCGCATCGCGCCACAACAGGCCGAGGGCGATGCCGGCCAGCACCACGCCGATCAATCCGTTGCGCACCGTCGCCTGCCATCCCGTCAGGTCGTCGCCGCGCACCAGCCGCCAGCCGATCACTGCCCCCAGCGGCAGCAGCAACGCGCCCGGCACGCCGAACAGGAACAGCGTCAGTTCGGCAACATAGGCACCGACCACCCCCATCCGGTTGGCGACCATCCCCCCGGCGGCGGTGTTCAGCGCCGGATCGCCGGGCGAATAGGTCGCCAGGGCGACGGCGAGCAGGACGGTCGCGATGAGCAGCACCGCGCCCCCGACCAGCGCCAGGCTGCGCATCGCGCCGTCGCGGATTGCCGTGCGCATCAGCATGGGGGGCGTGCGGCTGGCCATGGTCGAAGTCCTGCATTGATGACGAGGTGTAGGCCGCAGAGTCTCGCTTGGGGCGAGTCCTGCGTCAAGCAGGCAAGACCGAAGGCGGCATTGGCAGCGGCCACGCGCCGCATTAGATGAAGCGCCATGGAACAGACCGACGGCGCCGCCGCAACCGCCACCGCAGATGTGCTCATCCTTGGCGGGGGGCTGGTCGGCAGCGCGCTCGCCATCGCGCTGGATGCGCATGGCCTGTCGTCGATCGTCGTCGACCCCGCCGATCCGGAGGTGATCCTGGCCGCGTCGTTCGACGGACGCGCATCGGCGGTGTCGAGTTCGAGCTGGCGGATGCTGTCGGCCATCGGGGTTACCGGCATCATCGCCGAGCATGGATGCCCCATCACCGCGATCCGCGCGACCGACGGACTGGCACGCGGCACGCTCGACTTCCTGACCGAGGGCGGGGACGATGCGCTGGGCACCATGGTCGAGAACTGGCGGCTGAAGACCGCGCTCTATCAGGGCGCACGCGACGCAGCGCTGGTGGATCAGCGGATGAAGACTCGCGCGGTCAAGGTCGATCGCGGACCGTACGGCGTCACCGCGACCTTGAGCGACGGGACCAGCGTTCGCGCGGCGTTGCTGGTAGGAGCGGATGGCCGCCCGTCCCCCACGCGCGAGGCGGCGGCGATCCCGGTCGCCCGCTGGTCGTACGACCATGTGGCGATGATCACCGCATTCCATCACGAAATCCCGCATAACAATGTGGCGTTCGAGATTTTCTATCCCGCAGGTCCGTTCGCCATCCTGCCGATGCTGGACGACGAACACGGGCACCGGTCTGCCCTGGTCTGGACGGTGGAGGCGGCCGAGGCGCCGGGGATGCTGAAGCTGTCCGAGCGCGCCTATCTGGCGGAGGCGGAAAAGCGGATGGGCGGCGTGCTGGGCAAAATCTGGGGTCTTGCGCCGCGATCCAGCTATCCGCTGGGCTTTCACCATGCGGCGCGGATCACGGCCGAGCGGCTGGCACTGGTCGGCGATGCGGGCCACGGCATCCACCCGATTGCGGGCCAGGGCGTCAATCTGGGCTTTCGCGATGCCGCCGCTCTGACCGAGGTGCTGGTGGAGGGCAAGCGACTGGGCCTCGATCTGGGCGACCCGCAGCTGCTCGACCGGTATCAGCGCTGGCGTGGTCTCGACACTTTCCTCGTCGCGCTGGCGACCGACAGCTTGACGCGCATCTATGGCGTGCCGGGCAAGGCCGCGTCTGCCATCCGCCGGTTCGGGATGAGCGCCATCGACAAGCTGCCCCCGATCAAGAACCGGCTGATGGCCGAGGCCCGCGGCGAGAGCGGCAAGCTGCCCCGGCTGCTGAACGGCGAGCGGATCGCGTGACCATCGACCGGGGGAAGGTAGAACAGGGCGGGCTGTTCCTGTTCCTGGCGCTGGCGACGATCGGGTTCGTGCTGATCGTGTCGGGCTTTATGGGCGCGCTGCTCTGGTCATCGCTGGCGGCATTGCTGTTTCAGCCGATGTTCCAGCGGGCGCTGGCGCGGTGGCCCGGGCACCGCAACATCGCCGCATCGGTCACGCTGCTGATCATCACCGTTGCCGTCGTCATTCCGGCCATCGTCATCGCGACGATGGTGGTCGATCAGTCAGCGGGCGTGTTCAACCAGATTCGCAGCGGCCAGATCAATTTCGCGGTCTATTTCGAACAGGTGCACGATGCGCTGCCTGCACGCATCCAGAGCTGGCTGGACAGCGCCGGATATGGCAGTTTCGAGCGCGCCCGGGCCGAGTTGACCCGCGTGGTCAGCCAGAGCGCGTCGATGCTGGCCGGGCAGGCGCTGTCGATCGGGGCCAATGCCGCGACCTTTTTCCTGGTGTTCGGCGTCGGCCTTTATGTCACCTATTTCCTGCTGCGTGACGGAGAGATGATCGGGCCGTCGGTCGTCCGCGCCCTGCCATTGGAGCGGGGCGTGGCCGACCGGCTGGCCGAACGGTTCGTCGTCGTGGTGCGCGCGACGATCAAGGGGTCGGGGCTGGTCGCGCTGGCGCAGGGTGCGCTGGGCGCGATCACCTTCTGGATCGTCGGCCTGCCCGCATCGTTGCTCTGGGGCGTGCTGATGGCCATCGCCTCGCTGCTGCCCGCCATCGGCCCGGCGATCATCTGGGTGCCCGTCGCCATCTATCTGTTCGCCGTCGGCCTGATCTGGCAGGGCGTGGTGGTGGTCGTGTCGGGCGTCGTGCTGATCGGGCTGGTCGACAACATCCTGCGCCCATTGCTGGTCGGACGCGACACCGGCATCCCCGACTGGGTGATCCTGGTGACGACGCTGGGGGGCATCGAGGCGCTGGGGCTGAGCGGCATCGTCGTCGGCCCGCTGGCGGCGGCGCTGTTCATCACCGGGTGGCAGGTGCTGACCGAGATGCGGGGCGAGGAGGTGGAGACCGACGCTACCCCCCATCCCGTTCGTGTCGAGTAGGCGTCAAGCGAAGACGAGACGCCGTATTGAGACAGGCGCCAATGCTGTCCCTCGATACGCCTTCTCGACAGGCTCGAAGGCTACTCGGGACGAACGGATCATCGGATCCCGTTTTTACGACGAATAAGGCCGCGCCGGGCTTGCCCCATCGGCCACCATGCGCTGTCCGTCGATGACGATCGGGCTGGCCAGGCCCGGCAGGCCGTCGGGGCGGATCGCCAGCCCGCGTGCCACGACCTGCGGATCGGCAAAGGTTTCGGGGATGGTGTTGATCGGCCCGGCCGGGATGCCGGCCCGTTCCAGCGCTTCGTACAGATCCGCCTTGCGCCAGCCCCGGATGGCATCGGCGATCGGCGGGATCAGCGCCGCGCGGTTGGCGACGCGGGCGGGATTGGTGGCGAAGCGGGAGTCAGCCGCCACCCCCTCCAGCCCCAGCACGGTGCACAGCCGGGCGAATTGCGCGTCGTTGCCGACCGCGACGACCAGCGCCCCGTCCGCCGTCTCGAACGCCTGATAGGGGGCGAGATTGGCATGGCCATTGCCAGCCCGGTGCGGCGTCACCCCGCTGGCCATCCAGTTCAGCGCCTGATTGGCGAGGACCGCAACCTGTGTGTCGAGCAGCGCCATGTCGATATGCGCACCCTTGCCCGTCGCATCCCGCTGACGCAGGGCGGCAAGGATGGCGACGGCGGAATAGACGCCGGTGAACAGATCGGCATAGGCGATGCCCGATTTCTGCGGCGCGCCATCCGGCTCGCCGGTCATCGACATCGCCCCGCCCATCGCCTGGATGATGAAGTCATAGCCGGCGCGCGGGGCATAGGGGCCGGTCTGGCCGAAACCGGTAATGGAGCAGGTGATCAGGCGCGGGTTGAGCGCGCTCAGGCTGGCGTGGTCGAGCCCGTAGCGGGCAAGCCCGCCGACCTTGTAATTCTCGATCACCACGTCGCTTTCCATGGCGAGCGCGCGCACCTGCGCCCGGCCATCCGGCGTGGTGATGTCGATGAAGCGACTGATCTTGCCGCGATTACAGGCGTGGAAATAGGCGGCATCGAGGGGTTCGCCGTCAGGCCCGGTGACGAAGGGCGGACCCCAGTGGCGGGTGTCGTCGCCTGCGCCCGGCCGCTCGACCTTGACGACCTCCGCCCCAAGATCGGCGAGCAGTTGCCCACACCATGGCCCGGCCAGGATGCGCGCCAGTTCGAGCACGCGGACCCCGGCCAGCGGCTTCACGGGCGGGCGATCTCGTACACGACATGCGGCTTTACTTCGCCCGCCATCACCCGGTCCTGGGTGCCGGGGCGTAAGCCGCCGCCGATCTTTTCCATCGCCCGGCGCGAGCGGATATTGTCCGCGCCCACCATGAATGTCGCGGTGCGGACATATCGGTGGATGTGATCCAGCATCAGCCGCTTGATCTCGCGGTTGTAGGTGCCGCCCCAATAGGCGCGGGCGATGAAGGTCCAGCCGATCTCGATCTCGTCGGCGTGCGGCAGCCAGTTGTCATAGCGGCTGTACCCCATCACCGCACCGGTCGCCCGGTCGAGGATGGTCAGCGCCCCGCCCGATGCCTGGCCCACATCGAAAAAGGCGCGGAACACCGGTTCCTGCCAGCGGTCGTGCGCCGGATGGACTTCCCAGATCAGCGGATCGCTGGCGATGGCGAACAGCGGGTTGTAGTCGGCAGCGACCGTCGGGCGGAGCCGGACCAGCTCGCCCTCCAGCACAGGCTGACGATCGGGGATCGCCGTCATCAGAAGGCGGCGATGCCGGTGATCGCCCGGCCCAGGATCAACGCATGGACGTCATGCGTCCCTTCATAGGTGTTGACCGTTTCCAGGTTGATCGCGTGGCGCATCACATGGAATTCGGCGGAAATGCCGTTCCCGCCGTGCATGTCGCGCGCCTGGCGCGCGATGGCCAGCGCCTTGCCGCAATTGTTGCGCTTGATGATGCTGATCGCCTCTGGCGCGAGCGTACCGTCGTCGAACATCCGCCCTGCGCGAAGCGCGGCCTGAAGCCCCAGCGCGATTTCGGTCTGCATGTCGGCCAGTTTCAGCTGCACCAGCTGATTGGCCGCGAGGGGCCGGCCGAACTGGTGCCGGTCGAGCGTGTACTGGCGGGCGGCGTTCATGCACGCCTCGGCCGCGCCCATCGTGCCCCATGCGATGCCGTAGCGCGCGCGGTTGAGGCAACCGAACGGCCCCTTCAGCCCCTCGACATTGGGGAGCAGCGCGTCCTCGCCCACCTCGACCCCGTCCATCACGATTTCGCCGGTGATCGAGGCGCGAAGGGACAGCTTGCCCTCGATCTTCGGCGCGGACAGGCCCGCCATCCCCTTTTCGAGCACGAAGCCGCGGATCTTGCCGCCATGCGCGTCCGATTTCGCCCATATGACGAACACATCGGCGATGGGCGAATTGGTGATCCACATCTTCGCGCCGGTCAGCCGATAGCCGTTGGCGGTCTTTTCGGCGCGGGTGCGCATCCCCGCCGGGTCGCTGCCCGCATCCGGCTCGGTCAGGCCGAAACAGCCGACCCATTCGCCGCTGGCCAGTCTGGGCAGATATCTCCGCTTCTGCGCCTCGGACCCATATGCGTTGATCGGGTGCATCACCAGGCTGGACTGCACGCTCATCGCGCTGCGATAGCCCGAATCCACCGCCTCCACCTCGCGCGCGACCAGGCCATAGGCGACATAGCCCAGGCCAGCGCCGCCATATTCCGGGGAAATGGTCGGGCCGAGCAGGCCAAGCTCGCCCATTTCGTGCATGATCGCCCGGTCGAAGCTTTCGTCGAGAAATGCGCGAGTGACGCGCGGCAGCAGCCGTTCCTGCGCATAGGCGCGGGCAGCACCCTGCACCATCCGCTCCTCATCGGTCAGCTGGGAATCCAGGCCGAAGGGATCGGCCCAGTCGAAACGGCCCATATCGGCCATCATCCGCTCCTGTATCGTCTTGTTCAGGTGCCGGGGACCGGCACCGGTTCTGCGGGCGTCTCTATCGCAGGGGCGCTGGGCAGGGAAGGCGTGGCAGGCAGTGCTGGTGCGATCACCCGCCCCTGGATCGCCGCCGTTTCCAGGGCATTGAGCGCGCGACGCGCCTCGATGAAGCGGCCGGCGGCTGCCATCCAGGCACTGGCATCGGATGCGCCGGGCATCCGGCTGACCTCTGCCAGCGCGGCCTCAACCTGCCCTGCATCCAGCAGGCGGCGGGCACGGGCCAGCCGGTCGGAGGGCAGCGTGCTCTGGGCCGTTTCCTGGCGGACGATAACCAGCTGGCCCAGTTCGCGGCGGAGCGCATCCCACCAGCTTTCGGACCGGCCCTGTGCCAGCAGACGCGGGGCGAGCGTGTCGAGCGCGGCGCGCAGCTCCTCGATCGTCACCGGTTCGCGCGCGGCGGCGACAACGGTGGAAACCGCCTGTGGCTCGGACGCGGAGAAACGCGTGCGCAGCTGCCCCTCGACATAACCGAGCGCCAGGCCACGATCGATGGCACGGCGGGCGGCAAAGGCGATCAGCAGGCTTTCGGCGCGGCTGGCAAAGCTGGAGGCGAGGCGGGTGTCGGTGTCGACGCTGGCCAATCGCTGTTCCAGCCCGGCGATCCGTTCGGCCAGTTCGGTTTCGCGCGCCTCCAGCGCAGCGACGCGGCTGTTGCGCTGGGCCGGGTCAAGCTGGGGATCGTCGGACGCCGGGCTGGGCAAGGGTGCCGGCTGATCGGCCGGATTGCGCCAGCGATCGAATTGCGGCCCGAAATACCAGAACGCAGCCGCCATCGCGGCCAGCCCGGCGACAAAGGCAATGAGCACACCGAGCCAGCCGCCGCGCGACGCCCGGCCGGGCTGTACGGACGACGGGCTGATCGGATCGCTGGTCGGCATCATCATGCCCGCTTATCCCCGTCGCGCCGCACCGGGTCAATCGTCCAGCGCAAGGGCGGCGTCGAGCAGTGCCGCCTCGCGCGGGCGGGCGGCAACGGCAAGCGCGGCCCAGCCGGTGCCGCAAACGGCCGCCGCGCTTTCGCTGATCGCTGCGACGGCAATCGCCGTCCGGTCCAGCCCCTGTTCCCTGACCAGCATATCCAGCCGCGCGCCGGCCGCAGGCGAATGGACAAGGACGATGGCGCCCATAATCGCGGCCAGATCGGGGGTCAGCGGCACCATGTGGTAGACGGGGACGGTCGCCCGCACGACCGCCGGTGGCAGGGGGCGGTGATCCTGGCCAGCCAGATGCAGTGCGGCGCGGATGCCGCGTTCGATCGCCAGTTCGGCCAGCGCCTCGGCATCGCCGCCGCCGGTCGCCGAAACGTTCAGCCCGGCCGCAATCGCCGCATCCGCCGTCGCCTCCCCCACCGCCAGCACGGGCAGGTGCGACAGGGCGCCCAGCCCCGGCCCGGCCAGCCGCGCGGCATTGGCGCTGGTCAGGACGATGGCATCAAAGGCGATGGGGTCCGGCACGGACCATGCCAGCGGTTCTGCCCCGAACAGCGGCGATGCGATGGCGCGCCGCCCCGCCCGCTCGATCCGATCCACCGTCGCTGCATTGCCCGGTTCCGGGCGGAGCACGGCGATGGGCCGGATCATTGCCCCGCGAACAGCCGGGCGACGGGTTCGGGCGCGCGGGCGAGCAGGTCGGCGGCCAGCGCCTCCGACATGGCGATGTCGCCGATGGCACCGCTGGCCTGTCCGGCCACGGTTTCGGCGCCGTCCATGCTGAACAGCTGGGCCTTGAGCACCACCTGATCCCCCTCGATCCGGGCGAGCGCGGCGACGGGCGAATGGCAATCCGCGCCCAGTGCCGCGAGCATCGCCCGCTCTGCTCCGACACAAATGCAGGTATCGGCATGGTTGATCGCATCGATGATCGCGCGCGAGCGTTCGTCCTCCCCCCTCACCTCGATGCCCACAGCCCCCTGCGACGGGGCGGGCAGCATCACGTCGAGCGGAACGGCCGTGCCATCGGCCTTGCCCAGCCGTTCCAGCCCGGCAGCAGCCAGCAGCGTCGCATCCACCGTGCCGCCCGATACCGCCGCCAGCCGGGTGTCGACATTGCCGCGTAGGAGCGTGATCGACAGATCCGGCCGCAGGTTGAGCAGCTGCGCCGCGCGGCGCGGCGAGCTGGTACCGACTACCGCGCCGGGTTTCAGCGCATCGATGCTGTCCGCCCCGATCAACCGGTCGCGCACATCGGCGCGCGGCAGCATGGCGGCAAGCGCGATCGGCGTCGGGCGGATCGTCTCCACGTCCTTCATCGAATGGACACAGGCATCGACCTCGCCCTCCAACAGCGCGCGGTCCAGTTCCTTGGTCCACAATGCCTTGCCGCCGATTTCGGCGAGCGCCCGGTCCTGAACCCGGTCGCCGGTCGTCTTGATGACGACGATCTCTACATCCGCGTCATCCCAGCCATGCGCGGCGATCAGCGCGGCGCGGGTCATGTTGGCCTGAGTGAGTGCCAAGGGGGAGCCGCGCGTGCCGAGGCGGAAGGGAGCGGAGAGAGCCATGGCTTGTGCTAGCGGGTGGCGGGGCTAAGGGAAAGCCATGCTGATCCTGGGTCTTGAATCGAGCTGCGACGAAACCGCCGCCGCGCTAGTGACCGGCGACCGCCGCATCCTGGCGCACAAGCTGGCGGGGCAGGAGGCGGCGCACGCGCCCTATGGCGGGGTGGTTCCCGAAATCGCGGCGCGCGCGCATGTCGAGATGCTGGGGCCGCTGATCGAACAGGCGCTCGCCGAGGCAAACGTCACGCTGGGCGATGTCGATGCCATTGCCGCGACGGCCGGACCCGGCCTGATCGGCGGGGTGATGGTGGGTCTCGTCACCGGCAAGGCGCTGGCGCTGGCGGCGGGCAAGCCGCTGATCGGGGTCAATCATCTGGAGGGCCATGCGCTCAGCCCGCGGCTGGCCGATGCGGATCTGGCCTTTCCCTATCTGTTGCTGCTGGTGTCCGGCGGGCATTGCCAGTTGCTGCTGGTGCAGGGCGTCGGCCAGTATCGGCGGCTGGCGACGACCATCGACGATGCGGCGGGGGAAGCGTTCGACAAGTCGGCCAAGCTGCTGGGCCTTGGTTACCCCGGCGGACCGGCTGTCGAGCGGCTGGCGGCAATGGGCGATCCCCAAGCCGTGCCGCTACCCCGCCCGCTGGTCGGCACGGGCGAGCCGCATTTCTCGTTCGCGGGCCTGAAAAGCGCGGTGCTGCGCGCGGTCGAATCTGGGCGCCATCGGCCGGAGGACATTGCGGCATCGTTCCAGCAGGCAGCGGTCGATTGCCTGGTCGATCGCACCCGCATCGCGCTGGGCAAGGTGTTTTCCGCGGCCACTGCCGATCCTCTCCTGCAAGGGGAGGTGGCAGGCCGCAGGCCTGACGGAGGGGTGACAAGCCATCGTGAGGACGACACCCCTCCGTCGCGCTCCGCGCGCCACCTCCCCTTGCAGGGGAGGATCATGGATGGCAACGCGCGCCCAACCGCGCTGGTCGTGGCGGGGGGCGTCGCGGCGAACAAGGCGGTGCGCGGTGCGCTGGAGGCGCTGGCGACGGCGCATGGCCTGCCCTTTGTCGCGCCGCCGCTGTGGCTGTGCACCGACAATGCGGCGATGATCGCCTGGGCCGGGGCGGAGCGGTTCGCCGCCGGGCTGACCGATCCGCTGGACCTGCCCGCCCGGCCGCGCTGGCCGCTGGATCCCGATGCAGCGCCCGTGCGCGGCGCAGGGGTGAAGGCATGAGCGCGCCCGTCGGCGTCATCGGCGCGGGCGCGTGGGGCACCGCGCTGGCGCAGGTGCTAGCGATGGCGGGGCGCGACGTGCGGCTGTGGGCGCGCAACGCGGCGGTGATCGACGCGGTTTCGACCACGCGCCAGAACGACCTGTATCTGCCGGGCGTCGCGCTGTCCCCGGCCATTGCGATGACCGGCGAGCTGTCCATGCTGGCGGATTGCCGCGCCGTGCTGGTGGTGACCCCGGCCCAGCAGATGCGCGGCGTGCTGGCCGGGTTGCCCCCGATCGCCGCGCCGCTGATGCTGTGCAGCAAGGGGATCGAGGCAGGCTCGCTGAAACTGATGCACCATGTCGCCGCCGAAGCGGTGCCGGGTGCACCGATCGCCGTGCTGTCCGGCCCGACCTTTGCCCATGAAGTCGCAGCGGGAAAGCCGACGGCGGTGACGCTGGCGGCGGCGGATGCGGCGCTGGCCCGGGATCTGGCCGCACTGATCGCCCTGCCGACCTTCCGCCCCTATGTCACCGACGACATGACCGGGGCGGAGGTGGGCGGCGCGGTCAAGAATGTACTCGCCATTGCGTGCGGCGTTGTCGAGGGGGCGGGGCTGGGCCAGAATGCGCGCGCCGCGCTGATCGCGCGCGGCTTTGCGGAAATGACGCGGTTCGGCCTGGCGCTGGGTGCGCGGGCGGAAACGCTGGCCGGACTGTCGGGGCTGGGCGACCTGGTACTGACCTGTTCATCGACCAGCAGCCGCAACTTCTCGCTCGGGCTTGGCCTTGGTCAGGGACGGCGGGCCGCCGATTTGCTGACCGACCGGCGGACGGTGGCGGAGGGTGCATCCACCGCGCCGGTGCTGGCCGAGGCCTCCCGCGCCGCCAGGGTCGAAATGCCGGTGGTCGATGCGGTCTGCGCGCTGCTGAACGGGGCGGACGTGGCCGACGTGATCGGCGCGCTGCTCGCCCGCCCGCTCAGGAGCGAAGGTTGATCAGGCGACGGGCGGTACCGTTTGCTGATGCTGAACGACCCGCCATTCTTCGTGCGCCAGCCGGCGATAGGTGGAGGTGCACCAGGCGGTATAGGCTTCGCCATCGCCGCGCGATGCCACGGCCTTGTATCCGATCACGATCAGCCCTTCCTGCGGGCGCATCACCTGCCGGTCGGACAGGGTGACCTGTGCCCAGCGCGGCGTTTCGCTGACCGCGGCGATCGCCTGTTCGCCGGTCATCACATGGGGTTCGGCCGGGACGACCATGACGCATTCGGCATCGATCGATTCGCGGTAGTGATCGGCATCGCCGGTCCACAGGCTTTCTTCGAAGGACCAGATGCGGGCGTCGTCCATGCTGCTTCTCCGTCTTGGGGGATATCCTTCCTCAAGCGCGGGAAGCGCCGCTTCGTTCCGTTCAGGCGGGCAGGACCAGGCGGGCGGTCGTGCCGCTGGACGCGAAAAGTTCGAACGTGCCGTTCAGTTGCCTGGCCAGCATCGCGGCGATGCGCAGGCCCAGGCTGTCGCTGTTGGCCAGATCGAAGCCATCGGGCAGGCCGTGGCCGTCGTCGCTGACATCGACCTGCATCTGCCCACTCCCATCCCGGCTTAGCAGCACGCGGATCATGCCCGCATCTCGCCCGGCAAAGCCGTGTTCGATCGCATTGGCCATCGCCTCCGCCACGATCAGCGCCAGGGGCACCGCCTGATCCGGCGAAACGGCGGCATCCTGTTCCGCCTCGATCCGGCATTCGATGCCGGTCTGGCCGCTCGCCTCGACAATATCGGCACAGAGCGGTTTCAGGAATTCGTGCAGCGAACGGGCGGCGCCGTCGGCATGATAGAGCTGTCGGCTGATCCGGCCGATCAGCGCCAGCCGGCGAGCAGCCTCGTCCAGCGCGGCCTGCGCCTGCACATCGGCGACGCCGCGCCGCTGAAGCGACAACAGCCCGGCCGCAACCTGCAGATTGTTCGACACGCGGTGCTGAAGTTCGTTGAACAGGAGCGCACGCGTTTCGGCCAGCGAGCGGCTGACCTCGCGCTCGGCCGCCAGACCGACATTGGCCTGTTGCAGGAAATGCACCAGCAGGATGTCGGTGCCGACGACGAATGCGTAAAAGGCGAGCGCGACCAGGCCCGATCCTTGCAGCCGGAAACTGCCCAGTTCGGGGATGAAAAAATACCAGGCGACCAGGCCGCACAGTACCGCCGACACCAATCCCATCCGCACGCCCAGCAGGAACGAGACGAGGATGACGGCCGGGAAAAAGGTGACATAGGGAAAGCCGGAGGGCAGCAGCGTATCGGTGGCGAAGCGCAGCGCGATTGCCACGCCGCTCATGATCAGCGTCAGCGCCAGCGCGACGGCGGGCCGATCCGCAAACAGGGGCAGCCGCTCGAGGAAGCGTTGCCGTTTTCGAACATGCGTCGACTGCATTCAGCCCCCTTTTCCACTTAGAGCATTGATCCGGCGCAGCTTTATCAGATGGCGCCGAAAAGGGGCTGCCCGCAACCGCCATAATGAAAAGGGGAGCCTGTCGCCAGACCCCCCTAATCACTTCAACCCGTTATGGGTGCGTCATTCCTCGGTGATGAACGACGGCAGGCCGATGTCGCCGCCGTCATCCTTTTCGGCGCGCTCGGGGCGCGGGCCACGATCGCCGCGGTCGCGGCGCGGACCGCGGTCGCGGTCCCGGCCGCCCCGGTCGCCGCCACCGCCTTCACGGCGGGGGCCACGGTCGCCGCGCTCCCCACGCTCAGCGCGCGGTTCGCGTGCCGGGCGGGTATCCTCCAGCTCGGCGCCGGTTTCCTGATCGACGACGCGCATCGACAGACGAACCTTGCCGCGCGGGTCGATCTCCAGCACCTTGACCTTGACTTCCTGGCCTTCGCTCAGGACGTCCGACACCTTTTCCACGCGCTCGTTGCGGATTTCGGAGACGTGGACCAGCCCGTCCTTGCCGCCCATGAAGTTCACGAACGCACCGAAATCGACCAGGTTGACGACCTTGCCGGTATAGACCTTGCCGACTTCCGCTTCTTCGACGATGCCCTTGATCCAGTTGATCGCGGCCTCGATCTGGGCATGGTCGGACGACGACACCTTGATGATGCCCTCATCGTCGATATCGACCTTGGCACCGGTGGTCGCCACGATCTCGCGGATCACCTTGCCGCCCGTGCCGATGACGTCGCGGATCTTCGACTTGTCGATCGTGATCGTCTCGATGCGCGGCGCATGGGCCGACAGCTCGGTGCGGGTTTCGCCCAGCGCCTTGGCCATTTCGCCCAGGATGTGCGCACGCCCTTCCTTGGCCTGCATCAGCGCGGTTTCGAAGATCTCCTTGGTGATGCCGGCGATCTTGATGTCCATCTGCATCGTGGTGATGCCTTCGGACGTGCCCGCCACCTTGAAATCCATGTCGCCCAGGTGATCCTCGTCGCCCAGGATGTCGGAAAGGACGGCGAACTTGTCGCCTTCCAGGATCAGACCCATGGCAATGCCGGACACCGGCCGCTTGATCGGCACGCCCGCGTCCATCATCGCCAGCGATCCGCCGCAGACCGACGCCATCGACGACGAGCCATTCGACTCCGTGATGTCGCTGGTGATGCGGATGGTATAGGGGAAATCCTCCTTCGACGGCAGCACCGGGTGCAGCGCGCGCCAGGCGAGCTTGCCATGTCCAACCTCGCGGCGGCCCGGCGCACCGAAGCGGCCCACTTCACCGACCGAATAGGGCGGGAAGTTATAGTGCAGCATGAAGCTCTGGTAGGAGAGGCCGCCCAGACCGTCGATCATCTGTTCCGCATCCTTGGTGCCAAGGGTGCAGGTAGCGATCGTCTGCGTCTCGCCGCGGGTGAACAGCGCCGAACCGTGCGCGCGGGGCAGGAAATGCGCCTCTGCGACGATCGGGCGGATCTGCGTGGTGGTGCGACCGTCGATGCGCATCCCGGTGTCCAGGATGGCGCCGCGGACGATGTCCGCCTCCAGCTTCTTCACCAGCTTGAGCGACGCCAGATAGGCCTGGGGATCGCTGTCCTTCAGGTCGGCCATCGCTTCGCGCGCCTTGGTGCGGGCGGCGTTGATCGCATCCTGACGCGCCGACTTGTCGGTCAGCTGGTACGCCGCCTTCAGGTCGTCGCCGATGATCGACTTCAGCCGCGCCTTCACCTCGGCCGAATCGGCCTGCTGCTTCAGCTCCCACGGCTCCTTGGCCGCCTGTTCGGCCAGCTTGATGATCGCTTCGATCACCGTGCGGCAGGCGTCGTGCGCAAACAGCACCGCGCCCAGCATGACCTCTTCCGACAGTTCCTTGGCTTCGGATTCGACCATCATCACCGCGTCGTGCGTGGCGGCGACGACCAGGTCCAGCATCCCTTCCTCGACCTGCTTGTCGGAGGGGTTGAGGATATAGTCGGTGCCGTCATAGCCGACGCGCGCCGCGCCGATCGGGCCCATGAAGGGCACGCCCGACAGGGTCATCGCAGCCGACGCGGCGACCATCGCCACGATGTCCGGCTCGTTTTCGCCGTCATAGGACAGCACCTGCGCGATGCAGTTGATTTCGTTGTAGAACCCATCCGGGAACAGCGGGCGGAGCGGACGGTCGATCAGGCGGGAAACCAGCGTTTCCTTTTCCGTCGCACCACGTTCACGCTTGAAGAAGCCGCCCGGGATGCGCCCGGCGGCCGAGAATTTTTCCTGATAGTGAACGGTCAGGGGAAAGAAATCCTGCCCCTCCTTCACGCTCTTGGCGGCGGTCACGGCGCACAGCACCACGGTTTCGCCCAGGGTGGCGATGACGGCGCCATCGGCCTGACGGGCAACCTTGCCCGTTTCGAGGGTGAGGGTCTGGCCTCCCCACTCGATGCTTACTTTCTTGTGATCGAACATTGGATTTCCTTCACTCCCGCTGCCCTATGCAGGCGGGGGCCTATCTGCGGGCTTCACCGGCCCGCGCGGTCACGGGGCTGTCGTGCCCCAAAGACGGTCGGCCGAATTGCCGCCCCTCTTGTCCGTGCTCCTGCGAAGGCAGGAGCCTAGAGCCACGCAGGATGCGCTTGCGGCTCTGGATCTCGGCTTTCGCCGGGATAACGCAATACGTAAACGGCCCGCCGAGGCGGGCCGAACGATTGCATTATTTCCGAAGGCCGAGCTTGCCGATCAGCGTGGTGTAGCGATCGGCATCGGTCTTCTTCAGATAATCAAGCAGCGAGCGGCGCTTGTTGACCATCATCAGCAGACCGCGGCGCGAATGGTTATCCTTGGCGTGGGTCTTGAAGTGTTCGGTCAGGTTGGCGATGCGCTCCGACAGGATGGCAATCTGAACTTCCGGGCTGCCGGTGTCGCTGTCGGCGCGGGCATGTTCCTTGATCAGCGCTTCCTTGCGCTCTGCGGTAATCGTCATGAATGCGTTTCCCTCGACATCAATCCAGATTGAAGCCGCGCACCACCCGGATTTCCCCGGACATCGCCTCTGCCAGCGCAACCGGCACATCGTCCAGCATCGCAAAGCACAGGCCATCGGCTGCGGCAGTCCCGACCAGAACCCGCCCCTGTCGGAGCAGCCCTGCCTGATCGGGGGAGAGGGAGAAAGCCGGGATGTCGTCCAGCCCCGCCCTCAACGGCAGGATATGGTGTTCAAGCGCGCGGTCCTTAGCAGCATCGGCCAGAATGTCCAGCGATATCGCCGAATCCAGCCCGAACGGACCGGCCTTTGTCCGCCTGAGCATGGTGACATGACCGACGGTGCCGAGGGCCAGCGCGATGTCGCGGGCAAGGCTGCGGATATAGGTGCCCTTGGAGACGTGGGCCGAGAGGGTGATTTCGTCGATCCTCCCCTGCAAGGGGAGGTGGCGCGCGCAGCGCGACGGAGGGGTGTCGCCCTCACGATGGCTTGTCACCCCTCCGTCAGCGCTTCGCGCTGCCACCTCCCCTTGCAGGGGAGGAACTGTCAGCGACCGCACCACCACCGAACGACTGGCCAGCACCACGTCCTCGCCCGCCCGCGCCCGGTCATAGGCGCGCTCCCCGTCCACCTTCAGCGCGGAATAGGCGGGCGGCACCTGGTCGATGGGGCCGGTGAAGCGGGGCAGCACCGCTTCGACCTCGGCCATAGAGGGGCGCACGTCGCTGGTGGCGATCACCCGGCCTTCGGCATCCAGCGTGTCGGTCTGTTCGCCGAAGCGGATGGTGAAGTCGTACACCTTGTCGCTGTCGAGCATCCGGCCGGCGAGCTTCGTCGCCTCGCCGATGGCGATGGGCAACACGCCGGTCGCCAGCGGATCGAGCGTCCCGCCATGGCCGACCTTGGCCTTGCCATAACCGCCCTGGCGCAGCGCGCGCTTCACCGCGCTCACCCCTTGCGTCGAGCCAAGCCCCAGCGGCTTGTCGAGGATGATCCAGCCATGCACGCTCATTGGATCAGCGACAGCATCCAGCCGATCACCTCTTGCGCAATCGGCCCGACGACGCGCAGCAGCACGTTTGCCTGGGGCGCGACCATCGGCAGCACGACCAGCAGGATGATCAGCACCGGCAGTGCGAGCCGCCCGATGCGGTTCCATGCGGGAACGGCGGCGCGCGGCAGCACCCCTTCGACCACATGCCCCCCGTCGAACGGCGGGATGGGAAGCAGGTTGAAGATCGACAAAAACACGTTGATCACGATGAAATTGTACAGGTTCTGCGCGACGAAGCCCATGACGCCGACGGGCAATTCCCCGCCGCTGAATGCGATGACGACCCCCAGCATCGCCGTCGCCAGCAGGCCGAGCGCGATGTTCATCCCCGGCCCCGCCAGCGCCACCAGCATCATGTGCCAGCGCGGGTTGCGCAGCCGTTCGCGCCGCACCGGCACCGGCTTTGCCCAGCCGAACATCGGCAGGCTGGCCAGCGCCAGCGCCATGGGCAGCACGACCGTGCCGAACGGATCGACATGGCGGATAGGGTTGAACGACAGCCGCCCAAGCCGCGCGGCGGTGGGATCGCCCAGCATCCGCGCCACCCAGCCATGCGCCACTTCGTGAAACACGATGGCGATGATCAGCGGGATCAGCCAGGTGGCGATCGTATAGACGGTATCCATCATCCCCGGCAGGTGGCCCCTGACCGCGCGCACGTCAATGCAGCGTTCATCGCCGCCATGCTGGATTGCGGTTCAGGAGGATGACATGCGATTCCTGGTCCTGACGGTGCTGATGGTCGCGGCGGCCCCCGCCGGTGCCCAGATCTGGGACGGGGGCCGGTCCGCCGTGCCCGATGCCCCGCCCCCCGCCGATCCGGGCGTCCGCCCCATGCTGTCCGACCTGAGACGCGACCTGCGCACGGCGCGGCGCAGCGGCCAGATCACGCGCGGGGAGGAACGTGCGCTCCGGCGACAGGCGGCGGTCATCGCGGCGGCCGAGCGGCGCTATCGCAGCGCCGGATTGTCGGGCAGCGAACGGCGAGAACTGATCGCGCGGACCGAGGCGCTGAAGGGCGCGATCGACGCCAGCCGCACGCCCTAACCCGCCAGCGCCGCCATGAAATGACGTCGGCAAAGCGCCACATAGCGATCATTCCCGCCGATCTCGGTCTGCGCGCCGCTGGCCACCGGATTGCCATCGGCATCGACGCGCAGGTTCATCGTCGCCTTTCGTCCGCATTCGCATACCGATTTCAGCTCGATCAGCGCGTCCGCGATGGCGAGCAGCCGGGCCGATCCGGGAAAGAGCTGGCCCAGAAAATCGGTGCGCAGACCGTAAGCAAGGACCGGGATGTTGAGCGTATCGCACACCCGCGCCAGCTGATCGACCTGCGCGGTGCTGAGGAACTGCGCCTCGTCCAGCAGCACGCAATCGATGCGCGCATCGGCATGGGCGGCGGCGATTTCGGCATAGAGGTCGGTTGCGGGAGCAAAGCAGTGCGCGGGCATCGACAGGCCGATGCGCGATCCGATGACGCCCCGGCCCGCCCGATCATCGACGGCAGAGGTAAAAAGCATCGTCCGCTGGCCGCGCTCGCGATAGTTGAAATCGGCCTGGAGCAGCGTGGTCGATTTGCCCGCGTTCATCGAGGCATAGTAGAAATAGAGCTTGGCCATGACCCTTTGTTGGCGGCTGGCGCGGCGCAATGCCAGCCCCCGCCCGCGTTTCCACACTGTTAACCATGCCGGACTAGACCGGGCCGCGATCGGGAGGACAGGCGCCCATGCGGCTGATCGTGCATATCGGGTTTCACAAGACCGCATCGACCTATCTTCAGCATCTGCTGAACCTGAATGCCGACGCGCTGGCCGCGCGGGGCGTTTGGTACGAGCCCCAGCCCGGCTATCCGGCACACCATCCGGCTGCCTGGGCGCTGCTGAACGGCGATACCGGCCATCTGGAACGGATGATCGCCGACGCGCGTGCCCGCAATTGCGGCACCGTCATCCTGTCGTCGGAGGACCTGGAGGGCGTGATCTTCAATCCCGCCATTGCCGCGCTGATCGAGGAAGCGGCGGCGGATGCGGGCGTCACCACGCTGGAATGGCACGCCGCCATCCGCGAGCCTGGCGCCTATTTCGAAAGCATGTGCGCCCAGCTTGCCTATCACACCTATGGCGACAGCCTGTTCATGTTCACCGAGGTGATGAAGAAGGGAATGCTGTTCGTCCCCGAACCGCAACCGGGGCGCGATGCCGTGCCCTACTGGTTCTATTGTTTCGACCATTTCGCTTATCTGGCCGGATTTGCCGCCGTACCGGGCCGTGCGCTGTTCGTGCACGATTATGCCGACCGGAGCCCCTATCCCGGCTGGCGGATGGTCGACCGGCTGGGGGTGATGGACCTGCTGACCCGGGTGCCGAACGAGGCGGGGCACAATCACCGGCTGAGCGCGGATCAGGTCGCGCAATTCTATCGCGACCGGGTGCGCGAGGCGGCGGGCGATGCCGCCACCTGGGCGATGGTCAGCGAAGCGACCGAGCGCAGCATCGCCGCGAGCCAGGCCGGGGCGGCCGATTATGCCCGCGCCGTCGAGCACCATTATGCCGACAGCTACCGGATGGCCGTGGACCGTTTCTGCCGCTGGTAGCGGGTCAGTCCTCGCCGTCCAGATCGCGGGCGACGTGCGGGTCGCGCAGCAGCTGGTCGATGCGGCTGCCCTCGTCGAAGCTTTCGTCGGCCAGGAATTTCAGCCGGGCGGCATATTTCAGCTGGACCCGCGATGCGACTTCGCGCTGCAGATAGGCGGTGTTGGTGCGCAGCGCCTTGAGCACCGCCGCCTCGTCCTTGCCGAGCAGCGGCTTCACGAACACGGTCGCATGCTTCAGGTCGGGCGACATGCGAACTTCGGTGACGCTGACCATGTGGCTGGCCAGCATGTCGTCATGCACGTCGCCGCGCTGCAGGATCTCCGACAGGATGTGGCGCACCTGTTCGCCGACGCGCAGCAGCCGGACGGATCGGGTTTCGGGGGTTTCATTGGGCATTGACGGGTCCATAACCGGTTCGGCGCCATTCGCCAATCGGCGGACCGGAACGCGGGCCAGGGGCAAGGGCAGAACGGGAATGACGATCAACGTCTATCTGATCGACGACGATGCGATGATCCGCGATTCGACCGCGCTGCTGCTCGGGCTGATGCCCGGGCTGGCACTGCGCTGTTTCGATGGCGGGGCGGCGTGGCTGGCGGTGGCGGATACGGTGCCGCCGGGCGTGGTGCTGATGGATCAGCACATGCCGGATGCAACGGGAACGGCGGTGATGGCCGGTTATGCCGACCGGCTGGCGGCGCTGCCCACGCTGTTGATGACCGCATCGGTCGATCCGGCGCTGACCGAACAGGCGAAGGCTGCGGGCGCAGTCGACGTGCTGGTCAAGCCGGTGCCGCCCGACGCGCTGCTGGCTGCGATCGGTCGGGCGCATCGGCTGATTGCGGGCTGACCCCGGCGGCGGCCAGCCAGTCGGCAGCGATGGCGGCCACGGCATCGGGCGATGCGCCGCGCAGGCGATGTTCGGCATCGCGGGCCGCATCGCCAAGCGCGCCCTGACCGAACAGGCCGGCCACCCCAGCCAGCTTGTGCAGCGTATCGGCAAGCGTCGACGCATCACCGCCGCCTGCCGCCACCCTGCGGGCCAGTTCGACGGCCGCATCGCGCCGTTCGGCATATTGCGCCGCCAATGCCGGGTCGGGAACGATGGCGGCGGCACCGCCCGGCACGGCAGCCGGTGGATCGGCAAGCAACCGGGCCAGCGTGTCGCGGACCGCCGCGACCGACACCGGCTTGGCCAGATGCGCCTGCATCCCGGCGGCCAGGCACCGTTCCACATCCTCGGCAAAGGCATTGGCGGTCAGCGCGACGATCGGCAGCCGGGCGGCATCGAAACCCGCTGCCCGCAGCTTTCGCGTCGCGGCAAGGCCGTCCAGCACCGGCATCTGCACGTCCATCAGCGCGGCGGCATAAGGCCGGCCGGCAAAGGCCGCGGCGACCACCATCGCGACGGCCTGTTCGCCATCGACCGCGAAATCGGCGTTCAGTCCGGCGGCAACGGCGATATCGGCCATCAGCGCGCGGTTGATGTCGTGATCCTCGGCCACCAGCACGCGCGGACCGGCCAGGCCGGTGACGGGGGCAACCGGCGACGTCACGGTACGGACGGCGGGCGCGGGCCGCTCGGGCAGGGGCAGCGGCAGATCGTCGCCGGGCGTGCTCGCCAGGCGCAGCGGCAACGCCAGCGTAAAGGACGCCCCCTCGTCCGGCCGGCTGTCCAGCGAGATGCGCCCGCCCATCAGTTCGGCCAGCTGCGCCGAAATGGCCAGCCCCAGCCCGGTTCCGCCAAATCGCCGCGCCGTGCCCGCTTCCGCCTGGGCAAAGGCAGTGAACACCGCGTCATGCTGATCCGCAGGGATGCCGATGCCGGTGTCGCTGACGGTGATGCACAGGTTCGGCTGACCGGCGCGGTCGCAGGGCGCAAGCACGATATCGACCGACCCGTGCTGCGTGAACTTGACCGCATTGCCGATCAGATTGACCAGGATCTGGCGCAGCCGCAGCGAATCGGTCAGCACCGCACCGGGCATCGCCGGATCGATGGTCACGGTCAGCGCCAGCCCCTTGTCCGCAGCCACCGGTTCGAACAGCGCCGCCGCGCCGCGCACCAGCGCCACCGGATCGACCGGTTCGGCCAGCACCTGCAACCGGCCCGCCTCCATCTTTGACAGATCGAGGATGTCGTTCAACAGCCGCAGCATGGACCCGCCGGATTCGGCGATCAGTTCGACCTGACGGCGCTGTTCGGGGCGCAGGTCGGAATGAAGCAGCAGATCGGCAAAGCCCAGCACCCCGTTCATCGGCGTGCGGATTTCATGGCTCATATTGGCCAGGAACATCGCCTTGACCGCCGCTGCCTGTTCGGCGCGCTGGCGGGCGGCGTTCAACTGCATCTCCAGCGCCTTACGCGCGGAGATGTCGCGGACCGACGCGATGATCTCCTCCGGCGCGCCGCTGGCCGAACGGACGAGCCTGCAATTCGCCTCCACCCACAGCCAGGGCTGATCGGGCAGGAACAACCGGGTCCGGTAATCGACGACCAGCTGGTCGCTCTGCCCCGCCGCCAGCGCGGCAAAGGTATCGCGTACCCGCTGGTCATCGTCGGGATGGAACCGGTCGAGCATGTTGTAGCCCACGACCACCTTTGACGGCACGCCCAGCAGGTCGCGCACCGCCGGAGAGGCATAGCGGCAGATCCCGTCCAGGCCGATGCGGAAGATCGCGTCGCTGGCATGGGTGGCGAGCAGCCCCAGCTGCCGATCGGTTTCGGCCAGCATCTCCGCCATGTGACGCCGTTCGGTAATGTCGACGCTGACCCCGATATAGCCGGTGATGGCCCCGCCCGCGTCGCGTTCCGGCGTCGCCAGCAGATCGACCCAGCGAATTTGTCCATCGGCATGAAGCCACCGCATTTCCGCGCGGAAATCGCGCCCGACCGCTGTCGCATCCTGCCATGCCGTGATGATCCCGTCCCGATCGTCGGGGTGAATGCGTTCCAGGACGCGACCGGCCAGCGCATCCTCTGCACTGACGCCGCTGGTGTTTTCCCAGGACGGGTTCACATAGGTGTTGCGGCCATGATTGTCGGTGCGGAAGATGCCTGCCGGCGACAGCATCGCCAGCGTCTGGAACCGCTTTTCGCTTTCCGCCAGCGCAGACATCGCCAGATGCGCCTCGGTCACGTCGCGGATATTGCCGGTGACGCCGATGAATGCCCCGCCATCGTCGGTCAGCCGCCGCACCGTCACCTCGATATGCCGAAGGACGCCGCGCGCATCGGTGAACCGCTGACGCAGCCGCGTTTCCACGATCTCTCCGCTCACCACCCGGGGATAGATGGTGCGGGTCGCCTCCAGGTCGTCGGGATGCAGCAGCCGGGTGGTTTCCCAGCCCAGGCTTTCGCTCGCGCTATAGCCGGTCAGCCGTTGCCAGGCGGGGTTCAGATAGATCCACCGCCCCTGGGCATCGGTCCGGAACACGACATCGCTGATATTGGCCAGGATCGATTCGGACAGGTTGCGGCTTTCCTCCAGCGCGGCGGCAATCGCTTCCCGCCCGCGCAGCAACGCCGCCACGGGCAGGCCCATCGCAAAGCTGACGGCCAGGAACAGCTGCAGCGCGAACAACTGGCTGGTGGTGCCGCCGCGCACCAGGGTCGCGACCGGCCCCCATCCCGCCAGCGTCGCCGCCGAGGCGATGATCGAGATGATGCCGACGCTGACTGCCGTGCCGACCATCCCGGTGCTGAATGCGGCATAGAGGACGACCGGACAGATCAGGAAGAGAAACGGATAGCTCGACTGGCCAAACACCAGCGCCGTCGCAGCGATCGTGCCCAGCACCACGCCGATCCCCGCCTTGGAAAACAAGGGCGCGGCCAGCGCCCGATCGTACAGCGCGTCCCGATAGATCAGGATCAGCGGGGTCAGCACCATCAGCCCCAGCGCATCCGCCATGAACCAAGTGCTCCACAGCCGCCAGGCCTGCACCGGATCGGGCGGGGCCAGCGTCAGGGTCGCCAGGCTGGAGGCAAGCAATGCGGCCGTCACCGTCGCCAGCAGCAGCAGCCCCATGTCCATCAGCCGGTCCATGCCGAGGCCCGCGGGCGCGATCCGGCGCAGCACGATGACCAGCACGGCGACCTCCACCGCATTGACCATCGACAGGATCAGCGAATGGCCCGGCGTATCGCCCGTCAGTGCGTTGGCGGCGATGTTGGCCATGAAACAGGCCGCGATGTACAAAGGGGCCGCGCGGGGGCGGTCGCGCAGGATCGCCGCGCCGACCAGGGCATTGGACAGCCACAATGCCGCCACCCGCGTTCCTTCGCGCGTCATGGTGACGTTCACCCACGCCAGGACGCCAAAGCCGATCGCCACCAACAGGATGCGGACCGCCAGGCCCAGCGACGCGGAGTGGCGCACCGGGTCAGCCACCGTCCCGCATCGACCGGTTGAACAGGTCTGTCATCGGCTTGAACAGATAGGACAGGATGGTCCGATCCCCCGTGGCGATATAGACCTCGACCGGCATCCCGGCGGTCAGCGGCCCGAGTTCGCGTTCCGCCTGTGCCTTGTCGATGGCGACGCGCACCCGGTAATAGCTGATGCCCAGCCGTTCATCCACGGTCCGCTCAGGCGACACGAACACCAGCCGCCCGTCGATTTCCGGGCTGAGTTCCCGGTTCAAAGCTGAAAAGCGAGCACGGGCACGCTGACCCGGTCGCACTTGATCGACGTCCTCAGGCCGGATCTGCGCCTCGATCACGGTCAGGTCGTCGGCCGGCACGATCTGGACCAGCGGTTGCATCGGCGGGAGCGCACTGCCCGGCGTCGTGAAGAACAGCTTGTCCACCACCCCGTCGAACGGCGCAGTCAGCACCGACCGGCTCAGCGCATCGTCGGCGCTGGCCCGGCGCACGTCCTGATCGTTGCTCTGTACCAACACCTGCGCCAATTCGCCCGCCGCTTCCGACCGGCGACGCTGTTCCAGCGTCAGCATCTGTTCGCGGGTTTCGGAAATGCGGGCGCGCGCCTCGGCGATGTTCGCCTCCAGCGCGGCGCGCGAGCCGTCGAGCTGGACGGCGGTGCGCTCAAGCTGGTTGATCCGCGACAAGGGCGTCAACCGCTTGGCATAGAGTTCGCGCAGGCCGGCCAGTTCGGGTTCGATCAGGCGACGCTGCTGGTCGATCGCCGCGATCTGCGCGACATAGCTGTTGATCTGTTCGTCGAACTGGCGGACCCGCTGGGCCAGCAAGGTGCGGCTGCCTGCAATCTCCTGATTGCGCAGCGCGAACAGACGCTGTTCGCGGCGCATCGCGTCGCTGGCCGACGCGCCGTCCGCCGCCGTCAGCGCGGCCGGCCAGCGGATCGCAGGCGCGCCGTCCCGCTCCGCCTCCAGCCGGGCGCGGCGCGCGGCAAGATCGTCAGCGGTCAGCCGGGCCGATTGCGCCCCGGCCGCGCTGATGCTGGTATCCAGGCGCAGCAAGGGCTGGCCGGCGGCCACCCGCTGCCCCTCGCGCACCAGCATTTCGGTCAACACGCCGCCGCTTGGATGCTGCAGGGTGTTGACGCGGGTTTCCACCGACACGCTGCCCATGCCGATCACCGCGCCGCCGACCCGCAGCACCGATGCCATCAGCAACAGGATGACCGCCAGCGCGCCGATGACGAGCCAAGCGCGGCGCGTGCGGCGGTGCAGGCGCGGGGCCGGCCGCCCCCCGGTCAGCGCGACCAGTTCGTCATGGGAATAGAGCCCGCTCATGGCCGCCGGCCGCCATCGATCACGGTCAGGTCGCCATCCCCCTTGGCCGTGGCTGCCGCCTGGCGCAGCCGGGCCAGCACCTGTTCCTTGGGTCCGAAGGCGCGCAGCTGGCCACCCTGCAGCATCGCCACATGGGTGGCGACGTCCAGCACCTGCTTGCGATGGGCAACGACGATGGCGATGCCGCCGCGCCGCCCGACATCGGCCAGGGCACGCGACAATGCCGCCTCTCCATCGCCGTCCAGGTTGGAATTGGGTTCGTCCAGGACCACCAGGAACGGATCGCCATAAAGCGCGCGGGCCAGGCCGATGCGCTGGCGCTGCCCTGCGGACAGGAACTGACCGCCCTCGCCAATGTCGACCGAATAGCCGCCGGGCATCGCCAGGATCGCATCGTGGACGCCCGCCGCGCGCGCCGCCGCCATCACTGCGGCATCATCGGCATCGGGGTCGAACCGGGCGATGTTCTGAGCGATGGTGCCGCCGAACAGTTCGACCGACTGGGGCAGATAGCCGATATGCCGACCGAGCGTTTCGCTCGGCCACTGGTTCAACGCCGCGCCGTCCAGCCGCACGGTCCCGCGCGCTGCCGGCCACGCACCGATGATGCCGCGAACCAGCGACGATTTGCCCGCCGCACTCGGCCCCAGGATCGCCAGCACCTGCCCGGCACGCAGCTGGAAACTGACCTCTGCCACCGCGATCCGTTCGCTGCCCGGCGGGACCAGGGTCACGCGCTCGATCGTCAGCGTGGCGACGGGTGGGGGCAGGCGGATTTCCGGGTCGGCTTCGGCCGGATGACGGTCGAGCAGTGCGCCCAGCCGCGCCCAGGCCTCTCGCGCGCCGACAAAGCCGCGCCAGTTGGCGATTGCCGCGTCCACCGGGGCCAGCGCCCGGCCGGACAGGATCGATGCGGCAAAGATCACGCCGCCGCTTGCCTGATTGTCGATGACCAGCACCGCGCCGACGCTCAAGACGGCGGCCTGGACGAACATGCGGAACACGCGGCTCCATCCGGCGAAGCGGGCGGTGGATTCGGCCAGCGCAGCCTGGGCTGCGGCAACCTCTGTCCCGGCCTGCGCATGCTGGCCCAGCATCGCGTCGCGCATGCCCAGCGCGCGGATCAGTTCGGCATGGCTGCGGCTGCGCTGGGCCAGCGTCTCGCGCTTCAGCCCCGCCCGGGCACTGTCGGTCAGATAGGCGCGGGTACTGCGATCGGCGGCGAGCGTCAGCGCGCACAGGACGATCCCGGCGGCCAGCGTCACCAGGCCCAGCGACCAGTGCACCGCCGTCAGCAGCAGAACGAAGAACAGGATCCACGGCAGGTCGATCAGCGCCGCCGGACCGGCACTGCCCAGAAAGGCACGGATCTGGTCCAGGTCGCGCAGCGGCGGCGGTTGCGCCGGATCGCGGCGGCCAGCGGCAGCCAGCGTGAAATCCAGCCGCTGCACCCGGTCGTGCAACATCCGTTCGAGCGACAGGCCGACATCCGACAACAGATGCGCGCGCAGCACGTCGAACAGGCCGTAAAAGGCATAGGCCGCAATCACCATCAGGAACAGGCTGAGCAACGTCGCCCCGCTCTGGCTGGGCAGGATGCGGTCATAGACCATCATCATGTAGATCGAGCCGGTCAGCGTGAGCAGGTTGATCCCCGCGCTGAGCGCCGCCACGCCGCCCAACGCGCCGCGCAGCGACCAGAGCGCGGCGGACAGTTCGGATCGTCGTCGGGAAGGGGATGACTGGGCGCGCCGCATGGACACTCCGGCGAAGGGTTATGCAGTCGGTATAACCCGGCGCACCGGGCTTACCAAGCCGCTTCGGCGGGGTCGGCTTCCGCCGCGCCGAGCAGGCGTTCGACCAGCGGCACATCGTCGGGATGGTTGACTTCCCACAGGCCGCCCGGCCGATCGGCGACATCGACCAGCCGGATGGCTATCCCCTGTTCCAGGAAGCGCAGCTGTTCCAGCCCCTCCGCCAGTTCCAGCGACCCCGGCGGCAGCGCGACATAGCGGGCGAGCGCATCGGGGGTATAGGCATAGAGGCCCGGATGCAGCCGCAGCGCCGGGGCATCGCCGCCGCGAAACGGCAGGACGCGTTTAGAAAAATACAGCGCCCGGCCGTGCGCGTCGCCGACGACGGTGGTGCCGCCCGCCCGGCCAGCCGCCGCCTCGGCCAGCAACCGCCGTTCCTGTTCGGGCGAACAGGGGATGGCCGGGGTGAGCACCGCCGCCCCCTCCGTCCGCCACGCCTGGATCAGCGCCCGGACATGGCCCGGCACCGTCAGCGGCGAATCGCCCTGGACATTGACGACCAGCGCCGGGCGTTCGGCCAGCCCGTCCAGCGCGGCGGCGCAGCGTTCGGTGCCGTTGGCGCAGCCCTCCGGCGTCATGGCCACCCGGCCGCCAAAGCCCGCTACGACATCGGCGATCCGCGCATCGTCGGTGGCGACGATCACCCGCTCTGCATCGCCCATCGCCGCGACGGCCGCCCGCCAGGTCCATTCGATCATGGGGCGCGCCGTACCGCCGACGGTCAGCGGCACCAGCGGCTTGCCCGGAAAACGGGTCGATCCCATTCGCGCCGGGATGATCGCCAGAATATCGCGGCCGTCCGACGGCGGCGTCACGGGGCCAGAGTCCCTACCGCCAGCAGATCGTGCAGCTGGACCAGCCCGACCGGCCGACCGGTGCCGGGATCGACGACGAACAGCGCGGTCACCCGGTTCGCCCGCATCATCTGCAGCGCCTGTTCCACATCCGCATCGGGCGTCAGCGTCAGGGCCGGGCAATGCGCGATGGCCATGGCACGCGCCGCCGGGTCGACCGGATGGGCGCGGCGCAGATCGCCATCGGTCACCGCACCCAACAGCGCGCCACTGACCGGATCGATGACGCCCACCAGTCCGAACCCGCCCGCGCCGATCGAATCGATCACCGTCCGCACATCGGCATCGCCGGGCACCAGCGGCAGCCGCAATTCGCCCAGCATCAGTGCGCTGACCGGCCGCAGCCGCTGACCGATCGTGCCGCCGGGATGGTTCAGCGCCATGTCCGCCCGCCCGGTATTGCTGGCGCGGGCCAGCAACACGGCCAGCGCATCGCCCAGCGCCATCGCCGCCAGGATCGACGCCATCGGCGCGGGCACGTCACCATAGCCTTCGTCCGCCACCGGCGGCAGGAACAGGCAGTAATCCGCACCATTGGCGATCGGCGATCCGCGCCGCGCGGTCATGCCGACCGTGGGCGCGCCCACCATCTGGGCATGGCGCATCACCTCGCCCACTTCATGCGTGGCGCCGGAAATTGAAATCGCGATCAGGGCGTCGTCGGCGGTCATCGCCCCAAGATCGCCGTGCAGCGCATCGGAGGCGTGAAGACATTGCGCTGAAATTCCCAGCGAGTTCATCGTCGCTGCAATCTTTCGCGCCACGATCGCCGACTTGCCGATTCCGGTCAGCAGCATCCGGCCGGGCCGGTCGTGCAGCATCGCCGCTGCGTCCACCAGAACCGGATCCAACCGGTCGGCCAGTCGGTCCAGCGTATCGGCGGCGATCCGCACGACGCGCCGCGCCTCTTCCAGATCGAGCAGATCGACGCCGGTTGCCTGGCGCTTGGTCACCGATACCGGCCCGGTCATGCCAGCCATCCGGCATCGACGTGCTGCGGCGCGATTGCTGCCGCCGCGCCCCCCGACAGGATGAAATCGCCTGCGCCGAGCGCGGTCATCGCCACGCCGTTCAGGACGATGAAGTCGCCATTGCCCAGGTTGATGAACGCCGTCCCGCCATTCTCGCCCATCGCTGCCTGCACCGCCGCGAACGAGGCAAAGCCGAACGCAGACAGGTCGATCCGGTCAGTGCCCGCCTGGAAATCGCCGATCACGTCCCCACCGGTGCCGCGCGTAAACACGAACCGGTCGGCACCCGCTTCGCCGAACAGCACGTCATTGCCCCCGCCGCCGTCCAGCACATCGTCGCCCGCCCCGCCCAGCAGCCAGTTGGCGCTGCCGCTGCCGGTGATGCGATTGGCCAGCGCATTGCCGACACCGAACGGCGTCGCGCCCTCCAGCACCAGATTCTCGACATGATCGTACAGGTAATAGCCGGCACCGGTGATGTCCGCCTGCACCGTGTCGATGCCGCCGCCCGCCGCCTCGAACGTCAGGTCCGCCGGCGTATCGACGCGGTACAAATCATTGCCAGCACCCCCGTCCATCAGGTCGTAATCGCCAAGCCCGCTCGCCCCGTCGAGCGAATCATCCCCCGCACCGCCCACCAGGATGTCGGTGGCGAAATCATCGCCACCCCGCATCACGTCATTGCCATCCTGTCCATAAATCGCATCGCTGCCATTGCCGCCGAACAACAGGTCGCGGCCCATGCCGCCGACCAGGGTGTCCGACCCCTCTCCCCCGGCCAGCCAGTCGTCGCCCGCCTCGCCGAACAGCGCGTCGTTGCCCAGCAGCCCTTCCAGCGAATCATCGCCGGCGCCACCCAGCAACAGATTGTCGCGGCCATTGCCGATGATCAGATTGTTCAGCGCATTGCCGACGCCGAAATCGGCCGCCCCCTCCTCCAGCAGCGTCATTCGTTCGAGGTGATCGTAAAGATAAAAGCTGACGAGCGTGAACACGTCGTCCATGCCGCCATTAGCCAGTTCGAACACCAGTTCGGCCGTGTCATCGACATAGAAGCTGTCGTCGCCCGCCCCGCCGATAAAGGTATCGCGGCCGCCGCCGCCGATCAGCACGTCATTGCCCGCACCGCCGTCCAGCACATTCGCGGCGGCATTGCCGGTGATCCGGTCGTCGCTGTTGCCGCCGATCGCATTTTCGATGGTCACGCCATTGGCGATCGTAAAGCCGCCGAAGATACCGTTGGCGACGCTCAGCCAGCCCGCCGCGCCCTCGCCCCGTTCCAGCGTCGCGGCGCGAAGATCGATCACCACGCCTGCCGCCTGCCCCTGCGCGCTCAGCACGTCGATGCCGCCTGCGTCCCAGATCGCCGACCAATAGGTGCCGGCGCCATTGGCACCCGGCAGGACATAGACGTCATCGCCCGCCCCGGTGGCCATGTTTGCCCCGTACAGGTGCTGGATCGCGGCGATGTCGAACGCCATCGGCGCGCCGCTCCAGCCATAGCCGAAGCCGGGGGGATAGCGCCCCTCCAGCCCGTCATTATAGCTCATGACGGTCCACATGCCCTGGTTCAGGCCGCCTTCGCCGAAATTGAACGGATCGTCGCCCACCCCCGGAAAGGTGGCGGGGCCGTCGAACGGATGGCTGAGGCCGAGGCCATGGCCGATTTCATGCAGGATGGTCAGAAACGCATAGCCGCCGCGCACCAGCGAAGCGGCGGTAAAGGTGGGATGGGCATTGTTGAAAAATCCGCCCAGATCGTTGGTCCCGGGCGTGAAATGATAGCCGAGCGTATTCGGTTCGTCCGGCAACGGGCCAAGTTGTTCCACCCAGGTCGCGCCGTCGCGGCTGCCGGATCCGTCGAACGCGCGGGGCAGGACCCGGATCGAGATGTTGGCAACGGCGCTCCATGCAGCAGCCGCCTGGATAAAGGCGCTGGCGGCGCCGGTCGCGTTCCACAATTGTCCGCCGAATTCGCTCGTGTCGCCGGGATTGCCCTGCAACAGCACGGTCACTTCATATCCTTGGCGGAAATGCCATTCGTCGATCAGGCCGGCGACGTAGATGTTGCCGCTGCCGGGCGTGCGCACCAAATCGCTGAAGGCGACCATCAGACTTTCCCCACCGGGCCGCCAGGCGGCCGAGATTGATCCAACCCGGTGCCGACGCAACCCTTCGGCACCAAACGCGGTCGACAGTCGTCTGTCCGATCCACCTGACGATGAATGGTAACGGCTATTGCGGCCGTGTCATCCGCCATCGTGAATCCTGACCGCAGAAGACGGCGCATGACAGGCACCTTGCGGCCAATCGGCAACAGATGCGGGGCTGGCCGCGATGCGGGATTACAGGTCCAGCGCCTCGTACTGCGCGGGCGGCTTGATGCCCTCCATCCGTTCGGCGAGCAGCGGTCGGAAACTGGGACGGCTCTTCATGCCCAGATACCAGCGCTTGGCCTGGTCGTGCGTTTTCCAGTCGATGCCGCCCAGATAATCGGCCACCGAAATCTGCGCCGCCGCCGCCAGATCGGCCAGGCTCATGGTCGATCCGCCGATCCAGTTGGTATGACCGAGCAGGAAATCGATGTAATCGAGGTGCTCGACGGCCGCCTTCATGATCTGGCGCAGGACGGCGGTGTCCGGTCCGACCCGGTGGACCAGCCGCTTTTCCATCCGTTCGAACATCAACGGACCGGTGACTTCGCGGTAGAATTGCGTGTCGAACCAGGAAACGAGCCGCCGGATTTCGGCGCGATCCGCCGCCGTACCCCCGATCAGCGTGGCACGATCGACCGTTTCCTCGAAATATTCGCAGATCGCCACCGAATCGATCAGTTTCAGCCCGCGCGCCTGATCGACCATCACCGGTGTCTGGCCGGCGGGATTGAGGTCGAGAAACTCGTCCCGCCGCTCCCATGGGAGATAGCGGACCGGTTCATAGCCCACGCCCTTTTCTCCCAGCATCAGCCGCACTTTGCGGGAAAAGGGACACAGGGTGAATTGAAGGAGCTGCCACATGACGTTGGTCTTACCGCGCCGCCCCGGCTGGGGGAAGCGCGGTGGTGCGGCTAACACCATTCGGTAGAGCGACCGGCTCAGGGCACCAGCTATCGATCATGCGCCAGTAATAACCGCCGCTGTTGATAGGCTGTTGCACAAGGCGGATGCGATCCCCCGCCTTGTATTGAGGCACGCAGCCCGACCCTCCGCCGACCGATGCAACCTCGCCATTATCAAGCGCGACCTGAAAAACCGTGATCAAACGGGTATCCCGCATGGCTGCTGCCCGAGTGACCACGCGCTTGACTGTCCCGCCCCGTTCCTTCCACGGCCCCTTTGCCGGCATCGCGGCCCATTGAAGCCAGATCATACCCGCCAGCAGCGCCAGGATGAGAAACGCCGCAGGAGCGTTCTCTATCCAGGCCCTGAGGTTCACTCTGCCGCCACCATTTCCGGTTCCACGGCGGCATCGTCCAGCGGGTGCGGCAGGCGGGTCAGCATTTCCTTGGGCACCACCTGCCAGAACTCGCCGATCGCCCGGTCCCAATCCTCGAGCAATTCGCCGGCCCATTTGCTGTCGGTCACCGCATGATGGGCCTGAACCAGCGCGTGCAGTCGGTCCGCCCAATGGGTGGATGCAATGCGCTGCCACATGATGCTTTCCGGATTGGCGCGCTCGGCGAAGCTGCCGTCCGCATCATGGACGAACGCCATGCCGCCGGTCATGCCCGCGCCGAAATTGGCGCCGACCGAACCCAGCACGACCGCCGTACCGCCGGTCATGTATTCGCAGCCATTGGCCCCGCAGCCCTCGACCACCACTTCCGCGCCCGAATTGCGGACGGCGAAGCGCTCGCCCGCCTGTCCGGCGGCGAACAGCCGGCCGCTGGTCGCGCCGTACAGCACGGTGTTGCCGATGATGGTGTTGTGCTGGCTGACCAGAGGCGAGGAGACGAGCGGCCGCACGATGATCGTCCCGCCCGACAGCCCCTTGCCCACATAGTCGTTGGCGTCGCCGAACACGTCCAGCGTGACGCCCTTGCACAGGAATGCGCCCAGCGACTGGCCAGCACTGCCGCGCAACCGGACATGGACATGGCCGTCGTTCAGCTTGTCCATGCCGAAGGTGCGGGTGATCTCGCTCGACAGGCGCGTGCCGACCGCCCGGTGCGTGTTGCGCACCGAATATTGCAGCTGCATCTTTTCGCCGCGGGCAAAGACCGGTGCCGCGTCCTTGATCATCTGCGCATCGAGGCTGTCGGGCACTTCGTTGCGGTTGGTGGTCAGGCTGAACCGCCGCTCGGCCTCGGTCGCATCGACCTTGGCCAGGATCGGGTTCAGGTCGAGGTCGTCCAGATGCTCGGCACCGCGCGACACCTGCTTGAGCAGTTCGGTGCGCCCGATGATCTCGTCGAGCGACTTGACGCCCAGCCGCGCGAGGATCTCGCGCACTTCCTCCGCGATGAAGGTCATCAGGTTGATGACCTTTTCCGGCGTGCCGACGAACTTGGCGCGCAGCGCCTCGTCCTGGGTGCACACGCCCACGGGACAGGTGTTGGAATGGCACTGGCGCACCATGATGCAGCCCATGGCGACCAGGCTCAGCGTGCCGATGCCGAATTCCTCGGCGCCCAGGATCGCGGCGATCACGATGTCGCGCCCGGTTTTCAGGCCGCCATCGGTGCGCAGCTTCACCCGCCCGCGCAGGCCGTTCAGCGTCAGCGTCTGATTGACCTCGGACAGGCCCATTTCCCATGGCGTCCCGGCATATTTGATGCTGGTCTGGGGCGAGGCACCAGTGCCGCCGACATGGCCGGACACCAGGATGACGTCCGCGTGCGCCTTGGCCACGCCAGCCGCCACGGTGCCGATGCCGGCCGAGCTGACCAGCTTCACGCACACCCGCGCCTTGGGGTTGATCTGCTTCAGGTCGTAGATGAGCTGCGCCAGATCCTCGATCGAATAGATGTCGTGGTGCGGCGGCGGGCTGATCAGCGTCACCCCCGGCGTCGAATGGCGAAGCCGCGCGATGAACTCGGTCACTTTGAACCCGGGCAGCTGGCCGCCCTCGCCGGGCTTGGCCCCTTGCGCCACCTTCACCTCGATCTCGTCGCAGGCGTTCAGATATTCGGCGGTCACGCCGAACCGGCCGGACGCGATCTGCTTGATCACCGAATTGGCGTTATCGCCATTGGCATAGGGGGAATAGCGGACTTTGTCCTCGCCGCCCTCACCCGACACCGCCTTGGCCCCGATGCGGTTCATCGCGATGGCCAGCGTCTCGTGCGCCTCCGGCGACAGCGCGCCAAGGCTCATGCCCGGCGTCACGAACCGCTTGCGGATTTCGGTGATCGCCTCGACCTGATCGATGGCAATGCCGTCGGCCGGGAAATTGAATTCCAGCAGGTCGCGCAGATAGATGGGCGGCAGGTCACGGACCCCGCGCGAAAACTGCAGATAGGTCGAATAGCTGTCGCTGGACACCGACGATTGCAGCAGATGCATCAGCTGCGCCGAATAGGCATGCGCCTCGCCATCCGCCCGGTGGCGATAGAAACCGCCGATCGGCAACGTGGCCACCGCGCGGTCGAACGCCGCTTCGTGCCGTTCCGAACAATTGACATAGAGCGAGGCATAGCCCTCGCCCGAAATCTTGGCCGGCATGCCGGGGAACAGATCGTGGACCAGCGCGCGGGACAGGCCGACCGCCTCGAAATTATAGCCGCCACGATAGCTGGAGATCACGGCGATCCCCATTTTCGACATGATCTTGAGCAGGCCCTCGTTGATCGCCTTGCGGTGATTTTCCAGTGCCTTGTCGATCGCGATGTCGCCGAACAGCCCGCGCGCGTGGCGATCCGCAATCGATGCCTCGGCCAGATAGGCGTTCACCGTCGTCGCGCCGACGCCGATCAGCACGGCATAATAATGCGTGTCTAGGCACTCTGCAGTGCGGACGTTGATGCTGGCATAGGACCGCAGCCCCTGGCGCACCAGGTGGGTGTGCACCGCCGCCGCCGCCAGCACGCCCGGTATGGCGATGTTGTCGGCATCGACATCCTCGTCGGTCAGGAACAGCTCGGCCTTGCCCTCGCGCACCGCCTGTTCGGCCTCGGCGCGGATGCGAGCGATGGCGGCGCGCAGCCCCTCCGCGCCCGATCCCGCTGGGAACAGGCAGGAAATGGTCGCCGCACTGACCGCAAAATTGGCGCGCAGCCGATCCCATTCGGCACAGGTCAGCACCGGCGAATCGAGCACCAGCACGGGGTTCGCCCGTTCCGCCGTTTCCAGGATGTTGGCCAGGTTGCCGAACCGGGTCTTCAGGCTCATCACCTGCCGCTCGCGCAGGCTGTCGATCGGCGGATTGGTCACCTGGCTGAAATTCTGGCGAAAGAACTGGCTGATCAGGCGCGGCTTGTCGGAAATGACGGCCAGCGGCGTATCGTCGCCCATCGATCCCACCGCTTCCTTGGCGGTCGTCACCATCGGCGACAGGATCAGCTCCATATCCTCCAGCGTCTGGCCGGCCGCCACCTGCCGCCGGGCAAGGTCCGCCCTGTCATAGCGCAGCACGTTGGCACCGGTATCGGGCAGGTCGGCAATCGACTGGAAATTGGCGACCAGCGCGGCATAATCCGCCTCGCCTGCGACCCGGTCCTTGATCTGGCGGTCGGTGTAGAGCCGGCCTTCGTCCAGGTCGACGGCGATCATCTGACCGGGGCCAAGCCGCCCCTTTTCCAGCACCGTCGCCTCCGGCACCGGCACCATGCCGGTTTCGGAACCCACGATCAGCAGGCCGTCATTGGTGCGGGTATAGCGGAGCGGCCGCAGGGCGTTGCGGTCCAGCCCAGCCACCGCCCAGCGGCCATCGGTCATGGCAAGCGCCGCCGGGCCGTCCCACGGCTCCATGACGCTCGCCAGATACTGGTACATCGCCATGTGCGCGTCGGGCACTTCCTTCGCGCCCTGCCACGCCTCCGGCACCAGCATCAGCTTGGCCGTCGGCGCATCCTTGCCCGAACGGGCCAGCGCCTCGAACACCGCATCCAGTGCCGCCGTATCCGACGCGCCGGCCGGGATCACCGGCTTGATGTCCTCGCTCTGCTCGCCGAACGCGATGCTGGCCATCTTGATCTCGTGGCTGAGCATCCAGTTCTTGTTGCCGCGGATCGTGTTGATTTCGCCGTTGTGCGCCAGGCACCGGAACGGCTGGGCCAGCCACCATTGCGGAAAGGTGTTGGTCGAATAGCGCTGATGGAAAATCGCGACCCGGCTTTCGAACCGCTCGTCGAGCAGGTCGGGATAGAATTCGCTCAGCGATTCCGCGAGGAACAGGCCCTTGTAGATGATCGAGCGGCACGACAGCGAACAGATGTAGAAGCCGTTCACCTGCGCGGCGATCACCCGCTTTTCGATGCGGCGGCGGACCAAGTAGAGCGTCTTTTCGAACTCCGCCTCGCTGACCTGATCGGGCAGCGGGCCGGCGACCATGATCTGTTCGATCTCCGGCCGGGTTGCCTGCGCCTTCTGGCCGATCACTGCGACGTTCACCGGCACCTGACGCCAGCCATAGATGGTGAAGCCCGCGTCGATCAGTTCCGCCTCGACCAGGGTGCGGCACAATTCCTGCGCGCCAAGGTCGGTACGTGGCAGGAACACCATGCCGACGGCCAGCCGGTTGGGCAGCACGCGGTGGCCGCCATCGGCAATCGCATCGTCGAAGAAGGCGACCGGCAGGTCGACATGGATGCCCGCCCCGTCGCCGGTCTTGCCGTCCGCATCGACGGCACCCCGGTGCCACACGGCCTTCAGCGCATCAATCCCGGCCTGAACCACGCGGCGCGACCGTTTGCCATCCGTCGCCGCAATCATGCCGACACCGCAGGCATCGGATTCAAACTCCGGGCGATACATACCCTCGGTGGCAAGGCGGAGGCGTTGATCAATCATCTTGTCTCTTTCAGGATTCCAATAGGGGCACGCGTCCAGTTAATGGACAATGACAAGCGCTCTATTCGCTATCAGCAATAAACTGTTCAACCGCTTCGGTAACAACTCGCTCAATCTCCGCATCTTCTTCGGGCGTTGACTCGTTCGACCATTCTGTTTTGGTCTGCGCCAGCAGCGGATTTAGCGCCTTTATTTTTTCGAAGGCCGATGTGCGCGTAAATGCTAACAGCGCTATTTGATCTTCACTCGAAAATTCGGCCACGATCGATGGTATCGTATTGGCCAGCCCTTGCCTGATGCTGTCGGTAGTCACATTGCTGTCGGGGTCACTTAATACCTGAGCAATCATCGGTTTGACATCAAAGCGTTCATGGACTTTGGAGATCAATCGCTGCCCGGCTGGGGACGTATAATAGGTATATGCCTGTTCGATTTCCTCTGGCGTCATTTTGGCATCAAACAGCAGAGCCGTACGCTGCCAAAGATCGGGTAACGATGTCTCTACTTGCCGTTCAATCACCGGGCGCATGCGCACCAGCATGTGTGCGACTATCCCGGGATAATCCTTTTCGAGCGCTTCAACATCAGCGTCAGCCAGCAGGCCGGCCCGCATCTCGCCGTTCTCGAATGCGTTCGAATGCTCGATTAGCAGGCCCGACCGCGAATTGACCGTCTGCGCCAGTTTCATGGCCGCCGCCGATGGCTGCTGAACGGACGCCTGATGCGCTGTCGCTGGCTGGACCACAATCGACGTAAGTGCAGCAATTGCCGCTGCGACTGCCGCGGCCATCACGACGAGCCCCCACCGCATTACGCAGCCACCTGTTCGGCGCGAGCCTTGGTCTTCAGCCATTTGTGCATCCGTTCCGACACGTCGCGCGCGTCGCGGATGGCCCAGACGACCAGGCTGGCGCCGCGCACGATGTCTCCGGCGGCGAACACGCCGTACAGGTTGGTCATCATCGTCTGATGATCGACCCGCAGCGTGCCCCAGCGGGTGACGCCCAGATCCTCGGCGCCGAACAGCTTGGGCAGGTCCTCGGCATCATAGCCGAGCGCCTTGATGACCAGATCGGCGTCGAGCCGGAATCCGCCATCCGGCTCGGCCTCCGGCGCGCGGCGGCCCGACGCATCGGGCGCGCCCAGCCGCATCTTGGACGCGCGCACCGCCGTCACCTGGCCATCGCCATCCGCCTCGAACGCCTCGGGCGCGGAGAGCCAGACGAACTCGACGCCCTCTTCCTCGGCATTGGCAACCTCGCGCTGCGACCCCGGCATGTTCGCGCGGTCGCGGCGATAAAGGCACTTCACCGACTTCGCACCCTGACGGATCGAGGTGCGCACACAGTCCATCGCGGTGTCGCCGCCGCCGATCACGACGACATGCTTGCCGGCCGCGTTCAGGCTGCCATCGTCGAACGCGGGCACGGCATCGCCAAAGCTCTTGCGGTTCGACGCGGTCAGGAAATCCAGCGCCTCTACCACGCCCGTGCTGCCGATACCGGGCGCGCGGATATCGCGCGGCTTGTACACGCCGGTCGCGATCAGCAGCGCGTCGTGACGCGAGCGCAGGTCATCCAGCGTCGCATCCTCACCCACCGAGAAGTTGAGGTGGAACTGAACCCCGCCCGCCGCCAGCCGATCGACCCGGCGCATGACGACTTCCTTCTCCAGCTTGAAGCCGGGGATGCCATAGGTCAGCAGGCCGCCCGCCCGGTCGTGCCGGTCATAGACATGGACGTCATAGCCCAGCGCGCGCAGATAGTCCGCTGCGCTAAGACCCGCCGGACCCGCGCCGATGATCCCGACCGACTGGCCGCGCACCGGACCCGCCACCAGCGGCTCGACCCAGCCCTGTTCCCAGGCGGTATCGGTGATGAACTTTTCGACAGAGCCGATGGTGACCGCGCCATGGCCCGAAAACTCGATGACGCAATTCCCCTCGCACAACCGGTCCTGCGGACAGATGCGGCCGCAGATTTCGGGCATGGTCGACGTGCTGTTCGACAGCTCGTACGCCTCGCGCAGCCGCCCTTCGGCGGTCAGGCGCAGCCAGTCGGGAATATGGTTCTGCAGCGGGCAATGGACCGAGCAATAGGGCACGCCGCATTGCGAGCATCGCCCCGCCTGATCCTCGGCACTGGGCAGGGCATAGCGATCGGCGATTTCCCGGAAATCCTGTGCCCGCAATTCCGGCGGACGCTTGGCGGGATACGCCTGTTCGCGCTGCACGAATTTCAGCATCTTGTCGTCGGCCATGCGCCCAGTCCCTATCGATTGCGCGGCTCGCATAACGGGGAAAAGGCTCTGAGTCACGCGGTTTTGCGCGATTAAGTCAGTAATACTTACCTTATTTTTGGCGGCTGGACCTAGGATTGACCCGTATCGCCGCGCAATATCATTTCGTCCGGTCCGAACCGGACCTACCGTGCCATGAGCCAGATCAGGGCGGCCGAGCCGACTGCAATCCGGTACCAGGCGAATGGCGCGAAGCCATAGCGCCCGACCAACGCGACGAACGCCTTGACCACGGCAAGCGCAACCACAAAGGCACAGGCAAATCCGACCAGGATCGCGCTCAGGTCGTCAAAGGTCAGCAGATCGCGGTCCTTGTAGAGTGCATAGACGGTGGCAGCGGCCATGGTCGGCACGGCCAGGAAAAAGCTGAATTCCGCGGCCGTCCGGCGCTCGACCCCCATCAGCAGCGACCCCATGATCGTCGCGCCCGACCGGCTGACGCCCGGCAGCATGGCCATGCACTGCACCAGTCCGATCGACAGCGCCGTGCCGAACGGCAGCGCCTCGACCGACTGATACCGCACGACCTTGACCATCCGCTCGATCACCAGAATGGCCACGCCCCCGACGATCAGCGCGACCGCGACGATCGCGGGCCGCTCCATCACCGAACGGATCGCCTCATAGGCAAGCACGCCGATCACCAGCGCGGGGGCGAAGCCCAACAGGATATTGCGCGTGAACGCCACCGGGCCCGGCTGCCACGCCAGCAGCCCCGTGCCGATCCGCCAGAACCGGCCCCAATAGGCAACGATCACCGCCAGGATCGCGCCGAGCTGGATCGCGATCTTGAACGCCACCGTCGATTCCCCGGTAAAGCCGAACAATTCGCTGGCCAGGATCAGATGGCCGGTGGACGACACCGGCAGAAACTCGGTCAATCCTTCCAGGATCCCCAAAAGGATGATGGTCAGCCAGTCGTTCATGCCGCACTCCGCCGGTCGGGACAGGCCGCGCCGCCCCCGTCATCGTTCAGGAACCCGCCCCTCGCGTTCAGGCGGGCTTGTCCGCAAAGCGTCCCTGGCGGCGGTACAGGACCAGCCAGCCGGGGGCGACGCTGGCCATCGGCACCGGGGCGATGCCGAACGCCTCGATCCCCTCGGCACCGGCCGGTACGACATTGTCGGTTTGCAGCATGGCCCATTGGTCGCGGGTGATGGGTGCACCGGGCAGGAAGCCCAGACCCGCGATCATCGATCCCACTGCGTCGGGCAATTCGACGATGGCGGGCGACTTGCCGATCTCCCGGGCGATCCAGCGATTGAGCTCGCCCATGCTGATCGTGTCCGGCCCGCCCAGCGAATAGGTGGTGCCGCCGAACTGGCCGGGGTTGGCCAGCGCCTTGACCACGGCATGCGCCAGATCGACGACATAGACGGGCTGGAACCGGGCATCGGGTTTCAGAACGGGTACCACCGGAAAGGACGCGATCATGCCCGCAAACCGGTTGATGAACTGATCCTCGCGCCCGAACACGATCGAGGGGCGCAGGATCGTCGCCTGCGGGAATGCGGCGCGCACGGCCGCCTCGCCCGCCGCCTTGGACCGGCCATAGGCACTGGCCGAACCGGCATCGGCGCCCAGCGCAGAGACATGGACCAGCGCGCCCACCCCCGCATCGGCCGCTGCCTGTGCGACATTCCCTGCGCCGTCCGCATGAACGGCATCGAACGCACCGTTCAGGATGCCGACCAGGTTGACCACCGCATCGGCACCGGCAACCGCCCGCGCCACGGTGTCCGGCCGCGTCACATCTGCCGCCATGAACTGGATCTGGCCGAGGCCGCCCAGCGGCTTCAGCGAAAGGGCCTTGCGGGGATCGCGCTGCGCAATGCGCACCCGCGCGCCTGCCGCCAGCAACTCCTGAACGATGTAGCGCCCCAGAAATCCGCCGCCGCCGAACAGCGTGACCAGCCTGTCCTTCATTATGCCTCACATGCCAAGACGCGCGGCAGCGCCGCGCCGGTTGCCCGTTCCCCCTAGCCCCGCCGCCGCCCGCACGGCAAGGCCGCACGGCGCCCATGAACGGCTTTCCTCTGCCAAGGACCAGCGAATGACGGGTGGTGATGGATTTTGGGGGCTACGTTAGGGAAACTGACATACGCCTTATTCCCGCGCCACTACAGTATCGTACAGCCCATACCTAGTGAGCCCTTCGTGGCTATCAAGGCCGGTATACCGCAAGGAAGCATCCTCATATCGGCGAAATGCGAAGACCGCCTCGTTCATTCGTTCAGTGTTGAAGACCTTGAGCCGGACGAGCAGGTGGAAATCGGCTACCGAGAGGCCTGTCACAGTCTGAAATAGCTCCGGCTCCAGCTTTGTAATCACATCCTGGAGCGTGTTCTCGCGGAAGTCGGTGAGGTACATGAATGCAGGAATGCGGGTAGCGAACTTGATCAGCTTCTCCTGCACAAGCTTGCGCTTCGACTTGTACTCCTTCTCCTCCTCGGTGAGTTCGCGCTTCTCGGCCTTGCTCAGGTCTTTCCCCTTCGCCTTGGCCTTGAGGGCCTTCACCTTTTCGCTCTTGTTGATGATCGTCTCGATGATGTTGTCGCCAAGGTTGCGCCAACCCTCGATCCGCTCCACCGCCGCCAGCGCCTCAGGGTTGTCGAGCACCCGCCGCAACGTCTCGTTGTCCACGTTGACCAGCATCGCCGATTCCCACTTGCGCGCGAGCAGCGTGGCAGAGGTGCCGGCCATGGCGATGTCGAGGATGCCGCCAGCGTCGATCTGCGTCATGTTCGCGCCGTCGTAGGCGAGCACGGGCAGGAACGAGACGAGATCGCGGACGGCATTCTCAGGATTAGGCTCACCCGGCGACAGACCGATGCCATATTCGGAGAGCTGGCGCAGCGCGCGGGTGGGCGCGAAGTCGAACACGAAGCACGCCGGCTTAAGGATTTCCTCCTCGTTCGGGTTGTCGCCGTTCGGGTTCTTGATCGACCATGGCGACTGCACGCGGAACGCCGCCTGAAAGTAGGTCTCGGGCGACTTCAGGTTCCGTAGCATCAGGATCGACGACCATTGCGGAACCGTCACGCCAGTCGTCAGCTTGCCGCACGACAGTGTGATGGTCTTCGTATCGAAACCGCCCCCGATCGCCCCACGTACCGGGCCGAGCGCGTCCAAACCGATACCCGCCGCAGTGCCTGCCGCGACCACGACCTGGTAGTCGGACCACCAAGCATTCTGCGGTTCCTCCAGCAGATTCGCCATTGCCTGACAGGCGGCGACGTTTGGCAGGAACCAGAAGCTGTGCTGGAGGTATGGCAGCAGTCGCACGTCGGAATAGGGGAACGGCGGCTTGGTCCCCGTCTTCAGCGCCTCAACCGTCTGCGGTGCGTAAGCTCCCCGGATGATGCTGAGCCACTTCTGCACCTCGTCTTTGTGAACGAACTGCGCGAGCACGCCGACGCCGCTCGCCCGGAAGAACTCGTTGAGATCGAACTCGTCAAACTCGCCCGCGCTGGCAATCTGAAGCAGCTCGTCAGGCATCTGATAGGTCAGCAGCCGCATCTGCGGCAGCGCGCCATAGGGGTTGCGCTTTTCCGGATGCGCCTCGGCGAACTCGACTTTCGCGCGCTGCTCGTCGGTGTAGGTCCAGTTGAAAATCTGCTCTTCGATGAACTCGCCCGTGGCGAGCGCTTTGAACGGTGTGCCCGAGAGGTAGAGGTAGGCCCGTGTGGTGATGGGCAGGAACTCCGCTTCGTTTACGGAAAGCACCTCAAGGTCTTCGTTCACCGCGTCGAGATCGGCTTCCAGCTTCGCCGCCGCCTTGACCACGGGCGCATCCTCGCCCTCGAACAGCTCCTTGGCAGTGTCCCGCCACGCCCCGAAATGATATTCGTCGAAGATCACGAGGTCCCAATTGATCGCGTGAATCCATTCGTTTTGCGGCTTGATGTTGCCCGCCGCATCACGCCCAAGCAGGTCCTGAAACGAGCCGAAGTAAACCACCGGCTTGTCCGCCGCGATCTGGCGCGGGTCGCGGCCGGATGAGCGCGACAGGTACTGCCAGCCGTCGAAATCGACATGACTTTCGAGATCGGTACGCCACGCGTCCTCGACCGCCGGCTTGAACGTGACGACCAGCACGCGCTTGGCTCCGAGCTTCTTGGCGAGCTGGTAGCTGGTGAACGTCTTCCCGAACCGCATCTTCGCGTTCCACAGGAAGCGTGGGACGGCGCGCATGTCCTGCTGCCAGCGCGAATGGAAATAGGCGTAGGTCTGATCGACGGCCGCCGCCTGCTCCTTCCGCATCGGGAAGGTCTCGTGGTGCGTGCCGGTGAACTGCTGGCCCGAGCGCAGCTCCGCCAGCACGGTCTTCACGTCTGCGACGGTGCAGCACATCCATTCGAGCTGTGGGTTGGCGAAGCCCTTCTGCTTCAGCCGATCGCGGACGGCATAGTCGGTGATGATCCCCCCATCATCGCGCTCGCCGCTCTCATTGAGTTCGATCGTGTAGTTTGTGATCGCAGCCGTCTTGAGCTGCTCCGCCACGCGCTGCTTCACGTCGCGTGTGGTTTGGCCGACCTTCAGGAGTCCGGCGTGAGCGGCGTCGGCAATGGTATAGGCATAGATGCGGGGGCGGGCTTCGGGCTTGGGGGTGAGGATTTCCTCGATCGATGGACTATTCATCGTAGAGCTGTGCATCGTTGTGCTCGGCCACCTGACTTTCGACGAATGCAATCTCGTCATCGGTCAGCCCGTAGTGGTCGTAAAGTTTGCGATCGGTCCAAGACTGCTTCAAGGGCAGATCCGGGACAAAGCTATACACGTCTCGCGTTGCGTGCTGCGTCACCTTTCGAAGCGACACGAGGAACCTAACGAAGCGGGTCCTAAGGTACGTCGCATAGTGCTTAGCCGAGGCCTCGTCTGCAAAGTGGCCTGCGACGAGATATGTTTCCGTGCACGCCGTCCCCGGCGCTGCAATTATTGGACGACTAAGGAACTTCGTTTCGACGGCAGCGCTGGTCCCCTGTACCGCCGTCATAAGCACCTTCCATTCGTCGATCCACGCAGCGTTAACTGCAACCTCCGATCGCTCGATCCAGCTAATCTTCTGGGAGCCATAGAGCTGCACAGGGTTCTTCAGGCCAGTTGCGGTTGGCTTGCCGTGGAAGAACGTGCGGAAACCGAAGGGCTTACCGCTGGATACACGGTTGTTGAGAGTTGGTTCGCTCTTGGCCCTGACTTTCTCCAAGATAGGTACCGCTTCATTGCGTCGTACAAGGACGTCGTAGGCGTCGAGATACCGGGACACGGCGGGTCCCGTGGGTTGCCCGTCCCAAAATGTTTGGACTTCGCACGGGCCTTTGTGATCTCGATCCCAAAGAAAATAGGAGATGCCGCCCCTAACTTTCACACCGGGGAAGGCTTCATAGAGCTTGGGAAAGTCCACAATGTTCCGGAGGCGCTTGTCAGCAAGCATGTCCTGTCGAAACTTATCAAGGCCTTTGCCGCCAGTCATCCATCGAGACGGCGTAACGAAGACCGCATATCGAGGTTCAAGGGCCAACGCTTGTTCGACAAAGAGTTGGTAGATTGGAGCTGCGCTTGTGCCAAATCCGCCATCCTCAAGCTGATACGGCGGATTGCCGATAACCACGTCGAACTGCATGTCGGCTCCAAACAGCTCGCCCATGCGAGCCTTGATGTCGTTGGTGTGGATGAACGCGTAGGCGTGGTTGTCGAGCGGGGCGGGCCGATTGAAGACCTCGCGCGGTGCACCGCAGAAGGTGCATCGCGCCTCGCTCCACCGATGCTCGGTTCGCTCGAACCAGATATTGCCCGCTTCGCTCGTGAAGCTCTTCGCAACCGAGTGCTCCCCGTTGGCAAACTTCGAGCAGTAGAGGCTGCGCCGTGCGAGCAGGGCGGTCAGCGTCGTGATGCCGATGCCGAACACCTGCTTGGTCAGGATATGATCGACCCGCGCCTGTAGGTCCGGCATCTGCTCGGCCAGCCCGGCGATCAGCCGACTGGTGATCTCGCGCAGGAACACCCCGGACTTGGTGAACGGGTCGAGGAACCGGACCGTCGGGTCCACCCAGATGTTCGCGCCGCCATTCCCCTTCGCCCATGCGTCGGCCAGCGTGTCGAGCATCCGGTTGGCAAACTCGGGCGGGGTGAACACCTCGTCATTCGACAGGTTGGCGATGCACGTCAGAACGTCGGGATTGCGCCCCCGCAGCCTGAAACTAGCCTTGTCCAGCATCCGCTTCCGTCCCCCCGTCCGCCGCCGCCAGCTCCCGCACCGTCATCGGCGGATAGTCCTTCACCGGCGTGAACACCTCATGCCGCCCGAGTCCCCCGAACAGCGAAGCCTGTTCCCGCACGCTCGACTGCCGAAGCTCGCCCGCGCGGGTGAGCGAATCAAGCCGGAAATCCCGACGGTTGAACTTGCCCTTGCCCACTGACGACCACTCCGTGACTCGCATCGGCTGTCCATCGGCCGCGACCATCTTCATCGCGTCGCCGTGGATCAGGTTGAGTGAAAGGACATGGCCGGCCGCGCGATAAAGCTCTTCCTCCTCGTCGATGCCGAGATACGCGGCGAACACCTCCAGCATATTTGCCCGACACTCGGCGATGTTGTCGGCCAGCAGCTCGATCCCGTACAGGCTGGTGAGCGCCAAAAGCGCATAGTGCCGCTTCTCGAAATCGGACCTGCCGTACTTCGCCTCAACGGCGGCCAGTTTGCGCTGGAGGATCGGCACGAGGAAATTGCCGCTGCCGCACGCCGGCTCCAGAAAGCGGGAGTCGATCCGCTCGGTCTCGCCCTGCACGAGATCGAGCATCTGCTCGACAAGCCATGGCGGTGTGAACACTTCGCCGTGATCGGCAACGCGCTTTTTGGATTTGATGAGGGCGGGTGACACGGGTGCGGCTTGGTCGGAAGTGGACTGGCGTGTCAATCGAGCCGACAGAGGATTCTCGTCGGTCTGAGGACGCACTGGCCGCTTGGCACCAGACGCAACCGCACACGTATCAATGTCGGCCGACGCGTGCGGAGCATATTGCTTCAAAACATCAAGCGAACGGCAAATGTGCGAAGGCGCTTCACAACTCCCCTCTTCCCACTTCGCGACGAGCTCGGGAGCAACCCGAAATTGTGACGCCACTTCATCCACAGTTAAACCGGCGTCGATCCTAAGTTTTGCGAATGTCATGTCGAGATAATACCGATAGATCGCACTGTCGTGAATTCCTATGCACGCCCCACATCAATGATAAATAGTGGCTTGGGCGATCGATCTGCCAGTCGAATGCCGACAACTGTTAGGTCCAGTATCAAGATGGCTGAGTGTCCTTCGTCAGAAAGCAGTGATGCGACGTCATCCACAAACTCAAAGTCTGATGGCGAGAGTGCGATCAGATAGCGGCCACTGCCGTCAGCTCCCGCAACCACATCGGCCAACCGATGGTCATTGGCAAAGGTCGCTGCCACAGTCGCTACCTCGTCAAAGGGTCCTCGAACTTGGGCCGCCCGCGATCGAGACAATAAGGCACTGTGGAGGACCGTTCTTGCCGCCCGCTCGCCAATTGCCGTGGTCTCGCTCGGAGAAACGCCGAAGCGGGCCAGTTCAAACCGAACGGCAATTGCTGCAACTTGGTCGGCGTTGAAGCGAGCCCTAGCGCCATCGCAAGCCAACAACTGTCCCCGCCTTCGCCACACACGCTGCATATCGGCGGTAAGGCCGGTGGCAGTTTCTAATTCGCCCGGCGTAAAGACGTTGAAAGCAACAAGGCCGATGCCTTCCAGCTTGGTCCAGTCCATCAATTCGACTCCACGATGAATTGAATGCGGTCGGATCGGATCGCAACGCGCCGCACTTGCCCCCATTCGTCAGGATCGAGCTCGCCACTGACGAACCGCGCCGACGCGAGTTCGGCGGTAAGCTCTTCGAGTCCGTCGGCGGCGACCTCTACCCGATGAATGCATGGGTTACCGAACAACAGAAAATCGAACTTTGCCATTAGCAATCAGCGCCTTTCGCCTTTACAGGGTCAGCGACTCGGTGTATCGAGTCGCTGACCCGTTGTATCACATTTGGTTGATCCGGCAAGGATGATGTTTGGGTGAGGTGGCTAGAGGCCGCCAACCAGACCGCTGCAAAACTCGGAAGCCGTCCAGCTCACCAAGGCGAAAGGAGACAGATATTTGAACATACTACCGCTGCACGTTCGCAGGATGATCCTGACAGCATTGTGCGAAGGGATGTCCATTCGCGCTTGCAGCCGCACCTTCCGCGTATCGTTCAAGTCCGTATTGCGTCTGGTGCGGGAGGTCGGCGACATGGCCATCTCGTTTCACAACGAAAGTGGCACTGTCACGCCCCGAGAAATCCAAGCCGATGAGATTTGGTCGTTTGTTGGTCGGAACGACCGTGGGTATGCGCCAGAGGATAAAGTCCCGAACGAAGGCGTAACTTGGACTTGGCTCGCAATCGATCCCGAGACGCAGCTTGTTCTCACCTATCACATCGGAACACGAGGAGCGGTCGATGCGACACCGTTCATGCGCAAAGTTGCTCGACGATTAGCGCGAAATGAGCACGGCGAACTCCTCGTTCGACCATCACTGGCAGTGGATGGCCACCCTGTATATCCTGACGCCATCGAGCTAGCTTTCGGTGCCGAGGTAGATGCTGGTGTATTCGAAAAGGTCTATGATGAGAAAAAGCGATACATTGGCTCGAAGCGAAAGCAGCTAAAGGGAGCACCCCGCTACGAAGAAATCAACACATGGCGAATTGAACGAGAGAACGGCTTTCTAAGGCAGGCGAACCGTCGCTTCACGCGTAAGACTAACGCGTTCTCAAAGCGCTTGATCTATCACGAACGCCAAGTCGCAATTTGGATGCTTTATCGCAATTATTGCTGGTCCCGTAAGATTGACCCGAATGATCCCAAGCGGGAGGTATCGGCAGCCATGAGCGCTGGTCTGACAGACCGAGTGTGGCGGGAAGAAGAAATCATTGAACGTTCGGACGCCTATAAGAAGACGCGTGAGACAGCGGCACCCGTGGGGTTGGAGCAGGGAGAAAGCGATCTCCGCGAAAAACCATTCTGGTTGAATCATTGCCCGCAGCATAAGAGGGCTAAGGTACATTCGTCCGATTGTTCAACCGTCCGGAAGGCAATGGCACGGGGCGACGAAGCCTCAACCACGAGTGTCTGGTTGAACTTTGCAACGGAGGAGGATGCCGTAGCGGTGGCCGAAAAAAAAGAACCTGACACCCACAGCAAATGCCGCTTGTGCCTCGGTGGCTACGTAACCCGCTCAACCTACGGAAAGCGCCGATAGTTCGATGGTAGCAATGCGATTTGACCGATGTCAGTTTCCCTAACATAGCCCCCAAAATCCATCACCACCGAATGACGATCCCGGTTGACAAGCGACCCGATCACCCCCTAGAGGCCGCCGCCTACCCCGTGCCCAGATGGCGGAATTGGTAGACGCACCAGCTTCAGGTGCTGGCGATCGCAAGGTCGTGGAGGTTCGAGTCCTCTTCTGGGCACCATTCACCCGCAGCCAGGATGCTGAGAAGAAGGGCATTGCTGGCATCTTTCGGGATGCCTGCCGCATCGTCTCCAATCTTGTTTCGGCTGGCAGCGCGCCGCCTTAGAACAGGTCGCCGAGCACTGGCCATCGTGCATGGGCCTCTCGCTCAACGGTGTAAACTCGGCCTAGCGGCCTTGGGTCTGACTGACACGGCGGCAAACCGTACTTCGCATCGAATGGCATCCTGGCGCCCGTCAAGTGAAGCGGGCACGGCCCTGCGTTTATCCGAGAGCATGGCGATGCGTCGGGACAACAGCGACCAGTTGCTCCGTCACGGCTCCACATCCCCCGGTTGAAACGACATCAGAGATTCGGAGCGTTAATGCCCGGCACGACGCAACGCTTGTCCTGCGCACGGTGGCCGACCGATTGACGGTGACCAAGCGGGTTGGCGAATCGCGGAATCGCGGTTCGGGAACGGCAGGCTGCCGGGTGGGCCTGAAACCTTCTGGGATCATCCGGGATATGGGCTGGAAGGTTGACCGCAATGGGTTACGGGACCGCGCCAGTGGTTTGCCAAAGGCAGAGCAGGCGCTTGGTATTTTCCCAGTCGGCCAGATATTGTTCGCGAAGCTGTCTGACGAACTCCGGGTTCTGAGTTGCCAGTTCCCCGTACAGCTTGCGGAGCGCCTGATCCAGATCGCGCCGGGTGACGGTGGTCATGCAAGCCTCTATCGCCGGGTCGTCGGGAGCGCCCGACAGGAGGATCGACGGGGCCGGCGAGGACGGTTGCTCGGGATTGCCCTGATCGCCATCCATTCCCGGCCGGGCTCCATCGCCCTCCATCCGGTCGCCCATCGGCGTGCCGACCGCCATTGCGTTGGCGAGCCTGGCCTCCGACGCCTTCTGCATCTGATCCATGTCGATGTCGTAGTCGCCGAGATCGCCGACCGTCACGATGCCGCCCAGGGAGAAGGCAAACTCGGCGGTGCCGGTCCGGACATAGGGCGTTTGACAGGCGGCCCGGTCGTCCGGGTTCTCCTCGAGAAATTCCGCTCGGACAGTGCCCATCAGCAAGCCTGCGCTATTCCGGGTGACGGTCACCGTCCCGGTCGCCCGAAAGGATTGCACCACGACACAATCCCCCGCCCGTGCCAGCCGGGCCGGAGCGATGGAGGCGATGCTGCCCTCAAACCCGCCCGGCGACGCCCAGTTGATCTTCACCTGCGCCGGGAACGTGCCGGTCTGACCGCTGGCCAGCCGCTGCATCTGGATCGACACGCCGCCGCCTTCACCGCCGCCCGACATCAGCTTGGTCATCGCCCCCGCCGACCCGGCCAGACCGTCACCCTTGCTGGCTTGAATGACGCTGGCGATGCTGTCTTCCCCGTCCGGCGAGAAGGCGGCGGGCAACTGGTCGATGCCGATCATGGTGCGTACCGCTTCCATATCCACCGCCACATCGGCGCCGTCGCCATAGTTGAACAAGATGGTCATGGTGTCGCCGCACTCGAAAATCGCCCTCTGATCGGCGTCGCACTCGACCGGCGGCTCCGGCTCGACCATCACCGGCACCCCGACCTGGGGCTCGCGAGGGCGGCCGCGCTTGGGCTTGGGCACGGGTTTCTTGATCTTGCCGCCGCCCCGCTCGACCGTCTGAGCCGCATCGACGCTGCCGGATGCGACCGGATTGACGATGGAGAGCTCGATCTGGCGCGGCTTGCTGAGCCGCGCTTCATCAGCGACGTTGCTGATGACGATCGTCTGATAGCCTTTCAGTCCCTGGGGATCGTTGACATTGAGCGGCAGATAATAGCCCAACCACTTGGCGATGCATTTGCCGGCATCTTTGGTACCCTTGAACCGGATAAGCTCGGACAGCACCTCGCCGCGGGTGCCGACCTCCAAATCGTTACACCCGCCATCACTGGCGGTTGCAGTGACCACAAAGCTGGGCGGCAGATTATTGGCAAGCAGCTTTGCATCCTTACCGCTCAGGTCAAGCGAATGGGCAGGCATCTTGATGCGCAGACAACGTGCAGCGATCGGGGCGATGTCGATCGTTTTCGACCAATAGGGCTGATAGGCGAGGTCGATGGTCTCGCAGCCCTTGCTCCACAGAAGCTTGTCATACTGGTCTGCGGACAGCCGCCCCTTGCGGCTTTTCGCAACCCGATCGGGGAAATCCGCCATGTCCGCGATCATTTCGGCATAGACCTGGCGGATGCCGCGCGGCCAAACCTTCGTCGGTTTGCCGTCGTTGGAGAATTGGCCCAAGAGCCGTGCCGTTTTCAGCCCCTCGTCGAGCCAGTGGATCCACGGCCCCCATCCCGTTGTCGTCCTGGGCATCGGCCGCTTCATGACCGCCTCCATCACCGCCGTGCCACGCGGACGGCCGCGAAGCGCATGACGGAAGAAGCTGCCGGTGCCATACCCAGCCATCTGAACATGAAAATCGGGCTCGCCCGCCTTGGCGGGATAGGCGGGATGGTTCCGCGGATAGGTGAGCGCGAACTCGCCGGTTAGCGGTAGCGGGCGATCATAGTATCGAAGGCCCAGAAACGCAGAGAACTGGTTCTGATCGGATGGCAGCCCAGCGGTTTTCTCGGCAATCGCGCGGCGCGACAGACCGGGGAGATGTTCGACAAATCCGAAGCCGAATCCATTGCTGCTTCCCTCGCTGATCCAGTAGGGAAAGACCTTGTCGACGATCTCGCGCGGCTGAAATTCCCGAATGCGCAAGTGCAGAAACTCATGCGAGATCAGCATCGGCAACGCCCAGTCAGTGGACCGGTCCGCCAGCAGGCCGATGGAAAAATGGTCGGCGCTGCACCAGCCGACTTTACGCTCCAAGGGCGCTTCCGAGCATGCAAGCATCTGCCGCACACCCCCGCTCTGATTGTCGATCGAGAAGGGGTAAGCGTTAGCCGTCCGGGCACCCGTATTGGGTGACTGCTTGATTTCGTCCGACGACCTTTGAAGATAAAATATCGTCGGCTGTCCGTTTGTTGTCACATCGATCCTGGGAACGTTCCAGCGTTGATCGTATAAGTCGTAAACCTGCTTGGCAGTCTTTATGACATCGTCGGGCACTTTGATGCTTTCGCCCGTCGCGCTGACATAGCCCCGAAAGACAAGATCGTTCGAAGCCGTGAGCGACGTCTGAGCTGAAAGCGGTGATGCTGCCAACGCCGCCAAGGTCAGCGCTTGCGCGCCCAGTAACGCTCGGTAGCGCATCACCCCGTCTCCCCAATCATCGGCGGGTGACGGCGCCCATACCGTCACCCGTTCACCAGCGGTCAGAATACCCGATCGAGCACCCGGTTGACGCCTTCGTCGATCTTCTCGTTCATCCTGCGCTCGGCAGCGTCACCGGCGGTTCCGGCCATGCGCCGCACGACCCGATTGATCGCCGCATCGCCGCGCGCATTGCCGGCGGATGGCGCGCCCTTGATGCCGGAGACGCAACAGTCCGACGACGCTGCTTCCGGAACGACGTTCTTCAGGAAACATTCGCCATGTTCCGTTCGGCCGGGCGCGACATAAGTGAATGCCTTGCACTGCCGGTCGGCATCGCATTCCGCCTTGCACTGTTCCCAGCCATTGCCCGGCTGGGCATAGGCGATTTCCCGGTAATCGCCGCCGAACAGATCGACGTTGCGCATCGGTTGCCAGGCCGGTGCGGTCGCCGCCGTGGCGGTGGCGCCGGTCGTCCCCTGCCCCGGGGTCGCGGCGGCGTTGGCGAGCGCGGATGGCCCCAGATAGCGGACCGAACTGATCGAGCCGCCCTGTTCGCCCAGCACCGCGACTTCCCCGTCGACCTCGCGGCAATCAGTCTTGAAGCCTGCATCCATGCAGACCTGCCAGCGACCCTCGGTCTTCAGCGAATAGGCATAATCGTTCGCCGTTCCGTCAAACCCCTCGGCAGCGCTGACTTCCTGCAGGTTGGCGGTATCGGTGCTCAGTTTCACCGGTGCGCCGCGAAAGCCCTCGTCGTTGAACAGGGTGATGCTGCGCGGCGGCTCGCCCTGTGCGAGCAGCGCGCCTGCGGCGACAGGGATGGTGGCGGTGATGCCCAGTGCCAGACCGATGATGAGTTTACGCATTCTTCGTTCCTCCCGCTGCTGCCCCGACCGAATTCGACGGTCTCTGCGGCATATACAGAAAGCCGCCGGGAAAGCGGACAGCCACGCCCCATAATTTATTGCGATCGGTGATGTCCGCTTTGCACTGCCTTTCCGGTTTTGATGGTCGAAGGGAGAGGATGATGCGGGGTTCGATGGCGATGATGGTGCTGGCTTTTGCCGCACTGGCCGGTTGTGGTGGCGGGACAGGCGGCGACCCGGTTGCCGAGGGCAATGCCGCGTCCGCTCCGGCGAAGGCGTCCGCTGCTGCCGAAGGCGGTGGCGAAACCATTCCCGCGACGCGCGAGCAGGTGGAACAGGCGTGGCAGTGCCGGGGTCTGATCGCCGCCGCCTTTGCTGCCAAGACGATCCTCAGCGACGACCGCCCGGCCGAACTCGATCAGATTACGGCCACCAGCGCGTCCTACTGGACCGACCGGGCCGCCCGGCTGAAGGCGCCCGACATGACCGACGCGGACGAGAATGCCGCCATCGCCAAGGGCACCCGGGTGCTGGCGACGCGCGATGCGATCGAGCGCGAACTGCCCGCCATCCGCGAATGCCTGGCCGCGCAGCAGGCCGGCTGACACCCCAATTTTTAAGGAGGCAATGCAATGACCATCACCCGCCGCAAATTTATGGTGGCCACCACCTTTGTCGCCGCTGGTCTCGCCACGGGCACCGCAGCGCTGGGCGCTGAGGGCGATCTGATCGAGGTGCAGATCGCCAATCCGCGCGCCCCGTCGAAACTGTCCGGCGAGAAGCTGCGGTCGGCGCTCGTCAAATCGGTGCGGCTGCGTGCCCGGATCGCGGGGCCGGTCAAGGCGCAATTCGTTGCCGGACGGGTGGAAAACGGCGCGCTGCGCGACGTCTTCGCATCAGACGGCTTCGAGTTGAAACCGGGGCAGGTCGGTTTTCCGGGTGACATGTTCTTTCCCGGCGACATGTTGTTTCCGGGAGACATGCTTTTCCCGGGAGACATGCTCTTTCCGGGTGACATGCTGTTCCCCGGAGACATGCTCGTCCCCGACCGGGGTGCTGGCGCGGTGCTGGAGCCGGTTGCACGAGACACGCTCGGTCGTGGCGATGCGGCGAACGGGCTCGTCTTCTTCGTGCTCGTCGATGCCAAGGGCGCGCGCGGGCGCGGCATCGGCCTGCCCACGGCGCGGGGCTGATCGGGGCGATGCCGGGGCGATCCAATCCCAGCGCGCTGGTGATGGGCGATGGCCTGGCCGGGCTGGGCGCAGCGATCCTGCTCGCCCGGCACGGCTGGTCCGTGCACCTGGCCTGCGCGCCGCGCGATCGGACAGGCCATCGGGATCACGCGCATCTGGTGGCGCATCCTGTGCTGGAGGTACTGGAACGACTCGCCGGCGGTGCGCTTGGCGGATGGACGATGGGCGAGGCGCTGATCTGGGATGCGAACGGCCAGCGCGACGAAGGTCCAAGGCCGATCGTGGCGGCAGAGCGCCTGCGCAGTGCCTTGGCAGCACGGGCCAAATCGGTGGGTATCGTCGCGGTACAGGACGTCCTGTTGGTTCCCCCCAATAAACGGCCGGGCTGGCAATGGCGGGCAGCCGATCGGGCGGGCACCGCCGATCTGCTGATCGACGCCAGCGGCCTGAAACAGGCAGTCGCCCGATTGCCGGGTATCGGTGCGATCACCGACGAGTTGTCCGGCCTGGACCGATGCTGGACGTGGACCGGCACGAATGTGCGGCCCGGCCAGTCATGGCTGATCGGGGAACAGGATGAACGGGGCAGCGTGATGCTGCTAAACGGCCCGGACGGGGTCCAGCGACTGACGGTGCGGGGTGGTGCCAATGCCGTTCCCTGTAGTCGCCAGTCGCTCGACCGGTTGTTGCTGACCGCCGGGGCCGAATGGGCCGATCGCATGGGCAATCTTTCGCTTGCCGACCGCCCGTTGCGGCATGACAGTCCGCTCGCCCGGCGGACCGAGATCGAGGCCGCGGACGCGCTGCCGCCGATGGTGCGCATTGGCGACGCCGTGCTGCAGACGGCGCCTTCGCTGGGCCAGGGCATTGCCCAGATCGTCGAGCAGCTGGCCGCGCTCGATGCGGCACTTGCAGGCAACACCCCACTGGATGCGCTGCAGCGGCCGATCGAACGGCTGGTCGAGCGGCGCTGGACGGGCATGACCATGATGGTGGGCATGGGGCGGCTTGCGGCATGAACGCACTCGGCTCCCCCCCGACCAGATCACCAATGCACCACCAGCCAGGAGGCACGATGATGAACCGACCCGCAATTCTGGCGACCCTGATCCTGCTCGCTGCCTGTGGCGGGGAACGGGAACAAACGGTCCGCGACGCGGAAACCGGAGAGGCTGTGACGATTCGCACCGCAGGGGCCGGTGGCGGCGGCATCGCGGCACCGGCCAATCTTCCTGCGTTCGCTCCGATCTATCCCGGGGCGACCATCACCGCCGCCGTGACCGGCAGTGCGCAGGAGGCGAAGGGCATGGTTTCCTTCACCACCGGGGATACGCCCGACAAGGTGATCGCCTTTTACCGGGAAAGGGCGACGGCCGCCGGGCTGGTCGCGCAGGCCGAGGCGAACATGGGCGGTGCCCGCATCCTGACGATGGGACGGCAGGGCGATGGCGAGGCGGCCCTGCAGCTGACGGTCTCGCCCCCGACCGAAGGAGAGCCGCAGCAGGTATCGCTGGTCTATGCTGCCGAAAATCCGTGACAACCCCTCGGCAACCCAGCATGATCCGGACATGTCGGGGCAGTCGGGGCAGGCAGCGGACGCGAATGAAGCGCTGGTGAGGGCGCTGTATCCACAGCTCAAGCGCATTGCCCGCGATCTGCGCTGGCGCTATGGCACGGGCGAGACGATGCGTTCCACCGCGCTGGTCAACGAATGCTATCTGAAACTGCGCGGTAGCGACGGCTTTGTCGATGAAGGCCATTTCCTGCGCACGGCCGCGCGCGCGATGCGTCAGATTCTGGTCAATCATGCCGAGGCACGGTTGGCCGCCAAACGCGGCGGGGGCCAGCGGACCGAAGCGTTCGAGGACGATCTTCCATTCGTCTATTGGGAAAGCGATGACCGGCTGGTGGCGCTGAACGCGGCGCTGGAGCGACTGGCATCGTTCGCACCGCGCCTGGCACAGATCGTCGAACTGCGCTTCTTTGGCGGCTATGCGGAGCGCGAGATCGCGGTGCTGCTGGATTGCAACGAACGGACGGTGCGGCGCGACTGGGTCAAGGCCAAGTCGCTGCTGCTGATCGACATGAGCGCAGCGTCCGAACCGGCCTGACCGCCGCGCGTCACAGCCCGGCCTTCACCGCCTTGGCCGCTTCCCCCAGTCGCGCGCCCGCCGGGCCGAGCGCGGGGAGCATCCCCTCGACCGCCGCCAGCGACTGAAGCGCCCCGCCGCGATCTCCCGCCGCCTGTTGCGCCTTGGCCAGCGACAGCAGCGCCATAGCCCTTGCCGGGGGAGGCGACTTGCCCAAGCCCGCCGCAGCAATGGCCGCGCGCGCCGTCGCCATCGCATCGGCCGATCCGCTGGCCAGCCGTGCATCCGCCAGGCCCGACAGCGCCGCGACATGCAGCATCGAGCCCGCGCCGGCAAACCGCTCCGCCATCTCGACCGCCTCGGCCAGCCGCGTCGTCGCCTCTGCCGGGCGACCCAGCTGGAGCAGCACCTTGCCATGGTTGCTGAGCAGCGCGGCTGTGCCGCCGGATGCCCCGAACAGCGCACGGCGGATGCGAACCGCCTCGGCGAACAACGGCTCGGCGGCCTCCGGACGACCCGACAGCGTCTCGATCGCCGCCAGATTGTTGGCCGTATTCAGCGCATCGGGCGTTTCGGTCAGCCCAGCGCGCTGCCATACGGCCTGTGCGCTGCGAAAGGCGGCGGCCGCACCCTCCAGATCGCCGGACGCCTGCAGGGTCACGCCCAGATTGTTCTGGAACACGCCCGCCTGGCGGTTGGTCTTCCCGTGCATGGCATCATGTTCGGCCAGCGCCGATTTCAGCAACGCCACGGCCGCCACCGGATCCGTTGCTCGCACGATCTGCGCCTCGACCAGGCGACTGTCGATCAGCCGCGCCCGCCATTTCGCGGCATCGCCCTGCCAGTAACGCTGCGCCTTAGCCAGCATGGGCCTGGCAGCGTCGATCTCCCCCAGCCGCACCATCGACTGCGCCATGTCATAGCGCGCAGCCGCCAGCGTATCGCCGGGCACATCGGCATCGCCGCCGCTGACCAGCGGCCCGAGTGCAGCCTTTGCAGCCTGATAATCGCCAAGATAGAAATGCAGCTCGCCAAGTGCGTGCAGCACCCGCGCCGATTCCGCGGGATCGCGGGCGAACGCTGCGGTGATGCGCTGCGTGGCCTTGTCCAGCACCTCGCGCGCATTGCCCGCCGTGCCTGCGGCATCGACGCTTTCGGCCAGCACCAGATAGAGCGACTGCCGCACAGCCTCGCTTCGCGCTTCCTCGGCCAGTGCCGCATCCCGCGCCGCCACCGCCTCGCGCCGCTGTACCTCGGTGGTGATCAGTCCCCCGCCCAGCGCCGCGATGATCGCCAGCGATGCCGCAATCGGCCAGCGGGCGCGCCACAGGCGGCGGCGCAGGCGATAAGCACGGTCGCCGGATCGCGCTGCGACCGGCCGGCCTTCCAGTGCCCGGCGCAGATCGTCGGCCAGCGCCTCCAGCGTCGGATACCGATCGGCCGATTCCTTGCGAAGGGCACGGGCCAGGATGGCGTCCAGATCGCCGACCAGGGCGGGCGATGCCCCCTTCAGCATTGGGGCATCGACACGCAGCGCGGCCAGCCGGGTCGGCTCGGAATCCAGGACGCGCCCGATGCCCAGCGCAACCGGAACGCCGTCCAGATCAATGGGCGCGCGGCCGCTGGCCAGTTCGTACAGGATGGCCGCTGCGCCATAGACATCCACCGGTGGACCGACGGGCGCACCGGTCAACAGCTCCGGCGCAGCATAGGGCGCGGACAGCGGCAACATGCCCTCGGTCTGGTCACCCGCACCCAGGCGCTTGGCGATCCCGAAATCGATCACCCGAACCCGGCCGGTCCCGTCGACCAGAATGTTGCCGGGCTTGAGGTCGCGGTGCAGCACCAGCATCCGGTGCGCCGCGGCCACGCCCTGGATGACGTCGAGCACCAGCCGCACGCGATCGGCCAGCGGAGTGGTCCGATCGGCGCACCAACGATCAATGGGCGTGCCATCGATCCGCTCCATCACCATCCACGGCCGTCCGTCCGCCCCGACGCCGCCATCGAGCAGCCGCGCGATATTGGGATGATCGAGGGTCGCCAGCACCTGCCGCTCGCCCTCGAACCGGGCGATGTCGATGCTGGAGGCGGCGTTCATCAGCTTGAGCGCGCCCGCCTGTTCGAACCCGCCCTCGGCCCGGCTTGCGGCATAGACGCTGCCCATGCCGCCGCGCCCCAAGAGCAGGCCGACCTGCCACACGCCGATCCGGGGCGGAGGGGCATCCGGCATGACGGGCCGATCGCCAGCCTCCGGCTCCAGAAAAGCCTCGGCCGCCTCCAGATTGGCCATCATTTTCCGCGCTTGGCCAAGCGCGTCGGGATGGGCTTGCAGTCGGCGCGACAGGGCGGCGTCGCGGCGATCAGGCGGCATATTCATGGCCTCGTCAATCGCCCGGTCAATCAATTGCCACGTCTCGGAATCCATGCGCCCCCACAGGCTATCCCAACCGACGAACGATGCGAGGCTATCGCCGGTGGCCGTTCAGGCGCAAGGACAAAGCGATCCCGGAAGGTGCCCCAAGGGACGCCTGCGCTACGTGGACCCGTGAACACAGCCGGACAACCGCATGGAATCCCGTACCGTGGATGACGGGCCAATCGGCGCTAGACAAGAACGATCTTGACGGAATGTCGGTCGGATGTCGGGACATTTATTCCGGGCAGGGTCGACTGTCGCCCATGCATCCCATCCGGATCGGCGGTGAAAGGACTTTTACCCTTGCTCAGGACGTGCATTTTCTTGCCTCGCTCCATTCCAGCGCGCGCAGCATGGCGAGGCTGGCGCGCAGGTCTTCGCGTTCCTTGCCGCTCAGGCCGGCAGAGGAACGGGCGGCAACGGCTGGCAGCCCCTGCATTGCCTTGTCAAACTGTGCGTTGACCTCTGCATCCGTCGGTTTGGGCATCCAGCAGTGCGGATGGCCGCCACAGGCGATGTCACAAGTGTCGGAAACCGGCTTGCGGGCATATTCCTCGCACGTACAGGAACACCCGGATCCGCTGGCGGCGCGGTTATATTGTTCGGCCGTGATGCACTGGGCGCGTGGCGGGGGCGGAGCCATCAGCGCCATGGCGCGCGCGACGGACGCAGGCGCCGGTGCGGGCACCGCCGTTTCCGGCGGCAGCGGCGGCGGAGGCGGCAGGCCGATCGACCGCACCGGTTCGGCCTGGTCGCTGCTATCCTGCGCCAGGAAGCCGCTGGTCAGCAACAGGGCAATGAGTGCGGCCCAGAGGCTCGACTGAACCCGCATCATTCGTCCCCCAGGGTAAAGCGCGCCGGCCGACCGGCAGCGATCCACTGACAGATAGCCGGTGCATAGGGCGCAAGATCGACCGATGCGAACTGCGCCTCCATTTCCGGTGTCGGCGGTTCGCCATCGCTGCTGATCATCGCGCGGATGAAGCCCATCAGGTCATTGCGCGTCAGGCTTGCCGCGCTGCACTTGCCGGTGGCAAGCACCCCGCTGCCCCCGCCGGAGCCGTCACCGCCGGCGCCGGGGCCAGCGCCTGCACCGCCTGTTCCAGCGCCCTCATCGCCGAGCACATCGGAGCGCTCCTCGATCGGTATCCGGGTCTGCGCAATGATGCTCTCGTCGATTTTCGCGTTTCGCACCGTGCGGGTCTCAAGATCCAGTTCGCGCGTGCCTAGATTGATCTGCGACGGCGATGCAAACGCGACTTCTACGGTGCCGACCATCACATAAGGCTGGCGGCACGAGGTTTCCTCGTCAGGATTTTCCTCCCACATCCGTCCGGAAGCGGAGCCGACCAGCGCCCCCGCATCATTGTGCGTGATCGTCACCATGGCATCCAGCGCATAGGAATCGACATTCACACAGTCGTTGCTTGCAGTGGTCCGGGCGGGTTTGACCGACTCCGGGCGTCCCGGCTCGCCTGGCTGCCCGTCTCCCCATAGCAATTCCATGCGCGCGGGGAACGTCCCGGTTTCGCCATCGGCCAGTTGTTTCATCGCAATGGCGATCAGCGATCCCGATGGGTAGCTGCCCGACGCCGCCATCCTTTGGGTCATCGCTCCGACTGCTGCCATCTCTTCCTGGCTTGCGTCGTACAGAAGGTCACCCATGGTTTTCTGATCCGGCGTGGTGAAGCTGCCCGCCAGATAGTGAAGCTGGATGCTGTCGAGCATGGCGGCTCCAGTGGTTGCGAACTTTGCCTGGTCGCCGAACGCGACCGTTATCCCAGTCAGCGGCCCGCATTCGAGCAGGGCGCGCTGCTCCGCCTCGCACACGCTGCCGTCATCCGGCTTGACGATAACCGGGCTGGCTGATTGAGGCGCGGGCTTGCCGGGGGGCGGCGACGGTGCCTTTCGCCGCACCTTGCGGTCGCGGACCTTCACAAAGGGCTGGGACGTAATCGTCGCCGTCGCGGTGGGCCGCAAGAAGGTCAGGTCAACGACATGACGCTTGGCCCGTGTGGGATCATCGGGCGCATTGACCAGCACCACGGTCTGCCAACCGTTCCGACCATTGGGGTGTTTCAGCCCCAGCGGCAGATAATAGCCCTTCCAGGTAATGCGACAATCATTGACGTTGCCAAGTAGGTTGTCGATCGTCGGCGACCGGATCAACTGGCCACGAGTGCCCAGTTCGAGGTCGCGGCAAGCGCCGACCTTGCTGGTGGCGGTCACCGAAAATTGGGAACCCATCGATCCGGTCAGGATCGGCTTTGCATTCTCCCCACTCATGTCCACGCCGTCGGGCGGCAGCTTGATGGTGAAGCATCTGGCCGCGATCTGCGCGATTTCGACGCCCGCAACCACTGCCGTCGGCTGGCTGGTCAGATCGACCTTGGTGCACCCTTTGCGCCATAGCAGCCGGTCATAGGTGTATTCGCGCAGCTTTCCGGCCCGCGATTTGACCGACAGGTCCGGCCGATCCGCCAGTTCCACGATCATTTCGGAAAAGGCGGTGCGCAATCCCCCTTCCCAGACGATAGCGCCCGTTTTCGGTTCACGCGTGGTTTTCAGGATGGTGTCGACCCAGGGCAGCCAGGCGCGATCCTTGGCCTGTTTGGGGGAGGGGGTACGAAAAAACGCCCGTGCCACTGCATAGCCGCCGGGCCGTGCGCGCAGAACGTGCCGCCAGAAGCTGCCGGTCATATAGCCAGCCATGGAGATATGATATGGCGGGTCCGGATCGGGATCGCCGGGTTCGATGTCCGGATCGGACGCCTTATCGACGGGATAGCCCGGATGATCGGTTGGATAGCTGCTGGCCCAGTTATCGACCGCCAGAGGCGAGTCGTAGTAGCGCAGGCCGAGGAAGAAGGGGAAATTCTGATCCGTCCTGATGGCCGCCGATTTGGCGATGGCCGGCATCGACAAACCGGCTTGATATTCCATCATCCCAAAGCCGAAGCCGTTGCCCTGGCCCTCGCCGATCCATTCCGGCATCCGGACGGTCTTGCCATCGGGCAACTGAGCTTGTTTCAGGTGGACGAACTCGTGGGATAGCAGCGCGGGCATGCTCCAATGATCCGCCTTGTCGGCATAGATCTTGGCGCTGAAAAAACTACCCTGACACCATCCGCGCGCATATTCCTTGCCGTCGATCCTCTCGGCAATGCTGGCGCCAAACCCCCCTTGGCAAAACCGCTCCGCCACCTTCTGGTTCGAATAGTCGCTGACCACGATGGGCTGGTAATTTCCGCTGACGGCTGCCGTTGGCGTCGTTTCCGCACGCTTGACCAGGAAAATCACGCGGTCCTTGCCCAGGAACGTCTCGATCATGGGCACGCCCCAGGCGCGACGATGCAGTTCATAGACCAGATTGGCCTTTTCATCGACGATCGCCGGAACGTCGATGTCGGCCAGATTCTCTTCATCAAGCCCGACAACCGAGATGCGTTCAGTCTGTGCGATGGCGGTTCCAGAGACACAGAACAGCGAAGCGGCAAGCCCAAGCTTGACGGCCCAGCCTGTGCCATGGCGCGTCATTGCCAGCCGATCGGTTCGCGTCTGCATGTGCCCCCCAGTCCCTGTTTCAGCCAATCATTCGGCGATGGCAGTAAAGCGATAGGCCCAATCCGCCTGGGCATTGGCCATCACCCCGGAATACCGGACCGGCCGAGCGGGCATGACGTCGCGTCGCATCATCAGGATTGCCGGATCGGCCGCATCCGCCGACAGCGGCAGCGCGATGATCAGCGTGTCGTCCACGATGCGGCCGCGCGTCGTGCCGTTCGCGCCGATCCATTCGCACGGCTTGGCCAGCGGATCTTCGCAGATCGCGCGTCCGGCGATCCAAGATACCGTCACCGCATCCTCGCCCTTCGACTGGATCAGTTGCATCCGGATCAGGTCAGCGCCGCCGCGCGTGCGGATGCGGGGATCGTCGCGGAGCAGTTGATAATTGCCCTGCCAAGGTCCGGGCGGTGATGTAATGCCGCTTTCCTGTGCAGCCGCAGGCGCGGCGAGACATGCCGCTGCCAGGGCAAGCGGCCGGATGGCGCGGGGAAGCGACGCCCACATGGCTCAGGCCACCGGGATGGTGAAGTTGATCTGCACGGTCGCGCGCTGCGGCGAGTCCGCGATCACCACCGCGTTCAGCGTTCGTCCGTCCGCGTGTTTCGCTTCGATCGAGGTCTCCGGCTTGTCCCGCACGACCTGGGCCGCGCCGACCGACACCTGGAATCCGAACTTTTCCGCCGATGCCTTGTGAAAGGTGATGACATCCGCCGGTGCCGCAGATGCGCGGTAGACCAGCGTGCCTGTGCGCCGCTTTTCATTGCTGCCGAACAGCGACGTCAGACCGGTTCCGCCCGCATAGGTTTCAACGAAATCAGGCAATTTTTCGCGTGGAATCGCGCGGTCGGCAGTGTCGTCGTTCGCCGCGTCCGCAATGCCCTCAATTGCGGCGTCCACCGGCTCTGGTTCCGGCGCACCCCCGCAGGACGCCAGCATCAGGACAGCCGCGATCATGGTCGCGTTTGCTCGAAGCCCGTTCATATTGATTTGCGCGAATGGGTGAGGGTCAGCGACGCCTTTCCGGCATCGTCGATCATGATCATGACCATCAGCGAACGGGATTTATCCTCGCTTTCGCCCAGGATCTGGACAAGGCGGTCGGAGGCATTCTCCATGCCGATCCGCAAGCCGTGCCTGGCCATCGACTCTTTGTAGAAGGCGACCAGTTCCCCGGGCTTTGCCTCGGTTTCAAGCGAGACGCTGCCGCCTGTCTTGCCTTCGTCGTTGACGCGCATGGTGTGGATTGCCTTGGCACCCGCCGGTACATCGACGAAATCGGGCAGGTCCGCCGTCGATGCGCCCATGCCCGTCACGCCGCCAAGGACAGACCCTGCGGCGTCGGCGGCAACATCAGCCTGGATTGGGTCCGGGGCCTGGCCACCACAGGCAGCCAGCACCAGACACGCCGCCCCGACAAGAATGCGAATGTTCATGGGGTTTCCTTTCGGATCCATAGATGGCTCAGCGCGGATCGAGCGCTGAATCGAGCGCATCATCGACACCCTGTTCGACCTCGGCACCGGCGCGGTTCTCCACCTGTCCCGCTGCCCGGTCTGCCAGCCGCCGGAGGAAACCCGGCACCTTGACGGGCTTCTTTGGCTTTTTGGCAGCTGCGGGGGCGGAAGCAGCGGCCGGGCGCTGGCTGGTTGCCGAGGCCGTGGCGCCGGACGCAGCGCCGCGCCGCGTCAGATTGCCGTTCCACGTCGCATAGGGGGTTTCGTCGCAATAGCCCCAAACGCCCTGGAACGCGTCCAGCTGCGCATTGAAGGTAAAGGTCATCCGCCCATAATAATGGGTGCCGCCCCGGCTCGTTTCACAGCGCTGGGCACTGGTCGGCTGCATCCAGTAGCCGTTGACGGTCATGCCGTCGCGGCTACCCTCGATCCGGCCATTTTCATGCGTATAGTCAGCGCCGAAGCTGGCGCTGCCCCATTCGGTGACAGTCAATTCACCCCAGTCGACCGTCGAATAGGCGTTGCCCAGCGCGCTTGGTCCCTGCGGCGCGGCCGCTGCGGCTGCACGGGACGCCGCGCCATCCGGCTTCGGTGCCGAAACCCGGCCGGTCAGGGTGCCCGACCAGGTGTCATAAGCATTGTCATCCTTGTTCGGGACGGCGTCGCAGCTGCTGCGATAGCCGGTAAAGCTTTTGCGGTCGGCGCTGAAGGTGAGCAGCACCTGGCCATAGATATGCGTGCCGTTCCGTTCGGTGTCGCAATAGCCCTGAAGGTCGGCATTGGTTTGCGCCTCGTACCAATAGCCGCGAAACACGTTCCCGGTGAACTGACCCTCGATCGTGCCGCTGGTCACGCCGTAGGTGCCGGTGCGCATGATCGCCTCTAGCGCGGCGTAATCCTGCGTTGCGGTATAGGTCCCCGTCACATCCCCCGACATTGCACTGAGGACCAGCTGCGGCTTGATCTTTTCAAAGGCCGTCGTGGCATAGCCATAGCCGTCTGCGGCGTCGGCCGGCGCCCCCTGTACCGGCGGCTCGCCTGCGGTCATCATCACCCCTGCGGCCAAAACCCACAATATGCTCTGCATCCCTATCGCTCCTAACCCCGGGCCAGATCGCTGACGGAAATGGCACCCACCTTCCCCAAGACAGGATTGTCGCATGAAACCGGCCAGCGCCGGAGAAAATAGTTGCGATGGAGCAATAATTACGGGGATGATGACGATCATCGCGGGATTGGGGAATGAGGCGTGACGATCGACTGGACCGATGTTTCAGCGCTGATCGACAGGACGCTGGATCTGCCCCGGGATCAACGCGACGCCTTTCTGACCAGGGCAGCGGCGAAGGATCCGGCGCTGGCGGATCGCGCGCGCCGGTTGATCGCCCGGATGGAGTCAACGGACGATTTCCTGGAACACACGCCCGACGCAGATATCCCTGCAGCCATGCCGGGCGGGACACCGGTGGCGGGCGATCGCTATGGCGTGTGGCGGATCGACGGCAGGATCGGCAGCGGCGGCATGAGCGATGTCTATGCCGTCAGCCGCATCGAGGGCGGTTTCGAACAATCGGCGGCACTCAAGCTGATCCGGGGGAGTGCCGATGTCAGTCCCGATCGGCTGACCACCGAGCGCCAGGTGCTGGCCACGCTGGATCACCCCAATCTAGCGCGCATCCTGGATGGCGGCGTCGACGGCGCGGGTAATCCATGGATGGTGATGGAACGCGTCGATGGCCCACCCTGCGACGTCTGGTGCGATGACCACAAGGCCAGCCTTGTCCGGCGGATCGACCTTGTCCTCGAAGCAATCGGCGCGGTGGCCAAGGCGCATCAGGCGCTGGTGCTGCACCGCGACCTGAAACCGTCCAATGTCCTGGTCGACAATGGCGGCCGCGCGCGTGTCATCGATTTCGGCGTGGCCAAAAGGATGGCATTGCCGGTCCAGACGCAGAACCCGCTGCCGGTGTCCGCGCCCTATGCCGCACCAGAGTTGCTGACCGGCGCGCCGGTCGGGCCACCCTGCGACGTCTATGGGGCAGCGGCGCTGCTGTATGAACTGGTCACCGGCAAGCCGCCGATCGAACTGGACGGCGTCCCCTTTGTGCTGGGGGTCGGCCGGGTGCTGGATACGCCGCCCAGGCCGCTGTCGGCCCATGGTCACAGCATCGTCATCGCCACCGCGCCCGACACTATGGTCAGCGACCTGAACGCCGTTTTGGCAAAGGCGCTGAGAAAGGAACCGGGCGCGCGCTATCCGACACTGGATGCGCTGGCCGACGACCTTCGATCCGTGCGCGATGGCCGCCCCGTCGCCGCACGGATCGGAGAACGCGGATATCTTGTCCGGCGGCGCATGTGGCAATGGCGCTGGCCCATCGCGGCGGGCATTGCCATCACCCTCAGCCTAGCGGGCGGGCTTGCGGCGACTGTCTGGCAGGCGCGAGTTGCCATCGCCGCGCGCGATGCCGTGCTGGACGAGGAGGACCGTTCCCAGGCGGTACGCGAATCGCTGTATGTCATGCTGGCCGAAAGTGCGGATACAGCGGGTGCCGATGCCAGTCGCAGGGACGTGCTGAACCGCGCGACCGCCCGGATCGTCGAACGCTTCGCGCGATCGCCGGCCGATTATGCGCCCGTGCTGCACGCGCTGGGCGAACTGAACTTCTATCTTGGCGATTATCAGGGTGCGGACGCGGCGCTGCGCCCGGTGGTTACGGCCGGGGACGCCGTGGGCGTCGATCCCCAGACCCTGGCGGCGGCACGCTATGATCTGGCCCAGACACTGGCCCGCACCGGCGACCTGGAGCAAGCGCGCACCCTGCTGGCCCAGGCCCAGGGCTTTTGGGCCAGCGAGCCGGAGAAATGGCGCTATCGGATGATCGATAGCCGCAATCTCGAAGCGATCACGATCCGCGAGGAAAACCCGGAGGGCGCGGCCGCACTGCTACGCCGGGCGGCCATCGACCATCTGGCCATCGGCGGCGGCAACACCCGGCTGTCGGGTGTTTTCCAGAACAATCTCGGCGTCACTCTGCAAGCGTCCGGCGACCTTCCCGGCGCACGCGATGCATTGCAAGCGGCACGCAGGATCTGGATCGAAACCGGATTGAACGATACGCCCGATGCCCTAAACACGGCCAACAACCTGGCCGCGATCGAGGTTTTGCTGGGCAATCCCGCTGGGGCGGCGCCCTTGTTTGCCGATGCCGTCCGACTGCGCGAACGGTTGTTCGGGCCGTCGGGGGGGACTGCGGCATTGTTGAACAATTATGGCAAGGTGCTTGTCCAGCTCGATCAGGCGGAACGCGCATTGCCGCTGTTGATGCGGGCGGAATCCATGGCGGAGCGATTTGCCGGCACCGGATCCATGCTGCACGTGGCCGCGCTTGCCGGGCTGTCGGAGGCGCATGTCGCTACCGGCGATCTGGCCCAGGCGCTGGCGGCAGCGCGCCGGTCCGCCGCGACCGCCGGTCAGGACGCAGCGCCGCCGCGTGCCATCGCCCACATCGCACTGGCGCGCGCGCTGGCGGCGAATGGGGATGCGCCGGGCGCAAGGGTTGCGGCAGGCGTCGCCCAGGCGATCATCACCCCGATGGGTCCGGCCGCGGCCCGGCTTCAGCAGGCGCTGGACGGCATCCGCAGCCAATACCGGTTATAGTTCCGCGCAGGTCCCCGGGTCCGTCTGCATCCATTCGAACAGCAAGGCCCGGGCCTTGGCCCATTCGCGGCGGACGGTCCGTTCGGAAATGCCCATCAACTGGCCGATTTCGGGTTCGGAAAAGCCGCCGAAGAACCGGTAATCGACCAGTTCCGCCAAGCGGGGATCAAGGTGCGCCAGCCGGGCCAGTGCGTCGTTCAGCGCGAGCAGCCGTTCGTCCGATTCCCAGAACACGGGCAGGTCGTCATCCACCGGCACCAGTGTGGCACCGCCGCCGCGTTTGGCAGTCATGCGGGCATGGGCGTGATTGACCTGAACCTGACGCATGGCGATGGCCGCGGTCCGCAGAAAATGGCGTTCGTCGGCAAACTCGGCAACCTGACGCAGGCGCAGGAACGCTTCGCTGACCAGCGCAGTCGACCGCAGGGTCTCGCCCGATCCATATTGCCACCGGTGACGCGCGGCGAGCCTGCGCAGATCGCCGTACAGCAGCGGGGCGAGATGCTGTGCGTCCGGTTTATCCGCCATGGCGCTATCGTACCGGATCGGGGTGCAGCGGCACAGGGGCGGGACCGACCGATCGGGCAGGATCAGGGACGGCGGCGGTCATAGTCGCTTTGCCGCATCACCTGCGTCGTCGTCCGCCCCCCTTCGGTCACCCGCACCGGAACCCAGGGGTCGGAAATCGGCGCGCCTGCGGCTGTGCGCGCAGCGGCCATCGCGTTGCTGAACGCCGTGGCATTGGCCCCCCGACGGCGGAGATCGGCTTCATAGGCACGCCTGCTCTCCGCCATCTGGTCCGACCGGGCAAAGACGTCCTGCGAAACGCCGAGCCGCCGCGCATCGCCATATAGATGCTGAGGAATACCGCATTTTTCGTACCAGCGCTTCACATAGGGATCGCCCAGCGGAGCGACCGTGACGTAATTGGCCTCGAAGCAGCCACGGCCGCGGATGGCATAATCCTGTTCGAATGCGGCGATGGCCAAGGCCTTTCGCTGTTCCTCGACCCTCTGGCGCTCGAGCGCATTTTGCCGGGCATAAGCTGCCAGTTGCCGCGCGCGTTCGGCCTCGGCCAGTTGCCGCCACTGGTCATAGGTGGCGAAGGCCAGCGCGCTCGAAGTAAACTGGTTCTTCGCGCCGGATCGGGGCTGAGAATAATGATAATCGACAATGCCCCACGTGCCCGTCGCTGCGGATTTGCCAGCGACAATGTAATGATTGGGCTGATCGGAATCGCGAAAGGTCATTGCGCTGTACCGATCGGGCGACACGGCCGCCGGCAGCGCGCCGTCGCTGCGGATGGACAGCGCGACCTCGTAACCGGAAGCCCCGCGATAGACCGCGCCCCAGACCGGCGCGACGACCCGGTTTGCGGGCCGGACGACGGTGTATCCAACGGCGCCGGGTGGCGGGGCAATCACCTGACCCTGTTCATCCAGCGCGGCGTAGAGCCAGGCACCCGGAAACCCGGGGCCGAGCGGGGCGATGCGGCTGACCAGCTGGCCCAGCAGCGAATCCTCGGCGCTGCCGACATGGCTTTCCGGTATCCGAATGATTTCCACCAACCCTTCGGCCGTTCCGAACGGCTCGCCGTTGCGATCGAGCATCAGCGAGATGGCCGTGCCATCGGGTGCCGTCATGTTCATGAATGCCAATGCCCCTTTTTGCGGCAGGACATAGTCGGCGGCGCGGATGTGGTAGCTGGACGTGTTCTGATATTCCCGGTCGAAGCGATCGATACCGAACACCGCCTTACCGCCCAGCCCCTCAACCAGCTTCGGCTCGTAGCTGTGGCCGGTCAGGATCATGCCGCTGAACAGGGTCGAACCGCCCGGCTGCGACCGCGATACGCCGACCAGCAGCGGCATGGTGACGACGGGCTTGGCAGCGATTACCGCACTGCCCATGCGGGGATAGAGGGCGCTTTCCAGGCGTGGCAACGAGAAGGGGAGCGCGGGTCCCGGCTTCTTGCCAAAGACCTGGATCGACGCACCGGCAAATCCACCCTCGACCGCCGCGTGTCTGGCCGACAATGGCCAGATTTGCCCAGTCGCCTTGTAGATCACCTTGCCCGATGCATCGAGCAGGCGCCAATGCGTCGAGCTGACGTCGTTGTTGACGCCGCGGCAATATTCGCTGGCCAGTTGCATCAGCACCATGTCGTCGCTGCCCGGTTCGCGCGGCACATAGATCTGATACTCGACCTTGGGCTTGCCCGACAGCTTGCACCGGCTTTTGGCCGGAGCTGGGGAAGCGGCGAGCATCGCCAGCGAAAGTGCAGCACCCAGGGCAAGCGCGCCCGGCCATTTCCCGATCATGCCATTCCCCCTATTTCAGCCGGGCGACGATTTCGGTGTTGAAGGCAGCGCCGGCCCGGCCGGCCTCGCGCGAAAGCGCGGCATTGTCGGCGACCAGCGAAAAGGCCGACTTGTTCACCTTGGCCAAGCCGCCCAGGAACCGCATGGCCGAGGTGAACCCGCTGTCGCCGCGCCTCTCCAGCTTGCGCAGTTCGCCGATATTTTCCGCAACCGGAAGCGGCCCCTTGATCGACAGGGTCATGAACCCGCGCGGTGCGCTGACATTGGCCGACCCGCCGAGCAACAGCGATGCCGTGGCCGAAGTGCTGGCCGTCACGTTATTGAACCCCTGGCGCGTGCTCTGATCCAGTTCTGCGGTGTCGAACACATAGGTCGGGACCAGGATCAGCGCCTGGCGATCCCGCGCCAGCTTGTTCAGGCCGACATTGTTGGTCGGGGCCAGAAACTTGCCGCCGGCGATGGTCGTGAACACCGGCATGTCGCCCGGCGCGGCGATGGCATAGCGGCGTTCCGCGTCATATTTAAAGCTGTCCTCGGCCAGGCCGGTCTGCGGGTCCAGGTCGAGCCGCGCCCATTTGGGTGCATCCGCCCCCAGCTGATCGGCGGTGATGACTTCCCACCCCTTTGCGCGCAATTGGGCCACCAGATCGGTATAGAGCGTTGCCGCCAGCGCCTTGATCGTCGCCGGATCGGCGCTGCCGATCACTTCGGTCGTCGAGCGTGCGGAGCGCGTATTTTGTTGAAAGGCATGGGGCGAAGCGGTTTTGCTGACCTTGCCGTACACCATCCATTTCACCTGCGCGGTCGGGATGATGATGACGCGGTTGTCGGCGCGCACGCTGCCGATGACGTCGATCTGTTTGGCGGGATTGCCGAAAACAGGCGTGTCCTGGGCCTGTGCGGTTGCCGAGACAAGTGCCGCACCGATGGCGGCAGCCATGAGACGATTCATCAATTCCCCCCTCCCGATCCGCCACCGGGTCCAGTCCCTGCGGCGTGGCCTTCACGGTGCGGGCAAGACAAGATGCCGGCACCGATCATGCGCGTTTCTGTATCGAGCTGGGGGCGACCCGGCTTTATCTGCCAGCCCATTGATCCTGGCCGCGGGTTACACCCGATCGTTGCGATTGCGTCAACCCGTTCGTCTTGGGCACTTCATGACGGCGTCCTGACCAATTCGCATGGACGGCGCGGAACCCGACACGGCGCGTTGCACCGGTCGCTGCTCTGGCATAGGTCTGCGTGCATGAGCAGGACCGGACAGCCACGGCCCGCCGGCAGCACCCTGGGCCGGCTGACCCAGACCATCGTCGACCAGATCGGCACGGCGATCGTCACCGGCCAGTTCGCCCCGGCCACCATCCTGCCGATCGAGGCCGATCTGTGCACCCGGTACGGGGCAAGTCGCAGCGTCCTGCGCGAGGCGATGAAGATCCTGAACGCCAAGGGGCTGGTGACCGCACGCCCCCGGCTGGGGACGTCGATCACCACGCCGGACCGCTGGAACCTGTTCGATCCCGACATCCTGCGCTGGATGCTGCGTTCGGATTTTTCCCTGCCGCTGCTGATCGAGTTCACCAATGTCCGCATGGGCATCGAACCGATGGCCGCCGAACTGGCCGCGCTGAACGCCGACAGCGATGCCATCGCACAGGTGGCGGAGGGCTATCGCCGGATGGAAGCGGCCGACCGAGGCGAGGACGATCCGCTGACCGCCGATATCTCGTTCCATGTCGCGCTCTTGGAAGCCAGCGGCAACCGGTTCCTGCAGCGGCTGAAACCGCTCGTCGAAACCGCGCTGAAGATCTCGATCCGCTATACCGACAGCATCGCCCGCGACGAAAGCGAGAAGCTGGCGGCGCATTACGCGGTGCTGGACCGGTTGATCGCGCGCGATCCCGCAGGCGCGGCTGCAGCCACCCGCCAGTTGCTGGCCGATACCCGGCATTTGATGGCCACCGGCCGCCAGGACTGATCCTGCCCGGCTGGGCTGGGCCAACTCCCGCCGATCGGTCGCCCGGCCAGGTCCGTTCAGCTTTTCTTTGTCAATTCCTGCGACACCCCGCCCCTGTGTCGGCAATTTTGACACCGGCTTATCCAGGGAATGGCTCGGGCGGAACGATGATCAGGCTGTTCAAACATTATGTTCCCTATGCCGTGCTGCTGCTGGGTCTGTTCGACCTGATGCTGCTGCTGGTCGCGGCAGAGGCGGGCTGGGTCATCCGGGCGGAACAGATCGGGATGCAGGTGGAAGCCGTGCATACCCGGTTGCCGCAACTGTTCAGTTTTGCGCTGTCGCTCCAGGTCGCAATGGTGGCCGTCGGGGTTTACGGGGCCGATGCGCTGCAATCGTTGCGCGTGGCCACCGCGCGGCTGATCGTCGCGGTATCGCTTGGCATCATCCTGCTCTCCGTCATCTTCTTCGTGGTGCCGGCGCTGACCTTCTGGCGATCTAACCTGCTGTACGCCATGCTGGCCGCCGTCTGCCTGCTGACGCTGATGCGCATCCTGCTGGGCAAGACGCTGGGCGGACAGGTGTTCAAGCGGCGGGTGGTGGTGCTTGGCGCAGGGCCGCGTGCCCAGCGGCTGAAGGCGCTGGGCACGAGTCGCGGGGCGGGGTTCGTCGTCGTCGGCTATGTCGCCATGAACGAGGCGAACCGGGTGATCCCGGAGGCGATCGCCCGCGACGCCATCTATAACCTGGCCGATCACGTCGTCCTGTTGAACGCGGCCGAGGTCGTGCTGGCGCTGGAAGAACGGCGCAACGCCCTGCCGCTCAAGGATCTGCTCAGGATCAAGACGACCGGCGTCCACGTCAACGACATCTCCAGCTTTCTGGAACGCGAAACCGGCCGGGTCGATCTGGACAGCGTCAATCCGTCCTGGCTGATCTTTTCCGACGGCTTTTCGTCGGGGCGCATGTTTTCCGGCGTGTTCAAGCGGTTGTTCGACATCACTGCCAGCCTGATCCTGCTGATCCTGGCAGCGCCGGTCATCGCGCTGACTGCGATCCTGGTAAAGATCGACAGCAAGGGACCGGCCTTTTACCGCCAGCGCCGGGTGGGCCTGTACAGCCAGCCGTTCGACATCGTGAAGCTCAGGTCGATGCGCGTGGATGCAGAGGTGCCCGGCAACGCAGTCTGGGCCGAAAAGGACGATCCGCGCATCACCCGCATCGGTCGGTTCATCCGCAAGACCCGGCTGGACGAACTGCCGCAATGCTGGAGCGTGCTGAAGGGCGAGATGAGCTTTGTCGGCCCGCGACCCGAGCGCCCGCAATTCGTCGAGGATCTGGAACAGAAGCTGCCCTATTATGCCGAACGGCACATGGTGAAGCCGGGCATCACCGGCTGGGCGCAGATCAACTATCCCTATGGCGCGTCCATCGAGGACAGCCGCCAGAAGCTGGAATATGATCTGTATTACGCAAAGAATTACTCCCCCTTCCTCGACCTGCTCATCCTAATCCAGACGGTACGCGTCGTGCTTTGGCCGGACGGGGCGCGATAGGGCGCGATGGCGTCGGCAATCATCCTGTGGGGCCATGCCAGCGCGGCGTTGCTGTTCGCGGCGCTGGCGCTGGGTGCGATCCGCCGGCCGGTCGGCGGCGTACCCCGCCCCGCGCTGGCCGCCGCATTGGGGCTGACCGCATTATGGGCGCTGGCGGTCGCGGGCATCGGCCCGGCGGAAAGCGGGACGCAGCTGGCGTCGGGGATTCGCGGCGTCGCCTGGCTGGTGCTGGCGGGGCTGATCCATCGCCGTGCGTTGGGCCGTCCGCCCGCAGCGCTGGGGCTGGTCTATCTGGTCGTCACGTTGGTCCAAACCGGACAGATGGTGATGATGCTGGGCGGTGCGTCGGCACCGCCGGCGATCGCAGCCATTTACCGGGATGCGGCATCGGCGCTGGCGCTGATGGTGGCGGTCGCCGCGCTGCTCCTCGTCCTCAACGCCTATCGCACCGCCAGCGGGGGCCAGGCGCGCACCATTCTGGCGGCGGCGGCCGTTCTGTGGCTGATCGACGCCAATGCCGCGCTGTTGCGCTTGACCGTCGAGGCGGTGGCCGATCCGTTGCTGGCCGCGCGCGGCATCGCCATCGGCCTGATCGCGGCGGCGCTGGCGCTGGCACTGGTTCGCCGGCAGGAACAGCGGATGCAGATGTCGCGCACGGCGATGATGCAGGCACTGTGGGTGCTGGGCGCCATCGTTTACCTGACGCTGCTGCTGTCCAGCCTGAACATCATCGAGGCGTTCGGTGGTCGGCATGCCCGGATCGGTCAGGCGGCGTTCGTGTTCGGCACCACCGCCGCGACGCTTGCGTTTCTGTCCAGCCCGTGGCTGCGCGCATGGACCCGGGTGAAGCTTGCGAAACACCTGTTCCGGCACCGCTATGACTACCGGGTCGAATGGCAACGCTTTACCGAGACGCTGGGCCGGCCGGACGACGGCGTCACCCTGGACGAACGCATCGTCAAGGCGGTGGCAGACCTGGTCGATGCGCCGGCCGGCCTGTTGCTAGTGCCGTCGGGCGACGGGCTGGTGCCGGCTTCGCACTGGCGCTGGCCGCTGCTGGCGACCGACGGCGCGCCGGAACTGCAACCCGATGCGCTGACCGGACGGGACCGGAGCGAACGCATCGTCGAGCTGGATGCGGTGCGCGGCGGACAGGACGCATCCCGCGTGCCCGACTGGATGCTGGCCGAGGCAGAGGCATGGATCATCGTGCCGCTGCCCCATGCAGCGGCGCTGGCCGGGGCGATCTTGCTCGCCCGCCCGCCGCTGGACCGGGCGCTCGACTGGGAGGATTTCGACCTGTTGCGCGTCGCCGGGCGACAGGCCGCCAGCTATCTGGCCGAAGCGCGCGCCAAGGACGCGCTGGCCGAGGCGCAACGATTCGACGAGTTCAACCGTCGTTTTGCGTTCATCCTGCACGACATCAAGAATCTGGTCAGCCAATTGAGCCTGGTCGCCCGCAACGCCGAACGCCATGCCGACAATCCCGAATTCCGCGCCGACATGATCGCCACCCTGCGCGATTCTGCGGGGCGGATGACCGACCTGCTCGCGCGGCTGTCACAGCAGCAGCGGGCAGGCACAGGCGAGGCGATGGGCGCGGTGTCGCTGCGCCCGGTGATCGCCGCCGCCACCGCGCGCAGGCCTGGCCAGACCATCCGGGTGGAGGGCGACGCGCATCCGGTCGTCCTGGCCGATCCCGTCCGGCTGGAACAGGTGCTCGCTCATCTGGTCCAGAACGCGGTCGAGGCCAGTCCGCCCGATCAGCCGGTGATCGTGCGCCCCGGCGAGGATGGCCGGCACGCATGGATCGATGTGATCGACCGCGGACCGGGGATGACCGCCGCGTTCATCCGCGATTCGCTGTTCCGGCCCTTTGTCTCGTCCAAGCCCAGCGGCTTCGGCATCGGTGCCTATGAGGCGCGCCAGCTGGCCGAGGCGATGGGCGGCCGCATCGAGGTGGAAAGCACCCCGGGTTCAGGCAGCCGATTCCGGATCGTGCTGGCGCGCGCCGATGGCGGCATCGACACCCCCCAGATGGAGAAGGCGGCATGAGCGCCGATTTGCCCCGGCTGTTGATCGTCGAGGATGATCTGGGCCTGCAACGCCAGTTGCGCTGGGCCTATGACGGATACCAGGTCACGGTGGCGGCCGATCGGGAATCGGCGCTGGCCGCGTTGCGGGCCGAGGAGCCTGCGGTGGTGACGCTCGACCTGGGGCTGCCGCCCGATCCCGACGGCACGAGCGAGGGGTTTGCGGTGCTGGAAGCGATCCTGGCGCTGAAACCCGACACCAAGGTGATCGTCGCCAGCGGGCACGGCGCGCGGGAAAGCGCGCTGCGTGCGATCGACATGGGCGCGTTCGATTTCTATGCCAAACCCATCGACATCGACGCGCTTGGCCTGATCGTCGCGCGCGCCTTTCATGTGCATGCGCTGGAATCGGAAAACCGGCGACTGCGCGACCAGCCCGCCGGCCAGTCTGCGGGCATCGGCGGCATCCTGACCGGCGCGCCGGAAATGCAGAAAGTGACGCGCACCATCGAGCGGGTAGCCGCGGCCGACGTGTCAGTCATGCTGCTGGGCGCAAGCGGTACGGGCAAGGAATTGCTGGCGCGCGGCCTGCATGACGCCAGCCCCCGGGCCAAGGGCACGTTCGTTGCGATCAACTGTGCCGCCATTCCGGAGACGCTCTTGGAAAGCGAGCTGTTCGGCCATGAAAAGGGCGCGTTCACCGGCGCGGTCAAGACGACCGAGGGCAAGATCGAACAGGCGCATGGCGGCACGCTGTTTCTGGACGAAGTGGGCGACATTCCCCTGCCGCTTCAGGTCAAGCTGCTGCGGTTCCTGCAAGAACGCGTCATCGAACGCATCGGCGGACGACGGGCGATCCCGGTCGACACCCGCATCGTTTGCGCAACGCATCAGGATGTGGATGCGATGGTCGCCGACGGGCGGTTCCGCGACGACCTGTATTACCGGCTGGCCGAAATCGTCGTCGCCATCCCGGCGCTGGCCGATCGGACCGGCGATGCCGGGCTGCTGGCCCGGCATTTCCTGCGCAAGTTCGCCGCGCAGATGAACGTCGCGGTCAAGGGGTTTGCGCCCGATGCGCTGGCGGCGATCGACGCGTGGAGCTGGCCCGGCAATGTCCGCGAACTGGAAAACCGCGTCAAACGCGCGGTCATCATGGCCGACGGCCCGCGCGTGTCGGCGGCAGACCTGGACCTGGCCGAACCCGCCGATGCGGATGAGGCGATCAACCTGAAGGCGATGCGCGAAATCGCCGATCGCCGCGCGATCCGCCGGGCGCTGGCCCGCACCGAAGGCAATATCTCCGGCAGCGCCAAGCTGCTCGGGATCAGCCGCCCGACCCTCTATGACCTGTTGAAAGCCTATGACCTGCAACCTTAAGCTGCTGGCGGCACTGGCCGCCCTGATCCTGGCTGCTCCGGCCCATGCCGACCCTGCAGAGGCGGAGGGACAGCTGAACCGGTCCGCCCGGTTGCTGGCGGCGGGCAACGCGACCGGCGCCCGCGCCTGGGCGTTCAAGGCGGCGCGCGCCAATCCCGACATGGCGCCCGCGCATCTGGCACTGGCCCGCGCCCATCTGGCGCTGGGCGAAGGGGCGCGGGCAGAGGGCGAGCTTGACCGGGCAGTGGCGTCGGGCACGCCGCTGGCCGATATCCAGCATCTGCGCGCCCAGGCGATCGTCCAGCAGGGGGATGCCCGCGCCGCATTGCAGGCGCTGGGCCAGGCGCGACCCGAACACCGCGTGCACATCCTGCGCGTCCGGGGCCAGGCGATGACGTTGCAGGGCGATTTTGCCGCCGCGCGCCAGGCGCTGGAGCAGGCGGTGGCGCTGGCCCCGAACGACATCGATGCGTGGGTCGATCTGGGCCGGTTCCGACAATATGTCGGCGATCTGGTCGGTGCCGGACAGGCATCGGCGCGAGCGGTAAAGCTGCGGTCCACCCATGTCGGCGCGCTGGTGCTGCGCGGTGAACTGGTGCGCCAGCAATATGGGCTGGTGGCCGCGACGCCGTGGTTCCGCCGCGCGATCGCCGTGGACGGCTATCATCACGACGCGCTGGTCGAACTCGCGGCAACGCTTGGCGACAGCGGCCATACGGTCGAGATGCTGGCCATGACTCGCCGGGCGATGGATGCGAGGCCGGGCAGTCCGCGCGGCCTGTACCTGCAGGCACTGCTGGCGGCGCGGGCCGGGCGATACCAGCTCGCCCGCGACGTGCTGGCACGGGGCGGGGTCGCTGCCCAATCGATCCCCGGCGGCCTGTTGCTGGCGGCGACGCTCGACCTGCAGGCCGGGGCCAACGAACAGGCCGCGACCAAACTGGCCCGGCTGATCGACCAGCAACCGATGAACCTGAACGTCCGTCGCCTGTATGCCGCCGCGTTGCTGCGGGTGGATGCGGCGCGCAATGCCATTCAAGTGCTGCGTCCGCTGGTGCTGCGCGCCGATGCCGACAGCTATGCGCTGGAACTGACCGCGCGCGGGCTGGAACGGATCGGCGAGCGGGCAGAGGCCGGGGCATGGCTGGACCGGGCCGCCTATCCCGCACGGTCAGCGCCCGCGCCTTTTTCCAGCGATACCAGCCTGGCCGTACTGGCGACGGCCGCCGACGATGCGCCGGGGCGGCCCGACGTGGCCATCCCCTATATCCGCGCGCTGCTGGCCGAAGGGCGCGGGGGCGAGGCGCTGAACCGGGCAGAACGGGTGGCGGCCGACAATGCCGGTGCGCCGGGCGCGTTCCTGCTGGTCGGGGACGTGCTGATGACGATGAACCGGCCGGGCGACGCCGTTGCCGCCTATCGCCGCGCCGCTGCCATCCGGTTCGACCAGCCGGCGCTGTTGCGGCTGATGGAATCGCTCGGCGCGACCGGCGACGTTGCCGGATCGACGCGGGTGCTGGCGACGTTCATCGCGCAGAATCCGCAGAACCTGACGGCGCAGCGGCTGTTGGCCGACCGTCAGCTGGCCGCCGGGCAGTTCGCCGAGGCGGTGGATACGCTGGAGGCGGTGCGCTTTCGCATCGGCAACCGCGACGCCGCGCTGCTGGCGGCGCTGGCTCAAGGGTATGCGGGCCTGGAGGATGCGGGCATGGCGATCCGTTATGGCGAGGCGGCCTATGCGCTGGCACCGGCCAATCCGGTCGCGGCCCATGCCTATGGCCTCGCCCGGCTGGTGGCGGCGGACACGGCGGGTGCGGTGCCGCTGCTGGAAAAGGCGGTGGCGCTGGCCCCCGGCCATGCCGGGCTGCGCTGGCATCTGGCCCAGGCCTATGCCGATGCGGGGCGGCGCGGGGAGGCGGCGACGATGATCCGCGCGCTGATCACCGATCCGGCCTTTTCGGAACGGGACGAGGCAACCGCCCTGCTGGCCCGCCTGGCCTGAACGCCCGGGCACCGGTTGACCGGGTGCGGCCAGCGGCTAAACCCCCGGTGCATGACCGATCCGTTGGACCGCATTGCCGCCGCGCTGGAACGGCTGTCGCCGGCGCGATTGCCCATGGCGGATGCGATGGCGCATCCCGCCTATGGCTGGGACGGCGCGGTGCTGAGTGCGGTCGAGCGGTTTCGGCCGCTTGCCCTGGACCGACTGGTGGGCGTGGATCGCCAGCGTGCCGCCCTGACCGACAATCTGCACCGCCTGGCGGCAGGCGCAGCGGCCCATGACGTGCTGTTATGGGGTGCGCGCGGCACGGGCAAATCGGCGCTGGCCAAGGCGGCGGTGGGCGCCGTTCAGTCGGCGGGCGGCGCGCTGGCGCTGATTGACGTGACGGCGGCGGCGATCCCGTCGCTGCCCGACCTGTTCCGCATGATCGCTGCGGCCCCGCGTGCCTTTGCGCTATTCATCGACGATCTGGGCTTTGACGCGCCGGGTGAGGCCCGCGCCTTTCGCTCGATGCTGGAAGGGGGCGCGTCGGCCCGGCCTGCCAATGCCCGGTTGATCGTCACCGCCAATCGACGCCACCTGATGCCCCGCGCCTTTGCGGACGAGGCGGATGCGATCAACCCGCGCGATGCCGCCGACGACCAGCTGGCGCTGGCCGACCGGTTCGGCTTGTCGCTTGGATTTCATGCGGTGGATCAGGACCAGTATCTGGCGATCGTCGATGCCCATGCCGCCGCACTTGGGCTGACCCCCGATCCGGCCGACGCCCTGCGCTGGTCGGTTCAGCGGGGTGCCCGTTCCGGCCGGGTGGCATGGCACTATGTCGTCGACCTGGCCGGGCGCAGCGGCGTCGCCGTCGAGTGATTTTGCGGATGCCGAGGCTGGCGGCAGCCGTGACGATCCCCTAGCTAGGGCGGCATGACCGAGAATAACCTGCCCAAGCGCGTGTTCCGCCGTGCCGAAGAAGATGCCGAAACCGCCCGGTGCGGCACGCACACCCCCCAGACCGAACATCCCGCCTATCGCCTCGCGTTTCAGGACATGGATTTCCTGTTGCGAGAGGATCTGCGCCCGGTGCGGTTCCAGTTGGAGCTGCTCAAGCCGCAGCTGGTGATGGACGAGGCAAAGATCGGATCGACCCTGGTCATCTATGGATCGGCGCGGATCCCGGAACCGGACAAGGCACGGACGCTGCTGGACCTGGCCAGTGACGATGCATCACGGCGCATCGCCGAGCGGCTGGTCGAAAAGTCGCATTATTATAACGAGGCCCGCAAGCTCGCCGCGCTTGCCAGTGCCTTTCCCGTCGATGACGACGGTACCCGCCAGTTCGTCGTCTGTTCGGGCGGCGGGCCGTCGATCATGGAGGCGGCCAATCGCGGCGCGTGCGAGGCGGGCGCCGAATCCATCGGCCTGAATATCGTGCTGCCGCATGAACAGGCCCCCAATCCCTATGTCACGCCGTCGCTGTCGATGCAGTTCCACTATTTCGCTTTGCGCAAGATGCATTTCCTGCTGCGCGCCCGGGCCGTCGCCGTGTTTCCGGGCGGGTTCGGCACCTTTGACGAATCGTTCGAACTGCTGACGCTGATGCAGACGGGCAAGGTCGAACGGATGCCGGTGCTGTTCTATGGCCGTGCATTCTGGGAACGCGTGATCAATTTCGAGGCGTTGTGCGAGGAAGGCGTGATTTCGCCCCGCGACCTGGAGCTGTTTCATTACGTCGAAACCGCCGAGGAAGGCTGGGAATATATCCAGAATTACTATGCGATGCGCGACAAGCTGGCCGATGCGGCGCGATAAGGCGACATGAGCGCGGGCATCATCATCGGTTTCGGCGAACTGCTGGTCCGGCTGACCCCGCCGGGCAAGCGGCTGATCGTGCAGAGCCAGTCGCTCGACATCGAAATCGGCGGGGCGGAGGCCAATGTGCTGGCCGGTCTGGCGGCACTGGGCCATCCGGCGGCGATGGTCAGCCGCGTCGCCGCCAACCCGCTGGGCGATCTGGCGGTGGCGACGCTGGCCGCGCGGGGGATCAGCACCGTTCATATCGCCCGGGCCGAGGGGCGGATGGGCCTGTACTTCCTGGAACCGGGCCAGGGTGCCCGCGCCAGCGCCATCACCTATGACCGCGCCGGATCGGTCTTTGCGGCGTCCAGCGCGGAATCGTTCGATTTCCGCTCGGCGCTGGCAGGGGCACGGCTGCTCCACCTGTCCGGCATCACGCCTGCGCTCGGCCCCGCCGGAGCCACGGCGGCGCTGGCGGCGGTACGTGCAGCGCGGGAAGCGGGCGTCACGGTCAGTTTCGACGGCAATTACCGGGCACAGCTGTGGCAGGCATGGGACAGCGATCCGCGCGCCGTCCTGACCGAACTGATCGGCCAGGCGGACATCCTGTTCGGCAACCACCGCGACATATCGCTGATCACCGGCCGGCAATTTTCCGGCGAGGGACCGGATCGGCGGCGCGAGGCGGCAGAGGCGGCGTTTGCGCTGTGCCCCAACCTCAAGCTGATCGCTTCGACCGCGCGCCATGTGTTGGATGCGGACACCAACCGGATCGCCGCGCGCATCGACCTGCCGGATGGCGGGCATCAGACCGATGAACAGGCGGTGGGCGGCATCGTCGACCGGATCGGCACGGGCGATGCCTTTGCCGCTGGCTGTCTGCACGCCTGGCTGAACCGGGGCGACGCGCGCGAGATTGCCGAAACCGGACTGGCGATGGCGGTGCTCAAACATTCGATCCCCGGCGACATGCCGATCATCGCGCCGGACCTGCTGGCCGCCTATCGCTCGGGTGAACGGGACGTGCGGCGCTGACCGCGTGGCGTCAGACCCGTTCGTCGACGGGCAGCGTGGGTTGTTCGTCCCGTGGCAGCCTGGAAAACAATGCCCGATCCTCGGGACCAAAGGCGAAGCGCCAGATGATGGCGAAATAGACCACCAGCATCAGCGGGATGCCGATGGCCAGTTCGGCCCATTCGACCAGCTGCGTCATCGCCGATCCGACCAGCGCCGTTGCAAGTGCGGCCCAGACGAACGCCCAGCGCAGCGGCGACACTGGCGCGGCGAGCAGCCGGGCCAGCAGCCAGCCCTTGATCGCTGACCCCAGCGCCAGCGTCAGCGCCAGCGCCGCCGCCGGTCCGGCCGCCTGCCAGGCCTCCGGCCAGCCGAGCGCACGCATCAACGCCACCAGCGCAAAGCTGAGCACGACCTGGATGGACAGGATCACCACAGAGATCATCAGGTTGCGATGCCGCGCGACATAGACCAGCCCGCTTTCCGCCACCGCGCCGGGGCTGGCCAGCACCTCGGCCCACAACAGGAAACACAGCGCCCCGGCCCCGACGACGAATTGCGGGCCGATGACCCCCATCACCCCTTCCGCCGGGATCGAACCGATCAGCGCCAGCGCCGCTTGCGCCGCCATGATCCAGAACCCGACCTGGCGGATCTGCGCTGCCACCGCCGCCCGGTCGCCGCGTTTCAGCGCCTGGGTGACGACCGGCCCCAGCACGGGATCGAAACTGGTCTTCAGCTTTTGCGGCAGCGACGCGACCTGTTGCGCCATGTAATAGACGCCGACCACCGCGGGGCCGAAGAGCAGGCCCAGGATGAACCGGTCGACATTGCGCGTCGCCCATTCGATCGTGTCGGCCCCAGCCAGCGGCATGTTGCGCCGGGCAAGCGCGAACATCGGCGTCGGATGCGGCACCCATCCGGTCGGCAGGCCATAGCTTTTCAGGAACGGTACCATCGCCGCCACCAGTGCCGCCACGGTCGACAGGACATAGGACAGGATCAGCCCGTCGCGCGACGAGACATAGTAGAGCGCCAGCGCGGCGATCGAGATGGTCCATGGCTCGACGATGGCCCGCGCCGTCACCGTCGCCTTTACATTGTGGCGATAGGCAAGCGCCGCCAGCGCGATGTCGGTACAGGCAACGGCGAACACGACAAAGGGCAGCAGGCGTTCGAAGCCGATCACCTGGCTGTTGGGATACATGGCCTGTGGAAAGGCGATCAGGACGGCGCTGGCGATCAGTGAGGCCAGAAGGGCCACGATCAGCGCGTCCCAGACGACATGGGTATGCGGGCGGCTGGTGGTGCTGAGCGCCTGGGCCAGTCCGCGCTTCAGGCCAAGCGTGGCGACCAGTGCGGCAAATTCGACCACCAGCACGGCAACGGCGAACCGCCCGACGATTTCCGGCCCGTAGAACCGCCCGGCAATGAACAGAAAGGGCAACCGCGCCAGCAGCCTGAGCGCAAAGCCCATGACATTGGTCCGCCCGCCCTTGGCCAGTGCGGCGATTTCTTCGTTGGCGGCACTCATCGGGCGGCCCTGTGCCGTTCGAGCGCGCGCATCGCCGGTGTGACGGTGATGCCATGGAGCACGATCGACATCAGGATCACCAGGCCGAGCGCCCCCCAGATCCGCATCGGTTCCTGAAACACGCCATGGTTGACCCCATAGGCGAAGTAGAACACCGATCCCATGCCGCGAATGCCGAAAAAGGCGATGATGGCCCGTTCGCCTGCGGCAAGCCCCAGTCCGGCCAGGGACAACCAGCCGATGACCGGCCGGACCAGGAACAGCGCGATGATCGCAAAGGCCAGTTCCCGCCAGCCGATATAGGCGAACAGCCCCCCGACGCTGAGCATCCCGCCAAAGGCGACCAGCAGCACCATCATCATCAGCCGTTCGGTCTCGTCGGCGAAATCGTGCATCCGGTCGTTGAAATCATGCCCGTCCGACGACCGGCGCATCATCAGCCCGGCGACGAAGACCGCAAGGAAACCATAGCCATGCGCCAGTTCGGTCAAGGCATAGATGGACAGGGTCGCCGCCAGCGCGACAAATCCGTCGCCGGTCCGCGACAATCGGCCGGCGTCCGGAACATGATAGATGATCCAGCCGATCAGCCGCCCGCCAAGCCAGCCGACCAGCGCGCCCATGCCCAGTTTGTAGGCAACGGCATCCAGCGCCCATTCCCCCAGTTCCGACCAGCCAAGCGCCCCGATCGAAGCCGCGATCGCCAGGTGGATGAAGGGAAAGGCCAGGGCGTCGTTCAGCCCCGCCTCCGACGTCAGGCCGAAACGCGCCTCGTCCTCTTCCTGTCCGCCCGGTCCTTCGATCTGGACGTCCCCGGCCAGCACCGGATCGGTGGGGGCCAGCGCCGCCGCCAGCAGGAGCGCGGTCGCAAAGCCAAGCCCCAGGACCTGCTGGCCCGCGATCAGCAGCGCCACGATGGTCAGCGGCATGGCGATGCCCAGCAGGCGGACCGGCAAGGCCCAGCGCCGCCAGCTCCAGGGCCGCCCGATCTTGAGCCCCGCCCCCATCAACGACAGGATGACGATCAGTTCGGATGCCTTTTCGACGATCCATGGTCGTTCGATCGGATGCAGCGCAAAGGGCGCGGCGGCGGGCAGGGAGAACAGCGCCATGCCGATGCCGACGCACAGGATCGGCAGCGACAGCGGCAGTCGCCTGAGGATCAGCGGCAGCCAGGCGACCAGAAAGATCAGCAGCCCGACAGCGCATAGCGCCGGGATATACAGGTCCACCCAATCGGGGGACGGCGGCGGCTGGCTCAATGCGCCGCGCCCCAGCTGGGGCCGACGCCGATTTCGACGCCCAGCGGCACGGTCAGCGTCACCGCTGGTTCGGCCGCCGTCGCCATTATGCGTTCGATCACCGGTTTCGCCGCCGCCACATCGCCTTCGGGCAGTTCGAACACCAGTTCGTCATGCACCTGCATCAGCATCCTGACGTTCTGCAGCCCCGCCTCGGCCAGCGCCGGTCCCATGCGGAGCATCGCGCGCTTGATGATGTCGGCACTCGTCCCCTGGATGGGCGCGTTGATCGCCGCGCGCTCGCTGCCCGCCCGCTCGTTCGGATTGGGCGATTTCAGGCGGGGGAAATGCGTCTTCCGGCCGAACAGCGTCTCGGTATAGCCCGTCTCCTTGGCCGTCATCAGCGTGTCGGCGATATAGCGGTTGATGCCGGGAAACCGCTCGAAATAGCGGTCGATCATCGCCTGCGCCTCGTCCGGGCTGACCTCCAGCCGCCCGGCCAGTCCCCAGCGGGAAATGCCGTAGAGGATGGCGAAGTTGATCGTCTTTGCCCGCCCGCGCGTATCGCGGTTGACCTCGCCGAACAGCTCGATCGCGGTGCGGTTGTGAATGTCCTCCCCGGCCGCAAAGGCTTCGCGCAGCGCGGGCACATCGGCGATGTGCGCGGCCAGCCGCAATTCGATCTGCGAATAGTCAGCGGCCAGGATGACATTGCCCGGCTCGGCCACGAACGCATCGCGGATCTGGCGACCCACCTCTGTCCGGATCGGGATGTTCTGAAGATTGGGATCGGTCGAGGACAGCCGCCCGGTCTGCGCCCCGGTCAGCGAATAGCTGGTATGGACCCGCCCCGTGGCGGGGTTCACCTGCTGCTGCAGCGCGTCGGTATAGGTGGATTTGAGCTTCGACAGCTGCCGCCAGTCGAGGACGAGCCGGGCGACATCGGCACCGGGCGTATCCTTCATCGCGGCGATCCGCTCCAGCTCGGTCACGTCGGTCGAATAGGTGCCGGTCTTGCCCTTGCGCCCGCCTTTCAGCCCCAGCCGGTCGAACAGCACTTCGCCCAGCTGTTTCGGGCTACCGATGGCAAAGGGGCCGCCCGCCGCCTCATGAATGCGCCCTTCCAGCGCCACCATCTGCTCGCCGAACTCGTGGGACAGGCGGGCCAGCCGCTCGCTGTCCACGCGTACTCCGGCCATCTCCATGTCGGCCAGCACCTGGACGAGCCCGCGATCGACGCGCTCATAGACGCGGGTGCCGCCCTCCGCCGCCAGCCTGGGTTTCAGGGAGCGCCAAAGCCGCAGCGTCACCTCGGCATCCTCGGCGGCATAGGCGGTGGCGCTTGCCAGGTCGATCTCGCCGAAGCTCTTCTGCGCCCTGCCGGTGCCGACCACCTCCTTGAAAGCGATGCACTGGTGGCCCAGATGGTCGGCGGCCAGCTCGTCCATGCCATGCCCCTGCCGCCGTCCGGCATCCAGCGCGAAGCTCATGACGATGGTGTCGTCATAGGGGCTGACCGTCATGCCGTGTCGGGCGAGCACGATCAGGTCGTATTTCAGGTTGTGCCCGACCTTCAGCACCGCCGGATCGGCCAGCAGCGGGCCGAGCCGTTCGACCACGTCCGCCAGCGGCAGCTGATCGGGCTTCTCGGCCAGCAGGTCGTGGCCGCGATGCGCCAGGGGGATGTAACAGGCGCGGCGCGGTGCGGTCGACAAGCTGATCCCGACCAGGTCGGCCGCCATGCAGTCGAGCGCCGAGGTTTCGGTATCGACCGCGAGCATGCCCACATGGCGCGCCTCCGCCACCCAGGCGTCCAGCGCCTCGACGGTCGTGACGGTTTCGTACAGCGAACGGTCGATGGGCGGATCGACCGGCGCGGGCGATGCGGGCGCGGCAGGTCCGACATGGGTGCGCGGCCCGGGCGCGGGTGCCGCCGTGCCGCTGACGCTCGCCAGCTTGGCCAGCATCGACCGGAAGCCGTGCTGGGACAGGAACGCAGCCAACGGCTCCGGCGGAATGCCCTTGAGCGCGAAATCATCGAGCGGCTCGGGCAGCGGGACGTCGCAGGCGAGCTTGACCAGCTCGCGCGACAGCCGCGCCATGTCGGCGTGCTCGATCAAATTGTCGCGAAGCTTTCCGGCCTTCATCGCGGGTGCTGCGGCGAGCACGCCGTCGACGTCGCCATGTTCCAGGATCAGCTTGGCCGCCGTTTTCGGCCCAACGCCCGGCACGCCCGGCACATTGTCGACGCTATCGCCCATCAGCGCCAGCACCTCGCCAAGCTTGTTCGGCCCGACGCCGAACTTCTCGACGACGTGCTCCGGCCCCAGCCGCCGGTTGTTCATCGTGTCATACAGGTCGAGGCCCGGCTCGATCAGCTGCATCAGGTCCTTGTCGGAACTGACGATGGTGACGTGCCAGCCCTGGCGCAGCGCCTCCTTGGCATAGCTGGCGATCAGGTCGTCCGCCTCCCACCCCTCTTCCTCGATGCAGGGCAGGCTGAACGCCCGCGTTGCGTCGCGGATCAGCGGGAACTGGGGCACCAGATCCTCGGGCGGCGGCGGCCGGTGGGCCTTGTACTGGTCATACAGGTCGTTGCGGAACGTCTTGGACGATTTGTCCAGGATCACCGCCATATGCGTGGGGCCATCGGCCTTGTTCAGCTCGTCGACCAGTTTCCACAGCATCGCCGCATAGCCATAGACCGCGCCGACCGGCGTGCCTTCGGGATTGGTGAGCGGGGGCAGCCGGTGATAGGCGCGGAAGATATAGCCCGAGCCGTCGACGAGGTAGAGATGGTTCGCCATGCCGCGCGGCTTAGCAGCGGCGGACCGGGATGGCGAGCGGGTGCAGACCCATCCTCCGTTCGTGCTGAGGAGGGGCGCAGCCCCGTCTCGAAGCACGGGGGCACGTCCTTCGAGACGCCGCTTCGCGGCTCCTCAGGATGAACGGTGGTTGGCACGACTTAACGCAGCGGAGTCCCGTGGCTGGCGACGACGGCACGGATCACCGATTGCATCAGCGCCTGGCGCTCGCGGATCGGGCGGCCGGTGTCGCCGATCAACACCGCGACCCCGTAGCTGCGGCCATCCGGCGCGATCAGGAACCCGACATCGTTATAGCCCGCCGTCCGGCCCATCAGGTCCTGGCCCGTCCCGGTCTTGTGCCCGAAGCGCCAGCCCGCGGGCACGCCGCCGCGCAAGCGTTCCTTGCCGGTCCGCGACCCTTCCATCAGGCCGACCAGATGCGCGGTCGACCCTTCGGACAGCAATTCGCCCTGATGCAGCCGCCCCAGCGCACGGGCGATGGCCATGGCGGTCGCCCCGTCCGGCGGATCGGCGATATAGGCGTTGAACGCCCGCTGCCGGGTGGCGATGGGCAGGTTGGCGCGCGCGGTATAAAAGGCGCGGCCGGCATATTCCTGCCGCCAGGTCAGGCCTGCCGTTCCCGCCTGAAGCAACCGCTCGCCCGGCCCGAAGCGGATAGGCCCCAGCCCCTTGTCGGCGATCATCTTCCGCACCGCCTCGGGTCCGCCGACAAAGGTCAGCAGCCGGTCGTTGGCGGTGTTGTCGCTGGAAACCATCGCCCGCGCCAGCAGGTCGCGGACCGTGGTGCGATAGCCATCGCCCTTGACCAGAGCGGCCACCGGCGAATGGAACAGGGTAATGTCCTCCGGCCGGATGGTGATGGGATCGTCCAGCGTCAGCCGCCCCTGGTCGCGCAGGTCCATCAGCGTGATGGCGACCCACAGCTTGCTGACGCTTTGCTGCGGCATCGGCGTACTGCCGTTCCAGTCCGTGCCCCAGCCGCGATCGACGCTGGATACCGCGATGCCCACCTTGCCCCCGAACTCGCGGCCCAGCCGGTCGATGGTGCTGCTGAGCGCTGCGGGAGCGACCGGCGGCGGCGGGGGCGTAACCGGGCGCACTGGCATGGGTGGCGGGGTGAATACCGGCCGTGCGGCGGGCCCGGCCTGTGCCGACGGGACGCCGATCCCCGGCCGGGCCATTGGCTCAGGCGAGGACGGCGCAACGCAGCCAACCAGCAACAGCGCCAGCGCGCCCACGGTCGACAGGGGATGGGTGCGCGGATCGCGCTCGGTTCCGATCATGCCCCGATGCTCATGTCGTTGTTCTGACACGACATTGATGAACGGCCCAGCAACGCGCGGCTGACGTGCGCCAGACTGTTGCAGTGCGGCGATGAACCGATGACCGCGTCAGGGAACCAGAATGGTGTCGACCGCATCCGGCAGCAGATCGGGATAGTCCAGCGTGTAATGCAGGCCCCGGCTTTCCTTGCGGTGCAGGGCCGACCGGACGATCAGGTCAGCGGACTGGAGCAGGTTGCGCAGCTCGATCAGGTCGGGCGTGACGCGGAAATGGCCGTAATAATCCTCCACCTCCTCGGTCAGCAGCTTGATGCGATGCGCCGCACGCTCCAGCCGCTTGGTCGTCCGCACGATGCCGACATAATTCCACATGAACCGGCGGATCTCGGTCCAGTTCTGCTTGATGATGACTTCCTCGTCGCTGTCGGTGACCCGGCTTTCGTCCCAGGGGCGGATGGCGGGCACGGGGCGGAACGCGTCCCAGTTGGCGTCGATATGCCGCGCCGCCGCCTCGCCGAACACGAAACATTCCAGCAGCGAATTGCTGGCCAGCCGGTTCGCGCCGTGCAGGCCCGATTGCGTCACTTCGCCCGCGGCATAGAGGCCGGGCAGGTCGGTGCGCCCGTCGCGGTCGATCACCACCCCGCCACAGGTATAATGCTGGGCTGGCACCACCGGGATCGGATCGACGGTCATGTCGATGCCCAGCGTCAGCAGCTTGGCGTGGATGGTCGGGAAATGCTCGCGCACGAACGCCTCGCCCCGATGGCTGATGTCCAGATGGACATAATCCAGGCCCAGCCGCTTGATCTCATGGTCGATCGCGCGGGCGACGACGTCGCGCGGGGCCAGTTCCAGCCGGGGGTCGAAATCCGGCATGAAGCGGTAGCCGGTCTCCGGGATCAGCAGGTGCCCGCCCTCGCCCCGCACGGCTTCCGTAATCAGGAAGTTCTTCACCTCCAGGTTGAACAGGCAGGTCGGGTGGAACTGCATGAACTCCATGTTGGAAACCCGCGCACCCGCGCGCCAGGCCATGGCGATGCCGTCGCCGGTCGCCCCGCGCGGCGCGGTCGAAAACTGATAGGTGCGGCCGGCTCCGCCCGTTGCCAGCACGGTCGCGCGCGCGGTGAACAGCTCGACACGGCCCGTCGCGCGATTGAGCGCATAGACGCCCCACACCTGCCCCGCCCCGGAATAGCGCGTCTCGTGCCGGCTGGTCGCCAGGTCGATGCACACCATGTCGGGCACCAGCGTGATGTTCGGATTGGCACGCGCGGCATTGAGCAGCGCCTCCTGGACCGCCCATCCGGTCGCGTCGTTGACATGCACGATCCGGCGGTGGCTGTGCCCGCCCTCCCTCGTCAGGTGCAGCGTGTTGCCGTCCATGTTGAACGGCACGCCCAGTTCCTCCAGCCGCCGGATCGCCGCCGGCGCGCCCTCGACCACGAACTCGACGGTCGCGCGGTCGTTGAGGCCCGCGCCCGCCACCATCGTATCCTCGATATGGCTGTCGAAGGTGTCGCCTTCCTCCAGCACCGCCGCGATGCCGCCCTGCGCCCAGGCGGTCGACCCCTCGGCCAGCCCGCCCTTGGCCAGCACGGTCACCCGGAACCGGTCGGCCAGATTGAGCGCGGCAGTCAGCCCGGCGGCACCGGAGCCGATGACGAGGACGTCGGCGCTATGGGGATCGTTCACGAACGCTCGTCCGGCAGCGGCATGGCGATTGGAAGCGGTATGGCGCGTGCGCCGCGACGGTCGCGTCGTCGATACTTGCTTTGATACTCCCGACGTTGCTTGGTCACTTCGTACAAGACGATGCCGGAACTGGTGCCGAGGTTCAGGCTTTCGATCATTCCGAACATCGGAATGCTGACACACATCTCTGCCCGCGCCACGGCCTCGTCGCTGATCCCTTGAGCCTCGCTTCCGAACCAGACGGCCAATTTAGTAAATTCGGTAAAGTCGCCTTCATGCAGATAGATGCTGCGCTTCCCCTTGATATGCGGCGACGTTACAACTGACCGAAAATTAAGCTTTTCAAGATGATCGAAACAATCCGTCTTGCTGTCGAAGCGCTTGACGAACGTCCATTTTACCGCCGACACCGATGTTTTCGACAGCGATGGGCGCTCACGCAGTTCCTGCCAGTCATCTGGCAAGGAGCGGCGCGGATCGACAACATAAGCCTTTTCGACACCAAGCGCGTTGGCATTACGGATCACCGTCCCAATGTTCTTGATGTCGGAAGGATTTTCGATGACTGCGATGCAGTTCTTGCAACGAAAATCCTTGATCGCCTCAGCGCGCTGCCGAACTGACCGCTTTGACGTTGCCGCGCGCGGCTCGGTGGCAGTTTCTCCCTCGACAGCAAGATCCTGTTCGTCGTTCACTTAGGGCTCCGTTCGTGTCGAGCGACGTCGAGACACGGTGTGAGGGACAAGCGCTCCTCGACTACGCTCGAAGCGAACGAAGTTTCAAGGGCATGGCTAAACGCAGGGTGTCTCAGGCAGCGCTCGTCAAATTCAGGAACACGTCCTCCAGGTCCGCCTCGCGCGTGCTCACATCGACGATCCCGTACCCCGCGCCCTGCACCGCGCCCAGCACCTCGCCGGCATTCGCCCGGTCCTTGCGATAGGTGATGACCAGGGTGCGCTCACCCTTCACCTCCACTTTCTGGAAACAGGCCGCATCCGGCACCGCGCCCAGATCGCGGTCGACCGTCACCTCGACCAGTTTTTCCTGCGCCATGCCGACCAGTGTGCGGGTCGGCTCATTGGCGATGACGCGGCCATGGTTGATGATGGCGATGCGATCGCACAGCTCCTCGGCCTCCTCCAGATAATGGGTGGTCAGGACGATGGTGACGCCGCGCGCGTTGAGGCCGCGCACATAGTCCCAGAGCTGCTGCCTGAGCTGGATGTCCACCCCGGCCGTCGGTTCGTCCAGCACCAGCACTGGCGGGGAATGCACCATCGCCTTGGCCACCATCAGCCGCCGCTTCATGCCCCCAGACAGAGTGCGGGAATAGGCGTTCGCCTTGTCCTCCAGCCCCATGGCGCGCAGCAGGTCCATGGTCCGCCGATCGCCCTTGGCCACGCCGAACAGCCCGGCCTGGATTTCCAGCGTCTCCGCGGGCGTGAAAAAGGGATCGAAGATAATCTCCTGATTGACGATGCCGATCGACGCCTTGGCATTGCGGGGATGCCGGTCGATGTCGAAGCCCCAGATCTCGGCCGTGCCGCTCGTCTTGTTGACCAGACCCGCCAGGATGTTGATCAGGGTCGACTTGCCCGCCCCGTTCGGTCCCAGCAGGCCGAAGATTGTCCCTCGCGGCACGTCGAAGGACACGCCGTCCAGCGCACGCTTGCCACCGGTATAGGTCTTGGCCAGGCTGTCGATGCGGATCGCGGCTTCGGTCATGCCGCTGGCATAGGATCGATGATCGCCCTCGCCAAGTCCGCCGGACCGATCCCCCCTTATTTCCGGGTCAGGGTCGTCCGGTTGCGCACCAACCAGGCCGATCCATCATCGTCGGTAAAGTCGACTTCCTTGAGCGTGACAACCACCGGGCCGTCCCGCGTGGTCGTTTCCCGGATCGATGCTGGCCGATCATTGTCCCGGCCTTCCCGCGTCGCCACGATGGTCCAGCGGTCGGCCGCCTCGGCCCGCGTCAGGGTCAGCCGGTCGACGATCAGCTCGGCCTGACGGCCCTTGCGGAAGCTGGCGCTTTGTTCGGCGCCCGTAGCTGGATCGAGCAGCGATATCGACGTGATGGTGATGATCCCGGTTTTCGGGCCGTCGTCGAAATCCGCCTTGCGGATGAGGGTCAGCCCGTCCCGCCCCTGTTCCACCGCCACGACGACCGGCAGGCCAAACCAGCGGTCCGCCTGGTAATCGCGATATTCAAGCTTGCCCTGCCACATGCCGGCCAGACTGGCCCGGGCCTGTTCGAGCGTCACCGGCGACGTCTGAGCTGCGGCGGCAGAGGTTGCGCCGATCCACAGGATACCGGCAATGCAAAGCGCTCGTCCGATACCCATGACCTGCCCACCCCCCTTGTTCCGCATCCGTCATGAGCCCGGCCAACGGGCTTTGCAAGCCGGACGCGCCGTGCTTGCCGCGTTTGCCGCCCTTTGCTAATTCGCCGGGCATGATCAGCCCGCCCACCATCACCCGCACTTCGTCCGTCCGCGTGTCCTGTGACGGAGCCTATGACGGTATCCCTACTGCGCTTGGCCACCCGCGCGTGTTCCTGGAAATCGACGAGCATGGCTATGTCGATTGCGGCTATTGCGACCGGCGCTTCGTCCTGATCGGCGGTCCGGCGGACGGGGTGGACCCCGCGACCATGCCCGATATCGCGTCTGGCGCCAGCGCCTGACACGCCTATATCGGTGGCATGACCGTTTCTGCCGCTGATCCCCGTAGCTTCCTGTATGGCCATGGCCTTGACCCGGACGAAGCGCGCGCGCTGACCGTGCGGTTGCTGTCCCGTGCCGAGGATGGCGAGCTGTACCTGCAATATCGCAAGTCGGAGGCGTTCGGTTTCGACGACGGGCGGCTGAAGACCGCCAGCTACAATACCGATGCCGGGTTTGGCCTGCGCGCGGTTTCGGGCGAGCAGACGGCGTTCGCCCATGCCAGCGAGATCAGCGCCGCAGCCATCGCGCGGGCTGGCGATACGCTGGCGCTGATCGACCCCGCCACGGGACCGAAGGCGTCGCCCCCGCGCGGCAACAACCGTCACCTATATACTGACGCCGATCCGATCGACCTGTTGCCCTTCGATGTGAAGGTGAACCTTTGCCAGACGATCGACGCCGCCGCCCGCGCCCGCGATCCGCGGGTGGTGCAGGTGTCGGTTTCGCTGACCGGGGCTTGGAGCGTGGTCGAGATCGTGCGGCCCGACGGTTTCGTCGCCACCGATGTCCGCCCGCTCACCCGGCTCAACGTCAGTATCGTCGTCGAACAGAATGGCCGTCGCGAATCGGGCAGCTTCGGCATTGGCGGGCGCGAGCTTTACGACCGGCTGATCGCGCCGGAGACGTGGAACCGCGCGATCGACGAGGCGCTGGCCCAGGCGCTCGTTAATCTGGAAGCAGTGGACGCGCCTGCTGGCGAGATGACCGTGCTGCTCGGCCCCGGCTGGCCCGGCGTGCTGCTGCACGAAGCAGTCGGCCACGGACTGGAGGGCGATTTCAACCGCAAAGGCACCAGCGCGTTCAGCGGCCGCATCGGCGAACGGGTGGCGGCGCCCGGCGTCACCGTTGTGGACGATGGCAGCATCGGCGCTCGGCGCGGCTCGCTCAGCATCGATGACGAGGGCACGCCAACGCAGGAGAATATCCTGATCGAGGACGGCGTCCTGCGCGGCTATATTCAGGATCGGATGAACGCCCGGCTGATGGGCGTCGCCCCCACCGGCAATGGCCGCCGCGAAAGCTTCGCCCATGCGCCCATGCCCCGGATGACCAACACCTTCATGCGCGGCGGCTCCGACGATCCCGCCGAACTCCTCTCGCGGGTCAAGCGCGGCATCTTCGCCAAATCCTTCGGCGGCGGTCAGGTCGATATCGTGTCGGGCAAGTTCGTCTTTTCCTGCACCGAGGCCTATCGGATCGAGGCCGGCAGGCTGGGCGCGCCGATCAAGGGCGCGACTCTGATCGGCGACGGGCCGACCTGCCTGACAAAGGTGCGCGGCATCGGCAAAGACTTCGCGCTGGACGAGGGGATCGGCATGTGCGGCAAGGGCGGCCAGAGCGTGCCTGCGGGCGTGGGTCAGCCCACCCTGCTGGTCGATGGCCTGACCGTCGGCGGCACCGCCGTCTGATGGCGCTTGCCGAATTGGGCAGATTTGACCGGATGGAGGCTCACCTGATCGTCGGGCTGCTGGATTCCGCGGGGATCGACGCCGTTGCCTTTGACGGCAATGCCAGCATCGCCGACGGCAGCTTTTTGTTGATCCCGACGCGCGTCATGGTCGACGCCGGCGATCTGGCGGCGGCGCGGCGGGTAATGGCCGAACAGCGATGATCAGCTAAGTTCGTCCAGCAAAGCCAGAGGGCTTTCCAGCATCTCGCTCTCCCGCCGTCCGATGGCGGGCGTCTGGCGAATCCAGTCGCTGCCCAGCGCGCAGTCAAGCATGAACGACGCAAGATCGCCCTGCCGCGTGCGGAACACCGTTCTGGGCAGGGTATCGGGCTGAATCAACGGATTGCCCGACGGTTCACGGTCGAGCAGCCAGGCCGGGCGCACCGCCGTCCAGTCGATGTCCGATGCGCCGGCTAGCACATCCTCCATTGCCCGCATCTGATGAAACACCGCCGCCAGCGCCGGTTGCGCGGCCAGATGGAACCAGAGCGGACCGGGTGGGCGGCGGGACACGAATGCCGCAGAAATGACGACCAGACGCCGAAGGGCGCAACTCCGCATTGCCGACACGATCCGCGCCGTTCCGCGGGAGTAAACCGGCGGCGGATCGATTGCATTGCGCAGACCGCGTGCGACACCCAGCGCGGATAACACCGCCCCAGCGTTCTCGATCACCGGTTCCAGCGGATCGGCCAGCACGTCCGCCACCTCTATCGTCAGCCTGTCGTGATGCGGGATCGACGGGGCGGGATGCCGGACGATGGCGCGGACGGCATGCCCGCGCTCCAGCGCCTGATCGACGATCCGGCGACCCACGCCGCCATCGGCACCAAAGACCGCCAGGTCGACAGGGGAGGCTGTGGCCATCGGCGAAGAATGCACGACGGTCAAATTGGTTGCCTGTTTTTTAGGCAGAGCACGGCCGCTGCTCAATTTTTTACCGCATTGTAACATTTTCTGTCGGGAACGCGCCCGATTCAGCGCCATTCTGTCTTTGGCACGGCGATTGCAGCGTTGCCCCGGGAACAATCGCAACTAGGGGGCGACATGAAGCTGATCATCGCCATCATCAAGCCGTTCAAGCTTGATGAAGTCCGCGAAGCCCTGACCGAACTGGGGGTGACGGGCATGACCGTGACCGAGGTCAAGGGGTTCGGACGGCAAAAGGGCCAGACCGAGATTTATCGCGGCGCCGAATACAGCACCAACATGGTGCCGAAACTGAAGATCGAAGTCGCGTGCGGTTCCGACCTTGCCGGTCGGGTCGTCGAGGCGGTTCAGGCCGCGGCGAACACCGGCGCCATTGGCGATGGCAAGATCTTCGTGCTCGATCTGGGTCAGGCCGTGCGGATCCGCACCGGCGAGATCGACGAGACCGCGCTGTGAGCAAGGGGGTATCCATGAAGCACATGATGAAACTGGCCGGCACGGCCGGTCTGGGGCTGTTCGCTGCCCTGCCCGCATGGGCGCAGGACGCGGCCGAGGCCGCAGCGCCGACGCCGGACAAGGGCGATACCGCCTGGATGATCGTCGCAACCGTGCTGGTGATGATGATGATCGTCCCCGGCCTGGCGCTGTTCTATGGCGGTCTGGTCCGCACCAAGAACATGCTCTCCGTCCTGACCCAGATCATCGCGGCGGCCTCGCTGGCGATGATCATCTGGGTCGTCTATGGCTACGGCCTGGCCTTTGGCGGTGACTGGAACCAGTATCTGTCGACCGGCAAGTTCTTCCTCGCTGGCGTGACGGCGGACTCGACCGTCGCCACCTTCACCGACGGCGTCGTCATCCCGGAATTCGTGTTCATCGCGTTCCAGATGACCTTTGCCGCGATCACGCTCTGCCTTGTAGTCGGCGGCTTGGTGGAGCGGCTGAAGTTCAGCGCGCTTCTGATGTTCGGCGCGATCTGGCTGACCATCGTCTATTTCCCGATCGCGCACATGGTCTGGTACCTGGGCGGCAGCGACGAGGCGACCGGCCTGATCTTCGGCTGGGGCGCGCTCGATTTCGCCGGTGGCACCGTGGTGCACATCAATGCCGGCGTGTCGGCACTGGTTGGCGCCCTGATCCTCGGTCCGCGCCTGGGCTACAAAAAGGATGTTATGGCCCCGCACTCGCTGACCATGACGCTGATCGGCACCGGTCTGCTGTGGGTGGGCTGGTTCGGCTTCAACGCAGGTTCCGCGCTTGAGGCAAACGGCTCGGCGGGTCTTGCGCTCATCAACACCTTCGTCGCTACGGCTGCCGGTGTCCTGTTCTGGATGCTCACCGAAAAGCTGCTGGGTCACAAGGGCTCGCTGCTCGGCGCCTGTTCGGGTGCCATCGCCGGCCTGGTCGCGGTCACTCCGGCGGCGGGCAACTCCGGCCCGTTCGGTGCGATCCTGCTGGGCGCCATTGCGGCGGTCGTCTGCGCCATCTTCGTGGTGTCGGTGAAGCCTAAGCTGAATCTCGACGACTCGTTGGACGCCTTCGGCATCCACGGCCTGGGCGGCATCATCGGATCGGTCGGCACCGCCGTCACCATGCTGCCCTCGCTGGGCGGACCGGGTGCGGACGACTATGATCTGGGCGGCCAGCTCGGCATCCAGATCGCCTCGGTCGGTGTCGCCATCCTTTGGGCAGCGGTCGGTTCGGCCATCGCCTTCTTCATCGTCAAGTTCACCATCGGCCTGCGGGTTACCGAGGAAGTCGAGCGCGAAGGCCTCGATCTCGGGGAACATGGCGAACGCGCCTACAACTATTGATTGAAATCGGGCGGGCGCCGCCAGAAGCGCCCGCCCCCACGAGGTTCCTCCTGCGGACCCCTAAGGGCCGGTGGTTTCGACCACCGGCCCCTTTTTTTGTCCATCATAGCCGGCCAGGATGAGCGGGAGCGGGGAAGGCGCGACGGCGATGGACGAGGACCTGAGCGAAGGATGGGAGGCAGTCGCCGGTCAGTTCATGGCGATCCGTTCGGATATCGGGGCGGCGTTGGTCCGGGGCTGGGCACGCGAGCGACTGATGCCCGGGGCCACTATCCTTGATCTGGGTTGCGGATCGGGCGTCCCGATCGGGGAGGCGTTGTTGGCCGATGGCTTTGCGCTGCACGGGGTGGACGCATCGCCAACGATGATCCGGTCATTCCAGACCCGGCACCCCGACGTGCCGCTGGCCTGCGAGGCGGCACAGACAAGCGTGATGTTCGGGGGTCCATTCGACGCGGTGATCGCCATTGGCCTGATCTTCCTGCTGGCGGAGGAGGATCAGCGAGCGGTGCTGACCCGATCGGCGGCGGTGCTGCGGCCCGGTGGCTGGCTGTTGTTCAGCGCGCCGGATAGACCCTGTGTCTGGGACGACCGGTTGACCGGGCGGCAATCCAGGTCGCTTGGCGCGGATGCCTATGCGGCGCACCTGGCCCGCACCGGAATCAACGTCATCAGTTGGCGCTTGGACGAGGGCGGCAACGGTTACTGTGAAGCGCAGCGCCCGCTGCGGTAACGGATTGGCCGCCCCGCCCCATCGAAGCACGTCCGGCCATCCCGCCCGGCGGTTTCACCACAGCCGCTGCCAGACGGCCTACCAGCCGATCTGAACCCCCAGCCGCAGGCCGAGATTGAGCGCGCCCGCCTGATCCTCCGCGCTTCCCTCCGCACCGAACTGGAACCCTTCGGACCCGCCGATCATGCGGCCCCGGCTGACCCACCCGTCGGCCCGCCGCTGTGGTTCCAGCGTAAAGGGCTGGCCATTGGTGAAACGGGCGGTAGTCGTGTCGACCGATCCGCCAACGATCTTGCGATAGCCGCCCTCCACCTCGGCGCGAAGCGGCGTGCCCGCCTGATCCAGGCTGCCAAGGTCATAGCCCAGCGTCACCGTCGCCTCGACCGCCGCCTCGTCGCTGACCCGCTTGTCCACCGACAGGTTGAACGCATCGCCGCCGCCGGCCTCGGTATAGGCCTTTTCGTTCAGCCGGAAATAATCCGCCGCCACGCGTGGCCGCACCGAAATGCGTTCGCCCAGCCGCGCCTCGTAGGTCGCGCCGATAATGCCCGACATCAGCCCGCCGCCGAACTCGGCGGTCGCCACCCGGCTGAAACTGGCGCTTTCGGCAACCACGTCGAACCGCCGCTGACTTTGAAAACCGATCAGCGAATAGGCGCCACGGGCAAAGGTGGTCAGGCCGCCAGCCTTGCGCCGCCAATGCAGCGCCAGTTCATACTGGCTGCTTTCCACAGCATTGAAATTGCCGCGCGTCTCGTTCAGGCCCAGATACAGCGCCAGCGAAGCGCCGACCCGGCCCAGATCGCCCAGCGCCAGCTCGCCGCCCCCCTGCAGGCCCCAGCCATTGATGCGATACGCCTGGGTATCGCCCTCGTCCTTGTTGGTGCCCCACACCAACGTATTGAAGAATAGGCCGGTCCCGCGCGTGGCGATGGCATCGCTCGGCACATTTTCCAGCGACCGCGCCGCCGTCCGCGTCGCCAGCGTCACATTCTGAAACGTGCCGCCGGTATGTTCGGGCAGGAAACTGCCAAACCGGGCCCTGACCGTTTCCGCATCGCCCGCCGCCAGAAAGGTGTCGCGAATCTGCGTATCGCGGTCGATCACCGCGAACACCGCATCATAGGCACTGGACAGCGACCGGTTGAACCCCAGCTCGCCCGCGGACTTGCGGGCGATCGCCAGGTTGATCGTGCCGGCCGCGTTGTCGACCGTCAGCGCACCGTTGAACAGGAACGGCAGGCTGGTGTCGCCCAGCGTCAGGTTGCCGCCCCCGGTCAAGGTTCCGGCATCCAGGATGGCGTAATTGCCCTGGGCGGTCGACACGCTGCGCAAGGCGACGGCCAGCGTGGCCCCCGTTGCAAAGCTGGCATTGCCGGCAACGTTCAGCCGAGCGGCGTTGGTCGTCGCCTGATCGATGGTGATGCCCAAGACCCCGTTGGATCCCATGGCCAGCGATCCGATCGATGCCGCCGCACCCGTGCCCAGTTCCAGACGGCCGTTGATCGATGCAGCCAGCCCGCCCGCATTGGTCAGCCCGCCGATCAGCGTCGCATCCTGTGCCAGGGTCAGCCGGTCGGCACCCCCGCCGAAATCGACATTGCCGACGATCGTGCCCGCCTGGATATCCAAGAGATCGCCCCCGCTGCCCAGCCGGATGGCCCCGACGATGGACGGCGATGCGTTGGCGGCGCTGGCCTGTTGGCGGATGGTGGCACCCGTAGTGTTGGACGCCAGATCGATCGCGGTGCCCGATGCCAGCGTACCGGTGGTCGATCCCACGGCGATGCGGCCGGTATTGGTGATCAGCGCCAGAGTGCCGGACAGGTCCTGAATGGCGACGGCGGTTGCCTTGTCCCCGCCGACAATGCCGACCGCGCCGCTGTTGACCAGTTCGGGGACGGTTGCGCCCTGACGCACCACAACGCCGGTCGCCGTGCCGTCGGCGGTGATCTGAACGCCCAGCTGACCGGCCAAGACAAGCTTGTCGACCTGTGCGCCGCTGGCCAGGTCGACGGCGGTGGCATTGCGGGTGCCCACCGCCGATACCGCACCGGCCAGGCGCATCCCGCCCGTCAGATCGACGGTGCCCCCCGCCCCGCCGATGCGGATGGCGGTGGAATCGACATTGTCATAGACGCCCGAACCAAGGATCGATCCGCGCACCACGATGCCCATCCGATCGGCATCGCCCGCCACCGCGCCGATGGTGATGGCTTCCGCGCCGCCGACCGCCAGGGCCGGTGCCGAACCATAGGATGCGATCGAAGCAGAGCCTTCTTCGGCATCCGGGATGCCGTCGCCATCGTCGTCGGTGCTGTTCGGGTTGGAATTGACGGGCGGAACGTCGAACAGGATGCCGCCCGCCACATTGCCCGCGACGCGGATCGCAGGCCCGCCGATCAACAGGTCGTCCGCATCCAGACCCGTGACCGTCGCCGGACGGGTGATCGACCGGTATCCGGTGGCGTTGACCGATCCCTGAAACACCAGCGCGCCGCCGACATCGCCGTCAACAGCGACGCCGATCGAATCGCGGCCCTGTGCGGTCACGCTGCCGCGCACGGTGACGTTGCCCGACACGTCGTCGGTGCGAATGGCGATGCTGCGATCGCCCAGCACGCCGATGGTGCCGCTGGAGGTCAGCGATCCAGTGAGCTGTCCGCCCAGGCGGATCGCGCCCGAATCATTGCCCTCGATGGTGATCGTGCCGGTATTGACGATGGATCCGGTAAAGGCACCGGCCGTGCGGATGCCGAACCGGTTCGTCCCTTGGGCCAGCGGTCCGTCCAGATCCCCGTCGGTGTCGGTATCGGTCGGCGTATAGGTTTCGATGATGCTGATCGCGCCGCCATTGGTGATCGTGCCCGATCCGCCGGTCGTCGCCAAGATGCCGTCGACATCGTTGACGCCGGTCACCTCCACCGTTCCCTGGTTGGTCACGTTGTTGGCGCTGTTGACGGTGACGACAGGCCCGGCGACCGTTGGCCGGATCGATCCGGCGCTGGTGATGGTAATGTCCGCGCGGGTGCCGCCATCGCCCGCAGTGCCGGTGGCAACTGGCGTGGTCGTTGCAGTCGTGATCTGGCGCTGGGCCTGTGCCTCGCCGGTCGCACCGGCAACAGCAATGACGGCCAGGCTGGCCGAACCGAGCAACAAACGCATAAGTCCCCTCTCGCGCAACGCCATACATCGGCGGGTACCGGCCAAAAGGCCTAGGCATGGATTACGGCGGCGGCAAGGCGCAATCGACGCCCGGGATCAGCCGGAAGCGGCCAGCCGTTCGCGGACAAAGGCAGCGCACCGTTCCCCGATCATCACGCTGGGCGCATTGGTGTTGCCGCCGATCAGGGTGGGCATGACCGACGCATCGGCAACCCACAGCCCCTCGATGCCGTGCACACCAAGCCGGGGATCGACGACGGCATCGGCGTCCGACCCCATCCGCGCGGTGCCGACCGGGTGATAGATGGTATCCGCCCGCGCCCGGATCAGCGATTCGAGCGCGGCATCGTCGGCAGGATCGACCGGATAGCGGTCGCGCCCGCGCCAGGCGCGCACCGATGGCGCGTCCAGCAGCCGGTACATCAGACGAACCCCCGCCGTCAGCCGGTCGAGATCGCGCCGATCCGACAGGAACGCTGGATCGATGGCGGGCGGCGCGGCCGGATCGGGCGATTGCAGCCGCACGGTCCCCCGGCTTTCGGGGCGCAGGACACAGGCATGGCAGCTGAAGCCATGGCCCGGCACGGCGGCGCGGCCATGATCCTCGACCATGGCGATCAGGAAATGCAGCTGGATATCGGGCGCAGGCAATGCCGGGTCGGTGCGGACGAACGCCCCCGCCTCGGCATAGGGCGTGGTCATCGGCCCGGTGCGACGAGCAAACCAGCGGGCCATGTCGCGCAGCCCGGCTAGCGACCCGGCCAGCGAACGGCCTAGGAAATAACGGCTGCCCGGCGTTTCGAAACTCGCGGTATAGTCCAGATGGTCCTGCAGATTGGCGCCCACCGCCGGACGGTCGATGCGGACGGGGACGCCATGGTCCGCCAGATGCGCGCCCGGCCCGATGCCGGACAGCATCAGCAATTGCGCCGTGCCGAACACGCCGCCCGCCATCACCACCCCGGCGCGCGCCCGGATCATGTGCACCAGGCCCCCGCGCCGATAGCGCACGCCGACCGCGCGCCCATCCTGGATCACAACCTGTTCCGCCAGCGTGTCGGTCAGGATGGTCAAGTTGGCGCGGCTGCGGGCCGGATCGAGATAGGCGCGCGCCGTGCTCCACCGTTCGCCCCGGTGCTGGGTCACCTGATACAGGCCGGCGCCTTCCTGACGTGCGCCGTTGAAATCGTCGTTGCGGGGAATCTGCAAGGCCTGGGCGGCCTGGATGAACTTTTCGCAGGCGGGATGGGCATGATGCTGGTCGCTGACCTGCAAAGGGCCATCCGCACCGTGCCAGTCATCCGCGCCGCGCTCGTTCCCTTCCGACCGGCGGAACCAGGGGAGCACATCGTCCCAGGCCCAGCCGGTACAGCCAAGCGATGCCCAATGGTCGTAATCCCATGGATGGCCGCGCACATAAAGCATGGCGTTGATCGCGCTGGATCCGCCCAGCCCCCGCCCGCGCGGCTGATAGCCGCGGCGGCCGTTCAACCCCGGTTGGGGCAAGGTTTCGAACCGCCAGTTCACGCCGTCCGGCTGGAATGGCATCATACCCGGCATCCGCGTGCGCCAGCCATCGTTGCGCCCGCCGGCTTCCAGCACACAGACGGCCAATGCGCTGTCCTCGCTCAGGCGGCCCGCGGCGGCGCTGCCCCCGGATCCGCCGCCGATGACGACGATATCGGCCTCGTCCATGCTGCCTCTCCCTCGCTTGCGTCGCGCGCCGCCGCCTGCCAACTGGCCTTGATGTCGGCGCTGGTCTGGCGGCTTCCGTCATGGCTCCATCCCGGTTCCCGCGCGACATAGCGCCAGCGCGACCGCCAGTCGGGCGCGGCGATCACGTCGCGGGCGATGGCGACCCATTCGTGAACCGCCGCCCACAGGATGTTGAAGCTGCCCAGATCGCGGACGATGCCATAGCGCGGGCGTTCGTCATCCAGTTCGGGCGTGAAGGTGCCGAACATCCGGTCCCAGACGATGAACACCCCGGCATAATTGGTGTCCAGATAGCGCGGGTTGGTGGCGTGATGGACTCGGTGATGCGACGGCGTGTTCATCACCGCTTCGAACCAGCGCGGCATCCGCCCGATGGTCTCGGTATGGATCCAGAACTGATAGATCAGGTTCAGTCCTGCGACGAAAAAGACCATCGCTGGCGGAAACCCGATCAGGAACAGGGGCAGGCGGAACAGGAAGGACAAGCTGAAGAACCCAGTCCAGGTCTGACGCAGCGCGGTCGACAGATTATAATGCTGGCTGGAATGATGGATGACATGGCTGGCCCAGAACCAGCGGACGCGGTGCGCCGTGCGGTGAAACCAGTAATAGGCCAGGTCATCCAAGACGAAGGCGAGCGCAAACCAGCCCCAGTGCCAACCGATGTCGAACAGCCGGAACTGATGCACCCAACTGGCCAGGGCGAACACCGCGCCGCCCGCCAGCGCGCCGGCAACCGTGCTGCCCAGGCCGAGCATCAGCGATGTGAGCGTGTCGCGGGGGCAGTAACGCCGCCGGTCGCGGGCGCGCGCCACCAGCATTTCGGCCAGCACCAACAGGACGAAGGCGGGAATCGCCAGCGAGACGGGATCGGGCAACCGTTCCATGACGGTTACAGCCTAATCGCTTCAACAGGACTTACAAGCGTGTCAGTAACGCCGGGTCCGGGGGCAGAAGCAGCGTGCCGATGCGCGGATCGCCGCTGTCCAGCGATATGCCCTGCTCCAGCCGGTCGAGCGCGAGCGGCCCGGACAGGGTTGCTACCAGCACGCCGACTCCGTGCCGGCGAACGGCGACCGCGCCGTCGCCGTTCCGGTCCATCACCAGCGCAGCGTTGCCGTCTGTCGCCAGCACCACCGTACCGGGGCGAAAACCGATCACGCGTTCCCCGGCGATGCGGCCCGCCTCTGCCGCGGTCAGCGGAGCGATGCGCCCAAGGCCCAATGCGCGTGCGATGCCGGCCAGCGCCAGCACCGCGACCAGCGATCCGGCCAGCAGCAACCCGTTCACCGGGCGCGCGACAGCTGGTCCAGCAACGGATGGATGGCGGACAGGTCATAGCCCGCCCCGGCACCCGCATCGATGATCGCGTCCGGTTGGCCGCCGCCATGCGCCTCGGCCAGCGCCCACAGGTTGCAGCTGCGCGTGCCGGACCGGCAATAGGCGAGGACCGGGCCATTGGCCGCGGCCAGCGCCGCGCTCATCGCCTCCACCTGGGGCATTGAAAAACCGGCATGGGTGACAGGGATGGGGGTATAGGCCAGCCCTGCCGCCTCTGCCGCGCTGCGAATGGCGTCGCCCGATGGCTGGCCGGGCTCCTCGTCGTCCGGACGGTTGTTGACGATCGCCACGAACCCGGCGGCCTTCAGCTCGGCCACGTCTTCGACCGAGATTTGGGGGGCGACGCTGATCCGGTCATTGATCCGGCGGACGGTGGGCATGGCACGATCTCCTTAATCCAGATGCGCTTCTATGACCTTCAGAAACGCCTCGCCATAGGCATCCAGCTTGCGGGCGCCGATGCCGGGGATTTCCGCCATGGCCGCACGGTTGCGCGGCCGGGCCAGCGCCATGTCGCGCAGCACGGAATCGTGAAAGATGACATAGGGCGGCAGACCGGTTTCCTGCGCGATCTGCCGCCGGAGCGCCCGCAATGCTTCGAAGAGGGGGTGGCCGATCGGATTGGCGCCGCCGTCCGCCGCGCCGCCGCGCCGCCGCCGTTCCCGCTTGGGCGGCACGATCAGCGCCAGTGCCGATTCCCCCTTGAGCAGCGCCCGCGCCGCCGGACCGAGCATCAGCCCGCCATGTTCGGTGGGACGGAGCGCGTCGCGCACCAGCAGGGCGCGCTGGACCGGTTTCAGCAATGCCGCGTCCGTTGCATCGGCAATGCCCCAGACGGACAACCGCTCATGCCCGTTCATCAGGCTGCGTTCGGTGGATTTTCCGGTCAGCACGCTTTCGATATAGCCAGCGCCGAAACTCTGGCCGGTGCGATAGACCGCCGACAGATATTTCTGGGCAGCGACCGTCGCGTCGACGGCCTGGGGCGGCTCCAGGCAATTGTCGCAATTGCCGCAGGGTCGGGCGAGCGTCTCGCCGAAATGCGCAAGCAGCAACTGGCGACGGCATCCGGCGGTTTCGACGAGCGCGCCCAGCGCATCCAGCCGCTGGCGCTCGCCCGGCTGGCGGCCCTGCTCCATCTCCCCGATCCGCTGGCGCGCGCGGGCGAAATCGTCCGCACCCCAGAACAGATGCGCCACCGCCGGATCCCCGTCGCGGCCCGCCCGGCCAGTTTCCTGATAATAGCCCTCGATCGACTTGGGCAGTGCGGCGTGCGCGACGAAGCGGACGTCGGGCTTGTCGATCCCCATGCCAAAGGCGACCGTGGCACAGATGACCATGTCCTCGCTGGCAACGAACGCGGCCTGGTTGGCCGCGCGGACCCCCGGTTCCAGTCCGGCGTGATAGGCGCGGGTGGGACGGCCCGACGCGCCCAGCGATTCCGCCAGCCGTTCGGCAGCGGCACGGGTGGGGGCATAGACGATGCCCGGCCCCGGATTATCCTGAACCACGCGCAGGATCTGTCGCGTGCCCTGATCCCGGGCATGAATGGCATATCGGATGTTGGGCCGATCGAACCCGGCGACGATCATGCCGTCGGCGGGTATGCCGAGCTGTTCGAGGATATCGGCACGGGTATGGGCGTCGGCGGTGGCGGTCAGCGCCAGGCGCGGCACATCGGGCCACGCGTCCAGCAGCGGGCGGAGCAGGCGATAGTCGGGGCGGAAATCATGGCCCCATTCGCTGACGCAGTGCGCCTCGTCGATGGCGAACAGCGCGATCCGCCCCTGCCCGAGCAGGTCGCGAAAGGATTGAGACGAAGCCCGCTCCGGCGCGGCATAGAGCAGGTCCAGTTCCCCGGCCCGGAACCGAGCGATCGTCTCCGCCCGGTTATCGTCGGCACTGGTCAGCGTGCCGGCGCGGATGCCCACCGCCTGCGCCGCCCGCAACTGATCGTGCATCAGGGCGATCAGCGGCGAGATGACCAATGCGGTGCCGCCCAGCATCACCGACGGCAATTGATAGGTCAGCGACTTGCCGGCGCCCGTCGGCATGACGGCCAGCGTCCGCTGCCCGGCCAGGACCCGGTCGATCACGTCGCGCTGAACCCCGCGAAAGGCGGGAAATCCGAACAGGGATTGCAGGACGGAAAGCGGTTCGGCGGCCATGCCCTGCCCTTACGGGTCGGACATGGTGGCCGCAATGGCGGGCAGTTCAGCGATGCGAAGGTTCAGAAATTCAGGGGTCCGGGGTTCAGGCGGGCATGCCCCGAGCGATCGGCATGTTCCATCCGTCCCATCGACAGATGCGCTGGACCGCGGCGGCTTCGCGCATGTCCTGTCCCGCATCGCGCGCTTCGCCAGGCATGCCGAGCGATGCGCGCAGCAGCCAGCTCTTGCGCAGGACCGAAACCTGTTCGGGCAGGCAGAAGACAGGGCCATAGCCCGCCAGCTGGTGCTGGTCGTAGAGCCGCTCCAGCACATGCTGGACATCGACAGCACTGACCGCCAGTCGGCGACCGGCATTGATCTGCGCCGCCAGCGTAACCGCATCGCCGCCATTGCCGCGTTCGGCCAGAAGATCGAGGATGGTCAGCCCGAGTTCAGCAGCCGTCGCCGAGTCAATCGCAGAAGGGGGGGCAACGGGCCAGTCGGCAGGCTGGGGGCTGGTGCGCCGGGTGCTGCGGTCAAACGTCGCATCGCGTGACACGCCGCCGGCAAAAATCCGTTTCAGCAAGGACAGAAGGCCCTCGCCCTGAACATCCTCTGCCTGCACCAAACGCATTTTCATGGCCTTGTTGACCTCCTACTCCATCGGTATCGCACTATTGTAAATTTTCGACAAATAAAATTGAGGATAATTGCGTAACTAATCATGTCCGCCCTGGTTTCAGCTTTGGCGAGCCGAATCTGTATTGCAGCGCAACATGAAACGGGCAGTGACAGGGTTGTCGCCCGCGCCCGAAGTCGCACGTGCAGACACCTTTCGCCGACCCCTGCGATCCGCTAGGCGGATGCCATGGCGACGATCAACCAGTGCGATGTGGCGATTGTCGGGGGCGGCCTGGCCGGGTCGCTGATCGCGCTGGCGCTGGCCAAGAGCCGTCCCGATCTGAAGCTGCGGCTGATCGAGGGCGGGGATCGGCTGGGCGGCAATCATCTATGGTCGTTTTTCGGGGGCGATGTCGACCGCGCGGACCGATGGCTGCTGGCCCCGCTGGTCACCCATGCGTGGCAACGGCACCAGATCCGCTTTCCGGCCCATGGCCGCACCATCGCACAGCCCTATTACAGCATCGAATCGGTCCAGCTGGACCGCGTCGTGCGGTCGCAGCTGTCGCGCGACACGGTAATGCTGGGGGCCAGGGTGCTTGCGGTCAGCCCCACCCATGTCGCGCTTGCCAATGGCGATGCGGTTGCGGCCGGCGGCGTGATCGATTGTCGCGGACCGGCCGATACGGCATTTCTGGACCTGGGTTGGCAGAAGTTCGTTGGGCAGGAGCTGGAGCTTGCGGCACCGCATGATGCGCCCGATCCCGTGATCATGGACGCCACCGTCGAACAGCTGGACGGATATCGCTTTGTCTATTGCCTGCCCTTTGGCGAACGCCGGATGTTCGTTGAGGATACCTATTACAGCGACACGCCCGACCTCGACCTGGACCCGCTGCGCCGGGCGCCGGGGGCGAATGGCGATCCGTTGATGCCGCGCATCGCCGATTATGCCCAGCGTCAGGGATGGCAGGTCGACCGCGTCGCACGGAGCGAGGTCGGCGCGCTGCCGGTGGCGTTGGACGGCGATTTCGAGGGATATTGGCAATCCGGCGGTGCGGGCGTGGCAAAGGGCGGGATGCGCGCCGGGCTGTTCCATCCGTTGACCGGATATTCGCTGCCTGATGCGGTCCGGCTGGCGGTGCGGATCGCCCGGGCGAGCGACCTGTCCGGCGCGGGGCTGCACATGCTGACGCACGACCATGCGGCAGAGGCGTGGCGGGCGCGCGGATTTTACCGGATGCTGACAAAGATGCTGTTCCGTGCCGCCGATCCGCAGGAGCGGTACCGCGTCATGCAGCGCTTCTACCGGCTCAATCCGGTATTGATCGGACGCTTCTATGCGGGTCAGTCGAACCTGCTGGACAAGGCGCGGATTTTGACCGGAAAGCCGCCAGTGCCCATCGGCCGCGCGATCAGGGCGATCACGGCCAAACGACCAGGGAGTGCATGATTTGAAAACGGCAGTGGTGATCGGTTCGGGGTTCGGCGGCCTGGCGCTGGCGATCCGCCTGCAATCGGCGGGCGTCGATACCACCATTATCGAGGCGCGGGACAAGCCCGGCGGCCGCGCCTATCACTGGGTGCGCGACGGCTTTACCTTTGACGCCGGCCCCACCGTCATCACCGCGCCCGAAGCGCTGGAGGAATTGTGGAGCCTGTCCGGCAACCGCATGGCCGACGATGTCGAGCTGGTGCCGGTCAGCCCGTTCTACCGGCTGAACTGGCCGGACGGGACCAATTTCGACTACACCAACGACGACAGCATTCTGCACGCCGAAATCGCCAAGCTCGATGCAAGTGATATCGCCGGGTACACCCGATTTCTCGAATATTCGAAGGGTGTCTACGAAGAAGGCTATGTCAAGCTGGGCGATGTTGCGTTCCTGGACTTTGGCTCCATGCTGAAAGCGGCGCCGGCACTGATGAAATATCAGGCATGGCGGTCGGTCTATTCGATGGTTTCCGGGTTCGTGAAGAACGAGAAGCTGCGCCAGGCGCTGTCGTTCCACACGCTGCTGGTCGGCGGCGATCCGATGAAGACGTCGAGCATCTATGCGCTCATTCACAAGCTGGAACGCGATGGCGGCGTCTGGTTCGCCAAGGGCGGCACCAACCGGCTGGTTGCGGGCATGGTCGCGCTGTTCGAGCGGCTGGGCGGCACGCTGCGCCTTGATGATCCCGTCGCGTCGATCGAGACGCTGGGCGACCGGGTGACCGGCGTGACGACCCAGAGCGGGTTCCACGTCGATTGCGATGCCGTGGCCAGCAATGCCGACCTGATGCACAGCTACAAGGACCTGTTGTCCACGTCGCGCTCAGCCAAGCGGACGGCGGCGTCACTTGAAAAGAAGCGGTTTTCGCCCAGCCTGTTCGTCGTGCATTTCGGATTGAAGGGCACCTGGCCCGGTATTCCGCACCACATGATCCTGTTCGGCCCGCGCTATAAGGGGCTACTGGCCGACATCTACGATCACGGCGTGCTGGCAGAGGATTTCAGCCTGTATCTCCACCACCCGACCGTCACTGATCCGGCAATGGCGCCGGAGGGTCATTCGACCTTCTACGCGCTCTGTCCCGTTCCGCATCAGGGCAAGTTCCCGGCGGACTGGGATCAGGTCGGCCCGATCCTGGAGAAGCGCATCCTGGACGAGGTCGGCCGCCGCCTGATCCCCGACATCCACGACCGGATCGTCACCAAGTTCAGCTATATGCCGACCGATTTCACTGCCGACCTGAACGCCCATCTGGGCAGCGCCTTCAGCCTGGAGCCGCTCTTGACGCAAAGCGCCTATTTCCGGGCGCACAACCGGGACGACCATATCCCGAACCTGTATTTCGTCGGCGCGGGCACCCATCCGGGCGCGGGCATTCCCGGCGTGGTCGGCAGCGCCAAGGCGACAGCGAGGCTGATGCTGGGGACGGAGGGATAAGTCTCGGACCCCAACCCCGTTCGTGCTGAGCGTGTCGAAGCACTGCCGTTCCTTCCTGCACGCCGCTGAAAGAAGGACAGCCCTTCGACAAGCTCAGGGCAAAGGGTTTCGTGGGATCGCTACACGTCCCTAGCCACCCGGGCGAATCCCGATTAACGGGGCGGGCATGACCATTCGCCGCCTGGCCGTTTATTGCGGGTCCGCCAGCCCCGCCGATCCCGTCTATCTGCAATGCGCCCGCGATGTCGGCCGGGCGCTGGCGGAGCGGGGAATCGGCGTCGTATACGGCGGCGGCAAGCTGGGGCTGATGGGCGCGGTTGCCGACAGCGCGCTGGCCGCAGGGGGTGAGGTGATCGGCGTGATCCCCGATGCGCTGGTCGCAGCGGAAGTGGCGCACCAGGGCCTGACCGAATTGCACACCGTCCGCACCATGCATGAACGCAAGGCGCTGTTCACCGATCTGGCTGACGGGTTCGTCACCATCCCCGGCGGCACCGGCACGATGGACGAATTGTGGGAGGCGCTCAGCTGGGCGCAGCTCGGCTATCACAGCGATCCCGTCGGGCTGCTGAACATCGCCGGCTATTATGACGGCCTGATCGAGTTCTGGCACAAGATGGGGGAGGTCGGGTTCGTCCGGCCCCAGCATCAGGGGCTGTTGATCGTCGATACCGCGCTGGGTGGCCTGCTGGACCAGATGGCGGCGTGGCAGGGCGCGACGCCGATCATCCAGATGGCGCGCGAGGATTTGTGAGCGCAGGGCACGGCATGGCCCATCCCCTGCCGTCGCGCGCCGCCATCGTCGCCACGGCGGGCGAGGCGATCGGCCGGGGATCGAAAAGCTTTTCCGCCGCCAGCACCTTGTTCGATCGCAAGACGCGCGAGCGCGCCTGGCTGCTCTATGCCTGGTGCCGAGCGTGCGACGACCTGGCCGATGGGCAGGAGATGGGGCACGGCATGAAGGCGGTGGACGATGCCGCCGACCGGCTGGCGATCATCACCGATCGCACCAACCGGGCGCTTGCCGGCGAAATCGTGTGCGATCCCGCCTTCGACGCGCTGCGCATCGTTGCGGCGGAAACCGCCCTGCCGCACCGGTTCGCTCATGACGTCATTGCGGGGTTTGCCCTGGATGCCGACGAATGGCGGCCCCGCACGACCGACGATCTGCTCCGCTATTGCTATCATGTGGCGGGGGTCGTCGGCTGCATGATGGCCGTCATCATGGGGGTGCGCCCGGACGATCACGCGACGCTGGACCGCGCCTGCGACCTGGGGCTGGCGTTTCAGCTGGCCAATATCGCCCGCGATATCGAGGAGGATGACCGGGCGGGCCGATGCTATCTGCCCGTCGAATGGCTGGTCGAAATGGACATCCCGCCGGGCCAGCACATGAAACCGCCCTTTCGTCCCCGGCTGACCGTGCTGGCGCGGCGGCTGGCGGCCATGGCCGAGCGCTATGAGGCAAGCGCGCGGGGCGGCACCCCGGCGCTGTCCTTTCGCTCAGCCTGGGCCGTGCTGGCGGCGGCGGGCATCTACGGCGACATCGCGCGCGAGGTCGCCCGACGCGGCGATCATGCCTGGGATCACCGCACGACGACCAGCGGCATGGCCAAGCTGGGCTGGATCGCGCGTTCGGCCGGTCAGGCGGCCCGGCGACAGGCGCTGTATGAGGCGACGGCCCGTCCCGCAGACCTGTGGACCCGCCCGCGCTGATGCTTTCCCCGGCGAACGGACTCAGTCTGAGCGCCCGCTCATGCGCCACGCCAGCCACGCACCAAGCAAAGGGGTGACGAACGACGCGATCAGCATCCAGCGCGGGTGGGGAATCGTCATCACGTTGACGACGTTGCCCAGCCATGCCGCGCCCAGCACCCACCAGGCAACGGCGCGCCACCCGGCGATGCGAATGCCAACCCAGCTGCCCAGCAAGGCACCGATGAAATAGGCAAAGACGACGAACAGCTTTGCCCCGAGCGGAATTTGATCCACCATCGCCGCCACGGCGGCTGGATTGCGCATGTCGATTGGAACGGCTGGGGGGAACAACGCATTGCCGACCAGCTGGACGACGCTGGTGCCAACGCCGAACAGCACGATACCGACAATGATGCCGAGAATGCGCTTGACCATATCCCTGCACCTCCCGGGTGCAGGCTAACATCGATCACGCTGCCGGAACAGATCAGCCGAGCGTCGGTGCCTTGCCGAGTGCGCGGCTTGCATCGCGAATGGTCATGGCCTCGCACCGCGCCTCGACCAGCGGATAGGGGATGTCGCTGTGCTGGACCAGCACGGCATCGAGCTGTGCCTGGCAGGACGCTGCGGTCTGATAGCCGGTCGGCGCGAACCGCTGGCGTTCGCACATAGAGCCATCGTCCGCACAGCCCAGGATCGCCATGACATAGATGAGTTGGTCCATCGTCCCGTCCTCCTGCATCAACCAATGCAGCAAAGCGGCTCCGGTTCCGTCCAGCCGTTGCATCGGCGCGGCGGCTGCCCCACATGGCGGCTTGATCATGCCGCCCGCCTCAGAACCCTCCAGCGCCGATCGGCCGCTGTGGCCGACCATCCGGCGCTTCCTCCCCTATCTCTGGCCAGCCGATGCGCCGGGGCTGAAGGTGCGGATCGTGGGGGCAATGCTGTTCGTCCTCGTCTCGAAACTGGTGCAGGTTTACGGCGTGCCGTTCGCGCTGAAGGGCGCGATCGACCGGATGGACATCGGCGATCGGGGGGCAACCACCCTGATCGTCCTGCTGGTCGTCGGCTATGCCGCGGCACGGCTGGGCACCGTCATCTTCGACAATCTGCGCAATGTCGTGTTCGAGCGGGTGGGCCAGGAGGCTTCGCGGCGACTGGCGGTCGTCACGTTCCGGCACCTGCACCAGCTGTCGCTGCGCTTTCACCTGGAGCGGCGGACGGGCGCGATCACCAAGGTGGTGGAACGGGGCACCAAGAGCATCGATACCATGCTCTATTTCCTGTTGTTCAACATCGCGCCGACGGTGCTGGAACTGGCGCTGGTGCTGCAAATCTTCGGCTCGCGCTTCGGCAGTTGGCTGGTCGCCGGCACTTTGGCGATGGTGGTCGGTTATATCGCCTTTACCCGCATGGTCACCGATTGGCGTGCGAAGTTACGCGAGCGGATGAACGACCTGGATACCGGCGCGGTCGCGCACGCGGTCGATTCGCTTCTCAATTTCGAGACGGTGAAATATTTCAACGCCGAGGCGCGCGAGGCCAGGCGGTACGAAACGGCGATGACATCCTATGCCAGCGCCGCCGTCACCTCGGAAAACTCGCTTGCCTGGCTGAACATCGGTCAGGCGGTGATCACCAACGCCATGCTTGGGTTCGGCATGGCACTCGTCGCATGGGGCTGGTCGACGGGCGAGTTCACATCCGGCGACGTGGTGCTGGTATCCACCCTGCTATCGCAGCTGTTCCGGCCGCTCGACATGCTTGGCTGGGTCTATCGCACCATCCGCCAGGGGGTGATCGACATGGCCGCCATGTTCGACCTGATCGATCAACCGGCAGAGGTGGTCGATGTGCCGGGCGCGGCCCCGCTGGTCGTGCAGGGCGGCCATGTCCGGTTCGAAGGGGTGCGGTTCGGCTATGATCCGGACCGGGCGATCCTGAAGGGGATCGACCTGGACGTGCCGCCCGGCTCAACTCTGGCGGTGGTCGGTCCATCGGGCGCGGGAAAATCGACGCTGGCCCGCATCCTGTACCGGTTCTACGACCTGACCGGCGGGCGCGTGACCGTGGACGGCCAGGATATCGCGCGGGTGACGCAGGAAAGCTTGCGCGCCGCGATCGGCATCGTTCCGCAGGATACGGTGCTGTTCAACGACACCATCGGCTACAACATCGCCTATGGCCGCGAAGGGGCGGGCCAGGCGGAGATCGAGGCGGCGGCGCGCGGGGCGGCGATCGGCGACTTCATCGCCAGCCTGCCGGATGGCTATGCAACGCGCGTCGGCGAACGCGGCCTGAAACTGTCCGGCGGCGAAAAACAGCGGGTGGCGATTGCGCGCACGCTGTTGAAGGACCCGCCCATCCTGATCCTGGACGAAGCGACCAGCGCGCTGGATACGCGGACGGAACACGAGATCCAGGCGACGCTGGAATCGATCGAGCGCGGCCGCACGACGATCATCATCGCCCACCGCCTGTCCACCATCGTCGGTGCGGACCAGATCGTCGTGCTGGATCAGGGACAGGTCGCCGAACGCGGCACCCATGCCGAATTGCTGGCGCTGGGCGGCCTCTATGCCGAAATGTGGGCACGCCAGGCACAGGAACAGGAAGAAGCGCTGGTCGAGGTCTGACCGTCGCCGTGCTCCTGCGCAGGCAGGAGCCCAGAGCCTGCATCGATGTCCTTCGCAACTCTGGGCTCCTGCCTGCGCAGGAGCACCGGTCAGATATCAATGCCGGAAATGGCGCATGCCGGTAAACAACATCGCCAGACCAGCTTCATCCGCCGCTGCAATCACCTCATCGTCGCGGATCGATCCGCCCGGCTGGATCACGCAGGTGGCACCCGCCTCCACCGCCGCCAGCAGGCCGTCGGCAAAGGGGAAGAAGGCATCGCTGGCAACCGCCGAACCGATGGTGCGGGGTTCGGCCCACCCGGCCTTTTCAGCGGCGTCCTTTGCCTTCCACGCCGCGATCCGCGCACTTTCCAGCCGGTTCATCTGGCCCGCGCCGATCCCCGCCGTCGCGCCGCCCATGGCATAAACGATGGCGTTCGACTTGACGTGCTTGGCGACGGTCCAGGCGAATTTGGCGTCGGCCAGTTCCTGTGCCGTGGGCGCCCGCTTCGTCACCTGGCGCAGTTCGACATCGGCCAGCACGCCGTGGTCGCGCGACTGGACCAGCAGGCCGCCCGCAATGGTCTTGACCGCCAAGCCGGGGCGGCGCGGATCGGCCAGATCGGCCACCAGCAACAAGCGCAGGTTCTTCTTGGCCGCAAAGATCGCCCGCGCCTCGTCCGACGCGCCGGGGGCGACGACGACCTCGGTGAAAATCTCGGTGATCGCCGTTGCCGTTTCAGCGTCCAGCGGACGGTTTAGGGCGATGATCCCGCCAAAGGCCGACACGCTGTCGCACTGGAACGCGGCGCGATAGGCATCGATCAGCGTGTCGGCGCTGGCGACGCCACACGGATTGGCGTGCTTGACGATGACTGCGGTGGGCGGGCCATCACGGAATTCGGTCAGCAGTTCAAGCGCGGCATCGGCGTCGTTGTAGTTGTTGTAGCTGAGTGCTTTGCCCTGCACCTGTTCGGCCTGCGCAATGCCGGGCGCAGCCGGGCCGTTCGGCAGGTAGAGCGCGGCGGATTGATGCGGGTTTTCCCCGTAGCGCAGCGCCTCGCCCCGCCGGAATGCCAGCGGCAGCGTGTCGGGGAATGCCTCGCCCTGATCGGCAAAGGCGAACCACTGGGCAATGGCGCTGTCATAGGCGGCTGTGGCGGCATAGGCCTTGGCCGCCAAGCGGCGGCGGGTGAACCGGCTGGTAGCCCCGCCATTGGCGGCCAGTTCCTCGATGAGCGCGGCATAATCCGACGGGTCGGTGACGATGGCCACGGAATCGTGATTCTTTGCCGCAGAACGGACCATGCTGGGCCCGCCAATGTCGATATTCTCGATGATCTCGTCGCGGTCCGCGCCCTTCGCCACGGTCGCGGCAAAAGGATAGAGGTTGACCACCACGATATCAATGGCACCGATGCCATGCGCCTGCATCGAAGCGACATGGTCGGCATTGTCGCGCACCGCCAGCAATCCGCCATGCACGACCGGGTGCAGCGTCTTGACCCGCCCGTCCATCATTTCGGGAAAGCCGGTCAGGTCGCTGATGTCGCGCACCGTCAGCCCTGCATCGCGCAGCGTCCGGGCCGTGCCGCCGGTCGACACCAATTCGACGCCGTGCCCGGCCAGAGCGGCGGCAAGTTCGACGATGCCCGTCTTGTCGGAAACCGAAATGAGGGCGCGTTGCAGGGGAACCATATCCATGGCCCGCGCCTTTTCAGGATCGGGCGGCGAAGGGCAAGCCCCAATCAGCGCCCACGATGCAGGAGCCAGGTAACCGAGCAACCGCCCGGCGGGGAATCGGCGGCCAGCACCAGCTGGCGGGTCGAATGCGGGCGGCCCCGCGCGTCGATCCACACGCTGTCCTCGATCGCCAATGCAGCCCCGCGCGCCCGGAATTGCCACAAGGCCCCGCCCGGCACGCGCAGGAACGCGCCTTGGCCATCGGCAGTCGGCGCCACCTCGATCCCCGGTGCCAGATGGAAGCGAATGGCGAAGGCGGTATCGCCCTTGCGCTTTCGGCCCCGCGGCAACAGCATGTCCTCGCCCCGCAGGTCCCGGCCCTCGGCCGACAGGATCAACTGGCGACGATGCAGGAATCCGAACCGGCGGACATAGCCGTCATGGCTTGCTTCGATCCGCGCTGATCCGTCGCCGTCCTGGCGCGCCAGCTCGATCTCGCCCACCCCGCGACCCAGCGTGCCTTCGTCATGGATGGCGGTGGAATTGCTGTCGGCGATGACCAGCGTCGAATGGGCCGCGGTGGTGCGCAACCCCTGACTCAGCTGCGACGCGACCGCATGATGGCATCCGCGCGCGCCGCCGCAATTGACGATGATGCGGTTGGGACCGTCGGACAGTTCGAACGCCAGGGTCGATGCGCAGCCTCCTTCGACCACCCGGGCAACGGGCGGCGGGGCGGCATCCAGGATCAGCATGGCCTGTCCGGCGACCATGCTGTGATAGCCCCAGTCGCGCGGCTGGCGCAGCGGCCGGGTGCGCACCCCGGTGGCGGCCACCAGTTCGTCCAGGACATCGGCGTCGATCGGTGCCGATCCCTGCCAGCTGGCCGTCCCACCATCGCCGTGCCGCAGCCCCAGCAAGGCCGCGACCATCCGCACCAGCGCCTGTTCCAGCCATTCCGGCGCGTCGATGCGTCGCGCGGCATAGGTGGCGCGCACCATGGTCAACAGCATGATCGCCTCTGCCTGTGCATCGGGAGAGCGCGAAACGATGCCGCCATCGGGAAACAGCGATGCGCCCAGCGCCCGCTCCAGCCCCGCCTCTGCACCCGGACGCCGGGGATCACCGCCGGGGATCATCAACAGCGACGCCACCATGCCCGACCAACCGGCGATGCGGGGCAGGCCCACCGGCGCCTTGTCCACCACCCGCTCGAGATGCCGGGAACCGCGCGCCAGCGTGTTCAGCACCCGCGACCGGTAGATCAGATCGGTGCTGGACAGGATCAACGGCGCGTGCGCGACCCAGTACAGGATGCGGCGGCCCCATTGATCGGCCCGCCACGCCGGATCACCGATCCGGTCGGCATGGGCATCCAGCCATTGCCGCATGATCGATTCGGCGATCGGTGCCCCCGTTACCCGGGGTGCGACCGTGGACAGGTCACGCAACCAGGCAAAGCTGTGGACATAGTCGGCAAAGGGCACGGAAAAGCCCGGGCGGTCCAGCATCAGCCCCGCAATGTTCACGGTTTCGCCGCGAAAGCTGAGCATTCCTTCCAGCATCGCCTGGCCGCGCGCGACATCGCCCAGGAACGGATCGTCGGCCACCGCCAGCAGCTTGAGCGGATAGCGGCCGCGCAAAGCGAGCCGATGCAGCGGCGTCCGCCAGGCCAGGCGTTGCAGGCGTTCGGCCATCCGTTCGGCCAGCGACAGGCCGCGATCGCCGCCGACACGCACCAGCCGCTTGCCCGCATCGATGCCGTCGGCGGGCGGAGGGGCGTGCAGATTCATTGCCCCCTCAATGCCCGGATATTGCCGGCATAGGCCGAAGGGCCGCCAGCAAACGTAGCGGTGCCCGCCACTAGCGCATCCGCGCCCGCTGCGATGGCTCGGGGCGCGGTCGCCCGGTCGATGCCGCCGTCCACCTCCAGATCGATGGCGCGGCCCGATGCGTCGATCATGGCGCGCAATTCGGCGATGCGGGCAAGCTGGCTGTCGATGAATTTCTGACCGCCGAACCCGGGATTGACGCTCATCACCAGCACCAGGTCGATCAAGTCGATGACCGGCGGCACCACCGACATCGGCGTTGCCGGATTCAGCACCAGCCCGGCGCGCTTGCCCAGGCCCCGGATCGTCTGCAGCGTGCGGTGCAGGTGCGGGCCGCTTTCGGGATGCACCGACAGGCAATCGGCCCCGGCATCGGCAAAGGCCTGAAGATAGGGGTCGACCGGTGCGATCATCAGGTGGACGTCGAACGGCTTGGCGCTAAGCGGACGCAGCGCCTTGATCACGGCCGGGCCGATGGTGATGTTCGGCACGAAATGTCCGTCCATCACATCGACATGGATCCAGTCGGCGCCGGCCGCGTCGATCGCGCGCACCTCTTCGCCCAGCCGAGCGAAGTCGGCAGACAGGATGGAGGGGGCAATGCGGACGGGACGGGTCATCGAACCCGAAGTCTCTAACATGGCGATTCGTCGCCGCAAGGCGCGTCAGGCGGTTCGCATCATTCGCGCCATGAAAAACCCGTCGACGCCCCCGGCATCCGCCAGTGCCCCCGGCAGCACCCGCAACCAGCCCCTTGGATGGGCGGGCGGCATGGCATCGGGCAATTCGCTGGGCAGCACGGGGTCGAGCGCGAAGTCGGCCCGCGCGCCCAGGAACGCCTCGATCTGCGCCTCCCCCTCCTCCGGTTCCAGCGAACAGGTGGCATAGACGATCAGGCCGCCGGGCCGCACCCAGTCGGCGGCACGGGCCAGCAGCCGCGCCTGAAGCTCGGCCAGTTCGGCAACGGCACGGGGGCGGACGCGGTACAGGACGTCCGGATGGCGACGGAAGATGCCGCTGGCGCTGCACGGCGCATCCAGCAAAACGACATCGGCAGGCGCGCTCGGGGCCCAATCCTCAAGATCGGCGGTGACGACCGCAGCGCTCAGGCCCGTTCGGGCCAGATTGTCGGAAAGTCGTGCCAGACGACTTTCCGACGTGTCCACCGCAGTCACCGACCATCCCGCAGCCGCCAGTTGCAGCGTCTTGCCCCCCGGCGCAGCGCACAGGTCGAGCGCCGTGCCGGAACCCCCGCCCAACAGGCGCGCGGGCATAGACGCGGCAAGATCCTGCACCCACCATTCGCCCTCGGCAAACCCGTCCATGCCCGGCACCGAACCGCCTGGCGGCACCCGGACATGACCGGGCAACAGGCTGACCCCGCCAAGCGACTCCGCCAGCCGGTCGGTTGCGGCCGGATCGGCCAGGCTGAGGTCGGTGGGGGGCTGGGCAGCCAGCGCACGGGCGGCGGCATGGACGACAGCATCGCCCCAGGCCTTTCGCCAGCGGCGGGCCACGGCATCGGGCAGGGTCGGCTTGGGCGGCAACGCGACCTCCGCCCGCATCAGCGCGCCGAATACGCCGTGCACCAGCTTGCGCGGGCCGCCATCGACCAACGGCAGCACGGTCGAGATCGCGGCATGGGGCGGCGTGTTCAGCCCCAGCGCCTGCGCCAGCGCGATGCGCAGGACGAAGCGCGCCTTGGCGTCATCGGGCAGCTTCTTTGCGGTCGCCCCGTCGATCAGCGCATCCAGATCGGGCAGCCAGCGCAGCACAACCGCCGCGATGGCATGGGCCAGCGACCGGTCCTCCCGCCGCTCAAGCCCGGCCGCCGCGCTGTCGAGCGCCGATTCGAGCGGCAGGCCACGGCGAAGGACTGCATCGAGCAGACGCAGCGCCGCGCGGCGGGTGGCGACGCCGGGCGGGTCGCTGGCAAGGACGGGACGGGCCAAGCCGGGTCAGCCGCGCCGCAGGGGATCGAGCGCGCTGGCGCGACCGCCGGGTGCCGGACGGCTGACCGGCCGCTCGCCCATGGCCAGCGCGATTTCCTCCAGCGCCGCGATCCGGTTGCCGGTATCGGGATGAGTGGAAAACAGGTTGTCGCCGCGCGACAGGCCGGGAACGATATAGAGCTGCGACGTCGCCGGAATCCGCTGGGCGACGCTGTTGGGGATCATTTCCGCACCGCGGGCCAGCTTGGCCAGCGCGCTCGCCAGCGCGCGCGGATTGCCCGAAATCTCGGCACCCGCCCGGTCTGCGCCATATTCCCGCGTCCGGCTGATCGCCATCTGCACGATCATCGCCGCAAAGGGCGCGACCAGAACGGCGAGCAAGCCAGCAATGCCCGCCGAGCGGTCATCGCCCGACCGGAAGAACAGGCCGAAATTGGCGAGCATCGAAATCGCGCCCGCAATGGTCGCCACCATGGTCATGATCAGCGTGTCGCGGTTCTGCACATGGCCGAGTTCGTGCGCCATCACCGCCGCCACCTCGTCCCGGTCCAGGATGCGGAGGAGCCCCGTCGTTGCAGCGACTGCGGCATTTTCCGGATTGCGGCCGGTGGCAAAGGCGTTGGGCTGCGGCTCGTCCACGATATACACCTTGGGCATGGGCAGATTGGCCCGGGCGGCAAGCTCGCGGACAATGGCGTAGAATTCCGGTGCGCTAGCGGCATCCACCTGACGCGCATTGTGCATCTTGAGGACGATCTTGTCGGCGTTCCAATAGGTGAACAGGTTCATGCCCACCGCGACCAGCAGCGCGATCATCATGCCGCCGCGCCCGCCCAGCGTCAGCCCCAGCGCCATGAACAGCGCCGTCATCGCCGCCAAGAGCATCGCCGTCTTCATTCCGTTCACTTGAACACACTCCTTCGTCCCCCAAATGTGGGGACGATCCGCCGTTTTCGCAATCATCCGGAGCCACCGCCATGGGCCAGCGCCCCGCCCACGTAAAGCCGCCCGCCTATCTGTCCAAATCGCCGCCGGTGCCGGAACCGAAACCGGTGGAGCCGGGCCAGAAGGACCCGGACGGCCAGAGCCCCACGCGCTATGGCGACTGGGAACTCAAGGGCATCGCCATCGACTTTTAACTGGTGGGTAGAGGGGCCTTGTCGGCCCCACCCATCGTCACCCCGGCCTTGAGCCGGGGCCCAACTATTCTTCACTCAGGCCAAGGAAGCGGGACCCCGGCACGCGGCCGGGGTGGCGGACTTCCGGGCATTAGCTCTGCCCGTCGCCCTGATAGCGGATCTGCAGATAGCGTTCGCGGGTCGCCAATTGGTTCAGCGCGCCTTCGGCCAATTGCGCGTTCATGTCGGCGATTTCCTCGTCGATCCGCGCCAGGCCGTCGACCAGTTGCTGGTCCGGCGTGCGACCGTGGCGTTCCACCTTGCGGAGTGTTGGGGGCACCTGTTCATAGCCGCGGATCAGTTCGGGCAGCTGTTCGCCGATCAGCTTGCGCACTTCGAACGCGGCGGGGTCACCCTCCGGCACCTTGGCCAATTGTGGGGCGAGCGCGTCCAGCTGAACGCCGATCCGGTCGACCAGGCCCAGTGCGGGCGCTGGCAGCATCGGCCGCTGTCGCTCCAGCCACGCTTCGGTCTGCTGGGGCAGCGCCTTCAAGGGCACTTCGGCCAGCCGCTCCGGCGTGGGTGCTGGAACAAGCGGGAAAATGGCGAAGAACAGGGTGACCGCGATCAGCAGGCCCATGACGAGCAGCGCGCCGCCCATGCCCAGCGGCACGAACCAGCCGATCGCCAGCGCAGCGACGATGATTGCGATGTCCGCCGCCGCGATCCGCACGATGCGGCGCAGGATCTCCGCCTCGCGCCGCTGGCGACCGCGCGCACGGTAGCGGTCGCGGGTGCGATCCAGCACCGCGCTCGCCCGCTCGATCTCGCGGTCCACGTCGGTCACAGCGCCTCCAGCTTATAGAGGTCCGCGCCGCCCTGCCCGGCATTGGCCGCCTGGCCCTCTGCGCGGGCGATATAGCCCTTGGATTTCTCGACCTCGTTCGACAGCGTCGTCACCGTCGTCTTCATGCTGTCCAGCGCCTTCAGCTTGAAGGTGTCGATGGCATCCATCGTGTCATAGATGTTCTGGAACGCGCGCTGCAACGTCTCCAGCGGTATGGTGCTGGATGCGGCCTGTTCATGGATGCGCGCGGTGTTCGACTTCAGCATTTCGCCCGTCGAATCGATCAGGCCAGCCGTGGTGGTGTTGAGCGCGGTGATCTGGTCCAGCACCAGCCTCTGGTTGGTCAGCGCCTGCGCCACGGTCACCGCGGTGCGAAGGGCGGAAACCGTGGTGGTGCTCGCCCGGTCGACGCCCTTGACCAGCTCGACATTGTTCTTCTTGACCAGGTCGAGCGCCAGATAGCCCTGCACCGTCACGGCCATCTGGGTCAGCAGGTCCTGTGTGCGCTGGCGCACATAGAAGAGCGCGGTTTCGCGGATCGCCTTGGCCTTGGCCGGGTCGGTCGCGTCCAGATCGTTGGCGCGGTCCTCCAGCTTGGCGTCCATCGCCTTGGACAGATGGATCATCTGTTCCAGCCGACCCATGGCCGCCCACAGATTCTGCCGCTCCACGTCGATCGCGGCATTGTCCATCAACAGCTCGTCCTTGCCGCTGGCCAGCGATTTCAGGATGCCGTTGATATGGCTTTGCGACGATTTGTACTGGTCGAAATAATTGTTGATCCGGTCGCCGAAGATCTTGTCCAGAAATCCGCGCTTGTTGAAGAACTTGCCGTTGGCGCCAGGGTCAAGCCGCTCGACCGTGCGGCGCAGTTCGACCAGGTCGGCGCCGATGCCGCTGTCCTTGTCCATCGCCTTGACCGGGCGGTCGAGAAAGCGGTTGGATTGGCCCGCCGCCTCGCGGATTTCCTTTTGCCCCATGGCGGTGATCGCATCGACGCGCTTGCCGAATTCGGGCGAGTTCACGTCCTGAGCGACCAGATCGTCGATGAATTGGTCGACGCGCGTTTCCAGCTCGGATTTCTTGGCCTCGTCCACCGGCACCAGCCCGGCCGCCTTGGTCGGCGTCACGGCGGGCACCGGGTCGGGGGGCGTCAGCGTGATCGTGTCGGTCGCAACTGCCGTATCGGTGGCCATTCATCCCTCCATGCCAGATGCCCGAGCATGACGGGCTTCGGCACATCCTTCAACTGTATGATATAGACAACACACCCCGTGCATCAAGACCGGGCCAGCGGCACCCGCTCCATCCGCGTCGCGCTGCGCCACAGCCATTCGAGTGGACCATAGCGGAAGCGCCCCAGCCACCAGCGCGCCAGGACGATCTGGACTGCGAACGCAATGATCCCGTCGACCAGCCAGGTGCCATGTGACGCCGCGTCGAACAGGCGCAAGCCAAAGCCGTAGAAGACTGGCACGAAAACGAGCGACTGGCCGACATAAAAGCTGAGCGTCATCCGCCCCGGCGCAGCGAGCAGGCGCAGGGCCGGCCCCGCCGCCGATCGCCAGACAAGGATGAACAGCATCAGCTGAGCCAGCATCCACGCCGTCGCCTGCCAGCTGGTCAGCGCCCAGTTCCAATGGTCGCGGTGCATCGGCTGGCCGCCCGAATCGGCGCCGGGGGGCAGGATTGCGTCCGAAAACCAATAAAGCGCCGTGGCGACCGCGAGCGCCGTCCCAAGGATCAGCCAGCGTTCGCGCACGAACTTCTCCGGCGCAGCGAACAGCCCGGTCCGTGCCGCAGCCATCCCGAAGCAAAACAGGCCCGCGATTTGAAACAGCCGCCCGGTATCCAGGTAAAAGGACCATTTGCCCGCCATGCCCGGCCCGGCATTGACGGCCAGCATCTCCGCAAAGCTGCCATCGGCCAGCACGGCAAGTCCGGTATCCCCGGCAAAGACCGGCGGCAGCTGTGCCCAGTCCTGGCCCGCCCCGGCGGCAAGGCCGCGCGCGATCAGCAACGGATTGGCGATGCAAGCCAGACCAAGCCCGATCAGCACGCGCGGGCTTCGGATCCACCAGGCGGGGATCAGGACAAGGCCCATCGCCGCCAGCACCTGAAGAATGTCGCCGCGATACCACAGCGCATGCAGCGTGCCGATGACGAACAGCACCACCAGCCGCCAGGCAAAGCGAACGGCACCCCCATCGCCCCGCCGTTCGGCATTGGCCATGATCGTCGCGAAGCTGAACCCGAAGCACAGGGCGAACAGGGCGAAGCTCTTGCCCGCGAAGATGAAGAACACCCAGTCGAACACGGCATCGGGCCGGGGATCGAGCCAGTACAGCTCGAAGCGTTCCATCATGTGCACCAGGAACAACCCGAGCAGGGCATATCCGCGCAGCCCGTCGACAAGATCGACGCGCGATCCGCTCCCCTCTACCATCGTCGCCGCCCCCGTTCTGACTATCCCGGGCCTGATAGCGTCGGCATGGCAGGCCGTCATCCGCCTTTGCCCTTTCGCATCTGCGGCAATTCGGCTATGCGCGCCCGACATAGTTTCCGGGACAATTTGATGAATCTGCGCAACATCGCCATCATCGCGCACGTCGATCATGGCAAGACGACCCTAGTGGACCAGCTTTTCCGCCAGTCCGGCACCTTTCGCGACAATCAGCGTATCGAAGAACGCGCGATGGATTCCAACGACCTGGAAAAGGAACGCGGGATCACCATCCTGGCCAAGCCGACCAGCGTCGAATGGAACGGCACGCGGATCAACATCGTCGATACGCCCGGCCACGCCGATTTCGGCGGCGAGGTGGAGCGTATCCTGTCGATGGTCGACGGCGTCATCCTGCTGGTCGATTCATCCGAAGGCGCGATGCCGCAGACCAAGTTCGTCACCGGCAAGGCGCTGAAGCTCGGCCTGCGTCCCATCGTCGTCGTCAACAAGATCGACCGGTCGGACAGCCGGGTGCAGGAAGTGCTGGACGAAGTGTTCGACCTGTTCGTCACGCTGGAGGCGAATGACGAGCAGCTGGATTTCCCCGTCCTTTATGCCTCGGGCCGCAACGGCTATGCCAGCGACGATCCGGATGCGCGCGAAGGAACGCTGACGCCGCTGTTCGAGAAGATCGTCGACCATGTGCCGCCGCCCGCGCTGGAACGGGATGCGCCGTTCAGCTTCCTGGTGACGCTGCTTGATCGCGACAATTTCCTGGGCCGCATCCTGACCGGCCGGGTCCAGTCCGGTTCGGTCAAGCTGAATCAGCCGATCCATGCGCTGGACATGGACGGCAATGTCATCGAAACCGGCCGCGCGTCCAAGATCATGACCTTTCAGGGTCTTGAGCGTGTGCCGACCGATGAGGCGCATGCCGGCGACATCATCTCGCTGGCCGGTCTGACGGTGGCGACCGTGTCGAACACCATTTGCGACCCCATCGTCACTACGCCGATCCAGGCCCAGCCGATCGATCCGCCCACCCTGTCGATGCGGTTCGCGGTGAACGATTCGCCGATGGCCGGCCGCGAGGGATCGAAGGTCACGTCGCGCATGATCCGCGACCGGCTGGAGCGCGAGGCCGAATCGAACGTCGCGATCAAGGTGACGGAGAGCGAGGACCGCGACAGCTTCGAAGTCGCCGGCCGCGGCGAACTTCAGCTGGGCGTGCTGATCGAGACGATGCGCCGCGAGGGGTTCGAGCTGGGGATCAGCCGTCCGCGCGTGCTGTTCGGCACCGACGAGGATGGCAAGCGCACAGAGCCCTATGAAACGGTCGTCATCGACGTGGACGAGGAATTTTCCGGCACGGTCGTCGACAAGATGAACCAGCGCAAGGCGGAGATGACCGACATGCGTCCGTCGGGTGGCGGCAAGACGCGCATCACGTTCAGTGCGCCGTCGCGCGGCCTGATCGGCTATCACGGCGAGTTCCTGTCGGATACGCGCGGCACCGGCATCATGAACCGGCTGTTCGAGAAATACGGCCCTCACAAGGGACCGATCGAAGGCCGCAAGAACGGCGTGCTGATCTCGAACGGTGCCGGCGAGGCGCAGGGCTATGCCCTGGGGCCGCTCGAGGATCGCGGCATCCTGTTCGTCGGGCATGGCGAGGCGCTGTATGAGGGCATGATCATCGGCGAGAACGCCAAGACGGATGACCTGGAGGTCAATCCGATGAAGGCGAAGCAGCTGACCAATTTCCGCGCATCGGGCGGCAAGGACGATGCGATCCGGCTGACCCCGCCGAAGAAGATGACGCTGGAACAGGCCATCGCCTATATCGACGATGACGAGATGGTCGAAGTGACGCCCAAGACCATCCGCCTGCGCAAGGCGATCCTGGACCCGCACGAGCGCAAGAAGGCGAGCCGCAAGAAGGACGCAGCCTGAACCAGGTCGCGTGATTGAAATGAACAAGGGCGTCGGAAGCAGATTCCGGCGCCCTTTTCGTTGTGCCGCCTTCAAAACGCGACTGATCGTTGGCGGCAAAGGAACCGCCTGCCGCGCCGCGCGCTCATTCCGCCGGGCCGCGCGTGGCCGACCGTCGGACCGTTCATGCGGGCGACAGGACGGGCCAGACACGCAGCGACCGGATGATTTCAGTAATGGGAGTTGCGTATGTCGATTTCGCTCAAGACCCCGAAGGCGATGATGTTGGTCGCCCTGATGGCCGGCGCTGCCCCGGCGACCCTCTATGCCCAGGATCAGATGATGACGCCGCCCGCCGGGAGCGACATCACCGTCGATGGCGTGATGCCGATGCCGACCGCCGAGGAGCTGGCTGCGCTGCCCGACGGACCGGAAGTCGAAGGCACAATCACCATGCGCCGGGGCGACGCCGTGCAGGTGACCGGCGCCGACGGTGCGGCCAGTCAGGTGATGGTCGTCGACACCACGCGCGTCACGGGCAGCGGCGGCTTTCTGGGCCTGGGTCGCAGCAAGCTAGCGACTGATTCGCTGATGAACGGTCTGCCGATCACCGCCAAGACCAAGCAGTGGAACGGCACGCTGATCGCCAGCCAGGTGAAGCTGGCCAACAAGGATCTGAAGGTCGCGTCGATGATCCGGGCCGGAACGGCGCAGGGCTTCGCGGAACAGACCGCTGCGACCGAAGCGCTGCGCGGCCGGGTCGCGGACATCGATCAGTATAACGTTAAGGCGACGACCAACGTCAATTTCGACACCGGCCAGGCCGTGCTTACCGAAGATGCCAAGGCGGCGCTGTGCAGCACCGCTCAATCGGCCGAGACGATGGACAACGCACTGTTGCTGGTCGTCGGATATACGGATTCGACGGGCGATGAGGAGTTCAACCAGATGCTGAGCGAAAAGCGCGCGGCAAAGGTCGTGAACTATCTGCAGCAGGCCTGTTCGTGGAAGCCCTATCGGATGCTGACCCCGACCGGCATGGCAGAGGCCGATCCGCTGGCGGACAACATGACCGAGGAAGGCAAGGCGCAGAACCGCCGCGTCGCGGTCAACATCCTGGTCAGCAAGGGTCTGGACGGCATTCAGTCGGCCGGACGCTGAGCATATGCACAATCGGCCCCGGCGCGGTTCGCGTCGGGGCCGATTTGGTTTCTGGGGCAATCAGCCCAGCCAGGGCAGGGCGATTGCCGCGAGCATCAGGACCACCAGCAGTCGCGGTGGCAGGCTCAGTTCAAGCGTCAGTTTCATCTTCCCCCTCCCCATCGCCCGGTACGTGATCCAGCAGGTCGCCGGGGCGGCAATCGAGTTCACGACACAGCGCATTGAGCGTCGAGAACCGGATCGCCTTTGCCTTGCCGGTCTTCAGGATCGACAGGTTGGCCAGGGTGATCCCCACCCGTTCGGACAGATCGGAAAGGGTCATGCGGCGGGCGTGGAGCAGATCGTCCAGCTTGACGATGATCGGCATCATACGGTCCCCTCGATTTCGGCCTGCAACTGCGTGCCGCGTTCGAACACCCGCGCCAGGACGAACAGGGCCAGCACGGCGATGATGCTGGTAACCGACACGTCCACATTGCCGGGTTGGGCCATCGGCAACAGGGCGCGCGACGCGATGCCGAGCAGGATGCTGCCCGCTTCCATCGCCAGGAACAGCCAGGCGATCATGCGCAGCCGCCGGGCATTGCGCGGAATGAACGGGTCGCCGGCCCGAACGGTCAACGCCATCCGGTGCAGCAGGGTGAAAAAGCCGATGGCGAGCGAAAGCATGGCGGCTGCCCCGATCAGGATCAGCGCGATCCGCCAGACCAGCGATGCCGGATCGCCGACGACGCGGCTGGCGGCCAACCCATCGGCGATCCCCTGCATGAACGCACCCTGGAAAAGGATGATGGTCGGGATGGCCAACACCACGACACCTAGCGCCACCCAGAGGAACAAGGTGATCCCACGCAACGAAACGGTGGCAAGGACGAGCAATGCGCCGTCCGATGTAGAGTTCTGAACCTTGGTCATATCGAACCTCGATGTTGTTATTATCGTTATTCGATATTCTCGTTCGCCTCTCGCGTCAAGAGATATTATCGTTCTTCGATAAGTGATTTATCCCTTAGCGATATGTCGCTGCAATTCGGCACGGACCATGCGGCCTGCCCGGGTGACATTGGCGTCGGACCAGCGCCCGTCGGTCGGCGTGCCGGGGGTGAAGATGCTGCACAATTCGGGCTTGTCGCTGACCGACCAGTTGGCATGGCTGATCCCGCGCGCTTCCATCCAGTCCCACCAGGCCCGCGCCTCGGCCGGATCGATCGATTTGTCGCCGCTCGCTTCGGTGATGCCATATTCCGTAACGAACAGCGCCGCCCCCTTTGCCAGGGCGCGGTCACCGGCGTCGCGCAGCCATTGCTTGTGGGTTGCCGCGTAGTAATGCAGCGCATAGGCGACGTTGCCATCGGCAACCGGATCGGCCGCCGCTTCGTCGACCGCCTGGCTCCAGCTTCGCGTCCCCAGAACGACCAGGTTGCGCGGGTCATGGGCACGAATGCTGGTCAGCACCTGTTCGTGATAGGGTTTGAGCAGCGTCGACCAGCCATGCTGCTGCAACGGCTCGTTATACGGTTCATAGATCAGGTTTGGCAGGCCGCCCCAGCGCTTGGCGACCCGCGCGAAAAACGCCGCGGCGTCATCGGCATGGGGTTCGTGCGCATGCCAGTCGACGATGACATACAGCCCAAGGGCGACGGCGGCATCGACGACGGTTTCCAGCCTGGCCCATTCGCGTTCGGGATGCTCACGGTACCCGCCATGATCCACCGCCACCGCAGCACGAATCAGGGTGATGCCCCAATCGTCCCGCAGACGGCGGATCGTCGCCTCGTTCCAGTATTTGCCGATCCACTGGCTCCAGAACAGCGACATGCCCCGCAGGGTCACCGGACGGCCCGTCTGGTCCGTCAGGCGGCCGTCGCGCACCTGCAGCCAGCCATGGCGAGCCACCGCCGTCGCCGGCTCCGCCGCCAGCGCCGGTGTAGCGAACGGCAGGGCCGCAGCCATGCCGATCAGGGCACGGCGATCGATCATCGGGGTCATGGCATCCTCTCCTGTTTCCCCGAAACAGGACGGTGCCTGCCGCCCCTTGTCAACCGCTGAGCGCCAGCACCGCCCGCCATTCCGCAGCACTGACCGGGCTGACCGACAGGCGCGACTGGCGCAGCATGGCCATGTCGGCCAATTCGGCCTCGCTCTTCAGCGCGGCCAGCGGGACCGGCGGGTCGATTGCATGGAGCGGCCGCACGGGAACCGCGACCCAATTCGCGTCCGCTGGATCAGGCACCGGTTGCCCCGTGATTTCCATCACGCCGACCACCGCCTTTTCACCGCCGCTATGATAGAAAAACGCCGTGTCCCCCGGCTGCATCGCGCGCAGGTGCAGCCGGGCGGCATTGTTGCGCACGCCGTCCCACAATGTGTGCCCGTCGCGCACAAGATCCGACCAGCCATAGCTGTCGGGTTCGGATTTCATTAGCCAATGCGCCATCCACGCTGCCCCTGTGTTCGACGATAAACCGCCGCTGAACGGCCAATTCCGGGTCTGTTCAGCGCCATGCTGCCATGAACCGATCCATGCTGAAAGCCGGATGCCAACCATTCGGCCGGGGGCGGGGAGAATGAGGAGCGACTGACATGACCATGGTGAGCAAGATCGGGCTTGGCGCGGCGCTGGTTGCGACCACGCTGACCGCAGCGGCACCGGCCGAAGCGCAGCGATATCGGTACCGCGACCGCGATCGGGGCGGCGATGTCGCCGCGGCCGCGATCGTCGGCGGGATTGCCGGCATCGTCATCGGATCGGCGCTGGCCGACCGCGACCGGGGACGGCGTTACGGTTATGATCGCGGCTGGGACGACCGGCGCTGGGATTATGACCGCCGATATTACCGCAATCGCGGCTATTATCCGGCCAATGGCTATTACGCCCAGCGCTACCGCGACTATGGCCAGTGCGAGGTCCGGCGGGTCTGGGATCCGTATGAGGGCCGCCGGGTGCGGGTCCGCTACTGCTACTGACGACGGCTTAGTTGTAAACGGGATCGGGACGGCATCGCAGGGTGCCGTCCCGACTCGTTTCGGCCGGGCAACGCAGCTACGATGCGAGGCATGACCGCCGTCGATTCGCCCGCGCAGGACCGCCCCGCCATGTCCGACGATGGCCTGTCGCCCGATGATCCCTATGCCCGCACTGCCCAGACTTTTCCGGTGCTGAGCGAAGCCATGGTTGCGCGGATCGCGGGCTATGGCGGGTCGGAGCCGGTCGAACAGGGCAGTTTCCTGTTCCAGCGTGGCCAGCGCAGTGTCGACTTCTTCGTCGTCGAACAGGGCAGCATCGACGTGATCGATCATGACCCAAGCCATGGCGACCGCATCGTCCACCGTCATCAGCCCCGCCAGTTCACCGGCGAACTGGATCTGTTCAACGACCGCAAGATCCTGGTGAGCGGACAGGCGGGGCCGGACACCCGCGTCATTCGGGTGGCGCGGGCCGATTTCCGCCGGATGATCGCCGCCGAATCCGACATCGGCGAAATCATCATGCGCGCCTTCATCCTGCGCCGGGTCGGGCTGATGCGGCACCGTCAGGGCGGGGTCACCCTGGTCGGGCCGGCCCATGCCGCAGCTACGGCGCGGATCGAGACGTTCCTGACCCGCAACGGCTATCCGCACCAGACGATCGACACCGAACGCGAACCCGATCTGCCCGCCTGTCTGTCGGCGTTCGGGGTGGAGGCCGATGCGCTGCCGGTCGTGCTGGTCGATGGTGGCGTGCTGCGCAACCCCGGCAATGCCGAACTGGCCGATGCACTGGGGCTGTCCGTGCATCTGGACCCGGCGCAGCTGCACGATGTTGCCGTGGTCGGCGCTGGCCCCGCAGGACTGGCCGCCGCCGTCTATGCGGCATCGGAGGGGCTGACGACCCTGATCCTCGAGGGGATCGCCCCCGGCGGCCAGGCCGGGACCAGTTCGAAGATCGAAAATTATCTGGGCTTTCCCACCGGTATATCGGGTCAGGCACTGGCGGGCCGAGCCCAGGTTCAGGCGCAGAAGTTCGGCGCGAAGCTGGCGGTATCGCGCCATGTCGTCGGCATGGAATGCGAAAGCGCACCGTTCCGGCTGTTGCTGGACGACGGGTCCAGCATCGCCGCCCGTTCGGTCGTGATCGCCACCGGCGCACGCTATCGCAAGCTGGACCATCTGGCCGAGTACGCCCGGTTCGAAGGCAATGGCCTGCATTATGCCGCCACCGCGATGGAGGCCGGCCTGTGCGCCGGGACCGAGGTGGTCGTGGTGGGCGGCGGCAATTCCGCGGGTCAGGCCGCAGTCTTCCTGTCGCGCCATGCAGCGCATGTGCATGTCGTCGTGCGCGGGGCGGGGCTGGCCGAGACCATGTCGTCCTACCTGATCGAACGGATCGAGGGCAGCGCTGCAATCACCTTGCATCCTTGGACCGAGATCACGGCACTGGAGGGCGAGCGCCATCTGGAGGCCGTCCGCTGGGTCAACCGGCGCAGCGGGGCAGAACAGCGGGTGGCGGTCGGCGCACTGTTCGTGATGATCGGTGCGGTACCGAACACCGACTGGCTGAACGGGTGCGTCGAAACCGATGATCGCGGCTTTGTCTGCACGCCCGGCAGCCGATTGTTCGAAACGTCGCAGCCCGGGATCTTTGCCGTCGGGGACGTGCGGTCCGGTTCGGTCAAGCGGGTCGCATCGGGGGTCGGGGAAGGATCGGTGGTCGTATCGGCCGTTCACGGCTACCTGGCCGATCAGCCGCACTAGCCAACGGCTTGGCAGGCCCGCATGTCGCCGCTATGCGACGCGGCATGAGCGATACGCCCCCCGACCGCCTGTCGGTCAATCCGAACAGCCCCCATTTCGATGCCGAAGTCCTGCGCCGCGGCATCGGCATCCGGTTCAAGGGAACCGAGCGCAAGGATGTCGAGGAATATTCGGTGTCCGAGGGATGGATTCGCGTTCAGCTGGGCAAGAAGGTCGACCGGCACGGCCAGCCGCTGACCATCAAGCTGACCGGCCCGGTTGAGGCATGGTATCAGGACGACGAAGCGGGCGAGCAACCGGCGGACGATTGATCCGCCGGCCGCTACCCCGGTTGATCAGTGAACGAACCGCGCCACCACGTCGCGGTAACTGCGGCTGACCTTTACCTGCGCGCCGGAATCCAGGACCAGGAAACATTCGCCATTGGTATGCGGCTTGACTTGTTTCACCAGGTCCAGGTTGACGATGGTTGACCGGTGCACGCGCTGAAACCGGCGGGGATCGAGCCGCTTCTCCAAGTCCTTCATGGTCTGGCGAAGGATCAGCGTATTGTCGGCAGTCTTGATGCACATATAGTCGCCAGCCGCCTCGACGCTTTCGATGCTGTCGACGTCGACCCGGAAAATCTGGCCGCGATCCTTGATGTTGATCAGCCGTTCGAACCGGTTTGAATCCGGCCCGTCCGAACTGCCCAGATTTTCGACCGCATCGGGGGCGACCTCGGCCAGCACTTCCTTCAGCTTTTCGACCTCGGCACTGCCGCGCTTGTCGCTCAGCCGCTGACGGACGCGTTCCAGCGTGTCCGCCAGCCGCGCCTCCTCGACCGGCTTCATCAGGTAATCGACCGCCTGTGCGTCGAACGCACGAATGGCGTGATCGGAATAGGCGGTGACGAACACGAACAGCGGCGGCTCGACCTCCATCAGCCCCTGCACGACCGAAAAGCCGTCAAAGCCGGGCATCTGGATGTCCAGAAACACCAGGTCGGGCTTGTGCGTCTTGATGGCACGGATCGCCTCGCGGCCGTTGCCGCATTTCTCGACGATTTCGACGTCCTCATGCGCCTGGAGCCGCAGCTCGAGGCCCTGGATCGCCAGCGGTTCGTCGTCGACCAAAATGGTACGGATGGTCATGCTGCCTCTCGATCGGGTTCTTCCAGCTGGAAGGGCAATTCAATCAGAACGCTGAATCCCCCGCCTGGTTTCGATCGCGTTTCGAAACGATGCTGGTCGCCATAAGCCTGGGCCAGCCGCTCACGCGTATTGGCCAGCCCAACGCCCGTGGAAAGGCTTGGCCGCTTTGGGCGGTCGATCAAGCCGGGGCCCGTATCCGACACGGTGATCTGCACCCGTTCCCCGTTGAGCCGAGCGACGATCGCGATCTCGGCCCCCTCCTCCAGCGGCGTGACGGCATATTTGATCGCGTTTTCCACCAGGGGCTGGAGGATCAACGAAGGCAGGCGGGCCTGGGCGACGCGGACGTCGATGTCGAACTTCGGCCGCAACCGCTCGTCGAAGCGCATCTTTTCGATTTCCAGATACAGCTTCAACGTCTCGACCTCCTGTTCCAGCGGCACATGGGCGGTCGGTTCGTTGGCCAGCGTATAGCGCAGAAACGAAGCGAGGCGGCTGAGCATCGCATTGGCGCGCTCGGTCTGTTTCAGCAGCACCAGGGTCGAGATGGAATTGAGCGTGTTGAACAGGAAATGCGGGTTGAGCTGATAGCGCAGCATGGCCAGTTGCGCCGAACTCGCCTGGTTTTCGAGCAGCTGCATCTGGTCGATCTGCTGTTCGACGATCAGATAGAAGTTGATGCCGAAATACAGGGCCGACCAGCCGGCCAGCACCGTGAAGTTCAGGAATACGCCGCCCAGGATCAGCTTCAGATCGACCGTCGGCGATGCCTGGCGGATGAAGGTGAAATTGAACGCATCGATGACGGCATAGAGCGCGGTCGCCAGCACCAGCGTCAGCAGCGTCAGCAGGATCCCGCTCAACCGCGGCAACCGGCGGTACATGGCGTAAAAGACCGACAGGAGCAGCGTCAGGCAATAGCCGACAATGGCGTTGATGATGACCGACAGCACCGTATCGACATCGAAACTGTTCGAAATGCTGGATACGGTGCGCAGCAACAGATAGCCGGACCAGCCCGCCGCCTGCAGCACCCAGAAGGCGCGGCTCTTGTCTTCGAAGAAGGGGCGGGAAAGCAGGCGCGATTGCATGGCCCGACTATCTAGGCGCGGACGGACGCCGGAGCAATTCCGGCGCGATCACCGGCAGGGTTGCGGCGATGGGTGGGCGCCGGTCCGAACGCCGGCCGTTCGAACGCGATCCTGAACCGTGCGCTGCCGCCAGTGGCGGGAGCCTGTGGTGCGGCCGAGAAGACTCGAACTTCCACGTCCTTTCGGACACAACGACCTCAACGTTGCGCGTCTACCAGTTCCGCCACGGCCGCACGTGAAGGACCGGACGGAAATCCGGTCGCTGGCAGGCCGCGGCCAATAGCAAGGCGGGCGCGGGCTGGCAACGACTGAAATCGGCCCGCCAAGCCGCTAACCGATCAGGCCAAGCCCAATCACCAGCACCAGGAAAATCGTCAGGATGATGTTGATGAAAAGACACAACACGACCATGCGCCACACAGCGCTCAGCCGCCGGAGCCGATAGGCACCGCGCAACTGGCGATAGATGTGGAAGGGCGGCACCAGCGTCACGACCCAACCGACAATTGCCCAGGGCGCACCCAGCCCCATGGCGATCGTCACCGCGATGAACATCAGCGACATGAATGCCAGCGAATAGGTGACGAAGATCGCATGGTCATAGCCGTGCAGCCTGCGTTTCCAGGCAAACAATATCCATACGAACGGGATCGACAGCGGGATCAGCAACCAGCTGAACTTATAGCTGTTCGCCTGCAGCTTATAGAGCATCAGGCCGGGATCGGAGCGCGCCTTGGCGATGCCCTTGTCCAGTCGCTTCCAGCCCGTCCTCACCTCGCTGTTGCCATCATCGCTGCTGATGACGAATGCAGGATTCATCCCCTCCAGGATATTCTGCTGGACCTCCAGCTGCTTCACCTTTTGAACCTGGCCGGATCGCCCCGGCTGACCGTCCGGAATGGCGTCCAGCTTGGCCGTTTCGGCTTTCAGCTGGGTGCGGACCTTTGCAAGTTCCTGCTTCATCTCGGCCGAGGCCGCCGGGTCCATCTTCACATCTGTGGGCACCTGGATGCCCATGATCTGAAGCACGGCGAACATGGTGAAGATCGAAAACAGGAACATCGCCATGGGCGAGACGAAGCGCGCCCGCTCGCCGTCGATATAGCGCCGGGTCAACTCGCCGGGGCGCGCGATCAGCATGGGCAGCGTCGCCCACATCTTGCCCTCGAAATGCAGGACGCCGTGCAGCAGATCGTGCCAGATCGCGCCGATCGTGCGGTGGACATGCCCCGCCTGACCGCAGCGATGGCAATGCGATCCGATCAGCCGGGTGCCGCAGTTCAGGCACAGCCCGCCCGCATCGCCATGCCCCTCGCCCGCCCGCGGCTCGACCGCGCGACCCATCAGCGCCCCCGTGGCGAATTCGCCCGCTGCCTCGATTCCCCCGCTCATATGCTCAAGGGCTATCAATTTTCGCGCTGCAATGCGAGAGAGGGCGCCGGAGAAAGACCGATGACCGCACCCGCAGAACTCGCCCGCCCCGCCGCCGATCCCAAGGCGCTGATCGACACGATGGCCCGTGCGGCCCGCGCCGCTTCCGCAACGCTTGCGGCGATGCCGACCGCTGCCAAGGCCGCCGCGCTGACCGCCGCTGCCGCCGCGATCCGCACGCATGCCCCGGCGATCCTGGCGGCGAACGCCCGGGACATGGAGCGCGCGGCCACCAACGGCCTGTCGCCCGCCATGCTCGACCGGCTGAAGCTCGACGAGAAGCGGGTCGAGGGCATGGCCGCCGGGGTGGAGGCCGTTGCCGCGCTCGCCGATCCGGTCGGGCAGGTGATCGATCAGTCCACCCGGCCCAACGGCATGGTGCTGAAGCGGGTGCGCGTGCCGATCGGCGTCATCGGCATCATCTATGAAAGCCGCCCCAATGTGACAGCGGATGCGGGCGCATTGTGCGTGATGGCGGGCAATGCCGCGATCCTGCGCGGCGGATCGGAAGCGATCGAGAGCAACACCGCGATTCATGCTGCGCTGATCGAGGGGCTGGCAGCGGCGGGCGCGCCGGTCGATGCGATCCAGCTGGTCCCCACCACCGACCGGGCGGCGGTCGGCGCGATGCTGGGCGCGGACGGCCTCATTGACCTGATCGTGCCGCGCGGCGGCAAGTCGCTGGTCGCGCGGGTTCAGGCAGAGGCGCGGGTGCCGGTGCTCGCCCATCTGGACGGCATCTGTCACACCTATATCGACGCGTCGGCCGATCCAGACATGGCACTGGCCATCGCGGTCAATGCCAAGATGCGCCGCACGGGCATCTGCGGCGCGATGGAGACGCTGTTGATCGACCGCGCCTTTGCCGATCCGGCGCCGGTGCTGGCGGCGCTGGTCGAGGCGGGATGCGAGCTGCGTGGGGACGAGGCGGTGCGCGCCATCGAACCGCGCGCCGAACCTGCCGCGGCAAACGACTGGGACACCGAATATCTGGAGCCGATCCTGTCGGTGGCGCTGGTGGACGGCGTTGCGGGCGCAATGGCGCATATCGACCGGCATTCCAGCCGTCATACCGACGCGATCATCGCCGAGGATGCGAATGTGGCCGAGCGGTTCCTGAACGGCGTCGATTCGGCGATCGTCATGTGGAACGCCTCCACCCAGTTTGCCGATGGCGGCGAATTCGGGCTGGGGGCGGAAATCGGCATCTCGACCGGCCGCCTGCACGCGCGCGGGCCGGTCGCGCTGGAAGGGCTGACCACCTATAAATGGCAGGTGATCGGTACCGGCCAGGTGCGGCCATAGCAAAGCCACGTCCCTGAAACGCATCGGCATCTTGGGCGGGTCGTTCAACCCGGCCCATCGCGGGCATCGTCACATTTCGCTGGAAGCGCTGGCGGCGCTTGGCCTGGACGAGGTGTGGTGGCTGGTGTCGCCCGGCAACCCGTTGAAAGAAGGGCGGGGCGACATGGCGCCGCTCGACAAGCGGCTGGCATCGGCGCGGGCCATGGCGCGACTGGCCCCGATCCGGCCGTCCACGCTGGAGACGCGGCTCGGCACGCGCTACACCGTCGATACGCTCAAGCGGATCAACCGGATGTATCCGCGGCACCAGTTCATCTGGTTGATGGGTGCGGACAATCTGGCCCAGTTCCATCAGTGGCGGGGATGGCGGCGGATCGCGCGGGAGGTTCCGATTGCGGTTCTGACCCGTCCAGGTTATGATGACGATGCTCGCGCGGGCCCCGCGATGAGTTGGCTGCGGCGGTTCGTTCGCCCCGCACGTCATGCACGACAGTGGACGCAGTGGAGATTGCCAGCCCTGGTGCTGTTGCGCTTCCGCCCCGATCCGACTTCGGCGACCCGCATTCGCGCCGCCGATCCTGCCTGGCACCGGCGCCTGTCGTCGCCGCGCCGATCCGATCAACCGAAACCCAATCGCTAGGAGGTTCCTTGGCCACCAGACCCCACAAGCTGTCGCCGTCCAGTCCCGAAGAGGCCGAGGCGCTTCGCGACCTGATCCTTACGTCGCTCGACGACGATCAGGCGGAAGAAACCGTGTCGATCCCGCTGGCCGGCAAATCCAGCATCGCCGATTTCATGGTGATTGCATCCGGCCGGTCGACCCGTCAGGTGGCGTCGATGGCGACCAAGCTGGCCGAGAAGATCAAGGCACAGTTCGGCCGCAACGCGCGGGTCGAGGGCCTGGCCACTGCCGACTGGGTGCTGATCGATGCCGGCGACGTCGTCGTCCACCTGTTCCGGCCCGAAGTGCGCAGCTTCTATAACCTGGAACGCATGTGGTCGTTCGGCGACGGCCCCGCCGCATCCGGCGCAGCCTGAACGATCCGACCGCCGCGCCGCCATGTTGCTGCACATCGTCGCGCGGGGGCGCATCGGCCGCGGCGCAGAGGCGGAACTGGTCGACCGCTATCTGAAGCGGGTCGGCTGGCCGGTGCGGATCACCGAAATGCCCGATACCGGCGGCCGGACGCCGCCGGTCGATCCCGGCACCCGCATCGTGATGCTGGATGAAAAGGGCCGCGACATGAGCTCCGTCGAACTTGCCGGAACGCTGGGCCGATGGCGGGACGACGGCGTGCGCGAGGCGCGGTTCATGATCGGTGCCGCCGACGGATTCGACGATGACCAGCGGGCACAGGCGGATCTGCTGATCGCGTTCGGGCGGCTGACCTGGCCGCACATGATGGCGCGCGCGATGCTGGCGGAACAGCTGTGGCGATCGGTCAGCATCCTGTCCGGCCACCCCTATCACCGCGAGGGATGATGCGCGGCCGCCGCCTGATCCTGCCGCTGCTGGCGCTTGCCGCCCTGGGTGCCGCGCCATCGGCCGAGGTTGCCGAGCGGCGCGCTGCACTGGTGCGGGCGCGAGAGGCCAGCAATGCCGCCGCCGCCCGCGCGCGAACGGCAGAGGCCGAGGCGAAACAGGCGAGCGATGCGGCCCGCGCGGCGCAGCGGGACCAGGCGGCGCTGATCGCCCGCATCGCCGAAGCGGAGGCGGAACTGGAGACTGCACGGGCACGCGTGGCGCTGGCTGCGCGGTTGATCGGCGATCAGCGCGACCGGCTGGCCCGGCAACAGCGATCCATCGTCCGGCTGATCGCAGCGATTCAGTCGCTGGCCCGGCGGCCCGCCAGCCTCGCGTTGGCCCGGCCCGGCAGCACCGACGATATCGTCCATGTCCGGGCGGTACTGGGCACGCTGACCCCCTTGATCGCCCGGCGCACGGCCGACATCCGGCGCGAGATCGATCGGTCCCGCATGCTGCGGGTGGCGGCGGTCCAATCGGTCGCGGCGCTGGACCGTTCGCGCGCCACGCTGGAAACGCGGCGGATCGATCTGGCGCGGCAGGAGGCGGCCCAGCGGCTGCGCGCCCAGCAATTGGGCCGCGTCGCACTCAACGAAAGCGATCGGTCGATCGCGCTCGGCGAAACCGCCCGCGACCTGATCGACCAGCTTGCCGAAGGCGACAGGGCCCAGGCGGTGCTGGACGAATTGCTGGCCCTGCCCGATCCGCTGCCCCGCCCGCTGACGGAAACCGCCGTGGCGCCGGCCGAACCGGATGCCGCACCGCCGCCGTTCCGGCTGCCCGCGATGGGACGGATCGTGGCCGGTTTTGGCGCGATATCGGCTTCGGGCGTGCGGGGACGCGGGCCGGTAATGGCTGTGGCGCCGGGTACCGCGGTCCTGGCGCCGGCGCAGGGCAAGGTGGTCCATGCAGCGCGGTTCCGCAGCTATGGCGGCGTCGTCATCATCGACCATGGCGGCGGTTGGACCAGCCTGGTCTCCGGGCTGGACCTGGTCGGCGTACGGCCCGGGCAACAGGTGGCGGCCGGTCATCCGCTGGGCCGCATGGCGCTACAGGGCAGCACCGAACTGACCGTCGAACTGCGGCGGCGCGGGCGGCCGATGGACTGGCTGTCGCTGATCGACTGACGGGACTTGGCGCGCGTCCCCGCGCCCGCTACGCCGTCGTCATGCCTCCCTATCTCGATCTGATGCAGCGCGCCCTGGACCATGGTGTCGAACAGCGCGACCGGACCGGGGTCGGCACGCTGAGCGTGTTCGGCCATCAGATGCGGTTCGATCTGGCCGCCGGCTTTCCGGTGCTGACGACGAAGAAGCTGCATCTGCGGTCGATCATCATCGAACTCTTATGGTTCCTACGCGGGGACACCAATGTCCGCTGGTTGCAGGACCGGCGGGTCAGCATCTGGGACGAATGGGCCGACGACGCGGGCGATCTTGGCCCAGTCTATGGCAAGCAGTGGCGCCACTGGGAAACGCCCGACGGCCGGGTGATCGACCAGATCGCCGAACTGGTGCAGCAGATCCGTACCCAGCCCGCCAGCCGCCGCCAGATCGTGTCCGCCTGGAACCCCGGCGAGCTACACCGCATGGCTCTTGCCCCGTGTCACTGCCTGTTCCAGACGCACGTGGCAAACGGCAAATTGTCGCTGCTCCTCTATCAGCGGTCGGCCGACATCTTCCTCGGCGTGCCGTTCAACATCGCCAGCTATGCGCTGCTGACGCACATCCTGGCCCAGCAATGCGACCTGGAGGTCGGCGAGTTCATCTGGACCGGCGGCGATTGCCACGTGTATCTGAATCATCTGGATCAGGCGCGCGAACAGCTTGCCCGGACGCCCGGCCCCTTGCCCCGGCTGGAAATCCTGCGGCGGCCGGATGCCATTGACGGCTATGAATATGAGGATTTCGTGATCCACGATTATGTGGCCCAGCCGCATATCAAGGCACCGGTGGCGGTTTGATCGCGCTCTATCTTGCTCGCGCGACCAATGGCGTCATCGGGCGCGACGGCGATCTGCCCTGGCGTCTGCCCGCCGACCTGAAACGTTTCAAGGCGCTGACCATGGGCAAGCCGATGGTGATGGGCCGCAAGACGTTCGACAGTTTCCCCAGCCCGCTGCCCGGACGGCGCCACATCGTGCTGACCCGGGATTCGGGCTGGTCCGCTGCGGGGGCGGAGGTGGCGCATTCGGTCGATGAAGCGCTGGCGCTGGCGGGCGATGTCGCCGAGGTGGCGGTGATCGGCGGTGCGGAAGTGTTTGCGCTGTTCCTGCCAATCGCCGACCGGATCGAGCTGACCGAGGTTCATGCCGAGCCGGAGGGCGATGCGACCGTCCCCGACTTCGGTCCCGACTGGCGAGAAGCAGCGCGCGAGGATCATGGCACGGACGGCGACCGGCCGGGGTACAGCTTCGTCACGCTGGTTCGCCGCTGAGTCGCCCGGCGCGCGTTGCCGTTGGACCTTTGCGGCCGCCACGCTAGCATTCACCCCGAACAAGGGGCGGGAGGATGCGATGGTGCGCAAGATGCTGTTGGGCGCGCTGGCGCTGATCCTGATTGCTGCCGCCCTCTTTTTCGCGCTCGCCCCCGGCATGGCAGAGCGGGACATGAACCGGATCGTCGCCGGTCAGCGGCCCGCCATCACCCCCGCCGCCCGCGCGTTGCATCGGCGGCTGGCCGTCGCCGACCTGCACGGCGATACCTTGCTGTGGAAACGCAGCCTGATCGCACCCGCCGATCGCGGCCAGATCGACCTGCCCCGGCTGCGCGCGGGCAATGTCGCGCTGCAGGTGTTTTCCAGCGTGACCAAGACGCCGAAGAACCAGAATTACGCCGCAAATTCGGACGAGACGGACAATATCACGTTGCTCGCCATCGGCCAGTTGCAGCCGGTGCGCACTTGGGGCTCGCTGCTGGAACGGTCGCTGTTCCACGCCGATAAACTGCGCGCGGCGGAGGCAGGATCGGCGGGCACGCTGCGGGTGATCGACAGTCCGGCGGCGCTCGACCGATTGCTGGCAGACCGGCGGCGCGGCGTGAAGGTGACGGGCGCGCTGCTGTCGATCGAGGGGCTGCACAATCTGGAGGGGCGGCTGGACAATCTCGACCGGCTCCACGTCGCCGGGTTCCGGATGGCGGGCCTTGCCCATTTCTTCGACAATGAGGTCGCCGGGTCGATGCACGGCATCGCCAAGGGCGGGCTGACGCCGCTCGGGCGACAGGTGGTGCGGCGGATGGAGGCGCTGGGCATGATCGTCGACATCGCCCATGCCAGCCATCCCGCCGTCGCCGAGGTGCTGGCGATGGCGCGCCGTCCGGTGGTGTCTAGCCATGGCGGGGTCCAGGCGGTGTGCCGCGAGAACCGCAACCTGACCGATGCGGAAATCCGGGGGGTTGCCCGGACCGGCGGGGTCGTCGGCATCGGCTATTGGGACGGCGCGGTCTGTTCGGTGGACGTATCGGCAATCGTCCGGTCGATCCTGCATGTCCGCGATCTGGTCGGCATCGACCATGTCGGGCTGGGATCCGATTTCGACGGCGCTGTGACCACCGGGTTCGACACCAGCGAACTGGCGCTGATCACCCAGGGGCTGATGGACGCCGGGCTGACCGAGCGCGACATTGCCAAGGTGATGGGCGGCAACGTGCTTCGCGTGCTGCGCGCCGGGATGGCACCACTGGAATAACCACCTGCTCCCCGGCACGGGCCGGGAGCAGGCAGGGTGCCGATCAGACCCGCATCGGCATCAGGACATAGAGCGCGGCCGACCGGTCATTCTCCCGGATCAACGTCGGCGCACCGGCATCGGCCAGATGCACCTCGATCGCATCGCCCTCTACCTGGCCCAGAATGTCGAGCAGATATTTGGCGTTGAAGCCGATCTCGAAGCCCATGGCGGCATATTCGCCGGGCACTTCCTCGGCCGCGGTGCCATTTTCCGGGCTGGTGACCGACAACGTCACCTTGTCGCGGTCCAGCGCCAGCTTTACCGGCCGCGCCTTTTCGGTGGCGATGGTCGACACGCGGTCGACACCAGCCATCAGGCTCTTCGGGTCGATTTTCAGCAGCTTGTCGTTGGCGGTCGGGATGACGCGGCTGTAATCGGGGAAGGTGCCGTCGATCAGCTTGGACGTCAGGATCGCCTGGCCCAGATCGAAGCGGATCTTGGACGTGGACAGCGACACGCCGACCGATCCGTCGACCTCGTCCAGCAACTTGCGCAGTTCATTGACGCATTTGCGCGGCACGATCACGCCGGGCATTTCCTCCGCACCATCGGGACGCGGTACAGTGACGCGGGCAAGCCGGTGCCCATCGGTCGCCGCCGCCTTCAGCACCGGCTGCGCATCGTCGGTGACGTGAAGGAAGATGCCGTTCAGATAATAACGCGTTTCCTCGGTCGAGATCGCAAAGCGGGTCTTGTCGATGATCTGCTTGAGCGTGGCGACCGGCAGTTCGAACTGCGTCGGCAGCTCCCCTTCTGCAATCACCGGGAAATCGTCGCGCGGCAGCGTCTGCAGGCTGAACCGCGCCCGGCCCGCAACCACCGTCATGCGGCCGTCGGCGGCCGACAGCTGCACCTGGGCACCCTCGGGCAGCTTGCGGGCAATGTCGAACAACATATGGGCCGGCACGGTGATCGCGCCGGGCGTCTGGATCTCCGCCTTCAGCGTCTCGTCCACCTGCAGGTCCAGGTCGGTGGCCATCAGCCGGATCACGCCGTCGCCGGTCGCGTCGATCAGGACGTTCGACAGGATGGGGATGGTGTTGCGCCGTTCGACCACCGAATGGACATGGCTCAGCCCCTTCAGCAGCGTCGCGCGTTCGATCGTGGCCTTCATGTCCGTCCTATCCCCCGGGGCCGTCTGCCCTGCTTGATTACCGCGCCCGGACTGGACCGGATTCGGTTAACAGGTGGTAATAACCGACGCATCCTTAACGGCAAAAAGGGCCGGGGCAAGCGGCCCCGGCCCTTTCCGGTTCAATTGGCGGGGATCATGTTCCCCACCCCTGGATCAGAAGCGGATGCCGACGCCCGCCACCACCTGATGCCGGTCGGTATCGACGTCGAAATTGCCGATCGTGCCGCCATCTTCGTTAAACTCGAGCCGGGCATCGCCGTAGTTCGAATAGCGATATTCGACCTTGGCAAAGGTATTGCTGCCGATGGCCTGTTCGACACCGGCGCCCAGGCGATAGCCGTCCAGCTTGAAGTTCGTGCCAAGCTCGGTCGTGCCGTCGCTGGCCGTCACGTCCAGCCGGGCGTTGGTATAGCCGGCCTTGGCATAGACCAGGGTCGACGGCGTGGCGAGCACACCAGCACGCGCGCCCAGATACAGGTCGCGGCCAGTACGGACCGTGCCGTATCCGAAATAGTTCGGGTCATCGTTGTTGAAATCGACGCCTGCGGTCGAATCGCCGATTTCGGCCTCGGCACCGATCACCGCGCCGCCGATCTGGTAATCGAAGCCCAGTTCGGCGCTGTACTGGAAACCGTCGATTGACTGGTCATCGCCCTCGATATCGGAATCCACGGTGCTGCCTGAACGGATATTGTCATAACCGCCCAGCACCGCAATGCGGCCGCCGGTCCAGTTCGGCTGGACTTCCTGTGCCATGGCCGGGGTCGCGATCGTTGCGGCGCCAAGCGCGAGGAGGGTGAGAGTACGCATAACTGCTCCTTGTCAAAACGGCCCGCACCGTGGCCGGCGCGGGGACGGCTCTAAGCGCAGAACCGGGCTGTCCGTTGCATGAACGGAGCCTAAACACCGAAAAACGTTGCAATTCCGCCACAGGGCCTTGAAACGGGGACCATGGTGCACAGGCGACAGGGACGGGATTTCATCGCCCGGCACGGGGAAACGGTGTTCAATGCCGCCCGACGGCTGCAGGGAACGCATGTCCATACCCCGCTGACCCGGGCAGGATTTGTTCAGGCCAATGCGATGGGGGCGGCCTTGCGGGAACTGCTCGGCCCGTCGCCCGACATGACCCTCTGGTCGTCGCCCAGCGGCCGCGCGCTGCAGACAGTGGCGATCATCGCCGAACATCTGTCGCTGGACTGGCACCGGGTCCGGACCGACGAACGGCTGGTGGAAATCGATACCGGCAGCTGGGGCGGACGCAGCTATGCCGACATCGTCGCCGAACACGGCCCCATCGTCGATCCCCTGTCCGGGCTGCTGTCCCCGGCCCCGGACGGCGAAACCTATGACCGGATCGCCGCGCGCGTCGGCGGCTGGGCGGCGGAGACGGCGGAAGATCCGGGCGACCGGCTGGTGGTGATGCACGGCATTTCCAGCCGCGTGCTTCGCGGCGTGCTGACCGGACTGACCGAGGAACCGCGGTATCGCGCGCCAATCGCGCCCGGTCTGCCGCAGGGATCGATCGCCATGGTGCAGGGTATTCGAGAAACAATCGTCCTGCGCGGCACGGGAAGCGCCCCGGCATGAAGCTGGCCAAGCCCGCAGTCCTGGCTGCGCTGGCGGTGGCAGGGCCGCTGGCGGCGCGCGACGTCATTGGCGTGCACGGCGCCTGGGCTGCGTTTGCCGACACGATGCCGCGCCGCTGCTTTGCGACCGCTCGGCCGAACGGCGGGCGCGGCAATGCCTTTGCATCGGTGGCAAACTGGCCGGGCGAGCGCATCCGTCACCAGCTCTATATCCGGTTGAGCCGGACGCGAAGCGAGCGCGCGCCCGTGACGCTGGCCGTGGGCGAACGGCGCTTTACCCTGATCGCCGGACCGGCCGATGCCTGGTCCCCCGACGAATCGACGGACCGGGCCGTCGTTGCCGCCATGCGATCCGCCCGGTCGATGAGCGTGGAAAGCATCGCCGCCAATGGCCGCCCCTTTGCGGACAGCTATCCTCTGAACGGCGCTGCTGCGGCAATCGACGCTGCCCGTCTTGCCTGTGCGGTGCCTGCCACCCGCTGAGCGCCGCTGGTATTCGGCGCGCAAATCGCCTATGTGCGCGCGATGCTCGACAATGCGTCCATGGCCATGCCCATTCCCGGGCATATCGATCCTGTTCCGGTGCCCCGTACCGATGCAACGCGCGCGGACGGCCGGGTGGACCTGGTCGGCCTGTCGCGGGATGCGATCCGCGCCGCCCTTGAGACGGCAGGGCTTGAGCCGAAACAGGCCAAGCTGCGCGCCAAGCAGATCTGGCACTGGATCTATAATCGCGGCGCCACCCGGTTCGACCAGATGACGGACATCGCCAAGGCGCAGCATCCCTGGTTGGCCGAACGCTTCGTCATCGACCGGCCGCAAGTGGTCGAGGCACAAGTTTCGTCCGACGGCACGCGCAAATGGCTGCTGCGGTCGGACGATGGCCAGGATTACGAAATGGTGTTCATCCCCGATGCCGATCGGGGGACCTTGTGCGTGTCGAGCCAGGTCGGCTGCACACTGAACTGCCGATTCTGTCACACCGGGACCATGCGGCTGGTCCGCAACCTGACGGCGGGCGAGATCGTCGGGCAGGTGATGCTGGCCCGCGATGCGCTGGGCGAATGGCCGAGCCAGCCCGAGGGGCGGATGCTGACCAATATCGTGATGATGGGCATGGGCGAGCCGCTGTATAATTTCGATGCGGTGCGCGATGCGCTGCACATCGTCATGGACGGCGACGGCCTGGCCCTGTCAAAGCGGCGCATCACCCTGTCCACCAGCGGCGTCGTGCCGATGATGGCGCGGGCGGGCGAGGAAATCGGCGTCAATCTGGCCGTGTCGCTGCATGCGGTGACGAAGGAAGTGCGGGACGAGATCGTGCCGCTCAACCGCAAATACGGCATCGAGGAACTGCTTCAGGCGTGCGCCGACTATCCCGGCGCCAACAATGCCCGGCGGATCACGTTCGAATATGTGATGCTGAGGGACAAGAACGACAGCGACGAGGATGCGCGCGAGCTGGTTCGGCTGATCCGCAAGTACCAGCTGCCGGCCAAGGTGAACCTGATCCCGTTCAATCCCTGGCCGGGTGCGGCATATGAATGTTCCACGCCGGAGCGGATTCGCGCCTTTCAGGAAATCGTGTTCTCGGCAGGCATTTCGGCCCCGGCCCGCACCCCGCGCGGACGCGATATCGATGCGGCGTGCGGCCAGTTGAAAACCGCATCGGAAAAGCGGAGCCGCGCCGAACTGGATCGCCTGGCCGAGGAAAAGCAGGCGGCGCTGGGCTAGGTCGACGGGCTACTGCTCGAACTGCGCCAGCGCCTTGGCTGCGGCCTCGCCCGCCGGCTTGCCGCTGCCCAGCGTGACGGCGGCGGTCCATGCAGCTTTCGCCTTGTCCGCCTCGCCCACCACTGCCCAGATATTGCCTGCCTCCAGCTGCACCGATGCATCGTCCGGGGCCAGTTCGGTCGCCCTGCGGATATGCTGGGCGGCAAGCGGCAGATCGCCCAGTCGCCGGGCAAGCGTCGCCGACAGCAGCCAGGCAAGCGGATCGCGGTCCGCCAGCTTCAGCGCCTGATCCAGATCGCCGCGCGCACTTTCCGGCTCGCCCTGACCGACGCGGATGCGGGAACGGTCGAGATAGGCCTCGCCCAGCGCCTGTCCCGACAATTGCCCACCGGCAATCGCCGCATCGATGGCGGCACGGGCGCGCGGCAATTCGCCCGCCGCGGCCCAGGCATTGGCGGCCTGCGCCCAGTAATTGCCGGTACGCGGTTCCTGCGCCAGTTCGCCCGTCCGTGCCGCCCCCTCGAACGCGTCCGCAGCGGCACGGTAATTGCCGCGATTGGCATGGGCCATGCCCAGGCATTGCTGGGCCAGATACCCGCCACCGGCCAGCCGCCACTCCACCGCTTCCCTTTCGCCCGCATCCGGCTGGTCCGTCGCCAGGTCGAGGCAGGTTTCGTAGCGCGCCAGATCGGCGGCGGTCGGAACGGACTGAGCGGAGATCAGCAGCAACAGGGACAGGATCATTCGGGCGTGCTCACATCCTCTATCGCGCGACAGATCAGCGCGATGTCGCTGTCGCGGGACAGGCGATGGTCACCATCCTTGACCAGCCAGGTCTGCACATCGGCTGAACGGATCTGCCCGGCCAGATGTACGCCCCTTTCCCAAGGCACATCGGTATCGCGCTGGCCATGGACGATCCGCACCGGGCAATCGACCGGCACGGTGCCATGCGTCAGGCGGTTCGCCTCTCCGGAGGACCAGAAGCCGCGGGTGAACACCGTCGGCTGGGGGGAATAGGGCGATGCCCGCTCGATCCGCCCCTGTTGCAGCAGGGCCAGCTTTTCGTCCTGGGAAAAGCCCCAGTCGGTGAAGTCCGGCGCCGGTGCGATCAGCACCAGGCCCGCCACCCGGTCCGGCCGGTCGCGGGCCGCCAGCAACGCCAGCCATCCGCCCATCGACGATCCCACCAGCACCACCGGCCCCGACGCCACCTGATCCACGATCATCAGCGCGTCGTCGCGCCAGTCGGCCAGCGCATAATCCTCGAACGTGCCCTCGCTCGCCCCGCAGCCGCGATAATCGAAGCGGACGACCCCCTGCCCCCGGGCCATCGCCCATCGTTCGATCGCCACCGCCTTGGCCCCGCTCATGTCGCTGGCATAGCCGGGCAGGAAGACGATGGTCGGGCCGCTGCCCGGGCGGTGGAAAAAGGCGATGCGTGCGTCGGTCATCGGGGCGGGATGCGGGGTTGCGGGGCGCGGCGCAACCCCCCTGCCCGATCAGTCAGCCAGGAACGCCTGCACTTCGCGGGCAAAGACTTCGGGCTGATCCAGCATGATGAAATGCCAGCTGTCCGCCACCGGGACCAGCCGGGCGGACGATCCGGCATATTCCCGTTCCCACAAGGTCTTGGCCATCGGGCCGGCTCCCGTTGCATAGAGCACGGTGAACGGCGCGCGGATCGCACCCAATCGAGGCCGCATGTCGAGCAGCACATCCTCATAGGTTGCCTGGCCCACGACGCGGGGATCGGCCATCCGCGACCAGTTGGCCACCCGGATCCGGCCGGCAGGGCTATTGGACCAGATGCCACCGGGATCGCTCGTAACCTCTGTCGACGCGGTGGGGGACTGAGCGGCGCTCAAGGCGGCTCGAATCCGGTCTGCCTGTGGCTGCGCTGCCGCTGCATCCGGTGCCCCGAACAACGCGCCAAAGAACGGCAACGTGTCAACCGCCATGATGCGGCCGGGCAGTGCCGGGTGATCCGCCGCCAGCTTCATGGCAACCAGGCCGCCCAGCGAATGGCCGATGACCGCAGGCTTGGTCAGCTTCTCGCGCTCGGCATAGGTCGCGAGGTCGCTGACGATGCCGTCGATGATGCCGGGCTCCAGATTCTTGCCCGGATCGTCACCGGCAAAGCCGTTGACCTGAACCAGCAAAACGCGGTGCCGCTTGGCCAGTTCGGGAGCGATGCCGTCCCAAACTGCGCTGGGGCTGGCCATGCCGGGGATCAGGATGACGGGATCGCCCGACCCGATTGCGGTGATGGAGACATGATCCATCCGTTCGGACGTGGCGGGCTGTGCTGCGGCCATGGCGGGCAGCATTGCGGCAAGGGCAAAGGCGAACAGCCGGCGGATCATTGCGCATCCTCCTTGGACGGGTTGGAAAAGATGGTTTCGATGGGCAGGGCAAACAGGTCGGAAATCCGAAACGCCAGCGGCAGCGACGGATCGTAGCGGCCGGTTTCGATGGCGTTGACGCTCTGGCGCGACACCTCCAGCCGTTCGGCCAGATCCTGCTGGCTCCAGCCGCGTTCAGCGCGCAGCACGCGGAGACGATTTTTCATTCGCCCATCCCCATCCGTTCGCGGATCGACAGGATGCACTGCGTCAGGCCCCAGCCGGCACACCACAGGACAAAGGCCCAATAGGCGGGCAGGTGCGGCAGCAGGCCGCCTTCCTCCATGAAACCCCAGATGGTGGATACCGCCAGCAGCAGTCCCAGTCCGCCCAGCATGGCGGTGATCATCGACTGGCGAAGATATTCGTCGGTGGTTTCGACGATCAACCGGCCGAACACCCAGAGCAGCACCAGGATCGGCAGGGCAGGCAGGGCCGACAGCGCGATCAGCGCCACCCCGGTCGGTTGCCACGCCGCCATCGCCCAGTTGGCGGTCAGCAGGGCGGCGACATAGGCGGTCATCGTGGGAATGAACCGGCGCATATAGCGGCGCGTGGCCGGTGGCAGCTTGGACATCTGGAAACCTCCCTTTCCGTATCGACAAGGGAGCTTTACATGACTGGAAACCAGAAAGTCAAGTCAGCTTTCCATATTGGAAAGCCTGCTATCCAGTCGGCTGACCATTTCAGCAGCCAACAGGCTGAGCGTGTCGTCGCGCGCACCCATCACAACGATGCGGTCGCCGGGCCGGGCAAGTTCGACAAGGGCGGCGGCGGCATCGTCGCGCACGGGGATGTGGCGGGCATCGCGGCCGAATCCGGCGATATCGGCGGCGATGTCGGCGCTGGTCACTTCCCGCGCCACCGTGCCGCCCTGATAGACGGGATCGGGCAGCACCAGCACATCGTCCGTCGACAGCCGGTCGGCGAACATGGCGACCAGTTCGCGGCGCATCACCTTGAGCGGGCCATAGCCATGCGGCTGGAACAGGACGAGCAACCGGCCGGGAAAGGCGTGAAGCGTATCGAGCGTCGCGGCGATCTTTTCCGGATTATGCCCGAAATCGTCGATCACGGTGACGCCGCCTGCCTCCCCCACCCGGTCGAACCGGCGGCGCAGGCCGGTAAATCCCTCAACCGCAGCCATCGAATCGGCCAAGGGCAACCCGGCGGCGAGCGTTGCGCCCAATGCCGCCAGCGCGTTGGCGATGTTGTGCCGGCCCGGCACCGCCAGCGTCACGCGTCCCTCCGACCGACCCTCGGCCATCAGGTCGAATGCGATGGCAAAGGGCTGTTCGACGATGTTGCGAGCGGTCAGGTCCGCATCCCCGTCGACGGCGAATGTCAGCGTTGCGGCGGGGGCGCGAGCGGCCAGCAGCGCCGCCGCCTCCGCATCATCGGAATTGACCACCGCCGTTCCGGCCCCGGCGATGAAGTCCCCGAAGAGGACGCGCAGCTCCTCCATCGACTTGTGGTCGAGGCTGACATTGTTGAGCACCGCGATATCGGGGCGATAGAGCGCGATGGATCCGTCGCTTTCGTCGACTTCCGTGACGAACGGATCGCCCGAACCAACCATTGCGCTGGCAAAGGGGGTGTCGGGCGTGACGACATTCTTCATCACCGCGCCGTTCATCACCGTAGGGTCATGGCCATTGGCAGCCAGGATATGGGCGATCATGCCGGTGACGGTCGATTTTCCGCTGGTTCCCGCCACGCCGATGCGCAACCGGCTGTCGTTGAACAGCCGGCTGAGCAGGCCGGCGCGGGTCATCCGGGCACAGCCGAGTTCGGCCGCGCGCACCATGTCGGGCACGGTCGATTCCACCGCGGCGGAGGCGACGACGATCTGGTCCGGCGAGACGATCCCGCTGCCATCCTGGGGGTGGAGCGCGATGCCCAGCGCCCGGAGCGCGTCGAACTTGGCAGGCACGCGGCCGGCATCCAGCGCCCGGTCCGATCCCGCCACGGTTGCGCCGCGCCCGGCCAGGATCATGGCCAGCGGCATCATGCCGCTGCCGCCGATGCCGACCAGATAGTATGATTTGCCGTTGTCCATCATCGCGGGCTATCGGGGGAAAGGACGGGGGGCAAGGCTCCCCTTATTCCCCGCTCGCCCTGAGCTTGTCGAAGGGCTCCCCTTCCTTGCAAGAAAGGACAGGGCTTCGACAGGCTCAGCCCGAACGGTGGTTGCGAGGACTTAAGAAGATGCGGATCGGAGTTGTCGCACCGGCGCGAAAGGTCAGCGAGGAAGGCTCTCTGCGGATGCAGGCGTTCATGGCGCTCCATTATCCGGCGCATGAGCTGATCTATCACCCGCAATGCTTCCTGTCGGCGGGTCATTTCGCGGGCACCGACGCGCAGCGGGCGGCGGCGTTTCTGGAGGTGGCCAATGACCCGGGCATCGACGCGGTCTGGTTCGCGCGGGGCGGATACGGGTCGAACCGCATCCTGGACCGCGTGATCCCCAACCTGTCCGATGCGGCGCGGGCCAAGACCTATATGGGCTTTTCCGACATGGGGTTCGTGCTGGGCGCGCTCTATGCCCGGCGGATCGGACGGCCGGTGCATGCCAGCATGGCATCGAGCCTGGGCCGCAACGACACGGGCGAGGGCACGGGATGGGCGCTGGGCTGGCTGATCGACCGGGACCGGCGCGCACTGGAGCCGAGCTTGGCCGACGGACGCCCGGCGGCGGCATTCAACCTGGCCATCCTGACCGCGATGATCGGCACGCCGTGGCTGCCCGACCTGACCGACCATGTGCTGATGATCGAGGAGGTTGACGAACCGCTGTACCGGATCGACCGGATGCTGTTCCAGGTCGCGAACGCCACTCAGTTGAAGGGCATTGCAGGCATAAGGCTGGGCGCGGTGACGGCTGTGGTCGAGAATGACGTGCCGTTCGGCGAGAGCGTGGAGCAGATCGTAGAGCGGTGGTGCCGGACGATGGGCGTGCCGTTTCTGGGCCGGGCCGAGATCGGGCATGTCGAACTCAACCGGGTGGTGCCGTTCGGGGTGGCGTGATCGGTTGACGGTTTTGACGAAAAGACCCGGTTTGCGAAGCGAAGCGACAGGTACGCGACAGGCATGCGCCTGCGAAGCGTCACCGGCAATCCGAAGGCGGGAAGCGGGCTGGATCGGGTCGCGCATCGCTTCACCCAACCCGCCAATATCCTACATTGCCAGCCTTTTTTGCCGGGCGTCAGCAGCCCAGGGGTGCCGGGCGGGCAACGGGGGCAATTGCCTGACGCCGTTCGAGGAGCAGCGAGACGGCGAAGATCGCCAACCCGCCCAGCGCGAGCCCTGCCCCGACCCAGCCGGTCGAGGTCCAGCCATAGCCCGCCGCGATCGCCGCGCCGCCGAGCAGCGGGCCGAGGGCATTGGCGACGTTGAAGGCGCTGTGGTGAAGCGCGGCGGCCAGCGTCTGCGCATCGCCCGCCACGTCCATCAGCCGCGTCTGCAGCACGCTGCCCAGGCCGCCGCCCATGCCGATCAGGAACACCGACAGCGACAGGGTGACGATGTTGCCCGCCGCAAAGGGATAGAGCGCCAGCGTGACCGCGCTCCACAGCAGCAGGCCGATGGCGGTGGGCACCATCGCGCGGTCGGCCAGCCAGGCCGCGCCCAGATTGCCGATCATCATGCCGGTGCCGAAGATCGCCAGCACGACCGGTACCCAGCCGGCGGACACGCCCGTCACCTCGATCAGGGTGGAGGCGACATAGGTATAGACGGCGAACATGCCGCCAAAGCCGATCGCGCCGGTGCCGAGCGTCAGCCAAACCTGCGGCTTGCGCAGCGCGTTCAGTTCCTTGAGCGGGCTGGCCCCGGGCTGGGGCTTGTCGTGGGGCGCGAAGCGCCAGACCATCGCGGCGGTGATCAGCGCCAGTACTGCGACGATGCCGAAGCCCCAGCGCCAGCCCAGCCACTGGCCGAGCAGATTGGCGGCGGGCACGCCGATGATGGTGGCCACGGTCAGTCCCGACAGGACGAGCGCCACCGCCTGTGCCCGGCGATTGGGCGGCACCAGGCCCGCGGCGACCAGCGCGGCGACGCCGAAATAGGCGCCGTGCGGCAGGCCGCTGAGGAACCGGAAAACGAGCATCCAATGATAATCGGGGGCAAAGGCGGACAGGCCGTTGGCGAGCGCGAAAACCGCCATCAGCCCGATCAGCAGCGTGCGGCGCGCGACGCGGGCGGACAGCACGGCGATGATCGGTGCGCCGACCACGACGCCCAGCGCATAGGCGCTGATGACATGGCCGGCGGTCGGGGCGTCGATCCCCAACCCTTCGGCGAAATAGGGCAGCAGGCTCATCGCCGCGAATTCGGTGGTGCCGATCGCGAAACCGCCCATCGCCAACGCCAGCATGATCAGCGCCACCGGCGCGGTTCGGGCGGCGGGGGCCGGGGCAAGATCGGAACGGACGGTCGGGGTCATGGCCGAAACTCTGCTGCAATGCACAATCGCGGCAGATGGTAGCGCTCCCACGCCTTGGCAAGGCGGGATACGTATGCGTGGCGGCAAGCAGGCGTGCGCAATGACGAGAGTTTGCCAAACAATGGCCGGATGACCCACAAAGCGCTTCTTGCCCGTCGGGCGCATTCGGTCGTATCTGGAGCTTGCCTTCCGAACAAGGCGCGGAGCACCGACGATGGGTGGACTGTCCCCGCTGACAGCCAACGAAAAGACGTCGTTGGTATTGTTGGCATTATTCTGCCCGATCTATCTGATCGGCGATGCAATCCGCATCGAGATTGCAGGCGTCGGCATCAGCGCGGCGATGATTCTGTGGTACATATTCTGGGCGCTGGCCCTTTTCGGGGCGTTCTGCGGCGCGGTTGCGGCTCTGGTGCTGAAACCGGATCGCCACCCGTCACCGGTGCGGCAAATGGCCGGCCGGTTTTTGCCGATCGCCGCCTTGCTGCTGGCGATCATCCTTACGCTCACGCTGGGCGAGGTGATCGAGATGAACCGCAAGTTGGCGTTTGCGGCGGCACATGAGCAAGCCCTTTCTGGACCCGCGCCAAAGGCGGTTACCTATGTCGAGGGCATTCCCGATGGGGGCGTTGCCATCGTCCGGTCGCCCGGCCGGAATCCAGTCACGTTCGATCAGTCGCTGATGGTCGACCTGACCGGTGAGCGGATCAGGTCGTGCAACGCACTGGATGACCGCAACTGGTCCTGCCATTTCGACTGACCAGGGAGAAAGCGGCATAAGCAGGACGTTGCGCGCCCATCCCGGCCCCGTCCGATGGCCGCTTGCCACCCTGCCCCATGCGGGGGCATAAGCCGCGCGGCCCAATCCTGGGCGTTCGAGAAGGTTTTTCCCGTGTCCGAGATGTTCCGCATTACGCTGCCCGACGGTTCCGTCCGCGAGGTAGCCCCGGGGACTACCCCGGCGGACATCGCCGCCGCGATCGGGCCCGGCCTTGCCAAGGCGGCGATGGCGGCGCGCGTCGATGGCGAGGTGCGCGATATCATGCGCCCGTTCGAGGGCGATGCGAGCCTCGCGCTGATCACCGTGAAGGACGAGGCGGATGCGCTGGAGCTGGTGCGGCACGATTATGCGCATATCCTGGCCGAGGCGGTGCAGGCGCTGTATCCCGGCACCCAGATCACCTTCGGCCCGGCGACGGATGACGGCTTCTATTATGACGTGAAGGCGCCGCCTTCGCGCGAGCCGTTCGGCATGGACGATTTGCCCGCCATCGAGGAAAAGATGCGCGAGATCATCCGGGCGGACAAGCCGCTCCGCCGGGAGGTGTGGTCCCGCGAGGCGCTGATCGAGAAATGGTCTGCCGAGGGCGAGACGTTCAAGGCGGAATGGGCCGCGGAATTGCCGGAGGGCGAGGAACTGACCGTCTATTGGTCCGGCGGCGAGTGGCTCGATATGTGCCGGGGGCCGCATCTGGCCAGCACGGGCAAGGTGGCGGCGGATGCTTTCAAGCTGACCCGCGTTTCGGGCGCATATTGGCGCGGCGACCAGAAGAATGCGCAGCTGACGCGCATCTATGGCACCGGCTGGCTGAACAAGAAGCAGCTCGACGCGCACCTCACCAAGCTGGAGGAGGCGGCCAAGCGCGACCATCGGCGGCTGGGGCAGGAAATGGACCTGTTCCACCTGCAGCAGGAGGCGCATGGGTCGGTCTTCTGGCATCCCAAGGGCTATCTGATCTGGCGGGAGCTGGAGGCCTATATGCGCCGCGCGATCGACGCGGCCGGATACCGGGAGGTCAAGACGCCGCAGGTGATGGATGCCCGGCAGTGGGAACAGTCCGGCCATTGGGGCAAGTACCGCGAGAACATGTTCGTCATCCCCGACGAGGTGCCGAACGTCGATGACGAAGGGCCGATCGTCAGCAATGACGCGGACTGGATGGCGCTGAAGCCGATGAATTGCCCGGCGCATGTCCTGATCTTTCGCCAGGGGATCAAGAGCTACCGCGACCTGCCGCTGCGCCTGTACGAGAATGGCTGCTGCCACCGGAACGAACCGCATGGCGCGCTGCACGGGCTGATGCGGGTGCGCCAGTTCACGCAGGACGATGCGCATATCTTCTGCCGCGAGGACCAGATCGTCGCCGAGGTGCAGGCGTTCTGCGAACTCGCCGACCGGATCTACCGCGATTTCGGCTTTACCTATTCGATCAAGCTGGCGCTGCGGCCGGAGAAGCGGTTCGGCAGCGAGGAGATGTGGGACAAGGCGGAGGCGGAACTGCGCGATGCGGTGGTGCGCGCCGGCCTCGCCACCGAGCAATATGGCTGGGAGGAATTGCCCGGCGAAGGGGCATTCTATGCCCCCAAGCTGGAATGGCATCTGACCGACGCGATCGGGCGGACGTGGCAGGTGGGCACGATCCAGTCGGACCGCGTGCTGCCCGAACGGCTCGACGCCAGCTATGTGGCGGAGGACGGCGAGCGGCACCGGCCGGTGATGCTGCACCGGGCGATCTTTGGATCGTACGAGCGGTTCATCGGCATTCTGATCGAGCATTTCGCCGGCAAGCTGCCCGCATGGCTGGCGCCGGTACAGGCGGTGGTGGCGACGATCGTGTCCGATGCCGACGACTATGCCCGCGAAGTGACCGAGGCACTGAAGGGGGCGGGCATCCGCACCGATACCGACCTGCGCAACGAGAAGATCAACTACAAGGTGCGCGAACATTCGCTGGCCAAGGTTCCCAACCTGGTGGTGGTCGGCAAGCGCGAGGCCGAGGAGCGGACCGTGGCGCTGCGCGTGCTGGGCGGCGAGGGGCAGCGGGTGATGCCGCTCGACGATCTGGTCGCGTTGTTGAAGAGCGAGGCGACGCCGCCGGACCTGCGCTGATCCATCGACCTGCGGTGTTTGCCCGCGGTTTTTGATTGACGCGTGGCGGCGGTGCACTACCGCTCGCCGCCATTCGTCGCTATATTGGGGCGATAAGTCCGGAACTGAACAGGAGAATCTCTATACGTCCCCCGATGACCAGGCGCCCGCTCGCGCCCCAGATGCCGCTGAACGGCCCGCGGTATAACGAATTCATCCAGTCGCCCAAAGTGCGCGTGATCGACGAGAATGGCGAAAATCTCGGCGTTATGTACACGCGCGAGGCGATGGCTCAGGCCGCAGAGGTCGGGCTTGACCTGGTCGAGGTGTCCCCCAATGCGGACCCGCCGGTCGCCAAGTTCCTCGATGTCGGCAAGTTCAAGTACGAGGCCCAGAAAAAGGCCAATCTCGCCCGCAAGAGCCAGAAGACGCAGGAGATCAAGGAGATCAAGATGCGTCCGAACATCGACGATCATGATTATGATACGAAGATGAAATCGATCCACAAGTTCCTGGGCGAAGGCGACAAGGTCAAGGTGACGCTGCGCTTTCGCGGTCGCGAACTGAGCCACGGCCAGCTGGGCATGCGCCTGCTCCAGCGGGTGCAGGAAGATTGCGCCGAGGACGGCAAGGTCGAAGCCTATCCCCGGATGGAAGGGCGGCAGATGCTGATGGTGCTTGCCCCGAAATGACCGGAAGGCGGGATGCGCGGTTGCTTGACAACCGGCCATCCCCCGGCCCATAGGGCCGCCTCCACCGACGGTCCGCCGTCGATCGTGCTGCCGTAGCTCAGTGGTAGAGCGCATCCTTGGTAAGGCTGAGGTCGCGAGTTCAATCCTCGCCGGCAGCACCATTTTTCCCGCTTCAGTGCAACCGGCGAACGCCGTCGGACGGTGATCAGGCCCGGCGGGCGCGCCACTGAGCTGCGGTCTGGCCCCAGGCGTCGACGCGGACGTCCTGATGGGGGGCGGGCAGGGAGACCGGCCCGCCATTGGTCGAGCCGAGTCGCCGCGCAAGCGCGATCGAGCGATGATTGTCGGGCGCGATGGTGTGGATGACCGCGTCCCATCCAAGCCCGTCGACCACATGGTCCATGCACGCGACCGCCGCTTCATGGGCATAGCCGCGCCCGGCGAATGCGGGATGGACGCCCCATCCCACTTCCCGCCCCGGCCAGCCTTCGGGTTGCCACGGCCCGATCCGGCCCACCCAGCGCCCGGTCGACCGTTCGATGACCGAGAACATCGCAAAGCCGCGAATCGCCCAGGCCCCGCGCATGGTGCACAAATCCCGCCAGGTGACGGCGCGCGGCCGCACCCCGCCCAAGAACCGCATCGTATCGGCATCGGCGTTCATTTCGGCCCAGCCGTCCAGGTCCGACGCCTGCGGCAGCCGCAGCAACAGGCGTTCCGTGACCAGGACCGGTTCGGTCACTGGCGGAACCGGTCCTGCAGCGCGAGCATCGCCAGCGCCGCCTTTGCCGCCTCGCCGCCCTTGTCCTTTTGCGCCGGATCGGCGCGGACCAGTGCCTGCGCCTCGTTTTCCACGGTCAGGATCCCGTTGCCGATGGCGAGGCCATCCATGGTCAGCGCCATGATCCCGCGCGCACTTTCACCGGCGACGATCTCGAAATGATAGGTTTCGCCCCGGATGACGACGCCGACCGCGACATAGCCGTCATATTGGCGCGACGCGTCCGCCAGCGCGATGGCGCCGGGGATTTCCAGCGCGCCGGGGACGGTGACCGTTTCATGGTCATGGCCCGCCGCCTCGATCGCGGCGCGGACGCCGGCCAGCAGCATGTCGTTCAGATGGTCATAGAAACGCGCTTCGACGATCAGGATGGTGGCCATGGGATGCTCCGCAGGAATGAGAGGGGGTCTGCCCCACCTAGAGGCGATAAATCAGGCGTCCAGATCGATCGGCCGTTCACCGACGATGGACAGGCCATAGCCGTCGAGCCCGACCAAAGTGTGATGCGTGTTGGTCAGCAGCACCATTTCCTCCACCCCCAGATCGGTCAGGATCATGGCGCCGACGCCGTAGTCGCGCAATTCCTCCATCTCCGCCGGGCGCCGGATGCCGGCCCGGTGTTCGACGGCCAGGGTGAAGGCGTCGGCACGCGGCTTGTTGATGACGACGATGACGCCTGCGCCTTCTTCGCCGATGATCTGCATCGAGCGCTGCAGCAGCGCGCCGCGATCCCCCGCCTCGCCGAACAGGTCGCCGAACGGCGACAGGGCGTGCATCCGCACCAGTGTCGGCCGGGCTGGATCGATCCGCCCCTTGATCAGCGCCACCTGTTCGGTGCCCGCCCCCTTGTTCCAGAAGGTGATCAGCCGCCATTCCCCGCCCCAGCGGCTGGTGAAGCTGGTTTCGGCGCGGCGTTCGACCAGGTGATCGTGGCGGCGGCGATAGGCGATCAGGTCGCGGATCGTGCCCATCTTGAGCTTGTGTAGCCGCGCGAAGGGAATGAGGTCGTCCATGCGGGCCATGGTGCCGTCATCCTTCATGATCTCGCAGATCACGCCAGACGGGTTGAGCCCAGCCAGCCGCGAGACATCGACCGCCGCCTCGGTATGGCCGGCGCGGACGAGCACCCCGCCCTCGCGCGCGACCAGCGGAAAGACATGGCCCGGCGTCACGATTTCGTCCGGCCCCTTCGACGCGTCGATCGCAACGGAAATGGTGCGGGCACGATCGGCGGCGGAAATGCCGGTGGTGACGCCGCTTTTCGCCTCGATCGACACGGTAAAGGCCGTGGCGTGGCGGGTGCCGTTGGCCCGGCTCATCAGATCGAGGCCGAGCTGGTCGACCCGGTCCTTGGCCAGCGCCAGGCAGATCAGGCCGCGGCCATGCGTCGCCATGAAATTGATTGCCGCAGGGGTCGCCATCTGGGCCGGGATGACCAGATCGCCCTCATTTTCCCGGTCCTCGTCATCCACCAGGATGAACATGCGGCCGTTGCGCGCCTCGTCGATGATCTCCTCGATCGGCACAAGCACCGGGGAATCGTCATTGGCGAAGGCGAACGCCTCCAGCTTGCGCAGCGTGTCGGCGGTGGGGTTCCAGTCGGGCTGATCCAGATCGCGCAGGGTGTTGGCGTGAAGCCCGGCGGCGCGGGCCAGCCCGGATCGCGACATGCCGCCGTCCAGCACCAGCTTGCGGATACGGGCAATCAGATCGGTGGACATGGGCAAACGACTCCGCTTCGGAGCCGTGCGCCTATCACATCACAATGTGATACGCTAGCCGCGCCTCACATCACGCGGTGATGACTTGCCGCATCCGGGACAGATACCGGGCCAGCACGTCGATTTCGACATTGACCGACTGGCCGACCCGAAGCGCACCAAAGGTGGTCACGGCCCAGCTGTGCGGAATCAGGTTGACGGTGAATGCGGTTCCGTCGGGGCCGTCCTCCACCTGGTTGACCGTCAGCGATACCCCGTCGAGCGTCACCGACCCCTTTGGCGCGACAAAGGGGGCAAGCGCAGCGGGCAGAGCAAGGCGGACGCGGTGCGAATCCCCGTCGGGCGTGATGTCTGCAACGGTTGCGATCCCGTCGACATGCCCGGTGACGATGTGCCCGCCCAGTTCGTCGCCCAGCCGCAAGGCGCGTTCGAGATTGAGCCGGCGGCCCGCCGTCCACATCCCCGGAGCCGTCCGCGCGACGGTTTCGCCCGAAACGTCGAAGCCGACCCGGCCGGGCGATTTGTCGACGACCGTCAGGCAGACGCCGGAACAGGCGATCGATGCGCCCAGGTCGATCCCGGCAACATCGTAGCGAGTGGTGACCCAGACCCGGCGGTCGCCGCCGTCCGAAACCGATTCGATGACACCGATATCGGTGACGATGCCCGTGAACATGGCCTGTTTTTCCCTTTAGTCCGCCGTCCGCTCGTAAAGCTCGGCCCGGTCCGTGCCAAGCATCCGCGATTCGACCAGGCGCCACCGACCATGCGCCGCCGCCAGATCGGCCAGTCCGATATCGGGGAGGGTCAACCCGCCCCCGATCAGGATGGGCGCGCGGTAGAGGAGCAGCCGATCGACCCGGTCGGCGGCGAGAAACGCAGCGGCGGCGCCTGCCCCCCCTTCGACCATGACATGATTGGTGGCGAGCCTATCGATGGCTTCGGGCGAGGTTATCCGCTCGGGTCCATCTCCCTGCCCATGGCTGAGCACCATCTTGCGGGGCGAGCGGTGCGCCAGCCCGGCCAGTCGGACGTCCAGGCTGGGCCGATCCGCCGCCATCGTGCCGCGCCCGACGATGATGACGCCGTGGCGCGCCCGTTCCAGATGGGTATGGGCACGCGCATCGGGACCGGTGATCCACCGGCTTTGCCCATCGGCAAGCGCCAGCGCCCCGTCGAGCGACAGCGCAAGTTTCAAGGTAACGAGCGGCCTGCCCAGCCGTTGCCGAATCAGGAAGCCCGCCATGGCGCGGCGGGCGGCATCGGCCGCCGGGCCGATGTCGAGCGAGATGCCCGCCGCGCGCAGCCGGGCGATGCCGCCGCCATCGACACGGGGGTCGGGGTCGCGAAGCGCGACGACGATGCGGGCCACGTCGGCTGCAATGATCCGGTCGGCACAGGCGGGCCCGCGCGGCGATTGGTGGCAGCACGGCTCCAGCGTGGTGTACAGCGTGGCGCCCCGCGCCCGATCCCCCGCCTGATCCAGCGCCATCGCCTCGGCATGGGGACGGCCGCCGGGCTGGGTCCAGCCGCGCCCCACCACTCGTCCGTCGGGATCGACGATGATGCAGCCGACATTGGGATTGGGATCGGACAGGCCCCGCGTCCGTTCGGACAGGGCGACGGCCACCGCCATCCAGCGCGCATCCGGCCCCCAGGTCATGACCGCGCTACAGGCCCCAGCGGCTGAGGCCGTCGTCGATCTTCTGCCATTCCTGACGCCGCTTTTCCTTTTCGGCGTTCAGTTTCTTCAGCCGCTCCAGCTTTCGTGCCTCGTCCACCTGCTGCTGGGCGATGATCTGTTCATCGGTGCGGTCGAGCCGCCAGTCCTGAACATAGACGATGTCGCGCTTGTAGGGCCGTTCCTGGCGGCTGTCGGACACAAACCCGCTGATCACCAGCGCGGTGATCGTCGCGGCCAGCCCCATGAACCCCCATTTGTGCGGCCGGGGCCGGATGAAGAGTTCATAGACGTCGCGGATGGCGGTGCGTGGCTGCACCTGTTTCATCATGCGGAAATGATTGGGCGAAAGCATGGACCCAACATAGGCAGGGCGGGGCCGCGCGACCAGTCCCCGCCCCGAAACGGCCTGCGCCGCCGATCAGTCGATCGTGAAGCGCACCGTCAGCCGTTTCCAGCTTTCCATGGGCACGCCGTCACGCGTCGCGGGGGTGAATCGCCAACGGGCAAGCGCATGGCGGCGCGTCGCTTCGAAAAAGCCGTCGCTGTCGGCATCGATCCGCTCCACCGCCTTGATCCGCCCGTCGACGCCGATCAGCACCCGCACGACGGCCCGTCCTTCGCGGCCGAGCCCCAGTTCGCGGCCCGGATAGGGCGGCTGAAACCCGCCAGCAAAGCGCTGATCGATCGCCGCATCGACCAAAACGGGCGCAGGCTGGGGCAGTGTCGCCGTGCCGACGCCGCCACTGCCCAGACCGCCGGGCACTGGCTGGGGCGGGCCCGGCGGCACGGCGTCGGTGCCGGTCAGCACCGGGCCGGCCGGCACCGGATCGATGACTGGGCGGGGAATGACCAGATCGGGGCGCGGCGCGGGCGGGGCGGTGTCGATCCGCCGCTCGACAGGCTCTGGTTCGGGCAGCGGGGCAGGCGGCGGCGGGTCGGCGCGGACGGGATAGGTTTCGATGGACTCCGGTCCGCGCGGCATGACGGTGATGGCGCCAAGCGTGGCCAGCATGGCGATCATCCCGCCATTGATCAGCAACGCCCCGCCCAGTGCCGCGGGGTTCAGCCCCTTTTTGCGGTCAGCATACATGGCATCTTCTCCTCTCCAGTGGAGAAGGATGATGTTACAACATCACCCGCCATTGTCAAAGGCTTTCGCTATGGCTGGCGAAAGGCGAGTTCAATGATGCTCCAGCCGGGCCAGCGCGCGCTCGCGGCCGATCAGGGGCAGGATCGCGCTCATATCCGGCCCATGGTCGCGCCCGGTCAATGCCAGGCGCAGCGGCAGGAACAGTGCCTTGCCCTTTCGCCCCGTCGCTGCCTTCAGCGCGCCGGTCAGCTGGCCCCACGGATCGGCGGACCAGTCGATCCCCCGGGCGACCGCCGCCGCCTGGGCCAGAAAATCCGCCTCGCCCGGCTGTTCCGCCGCATCGATGGTCCCTGCGATGACCGGCCACCAGTCCGCCGCATCCGCAACGACCGACAGATTGGGGCGCACGGCGTCCCATGCAGCCGCATCCATCCCCGCCGGCAGCCGGTTGGACACGGCATCGAAGGGCAGCTGGTGCACGATGCGGGCGTTGAGCTGGGCCAGTTCCCCTTCGTCGAAACGGGCCGGGGCGCGGCCGAACCGTGCGAAGTCGAATCCGGCCAAGAGCGGCGCGGGATCGGCAAACGGCTCGACGGAATCGCTGGTGCCGATGCGGGCCAGCAGCGACAGGATCGCCATCGGCTCGATGCCGGTTTCCCGGAAATGATCGATGCCGAGCGAGCCCAGCCGCTTGGACAGCTTGCCCTCCGCCCCGGTCAGCAGCGCGGCATGGGCAAAGCGCGGCGGGGCGGCCCCCAGCGCATCGAACATCTGAACCTGAGCGGCCGTGTTGGTGACGTGATCCTCGCCGCGCGCGACCAGCGTCACCCCCATGTCGATATCGTCGATGACCGAGGGGAGCAGATAGAGCCAGCTGCCGTCGCCGCGCCGGATGACGGGATCGCTCATCGACGCGGCATCGAATTGTTGCGGGCCGCGCACCGCATCGTCCCATTCGATAATGCCGGGGGCGAGCAGAAACCGCCAATGCGGCCGGCGGCCCTCCGCTTCCAGCGCAGCCCGCTGATCGTCGGTCAGCTTCAAGGCCGCGCGGTCATAGATGGGAGGCAGCCCGCGGCCGAGCTGGATCTTGCGCCGCAGGTCCAGTTCCTGCGGCGTTTCGTAACAGGGATAGACGCGGCCCGCCGCGCGCAGCCGGTCGAACTCCCGCTCGTACAGGGCAAATCGGGCGGACTGGCGCACCTCGGCATCGGGGGTCAGCCCCAGCCAGGCCAGATCGGCGCGGATCGCCTCGACATGCGCCTCCCGGGACCGTTCGGCATCGGTATCGTCGATGCGCAGGAGAAACCGGCCGCCCGCCGCCCTGGCCGCCAGCCAGTTGTGGATCGCGGTGCGCAGATTGCCGACATGCAGGCGGCCGGTCGGGCTGGGGGCGAAACGGGTGACGACGCTCATCCCCGGCATCTAAGACGGGGATGCACGCCCCGCAATCGAGTCTTGCCGGGGATGGCACCCCCCGCCTAAAGGGCGGCTGTCAGAAATCGGTCATCAAGCGTGGGGCGCGACATGAAGCTGTTGGCGGGCAATTCCAATCTTCCGCTCGCGCAGGCCATTGCGCGCTATCTGGAAATTCCGCTGACCGGCGCGAATGTCCGCCGGTTTGCCGACGAGGAAATTTTTGTCGAGGTGCTGGAAAATGTGCGGGGCGAGGACGTGTTCGTCCTGCAATCCACCGCCTATCCGGCGAACGACAATCTGATGGAAATGCTGATCATGATCGATGCGCTGAAACGCGCATCGGCCAAGCGGATCACCGCCGTCCTCCCCTATTTCGGCTATGCCCGCCAGGACCGGAAACCGGGTCCGCGTACGCCGATTTCGGCCAAGCTGGTCGCCAATCTGATCACGACCGCCGGCGCCGACCGGGTACTGTCGGTCGATCTGCACGCTGGCCAGATCCAGGGGTTTTTCGACATCCCCACCGACAACCTGTTTGCCGCCCCCGTGATGTCGGCGGATATCCAGACCCGGTTCGGGGACCGGAACCTGATGGTCGTGTCGCCCGATGTCGGCGGCGTGGTGCGTGCCCGGTCGCTCGCCAAGCGGCTGGACAATGCCCCGCTGGCGATCGTCGACAAACGGCGTGAGCGCGCGGGCGAATCCGAGGTGATGAACATCATCGGCGAAGTGGAGGGGCGGTTCTGCATCCTGATCGACGATATCGTCGATTCGGCCGGCACGCTGTGCAATGCCGCCGCCGCGCTGAAGGCCGGGGGCGCGGCAGGCGTCGTCGCCTATTGCACCCACGGCGTGCTGTCGGGCGGGGCCGTGGCGCGCGTCGAGGCGTCGCAGCTGGAGGAGCTGGTCATCACCGACAGCATCGGTAACCACACGGTGATCGCCGATGCCAAGCATATCCGCCACCTGACCATCGCCCCGCTGATCGCAGAGGCCATTCGCCGGATCGCCGAAGAAGCGAGCGTGTCCAGCCTGTTCGATTGAACCGCCGCCCGGCCGGTCAGGCCTTGAACGGTTCCTTCAGCGGATCATCCGCATCGTCGTCGACCTGCGCCGGGCGGACGGGCGCCCTGCCCCCGGCAAACCGGATGAGCAGATAACCGCCGATCGCCGACAGGATCGATCCGGCCAGCACCCCGATCTTGACCTCGTTCACGAACAGTTCGTTGCCGGGAAAGGCAAGGCCGCCGATGAACAGGCTCATGGTGAAGCCGATGCCCGCCAACAGGGCGACGCCGTAGATCTGCCGCCAGTTCGCCCCGCCCGGCACTTCGGCGATACCCGCGCGGCAACTGATCCAGATGCTGCCGAAAATGCCGAACTGCTTGCCCAGGAACAGGCCGAGCGCGATGGCCAGCGGCAGCGGTTCGAACATGATTTCCGGCCCCAGCCCCGCCATCGGCACCCCGGCATTGGCAAAGCCGAACAGCGGGACGATCAGGAACGCCACCGGTTTGTGCAGCGCATGTTCCAGCCGGTGCAGCGGCGAATCGGCCGCGTCCGGCGCGCCCGGGGTCGGCTTTACCGGGATCATGAACGCGGTCAGCACCCCGGCGATGGTCGCGTGGACGCCCGACAGGAACACGAAATACCAGAGCAGCGCGCCCAGCAGCAGATAGGGCCAGAGCCGGGTTACGTTGGACCGGTTGAGGAAATAGAGGCCGCCCATCACCAGGCCCGCCGCTGCCAGCGCCAGCGAGGACAGGCCGGCGGTATAGACGAAGGCGATGATCGCCACCGCGCCCATATCGTCGACGATCGCCACCGTGGTCAGGAACAGCTTGAGCGAGGCCGGCGCATGACGGCCAAGGATCGCCAGTACCCCGATGGCAAAGGCGATGTCGGTCGCCGCCGGGATCGCCCAGCCATTGACCAGCGCGGGATCGAAGCCGGTAACGAACAGATAGACCGCCGCCGGCACCGCCATGCCCGCCGCCGCGGCGATGAAGGGCAGCCGCCTGTCGGACCAGCGGGCCAGTCGCCCGTCGGTGAACTCGCGTTTGATTTCCAGACCGACCAGCAAGAAGAAAATCGCCATCAGCGCATCGTTGATCCACAGATGGATCGTCATCGAGCCATATTTGGGCGAGATGACGGGGCCGGTATCGAGGTGCAGAAAGTGCTGATACCCCTCTGCCGTCGCGGGCAGATTTGCCGCCACCATGGCCAGCACGGCGGCGACGATCAGGACGATGCCGCCCGTCGCCTCGCTTTTCAGGAACGCGCGCAATGCCGAGCGGGCGCGACTGTCTGCGGCCATCTGGAACTCCCGTTTCTGCCCCGTGCCCTGCCCTAACGGCTGGATCAGGCGGGGCAAACCCCTTATCGGGCGAACATGGCCACTTCCTATTCCCGCCATAGCGCCAATCCATTGACCGAATGGTGGCGCACCCGGGCGATCGCCAATGTCGATCATGTCGATGTGGTGGAACGCGTGCGCGATGAAGCCGGATGGTCGGGCCGCTATGCGTTCATGACCCTGATGTCGGCGGGGATCGCCGTGCTGGGGCTGCTGCTGTCGTCGCCGGCCGTGGTGATCGGGGCGATGCTGATTTCGCCGCTGATGGGACCGATCATCGGCCTGGGGTTCGGGCTGGCGACGTTCGATACGCGCGAGATCCGCACCTCCGCCACCGCGCTGGCGCTGGGCGTGGTGCTGGCCGTCGCCTTTACCGCAGCCATCGTGCTGTTGTCGCCACTCCAGAATGTGACGGAGGAAATCGCGGCGCGGACCCGGCCCACGCTGTACGACCTGTTGATCGCGCTGTTTTCCGCGCTCGCCGGTGCCTATGCGATGGTGCGCGGGCGGGCGGGCACCATTGTCGGCGTGGCCATTGCGACGGCATTGATGCCGCCGCTGGCCGTTGTCGGATTTGGCCTGGCGACGGCGAACTGGACGGTGTTCGGCGGGTCGCTGCTCCTGTTTTTCACCAATTTGATGACCATTGCGCTGGCGGCAGCCATCGTCGCCCGGCTTTATGGTTTCGGCGCGCACCTGTCGCCGCAGCATACGCTGGTGCAGACGGTGGTACTGCTGATCGTGTTTGCCGCGCTGGCCGTGCCGCTGGGGCTGACGCTGCGCCAGATCGCGTGGGAGGCGGCGGCATCGCGGCAGGTGCGCGAAGTGGTGGCCAGCCAGTTTCCGGAGGACGCGCGGGTCAGCCAGATCGAGGTCAATTATGCCGGGGAAACGGTCCGGGTCACCGCCACCATGCTGACGCCGGAATTGCGGGGTCAGGCCGAGCCGGCGGCGGCGGCGACGCTGACCCGGCTGTTCGACCGGCCGGTCGCCGTCGCACTGGAACAGGTGCAGGTGGCCGGCGGCGAGGCGGAGGCCGCACAGCTGGCGGCCGCCAGCGCGACGGCGCAGAACCGGGAAGCGACCATCGCGGCGATGACCGACCGACTGGCGCTGGTCGCGGGGGTCGAGCGGGGTGCGGTGCTGATCGACCGGGATGCGCGGCGGGCGATGGTGCGGGCGGTCGTGCTGCCCGGGGCGAGCCTGGCCACCTATCGCGGTCTGGAACAGCGGATTGCGGGAACCGCCGAGGGGTGGCGGGTCGAACTGGTCCCCCCCGCCCTGCCGCTACCCGAAATCCCCTATATCGAGGACGAGCCCAATGTCGCGGCACTCGCGCTGGCGGCATGGGCGGGCCAGCGGATCGCAGCGCCGATCGGCGTTTCCGGGCCGGCCGAGCGCGCCGAGGCGGTGGCGGCCGCGCTGACCGCCGCCGGGGCGCAATCGCGGGTCACGGACGGCGCCGGGAATGGCGACGCGGTCACCCTGACCTGGCTCGCCCCCGACAGCGAATAGCCGTCAGGCTTTGGCCAGCGCCTCCGCAATCAGGGTGCGCGTGTTTTGGGTGCCGTAGAGCGCGATGAAGCTGCCCATGCGCGGCCCTTGGGATGATCCGAGCAGGGTTTCATAGAGCGCCTTGAACCAGTCGCGCAGATTGTCGAACCCGCCGGTCTTGCCGATCTCATAGACCTCGTTCTGGATATCCTCTGCGCTGGCATCGGCGGGCAGGGTGGCGAGCACCGCGTCCAGCCGCTTCAGCGCGTCCGCCTCCACCCCCTCCGGTGCGCGGCGGACCAGGGTGGGGGCCACGAAATCGCGGTTATAGGCGAGCGCCTTGCCGATCAGTTCATCGAGCGCCGGGTGGCTTTCGGGGGTGGCATCGGCGACATAATTGCCGAGATAGCCCCAGACCTGTTCCCGCGTGGCGGCCGCACCCATGACGCCAACCAGGTTCAATAGCAGGCCGAAAGTGACCGGCAGCGTCGCGACCGGCGGCGGGCCGTTATGGATGTGATGCACCGGATTGCCGAGCCGCTGTTCGACCAGCTGATCGGCATAATTGCCCGCGAACTGCCAGTAGTCATCCACCGCGCGGGGGATGACGCCCATGTGCAGCGCCTTGGCCTTTTTCGGTTCGCGGTAGATGTAGAAGGCAAGGCTTTCGTCCGAGCCATAGGTCAGCCATTGTTCCAGGCTGAGACCATTGCCCTTGGACTTGGAGATCTTCTCGCCCTTTTCATCGAGGAACATCTCGTAATTGAAGCCCTCGGGCGGCTTTGCGCCGAGGACGCGGGCGATCTTGGACGACTGGGTGACCGAATCGATCAGGTCCTTGCCTGCCATTTCATAGTCGACGCCGAGCGCGACCCAGCGCATCGCCCAGTCGACCTTCCATTGCAGCTTGGCACCGCCCGACAGGATGGATTGTTCGATGACATCGCCGTTATCGGTGAAGCGGACGATCCCTGCTTCTGCATCCACCACCTGAACCGGCACCTGAAGCACCACGCCCGTCTTCGGACTGATCGGCAGGACGGGGGAATAGGTCGCCTGACGCTCGGCGCGCAGCGTCGGCAGCATCACGCCCATGATGGCGTCATAGTGGCGCAGCACCGAACGCAGCGCATCGTCGAAGCGGCCGGAGGTGTAGTAATCCGTCGAGGAGGCGAACTCGTAATCGAAGCCGAACCGGTCGAGGAATTCGCGAAGCATCGCATTGTTGTGCGCGGCGAAGCTTTCGAACTTTTCGAACGGATCAGGGACCCGGGTCAGCGGATGGCCGATATAGCCCTGAAGCATCGCCTGATTAGGCACATTGTCCGGCACCTTGCGCAGCCCGTCCATGTCGTCCGAAAACGCGATCAGGCGCGTCGGCTGATCTGACAGGGTTTCGAAGGCGCGGCGGACCATGGTGGTGCGCAGCACTTCGTTGAAGGTGCCGATATGCGGCAGGCCCGAGGGGCCATAGCCGGTTTCGAACAGCACGGCCTCGCCCTTGCCATCGGGATAGCGTTTCAGGAGCTTGCGCGCCTCTTCATAGGGCCAGGCCTTGGAGACGAGGGCTGCTTCGCGCAGGGCAGGATCGATGCTGGTCATGATGCGGGAGCCTTTGCCGCGTTGCGGGCCGAATCGCAAATCCGGCCTGCGGCCAAGGGTTGCGAGCCCGGAACATTTTGCAGCGCAGCGAATTGTGCCCCAGCCATGATCATTTCCAGCAGCCCGCGCCTGAGCCGAATCGTCCGCGATGTGTGGCGTCCGCTGACCGTGCTGGCGGTCTGGGACATCATCGTCACCATCGCCTATTTCGAGCTGCCGTTCCGGGCACCGGAGCTGCCGCTGACCATTTTCGGTACCGCGCTCGGCCTGTTCATTGGGTTCCGCGCCAATTCGGCCTATCAGCGATGGTGGGAGGGGCGGACGCTGTGGGGCGCGATGATCAACGCATCGCGCAGCCTGTCGCGCAGCGTCATCGCGTTTTTGCCCGACACGCCCGATGCGGCCCGCGAATTGAAGCGATCGATCGTCCTGCGCCACGTCGCCTATGTCCACGCGCTGCGCGGGCAATTGCGTCGCCTGCCCGAGCATCCCGACGTGCACCGTATCCTGGGCCGGGAAGAGGCGGCCGAGGCGCTGTCCTTTGCCAACCCGGCCAATGCGCTGAACACCGGCAATGCCCGCCGCATCGACGAGGCGCGCCGCAATGGATGGATCGACACCATCCAGCAGGCGCAGATCGAAAGCGTGATGGTGGACATCTCAAACGCACAAGGCGGGATGGAGCGGATCAAGAACACGCCGCTGCCGATGCAGTACCGGTTTTTTCCGGCGTTCTTCACCCGGCTGTTCTGCGTCCTGTTGCCCATCGGCCTGGTCGAGACGCTGGGCTGGGCGACGCCGGTCGGATCGACGCTGGCCGGCCTGATGTTCCTGGCAGCGCTGCGCATCGGCGACGACCTGACCGATCCGTTCAGCAATACCGAACATGACGTGCCGATGACCGCGATGTGCGGGACGATCGAAATCGACCTGAAGCAATCCATCGGCGACGAGGCACCCCCGCCGGTCACGCCCATCAAGAATGTGCTGTGGTAGGGAAATCTGCTATCGATCGCATGATTCAGGCCGGATGTGCGGGGGCAGGGCATGGCATGGGGAAACATCGTCTGGGCAACGGCGCGCATCCTGTTCGGGCTGTTCTTCATCCTGTCCACGGTCATGATCATCGTCCGTTTCGGCGGCGACCATCCGCCGGAGGCCGTGGCTGAGGCCGCAGATTTCACCGGCGCATTGAACCGCAGCGGATTTGCCAATCCCATGCTGATCGCCTTGTTCCTGGTCGCGGGAACGGCATTGCTGTTCAAGCGGACGGCGGCACTGGGACTGGTCTTGCTGGCCCCCGCAATCGCGCTGATCACCGCGTTTCACTGGGTGCTGACCCACAGCTATGTCTGGGGCAGCATCTGGGCGATCTGGTGGCTGGCGCTCACCTGGCATGAGCGCGGGCGGCTGATGCGGTTGATCGAACCCGCCTGATCCGGGATTTTCCGTTGCCAATCTGTTCCGGCAAACGCACAAGCAGGGGGTGAACGTCGCCCTGCCCCACCCCGCCCTTCACGCCAGCCATTCGGGGGTGTGGGTCAGCGATGGCGAGGGCACGCGGGCCATTGGCCGGGGCGAGGCGATCCGCATGGCGGCGGATACGCCGGTGATCCTGCTCAACGCGCCGCTGGTCGCCGCCCGGCTGGGCTATGCCGACCTGTCCGGGCTGGACGTGCTGGAGCTGTTCGCGTTCCTGCATCCGGCCCGGTTCCTGGTGCCGACGCCAGCCGGACTGGCGCGGGAACTGGCGCTGGCGATGCCCGGCGACGATTCGGGCATCGCTGCGATGCTGCGAGCGGCGACCGTGCGGCTGATCGAGCGGGCGGGCGAGAACTGGCCGGAGCGCGAAGGGGCGTGGCACGCGCTGGAATCGCTGGCCCGCGCGCGATGGCCCTGGGCGCCGGTGCTGGCCGCGCATGTACGCAAGCCCAAGACAGCCGAGCGATGGCTGTTCACCAAGCTGACCGAATGGGAGGAAGGACCGCCGCGCCCGCCCGCAAAGACCATCGCGATCGAGCCGGAAGAGGCGGTCGCTCGGCTGCGTCAGTTGACCGGGGCGGGTGCGGAGCAGCGTGAGGGCCAGCGCGCCTATGCCGCCGCCGCCGCGCAAGCCTTTGCCCCGCGCGACCGGCGCGATGCGCCCAACATGGTGCTGGCCGAGGCGGGGACAGGCATCGGCAAGACGCTGGGTTACCTCGCCCCCGCCTCGCTCTGGGCCGAGAAGGCGGGCGGCGCGGTGTGGATTTCCACCTTTACCAAGGCGCTGCAGCGGCAATTGTCGGCGGAGGGAGAACGGCTGTTCCCCGATCCCGCGATCCGGCGACAAAGGATCGTGACGCGCAAGGGGCGGGAAAATTACCTGTGCCTGCTGAACCTTGAGGACGCGCTGCAGGGCGGCTTTGCGGGGCGGGCGGCGATCCTGGCGCATCTGGTCGCGCGATGGGCCGCCTATACCGCCGATGGCGACATGGTGGGCGGCGACCTACCCGGATGGTTGCCGACGCTGTTCCGGCGCAACGGATCGACCGCGCTGACCGACCGGCGGGGCGAATGCATCTATGCCGGGTGCCCGCATTACCGGAAATGCTTCATCGAACGCGCGGCGCGCGATTCGGCGCAGGCGGACCTGGTGATCGCCAATCACGCGCTGGTGATGGTGAACGCGGCGCGCGGGCGCGAGACGGCGAACCGGCCGACCCGTTATGTCTTCGACGAGGGTCATCATCTGTTCGACGCCGCCGATGCGATGTTTTCCGCCGCGCTGACCGGGCAGGAGGCCATCGAACTGCGCCGATGGGTGATGGGGCCGGAGGGGACGAGCCGCGGGCGGCGCCGCGGCCTTGCCGCGCGGCTGTCCGATGTCGCCAGCTATGATGCCGAGGGGGCGCGGGCGATCGGCGATGCGGTGCACGCGGCACAGGCGCTGCCCGGCGATGGCTGGTTGCAGCGATTGAACGAAGGCGAGCCGTTCGGGCCGGTCGAACGGCTGCTCGCCGAGGTGCGGGGCCTGGTTTATGCGCGCGCCGAGAAGAATGTGGAGGCCGGATACGGCCTGGAGACCGATTTGGCCGAGCCATCGGCGGCACTGATCGAGGCGGCGGGACCGGCGGCGGACGCGCTGGAGGCGCTGATGCGGCCGCTGGTCGTGCTGGGGCGGCGGCTGGAAGCGTTGGTCGAGGAGGGGCCGGACTGGATGGACGGCCCGGCGCGGGCGCGGATCGAGGGCGCGATTGCTTCGCTGGGCTGGCGGGTCGATCTGGTCGGGGCATGGGCGGCACTGAATGCGCGGATCGGCGGGCCGGCGGATGCGCAGTTCGTCGACTGGCTGGCGGTGGACCGGATCGACGGACGCGAGGTAGATGTGGGGCTGCACCGGCACTGGCTGGATCCGACGGTGCCGCTGGCGCGAACGGTGCTGGAGCCGTCGCACGGGGTGCTGGTGACGTCGGCGACGCTGCGCGCGGGCGGCGACTGGCCGGTGGCGGAGGCGCGGAGTGGTGCCGTCCACCTGCCCCGCCCGGCGGAACGGTTCGAGGCCGCGAGCCCGTTCGATTATGCGCGCCAGGCCGAGGTGTTGATCGTGACCGACGTGCCGAGGGGCGACATGGCGGCGCTGGCCAATGCCTATGGCAAGCTGATCCTGGCATCGGGGGGCGGTGCGCTTGGCCTGTTTACTGCGATCCGGCGGCTGCGCGCGGTGCATGCGCGCATTGCCGACCGGTTGGCGCGCGAGGGGCTGCCGCTGCTGGCGCAGCATATCGACCCGATCGACACGGGCACGCTGGTCGACATTTTCCGCGACGATCCCCACGCGAGCCTGATCGGGACCGATGCCCTGCGCGACGGGGTGGACGTGGCGGGCCATTCGCTGCGGCTGGTGGTGATGGAGGGCGTGCCCTGGCCCCGGCCGGGCGTGCTGCACGCGGCGCGGCGGCTGGCGGGCGGGGGCAGCGCCTATGACGACCGGATTGTGAGGGCGCGGCTGGCCCAGGCGTTCGGGCGGATGATCCGGCGGGCGGACGACCGGGGGCTGTTCGTGCTCTTGTCCGCTGCGATGCCGTCGCGCCTGTTGAGCGCTTTCCCCTACGGCACGCCGGTTCGCCGGGTGACGCTGGACGAGGCGGTTGCGGCGGCAAGGCGGCTTTCAATTGCGCCCGCACTGGGGCATGAGGCGACGGAGACGGCGGCACCGCGCCGCACAGAGGATGTCCGGCCGGAGCTTGAATGAAAACGCTGATCCTGCTTCGCCATGCCAAATCGGGCTGGGACGATCCGGTCGCGCGGGATTTCGACCGGCCGCTCAATGCCAAGGGCGAACGCGCGGCAGAGGCGATGGGCCGCCATGCCCGCGCCATCGGGCTGACGTTCGACCGGATGATCGCATCCCCGGCCAAGCGGGTGAGCGAAACCCTCGAACATTTCGCCACCGGCTATGGCGCGGCCATTGCGCCGGAATGGGATCGGCGCGTCTATCTCGCCTCGCCCGGCACGCTGCTCGACATCGTTCACGAGCAACCCGACAGCATCGATCGGCTGATGATCGTCGGCCATAATCCGGGGCTGGAGGAACTGGTGCTCGACCTGGTGCCGGAGGGCGGGGACGACCGGTTGCGCGCGCTTGTCGAGCTGAAATACCCGACCGCCGCGATCACGGTGATGAACGTGGGCGACCATTGGAGCGATGCGGGTACCGGCAGCGCCCGGCTTGCCCGGTTCGTCCGACCGCGCGACGTCGATCCGTCGCTCGGCCCCGACCGGGACTGAACCGGACCGGTCGTCAGTCGGCCGCCAGCAGCGCGGCCATGCGGTTGCGAAGCGCCCTGAGCGCCGAACGGGAATCCGTTGCGGACGTGCCGTCGGCGATGGTGCCGGGCCGCCCCTCTGTCGCCAGCAATTGCTGCACGCCGCGGATGGTATAGCCCTGTTGCGTCAGCAGGGCGTGGATGCGGCGGGCCAGCGCCACATCCTCCGGCCGATAGTAACGGCGCTGCCCGGCGCGTTGCAGCGGGCGCAACTGGCGAAAGCGGCTTTCCCAGAAACGCAGGCGATGCTGCGGCACCCCCAGTTCGTCGGCCAGTTCACCGATGGTCCGAAATGCGGTGTCCGATTTGGCACCCACCCCACGCACCGTGGATCAGCCTGCGCTCGCCAGCGTATCGCGCATCGTCTGGCTGGGACGGAACGTCAGCACGCGGCGCGGCGCGATCGGCACCTCGACCCCGGTCTTGGGATTGCGGCCGATGCGTTCGCCCTTGTCCCGCAGGATGAAGCTGCCGAAGCCGGAAATCTTGACATTCTCGCCCTTGGCCAGGGCATCGCACATATGGGACAGGATCTGTTCGACCAGCTTGCCGGAATCGGTGCGGGACAGTCCGACCTGCAGATGCAGCGCCTCGGCAATGTCGGCGCGGGTCAATGTGCCCCCTGACGTCATGTGCTTCATCCTCTGTTCTTTGTTTTGCACCCTAAAAGCGGTGGTAACATAACGAGATGCGAACACAAAGCTGTGGCTCGGGCGGTCATTGTAGCGGCCGGCAGGTCCGGCCCGATCCTGTCCCAGGGCGGGACGGATCAATAGCGGACGATCGCCGCACCCCAGGTAAAGCCGCCGCCCATCGCCTCCAGCACCAACAGGTCGCCGCGCTGGATCCGCCCGTCGCGCACCGCCGTATCCAGCGCCAGCGGGACCGAGGCCGCCGACGTATTGGCATGGCGGTCGACAGTCACGATCACCTTTTCCGGCGCCAGATCGAGCTTGCGGGCCGTGGCGTCGAGGATGCGGGCATTGGCCTGGTGCGGGACCACCCAGTCGACATCGGCAGCGGTCAGCCCGGCGACACCCAGCGCCTCGTTCATCACCGAAGCCAGGTTGACGACGGCGTGGCGAAACACCTCCCGCCCCTTCATCCTGAGCTTGCCGACCGTCCCGGTGGTCGACGGCCCGCCATCGACATAGAGCAGGCCGTTGTGGCGGCCATCGGCATGGAGACGGGTGGCGAGGATACCGTTATCGGCATCCGCCTGCCCCTCCAGCACGATCGCGCCAGCGCCGTCGCCGAACAGGACGCAGGTCGCGCGGTCCTCCCAATCGACGATCCGGCTGAAGGTTTCGGCACCGATCACCAGCGCGCGGGCGGCCGCCCCGGCCCGGATCATGCTGTCGGCCACCTGGACCGCATAGAGAAAGCCCGAACAAACCGCTGCCACGTCGAACGCGACGCAATCGTCGATCCCGAGCGCTGCCTGAACCAGCGTCGCCGTAGCCGGAAAGGTCTGATCGGGCGTTGCCGTGGCCAGCACGATCAGGTCGATCCCCTGCGCATCCAGACCGGCTGCGGCCAGGGCTGCGCGGGCGGCATCGGTGGCCAGCGTCGAGGTCGTCTCCCCCTCGCCCGCGATGTGCCGGTAGCGGATGCCCGTGCGCTCGACGATCCATTCGTCGCTGGTGTCGACCGTGGCGGCCAGATCGGCATTGGATACGCGGCGGGCGGGAAGCGCGGAGCCGGTGCCCAGGATGACGGAGCGGATCGACATGTCGGTCAGGCCGCGCGCGCTTCGAAATTGCCAAGATCCTCGGCAATCCGGCGGGCGAGATCGTCGCGCACCATCTTGGCAGCGACGGTGATGGCATGGCCGACGCCGACTTCGTTCGCGCCGCCATGGCTTTTGACCACCAGGCCGTTCAGCCCCAGAAACACCGCGCCATTGTGATTGTTGGGATCCAGGTGATGCCGCAGCAATTCAGTCGCCGGCCGCGAGATGAGGAAGCCGATCTTCGATCGGATCGACGACCGAAAGGCGCGTTTCAGCAGATCGGCGACGAACCGGGCGGTACCCTCCGCCGTTTTCAGCGCAATGTTGCCGGTAAAGCCGTCGCACACGATGACATCCACTTCGCCGCGCGACAGCCGGTCGCCCTCGATGAACCCGGTGAATTCAAGCGGCAGGTGCGGCGCGGCGCGAAGGGCAGCGGCGGCATCGCGCACCACGTCGTTCCCCTTCAGCTCCTCGGTCCCGATGTTCAGCAGGGCGACGCGGGGCCGGGCGAGATCGAGTGCGGTGCGGGCATAGGCCGCGCCCATCACCGCGAACTGAACCAGGTTGCGCGCGTCCGATTCGGCATTGGCGCCCAGATCCAGCATCACCGTATCGGTATCGCCCAGGCTGGGCAGCAGCGCGGCCAGCGCGGGCCGTTCGATGCCGGGCATGGTGCGCAGCGACAGCTTGGCCATCGCCATCAGCGCGCCGGTGTTGCCAGACGAGATCGCCGCCCCCGCCTTGCCCTGCTTCACCAGATCGATCGCCATGCCCATCGAACTGGTCTTGGCCCGGCGAATCGCCTGGCTGGGCTTGTCGTGACCGCCGATCACTTCGGGCGCGTGCACGATCTGCGATGCGGCCGACAGGTTGGGGTGATCGGCCAGACCGGCGCGGATCGCCGCTTCGTCGCCGACCAGATAGAAGCGGAGGCCGTCCATCCGGCGACGTGCCGCAGCAACCCCCGCCAGCATGACATCCAGGCCCTTGTCACCGCCCATCGCATCGACGGCGAGCCACGAGCCTTGCGTCATCGTTCAGAAAACCCCGTTGTCCGGTAAGGGATCAGCCCTCGACCGACACCACTTCACGACCATTGTAATGGCCGCAGGCATTGCAGAGATTGTGCGGACGCTTCAGTTCGCCGCAATTCGGGCATTCCTGGAACGCCTCAACGCTCAGCGCGTCATGCGCACGGCGCATGCCACGGCGGGAGGGCGAAGTTTTTCTCTTGGGAACGGCCATCTCGGCACCTTCTAATTCGCAACAGCAGCTTGGGTTCAGGCCGCGATACGCCCAGTCCATCAACCGGGCAAGCCGCACGTTCAACGCGCCGCTCGCCCGACCAGCGGTCAGGCAGGTCGCGGAACGAGCGAGCGCCTATACCGATTTTCCGCGCGGTTGCAAGCGCAGGGGGGCTGTGCCAGCATCGGTGGCGAATGAAAACCAGTTGTTGCGGGGGGAAGCACCGAAATGACCATCGTCCTGCCGGTGGCGCTGACGACCACGGCTGCCTGTGCGCTGATTAATTTCTGGCTGGCCACCCGCATCCTGAAATTCAGGTTCAAGGACAAGATCCTGTACGGCGATGGCGGCAACGAACGCATGGCCGCGCGGATGCGGGCACAGCTGAACTTTGCCGAATATACGCCGATTGTGCTCATCCTGATCGCGCTGATCGAGCTGGGCGCGGGCACGTCGCCGTGGCTGTGGCTGGCGGGCGGCATCTATGTGGTCGGACGGGTGCTGCACGCATTCGGCATGGACGGATGGCTGCCCGGCCGACAGGCTGGAACGGCCGCGACCTTTACCACCATGATCCTGCTGGCCGCAGCCGCGATGGCCATCCCCTATCTGACGCCGGCATCGCCCCGTGCGGTCGAGGTGACGATCACACCCCCGCAATAAGTTGCCCGACCGCGGTCGCGAATCGGGTCGCGGGTCATCCCCGCCCCACCCTAGCGCCCGGCAAGCACCGAATCGGCGACGATTGGGTTGGTACGGCGTTCATGACCGAAGCTGCTGGTGGGGCCGTGACCGGGCACGAAGTGAGTCGCATCGCCCAGCGGCCAGAGCCGACCGGTGATCGATGCGATCAGATCGTCGAAATTGCCCAGCGGAAAATCCCAGCGGCCGACCGATCCCTGGAACAATACGTCGCCCACCACCGCGAAACTCGACGGCGCGTGATGGAACACGACATGACCCGGCGTGTGGCCCGGGCAGTGATAGACGTCGAGCACCAGGTCGCCGACCGTCACCTGATCACCGTTCACCAGCCACCGGTCCGGTTCGAAGGGTTCGCCGCGCACGCCGTAAGCCGGGCCGTCATCCTTCAGCCGCGCGATCCAGAACCGGTCCGCCTCGTGCGGCCCTTCGATCGGCACGCCCAGCTGCTTCGCCAGCGTGCCGGCCTCGCCGCAATGATCGATATGGCCATGGGTGATCAGGATCTTTTCGACCGCCACGCCCAGCTTCTCGGCGGCGGCGACCAGCTTCTCGATTTCCGCGCCGGGATCGGTGAACGCGCCGCGCATCGTTTTCGTGCACCAGAGCAACGTCGCATTCTGTTGCAGCGGCGAGACGGGGAGGATGGCGACGCGCATCGGGGGCTGGGTCATGGCGGGTGAAGTAGAGGCTTGGGCCGCGGCGGACAACCGGGGCTTGCCCTGACGCCGCGTGCGGGCCAAGCGGGGCGCATGGCCATCGACCGTTCCCAGCCCTTTGTCCTGATCGACGATGCGCGACCGGGCGGCCGGGCCATGCTGTATTCGCGGCCCAGGCGGACGATCCTGGCGGCAAGCCCCGATGCGGTCGGGCCAGCGCTTGCCGAGGTCCGGGAGGCGGGGGCGCAGGGCCTGCACGCCGCCGGGTTCGTGAGTTACGAGGCCGGGCACGCACTGGAGCCGCGCTTTGCGCCCTTGATCCGCGCGCCGGCGGGCGGCCTGCCCCTCATCTGGTTCGGGCTGTTCGAGGTGGCGGAACCGGTCGATGCCGCCACCCTCCTGCCCGATGCGGAGGGCGCTTGGATCGGCGCGGCGGAACCGGCCATTCGCCGGGACGCCTATCTGGCGGTGTTCAAGCGGGTGCAGGATTTCATCCGCGCAGGCGATATTTATCAGGCCAACCTGACCTTTCCCGCCGCCGCGCCGGTGATCGGCGATCCGCTGGCCATCTATGCCCGGCTGCGCGCGCGGTCGCTGGCGGGGCACGGCGCGCTGGTATGGACCGGCGACGACTGGCTGATCAGCCTGTCGCCCGAGCTGTTCTTCACGCTGGACGGACGAACCGCGACGGTGCGGCCGATGAAAGGGACGGCGGTGCGGGGTGCCGATGCGGATGCAGACCGTGCTGCGATGGAAGGGTTGCGGGCGGACGAAAAGCAGCGCGCCGAAAACCTGATGATCGTCGACCTGATGCGCAACGACCTGTCGCGGGTCGCGGTGCCGGGCAGCGTGCGCGTGCCGGAGCTGTTCCGGGTGGAAAGCTATCCGACGGTGCATCAGATGGTGTCGACCGTGACCGCCGACCTGACCGAGAATCAGGATGCGGTTTCCGCCCTGACCGCGCTGTTTCCCTGCGGATCGGTGACGGGTGCGCCCAAGATCCGGGCGATGGAAGTGATCCATGCGGTCGAGGCTGGGCCGCGCGGGGCCTATACCGGCGCCATCGGTGCCATCGCGCCGGGGGGGCATGCCACGTTCAACGTCGCCATCCGCACCCTGCACCTGAAACCCGGTGCGGGTCGCGCGATGCTGGGGCTGGGATCGGGGGTAGTCGCCGATTCCACTGGTGCGGATGAATGGGACGAATGCCTGGCCAAGGCGCGGTTCCTGACCGCCGGGCAGCGGCCCGTGGACCTGATCGAGACGATGGGATTTCACCCCGACCGGGGAATCGTGCGGCTGGACCATCACCTGCGCCGGATGCGGGCAAGCGCGCGTGCACTGGGCCGCCCGTTCGACCGGCATGCAGCCCGCAACGCGCTGCAGACGGCGACATTCCGGCTGGACGGGGCAGCGCGCATCCGCCTGCTGCTGGGGGCAAGCGGCGCCATCGCCATCGAGACGGGACCGATGCCGCCCGCCCCCGACGGACCGGTCGATGTCGCCATCGTGCCGATGAAAGTCGTGCCGGACGACTTTCGCCTGGCCCACAAGACCAGCGACCGCGCATTCTATGACGATTCGCGCCGGGCGGCCGGGACGTTCGAGGTGCTGTTCGAGCGACCGGACGGATTGCTGACCGAGGGAAGCTTTACCAGCCTGTTCGTGCCCCTGACCGATGGCCGCTACGCCACGCCGCCCCTGACCGATGGCCTGTTGTCCGGTGTGCTGCGCGCCGAGATGATCGAGGCGGGGCTGGCGGTGGAGCGTTCACTGACCCGTGCCGATCTGGCGCAAGGATTTTGCGTGGGAAACAGCCTGCGCGGACTTAATGTTGCGCGGCTGGTTGCGAAACCGGGCAGCGGCTGATAAGCGCGCGCCGCGCCATTTCCTTCCCATCCAACGTCAGGCCAAACCGATGAAGCCCTCCGCCGCGCTCGACCGCATCCAGCCTTCGCCCACGCTCGCCGTCACGTCGCGCGTGCTGGAATTGAAGCGCGAAGGCGTGGACGTCATCGGGCTGGGCGCCGGCGAGCCGGATTTCGACACCCCGGACTTCATCAAGGAAGCGGGGATGGAGGCCATTCGCCAGAACAAGACCCGGTATACCAATGTCGACGGCACGGCCGAATTGAAGGACGCGATCGTCGCCAAATTCAAGCGCGACAACGGCCTGACCTATGCGCCCAATCAGATCAGCGTGAACGTGGGCGGCAAGCACACGCTGTTCAACGCGCTGGTCGCGACCATCGATGCGGGCGACGAGGTGGTGATCCCGGCACCCTATTGGGTCAGCTATCCCGATGTCGTCCAGTTTGCAGGCGGGACGCCGGTATTTGTCGCGGCGGGCGCCGACCAGAATTACAAGATGAAGCCGGAACAGCTGGAAGCAGCGATCACCCAGCGGACCAAGTGGGTCATCCTGAATTCCCCGTCCAACCCGACCGGCGCGGGCTATACCGCCGACGAGCTGCGCGCGCTGGGCCAGGTGCTGGACCGGCACCCGCATGTCTGGATCCTGGCCGACGATATGTACGAGCATATCGTCTATGACGGGTTCGAGTTTGCGACCATCGCTCAGGTGTGCCCCGGCCTGTACGACCGTACCCTGATCCTGAACGGCTGTTCCAAGGCCTATTCGATGACCGGCTGGCGCATCGGCTTTGCGGCGGGTGCGCCCTGGCTGATCAAGGCGATGGCCAAGCTGCAGTCCCAATCGACCAGCAATCCTTGTTCCATCGCGCAGGCGGCGGCGACGGCTGCGCTCACCGGCGACCAGTCGTTCCTGGGCGAACGCAATGCCGCGTTCCAGAAGCGCCGCGATCTGGTGGTGGGCATGCTGAACGACACGCCCGGCTTTACCTGTCCGGTGCCGGAGGGCGCGTTCTATGTCTATCCCGACATCTCCGGGATCATCGGCAAGTCGACGCCGGGCGGGATGCGGATCGAAACGGACGAGCAGTTCATCGCCTATCTGCTCGACGACTACCGCGTGGCGGCGGTGCAGGGTGCGGCGTTCGGCCTGTCGCCCGCATTCCGCATCAGCTATGCGACGTCCGACGCCGTGCTGAAGGAAGCGTGCACCCGCATCCAGGATGCCGTCAGCAAACTGCGCTGACCCGGAAACCGACGAAACGCATTGTTTCAGGGTTGATAGGGAAAAGCGGCCGCCCGGCCCTTGCCCATACATCTGACAGTCACGATCTGTCCCCTATCACCGGCCCCGATGCGCACTGATTGTGCGCGACCGCCGACCGGACCAACAAAAGATCACAGGTGAGTTATGCGCCGCTTGCTGGCCAGTTCGTTCACGCATCGATTTTTCGCGGGCTTTGCGCTGGGCGCCGTGCTCGTGCTGGGTGCCCAGCAGGGAATCGACCTTGATCCGTCGATTCCGCAGGCGGCGGCTGAAACCACCAGCGGGCGCTGACCGAACCTGTTGTCGATGGGATCGAGCCGGGCAATGATGCCGCCGATCCGCCGGAGACAGAAATGACGATGCGCTGGACCCTGCCCCTTGCCCTTGGCGGCGCTGCGATTGCCGCCATCACCCTGATGCCGGTCGCCGGTCATGCCGAAAAGGCGGTGCCGATCCCTGTCCCCGCAACCGATGCGCCGCGTGCCGGCGGATTGCAGACGGCGGTACTGGCCGGCGGCTGCTTCTGGGGCATGGAGGCGGTGTTCGAGCAGGTGAAGGGCGTCAAGGACGTGGTCAGCGGCTATGCCGGCGGCACCAAGGCGACCGCGACCTACGATCAGGTGCTGACCGAGACGACCGGCCATGCCGAGGCGATCCGCATCACCTATGATCCCGCCGTCGTCAGCTATGGTACGCTGCTGCGCGTCTATTTCTCGGTCGCGCACGATCCGACGCAGCTGAACCGGCAGGGACCGGATCGCGGCCCGAGCTATCGCAGCGCGATCTTTCCCCAGAATGCGCAGCAACAGCGGGTGGCCGCGGCCTATATCGCGCAGCTGGGCAAGGCCAAGGCGTGGAGTGGGCCGATCGTGACGAAGATCGAGCGCGGGCAATTCTATCCGGCCGAGGCCTATCATCAGGATTTTGCCCGGCGGAACCCCAATCACGGCTATATCGTGCGATGGGACAAGCCCAAGGTGGCGGCGTTCAAGGCCGGGTTCCCGTCGCTGGCGCGGTAACGCCTGGTGCCACTCAGATCAGGCCTAGCCCGGCCAGTTCGCCGACCAGCGCGGTCGGCATGACGTCCAACCCGGTCGCGTTGCCGCCGCCCATGTCCGGGGGCGCATCGGCCCCGTTCAGATAGCGCCAGCCCTGATGCGCGCGTTTCGGCGCGGGCTGGATGCGGACAAGCGGCAGTCCGATCAGGATGTCGACGCGCCCGCCCTCTGCCTCCGCAAAGCCCAGGATCGGATTGCGCGCGACCAGCTGGTGCTTGATGATCCAGAACAGCGACCCCTGCCCCGCAATCTCCTCGTGCCGCTTGGGCAGATAGCGGGTCGTCAGCCCGATCGGGCCGGGGCCGCGCGCGTTCAGGCGGTCGGTCAGATGGTCAAGGCTGGTGGCGCCGAAGGCGACCTTGGTCAGATGGAGGGCCATGGCCGTTATCTGGGGAACCGACCCCCTGCGGATCAAGCGCCGGCAAGCGGCAGGAACAGGCTGGCCAGCCCCAGAAACACCAGGAAGCCCATCGAATCGGTCGTCATCGTGACGAAGATCGACGATGCGATGGCGGGATCGGCCCGCCACCGGTCGAGCGTCAGCGGCACGATCACCCCGGCACATCCCGCAATGACGATGTTGCCCAGCATGGCCAGCGCAATGACGACCCCCAGCATCGCGTCATGGAAAATCGTGCCGACCACAACGCCGCTGACCCCGGCGACGGTCAGGCCGTTGAGCACCGCGATCGACATTTCGCGCCGCACCGCACGCCAGGTGTTGGATGACGTCAGCTGGTTCATCGCCAGCGCGCGCACGGTCACCGCCAGCGTCTGCGTCCCCGCATTGCCGCCAAGCCCCGCGACGATGGGCATCAGCACAGCGAGCGCGACCATCGATTCGATGGCGCCGCCGAAGAAATAGATCACCGCCGATGCGACGCTGGCGGTGAGCAGATTGGCGAGCAGCCAACGGATGCGGCCCCGATAGCTTTCGATCACCGGCTCGTTGATGTCGCCTTCGCCCGCGCCGGACAGGCGAAGAATATCCTCGCCCGCCTCTTCGGAAATAATGTGCACCACGTCGTCGACGGTGATCATGCCGACCAGCCGCCCATTGTCATCGACCACGGCGGCAGAGATCAGGCCGTATTTCTGGAAACGAAGCGCGACCTCCTCCTGATCCATGTCGACGGGGATCAGCGTCTGTTCGCGCTTCATGACGTCGCCGATCGACACGCTGCGCGGCGCGCGCAGGACCCAGGAAAGGTGACAGGTGCCGACGGGATGATGCGCGGGATCCACCACGAACACTTCCCAGAAATCGGTGGTCAGTTCCTCGTCCTGGCGCAGGAAATCCAGCACGTCGCCGACCGTCCAGTGTTCGGGCACCGCGATCAGTTCGCGCTGCATCAACCGGCCGGCGGATTCCTCAGGATAGGACAACGCCTCTTCGATGGCGGCCCGGTCGTCGGGATCGAGCGCGCGCAGCACCGCCTGCTGGTCGGCCTCCGCCATGTCCTCGATGATGGCGACGGCATCGTCGGTATCGAGTTCGGCCGCCAGATCGGCGACCTGGGTCGCGGTCAGCGCCTCGATCAGTTCGTCGCGGACCCAGTCGTTCAGCTCGGCAAGCACGTCGCCGTCGATCAGGCCGTGGATGGCAGACGCCAGCGCCGCGCGCTGATCGGCCGGGGTCAGTTCGATCAGGTCGGCGATATCGGCGGGGTGCAGGGGTTCCACCCGGTCGCGGGCGGTTTCGGTGTCCCCGGCCTCGACCGCGTCCAGCACGGCGCGCACGAATTCAGGTTTCAGCCGGTCGTCCTCGTCCAGTTCGCGGCCTTCGCCTTCGGCAGTGTCGGGCAGTTCGGTGTCGCTCATCGGCCGCCTCCCGTCATGTGCCGCACCCTGACGTCCCTAACCGCTGCATGGCACGGTGCCAATCATCGCCTGGCATCTTTGTCCGCACCGCCTGTCCCTGATCGGGCACGGCGCGCAGGGCATGGTTTGCCAGCCGGGCAGGCGCATCGTAAGGGGCGGCGTTCCTGTTTTCATCCCCCTTTGCGGAGCCAATGATGTCCGAACCATTTTCCACCCTGTCGCTGACACTGGACACCGGCGAGGTGACCATCCGCCTGCGTCCCGACCTGGCACCCAATCACGTCCAGCAGATCGGCGAGCTGGCCAATGAAGGTTTCTACGATGGCGTCGTCTTTCACCGCGTGATCGCCGATTTCATGGCGCAGGGCGGCGACCCGACCGGCCGGGGCAGCGGCGGTTCCAGCCGTCCGGACCTGAAGGCCGAGTTCAACAGCGAGCCGCACGTCCGCGGCACCTGTTCCATGGCCCGCACCGCCGCGCCGAACAGCGCGAACAGCCAGTTCTTCATCTGCTTCACCGACTTGCCGTTCCTGGACAAGCAGTACACCGTGTGGGGCGAAGTCACCGAGGGCATGGACGCAGTCGACGCGCTGCCCAAGGGCGAGCCGCCGGCGAAGCCCGGCAAGATCCTGTCCGCGCGCGCGAGCTGAAGCGATCGTCAGAAACCGACGTCACCCCGGCTCAATGCCGGGGTGACGCAAGGGATCGGCCTAAACCGTCCCCAGCGTTTCGATCAGCCAGTCATGGAACAGGCGCACCGGCCGCTGGTTGAGCGCCCGCGGGCGGCAGACGAACCAATAGCTGTACGCACTGTCGACATCGATATCGAACAGCCGCACCAGCCGGTCGTCGCGCGCATCGGCATAATGGCTTTCCAGCATGAAGGCGACGCCGATCCCCTGGGCCGCAGCCTCCAGCATCAGCGACCCCGAATCGAAATGGTCGATCGCCATGGGCGTCAGTTCGTCCAGCCCCGCCGCCTTGCACCATTCAACGAAGGTGTCGGGCATGTCCCGGTGGACCAGAACGGTCTGACCGGCCAGCTGGGCGGGATCGACCAGCGGCGCATTCCCCTCGATCAGGCGGCGCGAGGCGATGGCATAGACCTTGTTGCGGTCCAGCCGCCGCGCATAATAGGTCGGCTCCACCATCGGGGCCAAGATGATCGCCGCATCGATGCCATCGCCCAGCCGCGCCAGACTGTGCCCGCCGGTATCGACATCCAGATGCAGCCGGGGATGTTTTTCCCGCAATGCCGGTATTTTGGGGATCAGCCGCTGGGCCGCGAACAACGGCAGGACGTTGAGGCGCAGCCGCATCATCTCACTGCCGCTGATCATCGATTCCACCGCATCCGACAATCGATCGATCGCCGGTGCAATCTGGATCAGCAGCCGTTCGCCATCTTCGTTCAGGCGCAGCGCCTGATGCCGCCGTTCGAACAGCGCGCGTCCGACAAAGCGTTCCAGCGCCTGAACCCGCCGACTGAGCGCTGGCGACGACAGCGACAATTCCTCTGCCGCCGCCTTTAGCGAGCCGAGCCGTGCGACCTGCACAAAGGCCTCGATGGCGGTGAGGGGGGGCAGGCGGCGCATCCTGCGATATTGCGGTGCATCATTGCCGCTGGCAAGAGGCAGAAACAGGGGTTTTTTCCGGGCTTGTTCCGCCCATTAACGATGCAAAACAGTGAGTGTTGCAACTTTTGCAACAATGTGTGTTCATTTCGCACTTGCACAATCTCGTGCTGCACCGCACACAGGTCGTGCCTTTCAGGCATCCTCTCCTAAACTAATTCGGCCGATCCGTTCACTGGGTCGGCCTTTTTTTTGTGCCAAGCTCGCCCCAGGGGTGCGATCTTCCTATTTGGGCCGTTGATTGCCCGGTATCGCAACCCGGCGGCACAAGGAGACAGCGGTCATGGCGGACGAGGACAAGCCGGTTCACCGATTGCAGGTGGCCCATGCGCGCGCCGAAGACAGCGGGCGCGGCCTGGCCCATCTGCCGCGCACGCTGATGGCGACGCTGGCGATCGGCGAGGGCGATGTCATCGAGATCGTCGGCAAGCGCACCACGCCTGCCCGCGCCGTCTATCCCTATCCCGAGGATGAGGGGCTGGCGATCCTGCGCATCGACGGGTTGCAGCGGGCCAATGCCGGTGTCGGCTCGGGTGATTTCGTCGAAATCCGCAAGGCCGAGAGCAAGGCCGCGACCCGGGTGGTGCTGGCCCCCGCGCAACAGAATCTGCGGCTGCAGGGATCGAGCCAGGCGCTGAAGCGCACCTTTTTCGGGCGGCCGCTGTGCCAGGGCGACATTGTGGCGACCGTCGGCCAGCAGCGGGTGTCCGACATTCCGCCCCAGGTTGCGCAGCATCTGCGCGCCCCCGCCTATGCGCTTCAGGAAATCCGCCTGTCGGTGATCGCCACCACGCCGCGCGGCGTCGTCCATATCGACCAAGATACCGAGATCGAGCTGCGCCCCGATTACGAGGAACCGGCGGACGCGCGCCGGGCCGACGTCACCTATGACGATATCGGCGGCATGGGCCCGACCATCGACCAGTTGCGCGAGATGGTGGAACTGCCGCTGCGCTATCCCGAGCTGTTCCAGCGGCTTGGCGTCGATCCGCCCAGGGGCGTGCTGCTGCACGGGCCGCCGGGCACGGGTAAGACGCGGCTGGCCCGCGCCGTCGCCAACGAATCGGACGCGCAATTCTTCCTGATCAACGGGCCGGAGATCATGGGCAGCGCCTATGGCGAATCGGAAGGCCGGTTGCGCCAGGTGTTCGAGGAAGCGGCCAAGGCGTCGCCCAGCATCGTGTTCATCGACGAGATCGATTCGATCGCGCCCAAGCGGGACCGCGTATCGGGCGAGGCGGAAAAGCGGCTGGTCGCCCAGCTGCTGACCCTGATGGACGGGCTGGAGGCGCGGGCCAATGTCGTGGTCATCGCGGCGACCAACCGCCCCGATGCGATCGACGAGGCGCTGCGTCGGCCGGGCCGGTTCGACCGCGAGATCATCGTCGGCGTGCCGGACGAGGCCGGGCGGCGCGAGGTGTTTGCGATCCATACCCGCGGAATGCCCCTGGATACCGATATCGACCTGGACGAGCTTGCCCGCACGACATTTGGTTTTGTCGGCGCCGATATCGCCGCGCTGACGCGGGAAGCGGCGATCGAGGCGGTGCGCCGGATCATGCCGCGCCTGAACCTGGCCGATCAGACCATCCCGCCCGAGGTGCTGGACAGCCTGTGCGTCGAGCGGCGCGATTTCGTCGAGGCATTGAAGCGCGTGCAGCCCAGCGCGATGCGCGAGGTGATGGTGCAGGCGCCGACCGTCCGCTGGGACGATGTCGGCGGGCTGGACGAAGCGCAGATGCGGCTGAAGGAAGGGGTCGAGCTGCCGATGCGCGACCCGATGGCGTTCCGGCGGCTGGGCATCCGCCCGGCCAAGGGATTCCTGCTCTATGGCCCGCCCGGCACCGGCAAGACGCTGCTCGCCAAGGCCGTGGCGCGCGAGGCGGAGGCGAATTTCATCGCCACCAAGTCATCCGACCTGCTGAGCAAATGGTATGGCGAGAGCGAGCAGCAGATTGCCCGGCTGTTCGCTCGCGCGCGGCAGGTGGCACCCTGCGTCATCTTCATCGACGAGCTTGATTCGCTCGTGCCGGCGCGTGGCGGCGGCATGGGCGAGCCGCAGGTGACGGAACGCGTCGTCAACACGATCCTGGCCGAGATGGACGGGCTGGAGGATCTGCAGTCGGTGGTGCTGATCGGCGCGACCAACCGGCCGGGCATGATCGACCCCGCCCTGTTGCGGCCGGGCCGGTTCGACGAGCTGATCTATGTCGGCGTGCCCGACGAGCCGGGGCGATTGCGCATCCTGACGATCCAGACGGCACGGATGCCGCTGGCCGACGATGTCGACCTGGCCGACATCGCCCGTCGGACGCCGCGCTACACGGGGGCCGATCTGGAGGATGTCGTGCGGCGGGCCGGGCTGGTCGCGCTGCGCGAGCGGCTGGATGCCGTGGCCGTGACGGCGGCGCATTTCGACGCCGCGATCGACGAGTCGCGCGCTTCGGTGACCGAGGAGATGGAGGAGGAATATCGCGCCATGTCCGACCGGCTGAAGCTGGGGGCGATGGCGGTCCAGCCCATCGGCTTCATCGCGCCCGGCATGGTCGAGGGGCGCGGACCCAAGGGCTAAACGATCAGGCCCGGCGGAACCGGGCGAGCGCGTAGGCCAGGAGCAGGATCAGCGCGGCGGCCGCCACCGCATAGGGGAGCGGCCGCCACAGTTCGTACATCGCCACCCCGACCGACGGGCCGAGGACGAAGGCGGCGCCGTTGATCGACGTGATCTTGCCCGCCACCGACCCTTGCGCCGATGCGCCCACCGCCAGCGACGCTCCGGCGGTGAAACCGGGGCGGACGAATCCGAAGCCCATAGACGCGACCGCAAAGCCCGTGGCGATCGCATACAGCCCGTCCGCCACCGCGATCCAGGCACAGCCGATGGCGGCCAGCAGGCTGCCCCAGACCACCAGCGGGCGAGGGCCGAGGTTCAGCGTGGGGATGATGCCCCATTGGACCAGCAGCGCGGCCCCCGCCCCCATCATCAGCACGATGCCCGTCGGCTCCAGCGCCGCCGCCGGAGCCAGCGCCAGCCGGTCGATGACCAGAAAGCCGATGGCCTGCCCCGCCATTGCCTGCGCATGGCCGGCCACCAGGCCGATGATCGTCCAGATGCGGATGCGCGGATCGAAATAGCCGACCGCGTCGCCCGGATCCGCCAGCGCCGCCGTCACCGCCGCGCCGGAGCTTTGCCCGCCGATGCTGGGATAGCTGTTGGCCGCGCCCTTCGCCGCCGGGTCGCCCACGGCCTGTGCGGGCAGCAGGCGCATGACCGTCAGCCCTACCAGAGCGCCGACCGCCGCAAAGGCGAAAGCCGGTCCTGCCAGTCCCAGCTGGACCCCGCCGACCGAGCCGAGCACCAGATAGGGCGACAGCGCCGGTCCGATGATCGTGCCCAGACCAAAGGCCGATCCGATGAGCGCCAGCGCGCGGGTGCGGTCTTCGCGGCTGGTGCGGGCAGCGACGATGGCCTGCACCGCAGGCGGGGCAGCGGCACCGAAGATGCCGTAGATCAGCCGCCCGCCGACGAACAGGACAAAGGCGGTGACAGGCGCGATCCAGCCATTGATCCCGGCCATCAGGAACAGGCCGCACAAAAGGATCGAGGCGGTGAAGCCCCAGATGCCGAGCAGCACCATGGCCCGGCGCCCCTGGCGGTCGGCCCGCCGCGCCCAGAAGGGGGCGGCCATGACCCAGAGCAGCGCCGACACCGAAAAGGCCGCCGCGACCGCACTGTCCGCCACGCCCAGCGACCGCCCGAGTGCCGGCAGCACCGATTGCAGCGCGGTATTGCCCGCCGCAATCACCAGCATGACCGCGAACAGGAGCGCGAAATCCCGGTCGAACCGCCCGGTCATGGCCGGTCCCAGCCATAGCTGCGCTCGACGCGGGTGACGTGCAGCCGATAGGCGCGATACCAGCAATCCCGCCCGGCATCCCGCATCGCTGCATGATCGGGATGATCGCGCCAGGCGATGGCGGCGGCGTCATCGGCCCAATAGCTGATCGTGACCGAGCGCCCCTGCCCGTCGGACAGATGATCGACCCCGCAATAGCCAGGCTGCCGGGCAGCGAGCCGGTCCATCGCATCGGCCGCCGCGGCATAGCCCGCCGGATCGTCGCCCGTCCGTTCGGACAGGAAGATGACGGCGATCTGGCCCTTGCGGCTCTGCATGGTCGTGCGATGAACCCGCCGACGCCCGAATTCAAGTCGCATGGCCGATTGACGTCACCCGCCCGGCACCACACATTTGGGCCATGGAAAAACTGATGCTGACCGACGACCAGTGGCGCGAACGCCTGTCCCCCGCCGCCTATCAGGTGCTGCGCCACGCCGGTACCGAGCGGGCCTTTGCCGGTGCACTGACCGACAACAAGGCGGACGGCACCTATCACTGCGCCGGATGCGGCCTGGCGCTGTTCGACAGCGCGGACAAATATGACAGCGGATCGGGCTGGCCCAGCTTTACCCAGCCAATTGCCGAGGACGCGCTGATCAACCACCGCGATGCCAGCCACGGCATGGTGCGCGTGGAGGTGGTGTGCGCCCGGTGCGACGGGCATCAGGGGCATGTGTTTCCCGACGGGCCGCCGCCCACGGGCCTGCGCTATTGCATCAATTCGGTCGCCATGGATTTCCAGCCGCGCGACGAGGATTGATCGCCAACCCCCTGAAACGGCGCTTGTCGCCGGTCGGTGGGGAGCCTATTCACCGGGTCATCCATGGCTAGGCGCAGCAAATCCGCATCCCCTTCCCGCTGGCGGCGGATCCTTGGCTGGACGCTCGGCATCGGCGCGGCCATCGGCATTGCCGGACTGATCGCGCTGGCCATCGCGGTCTACAGCGCCCGCGCCTCGCTGCCCAGTTACGAGGCGCTGAAGTCGTCGCCAAACGGCCAGATGATCCGGGTTCGCGCCGCCGACGGATCGATCATCCTGTCGCTTGGCCCCAGCTATGGCGAATGGATTCCGCACGATCAGATCCCGGCGGTGATGCGCGATGCGATGATCGCGGTGGAGGACCGGCGGTTCGACAGCCACCCCGGCGTCGATCCGGTCGCGCTGGCCCGCATCGCCAAGTTCGCCTGGGACAATTGGGGCAATGGCCGCCGGCTGCAGGGGGCGTCGACCATCACGCAACAGGTGGCGCGGACGATTTTCCTGTCCAACAAATATGATGTCGGCCGCAAGGTGCAGGAAATGGTGCTGGCGCTGGCGCTGGAGCGCAAGTTCAGCAAGGAACAGATCCTCGAACTCTATCTGAACAAGGTCTATTTCGGCGGCGGCGCTTACGGCATCGATGCGGCATCGCGGCGCTTTTTCGGCCATCCGGCGACCGAACTGAGCCTGGGCGAGGCGGCGGTGATCGCCGGGCTGGTCAAGGCGCCGTCCCGCTATTCCCCGTCCGCCGACGCCGAAGCGGCGGTGGGCCGTGCAGGCGTGGTGCTCGACCTGATGGTGGAAACCGGCGCGATCAGCGCGGGCCAGGCCGCAGCGACAGTGCCGAGCGAGGTCCGGCTGATCCCCCAGCCCCGCGAAAACAGCGTGCGATACTTCACCGACTGGGCGCTGCCGCAGCTGGAACTCCTGATCGACGAGCGCGACGCTCCGCTGGAGGTGTGGACCACGATCGATCCGGCGATGCAGCGCGCCGCCGATGCGGCGATCGATGCCAATGTCCCCGCAGGCGCACAGGGTGCGCTGGTCTCCATCGACGCCGACGGCGCGGTGCGGGCGATGGTCGGCGGCACCGATTACGTCACCTCGATCTACAACCGCGCGACGCAGGCGCAGCGGCAATCGGGATCGGCGTTCAAGCTGTTCGTCTATCTCGCGGCGCTCGAGGCCGGGTACAAGGCCGACGACATGGTGGTGGACGAACCCGTCACCATCAACGGATGGAGCCCGCGCAACAGCAATGGCCGCTTCGTCGGCGAGGTGTCGCTGCGCACCGCCTTTGCCTATTCGCTCAATACCATCGCCGCCAAGCTGGGCCAGGAAGTGAGTTTCGGCACCGTCGCCGACATGGCCCGCCGGTTCGGCATCACCACGCCGATCAATACCCAGCCGGCCATGGTGCTGGGCACCGCCGATGTCCGGCTGATCGACATGACCCGCGCCTTTGCCTCCGTGTCGCAGAACGGGGTCGCGGTTTCCCCCTATGGCATCACCCGGGTGACCGCCAACGGTGTCACCATCTATACGCAGGAAGTGGATACGTCGCGGGTGCTGGTCGCCCCGTTCGTCGCGGCGCAGATGACGGACCTGTTGCAGACGGCGGTGAACACCGGCACCGGCAAGGCGGCGCAGATCGGCCGGCCGGTGGCGGGCAAGACGGGCACGACCACGTCGAACAAGGACGGGTGGTTCCTCGGCTTTTCGAGCGGCCTGACGACGGGCGTCTGGATGGGCCGCGACGATGCCCGGGCCGTCGGCGGATTGCAGGGCGGCACCGCGCCAGCCCGCGCTTTTGCCGCGTTCATGAAACCGGCAGTGGCCAGCCGCCCCGTCGTCCCCTTTTCCACCGAAGTGACCCTGCCCGAATGGCAGACCGAACCGGACGACGAATCCTATTACGGATCGCCGGACAATGGCGCGTTCGTGGACGAGGACGGCAACCCCCTGCCCCCCGGCGACGGTCCCGCCTATCCCGGACAGGATCCCGCCGCCCGGCCGCCGGGGCCGGCTGGCGACGAGAGCTTCGACGAGTTCCTCGAACGGGCGACGCGCGGCAATGGCGATGAGCGGCCCACCCGCCAGCCCCAGGCGACGCCGGTGCCCGCCCCGTCGCCCCGATATCGCGAGCCGCCACCCGTGGTGCGCCCGACCAGCCGGCCGCCGACGGGCGAGGAATGAGGCGGTTCAGCCGATAACGCGGTGAAGCGTGCGGCCATGGCGTTTCAGCCATGCCATCGACGGCGCGGGATCGGCGCCGTACAGATCGGCCCAGAGCGCATGAAAGGCCGGGCCGTGGTTCATGTGCACCCGGTGGGCAACTTCATGCGCGGCAACGGCGCGCCGCACCTCGACGGGTGCCATCACCAGTCGCCAGCTGTAACGGATCGAGCCGCTGGCCCCGCAGCTGCCCCAGCGGCGGCGGGGATCACCGATGCCGACCCCGGTGACGCGGACGCCAGCCGTTGCCGCATAGTCCGCCGTATCCGCGCTCAGCCGGTCGAGCGCCGTCGCGCGCAGCCAGCGCAGCACTGCCGCGCCCAGCCGCTCGGGCGGCCCAGGACAGGCCAGCACATCCCCGTCCAGCCGGGGCAGACCGCGCGCGCCCGGATCGCGCCGGACAGTCACGGCCTGTCCCTCCACCATCAGCACGCTGCCATCCGCGATCACCGTTGCCGCTTCGATCCGGGCACGTTGCGCAGCGATCCATTCCCGGTGCCCGCTGGCCCAATCGAGCGCGGGCTGCAACGGCGCGCGGGGCGGCAGGGTGAGCGTCACCACGCCGCTGACCGGATCGACCGCCAGCTTCATCCGGCGCGCCCGCGGATGCCGGCGAACCTGGATGGCAGGGGCGGCCGTCACAGCTCGCGCTCGACCAGATGATTTTCCAGATCGCCGATATCGAGTTCGGATACCGTCCAGCCCCGCGTCGATTCACCCGCCCGGTGCACCGCCTCCCGATCACCGCAGACAAGGTAATGCCACTGGGGCAGCGGCTCTCCGGCCGCGCGCAACCGATAGGCGCAGGTGCGCGGCAGCCATTCGATGTCGCGGACATTGGCGGCGGACAGCCGGACGCATTCGGGAACATAGGCCCGGCGATTGCGGTAATCGGTGCACTGTCCCTGGCGGCGATCGAGGAGCTTGCAGGCGACATTGGTGGGATAGACCGCGCCGCTATCCTCATCCTCCAGCTTGTGCAGGCAGCATTTGCCGCATCCGTCGCACAGCATTTCCCATTGCGCGCGGTCAAGCTGGTCCAGGGGGGTGTCCTCCCAGAAACGGGTGGCGGTCACTTCACCCATTTCGCCAGCTCGTCGGCCACCGCCTGACCCGATTTTTCGGCCGGCAGCAGGGCAACCGGCTTGCCGTCCGGATCCATCAGATAGGCGATGTTGGTATGGCTCATCAGATAATTTTCGGGATCGGTGCCGCCCTCCCGCGAATAGACCGCGGCATAGGATTTGGCGACGGCGGCGATCTGATCCGGCGTCCCGGTCAGGCCGACGACGTTGTCCCCGAAGTTTTCCACAAATTCGCCCACAACCTTCGGCGTATCGCGCGCGGGGTCGATCGAGATGAATATGGGAACGACCCTGGACGCGCGGCCCGCATCCTGACGGGCGAACAGCTTTACCCCCTGGCCGATATTGGCCATGTCCACCGGGCAGACATCGGGGCAAAACGTGTATCCGAAATAGACGATACGGTATTTGCCGGCAAAGTCGGTGTCGCGCACGGTACGCCCGTCCGGTGCGGTCAGCGCAAACGGGCCGCCGATCCGCGCACCCTCAAGCGGCGGGGCGGCATCCGGCGCGCCGCAAGCTGCCGCCATCAACAGCAGCACCAGCGTAAACATGCGTGAAATGGCTTGATTCATGGTGCGATCAGCCATGATCTGTTAGCAGCCATGACTCAAGGTTCATCGTGAAAGAGTTTGCCCTGATGCGTCTGTTCGTTCCCGCCCTGATCGCCCTGGCCGCCGCCGGGGGCGTCGCGCCGCTGGCCGAGCCACTGGCCGCGCAGCAATTTTCGAAGGGTCATCAGTTCCTGGAGGCGGTGCGCGACGGCGACCTGAACAAGGTGCGCGAGATCCTGGGGGAGCCGGGGCAGCGGATCATCGACACCCGCGACCGCACCACGGGCGAGGGCGGGCTGCACATCGCGGTAAAGACCCGCAACCTGCTGTTCGTTCGCCTGTTGCTGGCCAATGGCGCCAATGCGAATCTGCAGGACGGCAACGGCAATAGTGCCGCGATGCTGGCCGTCGAACAGAATTTCGGCGAGGCACTGGACGTGCTGACCCGGTACAAGGCCAATTACAATCAGGGCAACCAGAGCGGCGAGACCCCGCTGATCCGCGCGGTCCAGCTGCGCAATGTCGACCTGGTCCGCCGGTTGCTGGCGGCAGGGGCCGATCCCGACAAGCCCGACAACCTGTCCGGCAGTTCGGCGCGCGATTATGCCAAGCGCGACACGCGGACGCCCGCGATGCTGCGCATGATCGAAGCGACGGAAAAGCCGAAGGCAGCAGCGGTTTCCGGCCCCACGCGTTGAGGCCTGGCCGCGTCCCTAGCCCAGCGTTTCGACGGGCGCTGCATCCGGATCAGCAAGCGCGATCAGCCGCCGGGCAGCCCGCCGGGCAAATCCCTGGGTCAGGGTTCGGCGGGTCGGCGCCGCCAACGGCACGCTGTGCGCCTCCCGGACGATCGCCGCGCCATAGGGATCGGCGACGATGACGCCGGTCCGTTCGGGCAAAAACGCCTCGGCGTTCAGCGGGGTCAGATCGAATCCTGCCGGGACCGCCCAGAAAAACCGGTCGCAACAGCCCAGATAATCCGGCCATTTGCCGTCCCCGAGCAGATCCGCCCGGCTGACCTTGATCTCGACGATCACGATGCCGCCGCGCGCGTCGATCGCCATCAGATCGGCCCGCCGCCCGCCGGGCAGCGATACTTCGCCAAGCGCGATCAGGTCATGCTGAAGGAACAGGCGGGTGACGCCGCGCGCCACCCCGGCCGCCGATGCTGGATCGGCAACCGGGGTGTCGGCCAATGGGGATGATAAGCCACGCATCCCCGTTGATTAGAACAAAGTCGGAACGGATGCCAGAGGCGGAATCGCCTTCAGCGATAGAAGACGTGGTTGCCCACCGATCCCAGCCGGGCCAGCCGCCATCCGGGCGACACATGGCGGGCATGGAAATAGAGCGCGCCGGGCACCGGATTGTCCCAATGCCCGTCCAGCGCGACGCGGGCGACCGCAACGGCGGTCCGCCAGGCGCGGCTGTCGGCATTGACGGTCGGCAGCCGACCACCCCGCACGAACGAAAACTGGCCCCGCTGGGTCAGCACGTCGCAGACATCGGTCGGGAACCGGCCGGACTTGGTGCGGTTCAGGATCACCTTTGCCACCGCCAGCTGGCCGGACAGGGGCTCACCCTTGGATTCGAAATACACGCCGGTCGCCAGGCAGCGGTGCTGATCGTCCAGGTCGCGGGGAACATCCTGATCGGCGACGGCGGCCGCAAGCGTGTCGTAATCGATCGATTCGTCGCGGTCCGCCGGCTCTGACGGCAGTGGCTGGACGATTTCGGCGCGCGGCCCCATCACCGGGGTAGGCGTCACCGCTTTGGTGACGGGCAGCGGCGTGTCGACTGCCGCACTTGCCGCCGATACGGCGGCAATATCAGGTTCGAGGGCCAGACCCGGAACGGACAAGCCGCTCAACAATGCTGCGCCACCGATCAGCGCCGACAGGAAAGCGGCGCGGGGAGAAACGGACATTCCATACTAACATTATGCGGTTGGCGCGCGTGTTCCGATGGTCGGCCCGTCTGGGCTGAAGCGGAACCGGGCTGACCCCCCGACTGCGTCACTGACGGGATCGCACCCCGGACAGCACAACGCGAACTCTGTGGCGCGCGCCTATCCAGTGCAACGTCCCGGCTGTCAAGCCGACAGGATCGTTTCAGCGGCGAACCGTTCCGCGTCCGCGATATCCACCTCCACCACCCAAAGATCGGGGTCGTTTCGCCGGCGGCGCTGCCAATAGGCCTCAAGCGCGGGTTCATCCGCATCCGCCGGACCGGTCAGGATGACCGCCGCTTCGCCGCGCGCGTCCAGTCCGGTTTCCAGGCAGCGCCAGCCAGCGCCGCGTTCGGCGGCCAGAACCAGCACCGCCCCCGCGGTCGCATCGCCGCGCGCTCGAATCATCGCCGATCCGCCGGCATTATGGACGCGGCGCAGCAATGCCTGCACCCTGACCTGGCTGGTCAGCCGCGCCACCCCCTATCGTGCCGGGCCATAGCCGGGCAGGCCGGCCAGTGCGATCTGGGAACGCATGAACGTGCCGGTGCCCCGCGCCGCTTCCTCGCCATCGGCATCGATCAACCGGGCATCGGCAACGAACACCCGGCGCTCGCCGCTGATCCAGCGGCCCTCTGCGATCACCGGTCCCTGGCGCAGCGGACGAGTGAAGAACAGGTTGAAGCTGGTGGTCAGCAGGAACCGGTCGCTGACCCGGCTGTTCGCGGCATAGAAAGCAGCGTCGTCCAGCATCTTGAAATAACTGGTCCCGTGCGCCGCCCCGGCGGCATGGTAATATCGTTCGTCCAGTTCGAAATGGATCCGTGCCAGTCCGAGTTCCGGGATCTCCAGCCGCGACAGGAACAGCCGGTTGATCGGCGCTGTCGCATAGAGCGATTCCAGCGCGCGGAAATGCGCCTGGGCGCCGCTGGAGGCTCCGGCGACCGGTTCAGGCGGCATCGCGCGAATCGACTGCGCTGATCAGGGCCAGCATGGCATCGCGCGACTGGGCACCGCGCATCTGTTCGCGCACGGTGCGGTCCCGAAAGGTGCGCGAAACCAGCGCCAGCGCCTTCAGATGCCGCGCGCCGCCCTGATCCGGCGACAGCAGCGCGACGATCAGGTCGACCCCCTGGTCGTCGATCGCGCCGAAATCGATCGGCGCGGCCAGCTGGACGATGAACCCATGTACCCGCGACAGGCCCTCCAGCCGGGCATGGGGCATGGCGAATCCGCCGCCAAAGCCGGTCGAACCCAGCTTTTCCCGTTCGTTGAGCGCATGGGCGACGCCCCGCGCATCCAGGCCGAGCTGATGTTCGGCCTGCGCCCCGATGAACTGGAACAACGCCTTTCGACTGCGCACGTCGATCCCGGCGTGGATGGCACCGGGATCGATCAGATCGGACAGACGCTGCATGTCAAACCAGCCGATCAGGCACGGTTCGGCTCGACCCAGCCGATGGTCCCGTCATGGCGGCGATAGACCATGTTGAACGCGCCCGTGCCGACATTCTTGAACAGCAATGCGTTGGTATTGCGCAAATCCAGCATCATCACCGCATCGGACACGCTGGCATCGGGCACGTCGACCCGGGTTTCGGCAATGATCAGCGGCGCATCGGCCGCCTCCAGCTGGTCCTCCGGTTCGTCGACCGGCGGGCTGAACACCGTATAGCCTGCATTGTCATAGGCGAAGGTCTCGGCCGCGGCGATCGCGTGATCGGCGTGGCGATCCTTCAACCGGCGCATATAGCGGCGCAGCTGCTTTTCGATCTTGTCGGCCGCGCCATCGAACGCGCCGTGCGCTTCCATGCCGGTATTCGACGCCTTCAGGATCAGGCCCTGCATCACATGGGCGACCACGTCGCAGGTGAAGCCATTGTCGTGCGGCCCGCGGCCGAACGTGACCTGTGCCGACAGCGCGCGCGAGAAATACTTGTCGGCGATCCCCTGCAACCGGGTCGCGACATGTTCCTTCAGCGCGGCGCCGGTATCGACCTGATGGCCCGAAACGCGGATTTCCATGGCATTCTCCAACGAGTTTCGCCGTCACAGGCCGGGGCGAAGCCCGACCGGCTGGCGGCTAGGATTGAAGTTGCTCGCCCCACAAGGGCGAGGTGAGTTCGGCAATGAACCGCCGATGGCGCGCCAGCTCCTCCTCAGAAGGCGCGAATGGACGGGGCGGCCGCACCCGGGGCGCGGCGGTGGTACCCGGAACCCGTTCGGTCGATGCCGGTTCCGCGACCAGGCCCAACCCGATCTGGCGCCCGCCGGTCAGCTCGACATAGACCTGGGCCAGCAATTGCGCATCGAGCAGCGCGCCGTGAAAGGTGCGGCGGCTCTGGTCGATGCCGTACCGGGCGCACAAGGCATCCAGGCTGTGCTTGGCACCCGGATGGCGCACGCGCGCGATCGCCTGGGTATCGACCATCCGGTCCAGCGAAATGGCGGCACGGCCGCTGCGCGTCAGTTCGCCGTTCAGAAAACCGAAATCGAACATGGCATTATGCGCCACCAGCGGCGCATCGCCATCGATGAACGCCAGCAGTTCGTCGACCACCTGTTCGAAAAGGGGCTTGTCCGACAGAAAGGCATCGGACAGGCCGTGCACCGCCTGTGCCGCCGCCGGCATGGGTTGCTGGGGGTTGATATAGGCGTGAAAGACCCGGCCCGTTTCGACCCGGTTGATCATTTCGATACAGCCGATTTCCACCAACCGGTCGCCATTGGCAAAGCTGAGCCCGGTGGTTTCGGTGTCGAAGATGATTTCCCTCATCCTGCGCAGTATCCACCCGTCGGCGGCGACAGGCAAGCGATCAGGGCGCGAATTGCGGCGCGGGTATCGTTCAGCGGGGTATCGGTGGCGATGACATGATCGGCGTGCGCCCGTTTTTCGGCATCCGGCAGTTGCCGGGCCAGGATCGCCGCCAGTTTCACCGGCGTCATGCCCGGTCGGGCCAGCACGCGCGCCTTTTGCACCGACTCGGCAGCGGACACGACCACCACCCGGTCGACTCGAGCGTCGCCACCGGTTTCGAACAGCAGGGGGATGTCGAGCACCACCAGCGGGGCATCTTCATGCTCGCCCAAGAACGCCGATCGTGCCGCAGCAACGGCGGGATGGACGATCGCTTCCAGCCTGGCCATCGCCGCATCGTCGCCCAGCACGCGCGCGGCCAGCGCGGTACGATCCACGCCGCCGGGGCCGGTCGTGCCGGGAAATGCCGCCTCGATCGCACCGATCAGCTCGCCGCCCGGCCCCTGCAGTGCGTGAACGGTGGCATCGGCATCGAATACCGGCACGCCTTCGTCGCGGAACATCTGAGCGACGGTCGATTTGCCCATGCCGATCGATCCGGTCAGGCCCAGGATCAGCGGACCGGGCCGACGCGGCGGCATCATGCGGTCAGCAGGGCCCGCAGTTCCGCATCGCGGTCGCGCGGCGGGGAAACGCCGAAGAACAATTCGAACGCGATCGCCGCCTGGCCAACCAGCATTTCCAGCCCGTCGACCGTTTCCAGCTCCCGTGCGCGCGCTGCTGCTAGCAGCCCGGTTTCCAAGGGCGCATAGACTGCGTCATAGACCAGCGCATCGTCGGGGAGGGCGGACAGGTCGAGGTCAAGCGGCGGCTGGCCGGTCATGCCCAGCGAAGACGCATTGACCAGCAACGCGACCGGGGGAATGGCGGCATCCAGTGGCAGCACCTGTCCCTTGAGCCCGAAGATCGACAATAGGCCCATCGCCTTCAGCGGCGAGCGGTTGAGGATCGTCACTTCGCCCACGCCCGCCTGTTTTAGGGCATAGAGCACCGCCCGCGCCGCACCGCCCGCGCCGATGACGGCGACGGGCGCACCCTCCAGGTCGAAATCGGCGATGGGGGCATAGAATCCCGCCGCATCGGTATTGGTGCCGATCACGCTGCCGTCCGGCTGGCGCAGGATGGTGTTCATCGCGCCGATGGTTCCGCGGACATTGCCGGGGTCGTCGACAAAGCCCATGATCTCGACCTTGTGCGGGATCGTGACGTTGCATCCACGCCATCCCTCATCGGTCAATGCAACCGGAACATACTCCGACAGATGTTCGGGGCGAACATGGACCGCTCGATAATCCGCATCCAGCCCGAGCGCTTGAATCCAGAATTTATGGATCAGCGGCGATTTGGAATGCGCGATGGGATCGCCGATCACCTCAGCAAAGACGGTCATGACGGCAGCACCCCGCGAACCCGCAGATAATCCAGGATATTGAGCATCGGCATCCCCAGGATGGTAAAATGGCTGCCCTGGACGCGCGAGAACAACTGAACCCCCGGCCCCTCCATCCGGTAACAGCCGACACAGCCCGAAATGGCGGGCCATTCCCCGTCCAGATAGAACTGGATAAAGGCTTCGGACAGCGGACGGACGGTCAACCGGGCGCGATCGACGTGCCGCCAGACGGGTCGGCCGCCCTCCGCGATCACCGCAGCCGACCACAGATCATGGGTCGTGCCCGACAGCATCCGCAGATGCTCCGCCGCCTGATCCCGGCTTTCCGGTTTATCCAGCACCGCGCCATCGGCGGTGACGACGATCGAATCCGCCCCCAGCACCAGGGCGGGAGGGACCATGCTGCTGACCTTTACCGCCTTCAACTGAGCCAGCGCATCGGCGATGTCGCGGGGCGGGGCGCTATCGGCCAGCAGCGCGGCCTTGACCGGTTCCTCGTCCACACCACTGGCCAGCGCCTCGTGCGGGACGCCGGCGTCGGTCAGCATGGCGCGACGCGAGGCGCTGGTCGATGCGAGCACCAGCGTCATGCGGGACCTCCGCGTTCCTGATACAAAGTGATGATCGCTGCCGCCGTCTCCTCGATCGACCGGCGAGTGACGTCGATCACCGGCCAGCCATGATCGGCGAACATCCGCCGAGCATAGGCCACCTCGCGGGAAACCGCCTCCTGGTCGACATAGGCGGTTTCCGGAGCCTGATTAAGCGAGAGCAACCGGTTGCGCCGCACCTGGATCAACCGTTCGGCACTGGTCGTCAGTCCGACGACCATGGGGCGATGCAGGGTATAGAGCGCCGGGGGCGGGGGGCTTTCGACAACGATCGGGATATTGGCGGTCTTGTAGCCCCGATTGGCCAGATAGATGCTGGTCGGCGTCTTGGACGACCGCGATACCCCGGCCAGCAGGATATCGGCATCCTCCCAATCCTCCCATCCGATCCCGTCGTCATGAGCGATGGTCCACTGGATCGCATCGACCCGGGCGAAATAGGCGGCATCGAGCGCGTGCTGGCGGCCCGGCCGCGCCTTCATCTCCTGACCGAGCAGGCTGGTCAGCGCGTCGTTGACCGCATCCAAGGGGGCCACGAGCGGCAGGCCGAGCGCCATGCACCGCGTCTCCAGCATCCGGCGGATATCGCGGTTGACCAGGGTGAACAGGACCAGACCCGGCTTCTGGGCGATTTCCTGAAGGATGCGTTCCAGATGGGTTTCGGACCGCACCATCGGCCAGAAATGGCGGATGGTTTCCACATCGTCGAACTGGGCCAGCGCGGCCTTGGCGATGTTCTCCAGCGTCTCGCCGGTGGAATCGGAGAGCAGGTGGAGATGCAGCTGCATGGCCGGGTGTCGACGCTCCTGTGGATAAGATGGCGGACAAGCGCTAGCGCAACCGCGCCGCCCGGCCAAGCGCCAAGCCGCTGTGGACGAACGGGACGTTGTTCACACCGGCATCGACAGGTGGACGGCGTCATCCACAGACTGTGGACGGTGTGGACGACGCCCGTGAATCGCCGCATTCGTGCGATTGCCGGAGGTCAAGCTGTTGGCATTTCCGGCACGACCGGCTAATTCCGCCTTGTCCACCGACCAACCATAACAACATCCAGATTCAATTCTTTTTCTTTTATAGATGGGAGAGCCTGCCCTGTCCGATCCCCTGACCGACAAGCCGCTGCTTGCCGTATTGCGCGGCGAGCGCCGTGATCCTCCGCCGGTGTGGTTCATGCGGCAAGCCGGTCGCTATCTGCCCGAATATCGTGCCCTGCGCGCGGAAAAGGGGGGCTTCCTGGCGCTGGCCATGGATCCGGAGGCGGCAATCGAAATCACGTTGCAGCCGATCCGCCGGTTCGGGTTCGACGGGGCGATCCTGTTTTCCGACATTCTGGTCGTGCCGATGGCCATGGGACAGAAGCTGTGGTTCGAAACGGGCGAGGGGCCACGGCTGGCCCCAACGATCACCGATGGGGCGACGCTGGACGCGCTGATCCCCGATCCGGCCGCGCTCGATCCGGTCTATGCCACCTGTCGCGGCGTCCGGGCGGCGCTGGATCCGTCCACCACCTTTCTGGGTTTCGCCGGCAGTCCCTGGACGGTCGCCACCTACATGATCGCCGGACAGGGCAGCCGCGAACAGGCCGAGGCGCGCCGTCTGGCCTATCTGGACCCCGGCCTGATGCAGGCGCTGATCGAGCGGATCGAGGCGATGACCATCGCCTATCTGGCCAAACAGATCGATGCCGGGGTCGAGGCGGTGCAGCTGTTCGACAGCTGGGCCGGATCGCTCAGCCCCGATCAGTTCGAACGGTGGGTGATCGCCCCCAATGCGCGGATCGTGGCCGGATTGAAGGCGATCCATCCCGACACCCCGATCATCGGCTTTCCCAAGGGCGCGGGCGGCAAGCTGCCCGCCTATGCCCGCGAAACCGGCGTCGATGCGGTCGGGCTGGATGAAACCGTCGATCCGGCATGGGCGATGGTATCGCTGCCGCCGCAGATGCCGGTTCAGGGCAATCTCGACCCGCTGGCGCTGATCGCCGGGGGACAGGTGCTGGCGGACGCCGTACGGCGCACCATCGACATGCTGGCCGGGCGGCCCCATGTCTTCAACCTGGGCCATGGCATCCAGCAGGATACCCCCATCGCCCATGTCGAACAGGCGCTGGCGATGCTGGGCAAGGGACGCGCGTAATGACTGGTTTCCTGGGCCTCGCTTATCCTTGGGTGAAGGCGGCGCATCTGATCTTCGTCATCTTCTGGATGGCCGGGCTGTTCATCCTGCCCCGCTATCTGGTGCACCACCAGGAAGGGCTGGGCGATCCGGCCGAGCCGCCGCGCTGGATCGAGCGCGAGGCCAAGCTGCGCAAGATGATCCTGACGCCCAGCCTGATCCTGGTCTGGGTGCTGGGCATGGTGCTGGCGGTGCATCTGGGCTTGTTCGACGGTCAGCCGGGGCTGGGCTGGCTTCATGCCAAGCTGCTGATCGTCGTTCTGTTGTCTGGCTATCATGGCTGGGCCGTTGCCTATGCCAAGGGGCTTGGGCGAGGACGGGCGTGGCTCAAGCCCCGGCAGTTGCGGATGCTGAACGAGGTGCCGGCGCTGGCCGTGACGCTGATCGTGGTGCTGGCGATTGTTCAGCCCTTTTGACAAGGGGTCGGCCGCAGCCGGTTCGATGCGTCGGGGCAGGGCGGTGGCTTGACGGCGGGGAATGACGACGATACCTGAATAGGCAGCGCGGGCGGTCCATTCGCGGCCGATCCCTTGTCTTGCCTGACCAGTGCGCGTTCGTCCTGAACAGCGTCGGCGCTTTTCCCCCAACTGCCTTCACGGAATGTTCCGATGCACCTGAAAGACCTCAAGAAAACACCGCCCGCCGAACTGGTCGGCATGGCCGAAGCGCTGGGCGTGGAAAGCGCATCGACGCTGCGCAAGCAGGACCTGATGTTCGCCATCCTGAAGGCGCAGGCCGATAACGGCGAACAGATCATGGGCGAGGGCACGATCGAGGTGCTGCAGGACGGTTTCGGCTTCCTGCGCAGCCCGGAGGCCAATTACCTGGCCGGTCCCGACGACATCTATGTCAGCCCCAACCAGGTGCGCAAGTTCGGCCTGCGCACCGGCGACACGGTGGAAGGCGAAGTGCGCGCGCCCAAGGACGGCGAACGCTATTTCGCGCTGACCAAGCTGAACAAGGTGAATTTCGACGATCCGGACGCGGTGCGCCACCGGGTCAATTTCGACAACCTGACCCCGCTCTATCCCGACAGCAAGCTGACGCTTGACCCCTATGATCCGACGCAGAAGGACAAGTCCGCACGGGTCATCGACATCGTCTCGCCGCAGGGCAAGGGCCAGCGCACGCTGATCGTCGCGCCGCCGCGCGTCGGCAAGACGGTGATGCTGCAGAATATCGCCAAGGCGATTACCGACAATCACCCCGAGGTGTTCCTGATCGTCCTGCTGATCGACGAACGGCCCGAGGAAGTGACCGACATGCAGCGCAGCGTGAAGGGCGAGGTCGTGTCCTCCACCTTCGACGAGCCCGCCACGCGCCACGTCCAGGTCGCGGAAATGGTGATCGAAAAGGCCAAGCGGCTGGTCGAGCATAAAAAGGACGTCGTCATCCTGCTCGATTCCATCACCCGGCTGGGCCGTGCCTACAACACGGTCGTGCCATCGTCGGGCAAGGTGCTGACCGGCGGCGTCGATGCCAATGCGCTGCAGCGGCCGAAGCGGTTCTTCGGCGCCGCGCGCAACATCGAGGAAGGCGGTTCGCTCTCCATCATCGCCACCGCGCTGATCGATACAGGCAGCCGCATGGACGAAGTGATCTTTGAAGAGTTCAAGGGCACCGGCAACTCCGAAATCGTGCTGGACCGCAAGGTCGCCGACAAGCGCGTGTTCCCGGCGCTGGATGTCGGCAAGTCGGGCACCCGCAAGGAAGAATTGCTGGTCGACAAGGGCAAGCTGTCCAAGATGTGGGTGCTGCGCCGCATTCTGATGCAGATGGGCACGATCGACGCCATGGAGTTCCTGCTCGACAAGATGAAGGATTCCAAGACGAACGAGGATTTCTTCGATTCGATGAACCAGTAACGGATTGCGTGCCGCCACACGGTGGCCTGCAACCCATAGCGATTTGCAATGTTGACGCGATGGCGGCCCCGGCTTGGCGGGGGCCGCCATCGTCATTAGGGACACAGCATGCTCGACCTGTTCTATCACGCCGCCACGGCTGCCCAGGGGCTCGGTTCTCCGGCCGATATCTGGGACAATATCATCCGCGACTTCTCCAATCTGGGCGAACCGGCGGCGCTGGCTGCATTCGGATCGGTGCTGATGATCGACCTGGTGCTGGCAGGCGACAATGCGATCGTCGTCGGCGCGCTGGCGGCGGGCCTGCCTGCCGATCAGCGCAAGAAGGTGATCCTGATCGGCATCGGCGCGGCGTTGGTGCTGCGCATTGCCTTTGCGCTGATCGTCAGCTGGCTGATGGGGATTGTCGGCTTGATCTTTGCCGGCGGGCTGTTGCTGTTGTGGGTGAGCTGGAAATTCTGGCGGGAAATCCGCCACGGGGCGGGGGAAAGCGCCGGTTCGCCCGAGATCGCGGGCGATGAGGGATCGGGTCTGCGGCCGGCCAAGAGCTTCGCCGGGGCCGCCTGGGCGGTCGCCGTTGCCGACGTATCGATGAGTCTGGATAATGTGCTGGCCGTGGCGGGCGCCGCGCGCGAGCATCCCGGCATCCTGGTCGTCGGCTTGCTGCTGTCCGTTGCGCTGATGGGCCTGGCGGCCAACGCCATCGCCCAGCTGATCGACCGGTATCGCTGGATTGCCTATTTCGGGCTGGCGGTGATCGTCTTCGTCGCGCTGAAGATGATTTACGAAGGCTGGCTGGGCAACGCGGAAACCCCGGGGATCCTCAGCCTGTTTGGCTGACAGCGGTTCAGGGCGACGGGTTGGCCGTCGCCCTGCCGTCATTTCCCGCCGGTTCCGTTCAGCCCAGATGGCTGGTGAAGAACTCGGCCGTCCGCTGGTCCGCCAACTCGGCCGCTGCTTCCGACCGGCGTTTGCCCATTTCGGTGGCAAAGCCGTGATCCATCCCCGGATAGTCGTGCAGCACGACTTTGGGATGATCGTCCAGACCTTCATGCATCGCCGCCTGAACCTCGGCGGGAACGAACCCGTCGTCGCCGGCAATGTGCAGCATCAGCGGATGGGCAATCGACGTCGCCTCGTCCAGCAGGCCGTCGATGCCGACCGCATAATATCCGACCGTGGCATCCACATCGGTCCGCGCCGCGGTCATATAGGCCAGACGCCCGCCCAGACAGTAGCCGACCGCCCCGACCTTTCCCCCGCCCACATGGTCGCGCGCGGTGCGGATCGTGGCTTCGATATCCTCGATGCCCTTGTCCTGATCGAACTGGCCCATCAGGTCCAACCCACGGTTCAGTTCAGCCTCGACATCCGGGTCCAGCTCGATGCCCGGTTCCAGTCGCCAGAACAGGTCCGGCGCAATCGCCAGATAGCCCTGTTCGGCCAACCGGTCGCATTTCCGGCGTATCCCGGGGTTCACGCCGAATATTTCCTGGATCACCACGATCGCGGCCTTTGGCGTCCCGTTGGGTTGCGCCAGATAGGCCTGGAACTGGCCCTGGCCGTCCAGCGGGGTAATGGTGACGGATGACATGTGCATTCTCCCTGATTGAGCGGCGATCCGTGCCGGTCCGATGCCCGGCGGACATGGGGACGCGCCATGGCCGGGACAACGGGATTCCGGTGACAGGCGTTGCGAAAGCGCCGCTTTCCCGCGCATAGTCGGTGGCGCATTATCGGCCCTTGCCGATGACCGGCAACCGGAGAAACGAGCCGATGAAGATCAATGTCGAAGTGGAATGCACGCCCGAAGAGGCGCGCCGGGCGATGGGCTTGCCGGATTTCACGCCGGTACATGACCGGTATATCGCCATGATGCTGGAAACACTGGAAAAAGGGGCCAGCCCGGAATTGATGGATCAGATGATGCGCAATTGGGCACCCATGGGCGAGGCGGGGTTCAATTTCTGGCGCGGGCTGTTCGAAACCGGCATGGGCGGCGGCAAGCGCGAGGGATGATGACGGCTCCTATCACTAATTGCGGGGGTTGATCGGGCACAGGGTCATGCAGACGATCTTTGCCTTGTCCAGTGGTGCGCCGCCCGCTGCCATTGCCGTCGTGCGGATCAGCGGCGGCCAGGCCATGGCGGTGGCCGAACGGCTGGCGCAGCCGCTGCCGCCGCCGCGCCGGGCCGCCCGCAGGCGGCTGATCGATCCTGCCACGGGCGATCCGCTCGATGACGCCATCCTGCTGGTGTTTCCCGGACCGGGAACGGCGACCGGCGAGGATCTGGTCGAACTGCATCTGCATGGCGGGCGGGCAGTGGTCGCGCGGGTGCTGTCGGTGCTGGCAGCTCAGTCGGGGTTGCGCATGGCCGAGCCGGGCGAGTTTACGCGCCGCGCACTGATGCACGGGCGAATCGACCTGACCGAAGCGGAGGGGCTGGGCGATCTGTTGGCCGCCGAAACCGAGGATCAGCGCCGTGCCGCGCTGGCCAGTGCAGAGGGCGGGGTGCGGCGACAGGTCGAACAATGGCAGCATAGCGTCCTGATGCTGTCCGCCGGGGTCGAGGCTGTGTTGGATCATGGCGACGAGGGCGATGTCGATGATGATCCGCAGGCATTGGAACCGATCCGCCAACAGGCAGCGGCGCTTGCCAATAGTATTGCCGACGCATTGCAGAACCCGCCCGTCGAACGCCTGCGCGACGGCATCCGCGTGGTGCTGGCCGGCCCGCCCAATGCCGGAAAGTCCACTTTGCTCAATCGGTTGACCGACCGGGACGCCGCCATCACTTCGCCCATCGCCGGCACGACGCGCGACAGGATCGAGGTGCCGGTGCAGCGAAACGGCATCGCATGGGTATTCATCGATACTGCGGGGCTGGCGTCGGACACCGCCGATCCGATCGAGGCGATGGGGATCGAGCGATCTCACCGGGCGATGGTCGAGGCCGATATCCTGGTCTGGCTGGGCGACGATGCGCCACCCGGTGGGGAGGCGGCCATCCCCAACGCGATTGCGGTTTACCCCCGCACCGATGAACCGGGCCGAGCTGGTGGCAGAACTGGCAGCGGAATCCTGCTTTCCGCCGTCACGGGCGAGGGGATTGCCGATCTATGGACGGCGCTGGAAGAGCGGGTATCGGTGATGATCCCCCGGCTCGACGGGCTGGTCCTGAACCAGCGGCAACACGTCCTGCTGGGCAAGGCTCAGCACGCGCTCAGCGAAGCTGCCCAAACCCCGGACCCGTTGTTGCTTGCAGAGGAATTACGCTCTGCCAGGACCGCGTTCGATCGGATTACCGGTAGGGCGGATGTGGAGGCCATGCTCGACAGCCTGTTCGGTCGGTTCTGCATCGGCAAGTGATGTTTCACGTGAAACGGTGCCGATCGCTTTGACGGATTTGCCCGGCTGAAGTATCGACAGAGGCGTGATGCCCGAATTTGATGTCATCGTGATCGGCGGCGGCCATGCCGGTACCGAAGCTGCCGCTGTGGCAGCCAGACGCGGTGCGCGCACGGCACTGGTCAGCTTCGACCGCACAAAGATCGGCGCCATGTCGTGCAACCCGGCGATCGGCGGGCTGGGCAAGGGCCATCTGGTGCGGGAAGTGGACGCGCTGGACGGCCTGATCGCGCGCGCGGCCGATGCAGCCGCGATTCATTATCGCCTGTTGAACCGCAGCAAGGGCGCGGCGGTGCAGGGGCCACGGGTTCAGGCCGATCGGGTTCGCTATGCTGCGGCGATCCAGCAAATGCTGGCTGCACTCCCGCAATTGACGATCGTCGTAGGGGAAGCCGATCGGCTGATCCTGGATGCCGGCGGCACGGTGCAAGGCGTATGCATGGGCGATGGCAGCAGCCTTCACGCCCCCGCCGTGGTCCTGGCAACCGGCACGTTCCTGGGCGGTCGCATCTTTCGCGGGGAAGAGCGGGCAGAGGGCGGGCGCGTGGACGAACGGGCGGCGACCGAGCTTGGCCGGCAATTGCGCGCCATCGGCTTGCCGATCACCCGGCTGAAAACCGGGACGCCGCCACGGATCGACGGGCGCACCATCGACTGGGCACGATTGGAAGAACAGCCGTCGGACGACGATGGCTGGACCATGTCGCCGATGACCGGTCGGCAGCGTCCGTTGCCACAGCTGTTCTGCGCGATCACCCGCACCACCGAACAGACCCATGCCATCATCCGTGCGTCGCTGGATCGTTCGCCGCTGTTCACCGGTGCCATCGGCGCTGCCGGACCGCGCTATTGCCCTTCAATCGAGGACAAGATCCATCGGTTTGGTGACCGGGACGGGCATCAGGTATTTCTGGAGCCGGAGGGGTTGGACAGCCCGCTGGTCTATCCGAACGGAATTTCCACATCGCTGCCAGCTGACGTGCAATTGGCGATGGTGCGGACCATGCCGGGGCTGGAACGCGCGTCCATCGTCGTCCCGGGCTATGCCGTGGAATATGATCATATCGACCCGCGCGCGCTGGATCATCGGCTGGCGGTTGCGGCGGTGCCCGGACTGTTCTGTGCCGGTCAGATCAACGGCACCACCGGATATGAGGAAGCGGCGGGGCAGGGGCTGGTGGCCGGCGCCAATGCCGCTGCGCATGCACTGTCCCTGGCGCCGCTGCTGCTCGATCGGTCGGTCAGCTATCTGGCGGTGATGATCGACGACCTGGTGATCCAGGGGGTGACCGAGCCATACCGGATGCTGACGGCACGGGCGGAATATCGTCTGCGGTTGCGCGCGGATAATGCAGAAGCGCGGCTTGGACCGGTGGGGCGAGCCATTGGTTGCCTGTCACCCGAACGGATCGCGCATCTCGATCGTCGCAGCGGCGCCCGCCAGGCTATCGATGCAGAACTGGACAATTGCTTTAACGCGGCGGAGGTGCAAGCGCTCGGGATCAAAGTGGCTCAGGATGGCAGTCGCCGGTCGGTCAGCGACTGGCTGCGGCTGAATGGTGCAAGTCTGGACCAGCTATTGCCGGGCATCGCCGACCGGTATGATCCGTCCTTACTCGCCGAGGCCGTCGAGGATGCACGCTATGCCCCGTATCTGGAGCGGCAGGCGGCTGAAATCGCTGCCCTGCGCGCCAGTGAAAACGAACGGATCGCACCGGATTTCGACTATGCAGCGGTCCCGGGTCTGTCGATCGAGATGGTCGAGCGACTGTCGGCGGCGCGGCCCCAGTCGCTCGGCGAAGCATCGCGGGTGCGGGGAGTGACGCCAGCCGCTTTGGCCGCGATCCACCTGCATAGTCGGAAGCGTGCTGCATGACCGAGGACGATGCCCGCCAATGGCTGATCGATCGCTGGGGTGTTTCACGTGAAACAGCGCTAAGCCGATTCGTCAGCTTGTTGGTGGACGAGGCCGAGCGACAGAGTCTGATCGCCCGGTCGACGCTGAATGCGGTTTGGCATCGCCATATCGTCGATTCGGCACAATTGCTGGCTCATGCGGCAGACCGGAACGGGTGTTGGCTGGATATCGGCACCGGGGCAGGGTTGCCGGGCATCGTTATTGCCATCTTGCGCGACGATCCCATAGTTATGGTCGAACCACGCAGGCGGCGGGTCGAGTTTCTGGAGCGCTGCGTGGCGATGCTCGACCTGCGCAATGCGACGGTGCTGACCGGCAAGGCCGAGACGGTCCCGGCACAGCCAGCTTCAGTCATTTCGGCGCGGGCAGTCGCACCCTTGCCGGAGCTCTTTACCGCAGCCTCGCGGCATTGCGCGGCCGACCCGTTCTGGCTGCTGCCAAAGGGCAAGTCGGCGCATTCGGAGGTGGCGATTGCCCGACGCACATGGCAAGGTGTGTTTCACGTGGAACCCAGCGTGACCGATGCCGAATCCGGTATCGTCATCGCGAGCAAGGTCAGGCCTCGATGATCTGTATCACCATCGCCAATCAAAAGGGCGGGGTTGGCAAGACGACGACGGCGATCAACGTCGGCACGGCGCTCGCCGCCACCGGGTCGCGGGTCCTGCTGATCGATCTGGACCCGCAGGGCAATGCCTCCACCGGCCTGGGTGTGCCAAAGGCTGACCGGGAATTTTCGACCTATGACCTGTTGATCGGCGAAGCGACGCTGGATCAGGCCGCCATTCCGACCAAGGTGCCACGGCTGGACATCGTGCCTGCCACGGTCGACCTGTCCGGCGCGGAAATCGAACTGATCGAGTTTGATGCGCGAACCCACCGGCTGGATCAGGCAATGGCGCGCAGTGGCGATCGCTGGGACGTGGTGCTGATCGATTGTCCTCCCTCGCTTGGCCTGTTGACGATCAATGCGATGGTTGCCGCGCATGCGCTGCTCGTGCCGTTGCAATGCGAATTCTTTGCGCTGGAGGGGTTGAGCCAGCTGCTGACCACGGTCGAGCGCATTCGCGCCCGGTTCAATCCCGGCCTGTCGATCCTGGGCGTGGTGCTGACCATGTATGATCGGCGCAATCGGTTGACCGAACAGGTGTCAGACGATGTGCGACAGGTATTGGGCAAGGTGGTGTTCGATACCGTCATTCCGCGCAACGTCCGCCTGTCCGAAGCGCCCAGCCATGGATTGCCGGCGCTGATCTATGATTATCGATGCCCGGGATCGGAGGCCTATATCGCATTGGCCCGCGAACTGATTGCCCGGTTGCCCAAACAAGCGAAGGCCGCATGACCGATTCCAACGCCCCCGCCGCTGCCCGCAAGCCCCGCACCGGTCTGGGTCGCGGCCTTGGTGCCCTGTTGGGCGAGGCGCCGACCCCGGACAAGCCGGAGGTCGCCGGGTCGCCGCGCGCGGGTGGCGGGGTGCGGATGCTGCCCATCAGCGCGCTGTCGCCCCATCCCGAACAGCCGCGCCGCCATTTCGAGGAATCGGCGCTGGACGAACTGGCCCAATCCATTGCGGCGCGTGGCATCGTTCAGCCGATCGTCGTCCGTCCGCATGGCAAGGATTATCAGATCGTCGCCGGCGAACGGCGCTGGCGTGCGGCTCAGCGCGCGCGGTTGCACGAGGTGCCGGTCATCGTCCGCGAACTGGACGATGCGGCGACGCTGGAAATCGCGCTGGTGGAGAATATCCAGCGACAGGATCTGAACGCGATCGAAGAGGCGGACGCATATGCCAAGCTGATCGAACAGTTCGGCCATACGCAGGATGCGCTGGCAAAGATCGTCCACAAATCGCGCAGCCACATCGCCAACCTGTTGCGCCTCCTTGACCTGCCGGCGGAAGTGCAGCGGCATGTGATCGAAGGGCGATTGTCGATGGGCCACGCCCGGGCGCTGTTGAGCGTCGACGATCCCGAAGGAATGGCGGCCGATGTGATCGCACGCGGCCTGTCGGTCCGCGATACCGAAAAGCTGGCCAAGGGGCGCGGGGGTTCGCTAACGGAGGCACCCGGCAAACGCGGCGTTGCTTCTCCTGCCGAGGACAATGCAGGCGGCAATGCCGATATCGCCGCCCTGGAACAGCATCTGGGCGACGCATTGGGTTTGAAGGTGCGGATCGGCCATGGCGGGACCGGCGGTGGATCGATCACCATCGATTATGCCACGCTGGACCAGTTGGACATGGTGTGTCAGCGTTTGACCGGCGACAAATTCTAGCAATTTCAGTGGGTTGGACCCTGATCAGCGCAATCGGGTGCCTTCGGCAGCCAGGTCGATCATCGTCGATGCACCCAACAGGTCGCCGAGCGATCCGCTCGATTTGATCGCCCGCTCCGCCGATTGCAGCTGATGGATCGCGGCGGCGATGCGCGGCGATGTCCAGTGGCGCAGTTGCCGGACCACCTTGTCCTGTTCCTTGAAATGCACCCGTGCGGCCTCGACCGCATCCTTGACGCCGCCGCCCCGGTCGACCTGTTGGCGCATGACGGCCAGTTCGGTCAGCCGGCGCACCGCCGCCCGGATGATCATGACGCCGCTGATCCCCTCCGCCTGGAACCGCGTCAGATCGGCCGCCAGCGCCGGAAGGGCGCCGTCCAGCATGGCGTCGACCAGATGCCCGACCTGATGCTCTTCCAGATCGGCACCGATCATCGCCAGGGTATCGATCCGCGCATCGACCGGACGATCGGGGGCCGCGTCCAGAAACAGCGACAGCTTTTCAATCTCGCGGGCCATGACGGCACGGTCGCCGCCGCTGGCCACCGCCAGCCGCTGTGCCGCGCGCGGATCCAGCCGCACGCCCTGCTCGCGGGCCAGATCGGCGGCGATGCGTGCCGCAGCGGCGGCATCGGGGACATAGCAGCCAAAGGCGACCGCTTTGCCGTGCGACTGGCACAGCTTGACCAGCTTGCCGGTCGTCTTGACCCCGGGGGCGATCATTACAGCCGGGTTTCCGGCCCGCTCAACGGCCAGCAACTGTTCGACCGCCGCCAGCGATTCCTCGCCCGCCCCCGTGACCCGGATCCAGCGCCGGTCGCCGAACAGCGATAACGATGCGGCCTCCTCTGCCAGACGACCGGGATTGCTCCGCAGGCCTGCGCCGTCCAGGTCGACGCGCTCTGCCTCCGGTCCCATGGCCCGGGCCAGCCTGTCCACCAGCGTCGCCGCGCCCGCCTCATCGGGTCCGTGCAACAGATACAGGCGGATCTCGTCGCCCGGACGGTCCAGCCGGGCAGTGATATCGGCGGGCTTGGTGAGCTTCACTCGGCTCCGGCCCGCCGCTCCGAGAACAGGGCGATGCGGGAAACCATCTGGTCGGCGACGATGCCGGACAGCCGTTCCAGCGCGGTGCGTTCGGCGGCGATGGTGGCATATTCCGATCCGACGACGTCGATACCGGCGTCCGATCCGGCGCTGGCGTCGAGCACGACCTGGCCGGTGGCAAGCTCCACCAGCTGATAGCGAGCGCGCAGGGTACGCCGTTCCCGTGCCACGCTGTCATCGCCGCGCACGCCAAGGCCGATGATCTGATCGTCCAGCGTTACATCCAGCCGATAGGCGGCAGTGCCGCCGTCGCTGGTCCCGGCCAGCCGGTCGCGCAGCGCATTGGCCACCAGCCAGCCCGACTGCCCCTCGATCGGGGCCACGTCGATCCCGGTCAGCACCGCGCGCACCGGGCTGTTCATGCCGCCGCCATAGAGGGGGCGCAGGCCGCAGCCGCCAAGCAGGGCGATCAGCAACAGCGGGGCGATCAGGCGGGTCATGCGACGATGTTGACCAGCCGGTCGGGCACCACAATCACTTTTTTCGGGGTGGCCCCTTCCAGAATGCGCTGCACCTTGTCCGACGCCAGCGCGGCGGCTTCCGCAACGTCCTTGGCCGTCCCCTTGGGCAGGGTCAGCGTGTCGCGCAGCTTGCCGTTCACCTGCACCGCGACGGTCACCTCGTCATCGACCAGCAGCGCAGGATCGACAGCAGGCCAGTCGGCATCGGCGATCAGGCCGTCCTTGCCCCATGCCGCCCAGGCTTCCTCCGCGATATGTGGGGCCATCGGCGCGACGATCCGGGCGAGCGCACGGATGGCGGTGGTGCGGGACGCCGAGGGTGCTGCTTTTTCGATGGCGCTGACCAGTTCATAGAGCTTGGCGACCGCCTTGTTGAACGCCAGTGCCTCGACATCCTCGGCCACGCCAGCGATCGTCCGATGAAGCTTGCGGTCGAGCGCCCTGTCTTCGCCCGTTGCGTCGTCCAGCCCATCGAACAGGCGCCACAGCCGCTGGATGAAACGCCACGCGCCCTCGATGCCATTTTCCGACCATTCCAGATCGCGCTCCGGCGGCGAATCCGACAGCATGAACCAGCGGACAGCATCCGCCCCGTACTGATCGACGATTTCGGTCGGATCGACGGTGTTCTTCTTGGATTTCGACATTTTTTCGACGCGGCCGACTGTCACCGGCTGACCGGTTGCGGTTTCCATGCCGTCGCGAATCTCGTCGGGCGACAACCAGCGGCCATCCGCCGATTTATAGGTCTCGTGCGTCACCATACCCTGGGTGAACAGGCCCGCGAAAGGCTCCGCGACATCCAGCTTGCCGATATGGTTGAGCGCGCGCGTCCAGAACCGGGCGTAGAGCAGATGCAGGATCGCGTGTTCGACCCCGCCGATATATTGCGCGACGGGCAGCCAGCTTTCGGCCACGCCCTTATCGAAGGGTTTGTCAGCGGGCTGGCTGGCAAAGCGGATGAAATACCAACTGGAGTCGACGAACGTGTCGAGCGTGTCGGTTTCGCGGCGTGCCGGGGCACCGCAGCTTGGGCAATCGACATGACGCCAGAACGGGTGCCGGTCCAGCGGATTGCCGGGAATGTCGAAACTGACGTCATCCGGAAGGGTGACGGGCAGCTGGTCCTTCGGCACCGGCACCGCGCCGCATGCATCGCAGTGAATGATCGGGATGGGCGTGCCCCAGTAACGCTGGCGCGATACGCCCCAGTCGCGCAGCCGCCAGACCGTCGTGCCCTTGCCCCAGCCCTCCGCCTCGGCGCGGGCGATCACCATCCGCTTGGCGTCCTCAACCGACAGGCCGTCGAGGAAGCGGGAGTTCACCAGTGTGCCGGGGCCGGTATAGGCGGTATTGCCCTCGAACACCGGATTAGTGGCGTCGCCATCGCTGACCACGCGGCGGACGGGCAGGGCGTATTTGCGGGCGAAATCCAGGTCGCGCTGGTCATGCGCGGGGACGCCGAACACCGCGCCGGTGCCATAATCCATCAGCACGAAATTGGCGATATAGACCGGCAATTGCCATTCGCAATCAAAGGGATGCGTGGCGCGGAGGCCAGTATCCAGCCCCAGCTTCTCCTGCGTCTCGATCTCGGCCGCCGTCGTTCCACCCAGCTTGCACTGATCGATGAACGCCTGCACCGCCGGGTCGTTCGCGGCCAGCGCCTGAGCGATCGGGTGATCGGCGGCGATGGCGACGAAACTCGACCCGAAGATCGTGTCCGGTCGAGTGGTGAACACCTCGACCGAGCCGCCGTCCGGCAAAGCGAAGCGGAATTGCAGGCCGACCGATTTGCCGATCCAGTTTTCCTGCATCAGCTTGACCTTGTCCGGCCAATGCTCAAGCGCGTCCAGCCCGGCCAGCAAATCCTCGGCAAAGTCGGTGATCTTCAGGAACCACTGGGAAAGCTTGCGCTTTTCAACCAGCGCGCCGGAGCGCCAGCCGCGCCCGTCGATCACCTGTTCATTGGCCAGCACGGTCATGTCGACCGGATCCCAGTTGACCGCGCTTTCCTTGCGGTAAACCAGCCCGGCGGCATAGAGATCGAGGAACAGCGCCTGTTCGTGCCCGTAATAGGCGGGATCGCAGGTCGCCAGTTCGCGCGACCAGTCCAGCGCGAAGCCCAGCCGCTTCAGCTGCGCCCGCATGGTGGCGATATTGTCATAGGTCCAGGCGCCGGGATGCACCTTGCGTTCCATTGCCGCGTTTTCGGCCGGCATGCCGAACGCGTCCCAGCCCATCGGGTGGAGCACCTCCATCCCCTGCATCCGGCGGAACCGGGCGAGCACGTCGCCCATGGTGTAGTTCCGCACATGGCCCATATGGATCTTTCCCGACGGATAGGGAAACATCTCGAGCACATAGCTTTTGGGCTTGGGGGATGTGTCGCGCGCGGCAAAGGTCTGGCGCTCGTCCCAGACCGATTGCCAGTGCGCGTCCGCCTTCAGCGCGTTGAAGCGTGACGCCATGGGGGGGTGTGCCTGTCCTTAATCGATGACGGCCGCGCGGCGCAGGTCGCGGGCGCGGGTGAGGATGATGTCCTCAAGCTTTTGCACGGTCGCTGCCTGTACGGGCGCATCGACCCACTGGCCGCCGCGATTGAGCTGGCGCTGGGCCGCGACGCGCAGGGCGTCCGCGCGCAGATCGCGGTCGAGGATCGATACGGTCACCTTGCTGCGTTCCGTCGGGGTGTTGGGATTCACATACCAGTCGGTAACGATCACGCCGCCGTTCGAATCGGTCTGCAGGAGCGGCATGAAGCCGAGCGTGTCCAGGCTGGCGCGCCACAGATAGCTGTTCACGCCGATCGTCGTCACCTGGGATGCGGCCAGATCGGCCTGGGGCCGGTCGCGGCCACCGCACGCGGCCAACGCCAGCACGGCCGGGGCCAGGATCATCAGACGCGACAGGCGGATCATCGGCATTTCCTCGAACATTGGACCCATGGCAACCATGGGCACGGCCACGCCGCTTCTATAGATGCTGGTGCCCGTGCCGCAAGCCGTGCGCGGGTTAACCATCGGCTGTGGATAACGCGCAACAGGTCGGGGGGAAAGCGCAGCCAGCAGTGGAACATGCAGCGCCGTTCGTGGTAGCAGCATCAGCGAAGGATGGGCGAATGACCCTTGGGCGACTCATGGCTGGATCGGGCGTTGTCGGGCTGCTGCTCGGCACGGCCCTGATTGCGCCCGCGATCAGCGCCCGGGAAACGGCGCCGGATGCGGCTGCTGCCGCTCGCGCCGCCGCCGCACCCCGCCCGTTGGGCAGCTTTACCCCGGCCAGTGCCGATCCGCGACTCGCGGCGTTGATCGCGCGCAGCGGGATGAGCGCAACCAATTTCCGCTTTACCCCGGCCAGTGTCGGCATCGACCGGCGCAAGCCGGTGACGGTCGCGGTGCGCGCCCGCAGCAATCGTTCACCGGTCCTGTCGGATCGCAGCGCCGCTGCCGCCCCGTCGGGCGTCGCGCTGGCCCCGATCGCCTATGATCTGGGCGTGTCGGTCGGGTGGAAGCGATTCGCCGTATCCAGCGACATCACCCGGATCGACATGGCCGGTGCGCCGGGTAGCCAGGAACGGGTCGATCTCGGCCTCAGCTATCGCGGCAAGCGCGCGGGGGCATCCGCCACCGCCACTGCCAGCCGTCCGCTGGCCGATGCGCCCGCCGCGGTCAACGACCTGCCCAGCTATTCGGTCGACCTGACCGGCAGCTATTCGTTGAGCCGCAACCTGGATGTGACCGCAGGCGTCCGGTACAAGGCGGAGCGGGATCGCCTGCCCCAGTTGCAGGACAACCGCCGCGATTCGCAGGCGGTTTATGTCGGGACCGCTTTCCGCTTCTGAACTCGGCTGAACGCGTCGATTGCCGCCCAGCCATGAACCATGCGCCAGCGATAGCCGCGGGCACGACGCTTGGTCATGCCACCCAGCAGGATGACGGGCGCCGGGCTGGCCATCGCCAGCCTGCGGACGGCAAGGCGCGACAGCGCCTCGGCGCCCGGATGCGACCGGGTGGGATGGACGGGGGACAGGAAAACAAGATCGGCCGCTGCCCGTCGGGCAGCGCGCACCTCCGCCACGCCGTGCACGGGCATGGTCCGGATCAACGGGCGACCGGCGGCGCGGTGTCGCCCATGCACCCCGGCCTCGCCACCGCCCAGCTGCTGGCTGCCGCTGCGGATCACGGTCAGATCGCGATGGATGGCAATGGCGCGGATGCGGCGAAACAGCGCGCGGCGCTGCGCCAGCGGCGTCGCATAATGGCGCACGATCACCCCCGATCCCGGCGGGAGGGCGCGGACCGCATCGATCACGCCATCCCCCAGCCGCTCGTCGGTCATCAGCCATAGCCGGGGCAGGGCTTTGGGGTGGCGGCGGTTCATCGCCGTCCCTATAGCGCGGGCGATGTCCGAACACGATTCCGCAAGCCTGCTGGCCGATGTGCAGCAGCAGATCGACCATGCCGCCCGTCTGGCCGGGCGCAGGGCCGATTCCGTCACCCTGATCGCGGTCAGCAAGACGCACGATGCCGCAGCCATCCGGCCGCTGATCGCGGCTGGCCAGCGGGTGTTCGGCGAAAACCGGGTGCAGGAAGCGCAGGGCAAATGGCCAGAGCTGATGGCAGAGACGCCGGGCCTGTCGCTGCACCTGATCGGCCAGTTGCAGTCGAACAAGGCGGACGATGCCGTTCGCCTGTTCGATGCGATCCATTCGGTCGATCGCCCGTCGCTGGTGACGGCGCTGGCCAAGGCGATGGACCGGGCCGGTCGGCGGCCCGATTGCTTCATTCAGGTGAATATTGGTGACGAACCGCAAAAGGGCGGCTGTCCCGTCGCCGAACTGCCCGCGTTGCTGGCAGCTTCAGTGTCCGCCGGACTGCCGGTCGCGGGCCTGATGGCGGTGCCGCCGCTGGATGTCGAACCCGCCCCCTATTTCGCGCTGCTGGCCAAACTGGCGCGGGATCACGGCCTGGCGGGCCTCAGCATGGGCATGTCGGGGGACTATCCGACGGCGGTCACCATCGGGGCGACCCATGTCCGCATCGGCAGCGCCCTGTTCGGCGCGCGGGGATGAGCATCGTCCAGCGCCTGTTCGCGCTGCTGCTGCCCCGGGCATGGATGCGCGGGCTGGAGCGCGAATCCCGGCAATGGATGATGCGGTGCCTGGCATGCGGTCACGGCCGATCGGTGTGGGATGCAGGCGGCATCCGCTATGGCGCCAACGGAACCCCGCGCATGCGGATTCGCTGCCGTCAGTGCGGCGGCAGACTGGGACAATTGCGACGCGAGGTAGATGATGCGCTTTGACGGTATCCTGTTCGATTTCGACGGCGTGGTCATCGAAAGCGAATATGAGGGCAACGCCCATATCGCCGACTATCTGTCGCGGATCGGCCATGCGACCAGCGCCGAACATGCCATGACCCATTTCATGGGCCTGTCCGGACGGCAATTCACCGATGCGCTGGAACAATGGATCGGCCGGCCGCTGCCGGACGATTTCCATGCCGAGCGCGCGGCAGAGGACGCCCGGGCGATGCGCGAGGGGATCGGGCCGGTAAAGGGGGCGATCGAATTCATCCGTTCGCTGCCCCGCGATCTGCCCGTCGCCATCGCCTCATCCTCCACCCATAAGTGGATTCGCCGCCATCTGGACCATAACGGGCTGCTCGACCGCTTCGATGGGCGGATCTTCAGCGGCAAGGAGGATGTGCCGCCCGGACGGGGCAAGCCGGAGCCGGACCTGTATCTGCACGCCGCCAACGCAATCGGCGTCGACATCACCCGCGCGGTGATCCTGGAGGATTCGCCGGTGGGCGTTACCGGCGCGCTCAAGACCGGTGCGGTGATCATCGGGGTGACCGCAGCAGATCACTGCATCGACGGCCATGCCGACCGCCTGCGCGCGCTCGGCGTCGAGCATATCGCAGAGGATTATGATGCCGTTCGGGCGCTGATGGGCCTGGCCCCGGCCTGACGGCACCGATGCGCATGCGGTGAAGGTGCGAAAAGTGCCAGGGGTTCTGTTGCCCGGCCCCCTGGCGGCCGCTGGTATCCACTTCTGTTGCCCGGTGTGGCCCGAACCGCGCTTTTGTCTGACTAACCTAGTCCGTGAGGACTTGGGTTAGGCCGCAATCGCGAGCGCCTCGTTATCGTTGGCACTTGTGTTATGGGCCGTCGCGGTGGTCCCATTCCGAGCGAAAACAGCGCCTTTCAACACACGTCGATCCTGGTTCGGCCCCGTCAGAAACGGTGTCCAGATACACCACCGTTCATGGTGGAGCCGCCGGGTACTGCCCCCGGGTCCGCTGCGCCTAGTTCACGCCGCAGTTTATCGCCATAGCCGGGCGAACCCGACCCCTGCGATATAGGTGACACCCCCAATATTGCCAAGTCCGATCGGAATTGGCCTTTTCGATGCCACAATGGCGGCGCTATAGAGCGCCTATGTTGACCCAGCGTTCCCGCTATGCCCTGCGCGCGATGCTGTTCCTTGCCACGCAGCCCGTCGATGGGGCACCCACGCCGATGAACCGGATCGCGGCCAATGCCAATGTGCCGCGCAAGTTCCTGGAGCTTATCCTGGCGGATCTGCGCGAGGCGGGGTTCATCCATTCGATGCGGGGCAAGGCAGGCGGCTATCACCTGTCGCGGCCGGCGCACCTGATTTCGCTGGGCGAGATCATCCGCGTGATCGAAGGGCCGCTGGCCCTGGTTCCCTGCGTCAGCCGTACCGCATATCGCCCGTGCAAGGATTGCGCGGATGAGGCGACCTGCGCGATCCGGCTGGCGATGGCCCGCGTCCGCGACGAAACCGCCCGCATCCTCGATGGCACAAGTCTGGCGGATGCGACGGCCAAGGAACTGGCCGCCGCCTGAGCCGCGCCGGGGCGGTTGCCCCGAAACCGCTTCAGAAACCCAGCCGATCCGCCGCCGCGATCAGCCGCGCTTCGCGGTCGGGGGCCAGCCGGTCTGCCCGCGCCCGATACCCCGCGACAACCTCTGACGCCGCCCGGTCCGGCGACCCGCCATCGAACGGGGGCGCAGGATCATATTCAAGCGCCAGCTGGACGAGGCGCGCATGGTCTTCGCCGCGAATGGCGGCGGTCAGGGTCAGGGCAAAGTCGATCCCCGCCGTGACGCCGCCGCCCGTCGCCCGGTTGCGATCGATCACCGTGCGCGCCCGTACCGGCTCCGCCCCGAATCGCGCCAGGTGATGATGCCAGGCCCAATGGGTGGTGGCGCGGTATCCCTTCAGCAGTCTGGCGGCCCCCAGGATCAGGGCGCCGGTGCAGACGCTGGTCACCCAATCGGCCTGTCCGCCCACCGTCCGGACCCAGTCCAGGCTTTCCGGATCGTCGATGACGTCATGGACGGCCAGACCGCCCGGGACCACCAGGATATCGGCCCGCGTTACCGCGTCCAGCCGCGCGGTCGGCAGGATCGCAAAGCCGCTGTCCGTCGGCACCGGATCCAGCGTCCGCGCGACATAGTGCAGCGGCCCGTCGCCCAAGCGGGACAGGATCTGCGCCGGGCCGGTCAGGTCGAGCTGCGTCATGCCGGGAAACAGGAGGAAGGCAATGCTCGGCCCCGTTGTCATTCGCGTCACTCCGCCGCCAACAGGTCGGTGGCACCGCCCAGGTCGACGCTGACCAGGCGGCTGACGCCGCGTTCCACCATCGTCACGCCGAACAGCCTATGCATCCGGCTCATCGTCGCGGCATTGTGGGTAACGATCAGGTAGCGGGTGCGCGTTTCCTGCGTCATCCGGTCGAGCAGGTCGCAGAAGCGGTCGATATTGGCATCGTCCAGCGGCGCATCCACCTCGTCCAGCACGCAAATGGGGGCAGGATTGGTCAGGAACAGCGCAAAGATCAGCGCCACCGCCGTCAACGCCTGTTCGCCGCCCGACAACAGGGTCAGCGACTGCAGTTTCTTGCCCGGCGGCTGGGCCATGATCTCCAGACCCGCCTCCAGCGGATCATCCGAATCGATCAGTTCCAGATGCGCCTGACCCCCTTCGAACAGGGTCGTGAACAGCCGCCGGAAATGCCGGTCCACCGCCTCGAACGCAGCGCTCAGCCGCTGGCGGCCCTCGCGGTTGAGCAGCCCGATGCTGCCACGCAGTCGCCCCACCGCTTCCGCCAGTTCGCCGGATTCGGCCATGCTCGTGGCCTGCACCGCCTCCAGGTCCGCCAGTTCGCTCTGCGCCACCAGATTGACCGGCCCGATCCGCTCCCGCTCCAGCATCAGCCGTTCATGGGCAGCCGATTCCGCTGCCGGATCGCTCACATCGCCGGATGAAAAGCCGACCCGTTCAGGGAGCAGCGGCGGCGGACACTGGAATCGCTCGCCCGACAGCCGGCCCATCTCGATCCGGCGCAAATCCTGGTTTTCCGCGCGAGCAGTGGCGCCGGCACGCGATTCGCGCGCTTCGGCCAGCGCCTCCGCCGCTGCGCGCAGCACCGATTCGCACTGGGCCAGCGCCTGTTCCGCCGTGCGCTCGGCCTCGCGGGCCGCGCGGGCGGCATCCTCGATCTCCACGGCGGCATCCGCCAGCCTGGCAATTTCGTCGGCCAAGGCGTCCGGTCGGTCGGCCAGTTCGTCCTGTTCGCGGCGAAGGGCAGCGGCGCGCGCATCCATATCGGTGATCCGACGTGCGGCCTCGCCTGCCCGCGCGGTCCAGCCCTGCCGCTCCGCGCTGGCAGCGGCGGCGCGCTGGCGATCCGCGGCCAGTTGCCGGTCCAGCGCCGCACGGTCGGAACGACACTGCGCCACCGCCAGCCGTCGTTCCTCTGCCTGGCCCGACAGCGCCGTCACCTGGGCTGCCGTCGCCGATCCGTCGGGCAGTGCGGTCAGCGTCGCTGCCGCCCGGTCGCGGTCGCTGGCCGCCTCGGCCACTTCGCTCGCCACGCGCTGCTGCCGGGCGGCCAGATCGTCGCGCTGTGCCGCCAGTCGTTCGAGCTGCGCGCCGGCGCGGTCCTCCGCCCGGGCCGCCTCACGCGCATCCGCTTCGCCCGATTCGATGACGCGGCGGGCATCGGCGATGGCGCGACGACATTCGGCCAGCAACGCATCGATGCGCGCCAGTTCGGCATCGGCGGCATCCAGGGTCGCCACAGCCGCAGGGCGCAACCGTTCGATCGCGCGCAGCCGGTTGATCCGCTCAAGCCGTTCTGCCGCCGCCGCACTGCCGCCGCGCGCGCGGTATCCGTCCCACCGACGCAGCGCACCGTCGAGCGTCACCAGCCGCTGGCCGACGGCCAACGTCTGTCCCTCGTCCTGCTGGACCACCAGCACCTGGGCCAGCCGCCGGGCAAGGACGGGCGGCGCATCGACATGGGCGGTGAGTGCCGTGGTGCCCGGGGCCGGAACGGGATCGTCCGGCCGGGCATCGGCCCCCGCCCAGTGCCGGTCGGTCGCCGGATCCAGCCCCGCCTCCAGATCGTCGCCCAGCGCCGCTGCCAGCGCCCGCTCGAATCCTTCGGCGACGCTCACCCTGTCAAGCATCCGTTCGCGCGGGCCGGGGCGGACCGCGCGGGACAGCGCGGCCGCTTCGCCGTCCAGGCTGGACAGTTCGGCAAAGGCATGGGCGCGCGCGGCCTGGGCCCGCTCGCGGGCGTCATGGGCGGAACGCTCGTCCGCCTCGGCCCGGGCCAGGGCGATGCGCGCAGCCTCGATCCGCGCCAGTGCCTGTTCGCGCCGCCGGGCGGCCGCCGTCCGTTCGGCCTCGATCGGGGCCGGATCGGCCAGGGCGGCCAGTTCGGCGGCGCTACGGGCGGCATCGCGTTCGGCGCGTTCCAGCCTTTGCCCTGCAGCGGCCAGGGTAGCGCGCGCCACCCGGACATCGGCGGCTTCGCTCGCCTGTGCGGCCAGAGCCTGGGCAAGCGCCACTTCGGCATCGCGTGCGGCACGTTCGGCGGCGGCCAGCGCCGCATCCAGCGCAGGGATTCGACCCGTTGCATCGCGGACCGAACGGTCCAGCCGCTTCGCCTCCTCGGCCAACGCGGCAATGGCGTCCGCCGCATCGCTGGCCAGCGCCCCTTCGCGCGCGCGATCCTCGGCCAGCCGGTCCAGGGCCGTGGCAATCTCTGCCACCCGCCGGACGAGGCCCACCTGTTCGGTGCGCATCGCATCCAGCCGGTGGCGGGTCTCCCCCGCCCGGTCATGCGCCGCCAGCGCGGCCGCCCGCGCATCGGCCAGCCGGTCGGTCGCGGCACGGGCATGGGCGGCACTGGCCTCCTGTGCCGCCATGCGGTCGGCAACCAGCGCATCGGCGGCCTTTTCCTCGGCCTTGGCGGCATCGGCGGCGCGCGCGGCCTCGCGCCAGCGGGAATGGATCATCCGCGCCTCGGCGACCCGGATCTGGTCGGACAGGGCGCGGTATTTTTCCGCCTGGCGCGCCTGCCGCCGCAACTGGCCGATGCGGCTGTCCTGATCCGCGATCAATTCGTTCAGCCGGGCCAGATTGGCCTCGGTCGCGCGCAGTTTCTGTTCGGCATCCTTGCGCCGGACATGCAACCCGGCGATGCCGGCGGCTTCCTCCAGCATCTGGCGGCGTTCGGCCGGCTTGGCGGCGATGATCGCACCGATGCGGTTCTGGCTGACCAGGGCGGGCGAATGCGCGCCGGTGGCCGCATCGGCGAACAAAAGCGACACATCCTTGGCCCGGACGTCGCGGCCATTGATGCGATAGGCCGATCCCGCGCCGCGTTCGATGCGGCGCACCACTTCGATCTCGTCACCGGAACCGCTGTCGGCGATCAGCGAAACCTCGGCAAATTCGCGTGCAGGTCGCGTGGCGGTGCCGGCAAAGATCACATCCTCCATGCCGGCACCGCGCATCGACCGGGCGCTGTTTTCGCCCATGGTCCAGCGCAGCGCTTCGAGCAGGTTGGATTTGCCGCAGCCATTGGGGCCGACGATCCCGGTCAGCCCCGGCTCGATCCTGAGGTCGGCGGGATCGACAAAGCTCTTGAAGCCGGTCAGGCGCAGCCGCTTGATCTGCATGGCGGCCCTAATCCCCCGCCACGCGCATCAAGCGGCCCGGACCGGGATCAGGCGCCCGCATCCTTCAGTGCGGCTTCGACCTGGCTCCACACCGATGCCTGGATCGACGTGCCGTTGATCAGGAAGGCAGGCGTGCCGTTCACCTTGAACTCGCTGGTCGCCTGCTGCGTCTGCTTGGTCAGCCGGTCGATCGCCGCCTTGTCGGCCAGGCATTCGCGCGCCCGCGCCTCGGGCACGCCGCGCTGCTTGATGAAATCGACATAGCCCATGGTCTCGCCGATATAGGCGGCCAGGGCATTGGGATCGTTCTGCAGCGCCTGTGCCCGCTGTTCGGAAATCTGCGACTGGTTGGCGATGAAGCCGGACTGGTTGGCCATCATCTGATCCAGGACCGGGAAGAACGCGGTGTCGGGCACGCAATTGCCCAGCAGGATGGGGGCCAGATCGACCACGCCGTGCACCGGGAACTCGCGGAATTCAAAGCTCACCTTGCCGCTGGAAATATAGTTGGCCTTCAGCGGCTCCATGCCCTCCATCGCAAAGCGGGCACAGGTGGGGCAGGTGCGCGAACCATATTCCACCAGCTTCAGCGGCGCATCGGGATTGCCCATGCGAACGCCGCCTTCGGGCGTGCGGGCGATGGTGGTCGTCCAATTCTGACCGGCGGGCGGGGTTGCCGCCTCGACCGGGCCGTCGGCCACGACATTGCCCTCGGCAGCGCCGCCACAGGCCGCAAGGATCAGGGGCACGGCAAGGATCAGCTTACGCATCGTCAACGACAGTCTCCACAGCAGCAATGGGTTCTTGCCGCCTTGTGGCGGGTTCGGTGCGGCGGATCAACTGATCTTGGCAACGGGCAGCGGTAGGGGCTGTGCATCCTCGATCCCGGCGGCCAGCGCCTCCAGCACCTTCAGCAATTCGGGGTCGGCCACGGCGCGGACATTCTCGCCCAGCTGGACCGGGTTGTGCGGCAGGGCGGGGCGGGGCGGGGCGGGTGCGCGGCGCGGCGGCGCTGCCTGGCGAAACACGATGCGCGCGACCGCGGCATAACCGAAGAACCGGTTCACCCGGTCCATGATCTCCGGCGCGATATGCTGCATCATCGTGCCATAGGCGGGCGACACCTGCAGCGTCAGGACACCATTGGCCCGTTCGCCATGGGGAAAGCGCAGCGATTCGGGCTGCGACACCCGGCCATAGCGTTCGCCGACGATTTCCGGCCAGCGGGTGACGATCGCGCTTTGCACGAACCCGAATCGTCGGAATGCCGCTCGGCCGACATCGGGCAACAGGTCAGCGACGCTGCGCGCACTGCCGCCGCGCGGACGCGGCGCTTCCGGTGCGGGGCGAGGACGCGGGGATTTGGCCATGGCCGCTTTCATGCCATAGCGCGCCGGTGCCCGCCAGTCCGCCTGATCCCTTATCCGTCGCCCCCGCGCTGCTCGACTGGTATGATCGCAGTGCGCGCACCCTGCCGTGGCGCGCACCGCCGGGCACGCCGCCGATGGACCCGTACCGGGTGTGGCTTTCCGAAGTGATGCTGCAACAGACCCAGGTCGCCACGGTCATCCCCTATTTCGAGGCGTTCACGTCGCGCTGGCCGGATTTCGGCGCGCTGGCGGCTGCCGACGAAGCCGACGTCATGGCCGCCTGGGCTGGCCTTGGCTATTATTCGCGCGCCCGGAACCTGATCGCCTGTGCCCGCGTCGTGGCGCGCGATCATGGCGAGCGATTACCGGAGACCGAGGCGGCGCTGCTCGCCCTGCCGGGGATCGGGGCCTATACGGCTGCCGCCATCGCCGCCATCGCCTTCGGACGGCGGGCCGTGGTGGTCGACGGCAATGTCGAGCGGGTCGTCGCCCGGCTGTTCGCCATCGACACCCCCATGCCGGCGGCAAAGCCCCTGATCCGCGCGGCGACGGATGCGATCACGCCCGATGCCCGGACGGGCGATTTCGCCCAGGCGATGATGGATCTGGGCGCGACCCTGTGCACCCCGCGGGGTCCGCAATGCCTGATCTGTCCGCTTCGCGCCGGTTGCCGGGCCGCCGTGCAGGGCAATCCGCAGGACTATCCGGTCAAGGCACCGCGCAAGGCAAAGCCGGTGCGCCATGCCACCATGTTCTGGATCGAACGGGACGGCCGGCTGCTCTTGAAACGGCGGCCGGATCGCGGTTTGCTGGGCGGGATGCTGGCGCTGCCGACCGGACCATGGGCCGATTCGCCCCCCGGTCTGGCCGACGCGCCTTTCCCGGCGGACTGGCGCTGGGCGGACGGCAGCATCCGGCATGTGTTCACCCATTTCGAACTGCATTGCCGCCTTGCGAGCGTCACAATGCCGGTGCACATCGAAACCAATGACCAGTGGTGGCCGATCGACCGGCTGGACGAGGCGGGATTGCCGACCCTGTTCGCCAAGGTCGCCGGGTTGAAAAGGAGCGGGTGATGAAGCGGTTGATCCTGATGCTGGCGCTGGCGGGTGCCGCTTGTGCACCGGCGCTGTCCGAACCCGCTGCCGCTCCGTCCACGGTCCAGTCGGCAGCGCCCGCCGCGCTGCCGGCCCTGGATGCGCTGGCCAGGCGCTATGTCGCCGAAAACAGGATGCCGGGCATCGCCATTGCGGTCGGCGTCGGCGATGCGCCCACTACCTATATCAGCGCGGGCAAGCTGGCCGATGACGCCAATGCGCCGGCGGTGACCCCGGACAGCCTGTGGCGCATCTATTCGATGACCAAGCCGGTCACGGCGATGGCAGCGATGATCCTGATCGAGGAAGGCAAGCTGCGGCTGGATCAGCCGATTGCAGAAATCATCCCCGAATTCGCGCAGATGAAGGTGCTGACCGATCCGGCGAACAGCCTGGCCAGCCGCCCGGCCAAGACACCGATCACCGTACGCCATCTGCTGACCCATACGGCCGGGCTTGGCTATACCATCGTCACCAAGGGGCCGTTGCTGGAGGAGTATAACCGGCTGGGCCTCAATCCTGCGGCGGTGAACGTGCAGATGGAAGCGCAGATGGCACAGGCGCGGCCGGACAGCCTTCAGGAATTCGCGCGCCGCGTGGCCAGCGTCCCGCTGATCGCCGAACCGGGCACGGTATGGAGCTATTCGATCAGCCTGGACGTGCTGGGCGCGGTCGTCGAAAAGGCGAGCGGCATGCCGTTCGACCGGTTCGTCCAGACGCGGCTGTTCGATCCGTTGAAGATGAAGTCGAGTTTCTGGACAGTGCCGGATGGCGCGGCGAACCGCCTGGCCACCAACTATACCTTTGTCGGCGACAACCGCATTCCGGTCGATCCCGGTATCGGCTCGCTTTGGACGAAGGCGCCGGAATTTCCCTATGGCGGCGCGGGTCTGGTGATGTCGGCGCGGGATTACGACCGGTTCCTGCACATGCTGCAGAATATGGGCGAGCTTGACGGCGTGCGCGTCATGAAGCGCGAGACGGCGGCGCTGGCCATGTCGAACCTGTTGCCCCCCGGCGTCGATTACGAGCGTGCTGCGGCGAACAGCGGCGGCGACCGAGCGGCGGCGACGATGGGTTACGGCGCTGGCGGCAGCGTCTATCTGGCCGACAAGGCGGGCGGGGCGGGTGCCGGCACCTATGGCTGGGGAGGTGCGGCCGGAACCATCGCCTGGGTCGATCCCAAGAATGGCGTGCGCGGCACGATCATGGTCAATTATTTCCCCAGCGAGAAATGGCCGCTGCGCGACGAGGCGACCCGCGCGATCTATGCCGACATTGCGGCCAAGTGATTCCGCAGCCCGGGTTTAGCGGCGGCTGGCTGGACCGCGCGGATGCGCTGCGCCAGCAGCCGGAGCGGGTGGCGGCGATGCTGGCCGATCCGGCGTCCCGCCTGTTGCGCCTGACCGCGCTGGAGCCGGAACTGGACGGGGACGGACGGCTGGTGTGGGATGCGATCGCGTCGATCGGGGCCGATGCGCAGCCGGTGCTGCTGGGGATCCGCGACGGGGTAGCCCATTTTGCCGCAGCGCGCCCGGATGATCCGGCGGCGTTCGGCCGATCGCCGTCGCTGACCGCACTGCTGGGCGAAATGCCGCATGAAGAGGCCGCCGTCTATGCCATGGCGCGCAGCCTGATCGACTGGCACCGGCGGCATGGCTTCTGCGCCAATTGCGGCCATGCGACCCAGATAGCGCGGGCGGGATGGATGCGCGCCTGCCCCAATTGCGGTGCCGAACATTATCCGCGCACCGATCCCGTCGTCATCATGCTGCCGGAACTGGGCGACCGGGTGCTGCTGGGTCGCCAGCCGAGCTGGCCGCCCGGTCGCTGGTCGGCGCTGGCGGGCTTTGTCGAGGTGGGCGAGACGATCGAGGAAGCGGTGCGGCGCGAGACGCTGGAAGAGGCGGGGGTCAGCGTCGGCGCGGTACGCTACATCGCCAGCCAGCCCTGGCCTTTCCCCTCGTCCCTGATGATCGCGTGCATCGGCAAGGCGCTGGACGGGGCGATTACCGTCGATACCAACGAACTGGAACAGGCGCAGTGGTTCACCCGCGACGACGTGCGCGCGGCGCTGGCGGGCGATCCGGATGCCCCGTTCATTCCCGCGCCCCCCTATGCCATCGCCCACACGCTGATGACCGCCTGGCTGGCCGGGGCCTAGCGCCGCAGCAGGAACACCGCGTGCTGCGCCGTCCAGTTCGCCGCCCAGGGCGAGCGCAGCCGCCCGTCGGTCAGATACCAGGCCCCCTCCACCGCGATCCGGCGCTCGGCCAGGAAGGTTCGGAAATCATCGACCGACAGATGGTGGATATTGGGCGTGTCGTACCATTGCGCTGGCAACAGCCGGTTGACCGGCATCCGGCCATGGCGGAGCAGGAACAGCCGCATCCGCCAATGCGCGAAGTTGGGAAAGCTGACGAATGCCCGCCGCCCGATGCGGAGCAATTCGTCCAGCACATGGTCCGGCCGCCGGGTCGTCTGCAGCGTCTGGCTCAGGATCGCGTAATCGAAACTCTGGTCGGGATAACCGGCCAGGTCGGTATCGGCATCGCCCTGCACCACCGACAGTCCGCGCCCGATCGCGGCGGCGACATTGGCGGCGTCCAGTTCCAGCCCGCGCGCATCGACGGATCGCTCATCGCGCATCGCCGCCATCAGCTGGCCGTCGCCGCACCCGACATCCAGCACACGGGCGCCCGGCGCGACATTGTCGGCGATCACGGCCAGATCGGGACGAAGGGCCGTCATGCGCCATTCCCCAGGAAACCGCCGACCACGCGGTTCAGCTCCGGCGCATCGAGCAGGAAGGCGTCATGGCCGAACGGGCTGGACAGCTCGACAAAGCTCGCCTCCGCGCCCGCTGCATGCAGCGCATGGACGATGCTGCGCGATTCGGCCGTCGGATACAGCCAGTCGGTATCGAAACTGACGACGCAGAAGCGGGTCCGCGTGCCCGCAAAGGCATTGGCGAGCAGCCCGCCATGCTCCTCCGCCAGGTCGAAATAGTCGAGCGCGCGGGTGATGTAGAGATAGCTGTTCGCATCGAAGCGGTCGGTAAAGCTGAGGCCTTGATGCCGCAGATAGCTTTCCACCTGGAAATCGGCGTCGAAACCGAAGGTCTTGCTCTCCCGCGCCTGAAGCTTGCGGCCGAACTTGGCGGTCAGCCCCGCCTCCGACAGATAGGTGATGTGCGCCGCCATCCGCGCGACCGCCAGGCCGGCGGCGGGTGGCTGTCCATCGGCATAATAATCGCCGCCTCGCCAGTTGGGATCGGCCATGATCGCCTGGCGCCCGACCTCGTGAAACGCGATGTTCTGGGCCGAATGGCGCGCGGTCGATGCGATGATGACGGCGGATCGCACCCGGTCGGGATAGGTCGCGGCCCAGCTGAGCGCCTGCATGCCCCCCATCGATCCGCCGACCACCGCCTTCAGCACGGCGATGCCCAGATGGTCCAGCAGCATCGCCTGGGCGCGCACCATGTCGCGGATCGTGATAACCGGGAATGCCATGCCCCACGGGGTGCCGGTCGCGGGATTGATCGTGGCGGGGCCGGACGATCCCATGCAGCTGCCCAGCACATTGGCGCACAGGACGAAGTGGTGATCGGGGTCGATCGGCTTGCCCGGCCCAACCATCCGCGTCCACCAGCCCGGCTTGCCGGTGACGGGATGGGTGGAGGCGACATGATGGTCGCCGGTCAGCGCATGGCAGATCAGGATGGCGTTCGACCGGTCGGCATTCAGCGTGCCATAAGTCTGATAGGCGATTTCGACCGGAGACAGCTTCGCGCCCGAATCGAGCATGAGCGGTCCGGGCAGGATCGCCTTGGGGCTGGAGCCGGGCCGAGCATCGTCTGACATTGGCGGCGGAATTAGGGCCGGGCGCGGCCGGGCGCAAGCATCCTGCCCGCCTTGCCATCCCGGCCAAGCTGGGCCATGGCCCGCGGCCATGAACGCTCCCATGCCAAAGCCGTGGATCATGGACATCGCCCCCTATGTGCCGGGCAAGTCCAAGACCGACAGCGGCACCGTTGCCGCCAAGCTTTCGTCCAACGAAAACCCGCTTGGCTGTTCGCCCCATGCCCAGGCGGCTTTCGGCACCGGGCGGCAAAGCCTGGCCCGTTATCCCGATGCCAGCGCCGCTGCCCTGCGCGAGGCGATTGCGGAGGCGCATGGCCTCGATCCCGCGCGCGTCATCTATGGTACCGGGTCGGACGAGGTGCTGCACCTGGTCGCCGGGGCCTATGCCGGGGCGGGGGATGAAGTGATCTTCGTCCGCTACGGCTTTTCGGTCTATGAGATCGCCGCGCGGCGGGTGGGTGCGACGCCCGTCATCGCGCCGGACAAGGATTATGCGACCGATGTGGACGCGATCCTGGCCTGTGTCACCCCGCGCACCCGCATCGTCTATATCGCCAATCCCAACAACCCGACGGGCACCTTTGCCCCGCGCGAGGAGATCGCGCGGCTGCACGCCGCATTGCCCGCCGACGTCATGCTGGTGATCGATCAGGCCTATGCCGAATATCTGTCGGCGGACGAGGACGATCTGGGCCTGGAAATGGCCCGCACCCTGCCCAACGTCATCGTCACGCGGACCTTTTCCAAGATTTACGGCCTGGCCGCCGAACGGATCGGCTGGGGCTATGGCTCGGCCGAGGCAGTGGATGCGATGCACCGCATCCGTGCGCCGTTCAACGTCACCACGGCGGGCCAGATGGCCGCCATCGCCGCACTGAAGGATCAGGATTTCGTCGCGCACAGCCGCGAACATAATGCGCAGTGGCGCGCCTGGCTGGAGGGCGAGATCGCCGCGATGGGCAATCACGGCCTCAAGCTGGTGCCCAGCTGGTGCAATTTCATCCTGGTGCTGTTCCAAGGCGCGGTGACGGCCGAGGCGGCCTATCACGCGCTGATGGCGCGCGGCTATATCGTCCGCTGGCTGCCCGGGCAGGGCCTGCCGCATGGCTTGCGCATCTCCATCGGGACCCAGGCAGAGACGCGCGGCGTGGCCACTGCGCTTCGCGAGATCGTGACGGCGGGATGAGCGCGGTCCGTTCGGTCGCCATCATCGGGCTGGGCCTGATCGGTGCATCCATCGCACGGGCGACCGCCGCGATGCTGCCCGATATGCGGGTGACCGGGCATGACCGGGATGCGGACGTGCGGGCGCGGGCAAGCGCGATCGGCCTGTGCGAGGTGTTCGACCATCCGGCGCAGGCGGTCGACGGCGCCGACCTGGTCGTGCTGTGCGTGCCCGTCGGCGCGATGGGCGATGCCGCCCGCGCACTGGCCCCCGGCCTGTCGCCCGGCGCGATCGTCAGTGATGTGGGTTCGTGCAAGGCAAGCGTCGCCGCCGCGCTGTCCGAAGCATTGCCTGGTGCCATCGTCATTCCCGCTCATCCGGTGGCGGGCACCGAACAAAGCGGCCCGGAGGCTGGATTTGCCACCCTGTTCAAGGGTCGCTGGTGCATCCTCACTCCGCCAGCCGATGCCGACCCGGCGGCGGTCGAACGGCTGGCCGGCTTCTGGCGCGGCATCGGGGCGGAAGTCGAGACGATGGACGCCGAGCATCACGACCGGGTGCTGGCGATCACCAGCCATCTGCCGCACCTGATCGCCTATACCATCGTCGGCACGGCATCCGACATGGAGGCGGTGACGCGCAGCGAGGTCATCAAATATTCCGCCGGGGGTTTCCGCGACTTCACCCGCATCGCCGCCAGCGACCCCACCATGTGGCGCGACGTGTTTCTGGCGAACCGCGAGGCGGTGCTGGAAATGCTGCAGCGTTTTTCGGAGGATCTGTCGGCGCTGCAACGCGCGATCCGCTGGGGCAAGGGGGACGAGCTGTTCGAACTGTTCAGCCGCACCCGCGACATCCGGCGCGGCATCGTGGAACAGGGTCAGGACGATGCGCGGCCCGATTTCGGGCGCGTGCACGACTAGGACGGGTTCAACCCGTTGATCGCCCGGTGCACCAGCGCCTCGATTTCCTCGCGCGGCAGGCCCGGCGGAATGGGGTCGCCGATCCGAACCGTCACCATGCCCGCCCGCAACGGTCCGGTGCGCGGCCAGGCGGGGCCGCTGTCCACCGCGATGGGCACGACGGGCAGGGCGAGCAGCCGGTAAAGCCCGGCAAAGCCGGATTTCAGAGGGGGCTGTTCGCCAGGGGGCACGCGGGTGCCTTCGGGGAAAATGGCGATGGAGCGCCCCTGCGCCGCTGCCGCGCGGCCTTCCTTCATGATGTGGCGCAATGCCGTCGCCGACGCCTCCCGATCGGCGACGATGCAGCCATAGCGCTGGGCCAGCCAGCCCCAGACCGGGATCTGCGCCAGCTCGCGTTTCAGGATGATTGCAGGGCCGCCGAAATAGGCCGCCATCACCAGCGTTTCCATCATCGATTCATGCTTGACCGCATACAGCACCGGGCCGGCCGGGCGCTCCCCCTCGATCCGCAGCCGCACCTCGGCAGTCACGCGCGCCGTCCACAGCGCCATCGCCGCCCAGCCGCCGGCATAACGGATCAGCCCCCGCTGGCCGAACATCAGGCTGATGGGCGCAACCAGCACCACCGGCACGGACAACAGGATGAACAGGCACTGGAACAGGACATGGCGCAACCGGATCATCCCGTGGGTCCGCCGATGCCCAGCGTCAGCGCGACCCGCCGCACCGCATATTTGTGATATTCGCGCAGCAGCACGCGGAACGGCGCATTGGTCACCACCGGATCCTCGATGACCTGGATGCCGCTGCCCAGGCTGTTGCGCAGTTCCAGGCTGGCCCGGGCCATATGCCAGTCCGACGTCACCAGCCTCACCGATCGATAGCCGTTGGATCGGACCCAGGCCCGCGTTTCATCGGCGTTCGACCGCGTGTCCACCGCTTCGTGCCCCAGGTCGATGCAGCATCGGAACAACCGGTTCGGCGCGCGATATTCGGCGGCCAGTTCCACCGGGCGAACATCGGGATCGACGCCGGATACCAGCATCCGGTCTGCGGCGCCGCTGCGCATCAGCTCCAGTCCCCGGTCGATCCGGCCCGCCGCGCCCGTCAGCACGACGATGGCGTCGGTTCGCGCATTGTCCGCCGGTTGTCCGAACGAAACGAGGAACCACGCCAGGCCGCCGACCCACAGGATCACCGCAAGCGCAATCAGCCGGGCCAGCCAGCGCAGCAGCGTCACAGCACCTGTTCCAGCGTGCGCAGCACCGCGATCCGCGCGGCGACCAGTGCTGCCAGACCGAACGCCAGCGGCAGCGCGATCAGCACCATCGCATCGCCGGCACCCAGCAGGCCGCCCGTGACCAGCGCCGATTCCATCGCCGCCGCCCGCCACTGAACCACGATCAGCACCAGGGCCGCCGCGCCCGTTCCGATCATGCCGCCGATCAGGGTATCAAGCGCGATCCGCGCTTCGAACAGCCGGGCGACCTGTTTGTCCATCGCCCCCAGCAGATGCAGCACGTCGATGGTGATCCGGTGGGTATCCAGCCCGGATCGCACCGCCAGGATGACGACCAGCGCGGTCGCCGTGGCCATCAGCGCGACGATGCCGATCGCCAGCCAGCCGAGCAGCGAAAACATCGTGCGCACCGGGGCCAGCCATCGGGCATGGCGTTCCACCCGTGCCCCCGGCGCGGCGGCGCGCACCGCGCGTTCCACCGCGTCCATCCCCGCCGTGCCCCCCCGGACGTCGACGTCCATCAGCGCGGGCAGCGGCAGATCCGGGTCCAGCCCGGCATCGCCCAGCCAGGGTTGCAGCAGCGCCGCCATCGCCTGTCGCTCGATCGGGCGGACGTCGGCGACCTGCGGCATGGCCCGCAGCCGGCCGGCAAGGATGCCGGCCGCCCGGTCGCGCGCGGCGGCATCCCCCTCGATCACCTGCACGGTCAGCCGCCCGGCCAGCTGACGGTCCAGCGATGCGCCCGCGCGGGCCAGCATCAGCCCGGCGGCGGCGGACAGGGTGGTCAGGAACAACATGATCGCCATGGTCCACAGCATTGCCCGCGTCCGGTGACGTTCGTCCAGCAGCCGCCGGTCGGCGGGCGAGGGGAGCCAGAGGTCGAGCGCCTTCATGCAGCCGAACCCGGCGGATGACGGAGCAGCCCCGACGGATCGATCAGCCGCCCCTTGTCGATCCGGAGCATCTCCGCGCGCGGGATGCGGGCCATCAGGTGGAAATCATGCGTGGCGACCACCACGGTCGTCCCCATCTGGTTCAGGCTTTCGAACAGATAGAGCAGCCGTTCGGCCATGTCGGGATCGACATTGCCGGTCGGTTCGTCCGCGATCAGGATTTCGGGGCGGGTGATGACGGCACGGGCAATGGCCACGCGCTGCTGTTCCCCGCCCGACAGCGTCTCCGGCGTCGCGTCGCCCAGCTGGCCCAGCCCGACCCAGGCAAGCATTTCGCGCACGGGGGCATCGATCTCGCTTTCCCGCATTCCGGCGACCCGCAGCGGCAGGGCGATGTTGTCATAGGCGGAAAGGTGCGCGACCAGCCGGAAATCCTGGAACACCACGCCGATGCGGCGCCGAAATCCGGGCAGCCGGTCGCGTTTCAGCGCGCTCACATCCTCGCCGAACAGCCGGATCGCGCCCCGTGTCGGCCGCTGGGCCAGATAGAGCAGGCGCAGCAGCGACGTCTTGCCAGCGCCCGACGCGCCGGTGACAAAGGTGAACGCCCCGTCCGACAGCGCAAAGCTGATATCGCTCAGCGTTTCCGCACCGGTGCCGTATCGAAGGCCGACCTGCTCGAACTGGACGATCTTGGCCATTCGTGCGCGGTCCCCTGCGGCTCCTTCGGCGTTCCGTGACGGGACATGCCATCGCACGTCCGCGACTCCGGCTCAAGCCGGGCGTCTTTCGCTTGCGTTCACCATGGCAGCGGGCCTAGATTCCCGCATTCGCCGCGTTGACGGCGACGGGCCTTTCTTGTTGCGGACCTGCCCATGATTATCGAATGTTCCGAATGCCATACCCGCTATCTGGTGCCCGATGCCGCCATCGGTGCCGAAGGGCGCACGGTGCGCTGCGCCAAGTGCCGGCATAGCTGGTTCCAGGCCTTGTCCATGCCGATCGCGCCGTCCGCCGCGGCCCCGGCCATTGCCGTGGCCAGCCCGGCCCAATCGGCCATCGCCGCGCCCGAAGCCGTCGCCCGGCCGGCCGATCGTCCGATCGACGCCTTTGCCCACCGGGCCCCCTTTCGCCCGCGGGTGAACCCGGCCCGGCGATGGACGGCGATGGCGGTCGGTGCGGGCGCGCTGATGGTCGCCGCGATCGTCGGCATCGTCTTCGTCGATACGCCGGGACTTGCGCGCCAGATGGGGCTGACCTTTGTCCAGGCGGAAACGCCGCTCGGGCTGGTCAGCGATCCCGTCGATCGCCGGGCACTGACCGGCGGCAGCGAATTGTTCGCGGTTTCCGGCCGCGTCACCAATCCGACGGGCACGATGCAGCGCGTGCCGGACATCCGGGTCGATCTGCGCGATGCCCAGGACCGGCTGGTCTATAGCTGGACGGTCGCCCCGCCTCAGCGCAGCATCGAACCGAACGGGGAAGTGCGGTTCAACACGGTGAAGCTGAACCTGCCCAGCAACGGCAAGCGGGTCGAACTCAGCTTTTCCGGCCCGATCTAGGCGCGCAGCCGCCGCGCCACGACCCATAGCCGGGCACCGTTCAGCAGTGCGGCGGCAAGCATGCCCATGCCCGATGCCAGCGCCAGGCCGTTGCCGCCCCATTCGCTGGCATAGAATGACCAGCCCAGCCCGCCCGTCACCACGAAATAGGCCAGGATCGAATTGATCCCCGCCACCACCTGATCGCCCAGCGACCGCAGGGCATAGACCAGGACGACCTGGATGCCGTCGAACAGGATGAACGGGGCCCACAGCGCCAGCATGGCCGCCGCGGCGCGCTCGGTTGCCGCCTCCGCCGGAAACAGCGCCGCAACCTGGCCGGGGGCGACGATCATCGGCAGCGCCAGCAGCCCGGTAGTCGCCGCCGCCAGACCTGCGGCGATCATCGTGCGGGGGATGGCTGCTGCCGCCATGCCTGCACCGACCGCATTGCCCGCCCGCACACCGGCGGCGGACCCAAGGCCGATGGCAAAGGCAAAGGTCAGGTTGTGCGCCGAAAACACGATCTGGAACCCGTGCGCCACTTGATCGCCCAGCCGGGTCGACAGGGCGATCAGCACGGAAAACCCGGCCAGTTCAAGCGCGGATGCCAAGGCAGGCATCGACCCGAACCGCAGCAGCGCCGCCACCTCGTCCCACCGGATCGCCCATTGCCCGCCCGCCAGCCCGCGCTCGGCGGAATCGTGCATCCGCCATGCCGCGATCAGCATCGCTGCGGCACCGATTGCGGATGCGGTTGCCGTTGCCGCCGCCGCCCCGGCCGCGCCCCATGCGGGCAGGCCCAGATGCCCGCCGGACAAGGCCCAGGCCAGCACGCCGTTCAGCGGCAGGATGGCCAGATTGATGATCATGGCGATGCGCGGCCGGCTGATTCCTTCGAAAAAGAAGCTGCAGGCAAGGATGACGAGCTGAAACGGCGTCGCCAGCGCCATCACCTGCACCACCCGCGCGGCGGCCGGCAAGATGCCGGGATCGACGCCGATCGCCGACAGGATGGGCGCGGCAAACAGCGCGAGGATGGTGGTGAGGACCGCCGCCAGGCCCGTTGCGGCAATCAGTCCATGGCGCAGGGTTCGTCCCGTCGACGCCCTGTCTCCCGCGCCGTCGGCCCGCGCGGCATGGACCAGGATGCCCGACAGCCACCCCACCGCCATGACGATGCTGACATAGGTGACCGCCCGGCTCGCCCCCAGCGCGGCGGCCTCGTCCGTCCCGGTCATCCCCACCACCACCACATCGGTGACGTGCAGGATCGTCCAGTTCAGGCTGGTCAGCACGACCGGCCAGGCCAGCGCGATCAGCCGGCCCGTCTCCGATCGGATCGAGGTTGATGGAGGATGCATGACCGGGCGGCCATACGCTGCCGCCCGGTCATGCAGAAGCGTCAATTCAGGCGGCGACCGCTTCGCTCAGCGTCGGATAGTCGGTATATCCCTCGGCCCCGCGCGCATACCATGTCGCCATATTATCGGGCGCCAGTTCGGCCCCGGTCCGCAACCGTTCGACCAGATCGGGATTGGAAATGAACGGACGGCCGAATGCGATGCCGTCGGCGCGCCCGCTTTCCACTTCGGGTGCCGAATTATCGGCGCGGTAATCCTGGTTCAGGATCAACGGGCGCGTGAACACGCGGCGGATGGCAGGCGATACCTTTGGCTGGTCGGTCTGGCCGAACGTCCCCTCCGGTCCCACTTCGCGCAGTTCAAGGAACGCGATCCGCTGATCGTTCAGCCACTGGGCGGCGGGCACGAACACCGATTCGGGATCGCTGTCGATCACCCCTTGCGTGTCGCCATTGGGGCTGAACCGCACCGCGACCCGGTCGGCGCCGACCGCCGCGATCAGCCGCTCGACCGATTCGCGCAGCAGGCGGGTGCGGTTTTCAACGCTGCCGCCATAATCGTCGTCGCGGTGGTTGGTGCCGTCGCGCATGAACTGGTCGATCAGATAGCCGTTGGCGGCATGGAGCTGGACGCCGTCGAACCCGGCTTCGCGCGCATTGCGCGCGGCACGCTCATAATCGTCGAGCACCCGGGCGATGTCGTCCAGCGTCGCGGCCCGCGCCTGGCCATAGGGGCGCTTGGCCGTCTCGCTTTCCTTCAGGCTGTCATAGGTGCGCACCGCCCCCGGCGCGGTCGTGGCCGAGGACGACAGCGGTGCAACGCCGCCCAGGAAATCGGGATGGACCAGCCGGCCCATATGCCACAGCTGGGCAAAGATGCGCCCGCCTGCCTGATGCACCTGTTCGATCACGGGCTTCCACCCTTCGACCTGTTCGTCTGTCCACAGCCCCGGCGCATAGGCCCAGCCCAGCCCCTCGCGGCTGATGCCGGTCGCTTCGCTGATCAACAGGCCGGCGGTTGCGCGCTGGGCATAATATTCGCCCATGATCGGTGTCGGCACATGCGCCTCGGTGGCGCGGCCACGGGTCAGCGGGGCCATCAGGATGCGGTTGGGCGCAGTCACCGCGCCAAGCTGGATGGGGTCGAACAGGCTGGGCATTGGAAACCTCCCGAAAAAATCATTGCGTTGCGGCAAAGATAGGGGTGAAGCGGGCCGATGCACCCCCGCGCCCCTGCCGAAAGCGTTTCAGGCCCGAAAGAAGAAATTGGCGGCACGCCGGCATCGCTGGGTGCGGGGCCGTTGCTGGCGCTGGTCGCATCGAACATCCTTCTTGCCTTCGGCCCCTTGTTCGTGCGGCTGGCCGATACCGGCCCGGTCGCCTCCGCCTTCTGGCGGATCAGCCTGGCGGTGCCCATCCTGTTCGCGCTGGCGGCATGGCGGGGCCAGAAATGGGCGGGCGAACTGCCCCGGCTCTGGCCGATCCTGCTCTTGTCCGGGATCGCCTTCGCCGCCGATCTGGCGTCCTGGCATCTGGGGATCCTGAAGACGTTCATGGCCAACGCCACGCTGTTCGGCAATTCGACGACGCTGTTCTTTCCCGTCTGGGGATTTCTGGTCATGCGCGCCTGGCCCAGCCGCGCACAGGCCGGGGCTTTGGCCATGGCGATGGTGGGGGCCGGATTGTTGCTCGGCCGGTCGGCGCAGCTGAGCGCGGACAACATCCTCGGCGACCTGCTCTGTCTGCTCGCCGGGCTGCTCTACACGGTCTATTTCATCCTGATGGCCCGGGTGCGCGAGCGGCTGGACGCGGTGCCCGCGCTTGCCCTGTCCAGCCTGATGAGCGCAGCACCGCTGCTTGTCTTTGCGCTGATGCTGGGCGAGCGGATCTGGCCGGGCGACTGGACGCCGCTGATCGCGCTGGCGCTGTGCAGCCAGGTGCTGGGGCAAAGTCTGATCATCTATGCGCTGCACCATGTCTCGCCGCTGGTCGTCGGCATCGCCCTGCTGACTCAGCCGGTGGTGGCGGGTGCGACCGGATGGTTGCTGTTTGGCGAGCGGCTGGGGCTGCTCGACCTGATCGGTGCGCTGCTGGTCGCGGCGGCGCTGGTGCTCGTCCGGCGCGGCCCGGCGCTTGCGAAGTAGCACCGCACATCTAGATTAGGGCCAAGGAGACTGAACATGGCCGACCTGTCCGACGCGACCCTGGACGAACTGCGCGAGGCGCTGGCCGCGGAATTGCCTGCCCAGGCGGCGTTCGACGGGTGGAAACCGGCGGCGGTCGATGCGGCGGCCGATGCGCTCGGCGTCGACCGCGATGTGGCCAGGCTGGCGTTTCCGGGCGGCGCGGTCGACATGATCGATGCCTGGTTCGCATCGGTGGACCGGGAAATGGAGGCGCGGCTGCCGACGGAACAGCTGTCCAACCTGAAGATCCGCGACCGGATCACCCGCCTGATCGAGACGCGGCTGGAAATCGTCGCCCCGGACCGCGAGGCGCTGCGCCGGGCGCTGGCCATATTGGCCATGCCGCAAAACGCCCCCACCGGGGTGAAGCTCGGCTGGCGGTCGGCCGACCTGATGTGGCGCATGGCCGGCGATACCGCCACCGATTTCAACCATTATACCAAGCGGATGACGTTGGGCATTGTCTATGCCAGCACGATCGCCGTGTTTTTGGACGACGAAAGCGAGGATTTCGCCGACACGCGCGCCTTTCTGGGCCGGCGGATCGACAATGTGATGCAGTTCGAAAAGGTGAAGGCCAAATGGCGTGGGGCGGGCGGCGAACGCCCAAGCCTGACCCGCTTCATCGGCCGTCTGCGCTATCCCGCAATCTAATTGATAATCAGTCGCAGCAACGCTAAGGCGGGCGGGTGATGTCATCTCATTCGCTTGCCCAACTCGGTCCGCGCGCTCGTGCGACGGTGTCCGCCATCGACTGGCATCGCCTGTCCGAGCCGGAAGCCCGCCGCCTGCGCGAACTGGGCATGGACGAGGGGGTAGAGGTGGAGATGGTGCGCCGGGGCGGCATCCTGGGCGGGCCGCTGGCCTGCCGGATCGGGCGGATGACGGTCGCATTGCGCCGACATGTCGCGCTCGCCGTGACGGTCGAGCCTGCCGCATGAGCGCCATTCCGATGATCGCGGTGGTCGGCAACCCCAATGCCGGCAAGACGGCGCTGTTCAACGCGCTCACCGGCGCGCGGCAAAAGGTGGGCAATTATCCCGGCGTCACGGTGGAGCGCCATTCGGGCCGCATCGCGCTGGCCGATGGCCGTCCGGCGGAGCTGGTCGACCTGCCCGGCACCTACAGCCTCAATCCCGCCAGCCCGGACGAGGCGGTGACCCGGGACGTTGTGATGGGCCGCTTTGCCGGGGAGCGGCGGCCGGATGCGATCCTGGTCGTGGTCGATGCGGGCAATCTCGACAATCACCTTCGCTTCGCCTTGCAACTGATCGCGCTCGGCCTGCCCGTGGTGGTCGCGCTGAACATGGTCGATCTGGCCGAACGCGACGGGCTGACCCTTGATCCTGCCCGGCTGTCCGCTGACCTGGGCGTGCCCGTGGTGCCGACCGTGGCGGTGCGGCGGCGCGGCCTCGACGACCTGCGCGAACAATTGGCAGAGGCCCTTCGGACAAGGGCCGTCGCGCCGCCGCCGACGACGATCCCGGACTTTGCCGAGGTACAGCGCCGCGCCCGCGCCATCGCCCGTTCAGCGACGGTCAGCGAAACGGCCACGCGCCGCTGGACCCACCGCATCGATGCGGTCGCGCTGCATCCCGTGTTCGGCCTGGCGCTTCTGCTCGGTTTGTTGTTCGTCATGTTCCAGGCGGTGTTCGCCTGGTCCGAAGCGCCGATCGGCTGGATCGAGGGCGGCATGGCGGCACTTGGCAAGGCGGTGGGCGGCGTGCTGCCCGAAGGATTCGTCCGCAGCCTGGTCGTCGACGGCATCATTGCCGGCGTCGGCGCGGTGATCGTGTTCCTGCCGCAGATCCTGATCCTCTTCGCCTTCATCCTGGTGCTGGAGGCATCGGGGTACATGACCCGCGCGGCGTTCATGATGGACCGGCTGCTCGCCGGGGTCGGGCTGTCCGGCCGGGCGTTCATTCCGCTTCTTTCCTCCTTTGCCTGCGCCATCCCGGGCATGATGGCCACGCGGACGATCGCGGATGAAAAGGAACGGCTGTCGACCATCCTGATCGCTCCCTTGATGACCTGTTCGGCGCGGCTGCCCGTCTATACCATTATCATCGGCGCGTTCATCCCGGCGCGGGCGGTGCTGCCCGGCGTGGGGCTTCAGGGGCTGGTGCTGTTCATCCTCTATATCGTCGGGATCATCGGCGCGCTGGTCGCGTCGCTTTTGTTGCGGCGGACGGTGACGAAGGGAGCTTCGTCCGGCTTCATGATGGAACTGCCGCGATACCAGATGCCGAACCTCACCGACCTTGCCCTCGGGCTGTGGCAGCGGGCGAGCGCGTTCCTGAAGCGTGCGGGCACGATCATCCTGGTAACCACGGTGATCCTGTGGGCGCTGCTCACCTTTCCCCAGGCACCGGCGGGGCAGGCGCAGGTCGAATACAGCTATGCCGGGCGGATCGGCGCGGCGGTGGAAACGGTGGTCGCACCGATCGGGTTCAACCGCGACATCGCGCTGGCACTGCTCCCTGCCATGGCCGCGCGCGAAGTGGCGGTGGCGGCGATCGGCACCGTCTATGCCGTCGAGGATTCGGAAAGCGCGGGCGGACAGGCAACGATCCGCGAAAACCTGCGCACCCGGTGGAGCCTGCCGACCGCGCTCGCCTTTCTCGCCTGGTTCGTGTTCGCGCCGCAATGCATCTCGACCATCGCTGTCGCCCGGCGCGAGACGAACAGTTGGAAATGGCCCTTGTTCATGGTTGGCTATCTGTTCCTGCTGGCCTATGCCTCGGCCGGTATCGTTTATTGGGGCGCGGTCGCCCTGGGGCTTTAGGGACAGAACATGGCAGGCAGCGTCAACAAGGTCATTCTGGTCGGCAATCTGGGGCGGGACCCGGAAGTGCGCAGCTTTTCCAACGGCGGCAAGGTGGTGGAACTGCGCATCGCCACGTCGGAAAGCTGGAAGGATCGCCAGACCGGCGAGCGCAAGGAAAAGACCGAGTGGCACACGGTCAAGATCTTCAACGACGGGCTGGCCGGGGTTGCCGAGCGCTTTCTGAAAAAGGGCAGCAAGGTCTATATCGAGGGCGCACTGACCACCCGCAAATGGCAGGATCAGCAGGGCCAGGACCGCTATTCGACCGAAGTCGTGCTGCAGGGGCTGAACGGCAACCTGACGATGCTTGACGGCGCACCCGGCGGCGGTGGCGGCATGGGCGGCGGCGGTTCGCGCGGCGGCGGCGGCGACTGGGATCAGGGCGGCGGCAACGAATTCGCCGGTCAATCCTCGCGTGGCGGCGGCAATGGCGCTGGCCGGGGCTTCAACGATCATGGCGGCGGCTCGGGCGGCGGTGGCGGCTTCCCCGACGATCTGGACGACGACGTTCCGTTCTGAAACCGGTCCGGCATCCGAGCGACCGGGTCAGCCGGACCGCTTGGAACGCCATAGCTGGTACAGCTCGACCAACGGCACGACGATCAGGGTGACGGCCATCGCGACGATCCCCAGCCGAGCCGCCAGGTTCAGCGCATCCTGCGATGCGGTCAGCCCCATATTTCCCGGGGTGGCAACGATGCGCAGCCACTCGCCGCTGGCGGCACCCGCCGCGGCATAGCTGGACAATGTCCAAAGCGCGCCGCCAGTGAACAGGCCAAGGGCGAGGCCACGCCAGCGGGAGGCCGGGGCCAGCCATTGCAGCGCGATCAGTGCCGCCTGGAGTCCGGCCAGGACCAGCACCGGCCAGCGGTAACCGGTCAAATCGAAGGCTGCCTCGATCCGCATCGGTGCGGTGGCCGTCATCGGCATGGCCACCACCCCCATCCACCACAGGATGAAGGCCAGGATCAGGGCGAGCTGGATCAGCGCATTGGCCGTCCCGAGCCTAATCTTGGAAAGGACGGGAAGGTGTTCGGGTCGCCAGCGGCGCAGATGGTCCGCCGGAAACCCCAGCCGGTCGAGAATCCAGAACAGGACCACTGTTACGCCGATGGCAGTCAGCACGCCCTGAAATCCCTGGGCTGCGATATTCAGCAGCCTGTCGGCCGGGTGGGCGCCACCGAGCAGGATCACTCCGGCAAAGCCGACCAGGGCGAGCATCGCGGCGACCAGCAGGATGATCCGCAGGGTGAAGTGGAAAAAGGGATAGGTTTCAGCACCCAACAGCTGCTGTCGATCGCGGTATCGCCACGCGACCAGCAGCGGATGGCCATGGCTGCGCAACAGATCGGCAATCTCGTCCCCATCCAGCGGACGGCCAAGGGCCAGTTGACGGGCGTCGATCCGGTCCCGCAATTCGGCATCGAGTTCGGCGGCGATATCGTCGGAACGCCGGGCAGGCAGGTTGCCCCGAACGGCGTCCAGATAACGGTCGATCATGTCCATCATGATGCCCTTTCGTCCAGCAGGTTGATTGAACCGGAAATGGTGCGCCATTCGCCGAGCAGGCGGGCAAGCATGGCCTCACCGGCATCGGACAGGCGATAAAAGCGCTTCTGGCGGCGATCTTCCTCGCGCCATTCGCTGACCAGCAGGCCCTGAACCTCCAGCCGCCGGAGCAGGGGATAGAGGGCACCTTCCTCGATCGGCAGGCCGGCATCGTCGAGTGTCTGGCGCAGGGTATAGCCATAGCGTTCACGGCGGAGCGCGATCAGCACCGCCAGCACCAGCGTTCCCCGCCGCTGCTCGATCCGAAGCTTGTCGAACAGGTCGTCCTCTATCGACATTTCGCAGCCCTGCACTATGTGTGTCACACACTGTATGACACACACTACTGTGCGACGCAAGGGTTGATCGATTTGGCCGCTTGGCCGCTGATGACGGTCTTAGGCGACGTTAGAGGGTTGAGATATCCGCGATGCCGAACCGGCCCGCCTGATAATCGCGATAGGCGGCGTGGATTTCCTCGGCGCTGTTCATCACGAACGGGCCGTGCGCGACCACCGGTTCGTCGATCGGATCGGCGTGACACAGGAGGAAGGTGGCGCCGGATGCCGAGGCAATCGTCAGTCGGTCGCCTGGCCCGAACCGCGCCAGATGATGTTCCGGCAATGCCCGCCCGCCAATGTCCAACGCGCCCCGCACGGCATAGACGAACACATCGCGCCCGCTCAGGCCGTCCAGTGAAAGCGATGCGCCCGCATTCAGTGTGCCGAAGCTGGCGAATACGCCAGTCAGCGATTCGACGGGCCCCATCGCACCGCCGAAACCGCCCGCCACCATATGCAGCCGCGCGCCGTCGCGGGTGACGACAGGGATCGCCCCGGCGCTGGCCCCCACATAGCGCGGCTCCGTCATCTTCTGCCGCGCGGGCAGGTTGATCCACAGCTGCAGGATTTCCATCCCGCCGCCGTCGCGCTTGAACGCAGCGGGGCTGACCTCTGCATGGACGATGCCGCGCCCGGCCGTCATCCACTGGATGCCGCCTGCGCCGACGATGCTTTCATGCCCCGCCGAATCGGTATGGGCCAGCGACCCGTCCAGCACGAACGTCACCGTTTCGAACCCGCGATGCGGGTGCGGGCCAAAGGGCAGGCCCTGATTGCCGGGCGGATAGGTCTGCGGCCCGTGATGGTTCAGGAACAAGAAGGCGCCGATCCGGTCCAACCCAGGCCCAGGCACCGGCCGACGAGTGATCAGGTCACCGATATCGTCGCGGTGGGCCGGATGGGCCGCAATCAGCGCGATGTCCGTCATCGATCAGAACGCGCGGGCGACCGCGAACTCTACGGCTTCGACCATCGCGTCCTTGGCCTTGCCATTGGCAAAGCCGCCCAGCGCGTCGATCGCCCGCTGGCCGTAATGGCGGGCACGAGCCAGGGTGTCGTCGACGCTGCGGCTCGCCTGAACCAGGCGAACCGCTTCGGCGAAATCCTCGTCCGACGCGCGTCGTCCGGCGATGGCGTCGGCCCAGAAGCGCCGCGCCGCTTCATCACCGCGCGCATAGGCCAGAATGACCGGCAGGGTCATCTTGCCTTCCCGGAAATCGTCGCCCGCATCCTTGCCCATGGTGCCGGCGTCCGACGTGTAATCGATCGCGTCATCGACCAGCTGGAATGCGATACCCAGGTTGCGGCCATAGGCGTCCAAAGCTGCCTCTTCCGATTCGGGTCGTTCGGCGACGACGGCGGCGATCCGGCAGGCAGCGGCAAACAGCGCGGCGGTCTTGGCGCCGATGATGTCGAGATAGCGATCCTCGCCCAACGTGATTTGGCGCGTGGCGGTCAACTGGTTAACCTCGCCCTCGGCGATGACGGCACTGGCGTTGGACAGGATCTTCAGCACCTTCAGGCTGCCATCTTCGACCATCAGTTCGAACGAACGCGAAAACAGGAAATCCCCCACCAGCACGCTGGCCGGATTGCCCCAGATGATGTTGGCGGTCCGCTTGCCGCGGCGCAGGTCCGACCCGTCGACCACATCGTCGTGCAGCAGCGTCGCGGTGTGGATGAACTCCACTGCCGCCGCCAGCCGGTGGTGGCGCGTGCCGCCATAATCCAGCAGCCTGGCGCTGGCGAGCGTCAGCATCGGCCGCATCCGCTTGCCCCCGCCCGCGATCAGGTGTCCGGCCAGTTCCGGGATCAGCGGAATTTCCGACTGCATCCGGTCCAGAATGACCTGGTTCACCGAATGCATGTCGGCCGCGACGAGCGCGATCATGGGATTGAGCGAGGGCTCGGCCCCGGCGCGCAGGCGGTGGATCGTCGCGGTCATCGAAACGGGATGTGGCGGCTTGCCCTGCCAAAGGCAAGGCTTAGGACTTGCCAGCGCGCAACCGGGCCGTGAAAGCAGCGTTTATGGAATCGAACCGGGGGTTCAGGGGGGACGCCAAATGACGGACGCTACGCTCGCGCGCTATCGCCAGAGCATCGACAATATCGATGCGGCGCTGATCCATATGCTCGCCGAACGGTTCAAGATCACCCAGGCGGTCGGCCAGTACAAGGCGACGGCGGGACTGCCCCCCGCCGATCCGGGTCGGGAGGAGCGGCAGATCGAACGACTGCGCCAACTGGCCGATCAGGCGGGGCTGGACCCGGAATTTTCCGAAAAATTCTTGCGCTTCGTCATCGACGAGGTGATCCGCCACCATGAACGGTTCCAGGCGCAGTGACGCCGGCCGACGACTGGATCATCCTGTCGCCCGGCGACATCGATCTCGGCCGGTCGCCATTGCGGCGGGGCGTGGCAGAGCCGACCCATGTGCTGGGCGCGTTCAACCCGGCGCTCACCCGCCTTCCCTCCGGAAATCTGTTGCTGATGGTGCGCGTGGCAGAGGCGCTGACCGACCCGGTACGCGGTGACGCGGTGCGTTCGATCCGCTGGACTTCCGAAGGCTATCGGCTCGATGACTGGCCCGTCGGCGATGCCGACCTGTCGGATCCCAGGACCTTTGCGCTTGACCGGGAACCGCATCGTCCGTTCGCGCTGACCAGCCTGTCCTGGCTGTTGCCGGTGGAATTGTCCGCCGACGGGTCGCGCATCCTTAAGCTGCATTACGATCGCGCCGTGGTGCCGGAGGCGAGCCATTCGATCTATGGGTTGGAAGATCCGCGGATCGCCCGCATCGGCGACCGGTGGTTCATGACCAGCTGCTGCGTGTCCCCCGAACGGCACGGCACCGTGCTGCACTTGTCGGACAACGGGCTCGACTGGCGGCTGGCCGGGCTGGTGCTCGATCATCAGAACAAGGACATGGCGCTGTTCGAGGGGCGGGTTGACGGCCGCTACTGTGCGGTCACCCGGCCGCTGGGCAGCGGCTGGCTTGCTTATCCGCCCGAAAGCCCGTGGCTTGCCGGGCCGTCAATCAATCTGGCCGCGTCGCCCGATGCGCTGCACTGGAAACCCGACGACCGGCCCTTCATCCGGCCGCGCCGGGGCGTGGCGGGGGCGGCACGGATCGGGGGCGGCCCGCCGCCGGTACTGACGCGCGAAGGCTGGCTGATCCTGTGGCACGGGGTTCAATCCGACGGCGGGATCGGCACGTACCGCACCTATTGGGCGCTGGCCGAAGCGGGCGATCCGGGGCGGCTGATCCATGTCGCCGACGATGCGCCGCTCATCGAACCGGCGCCCGCCCTTACCCGGCCCCTGGCCAGCCGGCTTTACCTGCCCTCGCCGGTGGTGTTTTCCACCGGGATGGTCGATGGCGGCGACCATTGGCTGGTGGCCAGCGGAGAGGCCGATCTGGCCTGTCGCCTGACTCGGGTGCCGAAGGGCGCACAGGGGCTGCCGGAATAGGCCCCGGGCGGGCGATCAGCCCCGGCAATCCTCGATGACGCGCAGGAATTCCGGCCAGGCGGGCACGACCAGCACCTGCCCGCCACCCGTCACCACGAACCGCCCCCGGCTATATCCGATCGCGTCGAACACCCGGTCGCTGGCTGGCCGGACGAGCCCGGTCATGCCGGACTGGCCGGGCACTGGCGACAGCGCAACCGGCGCAGCGGTGGAACTGGTCTGGATTTGAGCAGAGGGGGTTGCAGGCAGGCGGAATGCCATCGTCACCTGGCCCGTCTCGCACCGAACACTGACCAGAGGCGCTGCGCTTGAGGGGCCAAAGGTCGCCACGCCCGGCTGCCAGCGCCAGTTGCCCGGCGTCACCGGCCAGTCGCGCCAGTCGCCGGCATAGGGGCCGGGCAGCGGTGCCGGCGCGGGCGCCGGTGCGGGAGCAGGGGCCGGCGGCGGCGCAGGCGCAGGGGCCGGCGGCTCGACGCGCGGCACACAGGCGGCAACGGACAGGCTGAGCGCGATCAGCGCGATACGGGGAAAACGGGCCATGCGCCCGCTTATGAGCGAAGCGCGCGGTTGCCTCAACCGGCGATCAGGCAGCGCGGGGCACGATCCGGTCGAGTTCCCCGTTCAGACGCCGCTTTGCCTCAAGCAGTTCGTAATCGAGCTGAAGGCCAAGGAAAAAGCCCTCGGACATGCGGAAATACCGGGCAAGGCGCAGATCGAGATCACCATCCATCGGGCGCTGACCGTCGATCAACGCCTGAATGACGCTGTCCACGACGCCGATCGCCTGACCCAAGGCGGCCGCATCCAGTCCCAGCGGTTCCATGAATTCCAGCCACAGCAATTCGCCGGCATGGCTGTTGTGCAGCCAGTCGGGGTTAGTGGTAGTCGGTGATCTCGACGCGCTCGGCATGTCCGTCCTTCCAGACGAAACATATACGCCATTGCATGTTAATTGAAATACTGTGCTGCCCAGCCCGGTCGCGGTCCAGCGCGTGAAGCCGATTGGACGGGGGGTTGCGAAGGTCGTCCATCGTCCGCGCGCGGTTGAGCAGCCTCAGCTTGTCGAGCGCGCGCTTCTGAATGTCAGGTGGGAGCTTCCGACTGCGTTCGCCAAGCCAGATGCGTTCGGTTTCCGGGTCGGCGAAGGAGCGGATCATGGGATTATCCTTTCTCCTGCGGCTTATCCCGTATCAACCCGCCATGTTACCGCCGTCATGTCGTAAGCGGGGCGGTTACGACATTTCGGACCGATCTACCGCTTACCACCCCACTTCCGCTGCGTTTTCCCGAACCGCGTCTTGCGCGTGCCCGGCTTGCCTTCGTTGCTCCGCCCCATGACGGGTGCCTTGCGCTCCCCTTCCGGCAGGCCCAGTTCCTCTGCCTCCAGCGACCGGATTTCGTCTCGGATGCGGCCGGCTTCCTCGAATTCCAGGTTCGCGGCGGCCTCGCGCATCTTCTTTTCCAGGTCCTGGATATAGGCGCGCAGATTGTGGCCGACCATATGGGGCCGATCCTCGATTCCCGTATCGACCGTCACCTGATCCTTGCTGGCGACATGAGCGATGATGTCGCCGATGTTGCGCTTGATCGTGGTGGGCGTGATGCCGTGCTCGGTATTGTAGGCGACCTGTTTCTCGCGCCGCCGGTTGGTTTCGTTGATCGCGCGTTCCATGCTGCCGGTCATCCGGTCGGCATAAAGGATCACGCGGCCCTCGACGTTCCGCGCGGCGCGGCCGATCGTCTGAATGAGCGAGGTTTCGGAGCGCAGGAACCCCTCCTTGTCCGCATCCAGGATCGCGACCAGCCCGCATTCGGGAATATCCAGTCCCTCGCGCAGCAGGTTGATGCCGACCAGCACGTCGTAAACGCCCAGCCGCAGGTCGCGGATCAGCTCGATGCGCTCCAGCGTCTCGACATCGCTGTGCATGTAGCGGACCTTCAGCCCCGCCTCGTGCATATATTCGGTCAGGTCTTCTGCCATTCGCTTGGTCAGCGTGGTGACGAGGGTGCGGTATCCCTTGGCTGCCGTCGCCTTGGCCTCGACGATCAGGTCCTGCACCTGCTCCTCGACCGGCTTGATCTCGACCGGCGGGTCGATGAGGCCGGTGGGGCGGATCACCTGTTCGACGAATACGCCGCCGGTCTGCTCCATCTCCCACGATCCCGGCGTGGCGGACACATAGGTGGTCTGCGGCCGCATCGCCTCCCATTCGTTGAAGCGAAGCGGGCGGTTGTCGATGGCGGAGGGCAGGCGGAACCCATATTCGGCCAGCGTCAGTTTGCGCCGGTGGTCGCCGCGCGACATGCCGTTGATCTGGCCGATCGTCTGGTGGCTTTCATCGACGAACAGCAGCGCGTTTTCCGGCAGATATTCGAACAGCGTCGGCGGCGGCTCGCCGGGCATCCGCCCGGTCAGGAACCGGCTGTAATTCTCGATCCCCGAACAGCTGCCGGTCGCCGCGATCATTTCCAGATCGAAGTTGGTCCGCTGTTCCAGCCGCTGCGCCTCCAGCAGCTTGCCTTCGATCTGCAGCTCCTTCAGCCGCTCGGCCAGTTCGAACTTGATCGCCTCCATCGCCTGTTTCAGCGTCGGGCCAGGCGTCACATAGTGCGAATTGGCATAGACGCGGATGCTGTTCAGGCTGGCGACCTTGGCCCCGGTAAGCGGGTCGAACTCGGTGATCTCCTCGATCTCGTCGCCGAAGAAGCTGACGCGCCAGGCCGTGTCCTCATAGTGGGAGGGGAACACCTCCAGAGTGTCGCCGCGCACCCGGAATGCGCCGCGGGCAAAGGCGGCGTCGTTGCGCTTGTACTGCAATGCGACCAGTTTGCGGATGATTTCCCGCTGATCGACCGTCTGACCTTTTTTCAGGTCGAAGATCATCGCCGAATAGGTCTCGACCGATCCGATGCCGTACAGGCAGGAAACGGAAGCGACGATGATCACGTCGTCGCGCTCCAGCAGCGACCGGGTCGCCGAATGGCGCATCCGGTCGATCGCCTCGTTGATGCTCGACTCCTTCTCGATATAGGTGTCGCTGCGGGGCACATAGGCCTCTGGCTGGTAATAATCGTAATAGCTGACGAAATATTCGACCGCGTTTTCGGGGAAAAAGCTCTTGAACTCGCCGTACAGCTGCGCCGCCAGGATCTTGTTCGGGGCGAGTACCAGGGCGGGGCGCTGCACCGCCTCGATCACCTTTGCCATGGTGAAGGTCTTGCCCGAACCGGTGACACCCAGCAGCACCTGATCCCGCTCGCCCGCATTCACCTGTTCGACCAGTTCGGCGATCGCGCCCGGCTGATCGCCGGACGGGGTATAGTCGGAGACGATGCGGAACGGCCGCCCGCCCTCGCTCTTTTCCGGCCGGGCCGGGCGATGGGGGATGAACGTGTCGCCGGTTTCGGGTTCGTCCAGCCGGGTGCGAATCTGAATTGCCATCGCCGCAATATGGGGAGACAGTCGGCCATCGGCAAAGGCTTGGGGGATCATCGATGCGAAGGGCGATTGCACTGTCGGCCATCCTGGCGCTGGCCGCATGCGGCGGCGAGGAGGCGACAACTCCGTCGGCGGAAAAGGACGGCGCCGAAGCCGCCGTGACCACAACCGCACCCGAAATCGACGCCAGCCTGACCCCCGGGCAATGGGAAACAACGGTCGAAATGACCGAGATCGAGATGCCGGGCATCGGCAAAATGACCGGCGGCCAGATGGGCGGCATGATGCAGTCGATGAAGACGACGGTGACCAACTGCGTCACCGAGGCACAGGCCCGCAATCCCGGGGGCGATCTGTTCACCGGTACCGACGGCCAATGCACCTATGAACGCTTCACGATGAAGGGCGGCAAGCTGGACGGCGTGGTCAATTGCACCACGGGCGAGGGCAAGATGCGGGCAGAGATGAGCGGCAGTTTCGCCGCCGACCGCTACACGCTGACCAATCGCGCGGAAGTGACTGGCATGACCCCGGATGGCCAGCCGGCCAAGATCACCTCCACAGTCAGCGGTCGCCGGATCGGCGAATGCACTGGGGATGCGGCCAAGGCGGGGTGACCCACCCGGCGCATCGGTTCAGCGTAGCGCGCGGACGGCGGGCGTGTCGAGGCAGCGGAGCAGCGCATCCCGGCTCGGCATCGGCCCATCGGCTGCCACGGCCTGGCCAGTTGGCGCGACCGGGGTGACGGCACCCAGCCGAACGGTGTCGAACCGCCCAGGCTGGCGCGTGCAGGCCATGGCCGCTGCCAACAGCTTTGGCGGGGTGTCATAGGCCTCATAGGACAGGCGGAACGTGCCCCAATGGATGCCGATGGCGCGGGCGGCACCCAGGCGGCGAAACACCTCCACCGCGTCGACTGGGCCGATATGGCTGCCCGTGCCCATCTGGCCGGGCGTGAACCGGAATGCGCCGATCGGTATGATCGCCAGCCGGATCGGGCCATATCGTGCCGCCTCGTTCGCCCAGTTGCCGTCGCCGAAGCCGGTGTCGCCGGCAAAGAACAGGTTGCCGCCCGACGGCAGCGTGACAACGAAGCTGGACCAGAGCGCGCGGTTGCGATCGGCGAACCAGCGGCTGCCCCAGTGATGGTTGCGGTTGACGATCACCTCGACGCCCGGCCGCACGGACACCCGCCCGCCCCAATCGACCGCGCGGGCTGGCGCGCCCGCCTGACCGATGACGCTGTCATTGCCAAGGCTGGTGACGATCACCGGCTTGTCCCGGTCCCACAGCTTTTTCAGCGTAGCCAGGTCCATGTGATCGTAATGATTGTGGCTGACGACGATCAGGTCGATCCTGGGCAGGTCGTCGAACGCGACGCCCGGCGCTGCGACCCGGGCGGGGCCGACGCCGAACGGCCCGGCGGTGTCGGCATAGATGGGGTCGGTCAGGATATTCATCCCCTGGGTCTGCACCAGCACGGTCGCATGGCCGATCCAGGTGGCGAGCATCGCCTCGCCCTCGACCCGCGCGGGCGGCTTGCCCTGCGTCACCGCTACCCGCTCCGGCCAGGGCGGCCGGTCATCGGTCAGCATCCGGGACAGGAACCCGGCCCGGCTGCCCCCGCCGGGCGGGGCGGCGGTATCCTCGCCGTCAGGGTTGTAGAAGCGCTCGCCATCATAATGGCCGCTGTCGGGGCCGTCATAATAGCGCCGGTCAAGGAAGCGCGGCACGATCGTCACCGCCAGCAGCAGCAGGATGAGCAGCCACAGCAGCACGGCGCCCGTCCCCTTGGTGATCCGCTTGATTATGCCCGTCATCCCGTGTCCTATTCAGCCTGCATGAAATCCGTAATGGCCTGGGCGATTGCTGCAACCCTCGGCTGGCTCGCACTGCCGCTGCCGGCGGCTGCGCGCCAGCCACGGGCCTGGGCGCATGTCACCTTCGACGCCGACACCCGCCTTACGGAGCGGGCGCACGGGCTGGCCGATGCGCGCACGGGGCGCGCGCTGACCGCCGACGATCCGGTGCGGGTCGCCTCGATCTCGAAGATTGTCGTCGCGCTTGGCGTGATGCGGATGGTCGAGGCGGGGCAGCTCGATCTCGACCGGGATGTCGGGGACTATCTCGGCTGGCCGCTGCGCCATCCGGCCCATGGCGACGTGCCGATCACGCTCCGCCACCTGCTGTCTCATCGCTCGGCGCTGACGGACGGGGTGGATTATGTGCTGCCCCTCGACGCGGTGCTGCGCGACGTGCTGGCCGATCCGGCGGCATGGGATGCGGCGCATCCGCCGGGCGGCTATTTCCGCTATGCCAATTTGAATTATCCGGTGATCGCCAGCGTGATGGAGCGGGTGGCGGGGGAACGGTTCGATCGGCTGATGCACTGGCTCGTCATCGCGCCGCTCGGCCTGGATGCCTGTTTCAACTGGACGATGTGCAGCGATGCAGCCATCGCCCGCGCGGTCGTGCTGATCGAGCCGGATGGCACCCCGGTCCGCGATGACCTGAATGGACAGCGGCCCGCCTGTCCGGTCACGCCCGCGCGCGACGGCAGCTGCGATCTCGCCGCCTATGTGCCCGGCACCAATGGCGCGGTGTTCAGCCCGCAGGGCGGCCTGCGCATCTCGGCCAATGGCCTGGCGCGGATCGGCCAGATGCTGCTGCGCGGCGGAGAGGGCTTCCTGAAACCGCAGTCGATCGACACGCTGCTTGCCCCGGCATGGCGGCTGGACGGCACCAACGGCGTCACCGGCGAGGGCGCGGATGACGGGTTCTTCTGCGCCTATGGGCTGGCGACGCAGACGCTGGCGGCCAACCCGGCCCCGGGCTGCCGAGACGACGGGTTCGGGGACGGCCGGGTGCGCGTCGGCCATGCGGGCGACGCCTACCGGTTGCGATCCGGCCTGTGGATCGACCGCGAAGCCGGCACCGGCGTCGCCTATTTCGCGCTCGGCGTGCCGCTGGCCAGCAAGGATGCGCGCAGCGCGTTCAGCGCAGAGGAAGCCTGGCTCGCGCGGCTGCGCTGATCGTCACGCGCCCTGCAACAGCCCTTCCCGCGCAATCTTCTCGCGCCACACCAGCGGGGCGAGTTGGTGGACATTGTTGCCCTCGCTATCCACCGCCACCGTCACCGGGAAATCCTCGACCTCGAATTCGTAGATCGCCTCCATCCCCAGGTCCTCGAACCCGACGACCTTCGATCCCTTGATCGCCCGCGCGACCAGATAGGCTGCACCGCCGACCGCCATCAGATAGGCGGACTTCGCGTCCTTGATCGCCTCGGTCGCCGCCGGGCCGCGCTCGGCCTTGCCGACGCACGCCAGCAGGCCCTGATCGAGCATCATCCGCATGAACTTGTCCATGCGCGTCGCCGTGGTGGGGCCGGCGGGTCCGACCACTTCCTCGCCCACCGGATCGACCGGGCCGACATAATAAATGACTCGGCCCTTGAAGCTGACCGGCAGTTCCTCGCCCGCCGCCAGCATGTCGGCGATCCGTTTGTGCGCCGCATCGCGCCCGGTCAGCATCTTGCCACTCAGCAACAGCCGGTCGCCCTGTTTCCAGCCCTGCACCATCTCGGGCGTCAGCGCATCGAGATCGACCCGGATCGCCGCCTTGTCCGGGGTCCAATTGACGTCGGGCCATTCGTCCAGCTTCGGCGCCTCCAGATAGGCGGGGCCGGTGCCGTCCAGCGTGAAATGCGCGTGCCGCGTGGCCGCGCAATTAGGGATCATCGCCACCGGCTTGCCCGCGGCATGGCAGGGCGCGTCCAGGATCTTCACATCCAGGATGGTGGATAGCCCGCCCAAGCCCTGCGCGCCGATGCCGAGCGCGTTGACCCGGTCGAAAATCTCGATGCGCAGCGCCTCGATATCGTTCTGCGGCCCGCGGCTTTTGAGCGGCCCCATGTCGATCGGCTCCATCAGCGCCTTTTTGGCCAGCAGCACACAATGCTCCGCCGTGCCGCCGATGCCGATGCCCAGCATGCCCGGCGGGCACCAGCCCGCGCCCATTTGCGGAAGCATCTCCACCACCCAGTCGACGATCGAATCCGACGGATTCATCATCTTGAACTTGGACTTGTTCTCGCTGCCGCCGCCCTTGGCCGCGACATCGACATGGACATGGTGGCCTGGCACCATATCGACATGCAGGACGCACGGCGTGTTGTCGCGGGTGTTGCGGCGGGTGAAGGCCGGATCGGTCAGCACCGATGCGCGCAGCTTGTTTTCGGGATTCAGATAGGCGCGGCGCACCCCTTCGTCGACGATGTCCTGCAAACTGCGGCGGGTATCGTCCAGCCGGCAGTCCATGCCCCATTTGACGAATATGTTGACGATGCCGGTATCCTGGCAGATCGGCCGGTGTCCCTCGGCGCACATGCGGCTGTTGGTCAGGATCTGGGCAATGGCGTCCTTGGCCGCCGGGGCCTGTTCGGCCTCATACGCCGCACCAAGCGCCCGGATATAATCCATCGGGTGATAATAGCTGATGAACTGCAGCGCGTCGGCCACGCTGTCGATCAGGTCGGCGGTCTTGATGATGGTCATGGGGTCGGCCCGCGCTGTCAAAAGGTGAAGCGCGGCATCTATTGCGCGCGTCCCGCTTGGCCAAGGGGGCTTTTGCAGGCCGATGTGCCGCCCGTTGGAAACCAATTGTCAAACACCTGCGCGCTAACCCATGCCGTTGCAACGGAATGAAAGACGGCGGGCTGTGCTGGGCGGGTTGCTTTCCAAGGCTGGAACGGGGGGAACGCGCAAGGATGCCGGCGGCGACGGCGCGCTTGCGCTGCAACTGGTCCGTGCGTTCGAGGAGCATGGTACCGGCTGGTTCTGGCAGACCGACCGGCACGGACGCGTCACCTATCTGACGCCAAAGGTGACGGCAGAGGTTTCGACCCTGGACCGCCCGGCCATCGGCGCCATGTTGACCGACATTTTCCGGATGGACGAGGAATCACCCGATTCCGAACGCAGCCTGGCCTTTCACCTGACGTCGCGGACCAGCTTCACCGAATATTCCGTTCGCTGTTCCAAGGAAGGGGTGGAGCGGTGGTGGTCGATCTCCGGCCGTCCCGTGTTCGATCATCTGGGTCATTTCCAGGGATTTTGCGGCAGCGGCAGCGACCTTTCTGAAAAGCGTCGGGCAGAGGCGGAGATCCAGCGGCTCGCTATGTTCGATGCGCTGACCGGTCTGGCCAATCGCCAGCGGATGCGGCTGTCGCTGGATCAGATGCTCTCGATCAACGGCCGCGCCAGCTACCGCGCGACCACGTTGCTGCTGCTCGATCTGGACCGGTTCAAGGCGGTGAACGACACGCTGGGGCATCAGACGGGCGACACGCTGTTGAAACAGGTAAGCCAGCGGCTGACCCGCGCGGTCGGCGAGCGCGGGCTGGTCGGCCGGCTGGGCGGCGACGAGTTCGAAGTGGTGCTGCCGGGCGAGGGGCATCAGGAATCGATCAGCCAGATTGCCCGCACCATCATCGATTCGCTCAGCCAGCCCTATTTCATCGGCGGGTCGTCGATCAGCATCGGCTGTTCGATCGGTGTCGCCATCGCGCCGGACGACGGGGGGGATTCGGAAACGCTGACCCGCAATGCCGATCTGGCGCTATATGCGGCCAAGGCGGACGGGCGCGGCGTCCACCGGTTCTTTCGCGCGGAGCTGCTGGCCGGCGCACAGAGCCGCCGCCAGCTGGAGGACGATCTGCGCTCGGCGCTGGCGCAAAACCAGTTCCATCTGGTCTATCAGCCGGTCGTGTCGACGCGGGATCCGCGCATCGTCGGCTATGAAGCGCTGATCCGCTGGGATCACCCCGTCCGAGGCCCGATCAGCCCGGCCGATTTCATCCCAATCGCCGAGGATTGCGGGCTGATCGAGGAAATCGGCACCTGGGTCATGCGGACCGCGACTTTGGAGGCGGCAAACTGGCCCGACCATGTGCGGGTCGCGGTCAATGTCTCGCCGATCCAGTTCGCCAATCCAGCTTTGCCCAGCACGGTGGCCAGCGCGCTCAGCCGGTCGGGCATCGCTCCGGCCCGGCTGGAACTGGAAATCACCGAGGGCGTGTTCCTGACCGAAAATGCGGCGACCGACCGCATGTTCGCCAGCCTGAAGGGGCTGGGCGTGCGGCTGGCGCTCGACGATTTCGGCACCGGCTATTCCTCGCTCGGCTATCTGCGCAACGCGCCGTTCGACAAGATCAAGATCGACCAGAGCTTTGTCCGCGGCGCGGCCCAGCCGGGCAACCGCAACGCCGCCATCATCCGCGCCATCGTGACGCTGGCCGACACGCTGCAGATGGAAACGACGGCAGAGGGGGTCGAGCTTCAGGACGAGGTGGAGTTGATCCGCGACCTGGGATGCAGCCACATCCAGGGCTATGTCTATGGCAAGCCGGTGCGGTGCGACATCGTGCGCGAACAGCTGGCGGGCGATTCGCCGACGGTCGAGGTGTCCGGCCACCGGGTCAGCCGCGCGCCGCGCGCCAAGATGCTGCGCTGGGCCAAGCTGCGGGTGAACGGCGCCGAGGGAGAGGTGCGGATCCGCGATCTGTCGTCAAGCGGCGCGATGATCGACGGCATCGAGTTTCCGCAAAGCGCCGTGGGGTCCGATATGATGATCCAGCTGGTCGAGGGCGAATGGATGGGCGCGACGTTGCGCTGGTCGCGTGGGGGGCAGGCTGGCCTGCAATTCGACTCGCCGTTCAACATGGAACGGCTGAACGCGCCGCCCCGCGCCAGCAAGATCCGGCGATCCGCCTGATCCCGCCCGGCGGGGCTTGATCCATGCCCCCGCCCGCCGCTAGCGCTGGGCGATGGACCCAATGCCCGCCACCGAAGAGGACGCCGCTGCCGAACTGGCTCGGCTGGCCGCCGAGATCGCGCATCACAACCAACTCTACCATGCCGATGACGCGCCGGAGATCAGCGATGCGGCCTATGATGCGCTGGTCCGCCGCAATGCCGCGATCGAGGCGGCGTTCCCCCATCTGGTGCGCGCCGATTCGCCGTCGCGGATGGTCGGTGCTGCCCCTGCGGGCCATTTGGCGAAGGTGGCCCATGCCCGCCCGATGCTCAGCCTGGACAACGGCTTTTCCGATGCGGACGTCGCCGATTTCGTCGCCGGTATCCGCCGTTTCCTGAAACTGCCTGCCGAGGAAGCCGTCGCGCTGACCGCCGAGCCGAAGATCGACGGCCTGTCCTGTTCGCTGCGCTATCAAGGGCGACGTCTGGTTCAGGCGCTGACCCGCGGCGATGGCCAGGTGGGCGAGGATGTGACGGCCAATGCACTGACCATTGCCGATATCCCCCGCACCCTGCCCGCCGATGCCCCCGACCTGTTCGAGGTGCGCGGCGAGGTCTATATGGCCAAGGCCGATTTTGCTGCCCTCAATGCCCGGCTGGCAGCGGAGGCCGAGGCATCGAGCAAGCCCGCGCGCCAGTTCGCCAATCCCCGCAACGCCGCCGCCGGTTCGCTGCGGCAAAAGGACGCCGCCGTCACCGCCAGCCGCCCCTTGCGCTTCTTCGCCCATGGGTGGGGGGAAGCGAGCGCGATGCCGAGCGCGATGCAGGGCGAGGTCGTCGATACGCTCCGCGCCTGGGGCTTTCCCATCGCGCCGCATTTCGCCCGGGCGGCCGATGTCGATGCAGCCCTTGCCGTCTATCGCGCGATCGAGGCGGCACGGGCCGACCTGCCGTTCGATATCGACGGGGTGGTGTACAAGGTCGACCGGCTCGACTGGCAGGACCGGCTGGGCTTTGTCGGGCGTGCGCCGCGCTGGGGCCTGGCCCACAAGTTCCCGGCCGAACGGGCGCAGACGACCCTGAACGCCATCGACATCCAGGTCGGGCGGACGGGCAAGCTGACCCCGGTGGCGCGGCTGGCGCCGGTAACGGTGGGCGGCGTCGTCGTCACCAACGCGACGCTGCACAATGCCGACGAGATTGCCCGGCTGGGCGTGCGGCCCGGCGACCGGGTGGTGGTGCAGCGCGCGGGCGACGTCATCCCGCAGATCGTCGACAATCTGACGCGCGAAGAGCAGCGCGATCCCTGGCAATTCCCGGATCATTGCCCCGAATGCGGGTCCGAAGCGGTGGCGGAGGAGGGTGAGGTTGATATCCGCTGCACCGGCGGGCTGGTCTGTCCGGCACAGCGGATCGAACGGCTGCGCCATCTGGTCAGCCGGGGCGCGCTCGACATTGACGGGCTGGGCGAAAAGACGATCGTCGAGCTGGTCGGGCTGGGCTGGGTCGATGATCCGGCCGATCTGTTCCGCCTGTCGGCGCACCGTGCCGCGCTGCTCGGGCGCGAGGGGTGGCAGGAAAAATCGGTCGACAACCTGCTTGCCGCGATCGAGGCAAAGCGCACGCCCGATGCCGCCCGGCTGCTGTTCGGCCTGGGCATCCGCCATGTCGGCGCGGTGACGGCGCGCGATCTGCTCAAGCGGTATGAAACCTTGGCGGCGGTAAAGGCGCTGGCCGACGAGCTCATTGCCTTGCGCAACACGCACCAGCCGGCACTGGGCGAGGAACCGCGCAAGGCACAGGCGCGGCTGGACAAGCTGCTCGCCGAACGGATCGGGGTGGACCAGATCGGTGCGGCGGTGGCCCATGCCCTGGCCGATTTCTTTCATGAGCCGCACAACCGCGCCCTCTGGGACGATCTGCTGAGCGAAGTGTCGCCCCCGCCCTATGTGGTCGAGGCGCGCGCCTCCGAAGTCAGCGGCAAGACGGTGGTGTTCACCGGCACGCTGGAAACCCTGTCGCGGGACGAGGCAAAGGCGCAGGCAGAGGCGCTGGGTGCCAAGGTATCGGGAAGCGTGTCAGCCAAAACCGACCTGCTCGTCGCCGGGCCGGGCGCGGGCAGCAAGCTGAAAAAGGCGGCAGAGCTTGGCGTGCGGGTGATTGACGAGGCGGGCTGGTCGGCGATCGTCGCTGCCGCCCGGTGATGCAATTTTGCAACGCAGCAAGCATTACGACCGCCCCCCCTTTCGTCCTGTAACAATCCGGCAATAATGGCCCCCCATGGGCGGCCACAGACGGTGAATTGCACCGCACCCCCCACCATGGGCATTTCAAAGGGACACCGATGCGAAACCAGCTTTTTGTGGGCGCGGCCGTTGCTGCGCTGATGATTCCTGCCGCGGCCAGCGCGCAGCAGATCACCACCGGGATCGAAGGGCGCGTGCTTGATGAAGCGGGCGAGCCGATTGTCGGCGCGTCGGTCACCGTCACCGATACCCGCACCGGTTTGTCGCGCACGCTGACGACCAGCGACAATGGCGGGTTTCGCACCGACAACCTGACGACAGGCGGTCCCTACACCGTCGCGGCCAATGCCGACAGCTATCAGGGTCAGACGATCGAAGGCGTCATCACCACGCTGCAGGGCAATACCAACCTGGCGTTCAACCTGAGCACGGGTGAGGGCGATATCATCGTCACCGGCACGCGCGTGGCGGTGACCCAGCTGGCCGTCGGCCCGGGCACGTCGTTTGGCGCCGAAGTGCTGGCCAACGCCCCCAGCTTCAATCGCGACATCCGCGACGTCATCCGCATCGACCCGCGCGTCAGCCTGGACCGCGATGACGGCGGTTCGGGCGTCGACCGCATTTCGTGCCTGGGCGGCAACGATCGCGGCAATGCCTTCACCGTCGACGGCATCAGCCAGGGCGACATCTACGGTCTGAACGACACGGGATTCGCCTCGCGCAGCTCGACGCCGGTTCCCTATGATGCCGTGCGCGAAACCCAGGTGCAGTTCGCACCGTTCGACGTGGAATATGGCGGCTTCACCGGCTGCGCGATCAACGTCGTAACCCGTTCGGGCCAGAACAAGATCACCGGTTCGGCCTTTTTCGAATATTCGAACTCGGATCTGCGTGGCACGCGGGTTGCCGATCGCAATGTGGCGCCGATCGAACCGGAAAAGCGCTGGGGCGTCGCGCTGGGCGGCCCGATCATCCCGGACCGCCTGTTCATCTATGGTGCCTATGAGCATCAGGAAGCCGGCCAGAGCCAGGACGACGGCCCCGCCGGTGCCGGCTATCCCAACTCGCTGGCCGGCGTGCCGGTTGCCGAGTTCAACCGCATCTCGGAAATCCTGAGCCGCGTCTACGGCATCGAGACCGGCCCGCTGGTCACCAGCCGCGATTTCACCAACGATCGTTATTTCGGTCGCCTGGACTGGTACATCAACGACGACCACCGTCTCGAAGCGACCTATCAGCGCCTCGAGGAAGGCACGGTCCGCCCTGACGATTTCTTCACCGGTGCGGCTTCGCCCCAGGTTACCGGTGCCAACACTTTCCTGGTCAGCGGCACCATCTCCGACTATTATTCGGCCCGTCTGTATTCCAACTGGAATGACCGCCTGTCGACCGAGTTCCGCTATTCGCTGTCGGAAGTGACGGATCGCCAGGATCCGGTCGGCGGCGGCGAGGCACAGTCGGCAAACCCGATCCCGCGCATCATCGTCGGCATCGACAATGCGACCGGTCCCGACGGCACGGTGCTGGCGGGTCCGGGCAACTCGCGGTCGGCCAACGACCTGCAGACCGAACTGCATCAGGTGCGGGCCCTGGCCAAGTACGACGCCGGCAACCACCAGCTGAAGCTGGGCTTCGAGGCCAATTACGCCAAGCTGTTCAACCTGTTCGTGCAAAACGCGACGGGTACGCTGGTGTTCCGCAACGCCACCGACCTGGAAGCGGGCCTGCTGTCGCCGGGTCTGGGCAACAACCAGACGAATACCACCCCGGCCAACGTCGTTCCCGGCCTGACCGAAGGTGCATTTGGCAACTTCACGGCGTCCGGCAACGTCACCGATGCCGCCGCTCAGTTCGACCGGACGATCTGGACGGTCTATGCTCAGGACGACTGGCAGCTGAGCGACCAGCTGGGCGTCGTGCTCGGCCTGCGCACCGACTGGTTCTCGGGCGGTGCGCCGCGTCCCAACCCGGTATTTTTTGACCGTTATGGCCGCACAAACTCGGTCGCGTTCAGCAACCTCGAACCGATCCTGCTGCCGCGCGTCGCCTTCACCTACGAACCCAACGACTTCGCGATCTTCTCGCGCAGCTCGATCCGTGGCGGCGTCGGCATGTTCTCGGGTGGCGATCCGCTGGTGTGGTTCGGCAACGCCTTCCAGAATGACGGCCGCGGCTTCGCGACCGGTACCACTCAGGATGCGGCCTGCGGCCTGGCCCCCGGTCAGCAGCTCGATGTGGTCGTGAACGGCCAGTTCACGGGCGTTCCGGCCTGCTTCCAGCAGAGCGCGTCGGCCATCGCCAGCCGTGGTCTGGGCAACGTCCAGTCGATCGATCCGGACATCAAGACGCCGACGGTGCTGCGTGCAAATATCGGGTTCCAGTCGCAGCTGGATTTCGGTGGCGAAGGCTTTTTCAGCGGCTGGAACGTCAACCTGGACTATATCTACAGCCAGTTCCGCAATCCGTTCACGGTGGTCGATCTGGCCCAGGCGGTGGATTCCCGGCTGGGCCTGAACGGCCTGACCGTCGACGGTCGTCCGATCTATCGCGGGATCGATCTTAACCTGAACGGATGCAATGCCGTGCTGGTCGAAAACAATCCGCGGCCGGTATTTTCGGGCCTGACGCCGTCGTGCTTCACGACGTCGCGGTTCGACGAACTGATGCTGACAAACTCGGCCGGGTGGCGCAGCCATATCGCGTCGTTCATCCTGTCGAAGTCGTTCAACAGCGGCCTGATCACCGATGGCGGTTCGACCTTCATCAGCCTTGGCTACTCCTACACCGACTCGCAGGATCGCCGGAACCTGTACAACTCGACGGCCGGGTCCAACTATGACCTGACCGCCGCGTTCGATCGCCAGAACCCGTCGGCCTCGCGTGGCTTCTATGAAAGCCGCCACAACATCTCGGTGCAGACGACGTTCAGCGAACAGTTCTTCTCCGATCTGAACACGACGCTTAGCGCGACCTTCGTAGCGCGTTCGGGCCGTCCGTACAGCCTGACCTTCACCGGCGGCAGCGTGTTCAACGTGCCGCAGTCGGGCAACGACAACGCTCTGATCTACATCCCCACCGGGGTGAACGATCCGAACGTCTCGCCGTCGTCCAACGCCACGGCCGTGTCGAACCTGGCCGCGTTCGCCGCCTCGCTCGATTGCGCCAAAGATTATGTGGGTCGCACGATCGAACGGAATACCTGTACCAACGACTGGTATTTCGACCTCGATCTCGGCTTCTCGCAGGATCTGCCGGGGCCGGGCCGTCTGTTCGGTCAGAACGACAGCCTGCGGCTGTACGCCACGTTCGACAATTTCCTGAACTTCCTCGATCGCGACTGGAACATCCAGCGTCGCCGGAACTTCTCGGGATTGCAGGATCTGGCAACCGGCGGCGTCGATGCGCAGGGCCGCTACATCATCACCAACTTCATCGGCAACGACTACAACACCGACAACCAGATCAACGTCAGCTCGTCGGTATGGCGTCTGAAGGTCGGAGTCAGCTACAACTTCTGATCGCCTGCCGATCCTGTTCGGTACTGCCGCCGTCCCAGCAATGGGGCGGCGGTTTGCTGTTGGGGGTCATGCGAGCGCGGGATCGATGCGCATGGGCCGATGCTGCAACCGACCAGCGCGGGTCGGCATCGGGCGGGCTGTCCCATTCGTGTCGGCGGCGGCGGCGAATGCATCGACCGAACCCGGCGCAGGGCCATGCACCGACGGGGCCTGCAATCGGGGCCGGCGTTCATCGCCCGTCCGGGGGCTCGGCCCCGAACGGGTCGACCCGCTCCCGGGCGTCAGAGGGCCGTGGGCGACCAGCGGTCAGGGATAGTCGATGGCACGGATCGTCCGGCAGTGCCGGGCATGGCACCGCAGCCGCTCGATCACCGCCGGGCATCGGTCAATCGCGCTGGCGACGATCCCGGCGGTCGGCGGCGCTGTCGAACGCGCGGGCCGGATCGAATGCCTCGTCCAGCAGCCGGGCCAGGCGCAGCCCGGCGCGCTGCGCCTGCAATTGGGCGGCGGGCACGGCGGCGGCGATGGCTTCGGGCGTCAACGTCACGCGCCCCTCCGGCTTCGGCCCGCACGGATCGCCCAGCGCGCCGGCATAGGCGACGTCGCGGCTGACGGCCCAGGCTTCGCGGCTCCAGTCCAGCGTGGTGCCGCCGTTGATCGCCGCCCGCTCTGCCGCCGAATAGACGCGGACGATTTCCGGCGGCGTCGTGATCGCGCGTTCCGCCAGCGCGCCGTCCCAGACGCTGTGCAGGTTCAACCGTTCGCTGACATAGGCGCCGTATCTGGAGCGTACGTCGTTTCCGCCCCGGTCGCTGCGGTCGCCCGCATGCAGCGGCATGTGCAGATCCTCGACGAAATGGATCAGGAACAACAGCGCCATGATCTTTTCGCGGCGCGGCACCGAACGGTCCTGGATCAGCTTCAGGTTGCGATCCACCTGCGCCGACACGCAATTGCCGTTGGCACAGGCCGAGGCGAGGTCGAACGGCTTGCACACATCGACATTCTGGTAATGCCAGGGTGAGGTATATTGAAAGCGCAGGCCCATGCCGCGTACGCAATCGGCCCAGACGCCCGCCTGTTCGATCGTATCGACCCGGCACTCCGGCGTCTCGATCAGCGCCTGTTGCCGCAGCATCGCCATCACCGCCGCCCGGGTCTGCGGCTTCACGTTCAGCATGGCGAGCCGCGAGATGCGGCCATGGGCATAGAAGCCATAGGCGCTGGCGGTCTGGGGCAGGACAAGGGCGAGGGCGAGGAGCAGCGAGGCAAGGGTGCGAATCATACGGGGCCTTTAGGGGCGATGCGTGACAGGCGAAACCACCGTTCGTGCCGTTCGTGCCGAATGGGGTCCGGTCTGTTGCAAACCCGGTCTGGATGATCCTCCCCTGCCGGGGGCAAGGACAATCAGGGTTCGACTTTCGTCAGTCCTCGTCGCCGTAGATCGACACCGTGCGTTCGCCGCCCGCCGTCGCGCTGCCGCGGTACATGCCGGGGGTGTTGAAACTCCACGCCACCTCGCCGGTGGGACCGGTGACGATCACGCCGCCGGTACCGCCCAGCGCCAGCGTTTCCGCCATCACCGTGTCCGCCGCCGCCTTCAGCGTATCCCCCGCAAAGCGGACCCGCGCGCAGATTTCGTGCGCCACCCCTTCGCGGATGAAGAACTCGCCCGCGCCCGTCGCGGAAACGGCGCAGGCGCGATCGTCGGCATAGGTGCCCGCGCCGATCAGCGGCGAATCGCCCACCCGGCCCCAGCGCTTGCCGGTGACGCCACCGGTCGAAGTGGCGGCGGCGACATGGCCCTGTGCGTCGCGGGCCACCGCGCCGACGGTGCCGTATTTCATGTCGACGTCGAACCAGCTGGTCTTTTGCGCCTTCATCTTTTGAAGCTGCTGGCGGCGTTCGTCGGTGGCGAACCATTCGGGGCCGGCCTGTTCCAGCCCCTGTTCGCGGCTGAACGTGTCCGCCCCCTTGCCTGCCAGCATGACGTGCGGGCTTGCCTCCATCACCCGGCGTGCAAGGCCGATGGGGTTCTTGGTCGCGGTGACGCCCGCCACCGCCCCCGCAGCGCGGGTGGCCCCGTCCATGATCGCGGCGTCGAGTTCGTTCGTGCCCTCATAGGTGAAGACAGCACCCCGCCCGGCGTTGAAATGCGGATCGTCCTCCAGCACGCGCACGGCCGCCTCCACCGCATCCAGCGCGCTGCCACCGGCATCCAGTACCTTCGATCCGGCGTCCAGCGCAGCGTTCAGCCCGGCCCGGGCCGCCGCCTCCCGCTCCGGCGTCATCTTGTCCCGCTCGATCACCCCGGCCCCGCCATGGATGACCAGGGTCCAGCGGGGCGTGTCCTGGGCAACAGCGGGGGCAATCATCAGCAGCAATCCTCCAATCAATGCGATCAGGCGCATGGCGTGGTTCCTCATGTCGTCGCAACCGGGTGCGGCATGGGCAGATGCGGCCGCTTGCGCCGCAGCCCGATCAGCGGGCGCAGCCACGGCAGCTCGCGTCCGGCCAGATAGAACAGCCAGCATCCGGCAATGGTAGCCGCGGTCGCCGCCACGAACTCAACCCATCCCGGCAATGCCATCGGCACCAGCCAGAAGATCGCCAGCACGATGATCGTCTGGTGGATCAGATAGAATGGGAACACCGCCTCGGTCAGCATCGGCCGGATCGGATGATCGCGGTTCCAGTACCGCTCGGCAATGCCGATCATCGCCACGATCGCGCACCATTGCTGGATCGCATGGGCGCTGGTGTACGGCCGCAGGAACCATGCCGGCACCGCGACGTCGCCGGGCCAGGCCAGCTCCGCCCAGATCTTGACGCCGTAAGCCGCCGTCGCCGCCGCCGCCGCCAGCGGCCACCACCGCCGGATGGCGTCCATCGCCGCGCCCGAACGGGCCAGGGCAAAGCCGAACAGAAACCCCGGCAGGTACATCAGATGCGCGATGTGATCGTCGAACAGCGCATGGGTCTCGCCGCGGAACGGGAACCACAGCACATGGACGCACATCAGCCATGCCAGCGGGATCAGGACGACGCCCAGCCCGCCGCCCAGCGCCATCGCCCGGTCGAACCATCGCTGCGCCGCATCGCCCCCGGACAACAGCACCAGGATCGCCAGGATCAGCGTGTACACCCACAGATAGACGATGAACCACAAATGGTTCCACGTCGGCAGGTCCAGCCCGAACAGCTTGCCGAACCGGAAATAATCCCGGGTCCAGAACTGCCAGTAATCCTGCGGATAGCCGAACTTCGTCACCACCTCGACCCAGGGCTGGGGCGGGACGATCACGGCCATCCCGAACATCAGAGGGACCACCAGCCGCAAGGTGCGATTGCCAGTGAAACCGGCGACCCCGCTCGACCGGGCCAGCAGCGCCCGGCTGGCATAGCCCGACACGACGAAGAGCAGGCCCAGCCGCCACGCATTGACCGCCAGCATCGGGATGGTCGTCCAGTCCGCGCCTGACGGCGACTTCACATGAAAGCCCCAGGGCACATAGACCATGCCGACATGATAGAGGATCAGGATGGCGAACGCCCCGATCCGCAGCCAGTCCATGCCGTGGTGCCGTGCGACCGGTTCCGCCACCCGCGCCCGCCGCGCCACGCCGCTACCTGCTTTCATGCCGCCCGCCTTAGGGGTATAGCGGCGCAGAAGAAAGCTGCCTCTGATCGCGGGAACCATCCATGTCAGTCCGTCCATGGCGCGATATCGCGCGTCGTCCCTGTCGCCAGATCATGGTGGGCAACGTCCCTGTCGGCGGCGATGCGCCGGTGACGGTGCAGACCATGACCAATACGCCGACCACGGACGTAAGGGCGACGATTGATCAGATCCGCCGGTGCGAGGAAGCGGGCGTCGACATCATCCGCGTATCGGTGCCGGACGTTGAGAGCAGCACCGCGCTGAAACAGATCGTGCGCGGCAGCCGCGTGCCGATCGTGGCCGATATTCATTTCCACTATAAGCGCGCGCTGGAGGCGGCGGATGCCGGTGCTGCCTGTCTGCGCATCAATCCTGGCAATATCGGCAGCGCGGACCGCGTGCGCGAAGTGGTCAACGCGGCCAAGGCCAATGGCTGCGCGATCCGCATCGGGGTGAATGCTGGCAGCCTCGAAAAGGACCTGCTGGAAAAATATGGCGAGCCGTGCCCGGAGGCGCTGGTCGAAAGCGCGCTCGATCACATCAAGTTGCTGCAGGATCACGACTTCCACGAATACAAGGTCGCAGTAAAGGCGTCCGACGTGTTCCTGGCGGTCGCCGCCTATCAGCAACTGGCCGAGGCGGTGGACTGCCCGCTGCATCTGGGCATTACCGAGGCGGGCGGCCTGATCGGCGGCACGGTCAAATCGTCGATCGGCATGGGGTCGCTTTTGTGGTTCGGCATCGGCGACACCATCCGGGTCAGCCTGTCGGCGGAACCGGAAGAGGAAGTGCGCGTCGGATTCGAGATCCTGAAGGCGCTGGGCATCCGCAATCGCGGCGTCCGCGTCGTTTCCTGCCCCAGCTGCGCCCGCCAGGGATTCGACGTGATCCGCACCGTTCAGGCGCTTGAGGAACGGCTGCAGCATATCCGCACGCCCATGTCGCTGTCGGTGCTGGGCTGCGTCGTCAACGGCCCGGGCGAGGCGCGGGAGACTGATATCGGCCTGACCGGCGGCGGCAATGGCAAGCACATGGTCTATCTGTCGGGCGTCACCGACCACACGGTCGAAAGCGCCGACATGCTGGACCACATCGTCCAGCTGGTCGAGGCAAAGGCCGCCGAGATCGAGGCGGCGAACGCGCCGGCAGTGGCGGCGGAATAGGGGCGACCGGACCGTCCGGCCGCCCCCATTGCCGGGCGTCAGTCGCTGTAGCGATCGTACCAGTCGGCAGCGCTGATCCGGTTGCCGTCGCGCGTCACCCGGACCGACGCGGTGTCGCCGTTGCTGGCGATTCGGATGCGGTCGCCATCGAAGCTGGTGAAGTTCATCGACACCGGTTCGTCATAGAGCGACAATTGCTCCTCCAGGATCGAGACGGTGATCCGCTCGCCCAGCCGCAGCGATTCGTAATAGTCGGTATAATAATGGACTCCGGCCATGTTGCGCGCATTGGCGATGTTCATGGCCAGCTTGTCGAGTTCGCCCTGGATCGTGATCGTCGGCGTGCCGGGCGCCGCGACCAGTTCGCCACCCTCATTGGCATTGGCGTTGGTGTGCGAGGCGACGAACGGCGTGAACGGCCAGGGCCGCTCGGTGACGCCGTCGGCCGCGTACATTTCGAAGAATGCCTTGAGCACGGTGACGCACGCGCCTGCCACCGTGGCATGGCCCGCGCCATAGGCCGGATGGGTCGGCGACCCTTCGGGAAAGGCCATTGGGAGCAGATAGTTCTTGGTGTCCGCGATGGTCGGAAAGTCGGCGGGCAGGCCGCTTGCTTTCTGCTTCAGTTCGGTCGAGGCGTTTTGCGCCTGGTTATGCTGGGCGATCATCGTCAGGATCGCGGGCGGAATCTTGCCTGTGATCGCAGCAACCGATTGCGCGAGGGCCGGGTTGCGGTTCGACAGCCGTGCCGGATCATTCGCGTGGAGCGTGATCAGCCCCGCCAGCACTTCGGGGCGCATCCGCCGGTGATGCAGCCATTTCTGTCGCCACACCGCCTTCAGACCACGGGTCGCCACCTCGGTCACCAGCGACAGGATGTGCGGGCCGCCGAACGAGGCAAAGGCCGCGCGGGTCGCGCTCGTCGTTTCGGGCATCCCCCGATCCTTGGGGAAGGCGGGATCGGCCAGCATCAGCAGGCAGGCGACCTGATAAGCCTGATACAGCGCGTCGTAATGGACATAGGTAGCGATGTCGCGCGGCGTCCACAGATAGCGGCGGCGATCGCGGAAGCGGTCGAAATTGTTGAAATCCACCCCGTTCTGGGCATCGAGCCATGCGCCCCAGTTGGTGAGATAGTCGATCCCCTCACGCGCGACGATCGAGCGCTGATCGATGACCTGCGTGCCGTAATAGACATAGCCGTCCTCGCGCCCGAAGCGGGCGGCAGTGCCGACGAAGCTCGGCTGGCTGCTGTTGCCGCTGGCAGGCGTGCCATCGGGCTTGACGAAGCGGAACATGGGATTGGGCTGATTGCCGACCAGCATGAGTTGCGACACCCATGGCCCCGCCTTCGATCCCGGCGTCGAGCCCCTGAACAGGTCGGCGCCGCCGTTGATGACCCCACGCGTTTCGAAGCGACGGCGCTCTGCATCGCCGGTCGGGGTATAGCTGCCGTCGAACCAGGGCATCGAATCGAGCGCCTGGCGCACGGCGGCGACATTGGGCCCGCTTTCGTCCTCGATCGCGGTGAATGGCACGTCCCGAAGCAGGGCCATGGCGTAGAGTTCCGCCATTTCGGCCGCCAGCTCGTCCGATGCGACCAGCGGCGCGGCGGCAATGGCGAAGGCTCCGGCATCGCCGCCCTGGGTGTCATAGACATGACCGGTCAGCGGGCTGGTCAGCTTACGGTAGCCCAGCGGGCGGGCGGGGCTGGACAGCGGATGGCTCGCGGGATCGGCATAGCGTGCGGGATCTGTCGTCGTTCCCGCGCCGCGCCGGTTGCCGCCCATCGGCAGCCCTTCCAACGCGCCGGGCTGGTTGGCGGTCAACGCCCCGACCATCGCCCGGTAGCTGGCGGTGTCGACGAAGCCGTCGACATCGTGGGGGAGCCCCTTGTGATAATTCGCGGCGAAACTGGCACCGAAACTGATTTCCTCGCCATTGGCGCTGGTGACGCCAAGGCCGCGTTGGTCTGTCAATGCGCCATTCGCCTCGCGGCGGCGGCGGGCAGTTGCTCTACGCGTACCGCAATCGGGCACAGGCGTTCCCAAAGATCGAGACATTCGGCAATCCTTTCCATCATTTAGCGTGAACGCAGCAGTCCCTGTCCGAAAGCAACAGCCTTCGGACGGACGTCGTCAAAATACGCATCATGAACAGGGTGGCCCGCGACCCGGAATGTGATTGCCCCCATCTGCCAAATTACCCGATCCATCAGTCATCGTTTAGAGGGAATAATCTTCCGACTGTCGTATTTAGATTTCATTCCATCAAGTAAACGAGGCGGTAAGCACTTGGCGTTCATCGGTCGGAGCAGTGGCGGTCAGCCCGCGACTCGCAAGCCAGCTCTTGGCACGGGCCCATCCGTCGCTCAGTCGACGGTATGCAGCCAGATGCGGAATGCCGTCAGCGCCGACGTCTCGCGCCGCGAATGCAGCCGGGTGAGCCAGTAGCTGCCGGTATCGATCGGAATCGCGAACGGCTGGACCAGCCGCCGATCCGCAATCTCACCGGCAAACAGCACGGGCGGCAACAGCGCGACGCCGTGCCCGGCCATGGCGGCAGCGCCGATCAGCGCGCCACTGTCCATTACCGGACCGGTCAGGCGGGGGCAGGGCGTGCCGGCGGCGGCAAACCAGCGCGGCCATTCATCGGCGCGGTACGATCGCAACAGCGGCGCGGCGTGCAGATCGGCGGGTTCGGTCAGCCGCGCGGCCAGTTCGGGCGCGCAGAGCGGCGAAAGCGGCGCGGACAGCACGGGTTCGGCATGGGTGCCATGCCATGCACCGTCGCCGAACCGGATCGCGCAATCCAGCCCCTCGCCCGCCAGGTCGACCCGGTTGTTGTTGGCCATCAGCCGCAGGTCGATCAGCGGATGGGTGGCGCGAAACCCGTCCAGCCGGGGCAACAGCCACTGGTTCAGGAACGTGCCCACCACGCCAACGGTGAGCACGCTGCGCAGGCCCCCGCCCGCGAACCGGTCGAGCATCGCGCCCATGCGGTCGAACCCGTCGGCCAGCACCGGCACCAGCGCCAGTCCCTCGTCGGTCAATGCCAGTCCGCGCGGCAGCCGGCGGAACAGGGGGACGCCCAGCCTCGCCTCCAGCGCCGCGACCTGATGGCTGATCGCGCCCTGCGTCACGCACAGTTCGGCGGCGGCGCGGGTAAAGCTCAGATGCCGTGCCGCCGCCTCGAAGGCGCGCAGGGCGTTCAGCGGCAACTGGGCACGATCCATGTCCGGCAGCATGAGCACAGTTCATGCCTGTGTCGAGCAAGGATGGTTTGTCCCCCGGCTGATCGCGCTGCATCCTGCCCGCTCGATGGCACCGCTCAGGGCAGGGGGACGGAGGGATGATGAGGAAAATTGCAGCGATCGGGGCATTGGCGACAGCGGCGATTGCCGCCCCAGCGCAGACGCCGGACGATCCGCTGCTGCGACCGATCGCGCCGGATTACGCGAGGCGCTGGCTGGATCCGCATCCCGTCACCCGGCTGCACGGGCAAAGCTGGTTCATCGGCTATCGGGGACTCAGCATGGCGGTGATCCGCACCAGCCGCGGCCTCATCCTGATCGACGGCGCTTTGCCCCAGACGGTGCGTGAAACACAGGACAGGATGCGCGCGGCTGGCTTCGATCCAAGGCAGGTCAAGCTGATCCTGGTGACGGAGGCGCATTACGATCATGCCGGCGGCGTCGCAGCACTGGCGCGGGATAGCGGCGCGACGGTCGTTGTCGGGCGCGAGGCGGTGGCCGAACACCGCACCGGCAAGCCCGATGCGGCCGATCCGCAACATGCCGACCTGCACCCGATTCCCGCCAGCACCCGCGTCCGCGCGGCGCGCGACGGCCAGGCGATCCGGCTGGGCGACACGGTGGTCACCGCTCATGCGACGCCCGGCCATACGGCGGGCAGCATGAGCTGGTCATGGAAATCCTGCGAGGGCGGACAATGCGCGACCATCCTGTTCGCCGCCAGCCAGAATGCGATCAGTTCCGACGGATACCGGTTCACCGACCATCCGGAGCGGGTGGCGATGTTTCGCCGGGCGGCGGCAAGGATGCGGGGGCTGTCCTGCGACCTGCTCGTCACTTCGCACCCCGACGAGCGGCTGCTGGCGGGCATGAGGAAGCTCGATCAGTCGCGGTCCCCAAACCCGCTGATCGATCCCGCCGCCTGTCGCCGGTTCGCGGATGGCGCCGAGGCGAAGCTCGATGCCCGGCTGAAGGACGAGCGCGGCGGTTGACGGGGCCGGCGGCGCGGCCCATCCGCGCTGGCATGACCCGCCCCGCCACCGCCCCCATCATCGCCTTTGCCATGGGCTGTGTCGGCATCGCGCTGTTTTCGGGCATGGACGCGATCATGAAGGCGCAGAGCATCGCCATCGGCGCGTTCAGCGCCATGTTCTGGCGCTCATTGCTCGGCTCGGTCATGGGCGGCGCGATCTATTTCGGCGGCGGCGGGCGGGTGCCGCATGGCCGCGCGCTGCGGCTGCACCTGATCCGGGGGAGTTTCGGGGCGCTGTCCATCGTCCTGTTCTTCTGGGGCCTGACGCGCGTGCCGCTGGCCCAGGGGATTGCGCTCGCCTTTATCTCGCCACTGGTCGCCATCGGTCTGGCGGCGCTGTTCCTGAAGGAAAAGGTGGGGCGCTCGGCGCTGATCGGATCGGCCATCGCCTTTTGCGGGGTGGCCGTGATTCTGACCGGACAGGCGCAGACCGCGATGGGGCCGGATGCGTTTCGCGGCGCGGTCGCCATCCTGATCGCGGCGATGCTCTATGGCGCGTCCAACGTGATGCTGCGGGTCCAGGCGCAGGGGGCCAGCCCGATGGAGGTGGCGTTCGCCACCAACTTCGTCTTCTTCCTCTGCTATCTGCTGGCAATCCCGTTCGTTCCGCTGATGCCGATGGCGGGATGGAGTGGCACCGGCTGGATCGCGGCGGCCGCCGTGCTGGCGCTGGTGTCGATCCAGGCGCTGGCCTGGGCCTATGCGCGCGCCGATGCCAGCTATCTGGCCCCGGTCGAATATACCGCCTTCGCCTGGGCGGCAGTGCTCGGCTGGCTGGTCTTTGGCGAAGTCGTGTCCGCTTGGACCGTGGCGGGGGCGGCGCTGATCGTCGCCGGCTGCATCCTGGCCGCGCGCAGCAAGGGGCATCAGGGCGTGGAGGCTGCGATATGAGCGTGACGGTTCGCCCGGCGGTGGCGATGGACGTGCCGGTGATCCTGCGCTTCGTGCGCGAACTGGCCGAGTATGAGCGTGAGCCCGACGCGGTACGGGCGACCGAGCTGATGCTGGCCGACGCGCTGTTCGGCGATCGTCCGGCGGCAGAAGCGATCATCGCCGAATCGGGGGGCGAACCGGTCGGCTTTGCCCTGTTCTTCCACAATTTCTCGACCTGGGAGGGGCGGCGCGGCCTGTATCTGGAGGACCTGTATGTCACGCCCGGCGCGCGCGGATCGGGTGCGGGCAAGGCGCTGCTTCGGGCGTGCGCCCGCATCGCGGTTGCGCGCGGCTGTGCCAGGTTCGAATGGGCGGTGCTCGACTGGAACCAGCCCGCGATCGATTTCTACCGGGCGATGGGCGCGTTGGGCATGGACGAATGGACGGTCCAGCGGGTCAGCGGCGATGCCCTGGCCCGGCTGGCGGCGGAGGATTGATCGATGGCCTGGCTCTGGCTGATCCTGGGCGGCTTGTTCGAAGTGGGCTTCACCACCAGCCTTCGGCATGTCGACGGGTTCAGGAACCTGCCCTGGACGCTGGCCTTTCTGGTCAGCGTCACCCTGTCGATGCTGCTGCTCGAAATCGCCGCGCGCACCATTCCGATGGGCACGGCCTATACCGTCTGGGTCGGGATCGGCGCGCTGGGCACCATCCTGGTCGGCATCCTGGCATATGGCGAAAGCGCGACGCCGGTGCGGCTGTTGCTGCTCTTGGCGCTGATCGGCTGCATCATCGGATTGAAGGCGACGGCCGGGAAATAGGCCAGACGGAAAAGGGGCCGGCGCACCGCGATGGTGCACCGGCCCCGTTCACGGCGCTGACAGCGGCTCAGCCCTGGCTCGCCTCGACCCCGGTCTGGTCGACCGATTCGGCTGCCGCCTTCTTGTCCTGATTGTAGCGCTCGATCGCCTCGAGCGTGATGCGGCGCGCATCCTCGGCCCCGCCCCAGGTGCCGACGCGGACCCACTTCTTCTTTTCCAGGTCCTTGTAGTGGGTAAAGAAATGCTCGATCTGCTCCATGACGATGCCGGGCAGGTCGTCCTTTTCCACCACGTTGGAATAATAGGGGAAGACGGTGTCGTGCGGCACGCAGACCAGCTTCTCGTCGCCGCCCGCCTCGTCCTCTAGGTTCAGCACCGCGATCGGGCGAGCTGCGACCACGCAGCCTGGGATGAAGGGCGAACGGGCGATGACCAGCGCGTCCAGCGGGTCGCCATCGGGCGACAGGGTGTGCGGCACGAACCCGTAATTGGCCGGGTAGCGCATCGGCGTGTGCAGGATGCGATCGACGAACAGCGCGCCCGAACCCTTGTCGAACTCGTATTTCACCGGTTCGCCGCCGGTCGGCACTTCGATAATGACATTCAGGCTGTGCGGCGGGTCTTCGCCCACCGGGATCAGGTCGATACGCATGTGTCTTTCCCCCAAATCACCGGGCGCTCAGCAACCGGTCCAGTCCCGTGTCGCCGGTGCCCGTCTTTTCGAGCCGCGGATAGCGCAGCCCGTCGTGATAGTCGATGCTCGCTTCCCGGAAATGGGTCCCGTATTTGACCAGCATCCGGATGGGCGAGCGGCCCCCTTTGGCCGCTTTCACCGCATTCTTCAACTCATCGGGCGTATAGGCCTCTCCGTTCACCGCCGTTACCGTGCCGCCGACCGCAAGCCCGGCCTTGAACGCCGGGCCGCCCCAGTCGACGCCGCTGATCGTGCCGTCCCGGCCGATGGTCAGGCCCAGCGAATAGGTCAGGTTGACGCCGCCGGCCCTGCCCTCGCTTGCCTTCAGAAACGGGGTCGGCTCGTCGGTATAGACCAGCTTGTAGCCATTGCCGGTAAAGCCGCCCAGCGGCGCACCGGTGCTCACCTCTTCGGTGCGCGACTTCAGATGCCTGGCCCAGTCATAGGGCTGGACGGCGTTCAGGATGCCGACGACGTCCTTGAACGTATAGGTGACGACGCCCCAGTCGCCGTCGTTGATGCCGAAAAACGCCTTGGCGAAATCGTCCATCGACTTGGTGCCGCCGGACAGTTCGCGCAGCTTCGCGTCCACCTCCAGCCAGATCAGCAGCCCTTCATTGTAATAATCCTCGCTCCGCTGCCAGCTGGTCCAGCCCTTGGGCCGGCGGGCGGAAATGATCGGATCGTTTGTGGTGTCGATCAGCGGACGCCAGGTGCGCCCGGCGCGGCTGTCCAGCGACGCGGCGATATTGGCCAGCATGTCCAGCGTATCCTGTTTGCCGACGATGCCCGACCGCGCCTGCAGCACATAGCCCCAGAACTGCGTCTGCCCTTCATACACCCACAGCAGGCTGTCGCGCATGGGCATCCGGAAATCGGGCGTCCACAGGTCCGCCCCGCGCCGGAACTTGCCGTTCCAGCTATGCACATATTCGTGCGGCAACAGGTTGCGGCTGCCCGGCCCCTTGTCCCATTCGGTGAAATAGCCGGGGCCGACCCCGTTTTCGGAACTGCGGTGATGCTCAAGGCCGATGCCGCCCATTTCGTCGGTGATGGCGAACAGGAACTCGTATTTGTCGTAATGCTGCGCGCCGAACAGCTTCACGCCCTGTTCCACCATGCGCTTGTGCGCCTCGATCTGCTCGGGCTTGGCTTCCAGCTGCTTGGGATCGTCGGCGAACACATTCAGGTCCACCCGGTCCGACAGCGCCCATTCCCTGAAATGCGCGCCCGCGAATACCGGGCTGTCGACCAGCGTGTCGTAATCGGTGGTCTGATAGCTGTAGATGGCGCCGCGATTGGTGGCGGGCAGGCCCGACCGCGCGGTCCAGCCGTCCGGATAGGTCACGGTCATGCTGACGGGGATGTTCCGCGTGAAATAGCCGGCCGGATACAGGCTCATCGAATTGGGCTGCAGGTTCAGCATCTTGGGTGCCATCACCACGCGGCCCTGATTGCCTTGCGTCGCGGACAGGAACTGGAACCGCGCCTCGATCGACCGGACCCCGGCGGGTACGTCCAGGTGAAAGGCATTGACGTCCAGCACGTCGCGCTTCCACGGGATCACCTTGCCGTTGCCGGTAAAGACCAGGCCGGTCAGCTTCTCGATCTGCCCGCGCGGCGCGTGCGTGCCGGGCAGCCATTCGGGGAACAACAGCACCATCGGCCCGGCCTTGGCGACGGGAATCGTCTCCTTCACCGTGAAGATGCCTTGCTGGATGTTGGTCGCATCGATCTCCAGCTTCAGCGTGCCGGGAAAAGCAACGTCGCGCGCGGCAGGCACGGTGTCGACGATCGGCATGGGCTGTGGCTTGCTGTTCTGGCCAAGCACGGGGGCGGCGGTCGCCAGCAACAGCGTGCCAAGCGCTAGAGGACGGATCATCGGGGGGAAACCTTTCGGCAAACAGAGGTGATGCGCTTCACTAAAGCGCCGCAGTCCGCCCGCGTCCAGTCCCCGCGCGTCACAAATCCTTCACGGCTTGCTTACCAATGCCGGGATAGGGAAGGGGCCATGTATCACGATGCCAGCCTGACCGGACGCGCCGCCGCCGATCCGCGGCCACGCTCCGCCGTGTCGCACGGCGTCGGCATGGCCGGGCTGGCGGGCATGACCGCCTGGTTCGTGCTTGCGCTGTGGATCGGCATGGACGGCCCCTATGCCGCGCTGATCAACGTCGCTGCCGCCGGGGTGCCGATGGTGCTGTGGTCGGTGCTGGTGGACAAGGTGCATCGCAATCCATCGACCGGCATCGACTGGTCGCTCGGCCGTCCGCTCAAGGACAGCATCGACATCAGCATCACGAAACTGACCGGCCTGTGGCTGACCTGGGCGGGGATCGCGGCGATCTATTCCGTCGCGCGCTTCTACTGGCAGGGCAATTACCAGTTCGCCATGTGGTGTTTCCAGATGGCGGCGCCCTGGCTGTTCGCGCTGTCCGTTCCCTACGTGCTCTGGGTCGACCGCTATCTTGTGGAGCCGCGCGACGGTGCCTGGCATCTGGGCGCGTGGCTGATGAACCTGGACGTGGCCGTCGATCGGGAGGCGATTTACAACCATCTGCGCGCATGGGCGGTAAAGGGCTTTTTCCTCGCCTTCATGCTGGCCATCGTGCCCGGCAATTTCGGTGAGGTGATCCGGTGGGACCGCTCGGCGCTGCTCACCGATCCGGTGGCGCTGGCCCGGTTCCTGATCGCCGTCATGTTCATGATCGACGTGGCGTTCGCCACATCCGGCTATATCCTGACGATGAAACCGCTGGACGCGCATATCCGCACCGCCACGCCCTATACGGCGGGCTGGGTATCAGCGCTGATCTGCTATCCGCCCTTTGCGCTGATGGCCGATGGCGGGCCGCTGGATTACCATCCCGGCACGTCGGAATGGACCTATTGGCTGGCCGGTCATCCCGGCGTCATGGCGGTGTTCGGCGCGGTGCTGGTGGTGCTGACCGCTATCTATGCCTGGGCCACCATGGCGTTCGGCATCCGCTTTTCCAACCTGACGCATCGCGGCATCCTGACCCATGGTCCCTATGCCTGGACGCGGCACCCGGCCTATCTGTCCAAGAACCTGTTCTGGTGGATCGCCACGCTGCCGTTCCTGACCACGACGGGCAGCTGGTCGGATGCGGTTCGCAACACGGTGCTGATGGCGGGCGTCACCGCGGTCTATTACTGGCGCGCAAAGACCGAGGAAAAGCATCTGGGCGAGGATCCGGAATACCGCGCCTATAGCGACTGGATGACGCGCAACGGCCCGGTGCCCCGATTCTTCGCAGCCGTGCGGCGGGCGATGGCGGCGCGGGTCTAGCCAGCACCCCTGCGGAAGCAGGGGTCCAGAGCAACAAGGCCAACCGCTGCGGCTCCAGGCTCCGGCTTTCGCAGGCGCACGTCAGATGAGGGCTGGCCCGCCGTCGGTCAGCACATGGCTGCACAGCTGCGCCTGCGGCGTGTCGCCGTCATGCAGCTGCGCGACCGTCACCCAGCCTTCCTGGCGCAGGCTGGCCGCCAGCACAGGGTCGGTGCCCGTGGGCACGAACAGCCGCCGCCGCTCGGCCACCGCCAGCCCGGCCTCCAGGATCGGATCGGCATAGAGCGAAAAGCCCATTGCCGGCTCGGCCGCGCCGCCGTCATGCAGCACGGCATAGGCGCCGCCCCGCCCGATCTCGCCGCGCACGCCGGCGGCAAAGATCGAAAAGCCCAGCCAGCTTTGATATTCGAACCCGTGCCGCTCCGTCGGATCCAGCGTCAGCGACACCCGCCCGGCCAGACCCTCGGCCAGCGCGCGCAGGCCATCGATCCGGCTGGCCAGCGCGCCGCCCGCGTCCCATGCCGCCAGCCGTTCGATGGCCCGGTCGAACGGCCCCGCCGCCTCGATCAGCGGCAGGTAATCGGGGGCGATCGCGGCCACACCCGCATGGTCCTTTGCATCCAGCCGATCGTTCAGCGCGGCCAGCTGCGCCGGCGACAACCGGCCGCCCGCCAGCGTCTCGACCAGGTCGGGCAGCGTCAGGTCGATCGACAGGCCGCTCAGCCCGGCAGCCGTCAGCGCATCCACCGCCACGCCGACGACTTCCCGCGCCGCCGCGACCGAATCCAGCCCGATCAGCTCCGCCCCGATCTGGCGCAGCGCCCGGTCGGGGGCCAGCTGGCCCGCCCGCAATTTCAGGACCGGCCCTGCATAGGACAGGCGGACGGGGCGCGGGTGATGCGCCATGCGGCTGGCGGCGATGCGTCCGATCTGTGCCGTCATGTCCGGCCGGATCGCCAGCGTGCGCTGCGACACCGGATCGACGAAGCGCACCGCGTCCTTCAGGCTGGATGCCTTCAGCCGCTGGCCAAGTGTATCGGCAAATTCCGCAAGCGGCGGATCGACCTGCTCATAGCCATGGGCAAAAGCGGTATCCAGGATGCGCCGCTCCAGCCGCGCGGCGGCATCGGCCATCGGCGGCAGGCGGTCGTGAAATCCCTCGGGCAGCAATCCGGTCATGTCGCTTAGCCCTCTCCCCCTTGGGGAGAGGGTTGGGAGAGGGGGGGTGCCGCAAGCGCCGCGTCGATGGCGCTCAACACGCCCTCCAAATTTGCCCCAACCTCAGCGTTCGTGAACCGAATCACTTGATATCCCTGTTCTTCCAGCCAAGCCGTGCGCTCAGCGTCATAGCTGGCTTGGCCAGCATGGCTATCCCCGTCAACCTCGATCACAAGTCGCCGCGAACGGGCGGCAAAGTCGGCAATGTAGCGACCGATCACTACCTGACGGGTAAATTTCACACCTTGGAATCGCTTGGCACGTAGTGCGAGCCACAAGTCGCGCTCGAAGGGCGTGAGTTCCCGACGGGCATCCCGGGCAAGAGACTGCAATCGCTGATCTCGTGGCTGCCGCAATGCCCCTCTCCCAACCCTCTCCCCGGAGGGGAGAGGGCTATTCAGGTCAGAACTTCAGCGCCATGGCCGTCTTGACGCCGGGCAGGGCGCGGACGGTGGCGATCAGTTCCGGCGTCACTGCCTCGTCCACCGACAGGAGCAGCACGGCTTCCCCGCCCGCATCGCGTCGGCCCAGGTGGAAGGTGCCGATATTGACGCCCGCCTCGCCCAGCGTTGAGCCCAGACGGCCGATAAAGCCCGGCGCGTCCTCGTTGACGACATAGAGCATGTCGCCGGCCAGATCGGCCTCCACCTTGATCCCGAACAGTTCGACCAAGCGCGGGGCGCTGTTGCTGAACAGCGTTCCGGCCACCGACCGCTCGCCCGCATCGGTCTTCACCGACACGCGGATCAGGCTGTGATAATCGCCCTCGCGCTCGCTCCGCACCTCGCGCACCTCGATCCCGCGCTCCTTGGCCAGGAAAGGTGCGTTGACCATGTTGACCGTGTCGGAATGGACGCGCAGGAACCCGGCCAGCGCCGCCGACACCATCGGCTTCATGTTCAGCTCGGCCGCCGCGCCCTCGGCATGGATGGAGATGCGGGGGATGGCGCCATGGGCCAGCTGGCCGACCAGGCTGCCCAGCTTTTCGGCCAGCGCCATATAGGGCTTGAGCCGCGGTGCCTCCTCCGCCGACAGGCTGGGCACGTTCAGCGCATTGGTGACGCCGCCGGTCAGCAGGTAATCGGCCATCTGTTCCGCCACCTGCAGCGCGACATTCACCTGCGCTTCGTTCGTGGACGCGCCCAGATGCGGGGTGGCGACGAAATTGGGCGTGCCGAACAGCGGATGCGCCTTGGCGGGTTCCTCGACGAACACATCGAGCGCCGCGCCCGCGATGTGGCCCGAATCCAGCCCAGCCTTCAGCGCCGCCTCGTCGATCAGACCGCCGCGCGCGCAGTTGATGATCCGCACGCCCTTCTTGGTCTTGGCGAGATTTTCGGCCGAGAGGATGTTGCGCGTCTGATCGGTCAGCGGCGTGTGCAGCGTGATGAAATCGGCACGGGCGAGCAGCTCGTCCAGCTCCACCTTGTCCACGCCCATTTCCAGCGCGCGTTCGGGCGACAGGAACGGGTCAAAGGCGGCGACCTTCATCTTCAGGCCCAGCGCCCGGTCGGCGACGATCGAACCGATATTGCCCGCGCCGACCAGGCCCAGCACCTTGCCGGTCAGCTCGACGCCCATGAACCGGTTCTTCTCCCACTTGCCCGCCTGGGTGGAGGCGTCCGCCTCCGGCAGCTGGCGGGCGAGCGCGAACATCAGCGCGATGGCGTGCTCGGCCGTCGTGATCGAATTGCCGAACGGCGTGTTCATCACCACCACACCGGCGGCGCTGGCGGCGGGAATGTCGACATTGTCGACGCCGATGCCCGCACGGCCCACGACCTTCAGATTGGGGGCATGGGCAAGGATGTCCTTGGTGACCTTGGTCGAGGAGCGGATGGCTAGGCCGTCATACTGGCCGATGATCGCCTTCAGCTCGTCGGGCGTCTTGCCGGTGATCTCGTCCACCTCGACCCCGCGGTCGCGGAAGATCTGGGCGGCGAGGGGAGACATTTTGTCGGAAATCAGAACCTTGGGCATGGATTGGGTGTCCTGTTCAATCCCGTTCGGGCTGAGCTTGTCGAAGCCCTGCCCTTGCTTGAACGGTTGCGAAGAAGTGCAGCGCTTCGACAAGCTCAGCGCGAGCGGAGGGGGGTATCAGCCGGCCTTGACGGTCGCGTAGGCCCAGTCGAGCCAGGGGCCGAGCGCCTCGATATCGGCGGTATCGACGGTCGCGCCGCACCAGATGCGAAGACCCGCTGGCGCATCGCGGTATCCTGCGATGTCGAAGGCCGCGCCTTCCTTTTCCAGAAGGCCAGCCATCTGCTTGATGAACGCCTCGTCCGCGCCCTCGACGGTCAGGCAGACGCTGGTCTTCGACCGCGTGGCCGGATCGGCGGCAAGGTGGCCCAGCCAGTCGCGCTCCGCCACGATTGCATCGAGCGCAGCGGCATTGGCATCGCTGCGGGCGATCAGGCCGTCCAGGCCGCCCAGCGACTTCGCCCATTCCAGCGCGAAGATCGCATCCTCCACCGCCAGCATCGACGGCGTGTTGATCGTTTCGCCCTTGAACACACCCTCGGCCAGCTTGCCCTTGGCCATCAGGCGGAACACCTTGGGCAGCGGCCATGCGGGGGTATAGGTTTCCAGCCGCTCGACGGCGCGCGGGCCGAGGATCAGGACGCCGTGCGCGCCTTCGCCGCCCAGCACCTTCTGCCAGCTGAACGTCGCCACATCGATCTTGTCCCAGTCGATGTCGTACGCGAACACCGCGCTGGTCGAATCGGCGAAGGACAGCCCTTCGCGGTCGGCCGGGATCCAGTCCGCGTTCGGCACGCGCACGCCGCTGGTCGTGCCGTTCCAGGTGAACAGCACGTCGCTGGACCAATCGACCGCACCCAGATCGGGCAGCTGGCCGTAATCGGCGCGGATGACGGTGGGATCGAGCTTCAGCTGCTTGACCGCATCGGTCACCCAGCCCTCGCCAAAGCTTTCCCAAGCGAGCGCGGTGACGGGCCGTGCGCCCAGCATCGTCCACATCGCCATTTCATAAGCGCCGGTGTCGGACGCGGGCACGATGCCGATGCGGTGCGTATCGGGCAGCTTGAGCATCTCGCGCATCAGGTCGATGGCATATTGCAGGCGCTGCTTGCCGAGCTTGGAGCGGTGTGAGCGTCCGAGCGATTCCGTGGCCAGCTTGTCCAGCGACCAGCCGGGCGGCTTCGCACAGGGACCAGAGGAAAAATGGGGGCGCGCCGGCAGGGTGGCGGGCTTGGCAGGCGCAAGGGTCGCGCCAGCGGCAGTCAGGTCGGTCATGTCAGTCTCTCCTTACAGAGAGCACGCGCGGCGTTGGGACCGCGTGGCCCGTCGGCCGCCCTAATGATGCGGGGGCGGGTGTCAATCGATTTCGATGGACGGCGCTCTGGCGGGGTGCTTCGCTGGGCTTCATGACTGGGAAGGGGGAAACGATGGTCCATGAATTCAACGATCCGATGCCGCTGGCGCAGTGGGTGCGGCGGGCATTGCTTGCCTTTCTGGCCACCTCCGTCCTCGGAATTGGCGTCGGCATCTATGGGGCGATGGCGGGCGCGGCGCTGCAAGCGGGGGCAGGCGATGCATGGACGTCGCCGGAAATGCTCGACGACATCGCCGGGATTTCTGCCTTGGTCCAGCTCGTAGTCCTGATCGCCTGCCTGATCCTGATCGGTCGCTGGATGTACCGCGTGAACAAGAATGCACACAGCCTGGGCGCGGATATGCCGATGAGCCCGGGCTGGAATGTCGGTTATCTGTTCGTACCCTTCGCCAATCTTTGGATGCCGTATCGGGGGGTGCGGGCTTCGTGGGATGCGACTGCGGCGTATATCGACGAGCAACGCCGTGCTGCGACCGCAATCTTCGCTGCGTGGTGGGGCGGTTGGATCGTGTCCAATATTCTGTCGCAGATTTCATTCCGGATGATGATGCGGGATGACGCCTCTATCGACACGTTCATCACGACAAGCTGGATTGATGCGGCATCCGCGCTGGCCGGACTGGTCAGCGGCGTTGCCCTGTTGACAATCGTGCCGCGCCTGTCGGCGGCGCAGAACGATGCGCACGCGCCTTCGATCTTCGAATGACCCGCATCAGGGTGCAGGCGGCGCGAGCAATCCCCGGTCGGTCATCCAGTCGGTGATCCGGTCGGGCCAGTGGCGCAGCGACACCAGCGGCGTCGCCTCGCCCATATTATAGGCATGGCCGCCTGCGGCATACATGTGCAGTTCCGCCGACGCGCCCGCCGCGCGATAGGCGGTCAGGATGTCGATCACCGGCTGCGAACAACATTCGTCGTCGCTGGCGGCGGACAGCAGGAGCGGCGGCGCGTCCCTGGTGATCGCCTCCTCGCCCTTCAGCGGGCCGGGAAAGACGAGGATACCGTAATCGGGCCGTGCCGACAGCCGGTCGATGGCGTCCCCTGCACCGGGGGCGGGGACGGGCGGGCTGAGCAGGGTGACGCGCGCCAGTTCGCCGCCCGCCGAAAATCCCATCACGCCGATCCGGTCCGGCGCGATGGAAAACTCGGCGGCGCGGGAGCGGACGAGGCGCACGGCCCGCTCCGCATCCTCGCGCGCATGGGCGAAGCTGTAGGGCGAATCCTTCTGCCGGAACAGGCGGTAGCGCAGGACGAATGCGGCAACGCCGCGCTGCGCATACCAGCGGGCGACGTCGTCCCCCTCGGTCGTGATGACCAGGAATTCGTGCGCCCCGCCCGGCATGATGATGACCGACGCGCCGGTGCGCCGTTCGGGATGGGCCGGGAAATAGGTGACCGACGGCGCGTTGATCGACTTGGTCCAATAGTCCTTCGATTCCTCGGGCAGCGCGGCGCGCGCCTCGAATCCCGGCGCGCCCTTTTCCCACAACGGAATGCGCGTACCCGGTGCCGGCGCGCCCTGCGCCAGCGCCGCCGCGCCCCAGAACAGCGCCACCAGCGCGAGCATCCGTCGGATCATCGTTCATCCCCTCCTGTCCGGCTGCATGGTAGCGCTCGCAGGCATCGGTTCGTCAAGCGGCTGGTTGCGCGGGCGCAGTGCCGCTTTAGACTGGCGCCATGGTATCCCGCGTCCGCTTGCCCGTCCTGCTTGCCCTGCCGCTCCTGCTGGCCGGGTGCCTGTTCGGCGGGGGCGGGGAGGAGGAGCGCCCGGTCCAGCGCATCCGGCCGCGCGCTGGCGGCCCCGTGACCCTGCGGCGCGAGCCGACGCGCGACACGCTGGCCTGCCATGCCGAACTGGCGCGCGAGGGGGTTCGCTTTACCCCGCTGCCCGATCAGGATTTCGGCAGCGGATGCCTGGTCGAAGGGGCGGTGCGGCTCGACGATTACGGCCTGCCGACCAGCGGGCTCAAATCGATCCGCTGTCCCCTGGCCCAGCGCTTCGTCGCCTGGACCCGCTATGCGGTCCAGCCCGCCGCGCAGATGGTTTACGGCGCGACGGTGGTGCGGATCGAAACCTATGGCACGTTCAGCTGCCGGGGCATCGTGGGCAACGGACCCGCAGCCAGCGGCCGCGTATCGCAGCATGGCCTCGCCAATGCGGTCGATGTTGCAGGGTTCACCCTGTCCGACGGGCGCAAGGTGACCGTGCTACAGGGATGGAACGGCCCGGACGAACGCGACCGGCGGTTCCTGCGCCTGATCCACGACAGCGCGTGCAAGCGATTCACCACGGTGCTCGGCCCGGAATATAATGCCGCCCACGCCAATCATTTCCATTTCGACATGGCCGGCCGCGACTTCTGCCGCTGAAATTTGCAGGCGTCATCCCCCACCCCGCTCATGCTAAGCTTATCGAAGCATTGTCCCTCTGGCTGCCCCGCCCCGAAAGACGAAAAAGGCAGTGCTTCGACAAGCTCAGCACGAACGGAGGTCTTAACTCAGCGCCTCGACCTGTTCGGCCAGATCCAGCCAGCGCAGTTCCGCCGCGTCCTTTTCCTCGCGAGCCTTGCCAATGGCAGCGGTCAGCGCGGCAAAGCGCTTCGGGTCCTCCGTGTACAGCCTGGGGTCGGCCAGCGCCGCCTCGTCCCGCGCGATCTGGGCGTCCAGTTCCTCGATCCGCTTGGGCAACAGCTCGTAGTCGCGCTGGTCCTTGTAGCTGAGCTTCGCGGATTTGGGCTTCGGCGGCGCGGCCTCCACCGGCTTTGCTGTTGCCTTCTTCGCCTCGGGACGAACCCGCCGCTTGGCTTCCCAGTCGGCATAGCCGCCGACCACCGCATCCACGGTGCCGCTGCCGTCCAGCCCCAGCGTCACCGTGACCGTCCGGTCCAGGAAATCGCGGTCGTGACTGACGATCAGGACGGTGCCGTCATAATCCGCGATCACTTCCTGCAACAGGTCCAGCGTCTCCAGGTCCAGGTCGTTCGTCGGCTCGTCCAGCACCAGCAGGTTGCTCGGCCGGGCGAATTCGCGCGCCATCAACAGGCGGGATCGCTCGCCGCCCGACAGGGTGCCGATCTTGGCGTCCACCATTTCGGGCGGGAACAGGAACTCCTTCAGATAGCCGTGGACATGCTTGCGACTGCCCCGCACGTCCAGCCATTCGCCGCCATCGGCCAGCACGTCGCGCACCGTCTTTTCGGGTGCCATCTTGCTGCGCTGCTGGTCGATGACGATCATGTCGATGGTCTTGGCCAGCTTCACCTCGCCCGCATCCGGCGCGACCTCGCCGGTCAGCAATTTGAGCAGCGTCGATTTGCCGGCACCGTTCCGCCCGACAATGCCGATCCGGTCGCCGCGCGTGATCCGGAACCCGAAATCGCGGATGATCGCCCGCTCGCCGTACGTCTTGGTGACCCCCTTGGCGTCGATCACCACCTTGGTCTTGCTGTCGTCGGACGACGCGGCCAGCGCCGCCGTCCCCTGCATCCCCGTCATCGCGGCGCGTTCGGCGCGCATCTCGATGAGCTTGTTCAGCCGACCCATGTTGCGCCGCCTGCGCCCGGTGACGCCGCGCTGCAGCCAATGCTCCTCCAGCTTCAACCGCGCATCCAGCCGTTCGGCGGCGCGCTGTTCCTCCGCCTCCACCGCTTCGGTCCATGCCTCGAACCCGCCGAAGCCGATTTCCGACCGCCGCATGGTGCCGCGATCGAGCCAGAAGGTCTGGCGGGTCAGCCGGGTGAGAAAGGTCCGGTCGTGGCTGATCACGACGAACGCGCCGCGAAACCGGGTCAGCCAGTCCTCCAGCCATTCGATCGCGGCGATGTCCAGATGGTTGGTCGGCTCGTCGAGCAGCAACACATCGGGGTCCTGCGCCAGCGCACGGGCGATGGCGGCCCGCCGCCGCTCGCCGCCCGATGCCGTCGCCGCCTCCCGCTCCATGTCGATGCCCAGCTGGTCCGCGATGGCGGCCACCTCGTGCCGCTCCGGCGCATCGGCCCCGGCCAGGGCGAAGTCCATCAGCGTCGCATGGCCCGCAACGCTGGGGTCCTGTTCCAACAGGATGACGCGGGTGCCCGGCACGATCACCCTTTTGCCCTCGTCCGGCTCGATCCGCCCGGCCAGCAGCTTGAGCAGGGTCGTCTTGCCCGCCCCGTTCCGGCCGATCAGCGCCAGCCGGTCGCGCGCGCCGATATACAGGTTCAACCCCCGGAACAGCCAGCCGCTGCCCTGGACCAGGCCCAGTTCCTCAAAGCTCAAGATCGGTGCTGCCATGGCCGCGCACCTAGGGGCAGTGTGGCCCCCCGGCAAGCATCGCGGCATATTCGGGCTTGCGCGCGGCTGACGGCCCTATTCACGGGTTGTTCAACGCGGCAATTTTATGGCAACGCCCATGAACATGGCGGTTAAATCCTTCTGTCTGGCGATGATGCTGCTGTCTGTCGGCGGCACGCCGGTGGATTCCGCCTCGGCGCAGCGCCGCCCGCGCACCGATCAACAGGCGGCGCATCAGGGCCGGGCCGCCGGCCAGCTGCTGCCGTCGCGCGACATCGAACGGCGCGTCGTGCCCCAGATGCGCGGCGCCGAATATCTGGGCTTCGATTTCGATTCCGGCACCGCCATTTACACGCTCAAGTTCCTGCGCAATGGCAACGTCATCCGGGTCGATGTGGATGGCCGGTCCGGGCGGGTGCTCGGGCGCACGGATCGATAGGGCGGCGACCGCACGGCCGCCGGATGACAGCGAACTAGGATCAAGGGGATCGATGGATGCGCGTTCTGATCGTCGAGGATGAACCCAATCTGCGCCAGCAGCTCAGCAACACGCTGGTCGGCGCGGGCTATGCCGTCGACACGGCGGCCGATGGCGAAGAGGGGCATTTCCTCGGCTCCACCGAAAGCTATGACGCGATCATCCTCGACCTCGGCCTGCCGGAAGTCGACGGGCTGACCGTACTCGACCGCTGGCGGCGGGAGGGGCGGACGACCCCCGTTCTGGTGCTGACGGCGCGCGACAGCTGGTCCGACAAGGTTGCCGGGCTCGATGCCGGTGCCGACGATTATGTCGCCAAGCCGTTCCAGTCGGAGGAGCTGATCGCGCGGCTGCGTGCGCTGATCCGCCGCGCGTCGGGCAATGCCTCGGCCGAACTGATCGCGGGCGACATCCGGCTGGACACCCGCTCGGGCAAGGTCACCCGGGCGGGCGAACCGGTCAAGCTGACGGCGCAGGAATACAAGCTGCTCAGCTACCTGCTCCATCACAAGGGCAAGGTGGTCAGCCGCACCGAGTTGATCGAACATATCTACGATCAGGATTTCGACCGGGATTCGAATACGATCGAGGTGTTCGTGACCCGTATCCGCAAGAAACTGGGCGCGGACGTCATCACCACCATCCGCGGGCTCGGCTACAGCCTGGACGAACCGGCCGCTGGCTAGGAAGGGGCGGGGCGGCCCGTCCGCAATGGCGCTGACCGATTTCCTTTCCCGCCGGCTGCGGCCGGGCATTCCGGGCCGCGCCGCATCGGCGGCCGACCCCGACGCCATGCCGTCGCGCCACGTCCGCGTCACCGGATCGCTCAGCCGCCGGATGATTGTCATTGCGACGGCGTGGATCCTGCTGCTGCTGGCCGGGGGCGGCTTCGCGCTCGACCGGGTGTTGACCAGCACGATCACCCGCACCTTTGACGACCAGCTGACCTATGTCCTGAAAACGCTGATCCTGTCCGCCGAAATCGGGCCGGAGGGCGAAGTGATCCTGAACCGCGAACTCGCCGATCAGCGGTTTCTGGAACCCAGCTCCGGCTTTTACTGGCAGGTCAGCGGCGGCACCAGCGAACCCTTTCCCTCCCGATCGCTCTGGGACCGGCGGCTGCGCACCGACGCCGATCATGCCGATCGCGGCGTCCATATCTATGACAGCCGCCAGTTCCGGGGCGAGGTGCTGCGCGTCGCCGAACGCGATGCGCAATTGCCCGGATCGCAGGTGGTCTGGCGGTTTCAGGTTGCGCGCGACCGCAACGAACTGAACGCGCAGCTGACCGAACTGGATCAGACGGTGGTGCGCAGCTTTGCCCTGCTCGGCCTTGGCCTGATCGTCATGGCGGCGCTTCAGACCTGGTACGGCCTGTTGCCGCTGCGCCGGGTGCAGCGCGAAATCAGCGCCCTGCGCACCGGAGCCAGCACCCGCGTCGCCGGGGAAATGCCGGCCGAGGTCGCCCCGATGATCGAGGAACTGAATGCGCTGGTCGCCCATAACGACCGCCAGGCCGAAGAGGCGCGGCGTCACGCCGGCAATCTGGCCCATGCGCTGAAAACCCCGCTGACCGTCATCATGAATGCCGCCGCCGCCGGCCAGGCCGATCTGGCCGATACCGTGATCCGCGAAGCGCGCACGATGCGGCGACAGGTGGATCATCATCTCGCCCGCGCCCGCGCCGTCGGCAGGCGCGGGTCGGCGCATACCCGCACCCCCGTCTGGGCGGCGGTCGAGGCGGTCGAGCGCGCCGTTGCCCGCCTGTACCCCAATGTCCGCATCGACACGACCGGGCAGACCACGGCGCAGGCGCGGATCGAGCGACAGGATCTGGACGAGATTCTGGGCAACCTCGTCGAAAATGCCGCCAAATATGGCGGTGGCAGTGTGTTCGTGACCGTGGTTGCCGAGGCAGGCTATGTCGAGATTCAGGTCGAGGATGACGGCATGGGCATCCCGGAGGCGGACCGGATCCGCATCTTCGATCGCGGCGTGCGGCTCGATTCGGGCAAGCCCGGCACCGGGCTTGGCCTGGCCATCGTCCGCGACGTCGCCGAACTGTACGAAGGCACGGTGACGCTTGAGGAAAGCGAGGATCTGGGCGGGCTGCTGGTGCGGTTGAGGCTGCCTGCCGCAGGGTGAGCGTTTGCTTTCACCGGCTGGCGCAGTAAGGGCAGCGGCGATGCTGCCCGCGCTCGCTCATGTCGATACCTGGATCTTCGATCTGGACAACACGCTCTATCCGGCGTCGACAAACCTGTTCGCGCGGATCGATGCGCGGATGACCGATTATGTCGCGCGCCTGCTCGGCCTGCCGCACGATCAGGCCTATGCCCTGCAAAAACGCTATTATTTCGATCACGGCACCACGCTTGCCGGGCTGATGGCGCTGCACGGCGTCGATCCCCAGCATTTCCTCGACGATGTGCACGCGGTCGAACTGGATGTGGTCCAGCCCGACCCGGTGCTGGCCGCGCGTATCGCCGCCCTGCCGGGTCGCAAGCTGGTGTTCACCAACGGCGATACCGCCTATGCCGAACGGGTGCTGGACAAACGCGGGCTGGGCGGCGTGTTCGAATCCGTCTGCGACATCCTGGCCACCGGCCTGATCCCCAAACCCGATCCGCGCGCCTATGCCACGCTGTGCGCCGATCACCGCGTCACGCCGGAAACGGCGCTGTTTGCCGAGGATCTGGCCCGCAACCTGGCACCGGCCAAGGCGATCGGCATGGCGACCCTGTGGATCGACGGCGGGTCGGAACAGCCGCCAGCCGACGCCGTGCCCGACTATATCGACTTCACCACCCACGATCTGAGCCACTGGCTCGCCCAATTTGACGGGGAACCGCAATGACCGACGCGCTTGCCACCACCATTGATCAGGCCTGGGAAGACCGGGCCAGCCTGTCGCTCGATACCGCCGGTCCGGTGCGCGACGCGGTGGAGGCGGCGATCGCATTGCTCGATGCGGGCGAGGCGCGGGTGGCTGAACCGGACGGCGCGGGCGGCTGGCGGGTCAATCAATGGCTGAAGAAAGCGGTGCTCTTGTCGTTCCGCCTGAACGACAATGTCGTGATCGACGGCGGCGCGGCGGGCGCACCTGCGTTCGACAAGGTGCCCAGCAAGTTTGCCGGTTGGGACGATGCCCGGTTCCGCGCGGCCGGCTTTCGCGTCGTGCCCGGCGCGGTCGCCCGGCGCGGGTCGTTCATTGCCAAGGGCGCGATCCTGATGCCCAGCTTCGTCAATATCGGCGCCCATGTGGGTGAGGGGACGATGATCGACACCTGGGCCACGGTCGGATCCTGCGCCCAGATCGGCCGGAACGTGCACCTGTCCGGCGGGGCCGGAATCGGCGGCGTGCTGGAGCCGCTTCAGGCCGGACCCGTGGTGATCGAGGACGGCGCGTTCATCGGCGCCCGCGCCGAAGTGGCAGAGGGCGTGCGCGTGGGCGAAGGGGCGGTGCTCTCCATGGGCGTCTATCTGGGGGCGTCGACCAAGATCATCGACCGCGAAACGGGCGAGGTGCACCGCGGCCATGTCCCCCCTTATTCGGTGGTCGTCCCCGGCAGCACAGGCGGCGGCGACGGCAAGCCCGCGCTCTACTGCGCCGTCATCGTCAAGCGGGTGGATGCGCAGACCCGGTCGAAGACCAGCATCAACGACCTGCTGCGCGACTGATCGTCAGTCGCGGGCGAACTGCTCCAGGAAACCGCAGCGCTGGCACCGCCAGGTGGCGATGGGGATCGACGGCTTGGGCAGCTTGACCGATCCCCACCAGCTTTTCACCGGGGTGCCGCGATACCAGTTCAGCACGGCGGCCATCCCGTCCGGCTTATGCGCGACAAAGCCCTCGGCCATCGCGCTCTGGCATTTGGGGCAGCTATGCGATCGCATGGCGATCCTCCCTTACAGCGCGGCCAGCCCGATCGCCAGCATCAGCGCCGATACGAGGAACAGCGCGTTGCGGTGGGTCCTGCGGGCAAAATAAACGGTCAGCATCATTCTTCTCCTTCATGTCTGGGCGGTCGGCCCCGCCGCGCCCGTTCCGGCTCCGCCAGCTTGACTCCCCGCCTGGCCAGCGCCTCGCGCAGCAGGCATTCGACCTGCGCATTGACGCTGCGCAGGTCGCCCGCCGCCGTCCGCTCGATCGCGGCATAGAGCGCGGGATCGAGGCGGAGGGGAAAGGCCTTGCGGGGCGGCGACGCCATGGATGGTCCTTACTGGTACAGCGATCCGGCATTGACGACCGGCTGGGTATCCCGCTCGCTGCACAGGACGACCATCAGGTTCGATACCATCGCCGCGCGGCGCTCGTCGTCCAGCTCGACGACGTTCTTCGCCGACAATTGCTCCAGCGCCAGTTCCACCATGCCGACCGCACCCTCGACCAGCTTCATGCGCGCCGCGATCACTGCCTCGGCCTGCTGCCGACGCAGCATCGCCTGGGCGATCTCCTGCGCATAGGCCAGGTGGGTCAGGCGGCATTCGTCGATCCGCACCCCGGCCATCGCCACCCGTTCCTGCAATTCGATCTGCAGCTCGTGGCTGACCGTATCGGCATCGCCGCGCAGCGTCGTCTTTTCCGATTCGAAATCGTCATAGGGATAGCGGCTGCCGATCGCGCGCACCGCGCTTTCGATCTGGATGTTCACGAACACCTTGTAATCATCGACATCGAACAGCGCCTGGGCGGTATCCGCCACCCGCCAGACCACGTTCGACGCGATCTCGATCGGATTGCCGCGCAGGTCGTTGATCTTGATCCGTTCGGACGTGACGTTGTGGATGCGCACCGACACCTTCTTCTTGGTCATCCACGGCCAGGTCCAGCGCAGGCCCGTGGTGCGGTCCGTGCCCTTGTAGTCCCCGAACAACAGGATCGCCGCCGCCTGGTTGGGCTGAAGCAGATAGAAGCCCGCGCTGTAGAACAGCAGCAGCAACAGGCCGACGAACGCCACCGCGACCTTCGCGCCCTTGGGCTCGACGAACCCCAGCGCAGCGATCGTCGCCGCGATCAGCACCGCCAGGAACACTAGCGGCCCGTACCCGCTCTTCGTCCTTGCCGCCCGTTCCTCGCTCCGCCTCAGCGAAGTGGCCGTCCCTGCGTCTATCATCCTAGCCTCCCGTTTAATGTGATATCACATTTATATCATTCGCTGCGGCAGGCAAGCGGAATCGGGTGGTATCCGCAATCCCCTTCCCTTCGCGCCGCCGGGCGCTAGGCTGGCGGCAACGATCAATCGGGGGGATGCCCATGAAACACCTGTTCGCAGCCTTGCTCGCCTGCGCTTCGTCCGCCGCCCTGGCTCAGGAGGCGCCGACCTTCATCCATGCCGGGCGCGTGATCGCAGAGCCGGGCAAGCCGCCGCTCGGCCCGACCACCATCGTCGTGCGCGCCGGCAAGGTCGCCGAATTGCGCGACGGCCATGTGCCTGCCGATTCGGGCGCGACTGTCATCGACCTTCGGGACAAGACCGTGCTGCCCGGCCTGATCGACCTGCACGTCCATCTCTGGGGCTTTCGCGGGGAACCGATCCAGACGCGGGCCACCGCGCTCAACCGCGACGTCACCGACGACCTGATCTTCGCCGCCGCCAACGCGAAGAAGACCATCCAGGCCGGCTTCACCACGGTCCGCGACCTGGGCGGCAATCCGCGCGGCATCCGCGCGCTGCGCGACGGCATCGCGCGCGGCGACATCGCCGGCCCGGCCATCGTCAATGCCGGCACGATGATCTCGGTCACCGGCGGGCACGGCGACGGCGCGAACGGCGTGCGCGAGGACGTGGCCGAGATGATCAAGGACGTTCAGGTCAATGTCTGCGACGGGGTGGAGGATTGCCGCCGCGCCGTCCGGCAACAGGTCGGGCTCGGCGCTCAGGTGATCAAGTTCGCCGCGACCGGCGGCGTCCTGTCCAACGTGTCGGGCGGGCTTGGCCGCGCTATGGAGCCGGACGAGATGCGCGCGATCATCGACACCGCGCACGCGCTCGGCCGCCGTGTCGCGGCGCACAGCCATGCGGCAGAGGGCACGCGCGCGGCGGTCGATGCCGGGGTCGATACCATCGACCATGGCACGTTCCTGGATGACGAGACGATCCGCGCGATGAAGGCCAAGGGCACCTGGCTCGTCCCCACCATGATGGCCCCGCGCGCGGCGCTCGCCCAGGCGCGCGGCGGCCAGCTGCCCCCCGCCACCATCCCCAAGGCGGAGGAAGCCGCCGCCGCCGCCATCGAAAGCCACAAGCGCGCCATCGCATCGGGCGTCAAGGTCGCGTTCGGCACCGATACCGGCGTCTCCCCGCACGGCGACAACGCACAGGAATTCGCCCTGATGGTCGAGGCGGGCATGACCCCGGCCCAGGCGATTCGCGCCGCCACGGTCAGCGCCGCCGAAGTGCTGGGCCAGTCCGCCGCCATCGGCACCCTGGCGCCCGGCAAGCAGGCGGATATCATCGCCGTCGACGGCGATCCGCTGGCCGATGTCCGCGTCCTGGAACGGGTGGCGTTCGTCATGGCCGACGGGGTTGTCCACAAGGATGATCGCTGACGGCCATCATCATGGTTGAGGCGGGTGACGTCATTGCCTAGACGCGCCAGCCTGATCTTCATGCAATCCGGGAATCATCCATGAGCGACAACATCTCCGCCGAACAGCTCCGCCTGCTCATCGAACGCATCGAGCGGCTGGAAGAGGAGAAAAAGGGCATCGCCGACGACATCAAGGACGTGTACGGCGAGGCGAAGGCGACCGGCTTCGACGTGAAGACGATGCGGTCCATCGTCCGCCTGCGGAAGATGGAAAAGCATCACCGCGAGGAAGCGGAAATGCTGCTTGAAACCTACAAGCAGGCGCTGGGTCTGGTATAACCCGGCGCACCGCCAGCAAGGAGAGACGCCATGATCCTCACCACCACCCCCACCATCCAGGGCCGCGAGATCCGGGAATATCACGGCGTCGTGGCTGGCGAGGTGATCGTCGGCGCCAACCTGTTCCGTGATCTGTTCGCCAATATCCGCGACATCGTCGGCGGCCGCTCGGGCAGCTATGAACGCGTGTTCCGCGAGGCGCGCGACGGCGCGTTCGAGGAAGTGAAGGCAGAGGCCCGGAAACTCGGTGCCAATGCGGTCATCGGCATCGACATCGATTACGAGGTCGTCGGCGACAAGGGCTCGATGCTGATGGTCTCCGTCTCCGGCACCGCCGTCACCCTGGCCTGAACCTCGCACCTTGATGCGGTCATGCTGAACTTGTTTCAGCATCCATTTCGCCTCTCGCGACGCGGCCAGAGGCAATATGGACCCTGAAACACGTTCAGGGTGACGTGAAGGGTAAGGCGGACGGGGCGTCCGTTCCCTCAACCCGCTCACCCTGAGCTTGTCGAAGGGTTGTCCTTTCTTCTAGGGGCAGGGGAAAGGGTGTCTCCGGCGCCTGTCCGTTCAACAGATTGAGAAACGAACCCCAATGGCAGGTCATTCGAAATTCAAGAACATCATGCACCGCAAGGGCGCGCAGGATAAGAAGCGCTCGGGCATGTTTTCCAAGCTGTCCCGCGAAATCACCGTCGCGGCCAAGATGGGCCTGCCCGATCCCGACATGAACCCGCGCCTGCGCGCCGCCGTCAACGCGGCCAAGGCGCAGTCCATGCCCAAGGACAATATCCAGCGCGCGATCGACAAGGCGTCGAAGGGCGATACCGAGAATTACGAGGAAATCCGGTACGAAGGCTTCGGCCCCGGCGGCGTGTCGCTGATCATCGAGGCGCTGACGGACAATCGCAACCGCACCGCCACCAATGTCCGCACCGCCGTGTCCAAGAATGGCGGCAATCTCGGTACGGTCGGTTCGGTCAGCCACGCCTTCGACCGGGTCGGCCTGATCAACTATCCCGCCAGTGCGGGTGACGCCGACCGGGTGTTCGAAGCGGCGCTGGAGGCGGGGGCCGAGGACGTGACCAGCAGCGAGGACGGCCACGAGATCTGGACCGCCGCCGATGCGTTGCACGAAGTCGCAAGCGCGCTGGAAGCTAAACTGGGCGAATCCGAGGGCGCCAAGCTTGCCTGGCGCCCCCAGACCATGGTCGACGTCGCCGAATCCGACGCCGCGACCCTGTTCAAGCTGATCGACGCGCTGGACGACGACGACGACGTCCAGACCGTCTGGGGCAATTACGAAGTCTCCGACGAGGTGATGGAGAAGCTGGGTTAGAACAGCAAATAGCCCCTCCCCTTCAGGCGAGGGGTTGGGGTGGGGGCGTGGCCACGGAACGAAACCTTCTCAATCGCGCCAAAGCAATGCGCCTCGACCCCGGCGAGTGGGAAAAACGCCTATGGCGGCACCTGTCGAACAGCCAGCTTGGCCATAAATTCCGCCGCCAGTCCGTCATCGCCCCCTATATCTGCGACTTCCTCTGCCCGGCAAAGGCGCTGATCATCGAGATCGACGGCGATACCCATGATCCCGCCGTCGATGCTCGCCGCGACCAGAGGCTGACCGAGCAGGGCTATCGAACCATCCGTTTTACGAACGCCGATGTGCGCGACAATATCGAAGGCGTGCTGCAGATCATCGTCTTCACGCTCGCGCAAATGCCAGACCGTTGGCCAAGCCAGCCCCACCCCAACCCCTCCCCTGAAGGGGAGGGGCTATCCGTGCAGCAATCCAAGCCCCTCCCGTTGAGCTGCGCTCGCCTGCGGCTCAGGGGAGGGGTTGGGGTGGGGGACGCCCGGCAAAAAACTGGCGGCGACCCATGCTGATCCTCGGCCTCGATCCGGGACTTGGCACCACCGGCTGGGGGCTGATCCGGGCGGAAGGCAACCGGCTGTCGCACCTTGCCAATGGCCAGCTCAGGACCGACGCCGGTGCACCGTTGCCCCGTCGCCTCGTTCATCTCGATGCGATGCTTGCCGCGCTGATCGCCGATCACACGCCGCAAGCCGCGGCGGTGGAGGAGGTTTTCGTCAACGCCAACCCGCAATCGACGCTGAAACTGGGTCAGGCGCGCGGCGTCGTGCTGTGTGCCGCCGCGCGGTCGGGCATCGATGTCGGCGAATATGCCGCGCGGCTGGTCAAGAAGGCGGTGGTCGGCGTCGGCAATGCGGACAAGGCGCAGGTGCACGCCATGGTCGCCCGGCTGCTCCCCGGCGCGAAGATCGCGGGCGCGGACGCCGCCGATGCGCTCGCCGTTGCCATCTGCCATGCCCATCACGCCGCCAGCGCTCGGGCGCTTGGGCCGAGATAGCGGTACACCCCTTTCCTATCCGGCCCCGCTGCTGTTAGCTGGCAGGATGATCCAACTCCCTCCCGCCGCCACCGTCCAGCCGCCCGTCGGATCACCCGTCCGAGGACGATTCCGGGGGGGACGCAGCACCACCTTCGCCACCTTTCGCGGGCGCGCGGCCCGATGATCGCCCATCTGAAGGGGGAGCTTGTCGCCACCGCCAGCGATCATGCCGTCATCGATGTGAACGGCGTCGGCTATCTGGTCGGCGCATCGGCCCGCACGCTGGAGGCGATCGGCCCCGTTGGCGGCACGGTGAAACTGTACACCGAAATGCTGGTGGGGGAGGATTTCATCCGGCTGGTCGGCTTTGCCACGGCGGAGGAGGGCGACTGGTTCCGGCTGCTCACCGGGGTTCAGGGGGTGGGGGCAAAGGTTGCGCTGGCGATCCTTTCCATCCTGCCGCCCGCCGACCTGCACCGCGCCATTGCGGGCCAGGACAAGGCGATGGTTGCCCGGGCGAACGGCGTTGGCCCGAAACTGGCCGAACGGATCGTGCGCGAACTGAAGGACCGGGCCGGGGGCACGCCCCTGGCCGCGGGGCCGTCGCTGGCTGCGGGATCGGCACCGGCGGCCGGGCATGGGCCGGATGCGGTGTCCGCCCTCCTCAATCTGGGCTTTCGTCCGGCCGAGGCATCGGCAGCGGTGCGATCCGCCGAAGACGCGCTGGGCGGCGCGGCCACGCTCGACGCGCTGGTGCGAGAGGCATTGAAGCGCGCAGCGCGATAGGCGCAAGCAATCGATTTCTTTCCACAATATCGCTTGCCTATCGGATTGATAGCGGTACCATCCAAAACTCAGACCGGAAGCATATCCGGCAGAAGTTGAAAGGGCCGTTCAGCGGCCGGGTGGGAGAAGGATGATGAAGCCCTATTCACGACGTGAAACCATTGCGCTTGCCGGTGCGCTCGGCCTGACCGCTTGTGGCGGTGGCAGCAGCGGCGGCGGTGGCTCGATTTCGGGGCCAAGCCCCACGCCGACCCCCACGCCAACCCCTACCCCTACCCCTACGCCGACGCCGACGCCCACACCAACGCCTACACCCACCCCCACCCCGACGCCGACCGGCACCATCGCCGCGGCTGCCGCGGCAAAGGGGATGCGGTTCGGATCGACGCTCGCCTGGGCCGCGCCCGGTGCGGATGCGGGGTCGTTCAACAACCCGGCCTATGCCGCGCTGCTCGAACGCGATTGCCAGCTGCTCGTCCCCGAAAACGAGATGAAGTGGGAATATCAGTCCAGCGCCGAAAACGTCTATAACTGGACCCGTGCGGACGAAATGATCGCCTATGCCACGTCAAAGGGCATGGAAGTGCGCGGCCATGTGATGCTCTGGTACATCCAGGAACGCTTTCCCGCCTGGCTGCGCACTTACGACATGGGGGCCAATCCCAAGGCGACGGCCGAGCGGCTGGTGCGCACCCATGTCCAAAATGTCGCCCGCCATTTCGGCAACCGGATCAAGAGCTGGGACGTGGTGAACGAGGCGATCGAGGGCAACGGCCAGATCCGCACCAACATCCTGCATCAGGCCTATAGCGGTGCCGAGCGCAACGCGCGGGAGCCGAACATCCTCGACGTCGCCTTCCGCACCGCGCGCGAGGAACTGCCGAACGCCGAACTGGTCTATAACGACTATATGGACTGGGGCTCGACCGAGCATCGCAACGGCGTGCTGCGGCTGCTTCAGGGGTTCCGCGACCGGAACGTGCCGATCGACACGCTGGGCATCCAGTCGCATATCGGCTTTTACTCCTCGGGCACGGCCCAGGACATCGCCAATGCCCAGATCCCGGCGATGCGCACCTGGCTCGATCAGGTGACGGCGCTCGGCTACAAGCTGATGATCACCGAATTCGACGTCAACGACCGCAGCCGCACCGGCACCATCGCCCAGCGCGACGCCGATGTCGCTGTCTATGGCAAGGCGTGGCTGGACCTGCTCTTCAGCTATCCACAGCTCAGGGACGTGCTGGCCTGGGGCATGAACGACAAATATAGCTGGCTGCAGAATTTCGGCTCGCCCCGCCCCGACGGCCTGCCGCTCCGTCCCTGTCCCTATGATTCCAGCGCCCAGCCGAAACAGCTGTACAGCGCGATCATCAACGCGTTCAACGCAACCACGGTCCGCCCGGCCGCGACCTGATTTCCGGCAATTGTCGGCGGGCGATGCGATCCATCAATCGCCCGCCGACGACCCACCGGGCCAGCGATGCGACACTGCCCGGTCCAGCGCGGCCAGATCGTCGGCATGGGTCAAAGCGGCGCGAGCCCTTTCCTCGGCCGACCGCGCCATGGCGATGAAACCGTCCAGTCCCTCCGGCCGGGTCCGGGCAAGCGACCGCAGCATCTTCTGGATGCGGATCGCCACTTCGACCATGCCGGCGCCGTCGCGGGCCACCGGCCGCACCAGATCGTCGAGCAGGTCGGCCAGCATCAGCGGCGGCATCCGGACCGGTCCGGTCGTCTGCCCCGCATCCGGCTCCGCGTCGAACAATGCCGTCATCACCCGCGCCCCGGATTCCAGCGCGGAAATCGCGGTTCCCGGATCGTTGACCGCCGGCGACAGCGCGCGACAGGCAGTTTCGGCCAGCACGACCAGGCTCAGCCGCGGATCATGGTAGAACCGCCGACCATCGGCGATGGTAAAGGCATCGATCAGCGCCTGGCGGCACTCGGTCACGTCCCCCACGATCCACGCAAGCGGCCGCCCCGGCTCGACCATCGCCCCCGGTGCGGCGTCGATGATGATCGACAGGCGATGCGCCTCGCCCAGCTCGGCCAACGCCTCGACATCGACATGGGTCACCCTGCCGATCCGGTCGCAGCATAGCGGCGTGCCCGCCGGCTGACCGGTGGCCGCATCGTCTGCGGTCGACCAGCGAATGGCCCGGCCCGCCGTGCCGGCGGCCTTGCACCCCGCCTGTTCGATCCGGACGATCGTTTCGCTCACCCGCCCCAGATGCGCGACATGGTCGATCCAGCGCAGGAACGTCAGGATGATGACCGCGATGACGGCGATCGTCCCGATGAACAGGATGACCCGACCTTCATTGCCGTACACGCCCATCGCCAGCGCCACGATGCCGACAATGGCGAACAGGAAACTGCCCAGGAACGTCGCCAGCGCATTCTGGGCCAGCGGATCGTCGATCAGCAGCTGGACGGCGCGCGGCGTGATGGTGCTGGTCGCGCTGGCATAGGCCTGCACCATCGCGGTCAGGGAAAAGGTGGTGACGGCCAGCATGGTGGTGGCCAGGATATTCAGGATGCCGTCCACGGCCCCGGCACCGATCCTTGCCTCCAGATCGTCGGGCACGATCGGGGCCAGCCAGTATCCGATCAGTGCCAGGACGACTGCGAATCCCGAAAACAGGCTGGCCCTGACGCCCATCCTGCGCATTACCTGCCGGCACAGCCACCACCAGCGCTTCATTCCAGCCCCTCCCCGTCCCGCATCCGCCCCTTATCGTTCGGCCACGTCCAAACCGGCAAGCGCGGATAACGGTTCCCGCGATGTTCTCGACAGGACGGCTTGCCTGCGGCTAGGACGGGCAGCGTGACCGATCCCGACCGTATCCTGACCGCCGCGCGCCGCCCCGAGGATGTGGACGCTGCGCTGCGGCCCAAATCGCTGGACGATTTCGTCGGCCAGCGGGCGGCACGCGAGAATCTGCGCGTGTTCATCGATGCGGCACGCAGGCGCGGCGATGCGCTGGATCATGTCCTGTTCTTTGGTCCGCCGGGTCTTGGCAAGACGACGCTGGCCCAGATCATCGCCCGCGAGCTGGGCGTCGGCTTTCGCGCCACCTCCGGCCCGGTCATCGCCAAATCGGGCGACCTGGCCGCGCTGCTGACCAACTTGGAGGACGGCGACGTCCTGTTCATCGACGAGATCCACCGGCTGGCCCCGGCGGTAGAGGAAGTGCTCTATCCCGCGATGGAGGACCGCGCGCTCGATCTGATGATCGGGGAGGGGCCGTCGGCCCGGTCCGTGCGCATCGATCTGCCGCGCTTTACCCTGGTGGGTGCGACGACGCGCCAGGGGCTGTTGACCACCCCCTTGCGCGACCGGTTCGGCATTCCGGTCCGCCTGCAATTCTATTCGGTCGACGAACTGGAACGCGTCGTCACCCGCGCCGCCGGGCTGTTGGGGCTGGCCATCGCCCCGGACGGCGCGCGCGAGGTTGCCCGCCGGTCGCGCGGCACGCCCCGGATCGCCGGGCGGCTGCTCCGCCGGGTGCGGGACTTCGCCGATGTCGCCGGGGCGGCGGTGGTCGATGCCGGTGTCGCCGATGCCGCGCTGAACCGGTTGGAGGTGGATGCGCTGGGCCTGGATGCGATGGACCGGCGCTATCTGACCATGATCGCCGATGTCTATCGCGGCGGGCCGGTGGGGGTGGAGACGCTGGCCGCCGGCCTGTCGGAGCCGCGCGACACGATCGAGGAAGTGATCGAGCCCTATCTGATCCAGGTCGGCATGATCGCCCGCACCGCGCGCGGCCGCTGCCTGAACGGTGCGGCATGGCGGCATCTCGGCCTCGATCCGCCGCAAGGAGCGCAGGACGGCCTGTTCGATTGACGTCAAGTTGCGCGAAGACAAGCAAAATTGCGCCATGCGGGCTTTCCCCGCCGGTCGTTCGTCGGTAGCAGCATGGGCGGCATGGACGGGCACGGCACAGATCAACCGGCGACGGGCCGCTTCGACGGGCGCGAGCACCGCTTTCCACTGCGCGTCTATTTCGAGGACACCGACCTGTCCGGCATGGTCTATCACGCCAATTATCTGCGCTACATGGAACGGGCGCGGTCGGACATGCTGCGGGTCGCGGGGATCGATCAGCGTGCGGCGCATATGGCGGGGGACGGGGTCTATGCCATTCGCAACCTGACCATGCGCTACAACGCGCCCGCCGTGCTCGACGATGCCCTGTTGCTGCTCAGCCGGGTGATCCGGGTGCGGGCGGCGGCGGTCGATATTCATCAACGAGTCATGCGCGGTGCGGAACTTCTGGTCGAAGCCACGGTAGAGGCGGTGTTCGTCGCGCCATCCGGCCGGCCGCGCCGTCAGCCGCAACACTGGATGGACCGGTTCGCGCCGCTGGTCTGGCAAGGGGAATGATACGGACATGGAATTGAATCTGGCCACCGATCCGGCCTCGCTGTCGCCGCTGGCATTGTTCCTTCAGGCCGATATCGTTGTGAAAGCGGTGATGATCGGCCTGGCGCTGGCCAGCCTGTGGACCTGGTCGATCATCTTCGGTTTCCTGTTCCGGCTGGGCGGCGTCAACAAATCGATCGTCCGGTTCGAACGCGATTTCGACCGGGCACAGGATATCGACCTGCTCTATCGGCAGCGCGCGGATGGAGAGACGGCGATCGAACGCGTCTTTGCCGCCGGGGTAGAGGAATGGCGCAAATCCACCGCCGGCCACCGCATCGACCGCGACGGCACGCGCGAGCGGCTGGCCACCGCCATGGCGGGCCGGGTCGCGTTCGAGGTGGAAAAGCTGTCCGAACGGCTCAACTGGCTGGCCACCATCGGCTCGGTCGCGCCCTTCGTTGGCCTGTTCGGTACCGTTTGGGGCATCATGCGTAGTTTCAACGACATCGCCGCCGAACAGAATACTGCGCTGGCCGTGGTCGCGCCTGGCATTGCCGAGGCGCTGTTCGCCACCGCCATCGGCCTATTCGCGGCCATTCCGGCGGTCATCGCCTATAACCGGTTCAGCCACCGGGTGAACGGGGTGGAGGCCAAGCTGATGCGCTTTGCCGACAAATTCCACCTGCAACTCTCCCGCCAGCTGGAGGGGTAAGCGGCGATGGCGATGAACCTGCCCTCCGCCCGCGCCAGGGGCCGCCGCGCGCCGATGGCGGAAATCAACGTCACGCCGCTGGTCGACGTGATGCTGGTCCTGCTGATCATCTTCATGGTGACGGCACCGCTGTTGACCGCCGGCGTGTCGGTGAACCTGCCCGACAGCCGGGCCAAGGCGGTGGATCAGGATCAGGAGCCGATCGCCATTTCCATCGACGAAACCGGCGCGGTGTTCGTCGGGGAACAGGCTGTGGCGACGGATGCGCTGCCCGGCCAGCTTCAGGCGATTGCCGCCCGTGCCATCGACGGCACGCCGCCCCAGATCCTGCTGCGTGCCGACCGTAGCCTAGATTATGGGCGGGTGATGGCGGTGATGGGCGAACTCAACCGGGCGGGCCTGACCCGCGTGGCGCTGGTGACGACCCAGGGCGAGGGGCGCTGAGCGAGCATGGCGACCCTCGACCGCAGCGAATGGACGGGCTTCGGGATCGCCGCTGTCGCGCATCTGGGGTTGTTCGCGCTGCTGTCGGTCTTTCTGTCGCAGCCGCCGGTTACCGAACCGGTCAGCCCGCCGATGGACGTGTCGCTGATCGATGATGTCGCCCTGATTTCCCAGGCACCCCCGACGACCGAGGCTCCGGCAACGTCGGTCGCGCCCGATTTCGGCCCACCGGAAGACGCGGCGGCGCCCGAACCCGCGCCGGAGCCGCCCGCGCCGGAACCGGTGGCCAAGGTGGAGGCCCCCGCGCCAAAGCCGGTGCCAAAGCCCGTCGCGCCCAAGCCCCAGCCAAAGCCGCCCGCGGCAAAGGCGGATCGCACCCCGGCCAAGACGACCCCAGCTAGGCCGGCGCCAAAGGCCGCGGCCGCCCCGACCAAACAGGCTGGCACGGCGAAAAGCACCGCTCAGGCCCGGCCCACCGGCGGACGGCTGGGCGACAATTTCCTGAAAGGAATCGTCGCCAATGAAAGCCCCGGCAAGGGCGCGACGCCGCGCGGGGAACAGGTCGGAGCGCAGGCAGTGGCCAATCTGGCACAGGCAATCCAGCGCCAGGTGCAGCCCTGTGCCAACCGCATCCCGAATCCGGGGCCGGGCGCCAATGAGATCCGCTCGCGCATCCGGCTGCAATTGTCGCCTGACGGCACCATGTCCGCCCGGCCCCAGTTGCGCGGCCAGACCGGCCTGACCGACGAAAACCGCCGCTATGCCCAGCGCGTGGCCGAATTGGCCATCGCCGCGTTCATCCAGTGCGCGCCCTATGAACTGCCCGCCGACCTTTATGCCGGCGGCTGGGAAGACATCATCATCAATTACCGGTTGCCGTGATGCGCCTTCCTCTTGCCCTTTTTCCCCGATCCTATGCGACCGAACCCGGCCGCAGCCGTAAAGGAAGTCCGATGAGCCAATGGCTGTCCCCCCTGATCCGCGCCGCGATCCTTGCCATGGGGCTGGGTGCCGCGCCGGCGATGGCGCAGGTCGAGGTCGATATCGTCGGCGGCATTTCCGCCCCTGCCCCCATCGCCATCCCGGCGATGCCCACCCCGCAGAGCGAGGCGACCCCCGCCGGCTCGACCGAGGAGCTGGGCGTCAAGGTCGCCCAGATTATCACCGCCAACCTGACCAATTCCGGCCTGTTCAAGCCGCTTGGCCCCAATCAGGTGCGTGCCGTGGGCTTCCCCCAGGTGACGGCCCCCGATTTCGCCTATTGGGGCGGTACCGGCGCGCAGACGCTGGTTCAGGGGTTCGTGCGGGCCAATGGCAACGGCACGCTGACCGTCGGCTGTTATCTGTACGACGTGTTTGCTCGTACGGAGTTGACGCGGCAGGGCTTTGTCGTCTCGCCCGCCGACTGGCGGCGCGCAGCGCATAAATGTTCGGACGCCATCTATACCCGGCTGACGGGCGAGGGGCCGTATTTCGACAGCCGCATCGTCTATATCAGCGAAACCGGGCCGAAGGGGCGCCGGATCAAGCGGCTGGCGATCATGGATCAGGACGGGGAAAACCACCGCTTCCTGACCAATGGCCAGTCGATCGTGCTGACGCCGCGCCTGTCGCGCGACAATGGCCGCATCGTCTATATGAGTTATCTGAACGACAAGCCGACGCTGTACGTCTATGATCTGGCATCCGGGCGGCAACGCGCGCTGGTCAGCAATGTCAGCCTGGCCTTCGCCCCCCGCTTTTCTCCGGATGGCCGTTATGTGCTGTTCTCGATGGCGGTCAATGGCGATACCGACCTGTACCGCGTGCCCACCGATGGCGGCCGTCCTCAACAGCTGACGACGGCGCCCGGCATCGATACCGGCGGCAGCTATTCGCCCGATGGCAGCCGCATCGTCTTTGAAAGCGACCGTTCGGGCAGCCAGCAGCTCTATGTGATGAATGCCGACGGGTCGAACCAGCAACGGATCAGCTTCGGCGGCGGCCGCTATGCCACCCCGGCATGGAGCCCGCGCGGCGACCAGATCGCGTTCACCAAGATCGGTGGCGGCGCTTTCCGCATCGGCGTCATGTCCCCGTCCGGCGGCGGCGAAAAACTGCTGACCGAGGCGTGGGGCGATGAAGGGCCGAACTGGGCGCCCAATGGCCGCGTCCTCACCTATTTCCGCTCGGCCCAGGGGTCGGGTCGGGGCGATGTGTGGATCGTCGACCTGACCGGGGTCAATGAACGCCGTGTGCCGACCCCGCTTGATGGATCGGATCCGGATTGGGGGGCGTTGCGTCCCTGATGGGGCTTTCCATGGATCGATTCACTCGACAGGATCGTTCCAGCCCTGCAACCGAATATTTTGTCTGGACAAGGAAGCGCATATGTCTCGCCTGACTGCCACCCTCCTGATCTCAACCGCCCTGATCGCCACCGCCGGTTGCGCCAAGAAGCGTCCCGAGGTGCTGCCGCCCGGCCCGGGCGACGTCGGCACGGGCGTCACCGATCCCGGCACCGGCACCGGTGTCGTTCCCGGCTCGCGGGAGGATTTCCTGGCCAGTGTCGCGTCGGACACGGTCAATTTCGATCTCGACCGCTATCAGATCGATTCGCGCGCCGCGCAGATCCTGGACAGCCAGGCCCAGTGGCTTCAGCGCTATCCCAATGTCCGCATCACGATCGAGGGGCATTGCGACGAACGCGGCACGCGCGAATATAATCTGGCGCTGGGCGACCGCCGCGCCAATGCGGCAGCCAATTACCTGGCCGCCCGCGGCATCGCCCCGACGCGCATCACCACGATCAGCTATGGCAAGGAACGTCCCCTGGCGCTCGGTTCCGACGAATCCAGCTGGGCGCAGAACCGCCGCGCGGTCACCATCACGCTCCAGTAACGCCGGCCCGCTCGATCGGGCGGCATGACGGGGCGGGCCGACCACGGGGTCGGTCCGCCCCTGTCGTTATGGGGTTCAGGTGGACGGATCCTGCGCGACTGTCGGGTCGCTGGCCGGAAACGTATCGGCCAGCGCATCGTCCAGCGCCGCCTCGTCGCTCGGCACTTCGTTGCGCAGCATCGACAGGCGCATCCGCTCCAGCTGGTCCGGCGTCGCATCGCCCTGGTGCTTTGCCTTCCATTCGGCATAGGGCATGCCGTAAATCGCCTCGCGCGCGGCGTCCTTGTCCAACGCTGTATTCGTATTCTGCGATGCCTCCTGCACCCAGTCTGACAGGCAGTTGCGACAGAAACCGGCCAGCGCCATCAGCTCGATATTCTCCGCATCCGTGCGGTGCCGCAGGTGACGAACGAGCCGCCGGAATGCGGCGGCGGCAACGGCGTCGTCCAGTTGCTCAATTGTGGTCATGCGATCCCTCCTGTTGATCCTTTTGCGATTTGGGTTAGAGCCACAACCGGACAAAGCCAAGGAAGCCCCCAACCCATGACTATGGCCATCAGCCCCCGTTCCCGGAAGGTCCGCGTGCTTGCGACCCTGGGTCCGGCGAGCAGCACGCCCGAGATGATTGCCAAACTCTACGCGGCTGGTGCCGATGCGTTCCGCGTCAACATGAGCCATGGCGATCAGGCAGCAAAGATTCCGCTCATTCAGGCGATCCGCAGCCTGGAAAAACAGTTCGGCCGGCCCAGCACGATCCTGGCCGACCTTCAGGGACCGAAACTGCGCGTCGGCAAGTTCGCCGATGGCAGGGTCATCCTGGAAACCGGCAGCCGCTTCGTGCTCGACCGGTCCGATGCGCTGGGCGATGCCACCCGCGTCGAACTGCCGCACCGCGAGATTTTCGTCGCCATCGAAAAGGGCGCGCGGCTGTTGCTGGACGACGGCAAGCTGCGCCTGCGCGTGATCGAGCATGACGATCAGCGGATCGTGACCGAGGTCGAAGTGGGCGGCCCGCTGTCCAATTCAAAGGGGCTGAACGTGCCCGACGTCGTGCTGCCGATGGCGGCGTTGACGGACAAGGATCGCAGTGATCTGGCCTTTGCCGTGGAACAGGGCGTCGACTGGATCGCGCTCAGCTTCGTCCAGCGGCCCGACGACCTGGCGGAGGCGCGGCTGCTGATCCAGGGGCGGGCGGCGCTGCTCGCCAAGATCGAAAAGCCGAGCGCGGTCGCGCGGCTCGAGGAAATCGTCGAACAGTGCGACGGCGTGATGGTGGCGCGGGGCGATCTGGGCGTCGAACTGCCGCCGGAAACCGTGCCGCCGATGCAGAAGCGGATCGTCGAGACCGCCCGCCGCCTCGGCCGCCCGGTGATCGTCGCCACGCAGATGCTGGAATCGATGATCACCGCGCCGACGCCGACCCGCGCCGAGGTGTCGGACGTCGCCACCGCAGTCTATGACGGGGCCGACGCGATCATGCTGTCGGCGGAAAGCGCGGCCGGTGCCTGGCCCGAGGAATCGGTGGCGATGATGGATGCCATCGCCCAGGCGGTGGAACGCGATCCGGCGCATGGCGACCGGGTGCACTTTACCGTCACCACCCCCGATCCCACCACGGCAGATGCCCTGTCCGAAGCGGCGAAGAACATCGCCCAGACGACCGGGGCAAAGGCGATCATCTGTTTCACCCTGTCCGGCTCCACCGCCCGGCGCATGGCGCGCGAGCGGCCGTCCGTGCCGGTGCTGGTGCTGACCCCCAAACAGGAAACGGCCCGTCGCCTGGGCCTGCTCTGGGGCGTTCATGCCGTTCAGACCAAGGACGTCGCCAATTTCGAGGAAATGGTGGCAAAGGCCAAGCGGATGGCGCTGCGCCACGGCATCGCCGCTGCTGGCGACCGGGTGGTGGTCTGTGCCGGGGTGCCGTTCGGCGTGCCTGGATCGACCAATCTGGTCCATGTCGTGCGCATCATCGGTGACGAGCTTAAGGGTTATCGCGGCGCCTGACCGGGGGCGCCGGGTCGGGGCGGTGGCGGCGGGTCCGCAGCCGCCCCCCGCTTCAGCCGAGCAGTCTGACGCTCACCAGATGCGCGCGGAATGCGGCCGCGTCGGTGAACAGGACGGCATCGATGCCCATCGCCGACGCAGCGGCGATATTGTCCGGATTGTCATCGACGAACACCGCGTCTCCGGGGGCCAGGCCGAACCGGTCGAGCGCCAGCCGGTAGATGGCGGGATCGGGCTTCACCAGCTTTTCCTCGCCCGATACCACGATGTCGCGGAACCGGTCGAACAACGCGGCCTCGCGTGCGCGAAACGGCGGCCAGAATTCGTGGCTGAAATTGGTGATGGCGAACAACGGCACCCCGGCCTCGTCCAGCTCGGCGACGATTGCCGCCATGCCGTCGACCGGATCCTCGACCGTTTCGGAAAAGCGCGGGCCCCAGGCGGCGATCAACTCGGCGTGATGCGGATGGCGCGCGGTCAGTTCGGCGGCGCAATCGGCGAAATTGCGGCCGGCATCATGCTGGAAATGCCATTGCTGAGTGACGACATCGGCCAGAAACGCCTCAAGCGCCCGATCGTCGTCGATCAGGCGCCGATAAAGCGCATCCGGTCGCCAGTGAAACAACACATTGCCGACATCGAAGATGACGGCACGGGGGCGGGTCGTCATTCGACGTTCCTGCCCCGCAATGCGGCTCAGCCCTGGCGGGCCTTGAAGCGGGCCTGGGTCTTGTTGATGACGTAGATGCGGCCGCGACGGCGGATCACGCGGTTGTCCCGGTGACGATCCTTCAGCGACTTCAGCGAGTTGACGATCTTCATGATCGGCGGGCCTTGCAATTCGAATGAACAGGAGTTCCGGGGCCTGACCCCGAGCGAAGCGGTCGCCTAGTCGAGGGGCAGTCGTGAGTCAAGGCTTGGTGCGGCACGGCGGCACGCATCGGCATGGACACTGGCGCGGTTCCGGGCGTTGGGGCATGGTTGCCATGGGCGCTCGGTCCATGCGCCCGTGTCGTTCCGGTCGAAAGGTTGCCGATGCCTCGATTTGCCGTCATCCGCCCCGCCATGCTGATGCTGCCCGCCTGCGCGGTCCTCGCGTCGCTCGGTGCCTGTGCCACCACGCCGCGCCTGCCCCCGGCCAGCGCGATCCGCTATCATCTGGGCATGCCGATCGAACCGGGCACCATCGCGGTCGAGGCCTTGACCAGCGGCAGCGAACCCAGCCTGGCCTATCGCGCCTATCTGGATGCGGTCGCCGCCGAACTGGGCGATCTGGGCTTTACCCTGGTGCCCGACGGGCAGGCCGGGTCCAGCCGCTATGTCGCCGCGGTATCCTTCACCCGCGGCTCCGCCGGTTCGGTGCGCAGCGGATCGCCGGTGTCGATCGGGCTGGGCGGCGTGTCGGGATCCCTGGGCGGCGCGGTCGGCGGCGGGCTCAGCCTCGGCCTTGGCGGGCGCACCCGTGCGGTGACCGCAACGCAATTGTCGGTGCAGCTGCGCCGGCGGGACGACGGCACGACCATCTGGGAAGGACGCGCCGAAACCCAGTCGATCGATGCGACCCCTGCCGGCGATCCGGCCGCCGTCGCCGCCCGGTTGGCCGATGCGATGTTCGATCGCTTTCCCGGCGAATCCGGCATCACCGTGACGGTGGAATGAGCGCGCCGATGAGCGTCATCGTCAACGCCGCGTTCGACAGCGGCAACATCGATCTGGTGGGGATGGAAGGCGACCGGGTGGATCTGAAGATCCGGCCGGACCGCCAGTCCGAATTCTATCAATGGTTTCATTTCCGCGTCAGTGGGGCGCGGGGCCGGACGCTCACCTTTCGCATCCTGAATGCGGGCGGCGCCGCCTATGCCTTTGGCTGGCCGGGCTATCGCACGCGGGTCAGCACGGATCGCCGCCACTGGCCGATGACCGATACGAACTATGCCGACGGCGTGCTCAGCTTTACGCACCGGTTCGACGGCGATGTCGCCTGGTTCGCCTATTTCGCGCCCTATTCGATGGAACGGCATGACGATCTGATCGCACGGATGGCAGCGATGCCGGGGGTGCGGCACCGCGCGCTTGGCCTGTCGCTCGACGGCCAGCCCATCGATTGCCTGACCCTGGGCGACGGGCCGAAACCGGTCTGGCTCTATGCCCGCCAGCATCCGGGCGAAAGCATGGCCGAATGGTGGGCGGAAGGGGCGCTGGAAAAGCTGACCGATCCCGCCGATCCGCAGGCGCGGCTGCTACGCGAAAAGGCGACCTTTCACATCGTACCCAACATGAACCCGGATGGATCGCGACGTGGCCATTTGCGAACTAATGCGGTTGGTGTGAACCTCAACCGCGAATGGCATGCCCCAACGCCCGAGCGTAGCCCGGAAGTGCTTTGCGTCCGGAGCGCCATGGACGAAACCGGCGTCGCCTTTGCCATGGACGTGCACGGGGACGAGGCGATCCCGGCCAATTTCCTTGCGGGGTTCGAGGGGATTCCGGGCTGGACGGACGCGCTGGGCGACAAATTCTACGCCTATGCCCGGGCGCTCGCGGCCAGTTCGCCGCTGTTCCAGACGGAAAAGGGCTATGAAAAGGCGCGGCCGGGCCGGGCGAACCTGTCCATGTCCACCAATCAGCTGGCGGAACGGTTCGGCGCGGTGGCGATGACCCTGGAAATGCCGTTCAAGGATCACGATCCCGCGCCGGATCCGGTCAATGGCTGGTCGCCCGAGCGGTGCAAGGCGCTGGCCCATGCCTGCCTGGACACGCTGGCGGGCTTTGTCGACCGGCTATGACCCTGGCGATCCGGGCTGGCGGGCTCGACCATCCGGCAGTGCTCGCGCTGCTGCGCATCCATGCCGACGGCATGCTGGCGGCGTCGCCGCCTAATGCCTGCCATTTCCTCGACCTGTCGGGCCTGCAACGGAGCGATGTCAGCTTCTACTCCGCTTGGGACGGCGACGATCTGGCCGGCATCGGCGCGCTCAAGCGGCTGGACGCGGATCATGGCGAACTGAAATCCATGCGGGTCGCCGCGCCCCATCTGGGCCGGGGCGTCGGGCGTGCGCTGCTCGACCATCTGATCGGACAGGCGCGGGCGGCGGGGATGACGCGGCTCAGCCTGGAAACCGGCACCACGCCACCCTTCGCCCCGGCGCTGGCGCTCTATGCCGGTGCGGGGTTTCGGCCATGCGCCGCGTTCGGCGACTATCGGGACGGCAATGCGTTCAACCGCTTCCTGACGCGCGCGATCTAGGGTAGCGGCTGCGCAACCCCCATTACGCGAAAGGAACGCCATGCCCACGCTCGTCCTGATCCGCCACGGCCAGTCCGCCTGGAATCTGGAAAACCGCTTTACCGGCTGGTGGGATGTCGCCCTGACCGAACAGGGTGTTGCAGAGGCGCGCGATGCCGGGCGGATGCTGGCGGACAAGGGGTTCGATTTCGACATCGCCTATACCTCGCTTCAGACCCGTGCGATCAAGACGCTCAATCTGGCGCTGGAGGAAATGGGCCGGCTGTGGCTGCCGGTGGTCAAGGACTGGCGCCTGAACGAACGGCATTATGGTGGCCTGACCGGGCTGAACAAGGCGGAGACGGCGGCCCGCCACGGCGAGGAACAGGTGCATGTCTGGCGCCGCAGCTTCGATATCCCGCCGCCGCCGATGGAAGCGGGTAGCGACTATGATCTGGCCGCCGACCGACGCTATGCGGGAATAGAAATCCCCGCCACCGAAAGCCTGAAGGATACCATCGCCCGCGTCCTGCCCTATTGGGACAGCGTCATCGCCCCCGATCTGCGCGCGGGCAAGCGGGTGGTCATCTCGGCGCACGGCAATTCGCTGCGCGCGCTGGTCAAGCATCTGTCGGGCATTTCGGACGCAGACATCGCCGCCCTGGAAATCCCGACCGGTCAGCCCATCGTCTATCAGCTGGACGACGATCTGGCCGCGACCGACCGCTATTATCTGTCCGAACGCTGACCGCCCGGCGGTCCATGCTGCCATCCCGGACCAGGGGGGAAAGGTCCGGGATGGCGGCGGACGATCCGGTCGACCTCCCCGAAAAGGGAAGGGGGCGGCCGACCGGTCGACCTCTATTCGCCGCGGCGTCGGCCTAGCCACCTGGCCAACCACGGAAAGCGGCTTGCCGGTGCAGCATCCAGGGTCGGTGCCCGGTGCGCCCGCAACATGAAGTGAAAGACGGACTGGATGAACGTGCCGCCGCGCTCGGTCAGTTCGACCCGGTGCGCACCCGACGGACTGTCGACCAGCACGATCATGCCATCGGCCACCATCCGTTCCAGCACCAGGGCAAACGCACCCTCCGGCACCGCGATTTCCAGCCGCAGATCCTCCGCAGTGATCGACGTGAACTGTTCGCGCGCGATCCAGGCGCGCAACAGGATGTCCCAGCCCGGTTCGCCGAAATAGCTGCCGGGCGCATGGGCATCGCGCCACCGCCGGAATTGATAGACTTCGGCCGGGGTCGAAATGGGTTGGCCCACCTCGCCCGCGCCCAGCGCTTGCATCAGTTTCATTTGCCTCGTCCTGCGTTGCGGGCGGCGGCGAACCGCGGCACCTCGCCGCGCGAACATCGGCGGCTATTCCCCTCGGAACCGGTGACCCTTTACATGCTGCAGCGCAGCAAGTCATGTCACGCACTTGCGGGACAGGGTTAATGCGTGGTGGGCGTTAGCGCTATCATCCCGCAATGTCCGTTGCTCTTGGCGCGCGTCGCCGCTAACCCCCCGGCAACTTTCGACGGTAGAGCGTGCAAAGGGGGATGGGATGGCCGAGCGGCAGCCAGTGGTCGGCATCATCATGGGCAGCACATCCGACTGGGAAACCATGCGCCACGCCGCCGATGCCCTGGCCGCGCTCGACGTGCCGCATGAAATCAAGGTCGTATCCGCGCACCGCACTCCGCAGCGGCTGGTCGATTATGCCACCGGTGCGGCGGATCGCGGCTTGCGGGTCATCGTCGCCGGGGCCGGCGGCGCGGCGCACCTGCCCGGGATGGCGGCTGCGATGACCCACCTGCCGGTGCTTGGCGTACCGGTGGAATCAAAGGCGCTGTCGGGCATGGACAGCCTGTTGTCGATCGTCCAGATGCCCGGCGGCATCCCGGTCGGCACGCTGGCGATCGGCAAGGCGGGGGCGACGAATGCCGGCCTGCTGGCGGCGGCGATCCTGGCCACGTCGGATCCGGCGCTGTCCGAACGGCTGCGCGCCTGGCGCGCGGCGCAGACCGACAGCGTGGCGGATGCGCCGCAATGACCATGGCCCTGCCCCCCGGTTCGACCATCGGCATCATCGGTTCGGGACAACTGGGCCGGATGCTGGGCGTGGCTGCGGCGCAACTGGGGTACCGGGTGCATGTGCTGGCGCCTGCCAGCGGCCCGGCGAACGATATCTGCAACGCCTTTACCTGCGCCGCCTATGACGATGCCGGGGCATTGGCGTCCTTTGCCGATGCGGTTGACGTCGTCACCTATGAATTCGAGAATATCGAGGCGGCACCGATCGACGTGCTGGCCGGACGCGTGCCGGTGCGGCCGGGCGTGGCCGCGCTGCGCACGGCGCAGGACCGGGTGCTGGAAAAACGCTTCGTCGAACAGCTCGGCGGGCGGGCCGCGCCTTGGGCGGTGGTCGAAACCCGCGCCGATCTGGACGATGCGCTGGCCCGGATCGGTGCCCCCGCGATCCTCAAGACCAGCCGCTTCGGCTATGACGGCAAGGGGCAGGCGCGGCTCGCCACGGCGGCGGATGCCGATGCGGCCTGGGCGGCGATCGGCGGCAATGCCGCCATCCTTGAAGGCTTCGTCCGGTTCGATCACGAATTCTCCGTCATCCTGGCGCGCGGTGCCGATGGCTCGATCCAGGGCTATCCGCCGCCCCTGAACACGCATGTCGACGGCATCCTCGCCACGTCGCAGGTGCCCGCACCGGCGGCGGTCGCGGCGCAGTGGACGGAAGCGGCGGCGCTGGCGGGGCGGGTGGCCGACCGGCTCGGCTATGTCGGCGTCCTGACGCTCGAGTTTTTCTGCGGGGCGGACGGGCCGGTGTTCAACGAAATGGCCCCGCGTGTGCACAATAGCGGCCATTGGACGATCGAAGGGGCCGAAACCTCGCAATTCGAAAACCATATCCGGGCGATCTGCGGCCTGCCGCTCGGCCCGACGGGGCTGACCGGCCGATCGGTCGAAATGGAAAACCTGATCGGCGATGCCGCGCGCCGCTGGCCCGACCTGCTGGCAGAGGCGGGCGCGCATCTGCATCTGTATGGCAAGGCGGAGATTCGCCCAGGCCGCAAGATGGGGCACGTCACCCGCGTCACCCGCGCCCCGCTTTAACCGGCTATCGCCCCAGCGCCGCCACGGCCTGGGGTCGCAACCGGGCGATGGCGGCATCGTGGATGCCCGGCGCTGCGGCCACCACGCCGAACGCCTGACCGCGCGGCGTGTTGAACCGCAGCTTGCGGCCCAGCGCGTCGGTGGTGGTTGCCCCCGCTTCGCGCGCGATCAGCACGGCGGCGGCGATGTCCCATTCATGGCCCCAGCGCAGCGTCGCCAGCAGATCCGCCTCGCCCGCCGCCACCATGGCGATGCGCAGCGCGATGCTGTTGGGCTTGGCCACCGCCACCAGGTCGCGGTCGGTGCGGGGCAGGGCGTCTGCCGGCACGCGCGCGCCGATGATGTCGGTGCGGGGCGATGCGGCGATCGGCGCACCGTTCATCGTCACGCCCGCCCCCGCCTGCGCGACCCACAGCCGGTCGGTCGCCGGGGCATGCAGCACGGCGATCAGCGGCTGATCCCCGTCCACCAGCGCCACCGATACCGCCCAGCCGGGGCGGCGGCGGATGAAATCGCGGGTGCCGTCGATCGGGTCGACCACCCATACCCGTCGCCGCTGCAACCGGTCGGACCGGTCGATCGTCTCCTCCGACAGCCATCCCGCCGCCGGATCGATCCGGCCCAGCGCCTGTTTCAGATGCTCGTCGACCTCCAGATCGACGTCGCATACCGGCTGACCGGGGGATTTCTCCCACGCATCGAACGCACCCTGCCAGCGCGCATGGGCCAGATCGCCTGCGTTTCGCACCGCATCGGCAATGGCCGGGGCCAGGGCGTCGATGCCGGGTTCAGCCACTCGCCACCGTCATCCCGTCGATGCGCAGGGTCGGGACGTTGATGCCGTATCGCAGTTCCAAGTCGTTGGCCGGGGTCAATTCCCGGAACATCCGGGTCAGATTGCCGGCAATGGTGATTTCCTGCACCGCCCGGGTCAGTTCGCCGTCCTCGATCAGGAACCCCGCCGCCCCCCGGCTGTAATCGCCGGTGATGCCGTTGACCCCCTGGCCGATCAGCTCGGTGACGTACAGGCCCCGGCGGATGTCGCCGATCATGGTATCGGGCGGGATGGTGCCGGGTTCCATGTGGACGTTGCTGGCCGACACGCCCGGCGGCCCGGAAAGCCCCCGTGCGGCGTGCCCCGTCGGGGCCAGCCCAAGCTGGCGGGCCGATGCCGAATCCATCAACCAGGATTGCAGGACGCCGTCGGCGACGATGGCCATGGGCGATACCGGCAGTCCCTCTCCATCGAACGGGCGCGACCGCAGGCCGTGGGGCCGATGCGGATCGTCGATGATCGTAATGCCGGCGGGAAAGATCCGGGTGCCCATGGCCTCCAACAGGAAACTGGTCCGGCGCGCGATGGCCGGCCCGGCGATCGCGCCCAGCAAATGGCCGATCAGGCTGCTGCCCACCCGGGGGTCAAGGACGATGGGCATCGGCCCGCTGTCGATCCGCGCTGGGTTCAGCCGAGCAACCGCCCGCTCGCCCGCCCGCGCGCCCACCAGCGCCGCCGGTTCCAGCATCGACTGATGCCGCGCGCTGTGATGGGCATAATCGCGCTGCATCGCGCCACCCTCGCCCGCCAGGACGCTGGCGGACACGCCATAGCTGGTGGCGGCATATCCGGCCGCGAACCCGCTGCTCGTCGCCAGGGCGGTGATGCCGCGATGCGCGCTCGCGCTGCCGCCTTGGCTGTTGGCGACGCCGGGGACGGCCCGTGCGGCATCCTCTGCCGCCAGCGCGCGTTCCTTCAGCACGGCGGGATCGGCATCGCCGCCATCGTCCAGGTGCAGGCTGGGCGCGGCACCGTGCATCAGCCGTTCGGCGGGGGCGAGCCCCGCCCAGTCGTCCTCCGGTGCCAGCCGTGCCATGGCGACGGCGCGCTCGGCCATCGCCGCCAGCGCGCCTTCGGACAGGTCGCTGGTCGATACGCTTGCCGATCGCTTGCCGACAAAGACGCGCAGCCCAAGCTCGGTCCCCTCAGACCGGTCGACATCCTCCAGCACGCCCAGCCGGACCGATGCGCCGATGGCGCGGTCTGCGGCGATCAGGGAATCGGCGGCATCCGCCCCGGCACGGGCAGCGGCCTCGACGGCGGCGGCGGCGTGGGCAACGGCTTGGTCAACGGTCAGCATGACACGGGACATAGGATGTCGGTCGGGGCGCGCAAAGCGCTTTGGGGCCGATGCCTGCGCTTTCGCCCCTGAAATCCGCGCCGGATACGCCCGGTCAGCCGCGCTTGCGTGCCTGGCGATAACTGCCCAGCAACCGGACCGATTTGCAGTGAAAGCGCAGCTCGTCCAGTGCGCGGTCCACCGCCGGATCGCCCGGTGCGCCTTCGATGTCGCAGTAAAACTGGGTCGCGGCGAAACTGGCCCCGGACTGATAGCTTTCCAGCTTGGTCATGTTGACGCCGTTGGTCGCAAATCCGCCCATCGCCTTGTACAATGCGGCGGGCACGTTCTTCACCTCGAACACCAATGTCGTCATTTGCTGGCCGTGGGCGGGCAGTGCCGGTGCCTGGCGCGCCAGGACGACGAACCGCGTGGTGTTGTGATCGGCATCGGCGATGTCGCTCGCCAGCACGGTCAGGCCGTACAGCGCCGCCGCGCCCGGTGGGGCAAGCGCCGCCACCTCGGGGTCGCGGGTTTCCGCGACCAGCGCCGCCGCCCCGGCGGTATCGGCGTAGACCTGCGGCTCAATGCCGTGCGCCCGCAACCAGTGGCGGCACTGGCCCAGCGCCTGTTCGTGGCTGATCGCCCGGCGGACCGCCTCGATCGGCCCCAGCCCCAGCAGCGCGTGCCGAATCGGCAAAAAATGCTCGCCGGTGATCACCAGCCCGGATTCGGGCAGCAGGAAATGGATGTCCGCCACCCGGCCGTGCAGCGAGTTTTCGATGGGGATGATCGCGCAATCGGCCCGGCCGTCGCGCACCGAATCGATCGCTTCCAGGAAACTGAAACAAGGTAGCGGCGCGCACTGCGGAAACGCTTCCAGCGCCGCCACATGGCTGTTCGCCCCCGGCGCGCCCTGAAAAGCGACCGCGCGCGCCGGCTCGGCCAGGGCCGTGGCGGTCATGCGCTCGACAAGCGCGCGGGCGGGGGCGGCGAATTGCTGCATGGCGGGGGCGCTTAGCCGCCCCCCGGCGCGGGTGCAAGAATGGGCCGTTGATCGGCAATCGCACGGGTTGCGGTGCTGCATCTGCGTAGTTAAAGGACCCCCGACGACCTATCATCAGGCGGGATTGCGCGCAGAACATGGAAAATCGGACGAACACGATCGCAGGCTGGGTACTGGCGGGTTGCGCAGCGGCGCTGGGCCTGTCGATTGCGAGCGGGATGGTTTATCATGGCGAGGGCTCTGAAAAGCAGGGCTATCCGGTCGCTGAGGCCGAACCGGCCGGCGGTTCGGGCGGCGGCGCGGCTGCCGAACCCCCGATCGCGGCCCTGATGCAGACCGCCGATGTCGCGGCCGGTGCCGAAGTGTTCAAGAAGTGCGCCAGCTGCCATTCGATCAACCAGGGCGGGGCCAATGGCATCGGCCCGAACCTGTGGGCGGTGATGGGCAAGCCCCATGCCGCGGTTGCCGGCTTCGCCTATTCCGACGCACTGAAGTCGGTGGGCGGCAACTGGGACTTCGAAGCGATGAACCAGTGGCTGAAAAGCCCGCGCAAATATGCAGAGGGCACCAAGATGACCTTTGCCGGACTGGCCAAGCCCGAGGACCGCGCCAATGTCATCGCCTATCTGAACGCTCAGGGGTCGAACCTGCCGTTGCCCGCCGCCCCGGCGACAGAGGAAGCCGCTCCGGCGGCCGAGGGGGATGCGGCGGCGGCCGCCGCCGATGCGCCTGCCGATGCGATGGGCAACGTCGCCCCCTGATCGCGGCCCCGGTCGGGCGGTCCTTCATCCGCTCGCCCGTTTCCGAACCGGTTCGCCCGTCCCCGCCAGTCGGGGGCGGGCTTTTTGCTGTTGCCGGAATAAATCGGATTTAATGGGGGTTGATTGTTCGCCTCCCCCTTTGCCATAACGGCCCCGACAGCGGTGTCAGGATCGCTGCATCGCATTTTGCGAACAACCCGATTGATCCATCAAACCAAGATGATCATACCGTCGGGAAACAAATCGCGGCGCGATGACAGCGCCAGACATAGGAGTGGGCATGGTTGATCGGCGCATGGTCATCGGGGGTCTGGTTTCGGCGATGGGGGCGTCCCTGTTCGCGCCGCTTGCCCGGGCAGAGGCGGCGGGGGCCATCGTCCCGCACCAGTCGCCCGCCCAGCCGCTGTTCACCCCGGCGCAGCGCGCGCTGCTGACCGAACTCAGCGAACGCATCGTCCCGGCCACCGATACGCCGGGGGCAAAGGCGGCGGAGGTGCCCGCCTATATCGAACAATTGCTCAGCGAATGGGCGCTTCCCGCCGACGCCGTGCTGGTCACCGGCGGCCTGGACGCGGTCGAGGCGCGGGCCGTTGCCGATCATGGCAAGCCGGGCGCGTCGCTTACCGGTGAACAGCTCGATGCGCTGCTGACCGAATCGATGAACGGCAAGCTGGGCGATCCGGCCTTCTTTCCGGCGCTCAAGCAGATGGTGCTGTTCGGCTATTACACCTCGGAAATCGGCATCACCCAGGAACGGGTCTATCTGCCGGTCCCCGGCCGCTACGACGGTGCCTATCCCTATGCGGAGGTGGGCCGCATCATGACCGGCTGATCGCCGCCGGCGCGCGCCCCGGCCCGCGCCGATGGACAGGAACCACAGGTATTTCTCTGATGAAACGGGTTGAGTGGCGATGACGGATCGGTTTGACGCGATCGTAGTGGGATCGGGCATCAGCGGTGGCTGGGCCGCCAAGGAACTGACGGAAAAGGGGCTGAAGGTCCTGGTCCTCGACCGGGGGGTGATGGTCGAACACGGCAATTACGATTACGAGGGCAAGGCCCCGTTCGAAATCCCGGCGCGCGACCAGATGCCGGTGCGCGAACGCGACAGCGATTATTTCATCGCCCGCTACGGCTATGTCTCGCCCAGCGCGAAGAAGCATTACAACAACGACCGGCTGAATCCCTATGCCTATGAGGACGGGGACAAGTTCTACTGGATCCGCCCCGGTGCCGTCGGCGGCAAGTCGCTGATCTGGGGCCGCTGGTCGTTCCGCTGGGCGCCGATGGATTTCGAGGCGAACAAGCGCGACGGCCACGGCATCGACTGGCCGATCCGCTATGACGATCTGGCCCCCTGGTACAGCTATGTCGAACAATATGCCGGCATCTCCGGCAGCCGCGAAAATCTGGATTATCTGCCCGACAGCGATTTCCAGCCGCCGATGCCGATGAACGTCGCTGAAAAATGGGTGAAGGAACGGCTGGAAACGGCACTTCCTGGGCGCAAGCTGATCAATGCCCGCCTGTCCAACATGACCGAGGACAAGCCGGAACAGGGCCGCACCAAATGCCAGTTCCGTAACCAGTGCGGACGGGGCTGTTCGTTCGGTGCCTATTTCTCCAGCCAGGCGGTGACGCTGCCCGCGGCAGAGGCGACCGGCAACATGACGCTGCGGTCCGATGCGCTGGTCACCAATCTGATCTACGATCCCCGGACCAAGCGGGCGACCGGGGTGCGGGTGGTAGATACCAAGACCGGCCAGGCGGAAATCATCAACGCCCGGCTGATCATGCTGGGTGCCTCGACCGCGGCGACCGTCCAGATCCTGCTGAACAGCCGGATGGACGGCCGCGAGACCAGCGCGTTCGATTCCAGCGGGACGCTGGGCCGCTATGTCATGGATCACATCTTCCGCACTTATGCCTCGGGCGATGTGCCGGGCAACATGGACGTGATCGAATATGGCCGCCGGCCCGGCGGCGTCTATCTCCCCCGCTTCCGCAACCTGGCGGGGGACGAGGGGCTGGGGTTCACCCGCGGCTATGGCTATCAGGGTTCGGCCTCGCGCGGGCCAGTGATGGCGCCCGGATTCGGTGCCGAAATGAAGCACGCGATGCGCGCCTATGGCCCGTGGCGGTTCAGCATGGGCGCGTTCGGCGAATGCCTGCCCTATGAAGACAATCGCATGACGCTGCACCCGACCAAGAAGGACCGGTTCGGGATGCCGCAGGCGCAGTTCAACGTCCGCTTCCGCGATGCCGAGATGAAGCTGATCGAGGATGCGCGGGTGCAGGGAGAGGCGATGCTGAAGGCCGCCGGGCTGCTCAACGTCACCTCGGGCCGGGGCGAAAACGTGCCCGGCGACGGCATCCACGAAATGGGCGGCGCGCGCATGGGCGCCGATCCGCGCCAGTCCGTGGTCGATCGGCACAGCCGCCTGCACGATGCCGCCAATGTCTATGTGGTGGACGGGGCACAGATGTCCTCCATCTCCTGCGTCAATCCGTCGCTGACCTTCATGGCCCTGTCCGCCCGGGCGGCCGACCATGCCGTCAAGGCGATCAAGGCGGGCGAAATCTGAACGGCCGGTCCGGCTCGACCATGATCAGGGAATGACAGTCGCATGAAGCATGACGAAATGGGTGGCGCATGAAGGGTCCGGCGATTTTCCTGGCGCAGTTCATGTCGGACGACGCGCCGTTCAACACGCTGGCCTCGGCCGCGAAATGGATGGCCGATGCCGGCTATGTCGGGGTGCAGATCCCGACCTGGGATGCGCGCTGCATCGATCTGGCCAAGGCGGCGGACAGCCAGGATTATTGCGACGAAATCGCCGGCATCTGCCGCGAGGCGGGCGTCGAGATCACTGAACTGTCCACGCATCTGCAGGGCCAGCTGGTCGCGGTCCACCCCGCCTATGACACGGCGTTCGACGGGTTCGCGCCAGAGGCGCTGCGCGGCAACCCGTCGGCACGCCAGCAATGGGCGGTCGAGCAGCTTCACCTGGCGGCAAGGGCCAGCCGCCGCCTTGGCCTGAACGCCCATGCGACCTTTTCCGGCGCGCTTGCCTGGCCCTATCTCTATCCGTGGCCGCAACGCCCGGCGGGACTGGTCGAGGAAGCGTTCGGCGAGCTGGCCAAACGGTGGCGGCCGATCCTGGATGCCTTCGAAGAACAGGGCGTCGACGTCGCCTATGAAATCCATCCGGGCGAGGATCTGCACGACGGCGTGACCTATGAACGGTTCCTGGTGCTGGTCGACAATCACCCGCGCGCCAACATCCTGTTCGACCCCAGCCATTATGTGCTGCAGGCGCTGGATTACCTCCAGTTCATCGACATTTATCACGACCGTATCCGGATGTTCCACGTCAAGGATGCGGAACTCAATCCCACTGGCCGGTCGGGCGTCTATGGCGGGTTCCAGGACTGGGTGGATCGGCCGGGCCGCTTCCGCTCGCTGGGTGACGGGCAGGTCGATTTCGGGGGCATCTTCTCGAAACTCACCCAATATGGCTATGCCGGCTGGGCGGTGCTGGAATGGGAATGCTGCCTGAAGCATCCCGAGGACGGCGCGCGCGAGGGTGCGCCCTTCATCGCTGCGCACATGATCCGCCGGCCGGAACGCGCATTCGACGATTTCGCGGCGGGCAGCGATCCCGCCGTCAACCGCAGGCTGCTCGGCCTGGACGGCTGAACCCGCATCGCGGCCAATGATGATAAAGGGACAAGGGGATGAGGCAGTGATCGAGGGCGCGTTTGACCGGACCCGGCTGTTCTGGCTGAGCGTCATGGCATTGTTCACCGCCGCCGCGGGGCTTGCGTTTCGCGGTGCGATCGCCGGCGGGCTCAAGGCGGAATGGATCGATCCCGTCGCGCCGCTTCAGGCGGGCGAGCTGATCGCGGGCGCACTCGGCGCTGCATTTCTCGGCTTTGCCATCACCCTGTTCGTCACCAGCGCGCTGCTCGACCAGATCGGGATGAAACGGATGCTGCTGGGCAGCGGCCTGTGCTTCATCGTCGGCACGCTCGCCATCGTGCTGGCGGGCAAGCTGGCCAGCGGCATGGGCATCTATTCCATTGTCTGGTTCGGCATGTTGCTCAGCGGGATCGGCTGGGGCCTGTGCGAAGCGGCGATCAACCCGCTGACCGCGCAAATCTATCCCGAAGAGGCAACGCACCGGCTGAACGTGCTGCACGCCTGGTTCCCCGGCGGCATCATCATCGGCGGCCTGCTCGGCTTTTTCCTGGGCGATGTGCTGCCGTGGCAGGCGATCATCGGCCTGACGATCATTCCCGCCGTCATCACCGTCGCCGTGGCGGCAACCACCCGTTTCCCGCCGCCGCTGCGCGCGCAGAGCGGCGTGTCGTTCGGCGAGATGATGGGCGAGGTGTTCCGCCGCCCCAGCTTCTTCATCTGGTTCGGCGCGATGTTCCTGACCGCCGCGTCCGAACTGGCCCCGGGTCAGTGGATCGACGTGGCGCTGACCAACCGGGTCGGGATGCGCGGCATCCTGCTGCTCGTCTATGTCAACGCGCTCATGTTCATCTTCCGCCACTTTGCGGGCCGTCTGGCGAACAAGATATCGAACCCCGGCCTGTTGTGGCTGTCCAGCCTGCTCGCCATGATCGGCCTCTACATGCTGTCGCTGGCCCAGTCGCCGGTCGCTGCCATCGCGGCATCGACGGTCTGGGGTCTGGGCGTCTGCGTGATGTGGCCGACCATGCTGGCATCGGTCGCCGAACGCTATCCGCGCGGCGGGGCATGGGCGATGGGCCTGGTCGGGTCGGCGGGCGCGCTGGCCAGCTATGTCGTGCTGCCGCGCCTGGGCGCGATGTATGACGAGGCAAAGATCAGCTTTGCCGGCGGGGCCGACGCCTATGCCGCGCTGGTGGGCGAGGCGAAACTGGCCGTCGAGGACGCGGCGGCGTCTCTGTCCTTTGCCCGGCTGGCCATCCTGCCGATGATCCTGCTGGTCGTGTTCGGCATCGTCATCCTGCGCGAACGGGGCAAGTCCCGCGCGCAGCTGGCGGGTGAGGCGGCGTGAGCGCCAGCCGCCGCACCGTCCTGGTCGGCGGGGCCGGGCTGGCCGGTGCCGCGATGGCGGGCGGCCTCGCCGCCGGGCCGGCGCAGGGCAGTGCGCCTTTTGCGCTGAACTTCGCCCCGCATGAGGGCAGCTTCGCCAGCCGGGGCAACCGGCTTGACCAGATCGCCTATGCCGCCGATCTCGGCTTTCGCGCATGGGAGGATAACGAAGCCGCCGGGCGTCCGGTGGCGGAACAGGAGGCGATGGCCCGTGCGCTGGCGCAGCGCGGCATGACGATGGGTGTCTTCGTCGCCTCCATGCCGCGCTGGGGCGACTATCGCCCGGTGCTGGGCGGCAATGACGATGGCGACCGTCAGGCGTTCCTGGCGGACATCCGCAATGCCGTCACCGTCGCCAAACGGCTGAATGCCCGCTGGACCACCGTCGTTCCGGGCTTTCTCGACCCGCGCGTGCCCATGGACATCCAGTCGGCGCGCGTCATCGACGTCATGCGCCGCGCCGCCGACATCATGGCCCCGCACGGTATCGTCATGGTGATGGAACCGCTCAACACCCGCACCGATCATCCGCGCGTGTTCCTGCAGTCGATCGCCCAGGGCTATCTGGTCGCGCGGGCGGTGAACAGTCCGTCGGTCAAGATCCTGGCCGACCTCTATCACGAACAGATCCAGTCGGGTCAGCTGATCCCCACGCTCGATACCTGCTGGGACGAAATCGCCTATCTGCAGTTCGGCGACAATCCGGGCCGCAAGGAACCGGGCACGGGCGAAATCAACTATGCCAATATCTGCGCCTGGCTGAAACGGCGCGGCTATGCCGGGGTGATCGGCATGGAACATGGCAACACCGTTGCCGGACGCCCGGGCGAGCAACGGCTGGCCGCCGCCTATCGCGCCATCAACCCGGCCTGATCGAAGGAGCATCGAAGGTGAAGCACTGGCAGGCAAGTCTGGCCGCAACCGGCCTGATCGTCGCGGTCGCTGCGGCGGCGATGGCACAGGACAAGCCCGGTTTCCGGGATACGCCCATGCTGCCCGACGGCAAATGGCGCGTCCACGATCCCGACCGGCCGGCCCCGGCCGTGGTGACCCCCGGCCCGTCGGTCGGGGCCGCCCCGTCCGATGCCACCGTGCTGTTCGACGGCACGTCGATGGATGCCTGGACGACGACCGGCGTGCCCTGGCTGATGCGCGACGGGGTGCTGACGGTGCCGCCCCGCGTCGGCGGCAAGGACAGCACGCTGATCAGCAAGCAGGGCTTCGGCGATGTCCAGCTTCACCTCGAGTTCCGCTCGCCCAACCCGCCGGAGCGTACGTCGCAGGACCGCGGCAACAGCGGCATCTCGTTCATGCAGCGCTACGAGGTGCAGATCCTCGACGCTTATCAGAACCCGACCTATGCCGATGGCACGGTGGGGGCCATCTATGGCTGGAAACCGCCACTGGTGAATCCGTCGCGGCCGCCGGGCCAATGGCAAAGCTATGACATCGTCTTTGAACGCCCCCGGTTCGATGCGGCGGGCAAGGTCGAACGCCCTGCCTATGTCACCGTGTTCCTGAACGGCGTGCTGGTCCAGCACCGCCAGCGGATGCTGGGCACGACGGTGTGGCGCAAGGTCGCTACCTATGAACCCCATGGCGATTCGCTGCCCATCCAGCTTCAGGACCATGATTCGCCGGTATCGTTCCGCAACATCTGGGTCCGCCCGCTGACCCTGGACGAGGCTGGCGAATGAGCGGCGCGATCCCAAGGCTGCGCTACGGCATGGTCGGCGGCGGGGAGGGGGCGTTCATCGGCGCCGTCCACCGCATTGCCGCCGCGATGGACGGCGAATGGGACCTGGTGGCAGGCGCCTTCAGCAGCGATCCGGCGCGCAACGCGCGCTCCGCCGCCGCCGTGCATGTCGCGCCCGACCGCGCCTATGCCACGCTGGATGCGATGCTGGCGGGCGAGCAGGCGCTGCCCGCGGATCAGCGGATGCAGGCGCTGGCCATCGTCACGCCCAACCATCTGCACAAACCGGCGGCCATCGCCGCGCTCGACGCGGGGTTCCACGTCTTTTCCGAAAAGCCGATGGCGCTCAACCTGGCCGAATCGCTGGAGATCGAGGCGGCGGTCGCTCGGTCCGGCCGCCTCTATGCGCTGGCCTTCACCTATAGCGGCTATCCGATGGTGGCAGAGGCCCGGGCGCGGATCGCGCGCGGCGAACTGGGCGCGATCCGGCTGGTCGAGGTGGAATATCTTCAGGGCTGGCTGACCACCGCGATCGATGCCGAGGGTCAGAAACAGGCGGCATGGCGCACCGACCCCGCAATGGCCGGCTTGGGTGGCTGTATCGGCGATATCGGCACCCATGCGTTTCAACTGGCCGAACACATCACCGGCTTGTCGGTCGATGCGGTCAGCGCGCAGCTGAGCATCCATGTGCCCGGCCGCCGGCTGGACGACGATGTCGCGGTGCTCCTGCGGCTGGCGGGCGGGGCCACCGGCACGCTGCGCACCAGCCAGGTTGCGGCGGGCGAGGAAAACGGCCTGCGCATCCGCATCTATGGCGAGCGCGGCGGCATGGAATGGCGACAGATGGAGCCGAACACGCTCGTCATCCGCTGGCACGACCGCCCGGTCGAGATGCTGCGCACGGGCGGCCCGGCGCTCGACCCGCTGGCTGTCGGGCGCCAGCGCACGCCCTCCGGCCATCCGGAGGGGTATCTGGAGGCGTTCGCCAACCTGTACCGCGCATTCGGCCGGTCGATCCATGCCGGGGCGGACACGGTGCCCGCTCCCGGAACGCCCGACTGGTTCCCCGGCATTACCGACGGCATCCGCACCATGAGCTTCGTTCAGGCGGCGGTCGTCAATTCGGCCGGCGACGACAAATGGACCCGGCTCGATGCGGTGCTGGACGCCGCCCGGCAGGGCGGGGGCTGACCGGCCGGCAATCGCCGGTTCAGCGCCGCTGGTCCATAAACCGGGGCTGGACAAGTTTGACGGGCGCCGCTGCGCCCGATGGAGGGAATGAACGCATGAAGGTTAAAGCAATCACCCTGGCCGCCGCCATCGCGGGCGGCGCGGCCGTCGTCGCCCTGACCGGCGGTCACGCCGCCCCCGTGCAAAAGGCCGCGTCGCCCGGTGCCGTCGCCTTTGCCCAGTGCAAGGCGTGCCACAGCCTGGCCAAGGGCGGACCCAATGGCGTCGGCCCCAATCTGCACGGCGTCGTCGGGCGCAAGGCCGCTTCGGTCGCCGGCTATAAATACAGCCCCGCCCTCGCCAAGTCCGGGGTCGTGTGGACTGAAGAGAAACTGGACGCCTATCTGACCAATCCCGCCGGCCTGGTGCCCGGAACCAAGATGGTCACCCGCGTCAACGATCCGGCCAAGCGGGCGGCGCTGATCGCCTATCTCAAGGCCGAAGGGTCGAAATAACCGCCCGGCGCGGCAACGCCGGCATCGATCAGCAAACAAGGAGGGGACGATCATGCAACTGACCCGTCGACAGGCTCTGGCGGCCTCGGCATTTCTTGGCGGCACGGCGGTGGCGGGTGGCCCCGCATTGCTGGCCCAATCCGGCGCGATCAGCGGCATTGGGCTTCAGCTCTACACCGTGCGCGCTGCGTTTCAGAAGGATCCGGTTGCCACGCTGGAACGCGTCGCCAGCATTGGTTACCGCGAGGTCGAATATGGCGGCGGCGGCTATGATCAGCTCGATGCCGCCATGCTGCGCCGGACCCAGGACCGGCTGGGGCTGACCGCACCGTCGATCCACGTCCCCTATGATCAGATGCTGGCAAAGCCGGATGCGGTCGTCGAACGCGCGCGGACGCTCGGCACGCGCCTGCTCGTCATCCCCTATGCCATGCCCGATCAGCGCGCGCCGGAGCCGTGGCGCAAGCTGGTGGCGGATCTCAACCGGTTCGGCGAGCGCGCCCAGCGCGCCGGGATGCAGCTCGCCTATCACAACCATGATTTCGAGTTCACGGTTAAGCATGACGGCAAAAGCCTGATGGACATCCTTCTGGCCGGCACCGACCGTGCGCTGGTCAAGATCGAGCTGGACCTGTTCTGGACCGTGGCAGCGGGCGAGGATGTGATGGCGTGGATCGACCGGCTGGCCGGCAACATCGTGTCGTATCACGTCAAGGACAGGACCACCGACGGCGTGATGGTCAGCGTCGGATCGGGCGCGATCGATTTCGCCGCGATCTTCGCCAAAAACGCCAAGGCGGGAGTCCGCCACCTGTTCGTCGAAAACGACTTTGCGGCACTGCCCTATCGCCCCGACGAATTCGGCAGCGTGGAATACAGCTTTGCCGGGATGAAGCGGCTGGGCTTCTGATCCGGCAGCTCCGTGTCCGGGGGCGGGTCGGCAACGGCGCGTCCCCGGCGGGGCCATCCGCCCGACCTGCCGCCACCGACGCCGGGCAAAAAAATCCCCCGCCCGGCATGACAAGCCGTCGGGGGGATGGTGGCGCGCCCGGAACGATTCGAACGTCCGACCCTCAGATTCGTAGTCTGATGCTCTATCCAGCTGAGCTACGGGCGCGCAATGGAGTGGCGCTGATAGAGGGGGTTTTCGGATGATGCAAGCCCGTTGCGCGGCTTTGGTGCAACGCATAGAGACGGGCCATGGCCCGCCACCCCCTTTCGCCCGGTCTTGCGATCGCGCTGCTGCTGCCGCTGGCCGGGTGCGCCACCACGGGCGGCGATTATCCCAGCCTGCTGCCCCGTCCGGTGGAACAGGGCGGGGTCGCCCGGCCCCGGCCGGCCGATCCTGCGGAACCGGCCGTGCCGGCCGCCGATCCGGCGATCGATTCGGAACTGGCCCGCATCAACCCCGCTTTTGCCGAAGCGCTGGCCGCATTCGATTCGGCGCAGGGCGATGCCGAACGCGCGGTGGCTGCCGCGCGGGGCAGTGCCGCGGGCAGCGACCGCTGGCTGACGGCGCAACTGGCGATCGGTCAGCTCGATCTGCGCCGCGACACCCTGTCCGGGCTGGTGGTCGATCTGGAACGGCTGGACGGCGACCGGGGCATTTCCGGGGCCGCGCCCTATCCGGCGCTTGCCGCCCGCCTGGCCGAGGCGCGGCAGGCGCTGGCCGATCGCCGGGCGCTGATCGCCCGGCTGGAACAGCAGCTGGCACCCGCCGGCTGAACGGTCACTCGTCTGCCAGTTCGGGGTGAAGCGCGTTCAGCACGGGCAGGATCGATGCGTGATCGTCGGTCCACGGCTTGAACGTCGGATAGGGTTTCAGGCCCTCCCACCCCTGGCCGGACAATTGCAGCATCGCCAGCGTCTCGGCACTGGGCGTCAGCGCGATCCAGTCGGATGCGGTCGCCTGTTCCTCGCCCACCCGCGGCACGAACCGCATCCGGGCGGCATACCATCCCTTGCCCCGGATATTCGCCGCGACAACCGGGGCCATCGCCAGATAGCGGTTGGAAATATGCACCAGCAACAGGCCGTCCGGCGCCATGGCGCGGCGATAGGTGGCGAACGCCTCCTGCGTCAGCAGGTGGACGGGCACGGCGTCGGATGAAAACGCGTCCAGCGCGATCACGTCCAGGCTGGCTTCGTCCGCCTCGGCCAGCCGCAGCCGCGCATCGCCCAGCACGATCCGGGCCTGGGGCGCGCACCGCTTCAGGAACGTGAACTTGCCCGAATCGCGCGACAGCTGGACGACGGTCGGGTCGATCTCGAAAAACCGCCACTGCTGGCGGGGCTTGGCATAACAGGCCAGCGTCCCCGTCCCCAGGCCGACGACACCGATCCGCGCATCGGGGCCGTACAGCGCTTCTGCCGCCATCATCGCCTGGCCCACGCCCGATCCGGGCACATAATAGGTGGTCGGCCAGCGCAGCCGCGCCTCGCTGCCCTGCAACTGCACGCCGTGCAGCGTGGTGCCATGGGTCAGTTCGCGGACATAGGGGCTGCGCTGGTTGATCGTATAGACGCCGAAATAGCTGCGGGTGCGGATGTCGCCCGCGATGGACAGGCCGATGGCGTTCCACCCGCCGAACAGGAACAGCGCGCCGCCCAGGATCACCATGAACGGCACCCGCCGCCCGATGACGAACAGCGAAAGCCCGGCCAGCGCCAGGAACCCGACGCCCTCCGGCTTCTTGCCCGGCAACAGCTCGGGCCGATTGAGCCCGATCATCACGATGGCGAACACCGCCGCCGTCACCGCGCCGGTCATCAGCCATTGCCGCCGCTTCGGCCCGCTCCACAGCCGCTCGATCGGATCGAGCAGGAAAATCTGCGGCACCAGCGCCCCTGCGGCCAGGATCAGGATGGGATATTCATAGGTCCAGTCGAACACCACCGGTGCGATCAGCCCGGAAAACACGCCGCCCATCGCGCCGCCCAGCGCCATCACCAGGTAAAATCCGGTCAGCCTGCTGGGTTCGGGGCGCAGCTCGTACATGCGGGCGTGCAGCGCGACCGAAACGACGAACAACAGCCCCAGCGCCATCACCGCATTCAGCACCGGATATTCATGATTGCCCGAAATGATGACGCCGCCGAACATGATCAGCGTGATGGGCGCGCATCGCACGATGATGTCCGCCACCGCCCGCCGGTCGGCAAATGCGACGCTGAAACTCAGCAGGTACAGGCCAAGCGGCATGACCCACAGCAGCGGCACGGCCACGATATCGGTCGTCAGGAACGTCGTCGTCGCCAGCATCAGTCCCGACGGTACCAGCGCCAGTGCCAGCCAGGTCAGGATGCGGCGCGCACCCGGCGCCGTGCCAGGCGCATGGCTTTCGCGCGTCGGCACCGTGCCCCGGGGCAGCATCCGCGCGCACGCCAGCACAAACAGGATCAGCGCGACATAGCCGATCGTCCACAGCCAGCGCTGGCCGGTGATCGGCAGGCTCGGCTCGACCAGCAAAGGATAGGCGAGCAGCCCCCCGAAACTGCCGATGTTCGACGCGGCATAGAGCGCATAGGGGTCCGCCCCGCCGCTGGCGCTGGAAAACCAGCGCTGCATCAGCGGTGCCTGTGCGGATACCGCCAGGAACAGCGGCCCGATCGACGCGATCAACAGGCCCGGCACCCAGATCGCCGGTTCCCCGTCCGCAGGCGGCGTCATCGCCACCAGCCCGATGGGCAGCCACAGGCACGCGCCCGCCAGCACGCCCAGATGGATCGCCGCCTGCCGCCGGACGCCGAACCGGCCCAGCCAGTGGGCATAGCCATATCCGCCCAACAGCAGCGCCTGATAGACCAGCATGGCGCTGTTCCACACCGCCGGCGCACCGCCCAGCCGGGGCAGCGCCATGCGCGCGATCATCGGCTGGACCAGGAACAACAGGAAACTGCCCAGCAGGATCGTGCCGACGAACAGCCATCGCCGCGCCTGGCTGCCCCCGGTGGCCGGGGCCGCCGCGATCTCGGTCGGCGCTTCGCTCACGCGTTCAGCAGCCGCGCGGCATGGAGCGCGTGATAGGTCAGCACACCCGAACAGCCCGCGCGCTTGAACGCCATCAGCGTCTCCAGCACCAATGCGTCGCGGTCCCCCGCGCCCGCCGCTGCCGCCGCCTCGATCATCGCATATTCGCCGCTCACCTGATAGGCGAACACCGGCACCTCGAACCGCTCCTTCACGCGGGTCACGATGTCCAGATAGGGCAGGCCCGGCTTCACCATTACGCTGTCCGCGCCCTCGTCCAGGTCGAGCGCCACTTCGCGCAGCGCTTCTTGCGTATTGGCCGGGTCCATCTGGTATGTCTTCTTGTCGCCCTTCAGTAACCCACGCGAACCCACCGCATCGCGGAACGGCCCGTAAAAGGCCGACGCATATTTGGCGGCATAGCTCATGATCTGGACATTATGATGCCCGCCTTCCTCCAGCGCCGCCCGGATCAGGCCGATGCGCCCGTCCATCATGTCGCTGGGCGCGATCACGTCCGCCCCCGCCGCCGCCTGGTTGAGCGACTGGCCGACGAGCATCTCGGCGGTCGCATCGTTCAGCACATAGCCGGACGCGTCGACCAGCCCGTCATGGCCATGCGCGGTATAGGGGTCCAGCGCGACATCGGTCAGCACGCCCACGTCCGGCACCGCATCCTTGATCGCCCGGATCGCCCGGCACATCAGATTGTCGGGATTGAGCGCCTCGCGCCCATCCGCCGTCCGCAGGTCATGCGGCGTGTTGGGGAACAGCGCGACGCACGGAATCCGCGCCGCCGCCGCTTCCTTCGCACGCGCCACGATCCCGTCCACCGACCAGCGCGACACGCCGGGCAGCGATGCGATCGGCTCCTCCACGCCCGACCCGTCGGTCACGAACAGCGGCCAGATCAGATCGGCCGGGGTCAGCACCGTTTCCGCATGCAGGCGGCGGCTCCAGGGCGCGGATCGGGCGCGGCGCATGCGCAGGGCGGGATAATGGCTCATGGCCGCGGGTTGTGCGGTGCAGGCACCGCAGTGGCAACCCCAAAACCGCCCCGGCCCGCTATCGCCTGGCGCGGGCGTGCGCCTCTGCCCGGTCGAGCAGTTCGGCCAGGTCTTCAGGCGCGATATCGAACGTCTCGCCCATCTCGGCCAGGGCGGCATCGATATCGGCCCGCCCCAGCGTCGGCGGCGGCGGCGGCGGGGCAGGGCGGTGGGGCCAGCGGTTGCGGGTGGCAAGCCGGTGGAACGCCCACCCGATCGCCACCATCGAGGCGCTGTTGACCAGCACCAGCAGGGGAAAGGCCAACCCTGCCGCCATCACCGCCTGTCCCCCGATCACGGCGGTCAGCGCCGAGGCGCCGCCGGGCGGGTGCAGGCTGCGGGTGGCGGACATCAGGATGATCGCGCCGCCCACCGCAATTCCGGCCGCCAGCGCCGGATGCGGCACCATGCCGACCACGCCCAGCCCCCACAGCGCCGACAGCGTGTTCCCCCCGATCACCTGCCATGGCTGGGTCAACGGACTGGTCGGCACGGCATAGATCAGCACCGCGCTCGCCCCCATCGGCGCAACGATCATCGGCAACAGCGTTGGCGACAGGCCAGCCGCACCGCCGATCAACGCGGTCAGCGCAATGCCCAGCGCCGCGCCGATCCCCGCGATCAACCGCTCGCGCTGACCCGCCCCGGCAAGGATGGGCGTGAACCACCGGATCATCGGATGCCCCCTGTCCCAGTTGCAGTTTGCGCAACCGCTGTGCCCAAGCGGCCCTGCAATGGCCAGCCATGGCTGCTTTTGCCTGGGCAAGATCGGGTTTTGCGACGAAGAAGAAAGACCGCCGGCCTTCCTGCCCCTCGGCGCTTTGACGCCCGCGCGCGCCGCGCTAGGACAGGGGCATGGACCCCGCTCCGCTATCCGTCGGCCTGATCGGCTATGGCTTTGCCGGCAAGACGTTTCACGCCCCCCTGATCGCCGCGACCGACGGCCTCGAACTCGTCGCCATCGCCTCGTCGCGGCCCGAACAGGTGGCGCTGGACCATCCCGGCATGATCGTGGAACCGACGCCCGACGCGCTGATCGCCCGCGCCGACATCGACCTGATCGTCATCGCCAGCCCCAACGAAACCCATGCTCCGCTCGCCCGCGCCGCCATCGCGCGCGGTGCGCATGTCGTCATCGACAAGCCCTTTGCCCTGTCGCTCTACGAGGCGCGCGGCGTGATAGCGGCGGCGGAGGAGGCGGGAGTACACGCCGCCGTGTTCCACAATCGCCGCTGGGACAGCGATTATCTGGGCGTGGTTCAGGCGGTGCGCGACGGCCTGATCGGACGGGTCACCCATGTCGAGGCGCATTTCGATCGTTACCGGCCACAGGTGGTGGATCGCTGGCGGGAACGCGCCGGGCCGGGCGGCGGCATCTGGTACGATCTCGGCCCGCATCTGGCGGATCAGGCGCTGGGCCTGCTCGGCCTGCCCGACACCGTATCCGCCAGCCTGGCCGTCGCCCGCGACGGCGGACAGGCCGACGACTGGGCGCATGCGGTGCTGGATTATGGCGAGGCCCGCGCCGTGCTCCACGCCTCCATGCTGGTTGCCGGGGGTGCGGCGCGCTTCACCGTCCACGGCACCGGCGGCAGCATCGTCAAGGCAGGGATGGACCCGCAGGAGGGCCAGCTGCGCAGCGGCATGACGCCCGGCGAACCGGGATGGGGCCGCGACGACGACCCGCTGGTCTATTTCGGCGGAGAGGGCGAGCCGGTCCACGCCCGCGTCCCCGATGGCGACCAGCGGCGCTTCTATGCCGGGCTGCGCGACGCGATCCGGGGCACCGCGCCCAATCCCGTGCCGCCCGTTCAGGCGCTCGCGGTGATGGCGGTGATCGAGGCGGGGCTGGCCAGCGCACGCGAGGGCCGCGCCGTCCCCCTGCCCCTGACCGAAGCGGAACGCACCGCCTGGGCAGCATCCTGGGGCGAGGATTAAGCGGCCATGCCCAACCGGCCCGTCATTGCGAGCGAAGCGAAACAATCCAGTCCCAGACCTGGATGCGGCTCCGCGCCGCGCTCCCCGTTCCTGCCCCATCAGGGGCGAATCGATGCCACCAACCCCGTTCGTGCTGAGCCTGTCGAAGCACTGTCCTTTCTAAAGGCACAAGCAGCGCACCCATGATCGCCACCCCCGCCTGGCCCCCGCAATCCACCCCGCGCCTGTTCGTCGATCAGCTGCTGGCCGAGGGACTGTCGCTGACCCTAGACGGCAATGCCGCGCATTATCTGGGACAGGTGATGCGGATAGCGCCGGGCGATCCGGTCAAGCTGTTCGACAACCGGACGGGGGAATGGCTCGCCGTCGCCGCCGACGTGGCAAAGCGGCGCGTGACCCTGACCGTCAGCCCGCTGCTCCGCCCGCGCGAACCGGGGCCCGACCTGTGGCTGTGCGCCGCGCCGATCAAGAAGGGGCGGATCGAATGGACGCTCGAAAAGGCGTGCGAGCTGGGCGTCGACCGGATCGTGCCGGTGCTGACCCGGCGCTGCGTCGTCGACAAGCTGAACGCCGAGCGGCTGGGCGCGCATTTGATCGAAGCGGCGGAACAATGCGGCCGCACCGCACTCCCCGCGCTGGACTCGGCAGTGAAGCTGCCCGCACTGCTCCGCGACTGGCCCACGGATCGCCACCTTTTCTTCGCTGACGAAGCAGGCGGCCAACCCGCGCTGGCGGCGATGCAGTCCCGCCCCGGCCCGGCGGCGATCCTGATCGGCCCGGAGGGCGGCTTCGACGACGAGGAACGCACAGCGATCCGCGCCTGTCCGGCGGCGGTCGGCATCACGCTGGGACCGCGCATTCTGCGTGCGGAGACGGCAGCGGCGGCCGCGGTCGGGCTATGGATGGCGGCGGCGGGGGATTGGTAGGAAGGGGAAGGCAGAAGGGGTCAATGACGATGATGGGTGGTGCGCTGCTACCTCTCCCCTTCGTCGCCCCGTGCTCGACACGGGGCTTGGCTGTTCTTCAGCGAAACCGGCAGCGATAGGTTGCGCATGGAAAGGGGCGGCTGGGTCTACATCATGGCAAACCGCTATCGCGGCGGGATGTATGTCGGTGTGACTGCGGACGCACTCGCCCGCGTCTACCAGCATCGCCAGGGGACGGGTTCGCGCCATGTCGCTGACTTTGCCAAGACGCGGCTGGTGTATCTCGAACAGCACGAAACCATCGAAGGCGCCATTGCCCGCGAAAAGCTCGTCAAGAAATGGCGGCGCGAATGGAAGTTTGCGCTGATCGAAGCCGAAAATCCCGAGTGGGATGATCTTTGGGAGCAATGGTTCTCACCCGAGACTGAGCAAAAGTAGCCAAGCCCCGTGTCAAGCACGGGGCGACGAGGAGGAGATGGCAGCTCCGGAAGCGAAACCGACAGGCCGCTCGCATCTGCTCACAGCCCAAAAGATCCTCCCCTGCAGGGGGAGGTGGTGCGAAGCGCCGGAGGGGTGTCACCTTGTCGAAAACGCCTCACCCCTCCGTCAGCGCGTGCCGCGCTGCCACCTCCCCTTGCAGGGGAGGATCTGCCCGTTCGCTCCCGCTACAACCCATCCCGCTCATGCTGAGCTTGTCGAAGCATTGTCCTTCTTGCTGACGGGACCCCGCGTGGACAGAAGGGCAGTGCTTCGACCGGCTCGGCAGCTACCGGCGCGGACAAACCCACAGGCCTCACAAGCCGCTCGCAATGTAGGACTTCGCCTGCTTGGCTCCCCCCATGCGCCGCGCTGCCCGCACCTCCGCTCCGTTCGTCGCCGCACACCCTCGCACCGTCGATGTCCGGCTGCGACGTAGCATCACCTTCGCCACCTTTCGCGAGCATCGCACCCCCTTGGCAAAATCCCGCTGGCGGCCCCATCTAACCCGCACTAGGGGGGCGCGATGAGCACCAAGACGGTTTCGGATAGCAACGCGCCGGTCATTACCGACCGCGCCCAGTTGATCGCTGCCTTTGCCAAGGGCGAAAAGGCAAAGGACCGCTGGCGCATCGGCACCGAGCACGAGAAGTTCGTCTATCGCACCGCCGATCTGCGTGCGCCCGCCTATGACGAACCCGGCGGCATCCGCGACCTGCTGAATGGCCTGACCGAATTCGGCTGGACCCCGATCGAGGAGGGGGGCAACATCATCGCGCTTGCCGGACCCGACGGCAATGTCAGCCTGGAACCGGCGGGGCAGCTGGAACTGTCCGGTGCGCCGCTCGACAATCTGCACCAGACCTGTGCGGAGACCGGCCGCCACCTTGAACAGGTGAAGGCGGTGGGCGACCGGCTGGGTCTCGGCTTCCTGGGTCTCGGCATGTGGCCGGACAAGACCCGAGCCGAGCTGCCGATCATGCCCAAGGGCCGCTATGCGATCATGCTGCGCCATATGCCGCGCGTCGGCTCGCTCGGCCTCGACATGATGCTGCGCACCTGCACCATCCAGACCAACCTGGATTATGCAAGCGAAGCGGACATGGTGCAGAAGTTCCGCGTGTCGCTGGCGCTGCAACCGCTGGCGACCGCGCTGTTCGCCAATTCGCCGTTCACCGAGGGCAAGCCCAACGGCTTCCTGTCTTATCGCAGCCATATCTGGTCCGATACCGATCCGGCGCGCACGGGGATGCTGCCCTTCGTGTTTCAGGATGGCTTCGGATACGAGCGGTACGCCGATTACGCCCTCGATGTGCCGATGTACTTCGTCTATCGCGACGGTCGCTATATCGACGCGGCGGGCCTCAGCTTCCGCGATTTCCTGCGCGGCGAATTGTCCGTCCTGCCGGGCGAATTGCCGACGACGGACGACTGGAACGACCATCTGTCGACCGCCTTTCCCGAAGTTCGGCTCAAGAGCTTCCTGGAGATGCGCGGCGCGGACGGCGGGCCATGGGGCCGCATCTGCGCGCTGCCCGCGCTCTGGGTCGGCCTGCTATACGATCAGGGCGCGCTCGATGCGGCATGGGATCTGGTCAAGGGCTGGAGCATCGAGGATCGCCAGACGCTGCGCGACTCGGTGCCCAAACTGGGCCTGAACGCGCCGTTGCCCGGTGGCCGCACCCTGCGCGACATTGCGGGCGCGGTGCTCGATATCGCCCATGCCGGGCTGTCCGCACGGGCGCGGATCGACGCGGGCGGCAGCGACGAGACTGGGTTCCTCGATCCGCTGCGCGACATCGTCCGCCGGGGCAAGGTACCGGCGGAACAGCTGCTGGAACGGTACAAGGGCGCCTGGGACGAGGATGTCTGCGCGCTCTACCGCGACAATCGCTTCTGACCGGTCAGGCGGCCACCGCCTCCGCCGGCTCGGTCTCCTCGATCCAGCCGCCGCCCAGCACGCGGTCGCCGCGATACAGGACCGCCGCCTGGCCGGGCGACACGCCATATTCGGGCGCGTCGAAGATCACCCGGTCGCCGGTCAGCCGCCCCGGCACGGGCTTTGCCATCGACCGGACCTTGACCATCGCCGGGCCGTCATTGTCCCCGGCCAGCCAGTTGATGCCCGAAATCCGCGCCGCACCCACCGCCAGCGCGCTGCGCGGCCCGACCACGACCCGCGCCGTCTCCGCATCGACCGACAGGACGTACAGCGGCTCGGGACTGCCGCCGATCTCCAGCCCACGCCGCTGGCCGACGGTGAAATGGATGATGCCGCGATGTTCGCCCAGCACCCGGCCCGCCCGGTCGACAATCTCGCCACCGCGCACCGCATCGGGCCGCAGCTTTTTAACCAGCGTGGCATAGTCGCCGTCGGGCACGAAACAGATGTCCTGGCTGTCCGGCTTGCCCGCCACGCCAAGCCCCAGTTCGGCGGCAAGGGCGCGCACCGCGGGCTTTTCCATCCCGCCCAGTGGAAAGCGGAGGTAATCGAGCTGGTCCTGAGTCGTGGCGAACAGGAAATAGCTCTGATCCCGCGCCGGATCGACCGCGCGGTGCAGCTCCGCGCCGCCCGGCCCCATCACGCGCCGAACATAATGCCCCGTCGCCAGGCAATCCGCGCCCAGGTCCCGCGCCACCTTGAACAGGTCGGTGAACTTCGGCCCCATATTGCATTTGACGCAAGGGATGGGGGTTCGCCCCGCCAGATATTCTTCGGCGAAATCGTCGATCACCTGCTCGCGAAAACTCGATTCGTGATCCAGGACATAGTGCGCGATGGCCAGCCGGTCGCACACCGCGCGGGCATCGCGGATGTCCCGGCCAGCGCAGCAACTGCCCGCCCGGCCCACCGCCTCGCCATGATCGTATAGCTGCAGCGTCACGCCGATCACCTCGGCCCCCGTCCGTGCGGCCAGCGCGGCGACGACCGACGAATCGACTCCGCCCGACATGGCGACGACGATGCGGCGGGCGCTGGCGGGACCGGCAAGCTGAAACAGATCAAGCGACATGATTGCGGCAGATAGGGGCTGTGGCGCGACGATGCAAAAGCTGGATCGGTTGCCTTTACCCGGCTTTCAGAACTGCCGGGTTACACACGGCAAATGGTACTGCGTGATCCGCCCCCTTTGTCCGGTGACCCGAAATGGCTGCGGATCCAGCGTTCTCGGCTCGATGCGGCCGATGTCCCCGATTTCGCCATTCTGCTGGTCGGCATCGTCAGTCGTCAGGCGGCCAGCCCGACCGCGCGGGTCCAGGCCCGTCTGGCCGCGCCGGTCAGCCGCAACAAGCTGCGTCCTGCCGATGGCCGGTTCGCGGGTCGGCGGGCGGCTGCTGCTCCGCTGCCCGCCGGTCCGGGGGTGGGGCGGGCGCGCCCAGATGTGAATACCGCATTTACCCTGCCGTTTCAGTCCATGTTCAAGTCCGTGGCCTAAAGGTCGTTCTAGTATTTGAGAGGGGGGCCCCCCGCCCCCGATCGAGGGTGTATGATCGAGAACCAGAAGATAAGGCCGGCCAAAGTCATCGGTCCCCTCGGGGAACCGCTGACGCTGGATACCCTGCCGCCGCCCAATACGACGCGCTGGGTCGTGCGTCGCAAGGCCGAAGTGGTCGCCGCCGTCAATGGCGGGTTGTTGACCGTTGACGAGGTGTGCGAACGCTACAGCCTGACCGTCGAGGAATTCGCCGCGTGGCAGCGTGCGATCGACCGGGTCGGAATGCCCGGCCTGCGCGTCACCCGCATCCAGCATTATCGGTCGCTGTACGAACGCCAGCAGAAATTCTGAAACCGGTCATCGCCGGTTCCGCACGGCCCGTCCCCGGCGCATCCCGGGGGCGGGCCGTTTCCGTTTCGATCAATCAGCGGAACAAAGCCCGCGCAAAGGCGTCCTAGTCCCCGAAGACCAGCCGCGATGGCGGGTCAGACTGTTCAGGAGGGACGGGAAATGGGTATCATTATCGCCATCATCGTCGGCGGCGTCATTGGCTGGCTGGCGAGCATCGTCATGCGCACGGATGCGCAGCAGGGCATCCTGCTCAACATCGTCGTCGGCATCATCGGATCGTTCATCGGCAACATCGTCGGAGGTCTGTTCGGTTCGGGCGCGACTCTGACGACGTTCAGCGCCGTGGGCCTGCTCTGGTCGTTCATCGGTGCCTGCATCCTGCTGGCGCTGATCAACCTGGCGCGTCGCGGCCGGGTCCGGTAACCCGCGATACGTCAGCGTGATACGCGGTTCGGGGCGGCGGTGCGATGGGCACCGCCGCCCTTTTCCGTTATTTCAATACGAATCGCACATTCACGGTCACACCGACCGCCTGTTCGCCCGGTGCGATCTTAGTGGCGCTGTCCGCTTCCATCCGGGCCATCAGCACGGGGACCGGTCCGGGCATGCCGGCTCCGCCCTCGCTGATCGACACGATCCGGTCGACCGACAACCCGGCGGCACGCGCATAGAGTTCGGCACGGGCACGGGCACGGCGAATCGCGTCGACGCGCGCCTCGTCCATCGCCGAATCCATCGCATCGATGGTCAGGGTCGGTCCGTCGATCGAATTGACCCCCTGAGTAGCCAGCGCATCCAGCGCGGCTCCAGCGCGGGCCACGTCGCGCAGTCGCAGCGTCAGCGTGTTGGTCGCCTGATACCCGGTGATGACCGGGGGCTGACCCTCTGCATATCGATATTGCGGCTGCAAATTGATCTGCGCGGTCTGCACGTCGCGTTCGGCAATCCCCAGCCGCTTGATCGCCGCCATCACCGAAGCCATTCGCTCTGCATTGGCCTTCAGCGCGGCAGCGGCATTGGCGTCCTGTGTCACCACACCCGCGCGGATCACCGCGATATCGGGCGTCCGGGTCACCTGACCCTCGGCCACGATGTCCAGAAGCGCACCGTCGGTCATCACCAGCGGGGCGGCCTGCTGGGCTCCGGCGGCGGCGGGCAGTCCCGCCATGGCCAGGCCGAGCGCGATCGGAACGGAACGGTTCATTGATATCCTCCTGAACGGTCCGAAAATGTCCGGCACCGCTGGCTGGCGATCTAGGGCCGGGATGCACAACCGGCGATGAACGTCGCGCACTGCTGTATGCGCGATTTGGGTAAAGCCGCACATTGTCCTTTGCGCATGTCGCAGTGCAGGATATGGCCTTTCCTGCTGGATTTGGCCAAGAAATGCCTGCTTGAGCCAGGTGATATGTTCATATAATACAGCGCTGGACGGACTGGCCTGCTGGGGGGCCAAGCAGGGAAGTACGGGATGAATTTCGACACACGCACGACGGCGGACGATGCGGCACCCTATCTGATCGGCGACGATGCGCCGCGCAGCCGGCGGCGCCGCTGGATCATCATGGGCGTGATCGCAGCGATCGTCGCAGTCGTGGTTGCGGTCCTGGCGATGAGCGGGGGCACGCCGGACGGGGCCGACAAGGCGCCGGCGGCAAAGGAGGGCGCCGATCGCGGGGCGGCGGGTTCCGGTTCGATCCCGACGATCAGCGTCGTGGTTCCCGGCACCCAGACCGTTGCCTCCGTCGTGACCGGCACCGGATCGATCGCCGCACGGCGTGAGATGCCGGTGGGCGTCGCGGGCGAGGGCGGGCTGGTGACGCGCGTGCTGGTCGACGCGGGCGAATGGGTCGCCGCCGGTCAGGTGCTGGCCAGCGTCGACCGCTCGGTTCAGGCGCAGACGGCCGAATCGCTGGCGGCGCAGGTGCGGGTAGCCCGCGCCGATGCTCAATTGGCCCAGGCCGAACTGGACCGGGCGCTGCAATTGGTGGATCGCGGTTTCATTTCCAAGGCCGATATCGACCGCCGCACCGCCACGCGCGATTCTGCGGTCGCGCGGGTGCGCGTGGCCGAAGCGCAACTCGCAGAGGCGCGCGCCCGCAACGGCCGGCTGGATATCCGCGCACCCGCCGCAGGTCTGGTCCTGTCGCGCAGTGTCGAGCCGGGGCAGATCGTCTCCGGCGGCAGCGGCGTGCTGTTCCGCATGGCTCAGGGTGGCCAGATGGAAATGCAGGTCCGCCTGGCCGAGTCCGATCTGGCGCGCATCACGGTCGGATCGTCTGCGGAAGTGACGCCGGTCGGCGGCGAACGCAGTTTCCGGGGGGAGGTGTGGCAGGTCTCCCCCGTCGTCGATCCGCAGACGCGCCAGGGCATTGCCCGGGTCGCGCTCGCCTATGACCGCGCGCTGCGGCCGGGCGGCTTTGCGACGGCCCGCGTGCAATCGGGGGCCAATGTCGCGCCGCGCCTGCCGCAATCGGCCGTGCTCAGCGATTCGCGTGGCAACTACGTCTATGTCGTCGATGCCCAGAATACCGTCGTGCGCCGCGATGTGCGCACGGGCGCGGTTTCGGACGACGGGGTGATGATTGCCGACGGGCTATCCGGCACGGAACGGGTCGTGGTAAGTGCAGGCGCGTTCCTCAATCCGGGGCAAAAGGTCAATCCGCAGGCGGCGGCGGCCAAATAGCGGCACCGGGTCGATCGGTTGAACAGTTGGATTACGGGAAATTGGCATGAGCTTTCGCAACATTTCGGCCTGGTCGATCCGCAATCCGATGCCGCCGATCGTCCTGTTCCTGGCGCTGACCATCGCCGGGATCATGGCGTTCATGCGGATGGACGTGAACAACCAGCCGGATATCGACTTTCCCGTGGTCTGGGTATCGATCAGCCAGCCGGGTGCCGCGCCCAGCGAACTGGAAACGCAGATCACCCAGCGGGTCGAAGCCGCCGTCCGCAACCTTCAGGGCATCGACCAGCTTGAATCCAACGTGACGGAGGGCAACAGCGCGACCGTCATCCAGCTCGACATCGGCACGCCGATCGACCGCGCGGTCAGCGACGTGCGCGATGCCGTGGCGCAGATCCGGGGCGACCTGCCCGACGGCATCCTCGAGCCCGTGGTCGGTCGCGCAAATACGACGGATCAGGAAATCGCGACCTTTACCGCGACCGGCACCGACATGACGCTGGAACAGCTGTCCTGGTATGTCGACAACACCGTCGCCAACGAACTGCTCAGCATCGACGGCCTGTCGGGCGTGGAGCGGATCGGCGGGGTCAACCGCGAAATCCGGGTGATCCTGGACCTTCCCAAGATCCAGTCGCTCGGCCTGACCGCCAGCCAGATCAACCAGCAGCTGCGTCAGGTCAATCTGAACGCCGCCGGTGGCCGGACAGAGATTTCGGGCAGCGAACAATCGGTCCGCGTGCTCGGCAATGCGGCCGATGCCGTCGGTCTGGCGAACACCATGATCGCCATCGGCGGTGGCCGGACCGTGCGGCTGGGCGATGTCGCCAAGGTGCAGGATCTCTATGCCGAACAGCGCAGCCTGGCCGAATATAACGGTCGCCAGGTGCTGTCCTTCAACATCAAGCGGGCCAAGGGCGCGTCCGACGTGACCGTGTTCCACGAGGCCGAAAAGAAGCTGAAGGCGCTGACCGAGCGCAATCCCGAGGTATCGTTCAACGTGCTGTTCAATTCGGTGAAATACACCGAATCGCAGTATGAATCGGCAATGACCGCGATGATCGAGGGCGCGGTGCTGGCCGTGGTCGTCGTGTTCCTGTTCCTGCGCGACTGGCGGGCGACGATCATCTCGGCACTTGCCATCCCGCTGTCGGCCATCCCCAGCTTCTGGTTCATGGACCTGCTGGGCTTCACGCTCAACAACATGACCCTGCTGGCGCTCAGCCTGGTGGCGGGCGTGCTGGTCGACGATGCGATCGTAGAGATCGAGAATATCGTCCGGCACATGCGCATGGGCAAGTCGGCCTATCAGGCGTCGATCGACGCGGCGGACGAGATCGGCGTCGCGGTGCTGGCCACGACCATGTCGATCGTCGCGGTGTTCCTGCCCGTCGGCCTGATGCCGGGCATTTCCGGGCAGTTCTTCAAGAATTTCGGCTTGACCGTCGTTGCGTCGGTGCTGATGAGCCTGGTCGTCGCGCGCATGCTGACGCCGATGATCGCTGCCTATTTCCTGAAGGCCAAGGGGCATCATGTGCACGGCGAAGGGCCGCTGGTCGACCTGTACATGCGCGTGCTTGGCTGGACCCTGCGGCACCGCTGGTCCGCAATCGTCGGCGGCGCCGTCGCCTTCGTCCTGACCGTCTATCTCGCGGCAGGCGGCCCGCTCCAGTTCACCTTCCAGCCCAATCAGGATCAGGACGACATCTCGATCAACGTCGAGATGGTTCCCGGCACCAGCCTGTCGCAGACCAAGGCAGTGATCGACCGCGTGGTGTCCGTGATCGCCAAGCGCGACGATGCGGTGGCCAGCGTCTATTCTCGCACCTTTGTCGGCAATGGCCGCGTCGTCGCCATTCTGAAGGACCGGCCGACCGCGTGGGAAAGCTTCAAGGCCAGCGTGCTGGGTGACGAAAGCGCGACGGCCGGCAAGCGCATCATCACCAGCACGGTGTTCGAACAACAGATCGCGCCCCTGTTGACCAGCATCCCCGATGCGCGCGTCAACGTCCGTGCACAGGGCGGCTGGGGTGGCAGCGGCCGGGCGGTGTCCATCGTCCTGGGCGGCGAAGACCCGCAACTGCTGTACAAGACCGCGCTGACCATCGTCGAACAGATGGAAAAGCTGCCCGAAGTGGCCTCGCCGCGCATCACCGGCGACCTGCAGCGGCCGGAAATCCTGATCGAACCGCGCACGGCGCTGGCCGCCGATCTGGGCGTCACCACGGCCGCACTGTCCAATGCCATCCGCATTGCGACGCTTGGCGACATCGACCAGAACAGCGCTCGCTTCTCGCTGGCCGACCGGCAAATCCCGATCCGCGTCGTCCTGGCCGAAAGCGCACGGGCGGAACTGGAAACGCTGCGCAACCTGCCCGTGCCGACGCAGACCGGCGGGTCGGTGCCGCTGGGCGTCGTCGCCGACATCCGCTTCGGTGCGGGGCCGACCCGCATCGACCGGCTGAACCAGAAGCGCCGCCTGGTGATCGGCGCTGATCTCGGCACCGATCCCAAGACCGGCAAACCCTTTGTCATGGGTGCCGCCATGGCCAAGATCGATCAGCTGCCCGCCATGCGCGATCTGCCCATCGGCGTCGGCAAGCTGGAGGTCGGCCAGGCCAAATGGCAGGGTGAAATGCTCAACAATTTCATCGTCGCCCTGGTGTCCGGCATCTTCCTGGTCTTTGCGGTGCTGATGCTCCTGTACCGCCGGATCATGGCCCCGATGGTCAATCTGGGTTCGCTGCTGCTGGCGCCGCTCGGCGGGCTGATCGGGCTGGTCATCACCGGCAATCCGATTTCCATGCCGGTGTTGATCGGGATGCTGATGCTCCTGGGCATCGTTGCCAAGAACTCGATCCTGCTGATCGATTTCGCGCTCGAGGAAATGGAAAAGGGCGTCGACAAGTTCAGCGCGATCATGGACGCCGGGCACAAGCGGGCACAGCCGATCGTGATGACCACCGTCGCCATGGTCGCGGGCATGGTGCCGACCGCCCTGTCGCTGAACGGCGACGGATCGTGGCGCGCGCCGATGGGCATCACGGTCATCGGCGGCCTGACCCTGTCGACCGTGCTGACGCTGGTGATCGTGCCAGCGACGTTCAGCCTGGCGCTCGGTTTCGAACGCTGGGTCGGCCCGCGTCTGTCCCGCCGCCTGCTCACCTATCGCCCCGGCGATGACGGTCGCCCGGTCACGCCGGCCATCGATCATCAGCCCGGCGGCCGGATCGGTTACCAGGACGGGGACGGCCCGGTTCAGCCCGCGGAGTGAACCATCCGCCGGATGGGGCATTGATGCGGGCATGAAACTGTTTCCCCGCCGCCCGGTCCGACTGGAACCGCCACCGGCTGCGCTGCGGCGGATGCGGTGGGTGGCGACGGGCCTGTTGCTGGCCATGGCCATGCTGTTCCTGTTCGCCCGGACGGCGGAGGGCGGGCATCCGGCCTGGGGCTATGTGCGTGCCTTTGCCGAAGCCGCGATGGTCGGCGGGCTGGCGGACTGGTTCGCGGTTACCGCGCTGTTCCGTCATCCGCTGGCGCTGCCCATCCCGCACACGGCGATCATTCCGCGCAACAAGGACCGGATCGCCGATACCCTTGCCCGGTTTCTCAAGGAAAACTTCCTGATTCCCGGCGTCGTCGCGCGCCGAATGCGCAGCATCGACATGGCCGGTGCGGCCGGGCGTTGGCTGACCCAGCCGCCCGGCGCCGCAACGGCGGGGCGGCTGCGCTACGGCGCGTCGCGCCTCGCGGTCGATCTGTTGCAATCGCTGGATCAGGAACGGCTGGGCGGTGTCGTCCGATCCGCCTTGTCCCAGCAGCTGCGGCGGATGGAAATTGCGCCGCTTTTGGGCCAGGCGCTCCACACCGCGATCGAGGACGATCGCCACGTGCCCCTGTTGAACGGCATGATCCGCTGGACGGCCAAGGTGCTGGAAGCGAACGAGCACCTGATCCGTCAGATGGTTCACGAGCGGGCGGGGTCGATTCTGCGCTGGACGGGGCTGGACGAAACGCTGGCCAACAAGATCATCGATGGCCTGACCGGGCTGGTCAACGACATGGCGGACGATCCGTCGCATCCCCTGCGGCACAAGGCGGAGGAGGGGCTGGCCCGGCTGGCCATCGACCTGAAGCACGATCCCGAAACCCAGGCAAAGGTGCAGGCGTTCAAGGCCGAGCTGCTGGACAATCCCGCGCTGGCCGACTGGTGGCAAAGCGTCTGGGACATCCTTCGTGCCCGGATGATCGACATGGCCGGTAATCCCGATGCGATGATGGCGGGCCAGCTGGGCGGCGCGCTTCGTCAATTGGGCGAGACGCTTCAGTCGAACCCCGAACTGGCGCGCACCATCAATCGCTTCATCCGCCGCGCGGCGGTGGGCGCAGCCAGCGATTATGGCGATGCGATCGTCCGGCTGGTATCCGACACGATCCGGGGCTGGGATGCCGACACCATCACCAACCGGCTGGAAAATGCGGTCGGCCGCGATCTCCAGTTCATTCGCATCAACGGAACCCTGGTCGGCGGCCTGGTCGGCCTGGCCATTGACCTGGTCGACACATGGCTGTGACGATTAGCGGAAACGCCGGGATGGCGAATGATCGCACTGGGCTGACGGCTTGGCGGGCAGGGATGCCCTCAATGCCAGTCGATGATCGTCCAGCCGCGCCGTTTCGCCAGCCGGCGAAGCGGCGGGTGCGGGTTCACGGCAAAGGCCTCGTCCGCCAGTTCCAGCATCGGCGCGTCGCTGACATGATCGGAATAGAAACGGATCGACGCACCCGGCCGGTCGATTCCCTGTTCCGCCAGCCACGCCTCGACCATCCGGCGTTTGGCCGGTCCGTAGCAATTCTCGCCATCGACGCGCGGCAGGATATGGTCCCGCTCGTCGCGCGCCGACGGGGTGGCGATGACCCCGTCGAAATCCAGCGCCCGTGCAATGGCTGCGGCATAAAAGCCGAAACTGGCGGTCGCCATGACGGTTCGGTATCCGTCGGCGCGGTCGGCAAGCACCCGCTCATGCGCCTTGGCGAACAGGCCGCGCCGGACGATGTCGGCAGCATAGCTGTCGGCCAGCGCATTGGCCTCGGCGGCGGTCAGGCGCGGGCCGATCACCCATCGCTGGGCCAGTTCCTTCAACCGGGTCCGCGACATCAGGCCCATCCGGTATCCCAGCCCGGCGATCCCCGCCACCGGCAGCAGGATCAGCCGCCACGGGCTGCGGCGCAGCGCGACATGGATCAGGAACGGGGTCCAGGTCGGCCGCCTGGTGATCGTCTTGTCCATGTCCCAGATGGAAAGGCGCGGTGCATCGGGCATGGGCCGGTACATGAAGGCTATCGTCTTGCCGCGCCAGCGCAAATGCCGCATGGGATGCCATCATGAGCGCGCCGGCTGATTTCCGATATGATGCACAGGCGCAGCAATTGTCGCTGACCGGGGACTGGGTGCTCGCCGGCATCGGCGATCTGCCGGACCGGATGGCGGCGGTGACGGGCACGGTGCAGGTGATCGACCTGTCCGGGGTCGATCGCATCGATACCATCGGCGCCTGGGTGGTGCATCGCACCGCGACGGCGCGGGGCGCCCGCATCGACGGGCTGGGCGGCGACCAGCGCCAGCTGTTCGATCAGGTGGCCGAAGCCGACCAGCCGGTGATGATGAAGAATCCCAGCTTGCCGGCGGGCCTCAGGATTCTCGACGAAATCGGCGCTGCGGTGGTGCAGGCCGCTCGGACGATGGCCGGGCTGCTGGGCTTTCTGGGTGCCACCGTCCTTGCCTTTGGCGCGGTGATGGTCAGCATCGTGCGCCCGCCGAACCGGTTCCGCTTCCATGCGACCGTTCAGCGGTTCGAAGTGGTGGGGGTATCCGCGCTCGGCATCATCGGCCTCATGAGCTTCCTGATCGGCATCGTCATCGCGCAACAGGGCGCGGTGCAGCTTCGCCAGTTCGGGGCAGAGGTGTTCACGATCAACCTGGTCGGGCGCATCACCCTGCGCGAACTCGGCGTGCTGATGACGGCGATCATGGTGGCTGGCCGCTCGGGCAGCGCCTTTGCCGCGCAGATCGGCACGATGAAGCTGACCGAGGAGATCGACGCGATGCGGACCATCGGCGTGTCGCCGATGGAGGCGCTGGTGCTGCCGCGCGTGCTCGCGGCGGTGCTGATGATGCCGCTTCTGGGCATGTACGCCTCGCTGATCGCGATCATCGGCGGCGGGCTGCTGTGCTGGATCACGCTGGACATCCCGCCAATCACCTTCATCCAGCGCATCCGCGAGGTCGTTCCGATCACGGACCTGTATGTCGGCCTGGTCAAGGCGCCCGTCTTCGGCGCAATCATCGCCATCGCCGGCTGTTTCCAGGGGATGCTGGTGGAAAGCGATGCGGAACAGGTGGGCAAGCGGACCACGGCGGCGGTGGTTCAGGCGATCTTCCTCGTCATCGTGCTCGATGCGTTCTTCGCGGTGTTCTTCACCTATATCGGGTGGAACTAGGGCATGGCCGACGAGCAGAAACCCATCATCTGCGTGCGGGGGCTGAAGAACGTCTTTGGCGACCAGGTGGTGCATGACGGGCTGGACCTGGACGTTCGCCGGGGCGAGATCATCGGCGTGGTCGGCGGATCGGGTACCGGGAAATCCGTTCTGATGCGGTCGATCATCGGACTGCAGACACCGGTCGAAGGCAGCATCCAGGTATTCGGCGAAGACACGATCGGCCGCGAGGCAACCGAAGCGGTCGAAGTGCGCAAGCGCTGGGGCGTGTTGTTTCAGGGCGGTGCGCTGTTCTCCACGCTGACTGTTGCCGAAAACGTTCAGGTACCGCTGCGCGAATTCTATTCCGGCCTTTCCCAGCAACTGCTGAACGAGATCGCCGGGTACAAGGTGGTGATGACCGGCCTGCCCGCCGATGCCGGGCCGAAATATCCCTCCGAACTGTCGGGCGGCATGAAGAAACGGGCCGGGCTGGCGCGGGCGCTGGCGCTGGATCCCGAACTGCTGTTCCTCGACGAACCGACGGCGGGGCTGGACCCCATCGGTGCCGCGGCGTTCGACGAACTGACGCTGTCGCTGCAACGAACCCTGGGCCTGACCGTTTTCCTGATCACGCATGATCTGGATACGCTCTATGCTATTTGCGATCGGGTGGCCGTGCTGGCCGACAAGCGGGTGATTGCGGTGGGCACGATCGACGAATTGCTGGCCACGGACCATCCGTGGATCCAGACCTATTTCAACGGACCGCGCGGGCGGGCTGCGGTGGCATCGGCCGAACGGGCTGGCGCGACGACGCCCTTGGGGGCATGAGGGGCTGAATGGAAACGCGATCCAATCATGTGCTGGTAGGCGCTGTCGTCCTGATCCTGTTGCTGGTCACCGCGCTGTTCGCGGTTTGGCTGGCACGGCTGAACACCAATACCGCGCGGGAATATGACATCTTCTTCCGCCAGGCCGTCGACGGGATTGCCAAGGGGTCGCCGGTGGTCTTCTCCGGCGTTCCCGCGGGACAGGTCGTATCGATCAACCTGTACAAGCCCGACCCGTCGGTCGTGCGGGTCCGCGTGTCCGTGAACGAGGATGTGCCGATCCTGGTCGGCACGACCGCCGCGATCGAGGGGATCGGCTTCACCGGGGTCAGCCAGGTGCAGCTGCAGGGCGCGACCAAGGGTGCACCGGCGCTGGTCTGTCCCGAGGCGCGCCCGGAAAGCGTCTGTCCGCTGGGGGTGCCTGTCATCCCCACCAAGCGCGGCGGGCTGGGGGCGCTTCTCAATTCGGCCCCGGCCATCCTCGAACGGGTGACGGCGGTGCTGGAACGCGCGAACGAGCTGCTGTCCGACAAGAATCAGGCGCGAATCGGCGCGATCCTGGAAAACACCGAACGGCTGACCGGCGCCTATGCCGATCAGGCCCCGGCGATCGCCCAGACATTGACCGAGACTCAGGCGGCGATCCGTGCCGCGACCCAGGCGGCCAATCAGCTGACCGAACTTGCCGGAACCTCGAACCAGCTGGTCAGCGAGGATGTGCGGCCCGCGCTTAAGAACCTCAATGCCACCATTGCCTCTGCCCAGCGCAGCATGGCCGCGCTGGAGGAGACGATCGGCGACGCGCGTCCCGGCGTCCAGACGCTGACCCGCGAAACCCTGCCAGAGGTCAACCAGCTGGTCGGGGAACTGCGTGAAGCGACGACCAGCATCAATTCGATCCTGCAAAAGGTCGATCGTCAGGGTGCGGCCTCGATCATCGGACGTCGTCGCCTGCCCGATTACGAACCCGAAAAGGAATGATGCCCGTGATCCGCTACGTCCTCATTCCGGCGCTTGCCCTGCCCCTCGCCGCCTGTGTCAGCCTGGGTGGCAAGGCGCCGACGTCGCTGATGACACTGGAGCCGACGGCGCGAATGGCTGCCGGTCAGTCCGTCAATTCGGGCGCGGTCCCCACGATCACGGTCGCCCCGCCGTCCGTGCCCCAGGAAATTGCCGTCAACCGGGTGCCGGTGCGCTCGGACGCCACCACGCTTGCCTATGTCAAGGACGCGCAATGGGTCGAACCGCCGGCCTATCTGTTCCAGCGGTTGTTGTCCGATACCCTGGCGGCGGAGGGCGGGTTCACCGTGCTGACTGCCCGTCAGATTCTGGTCGATCCCGGCGCATCGCTGTCGGGTGAGCTGCGCCAGTTCGGCGTGGATGCTCGCACGAACGAAGCGATCGTCACCTATGACGCGGCCCTGGTGCGAAAGGGCGCGGAATCGATCGAAAAGCGCCGCTTCGAAACCCGCGTGCCCGTGGCTGCGATCGAGGCGGCGGGCGTCGGCGCTGCGCTCAATCAGGCGGCCAATCAGGTGGCGGTCGACGTGGCCCGCTGGGCGGCGGGCCGCTGAGGGCTCAACGTTTCGACGGTCGGACGGCCAACGGCACGTTGCAGATGTCCGCCCCGCCGGCGGGCACGGTGAAAAACGGCGGCTCGCGATTTTCCCTGGTTCTCAGATGGGCGTCGAATCGCGGGTTGTCGGCACTGCGATAGGCATAGGTCGGCCGATCCTCCGCCGCGATATCGCTGGCCAGCCGCACCCGTTCGATGGGCAGGCGTTCGGCAGGATCGGTATAAAAGCCAAGATTGCCCGTGCCTCGGGGCAGGCTGGACAGATGCTCGATGCCCGCGATCACCCGGCCGACCAGCGCGATGTTGCGATCCAGATGCCTCGGGGCATGGCCGATCACTGTGTACAGTTCGGCCCCGGTGCCCGTGCTGGGCGCCAGGCCCCTGGCAACCCCGACCATGGCATAGCAATGCGGCATCCACGCCATGTCCGTCGCCTGGTCGGACCGGTACGGGCCGCTGGCCTGCGGCCAGCCATCGGCGGTCACCCCCGTCCGGCGGGCATAAGGATCGGGCAGGGTCAGCCGCGCGACCGGCCCGCGCGCTGCAAATTCATATTCGGCCGGCGGATTGGCGACGATGCCCGCCGGCAACGGCTTCTGCTCGGTCGCATCGCCCCACTGCGCGACATAATTGTCCTGCACGCGATAGACGCTGGTGCCGTCCCACCAATGCGCCCGGGCGAGCAGGCGGATATTGGCGACGTGAACGGGTGCCCGGTCGGGGGCAAGCCGGATGACCACGCGCCGCCCGCCCGCCAGATCGATGACCAGCAGCTCGTCGGCGGGAATGGCCTGCCAGTCCGCCTCGATCGGATCGGACGGCAACGGCGCGGGCGGCGGCCCGGCGGGCGTCGACTGGGCATACAGGGCGATGGCGGACAACAGGCTCAGCATGGCCAATGGATCGCATGGCCCAACCCGGCTGACAATGCTTGCAGCGCGCGCCCACCCGTTCTAGGGAGCGCAACCTGCCAGGGATGCGGAGCGGTGGCCGAGTGGTCGAAGGCGCTCGCCTGGAAAGTGAGTATACGGCAAAACCGTATCGAGGGTTCGAATCCCTCCCGCTCCGCCATTTTCCAGTTTTCCGGCGTTCGCCAAAGCCCGCAAAATCCTTATAAACCCAAGGAATTGCTGGATAAATTCTCATAAGCGGTTGCGGACGTTCGTCGGTGTTCGAAAAGTAGTGTGGGACTGGGTGTGGGACTGGGGCCGTTCCATAGCCTTCAATCTCAACCAGCCAGATGCTATGATCCGTGAATGGGAAAGCTCACCAAATCGATTATCGAGGGTTTGCAAGAACCAGGTCGGTATCCTGACGGGGACGGGCTTTACCTGAAGGTTTCGCCAAGCGGCGGCAAAAGCTGGATGCTGCGCATTCAGATCAATGGCACGCGGCGCGATATCGGCCTTGGCGATGCTCGTTACGTCCCGGCAAAAACGGCTCGCCTGGAAGCAGCGGCTGCGAAGAAGCTGGCCGCGGCTGGCATCGATCCGCTTGAGGAGCGCCGTAAGGTGGCCAAGGTCGTGCCGACCTTCGAACAGGCCGCCAAGAAGGCGCACGCCGAAATGGTCAAAGGCTGGAAGAATGGCAAGCACACCAAGCAGTGGATCAAGACCCTTGAGCTTTACGCCTATCCCAAGCTCGGCAAGCGCAAGGTCGACAAGATTGATGGGCCACTCATTCGCGACGCGCTTGCCGAGATCTGGCTTGAAATTCCGGAGACCGCGCGGCGGGTAAGGCAGCGGATCGGCACGGTACTGGATTGGTCCTATGCGAACGGCTTCCGCGACACCGAAGCGCCAATGCGCTCAATCTCGAAAGGCTTGCCTCGCCAGCCAAAAAAGACGGGGCATTTTGCTGCCCTTCCCCATGCGGAGGTTCCGGCATTTCTCGTCCGCCTAAGGGCCAAGGAGCTGTCCGCAAGCCAGCTAGCTCTTGAAGCTCTCATTCTCACCGCCGTGCGATCCGGCGAGGTTCGGGGCGCACGCTGGCCGGAGTTGAACGAAGATCTCACACTTTGGAAGATACCGGGCGATCGCATGAAGGCTGGGATTGATCATGTCGTGCCTCTGTCACCCCAGGCGGCGGACGTGTTCAGGCGTGCGAAGGTCCTTCGAGTCGAGGATAGTGACCTCGTCTTCCCGTCCAGCATGTCAGCGACCGTACTTTCGGACATGGCGCTTCTGGAGTTGGTGCGGGGCATGGGGGTCGCAGCCACGGTCCACGGGTTTCGATCGAGCTTTCGCGATTGGGCGGCGGAGGAAACCGACGTGGCCCGCGAAATCGCAGAAGCCGCCCTCGCACATACGCTGGAGAACAAGGTCGAGGCAGCGTATCGGCGGACTGATTTCCTGGCGAAGCGGCGTGCGTTGATGGAGGCGTGGGCGAACCACTGCCTCGGCAACTCTAAGGCTCGCGTCCGGAAGCCAGCTCGCGAAAAGTCTTCCTCGGCCGCCCGCGCCTCCGGGGCATCGGCGTTGCGGAGGCCGGTTCGCGCTCCCGCTCGATGAAAGCTTCTATGCTTGCGCTGATGATCAGGGTGGCGCGCCCAAGCTTTATGATCTCGATCTCACGCGCACCGATCAGCTCGTAGATTTTCGTCTTACCGATACCGAGCAATGCTGCGGCGTCGGCGACCCTTACCGTCAAGGGGCTCGATCGAAGCGCTCGGTCGGATCGCTTGGTCACGGCCGCTGAACACTCTTCTCACGTGCTTTTGCGAAGGCCCGGTCGGTCGACAGGAACGCCGCGAGCATATGCGGGATAAGCTCGGTCACTGGCTCTTCGTTGCCGTAGGTTTCTGCGTAGCATCGAGCGTAGTCGCGAAGCGCCTCGTGAAGGTCGGGTAGCACTGTGATGGCGAGTTTGACCGGTGTGCGATCGGGCAATTTGCCGAGCTTAAGTTCCATGTCAGCCTGCCTTTCCGCGCCACGGTGCGAGGATGAGGTCGCGGGTCACCAGCACGCGCACGGGCGCACCGGGGCGGATCGTGATCGTCGGCTGGATGTCGAGATTTCGCTGAGTGATCTGGTCACCCGCCCGTGCCGTGTTGGATTGCGTGGATTCACGGATCGCCTGCACGAGATCGCTTTCGCCCGAGATCGAGAGCTCCGAGCCGACCCCGAGCAGGGTCGCGATCGCGACGCCCTTCAAAAGCGTCCATGTGTGAAAATCGACCCTGTCGGCGAGCCCCGCATAACCGCCTGCGTCGATCGCCGGCATATTGTCGAGCCCTACCGAACTGCCATCAGGCAGGATCAGGCGCTGCCAGATGACCAACGCGCGCCGCTGGCCGAATGCCACGACGGAGTCATATTTGCCGATCAGTCGGGCACCTTGCGGCACCAGCAGGATGTTCCCCGTCACGGTGTCGAAGACGTTCTGCGTCACCTGCGCCGTGACCATGCCGGGCAGGTCGGAATTGAGCCCGGTGATCAGGCTCGCCGCGATGACGCTGCCGGCAAGTAGGCTGTTCGGCGAGACCTGCGCGACCAGGCCGCCAGAATTGAGGTCGCCGTCCCTGTCGCGCTCGGAAGCGAATTGCTCCTTGCGCGTGCCGGTTACGGTTGGCGCCGTGGGTGCGCCTGGCCCGCTCGCGGCAGGATCGACGTCCAGCGAAACCGGAGCCGCGCGGCTCGATTGCACCTGCGCCATCAATCCCGATTCCCGAGCAGTCTTGAGATCGGCGAGGCGCTGCTGGCGCCCGGCTTCGGCGGCATCGACCCGCGCGGGCGGGACCACGCTCTCAGCCTGCTGCTGTGCCCGCAGGATCGGTCGACCGAGATCGCCGGGGAGCGGCGGTCCAAGCTTCGGCGCGTCGCCATAGCTGGACGGCAGGCCGGAAAGCGCGTCGGACGCCGGCTTCGGCATCGGCTGCGACAGTTCGCTTTCCTGTGCCACCTGCCGGAACACCTGCGGCTTGAGCGCCATCCAGGCGATGCCCATCAGGCTCACGGATCCCAGCGCCGCGATGGCGATGATCGCCCCCTTGCGAAACCGGATCGCACGCGCCGGTCGTGAGCGGATAGCTAGGGTCTCGGGATCGACTTTCGGCGGCAAGCCCGGCGCGGGCGGTGTGGGGGCGGCGACCTCGGTCATGCGCCCCTCCGCTTGGCGGCTGGTGCAATCCGATCGATGCGCACGACCTGCTGCTTCTTGAGGCCAAGCCGAAGTTCGGCAGCGTCGAAGATCCGGTCGATGACATAGAAGCGGCCGCGCAGACGGTAGTTGACCAGTTCGGCCTTGCCCTCGCGGTCCACGACAAACAGCGGCGGAGCCTCGCTGCTTGCCAGCGACGCGGGAAACTCGACATAGGTCTTCGTCCCATCGTCGAATGCGCGCAGCGGACGCCATGCCGGCCGGTCGCCGCGGATCACATAGTTGAACTGCAGCTGCTCGATCGCCAGCCCGCTCGCCACGGGCGCGGCGGCCTGTGCGGCTTGAGCCTTGCGGCGCAGCGCCAGCAACTCGTCCTGCGGATAGATCCACCGCATTGAGGACAACGCCGTCGCCGCCGTGCTGACCAGCCGGACATGATACGCCCGCCTGTCGGTGGTGATGACCAGGTTCGTCAGCAATCCCGCCGAGAACGGCTTAACCAATACGTGCGTCTGCTTGCCATCGCCCGAACCGCTGGTGGTGTCGCCGATGACCCAGCGGGCGGTGTCGCCACTCGCGACCGCGACGAGGTTCTCGCCGGGCTGGAGCATGATGTCGGTGACGAGGCCCGGCGCGGCATAGACCTGGAAGATCGTGCCCTCGCTATAGGGATAGACTTGCGCGCCGCTGACGAACCCGGTCGCGACCGGCTCGATGGTTGCGCTTTGCGTCGCGGTGCGGACCGTCTTCAGCGGCGATGCTGGCCGTTCCTGCGCGAGCACGGGGCTTGGAAGGACGATACCGGCGATCGCCGGCAAGAGAACGAGCTTCATGGATTTGTCTCCTGCGAGTTGGACCGGGTCGGCGCATCGAATTGCGTGCCGAGGGTGGGGTCGAGCGGCGATCCAAGCGGAAGGGTCGGTTCGGGCTGTAGTGCCGGCCGGGCTACGGGCGGCGCGCTGGGCGCCGTGTCGAGTTCGCGGCTCCAGTCGATCGCGTCGACATAGATGCCGAGCGGGTTCTTGCGCAGCACTTCAGCCGAGGCCGGCGGGCGCGTGACCGTGGTAAGGATCGCCGTCCAGCGGCTGGTGCCCGCCTCAGACCCGCGTTCGAACTCCGTCTCCGTCCACTTTACTTGAAAGCTCTTGTCGGACGCCCGCACGACACTCGTGACCTGCACCGACACGGTGCGCTCACCGACATTGGCGAACGGGGACGCTGACCGGGCATATTCGCCGAGAAATTGAGCGCCCCGCTTCGTCGCGAAGTCATAGGCTTCAAGCCAATCCCGGCGCATCAGCACTGGATCCAGCGACACCGATCGGACGTTGGTGATGAAATGAGCGAGGTGCCACGCGACCTGCGGGTCGGTCGGCCGATAGTCGACATCGGCGGCCTGAACCGCGCGTGCTTCGCCAAGGCGGTCGACCTCGACCACATAGGGCGTGACCCGACTCTGCATCGACTGCCACGCGAGACCTGCCGAAGTCCCGGCAGTCAGCAGCAGGCAGCCGAAAGCCATCAGCCGCCAGTTTCGCGCCTGCACCCGCGCCGAGCCAATCCGCTCGTCCCAGAGTTGGCCGGCGCGCTGGTAGGGCGTCTCGGGAGGCGGCGTGCGCCCGTAGCGTTGCACGCTTCGCTTGAAGAACATGGCTCAGTCGTTCCTTTCCTTGATGTCGGGGATGACGGACCCGCCGCCGCGATCGCCCTGGCTCAGCGCATGGATCGCCTGGCCTTGGCGGTGCCGGCTCGTCTGCTGGTCGCGCATCGCGCGTGCCCAGGCAGGCGTTACACCGGTGTCGCCGCCGCCTGCTCGACCCGATGATGGCGCCAAAGAACTTTGGGTTGAGTTCTGGCTGAGGGCATCCCACGCCGCCTGCCGTCCGCCAGCCGCAGCTTCGTTCAGACCGATCGCACCGCTCATGCGCGATCGCGCGACGTTGCCGGCCGCGCGCGCGACGCCGCCGAGCCCCGCACCAACCGAAGGGGTCGGGGCGGTTTCCTTGCCAAGGCTGTAGGCGGCCGATGCCGCAAACCCCATCGCGGTGCCCGAGCGGACCGCACCCAGTGCCACGCCGCCAAGCGCACGAGCGCCGCCGACCGCCGCGCCACCGGCGAGCATCGTGACGCCGGCGGCACCGATGGTCGTGCCGAGTGCAGCGCCTGCACCGAGCTGTGGCGCGCCGGAGACAAGGCCTGAGGCGATCGTGGGTCCGAAGATGCCGAGCCCGAACAGCGACAGGCTGGCCAACACGAGGCTCATCGCCTGGCCGATGTCCGGCTCCTGGCCCTGAAGCGCGTCGGTGAACTCGGTGAAGAAGTTCGAGCCGATGCCGACGATGACTGCGAGCACCATCACCTTGATGCCGGAGGAGACCACGTTCCCGAGCACACGCTCAGCGAGGAAGCTGGTGCGGTTCCACAGGGCGAAAGGAACGAGGATGAAGCCGGCGAGTGCAGTCAGCTTGAACTCGAGGATGCAGACGAACATCTGCACGGCGAGAATGAAGAAGGCGACGATCACCAGCGCCCATGCGAACAAGAGGATCATGATCGTCAGGAAATTGTCGAAGAAGGTCGTGAACCCGACCATCTCGCTCGCTTGGTCGAGCAGCGGCCATGCCGCCGAGAAACCGGTGCCCGCGAGCCGCCCGGGCTTGAGCAGGTCGTCAGCCGACAGCGTGCCGCCGCCGGCGGTCAGCCCGGCCTGGGCGAACGACCGGAAGATGATGTCGGCAAGCGTTGAGAAGCTGTTCAGGATGAAGGCGAACGCACCGACATAAAGGATCTTCTTCAGGAAGCGGCCGATGACATTGTCCTCGCCGCCCATCGCCCAGAACAGGCCGGCGAGCGTGATGTCGATGCCGATCAGCGTCGCGGTCAGGAACGCGACGTCCGGCCCGAGCAGCCCGAACCCACTGTCGATGTAGGTGATGAACGCCTGGAGGAAGCGATCGATGACGTTGAGGTCGTTCAAGGCGGTTCTTCCTACGTTGGTGAAGGGGTGTCGCGGGACGCGGCTGTGGGGCGAAAGGGTGCGGGGTCACACTTTCGCCGCCGCGCCCCGCGACGGCGACCGGCGGCCGGAGTGGGAGCCGTTGGTCGCTGGTGACCGGATCGGGCCGTGCCCGACGGGGCCTAGTCAGGCGTGTCGGCCGAGCCGGAACCGAGAAACTTCTTGGTCGCCGCGCGGGCTTCCGCTGCCTGCGTTGCGCGCCGCGCCTGTTCGACCGCTTCGCTGCGGAACTGAGCCGCCATCATGTGCTGGAGCTGGAACTGCTGCTTGGCCGTGAGCGCGAGGAGCTGGTTGGTCGCCTGATGGGCCTGGAGCGATCCTTCGGCTCCCTGGCTCTTAGCGACGATGTCGGCGAGCGCCTGCGTGTCGGACTGGATGTTTTCGACCACCTGCGCCTGCACCGTCATCGTCTGGCGGAAGGCACCCATGCTGGCATCGAGCCGCGCGCGGGCATCGCGGATGCGGGCATCGGTGCGCAGCGCGGAGGCGAAGTCCTTCGGAAACAACGATTGGAACCTGTCGTCGAGCTGGTCGACCCGGAAGTCGATCGCCTGCGCGCGGCCCATCAGCCGGTCGATCTCGGCGAGCTTGTGCTTCAGCGCGTCGAGCTGCGGGAAATCGATTTTGCTCAGGTTCTTGGCGCTGTTCACCAGCATCTGTGCCTCATTCTGGAGCTGCTGGATTTGCTGGTTGACGCTCTGGAGCGTGCGGGCGGCGGTCAGGACGTTCTGCGCATAGTTGCTGGGGTCGAAGACAAGGCCGCCGAGCTGGGCTTGGGCGGGGATGATCGGTATGATCACAGCGAAGCCCAGCGAGGCAGCTGCAAGCAAGGGCGCGGCAACAGATTTTGCGTGAATGCGGATAGGGGTGCGCATGGATGATCTCCAGGGACTGACATCTTCTCCTGGCAGGGCGGAAGGTGCCTCAGGATTGCCGGGCAGTTTGTCTCATCCAGGCTCCGGAGATCAGTGACCCTTTGGGGAATACTCATCCTCCTTCGGGGCAAGGTGCTCGCCCTGGTCCGTTGAAGGTGGCTTCGACGGATTGCGCGCCATAATCGACACGGGCGCTCGGGCAGACGGTTGTTGCTACTCTCATGGCGAAGCCGACTGCGCGACCATTGCTTTCGAATTCCACTGCAATTCGCTGGGCGACCCCAGCTCCGTCTTCAGGCGAAGGCTAAGGGCTGCAATTGGGCTGGTTTCAGACTGGCAAGTTTCAGCCGGTCAAGTCGGGAAAGCTGCCGAGTCAATCGACCGATCACGCATGACGCCTTCCGACCAGGTCAGGTCGTTCAATGTCCCAGCCGCGGACGTCTGCTGTTGACGGAATCCGTCGAAAGGCGAGCGAAGCGATCGTCAGATTACAGTCGCGGCAATTGCTGACGGAGAACATGCGCAAATGGCTCGCCGACGTGCTCGACTCTGAATTAGCGGGGGGCGGCTGGATGGACACCGATCACGGCTGCACGGTCTGGCGTCGCCAGCTCTCGACGGCCTTGGTTAAATCGCTGGCACAGGTCGCGCCTGCCCAGTGGTCCCAGAAATCGATCGTGCCGGACAGCGGTTCGTTACGCGGCATGGCGATCCTTATCCTAGTTGGCAGTAGAATAGCGTCGCCCACGACAAGGGCTTCGCCGGTGTCGAGGATGGGAAGCAGATCGCTAAACCCGCCCAAGCTGTCGGGCAGGAGTCGGCGGACTACGGCCTGGTCGTCGCCGTTGGTGAGCCGCATGGCAATGAGGTTGCTGCACTGGCTGACGACGGTGCGGCTGACTTCAGAAGGGCGCTGGCTGATGACGACGAGGCCCACGCCGTATTTTCGGCCTTCCTTGGCAACCCGTTCGAAGACCGCAATGGCATTCTCCATGGCGCCGCCGTCATGATGCTCCGGAATGTATAGGTGCGCCTCATCGCAGAATAGGGCGATCGGGTGGCGGCTCCCGCTCGGAATCCATTGCTGCACTGAAAAGGCGAGACGGGCGACCATGCCGACAATTAGTGGCAGGACGTCGGACGGTACTTCGGAAAAATCGATGACCTTTACGCCGCCTTTGGCGCCCTTCGCCGACCGGCCGCCGAGCAGGACCGCGACGATGCGATCAAGCCAAGCATAGTCCAGCGTCGCGCCGGCGGCGGGGAAAAGGAAGCCCAGGCGCCGGTCGCCCCGCTTGTTCTCGAGGCGCTGGATCAGCCTTGAGAGCTTGCCATTAAACTCGCCCATCTTCTCGGTGCCGGCCTTTGCTCCCGGAACCATTTCCTGATTGAGACCGCTCAGGTTGCCGAGAACTCGCTCAATGTCGAACGGCACTGGGCTGTCGATCGTAAAATTGGCGAGAACGGCGCTGTGACCCCCGTCGCTCAGAAACGCGCTTTTCGCCTCGGTGATTGCGCGCGACATGATCATCGCCTGGTTGGGGGCATTTGCGTCAGACCGGTCGACAAACATCGAGACCAAAGCTTCGTATGCCATCAGCCAGTAGGGTAGATGGAGTACGCCATCGTCCAGGCCACGCCCGGCCTCAATGTCGGCGGGCCCGGCGACTCGAAAATGCTCGAAGCCATCGCCCTCCATCGAGCGATACTCACCGTGAATGTCGAAGACGATGGCATTGCCGCTCTCGAGCTCGGCGATCTGCTCAAGCAGGCGCGCCGTGGTCCACGACTTGCCCGAGCCCGTGCTGCCGACCACGAGCGCATGCCGCTGGAAAAGTTTGTTGCCGTTGACGTAGGCTTCGGCGGCTGTGTCGAGTGTGTAGTTACCGAGTGAGAGATGCTGGCCGTCACCCGAGACCGCCGAGATCACCCGCATGAATTTGGTCAGCCGCTCCCCCTCGAGCGTGAAGCAATTGGCGTCGATTTCCGGGACGGTTTCGAGGGTACGCCTAAAGACGTTGTCGTCCTGGCCGAGGCGCGCGATCATCGTGCCGATCAGTGCGATCCGCACGAGGTTGACTTCGGGGAAAGCCTGCTCGGCAAGGCCTTCTCCCTCCGCATGGCTGCGGGCTTCGACAGCCGTGCGGGTAATTTTCTGGATGATGCCGATGAGGTGCTGGCCGGCCCGACTGCTTTGCAAGGCGACGAGGCGATTGACCTGCAATGCGCGCATTGATTCGATGTTGGCGACTTTCACGACAACGGTCGCGGTATCGACCGACTGGACCTGTCCCAGTGCATCGGTATCGTTATAGTCGAGAAAGCTCATGCGGCAGCCCCCAAGGTCAGGTCGAGAAAATCAGGAAGGGCCCAAACGGGTTTGGCGGTAAGCGCGACGCCGCCCGGCGCATCGTGGGTGAAGGCGCGCGCACCCCCAGCGCCGTCGTCCTCGATGGCCAGGTATTTGCGGCAGCGCCCACCTCCGAGGAACGCCTTGGCGGTATCGGACAAGGATTTAGTGATAACGACGATGGGAGTAGCATCACGATCGCAGCGCTCGACGAGTTTTTCCTGAACGTGGGGATCGTTGAACCCGTAGCCGACGCAGAAGTAGGAGCGCGCCGTCTCGAGCGCGGCGTCGCTACAGCTGAAAATCGTGCGAAACGGTTCGGTATGGGTGAGACGATACTTGTCGATGCCCGGTGTGATCATAAGCGGCGAGAAGCCCAGGGGCGTGTCGCGACCGACGCGGATGCCGACGATTTGACCCTCGCCGTTGTGGAACCAGTCGAGCGAGCCGTGCACCTTCCAGACCCGGACGATGCGTGACAGATCGCCTGGCGTCGCCGCTCCCCTAGTGCCGCTGCTCTTCGGCCTCGACTGCAGGTATCCCGGAGTAAAGCCAGTATGGTGAAGAAACTCCCCGGCGTCGGCTGCATATTCGGCGAGGCGGTCGTAATTAGGCGTAACAACATCGATCGTGCGGTGGATGCTCGCGAAGAGGTGACGAAACAGCCGGGTCAATGGCAGCGCGCGGCGGTCGTTCAGCACGTCCAGAAAGACACGCTCGTCATGCGGAAGCAGTAGGGCACGGGTAGCTTCGGCGACATGCGCTGTCTGTCGGTCGGTCATGCGCACCGCCTGGAGCGCAGTCTCGAGATCGGTGCCGGCAGCTAGGGAATCGACGAACTGCTGCCATTCGGCACATTCTTCGGCTTGCCATTCGGTCGGAACGGCAAGGCCGCGCAGATGGGCAGCGAGCGGCCACATGCCAGGCAATCCTTGCGCTGCGGAGGCCCCACTCCCAAGGATGATCACTGGCGTTAAAGCGAGCGCATCTTGAGCAAACTCAGTAATCTTATCGAAATCCGATATCGTCGGCACCGTCTCTCTCTTCCAAGCTCTTGATCTACTGAAATCATCGTCAAATTTAGAGCGATTACTTAAGAACAAAAGGGAAATTTAGGCAAGAAAACGGTGGCGCTGAATCTAGCCCAGCACCAAGGGTTCGTCATATGATGCAACTGAACGAAGGGCAGGTTTTCAAGGTCGCGAGGTGGGATCCGGTAGGTCGCCATCGTCCCCAAGTCCGGACAGAGGTTAGATCAAATTCGCGATCAGGTGGATGGCCGGTTTTGGCCCAACTTGACGTTCTCGGCCACGGCGTCGAGGGGCAGGTTTGTCCCAAAGCCAGCCGTTCGGAGCGGCGATTTGTTAGTATGAACGAACGAACGACTGGTTTCGAGCTCGACGCTCGCCACCCTAATGGCTGATTATGGGGCGCAAAGCTCACGCGCCGGTTCGCCCTTGCAAAATGTGCCTGAACAGACCGAACTGCCCGGATAAATCGTCCCGAGAACCAGCTATACAGGCGGGTCAAGCATTACAGCATCTAGCGCTTTCTCGTGAAAGAACTGATCCGCAAGGTCCGCCGCCCAGTTGAGGCCGGCATTCCGCAGGAACGCTCCGGTGAAGCGGTCACGGCCATGTTCGGCGAGCATCGCATCGATCCGCGCCTGTGCCGCGGGGTCGGACGAACCACACAGCGCGAGGGCGATCGGGCCAAGGCCCAGGTCGAACAGCCGGTTGCCGCGCGCGGATTGCAGGTAATAGTGCCGCTTGGGCGTCGCCCGGGCGATCAGCTCGATCTGTCGGTCGTTGAGGCCGAAGCGCACATAGATGTCATGGCCCTGCGGCTCGATCGCGCGGTCGTTGGGCAGCAGGATGCGCTGCGGGCAGCTTTCGATGATGGCCGGGGCGATCGCAGAACCGGCGATGTCGGCCAGGCTCTGCGTCGCGAACAGCACCGCGACGTTCTTCTTGCGCAGTACCTTCAGCCACTCGCGGATGCGTGCGGCGAACAGGGGATGATCGAGGAAGATCCAGGCCTCGTCGAGGATCAGCAAGGTCGGCCGCCCGTCGAACCGTTCCTCCAGTCGGTGGAAGAGATAAGTCAGCACCGGCGCGACTGCGCCGGTCTGGCCCATCAGCGCCTCGGTCTCGAAGCACTGGACGTCGGCGAGGCTGAGCTGCTGTTCGGCGGCATCGAGCAATCGGCCATGCGGTCCTTCGAGCGTGTATGGCTGGAGCGCGATGCGGAGCCCATTCGACTGCAGCAACAGCGCCAGTCCGGTCATGGTCCGCTCCTCGCGCGGGGCTGATGCAAGACTGCCGAGCGCTGTCCAGATCGCGTCCTTCACCTGAAGGGTGACAGGCACATTCTCGTGCGTCAGCAGCGCCGCGATCCACTCGGCGGCCCAGCTGCGCTCGCTGGGATCGTCGATGTTGGCGAGCGGCTGGAAGGCGAGCGTCTCGCCGTCGGCTTCCGCCGATCCGAGCGCATGATGCGCGCCACCCATCGCCAGCACCGCGGCCCGCGCGCTGTTGCCCTTGTCGAAGATGTAAACCTGTGCGCCCGGATAGCGGCGGAACTGGAGCGCGATCAGGCTCAGCAGCACCGACTTGCCGGCGCCGGTCGGTCCGACAACCATCATGTGCCCGACATCGCCGACATGGGTCGAAAGCCGGAAGGGCGTCGAGCCGGCGGTCTTCGCCACCAGCAACGGGGGACCGTCCAAGTGGCCGTTGCGCACCGGGCCGGCCCAGACCGACGATAGCGGCATCAGATGCGCGAGGTTGAGCGTATGGACCAGCGGCTGCCGGACATTGGCGTACGTCTGGCCCGGCAGCGACGAGAGCCAGGCCTCGACCGCGTTGACCGTCTCGCGGACGCAGGTGAAGCCAAGACCATTGACGATGCGCTCGACGGCGCGAACCTTGTCCTCGACCGCAGTCCGGCTGCGATCGGTGAGGGTGATCGTCGTGGTCAGATAGCCGAAGGCGACATGGTCGCCGCCGAGCGCCTGGAGGGCCTGGTCGGCATCGACGACCTTGTTGTCGGCATCGCTGTCGAGCAGCTGCGCCGGCGAATTGTACAGCACCTCGCGCAGCAGCGCAGTGACCGACTTGCGCTTGTTGAACCATTGGCGCCGCAGCGACGTCAGCGTCTTGGTCGCCAGGGTCTTGTCGAGCGCGATGAAGCGGGTGACCCAGCGGTAGCCAAAATCCTGGTGGTTGAGCGCATCGAGGATGCCGGGTCGGCTGAGGCCCGGAAAGCCGAGCACGGTCAGCGTGCGGACGTGGCTGGAGCCGAGCTTCGGCTCCAGCCCGCCGACCAGCGGCGTGTCGGCGAGCAAGCCGTCAAGATACATTGGCGTCTCGGGCACAGCGACCGGATGGCGGCGATCGGAGATGGTGCCGTGGAGGAAGGTCAGGGTCTCGCCGTCGTCCAACGGACGCACCTCGGGCATGAACCCCGACAACAGGTCGAGCACGCGGTCGGTCTCGGCGACGAAGCTCTCCAGTGCGCCGCGCCAGTCGCGCTCCCGATCGCCATCGGGGCTTTCGACCAGGCTGCGCCCGGCACGATCGGTCGTGTCCGCCGGCGGCAGCCAGGTCAGCGTCAGGTGGTAGCGGCTCTCGAAATGCGTGCCCTCGGCCTCGAACGCGGCTTGCCGCTCGCCATCGACCAGCCAGCTTGCCGCATCGGGAAAGTCGCTGTGGGGATAAGCCAGCGCCTCGCGCCGCTCGGCATCGAAGAACAAGGCCCAGCCGCTGCCGAACCGCTTGAGCGCATTATTCGCCCGCGCGCAGGCGCCGACCAGCTCAGCCTCGGTAGCCGATTCGAGATCGGGACCGCGAAAGCTGAGCACCCGGAGGAAGCTGCCGTCCTTGTTGAGCACGACGCCCGGCGCGACCAGTGCTGCCCAGGGCAGGTGATCGGCGAGGCGTTCGGCCCGGTCGCGATATTCGCCCAGGAACATCATGATAAATGCCTCAGCATGCGAAATATCCCTTCTGGCGGATGTGGCGCAGGAGAACCGGCGCGAAGCTGGGATCGCGGCGGGCGGCCATCACCGCGATGCTGTGGCCAACCGCCCAGAGCAGCACCCCGGCCAGCCATTGCTGGAGACCGAGGCCGACGGCGGCGGCCAGCGTCCCATTGACGATCGCGAGGCCTCGCGGCGCGCCGCCGAGCAGCAGCGGCGCGCCGAGCGAGCCGTGGATCGGCACTTCGAAGCCGTCGATATGCTGGCCGCCCCCGAACGAACTGGCGCTCATGCGACGAGCGCCCCGCCGCCGAAGCTGAAGAAGGACAGGAAAAAGCTCGATGCCGCGAACGCGATCGACAGGCCGAACACGATCTGGATCAGCCGCCGGAACCCACCGGAGCTCTCGCCGAACGCAAGCGTCAGGCCGGTGACGATGATGATGATCACAGCGACGATCTTGGCGACCGGACCCTGTACGGACTCCAGCACCTGTTGCAGCGGTTCCTCCCATGGCATGCCGGACCCGGCCGCCTGGACCTGGCTTCCGAGCGTCAGCGCGAGGCCGATTGCTGCGCCGACCAGCAGGTGCCGGTTGGTGGAAATGCGGGATGTGAGGGTACGGGTCATGGTTCAGGTCTCCTTGGCGTTGAGTTCGGGAAGATCGGCGAGCGCGTAGGCGCCGGTGTCAGGATCGAGTCCGACGACGCGCGCGATGGTTGAGACGCGTCGATCAATACCGCGCCCGGAAATGAAGACGACGATGCCGATGGCTTCCGCGATCAGCTGGCGCGGCACGGTGACCACCACCTCCTGCACGAGCTGTTCGAGCCGGTAGAGCGCGGCGAGCGCGCTGTTGGCATGGACGGTCGCGATCCCGCCGGGATGCCCCGTGTTCCATGCCTTGAGCATGTCGAGCGCCTCGGGGCCGCGGACCTCGCCGACCACGATGCGGTCGGGGCGCAGGCGCATGGTCGAGCGCACCAGATCTGTCATCGTCACTCGCGGTGGCCGCGTTCGCAGCGCTACCGTGTCAGGCAGCGGGCATTGCAACTCGCGCGTATCCTCGATCAGGATCACTCGGGCATCGACGTTGCCCATCTCGGCAAGCAGCGCATTGGCGAGTGTCGTCTTGCCCGAGCTGGTGCCGCCGGCGACGAGGATGTTGCAGCGCTGGGTGACCGCGGCGCGCAGCGCGTCGGCTTGGCGCTCCGACATCAATCCGTCGGAAATATAGTGGTCGAGCGTGTGCAGCCTCGTGGCGGGCTTGCGGATCGAGAAGCAGGGTGCAGAAGAGACCGGTGACAGCACGCCTTCGAAGCGCTCGCCGGCACGGCCTTCGATATGCGGGGGCAGCTCGGCCGAGATGATCGGATGCTCGGCATGGATCTCGGCGCGCGCATGGGATGCGACCAGCCGGATGATCCGCTCGATTTGGTCCGGCGCCATTCGCACCCCGGTGTCGATGCGACCTTCGCCGAGCTGGTCGAGCCTCAGCGCGCCGTCGGGGTTGACCATGATCTCGATGACCAGGGGGTCCCGCATGGCGGCGGCGATGTCGGTCCCGAGTGCCGTGATCAGCATGCGGCGGCGGCGATCGGCGGACAGAGTCCCGGTCATTCCCCGCTCTCCGTCGTGGCGCCAAGGGTGCGCCGCCCGGTCGAGACCTGCCGTCCGACCTGCGTCACAAAGGCTTCGAACCGCTTCGCGCCGAGCGCACGGCCGGCCGCATCGTTTTCCGCCAATGGCGTCTGGATCGCGAGCTCGAACCGGATGAACAGCGCCAGCGTCTCGAGGATCACATAGGTGTCGCGGTCGACCCGGCCGATCGCCTGGGTCAGCCGGTCCAGCCGGATGGCGAACCGATCTTCGAGCTCCGACGCGCCGCGGCGGTTGAGCCAGGCGGTGACGGCATCGACGAGGATCGCCGATTTGCTCGCGCCGGGCTTGGCGGCGAGCGCCTCGAGCCGGTCTGAGAGCGGCCTCGGCAGGAACAGCTGGTGGCGCACTTTCTCCTTGGCCTTCTCCATCGGTCAGAACTCCAGCTGCAGGTCGTCAGGGCGGCCCGAGGCGGCATCGAGGCCGTAGACCGCACGCGCGGTGCCGAGCTGCTGGACGCGGTCCATCGCGCGGCGCTCGGCCGCCTGGTCGGTATCGTCCTCGCCGAGGCCGAGCGGGTCAGCGATATCGGGCTCGACCACCGGGGCGGGCTCGATTTCGTGCGCGGGGTGGCGGGCCTGCTCGAGACCGCCGGCGTCGGCGCCTTCCTCGCCATCGGCGCTGCCGACGAGGCGCATGTCGGCACCGCGCACCTGTCCAGCCCAGTCGTCGGGGCGGGCGGCGGGGCGATCACGGTAGCCGTCGGCATTGAGCGCCGGTGCGGTCAGGACGCGCGCCGTGTAGCGGCGGTCGTCATAGTAGCGCAGTTTCCTGGCGCGGATCGGCGGGTGGCCCGAAATCAGCACCAGCTCGTCGGCGGGCGCGAGTTGCATCACCTCGCCCGGTGTCAGCAGGGCGCGGGCGGTTTCCTGACGGCTGACCATGACATGCGCGAGCCAGGGCGCCAGCCGGTGCCCGGCATAGTTGCGCATCGCGCGCTGCTCGGTCGCGGTGCCGAGCGCGTCCGAGATCCGCTTGGCGGTGCGCTCGTCGTTGGTCGCGAAGGCGATGCGGACATGGCAGTTGTCGAGAATGGCGTTGTGCTCGCCGTAAGCCTTCTCGATCTGGTTGAGGCTCTGCGCGATCAGGAAGCACCGCACGCCATAGCCGGCGAGAAAGGCAAGGCTCGTCTCGAAGAAGTCGAGGCGGCCCAGCGCCGGGAACTCGTCGAGCATCATCAGCAGGCGATGGCGGCCCCCAGGACCCCTGGCTCCGCCTTCGCCTTCCTTGCCGGTGCCGTGCAGTTCCTCGGTCAGCCGACGGCCGATCTGGTTGAGGATCAGGCGGACGAGCGGTTTGGTGCGGCTGATGTCGGACGGCGGTACGACAAGGTAGAGCGAGACCGGATGCGCTGCTTCCACAAGATCGGCGATCCGCCAGTCGGACGCGGCGGTGACGGCGGCGACGGTCGGGTCGCGATACAGGCCGAGGAACGACATGGCGGTCGACAGCACGCCCGAGCGTTCATTCTCGCTCTTGTTGAGCAGTTCGCGTGCCGCCGAGGCGACGACCGGGTGGACCAGCGGGGCGTCGTCGGTGCCAAGATGGTTGGTCGCCATCATCCGGCGCAGGGTCGCGGCGAAGCTGCGCTGCGGATCCGACAGAAAGGTCGCGACCCGGGCGAGCGTCTTCTCTTCCTCGGCATAGAGGACGTGGAGGATCGCGCCGACCAGCAACGAGTGGCTTGTTTTTTCCCAGTGATTTCGACGCTCGAGCGCGCCTTCGGGATCGACCAGGATGTCGGCGATGTTCTGGACGTCCCGAACTTCGTTCACGCCGCGCCGCACTTCGAGCAGCGGATTATATCGAGCCGAACGGGCGTCGGTCGGGTTGAACAGCAGGCAGTGCGAGAAGCGCGCGCGCCAGCCGGCGGTCAGCTGCCAATTCTCGCCCTTGATGTCGTGGACGACCGCCGAGCCCGTCCAGGAAAGCAGGGTTGGCACGACGAGGCCGACGCCCTTGCCGCTCCGGGTCGGTGCGAACGCCATGACATGCTCGGGACCGTCATGGCGGAGGTCGCGGGCACCCAACCGGCCGAGGACGAGGCCGCGATCGTCAAGCAGGCCGGCCGCGGCGACGTCCCGGGGTTTCGCCCAGCGCGCCGAGCCATAGGTGGTCACCCGGCTCGACTGGCGGGCACGCCAGAGCGAGCCAGCCACCGCCGCGCCGCAGCCCAGGAAGCCCGTGCCCGCCGCCATGGCGCCGGCCCGGTCGAAGATGTCGGGCGCATAGGCGTCGAACTGGTACCACCAGATGAAGAGTTGCCATGGCCGGTACACGGGCGCGCCGAGGATGAACGCGGCCGGGGGGCCGAGCTCCGGCTGGTAGGCAAGCGCGGCTGCCGCCCATTGGGTAGCAGCCCACACACCTGCAAGGATGATCGCCAGGACGACGATCAACTGGCCAACAAGGAGCTTGGTCGGTGTCATGCCGTCCCTCGGGCCCGGCCTTGGCCTATCCAGTGCCGGGACGCCGCCACAATGGTCTCAAACGACCCAAGGGATCAGGCATCGGCAGGGGACGCATGGGGCAGTCCGGTGCCGTGGAATAGCGAGCCTATCCAGAAGCAGCGCGCAGCCTGTCCGGCGCGGCGCAGGAACTGATCCATAATGGATGCATCAAGCCAAACCCCCGGCGCCCCGGCTGGATAGGTTGTTCGGGCAGAGCGTTCGATTGCTTCAACAGCCGGGTCGTCGGCGCGCATGTCCAGGTCGCTTTGCGACTAAAGGCGTCGGCTCACGTTCAAGCGTGCCTCAAGGCCCGGTGCAGTGCCGCCGTCCACTGGTTCCAGCCTGATCCGACCCTCTCCGTATCGAGCCTGGCTCGCTTGCGGGACAGCGCTGGATCCGGGCAACAGTCCGGTCAATCCAAACGCTTTCCTACATGCTGCATGCTGTTGGACACCTTTGCCATGGCGCGAATCGTCAATGGCCTTAAGCAACCAACCAGCCTGTTCGAGGCAGCCGCATGGCATCGATCGATCGCGGCGACCTGTCCTGCCTGCGGACATCAGGCGATATTCGATCCGCATCAGCTTTGGTGGCTGTTCCAGCGCAAGCGATGGCACGACGGGTTCGGATCGCTCGAGACCCGGCTGCGCTGCACCCGGTGCGGCCGTCGCGGAGCGCGTATCGACATTCAGGACCGGGCACGCGCCACGATCAACCTGCCCTGGCCCGATGAACGAGAATGGAAGCGAGCGCTTAGCCGCTGGCGGGGCTGAAGCCGCATCTCCCATAGCGCCGAGCGCGATATCAGCACATAGTAGCGGGATGGCGGTCAGTCGGTGGTCAATGTCATCAACTGGGCGGGCAAAGGCTGCGTTGGCGTTCGTGCTCCCGACCACTCCGCTTCGAACCACAGCGCATAATCCTCTCCCGCAAGGATAACCGGCATCGCCTTGGGGGATTTGATCGGTAATGGCTGCACATCGGCAAATGCTCTCGACGGGGCTGTCCTACATGCCCGCGCTATGTCACGAACGCGACATGGACTATGACGATCGTAACGAACGCTTTCGGGAACTGGCTGTCTCCATCGAACATGGCGTGATGGCGATCCTCGTCGCCGGCGCATTCATCGCGGGTCTGGTGGGCTTGCTGAAGGCCTTGTTCTGATGGGCATGCTGCTGGCCCTTGCCCTTTCCGCATTGCCGTCCGGTACCGCATTCACTTGTACGCCAGTCCGTCTCTGGGATGGCGACGGCCCGATCTGGTGCAGCGAAGGCCCGAGGGTCAGGCTTAATGGCATTGCGGCTCGCGAGGCAAATGGCTCCTGCCGCAAGGGCCATCCCTGCCCGGTCGCCTCCGCCACCGCCGCGCGCACCGCACTGGCCGGACTGCTCGGCCGCCAGGTCGGCGTCTCCCGCGAAGGCCATGCGCTGATCATAGGGCCGGCGCTTCAATGCCGGTCCTATGGCAGCGCTGGCGGCGGCAGAACGGCTGCCCGCTGCCGGTCGCCACGGCACGGCGACCTGTCCTGCGCGATGCTGGTATCCGGCACGGTGCTGCGATGGGCTCGCTACTGGCGTGGGCCGGATTGCTGAACAAGGCAAGCGGGCAATGACAAAAGTCTAAATTGAGTCATTGCTTGGTGCTGAATCAATCTATCGGAGCAGACGAGACCAGCCGTCCGCCCTTTAGCTGACCCAGCCGTAATTGGATTAAAGCCAAAATGGTTCTTTCCCCTCGGCCATATCGAGTCGCTGCTTCATTTCTAAAGCAGCGGATTATGTAGCGGTCGCATGACACCAAGATAGAAGGCCGGAAATTCAACCCGGCGGATTACAGAAAACTTGTGTCCCGCTTCGCCTAGCCACTTGTGGTTCGATACCAACGTGATTTAGTAGGTTGCACGCTGCTGATTGTTCGGTGGCGAGGGGGATAGCATGAAGTCTAGATTGGCTTGGCACGCGCTTGCGCTTGCCGTGACAGTAGCGCTTGGCTCGCCGGCAAGCGCTCAGGAGCGCTCAGCGGTCAGGCAGGGCTTCGAACTGCCAGCACAGAGCGGCAAGCGTATCCTGGTATATCGGCCTGCGGTCAGTGTCGGCGCACAATCGACTGCCGGCCTGTTCGAGCCGAACGCAGAATGGACCGAGAGCGCCAAGCGCAATATCCAGGATTCGCTCGAGGCGATGCATGCGAAGCTCGGCAATACCGTCATTGTCGCGCCCGAGGCCTATGGCGAGGATGCCCAGAGGCTGCAGGAGCACATGGCGCTGTTTGCGGCGGTATCCCGCGCCGTCATCGAATATCAGTTCTTCGTCGGAAACCGGCTGCCCACGAAGAAGAAGGACAACAAGGCCGAGATCTTCGAATGGTCGCTCGGTCCGGGCGTTGCCGACCTGCCCGGCGCCCAGGATGCCGATTACGCGCTCTTCATCTACAACAAGGACGCCTACGGCTCCACCGGTCGCAAGGTTCTCCAGGTCCTCGCTGCGCTCGGTCCCGGTATCCCGGTAAAATCGGGGGAGCATGTCGGCTATGCCGCCTTGGTGGACCTCAAGACCGGGGACCTGCTCTGGCTCAACGCAGACGCGGCGATGGGCGGCGATGTCCGGGAACCGGAAGGGTCGCAGAAGCGGGTTCGCCAGCTGCTCGAGGGGCTGCCCGGCAGCCAGATCGAGAAGGAATGACCATGCGCTCTGCAGGCTTTCGCTTTCTTGCTGCCCTGCTGGTCGCGAGCGCATCATCGCCAGGCGCGGCTCAACGCGCACCCGCGCCGCCGCCCTATGCGGGAGCCTACCAGCCCGTCGGCACCGACGAGACCGGGTTCTGGCGCGAGGATGATGAAAGCGAACGCCAGCTGGCCGCCTCGTCGTTGATCATCCGGGACGAGGCGTTAGCGAGCTATGTGCGCGGCGTCCTCTGTTCAGCCGTTGGCGCGGACCGCTGCGGCGCAACGCGCGTCTACATCCTGCGCGAGCCAACCTTCAATGCGACCATGTCACCGAACGGGACCATGCGGGTGTTCAGTGGACTGCTGCTCCGCATGCGAAGCGAAGCCGAGCTGGCCGCGATCCTCGGCCATGAATTCGGGCATTTCGAGCAGCGACATGGCGTCAAGAAGTTCAAGGCGGCACGGTCAGGCTCCGACGTGCTGGCCTGGAGCGCGCTGCTGGCGAGCATGGCGCCGAGCTATGACACCGCCCGGACCTATCGCGATCTGGAACTCTCCGTTTACGGCAACCTGTTCCGTTACAACCGCGACCAGGAACGCGAGGCGGACCTGCTCGGGCTCGGCTACCTCAATGCAAGCAAGCTTCGACCCCATGCGGCGACAGCTGTCTGGCGCAACGTCATGGGCGAAGCCGAGGCCTCGGCTCGCGTACGCGGTCTCAGAAAGCCCAATTTCAACGCGATTGCCTTTACGGCCTCGCATCCACCCCATGCCGAGCGCGCCGCCTATCTCGAAGCACTGGCAGATCCCGAAGCGGCAACGCGCGACGAGGGTGCCGACCGTTACCGAGCGGCCTTGCAGCAATGGCTGCCCATATTCCTGGATGACCAGATCAAGCTCAACGATTTTGGTGCGAGCGAATATGTCATCGGCCAGCTCGCCGAGAATGGCTGGACGGCAACGCTCTGGTTTGCCCGCGGCGAGCTTTACCGGACACGGGGACACCAGCGCGATCTCGTCAATGCCGCCGAGTTCTACACCAGTGCCATTGCGCTTGATCCGGCCCACGCGGAAGCGCACCGCGGCCTTGGCCTGTCGTTGATCAAGACCGGACGTCCATCCGAAGGCCAGGCTGCGCTTCGAACCTATCTTTCTCTCAAGCCCGATGCCCAGGACGCGAAGATGATCCGCCTCCTGGTGCCTGGAGAACCCCGGCAATGATCGAGATGATCCTTCGCGCACTTGCGGCGGCCGCACTGCTGCTCGCCGCTTCGCTCGGCGGAACGGCGAATGCCCACAAGCTTCGCGAGAAGGGCCTTAGCGTGCAGGTCGCCGGCTCCGCTCTCACCGTGACGCCCGACCATGACTGGAACCGTCTCGACCACAAGCCGGGCAAGAATGCCGAGACTTGGACGCTCGACGGCGAACAGCTGAACGACATCACCTTCTTTGGCGGCATCGGTTCAGGTGCGCCGCTCGTGAAGGAGCGGAACAAAAAGCGGGGCCCCTTGCCCAAGTTCACTTCGACCACCCTGCTGGTCGAAGTCCCCGAACTGCTCGAGGGCACCTATCGGACCTACAAGCAGATTGGCAGCTTCGAGGTTACCGACACGCAGCCGGCCCGGTTCCTCGGCCAGGAAGGCATCGCGTTCAGCTACCGCTATGTCGATGACGACATGCTCACCCGGCTTGGCGAGGCGCGCGCCGCGATCATCGGCGGCAGGCTCTACATGATGACCTTCGATGCACCCAAGATCCATTATTTCGACAAGGATGTAGGCCGATTCAGGGCGCTTGCGGAATCCGCCCGTCTCTGATGCGGGCCATCGTCGCGCTTCTGCTTGTTGCTTCGGTGCTGGGGGGAGGCATGCCCAACCGTGCCGATGCCCATGGCGGCGGCCTCGACAAGCATGGCTGCCATCATGACCGGAAGGGCGGAACGGGCTATCATTGCCATCGCGGGCCGGGACCGGGTTCCACCCGGCTGGCGGGTGCTGCCGGCATTGCACCCAACCCTACCCGATCGCGCCCGCAGGCCTTCGCAAATTGTGCGGCTGCCCGCGCCGCAGGGGCCGCGCCCGTCCGAGCCGGCGATCCTGGATATGGCCGCCACCTGGACCGGGACGGCGATGGCGTGGGCTGCGAATGATCCCGCCATCGCCGTTTGACTAACGCGCGCAACGCCTTTGTCGACGATGCAGCGAGGCGCGGCGGGCGCAGCGTGGCTTGGCGTGCCGTAGCGCTGCTACTCGGGCGAAGTGAACGTCAGCCTGGATTCGCAGCATCCCACCGCTGGGCCGCTGTAGCTGCAGCCATGCACCCCCTCTATGGTCTCGCAACCCACTGTTCGTGAAGCGCCAGGCGTCATATCCAGCTGCGCGCAACCGAATTCGCCGCTGGTTGCCGCGTTTCCAGCCGCACCGAACCCAGGACCTGTCGCGGGGCTCCGTCTTCCGCCGCCGGGCACGGTCCTGTCAGATCGGTCAGGATGGCCAGAGTTCCGGATTGCTTTGCCGCAGCGAACAGGTCCCCGCCCGGGTCACGAGGATATGCTCGTGCAGGACGATCCCGACCGAGTTCAGGCAGTCCATCAGCAGGCGGGTGATCGCAATGTCCGACATCGAGAAATGCTGGTTCCCGCCGGGATGGTTATGCACAAGGATGAGCCCGGCGGCATTCGCGATCAGACCGGCGCGGATGACCTGCCTCGGCTCGATCGGCGCACTCCGGAAATGACCGACGGCGAAGCAGCTTTGCTTCACGGGACGCAGGTCGCTGTCGAGGAAGATGCCCCAGGCCTCTTCCTGCGGGCGCCCTGCCAGTTCCGTCATGAGATAGGCGTTGAGCGCCGCCGGGTCCTTGATCGGTTCGCCGCTGAACAGCCGGGCACGCGCGCAGTCTTGCACGATCGTCCGGATGCCGGCGATCAGGTCGATCGACCAGGCGGGCCAATGCTCGCCATCCGCCTCCTCGATCACCTGGACCAGATTGCCATGCGCCGCGATCATCAACGCACTCAGCTGCGCCGCTTCGGCCGGGTTCACCAGCGCAAGAAGGGCTTCCAGCTGATGTCGGTCCCTGCGCTGCGCAATCGTCTCCGGTGCCGAAGGGCACCCAGCGCGATGAGCAGGGGAATTGGATAGCTCCACATCATCTGGAGCACCCAATAGGCCCATGGGTGGATCAGCATCGCGGCCACCGCCAAGCTCGATGCGACCAGCATACCCTGGCAGGCCGCGACGAGGATCGGCCAATAGCGTGTGGACCATACAGCCAGGACGACCCAGGCAATCAGCATCGCCAGGTCGATGACCAGCGTCCATGCGATCTCTCCGAAATAGATGCGCATGCCTTCGGACGGGAACAGCAAGGCTGCGACAAGGCTGCCGATCGCGCCCGCCAGCGCAATGCAGGCAGCCGCCCGCTCCGGTGCGCCGCCGTGCCACAAAGCATAGCCGCAGCACAGCGTCATGAAGGCAAAGAAGAGATAGATGTTGAGCATAGCGTTGACCGGACCAAGATAACCGGCCGCAGTCAACGCCCGCTCATGCGTCAGGCGACCGCCCGGATGCGCCGCTCGGTCTCGCCGCTCGGCGGCGCCGGCTTGGGGCGAACATCGCCGAACGAGAAGTTGGACAAGCCCATGCTCGTCTTCACCTGCGCCAGCTCGTCGTGGGTCGCGATCGCAGCGCGGCGCGCGGAAGACAGGCTGAGGATCGTCTCGGCCGCCTTGTCGATTGCATCCTGACCGAAATGGACCGCCACGCCGGCAGCCATGCGTCCCTCCACGATGGAGCGGATCAGCCCGGCATTATAGGCGATCGCGGTGTCGATCGACGCCTCCAGCGGAAATAATTGATCGGCAATCGCCGTGGCAGCAGCAACACGTTCCTTGCGCATGAGCGCGCTCCCTTTTTCCCGAATGATGAATGTCTCGCTCGCCGGATGGGCGAACGGCGCGGTTCAGAATGAGGCCCTCATCGAGACAAGCGCCTGGATGCCGGTCATCAAGACCCCGAAGCCGATCAGCAACGCGGCGATCAGGGTGACGATCAGCAGCAACGTGGTCCGGATCGTCAGGTCATTTCGCTTCCCCTGTGCTCGGGCGGGGAACACCGATCCCGCAGCGTCGCCGGGCTGGAAGCGCCCGGGGGGCGGCTCCTCGACCGCAAGCTGCAGGGCTGGTGTCCCGCTTGGTTCGCCCAGCCAGTCTGTGGGAGGCCATGAGGCGCTGGCGACATCCGGTGCTTGGCTCCCCAAGGATTGGGGAGGGAGCGCGACACGAAGCAGCCTTGCAGCATCCTGCCTGCTGGTGGCTCCCAGCTTTCGGACCGCTGCCTTGAGGTGCTGGTCGACCGTATGGTGAGAGATGCCGAGGCGGACGGCGATCTCCTTCGACCGGAACCCTTCGCCGACGAGTTCGAGGCAGTTCCGTTCCCGAGCCGTCAGCAGCGCAATCGGCGACTGCGAATCAGGATCCGGGGAAGACCATGGCATGGTGTCATCATGACTCGGCGTCCGGCATCGGCCTAGCCCGCTTTAACCATCTGGAGCCGGGCAGATGATGCCTTGCGAGGTCGAGGTGGATTGCGGTTTGCGTGAAGCCCGCACGGTCGCAGTCGCGAATAAGCAGGTTGAGTCGCTTGCGCACTTCCGACGGCGAGCTTGGCTGTCCTTCCATCGGGCCATTCTAGTGGGAATATCCGCAAGGCAATCAGTTCATCGCCTCCATAATGGATGCTCCCTTTCAGTCGGCAAAGATGAGGCTGCAGATGCCTAGGTCGCTGATTTTTCGATCTGTCAGGCAGGTTGCGCGCATCGCCACGCTGCTGATCAGTTAACACTAGTTCTGGGGACATGTTGGAAACCTGCCTAGCGACCGCTTTGCGCCCCAATCCCGGTCATTTCGGACCCGCCTGGTTGATCCTGAAAGCTGCCGTTCGTTGCACCTCGATTGGACGACCGACATCGGGACTTTTCGGCTGTTCCGTGGCGGCGTGTTGAACGGCAGTCTGGCCAGAAGCCGACGTCCGGCGCTTGCCCGAGCCGACATTGATTGACTGCGCGATCGGTGCCCGAAGGGTGTGGAGGCGCAACATCTTCGCTTCAGCCGATCAGAAAGCTACGCGCCCGTTGATCTCGAGGAGCGGCGCAAGCTGCCGTACCCAGCGCGCGAGCGTCCACCTCGGTCACCTGCTTCACGCGGCCCGGGATTGGGCGTCTTCCCGTATAGTGCGGTGGACCTGCTTCATCAGCATGTACGACATGCTTCGCATGCAGTGGGCATCGATCATGCGCAGCGGCCGGCAAGAGAGGCGGGATGCGACCGCAGCTGGCGCGGGGGGCGGGTCAAGGGGCGTGTGAGGGGCCTCAGCGCCGCCCCACGTGCCGGTGACATGCCACATCTCGTAAAAGAACAGCCACTCGGCTGTCCATGGCAGGATGGTTTCGGCAAGCAGGCTCTGCCGCGTCCATTCCGTGCCGTCGGGGTAGTACAAGCACAGGTGCGCGCCGAGCGGATCATCGTGCGGCCCGTACAGGTGTGGCACCATCCGATGCGGTTCGCTGGATCGCCGCGACAATTGCGGCGCCCGTACCCGCACGACGGGGGGCCTGTACGGCATGATGATCTCGCCGTCGTCCACGCCGCGCTGGTCGATGACGCGGATCGTGTAGGGTGAAGAAAGAGGCTGGAGCTCACCCTCCCAAATCGAGATGCCGGCCTGGTTTACGATCAGGCGGAGAGAGGGAAAATGGGCACGCATAGCCTCGACCTGCATCGCGGCGAGATTCCAGGCGACTTGGGCGCGCCACCGCCCGGTGCCCGGAACGCACAGCGGCGCCTCCCACCCGACCTGCTCGCCGACAGGGCTCACCGCTCAGGGTCGCCGAAGAAGCGGTGCTGCGGTGCTGCTACGCTGCTCGCCGGAACCGCCGCGCCGAAGCTAACCGCACCGTTCTTCGCCGCGGAGAAGGTGCCAGCGCGGCTCTGGTTGCTGGCGCGCTCCACAGCCTTGCGGAAGCCGTCGAGGGCTGCGTGCTCGCCGAACAGGTCCTTCAGGATGTCCAACTTGCGCACCTGCGTCCCGTCGGCACGCACCAGTTCATCAAGGCGCTCGACCAACACGCCAAGGTCGCGGGCGAACAGGATATTCGACCCTTCACGCTTCGGCCAGCGATCGGACAGCACGTCCTCGGGGCAGGCGGGATTGGTGACGTACAGAGGCGTGGCGACCACCTCGCGCGCCAGATGAGCCGCCGCCGAGCGCAGATCGGCGACAAGGCCGGGCCGCTGGGGCGCCTCGGCCGCGATACGCGACAGCAAGACGGACGGGCAGCGATCATAGTCCCCGCGGTCGCAGCGGATGTCGCGGAAGCGCTTCAGCAGCTGGATCGCCAGCAGGCGGTCGGTCTTGTGCTCCGCCGGCTTCTGCTCCGGCACCGGCACGACATGCGCCAGGGTCGAGCGGCTCGGCGTGACGCTGCGCATCTCGATAGGGCTGTTGGGCCGCACCTTGGCGTCGAACCAGCGCGCGAAGCCTTCCGGGTTCGCAAGCGGGTGGTCCGGTCGCTCGGGATGGCGATCGAAGATGGAGACGACGCGCGGGTCGCGCCACGGAACCAGCACCGCCGGCGTGACGTCGAGGTGCATGTTCGCATAGCCGAGCGTGACGCAGCGCTTCTTGACCTCCAGCGTCGAGAACTTCAGGCGCCCCTTGCCCGCCTCAAGCGAGCGCACGACCAGTAGGAGTGCCGCCTCGGGTGAGGTCGCGGGATCGAGCGCCAACTCCAGCAGCAGGTCGATGTCGTAATCCTCTCGGTCGTCGTGCGCGGAGATCGTCGAGCCCATGCGGAACGATCCCTGAGGATAGATGACCGGGTGATACTCCGGCAGACCGCCCTCATGCTGATCGAGATACCAGCTGACGGCATCGAAGTGGGCAACGGCCTCGCCATAGGCCGTTGCGGTGAGCTGGATCTTGCGCGCCACGTCTGCGAGCAGGTCGTCATAGTATCGGTCGACGGGATTGGAATGCAGCATCTCAGGTCTCCGCTACGGTGTGGAACGGGACGAACGGCTCCCGGGTGCCGATGAAGAAGCAATCTTCGATGACCGGCAGATGGGCGCGCGCGCTGGCGCGTCCCATCCGCATGAGCGTGGCGATCTTCGAGGCGTCGTCGAGCGACGTGAAACCCGGCTCGACCGTCGGATTGATGCGGTGCAGGTGAGGGTTGGAATGCGGATGCCCGAGCAGCAGCTTGGCGGTCGCCTGGCTCAGCCTGTCCTGGCCCTGGAACATCAGCTCCAGCAGCCACTTCACGTTCTTCATGCCGACGACCTGCTTTACCGGATGCACGCTGTCGGTGCAGCCTAGGGAGAGCATACGCACTTCCGCCATCGGCCACTGCAGTACGGACGCGGCCTCAAGCGCCGCGGTCCCCATCGGATTGTTGGCCCAGATGCCGCCATCCAGCAGATGCGACGCGCCGTCGAAGCTGTGTGCCGGGAGGTAGGAGGGCGCCGCCGCGGTGGCGAGGGCCGCGTCGACCGCAAGCGCAGTGTAGTCGACCTTGAACCGAGGATGGTGCGCGGTCTTGAACACGTAGGGTCCGCCATGAATGGAATCGTAGGCCGGCACTACGAGGCGCGTCAGGCTATCGCCGATGAGCCGGGAGCCGAGCACATCCTCCAGCGCGCGCCGGAGTTCCCCTGCACCGTACTTGGCCGTTCCGATGTGCCGGAGGGTGCGGGCGATGCCGCGCAGCCGATCCACCAGCGCGCCGAACCGGCCTTGCGCAGGCGCCTGATCGAAGATTCCGGGACCGCGCTCTTCGTAGAAGCGGGAGATTTCGTCGGCGCTGATACCCATCGCCAAGCCAATCGCAATGATTCCACCGGTCGACGTTCCGGCGATGAGGTCGAATTGGTCGACCACCCTCATGCCAGTGCGCTGCTCCAGTTCGGCGAGGAACGCCGCGGGCATCGCCCCCTTCAGTCCGCCACCGTCGATGGCCAGAATCCGGCGGGGAAGGCTTCCGCCTTTCACTGCTCCGTCCTTCGACTCGTTGGCCATCATAAGCCCTTTCTGACGATTCGTAAGATATAGTGAACGGAAAGACGCTTGTAAACGGGTGCGAACGAAGCGTAAGATTAAGTTGACGGAGCGACGCGCCGAGGAGGAAACGATTTGTCATTAGCCGTAAAGCTGAAGGACCTGCGGACGCGGGCCCGTCAGTCGCTCCAGCAGGTTGCCGACGGCGTGGGCGTGTCGAAGGCCCACATCTGGGAACTCGAGACGGGCAAGAGCCGCAACCCCGGCATCGAATTGGTTCGTAAGCTCGCCGAGCATTTCTCGGTAACGATCGCCTTTCTCACCAGCGACGAAGGGGAACAGGGCGAGGATCCTGCGGCACTCCAGTTCTTCCGCGATTTCGATGGTCTGTCCGACCGGGACTGGGATGCATTGCGGTCGATTGCCGAAAGGCTGAAAGGGAAGTGACCGTCAACGAGGAGCTTCTTATGGATCTCGCCGACTGCGGATCCCCAGAGCGACTCCTCGCTGTCATTCTTCAGCACCATCCCGAATGGCGGCCACCCGTGGACATCGAGACGTTCGCGCGCACCGTCGGCATCATCGACTTCGTCGATCTCGAGGCGGACGGGTTCGTCGGCGCGCTCCAGACAGACATGGAGAAGACGAAAGGCATCATCCTCGCCGCCGCCGGGCTCTCGCGGGCCCGCCGACGCTTCACCGTCTCGCATGAACTAGGACATTACCTGATTCCGGCACATCGCGGCGACAAGCGCTGCACGACGCGGGATCTCTTGGAGAGCAGGCGCGAAACCTCGCATCAGAAGGAAGAGGCCCAAGCGAACCGGTTCGCCGCTGGCCTGCTCATGCCCAAGCCCTGGTTCGTCGATCAGGTCCACTCCTTCGGTAGCCCTGACATCGACCATCTCCGCATCCTCAGCGCCACATATGACGTGAGCCAGGAGGCTGCGGGCAGCCGTTACGCCGAGCTAACCGGCGAGGCGTGTGCCTTCGTTTTCCTGAAGGACGGCCGCATCCGATACAGCCGCACCTCGCGTTACTTTCCAGACCTCGCGATCCGTAGCGGGGATCAGGCCCCCAGCGAATGTCGCGACGCCGACAATGCTCGCGCCTGGCAGGACGTCAGGGCTTCGGACTGGCTTAAGCCCACATTGGCGCGGCAGTCCGACTTGCGCATGCAGATCCTCAACCAGGCCAACGGCTTCCAGACGGCGCTGCTGTTCATGGACAGTGTCGAGGAGAGCGAAGCCGAAGAGGACGACGACCTGGTGCGCCGCTACACCCCACGCTTCTGACTTCATTCAGATCGACGTAGCGCGGTCGACCAACCTTCTGAAAGTCCGCTGGCCGGCCTCGTCCAAGATCGATCGGCGGCCGCCCCTGACTCGTGAATCCGAGCTAAATTGCTGGACGGCTTACAAAGCCACGTCTCACCGCCGAGCTTGAATCAGCACCGCCGAGCTGGTCGCATCCCTAGACTAGCTCTAAGGTGAGACACGTGTCGATGCTGATCATCATGACCGGCGTGAGGGCTATGGAATTCATATTACCGGCAGGTGAAGCAGATCATTCGCCTGCCGGCGATGCCCATTGCGAAAAAACGCGAACGCTATGGCGGCGCTGAACGGCCGGGTAGGGTCGCGAGCCGTCTCTGCTGCGTTGCCCTAGGGTATGGCAGCTATCTCACGTGCGTCATCGAGAACCGGACCATCAACTCACGGCCGAACAACGGACGCTTGTTCTTAGATAGGCATCAATCAGTCGGTACCGACAATTCGATCGCGGCAAACCTGTTCGACGACGACCGATAGTGCCTCGATCCTCTCACTGATCCATTCGAGCTCCTCGACGCTGATCCGGTAGTGCTTCGAATAGCGCGCGTTGACATAGGCCTGCCGCAAGAGCTCAAAGCAGCGTTGCGCGAATTTTGTATCCCGGGGCCAAATTGTGATCAGGTTGGGGGCAGCGTTTTCAGCTTGCGAGCGGAGGAAATTCAGCTTGTGAGATTTTGGGCTGTACAGCGAATGCACGAGTAGCGTGGTATGATAAAACCGCTCTGCTGCTTGATGAAGCAGAAACGCGGCTTCATTATGCCTAGCTTTGCTGATCGAATATCGAGCGGTGTCCAAAAAGCCCGCTGCACTTGAAAACCACTGATCGAAATGAGCCTGGGCCTCTTGCCTGACGGCCTCTGGCGTCAGGGGCCGGGGCGCATCCAACGGGTGGCCGTCGGCTTCGTACAGGGCGATGCCCTGGTTCGCGATATCGACGAAGAATGGCCTACCCCTTGCGAGCTGGTCGTTCACATCGGCAAGGCTGTGGACGATGAAGTTGACCGGTGCGCCGATCGCCTGCGCGATCGTGACTTCCCGGGTCAGGTGATCGTCTGCTTTTGCCCAATATTCGAGCGTATCGGTCAACCGCTCGTCGCTGACCACCACCAGCAGGTCATAGTCCGAGACATATCCGCCGACCGGATCGTCCACCCAGTCGCCCCGCGCATGGCTCCCATAGAGGATGACCTTGAGGATCCTGCCCTGCTTCTTCCACTTCTGCGTTGCCAGTCGCGTGGCGTCCTCGAACTCTGCGAACAGCACCTGCACCGCGCGGTGCAGGTCGCGGCGTTTCCGGTCCGGAAGATGGTCGAGGTCCGTTCGCATTGTGTTCGAATCTTCCCCGATGCCGGGCTGCAATGCAAGCCGGTTGGGGTCCGTCTGGCCCTGCTTGCAAAATGAATTCAGGGGGATAGTCTTGGCCTTGCGCAACCCTCGGGCTGCGCCGAGGCTTGAGGACCTCGCTTGGGACCTTTGGGCCGGGGCGGCATGGCGTTCCGGGCCGCTGGCGTAGATGTCCAGGCCGCTGGCGCGGCTAAAAACGCCGGCCATGTCCCATCGCGCGTGACCCGATCGCCGGCAGGGCCGGTTTGCCTCGCGCTGGAGGTATTTCCTGCTCACGGCATTGTCGCGCGTGCGGGCCATCCTGGCGCGCTGCCGGGGGTCGGCATGATCGACCGCGGCGGCACCCGGCGCGTGCGCCCGGCGGATGACGAGTTCCAGCTGGTCGAGACCCTCTATGCAAGCGAGGCCGCGCGCCTCGGCCGCGTGCCGTCTCCCGGATCTTCGCACCAGGATCGAAGCGATCTCGTCCATGACGCCTTTGTCCGGCTGCTCGCGCTCGGCCCGGAGCGGCTCCGGCAACTCGCCGCCGAACAGCCGGTCGGCTATCTGCGCCGCATCGCGCGGCACATCGGCCTCGACCACGCCAAGCGCGATCGACGCCGCTCGGCCGCGCTGCACGTGCCGCTCGAGGATGCCGATGCGCATGGCATCGACCTCGAACGCCAGATAGAGGCACGCGACACGCTTCGCCAGGTGGAACAGGCCGTGGCCGCCATGCCGCCGCGCACCCGGTCCATCTTTATCGCTCGCCGCGTCCACGGCATGAGCTATGCCGAAATCGCCGGGGCCGGCGGCATGAGCATCAAGGCCGTGGAAAAGCAGATGGGACGGGCTCTCCAGATCCTCTCTCGAGAAATGGACCGGCTCGGCCATGACTGACGAGGCGCGGCTTCGACGCGAAGCTGCCGATTGGCTAGCCCGGCTCGAGGGGCCGGATGCCGACCTTCACCGGCCGGCCTATGCGCGTTGGCGCGATGCGCACCCCGCCCATGCAGCAGCGATGGCAAGGCTCGAGCGCCACTGGGCAGCCAGCCATGTCCTCTCCGACAGCGCCCTCGTCAATACCAACCCGCTGCGACCGCCATGGTGGCGATTGCCCCATGGCCGGACGACCCTGGCACTCGGCGCCGCCGCATCGATTGCGCTGGTCGCCGCCTTCGCGATGCGCCTGACGGAACCGGTTGCAACCGCGACCCGGCTGGCCAGCGCTGTCGGCGAACTGCGCGCGCTGACCCTTTCCGACGGGACCCGGGTAACGCTGGACACCGACAGCCGCATCGCCGTCCGGTTCGACGGCTCCAGCCGCGAGATTGTTCTCCACCGCGGGCGGGCACGGTTCGACGTCGCCGCTGATCCCCGCCGGTTCATGGTGACCGTCGGCGACCTCGTCATTCTCGACCGCGGCACGGTCTTCGACGTTCGTGCCGAGCGCGGCCAGGTCCAGGTCGCACTGATCGAGGGCGACGTGGAAGTGGCGGGGCGCTCCCCTGGACAGCTCGCGCGCCCGGTCCGGCTTCGGCCCGGGCAACAGGTCAGCCTTCCCGGCGCCGGGGCGGCAACGCCTTCGATCGGCCCGGCTGCCGGCACGGCCTGGACAAGCGGGATGCTGAGCTTCGATGGGACGCCGCTGGTCGCCGTGGCGGCCGAAGCCAACCGCTACAGCCGGACCCCGCTGGTCGTTGCCGACCCGGCCATTGTCGGCCTGCACGTCACCGGCTCCTTCCGCGCAGGCGAGCAGGCCGCGCTTGCCGACAGCCTCGCCGCGATGTTCGACCTCCGCCTCGAGCCGGGCCCCGATGGCAGCATTCGTCTCACAGGCGAGCCTGCAAAAAAATCGGAGGCTGGTGGGGGGTAGATCGCCCGCCTGTCGTTTGGCCCTCCCGAGACGCGGCATGCCCGCCGCGCGGGGAGGTTCGAGATGAAGCATTCAATGATCCTGGGGGCGAGCGGCCTGTACCTCGTCATGGCGATGCCGGCGATGGCGCAGTCGGCCCGCGACTATGACCTGCCGGCGCAGCCGCTCGGCACGATGCTGGGCGAAATCGGCCGCCTGTCGGGCCGCAATGTGATGGTCGCCTCGGAACTGGTCGAAGGCAGGACCGCACCTGCGCTCAAGGGCCGCTTCGATGTTGCCGCTGCGCTCGCCACGGTCCTTACGGGCAGCGGCCTTCGCGCCGAGCGCATGGGCGATGGCTTCATCATTCGACGCACACGCCCGGGCCCGGCACCGGACCGTGTCGACACCGGGGCGGATGGCGAGATCGTCGTCACCGGCACGCGCATTCGCGGCAGCGGCCCGGTCGGCGCCAATGTCGTGACGATCGACCGCGAGGCCATCGACCAGAGCGGGCGTGCGACCACCCAGGACGTCCTTGCCGCCTTGCCCCAGAATTTCGGGGGCGGTGCCTCCGAGGCCACGCCCGGCTATTCCGTGCGCAACAACGCCAGCATCAACATCGGCTATGGGAGCGCCGTGAACCTTCGCGGTCTCGGCGTTACCTCGACCCTGGTCCTGGTCGAGGGCAATCGCAGCGCGCTTGGCGGCGGCGGGACCTTTGTGGACCTGAGCCTCATCCCCGCCAGCGCGATCGAGCGGATCGAGGTGCTGCCCGACGGGGCCTCGGCCATCTACGGGTCGGATGCGGTTGCCGGCGTCGTCAATGTCCGGCTGCGGAACCGCTTCAAGGGCGCGGAGACGCAGCTGCGCTATGGCATGGCCGACGGGTTCGACGAGCTTCAGGCAAGCCAACTCCTTGGCTTCGGCTGGTCCAGCGGCCAGCTGACCGGCGCCTATGAATATTATGAACGGGGCAGGCTGCGCGCCGATGATCGTCCGTTCGCGACCGAGGATCTTCGTCCGTTTGGCGGCCCGGACTACCGCCAGACCTTCGGCAATCCCGCGACCATCGTCGCGGCCGATGGCCGCCTCTTCGCCATTCCCGCCGGCCAGGATGGACGGTCGCTCGAGCCGGGCGACCTTGTTGCCGGCGTCGCGAACCGGACTGACGGACGCGCGGGCGGGGACCTGTTGCCGCTGACCCGCCGGCATGCCGGTTCGGTCACCTTGCGCCAGTCGCTGGCGCCGGACCTCGAATTTACGGCGCGGGGTGTCTATGCGGATCGGTATTCCGACACCCGCTATCTGCCCGGGCTGACCGCCGTCACGGTGACGCCTGCCAACCCCTTCTATGTCGATCCCATCGGCACGAACCGGCCGATCAGCGTTCGCTACGACTTCCGGCGCGATCTTGGCCCCTACCGGCTCACCTCCTCGGTCGAGAACCTGGATGGCAGCGCCGCGCTTCGCTTCAGCCCGGGCCGCTGGCAGCTCGAGCTTGGCGGCTCTTATGGCGAGCAGCGCGAGCAGCTGCTCACGCGCAATGTCGTCAACCAGGTCCGGCTTGCCGCTGCGCTCGCCGATCCCGATCCGGCAACCGCGTTCAATGTGTTCGGCGATGGCAGCTTCACCCCGCAGGCGACAATCGACCGAGTGCGCGGCAGCAATCGTCAGAACTCTACATCGACGATCTGGTCGGTGACCGCCAAGGCGGACGGCCCGCTCGCGTCGCTGCCTGCAGGGGACATCCGCATCGCCATTGGCGGCGAATATCGACGCGAACGGAGCACCTCGAGGTCAATCCAGGATCAGTTTACCGCTGGTCCGGTCGATGGCGGGACCGCCGGCTTTCCGCTCGCGCGCTCGGTACTCGCCGGCTATGGAGAGCTGCTCATCCCGCTCGCCGGCCCGGACCAGGGCATGGCCGGGCTTCGCCGGCTCGACGTGTCGCTCGCCGCGCGCATCGAGGACTATAGCGACTTTGGGACAACCACCAATCCGAGGCTCGGCATCAACTACGAGCCGCTCGATGGCCTCAGCCTTCGCGGATCGCTGGGCACCTCGTTCCGCGCGCCGAGCTTCCTGGATGTCCGGACCGGACCGGGGCTCAATCAGGTCGTACCCTTCCGGCTTGCCGACCCGGCCTCGCCGACCGGCACGACCGCCGTCATCGCCTTGTTCGGCAATGATCCCGATATCGGCCCCGAGACCGCCCGGACCCTGACCCTTGGCGCGACCGCCGCCCCGAAGCCGGTGCCGGGCCTGACGCTCAGCGCGACCTATTTCGACATTCGCTACACTAACCGCATCTACAACCCTGCCGTCGATTTCCAGCTGATGCTCGCCCAGCGCAGCCGGTTCGAGACACTGATCCGCGATGCCCCTTCGAGCACCGAGATCGCCGCGCTTTATGCCGACCCCTTCTTCTTCAATCCGTTCGGGATCGCTCCCGGCGCGATCGCCGCCATCGTCGATGCCCGCAATGCCAACCTCGCCAGTACCCGGGTCAATGGCCTCGACTTCGATATCGGCTATGCGACCGGTCGTCCGGGTCGCCGGTTCGAACTTGGGATCGGCGGCGCCTATCTGTTCCGCATCCGCCAGCAGCTGACCGAAAGCGCGCCCTCGGCCGACGTCGTCGGCACCATCGGCAATGCCGGCGACCTGCGATTGCGTGGGCGCATGAGCGGCGAGCTGGGCATTCTCGGTGCGGCCGCTTTCGTCAATCATGTCGGCGGCTATCTCAACAATGGGGTCACGCCGGTCGAACGCGTTGAGGGCTGGACGACGATCGACCTTCAATTCTGGCATGACTTCAGGGCCAGCAGGGGCATCCTGCAGGGGCTTCGCCTGTCGCTCGCCGCCACCAACCTGCTCGACAAGGACCCGCCCTATGTGAACAATCGCACACCCTTCTCCGCCTCCGCCTTCGATCCCGAACAAGCCAGCCCGATCGGACGGCTCGTCGCTCTTCAGCTGGTGAAGCGCTGGTGAGGCGGGTGTTGCCGTTGCTGCTTGCCCTTGCGGCAGGCACGACCGCCACGGCCGGTCCAACGCTTCGCGAAACCATCGAGCTTGCCGATCTCTCCAGCATCGCCGCATCGCCTGATGGAAAGCATGTCGTCTATCGGCAGGAAAGCGGATCGATCGAGCGCAATGGCCATGCGCTCGACTGGTTCGTGGTCCCGGTCGATGGGAGCCTGCCGCCCCGGCGCATCGGCGGCGCGGGCGACGGGGGCTGGCTCAACGGCACGCTGCTGACCGAGCCGCCACTCTGGTCGACCGATTCCCGCTGGATCCTCTACCGGGCGACCATCGATGGCGAGACCCAGCTCTGGCGCGCCTCGGTCGATGGGGAGCGGGCGGAGCGCGTGACGAGCGAGCCGGGCGATGTCGCAGATCTGCTTCAACTCGATGGCGCGTTCGCCCGGTTCCGGGTCAAGCCCGACCGCGCGGCGATCGAGCGCGCGGAAGCCGCCGCCCGTGACAAAGGCGTGCGGATCGATGCGACCATCGACCCCTCAAGGCCCCTGCTGCGCGGCGGCCTGATCGATGGCCGCCGTGCATCGGAGCGCCTGCATGGCCGATGGTTCGGCAGCGCCGGCCTGCTCGGCGACCAGCCACCCGTGGCGAAGCGGCTCGATCTTCGCGATTTCAGCATTCATGCCGGCACGGCTTCTCCCCCACCCGCCCCGCTGCCCGACGGCGTGAAGGGGCGCGAGATCATGCGGAGTGTCGATTTCGGCGATCCCCGCGGCGTCGTCCACCTCCTCTACCGGAATGGCGTCGTCGAGCCCGTCCTTGCCCGACGCGGCCGCGCCATCGCCTGCCCGGACCCGGCCTGCCAGGGGCGCCGCATCCTCCATGCCGCCTGGATCCCCGGATCAAACGCTTTGCTGCTCGCCGACAGCCTCGAGACTGGCGGCACGATCCTGCTCCGCTGGGACATCGGGCTGGGCCGGGTCACTCGGATCGCCGAGACCATCGACACGCTCAATGGTGGGCGCGACCGAAGCCAGGGCTGTGCCGTCACAGCCGCTGCAGCCATCTGTGTCGCCGCCAATGCCAATCACCCGCCCCGTCTGGTGGCGATCGATCTTGCCGATGGTCGCATGCGGACCCTCGCCGGGCCCAATGCCGGGATCGCCGAGCGGATCACCCTGCGGTTCGAGCCGGTCGAGTGGCAGGACCGGCAAGCACGGCGCTTTACCGGCCAGCTGCTCCGACCGCTCGGTCCCGCCAGGCCTGCGCCCCTGTTCATTACCTATTATTCCTGCCCAGGCTTTATCCGGGGCGGTCTGGGCGATGAATTTCCGCTGCGCCAGCTGGCGGAGCATGGCATCGCGGCCCTGTGCATCAACCGATACCCGGCCCAGGATGGAGAGGCCGCCAATCGCGAGGCTTATGCGATCGCCGCGTCGGGGATCGAGGCGATCATCGACCGGCTGGCCAGGGAAGGCGCGATCGATCCGAGCCGCGTTGGCATGGGCGGAGTCAGCTTTGGCGGCGAGGTCGCCGCTTGGATTGCCATCCATTCGCCGGACCGGCTTGCTGCGCTGTCCATCGCCAATGTCATGCCGACGCCGACCTATTATTGGCAGAACGCGGTCGAGGGCCGCGATGTGCCCGCCATGCTGCTCAGCGAATGGGGCCTTGGCGAGCCGTCTCCGGCCGACCCGGCCTGGCGGCAGCTCTCGCCAGCCTATAATACCGACCGTATCCGGACGCCGTTCCTGATGCAGCTGCCCGAGCAGGAATATCGACCCAATATCGAGCTGCTCGCCCGGCTGCAACGGGCGGGAACCCCGGCCGAGCTCTGGGCCTTTGCCGATGAAGCGCATATCAAATGGCAGCCCCGGCATCGCCTCGCCGCCAACCAGCGCAACCTCGACTGGTTCCGCTTCTGGCTGGCAGGCAGCGTCGACGACAACCCGGCCAAGGCAGCGCAGTATCGCCGCTGGTGCCGCTGGGCATCGGCGCCTTCCACCAGCTGTACTCAATTCCTCGTCGACAGCCAGCCTCTCGCCCAGGCCTCGGCATCGATCAGGGGGAGCAGCAGGAACATGCGCTCGTCCGCAGGCAAGGCGCCGCCGCAGAGATAGGCCTCGAGCCGGGGGCGGTCGACAAGGCCCCCAGCCGCCAGCGCGCCGTCGAGCAGGAACGCGCGCAAGCCTGCCTGGTTGGCGAGGATCGCGTGCATGGCGAAACGGTCCAGACCGCCCTTGGCACCCCGGTCGACATGGCCGGCCGGCAGCAGGCTGCGGAACGCCTCGCGCGCGACCGCCCGGTTGCGGCCATTCGCGACCTGCAGCCAACTCGGCACCCTGAGACATGCTTCCACCACGGGCTGGCTCATCAGCGGGAACAGCGACGGTCGATGGCGCTGCCGTGGATAGCCGTCGAGATGCGCCATCGCCGCGAGGATGGAGCGGACATGGCTCCGACGCCCCGGCAACAAGCCGTCGGGCTCCGAAAACCAGGGATGGGCGGCGGGTTGCGCCGGGATAGCATCAGGAGCCATGAACCCCGGCACCTGCGGCCAGTACCGATGCAAGGGCGGCCGCAGCGCCTGGCGGATGGCGAGCGCAGTGACACGCCATGCCGAGGCGTTGCGCAGCCGGGCGATCTCAATGACGGTGCGGGCAAATCCGGTGCCCACGCCTTCGCGCCGAAGCCTGTCGGCGGCGGGTGCAGCCGAAGCGGGAGAGCAGAGCACGCTGTCGCCGCCAGTGCCGCTGACAAAGGCGTCGGCGCCCAGGCTGCCGGCAGCTTCGGACAACAGGGCATCCGCCGGGCGGATCAGCATCGGCAGGCCCGGGCGTGCCAGTCCCTCCCGATCCACCATAGTCAGGTCCACCGCATCGGAAACATCGCGCAACGCCAGCGACAGGCCGCAGTGCCCAGCGACACGCCCGGCATGGACGCGCTCGTCACCCTCGCCATTGCTCGTCACCAGGTTGATGGCAAAGGCCTGCATATTCGACCGCGTGAGGCACGCCGCCAGGATCGAGGAGTCCAGCCCGCCCGACAGCTCGAGCAGCGGACGGGCATGCGCGCCAGCCAGTCCCGCCGTCGCCCGGATGGCGGTATCGCGGACCAGCGCTGCCGCAATGGCCGGGTCGGGTATCGCCATTTCCGGCGCCGTGAAACGCCATGGCGACCAGGCCAGCGTGCGATGGGTTGCCGCAGGGGTCACGTGCAGACGCTCGCCCGGCACCAATTCGCTGATCCCCGACAATCCGGTCGCGGTGCCGCGCAGGTGCGGGAAGGCAAGATGCTCCGCCATGGCGTGCCAGTCGATCGATGGGCGGATCCCGCTCGCCTCGAGCAGGTCTCCGGCCCGGGCGGCGATCAGCGCCATGCCGTTCGCTTGGGTCCAATAGACTGGCAGGCACCCCATCGGTGCGCGAAGGATCGTTACTTCATCGCCTTGGCTGGTGACGGCAACATAGTTTCCCCAGCATCGCCCGACCAGGTCATCGAGCGATGCTCGTCCCGGATCGCCGATGCAACGGCCGATGATCATGCCGTCGGGCACGGTCGAGCACGGCGTCTCGGGACGCGTCAGCAGCAGGGCAAACCCTGATTGCCAGCACCGCACCAAACCAAGCTTCGCCGCAAGGCGCCGGGCCAGCGCGTCGCGTAGTGTCGCATCCCCGCCCGCAAGGATCAGGAAGCGGGGAATGGTCACAGGGCAAGCAGCGGCGTGAAGCGCCGCACATGGCCAATGCGATCGGTCAGCACAAGCGGTCCGCTTTGCAGCCAGCAATGCGCCGCGAAAGGTGCGGGCTGGACGCCGAAGACAAGGCGGGGGTCATGGCCTTGACGGCGCGCAAGGCGCAACAGGGCGAGTGAATCCGGCAGGCAGCGCGGACGGACCGGCAGCAATCGGCATAGGGCGGTATAGTGCCATGCAAGTGACGCCAGCTCGCTCTCCGATCCGGCGCGCCCGCGACGCTGGGTCCGCGCAATGCGGGCCAGCAGGCGATGCAGCGGGGTTGCGCGCAGCTCGGCCCTGACCGCGATCGCCGACCAGGCGATTTGCGTTGCACGGACAAGGCTGGGCCGGTCCTGTGGGCGTTCATCGTCCAGCAAATCCGCCAGCGGCGCAGGGATCGAAGCCAGGCTTGCATAAGGTTGGCAAAGATCGCCCGGCTGTCCGCGAACGAGGAAGCCAAGCTCCAGCAGCTGGCTGAGGCCGGCCTCTGTTCCGCAAAAAGGGTCTCCATTCGCTGCCTTGGCGAGCAGCAACGCCGCGGTGCCCGGCAGCTGCCAGTAGCGGTCCGCCTCGACATCGAGCAGGATAGTGCGGTCCTCGAAAGCGGCATGGCCGAGGCCGCCGCGAAGGCGGTAATGAAGCGCCATGGCGTCGAACAGGGCGGGTACCGTGCGGGCACCCGCCCTGCCGCTTACTCGACGTCGAGGCCGAGCTGCTCGGCGATCACGCCGAACTCGGTCCGCTGGCCGGGTGCGCCCTGGGTCTCGACACTGGCCGCGCCGAGATCGATCAGGCTGTCATGCTGGCGTTCCATGCTATGCTCCTTCGCTAAGCGTCGCAGAACTCCTGCGACCTTGGGAGCATGGGTCCGAGGGCTGGGTATTCGAACTTTATACGGGTTCGATATGTCGATTATCGATTACTCGCGGAGCAACGCCCTGGCGATGGCGGGGGCAGCGCGCTGGCGGCGGCGATGATAGCGCGCAAGCCCGGCGCGCAGGCTTGCTGCATCCCCCCTCTCCAGCGCTGCCTCGAGCGCATGCTGCTCGCCGTCCATGTCCGGGATGCAGATCGGCTCGACCAGCCGGGCGGCATGCAGCCGGGCAATGATGCCTCGCATCGCAAGCCCATGCTCCGCATTGGGCGACGCGTCGGCAAGGGCGCCGAGTATCCGCGCCATGCGGTCGGCATGCGACAGCACCGGATCGGGCTGGGCAAGTGGCCGCAGCGGCACGGCCGCGCGCAAGGCCATGGCAGCAACCTCGCCGCACCAGCCATAGAGGTCAGCAATGCCCGGGGCATCGGGAATAGGGACATGAAAGCCGCCGCCCGGCCGCACCTCGACCAGCCGCTCGCCCAGCAGGACACACAGGGCTTCGCGAACCGGCGTGGCGCTGGACAGGAGCCGTTCGGACAGCGCCGCCGGATCAAGCCGCATGCCTGGCCGCAGGTCCCGCTCGAGGATCATCCGCCGCAGCCCATCGAGCACCCGCTCGGCGGTCGGGCCGCCATTCACTGCTGCGCCTCACGCATAAAGGCAGCGACCAGTTCCGCCTGGTCCGGACGCAGCGTATCGATCGCGCCCAGCGGCGCATCGGGTTCGCCGCCAAGCAGTATTGAGGGGCATTGGCCCTCGAAATTGCCAAGATTGGGGCGATGCTGGCGATAGCCGACCAGCGCCGCGAGATCGGGGCTGAACCGCGATGCGATTGCCGGCGGATAGGCGAGCCACGGATTCTCATAGGGTTTCAGCCAGCCTGCCGAATAGCCGATGACAACGCCGCGGCGCACCGCGTCCGTCCGGTTGGCGCCCGCGCCGTGCAGCGTCGAGCCGAGGAACAACAGCGCGTCACCCGGCGACATGGCAGCCGCGAGCGGCCGGCCCCTCGGATTGGGGGTGCCTGCCTGCATGCCATGGCTGCCCGGCCAGACCAGGGTCGCACCATTATCGGGCGTAAACGGGGTCAGCGGCCAGATCACATTGACGAGCAGCTCGGCTTCGCCCGGCTCGGCGCACCACATGTCGCGATCGCGATGCGGCATCTGCTGTGGCGCACCGGGATGGACGGCAATCGCCTGGGCGACGTTGAGCTGGATGCAGTCGCACCACCGCGTGAGCAGTGGCTCGACGATCGCCAGGACGAGCGGATGCATGACCAGCGTCTCCGCCTCGGGCGACCTTGCCAGCAGTCGCCCGAACCTTTTGGTCGTCTCCCCGTAAAAGCCGCCCTTGCCGAAGGGCGTGCGCGCAAAGGGGTCGGCAAGGTCGGCATCCAGCCGTTCGATCACACCACCCGGCACGAGGTCGGGAATGATGCAATAGCCTTGGTCGAGCAGGCGCATGCGCCACAGTTCCGGATCGGCTTCAGGGCGATGGGTTGGATGCAGCGCGCTCATGCCGCGACCTTTGCCTGATCGGCTGCGGTGATGCCGGCAGCGGCAAGCCGGGCGCGGGTGTCCGCCTCGATCGCGATCTCCAGCGCCACTAGCATCTCGCCATTGACGATCTTCGGAAGCCCGAGCGGACGGCACCGCCAGCCAAAGGCGAGGATCTGCTGGAACCACGCGATGCCGGCGATCGCGGTATAGCGGGTAATGGCATTGGCCGTAGCATGGTCGACCAGGGCGACGACCAAGGCGTCCCGCAGGGCGCGCCGCTCCCGGGATGTGAGCGAGCGATCAAGGCAGAAGCGGGTGATCTCGAAGATCGACTGGCCCGTCGGAACCGCGTCCTCGCACAGGTCCGGAAAGCGGTCGCCGAGCAGATGCGGCGCCGTCGTCGGCAAGAGCCGGGCCGAGGCGAGGTGCCCGCCCTGGTCGTCGGCGATGACAAGATATCGCGCGCCTGGCGTGTCGAACTGGTCGACCTCATAGGTGCCGGCGAGCACCGGCACATCCCACTTGAGCAGGTCGACAAATACCTGCTTGCGGGCTGCGAACATCGCGCGAAGCACGTCATGGTCGGCATCTGGGTCGGTTGGCTGGATCAGTCGGATCATGGTGGTTCCCTCCTCGGATGCCGCCGTGATCGATCGGCGCGGGTCCTCCCCGCTATCCCCAGAAAGGGGGATGGCCCCGCCGTAGCACGTCGTTGAAGCTGATCGTTCCGTCGAACAAGGCACGGATGACCAGCAATGTCCGCTTGCTTACTGCATAGCGATCGCAGGCCTGCTTGACATGAGTGACCACCGTCTCCTCGCTCACGCCGAGTATCCGGCTGATCTCCCAGTTACTCTTGCCGCGTCCGATCCAGACCACGCAGTCCCTCTGGCGGTCGGTCAGCGCCGGTGCACCGGGCAGCATCTCGCCTCGCGCAATGGACAATCGCCGCGCGGCTTCGAAGGCGAAGGCGCCGGCAAGCTGGGCGAGCGGCAGCACATCTCGCGGGAGGCCCCGTCCTGCGCGAATAGCGAACGAACACGAACCCCGCGCCTCGCCCGGGACATGTGCCGGGACGGTAAACCCATCGGCGATGCCCTGCTCGCTGCCCATGGCCAGCGTCTTAAGATCGTTCGCCGTCAGCGGGATCATCATCGGTATCCGCGACCAGGCAAAGCCGATGCTCGTCACATGGCTTGCGCGATGGACCGGGTCGGAGATCGCCAGAGCATGGCGCTCGTAATGCTCGGCCCAGCCCGCTGGATAATTGTGAAGCCGGATCGCCTCGGCATTGGCGGCGCGCAGGTCGATATGATGCGCAAGCGCAAAATAGTCGAAGCCCAGCGCTGTCGCGACTGCGTCCATCGCCTCGGCCAATTCGGCCGCGTCGCCGACGGACTCGATCATGCCCATCAGCTCGTGCGCCGCGTCCATCGTGCGCATCGCGCATCCCCGAGACCGCAGGCGGTGCTTCAAGCCACCGGTGCCCCTGCGACCGGCCTTTCCCGTCGCTGCGCGCGCCCTGCCGGTTCCTCACGCCGACCTGCCGCGCCTTTGTCGAAACCCGAAGGCTATCATAGGCTCGCCCGGTTCCCAAACAGCGGCCATGCAGCGGTGTGCGGCGGCTTTGCGTACGATGGCTGACCGGCCCGACTGGCGCGACCCCGGGCCCTATGCCCGGCTCGCGCGCATCGACCGGGCGGGGTTGATGTGGGAATGGCTGCGCCGCGATCCCGGCTATGTCGCGTGGTACAGCTGCGCAAGCAAGGCCATGGACCATCGCAGCACCGACCTGCCGGGCCTCGCCCAATGGGGGCTTCATTTTCGCCGAAGACCCGGTCATCCCGGTCCCTCGAGCACGCATCGTCTGGCACGCGGCGCTCGACCCGTCGACGTTGCCGGTGGGCGTCATCGAGGCCCAGCCGGATGACCCCGACGGGGTGCATCTCGGCCGCCTCGCCCCATGGCTGACATTGGTCGGACGAGGACCGAGCAAGGAACACGTCGTGCTGAGCGATGGCTGGCGCCGCATCCGGCTCGATGTGGACCATGGATCGCTGCGCGGCACCGATCGGGTTCGGCTACACTACCGGTTATCCGGAATTGTCGACGCCGAGCGCCGGCTGCTCACGCTGCGCCGTCTGCTTGGCCTGTACCGCCATGGCCGGTTCACCAGCCGACTGTTCCCGACCGAGCCGCGAATAGCGCGCTGGCTCCTCTGCCTCAGGGTCAGTGACGGCCTCGCAAGAGGCGCAAGCCAGCGCGACATCGCCATCGCGCTCCACGGCGAGGCGCGGATCCGGCGGGACTGGCACCCGGGCAGCGCGCTGCACGCCCGGATCCGCCGCCTGACCAGGGCCGCGCGCGTCCTCGCAGACGGCGGCTATCGAAGCCTCATGCTGGGGAGCAGCCGCTTGCCCTGAACCCGGAGAAGCTGACAGCGACAAGTCCGTAGAGACGAAGATCGCTACCCCCGGCTTTCGTCCCTGCCGGCTGCCCCCGGCAACCGCCATGCCGCCATAATGGTGGGATCCAGTCGCCCTCGCCCCGCGATCATCATGGCAATGGCCGACGCTGTCCCATGGCAAGCATGCGAGGCGTATTGGGCAAGCGCGACCATATCCGCCCGGCGCAGCTTGACCAGCGATGTGGCGGCCACTGCCTGACGCCCCCCCCCGCCGCTCGTGCGGGGAGGGGGCGGGTGGTTGCGCCGCTGCCGATCCCCTGGCGCTCGCAGACGCCGGCCCCGCTGACCTTGCCTGGGAGTGGCTCCGGCGCAATCCCGCCTATCGCGCCGAGGCATCGCGATGGCTTGGACTAGCACAGCCGGTCACCGACCTGCCGACCGCACCTCTCAATCTCATCGAGGCGCTTGGCTGCCTGACCCTGCCCGATCCTTGTCTGGGTTGGCAGGACGCGTCCATCCTCTGGTCCTCAGAACTCGATTCGACTGTCCTGCCGCTTGCCGCGCTGCCGATGAGCGCAAGCATCGGGCTCGGCTTCGACCTTGCTGCATGGCCTGGCCGGGCGGCGATCTCGCGCGGCCCGGATGCCGAGCATGTCCGCCTCGACGATGATGCCGGCACGATCCGGATGGATCTCGTGACAGGGACACTTCTGGGTGGACCGGTCCGGCTGGTGCTCGATCCTGCCGCGCTTCGCACAGCGGCACCCATTGCTGGTCCGCTCGGCCGGTTGCTGGGGACGAATTGCATCCCGATACCCTCGACATCGGTTCGGCTTACGCGGCAGCAGCATCGCCGCCAGGTCCAGGCGTTGCAGGTCCATGATGCGCGAGCGCTCGGGGCGAGCATCCGCGACATCGGCATCCTGCTGTTTGGCGAAGATCGCGTGCAAGCCGATTGGGCAAGCGAAGCGCTCAAGTCCAACTGTCGCAGGCTGATCGCGTTGGCGAAGGCAATGGCCACGGGCGGCCATCGCGCACTGTTCGACTGAAACGAGGCAAAGGGTCGGGCATGACCGCGACAAGCGCGATGCCCTGCCGGGCGGATGGATGGACGCCGCTGCGCGCCGGCGTTGTCGATCGGGCCTTCCCGGATCGGCGGGCGTGGGCGGCCGCGTCCCTCTAGGCCCGGCACGGCCGGCGCAACCCCTTCGGGGTGCTCCAGTCCCTTGCGCCCTGGCGGTGCGCCGGCCGCTCCAGCCGGGCCTTCCGGTCGCTCCCTGCCGCCCACCCCCGCCTCATGCGGGAAGGCCATGGGGCTTTTTGCGGGCGGGACGAAAGGAGCCGTCATGCCAGCAAGGACCAAGCGCCAGGATCGGGGCAAGCCGGGGGATGGCGCCGCGCTGCCGCGCGCCAGCCTCTATGACGAGGTCACCCACCGCATCATTGCCGAACTCGAGGCGGGCCGCCTGCCCTGGGTTCAGCCATGGGGCACCAAGGGCACCACCGGCCCGGGCCTGCCGCGCAATGCGCTCACCGGCCGGGCCTATTCCGGCGTCAATGTCCTGATCCTGTGGGGCGCAGTGATCGAGAAGGGTTACCCCTCGCAATGCTGGCTCACCTTTCGCCAGGCCCTGGCGGCGGGCGGCTCGGTCCGCAAGGGCGAGCAGGGGCAGACCGTTGTCTATGCCGACCGCTTCATCCCCGAGGCCGAGCGGGACCGTTCCGCCCGCGAGGGCGACGACCCCCGGCAAATCGCGTTCCTGAAGCGGTTCACGGTGTTCAACGTCGCCCAGTGCGAGGGCTTGCGCGAAGGCCTTGCCAGCGATCCGGCCCCGCTGCCCGAGCGCGAGATCGTGCCGGTCGCCGAGGCCGTGATCGCCGCCTCGGGCGTCGCTTTCCAGGTCGGCGGCGACAAGGCCTTCTACATGCCCGCGCTCGACCGGGTGCAGGTGCCGCCCCAGCCCGCCTTCTACGACCAGATCAACTATTACCGCACCTGCCTCCACGAACTGACCCATGCGACCGGGCATCCCACCCGGCTCAATCGCTCGCTCGCCAACGCCTTTGGCAGCAAGGACTATGCCCGCGAGGAACTGGTCGCGGAAATGGGATCGGCGTTCCTGTGCGCCGCCCTCGGCATCGTGCCGACCGTTCGCCATGCCGACTATATCGGCGCATGGCTCGAGGTGCTGCGCGAGGACAGCCGCGCCATCTTCAAGGCAGCGAGCGCCGCCAGCAAGGCCGCCGACTGGCTGCTTGCCCGCCACCGCGAGGCGGGCGCTGACCGGCTCGACCCGGCACCGGCGGAAAGGATCGCGGCATGATCCTCCTGACCCCCGAATTGCGCGCAGTGCTCCGCGCCAATGCCGAGGCCCGCCATGCCGCGCTTCGCGCTGGCGGGGCCGAGCCCGACCCGTGCCCGGTCGTCAAGCTGTTCAACCCGCTCGGGGCAGCGACCTGGCTGGCGACCGAACTGGCCGAGGACGGCGATACCCTGTTCGGGCTGGCCGATCTCGGCTTTGGCTGCCCCGAGCTCGGCTCGTTCAGCCTAAGCGAGCTTGCCCGCCTCCGGCTGCCCTATGGCCTCGGCATCGAGCGCGACCTCGGCTTCGAGACCCGGCACCCCCTGTCCGCCTGGGCGCGCATGGCGCGCCGCACCGGCGCGATCCTCTTCGCCGAGCGCCAGTTGGCGCTGGCCGACCGGAATTCCCCGCCCTGACCGGCGGCGAATGACGCGGGCGGCGCGTCTCGCCGCCAATCCCGAGCCGGACCAGCCCTGTCATTCAGACCCGGCTGCCCGGCCTTCAAGACGGAGCAACGACCATGACCCTTGCCTTTATCGATCTCGACCGGCTGTGCATCAGCCGCACCAATATGCGCCATGGCCGCAAGGCCCCCGATGTCAGCGACATCATGCCGACCGTCCGCAAGCGCGGCATCATCCAGACCCTGCTGGTGCGGCCTTGCGCTGAGGAAGGCCGGTTCGAGATCGTCGCGGGCGCGCGGCGGTTCCACGCCGCGCGCATCGTCGCGCAGGAAACCGGCGAGACCGAGCCCCTGCCCTGCCGCATCCTCGCCGAGATCGACGATGCCGCCGCCATCGAGGCCTCGATGATCGAGAACCTCGCGCGGCTCGATGCCGACGAGGTGACGCAGTGGGAAACCTTCGTCCGTCTGGTGAAGCAGGGCCAGACCCCCGAGGCCATCGCCGAGACCTTTGGCCTGCCGGTGCTGACTATCGCCCGGGTGCTGGCGCTCGGCAATTTGCTGCCGCGAATCCGCAGCCTCTATGGTGCCGAGCGGATCGACCGCACCACCGTCCGCCACCTCACGCTCGCCAGCAAGTCCCAGCAGCGCGCATGGCTGGCGCTGTTCGACGATCCCGACGCGCATGTGCCCCATGGCCATCAGTTGAAGGCATGGCTGACCGGCGGCCAGTCCATCCCGGTGCGCCATGCCCTGTTCGACGTGGCGGGCTATCGCGGGACGATCCTGGCCGACCTGTTCGGCGAGGACCGCTATTTCGCGGACCCCGACGCCTTCTGGGCCGCCCAGAATGCCGCCATCGCGGCGAGGCGGGAGGCGCTGGTCGAGCAAGGATGGAGCGATGTCGTCATCGTGCCGCCCACCGAGCCGTTCAACATCTGGGAATATGAACGCGCGGCCAAGCGCAAGGGCGGGCGGGTCTATATCGATGTCCGGCCCAATGGCGAGACCATCGTCCATGAAGGCTACCTCACCCGCAAGGAGGCGCGCCGCGCCGCCAGCGGCGAGGTGGGGGCCGCGCCGGTCGCGCAGCGCCCAGAACTGACCGGGCCGATGCAGGCCTATGTCGACCTGCACCGCCATGCCGCCGTCCGCGCTGGCCTGCTTGCGCATCCCGGCATGGCGATGCGGTTGATGCTTGCCCATGCCATCACCGGCTCGCCGCTCTGGTCGGTGGGGCCCGAGCCGCAGGCGACCCGCAACGATGCCATCCGCGAAAGCCTCGAGACCTCGCGCGGGGAAGCGGTGTTCGACGAGCGCCGCCGCGCGGTGCTCGCGATGCTGGGCCTGGACCCGGAGGAGCCGACCGTCGCGGGCGGCAATGGCGACGACTACGCCCTTGTCGGGCTGTTCGCCCGGTTGCTCCAGCTGCCCGACCCGGCGGTCATGGAGGTGGCGGCCATCGTGATGGGCGAGACGCTCGCGGTCGGGAGCGCCGCTGTCGATGCGGTCGGCCTCGAGATCGGCCTCGACATGGCCGATTGGTGGCAGGCCGATGCCGCGCTGCTCGACCTTGTCCGCGACGGCCAGTTGCTTGGCGCGGTGCTGGCCGAGGTGGCGGGCGAGACCGTTGCCGCTGCCAATCGCGACGAGAAGGCCAGGACCAAGCGCCGGATCGTCGCCGATCACCTAGCGGGCGCGGACGGCAGGCCCAGGGTCGAGCGCTGGGTGCCGCGCTGGATGGCGTTCCCGCCGTCCGCCTATACCGACCGGGGCGGGGTCGGTACCCTCGCTGCCCATGCCCGCGCTGCCGCAGCGCGCGAGGCGGTCATGGCGACGGACACGGTCGAGCCGCCGCTTGCCAGGGCAGCCTGATCGATGGGGCGGGCGGGCCACGGCCCGCCCGCTTTCCGCTGCATAACCGCGTCGGACCACGCGCCCCAGGCGCTGGCCGACACGCCCGGCTAGACGCCGCCTGCGTCAATCCTACTGGGTTCCGTCATGCCGAAGCATGGGTCGTTGGCCAGCTCCCGACCTCAGATCCTCAGACGGGATGGCAGCAATCGGATGGACCATCGACCCCGTCGCGGGCGCTGCACAGTCTGCCATAACCTCCCCCGACCAGCGCCGGAACCCGCGCCCTTCCGCCTCTCATTCATGGCGGGTCTGGCGCTGTCCGGCCTTGCCCGCGCAACGGCTTCGCCGGGCTTCTTCCCCGCCCTGCGGGCTTCCTCGCGAGACAAGAAGCCCGGCTCATTGCCGTCCTCCGCTGCCGCTTCGGCCCCATGCGCCCGGTGCCCGGGCGCGGGTGCGCGTTGGCCGTCCAGCGCCTGTTCGACCGCCATCGAGGCCGCAAGGGGCGGGCTCGAGACCCTGATCGAGGAGACGTAACATGGCACAGATTGGCAGCTTCACCCGCGACGAGAACGGCACCTATACCGGTGAAATCCGGACCCTGACCCTCAAGGTCAAGGCGACGATCCGGCCCGCCGAGCGCGAGCATGACAAGGCGCCCGACCACCGGGTGAACGCGGGCACCGTCGAGTTCGGCGCGGGCTGGACCAAGGCGGCGCGAGACACCGGCACCGAATATATGAGCCTCAAGCTCGACGACCCGTCCTTCCCCGCGCCCATCTATGCGACGCTGACCCAGGGCGAAGGCGGCGAATACAAGCTCATCTGGTCGCGCTGACCCCGCCGCCCCGCGCCGCAAGGCGCGGGGCCTTACGCCACCAAAGGGTGTCGAAAATCGCATCGCCAAGATCGACACGCCCGGCCGGGTGATTGGCCGGGCATGCCGGGGCACGGGCCGCGATCGTGCGGTCCGCATCATCAGGGATGCCCGACCGATGGACACCGACGACATGATCGCCCGCGCCAACCGAGCCCGGCGCGGCTCGCCCTTCCTCAATACCGAGCAGGCGGCCTTCTACCTGAAGCTCTCGCCGCGCCTCCTGAAGCGCATGCGCCGCGACGGCAAGGGCCCGGTGTTCCGGCGGCACAGCCGCTATGTCCAATATCATATCGACGATCTCGACGACTGGAGCCGCGACACCGGCGGCCGGGCGACCATCCGATGAGCCGCCGCCGGAGTGGCTTGGCCGACGCCCCGCTGCTCGCCTGGGGCGATGCGCTCCGCGCCGCCAAGCTGCGGCGCAGGACCCTCGCGCGGCGGGCCGTGGCGGTGGCCATCGGCAGCATGATCCTTCTCGGAACGGCAGCACTCCCGCCCACGCCCCGCCTCGTCTGGAACGCCTCGGCCAGCGCGCCGATCGGCCTCTACGCGGTGTCTCCAGGCGCACCCACCGCTCCCGGTGACATGGTGATCGCGCGCGTGCCCCACCTCCATCGGCAGCTTGCCGCGACCCGTCGCTACCTGCCGCTGAACGTGCCCCTGGTGAAGCGCGTCGCGGCCTCGGCCGGCGACGAGGTGTGCGCACTGGGGCAGCAAATTCGGGTCAACGGACGCCCGGTCGCGGAGCGCTTGAGGGTCGACGGTGCAGGTCGGCCGTTGCCGAGTTGGACCGGCTGCGTCCGGCTGCGCGGGGATCAGCGCTTCCTGCTGATGGACGCGCCCGCATCGTTCGATGGGCGCTATCTCGGGGTGACCGAGGGCAGCGACATCATCGGCAAGGCGCGGCTGCTATGGGCACGGTGAGGGTCGTGCTGGCCACCGCCAGTCTCGCAATCGCCGCCCCGGCAGACGCCGAAACGGTCGCCGACTGGCGGCCCTATATCGCCGAGGCCTCCGCCCGGTTCGGCGTGCCGGCGACATGGATCGAGCGGGTCATGCAGGCCGAAAGCCGGGGCAGGACGCAGCTGAATGGCCGCCCGATCCGCTCTTCGGCGGGCGCGATGGGCTTGATGCAACTGATGCCCGGAACCTGGGCGGACATGCGCGCCCGGCTCAACCTCGGCACCGACCCCGACGACCCGCGCGACAATATCCTTGCCGGCACGCTCTACCTGCGCCTGATGTATGATCGGTTCGGTTATCCCGGGCTATTTGCGGCCTATAATGCCGGGCCCAAGCGCTATGCGGACTATCTAGCAGGGCGGGCCAGGCTGCCGTCCGAGACGGTCGCTTACCTTGCCAGCGTCGCGCCTGCCGCACCCGGTCCGGTGCCTGCACCAGCGCGGCCTGCCACGCCGCAATCGATCTTTGCCGTGCGCAGGGACTTGCAGGCAGTCGGTTCGGTGGACGCCGAATCCCCTTCCACGTCGTCACTGTTCGTCATGCTTTCGAGAGGGGACTGATCGCAATGTCGTGCATGACCGAGAGGAAGGAAGCTCGTCTCGACAGGCCCAGCATGACGGGTGGCGGAGCGGCTCTCAAGGCCCGCAGGTGCCCCCCAATTTTCTTCGAAAATCGGTTCCCCCCACGCCCGCTTCGCGGCGCTGCGCTTCGCTCCGCGGCCCTGACAGCCGCTCCGCCACCCGTTCTTCAAACGCCGTTCTCGATGGTGAGAACAGAAGCGTTGGAGGTCATCATGAGCATGGTTCAGAGCATCGGAACGGCGTCGGATCGCGTGATGAACGCATTGATCGCTGGGCTGGAACTGGAGTTCGGGCGCGGTGCCGGAGAGGCACTGGCGCATCGGTTCCTGGCGACTGAGGAAGCGGATTTTCGCTGGGATGCGAGGGTCGAGGAGCGCTGGATCGGCACCTACGAAACCCCCGAGGGCGAGGAATTCGAATTGGACCGGATCGCGATTTGCGGGCGGCTCGATGGCAAGTGGTTCTGTGCCACCATGCTCGTGGATGGCGATGGCCAGGCCCAAGGGATGATGGGATGCCGGACATTCCGGTCGCTGATTCGGGCGCGGGATGCAATGCTCCATGCGCACTGATCGGGCGCATACCCACGGGGAGAGGCGGCGTCGGAAGGCGCTCGTCTCTCCCCCTTTTTTGAGCCGGAAGGGTGGGGATGAAGGGAAACAGGGGAAACAAGATAAAGGCAGTGTCTCGCGACACTTCCTAAGTGATTGTCTGCACATCCTTTTTCCGGGAGACAGCAGCCTGCGGCTGCGAGACTGCTTCACAAGGAATGGCGAAAATTCGCCATTTCCGCCCCGAAATTGCGAGACTCGGGAGCAGTTCGGTGCCTGACGACGACTTCAAGCCGAAGCTGGGCAGGAGCCGGAGCAAGGACGGCAAGCGCGCCACCAAATATGGCGGGCGCATCCTCGCCGCGGCGCGGCTTGCAGGCACCAAGACCGGCGTGAAGGCGCGCCGCTTCGACGGCAGCCGGATCGGTCGCGGCGCGAGCGTCGGGCGGCTGCTGTCCAGCCGCGACCGTTTCACCGGAATCCGTGCGCGGCGGGCGGTGGTCAAAGCCAGCCTGATCCGCCTGCAGGGCAAGGCCGGCCAGGTCGCCCGCGCGCACATGCGCTACATCCAGCGCGACGGGGTGACGCGCGAAGGTCTGCCGGGCGAGCTGTACGGTCCCGAAGCCGATCGCGCCGATGGCGACGATTTCCTGAAGCGCACCGCCGGGGACCGGCACCAGTTCCGCTTCATGGTGTCGGCTGAGGACGGCGCCGAATATCCCGACCTCAAGCCCTATGTCCGGCGGCTGATGACGCAGGTCGAGCAGGATCTTGGCACGAAGCTCGACTGGGTCGCGGTCGACCATTTCAACACCGAACGCCCGCACACCCATATCGTCCTGCGCGGGGTCGACGAGTCCGGCGAGAACCTCATCATCGCGCGTGAATATATCTCGCACGGCCTTCGCGAGCGTGCGTCCGAACTGGTCACGCTCGACTTGGGGCCCCGCACCGACCACGAGATCGAGGCGCGGTTCCGCCACGATGTCGACCAGGAGCGACTGACCGCCATCGACCGGCGGCTGCTTCGACGAATGGATGCTGACCGTACCGTCGCGGCGACCGACAACGATCCATTCCAGCAATCGGTCGCCTCTGGTCGCCTGCGCAAACTGAAAGCGATGGACCTGGCCGAGGATATCGGCGGTGGGCGCTATCGGCTGGCTGAGGGTCTAGAAGACACGCTGCGCCGTATGGGCGAGCGCGGTGACATCATCCGCCTCATTCAGCGCGAACTGACCGCCCGCCGGCTCGATCGCTCCGGGGTCGAGCAGGTGGTCGCCACCGAGCTGCGCGAGCCCCTTGTTGGACGTCTCATCAGCCGGGGCTTTTCCGACGAGCATGGAGACCGCCACTACATGATGATCGATGGCGTCGATGGGCGAGTCCATTATGTCGATATCGGACGCGGCGATGCGACCCAGTCGGTGCCCGAGGGCGCGACGATTCGGATCGAGCCGACCAGGGCCGAGGCAACGACTGCCGATCGCACCGTCGACGCGGTGGCTCGCGCCAATGGCGGGCGCTACTCGGTCGACCTGCATCTCCGCCATGATGCTCAGGCGAGCCAGGCCTATGCCGAAAGCCATGTCCGCCGGCTGGAGGCGATGCGCCGCGCGGGCATCGGGCCGGAGCGCCAGCCCGATGGCGGCTGGACCATAACGGCCGATCATCTGGCGCGCTCCGAAGCGTTCGCCCAGCGCCAGCAACGCGACCGCCCAATCGCGCTCGCCATCCTGTCGCCACGACCCGTCGGCGATCTCGTCGGGCTGGAGGCGCCGACCTGGCTCGATCGCGAGTTGGCGTCAGGCCCGTCGGGCGCGGTGCGGGATACGGGGTTCGGGCATGAGGTTCGAGCGGCGTTGGCCGCGCGGCGACAGTGGCTGGTCGAGCAGCAGCTGGCGGATGGCGAAGGGCAGGCATTCCGGCTGCGGCGCGGGGCGCTGGAGAGTCTTCGGCTGGGCGAGCTGGAGGACGTCGGCGAGCGCCTTCGCAAGGAGCTGGGCAAGCGCTTCGACCTAGCCAAGTTGGGCGAGCGGATCGAGGGCGTCATTGCCCGGCGAATGGACCTGGAAAGCGGTCCTCATGCGCTGGTCGAGCGGTCGCGGGATTTTACGTTGGTGCCGTGGCGTGATGTCCTGGAGCGGAACATCGGGAAAACGGCCTCTGGCATCGTGCGGGCGGACGGTATCAGCTGGCAGTTCGGACGCGGGCGATCGGGGCCGACGATATCCTGAGACCGACCGCTCACCGTCGGCCAGTTGCTGCTTGATCGGCGCGCCTTCTTCAGCTGCCAAGACGAGCTAGCCGCGGATCGAGAGACCGGCGACGACCGGCGCGTCAAACAGGTCCAGCATTGCGTTCACCGCCGCCGTCCTCGGCCACCCTCCACACCGCCCGCAGCACGCAGGGCTGAGCCAAGCGGACGTCCGCCCAGCGTGCAAGTCGCCAGCACGCGATCATAGCTGCACCGGCCGGCGCGGCAGGTCAACACCTTGCCCATCGCGACACGTTCGAGACGGTGCTTGGCCGCGAGGCCACCCGGTTCGTTCAGCTCGGGCGACGCCCACGCGCCGGCGACAAATGCAGCAAGGAGGACAGGGAAGCACATGGGGGTCCGCATTGGGTTGGGTCAAGATAGGTGACGTGGGTGCTCATTTTCATCGTCCGCCGATGCGGACCTGTCGCACGATGCCTTTACAGGCGGCGCGCAGTCGCTGGCTGCGTCCGATGTTACGGCCGCACTCGCCGCCTTCCAGAGCGTTACTAGCCAGCCGTTTGTCCAAGACGTAAATTCGCATTGTGTTCACTAAATGTTCAAGCCATAACCGCGTGCAATTTTCGCGTTAACATGACAAGAAGCGCTATGACCTGGAAGCTGATCGATCTTTTCTCGGGCGCCGGAGGAATGTCTCTCGGCTTTGCCGATGCGCGCTTTTGCGGTGGTTTTGAAAGTGTCCTCGCGATCGATAACGATCCAGCTGCGATCGCGACCCACAAAGAGAATTTCGGCGGCGATGCGGTGTGCGGCAATATCGAAACGTGGCTGAAAGATGCAGTAGTGCCGCAAGCTGATGTCGTGATCGGCGGTCCGCCGTGCCAAGGGTTTAGTCTGCTGAACAAGAAGCGTGACGGCGATGCGCGGCGCGCGTTGTGGGAACCGTTTCTCGATGTTGCAGTGCGATCAGGTGCTCGCGTGTTCATCATGGAGAATGTCGCCGAGTTGTATCGGTCGCCCGAACTTGATGACATTCGAGCACGCGCGGCTCGCGACGGTTTCAAGACCGAGGCTGCGATCCTGAACGCCGCAGATTTCGGGGCGCCGCAGACCCGCCGTCGCACCATCGTCATTGGGTGGAAGGCCGGGCTATGGCAGCCTGAATTCCCGCCGCTCAAGACGCATGCCGAAAAGAGCGGTGGCACTAACCTACCTCCGTGGCGAACGGTGCGCGACGCGATCGCTGATCTGCCTAAGCCCGAGCGCCTTGAGATTGAAGGTCCGGCGCCGCTGGACCTCCACATCAAGCGCACGCCGACCGATAAGAGTCTGGCGCGCTACCGAGCGGTGCCGCCCGGCGGAAATCGTTTTGACCTGCAGCGCAATGCACCGGAGATTACCCCGGACTGCTGGATCAGAAAGACCTCGGGTGGAACAGATCTCTTTGGACGGTTGTGGTGGGACCGGCCGTCAGTCACCATCCGCACCGAATTCTACAAGCCGGAGAAAGGACGCTATCTCCATCCGGATCAGCATCGGCCGATCACGCACCGCGAGGCTGCGCGACTGATGGGTTTTCCCGACGATTTCAAGTTCAAGGGCACCAAGGTCGAAGTCGCGCGCCAGATCGGCAACGCCGTACCGCCGCCCTTGGCGGGCGCGATCGCTCGGCTGGTCGCAGACATGCTCGCACCCATGGCGAAAAGCGCCTGACATGGCGCGACGCGCGGTTGCGCAGCATCCCGCAGACGCCGTCGAACGCATCAAGGCGCTGCTCGACAATTTCCTGACTAAGCTAGATGAGGACGATCTGCGCGATCAGGTGCGCAGCCTAACACCGGTGTTCCAATCGCTGCGCGGATTGGGAAAAGGCCTGATCCCGCCGGAACTCGCATCCTCTGCGCGCGACCGCATCCTTGTCTATTTTCAGCGCTATCCGCTCGAAGTGATCGAGGGCGAAGAACTCCTCGTTGTGGCCGGGATCGGCGAATGGGCGAGGCGACTGCGCGAGCTGCGCGTCCAGTTCGGCTGGTCGATCTGCAGCGGCGTGACATTCAAGGATATGGCCGACGACGAACCGGAAATGGCGGCGGCGCTGGCTGACGAGTTGGGCGCCGATCCGCGATCGCTCAAACCCGATCAATATGTCCTGGTGAGCGGTGAGCAGGACCGCGAAGCCGCGCACCGGTGGAACGTCCTCAACACGATCCGCAAGCGCAAGGGCCTCGGCGTCAAATCGCGGCTGCTTGAATACATGCGCGCTAACGTCGGTGCCCCGGTTTCGATCGAAGAACTGCGCTATCTCGCGGGCGACAAAAGCGAATGGGCACGCCGTATGCGCGAGCTGCGCACCGAGGACGGCTGGCCGATCTTCACGCGGATGCAGGGGCGCACCGATCTGCCGGTCGGCACCTATGTGCTTGACGAGGATAAGCAGGCGCCCGAACATGACCGTCGCATTCCCGACGACGTCCGCGTCGAAGTGCTGATCCGCGACAATTTTGCCTGCCGAGTGTGCGGTTGGACCCGCGACCAGCTCCGGCCGGATGATCCCCGCAAATTCCTGGAACTGCATCACCTGACCGCGCACGCCGACAAGGGTGACAACAGCGTCGAGAACCTCATCACCTTGTGCAACGTCCATCACGACCAGGTTCACGCGGGCCGTCTCGATCTGGGCGCATGACGTGGCCGACCGCCTGTCTCCGTTTGAGCGCAGCGAGAACATGCGCCGCGTCAAAGGGAAGGATACCGATCCCGAACTGATCGTCCGCCGCGCGCTTCACGCCATGGGGCTGCGCTTCAGGCTGCACCGCAAGGATCTTCCGGGCCGTCCCGACATCCTTTTGCCGGGCCGTCGGACCGTCATCTTCGTCCACGGCTGTTTTTGGCATCGCCACGAGGGATGCCGGCGGGCGACGATGCCCGCACAGCGAAAGGAATTTTGGGAAGCGAAGTTCGACCGCACGATTGCGCGCGACCGCGAACAGACCGCCGCGCTGACCGCGCTCGGCTGGCGGGTCGCCGTCCTATGGGAGTGCGATGTGCGCAAGCCTACGGCGCTGCGCGCAAAGCTGACCCAACTGTTCCCTAATCGCTCGAGCGAGCCTGAGCCCAACGAACTCTAAATCGCCAGATCGAGCGGTAGGTCGGACACATCCTTCAGCCGTCCCTGATCGATCATCAGTTTGAGCAGATTGGCAGGTTTCTCGTTCGCAAGCGATGCAGCAGCGGCCTCAAGTTCGGGCAGGCCGATATGATAGACGCAGTCAATGTCTCCGGTCCCCAGAGCCAGCGAGGCAAGACGGCTCGGCAGCGGCTCGGCCGTCAGCACCACGATGTGCGGCGCGCGGCCGCGGCGGCTGCGGATCAGGTTGAGCGCTTCCGAGCGGGCGTTCTGCGCCCGATCGCTGCGCATCGTCCATTTGCATGAGATGCAGGCGTGGAGGCTTGGCTTGAGCTTGGGGCGCCACCGGATCGCGGTACGGCCCGCCGACTGATCATCGACGAGATCAAACTGCGCATTGATCGCAGCGTCGGTCTCGGGCTTGCGCGCGATCACAACATCGGACGCGATATTGTAATCCTGGCCGAGCAGCACCTCGATCTCCGGCGCCTTTGCGGCCGCCTTCTTGATGTCGCCGATATGCGCATATTGCTCATATTGCGCGATCGAGACGCCGCTGCGCGACTTGACGTGGTGAATGTCCCATTCGCCGGGGCGCAGCCCGGTCAGCTTGAGAAACGTATTGCTAAGAAATTCGGCGGTTACCCGCTCGAACTCATTGCCCGCGCCCTGCGCCGACAGCGGCTGACCCGGCATCACGCCGAGCGACGCGGCGAGCCCGGTCGCGATCGCCGTGCTCGTGATCTGCGATTTGTCGGCGTTCGACGGCTTGCCATTCTGATCGAGCACATAGACTTTCCTGCGCAGATCGGCGTGGAACTGGGCGCGGGCGGTGCTGATCAGACTCAAAATCTCATCCGTCGTGATTCGTTCGGCGGGCATGATGGCATAAGCGCGCCCGCGCCGCATCGCCGGTCGGTCATGCGCGCCCGAGCCGGTCTGCGGCCGCCTCGCTTGCGATCACAATGAGATGGCTCTTCGCCCGCGTCATCGCGACATAGGCGAGCTCGTCGCACGCATCATCGGCTTCGCAGACGATCACCACCGGCTTGTCGAGACCTTTGAACCGCATCACGCTGTCGACCGTCACCGCGCCCGGGGTCGGCTGATCGGCCGCGCACCACGGCCGCCCGGCAATCGTCGGCGCGGCGCGGAGTACGCTGGCTTCGGCCGCGCATCCGCACAGCAGCGCGATATCGTCGGGCGCGATATTCTCGACCGTCAGTAGGCGGCTGAGTTCGCGCTCGGCCGTGCGTGCGACCCGCTCGGGACTGCAGGTGACCCAATGCACCGGACCACCCGGCGGGCCGAGGCAGGTCTGCTCTGAGCCGGTGCGGAAGCGCGATCCAGCCGTGAATATCGTCTGCGTATTGCGAATGTTCTCGGTCAGTTGGAGCGGCGTCGAACCGATCACCGCGACCGCTTCAGCGCCACCGTAGATGTTCTGGAAATCATCGCGGAACAGGAACAGCGACGCGTCCTCGTTGAGGAACAGCTTCAATGCTTCGAGCCAATTTCCTTTGAAATCCTGGCCCTCGTCGATGATCAGGTCATCATAGCGCTCCGGCGGCTCGGTGAGGCCGATATCGGTCAGCAGCTCGGGCAGTTTGACGGTCCAGAAAACCCGATCGTTGACGCTCGCCTTGACGCCGTCGAGATCGACGCCTGTCGTCACGCACATGCGGCTGCAGAACTCGTGGAAGGTCGCGACCGCGGCCGCGCTCCCCTTAAGTTCGTTGGAGATCGCAACAGACAGCGGGCGGTTGAAGCACAGCAGGAGCACCCGTCGCCCCGCTGCCGCCGATCGCCGGGCGCGTTCGACCGCCAGCACCGTCTTGCCTGTGCCCGCGCCGCCTTCGATGATCGCGGTGCGCGTCCCTGCCAGGAAATTGAGGTAGCGGGTTTGGGTCGCGGTGAGCGAGGTAATCGCTGCCTCGCTCTCCTTAATCTCGCTTGCCAACCGCGGTGCGAAGTCAAGGTCGCGGCCGTAGAAATCCTCAAGCAGCAATATGCCGGTCGGACCCAAGCCGCCCGGCGTTTCCTGCGCGCCGTCGGGCGTCCACAGCATCATCTGGAGGACGCGCGCGCCGAGCGTCGCCATGTCTTCCTTGAATGCGAAGATTTCGATCGGGGCGGCCGAGCCCATCACCGCCGCATTGGTCGGACGGCTGCTGTGGGGCAGAACTACGCCGTGCCGCGCGGTGATCCACGGCACTTTGCCAGGCCAATTTTTGGCGAGCGCCGCGAGGATGACCTTTTTGGACTTCATCGCTTGGCGCACCGGATTCTCGATCGTCGCCGACTTGCCGTTTCGGTCGATTGTAGTCCATTTGCCGTCGGCGACGCTGCGCCGCACGCGTCCCCCTTTAACCTCGAGGACGAGATATCCGATCTTGGGATGCGCCACGACGAAATCGGCTTCGCCGTCGCGAAGCATATTGCCGTAGGGGCCGAGCCACTCACACGAATAGAAGATCGTCGAACCGTCGAGATAGGGCGAGCCGCTCAAGTGATCATAGACCGCGACTTCGCCGCTGCGCTTGGGATCGGCGCGGACTTCGGCCGGCAAAACCGCCGGGATCATGCGGGCTGCCACCGGCTCAGTCCGCGTCGTTGATAAGATCGTCGAAAAACCCCGGCGGCGAGCCGACCCCGTCGCCGACCAGCGTTGTCCGATCGAGGAAGCGGTTGCCGCGCTCGCAGCAGGTTTCCGGCAGCAGCAGACAGCTGTGGCACGCCGCCAGGTTCATGCTCTCCGAGAGGCTCGAAATGCCGGTGCGGCACAAGGGATCGGACGAACACCAGACGCAGTCCTGCACCGCCGAGGCCAAGATTCGCATGAACCGATCGGACCGACCCTGGCGCTCCAATCCGCCCAACGTGCCGTCGGCGTCGCTGGTCGAGGTGTAGATCAGAAAGCCCGCCATGCGCGGCGCATCCCCGACGTAAATGCGTTCGCGCAGCGAGGCCGCGTCATAGCCGCATTCGAACGACAAACGCTTGATTACCGCATGCGCCAGCGAATGGACCAGCAGCTCGACCGCGCCGACCGGCTGCGGCGGCTGCGCACCGTCGTGCATCCGCGCGTGTTCCGCCGTGTGCGCCGCCTCTACGCGCTGCGCCCGTTCGGTCACCCCGGGTTGCGCCAGCCAATTGTCGATCGCAGCGCCGTCGAGCGACACAAAAATCCCTTCGCCGCGCACCTCGATCGCGGGTAGCCACGGCAGGGGCGTGAGCGCCAGATCGCCGAACCGGCCGCGGCCCGGATCTTCCACCGACGCGGGCTGATAGATGCGCTTGAACCCGGTCAGCGCGCGCACTTCGCGTAAGCGCTCGACGCGACCGACTTTGGCGACGAACGGCGCGATGAGCGGGGGCACCTGCTCCTGACGCACCTGGAAATCCGGGCTCTCGGCCACCGCTTCGAGCCGGATATATTCTTCGAACCGCAGTGTCTCGAGACTGGTGCCTTCGTCGAGTTCGAGCCGCCGCCGCACTACGTCGCCATATTCCTGCGGCGTCATATTGTGGACCGAGGCATTGGTTGCCGCCAAGCTGTCGATCATCGTGTCGCGCAGCGCAGGATCTAGGGCGCGCAGCGGATGCCAGAACGGATCGAGCTCGCGCTGGATCGCATCGGTCCACGGCGGGATGCTGAGGCTGGAATAGGTCACCGGGAAATAGAGGTTCGATGCTCCGCGTTGTAGCGTGCGCGGTACTGCGGTGCAGGGCTCGCGGTCCTGTGTCAGCCACGGCCGGCGTCCGCTGCAGCGATGGCCGTCCAAACCCTGCGACGAAAAGGCTCCCGCCATGGAGGCCGACGCGCCGCAGCCTTCAGCCGAGCAGGTCACATGCAGACCCTCGATGCCCGAGCCGCCGGTGCTTTCCAGTCTTAGCCTGCAGCGGTCGAAACCTTCGTCCTCGTCGCCGTCGTCGCTTCGGTTGAGACAAGGAAGGGGCGCGCCGCTTCTCGCCGCCAGCCACCTGACCCAGGGAAATTCGTCGATATGCCCGTTTTCGCAGGCGGTCACGAAACGCGACGGCACCACGAACACCCGCCGATCCTCAGTAGAACAGCGCGCGCACCAACGCGAGGGATCGCCCAATTCTTTCGCCCAGCGCCCCGCCAGCTTTAGCGTCTTGCAGCTCGGACACTGCAGCCAGGCGGGAAAGCGAAAGCCGTTGAGCCAGCGGTTGGGAAAGGCGGCGTCGCGATCGGCGTCGTCGACCGGCGGCAGGCGAAAATGGGCTTTGCCGAGCACTTTCTCGAGCCGTGCTTCGCGCAGCACATGAGGATCGTTCATCCCTCCGGTCAGGCGCGCGCTGCGCTCCCAATGATCGAGCGATCCCGCGATCACCGAAACCGGGCCGCCGCCCTTCGCGCCCGAGCGAAAGTCGATCACCGCCCCCGGGCCGTAGCCGAGCACTTGGCCGCGCCGCACTTTCCCCAAATGATTGTTGCGGCTCATGCTCGTTCCTTGAGGACAAAATCGACGCTTGGCTCGACGTTGCGGACGCTGTTGGGGGTGGGCACCGCGGGCGCGTCCGCGCGTCCGGTCGCGCGCCTCGCCGCGGCTTCTTCCGCCGACATCAGCAGGCTCGATTGGATTTGGCGGTCGTTCCAATAGGTGCGGATACGTCCGTCGCGCACCCCGTCGAGCCAGGCATCGACAAATTCAGTGAGTTCGGTGTGCGCGTCCTTCGCTTCGCCGGGATCGACGTCGCGCACGCGTTCGACGATGTCGTCGACGATCTGCAGCAGCCGCGGACGCTCGGCGGCGGGCAGACGCGGACTTCCCGGGCTGATCAAATGCCGCGCCAAAGCCACCAGCGGCGCGTGCAGCGCCTTGTCGCGCGCGCGCGGTGCGAACGGCGTCACGCTCGACGGCTCGACTGAGCGATACAGCGCGCCGTGCCATGAGGCGAACGCCTCGAAATGCGCGCGGTCGCGGATCTTGTTGTTGTTGTAGAGCGTGACCACGAGACCGGGTTCGCGGCGACCGACACGGCTGGTCGCCTGGATATATTCGGCCATATATTTGGGTTGGCCGTTCACCAGCATCAGACCCAGACGCGGGATATCGACGCCGACGCTCAGCATGTTGCTCGCCAGCAGCACATCGACCGATTCCGGACTGCCGTGCGGCAGATTAAGCTGTTCGAGGATCACCGGGATTTCTGACGAAGGCTTGCGGCTCGTCAGCTCCTCAGGGTTGCCCAGCGCGCGTTCGTTCTCGCCGCGCTGCTGGGCCAGCGCCGCGATCGTGATGCGGACGTCGTCCTCCATCAGAACCAGCGCGCCGCCCAAGACCTTGAGCGAGTTGAAATAGGCAACCAGCGTCGCATAGCCGTCGAAATGCACGTTCCCGGCGAGATCGGCATCGGCGCCCGACTGGAGCAGCGAAGCCGACGCCGCCTGCAGCGCGAACTTTTCCGATCGGCCCGCCGTGGTCAGCCCGACATAGAGTCGTCCGGGATCGTCCGCTTTGACCTTGGCGAAGCAGGAGTTCGACCAATCGACCGCGGGCGGCGGGAACTGGAATGCCGTACGGTTGAAGACATTGCGGACTTGATCCTCGGCGCGGCGGATGGTCGCGGTCGAACCGATGATCTTGGGACCGCCGGCGGGCGTGCTGCACAGCCGATCGACGGCGGTCTCGTATAGGCCGGTCAGCGATCCTAGCGGTCCGCCGATCAGATGTAGCTCGTCCTGAATGATGAGGTCGGGCGGCTCGACGTTTCCGCCGACTCCGAACAGCACACCGCTCTCGCTCTTGCCCACGATCTGCGCGAACTTGTCGACCGTGCCGATTAGGATCGAAGGCGGTTCGGCATAAAGATCGTCGTCTACCGTGATCACCGGGACGGCGCCGCCCGGTCGCATCGCGCGGCAGGCCGCGTCGGGACAGCGGCAGGCGATGCGGCGCCGACTGCGGTCATTCTCCCACTCCAATGTCGTCCGGCAGATCGGGCATCGCGTCAGCTGGCGGGGCGTCGATTTGGCATCGAAATCGCCGAGCGCGTCGACCGCATCGCTGTAGCGGTTGGGCGTGCTGTCGCCGCCGACCCACAGGCCGATCGAGAACCGCTGCGCGCCGAGCGTCGCGGCACGGTCGAGCCGGAGCTGTTCGCACGCCGTCACGAGTGCCGCCGCGCGCTGGAACTGCTGCACGGTGAGCGTGCGCAGCGTGTAGCGCATCATCACGGCTGCGCCGACGCCGCGCAGTCCATAGCGCAGTCTGCGGTAGAATAAGGTGAAGGCCGAGAGCAGCAGGTAGGCCTCGGTCTTGCCGCCGCCGGTCGGGAACCAGATCAGGTCGAAGATCCCGCGCTCGGCATGGCCTCGCTCGGCAGTCGAGGGCAGGCACATCAGCGTAAAAGCGAGCTGAAACGGTCGCCAGTGGAACCGATATGCGTCGGGATCGAGGTCTTCGTGCGCGTTCTTGCGCCCGGCACCCCAAGCGGCTTGGATATACATCCCCCGGTTGGCGAGGCGGAAGGCTTCGATCGCGCGCCCATCGCCCCGCAGAAACGCGAGGCCGTCACGGATGCGCTCGGCGGCGCGGCGGCAGCGCTGGAGATTGGCGTCTGCCTGTCCCCTGAGCGTGTCGGACAGAGTCTGATCCGCCTGCACGGCGGCATCCTGCTGCGCGATCCAGTCTTCATAGCCGGTCGCGACCGAGGCCAGCGCTTCGAACAAGGCGTCGTCGGGTGCCTGCGCCAGCTCCAGTCCGTGGAGACGACCGAGCGTCGTCGCAGCGATTGCGCCGCGCAGGAGTTCATCGCCGTCGGCGTCCATCGACCGCACGACCGCACGCGGGAACCAGGCAAGCGCGATCCGCTCGGGCTCGTCGCTCGGCGTCCAGGCGGCCGAGGCGGTATGGCCGACGGCATATTCGGCGCAGTCGCGGTAGATGAGATCGGAGATCCGCTCATCTTCATCATTGCCACGAAAGCCGCGCCGCCTGGGCACAAAACGGCAACCGTCGCCGCAGCGCACATCTGCCGTGAACTGGAAGAACGATGCCTCTTCGCTTTCGATCATTCCGGTTACCGCCAACGGGTCAGGCTCGGCCGCAGGAGTCGCATCGCGCGATAACTCGCGGTACATGTTAACGAACTGCAGCGTGATCGTCGCGCGCGCGCCGTCGCGGCGCACCCTGCGGTGCATCACCAGCCCGTCCGCAAGCACCTGCTCGTCTGCGCTCGCGGCAAGGTCGATTGTCACGGTCGGCAGGTCATAAGGGATACGCTGCCAATCGAGCCGCCGACCGTGACCGCCCTTGTGCTCGCTCGAGCGGTAGCGGGCAAATGCGACCGTCAGCTCGACAGTAGCGTCCGGATTATCGAGTACGACCGAGAAGGAGAAGCCGCAGGTTGCGGGCTTGAACGTACGCAGCAACGAGGTTGCTTCGGCGCTTTCCTCTTCGCTGTCACCCGCGCCCTGTTCCTCCGAAATCTGCTCGTCTTCATCCTCGCTGAAGGTCGACTGCTGCGGAAACAGGATACCGGTCAAATAGCGCGCCGACGGCCGCTCATCGATTACTTCGTCGGCGCCGCCTTTGGGTCCGATCAGATCGCCTTCGAGGCGATCGAGCACGCGGGCGCGCGCGTCCTGAGCACTCGTCACCATCCCAGGAACACCATCGGCAGACCGACGATTTGCGGCACCAGCCAAAAGCCGCTCGCCGAGCCCGGCCCCTTGATCCCGTTCAACCGTTCGTCCCCCGGCGCCGCGACCATCGTCCCGAACCCCATCACGAAGATATTGTCGACCTTTGCAGGCGGCTTCGCGCCCCGCTTGGGATTGAGTTTGCCGATCTCCATCATGTCGTAGTTGACCTTCTTGCCGAGCGCGCCGAGCTCGACCCCGTCGGCGGTACGCAGACGATATATATAGGCGCCGTCGAGATGGGCCGAGCATCGGAACGGCAGCGTCGCGGCTGTCGCGGTCGCGATCGAACTGGAGAGCGCGGCGGCGGAATAGAGGTCGTAATCACCTGCCAGACCCATTTGGAACTGCATGCCGGTCTTGTATTTGGGGATGCGGCGATAGCCGCGACCGCTTTGCGTCTCGGTCGCGAACGGCATGGCGAACCCGCCCTGCACCGCAAGGCTGCGCTTCGCCCGCGTCGCGCCGACGAATAGGACGCGCGCCTCTTCCGCCAGGTCGCCTGCGCTGCGCTCCGCCGAACCCCAAGTGTCGTTGATCTGCAGGAACACATGGTCAGCCTCACGGCCCTTTGAGGCATGGATCGTGCCCAGGATCGGCCCGCGATGCCCGAACTCAGACATGATAAATTCGTCGGGCGGTGCCGACACCAGCCGCGCGCGGAGCTTGTAGAGGTCGATCTCGCTGCGTCCCGCCCGCGCGTAGCGGCCTAGCCGTTCCCAACGCGCCTCCGGCAGATTGCTTTCGATGTCCTCGCCGTAAAGCGCGGCGGGGATACTCTCGCGGGCTTTATGGCAGCAGTCGATGAACGCCTCTTTCGACAGAGTGCGGCCTTCGGTCTGCCCGAGCACCGATGCCAGCCACGGCATCGGCATGCGCGGCAGTCCGGACATGCGCAGTCGATGCGCGATCTGCCCGCTCGCCATGAACGCCGACGCCTGCGCGACTTCGATGCGCTTGCGAAACAGCACCAGCGCATCGTCATACCCCGACAGCTCGGCCTGATCGAAGCCCTTGTCGCGCACCGATATCGCCGCCTTCTTTACCAAGTCGGCCTTGGCTCTGAACTCGTCCGGGCCCTGATCGGCGTTGCCGAGGATATCGAGCCGCAGATCTTCATAGAGCTTGAGCAAACCCGGCTCTTCGGTGCGGTAGATGCGCTGCAGTCCATGCGCCTCAAGGTTCTCGCCGAGCGCTGCCTGCAGGCCGTCGGTGAAGCGGAACGGCGCTCCGCCGTCGGCGGCATAATCATAGATCGCTTGCGCTGGGTCGTGGAACACCGTCACGCCGCAGCTCTTGGGAAGCATTGAAATCAGCTTGAGCAGGAACATCGCCCGCCCGCCTGTGATGTCCTGCGCCTCGTCGATGATCAGATGTTCGAGATCGGCAAAGGCTTCGCGAAAATCCTCCGCGCGCTCGTTCATCAAGGAGAGCGCGGCAGTGATCCCGGTCTCGAACCCGCCGAAGAGCTTTTCGGCCTGTTCGGCGGAAAAGCCGTAGCGGATCTTCCACGCCTGCGAGTCGATCGTCGAAATCTTGACCGCGAAGACATTGCTCGAATCTTCGGCGAAATCGCCGATCCGGCCTTTGAGTTCGGCGATCGCCGACCGGGTGAAGCTGACCAGCCAGATATTGGTGTCGGCGACATCCTCTCGTTCGACGAGATGCGCGACGCGCGAGCACGCGACCGCGGTCTTGCCCATGCCCGGCCCGGCCGAAACCAGCAGCCGTGCCGAACGCCGGGCTTCGATCACCGCCTTTTGATTGTCGTCCCAAACGATCGGCTTATTGAGAAACGCGACAGACACGCCCCAAGCCTGGCGCATCGTCTCGAGGAGCTTCGTTTCCCGGCTGTCGAGCGTCTCATCGACCGAGGCGATTTCGAACAGGATCGAGGCGAGCCGCTCGCGCTCGCTTGGGTGTTCGACCTTCAGCAGAGCCTGCATAAAACCCGCTGACGGGTCGGTCGACGCTGTGCCGAGCGCCGCGTCAAACAGCTCTAGCGGCACCCCGAGTTCAGCGCAGGCTTTGTGCGCCAGCAGGACTTCGGCTTCGTCGACGCCGCCGTCGGCGATCACGAGCGCAGCGAGCAGCATGGCGATACCGTCCGCCGACGCCGGAGACGCGACTGACTCGGCGCCGCTGTGCGCCAACGGCGAACTATCCGATCCCGGTGCGGCCTCACCGAATCCATTACTCATCCGACCCCCCTCCAGCAGGTGTTAAGCTGCTGACGTCGGCGCAAATTGCAACAGGAACTTGTCGACCCCAGAAAGTTACGAACAGGTGTTTGGTTCTTGCGGTCTTGTGCGCTATTTGAATCGACAAGTCGCGGAGGCGAGAAATAGTCATTTCGGATGTATTTCCGCGGGCAGCCAGCGCTTTTCCGATGGGTTGCGCAGGTTCGGCGTGGATCCACCGTTTCACGGCGACGGGAAGCTGAGGGGAGAGCGAATTGGCCGATTGGACTGATGACGAACTGCGTGCGGCGGTGCGCAGTTATCTGTCGATGGCGCAGCGCGAGCAGCGCGGCGAGCCCTATTCCAAGACTGAAGAGCGTCGCTCCCTGCTGGCAGGACCGCTTAAGGCCCGAACCCATCCCGGCATCGAATACCGTATGCGCAACATCAGCGCAGTTCTTGCCGAGCACGGTCGCCCGATCTTGAGCGGCTATCTTGCCGCGGGGAATGTCGGGGCCGCGGTGTCCGCGCGCATTTGGGCACTGATTGAAGCTGAGACGAAGCGCCGCGGCGGACCCAAGGGCGGCGCCGATGTTCGTCATTCAGTCCGCCGGGCAGGCCGCACGCCGCCGCTAATGATTTACTTCAACATCGGTTGGATGAAACAATATGGCGGCACCGCCGACGACGATCCGACGATCGGCGGTCACGGCTACCTCGGCTCTAACCGCCACGGCGCCGAAGCCTTCAACTTTGCGCCGAACGTCGACGGCTTCATGCGCGGCCATCGTCCGCCGGGAAGCGCCGAACGCACCAACATTACCCGCCTCGGCGCCAAAGCGTCCGATGAGTGGCTTGACGGCGTCACAGTGGTCTGGCTCGCCCGCGAACCCGGCACGCGCGAAACACTGGTGGTCGGCTGGTACAATAATGCGCGCGTGTTCCGTGAAGCTCGGCCCGGCACTCATCGTTTGAACGGCGAACTTGAATCTTTTTCGGCTGAGGCGCGCGCCGAGGATTGTCGGCTGCTGCCTGTCGTGGCGCGGGAGTTTCGGGTTGAGAGCAGCCGCACCGCGCCCGGCGCGGGATTTGGACAAAAGCCAACCTGGTTCGGGCACCCAGAGGTCAATCAGCGCGTCTGGGAATACATTCGCGGCTTCGACCGCCATGCCGCAACGCGAAGAAAGACATCCGACAAGCAGACCGGCAAGCCGCTGCGCAACCACGACCCAGAGCTGCGCCGCAAGGTTGCGGCACTCCTGCAGTCGGAGCCGCCACTGGCGCCTGAGGCACTGGGCGGCGCCTTGTTCGACATCCTGACGGGTATCTATTGAACCGCGCGGGCTATCACGGACATCATGTGCCGCACGGATTTCGGGCGGCCTTTTCGACGATCATGAACGAATGGGCGGAGCGCAATGGCGATCCCCATGACCGCAAGGTGATCGACCTGATGCTTGCGCACACCCCAAAAGACAGGGTCGAGGGCGCCTATAACCGTGCTGCCTATATGCCACGCCGCCGCGAACTGGCGGCAATCTGGGCCGAAATGTTGAGCGACGGCCTGCCTGATCCTGTCGCACTCGTTGTTCGGCCGGTTAAAGATATCGGGTCCTGGTCGCGCCGAAAACGGCCCTTTCTGGTCGAGCCTGGCTTTCGATTTCCCACCGTGCATCGCCGCTCCGGATGAATTTTGCTGGTCAGGTGGTAACTTATATGTTACCTGAAGGGCTGTGATGTGATCGTTCGGGAATATGTATTCGCGAAGACGGCTCAAGCCCGTTTCGATACTTGTTCGATGGCCTTGATCCCCAAGCATCGGCCAAGGTTGCGACGGCGGTCATTCGAATGGAGCTGGGCAATCTGTCGAACGTCAAATGGATCGGCGGAGGGCTTGGCGAATATCGGATCGACTGGGGGCCGGGCTATCGGCTCTATCTGACGCAGGATGGCGATGACCTCGTCATCCTGTTCGTTGGCGGCTCAAAGCGCCGGCAGCAGGCCGATATCGACCGGGCTGGCGTGCTGCTCAAGGAGTACCGGGCCCGTCAGGCGGCCGTGAAGAAGGACAGGAGGTGATGACATGGCGCTGACGCGTGATTTCAAGGAAACGGTGAAGGAGCGCGTCGCGCGCGATCCCGTCTTTGCCAAGGCAATGCTTGATGAGGCTGCGACCGCGTTTCTGAACGGGGAAGCGCATTTGTCACGGTTGATCCTGCGCGATCTCGTCAACGCCTCGCTTGGTTTTGAGGAACTGGCGAACGAGACGAAGCGGCCGAGCAAGAGCTTGCATCGGATGCTGTCGGAAACGGGTAATCCGAGCATGAACAATCTCGCCGCGATCTTTGGCGCTGTGCGAGCGCGTCTCGGCGTAGTTATGGAGGCTCGCGCGGTTCAGGCCGCCCAAGGCTGAAGCCGAATTCGTGCACCGATCTCGAGCGGACCTGGCGCTGCTTTACAGCTGGCAATGAGGTGGGGGTCGGCAGGCGACATCCGTGTTTCCGGTTCGATCGCAAAGCTCTATGTTGCCTACCGAGCGACATTCCACATCGCGGACAGAAAGCGGCCCGCTTATCTCAAGCCGACGAAGGCTAAGGGCGTCCGTCACTCAGCGTTGGCGAAGAGATCAAAGCCGAAGGATTGTAGTTCGTTCCGTCAGAACTGCCGGCCCATCGTCAGGTTTTGTCTTTGCGTGACCGGAATAAACAGGGTCTGGTTGCGCCTGACACGAACATCCGTTAGCCCATCAATACAACACATAATGGGGTCCAATCATGGCAGACGATAACACTCTGGCGGATGCGGTCGAGCTTGCCGCAGAACTGACAGCCGCTTGGCTCTCCAACGCCAATACACGCACCGCCGCCGAGGATGTACCGGCGTTCATGCGAGCCATGCATACAACCATTCAGGAGCTTCGCGGGTCGAGCACGGCCGATCAGGGACAGGAGGCAGTGCCTGCGAAGTTTGAAGGCGCAGTGACGGTTCGCAAAAGCCTGGCTGACCCAAACTTCATCATCAGCATGATCGATGGCAAACCTTATAAGACGCTGAAGCGCCACCTTGCCAACAACGGGCTTACACCTGCCGAATACCGCGAGCGTTACGGCCTCAAGGCGGATTATCCAATCGTCGCACCCGCCTATGCTGAAACTCGCCGGGCACTCGCCAAGCAGATCGGGCTTGGCCGCAGGCAGGGCGAAAAGCCTGCCCCAGCGACCAAGGCGCGCAAAGGACAAACGGCCTAGACCTGTCGAGCGTCGCAATCACTACCTATAGCTTGCGACGCTTCCCCTCAAAGCCATCCTTTACGTCGTCAATCCAGGCGACCACTTCGCGTTCGCTCCAGCGCGACGCACAGGACGACAGCTTATAGGGCGGTGGGAATTGGCCTCGTTTCACCAGATCGTAGATCATCGACTTGGGGGATCAGCGGGATTCGCCCCGTCGCACTATCGAATACCGGCTCGGTGACCTGTGCGGTGACGAGACCGGGCAGGTCCGATCGCAGCCCGGTGATGAGGCTCGCAGCAATGACGCTACCAGCGGACAGCAGATAAGGCGATGCCGCAGGACGGATCCTGTGCGGACTGACGCCCCCACCACTGTCCGAAGCCTGCATGAAGTCCATCTTGCGCTGCTGCGCGTTCGGATCGCGCTCCAGGTCCAACGCCGACTTCGGCGTATCGGTCATGACCGGCGCGGGCACAGCCATTGGCGGTAGAGCCTCGTCTGCTACAGCCAGGGTGCCCGTCTGAACGAGCAAAGCGGATTCGCGGGCCGCCTTGCGCTCGGCAGCCGCCTGTTCCAACGCCGAACGCGCCGACTGTTCCCTTGCATCGGGTTGTGTCGCCATGTCAGCCGCTATTGATTGCTGGTGCTTCAGGATCGGCCGCCCAAGATCGCCGGGGAGCGGTGGTCCCAGTTTGGGCGCGTCGGCATAGCTCAGCGGCAGATTGTCCAGCGCATCACCTGTGGCCTTGGCAGGCTCGGCAAATTCATCTGGCGCGCCGGCCAGCTTGAAGTTCGGCGGCGAAAGCGCAAGCCATGCCGTCAAGACGATTGCCAAGATGGCGAAACCGGCAAGACCGATCACAAGTCCGCGCTTGAAGCGGATGGTTGGGGCTGGCTGGGCACGAAGAACGAGGGTTTCGGGGTCGACCTTTGCTGGCGGTGCTGTGTCGCCGGATTGGATGGTATCGCTCATGACGCCCTCCGCCCGGCTCTGCTGATCCGAACGACCTGCTGGCGCTTGGTACCGAGGCGGAGCTCAGCCCTGTCGAACAACCGGTCGACGACATAGAAGCGGCCGCTTAGCCGGTAGTTGACCAGCTGTGCCTCGCCGTTCGGATCGACAAGAAACAGCGGCGGCGCCTCGCCCTGCCCGAGCGAGGGCGGAAACTCGATAAAGGTCTGCCGCCCGTCATCAAAGGCGCGAAGCGGCCGCCAGGGCGGGCGGTCGCCCGAGATCTGATAGGTAAAGTCGAGCCGTTCGACCTCAAGGCCAGTGGCAACGGGCGCGGCAGTCGCCGCCGCTTCCTCGGCCCGGCGAATGGCGAGAAGCGCATCCTGGGGATACTGCTTTCACTCCTTGATTGGATATCAAGCCCCGGCCTGCTGCCCGCAAACGACATTTCCAATGGGTCAGGCACGCCCGACCCATTGGAAATTATGCACTGAAAGCCATAGCCACAATCGCCAAGGTTCTGGTCAGAGCTGAATGGAATTTCGGTGAAAGGTTCGCATGTATGCGTAAAATAAACTAACGGGACTTTTAAAAATTCCCGCTCGGCGACTGGACAAAAACTAGAAGGTATGATGATCTCTCCCTTACTTCCTATGAGGGCAAATTTTCCAATATCGGCCTAATGGAAGAAAAGATGGGGAGGGGGCATGCCAAATCGTCGGCTGTTTATGACTGGCTCAGCGTTGGTCGCGCTTGCCGGTATCAAACGCGCTGCCGCGCAGGACCAGTATCAATATGATGTGCATGGTAGGCTGGTCTCCGTCAATCGCGTCGACGGTTCGAGCGTTAGTACGACTTTCGATGGGGCCGGCAATCGCGCGCAAGTAACGGCAAATGGCGGCACTCCGACGCCAACCCCCGGCGCAACGACCATTCAGCTGACCGGCTCTGCGCCCAAGAACTTGCGGTCGATCGCGAACGCTGCCGGCTATACCGGCACTGCGAGCGCCAGCTACCGGTTTGAGGTTCCCTCAGGGACGGTAATCCAAGGGGCCGCCGGCGGCGCGGCAGGACCGGGCGGAGCCGCGATCGACACCGGTTCTTGGCCTGCGGGCGTAACGCTTGTCGTGGTCTTGCTAACAGGCTCAATCGTTCGCGGTGGCGGTGGCGGAGGCGGAAGCGGGGGCCTAACGCCATCAGCGGGAGGGGCCGGCGGCGCTGCGTTAAGTGCTCAGGCTCCCATGTCCATAGAGGTCCAATCAGGCGCCTCGCTTCTGGGGGGAGGAGGTGGAGGCGGAGGGGCCAAAAACCACCAATTTTATACACCTTATGGTGGGGGAATGGTCGGCGGATGCGGAGGCGGGGGCGGCGCCCCCAACGGTGCAGGCGGGGTTCCAGCATCTGGAACAAATGGCGGATCAAATGGCTCGCCGGGCAATCCGGGGGCCGTATCAGGTGGTGGCACTGGTGGAACCAATACTGGTCCCACCGGGGGCAATGGCGGCAATTATGGAGCCCCCGGCCTTGGAGGCCAGAACGGCGCTGCGGGCGGAGCCGCGGGCTATGCAGTGCGAAAGAACGGCCAGACGGTCACTGTAATCAACAATGGAACGATCACCGGGCCGCAGGGCTAAGGTTGGAGAGGGATGAACCATGGTTTCACGTGCATTGCTGCGCCTCAGCGCCTCACACCATGTCCTGCGCGCACTGGCGTCAAACTGTCCCAAGCAGGATCGGTCATCTAACCCTTTGAGGCCGACGGTGTTGCGAGCCGCTGCCTATGCAATCGGTTCGGGCGTCGTCATGTTGCCGACGGCGGTGATCGCTCAAACGCAAACGGCGCCTCCCATCTTCCAGACGGTCGACGAGCATGGCGTGGATTTGCGCACCGGCTCGCTGACCCTGGAACTCGGGAGGATTTCCATCGGTCCTGCCGGGCCGGGTGGACTGGACTATGTTTGGCAAATCGGCGGGATCACGCGGGACAATGCCAGCGGCTTCATCGAGGAGCCGACCACCCAGCAGCCCAATCGCTACATGGTCGTAGTGAAGGGTGTTTCGCACGCCTTTTCGCTGAGCGGCTCGCTGGGATCGGGAACCTTCACGTCCGATCAGGGCAATGGCTCGACGCTGGCCTACAACGCCGGCGCACAAATCTTCACTCACACAGGGTCGGACGGTACGATCGCTACCTTCTCTAAGCTGCTGCCCGGAGGCAATCCGAATTCAACAACTGCGCAGCTGCTTTCGATCACCTATCCCGCAGGAGAAGTGGTTACCTATCATTATCGCTATGCTCCGACCACAACAGGGTCGGTCACTACTCATACCTATCTGCTACGATCCGTGGCTACGAATCTCGGCTATCAGATGAGAATCGACTGGCAGCCGACGCCAGAGGACGCAACGAAATACTACAGGGCGAACGTAACTCTGTTCGATATGGCGAACGTGACCTGCGATCCTGCTGCGGCGAGTTGTTCGATGCCCGGCACATGGCCATCGCTTACCTATAACCGCAGCACGAAAACGCTTATCGACTCTGCCGGAAAATCGGTTGCTTTTCAGGGCACCGAAATGCACCCGACGAAGATCGTGATGCCGTCCGGAGTGCAAAAAACCTTTAACTTCTCCGCGTACAACGTATCGGCGCCTGGCCAGATTGCCGTTTCCGCAGTCAATGATGGCAAAGGCACTTGGACCTATCAATATCCTGCGGGCCAATATGGTGTTCCGGTTACCCTGGTCACGCGACCTGGGTCATCCGTGCAACGTGTTTACAATTTCTCGGGGGGTGGAACTTGGGGCGAGCCATTCTATTATCGTGATGAACTCGACAATACGATTCATTATTATTACGACAGCTTTAAGCGACTGACCTATGCTGTGTATGGTCGGCACGGCAGCTCCGATTCGCGGCGCGTCGATTACACCTATGATGGACGTGGCAACCGTACCTCTGAAACGCGGAGTTCGTCCGGTACGACCACACCTGCAATCGGAACCAGCGCGGTATTTCCGGCGACGTGCATAAATCTCAGGACATGCAACAAGCCTTCAGCGACCATCGATGCTCGTGGCAAACAAACCGATTACAGCTACGACCCAACTCATGGTGGGTTGTTGACGATCGCGGCGCCGGCGCTGCAAGCCGGTAGTCCACGGCCGACCACTCGTTTCTCGTACCAATCCATCGCGGCGAACTATCGCAACGGCAGCGGTGCGATCGTCTCGGGTTCGCCCGTATGGCGCCAAACTGTGTCCAGTAGCTGCACGATGACGGCAGCCTGTGAAGGACAAGCGTCACAGGTAAAGACGATGACGGCTTACGGGCCGGACGATGGTCTTTTGCCTGTTACAATCACCACCGGATCGGGCGACAACACGCTGCTGGCAACCACCGCATTTAGCTATTATCCGACTGGTGACGTCAAGACCATCGACGGCCCCTTGCCCGGCACGGCGGACACGACGCGGCGCTACTATGATGCGAACCGTCGACCAACCGGTGAAATCGGGCCGGACCCGGACGGCGCAGGAGCTTTGCCACGCTTAGCGACGCGTATCGCCTATGACAGTGATGGACGCGTGGTATCGAGCGAGACGGGATCCGCGACGGCTCAGGACGACGCGGCAATGAACGGCTTTGTCTCTGTTGAGCAGAGCTATACCGACTATGATGCCCAGGGCCGCCCCGCCCGCGTGCGCGCGGCAGCTGGTGCTGGTACGATTTCGTTGATGCAACTGAGCTACACCAACAGCGGTCTGCCGGAATGCATGGCCGTGCGAATGAATCCGGCCGCATTCTCCTCATTGCCGGCATCGGCCTGTGATCTAGGCACCCAAGGTTCAAATGGACCCGATCGCATCACCAAGCTGACCTACAACGCGATCGATGCCGTGCTGACGAAAACTTCGGGATTTGGGACTTCGTCGTCGATCACTGAGCACACAGCGTATACCATGTTCGGTGAGGTCGAACATGTGCGCGACGGCAACAATAATCGTACGAGCTACACCTATGATGGCCAAGGTCGCCTGAAGGGTACTTATTACCCGGTGGCTACGTTGGGTGCCAACTTAAGCTCCACGACCGACTATGAAGAGAATATCTATCTCGCAAACGGTGACCTCACGAGCTTCCGCAAGCGCGACGGGCGTAGCCTAGGCTACACATATGACGACCTTGGACGCCTTGTGCAGTTGACTATACCGGATGATTCAGCGCTTCCGGCAACGGCTACGCGTGACAAGTTCTTCGGGTATGATCTTCTCAATCGCCAGACCCATGTCCGTTTCGACTCGCACAATGGTGAAGGCATAATCAATGGCTACGATGCACTAGGCCGCCTGATCTCTGAGTCGCAGGTGATGGACGGCGTTACCCGCAATCTCGGTTATCACTATGACCTGGCCGGCACTCGCACGCGCATCGACTATCCGGATGGCACATATTTTACCTATGAGTATGATGTGCTCGGGAGGATCGGCCTGATCCGCGAGAATGGCGGCCCTCCGCTTAAAGCCTATAGCTACAATGCGGTTGGACGCTGGTCCGGCGACGTCGCCTTGGGTAACTGGGGCGCGGTCAGCACTTCCGCAGGCTATGATGCGTCCGGTCGATTGCAGTCCCTGGGCCATGACATGGCTGGCAGCGCAGGCGATGTTATCGCCAGCTTCGGCTATAACGCGGCGGACGAGATGGTCAGCCGTTCGCGGAACAATGCGAGCTATGCATGGTCAGCGGCGAGCGGCACGCTCAACTATGCCCGCAATGGACTGAACCAGTATACCGCCGTCAACGGCAATCCTTACAGCCATGACCTAAACGGCAACCTCACCTCGGACGGTGTGACCAGCTATGGGTATGACGTCGAGAACCGATTGATCAGCGTGACCGGCGGCGGTCGCAATACGACGCTTCGTTACGACGTGCTGGGCCGCCTCTATGAAGTGGCCGCAAACACGGGAACGACGCGTTTTCTTTACGACGGCGGCGACCTGATCGGTGAATACAACACCGGCGGCGCGCATCTGGCGCGCTATGTCCATGGCGCTTCCGTTGACGAGCCTATCGCCTGGTATCCTATTGGCACTGCGTGGCCTTCGGCATTGCGCGGCTATGTCGTGGACGAGCGGGGCTCGATCATTGCCGTCGCCGACGCGGACGGTAATCGGATCTTGACAAACAGCTATGACGAATTCGGAACGCCCGGGACGAACAATGGCGGCCGATTTCAATACACCGGTCAAGTGTGGCTGCCCGAGGCGGGCCTCTATTACTACAAGGCGCGCATGTACTCGCCAATGCTGGGTCGGTTCATGCAGGCCGATCCAATCGGCTATGGCGATGGGCTGAACGCCTACGCTTATGTGGGCAACGATCCCATGAATCTGGTCGATCCCACGGGTCTATGTGGAGAAAGGGAAAGGCGCGATGCCAACGGAAGGTTAGCACCAACGCCAAGCGGCCCATGTCCTGATGACATAGTTGTCACCGGGCGACGAATGACGGAGGAGATGGTGCAGCGATGGAAAGGAGTTTTCCAGAACGATACTGTTCAGAGCATTGTAAGGACCGGTGTAACCTTTCTTCCAGGATATGAGGTATATTCCTGCGTTAGATATGGATGCAGTCCCGGTGAAGCAATTGTAGCTGGAGTAAGCCTATTTCCTGCCGGAAAGGCGATTACAAGCGGCTTCAAAGTTGCCAAACTTCTTCGGCTTGCTGGTAAGGGCTGCAAATGCTTTGAGGCCGGTACGATGGTCTCAACACCGGGTGGGCTAGTGGCAATCGAGAGCATCAAAGTTGGCGATCTTGTTTTGTCGAAAAATGAGCATACCGGCGAAATGGGATGGAAGGCAGTGACTGCACTGATACGCCCGGACCCGAAACCGCTTTATGCAGTTTCGATGGTAAATCCGGATGGTGCGCCGGTCGTGTTTCACGCAACGGATGACCATCCGTGGAAGGTCGAAGGCCGTGGCTGGATCGAGACCCGTGACCTGCACACAGGCGATCGGATTGACACAGCTGATGGACATGATGTGGTTCTGAAGATGGTATCGGCCACGGATCGCGTGGAACGAACCTACAATCTTGAGGTGGCTGATTGGCATACATATTTCGTTGGCAATGATAAAGTATGGGTTCATAATGAATGCTTAAAGCTTCTTCGACAATTGGCTATTCAAGAGGCTCGCGGCAATCCAAATGCTATACGTATTATGCAGGGTAGAATAAATGACCCAAGATACCCAGAGCATCTTTTTGGCAAGTTTGCTTACAGGCACGTGGGTCGCGATGGCACGGCTATTGAAGTACATTTTTGGCGTAATCTCAAGACTGGTGCAGAATTTGGATTCAAAACAAAATGACTAATGTTCCAGATAATATATTAGATATTTACGCAATGTTTCGATTGTGTTTTGCGTCGATTCAGGATGTGAGAAAGTTTGCATTGTCCGCATTATGTGAACCAATAGATGATAATTTACTACAAGTTGCGATCTGTAAAGAGGGTGACGATGACTGCTTGGAAAAAGCAGTCATTAATCTATTCGAAAAAAAAGGTTTAAATAGATTAAGGAGCGAAGATATATTAAGTATCTTTGCATCCTATATTGCAAGTAAAATTATTAGTCTAGAAATTAGCCCTAGGCTAGGAGCTGATATGATAGCCAGCGCAACTGGGCGTGCTGAAGTAATGGATTTTCACGAATTGGATGTGTTTCGATATGCATCTAGTGAGATGCAAGATCGACCCGATGATGAAGTCTTTTTCAATCAGGCTATTTTAGAAGAGGCTAGATTTTTGGTATCAAACCGACAACTATTACATGATAAATTTTCGCATTTATAAAACAGGCTTTATTGTTATCAATTTTGCAAAGGCATGGAGGCACCAGCATGCGGATCATAGGTTGGTCGTTGCTTTTGAATAATCATGACATGAGGCTCGATATACTGAGAAGGTTTTGCTGCTGATAGGGAGGGACGATTGGAACCACCCAGCAGGGCACCGGCGATCGTCGAGGCGCCGAACACGATAAAGCATCCCAGCAACGTCCACCCTGCGCGGCGCAAATCGATGCGCCCGCTGAGCAGCGCCAACCCCAAAGCGGCGACCGCAATGATCGCGACAACCGTTGCAACGGAGCCCAACATCGCGACTTCAACCCATTGGGCCGCAGCCAGGATTGATTGCGTGCCTCCCGACGGTGTCATGGGATCACCGAAGCTCATGCTGTGCCGCCGCTCGCCCTCTCGGCCGTAAAACGTAAGTGTGCCATCATCTGACCCGCACTTCTTCAACCCGCCTCGCGCCTTCGTGCCGCCCCAGCTGCACAAACACGTCGATGGTCGACCGCACATAATGGACAATGTCGTCGCGGCTGAGTCGCGTACCCGCCTGCAGCACCAGCAGCGCGATCTGCTCGATCGCTCGTTCGCTGCTATCGGCATGGACCGTGGTCATTGATCCCGGATGACCAGTGTTGACCGCGCGCAGAAACGCGAATGCCTCGTCGCCTCGCAGCTCGCCAAGAATGATCCTGTCGGGGCGCATCCTGAGGCTTGCCGCCACCAGGTCATTGGCGGTAACCTTCGCCTCGCCGAGGTCGCTGCGGGCTGCCAGCAGCCCGACCGCATTGGCGTGGCGGATCTGGAGCTCGGGCGTGTCCTCAATGAACAATACCCGCTCATGCTGCGGCACCTCGCGGAGCAGCGCGTTCAGAAAGGTAGTTTTGCCGGTCGAAGTGCCACCTGAAATGAGGACATTTTTACGCTCCAGCACGGCGGCTTTCAGCAAGCCCCCAATGTCACCCTCGCGAAGCAATTCATGGAGCTTGGCGTTGGCCGCGTTCTGCCTCGCGCCACCGACTAGACCGGCAAAAGCGCCGTTGGCGCTATAGTCGTCAAGCGAGAGCTCCTGCACCACATGCTTGCGAATGGCGATGGCGATGTCGCCCCGGGTGGCCGGAGGCACTGCGATCTGCACGCGCTCGCCGCCCGGCAGGATCGCGGACAGGAGCGGATGTTCGCGGCTGATCCCCTGATGCGACAGCGCGGCCACCTGCCGGGCCAGTCGCTGCAGAACAGTCGCGCTCAACCCGGGCGCTTGATGCTGCTCAATCGTGCCCCCCAGGCTTTCAGCCCAGAGTTCGCCCGGTCGGTTGATGTAGATGTCGGTGACATCGTCCCGGTCAAGGATCGGGAGGAGAGGCGCGAGACTAGCGTTGAGATATACCGGATCGAGCGCATGCGCCGTGCTCACCGGTCCTGCTCCACGCCAGTAAAATCAAGGTCACGAACGACGAACACGCTGATGCTGGTGCCGGGTCGCACCGTGAGGGTTGGCGTGACTTGGGAGGGCTGAACGGTCTGCACTGCACCGCTGAATGATCCCGGCAGCGCGATAACGGTGGGCGAGTCCACGGCCCGCGCGGCAAGGTTCGACCCGATGTTGAGCATGGACTGCAGGATCGCGCCCCCGAACCGCTCTAAGAAATGCGTGTCGACGCGTGCGCGCACGCCGGTACGCCCGAGCGTATCGGCAACCGGAGAGGCAATCGCGATCGTTGCCCCGTCGGGCCGGATCAGGCGGGACCAGATCACCAATGCACGATTTTGGCCAGGCGCAGTGGTGGTTTCATATTCGCCGATCAGCCGGCTTCCCTTGGGCACCAGCACGCGGGATCCATCAAAGCTATAGACATCGCGCGAGACAATGGCGCGCGCGAACCCGGGCCGGGTTGAGTCGAGCGCTGATTCAAGCACAGCTGGGATCAGGCTGCCCTGGACAATGGTTGTCGCGCGATTGGCGAACGCGCCAGCTCTTGCCCGGCTGGTATCCGGGCGCTGCGATGCTGGGGATACGCCTGCTGCTGCCCCACCCTCAGCCTCTCCACCATTGTTGGCAGAGGGTTGGTTTGCGCGGCGGCCGCCTTGGTCGATCACGAGGATCGGCGAGCCTGAATTGCGCTGAGGCTGAGGTTGAGCGGCAACGGGCTCTGGCAATACAGGCTGAGGGTAGGGCTGATAGGGCTGTGCTGGCTGGATTACTGGAGAAGGCTGAGCGGACGCTGGCGAAGGCGTCGGCATGGCCGGCCGAACAGGCGCCACCTTCGGCGCTGGAAGCTCGACGACCGGCGCGGGTGGCACATAAAGGGTGGGCGGCGGCTCGAACGTTGCCGCTGATGCTGCCCGGACGGCAGGCGCTTCGGGCGAACGGCGCTGGCTTTCCAGCACGGCGAACAGCGCAAGCCCGCCGAGGCTAATGCCCACCAGCCCAACCCATAGAGGGACAGGCTGACGATCACGGCCAACGCTTGGCCGCACGTCACGTAGCTCAGGGGGCAGGTCGTCACTCACGGCTTTTTGCCCTCGGGAAGCCGGTCAGCGCGTGCCTTGCGACGGTCGATCCTGAACACGAGCCTGGTGGCAACGGCATCGATCACGAACACACCGTCGCGCATCATGCCATTGACCAGGCGTTCGCGATTGCCCTCGACCGCATAGACCGCCGGGAGCGACGCATCGGCTGGCCATTCGATAAAGGTTTTGACCCCGTCATCGCTGATTCCTTGGGGCCAGAGCGCCTTGTCTCCGCGAAGATGATAGCGGCGCTCGGCATTGCTGGCTGAGGCAGCGTCCGCCGTGCCCGGGCCGGCCACAGGCTTTGGATAAGTAAACCGCACCGTGTAGGCGGTGGTCGGCAGCAGCCCTGGATACGATACCAGATCGAAGTAGTAGCTTCGGGTATCGGTAATCACGGTCATATTGGTGACCACGCCTGACTGGCTGGGCTTCAGGAACAGGTGATTGCCGCGCTCGCTGGTCACGACCTGCCAGGCAGAGCTATCGCCAAGTGCTACGCTCTCGATCTTCTCGTCCGGCGCAAACTCAATGCCGAGCTGATAGCCGACGGCTGCATCCAGCTGCACGATCTGTTGCGGCCGGTATACGACGGTCTGGAACCGCGCATTGCCGCCATATTGCTGAGCGGTCGCAGTGCTTGCCAGCAGGCAGCTGGCAGCCAGGGCTTGGAGAAGGGCAACTTTCACTGTGCCGGGGCCCGATTAGGAGTTGCCGGTGTAGATGATGCCGGGGGTACCGTGCTGCCGCTTTCCACAGGGCCTTGTGGTGGGGGCAGAACCTCTGGACTGCGCTGATACTGGGTAACCTGGAAGCCGAGCGGATTGAGAAAGCGATCCTCGGCACGCATCGGCTCGCCCGAGAATCGGTAGCGCATCACCGCGACATAGCTGCCAAGCGAAATTGGAGCACCGCCGACATCGATCCTCCGCCGATCAAAGCGGACCATCGCTGTTTCGGGACCCATCGGCGTTACGCTTTTGACGATGGTCTCGACGATTGTTGATCGGGGAAACAGCTGAAGCGGACTGTCCGGATTGGAAGCCTGCATGCCAGCGATGTACCGCGAGCGCGCCGTATCGGCTGACCACAAGGCCACTTTCCGGAAGGTTGGCTGCAGCTCGTTAATGTCAAAGCTCTCGCGAGCGACGACATATTGTACCAGAAACGATTGGGTGAGCGCTGTGTCACCATCAATCCGTGCAGGATCGAGTGGGTTGACCGCCTGCACATAGCCGGTCTGGCGGTCGACCATTAATGTGTAAGGCTCAACGGTCTTGAGCGGCATCATCAGCATGATTGCCAGCGCTTCGAACAAGGCGATCACGGCGAAGATTGCAGCGACGATCCATGCGACCCGCCGCGATCGACGAAGCGCCGCTTGGCGATCCTGTGACCAGCTTGCGGCTTCGCGGTAATAGGCGGTGCGGTCGGAAGACGGCTCGGTCATCCACGCTGCTCCCGCTTGAGCGCGCCTGCAGAGACGCGGGTCATCGTGCGGCGCCGAAACGTTTGGCCAAGCGGTTGCGCTATCGGATCAATGGCCGGCCGGTCGGGTGGCCCTGCCTCCATACGGCCACCGACCAGTGCTCCGACTGACGCGCTCGCACCTTCGCGGCGCTGGCTGCTGGCGATGGCATCGGCAAGGATGAGTGCGCGAGATCGCTCTTCGTTGTCAGAATGCTGAGCTGAGCCCAATGGGCGCTCGGTACCTATACTCAGCTCGGCGCCGGGACCTTGGGATATGCGCCGAGGCCAAATTCGAGGCAGCGTGAAGTTCATGGCGAGGCGGATTGCCGCCCCAATCACCGCGATTAGCGCCAAACAGAATATGAACGTCACCGAAAACAGCTCGGCCGGTGCATTGGGCAGCGCAATCCGCGACGAACGCGCGGCCAGTAGATCGATTAGCCAGGGTTCGAGCAAGGCCAGTTCGATGCCGAGCATCAGCGTGACGCCAAATGTGCCCAGCACCGCGCCTAGGAGAACGCGAACCCAACCTTCGAACAGGCCGCGCGTCGTCTCGAACAACAGGAACAGCGCAAATAGCGGAGCCAGCGCCAGGGCCAGACCGGTGATCAGGCGAACAGCGGCGAATGCACCGATCACGCCCAGCAGGAACAGGATACGCGCACTTCCCAGCGCAAAAGCATCAAAGCCACCAAAGGGGCCAAGTGCCTGGGGGGGCTCGCCGATCGGCGGCGCGCCTGCACCGAATAGCGTCATGGCGCCAAGCGCATCATCGACTGCCACGAGCCGGGCGGTCATGCCGCCGCCAGCGCCAGGTAAGCCAGCCGCACCGCCAATGCTTTGAAACAGCTCGGCCGGTCCGAGCACTGCGGTGTCATAGACCAGCACCTGATAGGCAGGCCAGCTGGTCGCAAGCACCAGCACGATACCCACCTTCACCACCGCCAGCACCGCGTCGCGGATGGTTGGCACAAAGCCAAGCAGCATCTGGTAGCCAATGACCGCGATCACCAGTGTCAGTGCGATCGACAATAGCGATGCGACAGGAGAACCCGGCGCAGCGAGGGCCGCATAGCCCTCGGCACCGATGCTCCGCGCTTCGCAATCGACAAAGCGAAGCATGGTTTCCAGAAAGTCGTTGCGCGCAGTCAAGGTCGGGCAAGCCATTATGCGCGCTCCAGCAATTGAGGCATCCAGGCCGAAGGGTCGTCGCCGACGCTTGAGCGAAGCTCGTCCAGAATGCGAACCGTGCGCTCGCGCCCCGACAAAATGGTCAGCAGATCTTTTTCTCCGGAAAGGTTGAGGCGCGCCACCACGCTGTGCGAACCATGCTTGATGAGGAAACAGTGCGCGCTGTCGGGCAAGGTTCGGACGAGATCGAACTCATGCGCCGAGAGGCCGAACCCGCCCATATAATCCTCTGCTCGAGCCTTGGGATTGGCCATGAAGATCTGCGTCGCTGCCTGTTCGATGATCGCACTTGCGATCCGGCTCTCCAGTGCATCCTGAGCGCTCTGTGTGGCAAAACCGACAATGCCATTGCGCTTACGGATCGTTTTTTCCCAATCCTTAATCCGGCGGACAAAGATGTCATCGTCCAGCGCCTTCCAGCCTTCATCTACCACAATGATCGCCGGACTGCCGTCCAGCCGCTCCTCCACGCGGTGGAACAGCACCATCATTGCCGGACTTCTAAGCAAAGGATTGTCGAGGATCTGGGTCATGTCGAACCCGACCGTATCTGCCGAAAGGTCAGTAAGGTCGCGCTCATTGTCGAACAGCCAAGCGCGTTCGCCTTCTCCCCACCATGGCCTGAGGCGAGACCACAGATCGGCGGCATGCGGGCGATGCCCCCCTCGGAACAAGGCTGCGAGATGGCGAAGCCGTCGATGCGCCAGCGGCTGCTCGAAATTGGCGTCCACCGCATCCTTGATCTGGGCCAGCTCTGCCACATCAGCGCCGCCGGCAAGCAGCGCGAGCCATTCGATCAGGAATTCACGATTGGCTGGTGTATCCTCGAACTGGAGTGGATTGAGACCGGAAGGCTCACCCGGGCGAAGGACATCATAGCGGCCACCGATCGCCCGGATGAACAGCTCAGCGCCGCGATCCTTGTCGAAGAAGATGATGCGCGGGCCAAATTTCCGCGCTTGGGCGAGCAGGAAGTTGAGCACGACCGTCTTGCCCGAACCCGAAGGGCCGATCACTGTGAAGTTGCCGAGATCGCCCTGATGGAAATTGAAGAAGTAGGGGCCCGCTGCGGTCGTCTCGAGCAGCGTCACCGCCTGGCCCCAATGGTTGCCATCAGCCGAGCCGAGCGGGAAATTATGGCCGCTGGCAAGCCCAGAAAAATTGCCGGTAGACACCAGCCCTTTACGGGCGATGTAACGAAAATTGCCTGGAAACTGGGCCCAATAGGCAGGCTCGAGGGCAATCTCCTCCCGGACGCCAATAATGCCGAGATCGGCAAGCGACGCCAGCACCTCGGCGACGCCGTCGTCGACAAGTGCAGGGCTTTCCCCTCGAATTGCGACCGTCAGATGATGTTCGCCAAAGGCAGCCCGGCCGGCGGCCACATCATCCTTCGCTCGCGCGAGTTCGCCGCGCAGGCTGACCGCCTCGTCCTCGGCCGACTTCATTCGCCGCAATGCTAGGTTTATGCGCGACAGAGACGCCTGTCGCTCGACAAAGGCAAAGCTCTGGCTAATGGTAATCTCGAAGGGCAGCCGCATCAGCTCGTCAAACATGCCTGCCGCTGTCTGGGCGGGATAATCCTTGATTGAGACGATGCCGACAAACGCCGGGGGTACGCCACCCATCGGTCCCAGCTCGACCAGATCCTGCCCGAAGCTCACGCGTCGCATGGGCAGATAATGGCCAAGGTCCTCGAGCGGGAGCGCTATCGGGCGCATCTCGCCATTGAGGAGATTAGAGAGGAACTCGAGCGGCTCTGAGCAGAAGCCGCTAGGTGTCTCATAAACACTAAGCAGACGCGGATCATAACTACCGAGTGCGGCCATCAAGGCTTCCCGGGCATTGGCCAGTTGGCGAAGCTCATAGGCTTCCGCAACCGCTGTTTTGCCAGCGGGCGAGCCGAGCCAGCCTCGGACCCGGTCAAGCACACCTAATCTTCCTTGGAGCGGGCGCCGCACCAGCGTAAGATAGAGGTCATTTACATAGAGCTGGCGCCCGGCAAGGCGCTGATGCCAGCGATCATTCAGCTCAGCAGAGAAACTATCTGGAAAACTGCCTACGACAACCGGCTCGATCCGGCGCCGAACCACGTGATGATAAACCGCGAAGTTGGAGGAGCCGATCGACTGCAGCATCCCGTTGCGCAGTTGCTTGCGGTAGTTGAGATCTTCCGTATCTGCCGTTTCGAAATGTAGGCCACGCAAATGCAGAAACTGCATGATCAGCCCGTCGCGTGTTTCGATCGTATGATCGTCGATGTGCCGCGCATAAGGCAGATGGTGGCCCACCGGCTTTTCTTTCGCGATCACCTTCGGATCGCGGTTCAGGGCCGGTAGGAGTTGCATCGCCACAGCGCGTGATTGGCAACGCGCGGACAACGCGCGGTACGGGTCAGCCAAAGGTCAAAAAAGCGCGGTTCGCGCAAGCACAGCAGCACACCGACCGCATGGATGATCAGCGCTAGCGCAATCACCGAGAAAGAGCGGAAGATCAGGAACAGCTCCGCCGCAACGATCGAGTTGGCCACGAAATAGCTGTATGTGACGCCAGCGAACATTTGCGGGCGCGTCAAAGCCACGAACACAATATCGCGATCGAGCGAGGGCACTGCCTCAGCCGCCAACCGCAGCGGTAGACTGGATGCCCGCGACAATGCTCGCTGCGCCAAAAAGAATGAAGCAGCCCAGGATCACGGTGAGCCCATAACGCCAGTTGATCCGGCCGGTCAGCATCATGAAGCCGACGACCGCTATAGCGATCACGGCAGCCACTGTTGCCACTGTCCCAAGCAGCGTGCCTCGAAGCCATTGAACGGCAGATACTAAAACGCCTGATCCAGCGGGATCGGTAAGGTCCTGCGCAACCGCGATGTCGGAGAGTGCCGTACAAGCCAGATACGCGACAACCCAAAAACGCAAGCGCACTATTCATCCCCCACCCAATGACTTCGTTGTTATACTGATGGGCAAATGCAGTTAGAGCAATGGTTTTGTGAAAAAAACAGGCATTGGTCTTGACGTGATGGGGTGGACGACCCCTGCACCAGCATAGGTGTGCAATGATGTGGTCGTTGAGCCATGTGGACGCTTCGAGAAACCCTCGCATTTGAGGGGCTGATTTGACTCAATGGCCGCCGTATCGATGTGGGTAGCCCGTAGTTTTCTAGACGCCTTCCGCCTTCAAAATCTGCTGCCGTTCGAACTCGGCGGGCGACAGCATCCCGTTCCTGACCTGTTTGCGCACGGGGTTGTAGAGCATCTCGACGTAATCGAACACGTCCTGCCGGGCTTTCTCGCGTGTTGTGTAGGTCCGGCGCCGGATGCGTTCGCGCTTGAGCTGCAAGAAGAAGCTCTCGGCGTCGGCATTGTCATGGCAGTTGCCGCGTCGGCTCATCGAGTGCTCAAGATTGTGAGCCCGGATGAAGGCAGCCCAGTCCATGCTGGTGAACTGCGAGCCCTGATCCGAATGGATCAGCACTCGCTGCTTCGGCTTGCGCCGCCATACCGCCATGTGCAGCGCCTGCAGCACCATATCGGTAGTCTGCCGGCTTTGCATCGACCAACCCACCACCCGGCGGGAATAGAGGTCGATCACGACAGCCAGATAGGCAAAGCCCTCCAGGGTGCGGACGTAGGTAATGTCTGTCACCCAGGCTCGGTCTGGCGTAGCCACGTCGAACTGGCGATCCAGCGTGTTGTTGATCGCGAGGGACGGCTTGCCACCGCAGCTGCCAGGCCGGCGCTTGTACCCGATCTGCGCCTTGATACCTGCAAGTCTGGTCAACCGCGCAACGCGGTTCGGGCAGCAGGTCTCGCCATGATCTAGCAGATCATCAGGCAGCTTGCGGTAGCCATAGACCTGGCCGCTGTCGTTCCAGGCTTTGCGGATAAGATCGGTCTGCCGAGCATCTTCCCGAGCCTGCGGCTCAGCGGGCTCTTCTGCCAGGCATAGAAACCACTGGGCTGCACGGCGAGGCAGCGGCACAGTGCCCGCCCGCCAAAACGATCGCAATGCTCAGCAATGAACGCGTATCTCACTTTGCATCTCGAGCGATACGCGATGGCTTTTTTTGGGATGTCACGCTCCTCGTTCACCCGGGCCAGCTCGCGCGTCAGCTGACGGATCTCGGCATCCTTGCCGGCATCGCCGGACACCTGTCACGCCAACTGCCGCTTTTAGGCCTACAGCGAATGCTGGCCGACGCCGAGCCGCTGCGAGACCTCGGCCACAGGATATCCGCGTTCGATGACCTGGGCCACCGCATCACGCTTGAACGCATCACTGAAATTGGGCTTCCCCATCGTCGCCTCCTGTCCTCAAAAATTAGGATCGAAGGCGTCCAGAAATCTAGAAGCTACCCAGATGTGAGGGATGGCTTTGAGGGAAACACGCGGAAGGTCTGACCGCTGAGTTCGAAGGAGTGGCCCACATTCGAACGCCAATAGTAAATGTATGGAATTCCAATCGGTTCGTACCTCGCCTGTCGCCGCATACCCTGCCGTTCTCAAGACAATCATCGCCGCTTCCGAGTCATTGTCGGCTATCAGCGATCGATCCTCGCTGACCAAGTACGGATGGTCCGTTTTTAGCGGCTTACGGCAATTTGGTTAGAAGCTTCAACTTCGGTAAATCGCCAGTCCATTTTGGCAACGTAATTCATTGACGACTTTACCAGTTCCGTCCACCCTCAGTGCTTGGCTCATCGCCGGGGAGGGGGCTTGGTGGACGCTACGCTTACAGACCAGCTCTCATCTCTGCTTCTGGCGCCGCGCGGTCCCGCTTCGACTGGCGGAGGCGCAGAGGAAGCCTTTCGGGAGACGCTCGAGCTTATAGCGGCGCTCCTGATCCAAAATACCGCGGTTCAAAGGGTTCGCATCTATTGTACCGGTTTCGCCCCAGGCAAGTTCACCGCGGTCGTTGACGCGAAAGTTGGGCGAGACAATCTTTACGGCGACGTAACCGATACGATCGCCACGGATGACCTTTCGAACGAATGGATACAGCGGCTCCGCAAATGCAGGGCTGACTTCAGCCCGCCGGCGGCGGCCAATACCCTGTTTGATCAAGACCTTGCGAACAATCGGATCATCTACTGGCTGTTCAGCAAAGGCGAATATTACGGCTTCATAGAGCTGACCTCCGACGATTTGATCCCGCAGCGCGACGTTGCGTTCCTGCGAGCGAATCTGCCAATGATTGGGACGCTGCTCGCCGACGAAAACTTCTCATTTCGCTTGAAATTCCTGATCGAAGCGATTCCCCAGGCGAAGGATCTGGATATCGGCATCGACGCGTTCATTGAACAGATCGCCTCGCAGACCGCGAGAGGCTTTGGAGCGGACGCAGCCACACTGCGAGCCTCTGAAGACGGCATGCTGCACCTAAGATCACAAAGCGGTGCGATCAATGCCATGCTCTTGGAACCCCGACTCGTCGGCGAAGGGGTAAGCGGAAAAATCTTTCAGGTGCAGGGTCCTGCTTGGGCCGCGCTGCACATGCAGACCCCCGAGTTCGACGCGGGATCGATCAAGCTTACCGATACGGAGCGGCAGGAACTGATAGACGCGGGGATCGTGGCAGCGATGTCCTGCAAGATTTTCGCAGATCCTGCGCAGGTAGATGGGTTCGGAACCGTCACATATCTTTTCAATCGGCCCCACATCTTTTCACGTCGCGACATCAACCTCTTCATCTCCTATTGCGCGCGCCTATCCGACTCGCTCCAGACAATCAACGCACTAAGCGAAGCAGCGGAAAGAGCATCGATCCTTGAGGTTCAGGCCCGGCGCATGACCTATGTGGAAATCGCGCACCTCCTCGCCCATGACCTCTGGCACAAGGCCTATGCCACCCAGTTCGACGCGGATGAGCACAACAATGCCCTCCTCAACGCGCTCAAGACGGACCGCCTAAGGGGCCCCGAGGCGTCGATCGAAGCGATCAAGAAGTCAGCGTCAGCAACGCAAGGCACCGCCGCGACGCTTTTCCGTACGGCCAGCAATCTGCGCGCGCTAGCCAGTCCCGGCGGTGGAGATCTCTACAAGATCGATCGTTTCTTCGTGGAGGAGGCGCTGAGCACCGTTGAGGAAACCTTGCGACCGGCGCTGTCGAGGAACAAGATCACGGTTACGTCTCGGGGGCCGACGGGTCGAACGATTCAGGGCCCCAAGTTGATCTTCGAGCAGGTCATCTTCAACCTCTTCATTAACTCTATCGATGCGGCGCGTGGAAGATCTAAGACCCGTCCCATGAAGATCGACATCACTTGGCACGTGCAGGGAACGCGCCTTGTGATCCGCTACAGCGACGATGGTCCAGGGATCGACCCGATCACTTTTCCGAATTTCAAAGACATTTTTCAGATTGGAAAGACCAGCAAGAATGACGGCACAGGGACGGGGCTACCGATTGCCCGCCAGCTCATCGGAAGCCATTTCGGCGGCGGGTTAGGGATCGAGACCAGACAGCCCGCCTTGTTTACCATAGAATTGCCGTTACGGTGAGTTCAGGTCTGCGCGGGGGGGAGCGTTGATGGGAAGGATGGTTTCTCCAACCGTTCTCGTCGTTGATGACGAAGATAGGTTCGGCGTTGGGTTTAAGCGTGCCTTGCTTGATCGGGGCAGGATCGGCTCCGTCGTTGTTAATAATATGGCGGACGCCGCCGGTTACCTGTTGAACTCCTCATTTCACTTTGACGCTCTGCTAGCCGATTTATACTTCGAGAAGGGCGATGACCCGAGCCGCGACCTTTACGATGGTCTCGATCTGATTGAATTTTCGGTCGCGACCCGACCAGAGATGGATGTCTACGCGGTTTCTGCCCACGCAGACTCCTACAATTTCAAGCGGAAGGTCATTGAGCGCAAAATCCCTGTTAAACATCTGTTCGATAAGCGCGATTTCGCCATCGCGGGAGACGGCAGCGAGGCAGCGGTCGACGAGCCATGGAATGTCGTGAGGCTGGACGTCTACAAGCGTCGCCTAGCGCGAGATCCAAACCTGATCGCCGAACTCGATGCTCATTTCGGGACCGGTCCAGAGGCGTCCTCTTTGCTCGGACGGGTCCTGGCGAACGTCAGCCCGCCGATCGTGACCTATATCGAAACCCTACCAGCCCCGCTCGTCGCGAAGGTTCCGATCGAGGTGATCTGCACCTTGACGAGCGATGGCACCGTGTGCGCTTCCGCGCCTCATCTAGGTCTCCTCGTCGACGGCTATGGGGATCTGGCGAGCGAGGCAGTGGAGCAGCTCCGGGCGGTCATCGCTGCTCACGCGACGGAACTGCTCGGCGATGGCGAGTTCACCGGCTATGCTGCCGCACTCAAATCCCATTTGCGGCATCACATCGAATTCAGCCCCGATGCCGACTAGTCGGGAGGTGCATCAGTTCCTGTCGGGGAAGATGAACTTTACCAGGACCGAAGGGAGCCATTCTAAATATGCGCTCCCGCGAAAGCTCAGTCGATCGCTTCCGATCATGCTCCCGTTTCATCTTCAGCATGGTCGCGGCGACGTCGCAAACCATATTTTGAAGCAAATCGAGCATACCTTTGGAGTGAGCTCGAGCGAGCTCGTAGACGCGATTGCCTGCAACTATTCCGACATGGTACTCTATATGTCGCTTCTTGCCACCGCGCTGATCCGGTTGGTCGACGGCTGCACGAAGGACCCGGTCGTCTATGAGGATCTGTTGGCCGCATTTTGCGACGGAACTCCAGGGTATATCGCTGCGGTTCGCGCCGACTGTCGCTCAAAGAAGCTGCGTTCCCAGGAAGTAGCGATGATCAAACGTTTGGTCGCGATTCTTGCGGAGCGGCAGGCAGCCAACCGTGTTGAGCCAGAACGCGTACGAAAAAAGGCCAGGGCCGCGATCATTGCGCTGATCGATGCCAAAACGACGCTTCTCGATGCTTGATCGGATCTGACCCGTGAGCACCTCGCTCCCCGACAACCTGCTTACCGACCTCGCGGCAGGTCGTGTGGTGGCATATTTGGGAGCGGGTTTCACGGCAGTATGCGGGCTTCCAGGTTGGGGCAGGTTACTCGAGCGCCTCATCAGCGATATTGATCGAGCGACCAGCTTCAAGGGTGCAAACAGCAAAGCGCGTGGGGCGACGCTCAAGCTTGCTGCACAGAAGGCGCTCGACGCGAAGCAGTTCTCTTATTGCGCTTCACTGGTGCAAAGCACGCTCCAAGAGGCAACCATCCGAGAAGTGCTGAATCAGACGTTCGGCCTCCAGCAGTATCACGAATGCGCGGAACCGGATCGGATAAGGATGAAGCGGCGTGCCCTCAGCCTTTTCCGCACGCCGTTCGTGGGCATCATAACGACGAACTATGATCAGGTTGTCGAGGAGTTGATGGTGCCCTTATCTCCTCGCCGCTTTACACGGGTGGTGGGGCTGGATGCTAGCCTTGGCACGGTCTTGTTCAAGGCGTCTGAGCGCGAACCATTTTTCTTTAAAATGCATGGTACGCTCGAGACGGGGCCGGTCGTCCTGTCGACGGAAAGTTATGACCGTATTTACCTCGCTGATCCGGTCATCCGCAATTTCCTGTCCGCAACGATGCTGCGTTATGCCCTTCTGTTCATCGGGTGTTCGCTGGAGGACCAGATCGTGGCGTTGCGTCGGCAATTGCTGCTTGATTTCAAAGGCATCATCCCACCAGCTTATGCGATATTGCCGCTTAGCCCTGAGAATGAAGCTCGTTCCGAGTGGCTGGAGAACTATGCGCAGATCAACGTGATCCTCTACGACAACAAGAAAGGGGCTCATCAAGAACTCGACAAAATACTTGAGGATTTATCCGAAGCCGCGAGCAATCGCGCTCAGATCCGAAACGGGAGAGCGATCACGCGCTCTGTCCGTGGCTATCTCGGCGAGGCAATTCCCGAGCGCATGTTGTCGATTGGTACACGTAATCGCGCCATCTTGACGTTCATCGCATCAAGACCCGGGAGAAAGATCGAGCAATCTACGGTGGTGCAATTGCTCGTCGCATCGGAAACACTTTTTGAGGATAGTCTGCTTGAGCTAAACGCCGAAGAATTCGTGTATCGTGTTATGTTTCTGCATCAGATTGGCTTGGTGGACGAGATCGAAGAGACGCCTGGTCGGGTCGTTTATGCTGTGCCGGATGAGGTCAGTCGGCAACTTGCCAAAACAGCCAGTTGATCCAACGCAACTAAATTGCCTTTGAGAAAGACCGGCCCTGCGCGCGAGCTTGACGGAGGACCAATCGCCCCCTCCAAATCCTAGCTTCCCAGACAATTACCGCGCTCAGTAAACGACTTCTTGGCTGCCTCAACGAAGCGTTTTTAAACACAATCGTGCCAATACCAGCCGTCCTAGGCTCATTATTCGACGCTTGCATTGCCTGCCAATTCGGTTGCCATGCCCTCCGTCGCTTTCCGAGTATAAGCATCCGATCAAGGAAGACATTTTCCGAACGTGCCGTAAGCATGCCTCGGATGATACCTCGATGCCTTCATCAGCGCGCCTGAAGGGGGATGCTGTGGGTCGGTAAGCACGAATTCCACGTCCCTGAGCACTGACAGGCATTTTGCTTCAAAGAGTTAGCCGAGTTACCTGCATCTATGTTCAAGCCCGGCTGCGTTCGTCAGAGCCGGTGATGCGGTAGGTTTTGATAGTTTCTCCAGAACGGACCTGGTTTTCCTAGGTATCGCTTGCAGCCATGAGCCAGTGTGACAGACTATTTCAGGTCGTAATTTGCCATCTTCTTTGATTCGCGAGACGTACGCGGGGGACGGCGGCTTTCACGTGCCAGATTGAACGCGCTAGCTGGGGACGGCGAGCTGGGGAACGGGGGAATGATGCGGAGCTTCTCGGCGGCGCTGAGCCTACTTCTTATAGGATTTCCAGCGCACGCGCGCGACCCGGTAACGATTGACTATGTCGTGCCGGGGGTGACCGTAACGGCGGGGGTCGCGCAGCGCATCACCAAATGCCCGGCGAGCGCCGACACTCAGGCCGGCCTTGCCACCGGGTCCGAGGGGTTGCGCGTCGAGTTTGCCTACAAAGTCGCGATCGCGGGCAAGCAAGCGCCGCGGCGGCTCATCCGATTGAACGCGGAGACGGGGTTCCTTGTCGATCGCGAGACCAAGGTTCAGTTCAATGAAGACTGGTACCTCAAGACCTTTAACGGCAAGACCACCGGCCAAGGTGGCCCGCTTCTCGTCTCGCTGGTCAAGGCAGGTGCTTCGGTTATGGCGATGTCCGCCAATCCGATCCTTGGCGTCGGCGCTGCCGCGGGAGCCGTTCGGCCGGCCGTAGCGGAAGGCCTCGACCGGCCGGTCGCTCGGCCGCGCTATTTCGCGACGCGCTGGTATCTCGAGTGCCAGCCGATAGTGGCCGATCAGCTCAAGAAGCTGGAGGAGCGCCGCGAGGATGTAGCGGCGCTTGAGGCCCGGGTCATTGGCGGCGATGCCTCACCCACAACCCAAGATCTGCTCACAGCGCGGCGAAACGAGGTCGGCACGCTCGAAGCGGCGCTGACGATCAACGCCACCTTGAAGGGCGGGCTAGTGCCAGCGCTTGCCGCTGATGCGAGTGTCGCCAAACTGACCGGCCAGATCCCGGCCCCCGACATCAGCCGCTGGTTCCGCGTGACGGAGGTCCGCAAGGAGGTTCGCGAGGCGCGCTACGAGATCACAGAGCGCGAGCCGAGCATCGCCGCGCTGCTCCAGAAACAGGATCCGCGCATTCCGGGGCTATATGGCTATCAGGTGCGAATCGCGCCGGACGCGAAGCTCGCCGCCTGGTTCGGCTGTGATCCCAAGGCGTCCGCGGCGCAGGCCTGCGCTGCCGAGGTGGTCCGGGCCGATCCGCTACCCACCCGAGATCTCGTGTTCGTGCGTCCGATCCCGGCCAGTGTGAAGCTGTGGCCCAATCCAGCACCGTGCGCTGCTGCAACCGTGTGCGAGCCCGACGAGACTTGGATCGCCGCCGCTGATGCGTCGGGCAGCGGGAGCGTCAAGCTTCCCCAGTTGTCGCGTCTCTTCACGATGCGGACCGGCGGCAGCATCTTTGGCGGACGCACGGTAGCCGCCGAGTTCGGCGCATCGGGCGAAGTGACGATGCTCCAGTATAATATCGGTAGCGGCGGCAAGGACGTGGCGAGCGTGATCGACGCAGGGGTAAGCGGCGCACAGACGGTCCGCGATGCGGAGGGCGCAGCAACCAAACGCAAGCTCGATGAGCTGAAGAATGCGCGCGATCTACAGGACTTGCTTGACGAACTTGACGAAGAGGCAAGCTGAGCCCGCAACGCGCATATGGGCTGCGGCTGTCATCGAGAGGATTGCACAACAGGTGTAGTTGACACGAGCAGCTGAAGGGGGATGTTCGATGGCCGAGCTGGAAGAAAAGCATCTCAAGTCGATCATCGCCGCCGTGAGCAAGGGCGATCAGGACCTGTCCAACGAGCTGATGGAGAAGCTCGGCGGCGCCAACCTCCCCGACTTTCGCGATCGGATGCTGTCGATCGTGACCGACCCCTCAATCCCGCTGGTCGACGAGGATGACAATGTCGCGTTGGAAGCGGCGGCCGCCGCGGAATCGATCGTCAAGGCAGTCGGCCGACCCGTGTTTATCATCGCCGACAACAAGGTCACCGAGGATTTCTCGGGGCCATCGAGCGAGATCTGGAAGGAACGGATCGTCGGCGCGCGTGAGCGCATCGACCGCGTCATCCCGGCCGTCGGCCGCATAGAAGTCAACAACCATCCCGATTTCACTTGGGTCGGTACGGGCTGGCTCGTCGACAGCGACATCATCGTCACCAATCGCCATGTCGCGGTTGAATTCGGCCGCCGCGACAATGCGCGCTTCGTATATCGCACCGGACTCAACAATGCCCCGATGGTGTCGCGAATCGACTTTCTCGAGGAATATCAGCGCTCTGCCGCGGCCGAGTTCGCGGTCGCCGAAATACTGTGGATCGCGCCGACCGACGGACCCGACGTCGCCTTTCTTCGCGTGGTGCGGCAGGCTGGTCAGCCACCGCTCGCCCAGCCGGTGCCGCTCGCGAATGCGATCGACGGCAATGATTTCGTCGCAACAATCGGATACCCTGCCCGGGATTCGCGCGTGCCCGACCAAGCGCTCGTTAAGAAGCTGTTCGGCGACGTCTATGACAAGAAGCGGCTTGCGCCGGGCACGATCCTCGCTACCGGCACGAACGAGCTGGAGCATGATTGTTCGACGCTAGGCGGCAATTCAGGATCGGTCATCCTGAGCTTAAGGACAGGCGAAGCGATCGCGCTGCACTTTGCTGGCCTGTTCAAGGAAGCCAATTATGCTGTGCCGGCGCCGCGGCTGAAGGCGCTGCTCGCCGATGCCAAGCGCGGCCTCCTCGACACTCCAGCGCGGATCGAGACGGGCCCGATCGAGGCTGCTGCCAGATCCGGCGCGCCGGTGGTCGTGAGCAGTGGCGGAGGATCGACGATGCGCCTGACCGTCAGCATGCCCATAGAGATATCGGTGCGGATCGCGGGCGACGGGAGCCCCGGAGCGGTCGCTTCCGGCGCCGCTCCGGCGACTGCGCCGGCGGCCACCATCGACGCCGCCGTGGCGCTCGCCACAAGCGAACTCGCCGATGATCCGGACGTTCTCGATGTACGCGCGGGCTACAGGTTCAGGAGCGGTTGGATCACCGACGAGCAAGTGGTCGTCGTCGAGCTGCGGGAGAAGCAAGCTCCAGCTGCACTCGCTTCGAGCGGCAAACGAGCGGTGCCGAGTGCGTATCTCGGCATTGGCGTCGATGTCCGCACTGCGGCCTTGACCGATCAACTCGCGGCTCTGGGAATCCACGACCCCTTTACCGAGGTCCGGGCGCGGCCCGGCCAGTATCGCGAGCCGCCCAACCTTGCGCTCGAACGCATCCAGGCGCCGATGCAGGCCGTCTTCCACGTCAGTCCGGACTCAGGCTTTCCCAATCTCAAGGCCTTTCTCGGCCGGGTGAGGACGAAGCTGACCGCAACGATCTACGAATGGGCGCCAAATCACATCAGCGACGCACTGGCGGCCGCGCTCGACGGCAACGCCAAGTCGCTCAAGATGGTGACGCAGCAACGCGGGACATCCAAGGCGGTCGCTGCGCTCATGGTAAGCATCACGCCTGCGATCTGGGCGATCCATGAGGTCGATACTTTCATCGGCCAGCCGCTGGCGGGGGCGCCGGTGCAGCAATTGCAGGCGGCTGATGTGGACCGTCCGCTTTTCGAGCAGCTCGCCGCTCATTGGGATGAGGGTTTCGGCCGCCGCCGGATACCAGCCTTCGATCGAGTACTGTTCCGCTCGCTCAATATGGCCAATGCAGCGCTCGCGATGCCAGCGGTGCGCGGGGCGACCATCTTCGACTATGGTCGGCATTGCGCCTTGTGGATCAGCGCCTTCGAGATTCTCGCGCACCATCATTCGGGCCGCAACCGGGCCGACCTATTGGCGGTGCTCGACCTACTGGAGAAAAAACCGCACTGGACTCGTAAGCTCCGCGCCCGGCGCTACACGGTCCGCCATCACGGGATAACGCGACGGACCGGTCTGGCCGGCAAACTATACGCACAACTCTATCAGGTCCGGAACGACTTCCTGCACGGCAATCCGGTCGACAATCGAACGTTGCTGCTCAAAGAGGACTGTGATCGGGCACACAAGCAGCTGATGTTCCGCGCAATTCAGCAGCGGAAAATCACCGGCACCATCAATAGCACCAACACATCGTCCGGAAAAGGGTGGACGTGCCTGGACCGGGCATATTTGTCTGGGCTGACAGCGACTTAATAATAGCCATAAGGCGGGCGGAAGGCATGATTGTCATCGTCGCCAAACAGCTTGTCCTTCTCGAAGCGCCGCTCAAAACCGTCAGCCGAATGCGCCGCTTCGCGTGAGGCCAGCCGGCGCTCGGCCAGGGCGAGCAGTTCGGCGGCGCGGCCGGTGCTCGCCGACACTTTCTCGGCGCGAAAATTCGCCACCAACCGCCGCCGATCGAGCGCGGCCAGTCCTTTAGGCACTTCGTCCGGTGCCGTGCCGCGACGCTCGTCGATATCGTCTCTGTGAAGGGCGCGTTCGCGCAGGCGGCGCTCAATCTTGCGTTGCCGTGCCAGCTCCATTCAACCCGTCGGTGTCAACATGCCACCGGCCTTCTACCTCTGTTCAGCGAAAACACCTCATCCCGGTGTCTACTAATCCTGCAGCGGTCAACTTATTGGCCGTCCTATTTGAGACACGATGCATTGATCGCTTCAACACGCCGAACCCCGCACAGTGCCATCGAAACCGCCAGTTCCCGCTTAAGACTGTCAAGCAGATCAGCGATGCCAGCTTGGCCGCCCGCGGCAAGCGCGTAAACGAACGCCCGCCCGATCAACACCCCATCCGCACCGAGCGCCAGCATCCGGAGGATATCGGCGCCGCTGCGGATGCCGGAATCGGCCAGCACGGTCAGCCGCCCCCGCACGGCATCGGCGATTTCGGACAGCGCGCGCGCCGTGGAGGTGGCACCATCCAGTTGCCGCCCGCCATGATTTGAAACAACGATGCCGTCCGCCCCCAGGCGAGCGGCCTCGCGAGCGTCCTCGGCGGTGAGGATGCCCTTGATGACCAGCGAACCGGTCCAGCTTGCCCGCAACCATTCGAGATCGGACCAGGTGATCGAGGGATCGAAGTTTGCGGCCAGCCAACCCATGAAATCTTCCAGCCCGGTGGCCCGTTCGAGCACCGGCACGATATTGCCGAGCAGATGAGGTCGCCCCAGCAGCCCGACGTCCAGCGCCCAGCGTGGATGGGCAACCGCCTGCAGATAGCGCCGCAAGGCCGCATGACGGCCGGACATGCCCGACCAGCGGTCGCGGTGGCGGATGCCGGGCACGGGCATGTCGACCGTGAACATCAGCGTCGTCACGCCTTGCGCCCGTGCCTCGGCAAGCAGATCGCGCATGAACCCCCGGTCGCGGATCATATAGAGCTGAAACCAGAGGCGATCCCCCGCTGCGGGTGCGACTTCCGACAGGCTGCAGACCGAGACGGTGGACAGGGTGATGGGAATGTCCGCGGCCCGCGCCGCCCGGGCTGCCTGCACCTCGCCGCGCCGCGCATACATGCCGGTCAGCCCGACCGGCGCCAGGGCGAGCGGCATCGCAGCCGCCTGGCCAAGCAGGGTCGTCGCGGTGCTGATATCGGAGACATCGCGCAGGACGCGCTGATTGAGCGCAATCGCTTGCAAGTCCCGAACATTCGCCGCCAGCGTGGCCTCCGATCCAGCGCCGCCGTCGAGATAGTCGAACAGGAAGCGCGGCAGACGCTTGCGCGCCCGGTCGCGATACCAGCCCACCAGGCCCGCACCGCTCAAGGGACGCTTTCCGACGCGATCGCCCGCGCAAGGTGCATGGCCCCGACCAGGCCCGGCGGGGCATCGGTGACCGCCGGAAGCGTGACGCGCCGGGCAATCTCCTCATCGGTCCACTGCACAAGATACGATCCCAATGCGTACGCCATGGCCCGGTGGATCAAGGGCAGAAGCTGCGCCTGGTTCATCACCCCGCCGCCCAGCACGATATGATCGGGCGCATGGGCAAGGGCGATCGCGGCGCAGAGCTGGCCGATATAAAAGGCCTCGACCGCCCAGGCGGGATGGTCGTCGGGCAGGGCGTCCAGTCCGTGTCCCCAGGCCTGGCGGATCGCCGGGCCGGATGCCAGCCCCTCGAAGCAATCGCCGTGATAGGGGCAGATGCCGCGAAACGTCGCATGACGCGCGTGCCGGCGGGCCGGCAGATGACCGAGTTCAAGATGCCCGAACCCGAGGATCGTGCGGCCGTCCCGGACGATCCCCGCACCGATCCCCGTGCCGATTGTGACATAGGCAAGATGGTTCGAGCCGATCGCGCGAGCCTCGGCCATGGCCGCCGCATTGACATCTGTGTCGATGGCGACCGCGCATCCGTGGCGCGATGCGAACCAGCCGCGGATGTCGACGCCCTGCCATCCGGGCTTGGGCGTATTGCCGATGCGGCCGAAGGTAGGCGAACCGCCGATGAGATCGATCGGGCCGAAGCTGCCGATGCCGATCGCGTCGATCCGCCCGGCTCGCTGCGCTTCCCGTTCGATGAACCGGCTGGCCTGCTCCAGGGTCCGCTCCGGATCGGTGGTCTCGATCGTGACGATGGCGTCCACTTGCTCCGCCGTGCCGGCGGCGCAGACGAATTTCGTGCCGCCAGCCTCGATCGCTGCGAATATGGGGTCGCTTCCGATGGCCATGCTCATGCTCCCGCGTCGATCGTTCGGCCGTTGGTTTCGGGAAACAGGCGCGCGACGAGCAATGACTGAAGCAGCATGAACGCCGCAAAGGCAAAGAAGGGAATGGCGGCGGAGTAAGCCGCAACCGGCGGATAGGCCCAGGCGATCAACGCATTGAGCAGCCAGTGCGTGCCGGCACCCAGCGCCGCGCCCTGTGCGCGAACCGACTGCGGGAAAATCTCCGACAGATAGACCCAGATCACCGCGCCCTGGCTGAGCCCGAAGGACAGGATGAACAGGACAAGGCCAGGGAGGAGCAGCGATGGCGGGAGCAGCCCTGCCTGGACCATCCCGGTAAGCAGCAAGGCGACGGCGCAGCCAATCCCGCCAGCCACCAGCAGCGCCTTTCGCCCGGCCCGGTCGATCAGCGCCATGCCGAGCACGGTGGCGACGAGATTGCACAGGCCGATGGCCACAGCCTGACGATCCGCCGACAGGCTGCTGAACCCGGCGGCGGCGAAGACGTCGTTCAGATAATAGAGGATGGCATTGATACCGGACAGCTGGTTGAACCCCGCCAGCGCGACTGCGAGGAGGATGGGGCGGCGATGGCGGGCGAAGCTCAGGCGTTCGCGGGCCTGCGGCACAGCGGCAGCCCCCGGCGTGCCGAGTTCGACGCCCAGCCGGTGCGCCAGCGCGCGGCCCTCGCCATCGCGCCCGCGCCCGATCAGCCAGCGCGGACTGGTCGGCATCACCAGCGTCATCGCCAGCAGCAGGGCTGCGGGCGCGACGGCGACCCCCAGCTTCCATCGCCACGCGACATCGCCGCCGCTCTGGGCGAGCATGGCATTGGACGCATAGGCGGCCAGGATGCCGAGCACGATGCACAGCTGGAAGGTGCCGACCAGCCGCCCGCGCAGCCGGGCCGGAGCAAGCTCGCTGATATAGACGGGTGCCAGCACCGACGAGGCCCCGATGGCAAGGCCGCCGACGAACCGGGCGACGGCAAAGGTCGCTTCCGATCCCGCCAGGGCCGAGGCGAGCGCCGACCCCAGATAGAGCAGCGCGGTGACCGCGAGCATCGACCGGCTGCCGAACCGGTCGCCCAGCGGCCCGGCTACGAACGCGCCGATCAGTGTGCCCCACAGCGCGATCGACACGGCAAAGCCGAGCCCGGAGGGGGTCAGCTGAAATACCCGGACAAGTTCGCCCGTAACACCGGCAATGACCGCGGTGTCGAAGCCGAACAGCAGGCCCGACAATGCCGCTGCGATGACGCCGATCGCCACGCGGGCGGAAAGACGTCCGTCACCTCGCGCGTCGGTCGCGTGAGGTGAATCCAGGGGGATGGAACTCATTGGTCACCTTTCGATGCGAGCATTGCGGCAACCAGCCGATCGGCCAAGGCCCGATGATCAGCTGCCGAGGGGTGATTGTTGCAGCCGGTCAAGGCGAGCGGCGGGAAGTGGAGGACGAGCGGCTTCAGCGGTGCCAAATCCTGCGCAACGCGATTGACGTCCTCTGAAAAGGCGGGGCCGGCCATGAGGATGAAGCGGGCGGACGGATTGGCGGCATGCAGCCGTCCGACGAACGCCGCATAGCGCCGCCGATAGGCCTGGCGCAGCGCCGCCTCGCTCGCCCAGGGTTCGCCCGCATTCAGCGGCGTCGAAAAATCATTGGTGCCCAGATTGACGACGATGACTGCCGGGGACGGCTGTCCAGCCCGCCGGTCGCCCGCCAGCGCCGGGACGGACCGGCCATAAAGGTCGGGCATGGCCTGAAACGGATTTCGGCCCGCATAATTGCGCACCATGCCCCGGCCGGAGATGGCCGCGATCCGGTAGTCCATGCCCAGCCGGGCGGCGGCGAGCGGACCGAAGGCAATGCCGGTGTCGGTCGATGCGAACACCTCCGCATCGCTGCATCGGGCCTGTTCCAGCCGGTTGCCATAGCCGACCGTGAAGGAATCGCCGATGAATTCGATGATCGGGCGGGGCGCGCGCCGGGCGATCGGCAGGGCGCGGCCGGGCGCGAAAAAGCCGCCGAACCGGGAGCCGCCGGTTCGCGCCTCGGTCACCTGTTCGATCCGGATGACGTGATCGCCCGGTGCCAGTCCGCGCAGGCGCTCGACATGCAGGCCCGGCGCCTTGAGCAGGCGGACCTCTGCGCCGTCCAGCCGGATGCGGAGCCACTGCACCGGGGCGTCGACCCGGATATCGACGGCGGTGCCGCGGAACCGCCCCTCGAACCAGCTGCCTGGCCAGCCAAAGCCCTGCCAGCGGCCGGGCACCCCCGGTTCGCCGACGGACAGGACGGGGACGGGGCGGGCGGACGGACCCGCGCCGCCGAGCAGCAGCGCGGCGAGCATCGCTGCCATGATGCGCTTGCCGCACGCGCCCCTGTCGACTGTCACCCTCATGGCCGGTTCGCGGCCGCCGGTTGATCCAGGTCCAGCGTCCCCGTCGCCACATTCCAGCCCCGGACGCTCACCCGGGCAGGCTCGCCACCGGCCTGCCAGCCGATGCCGATGGCGCGGGTCTCGCCGGGCAGCAGCGTGACATAATTGTCGTCATAATAGGTCGGCAGCACCCGCTGGCCACCGGCATCCAGCAAGGTCAGCTTGACCTGGATGGCCGGGACGTCAGCGGCATTGGTGACCATGATGCTGATCCGTCGCGATCCGGGGTCACCGGGTGCCGCCTTCAGCGACAAGCTGGCGCGCGGCATGTCGACGAGTGCACGAAGCGCTGGATCCGATCCCGTCCGCCAATAGTCGTTGCGTGAGATGAGCTGCTGGTTGACGCCCTTGCGCAATTCCAGCCGCACCAGCTCCACCTCGCCCGCCGCCAGTTTCGGCAGCGCGCTGTCGGCCAGCGCCATGCTGCTGGAAGCGGCCACGTCCGCCGCATGGCTGCGCTCGGACTTCACCCGTCCGTCCAGGCCCAGCCGCCGCACGGTCACCCGCGCCCCCTTGAGCGGGGTCGGCAGGCTGTTGACGATAGCGACCGCATCCTCGGGCTGGTTGAGCTGGACATGCACCGGCTCCGCCGCCGCCTTGATGCCGTAAAAGCTGGCATGGGTGTCGTAATCCTGGCTCAGCATCTGCCATTCGGTGCTGGGCCAGGCGGGCTGGGTCATCCACAGCAGCCGCCCGGAATTGGGCCTGAACAGCTTTGCGTTCATCCCCTCGAAGATCGCGCGGTGCGATTCATAGTTCAGCAGCTGCGCCTTGCGCTCGAAATCCTCAAGGTCAGTCGGCGCGCCCAGCCGCTCGGTCATCGCTGCCATGAAGCCCGCGACATTGCCGCCCCGCGCGCTGTGCCAGTCATGATAGGCCCAGCTGTCGTTCGGCGGCCATTGGTCGGCGGTCGGCATCATCGCCCTGAATGCCTCGAGCGTCGGGAAGGACGGCGTGCCGACTTCGGTCGAAAAGCCCTGGGCCAGGTCGGTGAAATAGCGTTCCGGGCGCTGATAATCCCACGGGCCGCTGTCCGCCATGTTCACGGACCGCGAATTGCCGGTGTAATAGCGGGTGCCGTCGAGCGTGCGGACCAGCGCCTCCAGCCCTTCGTTGAGCACCGGCGGCGGCACGCCCTCGTTTCGGCCGAGCCACAGCACGATGGAGGGGTGATGGCGAAAGCGCCGGATCGTATCCTCGGCATTGGCCAGGAACAGTGCGGCATCGCCCGGCTCGCCATTATAGTCCTGGGTCGACATCCAGAAATCATTGACCACCATCAGGCCATAGCGGTCGGCAAGCGCGAACAGCGCTTCCTCGGTATTCTGGCCCACCCAGTTGCGGATGGTGTTGAGGTTCGCGTCGCGGTGAAGCCGGACATAGGGCTCCAGCCGTGCCGCATCGACGCGCTTCATCAGGTCGTCCATGCCCCAGTTGCCGCCGCGCACCGGGATGCGCACGCCGTTGACGCGCAGCACGAGATGCGGGTCCATGCCGTCGCTAGTCAGCGCCTTCACGGCGTCTGAGGTATCGCCCGCCGGGAGCAGGGAAGCCGCCCAGCCGCCCCCTACCTTGCGGATGCCGTCATGGCTGACATCGACAACCGGCTTATGGTCGGCGCGGGTCGGGCGGAACAGCACGCGCCGCAGCCTGCCGTCCTGGGCAACGAGGGAAAGCTCATAGCTTACTTCGCGGATGCCGAAGCGGATGGCCTTGCGATCCGTTCGCGCGGACCCGGCGGGCGTCACCTCGACCTTGAGGTCATGGAGGGTCGGCGCCCCAAATCCGTTGGGCCACCACAACGCCGGGTTGCGGACGCGCAGCGCCGGATAGGCGGCCGGGGTCAGGGTGACGGTCTGCGCGCCGGGGGCGACGGTCAGGTCGTCCTCGATCACCGCATCGCCGACCGTTGCGCGCAGCTTGACCGCAACGGGTGCTGCCGTCCGGTTTTCCAGCGGCACTTCGACGGTCAATTCCGCCACTTTATTGTCCGCTCGGGGGAGCAGGGTGACCACGTTCAAGTCGCCGATGGATACTGGACCTTCGCTTGCAAGGACCACGTTTTGCCAGATGCCACTGTTGCGGTCGCGGATGGTGGGAATCCAGTCCCATCCCTCGCTGGCGACGAAGGTCGGGCCGTCGATCGTCATCTCCCCGCCATTCTCGCCCGGACCGGCTTTGACCGATTCCTCGTGCGGCAGGCCGGGGTGCGGCGGCGGCGAGATGCGGACGGCAAGCGCATTCCGGCCAGGCCGAAGCACCTGTGACACGTCGAAGCTGCCGCGCTTGAAAGCCCCGTTCATCGTGCCGATCCGGCTGCCGTTCAGCCAGACCTCGGCGGCATAGTTGATCCCGTTGAAGGTGATGGTCCGGAACGGTGCCTCGCCCAGGGCCGCCCCGTCGAATTCGGTGCGATACCAGTAATCCTGGCGGGCCAGGCTTTCGGGGATGGCGAGATTGTTGAGGCCGATCGTCGGATCGGGATAGATCCCGGCCTCGACCATCGAGGTGAGCACGGTGCCGGGCACACGGGCGGCGATCCAGCGCGACGCATCGAACCCCGGGGTGGCAATTGCCGCGCCATCGGCGGTGATGTCGGGTGCGGGCGAAAGCCGCCAGCCGCCCAGTTCCCAGCGATCGTCGCCAAGCGGGCGGAGCGCTGGCGATGCCGAGGGGGTGGCGGCAGTGGACGCCATCCGGACCGCCGGTGTCGACGCCCCGACCGGACGGGTCGCCGGTTCCTGCGGCACAACCTGCCCCATCTGCTGCCGGGTCTGCAGTGGCCAGCGCGGGCTGCCTGACTCATACTGCCAGGTCTCTTCCGGCGGCGTTCCCGCATCGGCAAGGGTCGCAGCTTCGCGCGAGCCATCGTGGAGGGTCAGTCCCGCGATCAACCCTGCAAAGCCCGAGCCATCGGCATTGCGCGGGGCCGCTTCGATACCGCCGCTGATCGCCACTTGGGCGGGGCGGGCAAGCGCTTCGGTGCCCGCCACCATGAGCCGGATCGTCTGCCCGTCAGCGCTAAGGATCACGGACTGCCATTGGCCAGCCGGCAGGCGGGCATCGGACGCGTGAACCGCTCCGCCAATACCCAGCGCCAGCCGCCCGCCGACAAGACGGACGGTCGCGTCCGGCCCGCCTGCCCCCGGCAGGCGCACGATCACGGCATCCATCGGCGCGGCGGCATCCATCCGGACGCGTATTGCCAGCGTCCATCGGGCCAGGCGCTCGACCCCGGCGACCGGTTTCTTCTCGATCCGCTCCGCTGCCGGCGGAAAGGAAAGATTGAACGGTCCCGCCACTGCGCCATCACCGGCCTGACGCGACAGGCCGATGGTCGGCATCGTCAATGCGGCGATGCTGAGCGCGATCGCCAGCGTCGCCTGCCATGACCGGTTCAGCATTGCGTCCCTCCATAAGTCCGCCGGTCGAATGAAACGCGGGTCATGTCATCCGCCATAGGGATTGGCCGGCACGCCGCGCACGCCGGACTTGATCCTGAAGACCGCCCCGGCCAGAGGCTCTTCGGGCCGGTCCTTGGCTGCGCTGGTGATATAGAGTTCGTCCAGGTCACGGCCGCCAAAGACGCAGTTGGTCACGCGCGACACGGGCAGGCCGATGGACCGCATCCGCTTGCCCGCCGGATCGAAGCGGCTGACCCGGCCCCCGTCCCAGTGACAGACCCACAGGCAATCCTCGGCATCCACGGTCATGCCATCGGGCTTGCCCCAGCCGGGATCGAACGCGATGTGGACGGTGCGGGACAGCACCCGCTGCTCTCCATCCAGCGACAACCGATAGACGACGCCGCGCGGCGAATCCGCATGATAGAGGGTGCTTCCGTCGAGGCTGAACGCCGGGCCGTTCGGCACCGTGTAGTCCGTGTCCACCGCCACAGCATTTCCGGACGGATCGACCCGGTAGAGCGCGCCGACGGGCTGGTCTGCGGCGATCCGCATGGTGCCGGCCCACAGGTTGCCGAGCGCATCGGCGCAGGCATCGTTCAGGCGCATGTCCGGACGGTCGAGCCCGAAGGCTGTCAGTGGCGCAATCGCGAACGGGTCGAGCGTCAGGGCAAAGACGCCTGATTGCAGCCCCGCGACGAACCCTGGCTGCTGCGCCCGTTCGATCACCCAGCCGATCATTTCCGGCAAGTCCCAATGGTCGATCTGCGGCGTCGCGCCGTCGCGCCACCGGTTCAGCCGCCGCCCGGGAAGATCGACCCAGTAAAAGCCATTGTCGCACGCGGACCACCACGCACCCTCCCCCAGCAGGCTGCGGACATCGCCGGAGATGACCTCGATCATGCTGGCACCGCCTGCCAGCGATGGGCGCGCCAAGCGAACAGCGCCACGCCGGCGAAGCCGAGGACGGGGACCAGAAACGCGGCCGCAATGCCGCCCCGATCGGCCAGCAATCCGGCGATCAGCGGCAGGAACGCCCCGCCGGTAATGCCCATGACCAGCAGGCCGGAGACGGCGGCGCGCGGCGCGCTGGCCCGTTCCAGCGACAGGGTGAACACCGCCGGAAAGGTGATCGAGGTGAACAGCCCGATGCACAGCGTCAGATAGCCGACCCAGGCACCTTCCAGCGTCAGGGGAATGACGCACAGCGCGGCGGCACTGCCCGACGTCGCGGTCAGCAGCGCGCCGACCGGCAGGCGGGTCATTGCCGCGCTGCCGATGAACCGACCGGACATTCGCCCGATGCCATAGAGCGCGAGCAGCTTGCCCGCCGCTTCATGGCTGACCCCAAGGATTGCGGGATCGGACAGGAAATTGATCAGCAGGCTGAGGATCGAGATTTCCGAGCCGACATACAGGAAGATGGCCCCGGAACCGGCCAGCGACCAGCGATCGCCGATGGCGGCGGTGGGCGGCGCGGCGCCCCTGGGCGAGGCGGCGGCCCCGTCGATGATCCGGCGGGAAAGCCATGCGCCCAGGATCAGGCCGATGACGACGATGCCGAGCGCACCGAACAAGGTCTCGATTTTGGCCAGCGACGCCGCCCTGCCGCCGCCCGTGCCGCCGACCGCGAACAGGCCGCCCTCCAGCAGGATCAGCGCGCCGATATAGGGGCCGGCAATCGATCCCATCGAATTGAAGGCCTGGACCAATGTCAGGCGGAAATGCGATCGCTCCGGCGCGCCGAGCCCGGCGACCAGCGGGTTGGCCGCCACCTGGAGCAGGGTCACGCCGCTGGCGATGACGAACAGCGCGGCGAGGACGGCGGGATAGCTGTCCCCCCGGCCGGCCAGCGTCATCCCGATGCATCCGGCCAGCATGGCCGACAGCGCCGCGGCGATGGACGCGGCATAGCCGATCCGCGCAAGCAATGCGGCGGCGGGCAGGGAGATGACCGCATAGGCGATGAAGAAGGCGAACTGCGTCGTGACCGCCTCCAGGTAGCTAAGCGCGAAGATCGAACGGACCGCCGGGATCAGCGTATCGACCGTCGAGGTGGCAAAGCCCCAGGTGAAGAACAGCGTCGCCACCAGCGCGAAGGCCAGGGCGACACTGCCTTGCTGCCGATCGGCCATGATCAGAGCGCGCCGACCATCGGCATCCAGTCCGGCCGTTTGGGGTCGACATGAAAGCGGGCGTAATAGTCGCCCACCTTTTCATAGTGGCGCTCGTAATGCGCCATCTTGTCCTCATCGAGCGTGACGCCAAGCCCCGGTCCGGTCGGCACGCGGATCGCCCCGTCCTGATAGCGCATCGGCCCGCCCTCGATGATGTCGTCGGTCAGGTAATGATAATGGGCGTCACCCGCGAAGCGCATCTCGGGAATGGTAGAGGCGGTGTGGATCATCGCCGCCAGTTCGATGCCGAACTCGGCCCCCGAATGCATCGCGACGCCGAGGTTGAAGGTGCGGCACACAGCGGCGAGGTCCTTCACGCCGCGCGGCCCTTCCCAATAATGGATGTCGGTGAGCACGATATCGACCGCGCCCAGCCGGATCGCGGGGCCGAGATCGTCGAACTTGGCCGGATACATGTTGGTTGCGATCGGCATCCGCACCGCGCGGCGCACGGCGGCATTGCCCTCCAGCCCCCAGGCGGGATCCTCGAAATATTCGATGCCGAGCGGCTCCAGCCGCTGGCCGATGCGGGTCGCCGTCGCCACCGACCAGACGCCGTTCGGATCGATGCGCAGCCCGAAATCGGGGCCGAGCCGGTCGCGGCACAGCTCCAGCACCCGCGCTTCCTCGCTCGGGTCCATCACCCCGGCCTTCAGCTTCATGGCGCGCACGCCGAGCGTTTCGGCCAGTTCCTGGCAATGGTCGGCCAAGTCCTCGGCATGGGCATCGTCGCCGCCGCCCGGGCGATCATAGCGCCAGAACAGATAGGCGATGAACGGCACCGCATCGCGCACCGATCCGCCCAGCAGGTCCGACAGCGGACGGCCCAGCACCTTGCCCTGAATGTCGAGGCACGCCATCTCGATCGCCGCGTAAAGCCGCGCGTTCGACATGTAATAGATGTTGCGCAGCACCTTGAGCTTGATCGTCTCCAGCTGGAACGGGTCCATGCCGATGATGCGCGGGGCGAGCTTCGTCAGCGCGCCGCGCTGGTCGCCGCCGCCGACTTCACCCAGGCCGACCACGCCCTCATCAGTGAAGATTTCGAGGATGGTCCGCATCAGATAGCCGGGATGGACGCCGGTATTGTGGCGCAGCATGCAGTTCATCGGGATGGCGACACAGCGCACGCGGATGTCGGTGATCTTCATGGGTCGGTTCCTGTCGGTCAAAAGCTCATCAGGCCGTCGACGAAGATCGTCTGGCCATTGATATAGGCACCCGCATCGCCGACGAGCATCAGCGCGGCACCTACCATGTCCTCCGGCGTGCCGAACCGGCCGGCCGGAATGTTGGCGAGGACGCGGGCGGCATAATCGGGGTCGGAAAGCACGCCTGCGGTGCGCGGGGTCAGCGTGGCGCCCGGGGCAAGGATATTGGCTGTGATGCCGTGACCCGCGACCTGACGGGCGACGTTGCGAACGGCATTGGCAAGTGCGGCCTTGCTGGCGGCATAAGCGAGCATGTCGGGATGCGGCTTTGCCTGCTGCACGCTGCCGATCGCGATGATCCGGCCCCATCCCCGTGCCATCATGGCGGGAAGGGCGCCCGTGATCAGTTCGATCCCGGCCCACAGATTGACGGCCATCTGACGCTCGGCCTCGGCACGGTCGAAATCGAGCAGCGGGCGTCGCATCTCGGCCGAGGCGCAGTGCACAACCAGGTCGGGATCGCCGCACGAAGCCTTTGCCTGCGCAAGCAGGGCGGCTGCTGCGCCGGGAGCAGCCAGATCAGCGGCAAAAATGCTTGCATCGGGCAGGGTAGCATGAACGTGCCGGAGGGCTGCCGGGTCATCCAGACCCTGAACCGCGACTGTCCAGCCGGCATCGACAAGCGCCGCGGCAATTGCCAGACCAATGCCCTGGGTTCCCCCGGTCACCAGCGCAACCCGGCGTTGTTGCCCTTCGCTCAACACCCTCTCCCTCTGAATTATGCTCATCTCTTGTCAAAAGAGAATTTATCCGTCAACTGTTCATATAAGAAAGAATTGCATTAGCTATAACATATCCGATAGGATGGCTGGGTGCAATATCGATGGTGGAGCAGGAGGAGCATGAAGGTGACAGCGCTTGAGCGACGCGCCCTACTCGGCCTTTTGGGCGGGGGACTGTTGGGCTGTACGATGCCGGTATCGGTGGCAGCGCGGAGCCTGCGTTCGGGCGGCGCAATCCCCAACGCATGGTCGGCTCTGTGGACAGATCCAGCCGTCGAGCGGCGCATTTCGGACGGTATCGCCGCCCATCGGATGGGCGCAATCAGATTGCAGCTGCGCAGCGCACAAGGGAAGCCGATAAAGGGCCGGGTGCGGATCACACAGACGCGGCACGCGTTCAGCTTCGGTGCCAACGGCTTCATGGTCGGCGGCTTCGCCGATGCCGCACGGAACGCCGCCTGGGAAGCGGCCTTTGCCCGGCTGTTCAACGTTGTGACCGTGCCCTTTTACTGGCGCGACTATGAACCGACACCAGGCGCATACCGCATCGACGACACAAGCCCGCCGCTTTACCGGCGCCCCCCTGCTGAGCGCGTGCTGGCCTTCGCCGCCCGCTGGGGCCTGGATGCCAAGGGCCATGTCCTGCTCTGGAACCAGCCAGACCTGTCGACCCCGGCCTATTGGCCGCAGGACAATGATGCGCGCATCGCGTTGATCGCCGGGCGGGCGCAGCAGCTTGCCAGCCGGTTCGGCAGCCGGATCGGCACCTGGGATATCGTCAACGAGGTGATGCACAGCAGCAGCCGCTTCCCGGCAAGCGCCATGCCGCCCGATTATCCGGCAATCGCCCTGGATGCGGCCGACGACGCCTTTCCCGACACCGCCACCCTGCTGGTCAACGAAGCGACTCCGGAAGCCTGGGACGAGATCGGCGGGGAGGGCACGCCCTATTATCTGTTGCTGCGCAGCCTGATCGCGCGCGGCAAGCGGGTCGACGCCATCGGTCTTCAGATGCATTATTTCGCGGAACAGGAACTGGCCGACAGCCTGGCGGGCAAGCTGCGGACCCCGGAACAGCTGTTCGCCGCGCTTGACCTTTATGCCCGGCTTGAGCGGCCGCTGCACGTGACCGAGATCACGGTTCCGACGCTGCCGGAATTCGGCGGGGCGGAGGTGCAGGCGGCGATGACGCGCAACCTCTATCGGCTATGGTTCTCGCATCCCAAGGTCGAGGCGATCACCTGGTGGAACCTGGCCGACGGCACTGCCTTTGCAGGTGAGGATCGCTGGAATGGCGGCCTGTTGGAGAAGGACAGCCTGCGGCCAAAGCCCGCTTATCTGGCGCTCGACGGCCTGATCAACGGCGAGTGGCGAAGCGATATCCGCATGGCGACCGACGACAATGGCCAGGCACAGGCCCGGCTGTTCCACGGCGATTATCGCATCGAGGTTGAAAGCAGTGCCGGGCGCTGGACCGATGCCCGGTCGCTTGTGCCGGGCGATGACGGGAACTGGCTAATCCAGCTTCCCTGAGCGCTAGATCAGCCGGCCCTTGCCGATGCCGGGGTTCATGTGGTCGAGCGGGTCCAGCCGGGCGTAATGAGCGGCGAGTTCGGGCGCCGCCCGATATTTGCGGCCGACATTATGTTCCGCCGGATAGGTCGCCCCGCGTGCGCGCTGGAACGCGACCAGCGCCTGTTCGACCTCGGCCACATCCTCGCCCGCGCGCACCAGATAATCCTGGTGCAGGACGTGGCAGAGGAAATGGCCGTAATAGTGGCTGGCGACGAGCCGCCGGGCCAGGGTGTCGGGCAGTTGCTCGAACCAGTCGGCCATGTTGCGAGGCAGGGCGATGTCGAGCGCCACCAGCCCGCCGACCGCCGGGTCCGTCGCGGCGGGACGAGCGGCGGCGCCGGCTGCCGCATAGCGCAGCGTGGCAAGGCGACCCGCTTCGGCAGGGGAGCAGGCGAACCAGTCAAGTCGATCCGTCTGGCGCGCAAGCAACGCCTCGATCTGGCCGATCCCATCGTCCGCCGCCTTCAGCAGCAGCAGATGCGGGCAGCGTTCGGCAAGATCGGCGGCGCGGCGCGGGATCATGGTCGGAAGGTGATCGCCAACCCATTGCAGCAGATGCTCGACCCGCGCCGACCCCAATCGCTGTTCCAGCCAGGACCGGATGGCGAAGGCACGGGGCAGGCGCTGCGTGCCGATGCGCTCGATCAGCGCGACCGTGTCGCGCCCATGACTGTCCGCCAGGGCAAGCGTGTCGGCATGGACATATTCGGCCGAGACCGGCAGCACGTTGACTTCGGTCAGGATCGCGACGCGCAACCGGGCCAGGGCATCGGCATCGCGCGCGCCGACCAGAAAGCTTTTCTGTTCCCGGTCAGCGGGGAAATGATCAGTTCGCACGGCAAAGACCGCCAGCTTGCCGCCGCATCCCGACGCGCCGAACAGCCCGGCGGGATCGGCATTGTGCCTGGCCGGACCGGGTGCCGATACGTCACGCACCTTGGTCTCGTAGCCGCGCATTGATCCGGCGGCGGCGACGGATCGGGTGCGATCGGCAAGCCATGCTGCATTGGCCTGGTCGAGTTGGCGCAGCATCGCCTCCGGCGTGCCGTCGAGCGCGATGCCGAGGTCGTTGACCAAGGCCAGTCGGCCTTGATCGTCCAGCCGGGCATAGAGCGCCATTTCGGTATAGGCCGGGCCGCGGCGGACCAGCGCGCCGCCGGAATTGTTGCAGATGCCGCCGATAACCGATGCGCCCAGACAGGAGGATCCGATCACGGAATGCGGCTCCCGACCGATCAAGCGCAGCCGCGCCTCCAGCCTGTGCAGCGTCGCGCCCGCCAGGCACAGCGCCTGACCATGCCCGTCCAGCAGATGCACGGCGTCGATGCGCAGCGTGTTGATCACCACCACCGGCCGGTCGTGATCGGGTCCCGGCGTCGAACCCCCGGTCAGGCCGGTATTGCCGGCCTGCGCAATGACATCGGCGCCGTGATCCAGAATGGCCTGCAACGCCCGCCACATCTCGACCAGCGTGCCCGGACGGACCACGGCGAGCGCCGGTCCGCCGGGGCTGCGCCACCCCCGGGTGAAGCGGCGGCCGGCAGTGCCGGTCAGGACATGGCGGCGACCGACGATTCGTCGAAGCTGGCGGATCAGCGCATCGGGATCAGAAATAGCCGCCTCTCGCCGTGATCTGCTGGACGGTGTCGCCATTCTCGACCCAGTCGAAAATCTGCTCCTCGGCTCGGCGAAGCGCTTCCGCGCGCTCAAGTACCGCGACCGCTTTTCCACGCGGCACGACGACGATGCCGTCAATGTCGCCCAGCACGATGTCGCCGGGCTTGATCAGCACGTCACCGATCTTGATCGGGATCTGGTAATGCGTGATCTGGCAGCGGCCGAGCGATCCGTTGGGGCTGCGATAGCGATAGAAAACCGGAAACTGTTTCTGCATCACCTGATGCGTATCCCGGATGCCGCCATCGACACAGGCGGCGCGGACGCCGAGGCCGCTGGCCGTCGCGGTCATCACCCCGCCCCACAGGGTCGCACGCTCGTCGCCCGAGGAATCCCAGAGAATGAAGGCATCCGGGGTCAGCGCGGACAGCATCTCGGTCCGGGTTTCCATCTCGCCGGTGATTTTCACATTGGGCGCGCTTTTGACGGTGAACGCGATTCCGGCGACGGTCTTTTCCGGGCGGAGCGGGATGAGCGAGCCCGGCAGCGCCTGATCCAGCATCAGCATTTCACGAAGGACGTCGCTGACCAGCCCGGTATAGAGCCGTTCATAGCGCTCCAGCAGTTCGAGCTGGGCGATCGGCAGGGGATCGCTCGATACGCCCTCGCGCTGTTCGATCAGCGCGTCGATATCCATCATCGCCGCTTCCCGGCGCAGTTCCTCACTCATATCCCCTCCGGACGAAATGTTCACCAATGAAGTTTTCAAGCAGATGTTCCAATAATGAACTTCTGTCAATGGAGTTATGATGCTGACAAGGCCGCCGCTTGCGCTGATCGGCGTGATGCTGAATATGCCGGATTGAGCGAAGGGGCCTGATATGTTGGACGAAACCATGCAGTTGGACGATGGCGGCGAACAGGAACGCGGAAAATCCGTTCACCGCATCCCGGTCATCGACAAGATGCTCGACATCCTCGATCTGCTGCACGGATCCGGGGAGGGCGAGAGCATCGGGGCGATCTGCGATGCGACCGGCGTTCCACGGTCCACGGTGTATCGGATCCTGAATACGCTCGCCGCTCGGGGCATTGTCAGCAAGCTCGCCGATGGCCGCTTTCGCCTGGGGTTCCGGCTGATCACCCTTGCCCAAGGGGTTCGACATGAATTGAGCCGCGCAGACCTGATCAAGGCGGCCCAGCCGGTGCTCGCCGAACTGGCGGCGCAGACGGGGGAAACCTGCAAGCTGAGCGTCGTCACGGGGGACCGGGCCGAGGTGATCGATGTGGTCCAGAGCACGCGCGACATGGCCCCGACGTCGCGTGTCGGCAGCACGTTTGCCATGCATGCCGGCGCTGCGTCCAAGCTGTTGCTGGCCTATTCGGCGCCCGCGGTTGCCGATCGCGTACTGTCGGGGGAACTGGAGCGCTTTACCGACGAGACGATGACCGATGCGCAGGCGGTGCGCGCGGCGTTGATCGACATCCGGGCAGAAGGCGTCAGCCGGGATCGGGGCGAATGGAATGCGGCGGTGCACGCGCTGGCCGCGCCGGTGTTCGGATTCGACGGGACCGCCATCGCCGCGCTCAGCGTCACTTATTTCGCGCAGCCGGACGGTGCCGCGCAGGAGCGGCGCATCCTCCCCATCCTGTTGAGCGCGGCTCAAAATCTTTCGAAAGCCCTTGGAGCGTTTTGAACAGGCGCAGCATTGTTCAAATAGGAATGGATTAGGGCTTGCAGTCCAAAACAGAACGGCATATCACTTCTTCCCATATTGGAAAGAAGGGTGAGACTCGGTGCGATCCGGGCCGCCCGAACAGGGGAGGATAGAATGCAACGTTCGAGCATGAACCGCTGCCGGATTGCGTCAGCGCTGCTGATGGCTTCGGGAGCCAGCCTGGTCTGGGCGATGCCCGCATCGGCGCAGGAACAGGCCGCCGATCCGACGGAAGCGGCCGCCGATGACGAGATCGTGGTCACCGGCATCCGGGCAAGCATCGCGGAGGCGCTGAATACCAAGCGCAATGCATCCAACATCCTCGACAGCATTTCCGCCCAGGACATCGGCAAGCTGCCCGACCAGAATGTGTCCGAAACGCTGAGCCGCATTCCCGGCGTTCAGATCACGCGCGTCGAGGGCGAAGGGTCGAAGATCAACGTTCGCGGTATCGACCTCAACCGCACCTTGCTCAACGGCAAGAACTTCATCGGTGCCGCGACCAACGGCGACCCCAATCTGAACGACTTCCCGTCGGAAATCCTGGCATCGGTGGATGTCATCAAGTCGCCCTCCGCCGACCTGATCGAAGGATGGCTGGGCGCGCTGATCAACCTCAAGACCCGGCGTCCGCTTGATCTGCGCGAGCCGCTGATTGCGGGGCGCATCCAGGGTTCCTATGGCGATCAGGCGGAACAGTTGGGCGGCAAGATCTCGGCCACCTTCGGCACCAAGCTGTTCGACGACCGGGTGGGGATCATGCTGTCCGGCACGGGATCGGTGTTCAATGGCCGCACATTCGGCCTTTTCACCCGCGGCTTCACCCAAGTGACTGGGCTGACGGCGACCGGTCCAGGCGCCAACGCCCCGCGCCTGTTCCGCCCCAACCGGATCGAATCCTACGATCTGCGCTACGAAACGGAGCGCTATGGCCTGAACGGCACAATCCAGGCGCGGCCGGTGGATGAACTGACGATCACGTTCGACGCGCTGCATTCGCGTGCAGATACGGCCCGCACGCGCAACGTGAACCAGATCCTGTTCACTAACACCCTGACCAATGTCGTTGCGCTGGCCGACGGCACTATCGACCGGGCGACGGTCGGCGGTGTCACGATCCGCCCGATCATCTTCGACGGGCCCAATGTCAACGAAACCAGTGCCTATGCGCTCAGCCTCAACTGGAACAAGGGGCGGTGGGACATCAACCTGAACGCCTCGCGGTCGAGTGGCGACGGCGACGGCGCCAATGACGGATCGTCGAACAGCGCATCCTATTATGCCGGCAACGACTATGTCGTGGTGACCCGTCAGCTGGCGGGAAACACAGCTGCGGTCACCTATGACTGGACCACGGCGGACAACCCCGTGCCGGATTACAACATCAGCGCGAATTACGATGTGACCAGCCCCAACCAGTATGAAGGCTTCACGACAGTCGATCAGCAATATCCGACCCGCAATTTCGGCCGCGATGCCGATTTCGATGCCACCTATACGCTTGACTGGGGCTGGCTGAAATCGGTGAAGGTCGGGGGCCGGATCGACGAGCAGTCCTTGACCCAGCGCGTCGTCGGTATCACCCACGACTTGACTCGAGGGGATCCGACGCCTGCCAACAGCCTGCGTGCGACGGAAATCGCCGGACTGACCTATGCCGGCCAGTCAAACGATTATTTCAGCGGCGAGCGCGGCGCTTTCGGCCGGACGATCCTGGTCGGCAGTTTCGATCCGATCGCCTTTCGGGACCGGTTCGGCGCCAACCGGACGAATGCGGATTTTGCCCGCGAACTGGGCACCGTGTTCGACGTCAGCCAGGATAACCGTGCCGTCTTTGCCATGGCCAATTTCGGCGGCGACCTTGGCGGCGTCGAGTTTTCGGGCAATGTCGGCGTGCGCTATGTCGATAGTCGTCGCCGGTCCGAAGGGTTCAGCCTGACCGGGCCGACCACCGCCCTGCCCGTGGCCGAGGAAGTGAATTTCAAGAACACGCTGCCCAGCTTCAACCTGTCGGTCCTGCCCGCGTCGAACGTGACGCTGCGTGCTGCGGCATCCAAGATCGTCGCCCGGCCGCCGCTTGCCCTGACCGGCGTCGGCATCCAGTTCAACCCCACCGCAGGCACTGGGAGTGCAGGCAATCCGCTGCTCCGGCCGTTCGAGGCGACGCAGTACGACCTGTCTGCGGAATGGTATTTCGCCAGGGCCAGCCTGTTTTCGCTGGCGCTGTTCCGAAAGGATATCTCAGCCTTCACCCGGACGATCCAGCAGATCGAGAACCGGCCCGAAGTGGTGGCGCCGGGCCTGACCAACACGCTCTATGTCATCAGCCGTCCGGTCAACGGCACCGATGGCCGGATCGACGGCTTCGAGGCGAACTATTTCCACGCCTTCACCTTCCTGCCCGCGCCGTTCGACGGGCTGGGCGTGAACGTCAGCTACACCTACTCGAAGGGAACCACCCCGAACGTCGATGAGCTGACCGGGGAAACCTTGTCGCTGCCCAACTTGTCCAAGCACAGCTACAATCTGGTCGGCTATTACGAAAAGGACGGGCTGAACCTTCGCGTTGCCTACAATTATCGCAGCGCGTTCCTGGTGGCCCAGCAGACGGCGGCGTTGGGCGGCAGCATCTACCAGAATGATTTCGGCCAGCTCGATGCGTCGGCCTCCTATCGAATCGGCAAGAACATCACGCTGACGCTGGACGGCATCAACCTGACGCGCGCCAACCGCACGCTGTTCACCGGAACCGAAAACCGGCTGACGACCTCGTGGCGCGATGACCGCAGGGTCTATTTCGGCGCGTCCTTCACCTTCTGAACTCTCCCACCTCTAGGCCCGGTTCGCCGGGCCTTTTCTTCGGAGGATTTCATTATGCAGCACCGGCACGTCAATGCCCTGGTCATCGGCGGCGGCCTGGTTGCGGCGGCGGGTGCCTTTGCCCTGACCAGCGACACCTCGACCGGCAGGATCACGGCCCTACCGTCTGCCCTCCAGGCAGCGCCGCTTGGTCCGGCCAGTGTGCAGGCCCAGTCCAGCGCGCCGGTTCGCTCCGCACTCTATCCCGAAACCTGGCTGCCGATCAGCGAGGGCGGCACCAAGGATGCGTCGGGCCGGTTCCTTCAGGACTTTTCCTATGCCGGCTATGCCAATGGCGACAAGACCATCCCGACCGGGTTCGGCAACAACCGCACCTATAACGCGGTCACGCAATATGGTGCCGACAACACCTATAACGCCGCGACCAACCCCAATTCGGCCGATGCCAGCAACGCGATCCAGACCGCGATCAACGCGATCTGCACGGCGGGCGGCGGCACGGTGTTCCTGCCCGCAGGCACCTACCGCATCCGGCCCCAGGGCACCAATCCGGCCGCGCTCTCGCTCAACTGCAACAACCTGATCCTGCGCGGCGCGGTCGATGCACAGGGGATGCCGGCCACCTTCCTGTTCAACGATCTGGCCAATATGCGCGGCAGGCGGGTCATTTTCGTCGGCACCGTCGATGACCGCTTCGTCTGGTATAATTCGCAGGTGTCGACGCCGACGCCGGTAACCCAGCCGGTGACCGATCCGACGCGGATCATCACCGTGGGCGATACCAGCGCCTTTCAGGTCGGCGCGCCGATCGTGATCCGCACCAGCACGACCGAGGCGTTCAAGGCGTTCCACGGCATGACCGCCGGGATCAACGGCTGCACCGCCAATGGCTGCTGGTGGGATGGTTCGGGCCAGGGCCAGCTTTATTACCGGACGGTGCAGGCGATCCTTTCGGGCAATCGCATCCGGCTGGATGCGCCGATCCGATACTTCCTCAATCCGGACCCGACGACGGGCAACAATCCACGGGCCTATCGCACGACGCCCGCGACCTACAATGTCGGCATCGAGAATATCTCGATCGGGATGCGGGAAAACCCCAATCCGGGCCTGAGCGATTCCACCATCGGCACCCCCGGCACCGCCGCCTATGAAACCAGCGGCGCGCAGGCGATCCGCTTCGCCGGAGCCAAGGACAGCTGGGTGCGCAACGTCCACAGCTTTCGCCCGGCGGTGAACACCCAGAATTTCCACTTGAGCTCGATCGGGATCGCGCTTTCGGCCTCGACGCGCGGCATCTCGGTGCTGAACAGTTCCATGTCCTTCCCCCAGAACCGGCTCGGCGGGGGCAATGGCTATCTGATGGTCGTCGCGGGGCAGGATCACCTGCTGCGCGATTGCCGGACCGAAGGCGGGCGCCACAATTTCCAGATCACGGACATGAGCGCATCCGGCAACGTCATCCTGGGCGGCATGACGATCAATTCGGAGAGCACCAACGACTTCCACGTCGCCCTGTCGCACGCCAATCTGGTCGACGGCGTCGTCACGATCGGCAATTTCTGGCAGACGATCGGGCGCGGCGCGACCAGCAACGGGGCAGGCATCACGGGCACGCAGAACGTGTTCTGGAACCTCGTCAAGAATGATTCCGCCAGCGGCGTCTTCATCCAGTCCGAGCAGTTCGGCTGGGGCTATATCATCGGCACCCGCGGCAACACCGCAGCGGTCGATATCGCCGGGCCCTCCGTGTCGGCGCCGAACGACTGGGTGGAGGCGCCCAACAACGGTGCCAACCTGTCGCCGGTCTCGCTCTATCTCGACCAGAAGGCCCGCCGCGACGCCAATCCCAATTACTGAAGGATCGATTTGGCAACTCACCACATATCCGATATGCAATGGGCGATGATGCGCGATCACAGCGCATCCGACCATGTGGGAGAGGTGCCATGAACAAGCAGCATGTATTGCTATGTCTGTCGATCGGCCTTGGGTTGACCTGCCTCGCGGTGGCCGGCGGCGTAACATGGTCGCCGTCCTCGCCATCCGCCTCGGGCACCGTCAGCACGTCCAGCGCCGTGCCCGCCGTCATCGGCCAGCCGATGATGGCCGCGCAGTCTGCCTCCAGCGTGCGCAGCGCACTCTACCCGGCGAACTGGCTGCCCCTGTACGAAGGCGGCACCAAGGACGCGTCGGGCCGGTTCCTGCAGGATTTCTCCTATGCCGGCTATGCGATGGGCGACGCGCCGATCCCGGTGAGCTTCAACAACGGCTATCAGGTGAACGCCGTCACTCAGTTCGGCGCCGACAACAGCTATAGCGCGACCGGCAACCCCAATGCGGCCGACGCCACCGGCCCGATCCAGAATGCGATCAACGCCGTCTGCAACGCCGGGGGCGGCGTGGTCTTCCTGCCGAGCGGGGGCTATCGTATCCGTCCCCCGGCCAACACGCCTTATGCCCTGCGCCTGCCGTGCAGCAACGTCATCCTGCGTGGTCAGGTCAATGCCTCGGGCACGCCGCAGGCCTATGTCTTCAACGACGATCCGGTCATGCGGGCAAAACGCATGATCGACATGGGGCCGACCGACAATCGCGATGTCTGGTTCACCGACCAGGCTACAGCCCCGGTCGCGATCACGAGTGCGAACAGCGACCCGACACGCACCATCACGGTCGCATCCACTTCCGGGCTTGCCGTGGGACAGCTGATCGTCGTGCGAACGGATCTGACCCCGGCATTCCGCGATTTTCATGGAATGGGGCCGAGCCAGAATGCCTGCAACGTGAACGGGTGCTGGGGGCCGGCCAATTGGGCACAGGGGCAGGTTGCGATGCGCCGCATCCAGGCGATCCTGCCCGGCAACCAGCTGCGCCTGGACATCCCGGTCCGTTACATTCTCAATCCAAACGCGACCAACGGAAACAATCCGCGCATCTACCGGACAAACACAATCTCGACCAATGTTGGCATCGAGAACCTGTTCCTCGCCATGCGCGAAAATACCCAGCCCGGTTTGACCGATTCCGACATCAACACCCAGGGCACCGCCGCCTATCAAACCAGCAATGCGGTCATGATCCGCGTGACCGGGGTGGTGGATGGCTGGATCCGCAACGTCCGCACGTTCAAGCCACAGGCGAACGCAACCTATCATATCCAGTCGCTCGGCATCGCCATTACGCGTTCGGCGCGCGGAATATCCGTGCTCGACTGTTCGGTATCGATGCCGCAGAACCGCCTAGGGGGCGGCAATGGCTACCTTTTCTTCGTTTCTGCTCAGGAAAATCTGATCCGCAATGCTTATGCAGAAGGCGGTCGGCACAATTTCCAGATGGCCGACCTCACGGCATCCGGCAATGTTTTCCTTGGCGGTGCTTCGGTCAATCCGACAAGCGTGTCCGATTATCATGGGGGGCTTGCCCACGCCAATCTGGTCGACGGCATGCGGATCGTCGGTCCGGGCTGGGAAAGCCAGAACCGGGGAACGACAAGCAACGGGGCGGGCGTCACGGGAACCCAGAACGTGTTCTGGAACCTGATCAAGGACGACGTGGGAACGAACGTCTTCATCCGTTCGCACCAGTTCGGGTTCGGCTACATCATCGGTACTCGTGGAAATGCCGCCAGCCTCAACCTAAACGGGGCATCCTTTCTTGCGCCATCCGACTTTGCCGAACTGGTCAACCAGGGCGCGACGCTCGAGCCCGCATCCTTGTACCTCGACCAGAAAGCGCGGCGCGATGCCAACCCCAACTACTAAAACGAGAGAGGATCGATCGATGAATAGGCGTAGCGTGATGCAGGCAGGCTTGGCCCTGCCGCTGGCCACCGGAATTGCTGGCGGAATCGCGTCGGCGGCGGCCGCTGATGGAGGCCTGTTCTTCCACGGCATGAACTACGGCTATCTCGCCAAGCAGGGCTATTTCCGGGCCAAGGGCGCGGCCGATGTCGACGCCATGGCGGCGATGGGCGTCAAATGGGTATCGCTGATCGTCATGTTGATGCAGGACACGATCGGCAGCCTGCGCATGTACCGCGACTTCACCTATACGGCGGACGACATGGAACTGGCGGCGGTGATCGACCGGTTCCACAAGCGCGGCATCAAGGTGCTGCTGAAGCCGCTGCTCGACATTCAGGACAGCAGCTGGCGCGGACGCATCAACTTCCCCCCGCTCGACGACCAGCAGATCCTGGGCCGGACCAACAATTACTGGCCGACCTGGTTCGCCAGCATGAACGAGGCGATGCTCTATTATGCGCGCATGGCCAAGATGCTGGATGTGGAAGCCTTTGCCGTCGGGGCCGAGCTGGTCGGCACCTATCCGCAGACCGATTTGTGGCGGCAGTCGGTGGCGAAGGTCCGTCAGGTCTATGACGGTCCGCTGGTCGTGGCCGCGCACCAGGATTCGATGAAGGACCCCGCCGTTCAGGCATGGATGCGCGAGGTCGATTATGTCGGCCTCAGCTTCTATCCCGACCTGCCCGAGCCTGAATCGCCGACGCCCGACGATGTCGTGCGCGTGCTGTCGCCGCTGCGCGAGCAGTATCGCGCGATCGCCACGTCGATCGGCAAGCCGCTCTTCTGGTCGGAGGCAGGCATCCGCTCCGTCCAGGGCGGCATGAAGTCCACCGGCCAGTATCGCAACAGCGGACCCTATGACGGCACGGTCCAGGCCAATTATCTGGAGGGGATGTTCCGCACCTTCTGGAACGAGCCCTGGTGGGCGGGATGCCAGCTGTGGAAATGGGACGAGCAGCAGCAGCGGCCCCATTATGCCCAGCCGGGCGGCGACACGGGCTTTACGGTACAGGGCAAGCCGGCCGAGGCGGTGATCCGGCGCTGGTCGACGGTTGCGCGCGGCTGAACGCCTTTGCTTGCAATGCCCCTGCGATATCAACTCCAGCATCCCTGCTTGATCGCCAATAACATATCCGATATGTTATTGGCGATCAATTATGTGGAGCAGGTGATGAGCGTTGTCGAGACGTCGGGCGAGTTGGCAGACATGCGCGCAGTGGAGGATCTGCGCTCGCGCTATGCCCGCCTCTATGGGGGTGCGATCTATGATGTGCTGGATGAACTGGGCTATCCCAACCAGGTGCTGGCAACGGATCTGGCGCCGATCGAACCCGGATCGGTGGTCATCGGCCCTGCCTTTACGATCCAGGGCGTTTCGGATCCGCTTGGTGACGAGGAGTTGAGCCAGCGACGAATCCGGTTGTTCAGCGAGATGCGGTATCCCTGCGTCGATGTGCGCGACTGCGGCTTTGACGTGCGGGTCGCGCATTACGGCGAAATGAACGCGACGTTGGGCGTCAAGCACGGGGCGGTGGGCGCCATTGTCGATGGCGGGGTCCGCGATGTCCGCTTGATCCGCGAGATGGGATTTCCGGTGTACGCGCGGTATCGATCGCCGGTGGAAGCCAAGAAGCGCTGGTCCTATTATCGCTGGCAGGTTCCGATCACCCTGCGCGGCGCGATGAGCGCGACGGTGACGGTGCATCCGGGCGATTTCATGTTCGCCGATCAGGACGGCGTGCTCGTGATCCCCAGGGCGCTGACGGTTCAGGTGCTGGAGGCGGCGGAGCGATTGGCGCGGGTCGAGAATTCGGCGCGGAGCGAATTCACGGAAAATCCCGACACCGAAGCCGTCTATCGGAAATATGGGCGCCTATGATCGCTGCCCTTCTGCCATGATGGTGCCGGCGCTTGCAGCACCGTTGCCGCAGGCCCCGAGGCGAACAGGGGGTCGATGATGGTGACGCGGCGAAACGCAGGAAAGATGGCGGCGATGGGGTTGATCAGCCTGCCGGTCCTGCCCTTGTCGCCCGCCAGAAAGCCTGTTCTGGTGACGCAGACCTGGCTGAAGGCGCTGCCCGGCCGCCACGAGCAACTCGTCCGATTTCTTGAGCTGAACTGGCTGGCCATGGACCGCCTCGGCATCGAGGACGGCATCTTTTCGCACGCAACGCTCTATGAGGTCGCGCCGCAAGACGCGACTGCGGCATCGGATGCGGACGTCATGGTCGAGGTCGGGTATTTCACGCCAGCCGGATACCGGGATGTCGAGCGCAGGTTCATGGCGATCCGGCAGCAGCACCGCCCCGTGCCGGTCGACGGTATGGCCCTGGCTGAGCTCGGGCGGATCGTCGGCGAACGGCAGTTGCGCATCCGTGCATCCGGCTGATCGTGGCGCTTCGCCGCCGTGCCGCATCGTGCCAGCAAGGCCGCGAAGTCAGGACGCAAGCCCATAGTGCTGCGCGGCTGTCAGGTCATTCGCCTGCCGAGCGTCCCGCCATGATCGCCTCGATCACCGGGCGCGTTGCGGCGAAGTGATCGCGCATCGCCGTCTCCGCAGCAGCCGGGTCGCGCGCGGCGATCGCCGCGACGACGGCGCGGTGGCGCTCGATCGTCCGGTTGTCGCGCACCCGGGTTTGCGCGTGCAGAGTCGAGATGACCTCGCGCATGGAGTCCGAGAGCGCGTTGATCATGAAGGCGATCAGCGAATTGTGCGATGCGCGCGCGATCAATTGATGGAATTCAAGGTCGAGCGCGACCCAGCGGTCGTGATCGGCCTGGGCCTGCTCCATCTGCGCGAGCACCTGTTTCAGCCGATCGATCTCCTCATCCGTGATCCGTTCCGCCGCGCGCACGGCCGCATGCGTTTCAATCGCGCGTCGCAGGTCCACCGCTTCATTCAGCCCATCGGGATTGATGTGCATCGCAAAGCGCAGCATCTGCCGCACCGGCTCCGGTGCCAGTTCCCCTATCGTGCTGGCCTTGCCCTGACGAATCTCGACAATGCCAAGCGCCGCCAGTTTGCGTACCGCTTCGCGGACCACCGGCTTGCTGACGCCCATCGCGCGGCAGATTTCGCCTTCGGAAGGCAGCGCATCTCCCGGCATCATCGAGCCCGCGATGATCTGCTGGGTCAGGCGCTGGGCGACGATGTCCGACAGCAGCGCCTTGTCCGGATTGATCCGTTCCATCTCCAGCATCGTCATCCGGCCCGCCTTCCATCCACCCCCTGCACATATGAGATAAGAATGATGCGTGGCAAGCATTGACCTCCCGCCAGCCTTAACATATCAGATAGGTTATAAGTAAGAATGACGGGGAGAGGATTGATGTCGAAAGGGTCCATTCGGTTTTTCATCGGCCTCCTGGCGGGTTCGGCGCTGTGGCAGGTGCCCGTGGCCGCGCAGGAGGCGCCGCAGGGCGAGCCGGCGGCGCAACCGGCAGAGGAAGGCGATATCGTCATTGTCGGCCTTCGCCGGTCGATCGCCGAGGCGATCGAGACCAAGCGCAACGCAGTGGCGATCGTCGATTCGATCTCCGCCCAGGATATCGGCAAGCTGCCCGACCAGAATGTCGTCGAGACGCTGAGCCGCGTACCCGGCGTCCAGATCACCCGGCGCAACGGCGATGGGCAGAATTTCACCATCCGGGGGATTTCGCTGAACACGGTGCTGGTCAACGATCGCCCCTATGTCGGGCCGACGCCAGATAGTTCCGCCGCGCTCGACGTGCTGAGCCCGGACATCATCGCCGCCATCGACGTGTTCAAGTCGCCGACCGCCGACCAGATCGAGGGCGGGCTGGGCGGCACGGTCAATTTGCGCACCAAGCGGCCGCTCGACCTGCCTTCCGGCACGATCGCGATCCGCGCACAGGGACAATATGCCGATATTGCTGACAATTACGGCTATCGGGGATCGGCGCTTTTTTCCACGCGCCTGTTCGACGACCGGGTCGGCGTGCTGCTCAACGCGGCGTTCCAGCGCATCTTCAACGAACAGCAGACGCAGGAACTCTCCAATTACGTGCTGACCAATGGTGTCGACGGCAATGGCGATGGAGCAAATGATCCCGGCCTGTATCGACCGGCGCGCTTTGCAATGATCCGGCTGCCGCGTCGGGCCGACCGACTCACCGTCAACGGCGCGGTTCAATACCGTCCGACCGACACGATCGAGGTGAATGTCGAGGCGACCTATAACCAGTTCGATGCCTATGCCGATGCCCAGCGGTTCCAGACCCTGCTGAACGACAACGACGTCGGCGCGCGCAGCGGTACCGGGAATACGATCACTTCTGGCCGGTTCACGGGCATCACCCAGCGGCCGCTCGTCTATTATGAGCAGGACCGCTCGGAACTCTATGTGATCGGCGGCAATGTGGTGTGGCAGGCCGATGGCTGGCGATTGTCGGCCGATGGATCGATCAGCTCGGGCACCTCGCCCGTCACCGGCAACAGTGCCACGCCGATCGTCGTGCCCCGGGCCGGCCGCACGGTCGATGTGACCTATGACCTGTTGTCGAACAATGACGTGCCGTCCTACACCCTGACCGGCAATTTCGACGTCAATGATCCGGCGAATTATCAGCTGTCCGGCGTGGTCGATGGCTACAACACGATCGACAATGACGCGAAGTCGGCACGGATCGATCTTAATCGCGACTTGGGCGGCCTGATCAAGGGCATCGCTGTCGGCTATCGTTACGAGGATCGCGGCTTCAACACGGAACGCTATGACGCTCCGCTGACCTTGCCCGCCGCCGTGGCGGCAGCGGACGCCAATGGCGACGGGCTGGTGACGGCCAACGAAATTCCTGGCCTGACCTATACCGGCCTTGGCAAGACGAACCTGCTCGAAGGGCTGAGCGGCCTGTTCCCGAACAATTTCCTGGGCGGCCGCATCGATCTGGAGGCGATGCGGCGCGGTTTCCGATATCAGCCGCAGCGATCGGTGGGCCAAAGCAACTCCGTCGACCAGCGCACCCACGCCGTCTACGGCCGAGTCGACCTGGACGGGCAACTCGCCGGGATCGGCATTCGCGGCAATGCCGGCGTCCGATGGATCAGCACCCAGCGCGAGGCGCTCGGCTTCACCGCCAACCCGGCGGGCGGCTTTCTGCCGATCCGCTATGAGCGCAGCTATGACGAGTTTCTGCCCAGCGCGACACTGATCCTGTCGTTGCGCGAGGATCTGCTGCTGCGCATTGCGGGCGCGCGGGTGCTGGCCACGCCGCCGCTCAGCGACCTGGCGCCCGGCGTCAATGTCAATATCGTCAACCTGACCGGCACGGGCGGCAACCCGCTGCTCAACCCATATCAGGCGGATCAGGCCGATGTGTCGCTGGAATGGTATTTCGGTCGCGCGAACCTGCTGGCGGTCACCGCCTTCACCAAGAGCGTCAAATCCTTCACCTCGCTGGTATCCAGCGAGGAGGCGATCACCGGCTTCATCAACCCTAACGGCACCGGCAACACCTTCCTCATCACCCGCCCGCAAAATGGCGAGGACGGCAGCGTGCGCGGCGTCGAGCTGAACTATCAGCACCAGCTCACCTTCCTCCCCGCGCCGTTCGACGGGCTGGGGGTCCAGGCCAACTACACCTATGCCGACAGCGACACGCCGATCATCGACCCGCTGACGCGGGACACGCTACCGCTGCCGCTGCTGTCCCGGCACAGCTTCAGCCTGATCGGCTATTATGAAAAAGGGCCGGTCACCGCTCGCCTCGCCTATACCCAGCGCAGCGGCTATCTGCTGAATGTCCAGTCGGTCGGCGCCGGCGGCAGTCGATATGTCGATGACCAGAACCAGCTGGATGGGTCGTTCCAATTTGACATTGGCCGGGGGCTGAGGCTGACGTTCGACGCGCAGAACCTGCTGAAACGCCCGGAAATCCGCTATGACGGGATTGAGGAGCGTCGGGTCACCACGATCCTTGATGACCGCCGCTATTTCCTCGGGCTTGCAGCGACGCTGTGACATCTTTCGATGCGAACAATCGTTCTTGACTCCAAATATGAACTATCTGAAGCTTGGTTCAGAGAATGGCGCCATGCCGCCGGTTGCAGGAGGGAATGATGAGGCCACTTATCGCAATGCTGCTGTCGTTTGGGGTTGCCCTGGCGCTCGGCCTGCCGCGCCCCGCCAATGCTCAGATCAGCTATGGCGAGGTGCCGACCGACTATCTGCCCACATTCGGCGGCTGGGGGCCACGGTCCACGTTCAGCTCCACCTATTGGACCGTACGGGATGTCACCAACGCATCGCTGGTCGGTGCGGCAAATGTCATCGTCCCCAATGACGGCAGCGACGTCGCCGACCGGATCATGGCGATTGCCGCCTCCAGCCCGAACCCCCTGGTGATCTATTTCCCCGCCGGGCAGTACGAGCTGAAAAAGTCGGTGACGATCAGCCGCTCGAACATCGTCATCCGCGGTGCGGGCAAGGGTCTGACGACGTTCGTGATCTCCGCGCCCAGCAGCGCGAACGCCCAATTCACCCTGCTCGGCGGCGGCTTCGCGACCGACATCGGCGTCGTCACCAATGTCCCGGCGCGCGGCGACGATTACATGATCGTCAGCGATGTTGCGGGCATTGCCGTCAACGACATCCTGCGCGTGTACGACAATTCGCGTTCAAACGGGTTCGGGGGCCACAATTGGCAGCAGTTTCTGCGGGTAACCGCAATCGACCCCGTAACGCGCCGGATCACCTTCGCCAGCCGGTTCGGGCTGGATTACAACGGCACCGCGACCGTTCCCGGCCAGCCCCGCTTCGTCAAAGTGAACATGATCCAGAATGTGGGGTTTGAGAATTTCACGATCACGAGGACGCGCAACGCCGCGGCCGGCACCCATAATCTGTTCATCCGCTATGCCTGGAACGCGCATGTCCGCGGGACCGAGGTCAAGAACCTGGTGTCCGGCGGGATTTCGCTCGGTGCCGTGTACAACGCGCTCGTCACCGATAACGACGTCCACAATTCGGTCGATCCGGTTGCGGGTTATGGCGACGGCGGCAAGGCCTATGGCATCAACGTCGGCGCGGTATCGATCTGCGAGGTGTCTAACAACAAGCTATGGAACCTGCGCCATCACATCATCCTGCACATTGGCACCAATTTCTGCGTCGTCGCCCATAACAGCGCGGAGGCCGGCTATTTCGGTGTTCCAGGCGACTTGGACATGCACGGCTATACGGCCCACAACAATCTGTACGAAGGCAATCAGGGTGCCGTCCTGATCTTCGACGGGCGATCCGATACCGGCATGCTGGAGACGCAGGGCCTGTATAACACCATGTTCCGCAACCAGTTGCGTCGGCCGAGTTTGAACGGCACGAACGGGATCGCTCTGCAGGGACCGGCCTCTTCCGGCAATTTCACCCATTACGGCATCACGATCATCGGCAATGATCAGATCGACACCAAGATCGACTATACTTCGACCGGATCGCAAGGACCCTATAATGGCGCCAATATGGTCAAGAAGGTCGGCGCCAACCGGCTGGGCGAAACGGTGGTGACCCCGGACGTCGAGATCGATCCCAACGGCAGCTTTCCCAAATCGCTCTATACCACGACCAAACCGGCCTATTTGGGCAGCAAGCCCTGGCCGCTCTTCGGGCCGGGCGTCGCGGATTGGGGGCGGAGCAATACGCTGCCCGCCGCTGACCGGCCGCAGACGCCGTAAGCGAACTGGCCGCTCTTATGGCGGGCCGGGCGGATGCCGGAATCGGGCGATGGCGATGGCTACCAGTCATCGCCGTCCTGCCTGTTTGCGTCGCAGGAGTGCTGCTCTGGCCCACGAACGACTGGAGCGGACCCCCAAACGGGAAGGTCACAGCGCCGTCTCCGCCGCAGCGGTCCATCGCGCCGGAGGCACTCCCTTCGCCCACCGCACCAAGGGTCGACGGCGCATCGCTGCCGCTTGCCGAACCGCCGCTCAGCGTGGATTCGCGGGTCACCTTGCCCGGTCGCAATGGGCATCGGTTCGAGCTGGTGGCCATCGACAGTCGTGCCAAGCCTGTCGTCGTCCGATATCGTCTGGATGGGGGTCCGGAACGGCATGCCGTACCGGGCGACACCATCGCCGGCGGGTTCGTCTTGCTTTCCTTCGCTGACACGGCCGTGACCATCAGCGACGGCAACACGGCGTATGACGTGCGCTTGCCCATGCCAACGTGGATACAGGAGGACAATGCACCGGATGCCGCGGCGGTTTTCTGAACTGGGCGCAACTTGCTTGCCTGTCGCGCGGCAAACTTGGAAAGCCCTGCTTGCCATTATTGATGACTTGTCCCGATCATATGCCCTGCGCGCCTTTCTGCTCATCATGGTGGCGCTGGGCTGGCAGACTCCGGGGCTGGCTCGGGTCAGCGTTGCCGATGACGGGCGCAGCTTTCGCCTCGACGGAGGCGGTATCACCTATGCCCTGGGTGTCACGGGCGACGGCGCGGTCCAGCACATATACTGGGGTCCAGCCCTGCGCACGGATGACAGCCTGTACGTACGCCCGTTTCCCAATCTGTCGGGGCTTGATCCGACGACGTCCATTTCACCCCTTGAATTTCCCGCATGGGGCAGCCGCATCTATACCGAACCGGCAGTCAAGATCGCGTGGCCGGATGGCGTACGCGATCTGGTATTGCGGTTCCGTTCCCACCGGATCGAAGGGCAGGAGATGGTTATCGAACTGGCCGATATCGAGCGGCCGGTCACCGTCAGCCTGTTCTACCGCATCGACGAGGAAACGGGCATCGTCACCCGTTCAGCGCGCATCCGAAATTCGGGGCAGGTGCCATTCAGGATCGACCATCTCGCTGCCGCCGCGTGGTCGCTACCGCAGGGCGACGACTATCGACTGCATTACCTCACCGGTCGTTGGGGTGCGGAATGGCAGCGGCAGGAAAGGCCTCTGACCACCGGCGCCACGGTTCTGGAAAGCCGGCGAGGTGTGACCGGCAATCAGGCCAACCCCTGGTTTGCAGTCGATCACACAGGATCGGGCAGCGAGACAAGTGGGTCGGTATGGTTCGGAGCGCTCGCCTGGAGTGGGTCGTGGCGCATTCATGTCGATCGCAATCCGATGGGCGACGTCCGAATAGTAGGCGGCTTTAACCCGTTTGATTTCGGCTACAGGCTCCAGCCTGGGGAGGTATTGGCATCGCCCGCCTTTCACGCCGGCTATACGGACAAGGGGATGGGTGAGGCTTCCCGCCTGTTGCACCGTTTCCAGCGCCGCCACGTCCTGGCCGATGGCACCGGGGCGAAGCCTCGCCCCGTGTTATACAATAGCTGGGAGGCGACCCAGTTTGCCGTTTCCGTCGATCAGCAGATGGCCATCGCCGAGCGAGCCGCGCGGATCGGTGTCGAACGGTTCGTGATGGACGACGGATGGTTCGGCGCACGCGACAGCGACAAGGCTGGGCTCGGTGATTGGACAGCCAACCCGGCCAAATTTCCGAAAGGACTCACGCCACTCATCACGAAGGTAAAGGCGTTGGGTATGGATTTCGGTTTGTGGGTCGAGCCAGAGATGGTCAACCCCGACAGCGATCTTTACCGCGCCCATCCCGACTGGGTGATTGCAATGCCCGGGCGACCGCGAACCGAGTCGCGCAATCAGCTTGTCCTCAACCTCGCTCGGGAGGACGTACGGCAGCATCTGCTGACGGTTCTTGACGCGTTGGTCAGCCAGCATGACATCGCGTTCCTGAAATGGGATCATAACAGGCACTGGTCCGAACCCGGCTGGCTGGGTGCGGCGCCCGAGGATCAGCAACGGCTCTATGTCGATTACGTCCATGGGCTTTACTGGATCTTGGCCGAACTCAGGCGTCGTCATCCGCATCTTGAGATCGAAAGCTGTGCAGGCGGTGGCGGACGTGTGGACCTAGGCATCCTCCGCTTTGCGGAAGGCGTTTGGCCATCCGACAATACCGATCCATTCGACCGATTGTTCATCCAGGATGGATTTACCCAAGCCGCTCACATCCGTCCTGTCGAGGCGAAGGGCCCCGACATCGTGAGCAATGGTTTGGCGCTTTCCGGGACGGCGCATTGGATGTTCGATCGCGGTTTGATCGGGCTGGATGACGATATGCGGATCATCGTTTCGCGGCAGGCCAATGATCCCGACAGCATCCGATCGGTCATTAATGCCAGTGGCAGAGTATTAGTGCCAAAGCGAGAAGCTGATCGACCGCATCCGAACTTCGTTCAGTGGCACCGCCAGCATTGTTTCAAACATTGAGGTGTTCGCCGACAGAGCGGCCATGCGATCCCGAAAGTGATGTCACTGAAGGCGGACCTACATTCGGGGGCCCAGTTCATGATGTCGTCGATCGAGGGCGGGCACTTTCCGGTCGCTCCTTCGCGATCGGTGGAATGGCAGGACCATCGCTATTGCCCGATACCCAACGCCCGCCTGACTGGCCCTGCACAGCGAGCGCAACTGCGCCGCACTGTCGAACTGGTACCAACTCTTTCGAATCTCTACACTCCCACGATGCCATACCGCTGGACCAACATCCGGACCGTCGAGCCGTCCGTCCCTCACGACAACACCGTGCATCAGCCCTTCAGCCTGTGGTGGGCCGCACTGGCGGCGTCAGACGAGACGATGCAGGGCGGGCCCCTAGTCCCGACTTGGCTGCGCCTTTTCTCAGCGCACCTGAGCGCTGACGATCGGATCCGCCTCCGCTGGGGTGGGGACCTTGCGGAGAGTGCCGAGCTCAGGCGTGCCTACTCCGCACTTTATGGCCGGTACTTCTCGCGGGCATTGCTGGCGAGCAGGCTTGGCCTAACGGACTTCGTGTCGTTACGAACGAACAAGACCCGGCTACCCAACGGCGTCACGATCGAAAGGACGTCCAAAGGCGACATTCCCGACTGGATTGCGTGGGACCCAGCAGCCGGTACCTACAGCCTGTGCGAGGCGAAGGGCAGCCTGACTGGCCGTCAGGCCGACTTCATGACGAGGCAGCCCGCTTGCATCCGCGACGGAAAGCGGCAGTTCGGAAGGGTTCGGGTGTGCGACCGCAGCGGACGGGCACTGGCAACCCGCAACTGGGTCGCGGCTAACCTCTGGTCGACCGACGGCCGACCCCGGGAATCTGTATCCCTTCTTTGGGATCCGCCTGCCGATGGAACCGTCATATCGGAAGACGACCGCAACCTGCACGCAGACGGCATGAGGCGTCGGCGCATCGCCAACATCGCCCTAAGGCTCGGTCGGCCCAGTCTGCTGGGCTCGGCCCGACGGACGGGCGGTGCACTGCTTCGGGTCACCGCGAAGCCCGACCGCGATGGCATGCCCACCAAGCTAAGCAAGGCCAATGAGGATCAATTGCTGCGGCCGGTCGAGCGACCTGCGGACGAGCCACACGAGGGCATCTATGCTGCCGCGATGATCACTGCGTTTGGCATTCGGCCGATTGTCACCTCGGAGGACGTCGCGGCGCTGAAATCGGCGCGCAAGACAGGAGAACCCGCAATGCTGTTCGGGCTGTCAGTCGACTCACTTCGTGCAGACCAAGTCACCCGCACCACGTGGATCTCTGGAAGGGGAATCGCCGCGCCGGACGGCCTAAGCCTGTTTGACCTTCACCGCGTGGAGGTGGATATCTAAGGCGAGATTGGCCGCTTTTTAGGGCCAAGGGCCTTTACCCGTAGTGATCGAACAAGGGGTGCTTAGCTGCGGGTTCGGCATCATACCTAAACAGTCGCTTATCTTATCTCGTCGGCAAAGCGAATGGCGGAGACACGACGCCTCACAGACGGTTACTTCAAGGTGTCTCATCGGCAGGTTCTTTCAGGAGCGTACGGCGACGGCGGCTGATCTGAACGACCGGCTCTTGTCAGGAGCGGCCTCGCCGACATTGCCGTCATTCGAGCCCGCAACTGGCAGACCTAAGACCTGCCATCCATTCCTCGTAGCTGAGTGGCATTGAGCAACTGCAACTGGGACTTTCCTGACGTTCGACTGCGAAATGTCGAATGGCAGTTGTTAACAAAACCCGGCGTTCAACGATCATCCTACCGGCTGACGTTAGAGAGCCTTTGTGAGACCCTATGGGCGGGAGCGGCGGTATGCTTCGCCGGCCGGGGGCCGCAACCTGACCGGCCTCGATAAGCCGCCAATGCTGTCCGACCAAAACCAAGATGGGGTGCCGATGACATTCGAGGAATATCAGCAGGCGGGGCGATCGCGCTATCTCGCGTTCGTTGAGGTCATTCAGACCATCCTGAAGCGGGCATTGGAGCAGCATGAGCTTGCGGCGCATGCGATCACGGGGCGAGCAAAGGAACCCGCCTCGCTGCGCAAAAAGCTGACCGATCGAGGGATCCTGCTCGATCGGGAGATGGACGAGATCAAGGATCTCGCCGGCTGCCGGATCGTGTTCCTGACCAATTCCCAGGTCGAACGATTCAACAGCACCGGGGCGCTGCACGAAAATTTCGAGGTGCTGAGCGTCAATGTCCATCATCCCGTGCCCGGCACCGACACCGAGACGAAGTTGTTCGACAGCACCAACTATCTCATCCGCCTGAAACCTGACCGCCTGGCGCTGACGGAATATCGCGCGTTCGACGGGCTGCGCGCCGAGATCCAGATCCAGACACTGCTCAACCATGCCTGGGCGGAGATGGGTCACGACACGATCTACAAGGAGCCTAAGCTGACCCATCTGGGTGCGGGCCGGATGACGACGATCGGCGAGCGCATGAACAAGGTGATGCAGGATCATCTGATCCCCGCCGGGCACGACTTCGACAAGATAGCGCGCGACTTTCGTAGGCTCTTGGAGGCCGATGGGGCGACGGCGGCGACCCTCGAAGCGATCGAGCATGCGGGCGATAACAATGTGCTCGAAGATGCTCTCGAAACCTACACGGACCTGGTGCTGCCCCATTTCGACAAGCCGGCGGAGGAATTTTCCAGCCGGTTCGATGCGCTTGTCGATGCCGTGGAGCGTTCGCGGGACTATCCAACCATCCCGGGCGTCACGGACTATGGGGACTATCCGGGCAAGGCGAGCATCGATGTCGCGCGCCGGGTCGCGCAGCTGATCCGGTCGTACCGCTATTTCGAGCCCGACCGGACCGTCCGTGCCCTCGTCCGGCTGTATCTCGGCGCGCGCGATGATGAGGAGCGCCGCCTCTGGATCGAGGCCGGCGAGAAGCTGGCTGAACATAATCTGGAGGTCTGGAAGCAGTATGGGCCAGCTGCCCAGCACGTCATTCTCGAAGAGCTGGGAAAGATGGACGGCGCCGACATCGACGGTGCGCGGCCGCTCATGATCGGGATGCTTGCACAGGTGTTGTCGGCCGAGATTGGCGGGACGACGTGGCGGTCCGACGGTGTCATGATTCACCAGGGCGCGGTCCGCGCTTCGGACGAGCTTCGGCGGTTGCGCGGGGCAGCGATCGGATGGCTTGAGGGCTGGCTTGATACTGCCGGGAGCGACGCCGAGCGCCTCGCGCTCTTGCAGGCCCTTGGTAATGTCGATGCTATGCCGATCCAGGGAGGCGGCGAGGGCGGCCTGTTCCAGATGCTGCTGGAAGACGGCGCCCGCGTCGCCCAACTCATCCTCGAAAGGGCACCACAGTGGGGCCTCGAACTGCGGCGCAGCCGCGAGGTCGATGCCCTCCACACGCATTACCGTTTCCACGTCCTCAGGCCGGACCTTGCGGAGAAACCGGAGCTGGTCGCGGCGCAGACAGCGCTGATCGGCGCATTGCTGGACCTGCGCGACCTTCTAGCGGCGGATGCGGATTTCGTGCGCTACAAGACCCTGATCGGGCATGACAGCGTCCACCCCGGGGCTTGGGACGGCGATCACTTCGATTTCGAGGCGACCGATGCGTGGCGGCAGGAAAGCTATCCGGCGATCATCGCCGAGGTGACGGCCGACACGGTGGCCGAATGGCGCGGCAGGATAGACGCCTATGTCGATGCGGTCGGCTTTGACGGTGGGCATTTCATGTCAATGCGCGCCTTCCTGGGCCTTCTCGCCGAGCAGAAGCCGGACGTCGCGCTGATGATGATGGAGGAGGTGAGCGCGCAAGGGGCGGCCTTCCTCGCGGCGATGTTGGCAGGGCTGGAGCGAGCGGGGAGGCTGGCTGAGGTGCTTCCGTTGGTCGACCAGTGGCTGGCGGCCGGGCAGCATCTGTCGGCGATCGGTGATTATCTGCACCACAAGCCGGCGACCGATGTCGATCGGCTGCGCGCCTATATCGCCAAGGCGATCGAGCGGGGAGAGCAGGTGTCGGTCATCAATGCGGCCACGATCGCGGCCAACTGGTATCAGCGTGCTCCCGATCCGGTGCTGATCGATGAGGTGTTGCTGCCGGTGATAGGGTTCGTCACCGAACAGCGCCTGCCGCATTGGATCGGGTATTTTTTTGCTCCCAGTCATGCGCAGATGGTTCAGGACATGGATGAGCCTCACGCGGCTGCTTTGATGCGATCCTTCGTCGATATCCCCGAGGTAGATTTCCGGGCGGTGCGGTTGATGGCTGCGGTGGCGCGGCGGCACCCACGATTGGTGATCGATTTCTTCGGCGCCCGGCTTCGGCGCGAGCGAGGCGCGCGCGATGATCGCTTCGAGCCCATTCCATTCCACGGGCATGATCTGGCGCAGGTGCTGTCGCCGCACGCCAATCTGCTGCTGCCGGCCGTGCGCGAATGGTATAATGAGGAATCGCGCTTCCATGAATATCGCGGCGGCCGTTTGCTCAAGCATGCCTTCCCCGAGCTGACGGATGCGGTCGCGGCCCAGCTGATCGCGGTCGCCCGCCAGGGGGACGAGCAGGACTTCAAGTTCATCTTGAAGACGTTGTCTGCCTATGAGGGGACGGAGCAGCTCTATCCGGTCCTGATGGAGGTGGTCGATCGGCTGGAGCCCGGCGACAAACTGCTCAATCGGGTGTCGGATGTGCTCGGCCAATCCGGGGTGGTTTCGGGCGAGTTCGGCTTCGTCGAAGCCCATGCGCGTCGCAAGGAACTGATCGAGCGCTTCCGCGACGATCCAAGGCCCCGCGTTCAGGCCTATGCGCGGGATCGGGCGCGCGATCTCGCCCAGCATATGGCGTGGGAGCAGCGCAGGGCAGCCCGTGATGTCGCGCAGCGGCGTCGTGACTGGAATGAGGAATGAAGAATAAGGGCGTCTTCTGGCGAGGCGCTCACAGCACCTCGATAAGGGGGCCTTCCTTGCGCATCAGCGATAGGTAATCACCGCCATTGAGAATGAGCGCACCCTTGCCGATACGCGTGGCGAGCGCGCCGAAGCGTTGCGCGACGGTGGCGCGCGCGGAGGCACTGTCGGTCGCCAACATGCCGGCCTCAAGCTCGACGGGATCGTTGAAACGGAGATGGATTTTCCGGGTCTCGGCCGACTGTTCGAGGCAGGCGCGGCGGAAGATCGAGTAGAAGCTCACGTCTCCGAACTGGACGAGACGATAGGCCACCATGCTGCTCACGAGCGGGAGGCTGATGTCGCGGTCGGTTTCGAAATCGAACGTGGGCGTGCCGGGGGCGCCGGCGATCGCGAAATTGACGACCTCGTCATGCGCCGCAAACACGTCGGCAGCGCGCATTGGCGGATTGTCGTCGGGGCTGCAGCAGCTTCGGAGATATCCCAGGGCGTCGTCCAACCAGACGAAGATCGCACGGTCCTCGATTGCGACAGGAGGGCAGGTCGTCTCGAGCGGCTCGTCCTGGTCGTCGAGCATAAGCGAAACCGTGCAGCGCTCGTTCGAGATCACCATGAACCGCACAAGATTCTGGAGGCGATCGAACGGGTGAACATCGGTGCCGCTGAACTGGTAGCTGATGTTGAGCTCGGGGCCGCGCAGGACAGCGCTCATGGTCGGTGAGGTGAAGGTCGCGCGGACCGTCTCCAACGGGAGACTGTCCACGGCGAACTTGCGGACCTCGCCGGTGAAGGTGGCGGCCTGGCCGGCCGAGTTCTGAAAGGTGAGCTGCCCGGGTTGCGGAATGGCGTTGAGGTTGAAGATGGTGGGCTTGCCGGCGAAAAGCGGAGAAACGATGTCGAACCGCTTGTCGCCAAAGGTGATTTCGACGTCGGCCGGGCTTGTCGGCAGTCCGACGGCGGCATCGATCAGCTTTTGGACGTCGTTGAAGGGGAGCGTCACCGTGCCGCCGAAATGGCCTTCGTCGAAGCCCAACTCGCGGGTCAACTGGCGCTTCTCGTTGGCATAGTCGTGCTGGTCGGTGTCGCCGATCGAGCGTATCCACGGCAGAAGATCATCGGTGTGATCGTCGGCTTCGTCGAAGGCGATCGACAAGCGGAGACGATGGAGATCCGTCTTACCGTCGCGCTGCGCTTCCCGGGCGCGGCGCAGGGCGGCCTCGATCAGCGGCTTGTCAAAGTGACGGGCGTAGATCCGCTCCTCGCTATGGTCGCTGGTGCGCCACCAAAGCGCGATGAAGCACGGATCGGGCTCATTGGCGAACCGGAGCGCATTGCTCAATTTGACGCTCGTGGTCGGCTTTCCCTCGGTCTTGGACTTTACCTGAACCCGCACTGTGGCGTTCCCCGGTTGCCGATCGTGCGGGAGGCCAGGAACCTTTTTGCGAGCAAACTCGACCATATAGTCCCAACCCTCGCGATCTTGGATCGAGGGGTTCTTGGTGACATTGGCGATGTCGCAGAGCACCTCGAACGACGACTGGGCATAGCTCGAGAAGTTTTGCGCAAATGCCGGCACGTCGTGAATCTTCCTCGGAGATGGGCAGAACAAAGGTAGGCAGCGGCCGACGGGCAGGCAATCGGTTGCGCCGCCCTATGGGCATCATTGTGCCGGGGGCGGGGCTGCCGGCTGCCTCCAGCATCGGTCAGTCTTCCATGTGACAGGCCTCAATGAGGGACCTTGCTCAGCGTCTGCGGCGAGGCCCGAAATGATGACCCGCCGCTTCGCAGAGCCTTATCAGCAGCTTTCGGCGTGGGCCGCCATGCGGAGCGCTGGATCGGAATGGCGAATTTTGGTCATAACGGACGCTTGTTCAGGTGAACTTTTCTGGCTTCGACTGGATCGCCAGATCTGCCGCCCATGGGTGCAATGGTCTGACAAGCTGGCATTGCTACGCGGCCCGCGTTGGCAGCCGCCCGCCTTGATGCGATTTTGGAATCCATTGATCCGTTGGGCAAAACCGCGGCGAGCTGCGCCAGCCTCTTGTCGGCAAGACCGAAGTGCTGGCTGCGGTGCTAGGTGCGGTCGGATGAAGACCGTGCGATCACGGCGGAGACGCCGACGCTCAAGACCTTCGGCGCCGATGTCGGCGCGATCTCCTATTTCGTATTCGGCGAGGATCAGCCCTCGCGGCTGGCGCTCGAAGTCGAGAACAAGATCATGGCGCAGACAGCATCGTGGGAGACGGTGTTCGAGACCTATAAGAACCGGGTGTCGCTCGACCTGCTCGGCGAGATCCGCGCGCGCGTCGAAGGCACCGATCGCGAGGCCGACGGACAATGAATCGGCTCGATCCGTCCGAGGATTTCGACGATGCCGGTGCGCTCGATGCGCTCGGCCTCAACACGCGCCTCAAATCCTATCCAGATTTCGCGGCCGAAATCCCTGCGCTCAAGGCCGGCTATCTCCAGTATGTCGCTGCCAGCGGCAACGCCCACACCATCCTCAACGTGGCCCTGCCCGACCCCATCAAAGCACAACTTAAGTCGCTTTACGCCAGCCCGTCCAACGAGCTGCCGCACATCAACCGCATGCGCGCCGAGAGCGACGCCAACTGCTGCCCGATGTGCGGATCGTTCCACAGCGGCACGCTCGACCATTTGCTGCCTAAGACCGATTTTCCGGCTTTCGCGATCTTCGGCCGCAATCTCGTGCCGGCCTGCAAATGCAACAGCAAGCGCAGCACGCTGCTCACCGGCCCCAATCCGGGCGAGCGCATTCTTCACCCCTATTATGACGATATTCTCGGCCAAAGACTGTTCGTCGCGCGGTTCGAGGAGCCCGGCAAAGTCCCGCGCATCACGCTGCGACCACTGCTCGACCCGCAGGACCCGAATTTCACGGCAGTGCGGTTCCACATGGCCAACATCGTTGAACGCACCTCGATCATGCGCTATCTCAAAACCAGCTGGATGGGCATGCTGCGCCGCCCGAGCCTGGCGGCCGCCGAGTTGCGCAATGCCCCCGCTACCCGCCACGATCTCGAAGACATCCTCACGCTCGAGCTCGACCGGCAGGATGACACGCATGGCAGCAGGAACAACTGGCGCTCGGTTTTCATCGGCGGGCTGCTCGACAACGCGATACTCGACTGGCTCATCGCCGCCTTCCAGCAGCCGAACTATCAATCCGATGGCCCGCTGATCGACGGCATCGTCTAGCGACGCACAAGGCATAGAACATTTGAAGTTGCCGCGTGACGCGCGAAAATTGTCACAAAATCGAATATCACCGCAGAACCTGGTAGTGCCTAGACCGGATCGTCCCATGCGGCGCAGTTGGTCAACCACCCGAAGCGTTCATCGCCCACCTGAACTATTGCGCGCACATTGCTGGCCGGCAGGTCCGTGACAAGTTTCGCATTGGTGCCCCAGCCATGTTCGGTCTGGATGTCCTGCCTGTCGGCGTAGCGATTGACGATCTGCTCGCCGATCGAGAGCGGCAGGCGGGTAAGGTCGCCGACCGGCACTTCTACCTCGATGATCGATGCTCTGGATTACACGGCAATCGGCGACACCGGATTGTCGTCGCCACGGCCAAGATTGTTGTAGATCGCCTCACCACCCCAGTTGCGCAAAAGGTCAGCGACATCGGGTTCGTCACGCAGGATCGCCCGGTTGAGGATGAGGTGCAGGAGGCCATCGCGGTCCCGTTCGCCGATTTGGCTGTGACGCAGCCGCCGGTCGGCGTGGGCCTGGCAAAGCGCACCGGCCGCGACCGCCGCATCGAGGCGGCGGACGAACAAATCGCGGGTGTGACGGCCAAGTCCCCCTTGTTCGATCCAGTCGCGCTCGTGCGGCAGTAACCGCGTGCAATGCCAGGCGAGGATCGTTCCTTGCCCGACCGTCGCGTCGATCGATCCGATCAGCGTAGCGCGCGCGGCCGCATGCGGATTGTCGGGGGGATTGATGCGGACGAGGATGTCGTCCCGCGCGCGGCGGTCAATCGCCTGCCGCTCTGCTTCGAACGCAGCCAGCATCTCGCGGGCATCCGCCAGCGCCGCATGCACAAACCCGGGCCAGCTCATGTCATCGGAAAGATCGAGCGGCGTGGCGGCCATCGTCAGCGCACGGTCCCATCCGAACCGACCTGGTGGCGCGCTAGCTGGTCGGCATAGATGATCGTGTCCCGACCGCTCAGATCGGACAGGATCAGCTCGGCAATTCGGTCCGACGTGATCTCGCTGATCTCGGTTTCGTCGGCCATGACATAGGCGATTTCGAGAACTTCGAACGGGATTGGCGCGCCGCCAGCGACCGAGAGCGCCCAGCCATCGGGACCGGCGCGCAGAACGCGCTCGCCCTCGAAGCTGTCACCGGCATCGGCCGCCGCAAGCCGGCGGACATAGTCGAGGAATTGCACCGCCTCCCCATCCTTGACGAAGTGAAGCGGCGTATCCGGTCCGCAGGCATCGGACAGCCCTGCGGCGGCGAGCTCGGCGTTGAACCGCGCATGATTGACCGCGTCGAAGCCGAGCTGTTGGACCTCGAGCCGGACTATGCCGCGAATATGCATGCGCAACACGATCTTTTGCAGCCGTCCTTCGCGATCGGCATCCTCGAAGGTGCGCAGGATCGCGAGCTTGATGCCCTTGGCCCTAGCATAGGTTTCGGCGGGCTCGGTGAAGCCGATGCAGGTGACGATGATCGCTTCGTCGGCACCGGTGTCCTCGATCACCGAACGGAAGGAGCGCACGATATCGAGATCGACCTTCGCTTCGCGCCGGTCGAAATCCTTGCACTCGACGAGAATGCGGTGCTCGACGCCGTCGCGCTGGATCGAGACATCGATCTGATGTGGTACGGTCGAATCGCCGACAAGCTTCATGTCGTGGACGACGACATCGCGATCGTTCAGCGCCTTCAGCACCATCGCCGCCAGGCGTTCGTAACGCGTCCCCGCCTTGCCGGTCTTGATCGGGTCGAAGCGGTCGTGAAGTTCATCATAGCGCGAACGGGCCAAGGCAGAGGCTTTCTAGCTGAGCCGCCATCCCGTCGATGGCGGCGGCACACATATAGATGCGCGGAACAAGAATTTTAGATGAGGCGCCTCTCTCCCGACCGATTGGATGCGGGTGAATTGAGTCAGCTTGACGGATGATCTCCGGTGCTGCCTCTCCTATATAGTGGCAGCGGCCCAACGATTGGCTGCACCATGGGGGACGATTGAGCGACCGGGACGACATCATTGCGCATGCGGCAGCAGGCACGCTGCCTGAGCTGTTCGTCGAAAAGTTGCGCCGGCATCGCACCGACGACTTCGGCAAGACGTTTCGCGCTGTGCTGATCAGGCTCCACAACGAGGGCACCATCGACGTGCTCGAACCGGCGCGCCAGATCGCATCGTCACCCATCAATCAGCACGACTTCTTCGCGGTAATGCACGTCTATACCGAACTGATCCCGTCGGTCGATGCCAGTGTCCCGGATACGCTTGCCGCGGTGAAGGCGCTGTCCACCCGCGCCGGTGAGGATCTGGCGTCGGGCATGGCCAATGGCGCTTATCGGACCTGGGCCGAACAGGGCAGCCGCGCACGCGATACACTTGAGGCGATCAACCCGGAGGACGGCGACGACAGCGTCTATATCTTCCTCGCGCTCCAGGCGCTCGCCAAAGCCGAACCCGATGCGGCGCTCGACCGCGCGATCCTCTATCTCGGCGGCAACGCCGGGCCGGCACGCTCGGCGTCGGCAAAGGCGATCGGCACCTTCGATGTCGGCGAGCCCGGCCGCCGTGCCCGCGCTGTGGAGGCGCTCAGCGTCAATGCCGCCAGCGCCGACGACAACAGCCTTGGTCATATCCTGAGCGCGATCTGCGAGATCGCCCGCGCGCATCCCGACACCAATGCCGCTGTCGCCGAGCTGATCGAAGCCAATGTCGAGCGCACCGAGGATCATGCGATCCATCAGCTGTCACTCGAGCTGATGTTCCACGCTGACAAACTGCCGCCCGAGATCATCTCCGGCCTGACTAAAATCATGCACCGTGTCCCGATCGGCAATCGCGGCACGATCCGCGACATCGGCGCGGCGGCGGCCAAGCTCGCCGACAAGAACCGCCTCGACGAAGCGCTGGCACTGGTCACGCCGCTGCTCTCACAACATGAGGAATTGACCTCGCTTGAGCCGCTCGGCAGCCTCAACTATCACCTGCTGCAATTGCCGCCCGACCAGCTCGCCAAGACGATAATCACCTGGCTGCTCGCGTGCGACTATAATCTCGGCCGTGCGACCATGGCCCTGGTCGGCGAGTATCATGGCGACAGTCCGCTCATCCTCCAGCCCGCAGTCGCAGTCTCACATCTAAGCAACCCCGACCGGGTGCTGCTCGCGCATCGCGCGATCGGCTGGCTGTTCATCCACCCGGTCACCGCCGCGTCGCTCTTGGTCGGCCTGCTCGACGGCGCCGGCGATGCCGAACGGCAGACCATCACCGAGCTGCTGTTCGATCCGCTGCTGATCAACTTTTCAGGGTCGGTCGGCGACTGGATCGCGGACCAGGCCAAGAACCCCAGTCATCCATCGCAGCCCATCCTCGCCGATCTCACCGCCCGGGTCGAGGCCTATATTGACGGGCTGCGTTCGCCCGGTCGGATCAAGGAGCTGCGACCGTCGGAGCGCGAACGGCTGATCGAGAATCACCGCCAGCATGAATCGATGCGCCAGGCCCACAAACAGGCCGAGAAGAAGTCGATCCTCGCCTCGCTCGCGACACGTCAGGTGCTGCTCTACGGCACCCGCTCGATCAGCTATTTGAAGGGGATGGGCGGCAAGCAGCAGCGCAGTGAGATGAAGATACACAGCTTCAGCCACAGCATCGAATCGCCACGCCTCGACATCCTCGAGCCCTTCGACCTCGACTATATGTTGCGGGTATTCCGCGCGATGAAGACCGCACCATGAAACTGGTCATCCGCGAATATCTGGCATCGCTGAAGGAACGCGACGAACTCGACGCGGTGCTGCCGGACCTGCTGACGGAACTTGGGTTCACGGTTTATTCGCGGCCGGCGCGCGGCACGCGTCAATATGGCGTCGATGTTGCGGCGGTCGGTCCCGGCCAGGACGGCATCAGACGGGTCCACCTGTTCTCGGTCAAGTCGGGAGACCTCGACCGCAATGAGTGGAACACGGCAAGTCCACAGAGCCTTCGCCCGTCGCTCGACGAAATTCTCGATCATTACATCACCAGCCGCATTCCGCCCGAATATGCGAGGCTCCCGATCGCGATCTGCTTGACCTTTGGCGGGGCGATCGACGAGCAGGTCCGCGCCGAAGTCACCGGCTATATGACGCGCAATACCACGCCCAAGATCTCGTTCGAGGAATGGAACGGCGACCGGCTGGCACAGGTCATACTCGACGGCATATTTCGCGAGGAGCTGCTGCCAGCACCGCAACGCAGTCATTTGCGCAAGGCTGTAGCGATGGTCGAGGAGCCCGACATCGCGTTCGACCATTTCCAGAAACTGCTGCGCGCGCTCGCCGACCAGCCCGGCACGACGCCGACGGCAAGGCTCAGCCAGGCGCGGTTGATCAACATCTGCCTGTGGATCATGTTCGTCTGGGCGCGCGAGGCCGAGAATGTCGAGGCGCCGTACCGGGCGAGCGAGCTGGCGCTCCTCGAAGTTTGGCAGCTGCTCAAGGCCGACATCGCCAGGACCTCGAAATCCGGCGAAGCCGGCAGCCTCGTCATCAACGAACTGGCCGAACTACATTTCACGATCTGGGACGCGCTGTTCGAGAACAAAATCCTGCCGGCCGCCGGGACCCGTCATGCGATCTCGACCGCGGTCGAAAGTCACGCCGCGCTCGATATCAACCTCAAGCTGTTCGAACTGATCGGCCGGCTAGCTCTGCGCGGGTTGTGGCGGGTCTGGCAATTGGCGCCGGCGACCGGCCCCGTCGTCCTCACCAACAACTATCTCAATACGCTCCCGGCCCTCATCAGCGACACCACCCGAGCGACCGTCAACCAGATCGACCGGCTGATCGAGGCGATGATGGCGATCATCAGCAACAATCGCGCGCTGCTCTCGCCGATCGGGGACTGGCAGGCGATCGACATCGGTCTCGCCTTCACCCTGCTCGCCTGCCGTCCCGGCGCGCATGGCGCGATCGATCAATGGGCCGAGGAACTCGCCAAGCACTCGATGTTCGCGTTCAAAGCGCATGGCCGCTACCCGATCACCAGCCGCTCCTATTGGGATCTGGTCGATCATCCGTCCGAGCACAACGACGAGTATCGCACCCAATCGACCGAGGGCAGCATCCTCTATCCGCTACTGGCGACCTGGTCGGCGGCCAGAGGCCAGCAGACGCTGTTCGACGAGATCGCAAGGTTCAGAAAGGACGCCCTTACACATTGCACGTTCCAGACCTGGTTTCCCGACGAAGACAGCGAGGACAATCTTTATCTCAACCGCGACAGCCACGGGGCGGCGCTAGCCGGCATTCCAGTGACCGAGGGCACGCGCGACGCGCTCGATTTCATCCTCGCCGAGGCGAAGACTAACAAGCATTATGACCAGCTCACGGCGGTGAAGCTCGGCCATTGGCCGATCGTGCTGACCGCTTGCCGCGCACATCGCCTGCCGGTGCCGCCGCAAGTCTGGCGCGACCTGCTTCCCCATGTCAGCCGGCCAGCTAGGGGGCCGGTCCCACCGCCAGACGACGGAGAGATCTGTGACGGATCTGGCGAACGACCGGCATTGAGGCGCACTGCTGGCAGGCGGCTTCGCGCTGAGTGAATGGCCAGTTCTGGCGGAAGCTGCCGGTCAAAGCCCGATCGGCGAACGACGCATTTTGGTCGGCAGCTGCCGTGCTCGGCAACCAACCGGCGACGGCAGCTTTCCTTGGTCGGTTGCCCCAAAGCCGCCTATCCGCAACGGACTATCTTTTGCGGTGTGGGGTATTCCAGCAGAAGATGATCCGCTTCATGCCACCGTAGCGAGGTCGGGACTCGAACTTACCATCCAAGTGGATTCCGGCTTCTCCCCTCCACCGCCTGCCTCAGGCGGCTGGGCGCGCACCTTATCACCATTCGAACGAGATTACCCCGTGCGAAACCGGACCCCCAATCGTAGTCGGTTCTTGGGACATTCCTGTCGTTCCCGTGCCACGAATTGAACGTCTACTCCCTTCAGGAAATGACGTTCAGAACTTGTCCGCGCTACGCCGGGTTACGACTGAAGCTGGCGCGGGGGCGCTCTGAAAGCCTTTGGCATAACCGCGGTTGAACTAGGCGCAGCTTGGCTTAACGTGGAGAAGGCGGCGGAGAGCGCTTAGACCGGTCGAGAGGAACCTTATTCAATGGACTAACCAGGCCAAGCTTCAGAACTGGGCGGACCGTATCGGTTCACGCGAGCAATTTCCCGTTATAGTTCGCGACCTCATACTGGCGTCAGTCCGTTACGCTGCCTGTCCCCAGCCGACCCATCTTACGCCGCCACTATTCTGGCAGAAGGGCATCGCCTTCACATCGCAGTAACACGATCGGGACTCGAACCTAACGTCCAAGTACATCCAGCCTTTTCCACGAATAAAGAATGTGCTATAGGAGGCTTCGGCGGTCAAAAAGATCGATGATTCTGCTTGTCAGATCAGTTGCTTGACTGAACACAAGTCAAGCTCTTCTGGCACCATTTTTTCGTCTCAAGACATTCCGATACATCGTCTAAAGCCTCGGAATCCTGTCCCTTTAGCGCCGTTCTGTCCGAAGATGCCGGAACTGGTTCCGGCCTGTCCCGGGGCCATGACCGTGTGCTCCATTTATTAGGGTCATCGACCCCCATTTGTCGCCACGAATGTAGCGATCTGGGCAGCAACTTCCTCGGGAAACTGGTGCTGCGGCGCGTGCCCGGTTTGCGGCATGACCATCAGGCGCGCCGAGGCCAGCCTTCCACTTAGGGCATACCAATCCTCCACTCGGCAGGAGACATCGTGGTCGCCAGCGATGATGAGGATTGGAATCCGAGTATCCAGGAGAAACTTGGTCACGCCGCTGTCATCATTGCGGAAGTCTGCTGCGGCCTGAAACAGACCGGCGAAGGCCGAAGGTGGCACAGGGGTGGAGCGATCTGCTTGTCGGGCAGCGATCCGGTCATGCGATGCCTTTGCGGCTGCCCGACTCGTAGCATTCGTCGGCAGGAAGAACAGCACCTCTTCGTCGGCGAGATCGTTCACTGGCTTGAAAGCTGCATCGAGAAACGCCTTTTGCGGGGCGCCAAACGCATGCCCGGGTGGCGCGGAACCGATTATCAGCAAATGCGAAATGCGTCCGGGCATTGCCACCGCCGCTTCCTGAACGACCGCGCCGCCTAAGGACCAACCGCCAAGCACGAACCGGTCCAGTTTCAGACCGTCAGCAAGATCCCGAACATCGTCGACCATCTGGGCCATCGTTGTCGGTGCGATGCCGCTCGACAGCCCGAGGCCGCTATAGTCGAACATGATAACCCGAAAGTCTTTCGCCAACGCATCGATGAAGGCCGGATCCCATGAATCCAGATTGCCTCGAAAGCGAAGGGCGAGGATCAGCGGCGTTCCCGAGCCGACGGAACGATAGGCGATCCGGCGACCCTCTGCCTCCAGATACTGAGTGGGAACGGTCACTGCGCTTTGCGCGCGGGCGCCAGGCGATGCGATGAGCAGCGCCAGAATAGCGAATAGGGTCAGCCGCATGGGTTTTCTCCTTCAAGCTTGGGTCGATAACAAGGCCAGCGGGTGACGTGCCTAAACGAGCGTCATCTCAACGAGTGGCTCAATCATTCATTGGTTTAGCGACCGGCCTATCATTCCAGGCGTCAGTCGCTCGAGCCTCGGGGAGAGGGTGCTGAGCTGTCGTGTTCTAAACGTTCGAGAAGCGTCAGAGACATTCCGCCGACACGTCATCAACCGAAAAGCTTACCCGCCACTTGCGCGACAATGCTTCCCTGATGACGGGCGCCAGCCAGGTCGATGGCGCTCGGTTGCCGCGACCCATCGCCGCCAGCAACCGTGGTGGCACCATAGGGCGCACCGCCGACGATTTCATCGATGCTCATCTGTCCCTGGTGACTATAGGGAAGACCGACGATCGTCATGCCGAAGTGCAGCAGGTTGGTGATGAGCGAGAACAGGGTCGTTTCCTGCCCACCGTGCTGGGTCGCGCTCGATGCAAAGGCTGCGCCCACCTTGCCGTTCAGTGCGCCCCTTGCCCACAACCCGCCTGCCTGATCGAGGAATGCAGCCATCTGCGACGACATGCGCCCGAAACGGGTGCCTGTCCCGATGATGATGGCGTCATAATGTTCGAGCTCGGCGACGGTGGCTACCGGCGCTTTCTGATTGAGTAGGAAGCCGGCGGCCTGGGCCACATCGGCCGGCACGGTTTCAGGCACCCGCTTGACGTCGACACTGGCGCCTTCCTGCCTTGCGCCCTCCGCAATGGCGTTGGCCATTGTCTCGATATGCCCATAGCTTGAATAATAGAGGACGAGGATCTTGCTCACCTTGGGTCTCCTTGCGTTGTCGAAGACATCGTCGTGCAACCCGTCAGCCAGCGCTATTGGACGGTGGTTGTGGCGAGCTATACGTTTGGACAGCGAATGCCGGCGCTGACGAGACACACCAAAAGGGGCCCTGCCGACCAGATCGGAAGAGCCCCTCGAGTGGGTCGGTAGCGGCTCAGGCAGCGAGTGCTTCGGCGACGGGTCGTGCCTTGCCGGGCCGGGCGTGCGCTACGGCCCATTGCAGGGCCGTGTCGGCCACCATCTCCCAACCCGGATCCATGCAGGTCCAGTGCGACCGGCCGGGAAAGATCTTGAGCTCGGTCTTCGACGGCGCCTGCCGCTGCTTGGCATAGATTGCCGCCGTCATGGCAGCGTCAGCGATCAGATCGAGGTCACCGCCGATCAGCAGGAGCGGCGCCCGTGCAGGATTGTCCCACCGTATCCGGATCGGGTTGACGACGCCGTTCCAGTAGACACGGCCCGGCGTGGGCACGATGTAGCGGTCATACAGCAGATCGGCCTGCGCCTTGGGCGCGGTCTGTGCGAACCGGGTGCGAAAGAAGCGGCGCGACATGACTTTGGCCTTTCTCCAGCTAAACGGGTCGCCGAACACCGGGAGTGCCGACCAGATGGCATGACGACCAAGTGGAACGCCCGGCGTCGGCGCCGGATCGATGGCGACGCCAGCGACGCCCCTGCCCCTGTCCAGCAGGTGCTGGACGAGGACGCCGCCCAGCGAGTGGCCGATCAAGATCGGCTGTTCGGGCAAAGCACGAATAATCTGATCGTAATGATCGAGAATCTGCCGCTGGCTGAGCCGGGCGAGTTCCGGTCGAGGCGCATCGCGAAGTTCGGCCGGTGTCCGGTCGTCATAGGGCCAGTCCGGGGCAAGGACCGTGTAGCCCGCCTGTTCATAGCGCGCCTTGAACCCTTCCCAGCTGTGCGAGTTGAGCCAGGCGCCGTGGATAAGGACAATGGTCTTCGACATGGACGTTCTCCCATGCCGAGGCGGGTCGATTGCCTCGGCTCCGGCGCCCAGAATGCGCTCCCAGCCCTGCTCTTGAAATCGTGCGGGCGGGTAAGCTGACTAGACGAAGGTTTGGTGGGGAATGGCGCGCCGCCGCCTTTTTTTTGGGCGGCGGTGCGATCGCGGACCGAACCATCGGGACCTGTCAGGCCTGGATGAAGGCGAGCAGATCGGCGTTCACGATGTCGGAGTGGGTCGTGCACAGGCCGTGGGGCAACCCGGCATAGGTCTTGAGCTGCCCGCGCCGCAGCAGCTTGACAGCAAGCGGCGCAGAGTCCGCATAGGGCACGATCTGGTCGTCATCGCCGTGCATGACGAGCGTGGGCACCTCGATCCGCTCCAAGTCCTCGCTGAAATCGGTCTCGCTGAACGCCTTGATGCAGTCGTAATGCGCCTTGGCGCCGCCCATCATGCCCTGGCGCCACCAGTTCTGGATTACACCCTGATCCACCTTCGCGCCCGGCCGACTATAGCCGTAGAATGGGCCTGAGGGCACATCGAGGAAGAACTGGGCGCGATTGGCGACAAGGGCGGCTCGGAAACCATCGAACACTTCGATCGGAAGCCCGCCGGGGTTCTTGTCCGACTTGACCATGATCGGCGGCACCGCGCCGATCAGCACGGCCTTCGCCACCCGGCCCGGTTTGGCGCGCGCGACATAATGCGCGACCTCGCCGCCGCCGGTGGAATGTCCGATATGGACCGCGCCCTTGAGGTCAAGCGCATCGGTCAATGCCGCCACGTCCGCGGCATAGGTGTCCATCTCGTTTCCGGTGTCGGTCTGGGTCGACCGGCCATGCCCGCGGCGATCATGCGCGATGACGCGGAAGCCCTTGAGCAGGAAGAACATCATCTGATTGTCCCAGTCATCGGCGGTGAGCGGCCAGCCGTGATGGAAGACAATTGGGGTAGCGCCCTTCGGCCCCCAATCCTTGTAGAAGATGGCGGTACCGTCGCTGGTCGTGATGAAGGTCATCGGTTCTGTTCCTTGATTGGTGGTTTGCTGGGAGATGGCACGCAGGTCATCCAGTCGCGCGTGCGAAGCGTGAAGCGATGGTGACAGTGCGGGTGCGGGCGCGTCGGCGGGCAAATTGCCGGGTCAGCACGCTGATCTGGGGCGCGCTGAATCCCGCAGCCTGAGCGGCACGGATCGCCTCATCGGCCCGCTCGGTGCTGTCGTGATGAAGGCGGACGACTAGCCGCCGCAGGATTTCGAGCCTGGCGTTCGCCAATCCCGTGCTCCTGTTCCATCCAAAGATCCAGCGGGTCGCCCTGCCCATCCCGCTTTCATCGAGCGAACTCACCGGCTCCTGCGACGCGATGCCGATCACCTGAAGTTCGAGGGCATCGAACAGCATGGGGGCGGTCATGACAGCCTGTCCTTCAGAAAGGCCCAGGTGCGGCCGTTGGCCAGCGCGGCGTCAGCGGCATCAAAATGCGCGCCGCTATGGCGCGCAAAAGCATGGCTGCAGCCCGGGTAGGTGAAGAGCTCGACACTCGCATTGTCGACGAAGCCTTCACGGATCGTCGCCTGCGCCTCCCGCGGGATGAACTCATCCTCCTCGGCCAGGTGGACGATCATGGGGGTTCGGACCGAAGCCGCCTCGGCGACATACTGATCCGCCGCGCCGGGATAATAGGCAACGCTGGCATCCGCTCCGGTCCGCGCGGTGACCAGAAAGGTCATCAGGCCGCCGAGACAATAGCCCATAATGCCGACCTTGCCGGTGGCACCCGGCAGCTGACCTGCAAAAGAGAGGACACGGGCGATGTCCCGCGCACCCTGATCGCGGTCATAGGCCAGGTAGAGCGAAAGCCCTTTCTGCCACTCCTCCTCGGTCCAGTGGGAGAGATCGACCCCCTGCTCCTGACGCCAGAACAGGTCAGGCGCGACGGCAATGAAACCTCGATCGGCAAGCTCGTGGCAGGTCGAGCGGATATCGTCGTTAATCCCGAATACCTCGTGTAGGACCACAACCGCGGGCGCAGGCTCGGTGGCGGGACGTGCCACATAAGCCTGGAACGCGCCGTCCTCGGTAGTGATTGTCTGATACGCTCCCATGCTTGTTCCTCCTCTCTCGAAAGGTTCAGGGACCAGCCCTTGAGGCAATGCGCAGCCAAAGCCTGATCAGGGCGCCAACCGGCCCGGCAGACTGAGATCGCCCGATGCGACGTCGAAGACGTTCGAGATGCAGAGCAGGGGCGCATGCAGGTTGGCATTGACCTTGAGCGCTGAGGTGACGCCGTCGAAGCGCACTCCCGCAGTCGCACCGATAACGGCTGCCGGCACCTTCACCTCGACCATGTCTGTCTCGAGGCTCGTCGGATAGGTGGGGCTGTCGATCAGCAGCGGAACCTTGGGCCAGGTTGCCGGCACCTTGGGCGTCGTACCTTCCGGAATATCCTTCACCTTGAGCGATCCCTTGCCGCAGGCATCATCCGGCACCAGGACGACCCAGTGTGGGTGCCAGACATGGCGATTGGCGCTGCCATCGGCGGTATCGTCGAAATCGGGATGAAAGGTAACAGCCAAGGCCAGAATGCCCTGCTGCGTCTCGAACCCGACCGCGCCGCTGTCCAGGGACGTCGGCCAAACATAAGAATAGACCGCACTGCCTGCGAACTGTCCGATCGGCTTCGGACGGATCGCCCCGGCCTTGCCACGGACCTGCACTCGAAACACGATATCTTCGCCCTTACTCGTGACGTCGGTACGAACGATGTCGAACGAGGCGTCGATCTTCTCGTCGGTCGGCGATCGAACGTGCCCTGCATGCTGTGTCGTGGCGGTGTCACAGGCGAACACGGCGCCGACGGCGAGCATCGCGTTGATGAACTGGTTCATTAGGTCTCTCCCAATGTGGCAAGTGGCGCCGTCAAGGCTGTCATTCCGCTGCCGTGGCCAAATCCAACCCGAGCGCGCGGGCGACGCCGGCGCCATAGGCGGTGTCCGCCCGCGCACAGTTGTCGATGTGGCGCTGTTGCACCTCGATGGAAGCGCCGCCGACCTGGCGTGCCGTATTGTCGAACAGGCGCTGCTGTTCGACCGGTGTCATGAGCCGGAAGAGATCGCCGGGCTGCTCCCAATGATCGTCGTCGACGCGGTGGTCCCAATGGGTAGCGGGACCATCCAGCGCGAGCGCGGGCTCCGCCTGGTCTGGGCTTTCCTGCCAGACGCCCTGGCTGTTGGGGAAGAAGCTCAGTGTGCCGCCCAGATTGCCGTCGGTGCGCATGGCGCCGTCCCGGTGATAACTGTGAAACGGGCATCTCGGCGCGTTGACTGGAATATGGGCGTGATTGACCCCAAGCCGGTAGCGCTGCGCATCACCATAGGAAAACAGCCGGGCCTGAAGCATCCGGTCCGGCGAGAATCCGATCCCCGGCACGATATTGGCGGGCGTGAAAGCCGCCTGCTCGACCTCGGCAAAGTAATTGTCGGGATTGCGGTTGAGCTCGAATTCGCCGACGCGGATCAACGGGAACGCGGCCTTCGACCAAACCTTGGTCAAGTCGAAAGGATTGTGGTGATGTTCCCGCGCCTGCGCTTCGGTCATCACCTGGATGCAAAGCGTCCATCTCGGGAAATCGCCGGCGTCAATGGCGGCAAGCAAGTCGCGGCCATGGCTCTCGCGATCCTGGCCGATCAGGGCGGCAGCCTCTGCATCGGTCAGGGTCTCGATACCCTGCTGGCAACGGAAGTGGAACTTGACCCAGACGCGTTCGCCCGACGCGTTTACCATGCTGTAGGTATGGCTGCCGAACCCGTGCATATGCCTGTAGCTGCGCGGGATGCCGCGATCGGACATCACGATGGTCACCTGGTGAAGTGCTTCCGGCAACAGTGTCCAGAAATCCCAGTTGTTCTGGGCACTGCGCAGGCCGGTGCGCGGATCACGCTTTACCGCGTGATTGAGATCGGGAAAGCGCAGCGGATCGCGGAAGAAGAAGACCGGTGTGTTGTTTCCGACAAGGTCCCAATTGCCCTGTTCGGTGTAGAACTTCACAGCAAAGCCCCGAATGTCCCGCTCGGCGTCGGCCGCTCCGCGCTCTCCGGCAACCGTCGAGAAGCGAACGAAAATCGGTGTGGTCTTGCCGATTTCGGAGAACAGCTTCGCCTTGGTGAAAGGTGAAATGTCGTGGGTGACGGTGAACGTGCCATATGCGCCCGAACCCTTGGCGTGCATGCGCCGCTCGGGAATGACCTCACGATCGAAATGCGCAAGTTTCTCGATCAGCCAGATGTCCTCCAGCAGCGCAGGGCCTCGCGGGCCTGCGGTCAGGATGTTGACATTGTCTACCACGGGCGCGCCGTTGGCATGATGCAGACAGTCGTCGCGCATTTCCATTCTCCGCTCGGGGATCCTCGGGCATGGTCGTCGCCATCGATGGATCGGTTCCGCGCTGTGGATGCCGGATGCGCTGCTGCGGATCGATTGTACCTGGGGTCGAGCGGAATAGATCAAAGTATAGGCAGGGCTGGTGGCCAGGAAATCAGGTCATCCGTGTCAGCCCGGACAGATATTGCCGGCAGGTGTCGATCAGGCGAGTGACGACACGTGGGCGGTTGTTGAGGTGGCGGAGCTATTTGGTGGGAGCGGGCCGGCATGGGGGCGTGCCGGCCCGCTCGGGGGTCTGCACCGGAAGGATCGGTCCGGCGCATCGGCACCCCGGGGGTCGCTGGCCGGGGTACAGCGCCCTTTTCTATGCAAATGATCGCAAACGCCATCAGACGACAGATGCATGGCACTAAACCATGGTGTTGGGGTGGCGTCAGGCGGCAAGGGCGTGGTGAAGGCACGCCATCAGGGTTTCGGCCTCGAACGGTTTGCGCAAAAGGCAGGTGGCACCGCTTTCGCGCGCCTCGTCGAGCAAAGACGGCTCGGTCCTTGCGGTGATCATGATGACGGGGGTTGCGACAATCCGTCCGTCAAGCTCGGCCTTCAGCTCGATGCCGCTCATCCCCGGCATCTGGATATCAGTGATAATGCAAGCGCTAAGGCCCGGCTCCGCAGACGCCAGGAACGCCTCGGCAGAGCCATGTCCGCTCGCCCGGTAGCCTGCCGAGCGCAGGAGGGACATGATGGCTCTTCGCAGCGAGTCATCATCGTCGATAACCGAGATCAGCCGATCGCATCGTGGTGGCGATCCCGGTGTCTCGCCGGTTGACCGGCCATGGACCGCTTGGCCTTCACCGGTACGCCTGGATGAGAAATGGGCCAAACATCGGCTCCGATCGACAAGGGTTCGACCTCAAAGCTAGGGTGCACGCCGCACTGCCTCAACCCTGGCATACCTTTGTATAGTCATGCATCGCCCAGACCCAGGGCATGTCCGACGCGGACCAGCTCGGCGGCGCTGGGCACGTTCAGCTTGCGGGTAAGCGAGCCGCGATGCGCCTTTACCGTAACGATGCTGAGGTGGAGGCGCTCTGCGATCTCGCGGTTCATCAGCCCATCGACGATGCCCCGGAAGACCTCGCGCTCCCGTTCGGTCAGCAGGTCGAACCGAGCCTGGAGCAGCGCATGCTGCGACAACGCGCCGAGGCGGGCGCAATCCCGCGCAAGCGCACGGGCGATCGCATCCAGAAGGTCCTGATCTCGGAATGGCTTGGTCAGAAAATCGACCGCTCCAGCCTTCATAGCCCGGACAGACATCGGAATATCGCCATAACCGGTCATCATGATAACCGGGCTGGCGATGCCGTGGGCATCTAGCCCTGTCTGGAAATCAAGCCCGCTCATGTCCGGCAGGCGGACGTCGAGCAGGATGCAACTAGGCCCCGCCGGACGCGCGGCTGAGAGGAATTCGGCGACTGAAAGGTGCGCCCGGCCGTGATGACCGACGGAGCGCACCAGGCGGACAAGCGCCTCGCAGAGCCCGGCATCGTCGTCAATGATGTGCACAACGGATGTGGGTTTGGGGGCAGTATTGCTAGTGTCAGCCATGATCCCTCTGCCCGGCGACGGCTAGATCGAAGTGAAAGGTCGTTCCCTCGCCTACGCTGCTGCTGGCCCATAATCGGCCGCCATGGGCACCGATACAGGTGCGGCAGATCGACAGGCCCATGCCCATGCCGCCTTCCCGCGTCGAGAAGAACGGATCAAAGATCAATTTCATCGCCTCGGGATCGATGCCCGGTCCCTTGTCCGCAACATCAACCCGTATGCGATCGCGATCCACCCATGCGGCGATCGTGACGTCGCGAGGACCGCGCTTGTCCTTCATCGCCTGCGCCGCGTTGAGGATCAGGTTGACCAGCACTTGCTGGATGTTGACCGGATCGGCCAACACCTGCGGTAAGCCGTCCCGAGCGTCGATATGGACCGATGCTCCAAGCACCCGCAGCTCTCGTTCTGCCAGAAGGATCGCCTCCTGGATCAAATCGACGATCGTGCAGGGCGTCAATGCCGCGGGCGAGTTGCTGAGATAGGCTCGCGTTCGCTCGACCACCGCCTTGGCGCGGGTGGCGGACTCGACGACGTTGCGGAGCCCTGTCACCGCTTCGGTCAGATTGGGCTGCTCGCGGTCCAGCCAGCGCAGGCAGCCCTCGGCATTGGCGATGATCGCAGCCAGCGGCGAATTCACTTCATGGGCAATTGACGCCGACAACGCGCCCATTGTTGCTGCACGCGCGGCCCGCGCGAGGTCAATCTCGGCCTGAGCAAGCCGTGCCTGGGTCGCCTTGTACTCCGTGATGTCAAGGTCACTGACCAGGATATCCTCGAAGCCTTTCAAATCCACCGGAAGTCCGGCGGTGAACAGGGTGTTCACAGACTCGCCATTGCTGTTGGTGAGATGCGTTTCGGAACGGTAGAAACTGTCACCGCGTGCAAAAGCGATGAGCCATTGCACAAAAGTCTGGTCCGTATCGGGCAGGATCCGATCAAGCGAGCCAATCAGATCATCCTTGTTGCGCGCGCCAGATCGCATGACCGCGAATTCATTCACATCCTTGATGATGACCTTGGCTCGCAGTGCCCGAAGCTGCTCGGGGTGCGCCGCGTAATGAGCTTGCATGTCTCTGACGCCGGATCTCAGCAGCCGCAGCACCTCGTCGCGCGCCGCGGACCAGTCCTCTCGCCAGAGTGCAATTCCCGTGCGGTTGAAGAGGGTGTCATTCCAGCGACGAACCTCGTCGAGCTGCCGGGTCAGCGCTGTGACCTTGCGCCGATGATAGACCAGTCCAGAAATGGCAAGGCCGATGGACAGGAAGACAAGAACGACCGCAGCCAGGGCGCTTACCAGATCGACGGGTACGATCAGGGCAAGCGCAAGCACGAGGATGATCACAATCGCGGTAAGGGCCCAGTCGCCACTCGTCCAGCGCACCGGTGGCGGCGTCGCGCCGATGCGATGCGCCCAAAGCGGTATGCCGTCCTTATCCAGTCCCTGGCCCGAAGCATCCACATCGGTCGGCCATAAGGTGAATACCTGCCGCATCGCTGTCCCCCAGGACCTGGCCCAACCTAGCCTTTGCGGCCATTGGTCCGCTGTTGTACCATCGTATAGTTGTTGCGCGCCGCTCTCCAGACGAAAACAGGGTTGCTAAGGGCGGGCAAGCGATAAGGATGGCCATGCGGGGTCTCAGGGTGACGGGAGACCGAATTGTCGACTAGTCGCCGCATACCACCGATCTGGTCGGCGCATCAGCTATGGGGACTGGGCGGTGTCCTGATCCTCGCCGCCGCGGCCAGCAGCGCCGCACTGCTCCTCGATGCAGGCGGCCATCACCTCATTGCCAGCACCGTCATTGGCTTTGCGACCGTGATCGCTGGCCTATTCTTCTATCAGTCATGGCGTGCGGACCTGCGATTTCGCAAGGATTTTCTGGAGACGCAGCAGCGTTACGCGGATGTCTATGACCGTGCTGGCGTTTCCATCTGGCGAGAGGACTGGTCGGAAGTCGGTGCGGCAATGGCGCGGTTGCGGGAGGCAGGCGTGTTGGACATTGCCGCTTGGTACGCAGCGCGGCCGGACAATGCCAGAGCGCTGCACGCAACGGTCCTCATCACACACGTCAATCCACGCTCGGTGGAACTGATGCGAGCCGGATCGGAGGCGGAGCTGACCGGACGCCTTTGCGACGTGCTTCCTGGCAGTATCCATTCTTTCGGACGCTGGCTGGCTGCGATCGATCGTGGCGACGCTACCTATGTCGGGGAGAGCACGATCGCCCGTTGTGACGGCGAGCCGTTTGACTGCCTCGTTACCGCTGCACTGTCGCCGGGCAAGCCGCTGACCGAAGTGGTGGTGAGTATTGTCGAGATCACTAGCTATAAGCGTGCCCAGGCACAGCTGAGCCAGGCTCGAGACGAGATCGCACGTGCCCAGCGCATCGCGACGGTCGGCGCGCTCACCGCGTCAATCGCGCATGAGGTCAATTCGCCGCTGGCCGCCATCGCGTCCAATGCATCGGCGTGCAGACGCTGGCTCGAACGGGACGCGCCGGATATCGGGGAAGCGCTGGACGCAGCCGACGCGGTCCTGCGCGAAACGGAGCGCGCCCGGGCGATTATCGACCGGACCCGCACCTACTTGCAACGTACCGCCCGGGTCACCGAACGGCGTGACCTGCGCGTGCTGATTCGCAGCGCCCTGCAGATCGTGGAGCAGGAAGCGCAAATTCACCGGATCAGCATTAGCCAAGACCTTGCCGATGATCTGGACAGCATTGCTTGTGAACCAGTCCAGCTGCAGCAGGCCTTCGTTAACCTGATGGTCAACGCCATTCATGCGATGCGAGATGCCGAGCAGCGCCAGCTGACGGTACGCGCGGGAACTGCCGGCGGCTGTCGGTGGGTCGCGATCGAGGACACCGGACCTGGAATCTTGGCCGAGGATGCGCGTCGCATCTTCGAGCCCTTTTATTCGACCAAAGAGGGTGGGATGGGCATGGGCCTTTCCATCTGCCGCACCATCATCGAAGCGCATGGCGGGACACTGACGTTGACAGCCGATCGCCGCCAAGGCGCCAGGTTTCGGGTCAGCCTCCCCGGAGAAAGCGTATGACGGCGGGGTCCCTGATCGCCGTCATCGATGACGACCATGCGATCCGCACTGGCCTCTCCAGCCTGTTACGGTCTGCAGGCTATGACGTCGTACTGTTCGACAGTGCGGAGGCATTTCTAGCTTCACCAGCCGCCCGCACAGTCGAGCGCGTCGTCACTGACATCCAGATGCCGGGGATGAGCGGCATCGAATTGCAGTCGGTACTCAGGAAGACGCGGCCGGCGCTGCCTGTTCTGATCATGACCGCTTTTCCGGAGCCTGCGTTGCGCGATCAGGCGCTTGCCGGCGGCGCTGCCTGCTTCCTGTCAAAGCCGTTCGATGCCGACGAACTGCTGCGGCTCCTTGCCTGACAGCCCACGTTACGGCTTCGGCATACCAAGGTATCCCTTTGTGCGCCGCCGGAATGGCGCATAACGGGCGCCATGGAAAGCCGCGCCATCGTCCATATCGTTGACGACGACGAGTCAATTCGCCGGGCCGTCTCGGCGCTGTTGCGATCGGTGGGGATCGACTCGCGAACCTATGATTCCTGCAGCGCGTTCCTGCGCGCCGAGCTGCCAGAAACGCCCGCATGCCTGTTGCTCGACGTCCGCCTGCCGGGGACGAGCGGCCTGGATTTCCAGGGTCAGATGGCAACGCATGGCATCGACCTGCCGGTCATCATGGTCACGGGGCACGGCGACATTCCGATGTCGGTGCAAGCGATGAAGGCAGGCGCCGTCGACTTCCTGACCAAGCCGTTCCGTGATCAAGACCTGCTCGATGCTGTCTCTTCGGCGATAACTCGAAATGTCGAGGCCCGGGAAACGGAGGCGAGGCGAGCCGAATTAATGGCCCGCTACGACAGCCTGTCTGCTCGGGAAAAGCAAGTCATGGCGCTGGTGACAGCAGGGCGGCTGAACAAGCAGGCGGCCTTCGACCTTGGGCTCAGTGAGATCACCATCAAACTATACCGCGCCTCAGCCATGAAGAAGATGGATGCGCGGACGCTTGCTGACCTGGTCAAGATGGCGGAGAAGCTGAAACTGGGAGTCCGCGCCGCCTGATCCGTCAACCGGCCGGTGCGCCCTGCAGGACTTCGGACAGGGGCAGCACGACCGTGAACCGGGCGCCGGACGCGCCGTTTTCGGCGTAAATGCGTCCGCCATGCGCCTGAACGATCGAGCGGCAGATCGGCAGGCCCATGCCCATCCCGCTTTCCTTGGTGGTGAAGAAGCCGGAGAAGAGATGGTCGAGATGTTCCGGCGCTATGCCCGGGCCATTGTCCTCGATCATGATCATGACGCCCACGTCCGCGCGCTGCGTCGTGATCGCCACCCGCCGATCCGCGCCGACGCCCTCGGCCAGCGACTGGACGGCGTTCATCAGCAGGTTGACCAGCACCTGCTGCACCTGGACCCGGTCGCCCAGCACCTGCGGCAGGTCGGCGGCCAGGGACGGCCTGATGTCGACCCCCTTGTCCAGCGCTTCATGGCGGACGATGAGCAGCGAATCCTCGATCGCCCGGTTGATCGACAGCGGCTGCGGATCGGGATCACGCTTCAGCGCCATGCCCCGGATGCGCGCGATAATGTCGCTGGCCCGCCGCGCCTCTGCCACCATGTCGCCGGCCAGCAGCCCGATTTCTTCGAGATCGGGGTCAGGACGCCTCAACCATCTGAGACTGGCTTCGCCAAAGGCGGTGATGGCGGCCAGCGGCTGGTTGACCTCGTGCGCGATCGATGCGGTCAGCTCTCCGAGGGTCGAGACCCGGGCGGCATGCGAAAATTCCGCCTGTACTTCTCGAAGACGTGCCTCTGCGCGCTTGCGGTCGCGCACGTCCACCGTGCCGATCAGGGTGAATCCGAGTTCCTGCAGCGCGGGCAGGAAGGAGATGGAATAGATGACCTCCACCCGGTTACCACGCACATCGCACAGGACGGTTTCCTCGGAATAATCGGGTGCACCGGCATAACGAGCGGTGATTGATCGACGGAACGTATCGGGGCTGAACGCCCAGAATTCGCCGACCGTGCGCCCGACGAACGCCTCGGCTGAGTCACCCCCCAACAGCTCGACCGTGGCCGCATTCACCTCCTGCACGACCACCGCGTCCATACATGTGCGCAGAAAACCGGGATGCTGGTCGAGATGGTGGCCGAGATCGACCACGCCGTTGCAGCGCAGTTCTGTCAGGAGCTTGACGAGGCGGGACGTGTCAACCTGCCACAGCGCCATCGGAACGTGATGAAACAGGTCGCGATATCTCCGCTCACTCTTGCGCAGTTCGCCGTCAGATCTCTTCTGCTCGCTCAGGTCCACAAAACCGACGACGTTGATCCCGCGGTCGGTCAACTGTCCCGAAAAAGTGATCGTGTAGAGGACGTCGATGATGCTGCCGTCCAGCCGGTTGACCTGGGTCTCCTCGGAATATCGCGGTTCGCCGCGCAGCCGTGCCAGCAAAGAGCGACGAATCGTCTCAGGTCGGGCGCGCCAGGCCCAGGATATTGACCCTCTCAGTGCGTCGACATCCGGCGCACCAAACAAGCGTTGCGCCTCCAGATTGGCCTCACCGATATGCGGAAGGCCGATCAGTTCATCAAGAAAGCCTGGAGACTCCTCAATATGGCGAGCCAGGTCTGTGATACCGGCGGCGCTCAGTTCCTCCAAGCGGTCGAACATTGGCCGGGTGTCAAGCTGGACCAGCGCAACGGGAACATGGCGGAAAAGATCGCGATAGCGATGCTCGCTCGCTTCGAGTTCGGCAAAGGCGCGCTTACGATCGGTGATATCGATCACCCCGACCAGCACCGTGCCCTGTGCCTTGTGATCATTTGGCCAGCAAACCGTGAACAGCGCGTCCATGTCCGTGCCGTCCATACGGCGGAGCACCGTCTCGATGCTGAAGCTATCGCGTCGCTCAAGCGCAGCCACCAAGGCCTCGGCAAACACCGCGCAGCTCTGGGGCGGCCACGCCCAAGCCATCGGGCCTGCGAGCAGTGACTCCCGCGAGGGCGCGCGAAAAATCTCGACAGTCTTGTCGTTGGCATCAACGACCCGCACCTGCTCGATTGCCCGCGCGATAAACGCAGTGTCGGACCGCAAGCGCCCCACAATGTCCGTTTCGCCATCGGCGACAAGCGCGCCGATCGCCTTGCGGACCGCTGAGAAATCAAGCTCCCAGAAGGATGCCGCCATGGCGTGGAACAGGTTGGTGTAGCGGTGGGCGGCGATTTCGCCCGCACTCACCGTCTCGGCATCGCGTCCCCATTCAAGCAGCTCGGAGCCGCCATCGGCGCTTTGGCGGACGATCCGGCGAATACGGACGCGCAGCTCGTCACCACCCCGTGTACGGCGAAAGACCTCCCCCTCCCACCGTCCGTCCCGCAGCAGTTCCGCTTCAATCAGCGGCAGTCCGAAGGGGTGGCGCGTCTGGAGGAGCGTATCGACCAGCGTCGTAGCCAGCTCCTCTGCCGTCCATCCGTACAACGCGGTGGCACCCGGACTCCAATATCGGACACGTCCCTGTCGATCTGCCACGATGATACTGTCAGGCACCAGTTCGCCTAGCGCGGCCTCAGCGGCAGGCATGCCAAGCGCGCTCAACGGCAACATCTTGGTTGAAAGCGATGTCATCGGTGCGATCATGTCGATGCCCGCCCGGTACGCAAGCCTGGGCTGGCTGCAAACAGCCGAAAAAGCGATCCACCATACCAAGGTATCGCTTGCAGGCCGGATCGCATGCCACCTGTGGCCGTGTTGATCCTACCAAAGTATGGGGCGATCATTCGCAGGGATGGATCGAGACTGACCGGGCAAGTCGGCACGATGGGCCAACTTTCAGAGGAGAGCGTCCATGCCGACCAGCTTCTTTCCCGCAGCTGCCCGCGAGCTACTGACACCCGCCGATCACCTCCTTTTGCTGATTGACCATCAGTCGCAAATGGCGTTTCCAGTCCGGTCGCAGGATGTGTCCAACCTCCGGCTCAACACCGGTTTGGTGGCAGAGGCTGCGGCCGGTTTCGCGGTGCCGACCATATTGACCTCTGTCGCGGCCAAGGGCTTTTCCGGCCCGTTTTTCGACGAGGTGCTTGAAGCCTTTCCGTCTGCCGAGATCATCGACCGGACGACCATGAATGCCTGGGAAGATCCTGCCGTGCTCGCCCGGGTTAACCTACTCGGGCGTAACCGGATCGTGATCGGCGGGCTGTGGACGTCGGTGTGCATCGTCGGTCCGGTCCTGTCGGCGATCGAGCAGGGTGCCGAAGTCTATGTCATCACCGACATCTGCGGCGACGTGTCGGGCGAGGCGCATGAACGCGCGATCAATCGCATGATCCAGCAGGGCGCACGGCCGCTAACCGCGCTGCAGTATCTGCTCGAACTGCAGCGCGACTGGGCACGTGGTGACACCTATGGCCTGACCACCGGGATCGCCCGCAAGTTCGCCGGCGGCTACGGCATCGGCATCGTCTATGCCAAGGCGATGTTTGGTGCACAGGAAGGCGGGCACGCCGAAGCGGCGTGATCCCTCGCGCGTTCGCTCCTGCCGGAGACCGAGGATGAAGGTCTATCTGCTTTCGCTGGGCGCTGGAATGTTGGTCGGCGTTATCTATTCGCTGCTGGGGGTAAAGAGCCCCGCGCCACCGACCATCGCGCTGATCGGACTGCTCGGGATGCTGGTCGGCGAACAGATCGTCCCAGTCGCAAAACGAATTATGCTCGGCCAGCCGGTCATGGCCTATGTCCGCACCGAGTGCGCGCGCGATGTCCTGGGTCCGCAGGCGGTGACGCCCGAGCGAAGCGCATGAGCGCTCTGACGCGCCGCACAGCGCTCGCTGCTGGGGTGACCGCCTTTCTACCAACGCCCTTACGCAGAGAGCCCGGGATGTCCGATCTGATCCTTATCAATGCCAAGGTGACAACCTTGGACCCCGCCACCCCTCAAGCACAGGCGGTCGCCATTCGAAACGGCAGGTTTCTTGCCGTCGGAGGGGAGGCCGACGTTCGGACGATAGCGCCGAACGCAACGATCATCGATTGTGACGGCAGACGGCTGATCCCCGGTCTGATCGACAGCCACATCCACGTCATCCGGGGTGGGCTCAATTACAATATGGAGCTTCGCTGGGATGGTGTGCCCAGCTTGGCGGATGCGATGACGATGCTCAGGCGGCAGGTTGAGCGTACACCCAGCCCGCAATGGGTCCGTGTCGTTGGCGGCTTCACTCGGCACCAGTTCGCGGAGAAGCGACTGCCGTCGCTGAAGGAAATCAACGCAGCCGCGCCCGATACGCCTGTGTTCATCCTACACCTTTACGACCGTGCACTGCTCAATGCTGCGGCACTAAGAGCAGTCGGTTATGGCCGGGACACGCCCGATCCGCCCGGCGGGGTCATTGCCCGGGATGCCGCCGGCAACCCGACTGGACTACTGCTTGCCAACCCCAATGCCGCGATTCTCTACGCGACTCTGGCCAAGGGCCCGAAGCTGCCGCCCGACTATCAAAAGAATTCAACCCGCCACTTCATGCGGGAACTGAATGCGCTGGGCGTTACCAGCGTGATCGATGCCGGCGGCGGCTTCCAGAACTATCCCGATGATTACGCCATTATCGAGGACCTGCACCGCGATGGGCTGCTCACCCTCCGCATTGCCTATAATCTGTTCACGCAGAGGCCCAGGGAGGAACTGCGGGACTTTGCGACCTGGTCGACGCAGCTAAAGCCTGGGGATGGTGACGACACCTATCGCCACAATGGTGCGGGCGAGATGCTGGTCTATTCAGCTGCCGATTTCGAAGATTTCCAGGTTGCGCGCCCCGAAATGCCGCCAGGTATGGAAAGCGATCTAGAGCCTGTCGTCCGCCTGCTCGCGGAGCGTCGCTGGCCGTGGCGGCTGCACGCGACGTACGATGAGACGATCAGCCGCGCGCTCGATGTGTTCGAGAAGGTAAACCGCGATATCCCGCTGGAGGGCCTGAACTGGTTCTTCGATCATTGCGAGACAATCAGCCAGCGAAACATCGACCGCATAGCGGCACTTGGCGGTGGCATCGCCATTCAACACCGCATGGCATATCAGGGTGAGGATTTCGTCCACCGCTATGGCGCAAGGGCAGCAGAGCGGACGCCCCCGATCGCGGCGATGCTGCGCAGCGGCGCGCCGGTCGGGGCGGGCACCGACGCGACGCGTGTCGCCAGCTACAATCCTTGGGTCTCACTTGCCTGGCTGGTCACGGGACGCACGGCAGGCGGCATGGCACTCTATCCTCCCACCAATCGTCTCGACAGGGAAATTGCACTGCGACTGTGGACCCAGGCTAATACGTGGTTTTCGAATGAAACGGGAAAAAAAGGGCAGATCAAGGCCGGTCAGCTGGCAGATGCGGCGCTTCTCTCTGACGACTATTTCGACGTGCCAGAAAGCGGCATCAGCCGTATACGATCGGTGCTAACGTTGCTCGGCGGCAAAGTGGTGCACGGCGAGGGTGACTACGCAGCCCATGCTCCAGAGCTGCCGCGCCCGATGCCGGACTGGTCACCGATCGCGACATTTGGCGGCTATTCGCAAACACCTGAAGCACGTACATCGCTTGCTGCGGCGTGTGCCTGTTCAGCGGCTTGTACTGTTCACGGGCATGATCATGCCGCAGCACTTGGCACCCGCTTGCCTGTCGCAGACGCCGCCAGCTTCTGGGGCGTATTTGGATGCGGCTGTTGGGCCGTTTGAGAGTTACCACGCGCATCCGTCGCCATGACTTGTAACATGTCCGATCGGCTTGGTTCCAACGGGTCGGCACTCCCCTGCAGCTTCGCTGTTCTTAAAGGATTCGGGAACATTGCAGCGCGGGCCGATCGCGCTTCAACGGCTCCGGCGTCCGACAACGCGCACGGCTCACGGCCCGTTTGTGGGACTGAATGTGGGACTGGAGGAAGGTCGAATTATTTTGCTTTTTATATCAGTGCCTTAGTGCGAGTGCATGATCCCTCCCGCTCCGCCACTGGCCCGCCATGCCCTGCTGTGGCACAGGCGCGGGGATGAGCGTGACGCCGATCACCCCCGACAGCGAACATCGCGGCATGATCGCGCTGTTGCCTGCCGCTGCCCGGCCCTATGCGCTGCTCGCCCGGCTCGACCGGCCGATCGGGTGGTGGCTGCTGTTCTGGCCGGGCGCGTGGGGTGTCGCGCTGGCGGGGCAGGGGGTGGCGCGTTGGGACCTGATCCTATGGCTGCTCCTCGGCAGCATCGCGATGCGCGGGGCGGGCTGCGTCTATAACGACATTGTCGACCGCGATCTGGATGCGCGGGTGGAACGGACGCGCAGCCGACCGCTCCCCAGCGGACAGGTGAGCGTGCGCGCCGCCTGGGTCTGGCTCGTCGTCCTCGCGCTGACCGGGCTGGTCGTCTGGTTTCAACTCGGCTGGCCCGCGCGGATCGTTGCCTTGGCCAGCCTGGCGCTGGTCGCCGCCTATCCGTTCATGAAACGCATCACCTGGTGGCCACAGGCATGGCTGGGCATGGTGTTCGCCTGGGCGGCACCGGTTGCGTGGATCGAGGCGGCGGAGGAGGTCAGCGCGGCGGGCATCCTGCTCTATCTCGGCAGCATCGCCTGGGTGGTCGGGTACGACACGCTCTATGCAGTGCAGGATGTGGAGGATGACGCGATCGTCGGTATCCGCTCGTCCGCCCGCGCGCTGGGGCCGCGGGTGCGGGCGGGCGTTGCGGTCTGCTACGCGCTGGCGCTGGCAGGCTGGGCGGGCGCGATCTGGCAGGTGTTCGCCGCCCCGCTGGCGCTGGTGGCGCTGGCCCCCGCCGCCCTGCACCTGGCCTGGCAGGTGGCGACGTTCGACCGCGCCGATCCGATGAGCGCGCTCACCCGCTTCCGGTCGAACCGCAATCTGGGCGCACTGGTATTCCTGGCGATGCTCGTCGTGGGCGAGGCGAGCGGGGTTTAGGGCAGAAAACCCTCACCCTTCCAACCCCAACCCGCTCGTGCTGAGCTTGTCGAAGCACTGCCTTCTTTGACCAATCCCCGCGCCTTGGAAGGACAATGCTTCGACAAGCTCAGCATGAACGGGGTTGGGGTGGCTGGGCTGGGCGGGGAGGCGGTCAGCCCGCGCGCCGACCCAGCGCGTCTGCCGCCTCGGCCATCAGCGACGCGATAATCTCTGCCACCGGCTCTTCCTTGGTCACCATGCCGACCGACTGCCCGGCCATCAGGCTACCGTTTTCGACATCGCCGTCCACCACCGCGCGGCGCAGCGCGCCCGCCCAGTAATGTTCGATCTGCAACTGCGCCTCGGCCATCTCGACCGCGCCCGCGTCCAGCGTTGCCGCCACCTCGCGCTGCTTGGCGGTGAACAGCTCCGTGCCCTTGTTCTTCAGCGCGCGGACGGGGATGACGGGCAGGCGCGGATCGACCTGAACGCTGGCCACCGCATCGCGGGCGCTTGCGCGGAAGAACGCCTTTTTGAAGTTCGGATGCGCAATGCTTTCGGTCGCGCAGGCAAAGCGGGTGCCCAGCTGCACCCCCGCCGCGCCCATCTCCAGATAGCTGGCGATCGCCCCGCCGCGCCCGATTCCGCCCGCGACGAACACCGGCAGTTGCTCGGCGACTTCGGGCAGGATTTCCTGCGCCAGCACGCTGGTCGACACCGGGCCGATATGGCCGCCGGCCTCCATCCCCTCGATCACCAGCGCATCGACGCCGCTGCGGATCAGCCGCTTGGCGAGGACCAGGGCGGGCGCGAAGCAGATTACCTTCGCCCCCGTCGCCTTGATCGCCTCCAGCGACCCTGCCGGGGGCAGGCCGCCCGCCAGCACGATATGCCCGACGCCGTGGCGGCCGCAAACCGCGATCAGATCGACAAGCTGCGGGTGCATGGTGATCAGGTTCACGCCGAACGGCTTGTCGGTCAGCGCCTTCGTCGCCGCGATCTCCCGGTCGAGCAGCTCCGGAGTCATCGCGCCGCACGCGATCACGCCAAACCCGCCCGCATTGGAAATGGCCGACACCAGGTTCCGCTCGGACACCCACGACATCGCCCCGCACAGGATGGCGGTTTCCGTGCCCAGAAATGCCGCCCCGCGCGCCATCAGCGCCTTCAGGCGCGCCGCGCCCGCTTGGTTCATCTCGCTCATCGCCGCGCCCTAGCCGCAGGCGGGGGGCGGGGGCAAGTCGGGGGCGGGCCGAAGGGCGCATCGCTAAACCCAGCCCGCTCGCCCTGAGCGTGTCGAAGGGCTGCCCTTCTTCAAGCCGCTAGACTTGCCGCCGCAGGAAAAGGCAGTGCTTCGACAAGCTCAGCACGAACGGGGTGGGGGAATGCCGCATCCCATCCGTTCGCACTGAGGAGCCGCGTCAGCGGCGTCTCGAAGTGCCTGGGCTGTGCTTCGAGACGGGGCTGCGCCCCTCCTCAGCACGAACGGGGTTTGTGGAACGGGTTGGCCCACACCGAAATCATCCCCTGCAAGGGGAGGTGGCAGGCCAAAGGCCTGACGGAGGGGTGTCTCCCCCCACGATAGCGCGTCACCCTTCCGGCGCTCCGCGCCCCCCTTCGCAGGGAAGGAGTTTGAGGCTGGCGTAAATTTAAGGGTCCGATCTGCTGACGACCTGCAAAAAGAAATTAGTCGATACTCACAATCGTTGCACCCAAATCAACAAACAGTCTGCGCACGTCATCCCGATCAGCCTGTGTATTCAATGCGTCATCGAGCCTAAGGGTCACTCTGCCCCATAACCTTGCGAACCATGGTCGTTGATCCGCTTCGCGGAGCACGGCCACAAAGAACCGAAAGGCCTCATCCCGATTATCGATCAGCCTGTGTTCTGCAGAAAATGGCATTGGAGATACACGACTAACGCTGATCCCGGTATCGCGATTCAGGATGCTTATTCGATCGCGCCCTACGGATATGTCGAGGTTCGATGTAAACATGAGATGGTGTAATCGCCACGGATAGATGAGCCAACCTATGCTCACGCTCTACCTACAATTGGCGCCTACCGTATCACAAGCGGTTGTAGATGTAGTCGTGCCCTAGTCCGCCACCCGCGGCAGTTTCATCCCCAGAATAACCAGTTGCCGCCCCTTCACCCCGAACCAGTGGGGCACGGTGGCAGGGATCAGGAATACGTCGCCGGGTTTCAGGTCGCGGCGGGTGCCGCCGTCGATGCGGCTGCCCTCCACCAATGTCGGGTTGGTCACGGCTGCATCGGCCATGGTGCCGCCGGACAGGAGTTCGCCCTCGCCCTCCAGCACGATGCCATATTCCGCCTCGGTCGGGTGGACGGCGGGATTGCCGGGCTTGCGCCAGATTTCGATGGCGGCGACCTGCTCGCCGTCCTTCAGGAGCGGCTTCCACGCAAAGCCCTGATCGGGCTTCATCTCAGTCTCCATCGCGCGGATGGTCGCCGTCGTCTCGGCGCGGCTGGCAAAGGCGGTGGGGTCATTCTGCGCCAGCGCGGGCGGGGCCAGGGTCAGGGCGGCGGCCCCGACGATGATCATTCGGAGCCGCATCATTCCCTCTCCCCTTTGCCCGTTCAGGCGGTGATTTCTTCCGGCGCGTCCAGACCATATGCCGTGTGCAGCACGCGCACCGCAAGCTCGGTATAATCTTCCTCGATCAGCACGCTGACCTTGATCTCGCTGGTCGTGATCGCCTGGATGTTGATGCCGCGCTCGCCCAGCGTCTTGAACATGGTGGCCGCGACGCCGGCATGGCTGCGCATGCCCACGCCGACGATCGTCACCTTGGCGACGCGGGTGTCGTGGCGCAGCGCCGCATAGCCGATGCCGTCCTTCGCCCTTTCCAGCACGTCCAATGCGCGGGCCAGTTCGGCATTGGGCACCGTAAAGGTCACGTCCGTCGATCCCGCCTCGTGCGCGATGTTCTGGACGATCATGTCGACGTTGATGTTCGCCTCGGCCAGCGGATCGAAGATCGATGCCACAGCGCCCGGCCGGTCCGGCACCGCGGTCAGCGTCACCTTCGCCTCGTTCTTGTCATGTGCGATGCCGGTGATCAGTTGGCGTTCCACGTCGTCTATCTCCTCTTCGCCGACGATCAGCGTGCCGGGTTCCGGGTCGTCGGTCGCGTCCACGAAGCTCGACAGCACCTGGACGCGCACATTTTCCTTCATCGCCAGCCCGACGGAGCGGGTCTGCAGCACCTTGGCCCCCACGCTCGCCAGTTCCAGCATTTCCTCGTACGTCACGCGCTTCAGCTTGCGCGCACGCGGCACGATGCGCGGGTCGGTGGTATAGACGCCGTCGACATCGGTATAGATGTCGCACCGGTCGGCCTGCATCGCCGCCGCGACGGCCACTGCGCTGGTATCCGATCCGCCCCGGCCCAGCGTGGTCACCCGGCCACCCTCGGTCACCCCCTGGAAACCGGGGATCACCGCCACATTGCCAGCCGCCAGCGATGCGTCCAGCGCTTCGGTGTCGATGCTGCCGATCCTGGCATTGGCATGGGCGTCGTCGGTGCGCAGCGGCAATTGCCAGCCGAGCCAGCTGCGCGCGGGCACGCCGATCGCCTGCAGCGCGATGGCGAGCAGGCCGCTGGTCACCTGTTCGCCGCTGGCCACCACCGCGTCATATTCGGCGCGGTCGTAAAGGGGCGAGGCCTCGCGGCAGAAATTGACCAGCCGGTCCGTCTCGCCCGCCATGGCGGAAACGACGACGGCGACCTGGTTGCCCGCATCCCATTCGCGCTTGACGCGGGCGGCGACGATTCGGATCCGCTCGATGCCCGCCATCGACGTGCCACCGAATTTCATCACGATCCGCGCCATATTCTTTCGCCGAATGCCTCTTGGGAGCAATGGGGGCGGCTGATAGGAGGGTGCCATGGCAAAGGCAAGCACCGTGCAACCCAGCAGCATCGATCCGAAAGAGGCTTCCCATTTCGGCCGCCTGGCCGCCGATTGGTGGAACCCGCGCGGGGAAAGCGCGATGCTGCATCGGCTCAACCCCGTCCGCCTCGCCTATGTGCGGGAATCGATCGATGCCCATTGGCCAGGCGCCGCCGGGGGCTATACGCCGCTGGCGGGCATGCGGGCGCTTGATGTCGGCTGCGGCGCGGGCCTGCTGGCCGAACCGCTGGCGCGCATGGGGGCTGCCGTTACCGGGCTGGATGCCGCCCCGGAAAACATCGGCGCGGCACAGGCCCATGCCGCCGCCATGGGCCTGTCCATCGACTACCGCGCCGTCGGCGTCGAAACGCTCGACGACGAGCAATTCGACCTGGTCACCGCGATGGAGGTGATCGAGCACGTCACCGATCCCGCTGCCTTTGCGTCGGCGCTTGCCCGGGTGCTGGCGCCCGGCGGGCTGCTGATTGTCTCCACCCCCAACCGCACGCCGCAATCGCGGATCGGCATGGTGGGCGTGGCGGAGGCGCTGGGCATGATCCCGCGCGGCACGCATGACTGGGCGAAGTTCCTGACGCCCGCGGAGCTGACCGACCTGCTCGCCGCCACGGGCCTGATCGTGTCGGAGCCGCGCGGCATCGCCTGGTCCCCCGGGCGGGGCCTGCATCTCAGCGACGATCTGGCGCTGAATTATCTGCTCGTGGCGCACTGGCCGCAGGGACAGGTTGCAACCGCGCCGGGCTTGTGACCGTATAGGGGCCATGTCCCCTCACGTCGGAATGTGCCCGTCATGATCAAGCGTAACCGAACGATCGCCGCCCTGGCCCTTGTCTCGCTGTTGTCCGCATGCGGCGGGGGCGGTTCCTCGACCCCGGTCGGCGGTCCGATCGGTGGCGTGCCGCCATCGCCCACCCCGTCTCCGTCGCCTACGCCAACGCCGGTTTCGTCCGCCTGTTCGGTGGCTGCCCGCAGGGATTGGGTCGCGGCCCAGATCAACGAATGGCATCTCTATCCCGACCTGCTGGCCACCGGGCTGAACCCCTCATCCTATTCGACGGTCGATGACTATGTCGACGCGCTGGTCGCCCCGGCCCGTGCCCAGGGGCGTGACCGGTTCTTCACCTATGTGACCTCGATCCAGGAGGAAAACGCCTTCTTCTCCTCCGGCGAAACCGCCGGCTTCGGCTTCCGGTTGCTGACGGACCCCAGCCGTACCCGCCTGTTCGTCGCCGAAAGCTTCGAAAACACGCCGTCGACCGACAACCGGGTGGAACGCGGCGCCGAAATCCTCGCCATCGGAAACACGCCCGAAACATTGCGCACCATCGATCAGATCGCGCGAGAGGATAATGGTTCGCTCGGCCCATCGCTTGGGCCGGACACGGTCGGCACCACCCGGTCCTTCCGCATTTCCGAAGCGGGCACGACCCGCGTCGTCACGCTGACCAAGCGCAATTACGACGTCGCACCGGTATCCAGCCGCTACGGCGCCCGCATCCTGAACGATGGCGGGAAAAAGGTCGGCTATGTCAATCTGCGCACCTTCATCTCCACCGCCGATGCCCAGCTTCGCTCGGCCTTTGCCCAGTTCCGGGCCGAAGGGGTGACGGAGGTGATCGTCGATGTCCGCTACAATGGCGGCGGGCTGGTGCGGATCGCCGAACTGTTCGGCGACCTGCTCGGCGCCAACCGCTCGGCAAGCGATGTGTTCAGCCTGACCACCTTCCGCGACAGCAAATCGAACTTCAACAGCGTCAGGAACTTCGCCGCCCAGCCCGAATCCATCGCTCCGACCAGGATCGCGTTCATCGGTACCGGCGGCACCGCTTCGGCCAGTGAGCTCGTCGCCAATTCGATGATCCCCTATCTCGGCCCCAACACCGCGCTGATCGGCAGCAACACCTTCGGCAAGCCGGTGGGCCAGATCGCGCTCGACCGCGCCGAATGCGACGACCGGCTGCGCGTCGTCGCCTTCGCCACCCAGAACCGCGACCGGCAGGGCGAATATTTCCGCGGCCTCGCCGCCGTGATGCCGCGCACCTGCCAGGCGGAGGATCAGTTCGCCCGGCCGCTGGGCGATGCCAGCGAGGCGTCGGTGCGCGGCGCGCTCGACTTCCTTGCCGGGCGCAGCTGCACGCCGATCGGCACCGGTGCTGCCTCCGCCACCGCCAAGCGGCTGCGCGACCAGCAATATGAACCGCTGATGCCCGACCGGCCCAGCGTCGCCCAGCGCGAAGTCCCGGGGCTGTTCTGATGGTCACCGCCCGCTGGAACGGCCGCGTCATCGCCGAAAGCGACGATACCGTGGTGGTGGAGGGGAACCATTATTTCCCCGCCGACGCCGTCGACCCCGCCGTGCTGGTGCCCAGCACCCGCACCAGCGTGTGCGGGTGGAAGGGGACGGCGAACTATTACAGCCTGTCCGTCGACGGGGCGGTGAATGCGGACGCCGCATGGTATTATGCCGATCCCAAGCCCGCCGCTGCCGAGATCAAGGACCGGATCGCCTTCTGGCGCGGGGTCGAGGTCCGCTGACTAGCATCGCGGGGATGCGGCTCAGCCCCGAATGGCGGGCACTGGTCGGGGGCGAGCTCGACCAGCCTTATATGGCCGATCTGCGTGCGTTCCTGCTGGCGGAGCAGGCGGCGGGCAACCGCATCTTTCCCCCCGAGCCGGACTGGCTGCGCGCGCTCGACCTGACCCCGCCAACAGCTGTGCGCGTCGTCATCCTGGGGCAGGATCCCTATCACGGGCCGGGTCAGGCGCATGGCCTGTGCTTTTCGGTCCGCCCCGGCGTCCGCGTGCCGCCCAGCCTCGCAAACATCTACAAGGAACTGGCCAGCGATCTCGGCATCCCACCCGCGCGGCATGGCCATCTGGAGGCCTGGGCGCGGCAGGGGGTGCTGTTGCTCAACAATGTCCTGACGGTGGAAATGGGGCTGGCTGCCTCGCACAAGGGGCGCGGCTGGGAATCCTTCACCGACGCCGTGATCGCTGCGGTCAACGCGCTGCCCCAACCGGTCGTGTTCCTGCTCTGGGGCAGCCATGCCCAGAAAAAGGCCGCCGCCGTCGACCGCAGCCGCCATCTGGTGCTTACCGCGCCGCACCCCTCGCCGCTGTCGGCGCATACCGGCTTTCTCGGCTGTCGCCACTTCAGCCGGGCCAACGCCTTTCTGGCCGCGCACGGGCGGGGCACGATTGACTGGCGGCTGCCGGAGGCGTCAGAGGCAGCGGCATGAGTCAGAAGGACACCGACCGCCAGGCCCGCCTCGCCCAGGCGCTGCGCGACAACCTGAAACGCCGCAAGGCGCAGGCCCGAGCGATGGCCGGGCAGGGCGAGCCGGAAAAGCCGGACGAGGGGCGGTAGAGGGCAATACCCTCACCCTTCCCACCGCTTCGCGGCGGGCCCCTTCCCTCTCCCGCCTGCGGGAGAGGGAATGAAGAAGCCAGCCCCCCTTATTTCCCTCTCCCGCAAGCGGGAGAGGGAGGGAGCACCGAAGGTGCGGAAGGGTGAGGGCCTTCCTCTCAGCCACCAGCTACGCCCCACCCGTCACCCCGGCGAGAAGGCCGGGGTCCAGCGCGCCCTCTCAATCGAGGGATCGGCCCAGCCGCACCCTGGACGCCGGAACAAGTCCGGCATGACGGGAATAGCGCCACCCTTTACCCCAGCCCCAAACGTCACCCCGGCCCTGTGCCGGGGTCCAGCTTGCAGCGCGCCACCCGCCCGAACGGTTCGCCTACCAGCGTTGCACTACGGGTGTCGGTGCGCGGATGCGACAAACGGGTATCGCTGGACGAACGCACCGGCTCCGCTTCTAAAAGCTGACGTTCAGCTATCGACCCCTTTGCAGTCATCGCGAAGCGAAGGTAAGCTAGGCCATGCTGTCCAGGCTGCTGCGTTCTCTGCCGTATTTGGTGCACACAAACAGAGAGCTTGGTTTGATGCTTGCGGGTAAGAAGCCGATGGCCTCTTTCGTCGATGGCCGGGGCTGCTTTCCGGAAGTCGTTGAACGATACCTAAGACTTTTCGATCGCCATGTCGCAGAGGGTCGGCTTGTGCGCATGGACCATTTTTCTGAAGCTATAGGGAGGCGCGCCTACGTTGCTCACCGGATATTGTTCGCGTTACCGGGAGAGGAATGGCGAATGCAGGCAATGATTGATCTCATGACGGGTGACGATCCGTGGTCGCCCGCGTCAGAGCGTCGGCAAGGCGAGCTCCTTGGTTACGCGGACTGGATGAACGACTATTGGCTGGAGTTCATCTATGGAAAGCAGACGGTCTGAATTCCACCCAAATCCTGTCGTGGCTTCTGTAGCCTGAAAGCAGTGTTTCTCGCCCCCACCCGTCACCCCGGCCTCGAGCCGGGGTCCAGCATGGGCCACGCGAAAATAATGGCAATGTTGGATTTCGCGTGCTTCACCCTGGTCGATGCAGAGCGCGCTTTCCGTCCCGGCAACCCACCTGTTGCGTATCTGTCGCGTCGTTGACGCTTCACGCCTAAAACCCGTTCATTTCGTCAAAACTGTCAACCGATCACCGCCGCTCGGCCAGCCCCTCTGCCGCCGCATGGCCGCTGGCCCAGGCCCATTGGAAATTATATCCGCCCAGCCATCCGGTCACGTCCACCGCCTCGCCGATGGCATAAAGGCCGGGCACGCCGCGTGCCTCCATGGTCCGCGACGACAGCCCGGCGGTGGCGATGCCGCCCGCCGTCACCTCCGCCTTGGCAAAGCCCTCCGTCCCGTTCGGCCGGAACAGCCAGGCGCCCAGCCGCTCCCCCGCCGCCGCCAGCTTGGCATCGGTCTGCGCGGCGAGTTCCCCGGCCAGCGCCAGCCGCTCGGCCAGCACGGTCGCCAGTCGTTCGGGCAGCGCCTCGGCCAATGCCTTAGCCACTGTCTGCCGGGGTTTCGCCCGCTTGGCCGCGACCAGCCAGTCGGCAGCCCGATCGGGCAGGAAATCGATGCCCACCGCCTCGCCATGCCGCCAATAGCTGGACGCCTGCAGGATCGCGGGACCGGACAGGCCGCGATGGGTGAACAAAGCCGCCTCACGGAACCGGGCCTTACCCGCGCGCGCCTCCACTGGCGCGGCCACGCCGGACAGCTCGCGGAACAGCACATCGTCGCCGCCCAAAGTCAGGGGGACAAGCGCCGGGCGCGGCTCGACCACCTTCATCCCGAAGCGCCGGGCAAGGTCATAGGCATAGCCGGTGGCACCCAGTTTCGGGATGGCCGGGCCGCCAGTGGCGATCACCAGTTGCGGTGCGCTGACCCGGCGACCGGCCAGCGACAGGGTGAAGCGGCCATCGCTGTGCCCCACCTCGCCCACCGCTTGACCCAGCGCCCAGTCGACGCCGCCCGCATCGCATTCGGCGCGCAGCATCGCCACGATCTGTTTCGCCGAGCCGTCGCAGAACAATTGCCCCAGCGTCTTTTCATGCCAGGCGATGCCATGCCGGTCGACGAGTTCGACGAAATCGGCGGGCGTGTACCGCGCCAGTGCCGATTTGGCGAAATGCGGATTGGACGACAGGTAGCGGTCGGGTGCGGTATGGATGTTGGTGAAATTGCACCGCCCGCCGCCGGAAATCAGGATCTTGCGCCCCGGATCGGCATTGTGATCGACCAGCAGGACGCGCACGCCCCGCTTGCCCGCCTCGGCGGCACAGAACATGCCCGCCGCGCCCGCGCCCAGCACGATGGCGTCATAGGCGTCGCTCATCCCGCGTCGATGATCCGGCTGGCGAGCGCACGGCCGGACCGCCACGCCGCCTCGACCCGCGGCCCGATCAGCCAGTCGCCGCATGCGCCGATCCGCGCCTCCGCGTCCCAGATCGCGGTCGCACCATGCCCGCCCGACCGGGCGTAGCGCCAGCGATGGGCGGTCAGCAGCTTGAGCTGGGGCAGGGGGGATGCGGCATGGGCCGCCAGCTCGGCCAGCAGCGCGTCGGCAATGGCAGGGGCGTCGGCCTCCAGATGCTCGGTCGACCAGGTGGGCGAGCCCTGCACCACCCATGTCTCCGGCCCGGTCCGGCCCGGCTTGGCGCTGTTGCGCGCTGCCCACCCGATCGCGCCCGCATTGCGGATGGTGTCGGCTTCGATGGCGACCCGTTCGGGAAACGCCGCCATCATCGTCCAGCACGGGTCCGACCGGGTCGCCTCGGCTGCCGCCGCCAGTTCGGGCAGATGCGGGCTGGCCAGCGCCGCCACCTGCTCCGCTGGGACCGCGATGACCACCGTGTCGAACGCCCGTGCCTCGCTTGCCCCGGTCAGCCGCCATCCGGCCCCGTCGGCGACCAGGGCGTCGATGCGCGCGCCCCAATGCACGTCATGCGCCGCCGCCATTGCCCGGATCACGGCATTCATGCCCGGCGTGCCGACCCAGGCATCGTCGCCCGCGACCGGCCAGCGCGCAACCACGCCAGCGTCTGCCCATCCCTCGACTGTCGCGGCAAATTCGGTATCGCGTGCGGTGAAATATTGCGCGCCATGGTCGAACTGGACTTCGGTTCCTTCGGGCAGCGCCATGCGCCGGGTGCTCATCCGCCCGCCCGGCCCGCGCCCCTTGTCGAACAGGGTGACGCCGTGCCCTGCCGCCGCCAGCGCGTCCGCCGCCGACAGGCCCGCCATGCCAGCCCCGATGATCGCAATCCGCATGATGCTCCTTCGTCCTTTGGTCCAGCTTATCCCGGCACTCATCGCCACCTATATGGTTGCCCATGGCACAGGTGACAGTCTGGTTCGATGGGGCTTGTCCGCTCTGCACGCGGGAAATCTCGCTGATGCGGCGGCTGGACCGGCGCGGGCGGATCGATTTTCTCGATGTCAGCGGCGATGCGCCCGCCGATTGTCCGGTCGACCGGGCAGACCTGCTCGCCCGCTTCCATGCGCGGGAGGGGGAGCGGATACTGTCCGGAGCCGCCGCCTTTGCCGCGATGTGGCGGGCGATCCCGCTCTTGCGTCCGCTGGGCGAAATGGCGCGGGTGCCGCTGGTGCTGGCGGGGCTGGACTGGCTCTATCGCCGCTTCCTGCGCATCCGGCCCCGGCTGCAGCGTTGGGCGGCCGCCAGATGAGGTGGCCGGACCCCGATCCGCCCTTGCCGGGCCAGGAAAGCGTCTGGGACTATCCGCGCCCTGCGGTGCTGCGGCCCAACACGCGCCACATCCTGATCTGCCATCGCGGGCATCGGGTGGCGGACACCCGCGGCGGGTTTCAGGTGCTGGAAACCAGCCATCCGCCCAGTTACTACCTGCCGCCCGATGCCTTCGCGCCGGGCCTGCTGACCCCCAATCCGCGTCGCTCGCTATGCGAATGGAAGGGGCAGGCGCGCTATTGGGACGTGGTTGTCGGCAGCGAACGGATGGAGGGCGTGGGCTGGAGCTATCCCAGCCCCACCCCCGCCTTTGCCGCAATGAAGGACCATATCGCCCTTTACCCTTCGCCGTTCGACGAAGTGCTGGTGGACGGGGAACAGGTGACGCCTCAGCCGGGCGGCTTTTATGGCGGCTGGATCACCCGCCATGTGGCGGGACCGTTCAAGGGGCCGCCGGGGACCCAGTTCTGGTGAGTTGTTCGTCCAGCCAAGCCGCCGCCTGATCCGGGCTGCGCTTGTCGGCATCGCGGTCGACCATCCAGTTGGCCTCGCGCATCGCCTCCACCGGAATGGCCCCGATCAGCGGCCGGACCGCCGCGACGAGCGCCGCATCCTCCGCCCGGCCGGGGGCAAGCATCAGGATCGCGTCATAGCCCGGAATGGCTTGGCGCGGATCGGCCAGTACCTTCAGGTCCTGCGCCGCGATGCGCCCGTCCGAGGAAAAGGCGGAAATGACATCCGCCTGACCACTCCCGATGGCGCGGTACATGAAGCTTGGGTTATACGGCGTGGCCGATTTGAACCGGATTGGATAGGCGCGCTGAATCGCCGCCCATTCGGGCCGCTCCAGAAACTCGACATCGGTGGCGAAGGACAGGCCGGGCGAGGCGGGAACCAGGTCGTCCAGGCTGTCGATCCCCAGCCGCTCTGCCTCAGCCCGGCGCATGGCAAAGGCATAGGCATTTTCGAAGCCCAGCGATCCGAGCAGCGTGACCGAATGTTCCTTCGCCGCCCATTGGCCGACCCCCCGGACGATGGCTTCGCGCGACGGCACGTCGCTGCGCCGCATCTCGTTGGTCCAGATTGTGCCGGAATAATCGACATACAGGTCGATCTCCCCGGATTTCAGCGCCGCGAACACCACGGCGGAGCCAAGTCCTTCCCGGTAGCGGACGCGGTATCCCGCCGCCTCCAGCCGCCGTCCGATCAGCCGGGCGAGAATGAACTGCTCCGAAAACCCCTTTGCTCCGATCGTCACCACCCGGCCCTGGGCTGCGGGCAGCAGGGCAGGGGCCAGCGCCAGCAGCACTGCGCCCAGCATCGCCGCCAGTCCGCCCCAGACCATCCAGCGCCGCCGGGCCTTCAACCCCCGCTCGATCAACCCCAGCAGCCCGTCCGCCGCCAGCGCCAGCCCCGCCGAGGCCATGCATCCCGCCAGCACCAGCGCCCAGTTCTGCGTCTGCAGCCCCGCAAAGATCAGGTCACCCAGGCTTGGCTGGCCGACCGTGGTGGAAAGGGTCGCCGCACCGATCGTCCAGACGGCGGCGGTGCGGATGCCCGCCATGGCGATGGGCGCGACCAGCGGTGCCTCCACCAGCCACAGTTTCTGCCATCCGGTCATGCCCATGCCGTCCGCCGCCTCGATCACTGCCGGGTCAAGGCCGTTCAGACCGGTGACGATGTTCCTGAGGATCGGCAGCACGGCATAGAGGGTCAGCGCGAGCAGGGCAGGCAGGAAGCCCAGCGCGGGCACGCCGCCGCCGACCAGTCCGGAAAGGCTGAGCAGCACTGGATAGAAAAGTGCCAAAAGCGCCAGCGCCGGGATGGTCTGAACGAGGCTGGCAAGCCCCAGCGCAATCCGCGCCGCCCAAGGTCGACGTGCGGCCGCCACCGCCAGTGGCACGCTGAGGATCAGCCCAAGCAGCAATGCCGATCCGGCCAGGATCAGATGCTGGGCCGCCAGTTCCGGCACGCGGGCGAAGGCACCCGTCATGCCCCCCGCTCCAGTTCGGCCAGCCGGTGCGCCTGGTCGCGGGGCACCGCGACCAGCGCGTCCGCCGCCGCCCCGGCACGGCCCGCGATCAGATCGGCGGGCGTTCCGTCCCCGACGATCCGTCCGGCCTGCATCACCAGCACCCGGTCCGCCAGCAGCAGCGCCTCGGCCATGTCATGCGTGACCAGGATCGTGGTCAGCCCCAACCGGTCGTGCAGCGCCCGGATCGCCCGACCAAGCGTATCGCGGGTGACGGGATCGAGCGCGCCGAACGGCTCGTCCATCAACAGGATGCGCGGGCTGGCCGCCAGCGCACGGGCGATGCCCACCCGCTGTGCCTGTCCGCCCGACAGCGCCGTGGCCGGCCGGGCGGCGAAATCGGCCGGCAGGTCGACCAGAGCCAGCAATTCGGCGACCCGCGCCTCCGTCCGCCGCTCGCCCGCCAGCCGCAACGCCATCGCGATGTTCTCGCCGACGCTCAGGTGCGGAAACAGGCCGATATGCTGAAATACATAGCCGATGCCCCGACGCAGCATCGGCAACGGCTGGGCCGCGCTATCCTGGCCGTCGATCGTGACCGACCCTGTATCGGGCACGACGAGCCGGTTGATCGTCTTGAGCAGTGTCGACTTGCCCGATCCGCTCGCACCGACCAGCGCCACGAAGCTGCCGCCCGCGACCGACAGCGAAACATCGTCGACCGCCGCCACGCCAGCATGGCTCTTGGTGATGCCATTCAGCGTAATGGCGGGTCCGGCGGATCGAGGGGCGGGCGGCATGTCCGGCGGAGTGTGGGGAAAAGTGACGCGAAGGTCAAAAGCCGTGCGTTCGACGATCGCCATGGCTCCTGACCATTTCCATACCCGATCCTCGAAAATGGCTGGTAACCGCTCCGCAGCTGAGGCATCCAGAGGTGAACCATGAACAGGGGGAGGCCAGCCATGGCGGATGCACGCCGTTCGATCTTCATCACTGGCGGCGCGTCGGGGATCGGCCTGGCGACGGGCCGATACTTTGCCGAGCGGGGATGGCGCATCGGCCTGGCCGATGTGAACGAAGCGGCGCTGGGCGCAGCGCTCACCACGTTTCCCGCCAATGTGGCGACCGCCCATGCGATGGACGTCCGCGATCCCGATCAATGGCGGGCCGCCCTTGCCGAATTCACCGCGCCATCCGACGGTCGGCTGAATGTGCTGTTCAACAATGCCGGCATTCCCGTCGGCGGCCCGTTTCACGAAACGCCGCTGGCCGACCTGCACCGACTGATCGACGTCAATTTCACCGGGGTCGTCAACGGCGCACATGCGGGGTTCCGGCATCTGGCGCGTACGCCCGGATCCTGCCTGTTGAACACCGCATCGGCAGCCGGGATTTACGGCACGGCGGGCACGGCGGTCTATTCCGGCACCAAGTTCGCGGTTCGCGGGCTGACCGAGGCGCTGGACGGCGAATGGCATCGCGCCGGAATCAAGGTCCGCTCATTGATGCCCAGCTTCATCGAAACGCCGCTGCTGGATCAGCACCCGGCGGGATCGAACCGGAACATCCGCGAAGCCGTGCTATCGGCCGGGCTGGAACTGACCCCGGTCGAGGCGGTGGCAGAGGCGGCGTGGCGCGCCGTGCACGGCGATGCGGTGCACACGGTCGTGGGCAAGACGGCGGAGCGGATGCGGTTCGCCGCGCGCTGGATGCCGGGCAAGCTCCGCAAGCAGGCGCGGGGATCGCTGTGACCGATCGGGCGACCCCCAACCTGCCGTCGCGGGATTTCGACGCGACCATCGCCTTTTATGCGCCGCTCGGGTTCGAAGTCGCGTGGCGGGACCGGGGCTGGATGGTCCTAGAGCGGGGCGGCGTGACGCTGGAATTCTTTCCCTGGCCCGATCTGGATCCCGCGACGAGCAGTTTCGGCGCATGCCTGCGCCTGGACGAGATCGAACCGATCTGCGCGGCGGCGCTGGCGGCGGGGGTGCCGGATGCACGCACCGGCTTTCCCCGCCTGCACCCGCCCAGGCCGGATGCCGCATCGGGCCTGACCATCGGCTATCTGCTCGATCCCGATGGCAGCCTGTTGCGGCTGATCCGCAATCCGGCCGATTAGGCCATGACGCCCCGGCCGCGCATCACGGTGGCGCTATGGCCGACCTGCCCCGTCAGTTTTCGCTCGCGGATGGTGTCCATCATGATCCAGTCGTTGCGGACCTGATCTGGATTCAACGTCATCTTCATATATCCGCGGCGGCTGGTATCGCACCATTTCAGCTCCGGGTTGGTGTCGACCAGCGCCCGGGCCACAACCTTTGGATCGACGGCCAGCGCGCTTTCATAACCAGGCGAGGTGACGGAATGGCCGGCGAACTCCACGCCGGCGGGCTTGCCGTCCTGCGCCAGGTCGTATGCCCAGCCATTATGGCTGTCGCCCGCGATGACGATCAGGTTCGCGCCCATGCCCTGCGCCGATTTCAGGAACCGGGCCCGTGCCGCCGGATAGCCGCCCCACGCGTCGAAGTTGAGCGGCAGCCCGGCCTTCGATGCCATGATCCCCGCCATTACATATTGGCGGACATAATCGGGCGCATCCTTTGCGATCCACTCGATCGCGCTGGCGGGGGAGCGCGTCTCGCCCATGATCGTACCGAAGCCGACGACCTGCCAGCGCGTGCCCGCCCGCACGGACGCCGCCATGGCATCGGCCAGCCACGCCTCTTGCGGCAGGCCCATCATGGTGGCGGACGCATCCTGCCACGCGCCGTCGCGGAACTCGGCCAGCGCCCGCATCGGATCGGCCGCCCTGAACAGCGGGGCGATGTCCTTTTCCTGGGTCCGGGCCAGCACGCGGGTCTCGGTGCGGAACAAAGTCGCCAGGTTGCCGATCTGATAACTGGCCCAGGGCGCGTCGGATACGGGCAGCCATTCCCGGTACGCCTGCATCGCGGTCGCCTTGCGCACCTGCCAGTCGCCTTCATTCTCCTGGTGATTCTGCGCCCCGCCTTCCCAGCTGTCATTGGTCGATTCGTGGTCGTCCCATTGCAGGATCATCGGCTTGGCAGCGTGCAGCGCCATCAGGTCGGGGTCGGCACGATAGCTGGCGATGCGCAGCCGGTAATCGGTCAGCGAGACGATCTCGTTCAGCGGCTGCGGCACGCGCGATGCGATCGCCTGGGCATCGGACGGATAATTGCCCTTTTGATACTCGTAATAATAATCGCCCAGATGGACGGTCAGGTCGATGTCGTCGCGGGCGGCGGCATGGCCATAGGCGGTGAAATAGCCGAACCCCATGTTCGAGCAGGAAAAGATGCCGATCCCGTAATCGCGCACGTCGCCGTCCGGCAGGGTGCGGGTGCGCCCCGTGGGCGAGAAACTCCCGTCGGGCGCGACGAAGCGGTAATGATAGCGGGTGCCGGGGGTCAGGCCCATCACCACCGCCTTGACCGTATGGTCGCGCCAGGGGCCGGTGGTGACTTCGGCCCCGCCGACGATGCGCGCGAAATCGGCGCTCTCCGACACCTCGACCTTCAGCTTGACGGTGCCGCCGCCCGACGGGACATATCGGGTCCAGAACAGCATGTGCGTCTGGCCCGGCTCGCCGCTGGCGACGCTGTGGGTAAAGCCGAGCTGGGCTGCCTGCGCCCACGCGATGCGCGGCAGGGCGAGCGCACCCGCGCCCAGCGTTGCGGTGACGAGCAGATGGCGGCGATCGAGACGAAGGGTCATGGCGGCGTTCCCCGGAAAGACTATGTCCCCGCCCTGCACCGGCTTCATGTCGCCACGGTGACAGGACCGACCCGTCGACCCGTCAAACGTGGCTCGACACGAACGGATCAGACATTTGGGAGAGGATTCCCCGTCAGCCGGTCGCAGCAGCCCGCCGGTCGCCCCGCGCATCCAGCAGCGACTGGTAATAAGCGACCAGTTGCTCGGCATGTTCGTGGTCGGATAGGACCTGGGCGGCCGCGCGTCGAGTGGCGGCGCGCAGAATGGCGGGTTCGCGTTCGAACAGCCGTTTGATGGCCGCCGCTGCCGAACGGGCATCGCGCGCCTGATATTGCTCGGCGATCAGGGGATTGGCGATTTCGGCAAAGCCCCCCTCATCCGGGGCGATCAGCGGCAGACCCGACGCAATCGCCTCCAGTCCCACCAGTCCGAACGGCTCGGCATCCGACCCGTGGATCAGCGCATCGCAGCTCGCCATGATCCTGGCCAGCCGCGCCCGGTCGTAGATTGGCCGGAACAGCTTGATATGCGGGCTGTCCTTCACCCGTCGCTGTACCGAACGGCTGTCCACGCCGGCACCGATCTGGATCAGGCCCACGGGCATGATCGAACCCGCGCGCTCGACCGCATCAAAGATCATCGGCCAGCGCTTTTCGGGGTGATGGCGACCCAGTCCGAGCAGGAGATGCGCGTCCCGGGGCAGGCCAAGCTGCGCCAGCAATTGCTCGCGCAGGCCCTCGTCCCGGTGATCGGGCGAAAAAATGCCCGGCTGGATGCCCAGCGCCGCCGAATGATGCACCGTCAGCCCCCGCCGCTCATGCCGCTTGGCAAGGGCAGGGCCGTTGCTGACGAACGCGTCGAACTTGGCCAGGAACCGGCCCATATAGTCGGTGTACCACTGGAACGCGCGCTCGATGCGGTTGGGGCTGGCCCATCCTTCGAACCAGCGCATGGGATAAGCGCCGACATTGTCGTTATGGGCAAAGAACACCTTCAGCGCATCGCCCTGCCATCCGCCGACGATCCAGGCCGGTCGCCATGGCGAACTGGTTTCGACGACATCGGGCTTCAACCGGTCGAGCAGCGCGCGGATTTCCCGGCCGGAGACGAAGATGCCGTAATTGGTGTCAAAGATCAGGCGCGGTGCCTTGACCCAATAGATGCGGCCGCCGCCGGGGCGCTCCTCGACCCAGCTTTCGCGGCCGGGGGCGATCACGAACAATTCATGGCCAAGCTCGGCCATGATCTCCATCTTGCGATCGAGATAGGTGCGCACGCCGCCGCCGGTGGGCGAATAATATTCATTGACGTCGACGACGCGCATGGCGGGGGCGAGTGCCCGGCCCCTTTCGTCAGGCGACCGGGCCGAAGCCCGACAAGCCCCGCATATATTGTGCCCTGATGGTGACCACCGTCGTTCCCCTGCCAACGGTTACGGTCGCCTGAGCCAGCTTGGGCTTGCTGCGGCCCAGTTTCTGGTCGCTGACGAACCCTGCGCCGTCGCGCCAGAAATTGAACTTGTTCTTGCCGTCGCGGTCATGCGTGAACAGCAGGGCATAGCGACCGGGAGCCGGCGCCTTGATGCACATGCTGACCTGGCCGGATGCGGGCATGTCCGCCCAGACGCGGCGAAAGAACTTGCCCTCGGCGCGCAGCACCTTGTCGTCCTTCAGGAAATCCTCGTCATTGGCGGGCCACAATTCCAGCTTCAGCCGGCCGGTGCGGTCCTTCAGCCCCGCGATATTCACCTGGATGGCGGTTTCGCCGTTGACACAGGCGGACGCATCCGAACCCAGCGGGGACGGAGCGGCGGCTGCGGTTCCCGCCATCAGCGCGGCCGACGCGGCAAGCCCAAGCGCCGCAAGGCCATGTCTGGCAAACAGGGTCATTCCACTTTCCTCGTCACTGCGGACAGCGCGAACATCACGGCCAGTCCGATATGCACCATCAGCGTCAGCGCGGCCCCAAAGGCCACGAGATCGCTCAGCGCTTCCTGCTGACCTATAAAAATAATGGCGAAGGTGGCGAAAAGAAGGTCTTTGTTCGGCACAAGCGGCAGGCGGAACACCAGCAGCCGCCCCGCCACCAGAAATGCCCATTCCATCAGCGGCACGTCCGGCATCGCCAGGTGCCAGGCAAGGCTCAGGAACACGCTGTCGATCAGGATGCGCAGCAGGTGCACGCCGCTGATCGCCCACAGCGCCGGATAGGGCAGGGCAAAGACGCGCCGCGAAAACAGGACGAACGGCACCGACAGCATGAACATGACGACCGCCGACAGCGCGATGTTGCGGAAATCCTGATCGGGAATCAGGTTCGCGCCATAGGGCAGCACGAACGCCAGCATCATCAGGGTGACGATGTTGCCGGTGACGCCCGACAGGATCGTCACATCCTTCACGTCGCCAAAGGGCGACGTCACCATGCGCATCCGCTGACGCGCCCAGGCATAGAAATACAGGTCGCCCGAATAGCCGATGGCGACGTCGTTGGCGATCCGCTTGCGCAGCAACGCGCCGAGCCCGGCCAGCGGCAGCCCCCATAGCCGACGGAAAATGACGAAATCGCCCATCGGCGACGCCATGTAGGATACCGCGAAACAGACATAGAATAGCGGATTGCGGGGCACCTGCGCGCCGAATCCGCCCAGTCCGCCCTCGAACAACTCCAGCGCCAGGCCGCCCGCCATCAGGATCGACACCACGATGCCGATCCATTTCGGCCAGCGCGAATCGGCACGCGCCATCGGTTCCAGCCCGCCCAGATCGGCCGGGCTCACCGGGGCCGGGTCGACCGTCCGCACATCCATGCCATCACTCCTTGCCGGGCCGGGCGCATAGCCGCTTTGGCCGGGGGCGGCAAATCGCTCAAAGCCCGGGCCGCACCCGATCCGGATGGGCAGCGGCAAAGGCGGGGAGGGCGCAGGCGCGCGAATCGATGGCCGTCAGCCGGGGATAGGGAGCCAGATCAACGTCGAACCGACGGGCATTGGCAACCTGCGGCACCAGATAGATATCGGCGATGCCAGGCACCTCTCCGCCCAGAAAGGCCGCATCGCCCGCCATCGCCTCCAATGCTGCGAATCCTTCGTGGATCCAGTGGGCATACCATGCGTCGCGAACCGGCTTGTCCAGGCCCAGCTGCCGGTCGAGATAGCGCAGCACCCGCAGATTGTTCAGCGGATGGATGTCGCAACCGATCAGTTGCACCATCGCCAGCGCCTGCGCCCGCAGCATCGGATCGGCGGGGATCAGGCGCGGTCCGTCCTGCGTCGCATCCAGCCAGTCGATGATCGCCAGGCTCTGCGTCACCACGCCCTGGCCGGTATCCAGCGCGGGAACCAGGCCCTGCGGGTTGATCGCCCGGTATGCCGCGCCATGATGGTCGTCGTCGATCAGCGAGACGGGCTTCCGCACATGATCGCAGCCCTTCAGGTTGAGCGCGATGCGCACGCGATAGGCGGCGGACGACCGGAAATAATCGTACAGGACCAGCATCATCCGGCCTCCGCCTGGGCGCCGACCAGCGCCGCCTCCAGCGACGCGCTTTCCGCCTCACGCTCGGATTCGCGCTCCAGCGCGACCTTCAGCATGGCGACCAGCGGATCGGCCAGGGCAAGGCCCAGGACGCCGAACAGGGTCGATGCCAGCACCTGCGACGACACGGTCAGCGCCGGCGGCATATCCACGGTGTGCTTGGCGATCATCGGAATGACGACATAGCCGTCGAAATTCTGGACCGCGAAATAGATGATGATCGCGGCCACCCCCTGTTCCTGGCCCGCCGAAAAGCCGACCGCGACCATCAAGATGCCGGAAATTAGCGCCCCGATATTGGGGATGAAGGCCAATAGTCCGGTCAGGATGCCGAGCACCAGCGCCATCGGCACCCCGGTCAAGGACAATGCGATCCACGTCACCACGCCCTCGAACGCCATGCCGATCAGCCGGCCGGCCAGCAATCGGCGCATCGTCCATGCCATGCGGTCCAGCGTGATGGCAAAGTCGCGCCGCCCGCGACTGGGGACGACCCAGGCCAGGCCGCGTTCATAGATTCGCGGGTCCATCGCCACGAACAGGCCGATGATGAAGATGAGCAGCATCGTCGTCACCGCACCGACCAGCGATCCGACCGCACTGGTCAGCCGGCCGATCGATCCCGCCGCCTGCTGCGCCAGGCTGGACAGGTCCGGCCGGTCGGGCAGGATACCGGTGGCGTTGGCCCAGGCGATCAACCGGTTGCCCTGGATTTCCAGAACGACCCGCAACTGTTCCGCCTGCGCCGTGATCTGCACCCCGGCGGTATAGAATACCCAGGCAAGGAACCCGATGCCCGCAGCAAGCACGATCAGCAGCCGGACTCCGCGCCAAATCGGCAGTACGCGGCCCAGCAGGCGGACCCCGCCGTCTAGCATCGATGCAAAGACCAGTGCCGCAAAGATGATGAGCAGCGGCTGGATCAGCAGGACGACGAGCGCGATGGCGATGCCCACCCCGGCCCAGACGCTGGCTCGGCGCACCTCGCGCCGGATGAACGGATCGCGCAATTCATTGGGACCTGGCCCTTGATCGACCAGTTCCTCCATCTTGCTCATTGGCGGGCGCCGTCATCCTGATCGGGGCGCAGCGAATGGCCCGCCCGGCCGGATCGCAGCGATCCCCACCAGGTCAGCGGGTTCCACGTCCCCTCACCATCGAAGCTGAAGGTGATGAATTCGGCCCGTCCGCCGATATTTTCCCACGGTACCGCGCCGCCCAGCCCGGCCTCCGCCACGGAAAAGCGGCTGTCGGCGGAATTGTCGCGATTGTCGCCCATCAGGAACACATGACCCTCCGGCACGATTTCCGGCCCGAAATTGTCGGCGCGGGGGCGGAACTCGATATCGATCGTGTCAAAGCTGCGGCCATTGGGCAGGGTTTCGCGGTAAATGGGCAACCGACAATAATCGCGTCCATCCGCCGCCGTGAATCGAGCGCCGGGATATTGCGCGGGATCGCACTGGGCGTTCGCGTCGACCGGCACGATGCGGTCCGGCGCACGCACGCGCTTGACCGGCACATTGTTGATCGAAACGACGCCGTTATTCACCTCGATCCGGTCGCCGGGCAGGCCGATCACCCGCTTGATGTAATCCGTGCCGGACTGGGGCGGGGTGGCGATCACGATGTCGCCGCGTTCCGGCAGGCTGCCGAAGATCCGCCCGGGAATGAAGGGCAGGATGTGAAAGGTCGGGCTGACGAACGAATAGCCATAGGGATATTTGGTCACCACCAGCCGGTCGCCCTTCATCAGCACGGGCATCATGGATTCCGACGGGATATAGAATGGCTTGGCGATCAGGCTGTGAAAGCCGAGTACCGCCAGGATCAGCCAGAACAGCCCCTTTGCCTCGCCCCACCAATCGGTGCCGCGCGCGTCCGTGGCAGCAGCCTTTCTCGTCAACGCCAATGGATCGGCGGCCATAATCGTCCTTACTTCAGCTCAGCGGGACCGCCTCGATCACGACAAAGGCCTGCGCCCAAGGATGATCGTCGGTCATCGTCAAATGCACGCGGACTGCGTGGCCCGGCGGCGTCATCGCGTCAAGCCGCGCCTTTGCCCCGCCGGTCAGCGCCAGGGTGGGCGCACCCGATGCCGCATTGACGACGCCGATGTCGCGCAGGAACACGCCGTGCCTGAATCCGGTCCCCACTGCCTTGGAAAACGCCTCCTTGGCCGCGAACCGCTTGGCGAGCGTGCCCGCCATGGTGAAGGGCCGCCGTGCCGCCTTTGCCCGTTCGACGTCGGTGAAGCAGCGGTTGAGGAAGCGCTCGCCATACCGGTCGATCGACTGCTGGATGCGCTCGATATTGCACAGGTCCGAACCGAGGCCGAGGATCATGGCATCGAAATCCAGCCACCCAGAATGCAATACCCCAGGACGACGAAAGGCACAGCCATTAGGGCATAAACGAAATGTCGTTCCGAGCCGGATCGATCGGTTCGCCTGATGGCAATTGCCCAGATCGCTTGGCCCGTTGCCCATCCGGGCGTCACGACACCCCACAGGACCAACATCACGCGATCCAGTGGTTCCAGTGGCTCGAAATACGCCATCGCGCCGAACCATAACAGCGCCACGATCCAACTTGTGGCGATTGTCAGGGCCATAAACGCCACGATCCACCAGTAGCGTGCGCCGAATTGCCCCACGGACGAATTCACCGCGCCTGATCCATCAGCGCGCGCATCCGATGTACCACGGGGCCCAGCCCGTCGAAGATCGCCTCTCCGATCAGGAAATGGCCGATGTTCAGCTCGCGCAGCTGCGGGATGGCGGCAATGGGGACGACATTGTCGAACGTCAGCCCGTGCCCGGCATGGACCTCGATCCCGTTCTTGGCGGCGAGCGCGGCGGCGTCGCTGATGCGGCGCAGTTCGGCGGTCTGTGCCTCGCCCTCCAGGTCGCAATAGAGGCCGGTATGGAGTTCCACCACCGGCACCTTCAGCCGCAGCGCCGCCTCGATCTGGCGGGGATCGGGTTCGACGAACAGGCTGACCCGGATGCCGGCATCGGTGAGCGCTTCGCAGAAATGCGCCAGCCGGTTGTGCAGCCCCGCCGCGTCAAGCCCGCCCTCGGTCGTCCGCTCCTCGCGCTTTTCGGGCACGATACAGGCGGCGTGCGGACGGTGGCGCAGCGCAATGGCCAGCATCTCGTCCGTCATCGCCATTTCCAGGTTCAGTGGGATGGGCAGGCCATCCGACAGCCGGGCGATGTCGTCATCGGTGATGTGGCGGCGATCCTCGCGCAGATGCGCGGTGATGCCGTCCGCCCCGGCCTCCGCCGCCAGCAGCGCAGCCCGCACCGGATCGGGAAAGCCGCTGCCCCGGGCGTTTCGGACGGTGGCGACGTGATCGATGTTGACGCCAAGGCGCAGATGCGGGGTGCTCATGCCGCCCGGCTCCCCGGCTTGATTGCGGGGATGGCTGCCAGTTCGGGCGGTAGGGCATCCGGCGCGTAGGTCGGTACGTCCAGGCGGATCAGCGGGTAAAAGGGCACGCCCAGATCGGCGGTGCCGCCGGACCGGTCGACCAGCGATGCGGCGGCGATCACCTTGCCCCCCGCCTCGTGGATCGCCTTGATCGCCTCGCGAGAGGACAGGCCGGTGGTGACGACATCCTCCATCATCAGCACCGGTGTGCCGGGTTCCAGGCGAAATCCGCGCCGCAGGTGAAACACGCCGTCGGGGCGTTCCAGAAACATGGCGTCGACGCCCAGCGCGCGTCCCATTTCATGCCCGGCGATCACGCCGCCCATCGCCGGAGAGACGACCGCGCGGACGGCCGAACGAACCGATTCGGGAAGTCGCTCGACCAGCGCATTCGCCAGTCTGGCACCCCGGGCCGGGTTCATCAGCACCCGCGCGCATTGCAGGTATCGGGGGCTGCGCAGGCCCGACGACAGGATGAAATGCCCCTCCAGCAGGGCCTCTGCGGCCCGGAACTCGGCCAGAACATCGTCTTCGGTCATCAACGGTCCCCCGACATCACTGGGCTCCTCCTTAGGTCCGGCAATGCCCGCCCGCAACGTTTGCCAAAAAATGCCCCGATCAATGCTTGAGGCGCGGGAATTGCCAGCGTATAGGCCCAGCAACGGGTATTTTCCCGGGTTAGCGCGTGGCCCGTTCGGGCCGTAGCGCGCGGATCAGAAACGGACAAACGACGACGATGCATCTGTTTGGACCCAAATCCTTCATGCTCGCCGCCCTGCTTGGACTGGCCGGGCCGGGCATGGCCCTGGCGCAACAAGCCGCCCCGGTCGACGGTGGGGCGGTGCCCGCCGCCGTCGTCCCGACGGACGCTGCCGCTCAGGATCCGGCCAAGCCTGCCGATCCCACCCTTAACCCGGATGGCTCGTTCAAGCGCGCGCCGGTGGCCGGCGTGGGCCAGCCCGTGCCGAACGGGATCAGCCTGCAGGATCAGGTTTCGCCGACCGGGCGCGAGGGCCTGTGGCTGCACAACGTCATGCTGATGCCGATCATCACGCTGATCTCGCTGTTCGTCCTGGGCCTGATCTTCTGGGTCATCCTGCGCTATCGCCGCGCCGCCAACCCGGTGCCGTCGACCAATTCGCACAATACGGTGATCGAGTTCGTGTGGACGCTGGTCCCCGCCCTGATCCTGGTGGCGATCGGTATCCCCTCGCTGAAGCTGCTCGCCAATCAGTACGCTCCGGCCCCGGCGAATGCCGTGACGCTGAAGGCGATCGGCAACCAGTGGTACTGGTCCTATGAATACCCCGATCATGGCGGTGTGTCGCTGACCGCCAACATGCTGAAGGAGCAGGGCGAGGTCGGCCAGGGCGAGCGGTTCCGCACCGACCGCGACGGCCCCCGCCTGCTGGCGACCGACAACCGCGTCGTGCTGCCCGTCGGCGTGCCGATCCGGCTGATCACCACCGCGAACGACGTGATCCACAGCTGGGCGCTGCCCGCCGCCTGGGTCAAGCTGGACGCCATCCCCGGCCGCCTGAACGAAACGACGTTCACGATCGACAAGGAAGGCGTGTATTTCGGTCAGTGTTCCGAATTGTGCGGTTCGCGCCACGGCTTCATGCCGATCACCGTCGAAGCGGTGCCGCCGGCCGAGTTCGCCCAGTGGATCGCGGCAAAGGGCGGCACGATGCCGACCGTCGGCGCGGCTGCTGCCACGCTCGCCACGGCCGATCCGGCCGCTGCCACCGTCAATGCGGCCGATGCAGCCGCCCTCACCAACGACAGCGCGGCCGATTGGGCCGCCGGCAATCAGGGCAATTAAGCCATGACCGACACCGCACTGAACCCCAGCGCCTTCGACGCCCATGGCCATGGCCATGATCATCACGATGCCGACCACCTGCCGGGCTTTTTCGCCCGCTGGTTCATGTCGACCAATCACAAGGACATCGGCACGCTCTACCTGATCTTCGCCATCATCGCGGGGATCATCGGCGGCGCCTTTTCCGGCATGATGCGCATGGAACTGGCCGAACCGGGCATCCAGTATCTGCCCGAATTCACCAAATGGTTTGCCGGTGGCGAGCCGAGCCTTGATGCGTCGCTGAACACCTGGAACGTGCTGATCACCGCGCACGGTCTGATCATGGTGTTCTTCATGGTGATGCCGGCGATGATCGGCGGCTTCGGCAACTGGTTCGTGCCCATCATGATCGGCGCGCCGGACATGGCGTTCCCGCGCATGAACAACATCTCTTTCTGGCTGCTGGTCCCCAGCTTCCTGCTGCTGCTGGCATCGCCCTTTGTGGGCGCGGGTGCGGGCACCGGCTGGACCGTCTATCCCACCCTGTCGACGACCGGGCACCAGGGGCCGGCGGTCGACATGGCGATCCTGTCGCTGCACCTGTCCGGCGCCAGCTCGATCCTGGGCGCGGTCAACTTCATCACGACCATCTTCAACATGCGTGCGCCGGGCATGACGCTCCACCGGATGCCGCTGTTCGTGTGGTCGATCCTGGTGACCGCGTTCCTGCTGCTGCTGGCGCTGCCGGTGCTGGCCGCCGCGATCACCATGCTGCTGACGGACCGTAACTTCGGCACGACCTTCTTCGATCCCGCCGGTGGCGGCGATCCGGTGCTGTACCAGCATCTGTTCTGGTTCTTCGGCCATCCCGAAGTGTACATTATGATCCTGCCGGGCTTCGGCATCGTCAGCCAGATCATCTCGACTTTCAGCCGCAAGCCGGTGTTCGGCTATCTCGGCATGGCCTATGCCATGGTCGCCATTGGCGTCGTCGGCTTCGTCGTGTGGGCGCACCACATGTTCACGACCGGCCTGAGCGTGAACACCAAGATGTACTTCACACTGGCGACGATGGTGATCGCGGTGCCGACCGGCATCAAGATCTTCAGCTGGATCGCCACGATGTGGGGCGGATCGATCAGCTTCAAGACCCCGATGGTCTGGGCGATCGGCTTCATCTTCATGTTCACGGTCGGCGGCGTGACCGGCGTCGTGCTGGCCAATGGCGGCGTCGACGACATCCTGCACGACACCTATTATGTCGTCGCGCACTTCCACTATGTGCTGTCGCTGGGTGCCGTGTTCGGCCTGTTCGCGGGCTTCTATTACTGGTTCCCCAAAATGTCGGGCAAGATGTATTCGGAACTGCTCGGCCAGCTGCATTTCTGGGTGTTCTTCATCGGTGTGAACGTCCTGTTCTTCCCGATGCACTTCCTGGGCGCCCAGTCCATGCCGCGCCGCTATCCCGACTATCCGGACGCCATGACCTATTGGAACCAGGTTGCCGGATATGGCTACATCATCATGGCCGTCGGCATGGCGATCTTCTTCATCAACATCATCTGGTCGCTCGCCGCCGGTCGCAAGGCCGAGGGCAATCCGTGGGGCGAAGGTGCCACGACGCTGGAATGGACGCTGTCCAGCCCGCCGCCGTTCCACCAGTTCGAAACCCTGCCGGTGATCGAGGACGCCAAGGCGCACTGATCGACGAGCCGTCGGACGGGAATGAACGAACGCCCCGGGGGAAACTCCGGGGCGTTTCGTTATCAGCGATCGGACGCATTCGTACGAGAGCGGTCGGCCTGATCCTCGGCGAAGGGGCGGGGCAAGGACGCGTCGCACAGGCGGCAGGTCGGTCTGCTGACCTGTTGCCGGGGCCGCATTGCTAATTGCACTGGCGATGGATGTGCGCGAGCGGGCCGATCCGGGCACGCCGAACAGCGCAGCGCCCTTCCTTCGCCGTAATCGCGCCTATATAGGGCGGGCGAGAACAATGATGACCCAGACCCCCGCCACCCCCGCAGCGACCGTCGCCATTCCCGCCGACTGGCGCGATTTCCTGGCGCTGACCAAACCGCGCGTCATGACGCTGGTGGTCTATACCGGCCTATGCGGCATGCTTGCCGCTCCGGTGCAGTTGCCGCCGGTCCTCGCCTTCACTGCCATCCTGTGCATCGCGCTGGCGGCAGGTGCGGCGGGTGCGCTGAACCAGTGGTACGAAGCCGAACTGGACGCCAAGATGAAGCGGACGGCCAAGCGGCCACTGCCTGCCGGGCGCATGGACAAGCAGTCCGCGCTGCATTTCGGCGTCGGCGTCGGGGCCGGGTCGGTGATCCTGATGGGCCTGGCGATCAACCTGGTCGCTGCTGCCTGGCTGCTGATCTCCATCCTGTTCTACGTCTATATCTACACCATCTGGCTGAAGCCGCGTACGCCGCAGAATATTGTCATCGGCGGGGCTGCTGGCGCGTTTCCCCCGCTGATCGGCTGGGCTGCGGCGACCGGCGAGGTGACGGCGCTGCCGTTCCTGCTGTTCCTGTTGATTTTCATGTGGACCCCGCCGCATTTCTGGGCGCTGGCGCTCTTCGTGAAGCTGGATTACGCCAACGCAAATGTGCCGATGCTGCCTGTCGTGGCAGGCGAGCGGGTGACCCGGCACCAGATCGGATTGTACACCATTCCCATGGCGGCGGTCGCCATCGCGCCGTGGCCGCTGGGGCTCACCGGGGCGATCTATGGCTGGTCAGCGATCGTGCTGACGGCAATCTTTGCCGGTTTGACGGTGCCGGTCGCATTCCGCACCTCCGGTACCGACGACGCGATGCAGCCCGAAAAGCGGTTGTTCAAATATTCGATCCTGTATCTGTTCGCCCTGTTCGGGGCGCTCGTTTTCGACCGGTATCTATGATGACGCCCGACCAGGAAAAACTGATCCGCCAGCGGCAAAAGTCGCGTTCGCGGGTGACCGCGCTGTTGCTGATCGCCTTTTGCGTGCTGATGTTCGGCATCACCATCGCCAAGATCAAGGCGGGGTTCCAGTGATCGACGCCAAGCTGCGGACAGCGATGCTGGCTGCGCTGGGCGTGGCGGGGATGACTGGCCTCGGCTTTGCCAGCGTGCCGCTGTACCAGATGTTCTGTCAGGTCACGGGGCTGAACGGTACCACCAATCGGGGCGACGCGGCTCCCGGCGCGACCGGGCAGAAGGTGATCGTCAAGTTCGACAGCAACATCAGTCCGGCACTGCCCTGGCAGTTCAAGCCCGAACTGGGTTCCGTCGAAATCGATATCGGCGCGCGCGACATGGCGTTTTTCACTGCGCGCAATACCGCCGCCGTTCCCACGGCCGGCACCGCTACCTTTAACGTAACGCCTGCCCAGGCAGGGAAATATTTCACCAAGATCGAATGTTTCTGTTTCACGCAGCAGACGCTGAAGCCCGGCGAATCGATCCGGATGCCCGTGATCTACTTTGTCGATCCCCGGCTGCGTACCGATCCCGATACCAAGGATATCGAGACGATCACGCTCAGCTATACCTTCTATCCGTCCAAGGATGGCCAGCCGGCGGGCTGACCGGGCGGTTGCAGCCGGTTCGCGTGCCCCGGTCCATTATTCCTGCGCTCCCGCGAACCCAGGTGGTTCGGTTCAGTCGCCGCCACCCCGTTCCGACCGTTGACGCTCCGCACCCCGCCGCTTAAGGCGTCGGGTGAAATCTCATTGTTCAGGGACGGATCATGGCCGGAGCCAAGAACCACGATTATCACATTCTGCCCCCCAGCCTGTGGCCGTTCATGGGGTCGATGTCCGCACTTGCGATGGCCTCTGGCGGCATCATGTGGATGCATGAAGTGGTCGGCGGCGGCTGGCTGTTCCTCGCCGGTCTCGCGGGCGTGCTGGCCACCATGTATTTCTGGTGGGCCGATGTGGTGCGCGAAGCGAATTCGGGCGATCACACGCCCGTCGTCCAGCTGCACCTGCGCTATGGCATGATCCTGTTCATCGCATCCGAAGTCATGTTCTTCGTCGGATGGTTCTGGGCCTGGTTCGATTATTCGCTGTTCCCGGTGCCACTGGAAATCGACGCCGAGGGCGCCGTCACCAATCTGCTGGGCCAGGAAGGCGCAGCGGCGCTGATGCAGTGGCCGCCCAAGGGGCTGGAAGTGGTGGATGCGTGGGGCTTTCCCCTGCTCAACACCATGATCCTGCTCTTGTCTGGCACCACTGTTACCTGGGCCCATCACGGCATCATCCACAATGAGCGCGGCGGCGAGATGAAGGGCCTTTGGGGCTTGATCGGCGTCGGCGACAAGGATTCGGCCAAGAAGGGCCTGTGGCTGACCATCATCCTGGGCGCGATCTTCTCGGCGGTGCAGGCCTATGAATATGCGCACGCACCGTTCGGGTTCGGCGGATCGAACTTCAGCTCCGCCTTCTACATGGCAACCGGCTTCCACGGCTTTCACGTGCTGGTCGGCACGATCTTCCTGATCGTCTGCCTGGCGCGGCTGTATCGCGGCGATTTTACCCCCCGCCAGCATTTCGGTTTCGAAGCGGCCGCCTGGTACTGGCATTTCGTCGACGTCGTTTGGCTGTTCCTGTTCGTCGTCGTCTATGTATGGGGCGGCTGGGGCGCGCCGGTTCACGGCTGAGGATCAGGGGGCGGGCATGGATTTGCCCGCCCTCTTCGCATCCGGTGGGATGAGCGAATGAAGCTGCCCGTCATCCCGACCATCATCGTTGCCGCCGCCATTGCCACGATGATCGGGCTTGGCGTGTGGCAGCTCGACCGGATGAACGAAAAGCGGGCGTTGCTGGCCCGCTATGCCGCCAACATCGATCAGCCAGTGATGGCATTTCCCCGCCATGCCGATCCGCAAGCGCTGTTCCGCCGGGCCAGCCTGTTCTGCCTGGAGGTCGTGCGCTGGGACGTGCGCGGCGCTGGCAAGGGGGGGTACCGACATATCGCCCAATGTCGGACCGGCGCCGAAGGCGCGCTGGTCCCCGTCGACATGGGCACTGCGCGCGATCCCAACGTCAAGGCGCAGTGGCGCGGCGGCGACGTGACGGGCACGATCACCGAAGCGCCCAGCGAACAATCGGTGCTGGCCGACTGGCTGGGGGGGCAGGGGCGCGCCCGTGCGCTGATGCTGATTTCGGATGCGCCAGCGCCCGGCTTGGCTGCCAGCCCGCGTCCCGATCCGGCGAATGTGCCCAACAACCATCTGGCCTATGCCGGGCAATGGTTCTTTTTCGCAGCCGTTGCAGCGATCATTTATGTCCTGACGCTCAGAAAGCGCGCAACAAAGCTTGCTCCGCCGCCACCCGGCGTCTAATCGCCCGCCCATCATGCGGTATGTAAGCAGCAGGGGGAATGCGCCCGTCCTGAATTTCCGGGACGTGACGCTGGCGGGGCTGGCAAGCGATGGCGGGCTGTATCTGCCGGAGGCCTGGCCGACCCTGTCGCGCGAAGCCATCGCGGCGATGGCCGGGCTGGATTATGCCGAAACCGCCGTGCGCGTGATGATGCCGTTCATCGGCGATGCGTTGTCCGAAGACGAGCTGCGCGCATTGTGTACCCAGGCCTATGGCCGGTTTTCGCACCGCGCCGTCACCCCGCTGGTTCAGCTGGATCACCAACACTGGTTGCTGGAATTGTTTCACGGCCCGACCCTGGCGTTCAAGGACGTGGCACTGCAACTGCTGGGGTTGCTGTTCGAACGTTTTCTGACGGGCACCGACCAGCACTTGACCATCGTCGGGGCGACCAGCGGCGACACTGGATCGGCGGCGATCGACGCGGTGGCCGGGCGTGCCGGCATCGACATCTTCATGCTGCATCCCGAGGGCCGGGTCAGCGACGTGCAGCGGCGCCAGATGACGACGGTGCTGTCGCCCAATGTCCACAACATCGCGATCCAGGGCGATTTCGACACCGCCCAGGCGCTGGTGAAGGCGATGTTCAACGACTCCGGCTTTTCCGGGCGGTTCCAGTTGTCGGCGGTCAATTCGATCAATTGGGCGCGGCTGATGGCGCAGGTGGTCTATTATTTCTATGCCGCCGTCCGGCTGGGCGCGCCGGAACGGTCGGTCGCCTTTTCCGTGCCGACGGGCAATTTCGGCGATGTGTTCGCCGGCTATGTCGCGGCGCGTATGGGCCTGCCGGTGGCAAAGCTGGTCGTGGCCACCAACGTCAACGACATCCTGCACCGCGCGCTGTCGACCGGCGATTATTCCAGCGGCACGGTGACCGCGACAGCCACGCCGTCGATGGATATTCAGGTGAGCAGCAATTTCGAACGGCTGCTGTTCGATCTGGGCGGGCGCGACGGATCGGCAATGGCGGCGCAGATGCGGGGGTTCGAATCGAGCCGCGCCATGCGCCTGACCAATGCCCAGCGCGAGGGGGCTGCCGGGCTGTTCACTAGCGCACGGGTCGATGCGGACGGCATGGCACAGGCGCTGCGCTGGGCGCATGAGGGCGCGGACGAGCTGATCGATCCTCACACTGCGATCGGCCTGGCCGCCGCGCAGGCCCATGCCAGCGACGACGTGCCGATGGTGACGCTGGCGACCGCGCACCCCGCCAAGTTCCGCGATGCCGTTGAGCGGGCAACCGGCCTTCGACCGACCCTGCCGTCGCGCGTGGGCGACCTGTTCGAGCGCGAGGAGCGATACGATGTCCTGCCTGCGACCTTCGATGCGGTGATCGGCTTCATCGCCGAGCGGGCGGTGGCAAGGGCATGACCGCGCTCCTGCTTTCGCAGGAGCACGTCAGGGCTTAAGGGGTGCCAATGACCCTCATCACCCTGACCGGCGAGCCGTGGCGCGACTATGGCCTGATCGACAGCGGCCATGGCCGCAAGCTGGAACGCTATGGCGACTATCGCTTCGTCCGGCCGGAGCCGCAGGCGCTGTGGGCACCGGCAAGCGCGGACTGGGCCGCGCATGGCGAGTTCGTGCCGGGTGCGGACGAGGATGGCGGCGGGCGCTGGCGGTTCGACCGGCCGGTCAATGAACGCGGATGGCCGCTGGCCTGGCAGGAAGTCAGGTTCACCGCAGCGCCGACGCCGTTCCGGCATCTCGGGTTCTTCCCGGACATGGCCCCGGTCTGGACCTGGCTCCGCGAGCAGGTGTCGGGCAAGCACGATCCCCAGTTCCTGAACCTGTTCGGCTATACCGGGGTAGGCACGCTGGCGCTGGCGGCGGCGGGTGCACACTGCGTCCATGTCGATGCGTCCAAGAAATCGGTGGAGGCGGCGCGCGCCAATGCCGCCCTATCGGGCATGGCAGACAAGCCCGTGCGCTGGCTGGTCGAGGATGCGACCAAGTTCGCCGCGCGCGAGGTGCGTCGGGGGCGGCGCTATGACGCAATCCTGCTCGATCCGCCGAAATGGGGCCGCGGGCCGAACAACGAACTGTGGAAACTGGAGGAAGGGCTGCCCGGCCTGATCCGCGATGTCGCGGAACTGATCGACGGGGAATCGCGGGCGGTGTTCCTGACCGTTTACGCCGTGCGGATGTCGGCGCTGGCGATCGGCGAATTGATGGCACAGGCGTTTGCGGGCAAGGGCGGCCGGGTGGAAGCGGGCGAACTGGGCGTGCGCGAAGAGGCGCGGGGGCTGACCCTGCCGACGGCGATCTTTGCGCGGTGGAGCCGGGATTGAGGGCATCCGTGTTCCTGCGAAAGCAGGAACCCAGAGCATCATGCGATGCGCTCTTCCGCTCTAGGCGCCTGCTTTCGCAGGAGCACGGATAGCTAAGAACGCCCCATCCGCATGGCGGCCCCCGCCACGAATGGCGCGGCGGCGGTGATGGCCAGGCTGGTCGCGGCGAGGAGTTGCACCGCGCCCGCGCCGCCAGACAGCATTCCCGCGCCAAAGATCAGGATCGGGATGGCCAGCGGCAACATCATCAGCCCGGCGACCGCGCCTGCCCCGCGCAGGCCAGCGACCAGCGCGCCGGTTGCCACGGCCAGCGCCGCCAGCCCCGGCGTGCCGATGGCCAGGCCCAGCATCACCTGCACCAGCACCGGGCCGGACAGGTTGAGCAGGCCAGCGCCGATCACCGCGCCCAAGGCGATCGGCGGGGCAAAGGCCAGCCAGTGGCCGGCGATCTTGCACGCGGCGAACAGGCTCATCGACGTGCCGCGCAGGGCCAGTTGATCGGCAACCCCGCTATCCATGTCCGGCGCGACCAGCCGCTCGACGGGCAGGAGTGCGGCAAGCAGGGCGGCGGCCCAGATCACCCCGCCGCCGATTTGGGCGAGCAGATCGCGGTCCGGCCCGATGGCGAGCGGGAACAGGATCACCGCCAGCAGGAAAAAGGCGACGACAAGGCCTGCGCCGCCGCCCGCATAGCCGCGCCGCACCTCGCGGGTGATGAGGGGGAGGATCATGCTTCCACCCCGATGGGCTCATAGCCCCTCCCCCTTGGGGGAGGGGTTGGGGTGGGGGATGGCTGGACCACGGACTGTCCGCCCTTCCACCCCACCCCAACCCCTCCCCTGAAGGGGAGGGGCTTTAACAAGAACGTGCCGCTCACGACGCTGCCTCGATTGACAGTTCGATTGCACCGGGAAGGGCGAGCGGCTGGTGCGTCGCCACCACGGCAATGCCGCCGCCCGCTCGGTGCCGCTCGATTAGGCTTTCCAGCCGGGCGACGGCGCGCGCGTCCAGGCCATTGGCCGGTTCGTCGAGCAGCCAGACCGGCGCGCCGCTCGCCACCACCCGCGCCAAAGCCGCCCGCCGCCGCTGTCCCGTGGACAACAGGCGAACGGGAATGCCCGCCAGATCGGCCATCCCGGTATCGTGCAGCGCATCCCCGGCACGTCGCTTTTCTTCGCCGCGTCCGTCCATCCCGCACCAGAAGCGCAGCGCCTCCGCCAGTGGCAGATCCTCGTCCATCGCCAGCGATTCGTTCATCATCGCGGCGTCGCCGTGCCGCTCGATGGAGCCGGCATAGGCCGGGAGCAGCCCGGCCAGCACGCGGATCAGGCTGGATTTGCCCGCGCCATTCGGCCCGGTGACGCGCAGCGCCTGACCCGGCGACAGGTCGAAGGCGACGCCCGTGAACAACAGTCGTCCGCCGCGCCGGCAGGCAAGGCCCGTGGCGGCAAGGCGGGCCGGGTCGCTCATTCGCCCGCCGCATCCTCCAGCGCGTGCATATCGTCGTCGGACAGTCCGAAATGATGGCCGACCTCGTGAATGACGACATGACGGATCAGGTTGCCCAGCGAGACGCCCGTTTCGCACCATTCGGCTAGCAGCGACTGGCGATACAGGTAAATGCGGTCGGGCATCGCGGCTGATTCCCATACCGATTTCTCGCCGATCGGACGGCCATGATACAGACCGGTCAGCTCGAACGGATCGGTCATGCCAAAGCCGGCCAGCGTTTCGTCATCGGCAAATTCATCGACGATCAGCACGACATCGGCCAGATGCGCGGCAAAGGGTTCCGGGATGGTGGCCAGCACCCGCCGCGCCATTGCCTCCATCTGTGCCGGGGTCGGGGCGATCCAGTCGCGGGCGGCTTGCTCGTCCATGGTTTTCGCCATAGGCCGGACGGGACGAGCGCGGCAAGCAGCGGGATGAATCGATGATCGAGGCGTTGAGCGAGGCGGAACGGACGGATGCGCTGGACGGCCTGCCCGACTGGGATTTCGACGAGGGCCGCGACGCCATCGTCCGCGAATTCACATTCGACGATTTCAGCCAGGCATTCGGGTTCATGACCCAAGTCGCGCTGCTCGCCGAAAAGGCGGATCATCACCCCGAATGGTCGAATGTCTACAACCGCGTCGAAATCCTGCTGACCACGCACGATGCCGGGGGGCTTTCCGCCCGCGACATCGACATGGCGCAGGCAATCGACCGGCTGGTGGAATAAATCGCCATGGCAGCCGCGGCGCGTAACCATCCGGCCGATGGCAGCGAACCCGCCGGCATGAGCGACGCGCGCCCGACCCGGTTGTACAAGCACCGCCTGCCCACGCGGATCTGGCACTGGATCAATGCGGTCACGATCTTCGTGATGCTGGGGTCGGGCCTGATGATCCTGAATGCCCATCCGATGCTCTATTGGGGCGATTACGGGGCCAATTTCGACCAGCCCTGGTTCCGTGTTTCCTGGGTGTTCGAGGGCGGGCGCGTGCCGGGATGGCTGACCATTCCGTCCACCTATAATCTGGCGCTGGCGCGGCGCTGGCATTTCACCTTTGCGCTGATCCTGGGCTTTGCGCTGCTGGGCTTCATGCTGTTCAGCCTGATCAACCGGCATTTCGCGCGCGACCTGCGCATCCGCGCGGCGGAAGTTGCGCCGTCGCATCTATTGCACGATGTGAAGGAGCATCTGGCGCTGCGCTTTCACGATTCCGCAAATCCGATCGCATTCAACGTGCTGCAAAAAATCGCCTATGCCAGCATCCTGTTCGGCGCCCTGCCGCTGATCATCTTTACCGGCCTCGCCATGTCGCCGGGCATGGTCAGCGCCTGGCCGTTCCTGAACGAGATTTTCGGGGGGCGACAATCGGCGCGGTCCATCCATTTCATCGCGGCGATGGCGATTGCCTTGTTCATCATCGTCCATCTGACGCTGGTCATCCTGGCCGGGCCGATCCGCGAGGTGCGGTCGATGATCACCGGATGGTGGCACGCACCGAAGGGAGGCCATTGATGAGCCGGTTGCTGCTGTCCCGCCGCCGGGCGCTGACCGGGCTGACGCTGGGTGCGGGCGGCCTGCTCACCGGATGCGACGCGCTGGGCGAGAATGAGGCGTTCCGCAAGTTCCTCTATCGCGGCGACGATTGGCACCGCGCCTTGCAGCGGTCGCTGGCGGCGAAGGACAGCCTGGCCCCGACCTTTCGGCTGGACGAACGATCGCCCGTGTTCCGGGTGAACGGCACCGCCAATCCGAACACCGCCGAATACAACGCGATGGTGGCGAACAATTTTGCCGATTGGCGGCTGGTTGTGGACGGGCTGGTCGCCAATCCGCTCAGCCTGTCGCTGCCCCAGCTTCGCCAGATGCCGCTCAGGACCCAGACCACGCTGCACAACTGTGTCGAGGGCTGGAGCGCGATCGGCACTTGGACGGGGCCGCAACTCGGCCTGATCCTCAATGCCGCGAAGCTCGCGCCCTCGGCCCGGTTCATCGTGTTTCACTGCGCGGATAATTATCGCGGCGGGGCATGGCGCTATTATGAATCGGTCGACCTGATCGACGCATTCCATCCGCAGACGATCCTGGCCGTCGCGCTCAATGGCAATGCCCTGTCCGTCGGGCATGGCGCGCCGGTGCGGCTGCGTGCCGAGCGGCATCTGGGGTACAAGCAGGCCAAGTTCGTCATGCGGGTGGAGGCGGTCGCCAGCCTGGATCAGGTCTATCGCGGCAAGGGCGGCTTCTGGGAAGATGCGGCCGGATATGAATGGTATGCCGCGCTCTGACATGAAATTGCCGCACTGCGGCGCAATCTAGCGCGCCATGGCCCTGATCGATCTGTTCCTGTCGCGCGCGGTCAAACGCGGTGTCCTTACCCTGATCAAGCCGGACGGCAGCACCACCGTTTTCGGCGCCGCGGATCCCGCCTTTCGCCCGGTCACCATGCGCTTTGCCGACGACCGCGTGGCGCGGCAGATCGCCGCCGACCCCAGCCTGGGCGCGGCAGAGGCGTGGATGGACGGCCGCCTGACCATCGAGGGCGACGACCTGATGGGCCTGCTCGACCTGATCACCGGCAACAGCCGGTGGGAGGAGAGCAAGACGACGCTGCTGGCCGGGCGGGTGGCGCGGGCGCGTGACCGGCTGATCCAGAGCGTCAAGCGCCACAACGCGGCACAGGTGTCGAAACGGAACGTCGCGCATCATTACGACCTGTCGGCGCGGCTCTACGACCTGTTCCTCGATGCCGACCGGCAATATTCGATGGCCTATTTCACCGATCCGGCGAACAGCCTGGAACAGGCGCAGGCCGACAAGAAGGCGCATATCGTCGCCAAGCTGGCGATAGAGCCGGGGATGCGCGTGCTGGATATCGGCTGCGGCTGGGGCGGCATGGCGCTGTATATCCATGCCAAGACCGGCGCGACGGTACATGGCATCACGCTGAGCGAGGAACAGCTGAAGATCGCGCGCGAGCGGGCGGCGGCGGCGGGCGTGGCGGACAAGGTGACGTTCGAGCTGATCGATTACCGCGCGGTGACCGGCACGTTCGACCGGATCGTCTCGGTCGGCATGTTCGAACATGTCGGTACGCCGCAATATCGGACCTTCATGGCCAAATGCCGCGCGTTGATGCCGGAGCATGGCGTAATGCTGCTCCACACGATCGGCCGCGCGGGCGGGCCGGGCGTGACCGACCATTTCACCGCGAAATACATCTTTCCCGGCGGCTATATTCCTGCCCTGTCCGAAATCCTGCGCGCGAACGAGGGGAACAAGATGTTCGTGACGGATGTCGAGGTGCTGCGGCTGCATTATGCCTATACGCTGCAGCACTGGTACGACCGGGCGGTGGCGGCGAAGGACCGGATCGTCGCGCTGTATGACGAGCGGTTCTACCGCATGTGGCTCTATTATCTGGCGGGCAGTTGCGTCAGTTTCCGGCACGGCGGGCTGGTCAATTATCAGGTCCAGTTCGCCCGCTCGCGCGAGGCGCTGCCGATCACGCGGGATTACATGGCCGAAGCCGAGGCGGCGCTGCGCGGGTAGCTTGCGAACCAATCAACGACCGCTTTTGGCCAAACGGGTGGAGGGCCGAAATTGGGTGGTTTCCTCCAGCTAGCTCTTCACCCTAAATGGATGCTCACGATTGCATTCGATAAAGGCTGCAACCTCGCGAAGTCGCTCCGGATAAGGCTCGACGTCTCTCCAGCCCGTATGCGGGATAAACCTGAAACCAGCTCCCCACAGCAGCTCAACCTTCTTCCATTGCTCAATGTCGGACTTCTTGGGCGCCTTAAACGCTCGCCCCATCCAATGCAGAGCCCCGCCGCACTGGGGACATGTGGCCGTGCTTTCCTCTGCAATCTTCCATGATTTTCGGCAATCGAAGCACGCGTGCGCGACCAAGTAATCTGGCCCGCGAGGACGGACAGCAGTTTCGGGTCCGGGGATCGCTCGATTCCCCACCGATTTGCGGATTTCCATACGCTCTGATTTCGAGGGGGCTTGCACCATTCGGAGCCAATTACAGCATTTTACAGATGACCGGAATGGGGCGAAAGCCGGCAGGCCGCTTTACATGAGCCTGCGGCCTAGTCGGCAACTTCGCCCTCGGCCGGTGTGTCATAGCAGGTGCGAACGATCGCTTCGAGCACGCCTGCGTCCACGTCCGACAGCTTCTTGATGTAAAGACAGCCCTTGCCGGTCTTGTGCTTGCCCAGCCGGGTCAGCGCGTCGGCCTGTTCGGGTCGCCCGGCACCGACATAGAAGACCAGCTCCGCCTTGCGCGGGGAAAAGCCCACGCGGCACATCTCTCCCTCTCGCCCGCTGGCATAGCGATAGCGGTATCGTCCGAAGCCGATGATCGACGGTCCCCACATGACGGGCGGCTGGCCCGTCGCCTGTTGCATCAGGTCCGTCGCGGCAATCGCGTCCGCGCGGCGGGCGGCATCGGGCACCGACTCCAGAAATGCTGTAACGGCTGCGTCGGTCGCCACGGTCTTGTTCGCGCTCATCGCATCTCCCCCCTCGCGGCAAGGCTGCGCCCGTTCGGCGAGTCGCTGCAAGCCCTTAGCTTGCGCGGGCGGGCAATGGGTCATAAGGCGCGCGGCGATTCCTCATGCCCTGCATTCATCGGAGCCGCGCCCATGTCCGACAAGATCAACCGCATCGTCCTGGCCTTTTCCGGCGGTCTGGACACCAGCGTGATCCTGAAATGGCTGCAGCAGACCTATAACTGCGAAGTCGTCACCTTCACCGCCGATCTGGGCCAGGGCGAGGAGCTTGGCCCGGCGCGCGCCAAGGCCGAGCTGATGGGGGTGAAGCCCGAACACATCTATATCGACGATCTGCGCGAGGAATTCGTCCGCGATTTCGTCTTTCCCATGATGCGCGCCAATGCGCTCTATGAGGGGCAGTATCTGCTCGGCACGTCGATCGCGCGGCCGCTGATTTCCAAGCGGCTGATCGAGATTGCAGCAGAGGTCGGCGCGGACGCCGTCAGCCACGGCGCGACGGGCAAGGGCAATGACCAGGTGCGGTTCGAGCTGTCCGCCTATGCGCTCAACCCGGACATCAAGGTGATCGCGCCGTGGCGCGAATGGGACCTGACCAGCCGCACCGCGCTGATCGCCTTTGCCGAAGCGCACCAGATTCCGGTGCCCAAGGACAAGCGCGGCGAAAGCCCGTTTTCGACCGATGCCAACCTGCTCCACACCTCGTCCGAGGGGAAGGTGCTGGAGGATCCGTGGGACGAGGTGCCGGACTATGTCTATTCGCGCACCGTCGATCCGGAGGATGCGCCCGACACGCCCGAATATATCACCATCGATTTCGAGCGGGGCGACGGCGTTGCCCTGAACGGTCAGGCGATGTCGCCGGCCACGCTGCTGACCGCGCTGAACGAACTGGGCCGCAAGCATGGAATCGGTCGGCTCGATCTGGTGGAAAACCGGTTCGTCGGCATGAAGTCGCGCGGCATGTACGAAACGCCGGGCGGCACCATCTATCACCTCGCCCATCGCGGCATCGAGCAGATCACGCTCGATCGCGGTGCCGCGCATCTGAAGGACGAACTGGCCCCGCGCTATGCCGAGCTGATCTATAACGGCTTCTGGTTCGCGCCGGAGCGCGAGATGCTGCAGGCGGCGATCGATTACAGCCAGGAAAAGGTGGCCGGCACGGTCCGCCTGAAGCTCTACAAGGGCAATGCCTATGTCGTCGGGCGCAAGTCGCCCCATTCACTGTATAGCGAGCGGATGGTGACGTTCGAGGACGATCAGGGGGCCTATGACCAGCGCGACGCGGCGGGCTTCATCAAGCTGAATGCGCTGCGCCTTCGGTTGCTGGGTCGCCGGGACCGCTGAACCCGGTCGCGTGGCGGAAATGCCACAATGATGGCCGAAAGACCATGGTTTTCGGCGGACTTCGGCCATTCATCACTCTGTCATTTTCCCGTTTCGAAACTGAAACGGAACTGGCATCAAGCTGCAATGCAGCAACTCTAGCGGCGCTTCACGAAGGCCACCGATTCACGGTCGGCCCGGGGGAAATTCACCATGCGCCGCATTGTTGCCAGCCTGCTCGTCACGAGCGCGCTTATCCTGCCCTTGTCCACTGCCCTGGCTCAGCCGATGGCCGACGAGCCGGCTCCGTCCGAAACGATGGAAGAAGAGGGCGATATCGTGGTGCTGGGCCGCGGCGACACCCGCCAAGTTCAGGAACTGGACAATGAAGACATCACGATCCTGTCGCCCGGTACCAGCCCGCTGAAAGCCATTGCCCGCCTCCCCGGCGTCAATTTCCAGTCGGCGGACGCGTTCGGCGCCTATGAATGGTCGCAGCGCGTGTCGATCCGCGGCTTCAACCAGAACCAGATCGGCTTCACGCTGGACGGCATTCCGCTTGGCGACGGCAGCTATGGCAACACCAACGGCCTGCACATCAGCCGCGCGATCATCGCCGACAACATCGCCCTGACCCGGGTCAGCCAGGGTGCGGGGTCGATCGGGACGCAGGCGACCAACAATCTGGGCGGCACGATCGAGTTCTTCTCCGACGACCCCACCAGCGAGCGTGGCGTGCGTGCCGCCACCACCTATGGCGACGAAAACACCTACCGCGTCTTCGCCCGGCTCGACACCGGCGACATCGGCGGGTCGGGAATCGCCTTTTATGGCAGCTATGCGCGACTGGATACCGACAAGTGGAAGGGGTTCGGTTCGCAGCGGCAGGACCAGTTTTCGGGCAAGCTGGTCGCCCCGCTGTTCGGCGACCTGCGCGCGGTCGGAACGCTAAGCTATTCGGCGCGGCGCGAAAACGACTATCAGGACATGTCGCTGGACATGATCCGACGGCTGGGGTCGAACTGGGACAATATCTCGGACGATTATGAACTGGCGGTACTGGTTGCCGATATCGGCGCGAACACCGGCTATACCGGCGCTGCGCCGACCAATCCGGCAGCCGGCACGGCCTATCCTGCGCCGTTCGCCAATCCCGACGACGCCTATTTCGACGCAGCCGGCCTGCGCGACGATCTGCTTGCTTCGTTCGGCCTGGAAACCAGCGACGCCGCGCCCATCCGGGTCAGCGTCAAGGGCTATCTGCACGACAACAAGGGGCAGGGCATCTGGTTCACCCCCTATGTCGCCACGCCCGGCGGCATACCGATTTCGATCCGCACGACCGAATATGACATTGATCGCAAGGGCGTGTTCGGATCGATCGGCGGCACGATCGGCGGGGTGTACGACCTGACGGTCGGCGGCTGGTACGAAAAGAACGATTTCCGCCAGGCCCGCCGCTTCTACGGCCTCGCAAGCCGCAACCGTCCGGGCCGGGACAGCCTGTCGTTCCAGGCGAATCCGTTCTTCACCCAGTGGGATTACAATTACGACACCGAAACCCTGCAGTATTTCGTCCAGAACAAGCTGAGCTTCGGTGCCGTCACCGTCAATCTGGGATGGAAGGGGTACAAGGTCGAAAACAGCGCCGATCCGATCGTCGCCGGTGCACTGGCCAGCGGCGCGTTCGAGGTGAAGGACTGGTTCCAGCCGCATGGCGGGGTCAGCATCGCCCTGTCCGACGATCTGGAAGTGTTCGGCGGTTTCACGCAGGTGACGCGCGCCTTCACTTCGTCGGCGACAAGCGGGCCGTTCGCAACCACGCCTGCCGGTTTCGCGGCGCTGGGCGACCTGAAGCCGGAACAGTCGGACACGTTCGAGCTTGGCGGGCGCTTCCGCTCGGCTGCCTTTTCCGGATCGGTGGGTGCCTATTACGTCAACTTCCGGGATCGGCTGATCGCTTTTGCCAACGGCGCCGGCATCGTCGGCAATCCGGCCATCCTGCGCAATGTGGGCGACGTCCGGTCGCTGGGTATCGAGGCGACGGGCGAATATCGCCTGGGCGGCGGGCTGAGCATCCAGGGCAGCTATGCCTATAACGAATCGACCTATCGGGACGATGTGGTCAACGCCGCCGGTGCCGTGGTCGCCGCGACGGAAGGGCGCACCGTGGTCGATGCCCCCCGCCACATCGCCAGCGCCGAAATCGTCTATTCCGGCGACATCTTCTTCGGCCGGCTGGGCGGCAACTATATGAGCAAGCGCTACTTCACCTATGAGAACGACCAGTCGGTCGATGGCCGTCTGATCGCCGATGCCACGCTGGGTGCACGGGTCGAGGTGGCAGCCGGCCGTCAGGTCGAGCTGCAGCTGAATGCCACCAACCTGTTTGACGAGGATTATGTCGCGACGATCGGGTCGAACGGCTTCGGCAATCGCGGCGACAACCAGACGCTGCTGATCGGCGCGCCGCGTCAGGTGTTCGTGACGCTCAAGACCGGGTTCTGACCCACGCCGGACGGGGGAGGCGCCCATGGTGCCTCCCCTTGACGCGCCAGCGCCGCTCGGCAAGGGCCGCACCATGCGCTGGTCCGCCGTCATCCCTGTCTTCAACGAGGCAAATTATCTGCCCGCGACGCTCGCCTCGCTGATCGCGCAGGAGGAGCCCGTGCGGATCATCGTGGTTGACAACGGATCGACCGATGGCTGCATCGATGCTGCCCGCGAACAGGCGCGGATTGCCGGCGCCGACGTGCTGTTCCTGGACGAACCGACGCCGGGGCAGGTCCATGCGCTTCGCCGCGGGATCGATTCGGTGACGACCGAACTGGTCGCGGTCTGCGATGCGGACACCGTCTATCCGCCGCACTATCTCCGCCGCGCAGGGACGCTGTTCGACGCGGGCGGGCCGGGCCGGGTGATGCTGGGCGCGTGGCTGAAACCGGACGACGGCGATCCGGATCACGCGACGCGAGCCCGTCGCCACCGGCTGACCGCCGCCGCCATCTGGCCGCGCCAGAACCATACCAGCGGCGCAGCCCAGCTGTTCCGCACGGAGGCGCTCCGTCGCGCCGGCGGATATGATCCCGCGCGCTGGCCCTATGTTCTGAAGGATCACGAGCTGGCCCACCGCGTGCTCAAGCTGGGCCGGCAGGCCTATGATGCCGACCTGTGGTGCATCAGTTCGTCTCGGCGCGACGACCGGCGCGGGGTTCGCTGGACGCTGTTCGAACGGCTGATGTACCATTTCACGCCGAACGCGGCGAAGGACTGGTTCTTCTACACCTTTCTTGCCGGGCGGTTCGCCGCGCGCGGTCAGCGCGATACGGTGCTTCGCCAACGCAACTGGGACCGCCAGGGATGACGGCGCCGGCGCCGCTGCTGACGGAACCCGATGCAGCCAGCGGCTGGTTCGACCGCTTGATCGCCAGGGGGCGGCCCTATGCCCGCCCGCTCCACTGGCTGTGGATGGCCGCGATCCTGGGCTATGTCGGCTGGAAGCTGACCGAACTCGGCTGGCGGGATATCCTGACCCGGTTGCCGACCAACCCGTTCTTCTACCTGATCTACGGGCTCAGCTTCATGCTGTTGCCGCTGACCGAACAGCGCATCTTCCAGATGATCTGGGGCAAAGCGGTGCCGCTGGCCGCGGTGCTGCGGAAACGGGCGCTGAATGCGGTCGTCATTGGCTATTCGGGCGATGCCTGGTTCTTCGTGTGGGCCAGCGCAACGCTCGGCATTCCGACGCGCCGGGCGATTGCCGGGTTGAAGGACAGCTCGATCCTGTCCGGCATGGGCGCGACGCTGACCACCATCCTTTTGGTCGCTGCGCTGGTCGGCCTGGGCCAGCAGGCGCTGGTGGAACGGATCGTCGGCGGCCAGACGGCGCTGTTCGTCGCGCTTGCCCTGGTCGCAGGGGCGGTGGCGGTGCTGGCCGTGCTGTTTCGCCGGGCGGTGTTCTGGATCGACGGGGCACGGGCGATCCGCATTTTCCTGATCCATCTGGGTCGGGCCTGGGGCGTGCTGGCGCTGCAGGTGCTGCAATGGTGGGTCGTGCTGCCGATGGTGCCGATGGAAACGTGGCTGTTGTTCGTGACCGCGCAGGCGGTGATCAACCAGCTGCCTTTGGTCCCCAATCGCGAGATCCTCTATCTTGCAGTCAGCCTTGAACTGGTGGGCGGTTCGGGGGTCGATGCAGCCACCTTGTCCGCGCTGATGGTCGCCACCGCGCTCATCAAGCAACTGGCCAATCTATTGACGCTTGCCATCACCGGTTTCGGGCGCAATGATGGTGTCATGGTCCGGGAACACACCGGGCAAGAGGCCGACCGGCCGACCTGAACTCCACGCAGATACGGGAACTATCCATGCGTACCATCAGCACCAGCATGACTGCCATGGCGATTGCGCTCGCCGTTCCGTTTGCCCCGTCCGCCGCCCATGCCCAGGCGACTGCCCAGGCTGCAAAGCCGGCTGCCGCGCCGCTCGGCGATCTGGTTCGTTCGATCGACATTCCCTATGAAGAATTCACCCTGCCCAACGGGCTGCGCGTGATCGTTCACGAAGATCGCAAGGCTCCCGTGGTCGCGGTCAGCATCTGGTACGATGTCGGGTCGAAGCACGAGCCGAAGGGCAAGACCGGCTTTGCCCATCTGTTCGAGCACCTGATGTTCAACGGGTCGGAAAACGCCCCCGGCGACTATTTCGAGCCGCTGCAGCAGATCGGCGCCACCGACCTGAACGGCACCACCTTTTTCGACCGCACCAACTATTTCCAGACCGTGCCCCGCCCGGCGCTGGACATGGCGCTATTCCTGGAAAGCGATCGCATGGGCTATCTGCTTGGTGCGGTGACCCAGCAGAAGCTGGATATCCAGCGCGGCGTCGTCCAGAACGAAAAGCGCCAGGGCGACAACAACCCCTATGGCTTGACCTTTTACGAGGTGCTGAAGGGCCTGTTCCCCGAAGGGCATCCCTATGCCCATTCGACGATCGGTTCGATGGCCGATCTGGACGCGGCCAGCCTGAGCGACGTGAAGCAGTGGTTCACCGACAATTACGGCCCGAACAATGCGGTCTTGGTGCTGGCCGGCGATGTGAACGCGGCCGAAGCGCGGCCGCTGGTCGAGAAATATTTCGGCGCGATCCAGCGCGGCGCGGAAACCCGGCTGCCCGAGGCGCCGGTCGTGACACTGAGCGAGCCGAAGCGGGTCGAGATGAAGGACCGGGTCGCAACCACGCGGATCAGCCGGTACTGGGCGATCCCCGGCCTGAACGATCCGGAATCGACGCTGTTGCAGATCGGCGGCAGCGTGCTCGGCGGCCTTGCCTCCTCGCGGCTAGACAATGTGCTGGTGCGTGACGACAAGCTGGCGGTCAGCGTCAGCGCGGGCGCCTCGCCCTTCGCCCAGGTCGGCTTCTTCTCCGTCAGCGCCGATGTGCGCCCGGGCGTCGATCCGGCTGCCGTCGAAAAGCGGATGGACGAGGTGGTGACCAAGCTGCTGGCCGAAGGGCCGACGGCGGACGAGGTGGCGCGCGTGGCCACCAGCACGGTGTCGGGCCGCCTGGCCGGGTTGGAGGCCGTGGGCGGTTTCGGCGGCAAGGCGGTGGCTCTGGCCGAGGGCGCGCTCTATTCCGACAACCCCGCCTATTACCGGGTCCAGCTGCAGCGGCTGGCGGCAGCGACCCCGGCCACGGTCAAGGCGGCGATGAACAAATGGGTCGGCAAGCCTGCGCTGACCATCGTGACGTCGCCCGGCGAGCGCCCCGCCTATGCCGAAGCGCAGACTGCCCAGAAGCCCGCCACCCCCGCAGCGGCGGACGAGCCGGTCAAGGGCACGCGCGGCGCATTGCCGGCGGTTGGCGAAGTGCGCGAGCTGGATTTCCCCAAGGTCGAGCGCGCGAAGCTGAGCAACGGCATCGAGCTGATCTATGCGCAGCGCTCCGCTCTGCCGATCACGCAGGTGGTCATGCAGTTCGATGCGGGTGCCGTCGCCGACCCGGCCGACAAGCTGGGGACGCAGGCGCTGATGCTGGCGGTGATGGACGAGGGCACCAAGACGCTGAACTCCGTCCAGCTGGCCGAGGCGCAGGAGCGGCTGGGCGCGCGGATCAGCACCAATGGCAGCGCCGATGCGACCGCCGTCTCGCTCTATACCCCCAGCGCCAATCTGGCCGGATCGGTGGCGCTGTTCGCCGATGTCGTGCGCAATCCGGCCTTTGCCCCGGCAGAGGTGGACCGGGTGCGCGCGCAGCAGCTGGCGCGGATCAAGCAGGAACTGTCCAGCCCCCAGGGCCTGGGCAATCGTGCATTGCCCAAGCTGCTCTATGGGGAGCAGTCCGCCTATGCCAAGCTGGCAGCGGCGACCGGCGATCCGGCGGTGGTCGCCAGCCTGCAGTCCGCCGATCTGGCGGCGTTCCATCAGGCATGGATGCGGCCGGAAAAGGCCAAGATCTATGTCGTCAGCGATCGTCCGCTGGCTGAGGTCCAGGCCGAATTGAACCGGGCAATGGCCAATTGGCAGGGCACGGGAACGGCCGGGGTGAAGGCGATCGGAACCGCGGTTCAGGCCAGCCCCCGCATCCTGCTGGTCGATCGGCCGCAATCGCCCCAGTCGCTGATCCTGGGCGGGCAGCTGACCCAGCTGGATCCCAAGTCCGAACTGTTGCCCGCCCTGACCGCGAACGAGGTGCTGGGCGGCACGTTCCTGTCGCGGCTGAACATGGACCTGCGCGAGGAAAAGAGCTGGTCCTACGGCGTGGGCGGCCGGTTCAACCGGCTGGACAGCGTCGTGACCTATGCGATCAGCGCGCCGGTGCAGGCGGACAAGACCGGCCCGGCTATCGAATCGATGAAGCGCGAGGTTCAGGAGTTCCTGACCACCAACGGCGTGCAGAAGGACGAGTTCGAACGGACGATCAACGGCCAGACGCGCGAATTGGCGGGCAATTTCGAGCGCGCCAGCCAAGTGCTGGGTGCCATGATCCAGAATGACGAGCTGGGCCGGCCGGACGATTATTATGCGACGATCGCGCAAAAATATCGCGCCCTGACCGCGGCTGAACTTGACGCTGCGGCACGCTCGACTTTGGACCCGAACAAGTTCGTCTGGGTCGTTGTCGGCGATGCCAAGGTGGTCAAGCCGCAGCTTGACTCGCTTGGCCTGCCGGTCGAGGTCAAGCCGATGGCCGAGTTGACCGCCCTGCCGCAGGGCAAGACGGCGGCCAGCCAGTAAAGGCAGAAAAAGGGAAGAGGATGTCATGGCAAACGTCGATGGAAGCTGGAAGACCGTAACCAAGTCGCCGATGGGCGATCAGGAAGCGACGCTGACCGTGGCCAGCAACGGCGACAGCTTTACCGGCACCTATTCGGGTGCATTGGGCACGACCGAGATCAAGGACGGCCGGGTAAATGGTGATACGCTGTCGTGGAAGGTCGACATCGTGGTGCCGATGCCGATGACGCTGGACTGCGAAGCGACCGTGAGCGGCGATACCATTGCCGGCACGGTCGGTGCCGGGGTGTTCGGCAGCTTTCCGATGAGCGGCACCCGCGCCTGATCCCAGGATCATGCGGGACGGGATTGCGGCCCGCCCCTCCGTTCGAGGAGGGGCGGGCCGTTTTCCTTTTGGTCGCCGGGCGTGCCGATCCGGCAACATGGTGACGAAGGCCGGTATAGTTTTGCGACATTTGCCGGTTAGGGCGACGGCACCCCCCCTTTTCCCAACACCGGAACCCCGATGCGATCCACCGCCCGCCTGACCCTGTTGTTGTTGGTATCCACGGCCCCTGCGGCAGTGTCGGCTCAGGTCGCGCCACCGACGCCCCCGACGGATGCCGGCGGAGCGCCCGTCGATCCGGGCGACGCGGGCGACGATGCCATCGTCGTCACCGGCCAGCGTCCACCGGGACAGGTGGCCAGCGACGTCGCGCCCGAACTTCGGCTTTCGCCCGCCGATATCCGTGCTTACGGCGTCAGCTCGATCACCGAATTGCTGGAGGAACTCACCCCGCAGACCCGGTCGGGCCGGGGGCGCGGCGGCGGCGGGCCGGTGGTGCTGCTGAACGGACGGCGGATCGGCGGTTTCGGCGAAATCCGGGACATTCCGACCGAAGCGATCCTGCGCGTCGATGTGCTGCCCGAAGAAGCGGCCCTTGCCTATGGCTACCGCGCCGACCAGCGCGTCGTGAATTTCGTGCTGCGGCCCCGGTTCAGGTCCTGGACGGGCGAGTTGGAAGGGCGGGTGCCGACGGAAAGCGGCACGAGCAATCTGGAAGCGGAACTGGGCACCCTGCGGCTGAACGATCGGGGGCGGGTGAACGTCGAGTTCGAGATCGAGCGCGACAGTCGCTTGACCGAGGCGGAGCGCGGGATCGTGCTGGCGGACGGCGACGTGCCGTTCGACCGCATCGGCAATGTCGGCCCCGGCGCGGGTCTGACCGAGGTCGATCCGGCGTTGAGCGGCCTGGCGGGCACGCCGGTGGCGGTCGCGGCGATCCCGACCGGACTGGGCGGTATTCCATCGCTGGAGGCGTTCCTTCCCGGTGCCAACGCACCCAACCGGACGGACCAGACGCCGTTCCGGACGCTGCGGCCCGAAACCACGCGATATTCGGGCAATGCAGTGCTCAACCGGACCCTGTTCGGCGACGTATCGACAACGGCCAGCCTGCGGGTGGAGGCGAGCGACAGCCTGTCGCTGCTCGGCCTGCCGACCGCGACCCTGACGCTGCCCGCTGCCAATCGATACTCCCCCTTTGCCGATGAGGTGCGCCTGTACCGCATTCTGCCCGGCGACCCGTTGATGCGGCAGGCCAACAGCCTGACGACCAGCGCAACCATCTCGATGAATGGCGACATTCCCGGTGGCTGGCGCTGGTCGGCCAATCTGAATGCCGACCGTACCCTGACCCGCACCATGACCGACCGGTCCGCCGATGCCGAAGCTCTGCAGGCCCAGATCCTGGCGGATGACGGATCGTTCAGCCCGTTCGGCCCGCTGGATGCGCTCGGGCCGTTCGGACGCAGCACAGAACAGGCGCGCAGCGAAAGCCGGTCGGCATCGGTCGACGGACTCGTCGCCGGGTCGCCCTTTACCCTGCCGGCGGGGCGCAGCAATCTGTCGGTACGGGTACGGGCGGCCGCGAACGGCTTTGCTGGGCGGTCGGAACGCGACGGTGTGGTGCGGCTGACGGAGCGGGGGCGCGACATCGCCAACATCCGCACCAGCCTGAGCCTGCCGATCGCGGACCAGTCGAACGGCGTGCTGCCGTTCCTGGGCGACCTGTCCGTCAATGGCGATGTGGAGGTGGAGCGACTTTCGGATGCGGGCACGCTGACCACGCTTGGCTATGGCTTGAACTGGACCCCTGTCCGCCCCGTGCGGTTGCTGCTGTCCGCGACGCATGAGGAAGGCGCGCCGAGCCAGGCGCAGTTCGGCGATCCGGTCATCACCACGCCCAATGTGACAGTGTTCGATTTCATCCGAGGCGAAACCGCGCTCGTCACCCGGATCGATGGCGGCAACGCCGCCCTTGTCCGCGACAATCGCGACGTGGTGAAGGCCGGGCTGACGCTGAAGCCCTGGTCGGACGAGGATCTGACGATCAGCGCCGATTATGTGTCGAGCGTCACGCGAAACCCGATCGCTGGCTTTCCGGCCGCGACCGCCGCGATCCAGGCGGCATTTCCGGATCGGTTCGTCCGCGATGACGAGGGGCGGTTGATCAGCATCGACAATCGCCCGATCAATTTCGAGCGCGAGGAGCGGGCGGAACTTCGCTGGGGCGTCAATTTTTCCAAGCGGATCACGTCGGATGCCCAGCGGCGGATCGAAGCGGCGCGCGCCGCGCGTCAGGCGGAGCGCGAGGCGGCGGAAGCATCCGGCCAGCCGCTGCCTGAACGGCCGCGCGGGCCGGGCGCAGGTCGCCCGGGCGGCGGCCCCGGCGGTGGTTTTGGGCGTTTCGGGGGCGGCGGCGGCCGACCGGATTTCAGCGGCCGGTTCCAGTTCAGCGCCTATCACACGCTGTATCTGGAGCAGTCGATCCTGATCCGCGACGGCCTCGCGCCGATCGATCTGCTGAACGGCGGGGCGACCGGCAATAATGGCGGCCAGCCGCGCCATGTCGTGGAGGTGCGTACCGGCTATTCGCGCGACGGCATCGGCGTGCGGCTGAACGCCGATTATCGCAGCGGCACCAGCGTCGACGGCGGCCCGACCGGGGGCAACCAGCTGGACTTTTCCGAACTGGCGACGGTCGATCTGCGGTTCTTTGCCGATCTGGGCGCTCAGCGATCCTGGGTCAGGGCCAATCCCTGGCTGCGCGGATCGCGGGTGACGCTGGGCATCAACAACCTGTTCAACACGCGCCAGCAGGTGACGGATGCGAACGGGATCGTGCCGCTCAATTATCAACCGGGCTATGTCGATGCGCTTGGCAGGAGCGTGCGGGTCAGCTTCAGGAAATTGCTGTTCTGACCCTTATTCGCCGAAATTGCCCCGGCGATAGAGCAAAGTAACCGCGACCCGGCGGTTACGCGGATCGGACGGGTTTTCGCGGATCAGCGGCTCGCGGTCGGCGACGCCTTCGATCCGCTCGAACGACGCTTCCTTGACGCCGCCGGCCAGCAACCGGCGACGCGTCGCCTCTGCCCGGCCCGATGACAGCATCCAGTTGTTCATCGCGCGCGGGTCGCCGAACGGCAGGCTGTCGGTATGGCCGCGGATCATGATGGGGTTGTCGACTTCTGCGATCGATCCGGCCACCAGCCCGATCAGGGTGGATGCATCGCCGGCAAAGGCGGTCGTGCCCAGGTCGAACATCGAATAATCGGCATCGTCGATCAGGTCGATGCGCATCCCGTCCCGCGTCTTGACGAAGCGGACATGCTTGCCGAGCTTGGCCAGCTTCGGGTTCGCCTTGATCTGCGCTTCGACCCGCGACTTCATCCGCTGGAAATTCTTTTCGTCCTCGGCCGCCAGTGCCCGCTTGGCCTTCAGCGTGCCCTTGTCGCCCGATCCGACCTGAGCGCCGCCGGTCGAATCGATGGGGATCGTCATCGACCGGGTACCCGTCTGTCCCGCGCGATTGGGATAATTGTCGGGTTCGTTCAGCGCACTGCCACCCAGCAGGCCGTCGGAACCGGCGCTGTTCTGCTTCTTTTCAATGAGCGTCGGCGAGAAATAGTCGGCCAGCGCCTTGCGCTGCTTTTCATTGGTCGCGCCGAGCAGCCACATCAGCAGGAAGAACGCCATCATCGCCGTCACGAAATCGGCATAGGCGACCTTCCACGCGCCGCCATGATGGCCGCCATGGCCATCGGCGATGATTTTCTTGACGATGATGATCTTCGGCGGCTGGTTGTTGCCGTGCGGCGCGCGGGCGGCGGGCATTATGCGGCGCCTCTCGGCGCACGGCGGCGCCGGCCCGCTCCCCCGCCCGGCCACCCACAAGAGTAGCCTGGCTGGGTGGCCGGGCGGGGGAGCGGGCCGGAGCCGCTCATCGGCGTGAGCCGATCAACCATTAACGCCCCCGCAATCCGTCGAACACTTCGCCGAATCCCGGCTGGTTGGCGTGCGCGATGCCGCTGCGCGCGGCTTCGATCACCAGCGGCTGGGGATGGCCGTGGAGCGAGGCGATGATGATCTGCTTGACCACATGATAGATGGCGGCATCGGCGTCGATCACCTGTTGCAGCCGGGTCGCCAGCGGCCCGACGATGCCGTACGCGAGCAGCACGCCCAGGAACGTGCCGACCAGCGCCGATCCGATCATCGCGCCCAGGATGCTGGGCGGCTTGTCGATCGAACCCATGGTCTTCACCACGCCCAGCACGGCGGCGACGATTCCGAGTGCAGGCAGCGCATCGGCCAGGCCCTGCAGGGTGGTCTGCGGCCCCTGGACCTCGTGGTGGTGGGTCTTGATCGAATTGTCCATCACCTCCTCGACCGCATGGACATCCAGCGTGCCGGAGGAAACGACGACCAGCCGCAGCGTGTCTGCGATCAGGTTGATCAGCGTATGATCGGCGAGCAGACGCGGATATTCGGCAAAGATGGCGGAGGATTTCGGATCTTCGACATGCGGCTCAAGCGCGATCGGTCCCTCGGTCCGCAACAGCTTCATCAGTTTCGACACGAGGAAGATCGTGTCCAGATAATCCTGCTTCTTGTATTTCGGCCCCTTGAACACCTTCACCACGCCGCCGCCCAGCGCCTTCAGCTCCTTCATCGAATTGCCGATGATGAGCGCGCCCACCGCGGCACCGCCGATGATCAGCATCTCGTGCGGCAGGGCATGAAGCACCGGACCCAGCGCGCCGCCAGTGATGGCGAAGCCGCCGAACACCATGGCGATCAGCACGACAAGACCGATCAGCGGAAACATGGTCTGGCAAAACCCCCGGTTGAGAACAGCCCTTCGACACGAAGGACGGACAATTGGGTCCTGTTTGCACGAACAGGCACTGAAAAATGGTTACCAACGGACAAGGTAGGTGCGCGAAGGATCACCGTAGCTGATCGAACAGGCTGAGCTGGGACAGGCGGGTAAAGCTGGATTGCGTCGCCTGAAGGATCGTCAGTGTCTTTTGCAGCTCGGTGACCGTCTCGGTCACGTCGACATCCTCAATGGCCGAACGGGCAATCTCCCGGTCTGCCGCCTCCGCCGTGCGGCGCTCCGTTTCCAGGTCGACCCGGATCGCACGAGCGCCTACGGACGCCCGAACCCCGGACACATGATCCATCGCCGCCTGAATATCGTCGTTGGCGCTGCCGATGGCCGCCGAATCGCCGGCGCGCACCGCCGTCGAAAGGGTTGCGAGCGCCGCGAAGATATCGGTTCCGCCGGCGGGCATGAACACATCGGCACCGCTTTCGGTGGCCTGTACCTGGCGCTGATCGCCCACGGGCACGCTGACGGCCGCGCTGCCCGCATAATCGACCGAACCATCGGCGGAACGGATAAAGGCATCCCCCTCGCTCGCGCCGCCGAACAGTGGCTGGCCCCGGGAATCGCGGGTGTTGGCGATGCTGACCAGTTCGTCGCGGATTGTATCCAGTTCGATGGCGATCGCTGCACGGTCGCTGGTGGACAGGATGCCGCTATTAGCCTGGACGGCAAGTTCGCTCGCCCGTTGCAGCCGTGCATCGACATTGCCGAGCACGGTATCGGTCTGCGCCAGCAGCCCGCCGGCCAGCGCCAGATTGGCCGTGGTCGCCGTCGCGTCGGCTTCCTGCCGCTTGATCGTCGCCAGTCGCTGATACCCAGCCGCGTCGTCGGATGCGCTGACCAGCTTCTTGCCCGTCGCGATCTGCGTCTGCAGCTGGTCCGCCCGGTCGCTCATCCGCAGCATCAGCGCGGTCGACCGGTCATAGAAGGTGGCGGTGGCGATGGACATGGCGCTTACCGGATCTGGAGGATGGCATCGATGGTGTCGCGCGCCACCTGAATGACGCGGCTCGACGCCTGATAGGCCTGTTGAAAGCGGATCAGGTCCACGGCCTCGCGGTCCAGGTCCACACCCGATGCCTCGGACCGGGCGGCGACCGACTGGTCCTTGATCGACGCCTGGGCCTCGGCCACGGTCAGCCGCGCCGACAGTGCGGCGCCGTTGCGCGCCACCATCCCGGTTGCCTGGCCTTCATAGCCGGCTGTCGTGCGCAGTGCCGACAGCGCCAGCAGATTGGCGTTGTCGCGCGGGCCGCCCCCGACACCTGCGGCGGCAATGGCGCGTGGATTGACGATTGCGACCGCGAACTTGGCGGGATCGTCCGCATCGACCGCGAACAGCGGCTGGCCGGGATTGCCGTCCAGATCGCGCCCCTGGCCCTGAACCGCGTTCATATCGTCGGTGAAGCGGGCGGCAAGCTGGTTCAGTTCGGTGCGGGCATCGGCAATGCGGCCGGCCCCCTCGACGATGCCTGCCATCGAACCGGCCGCCGCCGGCAGGGCATAGGTGACGCCGGCATGGGACAGGGTGAACTGCGCCGCGCCGGTATCGCTGCGGTCGTACTGGACGCTGGCGACCCGGTCGCCGGTCACCAGCAGCGAACCGGCGCTGCCACCGACGCGCAGCGTCGCGCGGCCGAAATCGTCAGTCGAAACCGTCAGGTCGACCATCACCGACATCGCATCGATCAGCCGGTCGCGTTCGTCCAGCAGCTGCGCCTGACCGTTGCTGCCGGGCTGGGTCCGGCCAAGGGCGGCATTCACCCGGGCAAGCGCATGGGCGCTCGATTCCAGGTCTGCGGCCGCACCCTTGCCCGCCACATCGGCCTCGATCGCCAGGCGGTCGAGCGTATCGGCGGCGGCGGCAAAGGCGTCGGCGATGCTTGCCGCCTGTTCCAGCATGACGATTCGCGGCGCCGATGCGCTGGGATCGGCGGCGGCCTGGGTCGCGGCGTTGAAGAACTGGCCCATGCGTTCGGCGATCTGCGGACCGGCCAGCGCGGCATCCAGCCGTTCCAGCCAGACGATGCCCACTTCGGTGCGGGACAGGTCCGCCGTCGCCACCCGGACGTCGTTGTCGCGGAACATGTCGCCCATGCGCTGGACACCCAGCGACAGGACGCCGGCACCCCCGATGCCCTGCGCGCCGCCCACCTCGGTCAGGTTGGCCGTGCGGCGGACATAGCCGGCGGTACCCGTATTGGCGATGTTTTCGGACGTGGTGCCGAGCGCCGTCTGATAAGCGCGAACGCCGCTGGCGCCGATGTTCAGCAGGTCGGTCATGGCGTGGTGCCCTGGGTATCCGGTGCCGGTTCAGCCAGGGTCGGCTGGCTGCGGGCCAGAAAGTCGGTCATCGCCCGGCCGATGCCCAGCGGCGTCGATGTCGCCATCGTCTTGGCGAGCTGCTGGTCCTGCAGGTCGCGGAACTGGGTCATTGCCTCGCTGTCGAACAGCGGCTCGGCCAGCTTTGCCTTGCGCATCGAGGCCAGCATCATGCCGACGAACAGCGATTCGAACTGCTGTCCGGCCTTGTCCAGGTTGCCGCGCGACGCCAGGCGGCTGGTGTCGATCGACACGCCGCCCGACGAAACCGACGGGGTGGGGGTGGACAGCGGCGTCATTACAGGATCACCAGATCGGCCTTGAGCGCACCCGCTTCCTTCAGCGCCTGAAGGATGGCGACCAGGTCGCCGGGCGACGCGCCGATAGCGTTCACTGCCTTGACGATATCGGCCAGCTTCGGTCCGGCCTCCAGCAGGAACATCGGGCGGGCATCCTCGCTGATGCCCACCGAGCTTTGCTGTTCTACGGCGGTCTGGCCCTGGCTGAACGGCGCCGGCTGGCTGATGCGCGGTGCCTCGTCGACGCGCACGGTCATGTTGCCATGGCTGACCGCGACGGGCGAGACGCGCACTGCGGAATTGATCACGACGGTTCCGGTCCGCGCATTGATGATGACCTTTGCCGCTGCCTCCGCCGGCTCGACCGGTAGGTTTTCGATTTCGGAAATCATCATGGCGCGCACATCGGCCCCCGGCGGTGCGCTGACCGAGACGGAAATGGCGTCCATCGCAACGGCGCGTCCCTGGCCGAAGCGCAGGTTGATGACGTCGGCGACGCGCTGGGCGGTGGTGAAATCGGCGCGCGACAGGTTATAGGTCAGGGCGGGCGTGTCGGCAAAACCGGTGGACACCGTGCGTTCGACTGTCGCCCCTTCCGGAATGCGGCCCGACGACGGGATGTTGACGACGACGGACGATCCGTCCGCCCCCTCCGCGCCAAGGCCGGACACGGCCAGTGTGCCCTGCGCCATCGCATAGATCTGGCCATCGGCACCGATCAGGGGCGTCAGGATCAGGCTGCCGCCGCGCAGCGACTTCGCCTTGCCCATGGATGCGACGGTCACGTCGATCCGCTGGCCCGGCTTGGCAAAGGCGGGCAGGTCGGCGGTGATCAGCACAACGGCGGCGTTCTTCAGGCCCGGATTGATGCCCGGCGGCAATTGCAGGCCGAACCGGCTGGTCGCGGCCTTCACCGACTGGATCGTGTATTCCAGATTGTCGTCGCCCGTGCCCGGCAGGCCGACGACGATGCCGTATCCGGTCAGCTGGTTGGTGCGGATGCCCTGGAACTGGCCCAAATCCTTCACCCGCTCGGCTTGGGCGGGCAGGGCAAGGCCGATCAGGGCGACAAGAAGCAGGAGAATGCGCATGATTGGGCTCCGCATCAGAAGGGGCTGATGACCTGGAAGAAGCGGCTGAGCCACCCCTGGCGACTGGCGCGGGCGACGTCGCCCTTGCCGGTATAGGCGATGCGGGCATCGGCGACGCGGGTGGACAGGACGCGGTTGTTCGCATCCACGTCCGCGCGGCGGATCAGGCCCTTGATCTGGACGAACTCGTCGCCGCGATTGAGCGTCACCCGCTTTTCGCCTTGAACCAGCATCGTGCCGTTGGGATAGACATGGGTGACGGTGACGCTGATCTCGCCCGACAATGCGTTCGATTGTTCGGCCGACCCCTCGCCCTTGAACGCCCGGCGTCCGCCCAGCGTCGCGTCGGACTGGCTGAACAGTGCCAGCGCCCCGGTGGACGGCGGGATTAGCGACGTGCTGCCGTTGCTGTCGAGCTGGCTGCCCGACGACTTGGTGGCAGTGGTGCGTTCGACCAGCACGATGGTGACGGGATCGCCCACCGCTGCGGCGCGCGCGCCCTCGTGGAGCGCGGCATAGCCGTGATCGGGCTGAAAGATGCTGCCGTTCGCTACCACCGGCGGTGCCGGTGGCGTCGGCGATGGCAGGGCGGCGGTGAAGTCTTCCTTGGGCTTTTTCTTGCCGAAAATGCCTGCCTCTGCCTGAACCGGCAGGATCAGCGCGGCGCTGGCCAGGGCGATGATGAGCGTGCGCATCACGGCCTCAGATGTTCTGGTTGACATATTGCAGCATCTCGTCGGTGGCCGAGATCATCTTTGAATTGACCTCGTATGCGCGCTGCGTCTCGATCATGTTGACCAGTTCCTCGACCACGTTGACGTTCGATCCCTCCAGCATCCCCTGGCGGATCGTGCCCCGTCCAAGCTCGCCCGGCACGCCGACATTGGCGGGGCCGGAGGCGGCGGTCTCGATCAGGTAATTGTCGCCCCCGGCCTGAAGCCCGGCGGGATTGGCGAAGCTGGCGACCAGGATCTGGCCAAGCTGGCTGGATTCGGTCTGACCGGCGATCTGCGCCGATACGGTGCCGTCGCTGCCAATGGTGATCGAGGTCGCGCCCTCGGGCACGGTGATGCCGGGCATCACCTGATACCCCTCGCTGGTGACCAGCAGTCCCTCGGGCGAGCGGGCGAAATTGCCGGCGCGGCTATAGGAAAAGGTGCCGTCGGGCATCTGGATCTGGAAATAGCCCTGGCCGTCCAGCGCCATGTCGAGCGCGTTGCCGGTGGTGGCCAGCGACCCCTGCGTATCGATCCGGGCCGTGCCCTGGACGCGGACGCCGGTGCCCAGATTGAGGCCGGTTGCATATTGCGTCTGCTGGGTGCTGGCCGAACCGGCGGCGGTCACGACCTGATAGGCGAGCGTTTCGAACGCTGCGCGGTCGCGCTTGAACCCCGTCGTGTTGACGTTGGCCAGGTTGTTCGAAATGACGCGCATCCGCATGTCCTGGGCGTCCAGGCCCGTGCGGGCGATGTGCATTGCGGCGTTGCCCATGGTCTTGGCTCCTTACTGGATTCGCATCAGCGAGGCGGACTTCTCGTCCATTTCCTTCGCTTCCTTGACGAGATTGGCTTGCACTTCGTAGGCGCGCTGGTTCTCGATCATGTCGACCAGTGCCTGGGTCAGGTTAACGTTCGACTGCTCGAGGGATTGGGACATTACGCGGCCCTTCAGGTCGGCGGGCAGGATACCGCCGCCTTCGACATGCATCAGCCCGTCCAGGCCCTTGACCGTCTGCGACCCCTGATCGCTGACAAGTTTCAGCCGCCCGATCTCGACGGGCCGGCTGCCCTTTTCAGCGCCCAGCGGCACGACGGTGATCGACCCGTCATCAGCGATGGCGATATCTTCATAGGGCGGCACGGTGATCGGCCCCCCTTCGCCCAGCACCGGATGTCCTTCACCGGTTTCCAGCAGGCCGGTCTGCGACACACGCAGGTCGCCGCGCCGCGTATAGGCCTCGGTGCCGTCCTCGGCCTGCACCGCCAGCCAGCTGTCGCTGGCAACGGCGATGTCGAGGTCGCGGCCGGTGGAAAAGATCGCACCGGCCTTGCGGTCGATATCGGTGACTTCCTCCGCCGCCGGGCGCCGCGATTCGAGCTGGCCGCCGCCCTTCAGCATGGCCTGTTCGAACGACACCCGGTCGGCGCGAAAGCCGGTGGTGTTGGCATTGGCGATGTTGTTGGCGATCGTCGCCTGCGCGGCCATGCGGCTCTTCAAGCCGGAAAGCGCGGTGTAGATCAGACGGTCCATCGCTTATGCCCTCCCCACCCGGATCATCAGTTGATGTTGAAGATGGTCTGCGAAATCTGGCTGGCGGTATCGAGCGCCTTGGCATTCGCCTGGAAATTGCGCTGTGCCGCGATCAGACCGACCAGTTCCTCGGTGATGTCGACGTTCGATCCCTCGATCATGCCGGTCATCAGCGACCCGAAGCCGTTGCCGTTCGCCTCGCCCACACTGGGTTCGCCCGACAGGCCGGATGCCGCCCAATAGCTGTTGCCCATCTGGCGCAGGCCCGAGGGGTTGGCGAAATTGGCCAGCGCCACCTTGCCCAGCACTTCGCTCTCGCCGTTCGAGAAGCTGGCGCGGACAAAGCCGTCGGCATCGATGGTGACGCCTTCCAGCTGACCGACCGCGACACCGTCCTGGGTGCGCTGCGTCACGCTGAACGCGCTGGCCGACTGGCGGGTGGTGTCGGCGATGGTCAGGCTGATCGACTGTTCGCCGGCCGCCCCCGCCGGCGTGAAGGGGGCAAAGGCGGTCGGTCCAACCGGGGACACCAGGTCGCCGGTCGCGTCAAAGGTCAGCGTGACCGGGCCGGGTGCGCCGGGCGTCGTGCCGAGCGCGGTGTCGCCGACGAAGCTGTGGACGTTCCACGTGGTCGGGCTGGTCTTCACGAAATAGCTCGACATGGTCATCGGATTGCCCGCGGCGTCATAGACCGTCGTCTGGGTCGACTGGTTATAGGTTGCCGGGTCAAAGCGATCGAAGGTGCCGGCAGGCGTGCTGGACCCGCTGTTCAGCGTCACCCCCAGCGTCACCCCGCTGGTGGGCACCGGCGTCCCGCTGGTTTCCGGCAGGCGCAGGCTGACCGTCTGGTCCAGGCCGGTCGCGACGACCGTGCCCGATCCGTCGACCGGAAACACCTGCAGATGGCTGCCCTGCGCATCGACGACGAAGCGCTGTGCATCGACCAGGAAGCCGCCGTTCCGCGTGAAGTTGACCCGCTGGCCCGACAGGTCGGGCTTGACCGCGAAAAAGCCGTCGCCTGCGATGGCGATGTCGAGCGATGAGCCGGTCTGGCTGAGCGCGCCTTGCGCGAACTGCTGCTGGATCGCCTTGGTCACCGTGCCCGACCCGATCGCCTGATTGGGCGAAAGCGCCAGGCTGGATGCCATCACGTCCGCAAACTCCGCCCGGCTCTTCTTGAAGCCGTTGGTCGCCACATTCGACAGGTTGTGGGAAATGGTCGACATGTCGGTTTGCGCGGCCTTGAGGCCCGACAGCGAGGTATAGAAGGACATGGATAAGGCTCCTTGGACTTAAGGGGGTTCAGCCGACGCGGCGAATGGCGGATGCGGGCACCTGACCGATGCCCGCCACGTTTAGGATCGGCCCGCCGGTGGCGGGCAGCGAAACGGAGGAAACGGGGGCCCAGACCAGGGTGCGGGCGGGCACGGCACCATTGGCACCGCGCGCTTCGACCGCGACGGTGAACGGCCCTTCGCCGGCAGAGGTGCCGTCGGCATTCAGCCCGTCCCAGTCGAAAGCGATCGTTCCGGCCTTTTGCGCGCCCAGATCGACGCTGCGGATCGGATTGCCATCGGCATCGCCGATGGTGACGGTGACGTTGGCGGCATCGCCGTCGAGTTCGACAGCGCCGTCGATCCCGCCGCCCGTGCGGCCCAGCGCAACCGATCCCTCGGTCAGGACCGTGCGGCCGACCCAGCTCAGTGCCTCTGCCGGGCTGGTCGCGCCCAGCTTGTCGGCAATGGCCTTGAGCGTCGTATTCATCTCCTGCTGGCCGGCCAGCGACGAGAATTGCGCCATCTGGGCGACCATCTGGGTGTTGTCGACCGGCTCGAACGGATCCTGGTTGCGCAGCTGCGCCGTCATCAGCGCCAGGAAATCCTGCTGACCCATCTGGGACTTGCCCTGGGCATTGGCCAGCGCGGCATTGCCGGTTCCGGAGCGGTTGATGCCCATGCCCGCAAGGGCTGTGTCGAATGAAGTCGCCATGATTTACCGTCCCAGCCGGAGGGTTTCGGTGATCAGCGACTTGGCCGTCTGCATCACCTCGACATTGTTCTGATAACTGCGCGCGGCCTCCAGCATGTCGACCAGCTCGCGGGTTTCCTGGACCGCGCTTTCCCAGACATTGCCGTCGGCATCCGCCAGCGGGTTGCCGGGATCGTAGCGCTTGGTGGGTTCTTCGCCCGCGGTTACCACTCGCTCGACATCGACGGTGGCCATGCCGGTCGCCTTGTCGAAATGGGTGCGGAACACCGGCTTCATCGTGCGATAGGCGGCATCCGGCGAGCTGGCGATCGCACCGGCATTCGCCATGTTCGACGCCGTCGTGTTCATCCGCACGAGCTGGGCCGACATGGCCCTGCCGGATACCTGAAAGATGTTGAGGGGAGCGTCAGCCATGGTCATTCACCCTTCAGCGCGCGCTTGATCGTGTCGATTCGGCCGTTGAGGAACGCGAGCGTCGTCTGATAGGCGACGGCGTTCTCCGCAAAGGCGGTCTGTTCGGTGGACAGGTCCACCGTATTCCCGTCCATCGAGGGCTGAAGCGGCACCCGATAGAGAGTCGCATTGGCCATGGCGGCGGCGGAACTGCCCCCCGGCTGTTCCACCGCCGCCAAAGCCTTGCGAAAGTCGATATCCTTGGCCTTGAAGCCAGGCGTCGATGCGTTGGCGATGTTGGACGCCAGCACATTCATGCGCTGCGCCCGCACGGCCAATGCCGCGCCATGCACCCCGAAAAGCCGATCCTGAGCCATATGGGCCTCCACGAAAATCGTATCCGACGACCACTAAGCAATCGCCGTGCCAATTGCCGGATCAGGTAACGGAGGCGGTAAAGCGGCAAGTCCGGCGGCAAGATCTTGCCGGTTGCGGCGCCGCTTTGCCGGACATGACCGCAGAGGCTAGCATCCTTGCCGATGCCGGTCAGTTGGCCCGGCTTTTGCAGCAGTTACGCGCATGGACATTGCCTATCCTGCCGCGACCGTCGCTGCCCTTGCGCCCTATTTCGATGCGCCATCGCTCGCCATCGTCCTTGGCGGCACGGCGCTGGCGCTGGCGTTGCGTCATGGTGCCGGCGACCTGGGCCGGGCGGTGGCGGCGCTTCGGGTGCTGGGCCGCCGCCGGTTTCGCGCCGATCCGCTGCTGGTTCAGATCGATGCGCTGGGCCGTATCGCCCGCAAGCATGGCATCATGCAGCTGGACCGTTCGGTCATCGAGGATGATGATGTCGCCGCTGCGATCGCCGTCATCGTGGACAGGGGCGAACCGGCTGCGGTCGAGCGGTTGCTGGTCGAGCGCAATACGGCCCGGGTGGAACGGCATCAGGCGGCAATCGCGGTCTGGGCGAGTGTTGCCGAAATCGCCCCGGCAATGGGAATGATCGGCACGCTGGTCGGCCTGGTCAAGATGTTCACCGTCATGGGCGATCCCCGTGCGATCGGTGCCGCGATGGCGATTGCGCTGCTGACCACCCTGTATGGCGCGCTGATCGCGACGCTGGTCGGCGTGCCCATCTCGGGCCGATTGCGCACGCTGGCGCGGGCCGAACAGGTGGAGCGCGCCAGACTGGCCGGGCCGCTGGCGTCGCTGGCCAGCCGCGAACAGCCGCGGCTGCGCCTTGCGCCGGAGCAGCGCGCATGACCGGGCAGCTGGACGTCCTTGGCGAACCGCAGGGCCGGCCGGTCTGGCTGACCACGCTGGCCGATCTGTCGCTCTTGCTGCTCGGCTTTTTCGTGCTGGTCATGGCAACCGAGGCGGAGGACCGCGAACGACTGGCCGCAGGATTGCGGGCCGGATTTGCCGCGGATCAGCCCGTGCCGATCCCCGCCGCGCCGCCGATGCCGCTGGAAACGGCGCGTGTGAGCGGATTTGTCGCCGGGGCCGACTGGCTGCCGGATGGCGCTCGACCGGCCCTGGATTGGGCCAGGGCTGCTGCGGCCGATCCGCGCGTCACCCTGACGCTCAGCGGTTCGGCGGCGGGCGGCGATGACGTCGATCCCGATACGGGCAGCGTCGCCGTGTTGGCGCAGGCCCGTGCCGTCGCCGTGGCCCGCGCGCTGGTGGATGCCGGCGCGGTCCGCCCCGATCAGGTGCGGATCGCCGCGCATGACGGCCGCCCCGATCGCGCCCAGGTGCAGATGACCATCGGTTTTGCCGGAACGCCGCAATGAAGCCGCGTTCCGCCTTGTCACAACACAGCAGGAGAAACGCCATGCGGATCCTTCGCCTTCCCATCATTCTGGCCGCAGCATGGGCTGTCGCCGCCGTGCCGGCATCGGCCGGACCGGGAGAAGTGCAGTCGACCGAGTTGCTGGATATTGCCGTCGGCCAGTTCACGGGCGTGCCTGTCGGGCAGGAGGGCGGCGCACGCACGACGGTCGATCCGCGACTGAAACTGGCGCCGTGCCAGCTGCCGCAGCTGGAATGGTTCACGCCCGCGCGCGATACCGTGATCGTGCGCTGCATGGCGCCGGCCTGGCGCATCTTCGTGCCGGTGAACCGCGCCCAGCCATTGCCGCAGGTCGCAACGATGGCAGCCGGAGCGGGTGTCGCGGCCGCACCGGTCGCCAAGGCCGAACCGGTCATCAAGCGCGGCGATCCCGTCCGCGTGCAGGCGACTGCATCGGGCTTTGCGATCAGCCGCGACGGCGTTGCCATGGGCGATGCCGCGGTGGGCGCGCGCGTCCTGATCCGTGTCGACGAAAAGAAGCCGCCGATCCAGGCGGTCGCCGTCGAACCGGGCCTTGCCGCCCTTCCCGGATGGTCCCGGTAATTTTTTGCTAAAGGTTTTCGTCGTGCCGTCGTTTCCCGGTTTGTCAGTTGCTTATTCGGAGCGTGGACATGGTGGACCCGATCGGCGTAAAGCCAATCCAGACCAGCGAACGGGCGGGGCCGCTGCAGGCTGTACGGCCGCTTCGCAAGCCCGATCCCGCCGCATCCGAAACCGCGACCGCCGCCCGGCCGGGCGTCCGCACCCTTGCCAAGGAGGCGGCGGAAAAGCCGGAGGTTCGCAGCGAACGCGTGTCGCAGATCAAGCGCGCGCTGGAACGGGGCGATTATCCGGTGCTGCCGTACAAGATCGCCGATCACCTGATCGCGCTGCGCCTCGACTGGCTTGAAATCCGATGAACCGCAAACAGGCCCTGTGTCAGGTCATCGACTGCCTGCACGCTGAAATCGATGCGCTGAAGGCGAACGACGTCGCCGCGCTGGAAGCCGCGACGATCGCCAAGCTGAGCGCGCTCGATGTGGTGGCGGCGAACGACAATGGCGCTGCGCCCGATCCCGAACTGCGTGCGCTGGCCGAACAGGCCCACCGGCTGAACGAAACGGCGCGCATCTATGTCAACCTGATGGCGGCAAATGTCCGCCGCCGCCTGCAGGATCTTGCCGGTCAGGCCGGCACGTCGCTGCGTCCGGCGGGTGCCGCAGGCCGGGTAGCCGCCGCTTACGGCTGGTAGGTCCGGTCAGCCGGCCAGTTGGCACGGCTCTTGCTGAATTGCCCGGGTAACGGAGCAATCGAGCAGGACGGATGCCGAACAATCTGATCAATCCCGTCGCATCGCGATCCACTGTCCATTCCGCCATCGCGCTCGCCAGCCAGCGCACGGGCATGGATTTCCATTATCTGCTGGGCCAGGCGCAGGTCGAAAGCGGCCTGCGCGCCGATGCGCGTGCGGGCACGTCGAGCGCCACCGGCCTGTATCAGTTCATCGAGCAAAGCTGGCTGGGCGTCGTCAAGCAGCATGGTGCCGCGCATGGCCTTGGTTGGGCGGCGGATGCCATCGGCCAGACGGCGGGGGGCCGCTTTACGGTTGCCGACCCGGCCGCGCGCCGGGCGATCCTCAATCTGCGCAACGACCCGCAGGTCGCATCGCTGATGGCTGCCGAACACGCATCCGACAACAAGGCGGCGCTGGAAAACGTGCTGGGGCGCGAGGCCAGCGGCACTGACCTCTATATGGCGCATTTCCTGGGCCTGGGCGGGGCGAAACAGTTTCTCGGCGCGATGCAGGCCAATCCCAACCGCAGCGGCGCGGCGATGTTCCCCGCCGCGGCACGTGCCAATCGCGGCATCTTTTATGCCCCCGGCGGCCAACCCCGCAGCCTTTCCGAAATCTATCAGCGCTTCGCCGCAAAGCTCGACAAGGGCGCGATGGCGGCTGGTTCGCCCGGTGCGCAACCGGCCAACCCGTTCCAGAATCTGGAGCCGGGGGTCGAGGTGCTGCTGGGCAATGGCGCAGAAGGGCAGGACAAGGCCTGGGTCGAGACGACGCTGGCCAATCTGAACGTGGTGCGTGGCCGCAGCGATATCGGTGCGATGGGCGATCCCATCCGGACCGCAGCCTATCGTCCGACGCCTGCCACGGCGCGGCTTGCCTATCTGATGCTTGCCAATCTGGGGGCCTGATCGGGAATGTTCGCTTCGCTTGCCCCGCATGGCAATTTCATGCCCGTGATCCGCAATTCCGCGCTGCCGCTGGCGATCCTGTTGCTGGTCGTGCTGATGGTGGTGCCGATTCCGGCGTTCCTGCTCGACATCTTCTTCACGCTGAACATCGCGATCAGCCTGGCAGTGCTGATGGTGGCGCTGAATGCCCGCAAGCCGCTCGACTTCTCGTCCTTTCCCTCCGTCCTGCTGTTCGCCACGCTGTTCCGCCTCGGCCTGAACGTCGCCTCCACGCGCGTCGTGCTGGTCCACGGGCATGAGGGCGAGGCGGCGGCCGGCCATGTGATCGAAGCGTTCGGCACCTTTCTGATCGGCGGCGACTATGTCGTCGGCCTGCTCGTCTTTGCGATCCTGATCATCATCAACATGGTCGTGGTCACCAAGGGTGCGGGCCGCGTTTCCGAAGTGTCGGCGCGCTTCACCCTGGACGCCCTGCCCGGCAAACAGATGGCGATCGACGCCGATCTGAACGCCGGGCTGATCACCGCCGACGAGGCGCGGGCCAAGCGGATCGAGGTGGCGACCGAAGCCGATTTCTACGGATCGATGGACGGTTCGTCCAAGTTCGTAAAGGGCGATGCGATCGCGGGTCTGTTGATCCTGGCGATCAACATCATCGGCGGCCTGATCCTTGGCGTCGCCAGCCATCAGCTGACGGTGGGCGAGGCGGCCCAGACCTATATTTTGCTGGCCATCGGCGACGCGCTGGTGGCGCAGGTGCCGTCGCTCTTGCTGTCCATCGCCGCCGCCGCCATCGTCACCCGCGTCACATCCAGCGAAGATCTGGCCGGACAGATTGGCGGCCAGTTCGGATCGTCGCGCACCTGGACCCCGGTGGCTGGCATTCTGGGCCTGTTGGGCCTGTTGCCGGGCATGCCGATGCTGGTCATCCTGCCCGCCGCCGCAGGTGCGGGCTATATCGCCTGGCGGCTGCGCGCGATCGAAAAGCGCCCGCCGCCGCCCGAATTGCCCGCGCCGCCCGCCGATCTGTCGCGGATCGGCTGGGACGAGGTGGCGGACAACCTGACCGTCCAGATCGATATCGGCTATGGCCTTGTGCCGCTGGCCGACGAGCGGCGCGGCGGCCCGGTCATGGGCCGGATCACCGGCGTCCGCCGCCAATTGTCCAAGGAACTGGGCTTTGTCGTGCCCCAGGTGCGGGTGCGCGACGACATCAACCTGCCCCCCTATACCTATCGCGTGCTGATCGGCGGCGTCGTGGTGGGCGAAGACAGCGTGTCCCCCGACGAAATGTTGGCGCTGGATACCGGCCAGGCGGTGGGCGCGGTCCAGGGCAAGAAGGTCAAGGACCCGACATTCGGCCTGGATGCGGTATGGATCCGCGCGGGCGATGCCGACGCGGCGACTGGCCAGGGCTATCTGGTGGTCGATCCCGCGACGGTGATCGCCACCCATCTGAACCAGCTGCTGATCCAGTATGCGGCGGACCTGCTTGGCCCGGACGAGGTGCAGGCGCTGCTGGACGAGCTGAAGGACCGCCACGCCGCACTGGTCGCTTCGCTGACGCCAAGCCCGCTGCCGCTGACCACCCTGACCCAGGTGCTGAAGGGCCTGTTGGCGGAAAACATTTCTCTGAAGGAATTTCGGCGGATTGCCGGGGCGATTGCGGTCGCCGCCCAGCGCAGCATGGATGCTGACGAAATCGTCGAACTGATCCGGCCGGATCTGGGCGCGCTGATCATCCAGAAACTGTGCGGCGTGCGCGAACCGCTCCGCGTGATGACGCTGGAGGGGCAGCTGGAAGCGCTGCTGAGCCAGGCGGTGCGCGGCGACATGAGCCGCCGCCACGCGATCGATCCAGAGCTGGGCCGCCGCATCGCCGACGCCTTGCAGCGGGCGGCCCAGCCGCTGGTCGCCGATGGCAAGCCGTTCGCTTTGGTCGTTCAGCCCGCGATCCGGGTGGCGATCCGCAAGCTGGTTCGCACCGTCCTGCCCGATACGCCCGTCCTCAGCTTTTTCGAGGTGCCCGAGGACAAGGCGGTCGAAGTCGTCGCCGTCATCGGCGCGCCGGAGGCACTGCCCGCATGAACGCGCCCTTCTTTCCCCAACGCCCGCTGACCTATTCGCCCACCGGCGCCGCGCCGGACAAGGACGCGCTGGCCCGGCAATATCTGCCGCTGGTGCGACGGATCGCCTGGCACGTGCACGGCGCGATGAGCACGCTGATCGAGGTCGAGGATCTGATCCAGATCGGGCTGGTCGCCCTGGTGGAGGCCGTGGACCAGTTCGAGGATCGCGGCATGGTGACGTTCGATCAGTATCTGGCCACGCGAGTGCGCGGCAGCATGATCGACGCGCTGCGCCGGGGCGCCACCATGACACGCGGCGCCATGCGCCGGAAACGGGAATATCGGGAGACGATCACCGTGCTGACCACCGATCTGGGCCGCGCGCCCAGCGATGCCGAAATCGCCGCACGGCTGGGCGTGACCATGGACAAACTGCGCACCGATTATGCGGCAGCCGAGCCGATCCGGTTCGATTCCATCGATGATCTGTATGATGACGAGGCGCCATGGTTCATGTCCGATGCGCCCGACCCGTTCGAATCGCTGGCCGAAAGCGACCAGCGTGAGGCACTGGCCAGCGCCATCGCCGACCTGCCGGAGCGCGAGGCGATCGTCATCCAGCTTTACTATGTCGAGGAACTGAACCTGGAAGAGATCGGCGAAGTGCTGGGCGTAGGCTCTGCGCGCATTTGCCAGATCAAGAAAAGCGCGCACGAACGGCTGCGCAAGGGGCTGATGCGGCGATTGGGGTAATCTGGCTCAACCCCTCGGACGACCCTCAGTCCAGCAGTCCCTTCAGCCGGTAAAGCTGCTCCAGCGCCTCGCGCGGGGTCAGGGCGTCGACGTCGAGGGTGGCCACCGCCTCGCGCAGCGGGTTTGCCGGCTCGGGCTCCGCTTGCGCCATTGCGGCGAACAGGGGCAGGTCATCCAGGCCCGCAGCGATGCCGCCCGTGCGCTCTCGCCCCGCTTCCAGCTTGGCCAGCACCGCCTTTGCCCGCGCAATGGTCGCAGGCGGCATCCCCGCCAGCCTAGCAACGGCCAGGCCATAGCTGCGGTCCGCCGGTCCCTCCGCCAGCTCGTGCAGCAGGACCAGATCGCCTTTCCATTCCCGAGCGCGGACATGGTGGAGCGACAGGGCCGGGCAGCGCCCGGCCAGCCGCGTCAGCTCGTGATAATGGGTAGCGAACAGGCAGCGGCTCCGATTGTCGTCATGCACCGCCTCGACCACCGCCCAGGCGATGGCGAGGCCATCATAGGTGCTGGTACCGCGTCCGACCTCGTCCAGGATGACAAAGCTGTTCGGCGTCGCCTGAGCCAGGATGGCTGCGGTTTCGACCATTTCGACCATGAAGGTCGATCGTCCGCGGGCCAGATTGTCGGATGCGCCCACCCGGCTGAACAGGCGGTCGACCAGCCCAAGCGTCGCGCGCGTCGCGGGGATATAGCTCCCCGCCTGGGCCAGCACGGCAATCAGGGCGTTCTGGCGGAGGAATGTGGATTTGCCGCCCATGTTCGGCCCGGTGACCAGCCACAGCCGGTTATCGGGCGATAGGGTGCAGTCATTGGCCACGAAGCGCTGGCCCGATTTCGCCAGCGCATCCTCGACCACCGGATGGCGGCCGCCCGCCACTTCGAAACAGGGATGGTCGACGATTTCCGGGCGGGACCAGCCGCCCTCCGCCGCGCGTTCGGCCAGGGCGGACGCCACGTCCAGCCGGGCCAACGCATCGGCGGTGCGGGCAATCGCCTCGCGCGCGGCAAGCGCTTGTTCGGTCAGCTCCTCGAGATGCGAGGCCTCTGCGGCAAGGGCATGGGCACCGGCCTGCGCCACCTTCATCGCCACATCGTGCAGGTCGGCGGCGTTGAAACGGACGGCGCCCGCCATGGTCTGGCGATGGATGAACCCGCTGTCGGGGGCCATCAGCGGATCGGCATGGCGGGCGGGCACCTCGATATGATAGCCCAGGACGTTGTTGTGACGGATCTTCAGCGCCGCGATGCCCGTCCGTGCGCGATATTGGGCTTCCAGTCCCGCAATGGCCTGCCGACCCCCGGCGCCGGTCCGGCGCAGATCGTCCAGCGCGGCATCGAACTCCTCGGCGATATAGCCGCCCTGCGCCGCATCGATCGGCGGTTCGGGCACCAGCGCCCGCCGCAACAGGTCGATCAGCGCACCATGCCCGCGCATATCGGGGATCAGCGCCATCAACAGCGGCGGGCCGCCGGCCCGGTCCAGTCGCTCGGCGAGCCGCCAGGCACCGTCCAGCCCGTCGCGCAACTGACCAAGATCGCGTGGGCTGCCGCGTCCGGCGGCGATGCGGCCGATGGCGCGACCGATGTCGGGCATGGCACGCAGCGCGGCACGAAGCTGTTCGCGCCGGCCGGCATCGTCATGAAAGTGCTGAACCAGATCGAGCCGTTCGGCGATGCTGGCGCGGTCCATCAACGGCGCGGCGATGTCTGCCGCCAGCATTCGCGCCCCCGCCCCGGTGACCGTGCGGTCGACGGCGTCGAGCAGGCTGCCCTTGCGTGCCCCCGACTGGCTGACGGTCAGTTCCAGGCTTTCGCGGGTTGCGGCATCGATCGCCATCGCCGCCGCGCTCGCCAGAATGCGGGGCGGGCGCAGAAAGGGCAGCGATCCCTTTGCCGTATGGTCCAGATAGGCGATCAGACCGCCGGCTGCGGCCAGTGCCGCGCGGCTGAACTGGCCAAAGCCGTCCAGCGTCGTCACCCCGAACAGCGATTTCAGCCGCGCTTCGCCCCGGCTGCTGTCAAACTCGGCCCGCGCACGAAGGGTCGTCGCGGCGGCATCGGCCGTCGATCCCTCTGCCGCGATCAGTTCGGCCGGGGCCAGGCGGGCGATGGCCGCGCCCAGTCCATCGGCGGTCGTCTCGATGATTTCGAAGCGACCGGTCGAAATATCGGCGGCGGCGATGGCCATGGCGCCCGTCGCCTCGCCAACCGCCGCGCACCAGTTGGCGGCGCGGGCATCGAGCAGCGCTTCCTCGGTCAGCGTGCCCGCCGTCACCACGCGGACGATGGCCCGCCCGACCAGCGCCTTTGACCCGCCCCGCTTTTTCGCCTGCTCGGGCGTTTCGGTCTGTTCGGCGATGGCGACGCGGTGCCCCGCCTTGATCAACCGTTGCAGATAGGCGGTGGCCGAATGGACCGGCACGCCGCACATCGGGATTTTCTCGCCCAGATGCTCGCCGCGCGCCGTCAGCGCGATGTCGAGACAGGCGGCCGCCACCCTTGCATCGTCAAAGAACAGCTCGAAGAAATCGCCCATCCGGTAAAACAGCAGGCAATCCGCCGCCTCTGCCTTCAGCGCCAGATATTGCGCCATCATGGGCGTGGGGGCGGGGGCATCGGCCATCCGGTTCGAATAGCCGACGCCGCCGGTCAGGCAAGGGGGCGATCAATGCGCGCCGTTGATCGCCGCCATCGCCTCGGCATGACGGCCCTCTCGTTCGGCATGGCGCAGGAACTTGACGCGCTCGACCAGGATCTCCTCGGCCTTCGGATTCGCCTCGATCAGGGCCATGACCTCTGCCGTATATTCGGCCAGCGGCATCGACTGCGGGTTCTCGGCATGGCCAGGCATCAGGTCGGTGGCGACGGCGGGGGGTGCGATTTCCAGCACATGGATACCGGTGTCGGCCAGCTGCACACGCAACGACTGGGTCCAGCTGTGCAACGCTGCCTTGGTCGCCGAATAGGTCGGCGTGGCGGCTAGCGGGACGAAGGCCAGGCCAGAGGTGACGGTGGCGATCACCGCGTCCGGCCGCGTCTTCAGATGCGGCAGCAGCGCTTCGGTCAACAGGATCGGGCCGGTCAGGTTGGTGGCGATCGTCGCCTGGGCGACCGCACCGTCGATCCCCTGTTCCACCTGCATGATGCCGGCATTGTGGATGACGATGTTCAGCGCGGGATGATCGGCCAGCAGCTGCTCCGCAAAGGGTGCGATCGACGCTGTGTCGGCGATATCGAGCGTGGCAGTCGCCATGCCGGGATTGGCGTCCGCGACCTCGGCCAGCACTTCGGCGCGGCGCCCGGCAATGATGACCCGGTTGCCGCGCTCGTGCAGCGCCTCTGCCAGCGCGCGGCCGATGCCGCTGCCGCCGCCGGTGATCAGGATGGTGTTGCCGGTAATCTGCATGGGAGGGCTCCTTCGCATTGGGTTGCAGCGGGCAGATATGGCCTATACTCTCCATTGGAAAGTAGGCACCTGAAAGTAGGGTAGTTACCAGATGGGAACCGACAGCGCTGACGACCTGCATTATTATCCCGACAACCTGGATCCCCGGGTCGAGGCGCTGGTCACCGAAGTGATCGGCCGGGTTGCGGACAAATGGACGATGATTGTGCTGGAGACCCTGACCGAGGGGGGCGAGATGCGGTTTTCCGCCATCGCCCGGGCCGTGGAGGGCGTTAGCCAGAAGATGCTGACCCAGACGCTGCGCCAGATGGAGCGCGACGGGCTGGTGGTGCGGACCGTCCATCCAGAGGTGCCGCCGCGTGTCGAATACCGGCTGACCGATCTGGGCGACACGCTCAGCTATGCCTTTTGCGGGGTCTGGTCCTGGGCTGCACGACATATCGATCGGATCGAGGCTGCCCGTGCGGCCTATGACAAGCGCGGCGGATGAGCAGCGATCGAGTGAATGGTATCGCTATCATCGCTGCAAACAGGGGGGTGACGCGAGGGTGCGCGCTGGGTAAGGCGCATGGGGTAGTGAGAGGATCGCATGACCGACGAAACCAACCAGTTTTCCGACCGTGAAGCCTTGCGCTTCCATGCCGAAGGCCGTCCGGGCAAGATCGAGATCATCGCATCCAAGCCGCTGACCACGCAGCGCGACCTGGCGCTGGCCTATTCCCCCGGGGTGGCCGCGCCGGTCAAGGCGATCGCCGAAGACCCGTCCACCGCCTATGACTATACCGCCAAGGGCAATCTGGTCGCGGTCATCTCGAACGGTACGGCCATTCTTGGGCTGGGCAATCTGGGCGCGCTCGCCTCCAAGCCGGTGATGGAAGGGAAGGCGGTGCTGTTCAAGCGCTTCGCCGATGTCGATTCGATCGACATCGAGTTGAAGACCGAGGATGTGAACCGCTTCATCGACGCGGTCGAACTGATGGAACCCACCTTTGGCGGCATCAACCTTGAGGATATCAAGGCGCCCGAGTGCTTCATCATCGAACAGACGCTGCGCGAACGCATGAACATCCCGGTGTTCCATGACGATCAGCACGGCACCGCGATCATCACCGCCGCCGGTCTGATCAATGCCTGCCTGCTCACCGGCCGCAGCTTTGCCGAAATCAAGATGGTGGTGAACGGCGCCGGCGCGGCAGCCATCGCCTGTACCGAACTGATGAAGGCGATGGGCGTACGCCATGAAAACGTGCTGATGTGCGACCGCACCGGCGTCATCACCGTCGACCGCGAAGGGGTGAACCAGTGGCAGTCGGCCCATGCCGCCGTCACCGACCGCAAGACCCTGACCGAGGCGCTGGTCGGCGCCGACGTGTTCCTGGGCCTGTCGGCTGCCGGCGCGCTGAAGCCCGAAATGGTCAAGGACATGGCGCCCGCGCCGATCATCTTTGCCATGGCCAATCCCGAGCCGGAGATTCGCCCCGAACTGGCCAAAGCCGCGCGGCCCGACGCGATCGTCGCCACTGGCCGGTCGGATTATCCGAACCAGGTCAACAACGTGCTCGGCTTCCCCTTCATCTTCCGCGGCGCGCTCGATGTGCGGGCGACGGGCATCAACGATGCGATGAAGATCGCCGCTGCCAATGCCATCGCCGAACTGGCCCGCGAACAGGTGCCGGAGGAAGTGGCGCTGGCTTACGGCGTCCAGCACAGCTTCGGCCCGGAATATATCATTCCGGCACCGTTCGACCCGCGCCTGATGGAAGTGGTGCCGGCCGCCGTCGCCAAGGCGGCGATGGATTCGGGCGTCGCGACCAAGCCGATCCTGGACATGGCGGCCTATCGCCAGTCGCTCAAGGCGCGGCTCAACCCGACCACCTCGGTGCTGAGCCTGGCCTATGAGGGTGCGCGGGCCAAGCCGAAGCGGGTCGTGTTCGCCGAGGGCGAGGAAGAGGTAGTGCTGCGCGCCGCCATCGCGTTCAAGGAAGGGGGCTATGGCACCCCCGTGCTGGTCGGCCGCGATTCGACGCTCGACCGGCTGAAGGCGCTGGGCGCCAACCCGGACGATTTCGAACTGCACAACAGCGCGCATTCGCCGCTGGTGCCGCAGATGGTCGAGTTCCTCTATGCCCGGCTGCAACGTCGCGGCTATCTTCGCCGCGACATCGAACGGCTGGTCAACCGCGACCGCAACATCTTCGGCGCGTTGCTCCTGCAACTGGGGGAGGGCGACGTGATGATCACGGGCACCACCCGGACCTGGGCGGAAACCATGCGCCAGGTTCGCCGGGTGATCGATCCCCAGCCGGGCCGCATCCCGTTCGGCATCCACGTTCTGGTCGGGCAGTCGCATACGGTGTTCATCGCCGACACGACGGTGAACGAACGGCCGACGGCCGAGGAACTGGCCCAGATTGCCGAAGGTACTGCCGCCGTCGCCCGCCGCATGGGCGTGGAACCGCGCGTCGCCTTTGTCTCCTATTCGACCTTCGGCAATCCGGAGGGACGCTGGCTCGACAATCTGCGCGGCGCGGTAAAGTTGCTCGACGAGCAGAATCCGGGCTTTGAATATGAGGGCGAGATGCCGCCGGACGTGGCGCTGAACCCCAAGCAGCTGGCCAATTATCCCTTTGCCCGGCTGTCCGGTCCGGCCAATGTCCTCATCATGCCCGGGCTGCAGTCCGCCAATATCTCGGCCAAGCTGCTGCGCGAGTTGGGCGGCGACGCCACGATCGGGCCGATGCTGGTGGGCATGGAAAAGCCGGTGCAGATCGCGCCGATGACGTCCAGCGCCAGCGACCTGGTGACGCTGGCCGTGCTGGCGGCGGGCGGTATCGCCCATTGATCCTGCCGACCGTGTTGCGGCAGCGCAACACGGTCGGACGATAGTGCACGACTGAACAAACTCGGCTTGCGTAACGACCGGTTTTACGAACAGTTGTTCGTGTTCAATGGGAGCCGCAGCCCGTTGAGCCGTCAGCGATCGTCGGGCGATTGCTGACGCCAGATCGCCGTCGGATGGATCGACAGCCGCAAAACCTGGCGCGACCCGATTACGACGGATGCCCGGAGAGGCCTGGAACAAACCCAAAAAAGGGGGACTCCATGCCCAAATTGACGATTCTGCTCGCCTCCACCGCGCTGGCCACGGTCGCGCTGCCGGCTTACGCCCAATCCGGCCCCAGCGCCGACCCCGTTGCGGAGGCGCCGACCGACGCCGATGTGGCGCAGGACCAGGCCGGCAATCCAGAAATCGTGGTCACCGGCCGCCGCGTCTCCACCGCAGAGACCGCAATCGGCACCGACGAGACGACCGCGACCATTTCCATCACGCGAGAGGCGCTGCTCTCAGCCCCGGCCGGTATTTCGGGGTTGAAGATGCTGGAAGGGCTGCCGGGGTTCAACGTTCAGGCCAATGACGCGCTTGGCCTGTATGAATTCGGCAATTCGGTCTTCGTGCGGGCGTTCAATTTCCAGCAGATCGGCTTTGTGCTGGACGGCGTGCCGATGGGGCGGTCCGACCAGTTCGGCGGCAGCCCGATCTTTCGTTATGTGGAAAACGAGAATCTGTCGCGCGTGACGGCCAGCCCTGGCGCAGGCGATGTTTCCCTGCCCAGCTATGCCTCGCTCGGCCCGATCGTTCAGTACATCACCACCGATCCCGAACGGGAAATGGGGGCGGTCGGCCAGTTCAGCATCGGTGCGGACAGTTTCCGGCGCGGGTTCCTGCGGCTCGATACCGGGGATATGGGCGGCTTTTCCGCCTATGCCAGCTATTCGCGGCTGGAAGCGGACGTGTGGCGGGGTCCAGGGTTCATCGAACGCGATCACGTCGAGGCCAAGGCGCGGTACGAGTTCGGACCCCATTCGCTGGCGTTCCGGTTCCTCTACAACGACTATTTCGACTATGATTCCCCCGCCATCTCGATCGCGCAATATGAAGGCACCGCCAACGACGCATTCGGCCGGTCGGGACGGTATTTTGCCTATCTGGGTGAGGTTCCCAACCTGCCGGTGACGACCGCGGGCATCCGTTATTCGAACACCCTGTACAACCAGTATTTCAAACAGGCGGTCAATTCGCGCACCGATTACCTGTACAGCCTGCACGGCGATTTCGAACTCACCCCCGGCTTTACCTTCAGCCCGACCCTCTATTACGAGGACAAGCAGGGGTATGGCGTGTCGCCGGAGGCCTATGCCACGTCGATCGCCGCCTATAACGCCCAGCGGCTGATCGTGCCCGGGCTGACGGCGCCAAAGGGGCTGCAATACGGCCTGTCGACGATCGAGGGCGAACGGTACGGCGTCGTCGCCAATTTCGACGCAGAGATCGGTGCGCACGCGCTGCAATTCGGGTTCTGGGCTGAGAATGATGATTATCACCGGACCCAGGACCGGTTCAATCACGCCAATGGCGATCCCGATGGCGATCCGTTGCTGAACGAGCCGGTGCATCGCCAGCGCGATTATGAATCGAAGCGTGAAACCTTTCAGTATCACGCCAAGGCGACGTTCCGTTTCCTGGACGATACGCTGAAGCTGGATGCCGGGTTCAAGGGCACGATGATCGATTATGCGATCGCGGGATACCGGAACCCCGGCGACTATATTGCGCGCCGCACGCCGCGGATCACCGACAATTACGAGGATCTGTTCCTGCCGCAGGTCGGCCTGGTGTTCGACGTGACCGACCGCGAGCAGATCTTTGCCAGCTATTCCGAAAACCTGGCCCTGCCGCGCGGCGCGGACGACATCTTTTCGGCGGCCAGCCCGCTGGCACCGGGACCGGTGCCGGAAACCGCCAAGAACGCCGAGGTGGGTTTCCGGACCAATCGCCAGATGTTCAACGCCTCGCTTGCGCTGTTCTACACGCGGTTCGACAACCGGCTTCAGGCCTTTGCCGCCGCCGTCCCCGGCTCGCCGCAGCTCGAGACGTTTTTCCAGAATGTCGGTGCGGTGGAAAGCTATGGCGCGGAGCTTTCGGGCATCGTCAAGCCGTCCGACTTTTTCTACGTCAACGCCAACGTCACGTACAATATCGCCAGGTTCAAGGACAGCTATTCGACCCTGGCCATCGCGGGGAACCGCGTACCGGACAATGCCGACTGGCTGATCCAGGCGGGGGTGACGGTGGAACCGGCCGAGTGGATCGTCGCCAATTTCAGCGGGCGATATCTGTCCGGGCGCTACACCAACTTCATCAACACCCAGGAACTGCCGGGCTACACGATCTTCAACGCCTATGTGGACCTTGGCGAGGGCATCGATGTCGGGCCGTTCAAGGCGATCCGGCTGCGTGCCAATGTCGATAACATCTTCAACAAGGATTATCTGGGCACGATCAACGTATCGACCAACGGGCTGGCCACGTTCCGGCCCGGACCCGACCGGACGTGGCAGCTGAGCTTGCGCGCCGAAATCTGACCGACCATGCTCGCGGCCGGGGGAGCGATCCTCCGGCCGCACCCTGTTTCCCGGAGGTTCCCCGATGCCACCCATTCGTGCGCTTGCCCTGTTCCTTCTGGCCAGCACGGCGGTGCCGCTCGCCGCGCAGGACGTGGACCAAAAGGCGGCGGCGCTGCACCAGCGCATCCTGACGCTCGATTCCCACCTCGATACGCCCGCCAGCCTGGACCTGCCCGGCTGGTCGATCCTGGACGAGCATGAGGTGCATGAGGATTATACCCAGGTCGATCTGCCACGGATGAAGGCGGGCGGGCTGGATGGCGGCCTGTGGGCGATCTACACGCCACAAGGGCCGCTGACGCCGGAGGGCTATCAGCAATCGCGCAATTTCGCGGTGATGCGGGGTGTATCCATTCACAAGATGGTCGCTGCCAGCCCGGGCGAGTTCGGACTGGCCGTGAAGGCCGCAGACGCCGCGCCGATCGCCAAAGCGGGCAAGCGCGTCGTCTATCTGTCGATGGAAAACGCCTATCCGCTGGGCGAGGATCTGAGCCTGCTCGATCTGTTCCAGAAGATGGATATCCGCGTGATCGGCTTCACCCATTTCGCGCACAACCAATTCGGCGACAGTTCCACCGACCCCAGCAAGGCGCCGAAATGGGGCGGCCTGTCGCCGCTGGGCAAGCAGTTGCTGGTCGAGATGAACAAGCGGGGGATCGTGCCCGATCTGTCGCACAGCGCGGATTCGACGCTGGACGATGCGCTGGCGCTGTCCACCACGCCGCTGATCCTCACCCATTCGGGGTGCAAGGCGATCTATGACCATCCGCGCAATGTCGATGATGCCCGGCTGAAGGCGCTGGCGGCCAAGGGCGGGGTGATCCAGATGAACGCCTATGGCGGCTATCTGCGCGCACTGAAGCCGAACCCGGAGCGCGATGCGGCGCTCCGCGCGCTGCGCGAGGCGATGCCGCGCGGCGCAATGACGGCGGCACAGCGGGCGGAGATGCTGGCCCAGCGGCGGGAGATCGACGCGAAATACCCCGCCGACGAGGCGAGTTTCGAGGATTTCCTGGCGCACCTGTTCCATGCATTGAAACTGGTCGGGCCGGACCATGTCGGCATCGGTCTGGATTGGGACGGTGGCGGCGGGACCACCGGCATGGAGGACATCAAGGCCCTGCCCAGAATCACCGAGGCGCTGGTAAAGGCCGGCTACAGCGAGGCGGATATCGAAAAGATATGGTCCGGCAACATGCTTCGCGTGCTGAAGGCGGCAGAGGATGCGGTGGCAAAGTGATTGGTCAGCGCTGCATGGCGTCCCACGCCGACCGTACCTGATCGGCGAACCAGGGCTCGTCGCCCAGCGAACCGAACACGGGTTCGATTGCCAGCGCGGCGGCGACGGGGCCGGCGCTGGTTCCGGCGTCGCGGAGCCGGTCCGCCAGCGGATCGTTGAGGAACGGGCCGGACAGGTGGGCAATCCATGCTGCGACGCCCATCGCACAGGCGGGCGACGTCGCCCCCGCCGCATGGCGATCGGCCATCGTGCCAACCAGCCGCTGGGGCAGCTTTTGCGATCCGTCCATCGCAATCTGCGCCAGCCGGTGCTCCAGTGCGCTGTTGGCGAACCGGGCGCGCAAGGCGTCGGCATAGGCTGCCACGTCCAGGCCCGGCACCTCGCCGACGGTGGCCGCAGCCTCGGCCATCTGCGCCTCGACCGTGGCGCGGGTTGCGGGGTCGGCCATCGATTCATGGACAAAGGTCAGCCCTCGGCCCAGGCCGAGATAGGCGAGCGTCGAATGGGCGCCATTCAGCATCCTGAGCTTGGCGAACTCGAACGGGCGGACATCGCCGACCAGCCGCGCGCCATGCCGCTCATAGGGCGGGCGGCCCGCCGCGAACGCGTCCTCGATTACCCACTGGCTGAACGGTTCGGCCTTGACCATCGCTCGGTCCTCCACGCCGGTCCGCAGCGCCAGTTCGGCAATGTCGGCATCGGTCGTCGCCGGCACGATGCGGTCGACCATGGTCGCCGGAAAGGTGCAGGTGGCGGCAATCCAGTCCGCCAGCGCTGGATCGCGCATTGCTGCCAGCGTCGTCACCGCCCCCCGCAGCACCGCGCCATTATGCGGCAGGTTGTCGCAGCTCATGCAAGTAAGCGGACCCGCGCCTTCGACATGACGACGGGCCAGGCCAGCGACGATGAAGCCGATGGCGCTGCGCGGCGCATCGGGATGGGCCAGGTCGTGCACGATATCGGGATGATCGCGGTTCAGCGCACCGGTTGCCGGATCGTGGCAATACCCCTTTTCCGTCACCGTCAGGCTGACGATGTGCGTGCCCGGTGCGGCGATGGCGTTGATGACCGCCGCCGGGTCCTCCGGCGCGACCAGTACGCCCGCGACGGACCCGATGACGCGGTCCTCGATCCGGTCGCCGTCGCGTACCACCAGCGTGAACAGCCCGTCTTGTGGCACAAGTTGATCGCGGACCCCGGCCGATCGCAGCGATACGCCCTGGATGCGCCAGTCGCCGCCGCCAGCGGCAATCGCATCATCGGCATAGACCGCCTGATGCGCGCGGTGGAATGCGCCGATGCCCAGATGGACGATGCCGACGCCGATCGCAGCGGGATCATAAGCGGGGCGATGGACAGTGTTGGGGAGCGCATCCAGCGTGGCAAGCGACAGGCGATTGTTCATGCCGTGCGCTTAGTCGGCGCGGTCCGGCATTACCAGCAAGGGAAGGGCGAAAATGGTGCCCGAGGGCGGGATCGAACCACCGACACTACGATTTTCAGTCGTATGCTCTACCAACTGAGCTACTCGGGCACACCGGGCTGACGTCCGGGGAGCGGGCCTCTTAGTCGTCGCTATCGGCTCTGTCCAGCCCGCTTTGTTCGTTTGCCAATTCGTCGGGATCGGCCAGCCGTCCGGGCAGGCGATAGCCCTCGCCCAGCCAGTTCAGCAGATCGCGGTCCTTGCACCCGCGCGAGCAGAAGGGGGCGTGTTCGGGGCTGAGGACAGGCTTGCCGCAAAGCGGGCAGGCATCAGGCGTGGCGGGACTGGACATGGCCGCCGGATATGCGCAGCGCCGGGTCGGCTTGCAAGGTGACGGCGGTACCAAGGCGAGATGCCAGTCGGGCAAGCCATTCCGGGTGACGGTCGATTGCAGCGATGACGGCCGGATGGGCAAGGATCAGCCGCTCGCCATGCCCGATGCTGCGTTCCGCCCGGCGGATCAGCGCGCGGGCAGCCCATGCGGCCGGATCGGCCGTGTACAACTCGGGAAGTGACAGGCGTGCCCGCCGCCGCACGATCTGGATGAAGCCGAAACCGTTGACGGCGGTGCGCTCGAACGGCTGGGGCAGGGCAGCGTCCAGCGCCTCGGCCATGGCGATCCGGGCGGCCTTGTCCTGAACCGTCGGCAGGTCGATGCCGACCGACCCGGCGATGTCCAGCCGCCTGATCGCCTGTCCCGCCGCCTGGGCCGCGATCAGGCCCAGTTCCGCGGGGGCCAGCTCGCCGTCGACATCGATCAGCGTCATGGCCGGGGTGGGATGGATCGACAGCGATCCACCGGGAAAGCCGATCAGCCCCGTTTCCGCTTGCTCCAGCACCTCCCCCCATCCGGCCTGCTCGAACGGATCGGGGCCGAAGCGGGGCGGCACGCGTGCGCCGGGCAGTCGGTCGGCCAGCGCCGGGGCCGGGCCGGGCACGGCATCCGGCGCGGCGGGGCGGGCGCGGGCGCGCTTGGGCTTGCCGGGTTCCGGCGTGGCGGGCCGGGTAATCTCGATGCGGCACAGCGCGCCCTGTGTGATGCCGGGGGGCAGGGGCGTCACCAGCGCCTCGCCGTCCGCCCATTCGACGATCCCCTGGTTTCGGGCCGCGATGCGGCGAACCAGCCGCGCATCGATCACGGTGCCCGCGAACAACGCGCCGTCCGGTTCGATCCGTGCTTCAAGAATGTGTCCACGCTCGATCAGGATCGCGCGGGTCTCCCCGATCCCGCGTTCGACCCACCAGTCAGCCAAAACGGTAACCGCTGGATTCCAGGAGGGCGCGCGTTTCGAACAGGGGCAGGCCGACCACCCCGGAATGGCTGCCGGACAGGAAGCGGACCAGCGCCTCGGCCCGGCCCTGGATCGCGTATCCGCCGGCCTTGCCCCAACCCTCGCCGCTGGCGAGGTACCAGTCGATCTCGGCCGTGCTCAGCCGCTTGAACGCGACGATGCTGTCGGTCAGCCGCGTCCGCGCCCGTCCGTCGCGGTCGATCACGCACACCCCGGACCAGACATGATGGCGGCGGCCCGACATCAATTCCAGCATCCGGCGATGGTCGTCTGCGTCGGCAGGCTTGTTGAGGATGCGGCGGCCGACCGAGACGGTGGTATCGCCCGCAATGACGATTTCGTCCGGCTCGCGGGTGACTGCGCGGGCCTTTTCCTCGGCCAGGCGGGTGGCATAGATGCGGGGCAGCTCGCCCTTGCGCGGTTCTTCGTCGATATCGGGTCCGACGATGCGATCGGGTTCGACCCCGATGCGCTGCAGCAGGTGCAACCGGCGGGGCGAGGTGGAGGCGAGTACGAGCCGCATTGGCCAGCGTCGCGCTTACTTGAAGCGATAGGTGATGCGACCCTTGGTCAGGTCATAGGGCGTCAGTTCGACCAGCACTTCGTCGCCCACCAGCACGCGGATGCGGTTCTTGCGCATCTTGCCGGCGGTGTGACCCAGAATTTCATGGTCGTTTTCCAGGCGGACCCGGAACATGGCGTTGGGCAACAGCTCAACCACCTGTCCGCGCATCTCAAGCAGTTCTTCCTTGGCCAAAAATCGTCCTCAGTCGTTTGAAAATAAAGGTGGACGGCCCATAAGCCCGAATCAGGCAAAAGGAAAGCCGTCCACAGGGCCGTGTTTCACGCCATCCGAGCCCGCCGCCACAGCGGCAGTGCCAGCCGGTCGATCGCCGCGAGCAGGACGAGCGATGCGCCAAGCAGGGGCAGGAACAGCGCAAGCAGGACAGTGATCGCCGTCACGCCGCGCAGCTTCACCGGATCGCGCGGGGCGGGCGGCGCGCCAAGCTGGCCTTTGGGTCGCCTGCGCCACCACATCAGGGTTCCGGTTACCGCCAGCGTGATCAGGCCGAGCGCGGTCAGCACGCCGATCGCCTGATTGATCCGCCCGAACAAATGCCCCTCATGCCAGGCGATGCCGTATCCGACCGCCCGGTCGATGGGATGCTTGTCGGCAAATTGGGATCGGCCGGTTTCAGCGCCGGTTGCCGGATCATAGGTCACGCTGCGCACCATCGGGCGGTTCTGCGTTTCGCTGGTCAATTTCCAGTCGCCGCCATTGGGCGGGCCGAAGCGCTGCTTGGCGCCCGGCGGGATGAGCAGCGCGGGGTGCGGCATCCGTTCCGCCATTGCCCGGTCCAGCACCCGGTCGATGCTCGGCGCGACCGGCTTGGCGGCGGCGGCGCGGAGCATCGCGTCATGGTCATGTTCGGCGTGCAGATCGACGCCGCCCTTCCATTGCTGCGCGCCCTGAACCCAGCCCATCTGGGCACGCACCGCGCGAAAGCCGGTCGCCCAGACATCGGTCCAGGGCAGGGCGGTGAACAACAGGATCAAGGCAAGGCCGGACACCCAGAAGCCAGTCACCGCGTGCAGATCACGCAGCGCCGTGCGCCCGCCCCGATGGAGGCGCGGCCAGACGATGCCCGCCAGCCCCTGTCCACGCGGCCACCACAGATACAGCCCGGTCAGCACCATGACGATCGCCCAGCTTGCGGCCAGTTCGACCATCAGCCCGCCCGGCAGGCCGAGCATCAGTGATCCGTGGAAGCGCGCCACCAGCGCCGACAGCTTGTCCTCCGGGTCGGCGATCCCGATCACGCGTCCGTCCGCAGCGACCGCCACATCTCGCATGCCGCCGCCATTGGCCACGCCGACATGGACCACCGCCGCATCGCCCGGCCGTTCCGGCAGCCGGTAATGGGTGAAGGTCGACCCCGGCACCGCCGCCAGCGCAGCGGCGATGCGGGCGTCGCCGCTGACCGGCGCGCCGACGGGGGGCAGGTCGTGCCAGGCGCGCTCCTGCCACCGGTCCAGGTCTGGCTTGAACAGATAGATGGCACCGGTGACCGACAGCATCAGGATGAACGGCACGACCAGCAGCCCGGCATAGAAATGCCAGCGCCAGATGGTGCGATACAGCCCCGCGCCCATCAGAAACGAGTCCGGATGCCGCCGAACAGCGCGCGCCGCTCGACGGGTTGGTAAATGGCCGATCCTGTGGTGGCCAGCACGACCGCGCTGATGTCGCCGATCGCGCGCTTGTTCGTCAGGTTGCGGGCGTCGAGGAACAGATCGACGCCGCGCGTCACGCTGGCCCCCGCCGTCACGCCGAGCAGGGCATAGGCGGGTGCGCGGGTGGTGTTGTGATAATCGGCAAAGGCCCCTTTCGGCACCCATTCGATGTTTGGCGCGACGTGCAGCGCATCCGTGCCGACCCGCACCTCCCCGCGCAGCATATGCACGGGCACCACGGGCAGGCGATCGTCGCCATATTGCCGGTCGCCATCGAAGCGGAAATCAGACCATAAATAGGTGCCGCGCAGCTGCAGCCAGTCGCTGGGTGCGACCGTCAACCCGGCCTCGACCCCCTGATGCACCGTCCGGTCGGCATTGAAGGTGGCGGCGGGGATGCTCTGATCCACCGTGAATTGCAGCAGCTCGCCGGTCAGGTCCGCCCGGTAATAGCTGACGTCCCATTCGATGCCGTTCAGATTGCCGCGCGTGCCCACTTCCTTGGTCCAGCCGCGCTGTGGGTCCAGATTGACGAAGGTGGTGATCTGACCCAACTCGCTGAAGCCGGGCAGTTCTGCCGACCGGCTGATGTTGCCGTATAGCTGCACTTCCGCGCTCACGTCCAAGAGAACGCCGACCTTCGGGCTGACCTGGCTGAACTCTGCCCGGCCGAACTGGCTGGTGAAGCAGCGGCTGAAGTTGATCTGCTGTTCGCGCCAGCCATCCGTCCACACCACCCCGGCGATCAGGCTGAGCGGATCGACCGGGCGGAAGCGCAACTCACCATAGATATTGCTGGTGCGTGCCCGCTGGTCCGCCTGAAACGTCGGCGCGCCGCGACGGCCATTCACGTTGACGTATCGCTTGGCATCGGTGTCGCCGATGCGGAACTCGCCGCCGAGCGTCAGCTCGAATGGCCCGCGCGCCCATTCCATGCGGGCATAGGCACCGCGATCGAAACTGTCATTGTCGATCACCTCGAAGATCGGGTGATAGAGCTGCTTGTCGTTCATGAAGATGCCGACATTCAGCTTGCCATCGAGTAGCGCCAGCGTCGTTCGGTTCTGGATGCGGATCGAGGTGATGTCGCGGCGCTGGTCGCCGGTGAAATTGCCGCGCGTCGGATCGGTCAGCGCGACCGTGCGGGTCAGCGCGCCGGGCAGCTGCTGGTAAATGGCATTGGCCGAACCGTAGAAGCGGGTGGTCAGGCCGGGAGCAACCTCGATCCCTGCGTTACCGTTGAACCGCACCGAGCGGCGCTTGGCATGATCGCGGTCGCCATCCGATGTATCGCCGCTGACCCCGACCCAGAAATCGCCGGGGCCGGACGTGCCGCCCGCAGTCAGCAGCAGGCGCGCGGTGTTGAAGCTCCCCCCATCGGCGCGAGCATAAAAGCCCTGCGCCTCCGTTCCGCGCGGGGTGATGCCGTTGACCGCGCCGCCCAGCGTGGACGCGCCATAGCGCAGCGCGTTCGACCCGCGAAACACCTGAAGGCTGGAAAAGAAGACCGGGTCCAGTTCCTGAAAATCCCCATTGTCGTCGGCAAGGTTGATCGGCACGCCGTCCTGCAGCAGCGTCAGCCCGCGCATGTGAAAGCCGCGCGAAATGCCGGATCCGCGGATGCTGATCCGAACTTCCTGGCCATAGCGCGGCTGAAGGTAGACGCCGGGCGAAAATGCGAGCGCGTCGCGCAGGGAGATGACGGTCTTGTCGGCATAATCCTGATAGCCGACGGTGTTCGCCCCGCCGGGCGTGCGGGCGGTTTCGCGTTCGGCCTGATCGCGGGCCTCAGGCGCAGTGACGATGATGACCTGAGTATCGGTGTCTTCGACCGCGACGGGATCGGTGGCGGGCGCAGAAAGAGCGGCCGCAAGGGCAAGCATGGAGAGAGACATGGTATTTTCCTGAACGATGAAGCCGACAGGCTCCGTTCGTGCCGAGGCGGGGCAATGCCCCGTCCCGAAGCACAGGCACCCGTCCTTCGTTACGCCGCTTCGCGGATCCTCGGGACGAGCGATGACGGCTCAGTTCAGGATGGGCGGCGCTTGGCTGGGCGGCAGGACGCGCGGGCTTGCGGCACGGCGCAGGACGGGAAGCGCGGCAAAGCCGAGGGCGATGATGAACGCGATAGCCAGCGCCAGCTGGACCGGGTCAGTGCCCGGCAGCATCGGCTGGCCCAGACCGGCAAAGGCACAGGGCTTGTCCGCCGCCGCGCGTTCATCGGATGGCTGTGGCTGATCCATCGGGATGGTGACCGTCAGCCGCGATGGTCCGGTCGCGTTGCAGACCCCGACGCTGAACGACATTGCGCCCGGCTGGGCGGGCATGACCATGTAGCCCGCCGGGACCAGCAACTTCGCGCCGAGCGCGACCAGCATCAGCGCCAAGAACAGGCGCGGGCTGGATGAAAAAAGGGCGCGGAGCGTTGCCACGCCCGCGCCCTTAAAGGCTTCACCCCGGCTTGTCACCGGGGCGAATGGTCCAACTATCAGCCAGCGCCTCCCGCCAGCGCCGCCAACAGCAGCAGGGCGACGATGTTGGTGATCTTGATCATCGGATTGACCGCCGGGCCGGCGGTGTCCTTGTACGGATCGCCGACCGTGTCGCCGGTCACAGCCGCCTTGTGCGCCTCCGATCCCTTGCCGCCATAATGGCCGTCCTCGATATATTTCTTGGCATTGTCCCATGCGCCGCCGCCGCTGGTCATCGAGATGGCGACGAACAGGCCGGAGACGATCACGCCCAGCAGCATCGCGCCCAGCGCCGCGAACCCCTGAGCCTGTCCTGCTACGGCGGTGATGATGAAATAGACCGCGATGGGCGAGAGAACGGGCAGCAATGATGGAACGATCATCTCCTTGATCGCCGCGCGCGTGACGATGTCGACGGTGCGGGCATAGTTGGGACGGCTGGTGCCCGCCATGATGCCCGGATCCCTGGCGAACTGATCGCGGACATCCTCGACCACGCTGCCGGCCGCGCGGCCCACCGCCGTCATGCCGAACGCGCCGAACAGATAGGGGAGCAGCGCGCCGAGCAGCAGCCCGACGATGACGTACGGATTGGACAGGCTGAAATCGACTGTGACGGTGCTGAAGTATCGCTTCAGATCCTCGGTATAGGCACCGAACAGCACCAGCGCGGCAAGCGCGGCGGACCCGATGGCATAGCCCTTGGTCACTGCCTTGGTCGTGTTGCCCACCGCGTCCAGCGCGTCGGTCTTTTCCCGCACGCTGTCGTCCAGCCCCGCCATTTCGGCAATGCCGCCCGCATTGTCGGTGACCGGGCCATAGGCGTCGAGCGCGACGACCATGCCCGCCAACGCCAGCAGCGAGGTTGCGGCAAAGGCGACGCCGATGATCCCGGCCAGCTGATAGGTGGCGATGACCGCGACCACGATCACCAGCGTCGGCAGCGCGGTCGATTCCAGGCTGATCGCCAGCCCCTGAATGACGTTGGTGCCATGGCCGGTCTGGCTGGCATGGGCGATGGACTTCACGGGGCGGAAATTGGTGCCGGTATAATATTCGGTGATCCAGACGAGCAGGCCGGTGACCGCCAGTCCGATCATCATGCACCAGAACAGGTCCCAGCCGGTGAAGCTCTGGCCCGCATCGGCGACGCTGGTGCCCAGCGGCTCCGATGACAGCGTGTCGCTGGCCGCATCCAGGAAGCCTGCGCTTCCGATCGTGGCGGAGAGGTCGCCCAGTGCGTAGCTGGTGATCCACCAGATCGCGGGCACGGCCAGGATCGCGGTGGTCCAGAACCCCTTGTACAGCGCGCCCATGATGTTGGTGCCGCCGCCCAGCCGGACGGCATAGGTGCCGATGATCGACGTGATGATGCACACCCCGCCAACGCCGAGCGGCAGGCTCATCAGCGCGGTGAGTTCCGCGTCGCTGCCGGTGACCAGCAGCGCGATCGACACCATGGTCAGGCCAAGCGTGACTACATAGGTTTCGAACAGGTCGGCTGCCATGCCGGCGCAGTCGCCGACATTGTCGCCGACATTGTCCGCGATGACCGCCGGGTTGCGGGGGTCGTCCTCGGGAATACCCGCCTCGACCTTGCCGACCAGATCCGCGCCGACGTCCGCCGCCTTGGTAAAGATGCCGCCGCCCAGCCGCGCGAAAATGGAGATGAGCGACGCGCCGAAGGCGAGCGCGGTCAGCGCCTCGATGATCTCGCGGTCATTGGGCGCATGGCCGCCCGGCCCGGTCAGATACCAGAAGATGCCGGTGATCGAGAGCAGGCCGAGCCCCGCGACCAGCATCCCGGTGATCGCGCCGGAGCGAAAGGCGAGGGTAAGGCCGCCCTGAAGGCTGCCGCGTGCTGCTTCTGCCGTGCGGACATTGGCGCGAACGGAGATATTCATGCCGACATAGCCAGCGACGCCCGAAAGCACCGCGCCGATGACGAACCCGATGGCCGAAAGCATGCCCAGCGCGGGAACCAGGATGATGGCGACGATGACGCCGACAATGGCGATGGTGCGATACTGGCGGCCCAGATAGGCCTTTGCCCCCTCCTGGATGGCAGCGGCGATATCCTGCATCTTTTCGTTGCCCGCCGATGCGCGCAGCACCTGCTGACTGGTCAATATCCCGTAGAGCACGGCAATCACGCCGCACGCCAGGGCAATCGTCACGATTGACATTGGCATCCATCCCCTCTGTTCGGCCCGCCGGACTCTGTCGGTCCGTGCGTGGTCTGGAACGAAAAGGTATAGGCCGACGCCAATCGGGCGCAAGCGCCGGTTTGGCCGGGCTTATGGGGCGACGGGAACGGTGTCGTACACCACGACCTTGCGCCACAGCGATGCGTTTTCAGCAACGAATTGCTGGTGCACCGGGTCGACCTGATAGCTGTCCTGATCCGCTGCGCTGGCGAAGCTGACCGTCCAGCTGACCTGATAGCTGTTGTCGACAACGTCGCGCGGCGTGCCGGCGGGCTGGCCGATCTGCCAGCTCTTGATCGTGGCGATGCCCGTCATCTTGCGCAGGCCGGCGACCAGCTTGGCCTTGTCCTCCGCGCTGTCGGGATTGTTCAGCCAGAAATAGACGTGATGGATAAACGGCGCCTGCGCCGGGGCATCCGCCGATGCAGCGGCGGGAAACAGGGTGGCGGCAGCCAGGGCAGCGACGCCGGGCAGGGGGGATTTGGCCATGAAACGCTCCATCGTTCGGATGTGAGCGCTCGCATAGCATCCCCCCCGTCCGGATAGCCAGCGCCGTCACCGGCGCTGGCTTTCGACCGGATCAGCCCTGGACGCGCTGCGGGCGGCCGCCACCGCCGCCGCCACGACGGCGATTGCCGCCGGGACGGCCGCCGCGATTTTCTCCGGCGGGTTTCGAACCCGCAGGACGGGCGGCATGGGTGGCACGCGGACGGCGCGGCCCCTGTTCCTGACGCGGACGCATCGGGCGGTCCGGGCGCTCGGCAGGTATCGGGCCGACTCGGCTCGACTTGATCCGCTCCGCCTCGGCCATGAAATTGGCGGGCAGCGGCACGATCTCGATCTTCTGCCGGGTCAGCTTCTCGATACCGCGCAGATAGGCCTTTTCATCGTCGGCGACGAAGCTGAACGCGACGCCGTCCGCCCCGGCACGCGCGGTGCGGCCGATGCGGTGGACATATTGTTCGGCGACATTGGGCAGCTCGAAATTGATGACATGGCTGACCCCGGACACGTCGATGCCGCGCGCCGCGATATCGGTGGCGATCAGGATCTTGACCCGGCCCGCGCGGAAATCGGCCAGTGCCTTTTCCCGCTGCGGCTGGCTCTTGTTGCCGTGGATGGCGTGCGAGACGATGCCGTTCGATGCCAGCAGCTTCACCACGCGGTCGGCGCCATGCTTGGTGCGGGTAAAGACCAGTGCCCGGTCGATCTCGTTCTTCTGAAAGAACAGGGTGAGCAGCGCCTGCTTTTCCTGCTGATTGACGAAGGTGGCGAACTGTTCGACGCGCTCGGCCGTCGAGGCGACGGGCGTCACCTGGACCGTGACCGGATCGGTCAGGAAGCCGTCGGCCAGCGCCTTGATCTCCTTGGGCATGGTTGCCGAAAAGAACAGCGACTGGCGATCGACCGGCAGCATCTTGATGATGCGCTTCAGCGTATGGATGAAGCCCAGGTCGAGCATCTGGTCCGCCTCATCCAGCACCAGGATTTCCAGGTCCGCCAGGCTCATGCAGCGCTGTTCGATCAGGTCCATCAGGCGGCCCGGCGTGGCGACCAGGATGTCGACGCCAGCGGCGGTATCGCGGCGGTTGCGGCCGATCGGCACGCCGCCGAACACGGTGGCGACGGTCAGCTTGGTATATTTGGCATAGGTTTGCGCCGAATCGGCGATCTGGCTTGCCAGCTCGCGCGTCGGCGCCAGCACCAGCATCCGGCAGCGCATCGGCTTACGCCGGATATTGGCCTTCACCAGATTGTCGATCGACGGCAGCATGAAGGCCGCCGTCTTGCCGGTGCCGGTCTGCGCGATGCCGAGCAGGTCGTTGCCGGCGAGCAGCGGCGGGATCGCCTGTGCCTGGATCGGGGTCGGCGTGTCGTAATTCTTCTGCGCGAGCGCATCGAGGACGGACTTGGAAAGCCCGAGCGACTGAAAGGTCATGTGATTCCTTGAAACGAAATACAGCGTCCCTCCCGGATGCGGGGATCGCACGCGGGAAAAGGCTGGGTGTCAACAACGTGACGACCCGCGTGACTAGGGAAGCCGGTGGACAACGCGGGCGAGCCTGAACTGCCATAAGGGCGGTTCGATCACGCTGCAGAAAGCCTGCGTTGCATTGCGGCATATGTGCGGATGTGCCGCGAAAGTCAATCCGTTGGAGCAATATCGAGTGCGACCGTCAATCTTTCGCCGGCCGAAACCGGCCGAGTGCCGTGGTAGAGGAAACTAGGAAACAGCACCAACGTGCCCGGTTGCGGCTGAACGATGGCGACCGGCGGCACCGCGAGCGGAAGGTCGGCGGGCGCTCGGCCAAGCTCCAGCCAGCCATCGGTCGAGCCCGGATCGTCCATTGCGGGCACGGCGATGTGGCAAGCCGAACTCAGCACGCCATGATCGTGCAGATGGCTGACATGATGGCCGCCACCCGTCAGACGGATCGACCAGCTTGCCGTGATCGTCCAGTGCCGGTCGCGGTGACGAAGCAGCGGATGGGACGGATCGGCGGGGGGCAGCGCAGCCCGATACGCGTCGATCGCGACGCTGATCCGATCGAACAGCGCGCGGATCTCCGGCTCGCCGCGCTCGGCCAGCGCGCCTCGCGTCTGCGTTCCCGCCCGAACGCTCTGGCCGATCGGCGGCAGCGCGTCGTGGTGCAGCTTTCGCAGGCATCCGGCCAGCCCGCTCAGCGTCGCGGCGTCATCCAGCAGCGGCATTCGGCGGATCATCGTATCGGGCCGCATCAGCCAGTCGTGGCGCGAATCGCCGACGGCGCGCCAGGACAGTTCGGTCAGCGCCCAGACGGCGGGATTGTCAGGCTCGCTCTGGCGCGAGCGCGCGAGCCAGGACTCGGCAACGGCTGGATCGCCCATCCGCAGGGCGTGGCGCCCGCGATCGGTCCAGGCCTCGGCCATCGCTTCGGGCAGGCTGGCGAGTAGGGTGCCCGCGCGCTCCGTCTGCCCCGCCGCACCGGCATGGCGCGCCTCGATCAGCCGAAGCGGGGCGACATCTCCGCCCGTCCGGCGCAGCCGCAGGGCCACGTCCGCCGCCTCTGCCGACCGTCCCGTGCCGGCCATCAGCCGCATCAGCCGCATCCAGAGCCCGCCGTGCCGGGGGAGCCTGCCAAGCGCCTGATGGATCATCGCCAGATACCCGTCGCGATCTCCCATCGCCCAGGCAAGCTCCGCGCGCGCGACATGGCCGTCCAGCCAGTCAGGCGCAGCGAAGAGCATCGCGTCGATCCGTGCCAGCGCGTCGGGGCGGCGCGCCTGGGCAGCCAGGACTGCATCGGCGATCAGCAGCGCGCCGTCTTCGGGATGCGTGCGCAATGCCTCGGCAACCCGTTGTGCCGCATCGCCAGTCCCGGCGGCATAGGCCCGCAGGGCGCCAGCTCTGATATCCGCATCGCTCATGCCGGTCGTCAAACCGGTTTCCGCTGCGCAGTGCAAGCCGACCCGGTCCGGTCCCAAAAATCTTGACTTTTCGGGGTCGGGGGGATTATTCCACGCACTTTCCCGACACTCTGGTCGTTTTGAAGGAAGCGTTTCATGGCGCGCGTTACCGTCGAAGATTGCGTCGACAAGGTTCCCAACCGGTTCGATCTGGTCCTGCTCGCGGCCCAGCGTGCGCGCCAGATTTCGGGTGGTGCAGAGCTGACCCTGGACCGGGACCGCGATAAAAATCCGGTCGTCGCGCTGCGTGAAATCGCCGAGGAGACGATTCGGCCCGATCATCTGGAGGATTCGCTGGTCGGATCGCTGCAGAAGGTTCAGGTCGACGACGAGGAAGCGCCGGACGAAATCGGCAACCTGGCCAGCACCGCAGAGGCGCTGCGCCTGACCGCCGCCGCGCCCGCCCGCAACCAGAATGTCGGCGGCGATTACGACGGCTGATCCGCCCGGATCAACCGGATACAGGACCCCCGCTTCGGCGGGGGTTTTTGTTTGCCCATCGCCGAAACGGGGCGTTCAGTCCCCGGTTTCGGATCGGCCCTTGAACCCTTGAGCCACCAGATACCATTCGACCGAGCCCTTGCGGCTGGCCGGGGGCTTTGCGTGTTTCACTGTCGCGAAATTGCGCTTCATTTCCGCCACCAGTGCCGAATCCGCGCCGCCCGCAAACACCTTGACCACGAACGTGCCGCCGGGGACCAGGGTGCTGACCGCGAAGTCGGCCGCGATCTCGACCAGCGCCATGGTGCGCAGCGCATCCGTCTGTGCATGGCCCACCGTATTGGCCGCCATGTCCGACACGATCAGGTCCGGCGCACCGCCCAGCGCATCGATCAACCGGCCGGGTGCGGCGTCATCGGTAAAGTCCATCTGGAAAATCGTGACGCCGTCGATCGGGTCGACCGGCAACAGGTCGATGCCGACGACCACCGCCTTCGGCACCTGACGCCGCACCACCTGAGCCCAGCCGCCGGGCGCGATGCCAAGGTCGACCACCCGCCGGGCGCCTTTCAGAAAATCGAACTTCTCGTCCAGTTCGATCAGCTTGTAGGCCGCACGGCTGCGATACCCCTCTGCCTTGGCCCGCTTGACATAGGGGTCGTTCAACTGCCGCTCCAGCCAGCGCGTTGATTGCGCCGATCGGCTGCGGGCGGTCTTGACCCGTTGATGCCCGCCGCGCGTTCCGAACCGGCTCATGCGCGGTCTCCATCGATCAATCGTTTCAGGATACCCTCGCGGATGCCGCGATCGGCAATGCCCAGCCGCGGGGCGGGCCAGATGTCCAGGATCGCCTCCAGGATGGCACATCCAGCAACGACCAGATCGGCACGTTCCTGGCCGATACACGGCACGGTCGCGCGCTGGGCCAGGTCCATGCCCGCCAGCCGCGTGCTGATCTGTCGCATGGCATCGGCGGGCACGATCAGCCCATCGACCTGCGCCCGGTCATAGGCGGCCAGGCCCAGATGCACGCTGGCCAGCGTGGTGACGGTACCGCTGGTGCCCAGCAGGCGGACTGGCACCGATTGCGGCGGCATGGAACGGTCGGACAGCCGGCTGGCAAAGGCGGCGAAATGTTCGGCGGCCACAGCCTTCATCCGGGCATAGGCGACCGCATGGCCGCCGCCCGTCCGTTCGCCATATGCCTCGGTCAGCGAAACGACGCCCCAGGGGGCTGAATGCCAGTCCAGCACGCGCGGCACCGGTTGGGCGGCGTCGATCAGCACCAGTTCGGTCGACCCGCCGCCGATATCGAACACCAGCGCAGGGCCATCGCCCGGTTCCAGCAGGCCATGGCAGCCAAGCACGGCCAGACGGGCCTCTTCCTCGGCGGAAATGATGTCGAGCCGGATCCCGGTTTCCGCCTGTACCCGCTGGATGAACGCGGTTCCGTTGGCCGCCCTGCGACAGGCCTCGGTCGCGACCGAACGCGCCAGCGTCACCTGTCGCCGCCGAAGCTTGTCCGCACAGACGCGCAGTGCCGCGATGGTTCGCTCGATGGCGGCATCGGACAGCCGGCCGGTCGCCGCCAGCCCCTCGCCCAGCCGGACGATGCGGGAAAAGGCATCGACGACGACGAATCCCGCCCCCTGGGGCCGGGCGATCAGCAGACGGCAATTGTTGGTGCCCAGGTCCAGCGCAGCATATAATCGGGGGTGATGGCCGCGCGCCCGCTGCGCGCCTTGCGCATCGCGGGGCGGCGGCATGGCCTGCCGACGGGTCGGCGTCGGGGCGGTTTGTTCCCCCATGACGAAACACTCACTTATCGTTCTTCCGTCACGGCGACACGCCGTTCGGTGCTTGCGATCAAGGTAGCGAAGCGCAGCGGTGGCGGCAAGCGGAACGCCGGTCGGCATTGACAGGGTGAAATGCCGGACCTATCTGCGCCCGACGATTGCCCGATCCTCTAATGGTAAGAGAGCGGACTCTGACTCCGTCAATCAAGGTTCGAATCCTTGTCGGGCATCCATTCCTTCCGCTGCTGTCTCTCGGTCCCGCGTTGAACGGCTGATGCGTCACGGGGTGCGATCGTGACTGCAATCTTCGCAATTGCACAATAACGGCGGAATGGCCCAGATGCGGCGCGGGGAGACTCGCGACATGCTGCATTTCGAGCTGATTCCGTGGTGGATGCTGCCCGCTTTGGGGTGCCTGGCAATTGCCCCGCTTCTCTACCGGATCGGTCGAATGGTCATCGATCGACAGCGCCTGGCCGATCACCGGCGGACGCGGCGGCGTGATCTGGCCCGCCACCGCGCATGGAACTGGATCATGGGACGGCGGACGCTGCAGCTGACCGATCAACGGCAGCCGCAGCGAACCGGCAAAGGCTGAGTTTTCCGAGAAGGTTTTGGGCTGCGACGATCAGGGGGCTGCCGGATGCGGCATCGCCTGAGCCAGCGTCAGACCGAACCAGCCTCGATCGTCCTGCCACTCGCGGATCGGCGTCCATCCGCCAGCCGACAATAGCACCCGAGCGTCACGAAGCCCATATTTGTGGCTGTTTTCGGTGTGGATCGTATCGCCAGCGCGCATGGAAAAGGATTGGCCGGCGACCGAGAAGCTCAGGTCGGCCATCGCCTCCAGATGCATTTCGATCCGCGAACGGGCATCGTTCCACAAGGCCTTGTGCCGGAATGCGTCCACCGGAATCGTGCCATCCAGTTCGCGGTTGATGCGGGTCAGTAGATTGAGGTTGAACGCGGCCGTCACCCCCTGCGCGTCGTCATAGGCAGGCACCAGCACGTCGGCCGGCTTGGTCCGGTCGATGCCGATCAGCAACCGCGCGCCTTCTCCCAGCGACTGGCGCATGGTCCGCAACAAGTCGATCGCAGCCGACGGGGTCAGGTTGCCGATGGTCGACCCGGGGAAAAAGCCCAGCTTCGGCAGGTCGGCAATGGCGCGCGGCAACGGCACCGGCTGCATGAAGTTCGCCTCGACCGGGAAAACGCCGATGCCGGGAAAGGCGCTGGCAATGCCGTCAGCGGATTCGCGCAGAAAATCCCCGGAAATGTCGATCGGGACATAAGCCGCGGGATCGACATGACGCAGCAGGATCGGCGTCTTGGCGGACGAACCCGATCCGAATTCGACGATCGCGCAACCGATCCCCTTCAGCGCGCGCAGCTCCGGTCCGGCCTGTTCCAAAAGCGCCGCCTCGGTACGCGTCGGATAATATTCCGGAAGCTCGGTAATCGCCTCGAACAATTCCGATCCGCGATGATCGTAAAACCACCGGGCCGGTATCGCCTTTTGCTCGGTGGAAAGACCCGCAAGCACATCGGCGCGGAAATGCGGATCGATGGTGGCGGTGGGACGGGCAGGGGCCTGCGCGGTATGATCGGTCCACATCGGATTACAGATCCTTGGCAAGGCGCAGGCCGGTAAATTGCCAGCGCTGGTGGGGATGAAAGAAGTTTCGGTAACAGGCGCGGACATGGCCGCGCGGCGTCGCGCAGCTGCCGCCGCGCAGGACGAACTGGCCGCTCATGAACTTGCCATTATATTCGCCGACCGCACCCTCGGCTGCTCTAAAGCCGGGATGCGGGCGATAGGCGCTGCCCGTCCATTCCCAGACATCGCCGAAAAATGCTGGACCGCCCCGTGCCGGACGCGGCTCGGCCGGACCGGCGCGGTTGAGCAGGTTGCCGACCATCGGATCATGGCCGCTGGCCGCCGATTCCCATTCCGCCTCGGTCGGCAGCCGCGCGCCCGCCCAAGCGGCATAAGCGTCGGCTTCGTAAAAGCTGATATGCGTGACCGGCGCTGCAGGATCGAGCGGACGGCGGCCGTCTAGGCCGAACCGGGTCCAGGTGCGCCCTTCGCGTCGCCAGTACAGGGGGGCCTCAACCTGATGTGCCTGCACCCACGCCCACCCGTCCGACAGCCACCAGCGCGGCGTATCATAGCCGCCATCGGCGATGAAATCGGCCCATTCGCCGTTGGTGACGGTCCGGTCGGCAAGCGCATGGGGAGCCAGATGCACGCTGTGGCGCGGCCCTTCGCAATCAAATGCAAAGCCCCTGCCGTCATGTCCGATTTCGACCAGCCCGGCATGACCCGGCATCCAGTTGACGGGGCCTGGCATGCCCACGGGCTGTTTGGGGTCGCCCTGCCACAGGGCCGGTTCCAGCGGGTTTTGGGCAAAGAGGTGCAGGATGTCGGTCAGCAGCAGTTCCTGATGCTGCTGTTCGTGGTGACAGCCCAGCTCCACCAAAGTCAGCGCATCCGCGCCGAGTGATGGCAGCGCATCGACCAGGGCCGCATTCACCGAACGGCGCCAGTCCAGCACCTCTGTCAGGGTCGGGCGCGTGATCAGCCCGCGATTGGGCCTGGCGTGGCGCGGCCCTTCGGCTTCGTAATAGCTGTTGAACAGAAACGGATAGCGTTCGTCGTACAGGCGGTATCCCGGCACATGGTCGCGCAGGACAAAGGTTTCGAAAAACCAGGTCGTGTGGGCCAGATGCCATTTGGCGGGGCTGGCATCGTCCATCGACTGGACGGTGGCATCGGCATCGCTCAGCCGTTCGACCAATGCCTCTGACAGGGAGCGGACGGCGGTCAGTCGCTCGGCCAGCGGGCCAATGGCCGACGATCGTGCCAATCCTTCGTGCATCCATTGCCCCCGTGCATCCTGGGGTTCGTTCGCGCTGCCGATCGGGTTACCGACAACATCAGGGGACGCCGCACGAACAGTCGATCAAGTCGTCTGTGACGCCCCCGGTATCCACAAAACGTCGCTGGCGCCATTTTGGTTCATCATTCGTGCAAGAACGAACAAAAGATCCGACAGCCGGTTCAGATAGGCCAGCGCGTGAGGGTTCAGGCGGTGGACATCGGCCGCCGCGACCGCAGCCCGTTCCGCCCGGCGGGCAATGGCTCGCGCCAGATGCAATCCGGCCGCGGCGGGATTGCCGCCCGGCAGGATGAAGCTGTTCAGCGCGGCGAGATCGGCGTTAACGGCATCGATCATTGATTCGAGCCACGCGGGCTGTTCCGCGACGATACGCAGCATGGCACCGGGTGCCTCATCGTCTGCCAGCGGGGTCGCCAGGTCTGCGCCCAGATCGAACAGGTCGTTCTGCACCCGCTCCAGCATCGCACGGATCGTCGGCGGCATGCCGGTGGCGGTCATCGCCAGCCCGATCGCGCTGTTCGCCTCGTCCACCTCTCCGATGGCATTCAGCCGTGCGTCATGCTTGGCGACACGCGACCCGTCGACCAGCCCGGTCGTGCCGTTGTCACCCGTGCGGGTGTAGATCCGATTCAGCTTGACCATGTCGCCCCCGTCGCGCCGTGGCTCAGGTCCGGCCCGCGGCGAACAGGATCACCACGACGATCAGGACCGCCAGCGCCTGAAACATCACGCGCGCCTGCATCATTTTGTTCGACTGAACGCTGGAACGGGCGGGTCCCTCTCCCTTAAGCTCCGCCTCGGTCGTGCGTAGAAACGCGATGATGCCGCGAACCAGCGCGACAACGGTGGCGATCATCGCCGCGACGAGCAGGAGGATTAGGAACGTTTGCATGGCCGTTATCTAGGCATCCAGAAACCGAAAACCAAGCGGCAGTCGGCCGGCCAGCAACATTTGCGCAAGCGAGTGACCGTCCATCCCCGCCGCGCGCAGATCGGCGAGCGATGCCGCCCGTTCCCGCTTGGCCAGCCGCCGCCCGGCCGCGTCGCCGATCAGGTGATGGTGGCAGTAATCGGGAACCGGCAGGTCCAGCAAAGCCTGAAGCAAGCGGTGGACATGCGTGGCATCGAACAGGTCGCGTCCGCGCACCACCAGCGTCACGCCCTGTGCCGCGTCGTCCAGCGTGACCGCCAGGTGATAGCTGGCCGGCGCATCCTTGCGCGCCAGCACCACATCGCCGAACAGCCCGGGCCGGGCCGCGATCCTGCCCGCATGCCGATCGTGCCATTCCAGGCGCCCGGCGCGATCCATGGCGGCTGCCACGTTCAGCCGCCAGCTATGGGCATCGCCCCGTGCGATCCGCTCGGCCCGTTCGGCCGCCGAACGGCTGCGGCAGGTGCCGGGATAGACGGGTCCGTCCGGACCGTGCGGCGCGGACAGGCTGGCCGCACTCTCGCGCGCGATTTCCGCCCGGGTGCAGAAACAGGGATAGAGCAGGCCCGCCGTCCGCAGCCTGTCCAGCGCAGCCGCATAACTGTCCAGCCGCCGCGACTGGAACCAGACCGGCGTTTCCCAGCCAAGGCCGAGCCAGGCCAGGTCGGTGAAGATCGCATCAACCCATTCCTTCCGGCTGCGCCCGCCATCCAGATCCTCGATCCGCAGGATGAACCGGCCGCCTGCTGCCCGCGCCGCATGGTCGGCCGTTACCGCCGACAGCGCATGGCCAAGGTGCAGCGCACCGGTGGGGCTGGGGGCAAACCGGGTGACCACAGACTTATCCACAGATTCCTCAACAAGTTCGGGTTGACCCGGCCAAAGCGGCCATGCTGTCATAGTGCCGTCATGCTTTCCGGCGAAAGGGTGACGCGCATGGTGAGGGAGACAGGATGTTTCATCCCGATCTGATCCGGCATCCCGACGGATGCCCCGCGCTGGTGCTGAATGCGGACTATACCCCGCTCAGCTATTATCCGCTGAGCGTCTGGCCGTGGCAGACAGCGATCAAGGCAGTGTTCCTGGAACGGGTCGACATCGTCGCCCAGTATGAACGCGAAATCCGCAGCCCGACCGCCCGGATGCGGCTGCCGTCGGTTATCGCGCTGAAGCAATATGTGAAACCGTCGCAATTTCCGGCTTTCACGCGGTTCAACCTGTTCCTGCGCGACAAGTTCGAATGCCAGTATTGCGGCAGTCCAAGGGATCTGACGTTCGACCACGTTGTGCCGCGCGCCCAGGGCGGGCGAACGACCTGGGAAAATGTCTGCACCGCCTGCGCCCCGTGCAACCTGAAGAAAGGGGGGCGGACGCCGAAGCAGGCGGCGATGCCGCTGCGCATCGCGCCCATCCGCCCGACCAACTGGCAATTGCAGGAACATGGCCGCCGGTTCCCCCCCAATTACCTGCACGACAGCTGGCATGACTGGCTGTACTGGGATATCGAGCTGGAGGCATAGCCCGCCATCGGCCACCCCGGCCGCATGACCGGCGATCCGCATCGTTCATTGCGATGACAGCGGCTGCGCGGTATCGCATTGGCCTCGCTGGCCGGAACCATTGGGGGGCGATCCGCATGATGCCGATTGTTGCCCGGAATGCCCGGCACCGCCCGATGCTTGTCGAAGCCGTATTGCTCGGATAAAACACCCCGTCATGTTCAAATGGTTTCGCAAGCCGGCAGTGCCCGACCCGATCATGCCCGGCGCGGAGTTCGATCCCGCGGGCCGGGCGTCGCCGCAGGCGCAGCTGCCGGCCATCCGCAAGCGTCGATGGGTGACGTGGCGCAACCTGTCGCGGGCGGCCGGCCTTGGCCTGTTTCTGGTCGTGCTGGCCATTGGCTGGCTGGCCTTCACCGCCCCACTGTCCAAGTCGCTTGAGCCGCCAGTTCCGCCGTCGATCACCCTGTTGTCGGCCGAAGGAACGCCGATCGCCCGGTCGGGTGCGCGGATCGAGGATCCGGTGGATGCCGCCGCGCTGCCCGAACATGTCGTCAACGCGTTCCTGGCCATCGAGGATCGCCGGTTCCGGTCGCACTGGGGCGTAGACCCTCGCGGCATCCTGCGCGCGGTCATCCACAACAGTTTCAGCGACGGCCGGTCGCAGGGTGCCAGCACCATCACCCAGCAATTGGCAAAGAACGCCTTCCTCAATTCCGACCGCACCTTTACCCGCAAGGCGCGCGAGGTGCTGATCGCATTTTGGCTGGAGGCGTGGCTGACCAAGGACGATATCCTGTCGCGCTATCTGTCGAACGTCTATTTCGGCGACAATGTCTATGGTCTGCGGGCGGCCGCACGCCATTATTTCAGCCGGTCGCCGGAGCGGCTGACCACTGCGCAGGCGGCCATGCTGGCCGGGCTGGTCAAGGCGCCGTCGCGGCTGGCACCGACATCCAATCTGGCCGGTGCGCGCGAGCGCCAGTCGGTCGTGGTCGGCGCGATGGTGGACGCCGGGTTCCTGACCCAGGCGGAGGGCGATGCGGTTCAGCCGGCGCGGCTGCGGGTCGAGCGATCCGATACGCTGCCCACCGGGACCTATTTCAGTGACTGGGTTCTGCCAGAGGCGCGGGACCGCGCCGGCGGCGTCGAAAACGGCGTCGAGATCAAGACCACGCTGGAAACGCGCATCCAGCGCGCGGCCGAGGGCGCGGTGCGATCCGCACGGCTGACCAAGGCGCAGGTGGCGATCGTCGCGATGCGCCCCGATGGCCGGGTGGTCGCAATGGTCGGCGGCAAGGATTACCGGGCGAACCAGTTCAACCGCGCCACCGCCGCCAATCGCCAGCCGGGCAGCACGTTCAAGCTGTTCGTCTATCTGGCGGCGCTGCGGTCGGGCATGCGTCCCGATGACCGGGTGGAGGATACGCCGCTGACCATCGCCGGGTGGAGCCCCAAGAATGACGGCGGGCGCTATCGCGGCAGCATGAGCCTGGAGGGGGCGTTTGCCTGGTCCAGCAACGTCGCTGCCGCGCGCCTGACCAACGAGGTGGGGCCGCGCGCCGTGATCCGGGCGGCCCGCGACCTGGGCGTGACCACCCCGATCCCGGCGGAGGCGACCATCGCGCTGGGTACGCCGTCCGTGTCGCTGCTTGAACTGACCGCTGCCTATGCGGCGATCGCGGCCGGGGAATATCCGGTGAAGCCGCGCGGTCTTGCGGAAACCGGAGAGGCGGGATGGCTCGACCGGCTGACGGGCGGGCGGCGATCGATCGGCTCGCGCGAACTGGAGGATATGCGCCAGCTGTTGCGGGCGGTGGTGGACAAGGGGTCGGGCAGCGCGGCGCGCCTGCCGGTGCCGGTTTACGGCAAGACCGGTACGACCCAGGACAATCGCGACGGCTGGTTCATCGGTTATGCCGAAGGACTGATCGTCGGCGTCTGGCTGGGCAATGACGACAATTCACCCAATCCGGGGCTGTCGGGCGGTGGACTGCCCGCACGGCTATGGGCCGATGTGATGCGTCGTGCCGTCGACCTGCCGGAGGATGAGCCCGAGCTGGTCAACGAAACCGACGGGTTCGATCTGGGCAATGAGGTCGATGCGATCGAGGATGAACTGGGCATGCCCGGCCCCGGCGAACCGGTGTTCGATGCCCAGCTGGGCGATGGCACCAGCGTCGTGATCGACCGCGACGGCGGCGTCGATATCGTCCGGCCCGAGGACCGTCGCCAGCAGCAGCGCCGCGAGGCCCCGTTCCAGCTGGATCTGCGCGGCCCCCGTGCCCCGCCGCCGCGCGGGGAACCGGAGCCGGAAGGGGAATAGCCAGGCGATTGACGGGCGGCGGCGCGGGCGCTTAGGGCGTGCGCCACGGCCCGACCCTGTGCGTCGGGTGATTTTCGCTCGGCATGCGGGATGTGGGTGCCGCTGAAAGGCAGACTGGATGCGCTTTTTTTCCGACAATGCCGCGCCCGCCTGTCCCGCCGTGATGGACGCGATCGTTCGCGCCAATGTGCAGGACACTGCCTATGACGGCGATGCGATCAGTCAGGCGTTGGATGCCCAATTTTCCGCGCTGTTCGAAACCGAGGTCGCGGTGCTGTGGGTGGCGACGGGGACGGCGGCCAATTGCCTGGCGCTGGCGGCGATGTGCCCGCCCGACGGCGGCGTCCTGTGCCACCGCGAGGCGCATATCGTCGTGGATGAGGCGGGCGCGCCCGAGTTTTTCACGCATGGCGCGCGGTTGATGCCGGTCGACGGCGATGGTGCCAAATTGACGCCGGATGCGCTGATCGCTGCCCTGGCGGCGATCCGGCCGGACGTGCATCAGGTGCAGGCCCATGCCATTTCCATCACCAACGCGACCGAATGGGGCCTGTCCTATTCGCTCGACGAGGTAGCTGCGATCGGGGCGGTGGCGCGGGACCATGGGCTTGGCCTGCACATGGACGGTGCGCGCTTTGCCAATGCGATCGTCCATCGCGGTTGTTCGCCGGCCGATGCGACCTGGCGGGCGGGCGTCGATGCACTCAGCTTCGGCTTCATCAAGAATGGCGGCATGAGCGCGGAGGCGCTGGTGCTGTTCCGGCCCGACCTGGCGGCGGGTGCCCGGCGGCGGCGCAAGCGGGCGGGCCATCTGCAGTCCAAGGGTCGCTATCTGGCGGCGCAGTTGCTGGCGATGCTCGACGATGACGTGTGGCTGGCCAATGCGCGGGCCGCCAATGCCGGGGCGGCGATGCTGGCCCAAGCGGCGGGCGGGCGGTTGATCCATCCGGTCGAGGCCAACGAGGTGTTCCTGCGCCTGACGGCCGATGAAGCCGCCCTGCTGCGCGGGCAGGGATTCGATTTCTATGACTGGGGGCCGGGCGAGGCGCGGCTGGTGGTCGGCTGGGACCAGGACGCCGCCGCCGTCCGGCCGCTGGCAGCCGCGATCCAGGCATTGTGAGCATCGCCGCACGGACCGCGTGGCGTTTGGCTGGGGACCGGTCGTGCGCCCTGCGGTCCTGATCCCGTTCATCATCGTCACGCTGATCTGGGGATCGACGTGGATCGTCATCCGGGACCAGCTGGGCGTGGTGCCGGCCAATTGGTCCGTGGCCTATCGGTTCGCCATTGCCGGGGCGGCAATGCTCGTCTGGGCGCGGCTCCGGGGCGAGCGGATGCGCCTCGATGCGCGCGGCTGGCGTTTTGCCGTGTTGCTTGGCGGCAGTCAGTTCGTGCTCAATTTCAATTTCGTCTATCAGGCGGAACGGTTCATCACCTCGGGCCTGGTGGCGGTCGTCTTTGCGCTGTTGATTGTGCCCAATGCGCTGCTGGCCCGGCGCTTTCTTGGTCAGCAGGTGACGGGCAGATTCCTTGTCGGATCGGCCATCGCCATGGTCGGTACGGCATTGCTGTTCGGCCATGAACTGCGGGCCGATCCCAACGGCGCCGGTGCGGTGGCGCTGGGCATCGGCATCACGCTGATGGGGGTGATGAGCGCATCGACCGCCAATGTGCTGCAGGCGACGCAGACCGCACGCGCCTATCCGATGGCGACCATGCTGGGCCATGCGATGCTGATCGGGGCTGTCATCGACGCGCTGCTGGCCTGGGTGCTGGTCGGGCCGCCGGTGTTCGATTTCAGGGCCGGTTACATCGCCGGGCTGCTGTTCCTGGGGCTGGCCGGATCCGCCATCGCCTTTCCTCTTTATTTCGGGCTGATCCGTCAGATCGGCCCGGCTAAGGCCGCTTACAACAGTGTCGTCGTCCCGGTCATTGCCATGGCCCTGTCGACGCTGTTCGAAGGTTACCGATGGTCGGTGCTGGCGGCGGCAGGGGGGGTGCTGGTGCTGATCGGGCTGATCGTCGCGTTGAGGGCGCGCAGGCCGGCGCGGTAATCCGGGTACCGTGGCCGCCAACCGAGCAACCGCCGTGCCCTGCCATTCGCAATCCGCCGGTTTTCGGTATAGAAATCCCGCGCCATCGGCGACAATTTCGCCTGTTCCAGCGTCAGGAGCGGCGGCAAGGGCAGCCCGGTGATCATGCAGGCATAGGCGATGACGTCATTCTGGCTGCATGGATTGTCATCGGCCAGATTGTAGATCCCGGCCGAGCCGGTCATCCCCGCCATCACGCCCGATGCGATGTCGTCGACATGGACGCGGCTGAACACTTGTCCGGGCAGGTCGATTCGGTTGGCCCGGCCCTCCCGAACCCGGTCGAGCGCCGAGCGGCCGGGGCCATAGATGCCCGGCAGGCGATAGATGCTGGACCCCAGTGCCTGCCATGCCAGATCGGCGGCTGCCCGGGCGCTCCGCCGACCGGTGCCGATCGCCGCGCTTTCGTCGATCCAGGCACCGCCCGTATCGCCGTAAACCCCGGTGGCCGACAGATAGCCGATCCGGCCACGATGGCCCGTCAACGCGCCGCCATAGCGATCGATCACAGGGTCCGTGCCCGTCGCCCCGTCCGGCGGAACGGAGGACAGCAGGTGCGTGGCCGCCGCCACGGCAGCGGTCACGGCCTGGGCATCGTCGAACCGGATCGTCCCGTTCCTGCCGTCGCGGGTGGTCCCCATCACGACCGCGCCGTGCGACGATGCGAGCGCGGCGATCCGAGCAGCAGTATAGCCCATGCCGAAAATCAGCATGCGCATGTTACCTGGCCCCCGGCCCCCCATAGAGCAGCCCGAAATAATCCCCCTTTTTCCAGGTCGGCCGTGCATCGCCATTGGCCAGATCAAGAGCGACATCGGCGTTGACCCGGACAAAGGCGCGCGCCGCCGTCCAGTCGAACGGCTGGTTCAGATCGTCCGATACCTGATGATAATGATCGTCCAGGAACCGCTTGGCAGCCGCTGCGCCCGCGCCGCCCGGCCCGGGTTCCAACGATACGGAGGGGATGCCCTGCCGCACGAAGCTGTAATGGTCGGTCCGCACGAAACTGGCCTGTCCGGGGTCGGGGTCGGGGACCAGCACGAAACCGGATGTCCGTGCCGCCCGGTCGACGGCGGCTCCGATGCTCGATCGATCCGCGCCATAGGCGACGAGGTCCTGGAACCGGTAGGTCAGGATCGGCATGTCCAGATTGACGTTGGCCACGATGCGATCCCTGGCCATTGTCGGGAACCGAGCGAAATAATCGGAACCGATCAGCCCCTTTTCCTCGGCAGTAACCGCGACCAGCAGGATCGACCGGCGGGGCGGGGTGGCCGATGCACGGATGGCCCGCCCCACCTCCAGCATCGCAGCGATGCCAATGGCGTTGTCCATCGCCCCGTTGCTGATCCGGTCGCCATCCCCGTCGGCCTTTGTCCCGACATGATCGAGATGCGCGGTCAGCACCACGGCCTCCGCCGCCAGCGTCGGATCGCTGCCGGGAATACGCCCGACGACATTGGGGCTGGTCACACGGTCGATCGTGAATCGCTGCTCGGTCGCCAGCGAAGCCCCGGTCGCTCCCCGATGGGGCAGCGGCCGGCCCGCGTCATCGGCCGCCCGGATCGCGGCCCAGCGCTTCGTGCCGAACAGCTTTGCTGCGCCGGCCAGGCTGATGACGCCGATCTGCGGCGCGCCGCCCCCCTGCGGCGTGCCGTCGGCATTGGCCCAGGCCATCGCCTTGCCCTGCCAGTTGCGCTTCATCGAACTGAACGGATAGACGCTTTCGATCTGGCTGGTCATCAGATAGACGATGCCCGCCGCGCCCTTCTGTCGGGCGATGACCGCACGGTCCCCCCGGCTGCCCAGATGCGCGCTGACTTCGCTGTTCAGCCCCTTTGGTCCCGAATACAGGACGGCAACGATCTTCCCGGCAACATCCAGTCCGGCATAATCGTCGCGGCCGATCGCTGCGTCGCTGATGCCATATCCGGCAAAGACGACCGGGGCATCGACCGCGATGCGTTCCGGTCCGGCCACGGCGCGGATCGTGAAATCGGTGCCGAACAGCATGGGCTGCGCTACGCCAGACCGGTTCAGGGTCAGCACCGGTTCGACTGCCGCCACCGCGCCGACCAGCGGCACCGGCTGGTACCAGCTGCCGTCGATCCCCCCCGGCTCAAGCCCCGCCGCCTGCATCTGCGCAGCGACATAGGCGGCGGCGACATCGTAATCGGGGGTGCCGGCTTCCCGGCCGCGCAGCGCATCGTCGGCCAGGAAGGTGACGTGCGCGCGTAGTGCCGCCTCCTGCGCAGCATCCGGTCCGGCCTGCGCCCGGACGGCCACCGACAGCGCAGGGCTGCACAGGGCCAGGATCGCGCTCGCCAGCATCATCGACGCCTTCATCGGCTTATCTGGCTCCGACGCCGTTATAGAGCGTTCCGAAGAAATCGCCCTTGTTCCACCGCGGCCGCTCCGGGGCATCGGCGATATTCCGGGCGATCTGGTAATTCACGTCGATGAACCGCACGCCCGACGACCAGTCGATCACCGGAATCTGGTCCAGTTCGTCCGATGCCTGGTGATAGTGATTGGCGAAGAACTCGTCTGTCGCCGCCTTGCCCGGCCCCTTGGTGCCCGGCCACAGGAACACCGACGGAATACCCTGCTGCACGAACCGGTAATGGTCGGAACGGACGAACAGCCCCTGTTCCGGCATGGGGTCGGGCGAAAAGACAGCGCCCGCCTCGGCTGCGGCCTGACGCACCATCGGGCCCAGAGTCGTGCGGTCCGATCCAAAGGCGATGACGTCTTCGAACTTGTAGGTGATGATCGGCATGTCGAGATTGACGTTGGCGACCAGCCGTTCCTTGGGCAGCGTCGGATTGTTGGCGAAATAGTCGGAGCCGACCAGCCCCTTTTCCTCGGCGGTGACCGCCAGGAACAGGATGGAGCGGCGCGGCGGCTTGCCGGATGCCTTGAACCGCTTTGCCTCCTCGATCAGCGATGCGATGCCGACCGCATTGTCCATCGCGCCGTTGTAGATGGTGTCGCCGTCCTTGGCCCGGCCCACCCCGACATGGTCCAGATGCGCGGTCAGCACCACGACCTCGTCCTTCACCGCCGGGTCGCTGCCGGGCAGCAGACCCGCGACGTTCGAGCTTTCCAGCTTGGAAATCTCGGTCTTCGTCGTGGCTTTCAGCCGGGTCTTGAGCACGAAGGGCTTGAACTTCGCCGACGGATCCTCCGCCTGCTTGGTGATGGTCGCCCAGGGGGTGGCGGCGCCGGCGAACAGCTTCTCCGCACCGGCCTGGCTCAGGATCCCCAGGCTGGGCGTCGTGGTGGCGGTGCTGGCGACACTGCCGTCCGGCCGGGTCCAGGTAACGCGCAGGGCATCATAGGTGCTGGCCTGCCGGTCAAAGGGCCGGATCTTTTCCGATGCGGCGGTTTGCAGGACGATGACGCCGATCGCGCCCTTTTGCGCAGCCACGGCGATCTTGTTGGCGATCGATCCGAAATGCGCCCGTTCCTCGCCATCGAAATCGGCGGGCGCGCCGTTGAACAGGGCGACGATCCGCCCCTTCACATCGACGCCGGCGAAATCGTCGCGGCCGCGATGCGGCGCCGAAATGCCCTGGCCGACGAACACCACTTCCCCTTCGGTCGTGCGCTCGGCGCGGGCCGAATCGGGGCTGGGGATATAATCCTTGCCGAACGCCAGGACGGTCGATCCGGCAGGGCCGGTGATCGCATAGCTTCCCTCGCCGGCGGCCTTGTATCCGATCAGCGGAACGCGCTGGAAATAGCTGCCGGCATCCCCGCCCGGCTGCAGCCCGGCCGCAAAGAACTGGGATGCGACATAATTGGCCGCGACTTCATATTCCGGGGTTCCGGCTTCGCGCCCCTTCAGCGCATCCGATGCCAGAAACATCACATGCGCCTTCATCGCGGATTCGGCGTCGGTCAGCGGAGCGACGACCGGAGCGGGTTGTTGCGGCGCGGCGTCCGGGGCGGTCTGGGCCAGTGCCAGCGTCGGCAGGCTGACGGTCAAAAGAAGAAGGGGGGCGGCGTAGCGGAACATGGACATCCTCGACAAAACAACGGATACCCGATGCCTAGCAGGCCCAGCGTCTTGCACAAGTCGCACACTCGGACCAAATGTCGGCACTATGCGGTCGGCCGGTCCCGGCGGTTCAATCAAGGTGACGCCCATGCTCGACGCAATGTCCGCCCCCGTGACGCCACCGGCCATCCGGCGCGACGCCTATCTCGCGCCCGACTGGATGGTGCCGCAGGTCGCGCTCGATTTTCAGCTGGATGCCGCGCGCACCCTGGTCACCGCGACGCTGACCGTCGAGCGGAACGGCGCGCATGGGCGGCCGCTGGTACTGAACGCCGAGGCGCTGGAACTGCTGTCGGTGACGGTCGACGGGGTCGAACAGGATGCCGTGATCACGGATGATCGGCTGATCCTGCCGCTGGACGGGGCCCAGCATCGCATCACGACCCGGGTGGCGCTGGCGCCGGATCGCAATACCCAGTTGATGGGCCTCTATGCATCGGGCGGCAATCTGTGCACCCAGTGCGAGGCGGAAGGGTTCCGCCGGATCACGCCCTTCCCCGACCGGCCCGATGTGCTCAGCCGCTATTCCGTACGGATGACGGCGGACAAGGCGCGCTATCCGGTGCTGCTGGCCAATGGCGATCCGGTGGCGTCGGGCGACCTGGATGGCGGCCGCCATTGGGCGGAATGGACCGATCCCTATCCGAAACCCTGTTATCTGTTCGCGCTGGTCGCCGGCGATCTGGCCGCCAATCGCGCGACCTTTACCACCCGTGGCGGGCGGGAAGTGCAGCTGGCGATCTGGGTCCGCGCGCGCGACCTGGGCAAGACCGATCATGCCCTGGCCGCATTGCAGACCGCGATGCGCTGGGATGAACAGGTCTACGGCCGGGAATATGATCTGGACGTGTTCAACATCGTCGCCGTCGACGATTTCAATTTCGGCGCGATGGAGAACAAGGGGCTGAACATCTTCAACAGCCGCTACATCCTGGCCGATCCCGAAACCGCGACGGATTACGATTACGACGCGGTCGCGGCGGTTGTGGCGCACGAATATTTCCACAACTGGTCGGGCAACCGGGTCACCTGCCGCGACTGGTTTCAATTGAGCCTGAAGGAAGGCTTCACCGTCTATCGCGACCAGTGCTTTTCCGCCGATCAGGGCAGTGCCGCCGTCAAGCGGATCGAGGATGTTCGCGGCCTGCGCGCCGCGCAGTTTCCGGAGGATGCCGGGCCGCTCGCCCATCCGGTGCGCCCCGAAAGCTATATCGAAATCAGCAATTTCTATACCGCCACCATCTATAACAAGGGTGCCGAACTGATCCGGATGATGGCCGCGATCCTGGGGCCGGATCGGTTCCGGGCAGGCAGCGATCTGTATTTCGACCGCTTCGACGGCACGGCGGCGACGTGCGAGGATTTTGTCGCATGCATGGAAGAGGCGAGCGGGGTCGATCTGTCGCGCTTTCGCCGCTGGTATTCCCAGGCAGGCACGCCGCGCGTTTCGGCCCGGCTGGCCTATGATGCGGCAAAGGGTGCGGCCACGCTGAAACTGGCTCAGGCCGTGCCGCCGACTCCGGGCCAGCCGGACAAGCTGCCGATGCATATTCCGCTGCGCACCCGGCTGTTCGGGGCCGATAGCGGTGCGCCGCTGGGCGATGAGCGGCTGATCGAACTGGTCGACGGCGACGCGACGGTCCATTTCGCCGACATCGGGGAACGGCCCATCCTGTCGATCAACCGGGGTTTTTCGGCACCGATCGTGCTGGAAAGCGATCGGTCGCCGGCCGATCTTGCCTTCCTGTCGGCGCATGACGACGATCCGTTCGCCCGGTACGAGGCGATGCAGCAGTTGATGCTGGAGACCCTGATCACCGCCACGGCCGAGGGGCGGGCCGATCACGAACCCGTCATCAACGCAGTGCGCGGCACGCTGGTCAATCCGGTGCTCGACCCCGCCTTCATCGCCGAGGCGGTGCTGTTGCCGGCCGAAAGCTTTGTCGGGGATCAGATGGCCTGGGTCGATCCCGACGCCATCCACCGCGCGCGAGAGGCGCTGCGCCGGGATATCGGCCGGGCGATGGAGGGGGACTGGCGCGCGGCCTATGACCGGTCAAGCGGCAATCGCTTCGAATATTCGCCCTCGGGCAAGGGGCTGCGACGGCTGAAGACGGTGGCGCTCGGCTATATCGCCGCATCGGGCGCACCGGATGCGGCCGATCTGGCCTTTGTCCAGTTCGAACAGGCCGACAACATGACCGACCGGCAGGGTGCGCTGGGCACGCTGGCCAACCTGTCCTCCGACAAGCGGGTGGCGGCGCTGGATATCTTTTACCAGCGCTACCGCGACAACGGGCTGGTGCTCGACAAATGGTTCACCACCCAGGCGCTGTCGAGCCGTGACGATACGCTGGAGGCGGTGGTCGAACTGGCGGCGCATCCCGACTTTACCCTGGCCAATCCCAACCGCGCGCGGGCGCTGGTGGGCGCGTTCGGCGTCAATCAGCGCGCGTTTCACCGGGCGGACGGCAGCGGATACCGTTTCCTGGCGGATCAGCTGATCGCGCTCGACCGGCTCAACCCGCAAACGGCGGCCAAGCTGCTGCCCCCGCTCGGCCGGTGGCGGCGCTTCGACGATGGGCGGGCGGCGCTGATGCGGGCTGGACTGGCGCGCATCCTGGCGCAGCCAGGGTTGAGCAAGGACATGTTCGAACAGGCGTCGAAAAGCCTGGAGGGCTGAGGCGGACCCGTTCCGTCAGCCATAGGCGCGGACGAAGAACACCAGGGTCGTCGCGCCCGTCACCGCCAGCGTCCACAACCGGACGGCGCGGGGCGGCAGGCGCTTGCCCAGACCCGCGCCTACCCATCCGCCCAGGATCGCGCCGGTAAGCATCGGCAGACAGCTTTTCCAGTCGATCATGGCAAAGCCGATGAACACGATCGCGGCCGCAAGATTGGCGGCGGCCAGCATCAGCGTCCTGGGCGCAAACAGGCTGCGCGGGTCCAGCCCGGCCAGCAGGCCATAGGTCGCCGTCATCATCATGCCGACACCACCCCCGAAATAGCCGCCATACAGTCCGAGCAGCCCCTGTGCGCCGATCAGCGTCCGGCGCCCGATTTGGAAGCGCGTCCGCAGCCATTCGGCACCGCGCTTGCCGAAGGCGATGACGACGAATGCAGTCAGCAGCAGCCACGGGATCAGCAGATCGAAGGTTCGGGTGGGGGTGAGCACCAGCAGCAGGCTGCCCGCCAGGCCGCCGGCGAAACAGATCGCGGCGAGCAGTGCGACGGACACGCCGCCCAGAGGGCCGAGTTCTCGGCGGAAACTCCATGCGCTGGTGATGGCACCCGGCAACAGCGCGACGTTGGACGTGGCATTGGCGATCGTTGCCGGCAGGCCGATCGCAATAAGGGCCGGCAGCGTGGCAAAGGTGCCGCCGCCGGCCAGCGCGTTCATTGCCCCGCCAAGAGCGCCGGCGGCAAACGCGAGGAGGAGCATGCTATCCATTGAAGGGGTCTTTAGCCGATTGGATCAAGCGGTCAGCGACTTTTCGTGATTGCGCCTGCGCTTGGCGTGTCTCGGCGCCACCCCTATCTATCGGCCAGCAACCCGGAGCCGAAACCGAATGAATTATCTGCATACCATGATCCGCGTCAGCGATCCCGACGCGACCGTCCGCTTCTTCAATCTGCTTGGCCTGCAGGAAACCAAGCGGATGGAGAGCCAGGGCGGGCGCTTCACCCTGATCTTCCTGGCCGCGCCGGATGACATCGATCCCGCCACGGGACGTGGCCGCGCCGAGGTGGAGCTGACCTATAACTGGCCGCCAGAGGATGGCAGCCCTGCCGAGGTTTATGATGGCGGGCGCAATTTCGGTCATCTGGCCTACCGCGTGGCCAATATCTATGACACGTGCCAGCGATTGATGGATGCGGGCGTCACCATCAACCGGCCGCCGCGTGACGGGCATATGGCGTTCGTGCGGACGCCGGATCTGATCTCCATCGAGCTGCTGCAAAAGGGCGAGGCGCTGGCCCCGGCCGAGCCATGGTCTTCCATGCCCAATACAGGTGTCTGGTAAGCGATGACCGTGCCGCTCGAGATCGTCCGTATCCCCGCACTCAGCGACAATTACATCTGGCTGGTGCACGAACCGGTGTCGGGCGAAACCATCGTGGTCGACCCTGCGGCGGCCGACCCGGTGCTGGCAGCGGCCGATGCGCGTGGCTGGCGGATTGGCGCGGTCTGGAACACGCACTGGCATCCCGACCACACCGGCGGTAATCAGGGGATCAAGGACGCGACCGGCGCGGTGGTCATCGCCCCCGCCGCTGAGTCCGCCAGGATTCCCACCGCCGATCGGCTGGTGGCAGAGGGCGATCGGATTGCGCTGGGCGCGATGACGGCAGAGGTGCTGGCCGTGCCCGCCCATACCGCCGGGCACATCGCCTATCACCTGCCCGATGCCCGGGCCGTGTTCGTCGGCGATACGATGTTCGCGATGGGATGCGGCCGGTTGTTCGAGGGAACGGCCGCGCAGATGTTCGCCAACATGCAGCGCCTCAGCGCCTTGCCGCCCGATACCGCGGTCTATTGTGCGCACGAATATACCCTGTCCAACGGCAGGTTCGCCGCCCATGTCGAACCGGACAATCCCGCCATCGCCGCGCGGTTGGCTGAAGTCGCCGCGATGCGCGAGCGGGGCGAGCCGACCATTCCGACCAGCATCGCGGCCGAGCTGGCGACCAATCCGTTCATGCGGGCAGGAAGCGCGGAACGACTGGGCGAACTGCGCGCTGTAAAGGATGGGTTCAGGGGATGAGTGAAACGATCGGGCATTAAGACGATAATGGGGAGTGTTGCGATGAAGGCGGTATTGGCATTGGCGGCAGCGCTGTCGGCAGCGGGATGTGCGGCCACCCCCGAACAGATGGCCAGCCAGCAGGCGGTGGCTGCCGAGGATTTCGCCAAGGCCACCGACGGGCGGGTGGCCGGTACGCCGTCGCTGTGCATCGACACCATCGGGGTCGACGGCCCCCAGATCGTCGGCGACAACCGCCTGATCTATCGCCAGGGCGGCAAGCGGGTCTGGGTCAACGAACTTCAGGGCAGCTGCCCAGGCCTGCGTCCGCAGGACAGCATCATCATCGCCGAAGTCTATGGCAGCCAGATGTGCCGCAACGACCGGTTCCGCGTGGTGCAGCGCGGAACCAGCATCCCCGGCGCCTATTGCCGCTATGGCAGCTTCGTCCCCTATGACAAGGCGAGCTGATCATAGGACATAGCGGCTGAGATCGGTATTGCGGGCAATGCCGGACAGCTGTTTCTCGACATAGGCGGCATCCACCGACAGCGTCTGTCCGGTACGGTCCTCGGCATCGAAGCTGACTTCTTCCAGCAGCTTTTCCATCACCGTCTGCAGTCGGCGGGCACCGATATTCTCAACGCTGTCGTTCACGTCCGCCGCGATGCGGGCGATGGCGCGGATGCCGTCTTCGGTGAAGCTGACGCTGACCTGTTCGGTGCCGAGCAGGGCAACGTACTGCTGCAGCAGCGATGCCTTGGTGTCCGACAGGATCGCTACGAAATCTTCGACCGTCAGCGCCTTCAGCTCGACCCGGATCGGCAGGCGACCCTGAAGTTCGGGCAACAGGTCGCTGGGTTTGGCGACATGAAAGGCGCCCGAGGCGATGAACAGCACATGGTCGGTTTTCATCGGGCCGTATTTGGTGGCGATGGTAGTGCCCTCGATCAGCGGCAGCAGGTCGCGCTGCACGCCCTCGCGGCTGACCGAGCCGCCGCGCACGTCGCTGACCGCGATCTTGTCGATCTCGTCGAGGAAGACGATGCCGTTCGCCTCTGCATCCGCAAGCGCGACGCGGGCGACATCGTCCTGGTCGAGCCGCTTGTCGGCCTCTTCCTCGACCAGCTTGGCCCAGGCGGCGGGGACGGATAGCTTGCGGCGCTTCAGGTTGTTCTGGCCGAATGCCTTGCCCATCATTTCGGACAGGTTGATCATGCCGACCTGCGGCGCGCCCGGCACCTCGAAGGGCATCTGGGCGGCAGCCTCCACCTCGATCTCGATTTCCTTGTCGTCGAGCTGACCGTCGCGGAAGCGCTGGGCAAAGGCCTCCCGCGTCGCCTGGCTGGCATCCTTGCCGGTCAGCGCATCGAGCAGGCGTGCAAGCGCTGCTTCCTCCGCCTTGTCCTTCACCGCGACCCGGCGGCGTTCCTTCTCCAGCCGGATGGACTCTTCCACCAGGTCACGGGCGATCTGTTCGACGTCGCGGCCGACATAGCCGACCTCGGTGAACTTGGTCGCCTCCACCTTGATGAAGGGCGCGTCGGCCAGCTTGGCCAGCCGGCGGCTGATCTCGGTCTTGCCGCAGCCGGTGGGGCCGATCATCAGGATGTTCTTGGGCGAAACCTCGTCGCGCAGGTCGGCATCGAGCTGCTGGCGGCGCCAGCGGTTGCGCAGTGCAACGGCGACCGCGCGCTTGGCGTCCGCCTGGCCGATGATGTGGGCGTCCAGCGCGCGGACAATGGCTTTGGGGGTGAGTTGGTCGTTCATGGCTTCTTCTTGAGCCCTTTCCCGCTTGCGGGAGAGGGTTGGGTGAGGGCCTTTCTTTCAGCATCGCGCGGCAAGGCCCTCACCGCTGCGACTAAACTCGCTTCGCTCATCAAGTCTCGCTCCTCTCCCGCAAGCGGGAGAGGGTTATGCGGCGTCCAGCGTCTCCACGGTCAGGCGGTCGTTGGTGTAGACGCAGAGGTCGGCGGCGATGGCCATTGCCTTGCGGGCCAGCACTTCGGGATCGGGTTCGTAATCGGCCAGCGCGCGGGCGGCGGCGAGGGCGAAGTTGCCGCCGGATCCGATCGCGGCGATACCGGCCTCCGGCTCCAGCACGTCGCCATTTCCGGTGATGACCAGCGTCACATCCTTGTCCGCGACGATCAGCATCGCCTCCAGATTGCGCAGATACTTGTCGGTCCGCCAGTCCTTGGCCAGTTCGACCGCGGCGCGCAGGAGCTGGCCCTGATGGCGTTCCAGCTTGCCCTCAAGCCGCTCGAACAGGGTAAAGGCATCAGCGGTTGCCCCGGCGAACCCGGCGATCACCTTGCCGTCGCCCAGCGGGCGGACCTTGCGGGCATTGGGTTTCATCACCGTCTGTCCGGCGGAAACCTGGCCGTCGCCCGCGATCACCACTTTCCCGGATTTGCGCACGGAAAGGATGGTCGTGCCGTGCCACTGGATCTTGTCGCTCATGGGTTCGGATATGGGAGGTGAGCGAGGGCGTGTTCAAGGGCGGCCGGGTTCACAGGCCGATGCAGAGATATTTGGTCTCAAGATAGTCGTCGAGGCCGTAGTGCGATCCTTCGCGGCCCATGCCCGATTGCTTGACGCCGCCGAAGGGGGCGACTTCGGTCGAGATGAGGCCGGTGTTGATGCCGATCATCCCGGCCTCGATCGCCTCTGCCACGCGCCAGACACGGGACAGGTCGCGGGCGTAGAAATAGGCGGACAGGCCGAACGGGCTGTCGTTGGCGGCGGCGATCACCTGTTCCTCGGTCTCGAACTTCAGCACCGGGGCGACGGGGCCGAAGGTTTCCTCCTGCGTGGCGATCATCTCGGGGGTCACGCCGGTCAGCACGGTGGGTTGGTAGAAGAGTGGCCCGGCATCCGACCGCTTACCGCCGGTGACGAGGGTTGCGCCCTTTTCCAGTGCATCGGCGACGTGCGCCTCCACCTTTTCCAGCGCCTTCTTGTCGATGAGCGGTCCCAGTTTCGCGTCCGGGTCGGTGCCCGGCGCGGGCTTCAGCTTTGACGCGGCGGCAGCGAGTTTTTCTACAAAGGCGTCGTGGATGCCTGCCTGGGCATAGATGCGGTTGGCGCAGACGCAGGTCTGGCCGTTGTTGCGATATTTGGACTGGATCGCGCCCTCCACCGCCGCATCGAGATCGGCATCGTCGAACACGATGAAGGGGGCATTGCCGCCCAGTTCCAGACTGAGCTTCTTGATGGTCGGCGCGCACTGGGCCATCAGTTTGGCACCCGTTGCGGTGGAGCCGGTGAAGCTGAGTTTCGCCACGCGCGGGTCGCTGGTCAGCTTGCCACCGATGGTGGCGGAATCACCGGTCACGATGTTGAACAGCCCCTTTGGCAAGCCCGCCTCAAGCGCGATCGCGCCGATGGCGAGCGCGCTGAACGGCGTTTGCAGCGCGGGTTTCAGGACCATGCCGCAGCCCGCCGCCAGCGCGGGGGCGAGCTTTCGAGCGATCATCGCGGCGGGAAAGTTCCAGGGCGTGATCGCGGCGACGACGCCGACCGGCTGTTTCAGGACGACGATCCGCTTGTCCCGCTGATGCCCCGGAATCACGTCGCCATAGGCACGCTTCCCTTCTTCGGCGAACCATTCGAAGAAGCTGGCGGCATAGGCGATCTCGCCCTTTGCCTCGGCCAGCGGCTTGCCCTGTTCCAGCGTCATCAGTTCGCCGAGCGCGTCCTGATGCTGCATCATCAAATCGAAGATGCGGCGGATGATCCGGGCGCGCTCCGCCGCCGTCCATTGCCGCCATTCGGTCATCGCATGGGAGGCGGCGGCGATTGCCTGGTCGGTTTCCGCCTCGCCGAGATCGGGCACGCGGCCGATGATCCGTCCGGTGGCTGGATCGTCGACGTCGATCCACGTATTGCCGGTCACCCATTCGCCGTCGATCAAGCAGGCTTCGCGGATCAGGTCGGACATGGGGCGGCTCCTTGATGCTGGGATTGTGTCCCAACCGTAACAGGGCCGGGGCATGGTGCGTCAACGCAGAAGGCCCCGGTCCGCTCCCTGCTTTACCGGTCCACCCCCTTTGCCTTTCCCCATTGGCGAGCGGCGGTGTAGCCGAGATAGCCGGTGCCGAAGAGCGCGTAGAGCGGCTCTGGCAGGCCGTTCAGATAGGCGTTCATCGCAGCGGCGATCCCCTGCGCCATTTCCGGGCGCACCGCGCCGATCAAACCCATGGGGATGGAGAAAAGCAAAATCGCATACATGACATAGAGGAAGCTGGGGCGGGCGCGGCTGGTCCAGGGATCGGGCGACTGCGCCTCGGCGATGATCGCGGAGAGTTGCGTGCGGACGCCCTCCAGCTCGTTGGCGGCCTCCAGCCGCATCAGTTCGAGCTTGGCGGCGTCGCGCGCCTTTGGGTCAGGAATGATCTTGTCGATCAGGCCCGCAACGGGGCCGATCAGGGAACCGAGAATGCTCATGAGATGCTCCTTTCGAGCACGTGAAAGCTGACAAAGTTACGCGCAACGCATTGCATTTCGTCAAGTTGGGCCACTAACCGATTCGGTTCGCCAGCCAGCCATAAAGGAACGCCTTGTTCAGCGGACGCTGCTCGGCCAGCGCGACATAGCGTTCGCCCTGAAGCGCGTCGCAGGCGCGGGTCAGGACCGTTTCACCCAGGGTCGGGCGCTGGGCGAGAAAGGCGTCGAGCGCCGCCAGCGTCTTCGGCCCGGCCTGCCCGTCCGGGACCAGCAGGGTGCCGTCGCGGTCGAGCGCGTTCAGCGCGCGCTGAAGAAAGGTGACGGCGGTGCGCGGCCCCATGTTGACGCCCGTATCGAACAGTTCGGCGGCCAGTTTCGGGGCGCGCTCCGCAATCCGGTCTAGGCGGGGGCCGGTCCAGTAGAGGCGGCGATAGATGCTGGCGGCGACACTGCGCGGCAGGTGGCGCATGGGGCCGTCATAGCCCTCCGCCCGCGCGACCCGTTCGGTGATGCCGTAGCGGGTGGCGCCGCCGCGATCCGCGGGGTGATCGACATATCCGCCCTCCCGGTCGATGACGGCGTCGATCAGGGTTTCGATGTGCATTTGCTGGCCCTCCTGTCTGGGGAGGGCAAGGAATAACCGATATGGTTATGTGTAGGACAGAGGCGAAGGGCCGGACGTATCCTTCGACCGGCTCAGGATGAACGGGGTTTGGGTTGAGTGCGGACGGTGAAGAAGGGAGGTCCTCACCCTTCCGCGCCTGACGGCGCTCCCTCCCTCTCCCGCAAGCGGGAGAGGGAAGGGGCCCGCCGCCGCAGGCGGTGGGAAGGGTGAGGGATTTTCGATGCCGAGCGCGCTATCGGCTCAGTCGTCCACCTGGGTATGGACGCGGCGCTTGACGATGCTGAGGCCGAGCCAGACCAGGGCGAGCACGGCGGGGGTGGCCAGCGCCATCCAGAGCGCCGCGCCATGATCCTTGTCGCCGAACGGTTTCACGACATAGCCGATGAGGCCAAGCACATAATAGCTGAGCGCGAAGACCGAGAAGCCCTCGACCAGTTGCTGCAGCCGGACCTGAAGGTCGGCGCGCCGGTTCATGTTGGTGAGGATCGCCTGATTCTGGCGTTCGAGCGCAAGGCCCTGGCGCAGCGAGATGAGGTTGCAGGTGCGGGCGATGCGTTCGGACAGGTCGGTCAGGCGGCGGTCCACCACCTCGCAGGTGCGGATGGCGGGCAGGAGGCGACGCTCGATGAACTCGGTCGGGCCGGAAAAGCCCGCGATCCGCGTCTCCCGAAGCGAATGCAGCCGGTCGAGCGTCAGCCGCTGATAGGCAAAGGTCGCCCCCATGCGGAAGCGGATGGCGGCGGCGCGGTCCTCCACCTCGGTCGCCAGCCGGGTGAGCGCGCCCAAGAGCGCCTCGTCATCGCCGTCCGGCGCGGTGAGCGCGCGGGCAAGGGTCGCGTGGCGTTCCTCCGCCTCGCTGAGCCAGGGAAGCAGACCGCGCGCCTCCGGAAAGCCGAGCAGGGCGAGTTTCCGGTAATTGCCGACCTCAAGCAGCGTCTGGACGAGGCGGGCGGGCTCGTCATTGGCCAGCGCCAGATCCTCGATCCAGATGCGGCCCGCCCCCTCGGCCTTCAGCGAATAGTCGCTCCAGATGCGCGCCGCGCCGTCGAAGACGAACGCGCTGACCAGGCGGGCGGGATCGAACTGGGCGGGGTCGGGCGGCGCGGCGCCGCGCGCGGATACGACCACCTCGATGGATCGGAACACGGCGCCGGGCAGGGCGGCGAGCCAGGGCGAATCGGGGATGAGATCGTCGGCGATGTCGCTGCGCACTTCGGTGACGGTGGCGAATTCGGTATGCTGTTCCCAGATGCGGGTCGCATGGGCGTCGCGCACTTCGTGGCGGCCGCGTTCCAGCGCTTCGGCCGGGGCGCCGATCGATTGCAGCCATGCGCCCGTCGCGTCGCGCACCGGCCCGTTCTGCAGCAGCAGCCATTGCCGGACGCGAAAGGGCGGGGCCGCGATCGGCAGCGTGCGCAGGTGCATCAGTTCGGAAAAGGTCCGGCGCAGCGGATGTTCGGTGCCGTCAGTCACGCCCATGCCCCCAATCCCCTCGCCCCTGTCGTATCAGCCGGAACGGATCGTGTCGAACCGGCGACGGGCGCGAAATGATGTTTGGCGCGACTGCGGGAAACCCCTATGCTGGGCAGCGAACGGGGCAAGGGAGCAGGGCCATGGCGACCGAATTCACGCTGAACGGGCGAAGCATCGCCCATGACGGCGATCCCGATACTCCCCTGCTGTGGGTGCTGCGCGACGAGATGGCGCTGACCGGCACCAAATATGGCTGCGGCGTCGCCCAGTGCGGGGCGTGCACGGTGCATCTGGACGGCAAGCCGCGCCGGTCCTGCGTCACGCCGGTCAAGTTCGTCGCTGGCCGCGCGGTGACGACGATCGAAGGGGTCGAGGGACCGGTGGCGGAGGCGGTGAAGGCCGCATGGACCGCGATCGACGTGCCGCAATGCGGGTTCTGCCAGTCGGGACAGGTGATGAGCGCCATCGGGCTGCTGGCCGCCAAGCCCAGCGTGACCGATGCCGACATTGACGGGGCAATGGCGGGCAATATCTGCCGCTGCGCCACCTATGTCCGTATCCGCCAGGCGATCAAGGACGCATCGGCAAAGCTGGGCGAAGGAGCGGTGGCATGAACGCGGTGACGCCGACGCGGCGCGGGTTCCTGACCGGCGGGGCGCTGGTCATCGGCATGGCGCTGCCGATGGGCGGCAAGGGCGCGCGCGCGGCGGCTGGCCCGGCGGCGGCACAGGCGATGCAGCCCAATGCGTTCGTGAAGATCGCGCCGGACAACAGCGTCACGGTCGTCATCAAGCATATCGAGTTCGGCCAGGGTCCGGCGACCGGGCTGGCGACTTTGGTGGCGGACGAGCTGGATGCCGATTGGGGCCAGATGCGGATCGAAATGGCCCCGGCCAACGACCCCCTGTACAAGAACCTGTTCTTCGGCACGATGGGTACGGGCGGATCGACCGCGATGGCCAATAGCTGGGTGCAGATGCGCACTGCGGGCGCATCGGCGCGAGCGATGCTGGTCGAAGCGGCGGCGCGGCGCTGGGGCGTGAAGGCCGATGCGGTCAGCGTGGCGAAGGGCGTGGTGAGCGCAGGAGGCAAGCGGGCGACGTTCGGCGAGCTGGTGGCGGACGCGGCCAGGCTGACCCCGCCGGAAAAGCCGGTGCTGAAGACGCCCGATCAATGGACGCTGATCGGCACCGACGTGCCCAAGGTGGACAGCGCGATCAAGACCGACGGGTCGGCGCGCTTTACCATGGACCTGAAACAGCCAGGCATGGTGCAGACCGCGATCCTGCACCCGCCCGCTTTTGGTGCCACGCTGAAGTCGGTGGACGATGCCGCCGCGCTGGCGGTGCCCGGCGTGCGCGCGGTGAAGGCCATTCCGCGCGGCGTGGTCGTCTATGCCGACAGCTTCCATGCCGCGCAGAAGGGGCGCGCGGCGCTGAAGGCTGAGTGGGACATGGCCAAGGCGGAGACGCGGTCCTGCGCGGCGATGGTGAAGACCTATGTCGAGGCGGCGGCCAGGACCGGCACGGTTGTGGCCAAGGAGACGCGCGGCGACTTGAATGCGGCGGCCAGCGGTGCGCGGACGGTCGAGGCGAACTATGTCTTTCCATTCCTGGCGCACGCGCCGATGGAGCCGCTGGACGCAATCGTCCATGCCCAGGACGGCAAGGCCGATGTGTGGATGGGCAGCCAGTTCCAGGTCGGCGAGATGTCGGCAATCGGCGCGGTGCTTGGCCTGTCCCCGGACAAGGTGACGCTGCACCAGCAATATGCGGGCGGCAGTTTCGGCAGGCGGGCCGAGCCGGACATGGGCTTTGCCGTCGAGGCGGCGATGGCCGCCAAGGCTTATGGCGAGCCGGTGCCGGTGAAGCATGTGTGGACACGGGAAAACGACATTCGCGGCGGACGTTATCGCCCTCTGACCGTCCACAAGCTGACCGGGATGGTCGATGCGGGCGGCAATGTGGTCGGCTGGGATCAGGTGATCGCCGCCCAATCCTTCATGCTGGGCACGCCGATGGCGGACACGCTGGGCATGAAGGAGGACGAGACGCTGTTCGAGGGATCGGGGCCGGAGAATTACGCCATCCCCAATGCGCGCCTGTCCTATCATGTGATGCAGAACGGGGTGCCGACGCTGTGGTGGCGATCGGTCGGGCATACCCATACCGCCTATGCGGGCGAGACGTTCCTGGACGAGTTGCTGGCGATGGGCGGCAAGGATGCGGTCGAGGGGCGGCTGGCGCTGCTGAAGGATCCGCGGGCCAAGGGCGTGCTGACCCGGGTGGCCGAGCGTTCGGGCTGGGGCCGGGCGCGAGGCGCGGACCGGGCGCTGGGCGTCGCCGTGCACAAGAGTTTCGGCAGCTATGTCGCGCAGGTGGCCGAGGTGTCGAAGGGCAAGGACGGTCTGCCCCGCGTGCACAAGGTGTGGTGCGCGGTCGATTGCGGCGTGCCGGTCAACCCCAATGTCATCCGTGCGCAGATGGAGGGCGGCATCGGGTTCGGCATCGGCCACGCGCTCTATGCCGAGGTGACGATTGCCGAGGGCGGTATCGTCGAGCAGGGCAATTTCGACGGCTACCGGTCACTTCGCATCGGTGAGATGCCCGAGGTGGAGGTCGATATCGTCAAGTCCAGCGTCGATCCGACCGGCGTGGGCGAACCGGGCGTGCCGCCATCGGCCCCGGCGGTCGCCAATGCCTGGCGCAAGTTGACCGGCAAGGCGGTGCGCCGCCTGCCCTTCGCTCATAAGGACAATGCATGATGGGGACGGGGAACAGGGCTGGCTGGGCAGCGCTGGGATTGGCGGCGCTGGCGGTGCCGGCCGCGATCTGGGCCAGTGGCGCCCAGGACGGGACGGCGAGCCTGAAGCCAGTGGCCTCCTTTGCCAACATCGGCAACCGCGATGCGCGGTCGGCGGCGATCTTTGCCGAGATGGGCAAGGTGCTGCAGCATCCGCGCTGCGTGAACTGCCACCCGCGCACCGATTCGCCGCTGCAGGGCGACGAAGGCCGGTTCCACATGCCGCCGGTCGAGCGGGGCAAGGACGGGCATGGGCTGACGGGGATGGAATGTTCCACCTGTCACGGGCCGGAAAACGTCGCCTATGCCAACGGCAAGGGATCGATCCCCGGCCATCCCGAATGGCATCTGGCCCCGGCCAGCATGGCGTGGGAGGGCAAGTCCCTGCGCGAAATCTGCGAGCAGTTGAAGGACCCGAAGCGCAACGGGGGCAAGACGCTGGCCGCGCTGATCGAACATAATGCTGAGGACGGGCTGGTCGGATGGGGCTGGGCCCCCGGCAAGGGCCGGACGCCTGCCCCGGGGACGCAGGCCGAGTTCGGGGAACTGACCCGGGCATGGGTGGAAAGCGGCGCGAAGTGCCCGGCATAGCGCACTATGCCGCTGGACCCCGCTGAGCGTGGCGGGGTTCAGAGGCAGGGTACGCCCGATACCGGGTTACGCCGCGGTGCGAACCCGGTTCCGTCCCTCCCGCTTCGCGGCGTAGAGCGCCCGGTCAGCTTCGCGCATCAGATCAAGGCCGGTCTGCCCCGGACGATGCGGGGCGACGCCGCAGCTGATCGAGCCGAGCACGGCGGTGCCGCGATCCTTGTGCACCGGTGCGCGGGCCACGGATTCGGTAATGCGTTCGCACGCCATCCGCGCCGCCGATCCGCCACAGGCGAACAAAATGACGAATTCGTCGCCGCCCAGCCGGGCGACAAGATCGTCGGGGCGCGTCCCGTCCTTTAGCCGCCGGGCGACTTCGCGCAACACATCGTCCCCGACCTGGTGGCCGAAACTGTCGTTCACGCTCTTGAACCGGTCGACATCGATCAGCGCCAGCGTGACCGGAGCAAGACCATTGGTCAGCCGCTGTTGCAGGTGCCGGTCGAAGCCCGCCCGGTTGAACAGGCCGGTCAGCGGATCGGTTTCCGCCGCACGCGCCAGTTCGATCTCCCGCGCCTTGCGGTCGGATACGTCGCGGATGGTGGCGACCACGCCCACCAGCCGCTGGTCGGACCAGACCGCTTTCAGCGCGACTTCGACCGTCATGCCGCGTCGGTCGGGCGGCTGGATTTCCAGTCGCTGGACCGTGTCGGTGGCCAAAGCCTGCGCCCAGCCATTGTCGAGCGATTCGGCCATGGTCGGGTCGAGCGCCGTCAGCGGCGTTCCGACCAGGGCCTGGGGCTGGCGGCCAAGCAACCCTTCGGTCGCGCCATGCGCCGACTGGCAGATGCCCCGATCGTCGTAATCGAGCATCCCGTCGATGGAGTGGGCCATGACCAGCTTCAGGCTTTCCTTGCGCTGGCGAAGCGCGGCCAGCGCATCGCGCCGGGCGCCGACCACCGCCGCGACGGGCAATCCGGTCAGCGACAGGCTGAGCAGATAGAATTGCAGGGCAAAGACCGCGTCGTCGCTATGCCCGAATTCGCGGAACAGGGGTCCCTGATCCATTGCGGTTGCCAGCGCGCCGACCAAGGCGACCACCATCACCCCGGTCTGCGCGGCCAGCCGCCCCGAACGGAAGGCGATCAGCAGCAGCGGCAGGAAGGGCACGAACAGCAAGGGATGGGGCGATGCAAAGAACACGGCCCAGGCGCATCCGCCGAGCAGGGCCAGCAGCCCGAGCGTTTCCGCCCGCTCGCGCACGGTTCCGCTTTGCCAGCAACGCGCCGGATCGCCAGCGATCAGCGCGCCGATGAACGGCGTCATCACCAACAGGCCCAGACTGTTGCTGAACGCCCAGCGCAGGAAGGATGGACCAAAGGCCTGATCGAAGCTGAACGCGCTGACCGTGGCCCCTGCGGCCGCGCCGGCGACCGGCGCGACGATGCCCGCCCACAGGATGAACCGTGTCAGGGTTTCGGCATCGGCCAGCAAGCTGCCCGACCGCACATGGCGCGCCAGCATCCAGGCGGCGAACAGCACCTGGCCCATATTGATCGCGCCGTAGAACAGGATGCCCGGCGTCCAGCCGCGCATCACCGCATTGGCCGCCAGATTGGCAGCCCATCCGGCAAGCAGGATGGCGGGCCAGCGTGCCCGCCCGCGCGACAGCAACAGCGCCAGGATGACGGCATCGGCCAGCCAGACGGCGGCGTGATTGCGCCCGTCGCTGGTCAGCCAGATGGTGCCGGCGGCCAGCAGGAAATAGGCGGCGGCACCGGCTGCCGGGACCGCAAGGCGCCGGATCGATTGCAACACCTTGTTCATCCCGGCATCCTAGGAACAGGGTGGTAAACGCCGGCCTAAAAATTGCCTGCGGCGACTACTTATTCCGTATGCGTAACGGCCTCAGGCTGCGACGCTGTCGGCGGCATCGGTGGGGGTTTTCCGCCATTTGACCGGGCGGAAGATGACGGTGAGCACCAGCGGCTCCTTGATGGCCGGTGCCGGGGTCAGCAGGAAGCCGTCGGGCGTGCAGCGATACAGGTCGTCGTCCGCCTCGCCCATGCCTTCGGTGATGGTGGTGGCCGGAGCGCCCTTTGGCAGGCCGTTATCGTCGAAATCGCTGACCCGGTGCCAGCTCGCCTCCTCTATCTGGACCCATTCCGCCACCGTGCCGAACTGGATGGCCGGGGTGAACTTGCCCGCGCCGATCGGCACGGCGATCCGGTACCAGCCATCGGCGGTCGGCCGGGCAGTAAAGGGCATGACGAGTTGCCCATCGGCGCTGGTCATGATGACGGGGATGTCGATGCCGCCGACCTCGAAATCCGAATTGCGGATGTCGAGCGCGAAGCGGCTGGCGGCGAACAGCGACAGGTTGAGCGGCAGGCCGAAGCTCTGCAGCTCGCCTGGGATGTACATGCGGCTGGTTTCGTTGATGTAGGAAAGGCCACGGCGGCGCAGGCCGGTCTGCGCATGGTCCTTGTCCACGAACTTCAGCATCTGGCCGGTGCCGAGATTCACGTCCTGATCGAAGCTTTCGAACAGCTTTGCCTCTTCGCCCGTCGGCATGAAGAACAGGCGCGTCATGGCGGCGGCGGCCATGCGGGTGCGGGCGTCCACGGTGTCGGATGCGGCGGGGGCGCGCTGGCCGCGATGCTCGACGGCGGCGGCGACATAGGCAAGGGCGCCGGCCTGAACCGCGTCGCGCGTTGCGTTCTGCTGCCCCTTGATATCCGCCTTTTCCCGGATCGGCGTGCCGTCCGCCTGATAGTCGATGGTCGACCCCTGAGCCACGTTGCACAGCTGTTCGGCGACGGCGACGCAGGTGCCGAGCGCTTGGACGAGGCGGAAGTCGTAGTTGCGGATATCGACCATGCCACGCTTGTCGTACCCGGTCAGCTGCTCCTCGCGCATGAACAGATAGCGGCCGGCGATGGTCAGGCCCATGCGCTGCTGAAGCATCGGGGTCAGGATGTTCTGGACCGTGCCGTTATAACCGACGTCGATCATCATCACCGCGTCGCCATGCTCGACGCCCGCGCGGGCGAGATGGGCAATGAGCTTGTCGGCGAACTTGTGGGTGCGGGTCAGGATCTTCTTGCGGAGCGCAGGATTGCGGATCGCCTTGACGAAGCCGGGGCGCGGATCGACGCCCTTTACCATTTTGGTGAACGGTCTGTGTTCGTTGTCGAACAGCAACAGGTTGCGGGCGACCGCTTCCGGCGGGATGCGGTTCAGCCATTCATGGACATAGGTGTCGATGGCGGCATCGTCATGGATGCCCGCACGCATCGACACGAAGCGGCTCGTCTCGATGGGCTGGGCGCCATAGTCGGGAAAGGTCGCGTCGAACACTTTCCAGGGCAGGAACCCGTCGCGCATCAGGAAGAGCGGCTTGACCCGCTTGCCGGTGCGCGCCGCCATTTCGTCGATTTCCTGGCGCAGCCACAGGGCAAAGGCGTGGAGCGAGGGGCCGAACACGTCATGGCCGAGGGCAAAGGCAGGGTCGCTTTCCTGGCGCAGCGCGATGGCTGCGCGGTGCGGCTGCAGGATGGGACGGCTGACGCGCATCGCGGGATCGATCATCGTCGCGGCGGCGCTTTCCAGTCGCAATCGCTGTTCGGCCGACTTGTCGAACTGGACGAGGTGGGCGCAGGGGATGCCGCGCTTGACGGCGGGGGCATAGTCGGCGCGGGGATTATCACCGATATGGAACATCTGGTCCGGGCCCAGGCCCAGTTCACCGAGCACGATGTCGAACAGCTTGCCCGCCTTGTGCGTACCATAGGCGGAGGAGACGAAGACGCGGTCGACCAGTGCCAGCACGTCGTCGCCCGCCGCGTGTGCGACCAGGCGGCGCAGCTGATCCTCGGTCAGATACATGTCGGAGACCAGGATGATCTTGAGACCGCGCGCATGGGCGGCGCGCATCAGGTCGATGGTGGGGGTAAAGGCCCAGACATGGCGCTCCTCCGCCTGCAACTCCGCCTCGATCAGCGCTTCGATCTCGGCAGGCGCAGCGTTGGGCAGCATCCGGCCGTAAATGTCGCGCATGACGATTTCTTCGCGGCCCTCGGCATTGCGGACGATCTGGCGACAGGCGGTTTCCGCCCAGAAGCGCGGCTCTAGCCCGCCGGCGATGCCGAGGTCCGCCATCACGTCGCGCGGGGCATGGGTGTTGCGCCAGACCAGCGTGTCCCAGCAGTCGAGCGACAGCGTGGTTACCCCATCGGGTATCCGGTCGATCAGGCCCGGCAGTTCATATCCGCGCACCTGAAGCTTCATCGTCATCGCGTCATCCCCCGTCTGGACGCAGTGAAATCATGGTTGATGGTTTATTGACGCGAAGGGTTGGCAAATGGTTAACGGCCGGGCGCTTGCCGCACCCGCAGCGGATGATAGGATCGGGCGCATGAAGTGGTTGATCCCCCTGTTTGTCGGCGCGCTGGCCTTTGCGTCCCTGATTGCCACCGCGCAGGAGGTTCAGCCTCCGGCGCCGCCCGCGCCGGTCGCCGGGGCGGATGCCCGCCTGTTCGAACTGCGCATCTATTATCCGGAGCCGGGCAAGCTCGCCGCGCTGAACGACCGGTTTCGCCAGCATACGACCAAGCTGTTTGCCAGGCATGGGATGGACAACATCGCATACTGGAACGACGCGCCATCAGCCGATGCGCCGGAGGGGCGGATCGTCTATGTCCTCGCCTTTCCCGACCGGGCGAGCCGCGATGCGGCATGGGCGGCGTTCGTGGCCGATCCCGAATGGCAGACCGTCGCCAAGGCGTCGGAAGCAAACGGCAAGCTGGTGAAGAAGATCGACAGCATCTTCATGACAGCGACGGATTATTCGCCGGGGATAGCTGGGGCGGAGTGACCGCATCCGACGCCAATGTGGTCCGGCGACCGCTGACCTTTGACAACACCGCTTCGAGCACAGGGGTCATTATGCGCAGGCGGCGGGCCTTGATCGCGATGTCCCATAGCGGCTCGAACTTCTTCCAACCGGCTGCGTAGAAGAAGTGCTTGGCGCGGTGCTTCGCACCCGAATGGGTAAGCGCACCGCGCGCGATGTTCCGCCAGCCGTAGAAATCACCATAGGCCTTCCAATATCCCTGTTCCAACGCCTGCGGTGTGAGCCGGGCAGGGCGAAACACCACATGGCGGGTGTCGTAGCGGTTCCAGTCATGGGTCGTGATGCGTCCTTCGGCCACCATCCGGTCGTACAGCCGCGTGCCGGGATAGGGCGTCTGGATATGGAAGGTCGCCGTGGTGATGCCGTGGCGGACCGCCCAGTCGACCGTGCGATCGAAGACGTCTGGACCATCGGCATCCATGCCGAAAACGAACGACCCGTTGATCATGATGCCGAGATCGCTCAGCCGCCGTGTGACCGCCGCATAGTCGCGGGCAAGGTTCTGCTTCTTGTTGCTGTCGCGAAGATTTTCCGGGCTGAAGGTCTCGAACCCGACGAACAGGCTTCGAAGCCCGGCCGAAGCTGCGCGCTCGATCAGGTCGCCACGTAGCACGCTGTCGACCGTGGCTGCGCCCTGAAACAAGCGTCCCATGCCGCGCATGCCTTCGAACAACCCTTCGGCAAAGTGGCGATCGCCGAGCAGATGGTCGTCCAGAAAGTAGAGGTGACGGCCCGGCAGGCGGTCGATCTCGGCCAGCGCCTCATCCACCCGCTGGGCATAGAAGGAACGACCGCCTGCGAAGAACGCGTCCTTGTAACAGAAATCGCAGTGCTGCGGGCATCCGCGCGTGACGACGATCGAATTGGGCACCAGGTAAAGGTGGCGCTTGATCAGGTCGCGACGGATCGGCGGGATATGATGCAGCGTGCGGCCGCCGGTCGAGACATAGCGCGGCCGGGGGCAGCCGGCACGCAAATCGGCAAGGAATTGCGCAAAGGTCTGATCGCCTGGCCCAACAAAGATCGTGTCGGCATGGGCGGCGGCTTCGTCCGGCAGCGACGTGACGTGCAAGCCGCCCAATGCCACATGGCATCCGCGTGACCGATAGAGATCGGCCAGCGCATAGGCGCGATAGGCGTTGGTGATATAGACCTGGATGACCACGAGGTCGGGACAGTCATCGGTGGACAGCGTCTCGACATGATCGTCGATCAGATCGACCGTATCTTCGGGCGCGAGATGGGCGGCGAGCGTGGCAAGGCCGAGCGGCGGAAACAGCGAATATTTGATCGGACGCCAGAACGGGCTCTTTGCCTCGGTCAGTGCGGGCAGGATCATCTTGACGTGCATGGCCATTCCTCCTTCGTTCCGAGCTGGGTGTGTCAGGAGGCGCGATGAGCGGCATGAGGGGCGGATGAACCTTTGCTGAAATCGGCTCGAACGGCGCTTGGTGGTCCGGTCGACGCGGGCTAAGGGTCGCCCGGTCAAAGGGAGCACGGGCATGGGTGGCTGGACGATCGGGATCATCGGGGGCTCCGGCCTGTACGGCGTCGAGGGGGTCGAGGACGGGCATTGGGTGGAGGTGCATTCGCCCTGGGGCCAGCCGTCGGACGAACTGTTCGTCGGGCGCATCGGCCATGTGAAGGTCGTGTTTCTGCCCCGGCACGGACGGGGGCACCGGATCAGTCCGTCCGAGCTGAACGCCAGGGCCAATATCGATGTGCTGAAGCGGCTGGGGGTGACGGACGTGCTGTCGATTTCCTCGGTCGGGTCGCTGGCGGAGGAGCGCGCGCCGGGCACGTTCACCATCGTCGACCAGTTCATCGACCGGACGCGGGGGCGTCCGTCGAGCTTCTATGGGTCGGGCATGGTCGCGCATGTCTCCATGGCCGATCCCGTCTGTCCGCGCCTGTCCGCGCTTGCCCGCGATGCGGCCGTTGCGGCGGGGGCCGAGGTGCATGACGGCGGCACCTGTCTGGTGATGGAAGGACCGCAATTCTCGACCCGGGCGGAGAGCAACCTGTATCGGGGGTGGGGCTGTCACGTCATCGGCATGACCGCGATGCCGGAGGCGAAGCTGTGCCGCGAGGCGGAGCTGCCCTATGCGCTGGTCGGCATGGTGACCGATTATGACTGCTGGCGAGAGGGCGAGGAAGCGGTGGATGTGGCGGCGGTCATCCGCCAGCTATCGGCCAATGCCGAAAAAGCGCGCGCGCTGGTGGTCAACCTGATCCGTGCCCTGCCGGAAGTGCGCCCGGCCAGCCCGATCGACACGTGCCTCGACGCGGCGCTGATCACTGCGCCGGAGGTGCGGGATCCCGCGCTGCTGGACAAGCTGGATGCGGTGGCGGGTCGGGTGCTGGGCTGATCGCATAAAGCCCCTCCCCTGAAGGGGAGGGGCTTTAATGATCGAGCGGCCCGGCGCGACCTATTTCGCCGCAGTCCAGTTCTGTGTCTGGCAGAAGGGGCCCCAGCAGCCCTTGACCTCAAGCCCCGCGCCCGCGCGCTTGACGATCGAGCGATAGGTCTTGCCGCTGCGCGGATCGTAGATCTGGCCGCGCCAATCGGCCTTGTCTGCGGTGAAGCCGGTCAGGATGTTCATGCCCTCGATCGGGCGGGTGCGCTTGGCGGGATCGGGATTGTTGGCGTCGCGCGCGTTCTTTGGCGCCTCCGGGTCCAGCACCTTGGCGATGCGGCCGCAGAGTGACGAGCCGCAGGGCGCGATTTCGACGACCGCCTTGCCGCCGGGAGTGAGCCAGCGGCCGGTGATGGGCGTCGGTGCGGCGGCGAGCGCGGGGGTGGTGGCGAGGACCATCGCGGCCAGCATGATCGTCTTACGCATCGCACACTCCCGTTCCAATGAAGTGGCGTTAGGCCAGCGGGGTTGGGCGGAATTATGGCCGGGCCGAAAAAAGGGCGCAATTAGCGCTGGATGAGCGGCACGGGGCCTGCCGCACAGTCATCCGTGTTCCGCGAAGGCGGGAGCTAGCGTGAGTGTCGGGTTTGGCTGCTCTGGGCTCCCGCTTTCGCGGGAGCACGGGTGGTTTTGATCGTCACCCCGGCCCCTTCGACGCCACAGGCGGCGTCGAAGGGGCCGGGGTGACGGTGGAGGTTACGCCGCCAGCTTGCGCAGGACGTAGTGGAGGATGCCGCCGTTCAGGAAATACTCCAGCTCGTTGGCGGTATCGATGCGGCACTTGGCGTGGAAGGTCGCGTTGCTGCCGTCCGCGCGGGTGACGATCACCTCGACATCCTGGCGCGGCGACAGGGTGGCGACGCCGCGGATAGTGAAGCGTTCATCGCCCGTCAGACCCAGGGTTTCGCGGCTGGTGCCTTCGGCGAACTGGAGCGGCAGGACGCCCATGCCGACCAGGTTGGAGCGGTGGATGCGCTCGAAGCTTTCCGCGATCACCGCGCGCACGCCGAGCAGGTTGGTGCCCTTTGCCGCCCAGTCGCGCGACGATCCGGTGCCATATTCCTTGCCCGCGATGACGACCAGCGGGGTGCCGTCCGCCTTGTGCCGCATGGCTGCGTCATAGATCGGCATGACTTCGCCATTATAGTGGGTCATGCCGCCTTCGATGCCGGGGACCATCTCGTTCTTGATGCGGATATTGGCGAAGGTGCCGCGCATCATCACTTCATGGTTGCCGCGGCGCGCGCCATAGGAGTTGAAATCCCCCTTCGACACCTGATGCGATTGCAGGAACAGGCCCGCCGGGCTGTCCGCCTTGATGCTGCCCGCCGGGCTGATGTGATCGGTGGTGATCGAATCGGCCAGGATCGCGAGCGGCTTTGCCTCGATGATGTCTGCGACCGGGGCCGGGGTCATCGTCATCCCGTCGAAATAGGGCGGGTTGGCGATATAGGTCGAACCGGCGCGCCACGAATAGGTGCCCGATCCTTCGACTCCGATCTTCTGCCAGTGCGCGTCACCGGCATAGACGTTGCCGTAGCGGCTGCGGAACATCTCGTCATCGATATTGGCGGCGACGGTCAGCGCGACCTCTTCGTTGGTCGGCCAGATGTCCTTGAGATAGACCGGGCCATCCGTGCCCTCGCCGATCGGGGTTTCGGTGATGTCCTCGGTCACCGTGCCCTTCAGCGCATAGGCGACGACCAGCGGGGGCGAGGCGAGGAAGTTGGCGCGCACGTCGGGCGACACGCGGCCCTCGAAATTGCGGTTGCCCGACAGGACCGATGCAGCGACGATGTTGTTGCCGTTGATCGCCTTGCTGATCGGTTCGGCCAGCGGGCCGGAATTGCCGATGCAGGTGGTGCAGCCATAGCCGACCAGGTTGAATCCGAGCGCATCGAGATCGGCCTGAAGGCCCGATTTCACCAGATAATCGGTGACGACCTGGCTGCCGGGGGCGAGCGAGGTCTTGACCCAGGGCTTTGGCTTCAGGCCAAGCGCGTTCGCCTTTTGCGCGACCAGGCCGGCGGCGACCAGCACGCTGGGGTTCGAGGTGTTGGTGCACGAGGTGATCGCGGCAATGACGACGTCGCCGTCGCCGATGTCATGGTCGCGGCCCTCGACAGGCGTGCGCTTGGCCGCGGCCTTTTTATAGACGGCGGCGAGGTCGCCGTTGAACACGTCGTCGACATTTTCCAGGCTGACCCGGTCCTGCGGGCGCTTCGGCCCGGCTAGGCTGGCGGTGACGGTGGCCATGTCGAGTTCGAGCGTGTCGGTGAAGATCGGATCAACCGCATCGGCCTCGCGCCACATGCCCTGCGCCCGCGCATAGGCCTCGACCAGCGCCACCGTCTGCTCGTCGCGGCCGGTGAGGCGCATATAGTCCATCGTCTTGTCGTCGATGGGGAAGAAGCCGCAGGTGGCGCCATATTCAGGCGCCATGTTGGCGATGGTCGCGCGGTCGGCCAGGCTCATGCTGTCGAGGCCGGGGCCGTAGAATTCGACGAAGCGGCCGACGACGCCCTTGGCGCGCAGCATCTGCGTGACGGTCAGCACCAGGTCGGTCGCGGTGATGCCTTCGCGCAGCTTGCCGGTCAGCTTGAAGCCGACGACTTCGGGGATCAGCATCGACACGGGCTGGCCCAGCATCGCCGCTTCCGCCTCGATGCCGCCGACGCCCCAGCCGAGCACGCCCAGGCCGTTGACCATCGTGGTGTGGCTGTCGGTGCCCACGCAGGTGTCCGGATAGGCGATCATCGCGCCGTCGGTGGCGGACGACGACCAGACGGCGTCAGCGATATATTCCAGGTTCACCTGATGGCAGATGCCGGTGCCGGGGGGCACGACCTTGAAATTGTCGAGTGCCTTCGACCCCCATTTCAGGAATTCGTAGCGTTCGGCGTTGCGGCTATATTCGAGTTCGACATTTTCCTCGAACGCCTTGGGCGTGCCGAATTCATCGACCATGACCGAGTGGTCGATGACGAGATGGACGGGGACCAGCGGATTGATCTTGGCCGCGTCACCGCCCAGCCGCGTAATCGCATCGCGCATCGCAGCGAGATCGACCACGCAGGGCACGCCGGTGAAATCCTGCATCAGCACGCGGGCCGGGCGATACTGGATCTCGCGTTCCGGCGCATTGGGGTTCTGCTGCCAGTCGACGATCGCCTGCGCATCCTGGGTCGTGACGGTGACGCCGTCCTCGAACCGGAGCATGTTTTCCAGAAGCACCTTCATCGAAAAGGGCAAGCGGTTGATATCGCCCAGTTTCGCCGCCGCCTTGGGCAGAGAGAAATACTGATAGGTCTGGCCCCCGACAGTCAGGCTGTCACGGGTGCCGAGCGTATCCTGGCCGATGGCGGTCATGCGCGTCCTTCCAAATCATGTCTGTGCCGGGCGGCCGGGGGGCGGCGGGCCGCCCATTCCCTGTCATCCACCACCCGCGCTGGGAGATTCCTGTCGATACCTGGGGGCGGATAGCAAGGGATGGGGCGGCGGAAAAGCCCGAGATGGTGCATTGCGTTATTCATTCTGGCCCGCGCCTATCCAGCGCTGGCTTTTTGTGCCGATTGGCGGCATCCTTCCCGTCCGGAGGTGGCACTTGGCCAGCTGGATCGACCGGATCACCTGCGCCGACCGCATCACGCACGTCATCGACGTCTGCCGGGAAGAAATCCTGGCGCGCGGGGCAGCGATGATCAGCTATCATTTCGCCTCGGCCTTTGGATCGCAGACCGGCGACAAGGTGATTTTTTCGCAGTTCGGCTTTCCCGAGCCGTGGATCGAACGGTATCGCGATCCCGATTTCCGCCGGACCGACCCGGTGACCGAGTTCATCATGCAGGCCGGTCGCCCGATGCGATGGGACGCGGCGCTGGCGGCGCAGGTGCTGACCAGCGAGCAACAGGCGTTCGTTGACGCGTTCCGGGCCATCGGCATTCCGGCCGGGGTGGGCATCCCGCTGTTCGGGCCGAACGGGCGCAACGCTTATTGCGGCATCGGGTTCGACCGCGAGCTGGTGCCGGGCGACCGGCGGATGATCGGCCGGATGGGGGCCATCGCCCAGATGGGTCATCGCCGCGTCGTCGAGCTGTTGACCGACCGGGGCGAGGAACCGGTGCGCGTGTCCGGTCGGGAAAGCGAGGTGCTGCACTGGATGGCGCGGGGCAAATCCAATGCCGACATCGCCGTCATCCTGGGCATTTCGCCAGCGACCGTCGATACGTTCGTCCGGCGGTTGTTCGACAAGCTGGGCGTCAACGACCGGATCAGCGCGATCGTGCGTGCGCTGGGCGAGGGGCTGGTGCGGTTCTGATCCATCCACCGGGCGGAACCCGACGCGATGCTGTCGGGTTGAGGAAGGAGGCAGACAGGAGAGAGATCATGCCCACCGACCGCGATGCCATGGACGAAGCGATGAACCCGGGGCACGACAGCCTGCAGGAAAACACCGAAAGCCGGACCAAGGCGAAATCGAACGCCACCCAGGGCGCACCCAATATCTCGACCGAACATCAGCGCCCGGGCGATGCCGGGATGCCCAGCGACACACTGGATCGCGGGCGGCCGCAGGAAGAGGATGACGGCGGCCGGCGCAGTTCGCTGACCGGCGACTGATCCGGCCCCGTTCCGGGATCGGCTGAGCGCATTTCAACCCTATTCCCCTGTCGGTGCGGCCTGTTAAGGCGGCATCAGGCAGGGAGGCAGGGATGACGTCGTTCGATCTGATATTCGCGGTGTTCGGACTGTTGCTTGGCCTGGCCATTGCCGAAGTACTGCAGGGTTTTGCCCGCGTGCTGAAATACAAGCGCGGCGAAGAGGCGGTGTATATCGGCTGGCTGACCCCGTTGCTGGGCCTGCTGGTCATCCTGGACCTGACCAGTTTCTGGTTGATGGCCTGGGATGCGCAGGGTCAGTTCAGCGCCAATTACCTGACCTTGGTCGCGATCCTGGTGGTGGTCGGCATCTATTATCTGGCGGCGTCACTGATCTTTCCGGACGAGCTGGAAGAGCGGATCGACCTGGATGCATGGTACAAGCGGCAGAAGCGGTTGGTGATCGGCGGCCTGCTGGCCGCCAATATCGGCACTTGGATCGGTCAGGCGGCGCTGGAGGCGGTTGCGCCGTCGCCCGAAGTGCCGCTGGACCAGGCGATCGACACCATCATCGTGCTGTGCGGCCTGGGCATCCTCGGCACGCTGATCGCGCTGTTGTTCGTCAAGCGGCGGCGGCGGAACATCGTCCTGTTGTCGACGACCATCGCCCTGCTGCTGATCGGCGGCATCGCGGAAAGCATGGCCTGACCCGCCGTCCCCCGGCGGCGAGCGAGCGTCAATCGGCGAAGGGATCGCGGACCAGAATCGTGTCCTGACGTTCCGGGCTGGTGGAAACCAGTGCGACCGGGCACTGGATCAGTTCCTCGATCCGGCGGACATATTTGATCGCCTGAGCCGGGAGCTGCGCCCAGCTGCGAGCGCCTGCGGTGGATTCGTGCCAGCCGGGCATGGTTTCATAGATCGGCTCGACCGCCGCCTGATCGGCGGCATGGGCGGGGAAGTGATCGAGCACTTCGCCGTTCAGGCGATAGCCGGTGCAGATGCGGATTTCGTCGAACCCGTCGAGCACGTCGAGCTTGGTCAGCGCAATGCCGGTGACGCCGCTGACCGCCACCGATTGCCGGACCAGCACGGCATCGAACCAGCCGCAGCGGCGCTTGCGCCCCGTCACCGTGCCGAATTCATGCCCGCGCACGCCCAGCCGCTCGCCAGTCTCGTCTTCAAGCTCGGTAGGGAAGGGGCCGGAGCCGACGCGGGTCGTGTACGCCTTGGCGATGCCCAGCACGAAGCCGACCGCGCCCGGCCCCATGCCCGATCCGCCCGCCGCCGTCCCGGCGATGGTGTTGGACGAGGTGACGAAGGGATAGGTGCCATGGTCGATGTCGAGCAGCACGCCCTGCGCCCCTTCGAACAGGATGCGCTTGCCCGCCGCCCGCGCCTCGGCCAGCTGTTTCCAGACGGGCCGCGCATAGGGGAGGACGAAATCGGCGATGCCGCGCAGGCTGTCGAGCAGTTCCGCCCGGTCGATCGGCGCGACGCCGAAACCGGCACGGAGCGCATCGTGATGCGCGCATAGCCGGTCGAGCTGGGGGTCGAGGCTGTCCAGATGGGCGAGATCGCACACGCGGATCGCCCGCCGGCCGACCTTGTCCTCGTAAGCGGGGCCGATGCCGCGCCGGGTGGTGCCGATCTTGCCCGCGCCGCTCGCATCCTCGCGCATCGCATCCAGATCGCGGTGAAAGGGCAGGATCAGCGGGCAGGTATCGGCGATCATCAGCGTGTCGGGGCCGATGGCGACGCCCTGGCCGCGCAGTTTTTCGACCTCGGCCTTCAGCGCCCAGGGATCGAGGACGACGCCGTTGCCGATGACGCTGGGGGTGCCGCGCACGATGCCGGAGGGGAGCAGCGAGAGCTTGTACACCTTGTCGCCGACGACCAGCGTGTGGCCGGCATTGTGCCCGCCCTGGAACCGGACGACGACGTCGGCGCGCTCCGCCAGCCAGTCGACGATCTTGCCCTTGCCCTCGTCGCCCCACTGGGCGCCAATCACCGCGACATTGGCCAAAGCTGAAATCCCTTTATCCTGACCTGCAGAACCGGCAGCGCCCTAGGCGTTGGGGACGGCGGCGTCCACCCTTTCGTCCAGCGCGGCGCGCAGCGCGCGGGCCAGATTGTTCAGCGCAAAGGGCTTGGCAAGCAGGCGGGTGCGCCCCCAGGGTCCGTCCGAAACGCCCTGTTCCGCCGCATCCCGGTCATAGCCGGTGGTGAACAAGACCGGCAGTCCCGGCAATCGTTCGAGCACCGCCGCCGCCAGTGCGCGACCGCCCATGTCGGGCATCACCATGTCGGTGAACATGAGCGACGGCCGCAGGCCGGAATCGATCAGCGCAAGCGCGGTCCGGGCGTCCGCCGCCTCGTGCACGCGGTAGCCGAGCGACACCAGCGCATCGAGCGAGAGCGAGCGCACCCGCTGTTCATCCTCGACCAGCAGCACCGATTCGCCGGGCTTGGCGACGGGCATGTCCGAAAGGATGGCGTTGGCACCGATCGCGTCCGTCCCCTGTTCGCCAAGCGGCGCGCGCGGCAGGATCAGGACGACGCAGGTCCCCTGTCCCAGGGTGCTGTCGATACGGACTGACCCGCCGGACTGGCGTGCGAACCCGAAGATCTGGCTGAGGCCGAGGCCGGTTCCCTTGCCCACCGCCTTGGTCGTGAAAAAGGGTTCGAAGGCGCGCTCGATGACTTCCGGCGCCATGCCGGTACCGGTATCGGTCACCGAAAGTTCGATGTAGTCGCCCGGCGGGACCTGCCACGGGTCGGCCGCCGCCCGGTCTAGCGTGCGATTGGCGCAGGTCAGCCGGACCACGCCGCCATCGGGCATGGCGTCGCGGGCGTTGACGCACAGGTTCAACAGTGCGTTTTCCAGTTCCCCCGGATCGGCGAGCGCCGGCCAGGGCAATGGTTCGAGATCGGTTTCGACGCGGACCCGTTCGCCAAGCGTGCGGTCGAGCAGGTCGGTCATGCCGGCGATCAGCGCGCCGGGATCGATCAGCTGCGGCGCAAGCGGCGACCGCCGGGCAAAGGCCAGCAGCCGCTGGGTCAGCGCCGCTGCCCGTTCCGCCCCGTCGCGGGCCGCCTGGACGTAGCGGGACACATCGCGTTCCCCGTTGGCCAGCCGCCGTTCGAGCAGGTCCAGCCCGCCGATCACCACGGCGAGCATGTTGTTGAAGTCATGGGCGATGCCGCCGGTCAGCTGGCCCACCGCCTCCATCTTCTGTGCCTGGCGCAACTGTTCCTCGGCCGCCATCAGCTGACGGGTCCGTTCCTCGATCAGCCGTTCCAGATCGGCGCGGGACCGGGCGAGCACTTCACGGGCATCGACGATTTCCTGAATGTCGGTGCAGGTGCCGAACCAGCGGATGATGCGGCCTGAATCGTCGCGCACGGGGGTCGCCCGACCCAGCACCCAGCGATAACCGCCGCTGCGATGGCGCAACCGGTATTCGATGCGATAGGGCGCGCCGGTTTCCAGGCTGTGCCGCCAGCGTTCCCAGGCCCGTGGCTGATCGTCGGGATGAAAGATATCCGCCCATCCCGCACCGTCGGTGGACCCGTAAGGCACCCCGGTAAAGTCATACCAGCGGTCGTTGAAATAATCGTGATGCCCGTCGGCGCGGGTGGACCAGACCATGGGATCGATCGAGTTGGCGATCGCGCGGAACTTGGCCTCGCTTTCGCGCAGGGCCTCGACCGCTTCCGCCCGTTCCACTGCGTCCCAGCAGGTGTCGGCCACCGCGCGGACCAGCGCCACTTCGTCGGCGGTCCAGTCGCGCGGGCTGGCCTGGCTGACATACAGGCTGGCCACCCAGTCGCCGTTGCGCAGCAGGGGCACGGCGATTCCCGCCGGGGACAGGCGCGCCGCCGCCGTGCCGGCATGGGCGGGGTCGCTGGCCGCATCGCGGATCACCAGCACCTCGCCAGCGCGATAGCGGGCGCGCACCGCATCGCTCAGCATGTCGGCCGGCATGGTTCCGGTCAGCGGGGGCAGCACGCCGTCGGTCCAGCAGCTGACGAAATCCAGCATTCCGTTATCTGCCGGCCGGATGAAGCCCACGCGGTTGGCACCCAGCCGAACGCCCAGCGATTCGACCGACAGATTGAGGACGGTCAGTGTATCGCGTGCCGCCCGCAGTCGGTCGTCCAGCCGGGTGAGGAAGGCGCGGGTCTGGATCGCGGCTTCCAGTTCGCGCGCATTGTCCCGGGCGATCCGTTCGGCCTCAGACCGTTCGGTCACATCCTGTGCCTGGATGAAGATGCCCACGACGTCGCCATCCGCCCCCCGGATCGGCTGGAACACGAAATCGAGGGTGCGTTCGACCGCCGCCGCATCGGGAATCCGCGCCAGGGCAACACGCGCATTTTCGGCGCGATAGGGCCGGCCGGTGGCATAGACCGTGTCGAGGATCTTGCCGAACCCCTGTTCGATCACCTCGGGCAGGGCGGTGGCAACGGGCAATCCGATGATCCGTTCGCGCCCCACCAGTTCGAAATAGGCCTGGTTGGCCAGTTCGAAGCAGTGATCCGGGCCGGACAGGATGGCTATGGCGCCGGGGGCCTGTTCGAACAGGTCGCGCAGCCGCTCGATCTCCGTCGATCGCCGCCGCCGCATCAGCACCTGTTCGGTGGTTTCGTTCCCCTGGTTGAAGATGCCGACAATGTCGCCGCTGTCGTCGCGGATCGGCGTGAAGCTGTAATTCCAATAGGTTTCGGTCGGGACGCCGTCCCGTTCCAGCATCAGCATCTGATCGAAGGTCGAAAAGCCCCGCCCCGTTTCCAGAACCGAGCGGAACTGTGGTTCGATCGTGTCCCAGATGTCCGGCCAGACCTGTGCCGCCGGCTGGCCGAGGCAGGCGGGATGCCGTTCGCCGGGAATGAACGACCAGGCATCGTTGTACAGCAGTCGCTGGTCGCGGCCCCAGTAGATCGCGGTAGGCAAGGTCGATCCCAGCGCCAAGCCAAGCGTGGTACGCAGGGTGTGCGACCAGTGTTCGATCGGCCCAAGGGGCGTCGACGACCAGTCGAACGCCCGGATGCGTGCGGCCATATCGCCGCCATGGTCAAGAAAGCGCATCCCCATCCCGGCAAGCGATGGGGATGCGCAGGGGCGGTGTCAACCGCTCGACAGGCGGACGGAAGGGGCTATGTCTTTGGAGGACGGACATAACGGACGCAGGAGTGGATGGGATGAAGCTGGCAAGCCTGAAACAGGGCCGCGACGGACGGCTGGTCGTGGTATCCGACGATCTGGCCTGGTGCGCCGATGCCGGGCACATCGTACCGACGCTGCAGGCGGCGCTGGACGATTGGGACCGGGTGGAGGGCGATCTTCGCAATCTGGCCACCGACCTGGCGCATGAGGCGATTCCGATGATGCGGTTTCACGAGCGGCAGGCGGCGTCGCCGCTGCCCCGCGCCTATCAATGGGCGGACGGCAGCGCCTATGTGAACCATGTCGCGCTGGTGCGGCAGGCGCGCGGGGCGGAGATGCCGGAGAGCTTCTGGCACGACCCCCTGATCTATCAGGGCGGCAGCGACGGTTTCCTTGGGCCGCGCGATGCCATCCCGCTGAAGGACGAGGCCTGGGGCTGCGATCTGGAGGCGGAGGTGGTGGTCGTGACCGGCGACGTGCCGATGGGGGCGAGCCGGGACGAGGCGCTGGCGGCGATCCGGCTGGTCGGGCTGACCAACGACGTCTCGCTGCGCGGACTGATCCCGGCTGAATTGGCCAAGGGGTTCGGATTTTTCCAGTCGAAACCGGCCAGCGCCTTTTCGCCGGTATTCGTGACGCCCGATGCGCTTGGCGAATGGTGGCGGGACGGCAAGCTCAACCGGCGGCTGAATGTCGACCTGAACGGCCAGCCCTTCGGCCGGGCCGATGCAGGCGCGGACATGACGTTCGATTTCGGCACGCTTATCGCCCATGTGGCGAAGACGCGGGCGCTGGGCGCGGGGACGATCATCGGATCGGGCACCGTGTCCAACCGCGATGCGGACGGCGGGCCGGGCAAGCCGATTGCCGAGGGCGGCCATGGCTATAGCTGCATCGCCGAGGTGCGGACGGTGGAGACCATCCTGCGCGGTGCGCCGGAAACCCCGTTTCTGAAGGCGGGCGATACGGTGCGCATCTGGGCCGAGGATGACCGGCATCACCCGATTTTCGGTGTGATCGAACAGACGGTAGTGAGGGTCTAGCTTCGGCAGGCGATATAGAGCCGTAGCGCTATAGCGGACTAATTCACCCCGTTGCGTTCGGGCGCGACGGGGCTAGGCTGGGGGCATCCACCCAATTCGCGGGAGTAACCGAGTTGAACCGCCATGCCCTTTGCCTGTCCCTGCTGCTGTCCGCCGCCATGCCGATGACGGCCCATGCCCAGACCGCGCCCGCCGCTGCGGCGACCGTCGATCCGGCGCCGCTGCTGAACGAATGGACCGGCCCCTATAACGGCGTGCCGCCATGGGACCGGGTGAAGCCCGCCATGTTCCCGGCGGCGTTCGAGGCGGCGATGGCGAATGCGCGCACCGAGTTTGCCGCGATCCGCGACAATCCGGCCGCGCCGACCTTTGCCAATACCATCGAGGCGCAGGAAAAGGCAGGCGAGCAGATGAGCCGCCTGTTCGCGGTGTGGGGCGTTTACCAGTCCAACCTGGCCGGGCCGGAGGTGCAGACCATCGCCCGCGAATGGAGCCCGAAGCTGTCGGCGTTCTTCAGTGAACTGAACCTCGATCCCAAGATGTTCGCGCGGGTGAAGGCGGTGTATGACGGCCGGGCCAGTGCCGGGCTGAACGCCGAGCAGATGCGCCTGCTGGAGCGCAGCTACCGTGATTACGTCACCTCCGGCGCGCTGCTGGACGAGGCGCAGAAGACGCGGGTGAAGGCGATCAACCAGGCATTGTCGCGCGCATATACCGAATTCAGCAGCCGCGTCCTGAAGGACGAGGAGACCGCGATCCTGGTCACCGCCGAAGCAGAACTGGCCGGGCTGCCGGACAGTTTCAAGGCGTCGCTGGCCGAAGAGGCCAAGGCGATGGGCAAGACCGGCTGGGCGATCAAGAACACCCGTTCCTCGGTTCAGCCGACGCTGATGTACGGCACCAACCGCGACCTCCGCCGCCGGGTCTATACCGCGTTCGTCAATCGCGGCGATAATGGCGATGCGAACGACACCAATGCGATCATCGCCGAGATCCTGAAGTTGCGTCAGGAGCGCGCCAAAATCCTGGGCTTCGAGACGCACGCCCATTACCGCATGGACGATACCATGGCGGAAACGCCGGACAATGCCATGAAGCTGATGATGGCGGTGTGGCCTGCAGCCGTCGCGCGGGTGAAACAGGAAGTCGCCGACATGCAGGCGGTGGCCGACAAGGAGGGCGCGAAGATTACCATCGAGCCCTGGGATTACCGCTTTTACGCGGAGAAGGTCCGCAAGGCGAAATACGACCTGGATGAGGCGGAGGTGAAGCCGTACCTTGAGCTGAACAACATGGTCGATGCCATGTTCTGGTCGGCGAACCGGCTCTATGGCCTGTCGTTCAAGGAGAATACGGGGACGATCCCCGTGTTCGAGCCGAATGTCCGTACGTTCGAGGTGAGCCGCGAGGGTAAGATCGTCGGCGTGTTCTACCTCGACAATTTCGCCCGCAGCGGCAAGCGATCAGGGGCGTGGGCGACCAGCTATCGGGGCGCGTCGGGCCTGTCGGGCGAGACGATCCGGCTGGGATCGAACAACAACAACTTCACGCGTGGCGCGGCAGGCGAGCCGACGCTGATCAGCGTGGACGATGCCTCCACCCTGTTCCACGAATTCGGCCATGCCATCCACGGCTTTCTGACCAACACCTATTATCCCGGGCTGGCGGGCACGCCGCGCGATTTCGTGGAATATCCCAGCCAGGTGAACGAGAACTGGTTGCTGACCCGCGAAGTGCTCGACCGGTTCGCCAAGCATTACCAGACCGGCGAGCCGATGCCGCAGGCGCTCGTCGACAAGATCGAGGCGTCGAGCACGTTCAACCAGGGGTTCGACACGGTCGAATATCTGTCGAGCGCGATCGTCGACATGAAACTGCACGACCGAACGTCGCCGGTGACCGATCCGGATGCGTTCGAGCGCGACACGCTGACCGAACTGGGGATGCCCAAGGAGATCGTGATGCGGCACCGGCTGCCGCAGTTCAATCACCTCTTCTCGTCCGACGCCTATTCGGCGGGCTATTACAGCTATCTGTGGTCGGAGACGATGGACGCCGACACCTGGGCGCTGTTCGAGGAAAAGGGCGTGTGGGACAAGGCGACGGCGGACAAGTTCCGCGAGACGCTGCTCTCCACCGGCAACGAGACCGACCGCAAGGTCGCTTACCGCGCGTTCCGCGGCCGCGACCCGGACGTGAAGGCTTTGTTCAAGCGGCGCGGCTTTCCGACCGAATAAGCAGCTCGCAACAAAAACGGGGCCGGAAGCGGGTTTGCTTCCGGCCCCGTTTTCTTGGGCGCTGTAAGCCGATTACATCCGGCCGCGCAGCGACAGGCCGATGATGCGCGGTTCGTTGACGAAGCCGGTCAGGTTGTTGAAGTCGATGCCGCCCTTCACATTCTGTTCGTCGGTGATGTTGCGAGCGAAAACGGCCACCTCGAAGCTGCCGTCCTGCTTGGCATAGCCGACGCGCAGACCGCCTTCCCACTGGTCGTTCGCAAAGAATTCGCGCGACTGATAGAGGAAGAAGTTGGTGTAGCCCTGATACGCCCAGTCGGTGAAGGCAAACAGCTCGCCGCCATTGCCGACCGGGATGGAATAGCGGGCGGTGACGTCCGCGATCCATTCGGGCGCGTTGGGAAAGGGATTGCCGTCCACCAGAGCGCGGGTGTTGCCGCCGATCGAGACGGTCGGGTCGGTGACGGTGCACTGGGCACAGATGCCGACCGCCAGCGCGTCGTCCTGAATCTCGGTATCATTGTAGCTGAGGCCGCCGGTCAGCACGAAATTGGGCGTGACGCGGACTTCGCTGTCGAATTCGAAGCCCCAGGCCTTGCCCTTGTCGGCATTGACCAGCTGGATCAGGTTGCCGGCGCCGCCGACGGCGGTGAACTGCGGATCGTTGACGGTGTAGGTGAATACCGCGCCGTTCAGCCGGACGCGGCGGTCGAACAGCTCGGACTTGAAGCCGCCTTCGAACGACAGGATGGTTTCCGACCGCGCAACCGAGGGCGGATTGAAGAAGGCGACGTCGCGGCCCTGGATCGTGGGCGCGCGGAAGCCGTCGGCGACCCGGGCATAGACGCTGACCGTGGGAGCCAGGTCGTACATCGCGCTGACGTCCCAGCTGACGCGTTCGTCGCCAACCTCTCGGTCGGTGGCGGGGGTTCCGCCGACGACGCTGAACTGCTTGTCGTCATCGGTGTAGCGCGCGCCCGCCGTGATCTTGAAGGCGTCAGTGAACTGATAGGTCGCCTGGCCGAAGGCGGCCCAGCTCTGATTCTGGTGCCGGACGCGGGTGGGGGGCGGGAAATCGAACCCTTCGGTCAGGACGGTGAAGTCGCTGTCGAAGAAGAAGGCACCGACCTGCCAGGCGAGCGGACCGCCGGTGTCGCTGGCAAGGCGCACTTCCTGCGTCCACTGATCCAGGTCGATCGAATCCTGCGTATCGGAGGGGAAGGGGATGAAGCCCGGGCCGGTGACGAGGTTGCCGCCGTCCACGTCCGCGCGGCTGCGCCCATCGGCATTTTCATAGGCAGTGATCGAGGTCAGCGTCGCGCCGCCGAAATCATAGTCGAGGCGGAGCGATCCGCCCACGCCCTTGTACCGCTGCTTGTTGCCGCCGCCGGCATCCAGCGCCACCTGGTCGCGCCGGAAATTGGCGTTCAGATCGTTGTTGCCCGGGCCGAGGATGTTGGCGCGGAAAATGGCCGCGGCGCCATTGCCGCTGAAATCGCGGAAATGGACATTGGCCAGTGCCCGGAAATTCGCGCCGGGGGTAAAGAGCAGCTGGGCGCGGCCGGCCACTTCGTCATAGGCACCGAGCGCATTGTCCTGGCCAGTGAAGGTATTGTCGATCCAGCCGCCGCGATGCTGGTACAACCCCGACACGCGGATCGACAGGATGTCGGTGACGATCGGCACGCCGACGCCGAATTCCCCGTTGAGCGAGCCATAGCTGCCATAGGACAGCGACCCTTGCGCGCTGAGTTCATTGCCCGGCTTGACGGTGTCGAACTTGATGATGCCGGCGGGCGTGTTTCGGCCGAACAGCGTGCCCTGCGGCCCGCGCAACACCTCGACCCGTTCCACATCGAAGACCGGGGAGGATTTCAGCGCGACATTTTCCAGCACCACCTCGTCCATGATGACCGACACCGGCTGCGATGCGGCAAGGTCGAAATCGGTGTTGCCGAGGCCGCGGATATAGAAGCGCGGGGCGACGCGGCCATTCGAGCTTTCGGCGAACAGGCCGGGGACCCGGGTGGCGAGCGCGGTGATATCGTTGCCCGAATCGAAAATGGTCTGGATGCGGCCTTGATCCAGCGTGGCGACCGAGACCGGCACGTCCTGGATATTCTCGCTGCGGCGCTGGGCGGTGACGACGATATCGGTCAACTGGCCGTCGTCGGCGGGCGGTGCGGCATCCTGTGCCAGCGCGGGCGTGGCGGCCAGCACGGCGGATAGCAGCGATGCGGTTTGGATCAGACGAGCGCGGGACAATGCGAGACGTGCCATGGAGACCCCCGGTCAAAATCAAGTCCGGCCGCGCTCTCGTTCCATGAGGCGCGGCCGGACGATGGGATGAAAGCATCCGCTCCTGGGCATATGGCGGTTGTATCCCCGCCTGAACGGGCCGTTGCCAAAAAATTGTCATGATGGCGAGTGCGAATAACGATCAGAGCCTGCCCACCGAAACGATCCTGCGCTCCCTGTGGCTTTGGCGCATCATCCGTTCTTTTGTCATGGTGGATGCGCGGAGCGCTCGCCAAGCCGCTTGAAATAAAATAACAATGATTTCGACGAGTCCCGGCAGATGACCGGGCGTGGGAGAGCCGATGACCGACCAGCGCCCCGGCGCCAACCGCCCGCCACTCCGCCTGCATGTGCCGGAGCCGAAGTTCCGGCCCGGCGATGCCGTCGACTTTGCCGATGTCGACGTGCCGCCTGCGGGCAGTGCGCCCCGCCCGGACAGCGCCGCCCCTGCCGACAGTTTCCACGAGCTGGCCTTCACCCTGGTCCGGGTGCTGGACGAGGATGGCCAGGCGGTCGGCCCGTGGAACCCGCGCCTGTCGCCGGACGTGCTGCGGCGGATGCTGCGGCTGATGGCGCTGACCCGTGCGTTCGACGAGCGGATGTTCCGTGCCCAGCGGCAGGGCAAGACCAGTTTCTACATGAAGTGCACGGGCGAGGAGGCGGTGTCGATCGCCGCCGCCATGGCGTTGGCCGCCGACGACATGTGCTTCCCCAGCTATCGCCAGCAGGGCATCCTGATCACGCGCGGATACAGCCTGGTCGAGATGATGAACCAGATCTATTCGAACCGGGGCGACAAGCTGCAGGGCAAGCAGCTGCCGATCATGTATTCCAGCCGCGAACACGGATTCTTCTCGATCAGCGGCAATCTAACGACGCAATATCCGCAGGCGGTCGGCTGGGCGATGGCGAGCGCCGCCAAGGGCGACAGCCGCATCGCGGCGACCTGGTGCGGCGAGGGATCGACGGCAGAGGGCGATTTTCATTCCGCGTGCACCTTTGCCAGCGTCTATCGCGCGCCCGTCATCCTGAACATCGTCAACAACCAGTGGGCGATTTCCAGCTTTTCGGGCTTTGCAGGCGCAGAGGCGACGACCTTTGCCGCGCGCGCCGTCGGGTATGGCATTGCCGGCCTGCGCGTGGACGGGAACGACGCGCTGGCGGTCTATGCGGCGACGCTATGGGCAGCGGAGCGGGCGCGGACCAATCAGGGACCGACCCTGATCGAGCATTTCACCTATCGCGCAGAGGGGCATTCCACATCGGACGATCCCGGCCAGTATCGCAGCGCGCATGAGGCGAGCGAATGGCCGCTGGGCGATCCGATCGCGCGGCTGAAGGCGCATCTGGTGGCGATCGGCGAATGGGACGACGAACGCCACGCGGCCATGGACCTGGAACTGGCCGAAGAGGTGAAGGCCGCGCAGAAGGAAGCGGAAGCGAACGGCATTCTGGGCCACGGCCTGCACCAGCCGCTCGACACGCTGTTCGACGGGGTGTTCGAGGCAATGCCGTGGCATTTGAAGGAGCAGCAGGGACAGATGCTGGCCGAGGAACAGGAAAGCGGGCGGCCATGGGCACGGAAGTGAACCTTCAAATCCTCTCCCCATTCGGGGAGAGGATAGCGCGGCTTGGCGGCGCTAGCCGACTAGCGCAGCTTGGAGAGGAGGCTTGCCTGGCCTCCACCCCTCTCCCAACTCCGACTAGGCAGCGAGCTGCCGAGTCTGCGTATCCGCTGCGGGGTAAACAGCGCCCCGCGCTGTTTAGGTCATGCTGGGAGCATGGCCGACCCCGCAGCCCCCTGAAGGGGCGAGGGCTATGAGTACCGAACCCATCGACCGCATCGCCCCGACCGAGGGCGATACCGCGCGGATGAACATGATCCAGGCGATTAATTCGGCCATGGACGTGATGATGGCGCGCGATCCGGACGTGATCGTGATGGGCGAGGATGTCGGCTATTTCGGCGGCGTGTTCCGCGCGACAGCGGGCCTTCAGGCCAAGTTCGGCAAGACGCGGGTCTTCGACACGCCGATCACCGAATGCGGCATCATCGGCGTCGCGATCGGCATGGGCGCATACGGCCTGCGGCCCGTGCCGGAGATCCAGTTCGCCGATTATATCTATCCCGCACTCGACCAGCTGGTCAGCGAGGCGGCGCGGCTGCGCTATCGATCGGCGGGCGAATTCACCGCGCCGATCACGGTGCGCTCGCCGTTCGGCGGCGGCATTTTCGGCGGCCAGACGCACAGCCAGTCGCCCGAGGCGATCTTTGCCCATGTGGCGGGGCTGAAGACCGTAATTCCGTCCAACCCCTATGACGCAAAGGGGCTGTTGATCGCGGCGATCGAGGACAATGATCCCGTCATCTTCTTTGAGCCCAAACGCATCTATAACGGCCCGTTCAACGGCCATTGGGACCGCCCGGCCAAGAACTGGTCGCAGCACCCGATGGGCGAGGTGCCGACCGGCTATTACCGCATCCCGCTGGGCAAGGCGGCGATCGCGCGCGAAGGCGAGGCAGTGACCATCCTGTGCTATGGCACGATGGTCCATGTCGTGGCCGAGACGGTCGCGGAAATGGGCGTGGATGCAGAGATCGTCGATCTGCGCACGCTGGTCCCGCTGGATATCGAGACGATCGAGGCGTCGGTCAGAAAGACCGGCCGCTGCCTGATCGTGCATGAAGCGACGCGGACCCAGGGGTTCGGGGCAGAGCTGTCCGCGCTGGTCACCGAACGCTGTTTCTACACCCTGGAGGCGCCGGTGATGCGCGTCACCGGGTTCGACACACCCTATCCGCACAGCCTGGAATGGGCGTATTTTCCCGGCCCTGTCCGCATCGGCATGGCGCTCAAGCAAATCCTCAAGGACTGATCCGATGGCGCGTTTCGAATTCCGCCTGCCCGATATCGGCGAAGGCATTGCCGAGGCCGAGATCGTCACCTGGCACGTCAAGGTCGGCGATGCCGTGGCCGAGGACCAGAGCCTGGCCGACATGATGACCGACAAGGCGACGGTCGAGATGGAAAGCCCGGTGGCGGGCACCGTGGTCGCCCTGGCGGGCGAGGTCGGCGACATGGTGCCGATCGGATCGACGCTGGTGGTGATCGAGACGGCCGACGTGCAGGCGAGCGAGGACGCCCAGCGGATCGCCATGGCCGAAGAGGTCGAGGAACAGCTGGGGGCGGAGACCCCCGGGGTGGAGCCTGAAAAGCCTGCGCCGATCAGTGCTCCTGCGGCAGCAGGAGCCGAGGGGGCGAGCGATACGGCCAGTGGCTCTGGGCTCCTGCTTTCGCAGGAGCACAAGGTTTTGGCTTCGCCCGCCGTGCGGCAGCGGGCGCGGGAACTCGGCGTCGACCTTTCGCAGGTGAAACCGGCCGAGGGCGAGCGCATCCGCCATGCCGATCTGGACGCGTTCCTGCGCTATGGTGCCGCGCAAGGCTATCATGCGCCGCACGCATCCCGTGCGCGCGACGACGAGGCCGTGAAGGTGATCGGGATGCGCCGCCGCATTGCCGAGAACATGGCGGCATCGAAGCGGGCGATCCCGCACTTCACCTATGTCGACGAGATCGACGTGACCGCGCTGGAGGCGATGCGCACGGACCTCAATGCCAATCGCGGGGACCGGCCCAAGCTGACGATGCTGCCGTTCCTGATCGTGGCGATTTGCCGGACGATCCCGCAATTCCCGATGATCAATGCGCGGTACGATGACGAGGCGGGTGTGGTTACGCGCCACGGCCGGGTGCATCTGGGCATGGCGGCACAGACCGAGGCGGGGCTGATGGTGCCGGTGATCCGCGATGCGCAGGACCGGAATGTGTGGCAGCTGGCAAGCGAGATCACGCGGCTGGCCGATGCGGCGCGGACGGGCAAGGCGAAGTCGGAGGAGCTGAGCGGTTCCACGCTGACCGTCACCTCGCTGGGTCCGCTGGGCGGGATCGTCACCACGCCGGTCATCAACCGGCCCGAGGTTGCGATCATCGGGCCGAACAAGATCGTCGAGCGGCCGGTGTTCGTCGGGGACGACATCGTGCGGGCGAAATGCATGAACCTTTCCATCTCCTGCGACCACCGGGTGGTGGACGGGCACGATGCGGCCAGTTTCGTCGCGGCGCTGAAGAAGCTGCTGGAAACGCCGATCCTGCTGTTCGCGGATTGACGGGCTCACCGATTGGTCATTGCGAGCGCAGCGAAGCAATCCAGCGCCCGCCCGTGGATTGCTTCGCAGCGCTCGCAATGACGATTAAGGGCTAGAGCGCCTCGGCCAGATCGACCAGCGCTGCGTCCAGGATGGCGGTACCCGACATTTCCTCCGGCACGTCGTTGGCGAAGGCAGAGAAGGTCAGGCGGCGGCCGCTTTTGGTGACGAGGATGCCGGACAGGGCGTTGGTGGCATTGAGGCTGCCCGTCTTGGCGAACAGGCGTCCTTCCAGCGGCGTGCCTTTGAACCGGCTTTTCAGCGTTCCATCCATACCGCCGACCGCAAGGCTGGCCATCCATGCCTGGCCCCAGGGCCGGGTATCGATCCAGCGCAGCAGGGTGGCGGTGCCGCGCGGGGTCATGCGGTTATAGGTCGACATGCCGGAGCCATCGGCGAAGTGAAAGGCGTACGGCGGCAGGCCCGCGCCGGTCAGCGTCGCCGTCACCTGTGCCTGGCCCTCCGTGACCGATCCTGTGCCCTGTGCGCGGCCGATCCGGCGCAGCAGCAGGTCGGCATGATGGTTCTGGCTGTCCTTCAGGATCAGCGCGATGTCCGCTGCGAGCGGCGGCAGATCGAGCGCGGCGAGCGGCGCGGCATCGGAATCGGTGGCTGGTTGGGCGCTGCGATAGCGCGCGCGCGGTTCGCCCGACACGGTTACGCCGCGCTCTGCCAGCATCCGGCGAAAGGTCCAGGCGGCGTAGAGCGCGGGATCGTCGATGCCGAGCCGCTGCACTTGCGGCGCTGATTCAGCCGCGATGGTACCGGTCAAGATTAGCGTCCGCCCGTTCGGGGCGCGGTCATAGGCGATCTCGGTCGCGCCGCCCGCTACCGTGACGATGCGATTGTCGATCGCGTACCAGCCATCGCCCTCGATCAGCGCAGAACCGCCCGGCGGGCCGGGGCGGATAGTCACGGCGGTCTCATTATCGTCCAGCGTCAGGGCGGCGATGGCGGTGCCCGACCGGCTGGGAATGTTGTTCCAGCTCATGCCCGATGGCCAGCGTTCGTCGGGGAACCAGCTGGCGTCGCCGATCACGTCGCGCACCCGCCGGGTGCGAGCGGCGACGGCTTCGGCCAGGCTGGTCAGGCAGTCGCGGACGCAACCGGGCGCTGCCGACAGGAACGGGTCGCCGCGCCCCTCGATTACCACATCCTCGCCCTCCATCCGCACACGGGTGCCGCCGCCGGGAATTGGCTGGCTCAAGTCACCCAGCACGGCATAGGCAGTGGCGGTGGTGGCGATCTTGGTATTGCTTGCCGGAATGAAGCGTTCGTCCGGGCGGATGGCGACGATCTCGCGGCCCGCCTCGTCCAGCACCACCAGGCCGAAGCGCGGGCCGGGGCCGGCCTCTGCCAAGCGGGCAGCGACGCGTTCCGCTATGGGCGTCTGTGCCGTCACGGGAGCGGCAAAGGCCAATAACAGGAGCAGCGCGGCGCGGATCATGCGGTGCAGCATAACCATGGCGCTGCCAATGAAAAGCATGTCGTCATCCCGGCCTTGAGCCGGGAGCCCGCTTTTCAGGCGGATTGAAGGAGCTGGACCCCGGCTCGAGGCCGGGGTGAGTCCGGGTCTAGTCGTCGATGCTGCGCCTGTTGGTCTCCGGCAGGAAGATCAGGCCGATCACCACCGTCGCGCTGGCGACGATCACCGGATACCATAGCCCCGCGACCACGCTCCCCGTCGCGGCCACCACTGCAAAGGCGATGGTCGGCAGGAAGCCGCCAAACCAGCCATTGCCGATGTGATAGGGCAGCGACATTGACGTATAGCGGATGCGGGTGGGGAACAGCTCGACCAGCATCGCCGCGATCGGGCCATAGACCATCGTCACCAGCAGGACGAGCGCGGTTAGGATGGCGATGACCAGCGGCGTGTTCATCGTGTCGGGATTGGCGGTTGCCGGATAGCCCGCCGCGTCCAGCGCGCCCTTTACCTGATCCTGGAACGCCTTGATCCCGGCCGCGCGCGGTTCGCCTGCAGGCAGGCGGACGGGATCGGGCGCGACGATGACGGTATCGCCCACCGCGATGCTGGCGATGGTGCCGGGGGCGGCGGCGACATTGGCATAGTTCAGCCCGGCCTTGGCGATAGTGGTCTTGGCGATGTCGCAGCTGGTGCTGTCGAACTTGTTGCCGCCGACGGGATCGAACTGGGTCGAACATTCCGCCGGGTTGGCGGTGATGCTGACCGGCGCGCTCGCCTGAGCCGCCGCCAGTTCGGGATTGGCAGCGCCGATCAGCGCGCCGAACAGCGGGAAATAGCTGACCGCCGCCAGCGCGCATCCGGCCAGGATGATGGGCTTGCGCCCGATCCGGTCACTGAGCCAGCCGAAGAAGATGAAGAAGGGCGTGCCGATCGCCAGCGCCACCGCGATCAGGATGTTGGCCGTCGCGCCGTCGACGCGCAGCACTTTCTCCAGGAAGAACAGCGCGTAGAACTGGCCGGTGTACCAGACCACCGCCTGGCCCGCGACCGCACCGAACAGCGCGACCAGCACCCATTTCAGATTGCCCCAGCGCGCAAACGCCTCGGTCAGCGGCGCCTTTGACGTGGTGCCCTCTTCCTTCATCTTCTGGAACACCGGGCTTTCCGAGAGTTGCAGGCGGATCCAGATCGACACGGCGAGCAACGCCATCGAGATGAGGAAGGGCAGGCGCCAGCCCCAGTCGCGGAACGCCTCTTCCCCAATCAGCGTGCGCAGGCCGATGACGACGAGCAGCGCAGCGAACAGGCCCATGGTCGCCGTCGTCTGAATCCAGCTGGTGTACAGGCCGCGTTTGTTGTCGGGCGCGTGCTCCGCCACATAAGTCGCGGCACCGCCATATTCGCCGCCCAGCGCCAGCCCCTGCACCAGCCGGAGCGTGACCAGGATGACGGGCGCGGCAACGCCGATGCTGGCATAGCTGGGCAACAGACCGACGGCGAAGGTGGACAGGCCCATCAGGCCCATCGTTACCAGAAACGTGTTCTTGCGCCCGACAATGTCGCCGATCCGGCCAAAGACCAGCGCGCCAAACGGCCGCACCGCGAATCCGGCCGCAAAGGCGGCCAGCGCCAGGATAAAGCCGGTGGTTTCGTTGACGCCCGAAAAGAACTGCGCGGAGATGATCGTGGCGAGCAGGCCGTAGAGATAGAAGTCATACCATTCGAACACCGTGCCCAGCGACGATGCAGCGATGACAAGTTTCTCGCTGCGCGTGGCGCGGTGGTGGCGCGGCTGGGCCACGGTTTCGTCGTGCACGATATTCCCCTCCCCTTTGGGTTTTACGGCACCATGTCGAATGGCGGAGAAGGGCGCAAGCAGCCTTGTTAGCGCTATCGGCGGCCTATTGAAGCGTGGCGATGTCGTCGCCGTCGCGGCGGCCATAGAATTGCATCAGCTGGATGATCAGTTCGGTGCGATCCGACAGGCTGTTCGCCTCCAGCATCGCCTGTTTCGAGGCGAGGTCGAACGGCGCGATCTGGGCGATGCCGTTGACCAGCGATTCGTCGTCCAGCCTGCCCACCGCATCCCAGTCGACGGCATAGCCCTGTGCATCGGCGAAACGGCGCGATTCCAGCTCGAGCGCGGCGCGCGCGCCAAGGCCCAGGATCTGGTCCTGCGGTTCGGGAATCAGCTCGGCCTCTACCTGACGGAACAGGGTGGTGACATCGAGTTCGCGCAGCACGCGAAAGCGCGAAACGCCTTGGAGCACGATATCGTAGCGGCCATCCTCCATCGCCTCGACATCGATGATCTGGCCGACACAGCCAATGTCGAACAGGGCGGGCCGCTCGCCGCCCTCTCGCGGCTGGATCATGCCGATGCGGCGGTCGCGGGCCAGCGCATCGGACACCATCGCCCGGTAGCGCGGCTCGAAGATGTGCAACGGCAGGTGCAGCCCCGGAAACAGCAGCGCCCCGCCGAGCGGAAAGATGGAGATGCGCTGGCTCATCGCGGTCACCCGAACAATGCGGCGGACAGCCGGCGACGCTGGGCCGCGACCCAGGGGTCCTCCAGCCCGACCGCCTCGAACAGGGTCAACAGCCGCTGGCGGGCCGCGCCGTCATTCCAGTCGCGTTCGGCGGCGATGATTGCCAGCAGCGAATCGACCGCCCCGTCGCGGTCGCCCGCTGCCATCTGACCACCCGCCAGGTCGTAGCGCAGGGCATGATCGTCGGGATTTGCCGCGACCTGTGCTTTCATTGCCGCAAGGTCATCGACCGGCTGCGCCTCTGCCGCCAGCGCCAGTGCGGCCCGGGCCTGATCCACGCCCGGCAGCTTCGCCGCGTCGGCGGGCAGCGAATTGAGGACCGTCTGTGCCTCTTCCGTCCGGCCCAATGCGATCAGTGCGCGCAGCCGCCCGGCCTGAACCTCCGCCGCGTCGGGCGCCATGTCGGCGATCTGATCGAAGATGGCCAGCGCGCGTTCGGCATCGCCGGCGGCCAGCACCTCTTCCCCCATCGCAATCAACGGGGCGATGTCGCCAACGCCATCGTCCATGTCCGGCCCGGCTGCATCCGGATCGACGGGCAACTGGCGCAGCAACTGGTCGAGCAGCTGCTTCAGCTGCGATTCGGTGCGCGCCTGGGTCAGGTCGGCGACCAGCTGGCCCTGGAACATGGCATAGACGGTGGGGATCGACCGGATCTGGAACTGGGCGGCGATGAACTGATCCTTGTCGGTGTCGATCTTGGCCAGCACGACGCCCTTGTCGGCATAAGCGGCGGCGACCTTTTCCAGGATCGGGGCCAGCGCCTTGCACGGGCCGCACCATTCGGCCCAGAAGTCGATGATGACCAATTTGGTCATGGACGGTTCGACGACGGCCCGACGAAAGGTTTCGACGGCTTCCTTGTCGGCGGGGCTCATTCCCAGCGTGGCCACGGCAGATGCTCCAATCATTGGGCCGGCTTTGCCGGCGGTCCAGGGTCGGCCAGCGCAGCGGGCCGAGATCACATCATCCTATTTGGGCCTTTCATCGCCCCAAACCAAGCCCGGAAAACGAATCGGCAAAGGGGGTTGCACGGGGGTGGGGCGGGTGCTAGTGGCACGCGCCTTGCCCCGGTCCACCGGCATCGACTGCCCGGACCGCAATGCCAGAGCGGGCGTAGCTCAGGGGTAGAGCACAACCTTGCCAAGGTTGGGGTCGAGGGTTCGAATCCCTTCGCCCGCTCCAGCGTTCTCCATTCAATTGGAAACGCCCGACGATCGGCGGTCCGGTCGTTCCACCCGCATGACGCGGGTCTTCGTTCATCGATAATCGTCGGGCCAAATGCTTCCCGGTGCGCCTGCGTTGAGGGGCGCCGGTGGATATCGTTCAGCCAGACAGTGCATCCAGCTTGGATTGGCATCCCGACACTCATGTCGCCTGGTGCGCAGCGCAGGTTATTGCGCCGCGCACCGGCAACGTCACGCGACTTCTGGCAGCTTTTCCAGGTGCTTTTCGAGGGTGATCGGGAAGTCGCGCACCCGCACGCCGGTGGCGTTATAGATTGCGTTCGCAACCGCGCCGCCCACGCCGCACAGGCCGAGTTCGCCGATCCCTTTCGCCTTCATCGGGTTCGCCTTGTCATCGGCTTCATCCAGGAAGATCACTTCCTGGTGCGGGATGTCGGCGTGGACGGGCACCTCGTAACTGGCCAGATCGTGATTGACGAACATGCCGAAGCGCCTGTCGACGGCCAGTTCCTCCATCAGCGCCGAGCCGACGCCCATGGTCATCGCGCCGATCACCTGGCTGCGCGCGGAGACGGGGTTGATGATCCGCCCCGCAGCGCACACCGCCAGCATCCGGCGAACCCGGACGATGCCGGTATAGCTGTCGACGCCCACCTCGACGAAATGCGCGCCGAAGGTGGAAAGCTGATAGGTCTTGGCCAGATCGCCGAACTCGATCTTGTCCTCGCCCACCAGTTCGCCGCCCTTCCCCGCGTCGCGCAGGGTGGCCGAGCGATTGCCGCTGATCACCCTGCCATCGGTAAAGGTGATGTCGGCCGCATCATAGCCAAGCCGCTGCGCCACCGCCTCGCGCAGCTTGACGCAGGCGGCATAGACCCCGGCGGTCGCATTGGCCGCCCCGAACTGGCCACCCGACCCTGCCGAGACGGGGAAGCTGGAATCGCCCAGTTTCACCACCACCTGTTCGGCGGGGACGCCCAGCATTTCCCCAGCGGTCTGGGCGATGATCGTATAGCTGCCGGTGCCGATGTCGGTCATGTCGGTTTCGACCGTCACCACGCCGTCGGGGCCGAGGCGGACCCGCGCACCCGACGTCATGTTGATATGGTTGCGAAAGGCGGCGGCGACGCCGATGCCGACCATCCATTTGCCGTCACGGACCAATCCGGGCCTTGCCTGTCGCCGGGACCAGCCGAACTTTTCAGCGCCCTCCTGCAGGCAGCGAACGAGCTGGCGCTGCGAGAATTTGCGTTCGGGCTTGGCCGGATCAACCTGGGTATCGTTGCGGATGCGGAACTCGATCGGGTCCATGCCGAGCTTTTCGGCCATTTCGTCCATCGCCGCTTCCAGCGCCATCATGCCGGGCGCTTCACCCGGCGCGCGCATCGCATTCCCCTCTGGCAGATCGAGCTCGGCCAGGCGCATGGCGATCAGCCGATTGGCGCCGGCATAGAGCAGCTTGGTCTGCGTCGCCGCGATTTCGGGACCGCCGCCGGGTTGGTCGCCCGATCCGCTTTCATGCGCAATCGCCGTGATCGTGCCGTCTTTGGTCGCGCCGATGCGGATGCGCTGATGCGTGGCGGGGCGATGCGTCGCATTGTTCGCCATGAACGGCCGCGCTAGCGCGACCTTCACCGGGCGCTTGGCCGCGCGCGCGCCGAGTGCGGCCATCACCGCATCGGTGCGCAGGAACAGCTTGCCGCCGAAACCGCCGCCCACATAGGGCGAGATCAGCCGCACCTTTTCCTTGGGCATGCCCAGCGTCTTGGCCAGGTCGCCATGTCCCCAGGCGATCATCTGGTTCGAGGTCCAGACGGTGACGCTGTCGCCATCCCACACCGCAGTCGATGCAAAGGGTTCCATCATCGCATGGCTGTGATCCGGGGTCGTGTATTCGACATCGAGAGTGACCGGCGCGTCCGCAAACGCCGCTTCGAAGTCGCCGACCCTGTCCTCCTTCGCCTCGTTCCCGCTGTCGCCGCCGCCGGCGAGCTTGGCGGTCTTCAACCCCTCGGTCAGGTCGAAACGACCCTTTTCGCGGGCATAGTCGACCTTGACCAGATTGGCGGCAGCGCGCGCCTGTTCAAAGGTTTCGGCGACGACGACGGCAATCGCCTGATGGTAATGATCGACCTCCGGCCCGCCGAGCAGCTTTACGGTGTTGAAATTGCCCTTACCAAGCTTGCCTGCGTCGGCGGCGGTGACGATGGCGATCACGCCGGGGGCGGCCGCCGCCTCGCTGGTGTCGAGGTTGGTGATCCGCCCCTTGGCGATCGCCGAACCGACGACATAGCCATAGGCGGCATTTTCGACCTGATCGTGATGTTCATAGGCATAAGGGGCCTGACCGGTGACCTTCAGCCGGCCGTCGATACGGGTATGGGGGCGGCCAACGACCGATTTGTTGTCGATCGGGTTGACGCCTGCGGGCGTGTCGAACTTCATCGGATCAGCCCTTTGCTTCGGCGAGGATGGAAGCCAGCGCGCGCGTGGCGAGCGGCAGTTTGAACGCGTTGTCCTTTGTCGGGGTTGCCCCTTCGAAGGCGCGGGCAGTGACGGCGGCGGCTCCCTTTGGCAGCAACGCCTCCGCTGCCTCGACGCGCCATGGCCGGGGAGCGACACCGCCAAAGGCGACGCGGCCGGTGCCGTCGGGCTGGATGACCGCTGCGACCGAGACCAGCGCATAGGCATAGGAAGCGCGGTCGCGCACCTTTTCATAGAAATGCCGGCCGCCAAGCGGGCGGGGCAGGGTGACCGCCGTGATCAGTTCGCCCGGTTCGAGCACCGTGTCCCGCTCGGGCGCATCGCCCCACAGGCGGTGGAAGTCGGCGATCGGGATCGAGCGGCGCTGTCCGTCCGCATCAACCGTTTCGATGACGGCATCGAGGACGCGCATCGCCACGGCCATGTCGCCGGGGAAGGTCGCAATGCACTGATCGCTGACGCCGATAATGCCAAGCTGGCGGGAATAGCCGCCGATCGCAGCGCAGCCGGAACCGGGCTTGCGCTTGTTGCAGGCCATGTTGGTGTCGTAGAAATAGGAGCAGCGCGTCCGCTGGAGCAGGTTGCCGGCCGTCGTCGCCTTGTTGCGGAGCTGGCCCGACGCCCCTGCGACGATCGCGCGGGTCAGCACGGCATAGTCGCGGCGCACGCGTTCGTCGGCGGCGAGATCGGTGTTGGTGACCAGGGCACCGATTCGCAGTCCGCCGTCGTCCGTCGCCTCGATCCGGTCGAACCCCAGATCCTGGATATCGACGAGATGGGTGGGCGTCTCCACCTCGATCTTCATCAGGTCGAGGAGGTTGGTGCCGCCTGCGATGAACTTGGCGCCGGGGCGCGCGGCCACCGCGCGGGCGGCGGCCCCTGCATCCTTGGCACGTTCATAGGTGAACGCCTTCATGCGTCTGCTCCCGCGACTTCTGCCATGGCTTCCGCAATGTTCGAATAGGCGCCGCAGCGGCAGATATTGCCGCTCATCCGTTCGCGCAGTTCCCCATTGGTCGGGCTGGGCGCAGCGGTGAGGTCGGACTGGACATGGCTGGGGATGCCGCGCTTGATCTCATCCAGAACGGCAACAGCCGAGCAGATCTGGCCCGGGGTGCAATAACCGCATTGATAGCCGTCATGCTTGATGAAGGCGGCCTGCATCGGATGCAGATTATCCGGCGTGCCGAGCCCTTCGATCGTCGTCACCTCGTCGCCGTCATGCATGACCGCAAGGGTGAGGCAGCTGTTGATCCGCGTCCCGTTCACCATCACCGTGCAGGCGCCGCACTGGCCATGGTCACAGCCCTTTTTGGTGCCCGTCAGCTGCAGATGCTCGCGCAGCGCATCGAGCAGCGTGGTGCGCGGGTCGAGCGACAGTTCGCGGTCCGATCCATTGACCTTGATCCGCACGGGAAGCGTGGGTGGGGAGGCCGATGGCGTCGGCGTCTGGGCCACGAGCGGTGCCGCACTCGCGGTGGCGGCAGTGGCGGCGGAACCGACCAGGACGACGCGGCGAGAAACGTTGATCTTGCTTGGATGGTTCATGCTTTGGCAAACCCCTTGAGCCGGACGCCGGTTCCGCGCCCGGCATATTTTGCACGCGAGATAGCCCGGCCCGGACAGCATAGCATGAAGGGCGGGCCATGCACCTAGTGCAGTTTCAGCCGGGGCCGGACGATCTGGTTGACATGGCCGATGACGATCAGGGCGACGCCGCGCCACCAGCCGTGAATGGCGATGAGGTGCATCCGGTAGAGCGACATATAGACGGCGCGGGCCAGGCGTCCCTCGACGAACATGCGTCCCCCGACCAGATTGCCCATCAGGCTGCCGACGGTGGAAAACCGGCTGAGCGACACGAGCGAGCCGTGATCGCGGTAGACGAAATCCTTGAGCGGTTGCGCCTCCTGAGCGCGGACCAGATTGGCGAAGATCAGGCTGGCCATCTGATGCGCCGACTGGGCGCGCGGCGGGATGGGACGATCGCGGCCGGGCAGCATGCAGGACGCGCAGTCGCCAAGGGCAAAGATGCGGTCGTCACGGCTGGTCTGTAGCGTCGGGCGGACGACGAACTGGTTGGAACGCGTCAGTTCAAGATCGCTCATCCCGGCAACCTCGTCCGCGCCCTTCACCCCGGCGGCCCACACGATCAGGTCGGAGGGAATGGCCTGACCATCGCGGGTGTGCACCAGCTTGTGCTCGACCGACGTCACCTGGGTATTGTCGAGCACGCGCACGCCCAGGTTCTGAAGCTCCTGACGCGCGGTTTCGGCCAGCGGCGCATCCAGCGCGGGCAGGATGCGCGGCCCTGCCTCGATCAGGCAGACCTCCAGCTTGGTCTCGTCGAACACCTCCAGCCCGTAATGGCGCAGCGCGCCCGCGGCGTTGTAGAGTTCGGCGGCGAGTTCCACCCCCGTCGCGCCGCCGCCGACGATGCTGACCCGGACGCGGGCATCGGGATCGCCCGTCTGGTGCGCGTGATTCGTGCGCAGACAGGCGTTGAGCAGTTTCTGGCGGAACCGGTCGGCCTGGGGACGATCCTCAAGGAACATGGCGTGTTCGCGCACGCCGGGGACGCCGAAGTCGTTCGAGATGCCGCCAATGGCCAGCACAAGATAGTCATAGCGGATGACGTGCCGCCCGATCACTTCCTCGCCGCGTTCGTCGAGCAGCGGCGCAGTGGTGAGCGTGCGGGCGGTGCGATCGATCGATTCGATGCTGCCATTGAAGAAGCGATAGCCCCAGCGGACGGCATGGCCGCCATAGCCCACCTCGTCCAGATTGGCGTCCAGCGACCCGGCCGCGACCTCGTGCAGCAGCGGTTTCCAGATATGCGTCAGGTTGCGGTCGATCAGGATGATGTCGTGGCGGTTGCGGCCATAGCGCGCGCCGAGTTTACGGACGAGTTCAAGCCCGCCAGCGCCGCCGCCGACCACCACGATCTGGGTTTTCTGTCGAGCCACGCCAGCCCTCCCGGCGCACGAAACGCGGCCGGAACGACCATGACAGATAAGGGGGGATCAACTCAAGCGATGGTTCCGGCGCGGGGGACGTCCCCCGCATTCAGCACCTTGCGCGTTCAGCACTTTGCGGCGGTCTTGCCCCGATCGACGACGGCCTGCTGATCCAGCGACAATTTGCCGGGATAGTCGAGTTCCAGCGCTCGATAGACCTTGCACTGTTCGGCCGGTGCGGCCTTCAGCTGCTGCAACGACTGCGACAGATAGAACAGGCTGTCGGCGGCGCGCTCGCCGTCCGGCATCTTGCTGTAATTGTCGTAGAATGCCTTGGCCGCTTCCTGCCAGCGGCCCTCGTCCATCCAGGCGCGGCCGAGCAGGTTCTGGGCAAAGCTGGCGCGGCGATGCTTTGGATATTTGGCCACGACCTCGGCCAGCGGCACCCGCGCTTCCGGATACAGCTTGGCACTCCACAGGCGGAAGCCATAGATATAGAGGTCCTCTGCCGCGTCGCCCGTATCGGGCCGTTCGACCGCCGCGATCTGTTCGGCCCGCGCGGCGCTGACTGCTGCGGGGCGGGGCGTCGTCGGGCGCGGGGCGGGCGTGGCGGCAGTTCCGCCGGCGGCAGGGCGCGGCTGGCCGAGCACGCCACCGCCCGATCCAGGACCGCGCGCCGGCGTCGCGGCGGAGACGGCGGTGCTGCCGGTGCCCGCAGCCGGTTGCGGATCGCCAAGCGGGTCGCCGGTGGAGGTTGCGGCATCCTCCAGCACCTTGATCCGGGCATTGGTCGACAGCTTGTAGGCGTTGAACGCTTCTTCCATCTGGCGCAGCTTGAACTGGGTCTGTTCAACCTGGCCGGTCAGGGTCTGTGCCTGGCTTTCCAGTGCGTTCAACCGCTGTTCCAGGCTGGCAATCGGGCTGTTGAACGGCGTTCCCGGCGCGCCGGTATCGCTCGGCGGTGCCGTGATCTGGGGTTGAAGCCCGCCAGGCTGGGTGACGGGCAGGCCAAGCCGACCCTGAACGGTGCGCATATCACGTTCAAGCCGTTCGACCCGCACATCGACGGATTGGGCATTGGCCGCCGGAACGAGGGCAATGGCAGCGGCGCCAAACGCACCCAGACGAACCCATGACCGCATTCCCTTCACCCCCCAAGCCGATGGCTGGAAACCGTTAACCATCTCGTTGTCCCCGTCTAAGGCGAGTATCCGCCCCCTGCAATGGTCGAGCCGCATGCCGGCCGCTGGCATGGCCGGGATATCGGCTCATTCCGGCGCGGAAACCGCCGCCCCCTCGGTCGCACCGGTCGTGCCTGGGGCGTCGGATACGGCGGACGGCGCAGGCGTCGGGCTGGGGCGGACGGACGGGGTGACGCGCGTGCTTCGGCTGGCCCCGCGATCCGGGCGGGCGACGCTGGCGGTTGGCATCGTGGGGGCAGGCGCGGGTGCGGCGCTGCCCCGGGCCAGCAGGGCGGCGGCGCTGATTTCCACATCCTTGATGGCGCGTTCCGCCGTGCCTAGCGGCGCCACCGCCTGTCCGCCGACCGTGACCGCCAACAGGTCGGGACGGCCGACATTGATCATCGGGCGATCGGCGTTGGCGGGCACTTCGAACCGGTCGCCCTGTTGCAGCGTGCGGATCAGCAGCGTGGTGTTCGCCGCGTCATAGATGCGGACCCACACTTCTCCGGTCGCTGTCAGCACGACCGGTCCACCGGCAGGCGCCTGTGCTGCAGGCGTTGCGGCGGGAACAGGCTGAACCGCGGCCGGGCGTACGCCCAGATCCTCGGCCACCGCCGCGCGATCATCGGCACCCATCGGCACCATGCCGCCATAATAGGCGGCCGCCGCGATGACGAGCACCAGAAAACCGATGACCAGCCCGATCGTCAGGCCGCGACCCGGCAGGCGGCTCGGTTCTTCCAGATCCTGTGGCCGGGCCGGTGCCTCACGCATGGGTCCGTTGGACAGTCGCCCGCGCAGGTCGCGCGCCACCATGGTTTCGTCGATGCCGACGGCGCGGGCATAGGCTTTCGAAAAGCCGATCGCATAGGCCGGGGACGGCAGGGCGCCGAAGTCGGAATTTTCGATGGCGGCCAGATGGCGCAGCTGGATGCGCGTGCGTGCCGCGATTTCGGCAAGTTCCAGCCCCTGTTCTTCTCGCGCCGCGCGCAGGCGTTCTCCCATGGTTGCCGGCGCGGCTTCCGTCGGAGGGGTGTCGGCCATGTCCTGCTCTCTTTCCCGCATCGGGTCTGCGTCCCGGTCGCCCTGATGCACCCCCGGTTTTGGCCACCCACCGCCCGCTGTCAACGGCGCTTTACCGCAATAACCGACCGGTCAGGCCAGTTCGACGCCATTTTCGCGCGCCCAGGCTGTCAACGGTTCGCGCAAACTGCGCGGCGGGCTGGCCAACAGGGTTTCGAGGTGCGCCGACAGCGCCGACCGGTCGAGCGAGCGGACCATCGCCTTGATCGGGCCGACGGCGGCTGGAGTGATCGACAATCGGTCGATGCCAAGCCCGATCAGCATCATCGCCTCCAAAGGACGGCCGCCCATTTCGCCGCAAACGGCCAGCGGTTTGCCCGTCCCGTGCAGCGTGCGCTGGACGCGGCGCAGGAAGCGGGCAATGGCCGGGCTCATCCAGTCGTAGCGGACGGCGAGTTTCGGATGCGCGCGATCGGCCGCGAACAGGAACTGGGTCAGATCGTTGGTGCCCACCGACAGGAAATCCAGGCGAGGCAGCATCATGTCGAGCACGTCGGCGAGCGCCGGCACCTCCAGCATTGCGCCGTAGCGGATCGTCTGCGGCAGTTTCTTGCCGCGCGACGCCAGCCATTCGCGCTGCGCCTCGAACAGGTCGCGCGCCTCGTCGAACTCCCAGGGTTCCGACACCATCGGAAACATGACATTGAGCTGGCGGCCCGCCGCCGCCTCAAGCAGGGCGCGGGCCTGTGCCTTCATCAGTCCGTCGCGTTCCAGCGCCAGCCGCAGCGCGCGCCAGCCCATCGCCGGGTTTTCCTCCTCCCCCTGTTCGTCATGGTTGAGATAGGGCAGCGCCTTGTCTCCGCCGATATCGACCGTGCGGAACACGACCGGGCGGTCGCCCGCCGCATCCAGCACATCGCGGTACAGCCGCTGCTGGCGTTCGCGCTGGGGCAGGGTTGCTGAGACGAGGAACTGGAACTCGGTGCGGAACAGGCCTATGCCGTCGGCACCGGTCAGGTCCAGCGCGGCCATGTCGTCACGCAAGCCGGCATTGATGCTGACCTGAATCCGGGTGCCGCAGCGGGTCACCGGTTCGACATGGCGAAGTGCGGCAAAGGCGGCACGGCGCTGCTGGGTCTGGGCGAGGCTTGTCTCGAACGCCTCCTCCATCGCCGCTGAGGGGCGGATGATGACCTGTTCGTTGGTGACGTCGAGGAGCAGCCGGTCGCCTTCGGCGATCAGGCGGCGCACGTCCCGCACCCGGCCCAGCATCGGCACACCCATGGCGCGCGCGACGATGGTGACGTGCGCGGTCAGCGACCCTTCCTCGAGGATCACGCCCTTCAGCCGGCGCCGGTCGTATTCGAGCAGTTCCGCCGGGCCCAGATTGCGGGCGATCAGGATGGAATCGTGCCGAAGGCCAAGCTGCGCCGCAGTGCCGAGCTGGCCCGAGACGATACGGATCAGGCGGTTGGACAGATCTTCAAGATCGTGCATCCGGTCGCGCAGCAACGGGTCGTCGATCTGGCGCATCCGCTGGCGCGTGCGCTGCTGCACCCGCTCGATCGCCGCCTCTGCGGTCAGGCCGCTGTCGATCGCCTCGTTGATGCGGCGCGACCATCCCTCGTCATAGGCGAACATCTTGTACATCTCGAGCACCTCCTGGTGCTCGCCGTCGACGCCGAATTCGGCTTGGCTGGCCATGCGGTCGATCTGTTCCCGCATCTTGTCGAACGCGGCATAGACGCGGTGCCGCTCCGCCTCGATATCCTCTGCCACCGTATGTTCGATGACGATGCGCGGCTGATGGAACACGGCAACACCCGCCGCCATCCCCTCGACCAGCTTGAAGCCCGGCACCCGGTCGGCTGCCGTGGACTGCGGGCGGCTGGTGTCGTTGCCGGGTGCGTCGATCAGTCCGGCATTGGCGATGAGTTCGGACAGGACCATGCCGACGGTCTGCAGCGCCTCGATCTCGACATCGTCGTAGCGGCGGCTGTCGACATGCTGCACCGCCAGCACGCCCACCGCCCGTTCGCGCCGGATGATCGGCACGCCGGCAAAGCTGTGGAACTTTTCCTCGCCGGTTTCGGGGCGATAGGCGAAGTCGGGGTGGATCGCGGCCTCATCCAGGTTCAGGGTTTCGACGTTGCGCGCGATGACGCCGACCAGTCCCTCGCCCATCGCCAATTTGGTGACGTGCACCGCTTCCTGGGCCAGACCGCGCGTGGCGAACAGTTCCAGCACCCCTTCGCGCAGCAGATAGATCGAGCACACCTCGCTATCCAGCGCCTCGCCGATGATGCCGACCACCGAATTGAGCTTGGCCTGGGCCGGGCTGCGCGAGGCCATCACATCGTGCAGGCGGGTCAGGATTTCGCGGGCGGAGGCGATAGCGGAGATCGGCATGCCCCGATCGGTAGCAGATGCGCGGGTGCAGGGCCAATCGGGCAATCAACCGAGATGTCGTCACGTGCATGCAGGCCATTGCACCGCACGGGCATTCGCCTGTAATCATCAGATAATTGCGGGCGGTGAACCGCCCGGACAGACAGGCGGGAGAGATGAGCATGAACCCAGGCATGGATCGCCGCACCCTGTTGGCCGGCGGTATTGCCGGTTCGGCATTGATGACTCCGTTCAGCGCCGCATTGGCCCAGGGCCGCCGCCGGGCGGGTGCCAACGATACGCTGCAACTGGGCCTGATCGGGTGCAAGGGCATGGGCTGGGCCAATCTGACCGCGATGATGAAGGGCGGCGATGTCCGTCCGGTCGCATTGTGCGACGTGGATGCGGGCGTGCTGGCCGCGCGCGGGGCGGAAGTGCAGAAGATGACGGGGCGTGCCCCGACCCTGTATGACGATTATCGTCGGATGCTGGACGACCGCAATGTCGATGCGGTCATCATCGCTACGCCGGATCACTGGCATGCGCTGCAGCTGATCGATGCGATGTCGGCCGGCAAGGACGCCTATTGCGAAAAGCCGCTGGGCAATTCGATCGCCGAATGCCGCGCCATGGTCGCCGCCAAGCAGCGCCACGGCCGCATCGTGCAGGTGGGCCAGTGGCAGCGCAGCAACCGGCATTGGGCGGACGCCATCGCCCATGTCCATTCGGGCGGTATCGGCCGGGTCCGCAAGGTGAAGGCCTGGGCCTATATGGGCTGGATGAAGAACGTACCGCCGCAGCCGGACCAGGCCGCGCCCGTGGGCGTGAATTACGACCGCTGGCTCGGCCCGGCGGCGGCACGGCCGTTCAACCCCAACCGGTTCCATTTCAGCTGGCGCTGGTATTGGGATTATGCCGGGGGCCTGATGACCGACTGGGGCGTCCACCTGATCGACATCGCCCTGTTGGGCATGAAGGCACAGGTGCCCGCGTCGGTCAGCGCGCTGGGCGGGGCCTATGGCTACCCGGATTCGGCGATGGAGACGCCCGATACCCAGACGGCGATTTTCGATTTCGGCGGTTATTCGGTCGAATGGGAACATGCCGTCGGAATCAGCCGCGGTCCGTTCGGCGGGCACGACCACGGCGTCGCATTCGTCGGCGAGACGGGGACGCTGGTGGTCGACCGGAGCAAATGGTGGGTGTCGCCCGAAAAGAGCGACGGTAAGGACAAGACGCCTGAGGTGCCGATCACCAAGGCATCGGACAACGGACTGGAGCGGCACACCGCGGATTTCGTCGCCTGTATCAAGGACCGCGCCCGCACCCCCGCCTGCCCGATCGAATCGGCGGCGAACACCGCGATCGTGTGCCAGATGGGCAATGTTGCGTGGCGAACGGGGCGGAAGGTGTATTGGGATCAGGGTGCCGGCCGGTTCAAGGACGATGCCGAGGCCAATGCGTTGATCACCCCGCGCTACCGGGCGCCGTATCGCCTGACGGTCTGAACCCGGCGTTAGAGCCCCCGCACCAGGCGGCGGGCGCAGGCGATCCAGGCGGGATCCGTGACGACCTGTTGCCGCCCCGCCGCGCCGTGGGGCAGCAGTTGCAGCTTGCCCGGCTGATCCCCGCGCGGGGTATCGCGGCCGATCAGCCGACCGAACACGAAACGCCCGGCCGGACGGGGGACCAGCACGTCGCGGTTCAGCGCGCGGCCGAACTGATCGGGCGCCAGTCGGTCGCACCAGATTTCGTCGCCCGACCGATAATCGCCCACGCCGACCGCCACGGTGACGGCGACCATGCCGGGGGCACCGTGCGGGGGGACGACCGCGGCGGGGCGGCGCGGGGCGCTGGCGCCGCCCGCCTCCAGCACTGCGACTACCGGCATTTCGGCGCGGGCGGGCAGATGCACCAGATCGGCTGCATCCACCTCCAGCGCGGCGGCGATCCGGTTCAGCCAGTTGACCGACACGGTGCGCGTACCGGTTTCCAGTCGCCCGATGGTTTGAGCCGTTGTTGGCGGCGTACAGCGGCGCGCGACATCCTCCAGCGTCAGGCCCTTGGCCCGGCGGACCTCTCGAATGGCGGTGATCATGCGTGTTTCGCCCCCTCAAGCGAACCAATGCGGTTTCAAGACTGTCCTACAGCCGGTGGGCCATGGCAAGCCGCTTTGGCAAGCCAAGGAGAACGAGATGCGCCAAATCATCGTCGAACGGAGTTTTGCCGACGACCGGATCGGGTGCGAACCGCCCGGCCGTGGCCGTCGCGGCGTCAACGTCAACCTGGCCGAATCGGCACTGTCCTGGCTGTTCGCGCGCGGCCACCTGTCCGCTCGCCAGCACGAGGCGGGCGAACGGTTGCGCAGCGATTACGAGCGGGCGGCGCTTGCCCCCGGCGTGACGATGCGCTGGACGGCGGCCCCCGCAGGGAGCAGGCGGCGGGGGCCACCGGCTGGGCTGGACCCGACCCTGGCGCAGATCGAGGCGAAGCGGCGGTTCGATGCGGCGATCGCGGCGATGGGGCCGGGGCTGTCCGACATATTGTGGCGGGTGGTATGCGCCGACGAGCGGCTGGCGGGGGCGGAACAGGCAATGGGATGGCCGGCCCGCTCGGGCAAGCTGGTGCTGGGGATCGCGCTGGACCGGCTGGCAGATTTCTATGGTCTGGGATGAGGGCTCTAGCGGGTGGCCGTCGCCGTCGCCGTGCATTCGTCCGAGGGACTGTCGCCATGTCCGATCTGGCTGACCAGCAGGAAGCCGCCGATGACGAGGACCACAAAGGCAATGGAGATCAGGCCCAGATATTTCTCGATGAACTGTTTGGCCCAGGCCCCGAACAGCCGGAACAGCACCCCCACCAGCACAAACTGGAAACCGCGCGACAGGATGCTGGCCCAGAGGAAGGTAAACAGGCTCATCTGAATGAAGCCCGCCGTGATCGTCACCAGCTTGAACGGGATCGGCGTCGCGCCCTTGATGATGATCAGCTGCGCCCCGTATTCGCGCAGATAACAGGCGGCGACCGGAAACTTGTCCGCCAGGCCAAGCGCCGCCAGCAGTTGATTACCGAACAGGTCGTAGGCGAAATATCCGATCGCATAGCCGAGCAGTCCGCCCAGCACCGAGGCCACCGTACAGACGATCCCGAACCGGACCGCGCGCTTCGGATCGGCCAGGCACATCAACCCCAGCAAGGGGTGCGGCGGGATGGGGAAAAAACTACTCTCGATGAAGGAGAAGAAGAACAGCCAGCGTTCGGCATGCGGGTGCGCAGCCTTTGCCAACATCCAGTTGTAGAGCGATCGAAGCATCGGGCCGGGGTCTTAGCGGGCAAGCGGGCGCGGGGATAGCGGTGGCGGTGATGCGCTGCAAAAATTGTTGCAGTGCCAACGGGCGGGGCGCATGGGGCGGCAATGCGGATTTCGTTCATCAAGTGCCAGGGATCGGGCAATGATTTCCCGTTGGTCGACGGGCGTGCCCTGACGCTGAGCGACGGCGAATGGTCGGCGGTGGCGCGGGCGCTGGCCGACCGGACGGGGCCGGTGGGCGGCGACGGCCTCTTGATCCTGACCGGCGGCGGGGACGGTGCCGCTTTCGGGATGAGGATGCTCAATCCGGATGGGAGCGAGGCGGAGACCTGCCTGAACGGCCTCCGCTGCACCGCGCGGCTGGGGTTCGAGGCGACCGGGTTGAGTGCCGCGGACGTGCGGTTGAAGACCAGCATGGCGGGTGCGTCGGTCGAGCCGGAGATGGCGGCGGGCGTGGCCACGATCCGGACGCAGGCGGTGCCGGCCGGCGTCGGCGCGGCGGCGATCGGGTTGCGGGTCGCGATGGACGGGCCGGTGGACCAGCCGGTGCCGGGCGTGCCCAGCGTGCGGTCCTTTACCGCCGTGGCGATGCCCAACCCGCACCTGGTCGCGTTCGTGGACGCCATCGACGAGGACGAGCTGGTCGCGCTGGGCGATTGGGCCGAGAGCGCGCCCGCGATCCTGCCGGGGCGGTGCAACATCAGCTTCGTGCGCGTGGACGGCGGAAATTCGATCTTTGTGCGGACGTTTGAGCGAGGCGTAGGCCTGACCGACAGTTGCGGGAGCGCGATGGCGGCGTCGGTACTGGCCGCGGTGCTGACCGATCGCGTCGCGGCGAGGGCGTGGGTGCGCGTCGCCAATCGCGGCGGATATGTGCGCGCGATGGCCGACCGGGCGGCGGCGGACGCGACGTTGACCATCGAGGGCAATGCGACGTTCGAATGGGAGGGCGTGGCCGAGATCGACCTGACCACCGCGCGCGTCACGGCGATGACCCGCACCGCCGAGCGGCCGGACGAGGCCGATGCGTGGGATGCCGTGCTGGCGACGCTGGACTGACCGGCGGTGCCGCCCGCCACCCTGGCGCTGATGCTGGTCATCAACCTGTTCTGGGCGGGCAACATCATCATTTCCAAATACATCGTGGCGACGCTGGGCGTGCCGCCATTCTGGGCGGCGGGCATTCGCGGGTTCATCATCGCCGTTGCGCTGTCGCCATGGCTGTTCCCCCTGCCGCGCCCGTTCGGCCGCATCCTGTTCATCGCGCTGGCGATGAGCGGGGGGAGTTTCGGCCTGTCGATGGTGGGATTGATGACGGCAGCGCCGTCCGCCGTCGCCATCGTCAGCCTGCTCGGCGCGCCGCTGACCGTGCTGCTGGCGATCCTGATGCTGGACGAGCAGGTGGGGTGGCGGCGCGGCGTGGGCATCGCGCTGGCGTTCGGCGGCGTCGTTACCGCGCTGGCCGAGCCGCAGACGATGCGGGCGTCCACCGGGCTGTTGTTCGTGCTGGCCGGGGCCGTGGTCGGCGCGCTGGGATCGGTGATGATGAAGCGGGTGGAGGTCGGCGCCGTCAAGCTGCAGGCATGGGCGGGCGTATCGACGGGCATCGGGTTGATGCTGGCGAGCATCGTGTTCGAGCGGGACCAGGCGGCGGCGGGCGCGGCGGCGGGATGGCCGTTCTGGGCCGCGATCGCGACGTCGGCGCTGCTGGTGTCGGTCGTCGCCCATACCGCCTATTTCTGGGTGCTGCGGCGGCACGATGCGAACCTGGTCGCGCCGCTGACCCTGTTGACCCCGGTATTTGCGGTGATGATGGGCGCGTGGATCACCAACGATCCGGTGAGCGCGCAGATGGTGGTGGGCGGCCTGATCGCGATGGCGGGTGTGGCCGTGATCCTCGTGCGGCCGAGCAAACGGTTGTGGAAGGGGTGGTTTGTCCGGGAGGGGTAACGGCAAAGGCGGTGGCGAGCGGGAGCATTGGGGCAGGCAACCCCCGATGCCGCAGGCTTTGGCTTCGCAATCAGTTGAACAGGAAATCCGACGCGGTCAGTTGCGCCAGCGAGACGCCGTAGAGCAGCAACGAATCCCCCTGCCCCAGATCGATCGAAACGCCGCCGTCCACCGCACTCATTCGGCCCGAAAGCCCGGCGAAATTGGTGATGCCAAGGCCCGAGAGGCTGATCCGATCGACACCGGGGGTAAAGTCGCCAATCCCGTCCGCGCCGCGCCCGCGCCCCATGACGAACAGGTCCGCCCCGTCCTGGCCGAACAGCATGTCGGCGCCACCCCGTCCGTCGAGCACATCGTCGCCAGCGCCACCGAGCAGATAATTGTCGCCCGCGTTGCCGATCAGGCGATTGTCGAGGGCATTGCCCACGCCGAAGGGCGTCGCGCCCAGAAGCTCGAGATTTTCGACATTGGCGTACAGATAATAGCCCGTACCGGAAATGTTGGCGAAGACCGTGTCCACCCCGCCGGCCGCCGCCTCGAACGTCAGATCGTCTGGCGTATCGACATAATAGAGATCGTCGCCCGACCCGCCGTCCATCAGGTCGTAATCGCCCAGCCCGCTATCGCCGTTCAGCAGGTCGTTGCCAGCCCCGCCCACCAGAATATCGGTTACAAAGCCACTGCCACCAATCAGGGTGTCGTCACCATCCTGTCCGTAGAGTGCATCGGCATCCGCGCCGCCGTCGAGCATGTCGCGCCCGGTGCCGCCGACCAGATAATCGATGCCGCCGTCGCCGTGCAGAATGTCGTCGTCATCCTCCCCGAACAGCGCATCGCGCCCTGCGCCCCCGACGATACGGTCATTGCCCGTGCCGCCGAGCAGGAGGTTGTCGCCCGCATTGCCCGTGATCGTGTTGGCCAGCGCGTTGCCAACGCCAAAGGCATCGCCCGCCGAAACGGCAAGGATCAGGTTTTCGATATTCGCGTAAAGATAAAAGCCGCTGGTCGTGGTGACCGTATCGGTGCCACCGCCAAAGGATTCGAAAACCAGATCGCCCTGTCGATCGACGACATAGCTATCATTGCCCATTCCGCCATGCAGCCCGTCGGCGCCCGCGCCGCCATCGAGCAGGTCATCGCCATCACCACCGAACAGGTCGTCGCCGCCATAGCCGCCGTCCATCCGGTCATTGCCAATCCCGCCATAGAGGCGGTCATTGCCGGCATAGCCGAAGATGGTGCCACCGGTGGTGCCCAGCCGGCCGTCATACAGATCGTCGCCGTAATAAAGCTGGACATTGCCGAGGATGGTGCCGGCGTTCAACACCGACACGCTGAGCTGGTCATTGCCCTGTTGCACGGCTGCAAAGTCGATTTCAGAGCCATTGCCGGTGGGAAAGCCAAATCGACCGATCGTCGCCGAGGATTCGATCACCAGACGGCCACGGGATTGAAGCGAAACCGCCGCATCAGGCGAGCGCGAGTTTGCGAGGGTTAATATCGCCCCCTCTCCATCGCCGATGATTTCCCGGTACCCGTTCAGGTTGGTCAGCCGCACGCTGCTGGTGATCGATGAAAAGGTGCCGGTATTGACCCGTTCAAAGCCGGAAAACAGCGCGAGATCGATCGTCCGGACATCTGCCAGCGCAATGTTGATCGTATCCATGCCCGATCCGCCGCTGACCGGGCGTTCCACGACGGGCGCACCAGCCGCGCCGGGATAGCCGGTAAGCCAGAAGCTGTCGTCGCCGCCGCCCAGATCCACTGCCCCCAGCAACCGCCCGGTCCCGAGGATCGAGCTGGCCAATTCCACCTGATCATCGGCAGCGCTGCCGATAACCGCGCGAAATGCGGAGCCATGGGCGATGGTGACAAAGCCGCCCGCCAGCGACAGGTCCGCCAGCGGATTGAAGCTTTGCACGAAATTGTTGAACCCACCCGCGCCGAGGGTCACCGTCTGAAAGCCGGACAGGCCGATGATATTGGTGACCTCAGGCCCGACCTCGAGATGTTCGAACCCCGTCACCAGGCCCACCTGGTTGCCGTAAAAAACGCCCAGCGCCCCGGAGAGCACCAGCGTATCCGACCCCGCCCCGCCATTCAGCCGGTGCGTGTGGATGCCGGAGGAGTCACCGCTGACCAGCGTGAAGCGATCATCCCCCCCGCCCAAATCGACGACCATGGTGGGGATTTGCGTCCCCGCCGTGCGATGGGTGAAGAGGTCATTTCCCTGGCCCAGGGTCACCTCGCCTGCAATCAGCCCGGCATTGTCGATGCTATCGTCGCCTGCCGAACCCTGAATCGCTAGCGAAGTCCATCCGCTGCCCCGGATGATGCCGCCCTGTTCGTTGATGATCGTCGCGCCGGCGGCATCGATGATTAGGGCGGCAACCCCGTCCTGATTCGAAATGATGCGACCCCGTTCGGTATTGACGAGCGTGAAGCCGGTGCCGGTAATGCGGATGGCAGGCGCATCCTCGATCGTTTCGGCAATCTCGCGGCGTCCATTCGCCGTACCGAGCGTCAGGCCCATCGCTATCCCCCCTGATCAGGACAACCGCCCCGGATCTTTCCCTGACGCACACCATAGAGACTTCGCAATCCATCCACAATCGCGCAGGCCGGGTGCCGCAAGTTGTTCTATTCGGGTCATTCGCAACAGGACGTCAGGGTGGGATTTTCCCAAATGGGTACTTTTATGCTGTCCTACAGCGTGACGATCCGGCTAATCACTTTGACATGATGGCGAATCGCGTCCGGGGGCGGGGCGGTTGGCCCAGGGATGACGGGCCGGGGCGCGGGGGCGCTTTCCGGCCCGTTTGCTTGTGGGGCGGCATCGCGGTGCCGACGGGGGAGGCTGGCGACATGGACGACACGGTGATCGGACGACGCAACGGTGCCTATCGCCGTCGTCGGGCCAAGGCGAATGCGTTCAGCGCCGAAAAGCGCCAGGCGTTTCTGGATGCGCTGGCCCTGACCTGCAACGCCAGATTGTCGGCGCAATATGCCGGGGTGGATCATACCACCCCCTATTATCATCGCACGCGCGACCCGGTGTTCCTGGAGCAATGGCAGGATGCGTTGCGGCTTGGCTATGACCGGCTGGAGGAACTGGTGCTGCGCCATGGCGGGGCGGGCCAGCCGCTGATGCTGGCCGATCCCGACCGGGCGGCGGCGGCGGCCGGGGAGGGGGACGCCGACCTGCCCCCGTTCGATTTCGACAGGGCGCTGACGGTGCTGCGCCAATATCGCAGCCGCCGAGACGATCGGCCGTTCAATCATGGCGGACGACCGTTGAAACCGGTGCCGCGCGAGCAGACCGATGCCGCGCTGGACAAGGCGTTGCTGGCCGCCGAGCGACGGATGCGGCGGCAGCCGGGGCGCTGCACCGACCCGAAGCCGCCCGAGGGGAACCCGCAATGACCGGTGCCGAACAGAATGGCGATGCGATGGCCGTGCGGCTGGCCCGGATGGCGGCATTGCCCGAAAAGGAGCGGCGGCGGGCGCTCGCCATGTTGAGCAAGGGCGAGGCGACGGAGCTGCGCCACCGATGGTCGCTGCACGCCCATGATGGCCAGCTGGCCCCGCCGGGGGACTGGCGGGTGTGGGTGATCCGGGCCGGGCGCGGGTTCGGCAAGACGCGGGCCGGGGCGGAATGGGTGAGCGAGGTGGCGCGGGGCGATGGCGGGGCGCGGATCGCGCTGGTCGCGGCATCCCTGCACGATGCGCGGCGGGTGATGGTCGAGGGGCCGAGCGGCATCCTGTCCGTCGCACGGCCGGGGGAGAAGCATCTGTGGCGGCCGGCGACAGGGCATCTGCGTTTTGCTTCGGGGGCGCAGGCGCAGTGTTACTCGGCGGCGGCGGGCGAGAGCCTGCGCGGGCCGGAGCATGGGGCGGCGTGGTGCGACGAGCTGGCCAAATGGCCGCGCGGGGGGGCGGCCTGGGATAATTTGATGATGGGGCTGCGCATCGGCGAGCGGCCGCGCGCGGTGGTGACGACGACGCCCAGGCCGATCCCGCTGCTCAAACGCATCCTGAAGGCGCGGGACACGGTGGAGACGCGGGGGGCGACGCGGGACAATCCGCACCTGCCCGGCAGTTTCGTCGCGGCGATGATCGCCGATTATGGGGGCACTGCGCTCGGGCGGCAGGAGCTGGACGGCGAGATCGTCGACGACCTGGCCGGGGCGCTGTGGGACCGGGCAGGGATCGAGCGGGCGCGCGTGGCGGTGGATGCGGTGCCGGAACTGGTGCGCGTGGTGGTGGGCGTCGATCCGCCCGCGACCGCCGAGGGGGATGCGTGCGGGATCGTCGCCGTCGGGCTGGGCGAGGACGGGCTTGGCTATGTGCTGGGCGATGCGAGCGTGGCGGGACGGTCGCCCGAGGGCTGGGCGCGGGCGGTGGCGGACTGTGCCGATGCGTGGCGCGCGGAATGCGTGGTGGCCGAGGTCAACATGGGCGGCGACATGGTGAAGGCGGTGCTGGCCGGGGCGGGCTTGGCCCTTTCGGTCAAGGCAGTGCGGGCGAGCCGGGGCAAGGTTGCGCGGGCCGAGCCGGTCGCGGCGCTTTATTCGGGCGGGCGGGTGCGCCATGCGGGGGCGTTCCCCGCGCTGGAGGACGAATTGTGCGGATTGTTTCCGGGCGGGGACTATCGCGGGCCGGGAAGGTCGCCGGACCGGGCGGATGCGCTGGTGTGGGCGCTGTCCGAGCTGATGCTGCGCGGGCGGGGCGCGGCTGGGGTGCGGTCCTTCGAGACGCCGCTTCGCGGCTCCTCAGGATGAGCGGAGGCTTGTATGTGGAGCGGCTTGGGCTAGGGCAGGCGGCATGATCCCGCGCGAGCATCTGGATACGGCCGAGGTGCCGGGGGGCGAGCCGCTGAGGCTGGTGCGGCGGGGCGCGGATTTCATGATCGTGCTGGAACGCAACGAGCTGATGAACAGCCGGATGAGCGGGTCCGAGGCGGCGCTGGCGACGATGACGGTGGAGCGGCTGAAGGCGCGGGCGCCCCGATTGCTGATCGGCGGATACGGCATGGGGTTCACGCTGCGCGCGGCGCTGGCGGTGTTGCCGGGCGATGCGCGGGTGGTGGTGGCGGAGCTGGTGCCCAAGATCATCGACTGGGCGCGGGGGCCGATGACGGAACTGACCGCCGGGTGCCTGGACGACCCGCGCGTGACGGTGCGCATCGGCGATGTCGGCGCGGCGATCCGCGCGGGGCGGGGGGCGTATGACGCGATCCTGCTGGACGTGGACAACGTGCCGGACGGGCTGACGCGGGCGGGGAATGACGGGCTTTATTCGGCAGCCGGGCTGGCGGCGAGCGTCGCGGCGCTGCGGCCCGGCGGGGTGCTGGCGGTGTGGTCGGCGGCGCCGGATGCGGCGTTCCGGCGGCGGATGGGCGAGGCGGGGCTGAGCGTGGAGGAAGTGGCCGTGCGGGCGCGGGCCAACGGCAAGGGGCCGCGGCATGTGATCTGGTTTGGGCGGAAAAGGGGGTAGGGGCGCGGTGTCTCGATTTCGCTCGACACGGACGAAACTTTAAAGTGAGCGCTGTTGATTTGGCTCAAGCTAGCTGGCTACCTAAGCTTGTGAGGTGAAACCGCAATATCTCCACCTGCGACCGGATGGCCCGCTGCCGGACCTGGCACCTGCTCCCTATCGTATCGTGCTAATCGCCGATCATTCGGTTAGCGCTGCTTGGCTAAATGTCACCGCCGAATGGATCGTCGGCATTGGCAGCCTTTACGTGATCGCGTGGGGCATTGACTGTGAAAAGTGGCACGACAGTGTCGATTGGGCCGTCTTGGAAGCGTTCAGCTTTGGAGAAATCCCCGACGACCGATTCGTCATGACCACATGGCATAGTGGTGAGCCCATGTCCGAAGCCCTCTGGTTCGCGGAGAATTGTGCTCATCACCCGGACGTCGAGTTGTCGCACACGATCCTTCTACACATCGCTGAAACAGCGCAAAGCGATCGAATTTTGCAGGCTTGGCAAGACAGCCAGGTAATGCGCGAATGAAATGTCGCATAGGGTTTAACCGGAGCCTCGACTCTGGCGGCACTGCATGGGGTCATCACCCCTCACCCAGCTTCGACTAGGCGGCACGCCGCCAAGTCTTCGCAACCCTCTCCCACAAGGGGAGAGGGGGCGTCTCCTCTGCCCCTTAAACGGGGAGAGGGGGTGACGGTGCGCATATTCGTCAAGGAGCATCACCTATGAAGATCTTTGGGCGCAAGGCTGCGGCCGGGCGGGATTCTGCGCGGCCTATGCTGGTGCAGGGGGGTGCGCGCGGGGTGATCGGGGAGTGGCCCGCATCCTATGAGGCGCAGGTGCGCGATGCTTTCCTGGCCAACCCCATCGCGCAGCGGGCGGTGCGGATGATCGCATCGAGCGCGGCGAGCGCGCCGATGGGCAGCGATCCGCCGGAATTGCTGGCGCTGGTGATGGCGCGATCCGGCGCGCAGGACCTGATCGAGACGGCGGCGTCTCACCTGCTCATGCACGGCAATGCGTTCATCCAGGTGATGACCGACGAGGCGGGCATGGCGCGCGAGCTGTTTGCGCTGCGCCCCGAGCGGGTGAGCGTGGAGGCGGATGCGCAGGGCTGGCCCGCCGCATACCGCTACACCGTGAACGGTCGCAGCCAGCGGCTGAGCGCGGGGGATGGCGGGCGGCCGCAGGTCATCCACCTGAAGCAGTTCAGCCCGCTGGACGATCATCTGGGGCTGGGGTGCCTGGGCGCGGCGGCGGGGGCGGTTGCGATTCACAATGCGGCGACGCGGTGGAACAAGGCGCTGCTGGACAATGCGGCGCGGCCATCGGGGGCGTTGGTCTATGATCCGGGCGACGGGACGGCGATGACGGCGGTGCAGTTCGACCGGCTGAAGGCGGAGATGGAGGCGGCGTTCCAGGGCGCGGCCAATGCCGGGCGGCCGATGCTGCTGGAAGGGGGCCTGAAATGGCAGGCGCTGAGCCTGTCGCCCGCCGACATGGATTTCGTCGGCCTGAAGGCGGCGGCGGCGCGGGAGATCGCGCTGGCGTTCGGCGTGCCGCCGATGCTGCTGGGCCTGCCCGGCGACAATGCATACGCCAATTACCGCGAGGCGAACCGCGCGCTTTGGCGCCAGGCGGTGCCGCCGCTGGTGGGGACGATCCTGGGCGGACTGGCGCAGGGGCTGAAGGGATGGTGGCCGGGCGCGAGCCTGTGGGTGGACGAGAACCGGGTGAGCGTGCTGGCCGAGGAGCGATATGAGCTGTGGGCGGCGGCGAGCGCGGCGGACTTCCTCAGCTCGGAGGAGAAGAAGGTGCTGGTGGGGATGTGAGGGAAAGCGTTCAATGGAGCTGTCGACGCTCGACGACTTGCTTGGCAATGGAGGTCTCTGTCGATCCGTCCAGCTTGGTGAGCAGCAGTTTGGTCACCTTCGTCCGCCGCATGATCGTTCCGCTGGGGTCCGTATCGAAGGTTACGGTGATGTCGCCGGATATCTCCTTTGTCGCTCGAGTCGAGCGCATCACTTCGCGCATCTCGGCGTTATTTTGTTCGCCCATCAGCTCGGCCACAATCCTGTCCTCTTCGGCACGCTGGCCCAGCACCGCCGCAGGATCGATCCGGAGCGTTGCCGTGTAGGTGACAGCGCCAGAGCCAGCAACGGTTCGGGCAAGTGGTTCCGGTGCGATCGCCATCGGATCGGCATAGGGCACGCCCGGCCCCAGCGGGATCATGTTGAGATCAAGCGCGTCGATTGTCGCAACGACCGATTGCAGATCGCACTCGATTTTGAAGGCGTTCCAGGTGAAAATCCATCTGCCGCAAGCCGACCGATCGATCTTGCCCAGGTTCAGCCATTGTTCCAAACGTGCTTCCACTTCGCCTGCGTTCAGCAAGCGGGTCGAACCCGTCACCGGTTTGAATATGCGCGCTGGAAGCTGCCAGTTGCGAACCCGCTCCTCTGGCGGGGCAGACGGTTCGAAATCATATTCGAGTTCGATTCCATCTTCATGTCGGGCAATCAGTCGTTCGATGAAGACGTCGCTTCCATGGGAACTGCTCGTTGAGGTATCGGATGCGTGACTTTCGGTTTCGTAACTTCGGGTTAGAATATAGGTGGGGTTGGACGATTGTTGAGCGATGCCGACCGACGAAGCGGCACACACAAACAGTAAAGCTGTTAGGATCATTGCTCGCCGCATGACGGTTATGCAGCATGAATCCAGCGCGAACGACAAGCATAATCGTCGGTGACTAGAATGCTGTCCGGTCCGCTAAAGGTTGTAGGGCAAATGGCTTCGACAGGCTCAGCCCGGGCGCGGTTGGGGATGCACTGCCCCCTCTCCAAGCTGCGCTAGTCGCGTTCGCGGCAAGCTTCGCTATCCTCCCCCGCGAGGGGGGAGGCGTTTCGGGTTCGACGGCCTAGCGGCGTTTGCCCTGGGCTAGCATCGCTTGTTGCCACACGCACGGCGCCTTGTCGTCGCGATGGATGCAGCCGGGCCAGCAGCAGGGGCGGCGTTTGCCTGCGTGCAGTTCCGCCGCCGTGCGGGCGATGCGGCGGGCGCGGGTGGCGGGTTGTTTCGCGTCTTCGACCCAGCAGATGAACTCGTTGCGGCCGAGCGGGGTCAGTGCTTGCCATAGTGCCAATGTGGCGGGATCGGATGCGATCGCGGCCTGAAGGTCGGACGCGGCGGTGTGGACGGTTCCCTGGGCGAAGGGGTCGGGCATGGGTCGAGGCTAGGCCGTTCGGGGTGCGGCCGCAATGTCGGGGACAGCGTCCTTCGACAGGCATAGGACGAGCGGGGTAGGGGATCGGTCGGGATGGCGATTTCGACGCGGCGCTTCCCCCTTCTCCAAGCTGCGCTAGCCGGGGTTGCGGCAAGCTTTGCTATCCTCCCCCGCGAGGGGGTAGGAGGAGGATTTGTCGCCAGGCGTCTGCCCCACCCCAACCCCTCCCCTGAAGGGGAGGGGGTTTCTGTATGGAGACATCATCATGCGGCAGGACGAGGTGCTGGCGGCGCTGATCGGGCAGGCGGCGGCGGAGGGGGCTGATCTGGCCACGCTGCGCGCCATTGCAGAGGAGGCGGGCGAGCGGGGCGCGGCGCGGGCGCTGGCCCGGCTGGGATTGAGCGATGCGGGCGCGGCCAAGGACATGGGCGAACTGCGCGAACTGCTGGGTGCCTGGCGCGATGCCAAGCGGTCGGCGGTGAAGGCGGCGGTGGAATGGATCGTGCGGATGGCGGCGGCGCTGGTGCTGGTTGGCCTGGCGGTGAAGCTGGGGTTTTCGGGATGGGTGCGGTGACGGGTGGGGATGCGTCCTTCGACAGGCTCAGGACGAGCGTGGGTGGGGGACCGGGCGCGGTGCGCTTTGCCGGTTATGCCGCCGTGTTCGACGTGGCGGACCGGGGCGGGGACGTGGTGCGGGCGGGGGCGTTCGGGCCGGATGCTTCCGGGGCTGTCGGGCCTGTGCCGCTGCTGTGGCAGCATCGGGGTGCGCCCGTGGGGGTGATCGAGGCGATCGGCGAGGACCGGCGGGGGTTGCGCGTCATCGGTCGGGTGGCGGACCCGGCGGTCGCGGCATTGATGCGCAAGGGCGCGCTGACCGGGCTGTCGTTCGGATACCGGGCGCGGGCGGCGCGGCGGGGTGCGGTGCGCGAGTTGACCGCCGTCGAGCTGATCGAGGTGAGCCTGGTCGCCGAGCCGATGCAGCGGCTGGCGCGGGTGTGCGCGGTGGAGCCGGCCATGCCGGAATGACGCCCCGTTGGCGCGGGGGCTGGATTGCTTCGCTGCGCTCGCAATGACGATTCATCGAGGCAGCAGGAGTGCGGGGCGTCGTCGGGTGGACCGGTGGCGCCCCTTTTTCATGGGTTTTTGACAGCAGGAGACGAAGATGAGCGATGCGATGGTGGCGAGCTTGGACGCGGTCGAGGCAAGCGGGGTGGTGACCGGGCGGCCGATGCTGGCTGGCGGGGGCGCGGTGCGGGATGCCGGGTTCGGCGCGTTCCTGAGGAGCGGCAGCACCGCCGAGGTGAAGGCGATGAGCGGGACAGGCGGGGCCGAGGGCGGCTTTGCCGTGCCGCGCGAAATCGACGAACAGGTGGATGCGACGCTGAAGTCGCTGTCGCCCATTCGCGCCATCGCCAATGTGGTGCAGGTGGGGACGAGCGGATACCGCAAGCTGGTGGCGAGCGGGGGCTTTGCCAGCGGATGGGCCAGCGAGACGGGCCCGCGGGCCGAGACGGCGACCCCGGTGTTCAACGAGATCGTGCCGCCGTCGGGCGACCTGTTCGCCAATCCGGCGGCGAGCCAGGCGATGCTGGACGATGCCGCGTTCGACGTGGAGACGTGGCTGGCGCAGGAGATCGCCGCCGAGTTCGCCGTGGCCGAGGGGACGGCGTTCGTCACCGGCAACGGGGTGAACAAGCCCAAGGGGTTCCTGACCCAACCGGTCAGCACGGCGGGCGATGCGACGCGGCCGTTCGGGACGCTGCAGGTGGTGCCGGCAGGCGCGGCGGGGGCATTCGACGCGGCACCGGACGAACGGCTGATCGACCTGATCCATGCGCTTCGCGCGCCGTATCGCCAGGGGGCGGTGTGGGTGATGAATTCGGCGACTTTGGCGGTGATCCGCAAGCTGAAGTCCGGGGACGGCGAGCTGATCTGGTCGCCGGGCATTGCGGCGGGGCAGCCGGCGACGCTGCTCGGCTATCCGGTGGTGGAGGCGGAGGCGATGCCGGATATCGCCGCCAACAGCCTGTCGATCGCATTCGGCAATTTCCGTGCGGGCTATCTGATCGCGGAACGGGCGGAGACGCAGGTGCTGCGCGATCCGTTCACCAACAAGCCGTTCGTGCACTTCTATGCCACCAAGCGCGTCGGCGGGATGGTGAGCAATTCGGAAGCCATCAAGCTGATGCGGTTCAGCGCGGCGTGAGGATGGGTGGGGTGACGGCCAGGCTTGTCCTGTGCCTCCACCCCACCCCCAGCCCCTCCCCTGAAGGGGAGGGGAGTCCCTAAGAAGGAGGATGCGCATGGACGGGGGATTTCCCGCGCCGGTGATGGCGGCGGCGGGCGCGGCGGCGCGCGAATACTGGCGGATGGGCAGTGGCGAGGCGGCGCTGGTCGAGGGGCTGGCGGCGACCGCGCTGACGCTGGCGGAGCAGTTTACCGGCACGGCATGGGTGGCGCGGACCGGGACGGCGGTGCTGGCGGCGAGCCATGCCTGGCAACGACTGCCGTTGGCCGGGGTGACGGCGATTACCGGCGTCGAGGGGCTGCCCGCCGAGGGTGCGGCCTTTGCGCTGCCGGTGGATGCCTATGCCGTGGATATCGACGCGGCGGGGCAGGGTTGGGTGCGGGTGATGCAGCCGGGCGGCGCGGGGCGGGTGCGCGTGACCTATGCGGCGGGCGCGGCGGCCGACTGGGCCGCGATCCCTGCTCCGATTGCGCAGGGTGTGGTGCTGATGATCGGGCATTTGCACGATCACCGCGGGACCGAGGTTCAGCCGCCCGCTGCCGTCGCCGCGCTGTGGCGGCCCTATCGCGCGCTGACGCTGGGGGCCGGGCGATGATGGCGCGGCTGGAGGCGCGGGGGCGGGCGCTGGTCGAGGATCGGGTGCGGGCGCGGCGGGAGCGGATCGCAGCGGGGCTGGAGGCGGTGCCCGGCGTGCGTGCCTCGGTCGAGGGCGATGCGGTGGTGGCGCGCGGGCGCGGGCTGCTGCGCCGCTGGCTGACCGAGGCGGACGTGCGGGAGGCGGGGCGATGAGCGCGGCGGCGGTGCTGAAAGGCGCGGTGGCGAAGGCGCTGAGGCCGCTGGGCGTGGCGGTGCTGGACGGGCCGCCGGGGCGGGCGCTGCTCCCGCACTTGATCGTCGAGAGCCCCGTGCTGGCCGACTGGTCGGCGCGCGGCTGCGAGGGGCGCGAGGGGCGGATCGCGGTACAGGTCCATGCGCAGGGCGAGCGACCGGACGAGGCGGAGACGATGCTGGCGCAGGTGGAGGCGGCGGTGCTGGCGCTGCCGACGGGGCTGGCGGAGGGCTGGCGGCTGGTGGCGCTGAGCCTGGTGCGGAGCCGGGTGGCGCGCGGCGGCGAGGGGCGCTGGATCGGGCTTGCCGAGTTTCGGGTGCGGATGGTGCGGGTGGAATAGCGAAGTCCGCGAGCGGTTGGCTTGGGGCTCTGGGCTCCTGCTTTCGCAGGAGCAAGACATATTCTGATGGGAGACAAATTATGGCGGCGGAGCGGGGTAGCGCGTTTTTGCTGAAGGTGGGCGATGGCGGCGAACCGGTGGCGTTCACGACCGTGGCGGGGCTGCGCACGACGCAGCTGAGCATCGCGGGCGAGCAGGTGGCGATCACCAGCAAAGATTCGGGCGGCTGGCGCGAATTGCTTTCGGGGGCGGGCACGCGGATGGTGAGCGTGTCGGGCGCGGGCGTGTTTACGGGTTCGGCGGCGGAGGCGCGGCTGCGCGGCAATGCGCTGGCGGGCACGATCGACGATTACCGGCTGAGTTTCGAGAGTGGCGAGACGATGACGGGCAGGTTCCTGATCACGCGGCTGGATTATGCCGGGGACCATAATGGCGAGCGGAGTTATACGGTGAGCCTGGAGTCCTCCGGTGCGGTGGTGAGCGCGTGATGGGCGGAGAAGGACGTCCGCCCCACCACCCCACCCCCGCCCCGGCATCGGGTCGGTCAGTCTCCCAGACTGACCTGAACCGCGCGGGGCGCGGTTCACCCGACGCCCCTGAAGGGGGGGGGAGTAGGGTTGCCAATCCTGTAAGGGGGGAGGCGAGCCTGCGCGTCGCGGGCGTGAGCCTGGTGGTGCGACCGAGCTTTGCGGCGCTGGTGGCGGCGGAGCAGGAGCTGGGGCCGCTGTTCGCGCTGGTCGAGCGGGCGGCGGAGGGGCGGCTGGCGATTGCTGAGATGGTCGCGCTGTTCTGGCATTGCCTGGCCGAGCGGCCGGAGGGGATGACGCGGGACAGCTTTGGCGAGGCGGTGGTCGCGGGCGGGATGGCGGCGGCGACGCCGGTGCTGAAGACGCTGATCCGGCAGATCCTGGCGGGTCGGTGATGGGAAAATCCGATCTGCGGTCGGGCACACCCCTCCGTCAACCCCGGCCTGCGCCGGGGCTGCCACCTCCCCTTGCACGGGAGGAATTTGCCGGGGCTGCGCGGCGGCTGGCGGGGATGATGGGGGCGCTGTTCGGATGGTCGCCGGATGCGTTCTGGCGAGCGACGCCGGATGAGGTGGCGGCTTTGGTCGAGGCAGTTCGCGGGCCGGAGGCGGAGGCGAGCGTGGACCTCGATACGCTGGCCCGGTTAATGAAGGAGCATCCCGATGGATGAGGAGATCGAGCGGCTGGTGGTGAGCGTGCGCGCCGATACGCGGGCGTTCGCGGCGGACGTGGCGACGATGCGCGGGAGCCTGGACGGGCCGCTGGCGGCCGGCGTCGATCGGGCGGGGCGGGCGATCGAGACGAGCCTGTCGCGTGCGATCCGAACGGGCAAGTTCGGGTTCGAGGATCTGCGGCGGAGCGCATTGGCGGTGCTGGGCGAAATCGCAGATGCAGCGCTGGGCAGCGGGCTGGAGGCGTTGTTCGGCGGTGGCGGGCGTCGCGGCGGCGGACTGGGCGGGGCCCTGATCGGGCTGATCGCCGGCGCGCCGGGGCGGGCGACCGGCGGTCCGGTCAGTCCGGCGCGGCCCTATTGGGTGGGCGAGCGCGGGCCGGAGTTGTTCGTGCCGACGGCCAGCGGGACGGTGATGCCGCAGGGCAGCGCCGGGCCACGCGAGGTGCGGGTGGCGATCACGGTGAATGCGGGCGCGGGCATGGACGGGCCACGGGCGCTGGAGCGGTCCAGCCGGCAGGTGGCGCGGGCGGTCCGGGCGGCGCTGGAGGGGTGACCGATGCGCCCCCTATCGGTACGCCAACCGCTCAGGTGCCCGCATAGGACAGCGCGAGGAACAGCAGAAAGGCGCCCATGCCCACGCCGTAGAGTGCCGGGACCAGTCTGAGCGCGATCCGTGCGCTGTTGAGCGGAGGCTTCACGCCCTGACACAATTGCATGATGTCCGTCTTGGCCTGAAGCGCGAGCAGGCCGGAGATGGCTACGGGCAGCGCCGCAAGGCCCATCTGCAATGGGTCAATCCGCGCCCCGAACACGGTTTCACCCAGCGTTAGGATACCGCCGAGCGTCGCAACGCTGACCGACACCATGCTCTTGAAATAATCATAAGCGAGTTCCGGCTGCGCCATGCCCACGCGCGCGACCGGATCGTCCATTGGATCCGGCAGGGCGGCGCGTCGCAAGCTGGGCGGGGCGTCGTCCATAGACTTGGCAGTTCCTTGTGCGCGAGATGTGGGCTGACGATAGCGGGCGGCGCCATATGCGCAAGGCGCGGGTGGCTAACACAGGGAATGCGGGGGCTGGCGCGGACGGGCCGCGGGCGCGGGAGCTGGCGGGGCGGCAGGTGGCTTGGGCGGTGCGGGCGGCGCGGGAGGGGGCGAATTATTGAGCCGGGCCAGTCTCGAATCGGACGTCGCGATAGCCGGCACTTTGCAAGGTGTAGATTGCGCCGCCGACGCAGCGATAGGGCAGTTGCTCATCGCCCTTAACGATGGCTGTTCTGCCCCGCCTGTGCTGCTCGCGCGCAACGGCAAGGAGGGCGTGGCTGTCCGCGATCTTGCGACCATCGACTTCGAGGGCGCAAGCGTCGGCTGGGCCACGCACGATGACCATAAACGGGGAGCCGGAGGGGCTGGCTACGCATCCTGACAGGATCATGGAAACGAGCAGGGTGGTGCGGGCTGGCAAGCGCATCAGTCATGCATGCGGCGACCGCATGGATTGGGCAAGCCGGGTGTTGCCTGGGTCGCTGCGGATCTCGACTTCGCTCGAAGCGAATGGGTCAGGGGGGCAGTCCCCATTAAGCGTGCTCCTGCGGAAGCGGGAGCGCAGGGTTGCGAGGGTGTCGCTTGGGGCTCTGGGTTCCCGCTTTCGCGGGAACACCGTGTGTTCTTGATCAGCGTCGGCTCGGCCAGAAGGCTGCCTTGGTTCAAGGGAAGAAGCCGAGCCTGGGCTCAAGGCCGGGGCGACGGTGATTTTGTTGGCGGCGGTTGGGTCCGTTCTGTCGGGACGGAGGGTGGGTTCGCCCGCTTCTCCGCCCCAACCCGGCACCGGATCGGTCAGTCCCCCGGACTGACCTGAACCGCGCGGCACGCGGTTCACCCGATGCCCCTGAAGGGGAGGGGCTTTTCTGTAAGGACATCATCATGGGGCATTGGTTGATGCGCGGGCGGAGCGTGCAGCAGGAGGGCGTGTTGACGCGGTTCGATCCTGCCTATTGGACGGTCAATTTTCCGCGGCCGATGATGGCGGCGGTGACGACGACGGCCTGGGATGCGATGCGCGTGGACTGCGTGTTCTATCGTCGCAATGATCTGGCCGGGCTGATCTGGGAGGTGGAGGACCGGTTCGATCATCCGCTGCTGACATACGAGACGGCGCGGGATTTCCGGCGGTGCGTGTTGTCGTTTCGCTGGCGGTCGGGCGGGCTGATCCCGCTGGATGCGGTCAACGGCCCGGTGCTGACTATCGAGGGGCGGGATGAAGGTGGAGCGCCGCGCGCCTGGTATGTGCGGCTGTGGAACTATGCCGAGGGCGCGCCGGAGGATGCGCGGGTGACGCTGGACTTTGCCGCGCTGGAGGGCGGGTTCCTGTTGCCTGACGAGGCGGACCCGGTGTTTGCGGGCGATGTCGACCGGATGTTCGTCTCGCTGGTGCCGCCGGGTTATGACGAGGCGGGCGGCGATCTGCCGGGGGCGGTCGAGGGCTGGGCGGAACTGTCGGATATGCGCTGCGAGGGATCGGGCGCGGTGCTGGCCATCGGCGAGGCGATGGTGCCGGAACATGGCCTGTCCATCTGTTCCGGCTATGACGACAGCTATAACCTGACGCCGGAGCGGCTGCTGCGCAATGCGCTGCACCTGGGCTATCGCGGGTCGATCGTCCATTATGTCGGGATGAGCCATTATCCCCGGCTCGAGGCGGCGAGCGGGGGGTTTTACGCGAGCCTGGCGGGCGGCGCGATCAATAGCCCTTGCGCGGCGTGGCACCGGGATTTCGCGGCGCGGGCCATGGCGCTGGGATACAGTGTGATCTGGTCGCTGAGTTACGAATTGTTCGATGCCTATTGCTGGGGCGACTGGAAGCAGCGGACGTTCGACGGCAGCCCGGCGCTGACCGGATGGGTGCCGCCGTCGACGTTGCTGTCGCCTGCCCATGCCGGGGCGATGAGCTATCTGCACGCGGTGGCGCGGGCATTCGTTGGTATTGCGGTCGAGGCCGGGATGCCGGTGCGGTTCCAGGTGGGCGAGCCGTGGTGGTGGGTATTTCCGGGCGACGGGCGGCCCTGCCTGTACGACGATGCCGCGCGGGCGGCGTTCGGGGGCGATCCGCCGGAAATATCGACGGTGCGTGGGCCGCTGAATGCGGCGCAGGTGGCGTTGCTGGATCAGGCGGGCGCGATGCTGGCGGAGAGCACGGCGGCGCTGGGGGCGGCGGTGCGGGCGGTAGCTGCGGATGCCGAGCTGTTGCTGCTCGCCTATCTGCCGCAGGTGCTCGACCCGCTGGCGCCGGAGCTGAAGCGTGCGAATATGCCCATCGGCTGGGCGAGCCCGGCGTTCGATGTGCTGCAGCTCGAAGATTATGACTGGGCAGCGATGGGCAACACGCCGCTGACCGCGCGGGGCGTGGCGGCGGCGGAGGCGCGGCTGAACTATCCGGTGGAGCGCCAGCATTATTTCAGCGGGTTCGTGCTGCGCCCGGAGGATGCCGGGCAATGGGCTGCGATCGACGCAGCGGCAGAGGTCGCACGGGCGCGGGGCGTGGTGGAGACGTTCGTCTGGGCGCTGCCGCAGGTGATGCGCGACGGGTTCATTCATTTCGATGAGGGGGAGGACGCGATGACGCCGTTCGACGATGTGCGCTTTCCGCTGGCGCTGGGGCGCGAGGTGGAGGTGAGCCCGGAACATTCGACCGACATTCTGGAAAGCAGCGGCGGGCACGAGCAGCGCGGCGCCAACTGGGCATCGGCGCGGACCCGGTACGACGTCGGGCCGGGGGTGCGCAGTGAGGCGGATATTGCCGAACTGCTCGCATTCTATCGCGCGCGGATGGGCCCGGCGCGGGGCTTTCGCCTGAGCGATCCGTTCGACTGGCGGACGGGGGCGGGCGAGGGGCCGGGGCCGACGGACGAGCTGCTGGGCACCGGCGATGGCGAGCGGATGCGGTTTGCGCTGATCAAGCATTATGGCGAGGTGGCGCGGCGGATCACCCGGCCGGTGGCGGGAAGCGTGCGCGTGGGGGTGGGCGGTGTCGAGACGGCGACATTCTCGGTCGAGCCGGGCGGATGGGTGGTGCTGGACGTGCCGCCGCCGGAGGGCGCTGCGGTGACGGCAGGATTTGCGTTCGACGTGGCCGTCCGCTTTGCCGAGGACCGGTTGAGCGTCAGCCGGGCAACGTTCCGGGCAGGCGTGGCGCCGAGCGTGCCGCTCATTGAACTGCGCGAGGATTGAGTAATGGCGGGGCTGGAGGGGGAACTCACCACGCTGGCCTGGTGCTGGCGGATCGAGCGGCGCGACGGGGTGGCCATCGGCCTGACAGGGCATGACCGCGACCTGGACATTGGCGGACTGACCTATCGCGCGGCGCCGGGGATGGTGCCGGGCGCGGTCGAACGGACGGCGGCACTGGACGGGGACGGCATGAGCGTGGCCGGCGGATTGAGCCACGGCGCGATCGAGGCAGAGGCCTTGCTGGCCGGGCGATGGGACGGGGCGCGCGTCACCCTGTTCGTGGTGGACTGGACCGATCCCGGTGGCGCGTCGTGGCCGCAGGGCGAGGGCAGCATTGGTGCCGTGGAGATGAGCGACACGGGATTCACCGCAGAACTGACCGGGCGCGGTGCCATGCTGGGCGGCCCGGTGGTCGAGACGACCAGTGCGGGATGCCGCGCCACCCTGGGCGATGCGCGGTGCCGGGTGCCGATGGCGGGGCGGCGGATGCTGGCCCGCACCGCCTCGGTCATGGACGATCGCATATGGATGGATCGTCCGCTCGGCGAGGCGGGCCGTTTCGGGCAGGGCCGCCTGCGCTGGATTACCGGGCCGAACAGCGGATTGGAGCGGCCCGTGGCGGCAAGCGACGGGGACAGCGTCCAGTTGTGGAGCGCGCCGCCGAATGCCGATGTCGGCGCGCTGGTCGAATTGACCGAGGGCTGCGACCGGCGGCTGGCAACCTGTTCCGCGCGGTTCGGCAATGCCGTCAATTTCCAGGGGGAACCGCATTTGCCGGGAATGGACCTGTTGACCCGGTATCCGGGGAATTGAGGTGGAGATCGTGCTGGAACGTGCCCGCGCGCTGATCGGCGTGCGGTTCCGGTTGCATGGGCGCGATTGCCGGCATGGACTGGACTGTGTCGGGCTGGTCGCGCTGGCGCTGGACCGCGTGGAGGCGGTGCCGCGCGGTTACGGCCTGCGGATGAGCGATGCCGAGCGCGCGGGGCAATGGGCCGGCCATGCGGGGCTGGTTCCCGGCACCGGAGCGCCGGGTGAGATCATGCTGATGCGGACGGCGGCGACACAGCTGCATCTGGGGATCGCCACCGAAGCCGGGGGCATCGTCCATGCCGATGCGGGGCTTGGCCGTGTCGTCGAGCGGCCCGGCCCGCTGCCATGGCCGGTGCTGGCAAGGTGGCACGTCAAGGAAGGGGATGGCGCATGGCGACGCTGATACTGACCGCATTGGGCACGGCGGTCGGCGGGCCGATCGGCGGGGCGATCGGGGCCGTGCTGGGCCAGATGGCCGACCGGAGCGTGATCGGCGGCCCCCGCCGGGAAGGGCCGCGACTGTCCGACCTGAAGGTCCAGACATCGAGCTATGGCACGCCCATCCCCCGCCTGTTCGGACGGATGCGCGTGGCAGGCACCGTCATCTGGGCCACCGACCTGATCGAGCGGCGCAGCACCACCGGTGGCGGCAAGGGCGGGCCGAGCGTGACCCAGTATCAATACAGCGCATCCTTTGCCGTGCTGGTGTCCGCGCGGCGCATCCAAGGCATTGGCCGGGTTTGGGCCGATGGGCGGCTGATCCGGGGGCAGGCCGGGGACTGGAAGGTCCGCACGGGGTTCCGGCTGCACACCGGCGACCCGGACCAGGCGGTCGATCCGCTGATCGCATCCGCCATCGGCATTGCCGAAGCGCCCGCATGGCGCGGCCATGCCTATCTGGTGTTCGAGGAGCTGGACCTGAACGAGTTCGGCAATCGCATCCCGTCGCTGACCGTCGAGGTGATTGCCGATGGCGGGCCGGTCGGCGGGCGGGAGGTGCTGACCGAACTGTCCCGCCAACTGGACGCCGAAGCGCCGGGCACCGCGTTGCACGGGATCGCCATCGAGGGCGCAAGCATCAGGGAAGCCGCCCAGCAGGTTGCCGCGATCTCCGGGGGCTGGTGGACGGCCGAAGGCGACAGGCTGGTGCTGGCCGAGCGGACGGACGGCGACCCGGTGACGGTGGCGGACCGCGGGTGGCGGCCGGCGGGTGCCGCCAATCGGGCGATGCAGCGGACGTTCGCGCCATCGAACGACGGACCCGGCGTGATCGGCATCATGCATTACGATCCCGCCCGCGACTATCAGATCGGCGTGCAGCGTGCGGTCCGGCCCGGTGGCGGGATGGCCGAGCGCGTGGTGCCGGTGGTTGCCGCCATTTCGGCCGACGAGGCACGGGCGATGGCGGAGCGCACGCTGATCCAGGCCGATGCCGCCCGAGAGCGGCGCAGGATCGGACTGGACGCCTCCATCCTGGCAATGACGCCCGGCCAGCGGGTGCGCATTGCGGGCGAGCCGGGGATGTGGCGCATCGATACGGTCGTGATCGAGCGACAGGAGCGTTCAGCCCAGTTGGTGCGGATCGCCAGCACCGCCCGTCCGGCGCTGGCGGCGGCGGACCCCGGCCGACCGGTTGTCGAGCGGGACGGGCAGCATGGCCCGACGCGCTTGATCGCATTCGAACTGGGCATCGATCCGGTTGCGCCTCCGGCCACGCCCCGGCTGGCGATCGCGGCCAGCGGGCCCGAACCGGGCTGGCGACAGGCGGTGCTGCTGAAGGCGGCGGCGGGCACGACATGGCAGCCGATCGGCCGCACCGCGCAAGCGGCGGTGATCGGCGTGGTCGAACTGCCCCCCGGCCCGGCAAGCGCGCTGATGATCGATCAGGTCCATCGCCCGATCGTCACGCTGACCGCACCGGACGACATGCTGCAGGATGCGGATCACGCTGCCATCGATGCGGGTGCCAATCTGGCCATGATCGGCGATGAGTTGATCCAGTTCATGCAGGCAGAGCCGCTGGGTTCCGGACGATGGCGCCTGTCTGGGCTTTGGCGGGGGCGGCGGGGCACCGAATGGGCGATGGATCATGCGCCCGGCGAAGGTTTTTGCCTGATTGATCGGGATGCGCTGGTATCCGCCGATCTGACGATGGCGGCGGTCGGCGGCAGCCAGACCGTGGCGGCACAGGGGATCGGCGATGTGGAACCCGTCACGGTCAGCGTGCCCATCGACGCGCGATCCGTCAGGCCGCCATCGCCGGTGCGGATGACGATCCAGTCAGACCCCGAAGCGATGCCGATTGTCCGCTGGACGCGCCGCAGCCGCACCGGCTGGGCCTGGGTCGATGCGATCGATGCGCCGCTGGGCGAGGCGGTCGAGCGATACCGGGTCGAGGTGACCGACGGGGCCGGGCTGACCAGCGTCGATGAAACGATGGCCCCGGCGCTGTCGATCGATCCGGCAGGCCGTCCCAGGCCGTGGCGCATCGCCATAGTGCAGATCGGCGACTATGCCGCGTCGAAGCCGCTGGTGCGGACCATTTCCTGAACCGAATAGCGAGCGAGGACACCCATGACCGATGATGCAACCCCGCGCTGGGCCCTGCCGATGATCCATCCGGGCCAGGCGCAAAAGGAGATGGCGCACAACGAGGCGCTGGCCCGAATCGACCTGTTGTTGTGCGGTGCGGTAGCGGACAGTGCATCCGTGCCACCGGATATGCCGGAGCCGGGGGATGCGTGGATCGTGGCCGCACCGGCAACGGACGCATGGGCCGGACGGGAAACGGAAGTCGCCTGCTGGACCATCGGCGGATGGCGGTTCGTCGAGCCGCAGGAGGGGATGACCCTGTGGTACCGGGCTGCTGATCAGATGGCACGGTTCGACGGAACCGTGTGGCGAATCGGGGAGTGGCGGGGATTCGTTGCCGATGCCGCCGGTCGCCGCGTGACGGGCGAGCGACAGGCCGCCATCGACGCGCCGACCGGCGGCTTCACGGTCGATAGCGAGGCACGCACGGCAGTCAGCCAGGTTCTGTCGGCAATGCAGGCACATGGCCTGATCGAGCCCCTCGATTGATGTGTCGTTTGTGCAACAGTCGGCACATTTGTTCGCTTGCGCGGAAACCTACCTTTGAGTAGGGAGTTTGCGCTGTCCGTAGGACAACCATGAAAGGGGATTATGATGCGGAAGCTGGCCATTACACTGGCGCTTGCCTCGACCGCGCTTGCCACCCCGGCCCTAGCACGCGACAAGGCGTGGTATGTGGGCCTGGATGGCGGCGTGATGATCGTCGAGGATATCGACTATTCCATCGCCACCGTGAACGGCGCCACCGGCACCGTCGACAGCGAGTACGGCTATGACGCCGACGCGGTCGTCGGTTACGATTTCGGCCCGGTCCGCCTGGAAGCCGAAGTCGGCTATCGCAGTGCGGCCGTTGACGATTATGTCAGCTCGACCACCACTGCGGTGTTCAACACCAACGGCGTCGTCGGCAATGCGCCGGCCGGTGCCTATGAAATCGGCGGCCGTACCTCGGCGCTGAGCTTCATGGCCAATGCGCTGCTGGACTTCGGTCCGGACGATGGTCTGCAGGGCTTTGTCGGCGGTGGTGCCGGTGTCGCTCGCGTCAAGGCGCACGACTATCGCATCAACAACCGTGGTGCGTTCCTCGACAACTCGGACACGGTGTTCGCATGGCAGGCTCTGGCCGGCATCCGCGCTCCGCTGTCGGAAACCGTCGATGTGTCGCTGAAGTATCGTTTCTTCAACGCGGACAACGTGTCGTTCTCTGACATCCAGGGCCGTACGTTTGAAGGCCGGTTCCGCTCGCACTCGCTGCTGGGTGGCGTGACGTTCAACTTCGGTGCGCCGACGCCTCCGCCGCCGCCGCCGCCGCCTCCGCCGCCGCCGCCGCCGCCTCCTCCGCCCCCGCCTCCGCCGCCGCCGCCGCCTCCGGTGCAGTGCACCCCGGGGCCGTACATCGTGTTCTTCGACTGGGATAAGTCGGACATCACGCCGGAAGCAGCGAGCATTCTGGACAACGCGATCACCAACTATCAGTCGTGCGGCAACGCACAGGTGATGCTGGCTGGTCACGCTGACCGTTCGGGTTCGGCTCAGTACAATGTCGGCCTGTCGCAGCGTCGCGCTGACTCGGTCAAGGCCTACCTGTCGGGCCGTGGCATCGGTGAAGGCGTCATCTCGACCGAAGCGTTCGGTGAAAGCCGTCCGCGCGTCGATACCGCCGACGGCGTCCGCGAACTGCAGAACCGCCGCGTCGAAATCAGCTATGGCCCGGGTTCGGGCAACTGATCGACCGGATAACGGACGAAATGAATTGGGGGTCGGGAAACCGGCCCCCTTTTCTTTTGGGCGCGAACCGGGGAAGTAGCTGCTGGGCAGCGGCGTATCCCGTCTGGCAGGCTGGCGGGGCGGATGACCCGCTGAACGGTGGGACGTCGGATGAGCCGATCGACCGGCCCGACTGCGCTGCAAGCGCGCCAACCGGTCGACCGGTGGGCCGGATCGCAGGATTGTGGGCGGATCGTCGTCCAGATTTCAAAGCCAGAGCAGTGCGTGCAATCGCGGTCGCCCCGGTGGCTGTCTGGTGCTGCCCCCACCAGAGGTGCTGTGCCGTTCGCCGATTGCCGTCCCGCAGCCGGACAGGCTTAACCACAAATGCGGCTGGTCCGAATGGTCAACGGAGCGTTAACTGCTCCGATGGACATCGATCAGATCGAACGGGCGAGCCCCAATCTTTTCCGCCAGGCGCTCAACCTGCCGCGCCCAAAGCTGCCCAAGCCGGACGATAGTGACATCCGGTTGTTCTTTCTGAGCTTCCTCGCCTTTTTCGTATGCTTCTACACGCTGCTGCTATAGCGCGGCGCTGTCACTGGCCGCTGCGTCCTCCGCCAGACATGCCCTGTGCAGACGATGCGCGATCCAGGCGGATATCAGGCACATGCCGGCCACGACGAGCAGCATGTCCTCCGATGAGATGCCCAGCGCCGTCAGGGCGATGACGAACAGCGCGCCTGCCGTCATCGCACCGGCATTGACGACATTATTGGCCGCCACCGTGCGTGCCGTCTGATCCTTGGTCACGGTCGTCGTCAGAAAGGCATAGAGCGGGACGACGAACATCCCGCCGAACACGGCGACCGCCAGCAACGTGGCCATGACCAACAGGCCCTGACCCTGACTGGCGAATTGGCCGACGGTGTAGAGCGTTCCAGCCGGGGCTGGCACCCACATCCGCACCTCGACCGAAAACAGAACGATGATCGCGGCCATCGCGATGACCGACACGGGTGAGTATCGCGCCGAAACATGCCCCTTCAGCAAGCCGTTGATGATTACCGAGCCGATGGCGACGCCGACCGAAAAGACCGCGATGGTCAGGCTGGCAACCTGTTCATCGCTGGTCAGCACGTTCTTGACGAGCGGCGTGAAGGTGATGATCAGCACCGACCCGATCGTCCAGAAAAAGCTGATCGCACAAATTGCGAGGAACAGCCGGGGGATATGCATGGTGGCGGTGATCAGCCGCCAGGATGCGGTGATCGGATTGTAATTGAGCTTCAGCCGGGGGCCGACGCGGGGCGCTGGGGGCACCATGCGTCCGGTAAACCAGCCGATGACGGCCACGATCAGGACCAGGGCCGCTGCCAGTTCGATGTCCCGGGCGACGAACCCCGCCGTCACCGTGCCCATCAGGATGGACAGATAGGTCGCGGCCTCCACCAGCCCGGTGCCGCCGAGCACTTCATCATCGTCGAGATGCTGGGGCAGGATCGCATATTTGATCGGCCCGAAAAAGGTGGAGTGCACCCCAAGCCCGAGGACCGCGGCCAGCATCATGACAATCCCGGGCGAATGATAGCCGGCATTGGCCAGCAGCATGCCGCCTCCGCCGAACAGCATCAGACCGATTTCCGCCGTCTTGACCACCCGGATGATCCGCGCCTTGTCCATCGTGTCGGCCAATTGCCCGGCCAGGGCGGACAGGAGAAAGAAGGGCAGGATGCCGAAGGCGGTTGCCAGCGCGTTGAATTTGAATTCGACATCGGGATTGTTGAAGATCTGATAGGTGGCGAACAGCACCATCGCGGTCTTGAACAGATTGTCGTTGAACGCCCCCAGAAACTGCGTGATGAACAACGGCAGAAAGCGGCGCTGGCGAAGCAGGCCAAGGGCATTGGTCATAATGAAACGCGACCCATTAGGGGGTGAACGAAAGTGCCAGCGGCATAGCCCAGGCTTCGGCCCTGCTTCAATCCCCGCAGCAGCGACCGCCGATTCAAGGCAAGGCCCATCCGTCCGATTGCCAGTGAACGCCCCAGCGCATAGGGAGTGGCGGTCATGCTGAACCTGCCCAATCTGTTGACGCTATCGCGCATCCTGGGGGTTCCCCTGTTGGTCGGGCTGTTGTGGTGGCCGGGGTGGCAGGCTGGCTATCTGGCCGGGTTCGCGCTGTACTGCATCATCGGGGCGACGGATTACCTGGACGGGTATCTGGCCCGGGCGCAGGGCACGGTGTCGAAGCTGGGCATTTTTCTGGACCCCATCGCAGACAAGATCATGGTGGCGGCGGTGCTGTTGCTGTTGTGTGCAAAGGGGGTGGTGACCGGCATCCACATCGTGCCGGCACTGATCATCCTGGTGCGCGAAATCACGGTATCGGGGTTGCGTGAGTTTCTGGGGGGGCTGCAGATATCGGTGCCGGTTTCCAAGCTGGCCAAATGGAAAACCGCCCTGCAGCTGATTTCGCTGGGCGCGCTGATCCTGATCCTGGGGTTGCCGTCGATCTGGTGGATCGCCCCGGTGGCGCTGAGCGCGTTCTGGCTGGCCGCCGCGCTGACCGTGGTGACCGGTTGGGATTATCTGCGCGTCGGGCTGACGCACATGGACAGCTGATTGGTGCGCAGCCTGCATATCCTGTATTTCGCATGGGTGCGTGAAGCCGTCGGGCGGGGCGAGGAGCGGTTGGCGGTGCCCGAGGGCGTGACCAGCATCGATGCGTTGATCGATCATCTGACCACGGTGAGCCCGGGCCATGCCACCGCCTTTGCCGACCGCAGCCGAATCCGAGCCGCGATCGACCAGGCATTCACGCCCATCGACGCGCCGCTCGGCACCGCCCGGGAAGTCGCGTTCTTTCCACCGGTGACGGGCGGATGAAAGTCGAGATTCGCGTGCAGGCCGAACCGATCGATCTGGCCCGTGCGGTCAGCGACATTGGCGATCTGGAGGGAATCGGTGCGGTGGCGAGCTTTACCGGGCTGGTCCGCGCCGATGACGGCGTCACCGCGCTGACGCTGGAACATTATCCGGGCATGACCGAGGCCAGTCTGCAGGATCTGGCAATGGAAGTGGGGGATCGGTGGAGCCTGGCCGGCGTGGTGATCATTCACCGGGTCGGCACGATGCGGCCGGGCGACCGCGTGGTCTGGGTCGCGGCGGCATCCACCCATCGCCATGATGCGTTGCAGGCGTGCGCCTTTCTGATCGACCGATTGAAGACCGATGCGCCGTTCTGGAAACAGGAGGTTGCAGGCGGGATGGCACGATGGGTCGCGCCGCGTGATGGTGACAGGGACGCTGCTGACCGCTGGCGTTCGATATAGAAGCGGCCGACGTCGCATGGACGCCGGCCGCTGTTTTCACCGATCGGTCGGGACTTACTGAGTCGCCGACATGGTATCGGTCGTGGCTGCCGTTTCAGCCGGAGCATCGGCCGACGACGCGGCTTCCGCCGCCTGGGCATCCTGCTTCGGGATCAGCACGCCGTTGACGACGTGAACGACACCATTGGCCTGCTTGACGTCATACTGCGTCACATAGCTCTTGTTGCCGTTCGCATCGGTCAGGATCACGGCATTGTTTTCGAGCGTTGCGGTGATCGGCTGTCCTTCGACGGTCGTCAGCTGGGCGGTGTTGTTGTTCGCCTTCAGCTGTTCGACCAGCTTGGCCGCATCAAACTCGCCCGCAATGACGTGATAGGTCAGCAGGTCCGTCAGCAGCGCCTTGTTCTCGGGCTTCAGCAGGGTGTCGACCGTGCCGGGGGCCAGTCGGCCAAAGGCGTTGTTGGTCGGGGCGAACACGGTGAACGGACCCGGACCCTTCAGCGTTTCAACGAGTCCAGCCGCCTGCACGGCGGATGCCAGCGTGCTCAGTTCGGGCGTGCTGGTGGCCGCATCGACGATGGTGGTCGTCGAGGCAGTTGCCTGAGGCGCGGCGGGAGCCGCAGTGGTCGTCGACTGATCCGTGGCAGGGTCAGTCTGCGTTGCCGGCATTTCCGTCTGGGCGGAGGGGGCGGTCGGCTGCATTTCCTGCGCGTTCAGCGCTGCGGTCGAAAGGGCCAGGGTGCTGGCGGCGGCCAGCTTGGCGGCAAAAGCAAGTTTCAACATCTGAACTCTCCGAATGGTTTGTTCGAAATTCTGGGTGCCGGAACGGCACCACGTAGAATTACGCATCACCGCGTCAATGGTTGCAGTGCGGCAACGACAGTAGGCGGAGCAGCGACCGCCCGTGCCGATCCATCGCTCAGTCGTGCGCGGCGGCAAGCATGTTGGCGAGCAGGCGAAAATCGCGTTCGCGCGGGCTGGCCTTTCGCCAGACAAGGGCGATGCGGCGAACCGCCTTCTCCGCGAGCAAAGGCCGCGAGACAATGCGGGTATGGGCCAGGATGCCAGCATCGATCGCCATTTCCGGCAGCATCGTGACGCCCAGCCCGTTATCGACCATCTGGACGATGGTGTGGAGCGACGTGCCCAGCATCGTGGCCTGCCCCCGCAGTTCCGGATGGCTGCAGGCGGCCAGCGCATGATCCTTCAGGCAATGACCGTCCTCGAGCAGCAGCAGGCGGGTTTCGTCGATGTCGTCGGATACGACCGGACCGGGTGGCGGCGCATGGTCGTCGCCCGGATAGGCGACGAACAGCCGATCGTCGAAGAGGGGCGCAATCTCCACATCGCCGCAGGCATAGGGCAGCGCCAGCAGCACGCAGTCCGTGCGACCATGGTTCAATCCCTCGCACGCGGCAGCGCTGGGTTCCTCGCGCAGATACAGCTTAAGATCGGGATAGTCGGCACGCAGCCGCGGAAGGATGCGGGGCAGCATGAACGGCGCGATCGTCGGGATGACACTCATCCGCATTTCGCCCGACAGCGGCTGACCCGCAGCCCTTGCCATATCCGCCAGTTCGTCCGCTTCGCGCAGCACCAGGCGGGCCTTTGCCACGATCGATTCGCCAAGCGGGGTAAAGCGGACGACGCGGCGGGTCCGCTCGACCAGCACGACGCCGATCAGCGTCTCAAGCTCGCGGATGCCGGCGGACAGGGTCGATTGGGTGACGTAGCAGGTTTCGGCGGCACGGCCGAAATGGCCGGTGTCGCGCAGGGCGACCAGATATTGCAGTTGTTTGAGCGTGGGGAGGTAGGTGGCCGCCATTAATCGCTCCAGACGATGAATGGCTGGAATATAAGTCAGCCCGCCAATGATTAAAGCCCTTCCCGCCGAAGCGGAAAGGGCTTTGTCCTTATCAGGCCGCCTGTGCTGCCGGCGTTTCCGCTGGCAGGCGGATCAGATGGTCGAAAGCAGCAAGACCGGCAGTCGACCCGGCACCGACCGCAACGACGATCTGCTTGTACGGAACCGTCGTGCAGTCCCCGGCCGCGAAGATGCCCGGCTGGCTGGTCGCGCCATGCGCGTCGATCTCGATCTCGCCGCGCGGCGTCAACGCCACCGTATCCTTCAGCCATTCGGTGTTCGGAACCAAGCCGATCTGGACGAAGATTCCTTCCAGTTCGATATCGTGCTCGTCGCCCGAATTGCGGTCCTTGTAGCTGAGGCCGGTGACCTTGTCCGTCCCGTTGACACGCGTCGTCATGGCAGAGGTGATGATCTTGACGTTCGGCAGGCTGGCCAGCTTTCGCTGAAGCACGGCATCGGCGCGCAGTTCGCTGGCATATTCGATCAGGGTCACGTGCGCCACGATCCCGGCGAGATCGATGGCCGCCTCGACACCCGAATTGCCGCCGCCGATCACGGCCACGCGCTTGCCCTTGAACAGCGGACCGTCGCAATGCGGGCAATAGGCCACGCCCTTGTTCCGGAACTCATCTTCACCCGGCACGCCCATCTGGCGCCAGCGGGCACCGGTGGACAGGATGATGGTGCGCGCGGACAGGCGACCGCCATTCGCCAGCACCACCTGATGCAGGCCACCTTCGTGCGTGGCGGGGATCAATTGTTCCGCCAGCTGGAGGTTCATCACGTCGACTTCGTTTTCCCGGACCTGCGCTTCCATCTGCGCCGCCAGCTTCGGCCCCTCGGTATAGGGAACCGAAATGAAGTTTTCGATGCCCATGGTATCGAGCACCTGGCCGCCGAACCGCTCCGCCGCCACGCCGACGCGCAGGCCCTTGCGCGCGGTATAGATGGCCGCAGCCGCACCGGCAGGGCCGCCACCGACGATCAGCACGTCGAACGGATCCTTGGCATTCAGCTTCTCCGCTGCCTTTGCCTCGGCCCCCTTGTCCAGCTTGGCGACGATCTGTTCCAGTTCCATCCGGCCCGAGCCGAAAGGCTGGCCGTTCAGGAACACCATGGGAACCGCCAGCACCTGGCGCGCGTCGACCTCTTCCTTGAACAGCGCGCCGTCAATGGCGACGTGGCTGACATTCGGGTTGAGGACCGCCATCAGGTTCAGCGCCTGCACCACGTCCGGGCAGTTCTGGCAGGACAGCGAGAAATAGGTTTCGAAGTGCAGTTCGCCCTCGAGGCCCTTTACCGCCTCGATCACTTCCTGAGCCGCCTTTGACGGGTGGCCGCCGACCTGCAGCAGGGCAAGGACCAGGCTGGTGAATTCGTGACCCATCGGCAGGCCCGCAAAGCGCACGCCGATATCGGTGCCGGCCCGGCGGATCATGAAGCTGGGCTTACGCTTGTCGTCGTCCTTGCGGACCACGGCGATCTTGCCGGACAGGCCGGCGATGTCGTTCAGCAGCGTCTCCATCTCACGCGACTTCGCGTCGTCGCCCAGGCTGGCGACGAGTTCGATCGGCTCGCGGATGTGGACCAGATAGCCTTCAAGCTGCTGTTTCAGATGCGCGTCGAGCATGGAAACACTCCTGTATCTTTGAAAAACGAACGGCCCGGAGCGATGGGAGGGGGGTATCGCTCCGGGCCGCGTTACGCCCGCCGGGAGGGGAGGGGCGGGCGCTGTTCGGTTGACGCTTAGATTTTGCCGACCAGATCCAGCGACGGAGCCAGGGTCTTTTCACCCTCTTCCCACTTCGCCGGGCAGACTTCGCCGGGATGCGCCGCAACATACTGGGCGGCCTTGATCTTGCGCAGCAGTTCCTGGGCATTGCGGCCCACGCCTTCGCTGGTGATTTCGACCAGCTGGATCACGCCTTCGGGATCGACAACAAAGGTGCCGCGATCGGCCAGGCCGCTGTCGCGCAGAACGTCGAAGTTCTTGGCCAGCACGTGGTTCTGGTCGCCCAGCATGTAATAGGTGATCTTGCTGATCGCCGGCGAGGTTTCATGCCATGCCTTGTGGCTGAAATGCGTATCGGTCGAGACCGAATAGACTTCGACGCCCATCTTCTGCAGGGTCGGATACACGTCGGCCAGATCTTCCAGTTCGGTCGGGCACACGAAGGTGAAGTCGGCCGGATAGAAGAAGAACACTGCCCACTTGCCACGGACGTCGGCGTCGGTGACGTCGATGAACTTGCCTTCCTTGAACGCGGTTGCGGCGAACGGCTTAAGCTGGCTACCGATAAGGGCCATGATGATTCCTCCTGAATTGGTGTTGCAGTGCGGGATATAGGTATGCTGCGCTGCAAAGCAAAACGGAACTCTCGCTTCCAGTAATCGCCCTGGTCGATCAATTGTCCGATTGTGATTGATTGAACCGGTGATCGGGCAGGCATCGCCATCCGGGGCGATACGCTGGTGCAGGGTGGATCAGGTCAGCGCGCGATAGACGCTGAATGCGCTGGTCGCCGTCAACACGACCCCGACCAGACCCAGCAAGATCCGGGCATTGATCCGCTTGACGAGCAACGCACCGACCGGTGCCGCGATCACGCCGCCGAGCAATAGGCCGATCGTCGCCTGGGTAAAGGCTTCGAACCCGATCTGGCTGATGAATGTGATCGAGATGGCGGTGGTCAGGAAAAACTCGGCGCTGTTCACCGTGCCGATGGTGGTGCGCGGATCGCTGCCCTGGATCAACAGGTTGGAGGTGACCACCGGTCCCCAGCCGCCGCCGCCCGCCGCATCCAGAAAGCCGCCGATCAGGCCCAGCGGGGCAATCATTCGCGGCTGCTTGGGCTTTGGGGGGATGCCGAATGCGCGAAAGATCAGGTAGATGCCGATCACGGTCAGATAGGCCATGACGAACGGCCGGGCGCTATCCCCGCTGATCGACAGCAGATACGCACCGATCACGCCGCCGATGACGCCCGGGATTACCAGCCGGGAGAATAGCCGCCAGTCGATGTTGCGGTGAAGGACATGGCTGATCCCCGACGCCGCCGTCGTGAACATCTCGACCAGATGCACGCCCGCCGATGCGCGGGCAGGCGGCACCCCCATCACGCTGACCATCAACGTCGAGGAAATGACGCCGAAGGCCATGCCGAGCGCGCCATCAATGATCTGGGCTGCGAAGCCGATGGCGATGAACGGTAAGATGCCCGTCAGATCGAAACCGAAAAGTTCCACGCCAATCCCTGTCGCCCGCCACCGATTCGTGCGCGCACCATGACGGCTTTTTGATATTCGACAAGATTGATCGGGTTTGATGGGTTAAGGCAGAACTTTCGCCCCACTGGAATTGTGCGCGTCTTGCCCCTAGATAGCGCGCTTGGGAAAAAGGGGACGGCCGATGTTCGGGCGCCTGATACGCTATCTGGATTCGATCAAGGCGCGTGATCCTGCCCCCCGGTCGCGGGCTGAAATCATGCTGTACCCCGGTGTCTGGGCACTGGGGTTTCACCGCGTCGCCCACCGGCTGTTCCGGGCGCGCCTGTTTTTCCTGGCGCGGGCGGTCAATCATCTGTCGCGGTTCCTGACGGCGATCGACATTCATCCGGGCGCGCGGATCGGGCATCACCTGTTCATCGACCATGGCTTCACCGTTATCGGCGAAACCGCCGAGATCGGCGATCAGGTGACCATTTATCAGTGCGTGACGCTTGGCGGTACCAGCCCGGACAATGGCGTGGCCGGCAAGCGGCATCCGACCTTGCTGGACGGCGCGATCGTCGGTTCGGGTGCGCAGGTGCTGGGGCCGATCACCGTCGGGCGGCGTGCGCGCGTGGGGGCCAATGCGGTGGTGACCAAGGATGTGCCGGACGGTGCGACGATGGTGGGCATCCCCGCCAAGCCCGTATTGATGGACGCATCCAGCTATCAACAGGGCCAGGGCTTCATGCCCTATGGCACGCCGTGCCGCGAAACGTTCGATCCGCAGACCCAGAAGCTGGAAATCCTGCGCTGCGAGCTTGAAGCAATGCGCAAGCGGGTCGACGAATTGTTGGCCGAACGTGACGCCGGGGTGATGCGCGACCGCGCCTGATGGGAACAGTCACCCCGTTCCCCGCCATGGTCAGGCCAGGCCAGGTCGGTTTCGACCGGCAGGAACTCGGCCGTATCCTCGACCTGTATGGGCGAATGGTCGCCGCTGGCCATTGGCGCGACTATGCCATCCGACTGGACCGCGAAGTCGCTGTCTTCGCCGCATTTCGACGCACCGCCGAAAACCCGGAAATCCGGGTGGAAAAGCGCCCAAGCCTGCGAAATCGCCAAGGGATGTGGGCGCTGGTCAACGAACAGGGCCTGGTGCTGAAGCGCGGCCACGAACTCGGCCCGGTGCTGGCCCCCGTCGAACGGCGGCTGCTGAAACTGATCGAGGACTAGCTGGCGACACGCCGGACATGGGCCGATAGGCGCTCGATCACCGGTTCAGCTGGCTGAAGATCAGTTGCGCCTGCTGTCCCCCGGACTGGGGAACGAACTCGCCGGACCGGTCGGTAATCGCCGCCCAGTGCGCTGCTACCCCCTCTGGCGACAGGTCGTCTCCGGTCAGGTGCACTCCTTGCGTCAGGGTGACATAGCTTGCCTGAAACACGCCAGCGCCTGCGCCGACGATCGCGTTGGTCGGGGCATCGTCGCTGACCAGATACAGCGCGGCGGGCACCACCGATTCGGGGGCAAAGGCGTGAAACGCGGCCTCGGGAAAGATATCCTCGGTCATCCGCGTGCCGGCGACCGGGGCCAGGGTGTTCACCCGCACATCGTGCTTGGCGCCCTCCAGATACAGCGTCCTGGTCAACCCGGCGAGGCCCAGCTTGGCGGCGCCGTAATTGGCCTGGCCGAAATTGCCGAAAAGCCCCGTCGAACTGGCCGTCATGAGAATCCGGCCATAGCCCTGATCGCGCATCCCGTCCCATACCGCCTTGGTCGCATTGGCCGATCCGATCAGGTGAACGCGGACGACGAATTCGAAATCCTCCGGCGTCATCTTGGCAAAGCTCTTGTCGCGCAGGACGCCGGCATTGTTGATCAGGATATGGACGCCGCCCCAGCGGTCGACGGCACGGGCGACCATCGCCTGCATGTCGGCAAAGCGGGTGACGTCGCCGTCGTCGGCTATTGCCTGACCGCCCAGACCCTCGATTTCAGCGACCACGCGCGATGCCGCATCCGATCGGCCGCTGCCATCCCGCGTGCCGCCCAGGTCGTTGACCACGACCCGCGCACCGCGTCGGGCCAGTTCCAGCGCATAGGCGCGGCCAAGCCCGCCGCCTGCACCGGTAACGATCGCCACGCGTCCATCGAACCGGATCGCCATTTCATCCACCCCTGATCAATCTGGACGGACTGGTGCAGGCTCAACCGGCCAGCGTCAACGGTGGCACGCCGGGACTTCGCTCAGTTCCCCGAATCCAGCGCATATCCGGCGGACCGGACGGTGCGGATGATGTCGGGCCGGTCGCCCTGATTGATCGCCTTGCGCAGCCGGCGGATATGGACGTCGACGGTGCGGCTTTCGATGTCGCTGTCATGGCCCCAGACCGCATCGAGCAGCCGTTCGCGGCTGAACACCCAGCCGGGGTGTTCCAGGAAATGCTTGAGCAGCCGGAACTCGGTGGGGCCGAGCGGCACCACCTCGCCGCCGCGCCGCACCTTGTGGCCCACCGTATCCATTTCGATGTCGGCATAGACCAGTTGTTCGCCCGCCAGCGCCGGGCGGACACGGCGCAGCACCGCACCGACCCGGGCGACCAGTTCGCGCGGGGAAAAGGGCTTGGTGACGTAATCGTCCGCGCCGGTTTCCAGGCCGCGGACGCGGTCTTCTTCCTCGCCGCGCGCGGTCAGCATGATGATCGGCACGTTCGCCGTCTCGCTCATCCGGCGCAGGCGACGGCAGACCTCGATCCCCGACAACCCCTCGACCATCCAGTCGAGCAGCACGATGTCGGGCGATGCCTCCTTGGCCAGCAACAGGGCTTCTTCGCCGTCCGGCGTGTGCTTGACCTCGAAATCCTCGCGCTTGAAATGATAGATCAGCAATTCGGCCAGCGCCGGATCGTCCTCGACCAGCAGCATCGTTGCGCGTGACATGGGTTCAGCTCCCGATGACGGGGACAGGGTCGCCCTGATCCCGGTCGCTCATGTGATGGCCGGTGGCGGTGTAATAGACCATTTCGGCGACATTGGTCGCATGGTCGCCCACCCGTTCCAGATTCTTGGCAATGAACAACAGATGCGCGGCCTGGCCGATGGTCGACGGGTTTTCGACCATGAAGGTAACCAGCGTGCGAAAGATCGAATTGTAGAAATCATCGACCGCATTGTCGCGTTCGCACACCCGCACCGCCGCCTCCGCATCGCGGGCGGCAAAGGCGTTGAGCACGTCGTGCAGCATATCGGTCGCCATCGTCGCCATCGACGGCAGCAGCGACAAGGGGGCCATGTCGTTGCCATCCCGGATCATCGGCACGCGCTTGGCGATGTTCTTGGCATAATCGCCGACCCGTTCCAGCACGCTGGCGATCTTGAGCGCGCTGACCACCTCGCGCAGGTCGTCGGCCATGGGCGCGCGCAGGGCGATCAGCCGCACCGCCAGCCGCTCGATCTCGAACTCCAGGGCATCGATGGCCTTGTCGCCCTCGATGATTTCGGTCGCCGCCTTCAGGTCGTGCCGCTTCAGCGCGACCATCGCCGCGTCGATCGCGCTTTCGGCCATGCCGCCCATCTGGGCGATCAGCCCGCGCAGCTCGCCGATATCCTCGTCGAACGCCTTGACCGTATGTTCGCTCATGCCGCCTGAACCTCCTGCACTCAGCCGTAGCGGCCGGTGATGTAATCCTTGGTCCGCTCCTGGCGGGGATTGGTGAAGATGTCGGAGGTCACGCCATATTCCACCAGATTGCCCAGATGGAAAAACGCCGTGCGCTGCGACACGCGAGCTGCCTGCTGCATGTTGTGCGTCACGATCACGATGGCATAGCGCCCGCGCAGTTCGTGGATCAGCTCCTCGATCTTGGCGGTGGCAATGGGGTCCAGTGCCGAGCACGGCTCGTCCATCAGGATGACCTCGGGATCGACCGCGATGGCGCGGGCGATGCACAGTCGCTGTTGCTGCCCCCCCGACATGGCAGTGCCGCTGTCGTTCAGCCGGTCCTTGACCTCGTCCCACAGGCCGGCCCGGCGCAGCGATTGTTCGACGATGTCGGCAAGGTCGCTCTTGCCCGTCGCCAGCCCGTGGATCTTCGGTCCATAGGCGACATTTTCAAAGATCGATTTCGGAAACGGGTTCGGCTTCTGAAACACCATGCCGACTCGGGCGCGCAGCTGCACCACGTCCATCGATGGCGCATAGATGTCCTGGCCATCCAGCGTGATGTCGCCGGTCACCCGCGCATTGGCCACCGTGTCGTTCATCCGGTTCAGCGTGCGCAGGAAGGTGGACTTACCACAGCCCGACGGGCCGATGAACGCCGTCACATTGTCCATGTCGATGTCGATCGACACGCCCTTGATTGCATGGGTCGTGCCGTAATGGACGTGAACGTCGCGCGCGGCCATCTTGATCGGCGCGGTGGTCGGCGCGGTCGCCGGATTGATCAGGGTGTCGGTCATTACCAGCGGGTCTCGAACCTGTTGCGAAGATAGATGGCGAACGCGTTCATGGCGAGCAGGAACACCAGGAGCACGATGATCGCCGCGCTCGTCTTTTCGATGAAGCCGCGGCTGATCTGATCCGACCACAGAAAGATCTGGACCGGCAGCACGGTGGCGGGATCGGACAGCCCCTCCGGCGGGCTGACGATGAATGCGCGCATTCCGATCATCAACAAGGGGGCCGTTTCGCCCAGCGCGCGGGCCATGCCGATGATGGTACCGGTCATGATGCCGGGCAAGGCGAGCGGGATCACATGGTGGAACACGACCTGCACCCGCGATGCGCCGATGCCGAGCGCTGCGTCGCGGATCGACGGCGGCACCGCCTTGATCGCGTTGCGCCCCGCGATGACGATGACCGGCATGATCATCAGCGCCAGCGTCAACCCGCCGACGATGGGCGCCGAGCGCGGCAGGTTGAAGGTGTTGAGGAACACCGCCAGTCCCAGCAGGCCGAAGATGATTGACGGGACCGCGGCCAGGTTGTTGATCGAAACCTCGATCAGGTCGGTCCAGCGATTCTTGGGTGCATATTCCTCGAGATAGACGGCCGAGAACACGCCGATCGGAAAAGCCAGCGCCAGCGTGACGAGCATCGTCAGGAACGAACCCTTCAGCGCGCCCCAGATGCCGACGGCGCTGGGGTCGGTCGAATCCGATGCGCTGAGGAACTGCCAGTTGAACCCGGAATTGAGCACGCCTTCAGCGTCCAGCCGCTTTGCGATTGCCTCTGCCTCGGGCGTACCATCGCCTTTCACCGCTTCCTCGATCTCGCTGGATACCGGCACGTCGATCCGCGTCGATTTGGCGATCAGCGACGGATCGGCCTTGATCGCGTCGCGCACCGCCAGCCAGCTATATTCCGACACCACCGGCACCGGTGTATCGCCGAATGCCGCAAGTGCGGCCGCCTCGACCGTATCGGCAAGGCCGGCGCTGGCCAGCGCCAGATCGGCGCCGGGCGATGCCAGCTGTTCGGGCGTCACCTCGAGCGCGGCGGATTTCAGGTCGAGCGGCAGCGCGACTTCGGTCCGGTTGAAACCGCCCAGGCCGCTGGACAGCATCGAAATCAAAAGAAAGGCGAGGAAGCCGGCCGAAACCGCCACCGCGCCCAGTCCGAACAGGCGAAACCGCCGTTCGGCGCCATAGCGCTGCTGGATGCGGCGGCGCATGGCATCGGACCGCCAGTCGGTCTGCGCGCGCTCTGGCCGTGCGGGTTTAGTCATATGCTTCCCGATATTTCTTCACCACGCGCAGCGCGACGATGTTGAGCAGGAACGTGACGAGGAACAGGGTCAGGCCAAGCGCGAATGCCGCCAGCGTCTTGGGGCTGTCGAACTCTGCTTCGCCGGTCAGCAGGTCGACGATCTGCTTCGTCACCGTCGTCGCGCTGTCGAACGGGTTCAGCGTGATGTTCGCAGCACCGCTGGCCGCCATCACCACGATCATCGTCTCGCCGATCGCCCGGCTGACGGCCAGCAGCATCCCCGCGACAACGCCGGGCAAGGCAGCGGGCAAAAGAACGCGGCGGATCGTCTCGCTGGTGGTCGCGCCCATCGCCAACGATCCGTCGCGCATCGCGCGCGGAACGGCGGCGATGCTGTCATCGGCCATCGAGGAGACGAACGGGATGATCATGATGCCCATCACCAGCCCCGCAGACAGCGCGCTTTCGCTGCTGGCATAGGTAAAGCCCAAGGAAACCGCCAGGTCACGGATCGCAGGCCCGACGGTCAGTGCGGCGAAATATCCGTAAACCACGGTCGGCACGCCAGCCAGGATTTCGAGCACCGGCTTCATCCACCGGCGCACGCCGGGTGCTGCATATTGGGTCAGATAGATGGCGCTCATCAGGCCGAACGGGATGGCGACGATCATCGCAATCACCGCCCCGATGAAAAAGGTGCCCCAGAACAGCGGTACCGCGCCCAGCGTTTCGCCGGGATCGGCCGCACTGATCACCTGGGGGTTCCAGCGGGTGCCGAACAGGAAATCGGTGATGGGCACGATGGAAAAGAAGCGCGCGCTTTCGAACAGGAGCGACAGGAAGATGCCGAGTGTGGTCAGCGTTGCGATCAGCGACGCGATCAGCAGCACCATCATCACCACGCGTTCGACATGGGTCCGCGCGCGCAGATCGGGGCGGATGCGGGTATAGGCATAGGCGCCGCCGGCAAAGGCGAGCAGCAGCGCGACCGCAGTGCCGATCCAGCCATAGCGATCGGCATAGACGGCATAGACGGGCGCCAGCCGTTCCGATTCGGGATTGAAGGCACCATAGGCGTCGCCATTGGCCAGCGCACGGGCCTCTGCCAGGATCGACTGACGCTCGAATGCCGTGTCCGGCATGCTGGCGGCGGCGGGGTGGGACAGCACTGCGTCCGTCACCAGGGACGGCATGATCGCCGCCCAGATGCCGAGAAAGGCAAGCGCAGGCAGCGCGACCCAGATCGCCACATACCAGCCATGCTGTGCCGGCAGCGAATGGGGCCGACGGCCATCGACCCCCTCGAGCGCCGCGCCGCGGGCACGGGCGACGAGCCAGCCGATCAGCGCCAGGCCGATGACCAGAAAGAACAGGACCACCGGGTTCACTTCAGCGACTCCGCCGACAGCACCGACTGGCGGGCAACGATGGCCGCATTGGCGACTCGGACCTGGGCCGGGGCCGCGATCATGCCCTTGCGCACCAGCGGACCGTCGGGTTCCCATGCGCTGACATAGGTGGAAAGGAACTCCTTCAGGCCCGGCACGGCGCGCAGATGCTGTTTCTTGACATAGATGAACAATGGCCGGGCACCGGGATACCGCGCATTGGCGACGGTTTCATAGGTGGGGACCACCCCCTCGATCGGTACGCCGCGCACCCGCGTCGCATTGGCCTCCAGAAAGCTGAATCCGAAAATGCCGAGCGCATTGGGATCGGTCGAAAGTTTCTGGACGATCAGATTGTCGTTCTCGCCCGAATCGATATACGCACCATCGTCGCGGATACGGACACAGGCATTTTTGAATGCGTCCGGATCATCGCTTTTCTTCAGCGCCTCCAGCGCGGGAAACGCAGCGACGCAGCCCGGCTCCATCATCAGTTCGTTGAACGAATCGCGCGTGCCGCTGGTCGTTGGCGGCCCCAGCACCTTGATCGGGATGCGCGGCAGATCGGGGCTGATGTCCGACCATAGTCGGTGGGGATTGGGGCGTCCGTCAATCGTCGCGGCCAGCGCGGTGTAAAGCTGGGCGCGGGTCAGCGACATGTTCGGACCATTGACCGATTCGGCGATCGCCAGCCCGTCGGCCCCGACCTGAACCTCGATGATGTCGCGCACGCCATTGGCCTGGCACTGTTCGAATTCGCTCTTCTTCACCCGCCGCGATGCATTTTGCAGGTCGGGATGCTGCGATCCGACGCCGGCGCAGAACAGGTTGAACCCCGCCCCGGTGCCCGTCGATTCGATCACCGGCGCCCGGCGACTGGGGTCGGCGTTGACGAACCGTTCTGCGACGGCCGTTGTAAAGGGATAGACGGTGGAAGAACCCACCACCTTGATCTGCTCACGCGCGCTCGGCCCGCCACAGGCGGCGGTCGTCAGCGCGAGAATCGCAACCAGCACCGGCCGGCCGAGCATAGAAATCTCCATCAGCGGTGCGGAATTGGCCCCTGCTCCGGCTCCGCTAGCACCCTACCCGGCTGCCTGTGTTGCAATCCTGTTACGGATTGATGACATCGCCTTCGATCGGCAGCAGGATGGTGACCGTGGTGCCGATGCCGACCTGGCTGGCAATGTCCATCCGGCCGCGATGCCGTTCGACGATATGCTTGACGATGGCCAGGCCCAGCCCGGTGCCGCCCATGGCCCGGCTGCGCCCCGAATCGACGCGGTAGAAGCGCTCGGTCAGCCGGGGCAGATGTTCCGGCGCGACACCCTCGCCCTGATCGCGGACCGACACTTCGACCATCGCCCCGCTCATGCGCAGCGCCGCGGTGACCGGGGTGCCGGGGCGACCATATTTCATCGCATTGCCGACGATGTTGTAGAGCACCTGGCTGAGCTGCGCCTGATCGCCGCGCACCGTCGGCACCGGTTCGATCATCAGCCGGATATCGTCCGCGCGCGGATCCTGGGCCGACCGGATCGACTGGACCACCTCTGCGGCCAGTTCGGCCAGGTCGACCCGGGCATCGGGCTCCCGATATTTTTCCGCCTCGATCCGGCTGAGGCTCATCAGATCGTCGATCAGCCGCTGCATCCGCACCGCCTCGGTATGCATGACCTTCAGGAACCGGGCACGGGTTTCGGGATCGTCGCCGGCCTCGTCGCCCAGCGTCTCGATAAAGCCAAGGATCGACGCCAGCGGCGTGCGCAGTTCGTGGCTGGCATTGGCGACGAAATCGACGCGGACCCGCTCGGTCGCATAGCTGCTGGTCCGGTCGATCAGGTGCACCAGCCGCTGGCCGGTGGCCAGCCGTCGCGTCCTGAGTTCCCAGCGCTGGTCGCGGGTGCCCAGGCCGACAAGATGGATCGGCGCGCCGCCGGCCGGATCGTTGCGCGCCAGCAGGCGTTCCGCAGCGGCCGGGTGCCGGATCGCGATCCGGACGTCCTGACCCAGGATATGCGTCCCCAGAAGCGCGCGGGCGGCCCCATTGGCCTGCATGACCCGGTTGTCGGCGATCAGCAGGATGGGCTCCGCGATCGCCTCGATCAGGTCGCCGACGCGGGGCAGGTCGGGCGCCGACCTGCCGGCTTCGATTTCGGCCCGGCGGGACGGCCGGTCGCCCATGCCGTGCGCGATCAGTGCAGCGGCGATCCCGGACACGATGGTGATGACCAGGATGTTGATGTCGGCACCCAGCGCCGCCACCCCCAGGGCACCGGCCAGCACGAGCAGGACCGCGACGGCAAGGCGGGAGGCGAGGGTGATCGGCATCGTCGTCGCCCCTATCGGCGCAATCGGCAGGCCGCAATGCCCCGCAACAGGACAATCGGCGACGCAATTGTGGGCGGTTTACCCTCTTTTACCATTGCGCAACGCATCGGGGCGCAGGACAAGCGGGCGATGGACACGCCCGACCAGCCGGAAACTGCGCCGCCCGCAACCCAGCAGGCGAGCGGCCCCGCCAATGCGGGACGCCGCGCATTGATGCTGGGTGCGGCCGGCGCATCGGTGGTGGTATCGATCCGCCCGGCGCTGGCGCAGACGACCGCATCCATTTCCACCTGTGAAATCCCGGTGCCCGATCCGGGCCGGGCCGGCCAGTATATCGCAGCGGACGGCAAGGTGGTTCCGCCCGGCACCGATGGTGCGTTCGCGCCGCCCGGCCGCGCGTTCAAGGGTGAGGAGGTCAAGCGCGCTCTGGCGGGCAACACCCTGCCCGGCACCAGCTATGAGCAGAGCCGCGCCTATACCAACTATATCCGGCGGCTTCAGCAGGGGACCAGCGGCTTTACCTGCTTCGCCTCGCTTCAGATGCCCCGGGGCTGAGCGCTTAATTTCCCCCTAACCGCTTTGCCGTTAGGACGGGGGCGTGACCCGTTATCGCGCCGCCCCTTCCCAGACGCTGCTGATCGAGCCGCTGGACGCGCTGACCGCAATCCATGACCGGCGTTCCGGCCAGACGCATCTGGTGGCGCCGCCGGTGCCGGAATTGCTGGCCGCGCTGGAGGACGGTCCGCTGGATATCGACGCGCTGTTCGCCCGGCTGTCCGATCGGTTCGATCTGGTCGACGGCGATGCCGACGCCCTGGCGGAACGCTTGGAGGAACTGGTGACGACCGGACTGGTCGAGCTGCTGTGAGACACGTGTTTCAGGTGCGCGTGGGGCCGGTGGGCTTTCGCATCGGTTCCGACTGGCGGCTGCCCGTGGCCCAGCTGGCCGAATGTTACCGCGATTATCCAAAACCGGCGGACGGCATCCCGGATTTCACCGTCCGGCTGTTCGCGGCGCGGCCGTGGCGACGGGTGATCCGCCCGTCAGTGATGATCGGCGGCGATTACACCATCCCCGATGCCGCGCCGTTGCCGCTGTCGCTGGGCCTGCTGGCCGCCGAAATGGGCATGAACCTTCAGATGGCGCTGGCGCAGCGCCGCTACCTGTTGCTCCATGCGTCCACCGTCGAACGGGACGGGCGCTGCGTGCTGATGACCGGGGTGTCGGGGTCGGGCAAATCCACGCTGTCGGCGCTCTTGATGGCGCGGGGTTGGCGGCTGATGGGCGACGAATTTGCGCTGGTCGATCCAGAAACCGGGCTGATCCATGCCTTTCCCCGGCTGATCAGCCTGAAGAACCAGTCGGTGGCGGTGATGCAGGCGGCGCTGCCGGGCGGCCGGTTCGGCCCGCCGCAGCCGGACACGCCAAAGGGGGATATCCGCCACCTGATCCCCGATGCCGCCGCCATTGCCGCGATGGACGTGACGGCGCGACCCGCGCTGATCCTGTTCCCCAGCTATGGCCATGCCGCCGACGAACGGCCGGTCGAGCCGAGCGAGGTGTTCGTCCGGCTGACCCAGGCATCGACCAATTATGTCGCGCTGGGCGAGCGGGGCTTCACCGCGCTGACACGACTGGTGCAGACCGTGCCCGCGCGGGCCATCGACTATCCCGATACCGACAGCGCGGTGGCGATGGTCGAGCGGTTGTTCGGGGACGCGGCGTGAGCGCCCGGCTGCTCATCGCCGCCTTGCGCGATCCCGCGAGCACGGCTGCGCTGGACGCGGCAGGCTGGACCAGCCTGATCGCGGCGGCGCGGGCGGAGCAGATCGTCGGCACGCTGGCGCACCGGCTGAACGGGCTGCCCATGCCCGATGCCGCCGCACGCATCCTGACCGATGCCCGGGCCTCGGCCGAACAGGGGCGGACGGCCGCCATTTGGGAGGCGGAAATGGCGCGGCGCGTGCTGGCCTCGCTGGGTGTGCCGGTCGTGCTCTTGAAAGGGACGGCGTTCGTGGCTGCCGGGCTGTCGGCGGGGGTAGGGCGATCCATCGGCGATCTCGATATCCTGGTGCCGCGCGATGCGCTGGATGCGGTCGAGGCCGCGCTGCTGGGACCGGGCGGCTGGGAATGGGTGAAGCCCGACCCTTATGACGATGCCTATTATCGCCGCTGGATGCACGAGCTGCCGCCGATGATCCACCGCGAGCGGGACCGGATGATCGACGTGCACCACACCATCCTGCCGCTCACCGCGCGGGTGCGGCCCGATGCAGCGGCGCTGATCGCTGGCCGTGTCGAGCTGGGCGGGGGGCTGTCGGTGCTGAGCCATGCCGACATGCTGTGTCATGCAGCCGCGCATCTGATCGCCGACGGCGACATGGCGGGGGGGCTGCGCAACCTGTGGGACATTCATTGCCTGCTGGCCGAGGGCGGGCATGAGGGACTGGTCGAGCGGGCGGGGCTGCACGGACTGACCGGGGCAATGGCGCGTGCCTGTCGCTTGTCCGCGCAGTTGTTCGGCAGCGACATTCCGGCCGAATGGCGGGGCAAGCGGGCAAGCGACAGTCTGTTCCTTCGCCGCCTGACCGGGCGCGACGGCTGGGGACGACAGCGGCACAAGGCGACGGAATTCGCCTTTTACCTGCGCGGGCATTGGCTGCGGATGCCACCCGCGATGCTGGCACAGCATTTGTGGACTAAATGGCGAAAGGGTTATCGCCCCGCCTGACCGGCGAGATCAGCCAGTGCGGCGGGCAGGTCGGCAAAGGCTGCGATCACCGCGTCCGCCCCCAGATCGGCGGCGGGTATTGTCGAAAATCCGAAATCGACCGCGATTACCGGAAGGCCAGCCCCGCGCGCCGCGCCGACATCGAAATGCGAATCGCCGACGAACGCCGCCTGGCCGCCGCCCAGTCGCTCGGTCATCGCCAGGACGGGTGCCGGATCGGGCTTGGCGCGGCCTGGGCCCAGCGTGTCGCCGCCGATGACCAGGCTGAAATGTCGAGCCAGGCCCAGCTGGTCGAGCAGCGCCACGGCCAACGCCTCCGGCTTGTTGGTCACCACCGCCAGCCGCGCACCGTCGGCCGCCAGCCGGGTAAGCACGGCCTCGACGCCGGGATAAACGCGGGTGTGGACAGACAGATGCGCGCCGTAATGCGCCAGCATCGCGGCGCGCAGGGCCGGGAAATCCACGCCTTCCGCCCCGCCGGTCGCCGCCAGCGCCTGTTCCAGCAGGCGAGTGACCCCGCCGCCGATCATCCGCGTCACCGCATCCAGCGCGAGCGGCGCGCGCCCGATCCCGTTCAGGGCAGCGTTTACCCCGGCAGCGATATCCGCCCGGCTATCGACCAGCGTGCCGTCGAGATCGAAGCCGATGATCGAAAAGGGCTGATTCATGCCTGCGCAATGGCCGTCGCCTATGGCCATGGCAAGCCCGGCATGGCAGGGACGCGGGGCCGAGACCGGGAGGCCGCATGACCCAATCCATCGCCGCGATCATCCTTGCCGCGGGCAAGGGCACCCGCATGAAATCCGATCTGCACAAGGTGCTGCATCCCGTCGCCGGGCGGCCGATGCTGCTGCATCTGCTGGCCAGCATCGATGAACTGGCGCCGGAACGCCGGGTCGTGGTGGTGGGCGCGGGCCGGGAACAGGTGGAAGCGGCGGTGGCGCCGCTCGGCGTGGCGACTGCGGTGCAGGCGGAACAGCTGGGCACCGGCCATGCGGTTGCGCAGGCAGAGGCGGCGCTGGCGGGTTTCAACGGGACCGTCCTGATCCTCTATGGCGATGTGCCGCTGGTGACGTCGGCGACGATGCGGCGGATGGTCGAGCGGCTGGGCGCGCCCGATGCGCCGGCCTGTGTCGTGCTGGGCTTTCGCCCCGCCGACCCCGCAGCCTATGGCCGGATCCTGAGCCAGGGCGACCGGATCGACCGCATGGTCGAATACAAGGATGCCAGTGAAGCGGAACGCGCGGTCACCCTGTGCAATTCGGGCCTGATGGCGGTGCGGTCGGCGGACCTGTTCGCGCTGCTGGCGCGGGTCGGCAACGACAATGCGGCGGGCGAATATTATCTGCCCGATATCGTCATGCTCGCCGCCGCCGACGGCCGGGCGAGCGCGGTAATCGAGACCGACGAGGCCGAAGTGGCCGGCATCAACAGCCGCGCCGAACTCGCCGGGGTGGAATTGGCCTGGCAGCAGCGCCGCCGGGCGCAGGCGATGGCGGACGGGGCCACGCTGATCGCGCCGGAGACGGTGTGGTTCGCGCACGATACCGTGCTCGGCCGCGACGTGACCGTGGAACCGAACGTGGTGTTCGGCACGGGCGTGACGGTGCATGACGGCGTGACCATCCATGCCTTCAGCCACCTGGAGGGTGCGGTGCTTGAGGCTGGCGCGGTGATCGGTCCCTATGCCCGGCTGCGCCCCGGAACGGTGCTGCGCGAAGGGGCAAAGGTCGGCAATTTCGTCGAGCTGAAGGCGGCCGAGCTGGGAGCGGGGGCCAAGGTCAATCACCTGAGCTATGTCGGCGATGCCAGCGTAGGGGCAGGGGCCAATATCGGGGCGGGCACCATCACCTGCAATTATGACGGCTATTTCAAGCACAGGACCGTCATCGGTCCGCGCGCCTTCATCGGATCGAACAGCGCGCTGATCGCACCGGTCAGCATCGGTGCCGACGCCATCGTTGCCGCGGGTAGTGCGGTCAGCCGCGATGTGGCGGACGGCGAACTGCGCATCGTCCGCGCCGAACAGCTGGTGAAGCCCGGTTGGGCCGACCGGTTCCACGATGCGATGAAGCGGAAAAAAGCGGAAAAAGCCAAATCCGGCTGAATTGCGAACTTGCGCACGGTAAACCGGATGCCAAGGATTGCGTGGCATTCGACGGTTGAGCGTCAGACCCTGTTCCAAATCAAAGGCTAATCCCAGTATGTGCGGCATTATCGGCATCGTCAGCAATTCGGATGTGGCGGAGCGGCTGGTCGATGGCCTTCGTCGGCTGGAATATCGGGGCTATGACAGCGCCGGGGTCGCCGCGCTGTTCGACGGGGCGATCGAGCGGCGGCGGGCCGAGGGCAAGCTGAACAACCTAGCCCGCGAACTGATCGCCGAGCCGCTGCCCGGCACCATCGGCATCGCGCACACCCGCTGGGCGACGCACGGCGCGCCGACCACCGCCAACGCCCATCCCCATGCGACGGGCGAGGTGGCGTTGGTCCACAATGGCATCATCGAGAACTACAAGCCGCTGCGCGAGGCATTGCTGGCCAAGGGGCGGCATTTCGATAGCGAAACGGACAGCGAGGTCGTCGCCCATCTGCTGAGCGACCGGATCGAGGCGGGCATGGACCCGCGCGATGCGGTGCGCGAGGTGCTGCCGCAGCTGCACGGTGCGTTCGCGCTGGCCATACTGTTCCGCCAGCATCCCGACCTGCTGATCGGCGCGCGGCTCGGCTCGCCGCTGGTCGTCGGTTACGGCGAGGGCGAGACGTTCCTGGGTTCAGACGCCCTGGCGCTTGCCCCGCTGACGCAGCGGATCAGCTATCTGGAGGAGGGCGACTGGGTCGTCATCACCCGCGACGGGGCGGAAATCTTCGACCGCGACAATCAGCCGGTCGAGCGGCCGATCACGATTTCGGGCGTTTCCGCCGCACAGGTGGAAAAGGGCAATCACCGGCACTTCATGCTCAAGGAAATCTATGAGCAGCCGATCGTCGTTGCCCAGACGCTTAAATCCTATCTGCGGCGCGAACAGGATCAGGTGTCGCTGCCGATCCCGGAATTCGACCTGGGCGCGATCCGCCGGGTGACCATCGTCGCGTGCGGCACCAGCTTCTATGCGGGGATGGTCGCCAAATACTGGTTCGAACAGTTCGCGCGGGTGCCCGTCGACCTGGATGTCGCATCCGAGTTTCGCTACCGCGAGCCGGTAATGGAGGATGGCGGGCTGATGATCGTCATCAGCCAGTCGGGCGAGACTGCCGATACGCTGGCCGCGCTGCGCCACGCCCGCGCCGAGGGACAGAAGATCGCCGCCGTCGTCAACGTGCCGACCAGCACCATGGCGCGCGAGGCCGACCTGCTGCTCCCCACCCATGCCGGGCCGGAAATCGGCGTTGCGTCCACAAAGGCGTTCACCTGTCAGCTGGCAGTGCTCGCCGCGCTTGCCGCCAATCTGGCGCGGGCCAAGGGGCGGCTGGATGCGCGCGCGGAAAAGGAAGTGGTCCGCCACCTGGCCGAAGCCCCTGCCGCGCTGAACGCCGCGCTCGCCTATGACGAGAAGATCCAGGAGATGGCGCACTTTATTGCCGGTGCGCGGGACGTGCTCTATCTGGGCCGCGGCACCGATTATCCGCTGGCGCTGGAAGGGGCGCTGAAGCTCAAGGAAATCAGCTATATCCATGCCGAGGGCTATGCCGCCGGCGAGATGAAGCATGGCCCCATCGCGCTGATCGACGACGCCGTGCCGGTGATCGTCATCGCCCCATCTGGCCCGCTGTTCGACAAGACCGTCAGCAACATGCAGGAGGTGCAGGCGCGCGGCGGCAAGGTGGTGCTGATTTCCGACTATGACGGCGTGGCGTCGGCGGGCGAGGGATGCCTGGCAACGATCACCATGCCGAAGGTGCACCCGCTGATCGCGCCGCTGGTCTATGCGGTGCCGGTGCAGCTGCTGGCCTATCACGTCGCCGTGGCCAAGGGCACGGACGTCGATCAGCCGCGCAACCTGGCGAAATCAGTGACGGTGGAATAGGCCTCGGTCACACGGGAAGACGGCGAAAACCGGTACCTGCATCCAGCAAGACCGGATCGGGAACCCGGCGTTCGATCAGCGTTTCGTGAAACGTCCGGACCGGACGGATTCTGTCGAATCCAGCCGGCCCGGAAGCGTCCGTTACCAGGGGCGAAGGTCTTCGCCGTAGGATTCACGAAACAACAGAGCGAACATCAGGATTCTCCTGTTTTGGCGCACGATGCGCGTCGAAATGATTAATCGATTTTTAAGCATTTCGCAATTTGCATTCCGGCCAGTTCCGGGACACCCACGAACGACAATTAACCGTTCCTTCAACCCTTGACAGATAGGGGTGAGAGGATGTCCGGAACCGCGCCCTTGCGTCCCAGTTACCAGCGACCGGCAGGGACCGTGCCGGCGGCACCCCTGGAATTGGCAAAGTCGATCCGGGCATCCGAAGGGGCAAGAATAGCCGCCCTGCCGACGGATCGATCCCAGGCAATGCTGATCCTGGTCCGCATCGCCAATTTCGATGTGCTGCGTCGGCATCTGGGGATCGCGGCATCTTTTACCCTGGTCGATCGAATCGCCGATCATCTGCATCACGGCCTGCCCAACGCGCGGATCACGATCAGCGGGCGTCGGACGCTGGAATTGACGCTGTCCCTGGATGCCGATGAGCAGGCGGAACAGGTGCTGGCCGACGCCCGCGCGCTGTTTTCCGAACCGCTGATCCTCGAGGGCGAACGGCACCGGATCGGAATCACGCTGGGCGCGGCCATTGGCAACCCACGCCACGACCCGATCCGGTTGATCGAACTGGCCGAAGCGGCGCTGCGCCAGGCGCAGTCCGATGAGCGTGACATCGTCCGCACGCTTGGCGAATCCGACGACGGGCTGGATCCCATGGCGCTGATCCGTGACCTGCCGGGTGCCATCGCCAACGGACAGATGGTGCTGCATTATCAGCCAAAGGTGCATGTCCGCCGCCAGGAGGTGGCGAGTGTCGAGGCGCTGGTCCGGTGGCGGCATCCAGTGCACGGATTGATCCTGCCCGGCGACTTCATCACCCTGGCCGAACAGGCGGACCAGATCGGGCCGCTGACGCTGTGGACCCTTGCCCAGGCGATCGAGGATCAGGGCGACCTGGCATCGGTGGATCACGACATTCCGATTTTCGTCAACATTTCCGGCCTGTTGCTGGCCGATGCCGAGTTCGTCCGGCTGGCGTCGGAAATGGTCAGCGCCAGCAACGGGCGCATCGGGTTCGAAATCACCGAAACATCGGTCATACGCGATCCGCAGGTGGCGATCCGGCACCTGAAGCTGTTCGCCGATGCCGGGATTCCCATTGCGATCGACGATTATGGCGCTGGCCTGTCGTCGCTGGCCTATCTGAAGCAGCTGCCGGCATCGGAGCTGAAGATCGACAAATTGTTCGTCACCCAGCTGACCAGCAGCAACCGCGATCCGCTGATCGTGCGGTCGACGATCGATCTTGCCCATGCGCTGGACATGGAGGTTGTGGCGGAAGGGGTGGAGACGCCGGCGGCGATGGCACTTCTGAGCGTGATGGGATGCGACCTGATCCAGGGCTATCTGATCAGTCGGCCGATCGAGATCGACGCGCTGAAGGATTATCTGGGCCAGCACCGCTACCGGGAAGCGTTGACCCGCCCGACCTTTTCGTTTCACCGCGGCGACCGCTTCTGGAAACAGGTCGGTCAGGCGGTTTAGCCAGTCCTTAACGACATTCGGTCATCCTTGGGACCGTGGCGTCCCATCTTCTCCCCTGGCCCATCCGGGCTGTCATTCCGTTCGGCCATGCCCTGCGGCTGATCGCGCTGGTCCTGCCGGCCATGCTGGTCGCCGTTCCGGCATCCGCAGCCCAGCCCGTGGCCGCCATGGTCGAGCTTGCCCGGACCCAGATGGCGACCGATCCCGAGCGAGCCGACGCGACTGCTGCTGCTGCCGTGGCCAAGGCAAGGGCGGCCGGTGCCGACGACGCGCTGGCGGCCGCCATCGGGCTGCAGGCGGAGGCGGCGCTGCGGATGCGGCAGGCCGACCGCGCATTGCCGCTGATCGAACAGGCCCTGTCGATTTCAAAGGGAGGACGGGTCAGCGACCGGACCCGCGGGCAATTGTTGCTGACGCGCGGCGGCGTGCGGGCGGCCGGCACTGATGTCGCGGCGTCGCTGAGCGATTACCAGGCCGCCTATCGTCATTTCCTGAATGCAAAGGACCGGCGTAGCCAGGCGGTCGCGCTGGTCGCGATCGGATCGCTGTATCGGGAGGGCGCGGATTACGAAAGCGCGCTGAAATATTATCGACAGGCGCTGACCGCCTATGACGACGATGTACAGCTGACCGTTTTCATCCTGAACAACCGGGGCAACGTCCTCGTCGAAATGGACCGTTACCAAGAGGCGGTCCAGGAATTCGAAGCCGCGCTCCAGCGCGTCCGGGTTCTTGGCAGCAGCAAGGTCGAGGCGACCATTCATCGCAACCTTGCCCGCGCCTATCGGCCGCTTGGCCAGCTCGACCGGGCGGACCAGTCGATCAACGCGGGACTTGCGCTGTTGCAGGGGCCAGGCACCGAAAGCGCGCGGGCGCAACTGCTGGGCGTCGCATCGCGCGTCGCGCTGGACCGCAAAAATGTCGGGCGTGCGATTTCACTGGCCCGGCAAAGTCTGGACGGGGTCGATCCCGACAATTCCAGCCTGGCGTATCGGGACACGCATTTGAGCGCCTATCTGGCGTTCGAGGCGGCCGGCGATCAGCGTGAGGCGCTGGTGCATCTGAAGGCGTTGGAACGGCTGGATGAACAGGCCACGAAACTGGCCATATCCACCAAGACCGCCCTGATGGCGGCCCGGTTCGATTTCCAGAACCAGGAACTGCAGATCGCCCGGCTGAAGGCGGAGGAACTGCGCCGCAACGTCGAATTCGAACGCGCGCGCCAGCGATTTCAGCTGACCCTGTTCATCGGCATCGCCGTCGCGGTTTCGGTGCTGGTCGCGTTGCTGGGATTTGGCGTCATCACCCTGCGTCGCAGCCGCAACCAGGTGCGCGCCGCCAACGTCGAACTCGGCCGGACCAACACAGCGCTTGAAAAGGCGCTGGCGGCCAAGACCGAATTCCTGGCGACGACCAGCCATGAAATTCGCACGCCATTGAACGGCATTCTGGGCATGACCCAGGTGATGCTGGCCGATCCCCGGCTGGAGGCTGCGACGCGCGATCGCATCACGGTGGTGCATGGTGCCGGCGTCACCATGCGCGCGCTGGTCGACGACATTCTGGACGTGGCGAAGATGGAAACGGGCAACCTGACCATCGAACAGGTGCCGATGGACTTGCCCGCCACGCTGACCGACGTATCGCGGCTGTGGCAGGATCAGGCGCGGGCAAAGGGGCTGAGCTTCGACCTGAGCATCGATCCTGCGCTGGGATGGATGGAAGGCGATCCCGCACGGTTGCGCCAGATCGCGTTCAACCTGTTGTCCAACGCGCTGAAGTTCACGGTGGAGGGGCGTGTCGCCCTGGCCGCGCGGGCGGCGGGCGACCGGCTGCTGCTGGAAATCAGCGATTCGGGCATCGGCATTCCGCCCGAAAAGCGCGAGGAAATCTTTGAATCGTTCAAACAGGCTGATTCCGGGACGACGCGCCAGTTCGGCGGCACCGGGCTTGGACTGGCCATCTGTCGCAATCTGGCGCGGGCGATGGGCGGCGATATCGCGGTCGACAGCACCGTCGGCGTCGGATCGACCTTTACGGTCGACTTGCCGCTGATCCGTGCCGATGCACCCGCGGCGATGACGGGCGCGGTCCCCGCAGCCGACGATACCGGCATTTTGGTGATCGAGCGCAATCCAATTGCGCGGGCCATGCTGAAAACGCTGCTCGCGCCCCGCTTCCCCGCAGTGGCGCTCGTCGGATCGGTGGACGAGGCGCTGGAGCATCCGCCATGCCGCGCCATCCTGGCCGACGAGGCGACGCTCAGCACGGGCGGGGATGCGGCGGCGGTCATCGCCCGTCTGGTCGCTCTGGGTGAGGATGGACCGATCCCGCTGCTGATGCTGGCCCAGCCGATGGCGGACGCGGACCGACAGGCGCTGCTGGCGGCAGGTGCGTCGCAAATCCTGCAAAAACCGGTTGCAGGCGATGTGGTTGTTACCAGCTTGCAACAATTCGCTGGTTACACGATGGAAAGGGGCCTTGTGCCCCAGGCCGCTTAGCGCGATAGCGATATAGCCATGCAACACACAATAGCCCGGCAAAAAGACGGGACAGGTCGCAAATGAAGGTTTTGTTCATCGAAGATGATGCGATGAACCGCCGCGTGGTCAGCGATATGCTGGATGTGGCGGGGGCATCGATGGTTGAGGCGCCGCTGGCCGAGGATGGCCTGCGGCTGATCAACGATCAGGATTTCGACGTCGTTCTGGTCGACCTGCGCATGCCCGGCATGGACGGGATGGAGGCCATTCGCCACATCCGGGCGCGGCCGGATGCAAAGGCGGCACTGCCGCTGATCGTGGTCACCGCCGATACGGCCGTCGATCTGCGCGACCGGTGCCTGGCCGCCGGTGCGGACGAGGTACTGTTCAAGCCGGTCGCCATGGATGCCCTGTTCGAAGCGATGGGCCGGATCATGGCCAGCCGGGGCGGCGGCCTGTTGCTGTGAACGGTCCCTCGGCCCGCCTCAATCCTCGTGGATCAGGCTGGTCTTCCGGGTATCCGGCATCAACAGATAGGTGATCAGCGAGACGCCGATCATCGCGGTGACATAGAGGTAGAACCCGCGTTCCCACCCCGCCGATTTCAGCTGCAGGGCGACATATTCTGCCGTCCCGCCAAAGACGGCATTGGCCAGCGCATAGGGCAGGGCAACGCCCAGCGTCCGGATCGCGGCCGGATACATCTCCGCCTTCACGACCCCGCTGATCGCGGAATAGCCCGACACGATGGCCAGTGCCCCCATCACGATCCAGAAGGCGGTGACGGGATCGCGCACCCCCTCCAGCATGGTGAAGATCGGCCAGGTCAGGGTGACCCCCAGCACGCCGAAGCCGACCATCAGCGGCTTTCGTCCCACCCGGTCCGACAGCGCGCCCATGACCGGTTGCAACACCATGAACCCGAACAGGCTGGCGGCGCTGATCGTCGAGGCGACTTCCCGGCTGAACCCGGACGTGTTCACGAGGAACTTCTGCATATAGATGGAATAGGCGTAGAAGGCGAGCGTGCCCCCGGCGGTCAACGCGATGACCGTGCCGGTTTCTCGCGGATGATCGCGCAGCAATGCCACCAGCCCCGATCGCTGCCGCGCGGCTGGGTCGGCATTGTGAAAGCTCTCCGTCTCCATCAGCCCGCGCCGCAGCCAGAAGACGCTGATCGCCAGGATGCCGCCGATCAGGAACGGGATGCGCCAGCCCCATGCGTCCAGCGCCTCGCGCGGCAGCAACTGTTGCAGCAGCAACAACAGGCCGAGCGCGGACAACTGACCGCCGATTAGCGTCACATATTGAAAACTGGCGAAAAAGCCGCGCCGGTTGCGCCCCGCGATTTCGGACAGATAGGTGGCACTGGCGCCATATTCGCCCCCGACCGACAGCCCCTGCATCAGCCGCGCGATCAACAACAGGGCCGGGGCGGCCACGCCGATCGTGGCATAGGTCGGCGTCACAGCGATCAATAGCGACCCAGCGCACATCAGCGTGACCGACAGCGTCAGCCCCGCCTTTCGCCCATGCCGGTCGGAATAGACGCCCATCAGCCAGCCGCCGATGGGCCGCATCAGGAAACCCAGCGCAAACACCGCCGCCGCCTGCAGCAATTCCACCGTGGGATCGCCCGATGGAAAGAAATGCGGCGCGAAATAGAGGGTGAAGGCGGCATAGGCGTACCAGTCATACCATTCGACCAGATTGCCCGCCGACCCGCCGATGATCGACCGGATGCGGCTCGTCATTGCAGGCGCCGTCAAGCCAGTTCCTCGTCCACCCGGCCGTCCAGCGCGGCGACAAGCCGGTCGCGGTCCAGCTGACCCTCCCACCGTGCGACGACGATGGTGGCGACGGCGTTGCCGATGAAATTGGTCAGTGCCCGGCATTCCGACATGAACCGGTCCACCCCCAGGATCAGCGCCATGCCCGCCACCGGGACGGCAGGCACGATGGACAGCGTCGCCGCCAGCGTCACGAAGCCTGCGCCGGTCACGCCTGCCGCGCCCTTTGACGAGATCATGGCAACCCCCAGCAGCGCGATTTCCTGGCCCAGGGTCAATTCGACATTCATCGCCTGGGCAATGAACAGCGCCGCCAGCGTCATGTAGATGTTGGTGCCGTCCAGGTTGAAGGAATAGCCGGTCGGGATCACCAGCCCGACCACCGCCTTGGCACAGCCGGCCTGTTCCAGCTTGCCCATCACGGCGGGCAATGCAGCCTCGGATGACGAGGTGCCCAGCACCAGCAGCAACTCGGCCCGCAGATACCGGATCAGCTTGAAGATCGAAAATCCGGCCAGCGCCGCCACCGTGCCGAGCACCAACAGCACAAAGATCAGCGATGTCGCGTAAAAGGTGGCGATCAGCTTGCCCAGATTGGCCAGGCTGCCGATCCCAAATTCGCCGACGGTGAACGCCATCGCGCCGAACGCGCCGATCGGGGCCAGCCACATCAACAGGCCGACGATCCGGAACACCACCTTGCCCACCCGTTCCAGCAGGTCGAGCACTGGCCGTGCCGGATCCCCGACCAGGACGAATGCCGTGCCGAACAGGATGGAAACCAGCAGCACCTGCAGGATGTTGTCGCCGACGAACGGGCTGATCAGCGTCGTCGGAATGATGCCCAGCAGGAACTTGACCAGCGAAGTTTCATGCGCCTTTTCGGTAAAGCCCGTGACTGCGCTGGCGTCCAGCGTCGCCGGATCGATGTTCAGGCCGGCCCCGGGCTGGACCAGATTGCCGATGATCAGGCCCACGACCAGGGCAAGCGATGAAAAGAACAGGAAATAGAGGAACGCCTTCAGCGCCACCCGGCCGACCTCTGCCATGTCGCGGATGCCGGCGATGCCGGTGACCAATGTCAGGAAGATGACCGGCGCGATGATCATCTTGACCAGCCGGATGAACGCATCGCCCAGCGGTTTCAGCGCCGCGCCGGTTTCGGGTGCGGCAACGCCGACGGCGATGCCCGCCGCGATGCCGATCAGCACCCAGCTGTACAGATGTGTCCACCATCGGCCTTTTGGTGCGGCCGGTGCCGCCGCGCTGCCATCGATGGTGATCGCCATGCACCGTCCCTTTGCCCGAAAAGCAGAGCCTATCGCGGCGCACCATGGTCCGCCAGCCCGCAAAATGCTTGAACCGGCGGGGAATCGCTGTTAGGGGCCTGCGCCAGCGACCGGGAATACGTTCCCGGCGATCCCTATTCTATTGTTCACCGGAGCAACGACGGCCTTATGCAAATCATCGTCCGCGACAATAATGTCGACCAGGCGCTGCGCGCGCTCAAGAAGAAGCTGCAGCGTGAAGGCGTCTATCGCGAGATGAAACTGCGCCGTCATTATGAAAAGCCCAGCGAAAAGCGCGCTCGCGAGCGTGCCGCCGCCGTGCGTCGCGCCCGCAAGATGGAGCGCAAGCGCATGGAGCGCGACGGCGCCAAGTAAGCATCTCCGCCGCGCCGTTGTGGTGCGGCCGGAATGCGACCCGTCTGCCCGAAGGCCGGGTTTGGACGTGGACTGTTCCGGCACGACCGGTTAGGGGGGCGGCTGCAACAGTCGCCCCTTTCTGGTTTCCAGGCTTTTTTCGTTTCGAGGATCCTTGTCCATGTCCGCAACCGCAGTGCCGATCGCTCCCGTCAAGCGCAGCTATGTGGTGTGGATCTGGGTCGGAATCGTTGCGGCGGTGGTGCTTGCCGTGTTGTTGGCCCGGGTCGGCGCCACTGATCCGGTAACGGCCTTTCTGTCGTCCAATGCCTCGCGCTCCGGCGTGGTGACGACGGCGTCCGGCCTGCAATATGAAATCCTGTCGCCGGGGCAGGGCGATGCCAAGCCGACCGATGCCGATGTCGCGCTGATCAACTATGTCGGCACCTTCACCGACGGGACCGAATTTGACCGCAGCCAGCAGCCGGTGCCGTTCCCGGTCGCGCCCGGCGCGTCGATCCCCGGCTTTTCGGAAGCGCTGAAGCTTCTGCCGCGCGGATCAAAGGCGCGCATCTGGATCAAGCCCGAACTGGGCTATGGTTCGCCGGACATCGTCGCCAAGCTGCAGCCGGGCTCGCCCCAGGCCGAACTGGCGGAAAAGGTGCTGGTGTTCGACGTCGACATGCTGGAATTCATGCCCGAACAGGCGTTCCGTCAGATGCAGATGCAGATGATGGGCCCGGGCGGTCCTGGTGCCGGCGGGCCGCCGCCCGGCGCCGAAGGTCCGCCGCAGGGCGCCGGTCAGTAAGGCAACGAACCACGAAACTCCGGGCCGAGGGGTCCGGCGTTTTTGCTTTGGCGCTTTGGCTTGGTCCCGCCGGGCGCGTGCGGGCCAGGCCGAGGCAAAGGGTCGAAGGCTGTTGCTGCCGTCGCCACCCGGTCCAGCCCAGCCCGTGCTGAGCCTGTCGAAGGCGATACCGTCTGTTGCAAACCGGGGGCATATGATCCTCCCCCGCCAGGGAGAGGTGTCAGGCCGCAGGCCTGACGGAGGGGTGGCGCCCTCTCGTGAGCGGTGACCCCTCCGACCCGCTGGCGCAGACCACCTCCCCTTGCAGGGGAGGATCGGGGTTGCGAAAGACATCGTCGCCTTCGACAGGCTCAGCATGAACGGATTGGCGGGGCACTCGGTCAATCCTGCCCGTTGGCCCTTGCCCCGATTGCGAACATTGAGTGGTCGACATAGACTGCCAGTGATGGCCAAACCAAACGAGATCGCCGCAAGGAAGGTGCCGTGGTGGCTTTACCTCATTGGCCCTGTCTTGGGCGTAGGGACCTCCCGGCTTTCGGAGCATTTTCTACCGCCGTTAAGTGATGGCGCTCGTCATTCGATAGTGGTGGCTGCGGCGATCCTCATTGCTGTTCTGCTCACCTACGCCATCTATCGTTTCTCACGTTTTTAGTCGGTAGCCATGTCGATTTTCCACGCATTGGCAGTCGTTCCTAAGTCCACCGCCAAGGTTTAGAGCAGCCCGCGCCCCTCGATCCGGACCACCGGCACCACCGCTCCTTTCGCGGGGGGCGGGGGTAGCGTCAGGGTCAGGGCGGCGTCGGTGCGATCGATCCGCACCGGTTGGCCCGATGCCATCGCCGCGCGGACGATGCTCGATCCGGGCAGAGCGTTGTTGCCGAGCGCCGCTACCCGGACCAGTGCGGTCGGCCATTTGAGGAACAGGATGTTCAGCGCGCCGTTTTTCACCGTGAAGCGGACGTCGTCGGCGGTGAAGGCCTTCAACTGATCCTCGGTATGCATGCCGGCCTTGATGACCGTCGGCCCCTCGCCAAAGATACGCCAGGGGCGGGAGCCGTAGATCGCGGCTTCGCCGTTCGCCTGCATCCATGCGCCGATGCCGTCAAGAATGCGCTCCTCCTCGCTGTCAATGCTGCCGTCGCCACGCATCGGGATCGATAGCAGCAGGTTGCCATTCTTCGACACGACATCGGCCAGCCGCTGGATGACCTGTTCGGCGGGGACATAGGACCGGTCGTTATAGCGCGCGCGGTTATAGTGCCAGTCGCCGATACAGGTGCAGGTCTGCCAGGGTTCGTCGCGCAACCGGTCGGAAAAGCCGCGCTCGATATCCTCGACCAGTGCGCGCCTCTGATAACCGGAAAGTTGCTTGGCGGTCAGCACCACGTCGACGGCGCCGCGCCGCTCGACGCTGCGGCTGTAATAATGGGCCACTGCCTCGATTCCCGTCGATCCGAACGGAAGGCCGTAATCGTCCAGATAGACCAGATCCGGGTCATGCTGTTCCACCAGGTCCGTCTGCCGCGCCAGCCATTTGGCGACGAAATGCGGGTTCTGCGGCGGGGCGTGCTGCATCCACCGGCCGCTATGCACATCATGCCAGTCGCGCATCGCCGCGTTCGTCGTGATGCCGTCCGGCGGGACGAAGGCCGGGCCGGTATAGAGCTGTTGCGGGTCAAGCCCCTCCCACCATTTGCCCTTGCCGTCGGCCCGGGTCAGCCGCGCCGCGTCATAACGCTCGCCCGCCCGCGGCCCTTCGGCATCATAGCTATAGGCGGTCTGCCACCAGTGCCATGCATGGCTGATGTGATTCGACACGCCAAAGCGCAGCCCCTCTGCCCGCGCCAGTTTCGCCCAGGTGCCGACAATGTCGCGCTTCGGCCCGACGCGGACGGCGTTCCATCCGTGGTGGCGGCTGTTCCAGCAATCGAAATTGTCGTGATGCGCCGCCAGCGCCATGAAATAGCGCGCGCCCAGGCCCTTGTACCGCCGGATCAGATAGGCGGGATCCCATGCCTCCGCTTTCCAGCGGTTCTCCATTTCCATGAAGCCGGTATCGGCCGGGTGGCCATAGGTCCTGACGTGGTGATCGTAGCGGTAATCGCCGGGTAGATACATCAACCGGCCATACCAGTCCCCCGCCTCCGGCACGCACTGCGCCGACCAGTGCGCCCAGATCCCGAACTTTGCGTCCCGGAACCAGTCGGGTGTGCGATAGGCCGCGGTCAGCGCCGACCAGTTGGCGGGGACCGCGCGGCCAGTCATCGCCTGTGCCCGACCCGGCAGGGCGGCGACGCCCGCCGCTGCAAGTCCGATCCTTATCAATGACCGTCGCCGCATCCTCACCCACCCGCTTCGCTGTTTTTCGGCGTGAGCAGCATCAGCCATTCAATTCCGAAAATAAATATGCCAAATGACCGCATAGAGAAGACGGGGAGGGGGAGCGTCGCGTGGTTCGTGCCGGAAACTGGTTGATCATGGGGCTGGCGGCGCTGCTGACAACGATGACAGCCGCCCGCGCGCAGGGAAGCGAGGCTCACCCGGTCCCTCGGTTGGCGAATCAGGCGGGCCGCCACGCCCTGATCGTCGATGGCAAGCCGTTCCTGATCCTGGGCGCACAGGCGCATAACAGCAGCAATTATCCGGCGATGCTGGATACCGTTTGGCCGGTGCTCGACCGCATTCACGCCAACACGCTGGAAATCCCGGTGGCGTGGGAACAGGTGGAGCCGGAGGAAGGGCGGTTCGATTTCAGCTATGTCGACACGCTGCTTGAACAGGCGCGGGCGCACGACAAGCGTCTGGTGCTGTTATGGTTCGCCACCTGGAAGAATACCGGGCCCAGCTATGTCCCGGCCTGGGTAAAGCGGGACAATCAGCGGTTTCCAAGGATGCGCACGGCAGTGGGCGGGACGCATTACGCCCTGTCCCCGCATCACCGAACGACGCTGGAAGCGGACAAGCGGGCATTTGTCCGCCTGATGCAGCATCTGAAGGCGCGCGATCCGCAGCACACCGTCATCCTGGTCCAGCCGCAGAACGAAGTCGGCGTGTATGGCCAGAAACGCGATTTTTCGACCGCCGCCAATCGCCTGTTCGCTGGCCCGGTGCCCGATGCGCTTGCCCGCCAGACGGGCCGCAAGGGGACATGGACCGAGGTGTTCGGCAAGGATGCGGACACCGCATTCAATGCCTGGCACACCGCCAGCTATATCGACGAGATCGCCGCCGCCGGAAAGGCGGTAAAGCCGCTGCCGATGTACACCAACGCCGCGCTGAGCGGTGCGTTCGCCAAGCCGGGCGAGAATAGCGGGGCATCGGGCGGCCCCGACTGGATGATGATCGATGTGTGGAAGGCGGCGGCCCCGCATATCGATTTCGTCGCGCCGGACATTTATTCGGGCGAAGCGCGCGAGTTCCTGAAACAGCTCGATCATTATGCGCGGGCCGACAATGCGCTGATGGTCCCGGAATATGGCAACCATGCCAAGTTCGCGCGCTTTTTCTGGCCGATGCTGGGCAAGGGTGCAATCGGCATGGCGCCGTTCGGCATGGATGCCAGCGGCTATTCCAACTATCCGCTGGGTGCCAAGGTGCTGGACGACGCCACGCTGGATGCCTTTGCCGCGCCCTATCGCCTGTTCGCCCCTGCCGCCGGGGTCTGGGCCAGGATTGCGCTGGAACGGCCAACCTGGGGCACGACCAAGGGGGCCGACAGCCTGGTTGACGAAACCGTGATGGGCCAGTGGAAGGTCAGCGCCCATTACGAGGAATGGCAATTTGCCGACCGGGACAGCCCCTGGCTGAAGATCGATCCGCATCCGACCACCGGGCAGCCGGTCGGTGGTGCGGTGGTGGCGCAGCTTTCGGACGACGAGTTCCTGGCGGCGGGCACCGATGTCCGTTTGAAGTTCAGCGGGGCCGGGCTGCCTGCCGGGCGGCAGGGCATCGTGCTGCGCGTCGAAGAAGGGCGGTTCGACGCGAACGGCATTTGGATCATGCGCCGTGTCTGGAATGGCGACCAGACCGATTACGGCCTGAATTTCGGTGCCGAGCCGGTGTTTCTGAAAATTACCATGGGCAGTTTCAAGGAGTGACGATGCGCGCGTTCAACGGGATGGGGGCGGCGCTGGCGCTGCTGATGGCTGGCGTGTCTGCGGTTCCTGCATGGGCGGCCGAGGTGGAAAAGGTGCCGGGCGGCGTGGTGGTCACCCCCGATGGTGGCCCGGCGAAGAAGGTGCGGGTGCTCGTCTATGGCGCGGATCGGTTCCGCGTGTCGGCAACCCCCACGGCGGATTTCAACCGCCCCGACAGCATCATCGTCGTCGCCAAGCCCGATGGCGCCTTCACGGTCACCGAGACCAGCGGCACCGTTACCGTGAAAGCGGAACGGGGCAGTGCGACCATCCGGCTGTCCGACGGACAGGTCAGCTTTGCCGATGCGGCCGGCAATACGGTCCTGACCGAGGCGGCGCGCGGCGCATTCCAGCCGGTGACGGTCGAGGGCGAGCAGTTCGTCGCCGTGAACCAGCAATTCAATCGCGGCACGGACGAGGGCTTTTTCGGCCTGGGCCAGCATCAGAACGGCCAGATGAATTACAATGGCGAGGATGTGGAACTTGCCCAGCACAATATGGCGATCGCCATCCCGTTCGTGGTGTCGACCAACAATTACGGCGTGCTGTGGGATAATGAAAGCATCACGCGGTTCGGCGATCCCGTGCCCTATGCCCATGTCGGATCGGCGGACGACAAGGGGCTGACCGTCACCAGCGACGGCCAGCCGGGATGGAAGGCCGAATATTTCCTGGACGACAAGCTGGCGGTCAGCCGCCAGGAAACGACGATCAACTACGAATATATCCGCGACCAGAAGAACTGGCCCGAAGCCGCCAAGGCGCAGACCGTGGCTGCGACCACGGGTCAGAACACGGCGGGCAATGCCGTGCAGCAGCAGCGGGTGGTGTGGACCGGCATGCTGAACCCGGCGGCCAGCGGCACGCACAAGTTCAAGCTTTACAGCTCGCATTATGTGAAGGTGTTCGCCAACGGCAAGGAAGTGCTGTCGCGCTGGCGCCAGAACTGGAACCCCTGGTTCCATAACTTCGAATTGCCGATGACGGCGGGCAAACCCGTCGAGGTTCGGATCGAATGGTCGCCCAATGCAGGGTACATCGCGCTCTATCACAATGATCCGTTGCCCGAGCCGGACCGCAAGTCGCTGTGGTTGTCATCGGAACTGGCGAAGGGGCTGGATTACTATGTCGTCACTGGCGACAATCTGGATCAGGTGATCGGCGGATACCGCGCGCTGACCGGCCAGGCGTCGATGATGCCCAAATGGGCATATGGTTTCTGGCAGTCGCGCCAGCGCTACAACACGCAGGACGAGTTGCTCGGCGTGGTGCGCGAGTATCGCAAGCGCCAGTTCCCGATCGACAATATCGTGCAGGACTGGTTCTACTGGCCCGAAAACGCCTGGGGCAGCCATGAATTCGACACCGCCCGCTTCCCCGATGCCAAGGGGATGGTGGACGAAGTGCACGCGCTGAACGCGCGCATCATGATTTCGGTCTGGCCGAAATTCTATCCAACGACTGACCATGCCAAGGCGCTGGACGCCAAGGGCTGGCTCTATCGCCGTCCGCTGGAGGCGGGACAACTCGACTGGGTGGGCAAGGGTTATCTGAACACCTTCTACAACCCCTACACCAAGGGTGCGCGCGAGCTTTACTACAAGCAGATCGAGGACAAGCTGGTCGGCATGGGCTTCGATGCCTGGTGGATGGATGCGACCGAACCGGACTGGCATTCCAACCTGTCGGTCGAGGAACGCAAATTCCAGATGAGCCATCCGGACAGCGGCGTCGGCGCGGCGCGGTTCAACAGCTTTCCGCTGATCCATGCCGACGGCATGGCCGATGGCCTGCGCGGTAGCTATCCCGACAAGCGGCCCTTCATTCTGACGCGATCGGGCTATGCCGGTGTCCAGCGCGCATCGAGCGCGCTGTGGTCCGGCGATATCGTCGCGCGCTGGGATGATCTGCGTGACCAGATTTCGGCCGGGGTCAACCTGTCCATGGCGGGGGTGCCCAACTGGACGCACGATATCGGCGGTTTTGCCGTCGAGGACCGTTATTCAAAGGAGGATCCGGCACATCTTGCCGAATGGCGCGAACTGAACCTGCGCTGGTTCCAGTTTGGTGCGTTCAGTCCGCTGTTCCGCAGTCACGGCGAGTTCCCGCTCCGCGAAGTCTATAATCTCGCGGGCGACGATCAGGCGGCGTATCAGTCGATGCTCGATTACACCCGGCTGCGCTATCGCCTGATGCCCTATATCTACACGCTGGCGGCGGACACGCATTTCAAATCCGGCACGATCATGCGCGGGCTGGCGATGGATTTCCCAAGCGACCGCAAGGGCTGGGACGTGAACAACCAGTATCTGTTCGGACCGGCCTTCCTCGTCGCGCCGGTGACCGAGTTCGGGGCGAAGAGCCGCAGCGTCTGGCTACCCGCCGGGGCCGACTGGTACGACTTCGCCACCGGCAACTATTTGAAGGGTGGGCAGGCGATCACCGCTGACGCACCGCGCGAACGGATGCCATTGTTCGTTCGCGCCGGATCGATCGTGCCGACCGGGCCAGCGGTGCAACATACCGCCGAACAGCCGGATGGTCCGCTGGTCCTGCACGTCTTTGCCGGGGCCGATGCCAGTTTCGATCTGTATGAGGATGACGGCACGTCGATGGGCTTTGCCCGCGGCGAATATGCGCGCACCCCGATCCGCTGGGATGACGAGGCGGGCACGCTGACCATCGGCGCGCGCCGGGGTAGCTATCCCGGCATGGCGGGCAAGCGTGGCATTTCGGTGCGCGTCCATCGCCCCGACCGGGCGGTTGCCCCCAGCTTCGATGCCGGGCCGGTCCAGATCGTCTATGACGGCAAGGCGGTCACGCTGGGACCGGATCGGTTGCGGTAGCGGAGCTGGGAGAGAGAGGGGACACTCCCTAAGGTGGCCTCCCCTCATTCCCGCAAGAGCAGAGGGACTTGCGCTATCCCGTCGCACACCGCCTCGATTCCCTGCCAGATCGCGGCCAGGTCGGCGTCGTCGATGCAATAGGGCGGCATGACATAGACGGTATTGCCAAGCGGGCGGATCAACAGGTCGCGCTCGCGGAACGCGGCCAGCAGGCGCGGGGCAATATCGGCCAGATAGCCGTCCCCGCTCTGCCCGAATTCGAACGCCGCGACCGTGCCGATGTTGCGGCAATTGTGCGCCCATGGCCGTGCAGCAATCCGCGCCAGCCAGCCGAGTTGCCGGGCGGTCAGGCTGGCCACGCGGTCCAGCACCGGCTCGTCGCGCCAGATCGCCAGATTGGCGGTGGCCGCAGCACAGGCGATGGGATTGGCGGTATAGCTGGATGAATGAAAGAACATCCGCGCCCGGTCGGCGGACCGATGCGCCTCGAAGATCCGCTCGCTCGCCATGGTGACCGCCAGCGGAACGGCTCCCCCGGTCAGCCCCTTGGACAGGCACAGCAGGTCGGGCACTACGCCAGCCTGATCGCACGCCAGCAGCGTGCCCGTACGGCCCCAGCCTGTCATCACCTCGTCCGCGATGAACAGCACGTCATGCGCGGCGCAGATACGCGCCATTTCGGCGAGTGTTCCGGGCGAGAAGATCAGCATCCCGCCCGCCCCCAGCAGCAGCGGCTCGACGATCAACGCCGCTGGTCGTGCACGACACGCGGCTTCAAGCGCGTCCAGCGTCGCCTGCTCCCGTCCGGCGACGGGAAAGGGCAGGGTGGCGACGTCGAACAGCAGTGGCTGATAGGCACGGTTGAACACGCCGCGCGCGCCCACGGACATCGCGCCGATCGTATCGCCGTGATAGCCGTGTTCCATCACCAGGATGCGGTCGCGCGGCTCGCCGATGTTCAGCCAATAGCCAAGGGCCATTTTCAGCGCGACCTCGACCGCCGTCGAGCCGCTGTCGGAGAAGAACACTCGGGAGAGGGCAGGCGGCATAATGGCGCGCAGACCCGCCGCCACCGCTTCGGCATAGGGATGCGTCCAGCCGGCAAAGATGATCTGGTCCATCTGCCTTGCCGCCTCCGCGATCGCGGCCATGATCCGGGGATGGCTGTGCCCGTGCGTCGTCACCCACCAGCTGGAAATGGCATCGATGATCCGGCGACCGTCGCGGGTATGCAGGGCCGCGCCCTCGGTCCGCACCACTTCCGGGATCGGCTCGTTCAACCCGTGCTGCGTGAATGGGTGCCAGATGCTGCTCATGCAAAGGCGTCCAGCCGGAAATGCTGCGAAAATGCTGCAGTCAGCGTTTCGCGCGTCAGCGGGTCTAACCGGGGCAGACGGCCCAGTCGCCGGACCTTGCCCAACGCCGCGATTGTCGCTTCGCTATCTTCATTGGCCTCGCCGTTGAAGGCGACGCCCAGGATATGGACGCTGCGCGCGCGCAGCGCCTCGATGCTGAGCAAGCTGTGGTTGATGGTGCCAAGAGTGGTGCGGGCGACCAGCACGACCGGCGCGCCCCAGCGGGCGAACAGATCCGCATAGAGCAGATCGCGGGTCACCGGCACCAGCACGCCGCCCGCGCCCTCCACGACCAGCGGACGGGCATGGCGCGGCAGGGTCAATCGGTCCGGGTCGATCGTAACGCCGTCCAGTTCCGCTGCACGGTGGGGCGAAAGCGGCGCGTTCAGCCGGTAGCGCTCGGGCAGGATCCGCTCGGCGGCCAGGCCCGACAAGTCGCGAACCCGGTCGGAATCGCAGCCATCGGCCAGGCCGGACTGGACGGGTTTCCAATAGACGCCGCCCAGCGCACCGACCAGCGCAGCGGCGAACACCGTCTTGCCCGCATCGGTATCGGTGCCGGCGACGATGATGGCGGGTGCCGTCGTCACGCCATCGCATCCTGCAGCGCGGCCGCGAGGCCCCCCAGATCGCCTGCCGATATATTCAATGTCAGCGACAGGCGCAGGCGTGCAGTGCCCATGGGGATGGTCGGCGGGCGGATCCCGCGCACGTCGAACCCGGCGGCCTGCAGCAGGGCCGCCACCTGCATCACCCGTCCGTCGTCGCCCAGGATGACCGGGATGATCTGGCTGCCGGTCGCTTCGATCCCCAGCGGTGCCAGCACCCGATTCGCCTCGGCGATCAGCGTGTGCAGCCCGGCCCGTCGATCCGGTTCATCGGCCAGGATGCGCAGCGACTCGCGCACCATGGCGGCAATCAGGGGTGACGGAGCGGTCGAATAGATGAATGCCCGGCCACGGTTGACGATGAAGTCGCGCATTACCGTCGGCAAACAGACCAGCGCGCCCTCCACCCCCATCGCCTTGCCACAGGTATGCACGCTGATCCGGCGGGGCGATGGCTGCGACAGGCCCTGGCCATGATCGCCGAACACGCCGGTCGCATGCGCCTCGTCCACTACCAGCACCGCGTCATGGGCCTCGGCAAGCGCTGCCAGCGCCTCCAGCGGCGCGCGGTCCCCGTCCATGCTGTACAGGCTTTCGACCACGATCCACGGCGTCCCCATGCCGCCCGATCGCCGCCAGTCGGCGATGGCGTCGGCAAAGGCCTGGACGCTGTTATGGGTTACGGACCGCACATCGGCGCGGGCCAGCCGCATCCCTTCATGCGCGCTGGCATGGACCAGCGCATCGTGCAGGATCAGGTCGCCCCGCTGGGGCAGGGTCGACAGGATCGTCGCATTGGCGGCGAACCCGCTGGAAAAGAACAGCGATGACTCGGCCTCGAAAAATGCTGCGGCTTCCGCCTCCAGCGCCTCATGCTCGGGATCGTTGCCGCGCAGCAGGCGCGACCCTCCCGATCCCGCTGCCACGCCGCGTTCCAGCGCGGCCTGCGCGGCCTTTGCCAGGCGCGGCGACCGCGCCAGAGCCAGATAGTCGTTGGAGGAAAAATCGAAGCCGGATCGCGGCGCCAAAGCCCGGTGCCGATTGACTGCGGCCAATCCCGCAAGATCGGTGGAAAGGGTTTCGCTGGCACGCATGGCACGCTGTTAGGATCAGCCGCGATCGAAGGAAAGCCGGTCGGGCGATTGCCCGGTGCTATCCCCGCCGATGCGCCCGGCCCGCCCGGCGGTGGATGCCGCCTATCCTTCCAGCTGGCGCATCAGGACGGTGACGGCTGCGTCGATTTCCTGGTCCCTGGCGCGCAGTTCCTCGATCCGCTTGACCGCATGAATGACGGTCGAATGATCGCGATTGCCGAACTTTCGGCCGATTTCGGGCAGGGAACGCGTCGTCAGCCGCTTGGCCAGATACATGGCGATCTGGCGTGGCCGGGCGATGGCGACCGCGCGCCGGGCAGAAATCAGGTCGATCTGGCGCACATGATAATGTGCTGACACCGCCCGCTGGATTTCGTCGATGGTGATCCTGCGCTGCGCACCCTTCAGCACCTCGCCCAGCGTCGCGACGGCGAAGTCCATCGTCACGGCCTGACCGGTCAGCTGGGCATAGGCGACCAGCCGGTTCAGCGCCCCTTCCAGTTCGCGGACCGAATGGCTCAGCCGCTGGGACAACAGGTCCAGTACATCCACCGGAATGGCGGTGCCCGGCATGTCGGCCAGCTTGGCGGTCAGGATCTGCTTGCGCAGCGCCAGTTCGGGCGGGCGGATATCCGCCACCAGCCCGGATGCCAGTCGGGTCATCAGCCGGGTTTCCACGCCCTCCAGCTGCTGTGGCGGGCGATCGGCGGCGACGACGAGCCGTTTGCCCGCCCCCATGAATTCATTGACGGTGTGGAAAAACTCTTCCTGCGTCGATTCCTTGCCCGCGATGAACTGCAGGTCGTCGATCATCAGCAGGTCGACGCCGCGCAGCCGCGCCTTAAACGAAAAGGTATCGCGCGCACGGACAGCCTGCACGAATTCGTACATGAACCGTTCGGCGGGCATGTAAATGGCGGTGGCATCGGGCTGCGCGTCCAGAAACGCCTGGCCGATGGCATGCATCAGATGCGTTTTGCCCAGCCCGGTTGCACTGTGCAGATATAGCGGGCTGAACCGCGGGCGACCCGGTTCGGCCAGCGCTCGCGCCGCATTGCACGCCACCCGGTTGGATTCGTCGGTCAGGAACCGGTCGAAGGTCAGCCGGGGATCGAAGGGCTGGCCGCCGCTGCGCCGGCTGGGATCGGACGGGGCGACCATCGCACTGACCGGCGCTGCCGCAGCGGGTGCGCTCGGCATATCCGTCGCGGCGGCAATCGGGCGCTTGTCCGGTTGGGGGGCAGCGGGCTTGGCCGGTGCCGCTTCCACGATCCGCATTTCGACGGCGGCGGGCAGGGTTTCGATCGACACCTTGCGAATCGACGGCAACAGCGTGCGGAATTCGAAGAAGATGCGGTCGGCGTAGTGATTGCGGACCCAGCTGGCCATGAACGCCGATGGCAAGCCCAGGCGGACATGCCGGTCGCCTTCGCCTTCCATCAGCCGAATCGGCTTCAGCCACTGATCGAACAGGCGAGCGCCGGCGGACGTGCGCAGGTTGTCGCGCACCCGGCTCCACGCATCGGCAACGGCAGGATTGGGTTCGTATGCTATGTTCACTTCCTGTCCCGCAAGGCCTGCCAC